>NZ_CP089848.1:0-2400000 GCF_021266465.1 Paralcaligenes sp. KSB-10 | reverse complement strand
AGACTCAAACACACGCATTTCAATGTGCAGCCCAGCTGCGGCGGCCATGTTCACCAGCGCATCAAGACCAAAAACGTTGATTTTTCCACGCATCAGATCAGAGACACGGGGCTGGGTCACGCCCAAAAGCTTGGCGGCTTCGGCCTGGCTCATCTTGACACGAGTTATGTGCTGCTTCAGCGCAGTCATGAGGGCTGAACGAAGCTTCATGTTTTCCGCTTCTTCCTGGGTGTCCTCGATGGCATCCCAGACGTTAGAAAATCGTTGGCTGCTCATTTGTTTAGCTCCTGCAACAGGTCCCGATAACGTTTCGAGGCCAAATCTATATCCGCCTTACTGGTTTTTTCCGTCTTCTTCTGAAAGCAGTGGATCACATAGACAGCATCGGCGAACTTGGCAATGTAGATGACCCTGAAGGTGCCGGCACTATCGCGAACGCGGATTTCCCTGACACCTTGGCCTACTGTGTTCATAGGCTTCCAGTCATCCGGGTCCGAGCCGTTCTGAACTTGATCGATCTGGTGGCCAGCTTCGCGCCTGGCAGAAAGAGGGAAGGCGCGAAGATCATCAAGTGAGCTTCCCAGAAACTCGATAGGCTTAAGGGCGGGCATGGGTAGTTTATACAATATTTTGTATATGACTGCAAGCGTCATATTCACGAACCATCATGGATATCGCTGGCGATCGCTAGTGCCGCTCACAGCCTTCCCCGACTATCTCGCAGGTGTTGCTTCGCGTAATCTGCGGCGGCTTGTGAGGCAGGTGCCGGGTCTGTCCGACAAACGGCTACGCCGGAGAACGCGGATCGGCTTTTTGCCAAACTGCAGCAAGGCAGCGCAGCTGAATTTCCATTTCTGTTTGAGATTTTAGCCTTTACCTCGCAGAGCTAGGCCTGGCGCGGCTTAACCACCGGTAAAGAGGCTGAAAAAGGGGAGTTTTGGAATGAAACCTAGCGGTTTGGAAGAAAAATCAAGGCGAAAAAAAAGCACCTGCATGATGTAGATGCTTGATTTCACTGAATTCTTTGGCGGAGCGGACGGGACTCGAACCCGCGACCCCCGGCGTGACAGGCCGGTATTCTAACCAACTGAACTACCGCTCCGCAGCGGTGTATACATAAACCAAAGCAGATTTTTTGAGAAAAATCTGGCGTCCCCTAGGGGATTCGAACCCCTGTACTCACCGTGAAAGGGTGATGTCCTAGGCCTCTAGACGAAGGGGACAGGACGAAACAGCGTTGCATTCTAACATATTGAATGCAGGTTCTTCGGATAGACTGGTGGAGGTAAGCGGGATCGAACCGCTGACCTCTTGCATGCCATGCAAGCGCTCTCCCAGCTGAGCTATACCCCCAAAATTTGGTGCGTCTAGCGAAGAGGTGAGATTATGCATGAAATTTTGGCGGCGTGCAAGTTGCCCCAAGCCTACCATGATTTGACCGCGCGCCAAGGCGGTAACGGCGGTGGCGGGAGGCATAGGGCTATTCAAATAGCGTATGCGACGCTCGTGCCGCTTGTGTGTAAATTGCAGGTAGCGAGAGCTTGCGTTGGGCCAGGCGCTCGGGGCGCAACGCTATCAGAAAGTCCTGGCTGTCGCTGCCGCGCGGCAGCGCGCTGCCTGGCTTAAGCGCCAGCAAAGTAATAATGCGCTTGCCGATCTGCGCTCCTATGCCTTCGGCAGAAGGAACGACCGCGAGTGCGCCGCCGCCCTCCACAAAAGGTACGCGTACGCCGATGACCAGCGGTTTGGATTCATGTTCGGTCCAGGTCGAGAGTAGTTTGTTGTCGACGGGATGAGCATCCGTGGCCGAGAGCGGCAAGCCGTTGAAGCTTAGCGCGATGAGTACGTCGGCATCTTGATTTGCGGCGTGTACCGCGGCTTTCCACGCGTCGAAATTGGGCACTAGTTGCACGTCGACCAGGCGGTTGGGCGCCCAGATGAAGTCTTTCACTTGCTCGCGCTCGGCCCTGCCCGTTTCGTCGTCCATGCCCAATACACGAATGCGCACCGACTGCCGGCGCAGGTAGCGCAACACATCGTTAATCTCCGCCAGCGGCAATACTTCTCTGATGCCGGTGGCGTTTGCGGCGTCAGGGTATCCGAAGTGGGAGGGGTGTTCACTCGTTGCGTATATGATACGCATGCCGGCGTGGTTCACATAGTTGCGGCCTACGTATTTCTGGGCCTCTTCGCCTATTGGTACCAGGATATTGGGCCGGTAGGTGTTGATGACGTGCTCGGCTTGTTTTGCGGCATCGCTCCAGTCTATTTTGTCGGTCTGGTCGGTAAACGCCATATATTGCCAGCGAATCGAAATGGGCGTCCGGTTTTGGGCCAGTTCGCGGTTTATACCCTCGTTGACCGCTTGTTCCCATTGACCCGTTTCGGTGTAGCTGTGCAATATCAATATGCGTGGCTTGTCGTGGTTGAATAGGCTCATTGCGGCAAAGAGCAAAATAACAAGCAGCCCGGCAAATAGCAGTGTCAGTCGTGATTTCATCGGAGAGATATCAAGAATGTTTCAGTGGGATATCGATGGCGCTTCAATTCAGTCCCAGCCAGTTCCAATAAGGAATTGAAGCGTACGCCAGCAGCACACGCAGAGGGTTTAGCCACCATATATGGCGCATGAATATCGATTCGCTGCAGCGCGCTTGCAGGCCGTTGTTTTTTGCCTGGGTATACGTGGACATCTGGTGCGGGAAAAACCAGATATCACTGAATAGCGACACCAGGAACATGACTATCCAGGGGTGGATGCCTTGCTCGATGCCCATTGGCAAGAGCATGGCCAATGCCAATAGCATGCCCGCGGTCAGTGGCAGAACAAGCCGTATGACGACGGTTATCGCCAACGCCAACAGAATGAACCAGCCCAGGTGGCCATGAATCCAGTCAAGCTTGTTGCCTATGGCGTTGATCAGCAAAGGACTCAGGCCCAGATAGTTGATGGCGCGGGTCAAGCCATCAAGACTCAAAATGAAAAAGAGCATGGGCCAATCGATATTTTGCAGGAAGGCCCTGCGGTCGAACAGGCCCAGCGCCAACAGGCTGACCAGAATAAAACCCGCCAGCCATGCCGTAAGCGACAGATATAGTTGCGGGAACGCAGCGCCCAGCAGAAACGCCACGAAGGCGCACAAGGCCAGCCATTCGCGGCTGTCCAGCGGACCCAGCAGTCGCAATTGCACTACAAGGCGTTCGCGAGGCAAGGGTCGGGCTTCCTCATTTGAGGAATATAAAAAACGCATGGCGAGCAGGTGACAGGCCAGCAGGCCAATGGCCACGATGGCCGCGGCGACCAGCCAGTGGGAACCCTGAAACTGCAGTTGCACCTGGGTGGGCAGCATGGTGAAGGCGGCCAGATGAGCCGATTTGCTGGTGAGCAGCAAGGGGGCAAACAGTGTGGCGCCCATAAAGGTGGCGATCATGAGTGCGGTGGCTTCGCGACTCTGTTGCGGTGCTTCGATGTTGTTGTCCATTTCGCGATAGAGCGGCAACAGCAGCGCCAGGCGGGCGCTGTCGGAAGGAACCATGATCGACAGCAGCATGCCGAAAAAGGTTAGGGCGGTACGATGCCAGAACGGTCGGTCGGGTGCCTTGAGCAACAGCCAGAGCATGAATCGGTAGACCAGGCCCGAACTCAGCAGCACGGCCGAGATGGCGTAGACGCCCAGCAATAACAGAAATGCGGGCGAGTAAAACCCGGCCAGGGCGATTTGCGCCGGCACCAGGTTGATGAACAGCATTGCCACGAGGGCAATCAGGGGGGGGACGAACTCATCGACCACGGCGAACAGCCACATGGTGGCTGTCATGGTGAGCAGGGCAAGGTAGATGGCGCTGTGTTGCGGCAGCGCATTCTGCATGGCTGCCAGATAGGCCAGGGGCGGCAGCGCCAGCGTTGCAAGCCAGCCGATGCGTTGTTTCATCGGCATAGAGGAGCGCTCGATTTTGATGGTCGGGCGTTCTTCCATTACCACTTTGCCCATCTGCGCCGCCAGACCGATCAAGGCGGCCGATTGCATCTCGGGCCGATGCGCGGACAGGGCCCGCAGCGCCGTTCGTGTGATGCGCAGCGCAACGAGCGGCGTGGTGGCCCGCGCGGTGCGCAGGTAGCAGGCATCGTCCGCAAAGGCTTCATCGCCAAACGCTTCATCGGCGCATCTATGCCAGGTGTCGTGTTCGGCCTTGAGCGCGACTTCGCCCGATAGTATCCAGTAATAATAAGACGCCTGGACGCCCGCCTGAAAAATCTCCGTGCCGGCCGGAAACTCGCATTGAATCGTACCTGCCAGCAAGCGGGCCAGTTCAATTTGCGTGCAGTCGGTAAATAGTGCGTTCTTGCGTAGGGCAATGGCGAGAGAGGCCTGCATACATACCTGCATCCAGAGTTACGTCCTGAAACAACGCGAAACAGCGACTATGGTAAACAAATAACGGCGGTTCAGATACTCCTAATTTTTTGGCACAGTGAATTAGCGGAGAGATGGCATCCGCAAGTGGTGCTCCTGCAACAAGACGGTGCCGCTACGGGCGCGGTTCGTCGGGGATGCGTTTGCGCAAGGCCCATCCCAGCAGCAGGAGCAGACAGGTCCAGACAATGATCGGCCAGTCGCCCCATCGTACATAGGGAGTAAGGCCGCTGGTACCCTGTACTTCGACGTCCAGCACGCCTTTGTGCATGGGGTCGAGTACCGCGCGTACGGTGCCTTGGGGATCGATCGCGGCGGTCATGCCGGTATTGGTGGCGGTGATCATGGGGCGGGCGGTTTCGAGCGCCCGCATGCGTGAAATCTGCAGGTGCTGGCGCAGCGCCCAGGAGTCGCCAAACCAGGCCAGGTTGCTGATATTTACCAGGATATTGGCGCCGGGGCCGGCAAGCTCGCTGTCCCGTACAGACTGGATGATTTGTTCGCCGAATACATCTTCGTAGCAGATATCGGGGGCGATGGTCTGGCCTTGGATATTGAACAGGCGCTGACGTACCGGGCCCCGGTCGAAGTCGCCCAATGGAATTTGCAGCATGTCCACGAACCAGCGGAAGCCGTAGGGTATGAATTCACCGAAAGGCACCAGGTGGTGCTTGTCGTAGCTCATATCCAGGGTACCCATTCCCAGGCTGGACAGGGATGTATTTGCCGTAAAGGCGATCGCGCTGTTGGTGTAGCGGTCCCGGCCGTTCACGGTTCGGTGCAAGGGGATGCCCATGAATATGGTGGCGCTGCGTTCTTTGGCGATATGCAGCCATTGTTCCCATACCTGGGGGGCAACCCGGTCCTGGAAGACCGGCATGACGGTTTCGGGCAGTACGATCAGGTCGGGGGCGCCATCGGGTTCTTTGGGCGGAAGCGCCGCCAGGCGCATATAGGTTTCGATGCCCTCGTGCATCAACTGCGGATCGAATTTTTCCGACTGGGGAATATTGCCTTGCACCAGGCGCATGATCATGGGCTTGCCGTGAGGCTGCGACCAACTGATGTGGCTGAGCAGAATGCCGATCAGACCTGTGACGATGGCGGCTCCCACCGCCACGGCCGCTGATGCGTCATTCTGATTGTCCTTGGCGCAGGCCAGCAGGGCGATGGCGCCCGCGGCAAAGGCCGCAAGCCAGCTCAGCCCGTAAACACCGGTGACGGGCGCCCAACTGGCAAGTACGCCTTCGACGTGCGCATAGCCAATATTGAGCCAGGGAAACCCGGTAAACAGTGTGCCGCGCAGCCACTCCGTCGTCGTCCAGCATGAGGCCCAGACGGCTGCGATCAGCAACTGCCAGCGGTAGTTGGAGACTTTGCCGAGATGCCCGGCCGATAGATAGCGCGCCAGTGCGCCTGCCAGCACGAAGAACAGCGCCAGGAAGGCGGCCAGAATGAGAATGCCTGCCGCGGCGAGCGGAGCGGCCAGCCCGCCGTAAAAATGCAGGCTGATATACAGCCAGTACAGGCCCAGCGCGAAATTCCCCAAGCCGAACCAGAAACCGGCCATTGCGGCTTGCCCAACGCCGCTGCTGCGAAACGTAACGCAGGCCAGTGCGGCCAGGCTGAAAATCTCGACGAAAGGCAATGTCCATGAAGGCAGGGGCCCTGGCGCAAACGACAAGGCATGGACGGCTCCCAGGATAAGCAGGCCGATACCGCGTAGCCAGGGATTTCGTGCTTGATTCAAGGTCTTACGCCGCCTGGCCGGGGGTGGAAAGCTGAGTTGTGTCGTCGTGCTGGACATGCAGCCACAGCGCGCGTTTTGCGTCGGCGCCGACCACGGTGATGGTCAGCCCCTGCGAGGCAATGCTGTCGCCGCGGCGAGGTATGCGCCCCAGTTCGGCCGCCAGCCAGCCGCCGAGCGTGTCGTAATCGTCGTGGGGCAGGTCGGTGTTGAAAGTACGGTTGAAGAACTCGATCTCGGTGATGCCCATGACACGCCAGTTGTTCGTGCCTGTCTGGAAAATGGTTTTTTCGGCATCTTCGTCGAATTCATCTTCGATTTCGCCTACGATTTGTTCCAGCACGTCTTCCATGGTGACCAGGCCCGATGTACCGCCATGCTCGTCTATGACGATCGCCAGGTGGTTGCGGCTGCTGCGGAATTCGTGCAGCAGCACGTTAAGGCGCTTGGTCTCGGGAATGAATACCGCCGGGCGCACCAGCGGCCGCAAATCGATGGACGGCTTGGTCAGCGACAGCAGCAGGTCCTTGGCCAGCAGAATACCCACGATATTGTCGCGATCGGTTTCGTAGATAGGAAAACGCGAGTGGCCGGTGTCGATGATTTCGGGCAATAGCTCGGACAGGGGCTTGCCGATATCGAGCATGTCCATTTTGGATCGCGGCACCATGATGTCGGCGACAGTCTGGTTTGCCACTTCGAGCGCTCCGGAAATCATGGCGTACGACTCACCGTCGAGGACTTGCCGGTCGTGAGCCGCCTCGAGTACCGCTTTTATATCTTCTCGATCTTCCGGCTCGGGGCGTATCAGTGCAGCGAGTTTGGCGAATAAAGACTTGGATGAGGTTCGCGCCGGGCGGGGCTCGGCATCGGGGGGGCTAGGATCTGGCATTGTCCACAGGACGAGTTTCAAGGAGTTTCAGCATAACCGAAATTGGGTTTTCGTTTATGAATTTTGTGGTTCGTAAGGGTTGGATATGCCCATTTTCCGGAGAATCCGGGCCTCCAGGGCTTCCATTTCCAGGGCTTCGTCCGGATCGATATGGTCATGGCCCAGGGCGTGCAGGACGCCGTGTATGGTCAGGTGCGCGGCGTGGTGCAGCAAGTTTTTCTTTTGCTCGCGGGCTTCGCGTCGCAGCACCGGAATGCACAGAACGATGTCGCCGCTGAGAGTGCCGTCGGGGCCCAGGCCGTATTCAAAGGTGAGCACATTGGTGGCGTAGTCGCGTTCGCGAAACTCGCGGTTAAGCCGTCGCCCCTCGCGCGCATCGACCAGGCGCAGGGTCAGGGCCATGCATTGCATGGCGGGATCCAGGCCGGGTGCGACCGCCTCGATAGCGTGCTGGATCCAGCGGCGCAGGCGCCAGCGCGGCAGCTCGGCCATGGCAACGCCGTATTGCACGGCCAGGGCAAGCCTAACTGACATGATCGCCGGCCCGTTCGTAGGCATCCACAATGCGGGCGACCAGAGGATGGCGCACTACGTCGCGGCTGGTGAACCGGGTGGTGGCTATGCCTTGTACCGAGCTCAGCACGTCGACCGCGTGGATCAGGCCGCTGGCCTGGCCGCGGGGCAGATCGACCTGCGAGGGATCGCCATTGATGACGGCCTTGCTGCCGAAACCGACGCGTGTAAGAAACATCTTCATTTGTTCGGGGGTGGTATTTTGCGCTTCGTCCAGAATCACGAAGGCGTGATTCAGCGTGCGGCCGCGCATATAGGCCAATGGCGCGATCTCGATGGTTTGCTTTTCGAACAGGCGCTGCACGCGCTCGATCCCCATCAGATCGTACAGGGCGTCGTAAAGCGGACGCAGATAGGGGTCGACTTTTTGCACCAGGTCGCCCGGCAGGAATCCCAGCCGCTCGCCGGCTTCGACGGCGGGCCGGGTCAATACCAGGCGCTGCACGGTTTCCCGCTCGAGCGCATCGATGGCGCAGGCAACGGCCAGCCAGGTTTTTCCGGTGCCGGCTGGCCCGATTCCGAAGGTAATGTCGTGGTGCAGTATTTGGTTCAGATAATCGCGTTGGCGCGGAGTGCGCGGTCGCAGATCGCTTTTGCGGGTTCGCAGGATGATGCGGCCATCGTCTTCGGGCGGCAGTTCGGGCGCGGCGGCAGGCGTTGCTGTGGCCGTCGCTGGAGTGGCTTCTGCGACCGGGCCTGCGCCAAGCTCGACCAGGCCCAGTTGTATGTCGTCGATCGACAATGCCTGGTGTACCGCGCGGCGATGAAACCATTCAAGAGCCTGGCCGGCCGCCTGGGCCTGCTCGCCTTCGATGGTAACGTGATTGCCCCGCCGTCCTAGTTTGACGTTCCAGCCGTCGGCAATCTGGCGCAAGTTTTCGTCCAGCGGCCCGCAAAGATTGGCCAAGTGGGTATTGTCGCCGTCGAGAGTAACGGCAACAGCTGTCTTGTGGCGGTGGTGGGCACGGCTCATGCACGGCCTTGCGCGGGCGATTCTGCGATGAGTATTTCACCCTTCAGGGTATTGGTAAGAGCCTGGGTGACGCGGACGTCGGCCATATGCCCGATCAGGCGCGTCTGGCCCGCGAAATTGATGATGCGGTTGTTTTCGGTGCGGCCCATCATCTCGTTCGGATCGCGGCGCGACGGCCCTTCGACCAGTACGCGCTGGGTGCCGCCTATCATGGCGTGGCTGATGGCCGCGGCCTGTTCGTTGACCAGGGCCTGGAGCCGGTGCAGGCGCGCCAGCTTTTGCTCTTTGCTGGTGTCATCCTGCAGATCGGCGGCGGGTGTGCCGGGGCGGCGTGAATAAACGAAAGAGAATGATTGGTCGAAACCGACGTCGCGGATCAGCGCCATGGTTTTTTCGAAGTCGTCCTCGGTTTCTCCGGGAAAGCCGACGATGAAGTCCGACGACAGGGTCAGGCCGGGGCGGGCGGCGCGCAGGCGGCGCACTATCGACTTGAACTCCAGCGAGGTGTAGCCCCGCTTCATGGCGGACAGCACCCGGTCGCTGCCGGCCTGCACGGGCAGGTGCAGGAAAGGCACCAGCTTGGGCAGCTTGCCGTGCGCCTCGATGAGCCGCGTCGTCATTTCTTTGGGGTGCGATGTGGTGTAGCGTATGCGTTCGATGCCTGGAATTTCGTGCACATACTCGAGCAGCATGGCAAAGTCGGCGATTTCGGCGGAATCGCCCATGGGGCCGCGGTAGGCGTTGACGTTTTGTCCCAGCAGCGTGACTTCGCGCACGCCCTGGTCCGCCAGGTCGGCGATTTCGACCAATACGTCATCGAAGGGGCGCGAGATTTCGGCGCCCCGGGTATAGGGCACGACACAGAAGCTGCAGTATTTGCTGCAGCCTTCCATGATCGACACAAAGGCGGTGGGGCCGTCGACGCGGGCAGGTGGCAGTGCGTCGAATTTTTCTATTTCGGGAAAACTGATATCGACTTGCGAACGTCCCGATTCCCTGCGCTTGGCGATCAGTTCGGGCAGGCGATGCAAGGTTTGTGGGCCGAAGACGACGTCGACGTAGGGCGCGCGCTTGACGATTTCCGCGCCTTCCTGGCTGGCCACGCAGCCACCCACGCCTATTAGTAGATGCGGCTTGGTTTGTTTCAGGTGCTGCACGCGGCCCAGATCGGAGAAGACTTTTTCCTGGGCCTTCTCGCGCACCGAACAGGTATTGAACAGAATGACGTCGGCTTCTTCCGGGTCCTGGGTAATCTCCAGACCCTGGTCTTCACGCAGCACGTCCGCCATTTTTTCAGAGTCGTATTCGTTCATCTGGCAGCCGAAGGTACGGATGAACAGTTTGCGTGTCGGCGTGGAGAGGGCGGAGGCGCCGGCAGGGTGCACGGCGGAAGGCAGTGTGGAGGTCGCGGTTGCGCCGCTGCGCTTGATGGGGGTTTCTTGCATAGTTGTGGCCGTAACGGGTGTATATCCCGGGGGCAGTAGGTAAAACATAGCATTTTACCCGATAGCAGGGGCGGCGTCGGATGCGATGTGTGTTGCGCTTCAATAAACGCAAGGGGCGCGGGGCTTGGCGCTATTAGTGCGTTTTTGGTTCGAGTGGGTTACGGCGTTTGAGTGTTTACGGGATTCGATGTTTTGGTGGCTTTGGTATATAAAGACGCCGTCTATCGGGGCTTGGGGTCAGGGCCGGCACGGCGTGCTTGATCCGGATCTACCTCGTCCAGGCGGGCGTCGGGCCAAACTCGCTACGCCGCTGGCGCGGCTACGCTCAAACATGGCCCGCCGAAAGCCCCCGCCTTCCCTACGGTAGCATCCGGCGCACGCCTTACGCCGGTCCTGACCCCAAGCCCCGATAGACGGCTCGCGTTGTGGCATGCCTGGAATGAACTTGCCGACTCAGCGTATACCTCGATGCATGACCTCAACGCAAGCCGCAGGGTGGGCGGTGCTGTGTAGTCCGGCGGTAGTCCAGCGCCGGGTGCTGACGAAGGGAAGGCGGGGGCTTTCGGCGGGCCCTGTCTGAGCAGTGCCTCGCGTGCGAGGCACTGCGAGTTGGCCCGACGCCCGCCTGGACGAGGCAGACCCGGGCAGTCGGGGTGCGTAGCACCACGACCGCTGGACGTGCCGGACTACACAGCACCGCCCACCCTGCGGCGTCTTTATAGAAATACTTCCGCAGCAACACAGCCCAAAGCCACAGACCAAGCCTAAAAACAGCTCGACACGAAAGTCACTGAAACACGCTCAGCGCTGTAAACCACCTGAACCGAAAATGCCTTAGCCGAGCTCGGCCTTGGGGTCGTCTTTCTTGACGGCCTTGACCAAGTCTTCGCGCTTCACGCCCATCCACATCGCAAGCGCCGCGGCCACGAACACCGACGAATAGATACCGAACCAGATACCGATGGTCAGCGCCAGCGAGAAATAATGCAGTGTCGGCCCGCCAAAAAAGAACATGGAAAGCACCATCATTTGCGTCGAACCGTGAGTAATGACGGTACGTGAAATCGTCTGGGTAATCGCGCCGTCGATAATCTCGCGCACGGGCGCCTTGCGCTGCTTGCGGAAGTTTTCGCGGATCCGGTCCATGATAACCACGGATTCATTCACCGAATAGCCCAGCACCGCCAGCACCCCGGCCAGCACCGACAGCGAGAATTCCCATTGGAAAAACGCAAAGAATCCCAGAATAATCACCACATCGTGCAGATTGGCTATGACCCCGGAGACCGCGAACTTCCACTCGAATCGCATCCCCAGGTAAATCATGATGCCGACCACCACGCACAGCAGCGCCATCAGGCCGTTATGCACCAGTTCCTGGCCCACCTGCGGGCCAACGAACTCCACGCGGCGCAGTTCCACATCGGGGTGCAGGGCCTGCAGGGATTTCAAGACGGTTTCGCTTTGCACGGCCGAGGTTTGTCCGGCACGCAAAGGCAAGCGGATCATGACATCGTGCGATGTACCGAAATTCTGCACCTGGAAATCGGAATATTTCAGCTTGTCGACCGCGCTGCGGATATCATCGACCGGGGCTGTCTGCGCGTAATGCACCTCCATGACCGTACCGCCGGTAAACTCGATCGAAAGATGAAAGCCGCGCGTCACAATGAAAAATACGGCAAGGATGAAAGTGACCAGGCTGATCAGGTTAAGCACCAGCGCATTGCGCATGAACGGGATGGTGCGGTGGATTCGGAAAAATTCCATGTTTCTTCTTGCCTAATTCGTAGATAGTGCGGCGCGGCATTGCGCGCCGCCACAGAGCTTAGTTCTTTTTGGGCTTCCAGATCTGGCCGATCGAAATGCTTTGGAGTTTGCGCTTGCGCCCATACCAGAGATTGGCCAGCGACCGGACTCCGACCACGGACGAGAACATCGAAGTCAGGATACCTATGCAGTGCACCACCGCGAAGCCGCGGATCGGGCCTGTGCCGAAAGCCAGCAGGGAGAGGCCGACAATCAGTGTGGTGAGGTTCGAATCGAAAATGGTATCCCAAGCCCGTTCGAAGCCCAGGTTGATCGCCTGCTGCGGCGAGGCGCCATTGCGCAGTTCTTCGCGTATCCGTTCGTTGATCAGCACGTTGGAGTCGATGGCCATGCCCAGCGTCAGCGCAATGGCCGCGATGCCGGGCAAGGTCAGGGTGGCTTGCAGCATGGAGAGTACGGCCAGCAGCAGCAGTACGTTGAAAGCCAGGCCCAGGGTCGAGAATACGCCGAACAAGTGGTAATACAGAATAATGAAGATGGCGATGGCAAGAAAACCGTACAGGGTCGAATCGAAGCCCTTGGTAATGTTTTCGGCGCCCAGGCTTGGGCCTATGGTGCGCTCTTCAATGATATTCATGGGGGCGGCCAGTGCGCCGGCGCGCAACAGCAGCGAGGTGTCGGCGGCTTCCTGGGGCGACATGCTGCCGGTAATTTGAACGTGCCCGCCAGGAATTTCGCTGCGGATCACGGGGGCAGTCACCACTTCGCCCTTGCCGTTTTCAAACAGGATGATGGCCATGCGCTTGCCGATATTGTCGCGCGTGACGTCGCGGAAGATGCGTGCCCCCTTGGCGTCCAGGGTCAGGTTGACCGAGGCCTGCTGGGTTTGCTGATCGCGTCCGGGCTGGGCGTCTTGAAGGTTTTCGCCGGTCAGGATGACCTGGCGCCGCACGAGGATGGGATGTTTGTCGCGATCGTTGTAGCGCTCGAGCCCGAAGGGTACGGTACCCGCGCTGAGGGCGGCCATGGCGGTGGGAGAGTCGTCCACCATGCGGATCTGCAAGGTCGCAGTGCGCCCAAGAATCTCTTTGGCCTTGGCCACGTCCTGGACACCCGGCAACTGCACCACGATGCGGTCGGCTCCTTGCTGCTGAATGATGGGCTCGGCCACGCCCAGTTCGTTGATGCGGTTATGCAGAGTGGTGATGTTCTGCTTGATTGCGTTGGACTGGACCAATGTCGTGGCCGCATCGGTGAGTTTGGCTATCAGGGGAAACTTGCCGTCGTTGGACGGGGCATCGGTAAATACCATGTCGGGCATGCGCCGGCGCAGGTCCGAGGTGGCGGCATCGCGAGCCTCGGCACTGTCGAACTTGGTCACGATGGACAGATCGACACGATCGACGCTGGCGTTCTTGATATTGTTGTCGCGCAGGTTGGTACGGACGTCGCTGGCGAGCGAGTCGTAGCGGCCCGTCAGGGCGCCATGCATATCGACTTGCAGCAAAAAGTGGACACCCCCGCGCAGATCCAGGCCCAGGTACATGGGATTGGCGCCCAGCGACGAAAGCCAGTTGGGCGAGGCGGACACCAGGTTCAGCGCTACTGTGTAGCCGGGATCGGAAGGATCCGGGTTGAGGGCTTTCTCAATGGCGTCTTTGGCCTTGAGCTGTATATCGGTGGTTGCAAAACGCACCCGAATCGTGCCGCTGGGGCCATTTTGTTCAAAATAGGCGCCTGTTGACTCGATATGCTCGCCTTGAAGTATGGCCTCGACTTTCTTGAGGACGTCGTTGTCGACTTTGACCGTCGATTTGGCGCCGGCAATCTGCACTGCCGGCGATTCACCGAAAAAATTGGGCAGCGTATAGAGCAACCCTATGATTACGGCGGCAAGGACAGTAAGGTATTTCCAGAGAGGATAACGGTTCATTGTCGATCAACAGACTAAAGCGTGAAAACAAGCCCGGATCGGGATCCGGGGTACGAGTGCCGCGCTTACAGCGCCTTGATGGTGCCTTTGGGCAATATCGTGGTTATGGCTGTTCTTTGCAGGACAGTTTCAACGGGCTTGTCGGCCAGGTTGGCGATTTCAAGGGTGATGTAGCTGTCGCTGACCTTGGTGACTTTGCCCAGCATGCCGCCCGAGGTAATGACTTCGTCGCCTTTGGACAGCGCCGCCACCATGTTGCGGTGTTCTTTCTGACGTTTCATCTGCGGACGAATCATCAGGAAGTAAAGAATGACGAACATCAAAATGATGGGCAGCATGCCCATCAAGGCATTTTCCCCACCAGCGGCACTGCCTGTGGCTTGAGCGGTAACAAGTTTAAGGGTGTCAACTGCGAGCATTCGTAACTCCTGAAATTTTTTAATTAACTCTCTATTGTAGCGATATCTGGCTTAATCGATACCCCGTGCCCGATTTCGGACAAATTCGCTGCGCCAGTGTTCGAAGCTGCCGGCGGCGATCGCATCGCGCATTTCCTGCATCAGATTCAGGTAATAGTGCAGGTTATGCACTGTATTGAGGCGGGCGCCGGTAATTTCGTTGGCGCGCTGCAGGTGATGCAGGTAAGCGCGCGAAAAATGCGTGCAAGTATGGCATGAACATGTGGAGTCGAGGGGGCGGGTGTCGTCGCGATAGCGGGCGTTGCGTATTTTAATATCGCCGAACCGGGTGAATAGCCAGCCGTTGCGGGCATTGCGCGTGGGCATCACGCAATCGAACATGTCGACGCCGCGGCTGACTCCCTCGACCAGATCCTCGGGAGTGCCTACCCCCATCAGGTAGCGGGGCGCCTGCGCGGGAAGCCGTGGGGCTACATGCGCCAGTACGCGCATCATTTCTTCTTTGGGCTCCCCGACCGACAATCCGCCGATGGCGTAGCCGTGAAAGCCGATATCGGTCAGGCCTGCCAGCGACTCATCGCGCAGGTTTTCGAACATGCCGCCCTGGACGATGCCGAACAGCGCATTGGGGTTCTGCAGGGCGTCGAAAGCGACGCGCGAGCGTTGGGCCCAGCGCAGCGACATGCGCATCGATTGGGCCGCTTCGTCGGACGTGGCCGGGCGCCCGTCTATGGTGTAGGGGGTGCATTCGTCGAACACCATGGCTATATCGGAATTCAGCGCCCGCTGGATGCGCATGGACTCTTCGGGCGTTAAAAACAGCCTGGAGCCATCGATGGGCGAGGCGAATTTCACCCCTTCTTCGGTGATTTTTCGCAAACCGTTCAGGCTGAAGACCTGGAATCCGCCGGAATCGGTCAGGATGGGTCTGGGCCATTGCATGAAGCCATGCAGGCCCTGGTGCTTTTCCAGGACCTCGGTGCCGGGTCTCAGCCACAGATGGAAGGTGTTGCCCAGCACGATCTGCGCTCCGACCTCGTCGAGTTCGTGAGGCAGCATGGCCTTGACGCTGCCATAGGTGCCCACCGGCATGAAGATGGGGGTTTCCACCACGCCGTGGTTGAGCGTCATGCGGCCGCGGCGCGCGGCGCCATCGGTGGCTAAAAGTTCGAATTGCAGGCCGGTCATGACTTGGGAGTTTCTATAAACATGGCATCGCCGTAGCTGAAAAAGCGGTATCTGGATTGAATGGCGTGCGCGTAGGCGCGCCGGATGGGCTCCATGCCGGCCAATGCCGAAACGAGCATCAGCAGCGTGGATTGCGGCAGGTGAAAATTGGTAATCAGGGCGTCGACGTTGCTGAAACGGTAGCCGGGAGTAATGAACAGGCTGGTATCGCCCTCGGCGGGCCCGGCGCCGGGGGCATGCCGTGCCGCCGATTCCAGCGCGCGCACGCTGGTTGTCCCCACCGCGATGACACGCCCTCCGGCGGCGCGGGTGGCGTGAACCTGCTCCAGGGTTTGCTCAGACACTGAGTAGCGTTCGGTATGCATAATGTGCTCGCTCAGGTTTTCAACGCGCACCGGCTGGAATGTTCCCGCGCCGACATGCAGGGTAACGAAGGCTTGCTGCACTCCGAGAGCGGCCAATCGGGCCAGCATGGCTGTGTCGAAATGCAGGCCGGCCGTCGGCGCCGCGACGGCGCCGGGCTCACGGGCATACACAGTCTGGTAGCGTTCGTCGTCATCCCGCCCGGCCGCGTGCTCTATGTATGGCGGCAAGGGGGTGGCGCCGTGGCGGTCGAGCAGGTCGAGCACGCGCTCGGGGAATTCGAGTTCGAACAATTCACCCTGGCGACCCAGCACTTTGACGCTGAACGCCTCGGCTATCATCAGCACACTGCCGGCCCTGGGCGATTTGCTGGCCTTCAGATGAGCCAGGGCGATATTGGGCTCGGTGATGCGTTCGACCAGTATTTCTATTTTTCCGCCGCTTTCCTTGTGTCCGCGCAATCGTGCCTTGATGACGCGAGTGTCGTTGAAGACCAGCAGGTCGCGAGGTTTGAGTAGTCCGGGCAAGTCGATGAAACGCCGATCATGCAGGGCACCCGTTGTATCAATATGCAACAATCTGCTGCCGGCGCGTTCGGCGGCCGGCGACTGGGCAATCAGTTCGGGAGGCAGTTCGTAGTCGAACTGCGAGAGTTGAAGCTTGGGATTCACACGAAAAGTCTTGGCGTTGGGGCGCGATTCTGGACGCGCCGGGATTGAGGCTGGTCCGTATTTTAAGCTGCGGCGGCGAGTTTCTGCTTGGACACAGCCCAACTGGAGACCTTCTTTGGTTATGCTGATGGTTTTCTGGGCAGGAAATAGAGTGTCGCCATGTTTGCATATGCATTAGAAAAAGGGTTGCAAGGCCTGCGCCGCCGCGGCTTGCAATGGGCCGCCTGCGGCGCGTTGCTGTGGCCGGCGGCTGCCGCTGTCGGCCAGGGCCTGCCTGCCGAGCTGAGCAAGGCGTGGCAGGCTACCCATTTGCCTGAAAGCTCCCTGTCGCTCGTCGTGCAAGAGGTCGATGGGCCGCGCCTGGCTGATGTCAACGGCACCGTGCCGCGCAATCCGGCGTCGGTCATGAAAATGGTGACAACCTGGAGCGCCTTGTCCGGCCTGGGGCCGGACTATGCCTGGCGCACGACTTTCCTGGCCAAAGACGGCGGTCGGCCGGATGCGGAGGGCACTTTGCGCGGGCCTTTGTATTTGAAGGCGGGCGGCGATCCCCTGCTTAAAATCGAAGACTTATGGTCTTTGCTGCGCGAATTGCGCCTGCGCGGCATCAAGAACCTGTCTGAAGTGGTGGTCGATCGCTCCATGTTCGGCCAGGTTGCAACCGACCCCGGGGAGTTCGATGGGGCGGCCGACCGGCCATATAACGCCAGCCCCGATGCCCTGATGGTGGGCCTGGGAGCCGTGCGCCTGGTGTTTCAGCCCGATGCGCGGGCGCATAAGTGGATTCCCATTGTCGACCCACCGGTACCCGGCGTGCGTATCAGCGGCGATATCAAATGGAGCGGCGCGACGTGCCCCGGTTCACCCGCCATTTCCACCGACGTCAGCAATGGCGGCAAAGAGGTGATTATCCATGTCGGCGGCACCGCGGCGGGCTCGTGCGGCGAATTCAGCGTGTATCGTCTGGTCATGTCGCAGCCCGAGTATTTTTCGGCTGTCTTTCAGATGCTGTGGAAAGAACTGGGGGGCACCTTGGGCAGCGGTATTCACCCCGGTCGCGTCCCGCCCGGAGCCACCCCGGTGGTCTGGCACGACTCTGCCAGCCTGGCCGACACCATACGTCTGATCAACAAGCAAAGCAATAATGTCATGGCGCGCACGGTTCTGCTGACACTCGGGGCTGAAAAGCTGGGGCCGGGCGCCACCATGGACTCGGGCGGCAAGGCGGCCTTGGCCGTGCTCCAAGGCCAGAAGGTGGATACCCGTGGGTGGGTGATCGATAATGGTGCGGGCCTGGCGCGAAATGCCCGGCTTACCGCTGCCGGCCTGAGCCAGATGCTCGGCGTCGTGTGGCATTCGCCCATGATGTCCGAATTCATGTCGTCTCTGGCCATAGCCGGCGTCGATGGCACCGTCAAGCGTCGATTGCGCAGCGATGAGGTCAAAGGCATGGCCCATTTGAAGACTGGAACCTTGCGTGACTCGCGCGCTCTGGCCGGGTACGTTCTGGGGGCCAGCGGGAAACGCTATATTGTGGTCAGCCTGGTCAACGACGAACGGTCGGGGGCTGTCCGGAGCTTTGACGATGCGCTTGTTACCTGGCTGGCGGATCGCTGACCGGAGTTTGACCCATCATTTTATGGAAACACCATGCCCGTACACGAAATTCGCCATCCTCTGATACGTCACAAACTCGGTTTGCTGCGCCGCGCCGATCTCAGCACCAAGAATTTTCGCGAGATGTCCCAGGAAATCGCGGCGCTGCTGACGTACGAGGCCTCGAAAGACCTGCCTTTGGAGCCGCATACGATCACGGGATGGAGCGGCGAGGTGGCGGTGGAGAAGCTGGCCGGGAAAAAGGTAACGGTGGTGCCTATTTTGCGTGCCGGCATAGGCATGCTCGACGGGGTGCTTAGCCTGATCCCGGGAGCCAAGGTCAGTGTCGTGGGTATTGCCCGCAACGAAGAAACTTTGCAGGCGCAGACCTATCTCGAGCGTCTGGTGGGCGAGCTCCACCAGCGCCTTGCCTTGATCGTCGACCCGATGCTGGCGACCGGAGGATCCATGATGGCGACCATCGATATGCTCAAGAAGGCAGGCTGCCGCAATGTGCGGGCCCTGGTGCTGGTTGCCGCGCCCCGGGGTATCGAAGCGGTGCTGGCCCGGCATCCCGATGTGCACATTTATACCGCGTCCATCGATAGCCATCTGAACGAAAGCGGCTACATTATTCCAGGCCTGGGCGATGCCGGCGATCGCATTTTCGGTACGCGTCAAAAAGACGCCTGAGGCTTGCGCTATCTGGTGCCGGAGATCAGGCTTTCTGTGGATTTGCTAATGATTGCTAACGTTTCCTTATTTTTTGTCCAGAGCTTGGGCTGCAGAAGGAGTAGCATCAAGTTTCAATGTCTATGACGGGCGGTTTCATGCGTTTGGTTTCCCTGGCAGGTGCGGCGGTTCTGATGTGGTGGCTTGGCCTGGCGCCCGCCATGGCGGGCCTGTGCGAAGTTCCGTTCATGCACGACGGCGGTGCGGTGCAACTGACCGGGTCGGGCGGCGTGCAGTTGGGCGCCGACCTCGGTTTCTCGAACGTCAAAAAACGGGCGGCCGATGATTGCGAAGCCCATGTGCAAGGCACGGCTACATTTGGCCTGGGCGGTTTGCCGCCGGGCAAATCCAGAATCGATTACTGGATGACGGTGCGAAACGGCAAGGCCAGCTTCGAGCGTAGCGATGCCACCGGGAAACGCGTGCCGGTTCATGGCAAGTTCGATTTGCGCATGCTCGGCTTGTTTGCGTACGACCGGCCGCTGACCCGGTCGGGGCAGACCTTCCCCGCGCAGACATTTCAGATCAATGTCGATCACCAGGCCCTGCAGACTCAGCCTGTCGTGGTGCACACGGGGGAAAAAACCGTGGGTGAGCGGCAATCCATCCAGACCGCCGCGGGCAGTCAGTCGTGCTGGCCGGTTCGCTATACGCGCGTCATCGACCCCACGCAGGCTTCCTTCAACGGGCTGGTGTTGCCGATTCCAGGTATGACCTCGTCGGTCACCGACTGGTTCTGCCCCGGCGTGAACATGGTGATGAAACAGGAAAGCCAGCAGCAGGGCCTGTCCTCGGTGGTCGAGGTGTCCAGCCTGCACTAGAGGCAAGGTGTGGGGGATTTGTTTTTCCATAGCCGTTCCTGCGCTGAGCCGGGAACGAGGCGGTGCGGTTCCGCCGGTAGATGATTTCAGTAGTTCTTCCGTTTCAACCCTGTAAAGGAGCTAGTCATGGCTGCAAAAGATACCGCGAAAGATACGCAAGCAAGTGAAGATCAATTCATTGAAAGCGTTAAAGATAGCCTGGACGATGCCGAGAAGCTGTTGCGCGAGGCGGCCGACGCCACCGGCGACAAGGCGGCGGAGTTGCGGGAACGGGCAATGCGATCCCTGCGCCGCACCCGCGAAACGCTGTACGAAACCCAGGATGCTTTGCTGACCAGGGGACGACACGCGGCGCGTGCCACCGACGATTATGTGCACGACAATCCCTGGCAGGCCATTGGCATAGCCGGCTTGACGGGGCTGTTGGTGGGCATGCTGATCAGCCGTCGTTAAACCTGCCGCATTCCTGCCCGTACGCAGTGCAGGCAGGAATGCGGTTTTTAGAAAAATAAATTATGGCGCTCAGACATTCTGTAGGGGAAATGGCCGGCACGCTGCTGTCCATCGTGCGTACACGCCTCGAGCTTTTTGCATTGGAAGCCTCTGGCCAAAAGGTGCGTTTGTTCAAGCTGTTGGGCATGGCGTTTGCGGCATTGCTGTTTTCAAGTTTGGCGATTCTGGTTTTTTCCATTGCGGTCGCGTTGTACTTCTGGCCCACCGAAGAACGCTATCTGGCGCTTGGCGGACTGGCGCTGGTGTATGGTCTGCTGGGCCTGGGGTTTTTCTGGGCGGTGCGGCAGGCATTGCTGTACGGGCCCACGCCGTTTGCGGCAACGCTCGATGAGTTGAGGCGCGACGTGGCCCTGGTGGGTCGCCTGAGCGATCCGGCCCCGGGGGCCGACGATCCGCACAAAACGGAGGCATCATGAAAGTCTTTCTTGCGGCCCGCAAGCTCCTGCGCGTCGCCGCGTGCGCGGGTCATGATGGAGGCATCTCATGAACGCCCGCGCCCAGCGCAGCCAGCAGGAATTGCGCATTGAAATGCTGCGTGCAAGGGCCGCCCTGGAACGGCAGGCGCTGCGTCGCCATGCCCGGGAGGTCGGCGAAAGCCTGAAGCCTGCTTCCCTGCTGCACGGGATCCTGCCCGCGGTATCAAACAAGAGCGTCAACTGGTTGCTCCAGGGGCTCACCCTGACGCGGCGCTATCCTTTGTTGTTGACGGGCGTGTCGGCTTTGCTGTCGGGCAGAAGGCGGGGCCGCAACTGGTTGCGCCTGGGCGCCGGCGTGCTGCTGGGCTGGCAGGTGGTCCGCTCCATGATGCCGGCCGATTCGAAACGGGCGAAAAAGAGCTGAATCGCAAGCATTGGCAGGAGGCTTGTACCCATCCTGGTCGATTCAATAGCCATCGTGTGTCGGGCGGCCACAAGGGGCTGCCCCTACGTTTTACGATAATCCCAGATCTTGCCACATGGCGTCGACCCGGGCTTTTACCGCGTCATCCATGACTATGGGGGTACCCCATTCACGCAGGGTCTCGCCTGGCCATTTGTTGGTGGCATCCAGCCCCATCTTTCCACCCAGGCCCGACACCGGCGAAGCGAAATCCAGGTAATCGATAGGCGTGTTTTCAACCAGCACGGTATCGCGCACCGGATCCATGCGAGTCGTCATCGCCCAGATGACCTCTTGCCAGTTGCGCGGGTCGATGTCGTGATCGACGACCACAATGAATTTGGTGTACATGAACTGGCGCAGCACGCTCCACAGGCCGAACATGACGCGCTTGGCGTGTCCGGGATACTGCTTGCGGATCGACACCACGGCCAGGCGGTAGCTGCAGCCCTCGGGGGGCAGATAAAAATCCACGATTTCAGGCAGTTGGCGCTTGAGCAGGGGGACGAACACTTCGTTCAGCGCCACGCCCAGCACAGCGGGTTCGTCGGGAGGCTTGCCGGTATAGGTGCTGTGGTAAATGGGTTTGCGGCGCATGGTGATGCGCTCGACGGTGAAGACCGGAAACCAGTCCTGTTCGTTGTAATAACCGGTGTGGTCGCCGTAAGGCCCTTCCAGCGCCATTTCATAGTTTTTGTCGGCGGGGCCCTTGGCGCCGTCTGGAACGACCAGCGGAGCTGCGCGCGGATCGCCGGCCGGCAGCAGATGGCCTTCAAGCACTATCTCCGCAAAGGCCGGAACGGAAAGGTCGCTGCCCAGGGCTTTGCTTACTTCGGTGCGGGATCCTCGCAGCAAGCCCGCAAACTGGTATTCGGACAGGCTGTCGGGAACGGGGGTAACCGCGCCCAGGATGGTGGCGGGGTCGGCGCCGAGCGCTACGGCGACAGGAAAGGGCGTGCCGGGATGAGTGAGCGTGTGGTCCCGAAAATCCAGAGCCCCGCCGCGGTGCGAGAGCCAGCGCATGATGAGCTTGTTGCGACCGATCAGCTGTTGCCGGTAAATGCCGAGGTTCTGGCGGCGGGCCTTGGGGCCGCGTGTAATGACCAGGCCCCAGGTCAACAGTGGAGCGACGTCGCCCGGCCAACAGCGTTGCAGCGGAATCTGATTCAGATCCACCTCGTCGCCTTCCAGCACGATTTCCTGGCAGGCCGGATTCTTGACGGTTTTGGGACTCATGTCCCACAGGGCCGCCTTGAGCATGGATACTTTGGCGAGCGCGTCGCGGAACCCCCGGGGGGGCTCGGGTTCTCGCAGCGAGGCCAGCAGTTCCCCGGTATCACGCAGAGCGCTTACATCATTCGCGCCCATCCCCCACGCGACCCGTTTCGGCGTTCCGAACAAATTGGTCAGTACCGGCATGGCCGCGGGGCGCCCGCCATGTGCCGCCTGTTCGAACAGCAAGGCGGGACCGTTGGCTCGCAGCACGCGATCGCTGATCTCGGTCATTTCCAGGTCGGTCGATACAGGATGCCGGATGCGCTTGAGTTCGCCCGCACTTTCAAGCTGCGCTATAAAGTCTCTGAGGTCACGATATTTCACAGAATCCTGCCAATTTGGTTACATTTGAATCGCAGGACTAAGGTTAACATCGACTTTACTTATTTTATTGGGCTGGGCCAGGATGGCCGACATTAGTTCGGAAAATCTACTCACTCGATCCGCCCGCGGGTTCGTAAACCAACTCGGGGAATTCGTTCACGTTTCGGCGATCTACCTCGGCATTGCAGTGTTGGTGACACTGGTGCTGAGCCTGACCGTGCCCTCGCTGCGCCTGCAGTCCCAACAAATGCACGCGGCCTTGCTGGCTACCCTGCGTCCCGACGCGATGCAGGGAGGCATGACAGGCTCGTTCGCCCAGGCCAACGACGACATGCTGGCCGCCTCGCTGCAGCCGGAAATCGAGGAACCCGCGCCCGCGGCAGGCACCGCCCCCCAGGGATCGGCCCTTCCGCCTTCCACTCCGGCCCCGGTGGCCAAAAAGCCGGTTCCGGTGCCCAAGGCCGACATTGCTTCGGCCGCAGACTTCACTCATGCCCTGCGGGCTTCGGCCGATAGCCTGTCGATTCCCAATGTGAGCAAGGCACAGTTGCAGGCTTTGCGCAGTTATATCGCCCGTAAGTACCAGATTGCCTATAACGCCGCCGGCGTGCTGATCAAGACCGCATTCACCGTGGGCAGGGAACAGCATCTCGATCCGCAATTATTGCTTGCCGTGATTGCCATCGAATCGCGCTATAACCCGCTTGCCGAGAGCCATGTAGGGGCCCAGGGCCTGATGCAGGTCATGGCCAATGTTCATAAAGACAAGTTTGCGCGGTTTGGCGGCGGGTCGGCCGCGGCCTTGAATCCGATTGCCAATATACGCGTCGGTTCGCAGATTTTGCAGGACTGCATCAAGCGGCGCGGCTCGGTCGAAGGCGGGCTGGCATGCTATGTAGGCTCTACCGGCCCCGGCGATGGCGGCTACGGCGCCAAGGTGCTGGCCGAGCGACGCCGCATTGCGCTGGCCTCGGGGATTCCCATCGGGCACAAGTAGCCTGCCGGCTTTCAAGCCAGAAAGCGTTCAATCCTGCTGATGGCTTCCTGCAAACGATCCAGCCCCGTCGCGTACGAAAAGCGCATGCTGTGGCGTGCATGGGCCGGCCCGAAATCGCGCCCCGGCACGGCGGCTACGCTGGCTTCATGCAGCAGGCGATGGGAAAAATCATCGCTGTCCTGGCTGTGCGCGCGGATATCGGCATAAATATAGAACGCGCCGTCCGGTATCGCCGGCACATGCAGGTTCAAACGCTCGAACTCGGGCAGCAGGTAATCGCGCCGTTGCTTGAACGACAGGCGCCGATTTTCATAAATGCGCATGACTTCGGGTTCGAAGCACGTCAGTGCGGCGTGTTGCGCCAGCGAGGGGGCGCAGATCGCCAGGCTTGCGGCCAGCTTTTCGATGGCCGGCACCATGGATTCAGGGGCGATCAGCCAGCCCAGCCGCCAGCCCGTCATGTGGAAATATTTGGAGAAGCTGTTGATGACAATGACGTTGTCATCAAGGGTGAGGGCGCTTTGCGGCGTGTCGCCGTAGTACAGCCCCAGGTATATTTCGTCCATGATGATAAAGCCGTCGCGCTGCCTGACCTCGGCAATCAGGGCCCGCATATCTTCCCGGGCAATGCTTGTGCCGGTCGGATTGCTGGGCGAGGCGATCAGGACGCCGCGTGTCGCAGGACCCCAGTTGGCCCTAATGTCGGCGGCGCTCAGTTGGAAACGTTGCTCCGCCGAGCAAGGGACGAGGCGCGGGGTGCCGCCCGCTCCCATGATGAAATTCTGGTTGGCCGGGTAGGATGGGTCGGGCATGAGGATTTCGTCGCCCGGGTTGATAAGCGCCATGCTGACCAGCAGCAGGGCGCCCGATGCGCCGGATGTCACGATGACCCGCTTCGGATCTATGGCCGCGGAAAAGTGCGTTGAATAATAATGGGCGATGGCCTCGCGCAGTGGTGCAATGCCGGCCGGTGGGGTGTAGCCGCTCAGTCCGGCGTGGGCGGCGCGATTCAGTGTTTCGAGAACCTGGGGCGGCGCCGTGAAATCGGGTTCGCCAATGCCCAGGCTGATGACATCCCTGCCTTGCGCATTGAGCGCATTGGCCTGTTTGAAGAGTTCCACAGCGTAGAATGGCATGACTTGTTCGGTACGCTTGGCAAGACGGGGCATAAGACTGGCTTCTCGGGCAAAAAGAATGATTGTAGAGCGACTCGCCGCTCGGCGTGAATATTTGGAATATCTGTTCGTAAGGAATCGTGGTATGCAGCCTTCTTCTCGTCGTTCTTTTCTGATGGGACGCCGCCCTTCCCAAAACCCCTGGGATAATTTCTGCCAGCGTATCCGCCGCAGCGTCGCGGGCAGTTTCTTCGACTACGGCACCGATCAGGGCGTGGGCAGCGGGCGCCTGGTTCCCCTGGAGGCAAGCGATGCGCACCATGCGCGTGCCCTGTGTGCCGAGTATGGCGTAATCATGGCTCTGGGGGGAGTGCCCCAGGTGGCTACCCCCCTGGGCCAGCCGGTACTGTGGGTGGAGCCCGGGTACGAGATGGCCGGCTTCCGGCGCCTGACGGAAGGCGGCAGTCAATGGTTCGTACAGCCCGGATGCATGCTGGGCGAACTGGAAGCGGCGGGTCTGCATCAATTCGCCGACGCGCCAGGCTACCTCACCGTGGCCGCCTGGCTGGCCGACCGCACCTTGTGCGACTGGAATTCGGGCGAAACCTTCAAGTCGGGCCTGGCCCATGCTTCGGTCCTGCTGGCCGATGGAACCAGCGCGAAACTGGGTCCGTTTGGCGAAAAAAACCGGCAGCCCCTCGAGACCCTGACGTTGCAGCGGCTGGTGCCGGACCTGTTTCAATTGGCCGGCAAGACCGAAGCGCAGGCCTGCAGGCGGCTTGCCCCCTGGCCCGCCCGCTATCGTCTCGACGCGTTGTTGCCGTGCGAGGGACAAACGGTCAATCTGGCCCACTTGCTGCTTGGGCATGGGGGCGCCTTGGGCTGGGTGGAGTGGGTGGTACTGAACGAACTGACGGCGGCTGAGTCCGCTCCTGTCGAACGTCCGGCCTTTACCACGCACCACGACAGTTCCGAAGACGAAGCCTGGTTTTTTGCCGCCGATCTGGACTCCCAGGTCAAGGCGCTGTTCGAT
Source organism: Paralcaligenes sp. KSB-10 (assembly GCF_021266465.1). Taxonomy (NCBI): domain Bacteria; kingdom Pseudomonadati; phylum Pseudomonadota; class Betaproteobacteria; order Burkholderiales; family Alcaligenaceae; genus Paralcaligenes; species Paralcaligenes sp. KSB-10. Next base: position 2,374,326 of record NZ_CP089848.1, on the reverse strand, counting down.
CCTTCCGGCATTTATCCATATATGGGCCAGGATATATAGGATTTTGGCATTGTGGCCATTTATGGCCACGGCCCTGCCATTAATTTGTGGCTGGGGCTAGAATGAGCGTCTCTCACTTTAAAACAGCCTATAAAGAAACATCATGGAAGATAATATTCGCAAGGCGGCTCTTGAATATCACGAGCATGGGCGCCCTGGAAAAATCTCGGTTACTCCAACCAAACAGCTTTTCAGCCAGCGCGATCTGGCGCTGGCGTATACGCCCGGGGTGGCCGCGGCTTGCGAAGAAATCGTGGCGGATCCCGTCAATGCCTACCGCTACACCGCGCGCGGCAATCTGGTGGGGGTCATCACCAACGGCACCGCCGTGCTGGGCCTGGGCAATATCGGCCCCCTGGCGTCCAAGCCCGTCATGGAGGGCAAGGCCGTACTGTTCAAGAAGTTTGCCGATATCGATGTGTTCGATATCGAAATCAACGAAACCGATCCCGACAAGCTGGTTGAAATCATCGCCGGCCTCGAGCCGACCTTCGGCGGCATCAACCTTGAAGACATCAAGGCTCCTGAATGTTTTACGGTCGAACGCAAATTGCGCGAGCGCATGCGCATACCGGTATTTCACGACGACCAGCACGGTACGGCCATTTGCGTGTCGGCGGCATTCATCGGTGGGCTGGAGGTCGTCAAAAAGGCCATCGATCAGGTCAAGGTAGTGGTGTCGGGCGCCGGCGCGGCCGCGCTGGCCTGCCTCGACCTGATGGTCGATCTGGGTTTGCCTGTCGGGAACATCTGGATTTCCGACATCGAGGGCGTGGTCTACAAGGGCCGCAAGGTACTGATGGATCCCGACAAGGAACGCTTTGCGCAGGATACCAAGGCGCGTACCCTGGCCGATATCATTGATGGCGCCGATGTGTTTCTGGGCCTGTCCGCAGGAAACGTCCTCAAGCCGGAAATGGTGGCCAAAATGGGGCCGTCGCCGCTTATTCTTGCCCTGGCCAATCCCAGCCCCGAAATCCTGCCCGAAGTGGCTCATGCCGTGCGCGACGACATCGTCATGGCGACCGGGCGGTCCGACTACCCCAACCAGGTCAACAATGTCCTGTGCTTTCCGTATATCTTCCGGGGGGCGCTCGACGTCGGCGCCACAACCATTACCCGCGGTATGGAAAAGGCCGCCGTCCACGCCATATGCAAGCTGGCGCAGGAAGAACAGAACGAAGTCGTGGCCGCGGCCTATGGCACTTACGGAGTGTCGTTCGGTCGCGATTACCTGATTCCCAAGCCTTTCGACCCACGCCTGATCGTGCGCATCGCGGTCGCGGTTGCCAAGGCCGCCATGGAAGACGGCGTGGCCACGCGGCCCCTTGCCGACCTTGACGGCTACACCGAGCAATTGCAGCAGTTCGTGTATCGCTCGGGCTCTTTCATGAAGCCGCTGTTTTCCATTGCCAAGGGCCTGGTGCGCGATGGTGGAAAGTCGCGCATTGTCTTTGCCGAAGGCGAGGAAGAAAGGGTATTGCGGGCCGTGCAGGTGGTTGTCGACGAAAAGCTCGCCAAGCCCATACTGATCGGCCGCCCCGCTGTGCTGCAGGCCCGCATTGAAAAATTTGGGCTGCGCCTGCGGCTCGGCGTCGACGTCGAAGTAACCAATACTGAATACGACGAACGCTTCCATCAGTACTGGACCACATACTGGGAGCTCATGTGCCGCCACGGTATCAGCAAGGAAATGGCCCGGGTCGAAATGCGCCGCCGCCTGACGCTGATCGGCGCCATGATGGTGCACCTGGGCGACGCCGACGGCATGGTGTGCGGCACGGTGGGTACCTACGCCAATCACCTGCAGTTCATCGACGAAGTCATCGGCAAATCGGCCGGGGCCAGAACCTATGCAGCCATGAATATCCTTCTGCTGGCCGAGCGTACGGTGGCTTTGGTCGATACCCATGTCAACGACGATCCCAATGCTGAACAAATCGCCGAAATCACGCTTGCCGCCGCCGCCGAAATGCGCCGCCTCAACGTCGAGCCCAAGGTCGCCTTGCTGTCGCGCTCGAATTTCGGTTCCGGCAGCTCCGCTTCCGGCAAGAAGATGCGCGAAGCGCTGGAACTGATACGCGAACGCGCTCCCGAGCTTGAAATCGATGGGGAAATGCATGGCGACTGCGCGCTCGACGAAGCCTTGCGGCAACGCATACTGCCGTCCACCACGCTCAAGGGCGAAGCCAACCTGCTTGTATGTCCCAACGTCGATTCGGGCAATATTGCCTATAACCTGCTTAAAACAGCTGCGGGCGGCAATGTGGCCGTTGGCCCGTTCCTGCTGGGGGTCAATGCGCCGGTGCATATCCTGACGTCGAGTTCAACAGTGCGTCGGATCGTGAACATGACGGCGCTGACAGTGGTCGATGCCAACACTCCGCGCTAACGAAAAACCGGTATCCGTTCTCGACTCATCCTTGCCCACTGGTTTGGTTCTGACCGGGGGCGGGGCGCGGGCGGCTTACCAGGTGGGGGTGCTGCAGGGGGTGCTCGATATTCTCGACCCTGCGCATTCGGCCCAGTTTTCGAACCCCTTCAAAGTGATTTGCGGTTCGTCGGCGGGGGCTATCAATGCGGTGGCTCTCGGGTGCCACGCCAACGCGCCGCATGTGGCGCTCGATCACATTCGGCGCCTCTGGGAAAACCTGCATACCGGGATGGTCTACAAGGCCGACAGCGCCGGTCTTGTTTTCACGGGCCTGCGCTGGCTGGGCATGTTGTCGCTAGGGTGGCTGGTTCCCCATATGCGCAACCGGAATCCGCGTTCCCTGCTCGATAATCGGCCGCTTGTCGAGCTGCTTTCGGCAACCCTGGATTTCGACCGGCTGCATCAGAACCTGAGCCTGGGGCATCTGGAAGCCCTGGCGATTACGGCTTCCGGCTATACCAGCGGCGAACACCTGACGTTTTACCAGTCGCATCGCACGATACAGCCCTGGCGTCGTTCCTTGCGCCGCGCCGTGCCCTGCAATATTGACGTAACGCACCTGATGGCTTCCAGTTCCATTCCATTCATATTTCCGGCCGAGGCCATGTCCCTGGGCAGCCAGGTCGAATGGTGCGGTGACGGTTCGATGCGTCAGTTGGCGCCCCTGAGCCCGGCCATACATCTGGGTGCGAAAAAAATATTCGTAATCGGCACCGGACATCAGGACGATACCCATCCCGAATTGCGCCAGGAAGACCCCAAATATCCCACTTTGGCTCAAATCGGAGGGCAAGCTTTATCGAATATTTTCCTGGATAGCCTGTCCATGGACCTTGAACGCATGGACCGTATCAACGAACTGCTTGCGCAATTGCCCCCGAATGCATTACAAAGCCAAACGCTGCGCCCGGTGAGCACCTTGGCAATTACCCCTAGCCGTTCGCTGGATGGAATAGCCATGGAGCATCTGGATCAAATGCCGCGCGCTGCCCGTACCCTTTTTCGCGTTCTCGGTGTATCGTCGGGTTCAGGCTCGTCAACCGGTGGTGCACTTATTTCGTATTTGTTGTTCGAGGCCAGCTATACGCAAGCGCTCATTCGTTTGGGTCGTGCCGATAGCATGAGCCATGTTGAAGAAGTCCAGGCGTTTTTCAAGGAGACGTAACAATGGCCCCAGCACAGTCATTGCAAAAAAAACTGCAGAAAAGTGGTTTGCTCGACGTTTCCTCGATTTCGCAGGAAGAGGTGGTCAATGCGGCAAACACCTTGGGCATGACGGTTTTCGTCGTCGATTGCGATCGGGCCCGCAGCTGTTCGGCTGTATTGAGGGCCATTGCGAAAGCGGTCGATTTCCCTGAGTACTTCGGCAGTAATCTTGACGCCTTGTCGGACTGCCTGTGCGATACCGTGCTCGACCAAAAGATCGGGGCAGTATTGTGGCTGCACAATCTGCATTCGGGCGATCCGGTGCTGGCCGCCGACGCGGCCGCCATTGAAAGCGTGTGCGCCGATACCGTAGAGTTCGCCGTCAACAATGATCGTTATTTTGCCTATGTGGTCGAGCATGCGGGCAAGCATCCCGACCCGGAGCCTGGCGTGGCGCCAACCCCTTATGCGGGGCATCGCTCGCACGAATAAGCCTGCGTCTCAGACCCAGCTCTGCAGGGCGCTGGCCGCGGCGACCAGTGCCAGGCCCGCGGTTTCCGTGCGCAGAACGCGTGCGCCGAATTGGATGGCTTCTATGCCGTGGCGCCTGGCCAGGGCCTGTTCGTCGTCCGACCATCCGCCCTCGGGGCCGATCAAAAACATCAGGCGCCTGGTTTGAGCCCGCAGGGCTTGCGACAGCGTCTGTTGCGCTTCCGGATGGCAAAACAGGGCTTGCCGCGCGGTGGAATCAGCTTGTTCCAGGCAGGCCCGCAGCGGCATGGGCGCATCGATTGCCATGAGGCGGTTGCGACCGCATTGCTCGCTGGCCGATTGTGCAATGCTTCGCCAGTGGCGCTGGCGCTTTTCGAGACGCTCGCCGCTGAGCTGCAATACGCTGCGCTGCGCGGTAATGGGAATCAGCCGCTGCACTCCCAGCTCGACCGCTTTCTCGATGATCCAGTCCATTTTGTCCCCGGCCGGTATGCCCTGGGCCAAGGTAATTTCGCCGGACAGTTCCACTTCGACCAGGCGTTGCGCGCCCAGTTCGGCATAGCCTTTTTTTCCTTCTGTCTGCAGGATGGCAGGATACTCGCCGCCGCGACCGTCGAACAGGACGATTTCTGCCCCGGCCTTGAGGCGCAAGACCCGTAATGCGTGGTGCGCAAGCTCCGCGGGCAGTTCCAGGGATTGATGTGCGGTAAGGGGCAGGGGGCAATAAAAGCGCGATGTGGCCATGGCTGTGCTGGGAGTGCTTCGGGGCTGGCCCCGGGAAAATGGAATAGGTACCAGGCTGCTAAGGTAGCATGCGGGCATGCCGGAGAAAAGCGCGATCGCCGAGTAAAACGCCGGCGGGCAGGCTGCTTGTGCGGCCAGTGGTAAAATCCAGGGCTTTGCAAACCATATTGTTGCACCCAGGCTCTGCGGGGCTGAGTCATCTCTTGTGAGTTTTTAATGAGTCTATCGTCCGCCCAAGATTCATCCTTGGCCAATGCCATACGCGCGCTTGCCATGGATGCCGTTCAACAAGCCAATTCGGGCCATCCCGGGGCTCCGATGGGGATGGCCGATATCGCTGAAGTGTTGTGGACGCGGCATTTGCGCCATAACCCTGCCGATCCGGCATGGGCCGGCCGGGATCGTTTCGTGCTGTCGAACGGGCACGGGTCCATGTTGCTTTATTCTCTGCTGCACCTGAGCGGCTACGATCTGCCCGTAGAAGAGCTTAAAAACTTCAGGCAATTGCATTCCCGCACGCCCGGCCACCCCGAAGTGGGGGTGACTGCCGGGGTCGAAACAACCACCGGACCCCTCGGACAGGGTTTGGGCAATGCGGTCGGGATGGCCCTGGCGGAGGCTTTGCTGGCGCGGGAATTCAACCGGCCTGGCCACGCTGTGGTCGATCACTACACTTACGCCTTTGTCGGCGACGGCTGCCTCATGGAGGGGATTTCGCACGAAGTCAGCTCTCTGGCCGGCACACTGAAATTGTCCAAACTGATCGTCTTCTACGACGACAATGGCATTTCCATAGACGGTGAAGTCAAGAACTGGTTTGCCGACGATACTCCGAAGCGATTCGAAGGCTATGGCTGGAACGTGCTGCGCCATATCGATGGCCATGATGCGGCGGCCATCGACGCCGCCATTGTCCAGGCCAAACAACTGGCCTCCAAGGGGCAGGGCCCCACCCTGATCTGCTGCCGCACCGTCATAGGCAAGGGTGCCCCGAATGCGGCTGGTACCGAGAAGGTACATGGCGCGCCGCTGGGCAAAGACGAAATCGCCGCCGCGCGAGTGGCCCTGGACTGGCCGTATGCGCCATTCGAGATTCCCGCTGATATCTACCAACGCTGGGATGGCAAGCCTCGCGGAACAACGCTGCAGGCAGCGTGGCAAGATTGTTTCGATACCTACGCCCGCGCTTTTCCCGCCGAGGCGTCCGAATTGCGCCGGCGCCTGGCCGGCGAACTGCCTGCCGACTTTGCCGAGCAGGCCCGCGCGTTTGTGGCGGCCACTGCCGCCAAGGCCGAAACCGTGGCCAGCCGTAAGGCATCTCAGCTTGCAATCACCGCTTTTGCGCCGATTCTGCCCGAGTTCCTGGGTGGGTCGGCCGATCTTACCGGATCGAATTTCACCGACTGGAAAGGTGTCGTGCCGGTTCGTGCGACCACGCACGGCCTGCAGTTCGGGCGCCACATTAATTATGGGGTGCGCGAATTCGGCATGGCGGCCATCATGAACGGCATTGCCCTGCATGGCGGTTACCTGCCTTTTGGCGGTACGTTCCTGACGTTTTCCGATTATTCGCGCAATGCCCTGCGCATGGCGGCACTGATGAAGCAGCGCGTCGTGCATGTGTTCACTCACGACTCCATCGGCCTGGGCGAGGACGGCCCCACTCATCAATCGGTTGAGCATGCGGCCAGCCTGCGCCTGATCCCCAATCTGCACGTTTGGCGCCCCTGCGACACGACCGAAACGGCCGTGGCCTGGGTACAGGCCATTGAGCGGCCGGCCAGCCTGGGCATGCAGGTAAAAGACGGAGGCCCCAGTGCCTTGCTTTTATCGCGCCAGAATCTGCCTTTTGTCGAGCGCGACTCCCAAACCATGACGGCAATTTCACGTGGCGGCTATGTGCTGCGCGATGCGGCCCAGGCCCGAGCCATCATTATTGCCACCGGTTCCGAAGTGGCCCTGGCCCTGGGAGCGCAAGAGCAGCTTGCCGCCAAGGGCATAGCGGTTCGGGTGGTGTCGATGCCCTGCACTCAGGTGTTCGACGCCCAGGACGCCGCCTGGCGCGCCGCCGTGTTGCCCAAAGGCCTGCCGCGGGTTGCGGTCGAGGCCGGCGTCACCGCAGGCTGGCACAAATATGTGGGGCTGGATGGCGCCGTGGTGGGCTTGGACACCTATGGCGAATCGGCCCCGGCGGGAGTTTTATTCAAGCATTTTGGCGTGACTGCCGAGCATGTGGCGGCGGCAGTCGAACAGGTTTTATAAAACAGGAGAGCAGCAATGACAATTCGCGTGGCGATTAACGGGTATGGACGTATAGGCCGCAATATTCTGCGTGCGCACTACGAAGACGGCAAAAAGCACGATATTGAAATCGTGGCCATCAACGATTTGGGTGCGCCCAAGACCAATGCCCACCTGACGCAATACGATACGGCCCACGGCAAATTTCCCGGCACGGTAACGGTCGACGGCGATTTCATGGTGGTCAACGGCGACAAGATCCGTGTGCTGGCCCAACGCAATCCCGCCGAACTGCCCTGGGGCGATTTGGGTGTGGATGTCGTGCTTGAATGCACCGGCTTTTTCACCAGCAAGGAAAAGGCCAGCGCGCATATCAAGGGCGGCGCCAAGAAAGTCATTATTTCGGCTCCCGGCGGCAAGGATGTCGACGCCACCATCGTCTACGGCGTCAACCACGGCGTTTTGAAGGCCAGCGACACGGTCATTTCCAACGCGTCGTGCACCACCAACTGCCTGGCTCCCCTGGTTCAGCCCTTGCACCAGAAGCTTGGCCTTGTGACTGGCCTGATGACCACCATTCACTCCTATACCAACGATCAGGTTCTGACCGATGTGTACCACGAGGACCTGCGGCGCGCCCGTTCCGCCACCATGAGCATGATTCCAACCAAAACCGGCGCCGCCGCGGCGGTTGGCCTGGTTCTGCCCGAACTCAATGGCAAGCTCGACGGTTATGCGATTCGTGTTCCGACCATCAATGTGTCTCTCGTCGATTTGTCTTTTGTGGCATCGCGTGAAACTTCAGTGGACGAAGTCAACGGTATTCTCAAGGCCGCATCCGAGCAAGGGCCGCTCAAGGGCATACTCGAGTACAGCACCGAGCCGCTGGTGTCGGTGGATTTCAACCATAATCCGGCGTCCAGTTCCGTCGACGCGGGCCTGACCAAAGTATCCGGCTCGCTGGTCAAGGTCTCGTCCTGGTATGACAACGAATGGGGTTTCTCCAATCGCATGCTGGATACCACGGTGGCCTTGATGTCGGCCAAATAGGCAGTCTGCCATCAATGCAAGGGCGGGGCGACCCGCCCTTGCCATATCCGTTACCTTGGTTTGGTGCTTCTTTATGTCTACAGTTAAAACTCTTGCTTCTTTGGCTCAATCCGGCGCGCTGGCGGGCAAGCGGGTCTTCATCCGCTCCGATCTGAACGTGCCCTTCAACGAGGCGGGCGAAATCACCGAAGACACGCGCATACGCGCATCGGTTCCGGCTATACGCATGGCGCTGGATGCCGGCGCCGCGGTGATGGTCACCTCGCATCTGGGGCGGCCCCAGGAAGGGACGGTCGCCGCCGCGGATACACTGGCGCCGGTTGCCGTGCGTCTTTCCAAGCTGCTGGAAACACCGGTTACTCTGGTGCAGAACTGGGTTGACGGCGTGCGGGTCCAGGCCGGGCAGCTTGTGTTGCTCGAAAACTGCCGCTGCAATGTCGGCGAGAAAAAGAACGATGAGGCCCTGGCCAGAAAAATGGCGGCCTTGTGCGATGTGTATGTCAACGATGCCTTCGGCACGGCGCATCGGGCCGAGGCCACGACTCATGGCATCGCGCGTTTTGCGCCCATCGCCTGCGCGGGCCCGTTGCTGGAGGCGGAACTTGTCGCCCTGGCGCGCGCCCTGCATGAACCCAAGCGCCCCCTGGTGGCGATTGTCGGCGGCTCGAAAGTATCGACCAAGCTGTCGATTCTGCAATCGCTGGCCGAGAAGGTGGATCAATTGGTGGTGGGCGGAGGGATCGCCAACACGTTCATGCTGGCCGCGGGGTTGAATATCGGCAAATCGCTGGCCGAGCCCGATCAGCTTGGGCAGGCTCGGGCCGTAATCGACCTGATGAAAAAACGCGGCGCCGCCGTGCCGATTCCGGTCGATGTGGTGTGCGCGAAGTCGTTTGGCGCCGATGCCCACGCCAGCGTCAAGCCGGCCGATCGAGTGGCCGACGACGATCTGATTCTTGACATAGGGCCTGCAACAACCGGGCAGCTGGCCGAAATTATCAGGAATGCGGGAACCATAGTCTGGAACGGCCCAGTCGGTGTTTTCGAACTCGAGGCTTTTGCCAAGGGTACGCAGGGCGTGGCCAGAGCGGTAGCCGAATCGGCCGGATTTTCGATCGCGGGCGGCGGCGATACGCTGGCGGCCATAGCCAAGTTCCATATCGCGGATAAAGTGGGCTATATCTCGACGGGCGGTGGCGCGTTCCTTGAGTTCCTGGAAGGCAAGCCTTTGCCGGCGGTACAAATCCTGGAAGAAAGAGCGGCCGGATAAGGCTGTATAAGTCCGCGCCTCGCGGGCGGCAGGGCGGGGCCCACCCGTTTCTCACTGTGCGAATCCGTCCGTTCTACATGGGCGCGCGCCGGCTGATCAGGGCGCGGTAGCCTTCGATGGCATCGGGCCAGGCGGGTTCGAAGCCGCTGGCCCGCAGACGTGCGTTGCTCAGGCGTTTGCTGCCTACTTCCTCTGACATGGGAGCGTCGGGCGGCAGCCCGGCATCGAGCATGCGGGCCAGGGCATCGTACAGTTCGTCGATTTTGTGCGGGCGGTTGTCGGCGCCTATATAACAGGACTCGGGCCGATCCAGTTCAAGCAGATGCACCGAGGCGCGCGCCGCGTCGTCGATATGAAAGCGGTTGGCCCAGTGCGCGGCCTGTCGCGGCACCGTGACCTTGCCCAGCCTCAGGCGTTCGAGCAGTGCCACGCGGCCCGGGCCGTACAGGCCGGCAAGGCGAAAACGGATGGCGCAGGGTACTTCGGCAGCCAGCCAGCGTTCGGCTTCCATCAGTACCTCGCCATTAAAACCGCGGGGATCGGGCGGCGTGGCCTCATCGACCCAGGCCTGCTCATCGGGGCCGTAGACGGCGCTGGACGAAATGAACAGGAATCGTTGCAGTGTCTGGTGGTTCAGGGCGGCGAGCAGATGCTGCAAGCCTTGCATGAAAACGGCCCTGTAGGCGGCTTCGTTGCGGCGATCGGGCGTAGGGGCGTAAATGACGTGGCTGAGGTCGGCGGGCAGGCAGTCCAGGTCTTCTGTCAGGTCGCCGGCCAGCCACTGTATGCCGGAAAGCGAATCTTTGGGAGGGTGGCGTCGCAGGCCCCAGACCGCATCTCCTTGTTTCAGCAGCAATTGCGCGGCGCGCAGGCACAGGTCGCCGGCACCGGCCAGTAAAACGCGTTTACCTGCCATTTTTTTCCTTGAGAATGTATCCGTGCACTGTTCCAGAGTGGGCCGCGACGATATTGCCCGCCGTGCAGGGTGAGACGAGGCGATACTGATAAACTATATTTTAGTTCGGTTTTCAGATGGACCCGTAGCGCGGACAATACCGCGCACACGGCAAGCAAAGCCGGCACAGAATGCCGCGCTTTGTGAATACTTATTCAAGAGACAAGACTCATGACGTACCAAAATTTCATTGCCAATCGCTGGGTAAGTGCGCAGAGCGGCGAAACCCTGCCCGTTATCGATCCTTCCGATGGCCAGGCTTTTTCCACGATTGCCCGTTCGCGCGAGGCCGATATCGATGCCGCTGTGCTGGCTGCGCGGGCAGCCAGCGAAGGCGTCTGGGGGAAAATGCCTCCGGCCGAACGCAGCCGCCTGCTGTTGCGCTTCAGTGTGGCGCTGCAGGATCGCCAGGAGCAATTGGCGCAAATCGAATCCAGAGACACTGGCAAGCCGCTTAAACAGGCCCGGGCCGACGCGGCCGCCGTGGCGCGCTATTTCGAGTTTTACGGCGGGGCGGTGGACAAGCTGCACGGCTCGACGATTCCGTATCCCCAGGATTACACCGTCTTGACCCTACGCGAGCCGCATGGCGTAACCGGGCATATCATCCCATGGAATTACCCCCTGCAGATTTTCGGCCGCAGCGTGGGGGCCGCTTTGGCCGCCGGCAATGCCTGCGTGGTCAAACCGGCCGAAGACGCTTGCGTGTCCTTGCTGGAGCTGGCGCAAATCGCGCTGGATGTCGGCCTGCCCGCCGGGGCGCTGAATATCTGTACCGGTTTGGGCGCCGAGGCGGGAGCCGCCCTGTCGGCTCATCCGGGTATCGATCATATTTCGTTTACAGGCTCGCCCCAAACCGGCAAGCAAGTGGCCCAGGCTGCCGCCGGGCATTTTGCCCCGGTTACGCTGGAACTGGGCGGCAAGTCGCCGCAGATCGTTTTTGCCGATGCCGATATCGATGCGGCCTTGCCCGTCCTTCTCAATGCCATAGTGCAAAACGCCGGCCAGACGTGTTCGGCCGGCAGCCGTTTGCTGATCCAGCGTCCCTTGTACTCGACGCTGATCGAGCGCCTGTCCGAACTCTTTGCGTGTACTCGCACCGGGCCGGCCGGTGAAAATCTGGATTGCGGGCCGCTGATCAGCGCCAAACAACTGGCGCGCGTGCGAGGCTTTCTGGATGAGGCCGACGCGGCGGCGATCACGGTTGCGGCGCGCGGCACGCTTGAAGCCTCGGCCCCTGCCAGTGGGTTTTATCAGCCGCCGGTGCTGTTGAGCAATGTGCCGCCTGATCATCGCTTGGCTCAGGAAGAGATTTTCGGCCCGGTGCTGGCGGCCATTTCGTTCGAGCATGAAGCCGACGCGCTGCGCCTGGCCAACAATACGCCGTTTGGCCTGGTGGCCGGCGTCTGGACGCAAGATGGCGCGCGCCAGATGCGGATGGCGCGCCAGGTACGGGCCGGGCAGGTTTTTGTCAATAATTACGGTGCGGGCGGCGGGGTGGAACTGCCCTTCGGCGGTACCGGACAATCGGGTTTCGGTCGTGAAAAGGGCTTCGAGGCCCTCTATGGATTTACCACGGTCAAGACCATAGCGATCAAACACTAATACATATCGAGGGAAGCAGGCATGCGTTTGGAAGGAAAAGTGGCAATAGTGACAGGGGCGGGCTCGGGTTTTGGCGCCGGTATCGCTCATACCTTCGCGCGCGAGGGCGCGCGTGTGGTGGTAGCGGATATTCACGAAGAGCATGGCCGGGCCGTGCTCGAACAGATACGCCAGGCTGGCGGCGATGCCGTATTCGCGGCGGCCGATGTGGCCGACGGGGCCAGTGTGGCAAACTTGCTGGAAGAAACGCTCAAGGCTTTCGGCGCATTGCATTGCGTGGTCAATAACGCCGGTACTACACACAAGAACAAGCCTTTGCTCGATATCACCGAGCAGGAGTTCGACCGGGTGTTCAACGTCAATGTCAAAAGCATTTTCTGGACTGCCAAGCATATGGTGCCTTATTTCCGTGGGCACGGCGGCGGCTCTTTCGTCAATATTGCCTCGACGGCCGCGATCCGCCCGCGCCCCGGGCTGGTCTGGTACAACAGCACCAAAGGCGCGGTCGTAACGGCCAGCAAGGCGATGGCGGCCGAACTCGGCAAAGACAATATCCGTGTCAATTGCGTCAATCCCGTTATCGGCGCCACCGGCCTGGTTGAAGATTTCATGGGCATGCCCGATACGCCCGCCAATCGCGAGCGGTTTCTGGCGGGTATTCCGATGGGGCGATTTTCCACGCCCCAGGACATTGCCAATGCGGCCCTGTATTTTGCGTCCGACGAGGCGGCTTTTGTCACCGGTGCGTGCCTGGAGGTCGACGGCGGCCGCTGTGTGTAAATCGGGTGCCGCAAGTGCCATTCCCTGCACTGAATCTTATTGATACCCAAAGACGGTATCTACGGAGCGAGGGGCCGACGCCGTTGGTTTTTACAGGGGCGGCCCTATGGAGGGGAAGGCCGGCGTCATGGGTGTTTGCAGGGGCGGCTCTTGTGGTCGCCCGTTTTTCTCAGGAACAATATGTCTGAACAACAGCGTCTTGTGCGTGGCCATCCCGATGAATTGCTGGTCGGGCTGGTATCCATATCCGACCGGGCTTCCAGCGGCGTCTACCAGGACCAGGGCCTGCCGGCATTGCAGGCCTGGCTTGAATCGGCCGTATTGGGCAGGTGCCAGTTCGCCACGCGCCTGGTTCCCGATGAAACCGAACAGATCTCCGCGGCGCTGATTCATCTGGTCGACGAACTGGGCTGCGATCTGGTGCTGACCACGGGCGGCACGGGCCCGGCGCGGCGCGATGTCACGCCCGAGGCCACCCTGGCGGTGGCGACCAAGGAAATGCCGGGTTTCGGCGAGCAAATGCGCCAGGTCAGCCTTGCATTCGTGCCCACGGCCATTTTGTCGCGCCAGGTGGCCGTAATTCGCGAAACGCCGGAACACGCGGCGCTGATCATCAATCTTCCCGGCCAACCCAAGGCTATCAAGGAAACGCTCGAAGGATTGAAAGACGCCGAGGGCAAAACGCGGGTGGCCGGCATTTTTGCGGCCGTGCCGTATTGCATCGACCTGATCGGCGGGCCGTATATCGAAACCCGCGAACAGATCGTCAAGGCGTTCCGGCCCAAGTCGGCGCTACGCCCTCGTACTGGGCCGCAGCGGTGAGGCGCGGCTTTAAGCAATTAATCCTATTCCCTCGTAAAATGACGCCTGTCCCTAATTTATTCTGCATTCAGGAGGTCTAGTCATGGCCCTAGTTTCCATGCGTCAGTTGCTCGATCATGCTGCTGAAAACGGTTATGGTATTCCCGCTTTTAACGTCAATAACCTGGAACAGGTTCAGGCAATCATGGAAGCGGCCGATGAGACCGACAGCCCGGTCATCATGCAGGCCTCGGCGGGCGCCCGCAAATACGCCGGCGAAGGCTTTCTGAAGTACCTGATCCAGGCGGCCGTCGAGTCGTTTCCGCATATCCCGGTCGTCATGCACCAGGATCACGGCCAGTCCCCCGCGATTTGCCAGGGGGCTATCGAGCTGGGTTTTTCCAGCGTCATGATGGACGGTTCCCTGAAAGAAGACGGCAAATCCATTGCCGACTACGATTACAACCGCGATGTCACGCGCCGCGTGGTCGAAATGGCTCATAAGCTGGGCGTTACCGTTGAAGGAGAACTTGGCTGCCTGGGCTCCCTGGAAACCATGCAGGGCGACAAGGAAGACGGCCATGGCGCGGATGGCAAGCTGACCATGGATCAATTGCTGACCGATCCCGAGCAGGCGGCCGATTTCGTGCGCCACACTCAGCTCGATGCGCTGGCGATTGCGATTGGCACCAGCCACGGCGCCTACAAGTTCACGCGCAAGCCCACCGGCGACATTTTGTCGATTTCCCGCATCAAGGAAATCCATCACCGCCTGCCCAATACGCACCTGGTCATGCATGGCAGTTCCAGCGTGCCGCAAGACCTGCTCGCCGAGATTCGCGAGTTCGGCGGCGACATGAAAGAAACCTATGGCGTGCCTGTTGAAGAAATCCAGGAAGCCATCAAGTTCGGCGTGCGCAAAGTCAATATCGATACCGATATACGCTTGGCAATGACCGGCGCAATTCGGCGTTTCATGGCCGAAAACCCGGCCAAGTTCGATCCGCGCGAATATCTGAAGCCGGCACGCCAGGCTGCGAAGCTGATTTGCAAACAGCGCTATGCCGAGTTCGGCACAGCCGGCAATGCCAGCAAGATCAAGCCGGTTGCCCTGTCTCAAATTGCCCAGCAATATGCCTCGGGCAAGCTGGCCCAAGTGGTTCAGTAAGCGTCTGGCCGGCCAGGAAAGCATGGTGCCCGAACGTTCCTCAGGCGCCGTGTTTTCCTGAATGCATGAATGGCGCCCGACAGGCTCGTCGGGCGTTGTGTTTTCGATCTAAGGACAAATCGTGGTGCAAGCACTACATCAATCATCTATCGACTCCCTCCCTTTGCTGGGGCGCGGCAAAGTGCGCGATATGTATGCCGTTGGCGAAGACAAGCTGCTGATCGTCGCGACCGACCGCATTTCGGCCTTCGACGTCATTCTTGACGATCCCATCCCGGGCAAGGGCCAGGTGCTGACCGAGCTGACCGAGTTCTGGCTGAAAAAGCTGGCGCACGTGTTGCCCAATCATTCAACGGGCATTGCTCCCGAAGATGTCGTCGCTCCCTCCGAGCGCGAGCAGGTGCGTGGCCGGGCGGTGGTGGTAAAGCGCCTCAAGCCCATCCTGGTCGAGGCGGTCGCCCGCGGCTATCTGATCGGTTCGGGCTGGAAGGACTACCAGGCCGGCGGATCGATCTGCGGCATTGCCCTGCCGGCGGGCATGCGGCAGGCCGGCAAGCTGCCTCGGCCCATCTTCACCCCGGCGGCCAAGGCCGAGTTCGGTTCGCACGACGAGAACGTCGATTTCGATCATGTGGTGCGTGAAGTCGGTGCGGCGCTGGCTGAAAGAATCCGCGACGTAACGCTCAGGCTGTATTCCGAAGCGGCTGATTTTGCAGCGGGCAAAGGCATTATCATTGCTGACACAAAATTCGAGTTCGGGCTCGATGGGCAAGGCCAGCTGCATCTGATGGATGAGGTCCTGACGCCGGATTCGTCGCGCTTTTGGCCGGCATCCGAGTACGCTGTCGGCATCAGCCCTCCCTCGTTCGACAAGCAGTTTGTACGCGATTGGCTCGAGACCCAGGTGTGGGATAAAACCCCGCCGGCGCCCCGCCTGCCCGCCGATGTGCTTGAAAAAACAGCGGCCAAGTATCGCGAAGCCATGACGCGCCTGACGGCATAGGCGGGCTTCCATGTCTGAGCTGTAACGGGGGGATGCAGCTCGTAACCGCTGCTTCCTTCGCCGCACGGTAAAATTTGCCGCTCTCTCTGGAGTATTGTTATGGCCGACTTCACTATGAAATCTTTGACCGAATCCAATGCCAGTCCCCTGGTGGGCATCATCATGGGATCATCCAGCGATTGGGACGTAATGAAACAGGCTGCCGCCGTGCTTGAAGAGTTTGGCGTGCCGCACGAGCTGCACGTTGTGTCGGCTCATCGCATGCCGCATCAAATGGTCGAATACGGCGCTTCGGCGACCGAGCGCGGCCTGCGTGCGATTATCGCGGGCGCGGGCGGCGCGGCGCATTTGCCCGGCATGATGGCGGCGTTGACGCCGGTACCGGTATTCGGCGTGCCGGTTCCGTCCAAGTATTTGCAGGGCCAGGATTCTCTGCTTTCCATCGTGCAGATGCCCAGGGGCATACCGGTAGCCACATTCGCCATCGGCGAAGCGGGCGCCGCGAATGCCGCCCTGCATGTGGTTGCCTGCCTGGCTACGACCGATTCCGATTTGCGCAAGAAGCTGCAAGAATTCCGCACCCGGCAAACCGAGGCCGCACAGGCCATGACGGTGCCCCCGCATGTAACCCTATAGGACCGGGCGGCTGCGCTATCAAGGTGGCGCCATGTCTTGCATGCGGCGCATGGCTTGAGCAGCGGCCGGAACATGCGCGCATGCCGGTTTTTTTATTTTTAATTTTTTAATTTTCCCGATTATGGCCAAGACTGCTGTTTCCCTTTCCGATCCGATTGCGCCAGGAGGCTGGCTGGGCATGATTGGGGGAGGGCAGTTGGGGCGGATGTTCTGTCAAGCCGCCCAGAGCATGGGATACAAGGTGGCGGTGCTGGATCCTGTTGCGCAGTGTCCGGCGGGTGCCGTGGCCGACCTGCATATTCAGGCCGCGTACGACGATGAAGCCGGTCTGGCCCGTCTGTCGGAGCGCTGCCCGGCGATTTCCACCGAGTTCGAGAACGTTCCGGCGCTTAGCCTGGAAAGACTGGCTACGCGCTCCAGGGTCAGTCCGTCGGCTCAGGCCGTGGCTATTGTGCAGGACCGCATCCAGGAAAAAGCCTTTATCGGAAAAATAGGCGTGCCGCTCGCCCCTTATGCTGCGATACATGGCGCCAAGGATATTTTGTCCGCGCCGGCGGCCCTGTTTCCCGGAATACTTAAAGTGGCTCGGCTGGGTTATGACGGCAAGGGCCAGGCACGCGTCGGCAGCCCCGAGCAGGCTCTGGAGGCCTTTGCCTCGTTTGGGGGAACGGCTTGTGTGCTGGAAGCCCTGATGCCGCTGAAGTCGGAGTTTTCCGTGGTGCTGGCGCGCGGTTTCGACGGCCGGGCGGTAGCGTATCCGCCGGCCAGCAATGAGCATCGCGAAGGTATTCTGGCCGTCTCGACGGTGGCGGCCGGATTCGCCGCGGCCGAGTCCGCATTGCACGAGCGGGCCGCTGAAGCCGCCCTGGCGATCGCGCATGGCCTGGATTATTACGGTGTGCTGTGCGTGGAGTTCTTTGTCTTGCAGGATGGAAGCCTGGTGGCCAACGAGATCGCCCCGCGTCCACATAATAGCGGCCATTACACGATGGATGCCTGTGTGACGAGCCAGTTCGAACAGCAGGTTCGCGTCATGGCCGGTTTGCCGCTGGGCAGTACCGACAGCTTATGCCCGGCCATTATGCTGAACATCCTGGGCGATGTCTGGTTCGATCCCGCCAGCGGCCGGAAGCGAGAGCCCGATTGGGCCGCTGTACTGGGCACGCCGAACGCCAAATTGCACTTGTACGGCAAGGCAGAGGCCCGGCGCGGGCGCAAGATGGGTCACATCAATCTGGTGGCGCCCACGTTCGATGCCGTGCGCGAGGCCGCCGCGGCTGTCGCGGCCGTACTTCATATTTCTTTCAAGTAATGACGATGTCCAATCCTGCCGATATGGCGCGAGCATTGCGCCTGGCCGCGGAGCGCCTGGCCGCGGGCGGTCTGGTCGCGTTTCCGACGGAAACGGTTTATGGCCTGGGGGGCGATGCCGAGAACCCCGACGCTATTGCGCGGATCTACGCTGCCAAGGGACGGCCATCCAGTCACCCGGTCATTGTCCATGTGTCGCCGGAGGCGGATCTGGATTATTGGGCCCGGGCTATTCCAGCCGAGGCTCGCGCCTTGATACAGGCGTTCTGGCCCGGGCCTTTGACGCTGATATTGCCGCGGGCCGATCATGTGCCGGCCGCGGTCAGCGGAGGCCAGGACAGTGTGGGCTTGCGCTGCCCATCGCATCCCGTGGCGCAAGCCTTGCTGCGTGAGTTTGCCGCGTTGAAGCCCAGCGGGCAGGGCGGAGTGGCGGGGCCTTCGGCCAATAAGTTCGGCCAGGTTTCGCCGACTCTAGCGGCGCATGTGCGCAGCGAGTTTGCGGAGCTTGGCGATGCCGAGATGCTGGTGCTTGAAGGCGGGCCGTCCGAGGTGGGGATCGAGTCGACGATTGTGGATGTGTCGCGGCTCGATCAAGGCATGGGCCCGGTTCTGTTGCGGCCGGGGCATATTTCTTCGGCCCAGATTGCGGCCGTGCTGGGGGCTGAGCCTGCTCGGCCAGATGCCGGTGCACCGCGGGTGTCGGGTTCCTTGAAGGCGCATTACGCGCCTCGTACGCCTTTGCACTTGTTGTCCCTGGAGGCTCTGGTTGGGTATCTGGAGCGTCATGCGGGCGATGCGGAGCGTGTCGCGGTGGTGGCTTTCCAACGTCCTGGGCAGGCGGCGTATCCACGCGTGGACTGGTACTTGGCGCCTGCCGATCCGCAGGCCTATGCGCGCGATTTGTATGCGCTGCTGCGACGCCTCGACGCAGCTGCGTATAACCGCATCCTGGTGGAGCGGCCGCCCCGCAATGCGCTGTGGCAGGCGGTGAATGATCGCATCGGGCGCGCGGCGGCGGCCTTCGAATAAGAGGGTGTATGCGGCGCGAGACGGCCGTAGCCGTCTGTTGTAGACTGGTACAGCCCCAGGCGGTTTCCACGGGGCAAGCGTTTGTCATTGCAATTTCCGGTTTTTGTGCTTGTTTATGGCCATTCCGCTAGTTTCGCGCGTTCAGTTGCTATGGCAGGGCCTGCTCCGCCCGCTGCAGGATCCTGCTCGCCGTTACCGTCACGCGACTCTGATTCATGCTGTCAGGGTCGCGCTTGGACTCCTGACATCCATGGTGTTGACTACAGGCATAAACCTGCCTCATGGGGAGTGGGCGTCCATTACATTGCTGGTTGTCATCGGCGGCCTGCAGCATCATGGCAATATTCGGCGCAAGGCCGCGGAGCGCGCCCTTGGGACGGTAATCGGGGCAGGGGTGGGCCTGGCGGTGATTCTGCAGCAGGCCTATTTTCAGATTCCCTGGCTTAGCTCCCTGCTGATCGTGATTGCTTGCGGCTTTTGCGCGTATCACGCGATCGGCAAAGGAGGCTATATTGCCTTGCTTTCCGCAATCACCATCCTGATCGTTGCCGGTCATGGCGACAGCGCGATGGCCGATGGGCTATGGCGCGCGGTGGATGTGCTGATAGGAATTGCGATTGCATTGCTGTTCTCCTTTGCCTTGCCGCTGCATGCCACGTATTCGTGGCGTTACACGCTGGCGGATATCCTGCGCGGCTGTGCAAAGACGTACACCGTGATCGCCACCCAGGCGTCCCTCGACATGGCGGAGCTGCAGCGGGCCATGATTTTGCAAGGAACTCTGCTGGTACAGCTACGCTCGCTGATGCCATCCGTCGCTCGAGAGACCGGGGTCTCGACGGCGCAGCTTGAGGAGATCCAGCACAGCTTGCGAATCTGCCTCAGCCTTCTGGAGGTGCTTGCCGCCACGCGCCCCCGCGTCGAGGATGAAAGCGCGCAGGCATTCATCCAGCATCATTTTGGAGGCGAGAACCATCGCTTGCGGGACATGCTGCTCGGCATGTCCCGCGCGCTGAAGTTCGGCACGATTGCCCGCTTGAGGCCGAGCGACACCGCGGCGCCTGAGATGGCAATGGATTCAATGCCGCCACAGCTAGCTGGCTATGTGTCACTGACGTGGCGCTTGTCGGAGGAATTCGACGCATTGCGGCAGCGTTTGGCTGCCATCGCGGATCGCTGGAATATTTGACATTGCGCCTTGTCGGTGTTTTTTGCATCATTGGCCGGGGTCGATGCCTGGCCGGCGAGGCGTCCCAGTTATCATGTATTCCTCAATAAGGCAGGCAAGGGGGGTTCGCATGGCGGACAAGGTTCGACTCGACAAATGGCTGTGGGCGGCTCGCTTTTACAAAACCCGCAGCTTGGCGGCGGAGGAAATTGGCAAAGGCAGGGCGCTCGTGAATGGGCAGCCCGCCAAGCCCGCGCGTGAAGTTGCGGTGGGCGATCTTGTAAGCGTTCGCAAAGAAGACCCTCCGCTTCAGGTGCGCGTGTGCGCGGTGAGCAGTGTACGGGGTCCGGCTCCGGTGGCACGTCTGCTTTATGAGGAAACGCCGGAAAGCGTAAGCGCCCGCGAGCGTGCTGCCGAGATGAGGCGTCTTGCCCCCGAGCCTGCCCATGAAATCGTCGCTGGACGCCCGACGAAACGCGATCGGCGCCTGCTCGATCACGTGCGTGGCAAATAAGCGGAAGAAGTGTTTTTGTCGTGAGAGGCACTCCAGGATTGGTTGAGAGTTCGGTTTCCCGAGGCCGGCCCAGCCGTTTCAGGCCGCGCAGCAAATCTCCGATTGAGGTATTCTGTTCGACTCATTTAGAAGGAGTAATACTCATGGCCCAAGCCACTGCCCGTCATATCCTGGTTTCCACCGAAGCGAAGTGCAATGAACTCAAAACCGCTATTGAAGGCGGTGCCGATTTCGCACAGGTCGCTAAAGAGAACTCCAGTTGCCCCTCCAGCCGCGACGGCGGCAACCTGGGTTCGTTCGGCCCTGGCCAAATGGTCAAGGAATTCGATACCGTTGTATTCAGCGCACCGCTCAACGTGGTGCAAGGTCCTGTGAAAACCCAGTTTGGTTATCATCTGCTCGAAGTCACCAGCCGCCAGGACTGACGCCGATCGCGCCGGTGCCCGGCTTTCCCGCGCAACCGGCGCCGGGCATTTACAATTCATATCCTTACTTTGCCCGAAGATCCTACTATGAGCACTATCGGAACCCCATTGTCCCCTGGCGCCACGAGAGTGATGCTGCTTGGCTCCGGCGAGCTGGGCAAGGAAGTCATCATTGCCTTGCAGCGCCTGGGTGTGGAAACCATTGCGGTTGACCGCTATGCCGACTCTCCCGGCCAGCAGGTCGCCCACCACGCCCGCACCATCACCATGAGCGACCCGGCACAGTTGAAGGCGCTGATCGAAGCCGAGAAGCCCGATCTGGTCGTTCCTGAAATCGAGGCCATTGCCACCCAGGCGCTCGAGGAACTGGAAGCCGCCGGCCTTGCCCGTGTTATTCCTACCGCACGCGCGGCGCGTTTGACGATGGATCGCGAAGGCATACGGCGCCTGTCCGCCGAGACCCTGGGCCTGCCTACCAGTCCTTATAAATTCTGCGATTCGCTGGAAGAGCTGCAGGCCGCCATCGACGGCGGCATCGGCTATCCCTGCGTCGTCAAACCGGTAATGAGCAGTTCCGGCAAGGGCCAGAGCAAAATCGACAGCCCCGATCAGGTGCGGCCGGCCTGGGAATACGCCATGGCCGGAGGCCGTGTCAGCCATGGCCGCATTATTGTGGAAGGTTTCATCGATTTCGACTACGAAATCACCCTGCTGACGGTGCGCGCCCTCGGCGCCGATGGGCAGGTGGAAACCCATTTCTGCGAACCCATAGGTCATTTGCAGGCCGCAGGCGACTATATCGAAAGCTGGCAGCCTCATCCCATGAGTCCGGCCGCTTTGGAGAAGGCCCGGCATGTCGCCAAGGCCGTTACCGACAATCTGGGTGGGCAAGGCGTATTCGGCGTCGAGCTGTTCATCAAGAACGAGGATGTCTGGTTCAGCGAGGTCAGCCCGCGCCCGCACGATACCGGGCTGGTAACCATGATCTCGCAGTGGCAAAGCGAATTTGAGCTGCACGCGCGCGCCATTCTTGGCCTGCCCGTCGATACGGCATTGAGAAGTCCCGGCGCCAGTGCCGTCATCTATGGTGGCGTCGATGCGCATGGCGTGGCTTTCGATGGCGTGCAAGAGGCGCTGCGTGTACCGCAAACCGATCTGCGCCTGTTCGGCAAGCCCGAGAGTTTCTTGCGCAGGCGCATGGGTGTAGCCCTGGCCTACGACACGAATATCGACGGAGCCCGCAAACGCGCGAAACAGGCGGCGGCGTGCGTAAAGGTTCTGCGTCCGTAAAGCCGCGGTCCTAGCCGGCCTCGAAGCCTCGGGTCTTTTGAAGGGCATGGTCCGCAAGGAAGCGCCGCAGATCGGCCCAGGGTATGGTCACTTCCAGAATGCCGGAGGCCATCGCTCCCGCCTCGCCTGGGTTGAACGAGACAAGAAGGCCGGGCCTGGTGAAGGACCACGATACTGGGTCGCGTACGGCCTTGCTGATACCTTCATTGAAGACAATGGCATCATCGGCGCCCAGCACTTGAGTGGCGCGCGTGCTCAAAAAGGACTCCCATCCGCTATCCGGTTTGAACAGATCCGCCGCCTCGAGGCGATGCAGGCCAGGCTTGAGCAGGTAGGAGATATTGCGCATATCCTCGGAACCTGCGGCCCGGTCGCATTGCTCATGGTGCAGCATCTTGACATTGATGAAATCGGGTGTGGCCGATTCAATCTTGAAGCGGACAAACTGGTCGCTGGGCAGGCTTGGGTCTGCAAAACACCAGTTCGCTCGAGCCTCTGCCGCAAACCGCACTATCGCGGCATTCCATTGTTCGGCTTGCGGCGAAAGCGGATGGTCGATTCGTGGCAGGCCCGTATGCTGCTCCAGGGGCTTGCCGCCAGGCTCCTGTCTTGCGATCGACGCGTAATGATCATCCCGGCTGAAGACGAAAGGGCCGATGGCCACGGCCGCAGTGCGCAAATCGTCAAGCCGGTCGGCGTACTGCTGCCGCAGGCAGGTGACGGGACTTTCCTTTCTTTTGTTGTCGAGGCACAAGGCCTGCACCATTTTGAGCCACTCTTTCTGGCCGGTGCGCAGGATCGCCTGCCCCGGGGCGGAAAGTAGGGGCAGGGCGGCGTTGTAGCGCCGCGCCATGGCTGTGTCCTGGGCCGACAGCTGCGGATCCGCGCAGACTGCTTTTTCGAAAGAGGTTCTGGCCTTGCCGCAGTCGAAGCTTGCCGCGCTTGCAATGGGCGGCGCCGACCCGGCAAGCAATATGCCGACGATCAGTAAGCCGTATCTATGAGCCATGGGGCGCTTGTCCGCATCGGTATGTTTAGGGGAAGGTTGAAGTGTATACCGATGAGTCGCCGAATCGTCGCCTATTGCATGGCCGCCAAAGACGCTGATGTTATTATTTGCCCGGACCTGCCGCGGCACAGACTCTTCTAATCACAAATCAACTCAGGATGCTTAGAATGAACGAACCAGTATTGATCGTAGGGGCGGGTCCTGTAGGGCTGGCGATGGCGATGGCACTCAAGCACCGGGGTGTCGAGGTGCGTATCGTCGATAAGGCGGCGGCGCGCACCGACAAGTCGAAGGCGCTGGTACTGTGGCCGCGAACACTCGAAATGCTGGACATACAGGGTTGCGTACAACCATTTTTGGACGCCGGCATGAAAGCCGTTGGCGCGCGCATCTTCGCCCAACAAAACATGTTGGTGCATGTACGCCTGGACACCGCTCGCAGCGCGTATGCCTATGCCTTGATGCTTCCGCAGAGCGACACCGAACGCTTGCTGGAAGAGCAGCTGGCTTTGACCGGTGTCCGTGTGGAGCGGTGCGTCGAACTCATCTCCTTTAACGATACCGGGGACGGCGTCGGCGCGGTTCTGCGCCATGCCGACGGGCACGACGAAACGGTGAATTCCTCCTATCTTGCTGCCTGCGACGGCGCGCACAGCACTGTCCGGCATGGGCTGGAAGCCCAGTTCGAGGGCGATACCTTGCCGTCGGGCTGGATGCTGGCGGATGTCGAGCTCGACGGCAAGATTTCGCAGGATGAGTTGACGATTTGCTGGACGCCTTCCGGTGTCCTCCTGTTCGTTCCGATCAAGGGGGCGCGGTTCCGCATCATTGCCGATGTGGGCCTGGCGCCTGCGGCCGACGCATCGCCGCTAACGCTGGAAGAAGTCCAGCAACTGCTTGACCGCCGGGGGCCGCCCGGGCTGCGGGCGCATGACGCAGTGTGGATGAGCCGCTTTCGTATCAACGAACGCAAGGTCAAGGACTACCGATGCGGCCGGGTATTTCTTTGCGGCGACGCGGCGCATGTCCATAGCCCGGCGGGCGGCCAGGGTATGAACACCGGAATGCAGGACGCTTTCAACCTGGCCTGGAAGCTTGCCATGGTCTGGCATCGGCAGGCCAGGCCTGTATTGCTTGACAGCTATTCTCCGGAGCGCAGCGCTGTCGGGGATCAGGTCCTGCGCAACGCCGGCAGATTGACGAAGCTTGCCATCTTGAGCAACCCTGTCCTGCAGAAGGCTCGCAATCTTGCCGTGAGCGCCCTGGGCCGCGTTCCGATGCTGCGCCAGCGGATGGTGGACCAGCTGACCGAGATGGATCTGCACTATCACGATAGCCCCCTGACTCTGACGCCGCAGAGCGCGGCAAGACACCCGGCGCCAGGCGAACGCGCGCCCGATCTTCCTCTGACGGTTCCTGGAGGCGGGGCCTCGCGGCTGCATGACATACTCGCCACCGGGAAGTTCGCGGTGCTCTCCGTTGCCGCGACCGGCGTAAACCTGCCCGGCGTGCTGCAATCCGTCGCCACCGCTGCCGGCGCGGGAGTTGCTTCCGGCTACGAGGCTGGCCACGTCTACCTGATTCGTCCGGATGCGTATGTGGCGTTGAGTACGAAGGATGGCGACACGGCCGCCATCATCGCCGCGCTGCATCGGCTGGTTGGCGCATAGCGGATAGGGTATTTATGCACCTCGCGGTCGGCAAAGTGGTGTCAAGCCCTATTTGAAGGTAAACTACAAAGGTTTCCTTCATATTAAGATGAAATCCCTGAGATGAGCGAGCAGCACAGCGACCCCGACGTCGCGCGCGCCTTGGCTGTGGCCGAAGAACTACGCGTGCTGGTCAGCACGCTCAAGCGGCGGCTGCGTGAAGAGGCGCATCTGGGAGATTTCACGTGGTCCCAGATACAAGTAGTGCGCAGGCTGGAGCGCGAAGGTTGCGCGACGGTGACAAGCCTGGCGCGGGCAGAGGGTGTGCGCCCGCAATCGATGGGTGAAACTCTTTCTGTACTGAAGGCGGCCGGGCTGGTAAGCGGCGCACCGGACCCGACCGATGGGCGGCAAACCGTCTTGTCTCTTACTGCCGCTTGTCGGGAAAGAATCAAGGCCGGCCGGGTAGCGCGCGAGGACTGGCTGTTTCGCACCATCCGGACAAAGTTTGCGTTGGAAGAGCAGAAAGAACTGGCACGCGCCATCGAACTGCTCAAACGCTTCGCCGATTCCTGATCGAACTGTTTCGCTTGAACAAATGAACAGCACCTTCCGTTCGCTAGCCATCTTCAACTACCGGGTATGGGCCGGCGGGGCGATCATATCCAATGTGGGAACATGGATGCAGCGCACCGCCCAGGATTGGCTTGTGCTCACCCAGTTGTCGCATAACAATGCGACGGCCGTGGGCGTGGTCATGGCGCTCCAGTTCGGGCCTCATCTTCTCTTGCTGCCCCTGACCGGTTTTGCGGCCGATCATTTCGATCGGCGCAAACTCCTGATCGGTACGCAGGCAGCCATGGGGACGCTTGCTTTTGGGCTGGGTATTCTTACCATCGCCGGGCTCATTCAGTTATGGCATGTTTATGTGTTTGCATTTTTGCTTGGCTGCGTCACGGCATTCGATTCTCCGGCGCGCCAGACATTTGTCTCGGATCTTGTCGGCGAGGCCGACCTGTCGAATGCCGTGGCGCTGAACTCCACATCGTTCAACGCTGCGCGGATGATCGGTCCGGCTGTCGCCGGTGTCCTCATCGCCGTCGTGGGATCCGGATGGGTATTCCTTATCAATGCAGCCTCGTTTGTCGCTGTGCTCTGCTCGCTGGGTTTCCTGCGCATTGATGAACTTCATCAGAGCACCCGGGCTGTCCGGACGCGGGGAAGCTTCGCCGAAGGCTTCCGTTATGTATGGAAGCGTCCCGATCTGAAAGTCGTCCTTCTCATGCTCTTCCTCATCGGCACGTTTGGAATGAACTTCCCAATCTTCATTTCAACCATGTCGGTCACCGTCTTCCACGGAGGAGCGAGCCAGTATGGGCTGCTGACATCGACCATGGCGATCGGAACGGTTGCCGGCGCGCTGCTTGCCGCCAGGCGGGCGAAACCGCATATCGTGCATTTGTTCTCCGGCGCGGCAGTCTTCGGCCTTGGCCTGGCTCTGGCCGCGGTCATGCCCAACTACTGGCTCTTCGGCCTCGCTCTCATTATCATCGGGATGTCTGCACTGACCTTCAACACGTCAACGAACAGCCTGGTGCAGCTTTCGACCGACCCCGCCATGCGCGGGCGCGTCATGGCGATTCGCCTAGCCATAGCCCTGGGCTGCACCCCCATCGGTGCGCCCATTGTCGGTTGGGTGGCTGATGCCTTCGGCCCTCGCTGGGCGCTGGGCATAGGCGCCGTCGCGGGCTTTGCCGCGGCAATCGTCGCGATACATTACCTTGTCAAATACCGCAATCTTCGTGTGCGCATCGATGCCGGCCGCCTTCGCTTCAGCATGGACGACCTCGATCCCATGGCGGCGTGGTATCAGTTCGACCACGCCGCCGTCGAACAGGTGAACAAGTAAGTCGCATGCGAAGGCGCCGGCGTATTTGACGCGAACGTGATCTTCTGTACAGCCAGAAGCTGGCAGCCAAACCGGCAGGGGTATGGTAATTTAGGATTTTCCTGACGAGGCATGTCATGAAACCACGAGTTACAGTCATAACCATTGGCGTTGATGATCTGGATCGATCGCTTCGGTTCTATCGCGACGGCCTGGGCCTGGCGACCAAGGGAATTATTGGCGAAGAGTTCGAGCATGGCGCCGTGGCCTTCTTTGAGCTGCAGGCAGGGGTGATGCTTGCCATCTGGCCTCGCGCGAGCCTTTCCCACGACTCAGGAATTCCGCTGGGTAGCCCAAGCGCTACCGAGTTCGCTCTTGGGCATAACGTCTCGTCCAAAGAGGAAGTCGATCTTGTCATGGAGCAGGCCCGGAATGCCGGAGCGATTATCGTAAAGCCGGCTCGGGACACTTTTTGGGGAGGCTACGCGGGCTATTTCCAGGATCCGGATGGCCATCTGTGGGAGATTGCGTGGAACCCGCAATTATTGCCGGAGGATTGAACGGCAATCGGCTAGTGGCGCCGTGCGCATAGTCGTGCTACCCCATAAGCATGCAAAAAGTCGCCTGCAACCGCACAAAAAACGTCAACGCAAGCGGGGGTGGCGGCCCAGGCGGGGTGAGCGAGCTTGAGTCCGCCGCGGCCGCAGCCTGGATCGGGATGCAAGGGAGCGGTTGTTTGAGCGTCAAGGGTGTCCACAGCCCGGGGGGCTGTGGACGACGCGAGTTCCGCGACCGCCCGATCCAGGTTGCGGCCGCGGGCAGTCCTGGCGCAGCCAGGACCGGACGATGCGAGCTCCACCCCGCCTGGGCCGCCACCCCCGCGTCTTAAGAACGCTTAAGAACACTCAAGAACACAAATGCCGGATGGCCACAAAGGTTCACCCTACAAACACGAAGCTCGAATGAATTCATCCATAACCTTGATGACGCGCTCGGGCTGGTCTTTGTGCGGTGAATGGCGGCAATCGGGGAGAATGCACAGGCGGGTCTGCGCGGCGTGACGCTGGATACCGCGGATTTGTTCCAGCGAACCGTACTCGTCGTCTTCGCCCTGTATGGCGAGTATCGGGCAGCGTATGCTACCCAGATACTCCTCGATGTTCCAGTTACGGAACTCCGGATTCAGCCACACATTGTTCCAGCCCCAGAAGGCCGAATCGGGATCCTGGTGATAGCGTTTCAGCCTGGCCGGCAGATCGGTATCCAGATATGCCTGTCGCGCGCCCTCGATGCTGGAAATGGAAATGTCTTCGACGAAAATATGCGGCGCGGCGACCACGACGGCCCGCGCGGCGTCGGGATACATCGCGGCGTAAAGCAGGGCGATAGATCCTCCATCGCTGTGCCCGAACAGAATCGGCTTTTCATCTTGCAGACCCAGCGCCTGGAACAGCGCGGGTAGAACCTCTTTGGCCTGCGTATGCATATACGTGACCGGCCAATGTTCTGCCCGCGGCCGCGGTGTGCTCGACCCGTAGCCGTAGCGCGAAAACACCAGCCCACGGCAGCCGGTGGCGGCGCATGCCTGCGCAGGCCAGTCTTTCCACATGGCCACCGAGCCCAGGCCTTCATGCAGGAAAACCAGCAGCGGCGCGGAGGTTTTTTCGGGGTTGAGCAACAGATATTCGATAGTCAGTTCGCGCTCCGGGAGCCGGATCTGCACATGCCTTGCTTGATTGACGGGCGGGGCGGGCATAGTCATGTATGGGTTTCCATCTGGCGCAGGCGAAAGCGCTGTATCTTGCCTGTGGCTGTTTTCGGGAGTTCTTCGGTAAAGTGGATCTGGCGCGGATATTTAAAAGGCGCAAGATGCTCTTTAACATAACTCTGCAATGCTGTCTTGATTTCGTCGCTGGGCTCATGCCCGGGGCGCAGCACCACGAAGGCCATGGTCTTGATCAGGCCTTCGGCGTCGGGTACGCCGATGACGGCGGCTTCCAGCACCATACCATGCCGGCTCAGGATATTTTCGACTTCGATGGGAGACACATACTGGCCGCTGACTTTGATCATATCGTCGCTGCGCCCGGCGTAGGTGTAGTAGCCGTCCTTGTCGCAAATGTATTTGTCGCCGCTTTTGAGCCAATCCCCGAGGAAGGTGTCGCGTGTTTTCCGCTGATTGTTCCAATACATGAGCGCAGCGCTGGGGCCCTTGATGAACAAGTCGCCGATGGCGCCTGGAGGAACGCGGGCGCCCAGTTCGTCGCGCAGTTCGACTTCGTAGCCGGGCACCGGCTTGCCCGTTGTGCCGTAGCGCAATTGGTCCGCACGGTTGGACAGAAAAATGTGCAGCATCTCGGTCGAGCCTATGCCGTCCAGGATGTAGCAGCCGAAATGTTCGGTGAAGCGGTCTCCCAGGTCCTTGGGCAACGCTTCGCCGGCCGAGGCGCATACCCGTATCGACACCTGGGATCGATCCGGCAGTTCTTTCGCGGCCAGCATGCTGGCGTACAGAGTGGGCACGCCGCAGAAAACGGTGGGCTGGAATTCTGTCAGGCGTTTGAAAACGGCTTGCGCAGTGGGGCGTTCGTCCATGAGTACGACGGTGGCGCCGACCGACAGCGGAAAGGTCAGGGCATTGCCCAGGCCGTAGGCAAAAAAAAGTTTGGCGGCCGAAAACACGGTGTCGTCTTCACGGATTCCGAGGATAGGCTTGCCGTACAGCTCGACGGTATGCCAGAGATTGCCGTGGCTGTGCACGACCCCTTTGGGCTGGCCGGTGGAGCCGGATGAATACAACCAGAAGGCGATCTCGTCGGCGCGCGTCTTGACGGCCGGTATGGCCGCGGCGCCGGTGTAGCTTTCGAAGTCTATACAGGGGGCGGACAGGGGCTGGCCGGGCTCGGCAACGATAATGTGCCTGACCTCATGATTGCAGCGCGCCATCGCTTCTTCCAGCGTGTGAAGCAGCGCCGCCGATACGAATACGGCCTGGGCACGGCTGTGCGTGAGCATGTAGGCATAGTCGTCCGGAGTCAGCAGGGTATTGACCGCAACGGGCACGACCCCGGCGTGGAGAGCACCCAGAAAGGCAATAGGCCAGTCCACGGTATCGTGCATCAGCAGCAGGGCGCGTTCTTCGCGCCGCAGGCCAAGCTGTTGCAACAGCCCGGCGAAACGGGCGCTGCGTTCGGCCAATTGGCCATAGCTGAGCGTGCGCCGGCCGTCTATGTATGCGGTCTTGCCGGTTCGAGTGGCGTTGATGTCACCGAGGTATTGGGCATAATTCAATTCGCTTGGGCAGGTGTTCATATTTGTCTCGCTGGATTATGTGTGTGCGTGCCGTTTGCGGCACCCGGAGCGCCGATGCTGCCGCCGCGTCGCGGCATGGGTTTAGCGGCTGAATTCGATGGCGCCTTGCGGCAGCAGGTAAAGGACCAGGGCCGCGCCGTCGCTGACGGTGGGGCTGTGGGCGCTGCCCGGGCCATATACCAGCCAGCCTGCCGGATTTTGGTCGAATTTTGCCGTGGGACTCAGGGGCATGATGAGATCGATTTCGCCATTCGGGTGACGATGATGAGGGCCGATAAGGTCCTGCATCTGTACGACATCCACTGAATATCCGCCAAGGTCCGCGGCCGGCTTGATGACCCGTCCATAACGAACGCCGCCTTGCTCGTACTTGCACATCCAGCCTTGCTCAATGCCGTCCTTGCAGGATTGGAAAATTTTTTCGTAGATCGGGCCGTGCGCGGGAAAACGTGCATTAAGATCGGTCTGTAGAGCGTTATCGGGAATGCGCGACCCGATTGCATCGGTGACTGTCTTGATGAGGTCCTGAAATTCCTGCACGCTGCTCATCGCGGCAACTCCTTTTTTCAAAAAAATCGTAGGTTATGGATGCAAATTAGGGCTTTTCGAAAGAAGTGTCAAGCACTATAATGCATGTTATCCGATTCCTTAGGGTTATTCTGGGTGAAAAATAAAGCATTCGATCAAGGCCTGGCGCTGGTTGCCGCCAATCCCGAAACCGGCAAGGATGCCTATCTGCTTGCGCTGGGCGAACGGGTTCGGCGCTTGCGGGCCATGCGCGGCATGACCCGCAAGGCGCTGGCGCAGGGGGCCGGTGTTTCGGAGCGTCATTTGGCCAATCTCGAAGGCGGGATCGGCAATGTGTCGATCCTGGTGCTGCTGCAGATTGCGCAGGCGTTCAATTGCGTTCTTGCCGAACTGGTCGGGGATGTAACTACCTCGAATCCCGAGTGGCTGCTGATACGCGAGCTGCTTGAAAACCGCTCGGAAAAAGAATTGCAGCAGGCGCGCGAAGCGCTGACGGGCTTGTTCGGCGAACAGCCGGCGGCACGGCAGAAAAATAAACTGCGGCAGATTGCCCTGATCGGTTTGCGGGGCGCCGGAAAATCGACGCTGGGCCGCATGCTGGCTGAAGATCTGGGCTATTCCTTTGTCGAGCTCAGTGCGGAAATCGAGCGGATCGCCGGCTGCGGGATTCTTGAAATTCACAGCCTGTATGGCCCCAGCGCGTACCGTCGTTATGAAAAGCGGGCGCTCGAAGAAGCGCTGCAGTTGTACCCCGACATGGTGCTGGCCACCCCCGGCGGCATGGTCTCTGAACCGGCCGCCATGAATCTGATGCTTTCCCATTGCTATACCGTCTGGGTCAAGGCGACGCCCGAGGATCACATGTCGCGCGTCATGGCCCAGGGCGATTTCCGGCCCATGGCCGGCAATAATGAAGCCATGGCCGATTTGAAACGAATTTTGGCGAGCCGCGAGGCTTTTTATTCCAAGGCCGATTTTGTCTGCTCGACCAGCCACCAGAGCCTGGCCGAAGCTTACGAAAGCCTGCTGTCGCACATGCGCCAGATGATAGGTGCGGCTGTATAAATCAGAAAAATGCATTTTTATGCATAATTTCTTGACTTGTGAATTTAAGTGCAATATGATGCATTTAAATTCAAGGCTATGAATTATTATTCATTTCATCAAGTCAGGAGCTGTTCATGAGCGATACCGCTACCCAGGTCGATTTTCGCACCCACCCCGGGCTATATAAGCACTGGGCATTGTCTTTCGACGGCGCCGTCGCGACGCTGGCCATGGATGTCGCCGAAGATGCCGGCTTGCGGCCCGGTTACAAGCTCAAGCTCAATTCCTACGATCTGGGCGTGGATATCGAGCTGCATGACGCCCTGCAGCGTATCCGTTTCGAGCATCCGGAAGTGCGCACGGTCGTGGTCACCAGTCTCAAAGACCGGATCTTCTGTTCCGGCGCCAATATCTTCATGCTGGGCCTGTCGACGCACGCCTGGAAAGTCAATTTTTGCAAGTTCACCAATGAAACCCGCAATGGCATCGAAGATTCCAGCCGCCATAGCGGCCTGAAATTCGTGGCGGCCCTGAACGGCGCCTGCGCGGGCGGAGGCTATGAACTGGCTCTGGCTTGCGACGAGATTTTGCTCATCGATGACCGCTCTTCGGCAGTGTCCCTGCCGGAAGTGCCTTTGCTGGGCGTGCTGCCCGGCACGGGCGGTTTGACCCGGGTTACCGACAAGCGCAAGGTGCGCCATGATCATGCCGATATTTTCTGTACGTTGGTCGAGGGTGTACGGGGCCAGCGCGCCAAGGACTGGCGCCTGGTCGATGATTTGATCAAACCCGCCCAGTTCGCCCATGGAATCAAGAGCCGGGCTCTGGAGCTGGCCGCCGGCAGCGACAGGCCGGCCGATCGCAAGGGCGTGGAGCTCACGCCCTTGCAGCGCCTGGACACCGAAACCGGCGTTTCCTACAAATATGTCGATGTGCAGATCGATCGTGAAAAACGCTTGGCCACCTGGACGGTGCGTGCCCCTGAGGCGGCTGTGCCAGAAGACATTGCCGGCATAGAGGCCCAGGGTGCCGCCTGGTGGCCCCTGCAAATGGCGCGCGAGCTCGATGACGCCATTCTTCATTTTCGCACCAATGAACTCGATATCGGTACCTGGGTGTTCAAGACTGCCGGTGATGCCTCTTATGTGCTGGCGGCCGATGCCAGCCTTTTGAAATTTGCCGGGCACTGGTTTGTGCGGGAAACCCTGGGCATGTTGCGGCGCACCCTGGCGCGTCTCGATGTGACCTCGCGCTCGCTGTATGCCCAGATTGAAATCGGTTCGTGTTTTGTGGGCACTCTGCTCGAGCTTGCCCTGGCCTGCGATCGGTCGTACATGCTGGATGATGCCGAAGCCGAACATCCCGCCGAAATCGTAGTCGACGAATTGAATTTCGGCCACTACCCCATGGTCAACGGGCAAAGCCGCATCGAGCGGCGCTTCTACGAAGAGGCTCCGGCGATCGATGCCGTGCGTGCCACGCTGGGGCGCGCCTTGTCGGCCCGGGAAGCCGAGGCGTTGGGGCTGATTACCCTTGCGCCCGACAGCCTCGATTGGGAAGATGAGATCCGCCTGGTGCTGGAAGAGCGCCGGGCCTTGTCGCCCGACGCGCTGACGGGGCTGGAGGCCAATCTGCGTTTCGGTGGCAAGGAAACCATGGAAACCCGGGTGTTCGGGCGCCTGACCGCCTGGCAGAACTGGATTTTCAATCGCCCCAATGCATCGGGCGAAAAGGGCGCACTCAAGTTGTATGGCAAGGGCGAGCAGGCCAGTTTCGATTGGAATCGCGTGTAAGCGGGGCCTTGAAGGCTGCGCGACTATATAGACTATCCTCAAGGAGTTCCAGACATGTCCGGTATCAATTATTCAGAAAAAATTCCCAACAATGTGAACTTGTCGGGCGACCGCGCACTGCAGCGCGCACTCGAACACTGGCAACCCAATTACCTGCAGTGGTGGCAGGAAATGGGCCCCGAAGGCGCCCAGAATTTCGACGTGTATCTGCGTACGGCCGTGAGCGTGCAGCCCGACGGCTGGGCGAATTTCGACCACGTCAAAATGCCGGATTACCGCTGGGGTATTTTTCTGGCCCCGCAAGACGGCAATCGCAAGGCTCATTTCGGCGAGCATATCGGCCGCGATGTGTGGCAGGAGGCGCCGGGCGAGCATCGGGCCAATTTGCGCCGCATCATCGTCACTCAGGGCGACACCGAGCCGGCTTCGGTGGAGCAGCAGCGCCACCTGGGGTTGACCGCGCCTTCGCAATACGATTTGCGCAATCTCTTCCAGGTCAACGTCGAGGAAGGACGTCATTTGTGGGCCATGGTGTATTTGCTGCACCGCTACTTTGGCCGCGATGGGCGCGAAGAAGCCGATGCCTTGCTGCAGCGCAACTCCGGCGACCAGGACAGCCCGCGTATTCTTGGCGCCTTCAACGAGAAGACTCCCGATTGGCTGGCCTTTTACATGTTCACGTATTTCACCGATCGCGATGGCAAGTTCCAATTGTGCGCTCTGGCCGAATCCAGCTTCGATCCGCTGGCGCGAACCACCAAATTCATGCTGACTGAAGAGGCTCACCACATGTTTGTCGGGGAGTCAGGTGTCTCGCGAGTCTTGCAGCGCACCTGCGAAGTCATGAACCAGCTCAAGACCGACGATCCGGCGGCGCTGCGCGCGGCCGGCGTCATCGATTTGCCCACCGTGCAGCGCTATCTGAATTTTCATTACAGCGTGACCATCGACCTGTTCGGCGCCGATCAATCTTCCAACGCCGCCATCTTTTATAGCTCCGGCCTGAAAGGCCGCTATGAAGAGAGCAAGCGCACCGACGATCATCAGCTCAAGAACGACACCTATCGCGTACTGGAAGTCGCCAATGGCCAGTTGCGGGAAATCGAAGTGCCTATGCTCAATGCCCTGAACGAGGTTTTGCGCGACGATTTCATCCGCGACTCGATGGCCGGCATCGGCCGCTGGAACAAGGTCATGGAGAAAAACGGCATTGCCTTCCGCCTGCGGGTACCGCACAAGGCATTCAATCGCAAGATCGGTACGTTGGCGGGCATACGTGTTTCGCCCGAAGGCGAAGTGTTGAGCGACGAGCAATGGAAAAACCACGAAAACAGCTGGCTGCCGACGGCCGAAGATCGTGCCTTTGTTGCTTCATTGATGGGGCGCGTGGTTGAACCCGGCAAGTTCGCCAATTGGATTGCGCCTCCGGTGATCGGCGTCAACCGCCAGCCCATTAATTTCGAATACGTTCGTTTCAATTAACATTCAAGAACAAGGCTTCCTGTGCGAAGCCTGCATTTTCGGGGTTGCAGCCCAGACGGGCGGTCGTTCCGGCAATGAGGAGTTCAATCATGACAGCACCGATACCAACTCACGTCATCAAGCAGCACCTGATCGATCCCGAAATTTGCATACGCTGCAATACGTGCGAGGAAACCTGTCCGATCGATGCCATTACCCATGATTCGAACAATTATGTGGTGAACCCCGAAATCTGCAATAGCTGCATGGCCTGTGTGCCGCCGTGCCCCACGGGCGCCATCGATAATTGGCTCAAGGTGCTGTCGGATCAGGCCTATGGCATGGACGCGCAGTTCGGCTGGAACGAATTGCCCGCCGAGCAGGCCCTGGACGAGACGCCCGCCGTTGCGCCGGCCGCGGTGATTACGGTTTCGATCGACTCTGGAGACGATCCGGCAAACGATCTGCAGGGCATGCCTTCGACCTCGGCCGGCGCCAGCATTCCGCCGTGGTCGGCTGCGCACCCCTACGTCAATCTGTACACGCACAAGAATCCAGTGATGGCCACGGTGGTGGGCAATTACCGGGTAACCGACGAGGACA
Organism: Paralcaligenes sp. KSB-10; assembly: GCF_021266465.1. Taxonomy (NCBI): domain Bacteria; kingdom Pseudomonadati; phylum Pseudomonadota; class Betaproteobacteria; order Burkholderiales; family Alcaligenaceae; genus Paralcaligenes; species Paralcaligenes sp. KSB-10. The sequence goes on along the minus strand of NZ_CP089848.1, from coordinate 2,338,935 downwards.
CCGAGAGCGATATTCACCATATCGTGCTGGATTTCGGCGATGCGCCTTTTCCCGTTCTGGAAGGGCAGTCGATTGCGGTTTTTCCGCCGGGCGCCGATAGCGCCGGCCGCGCCTATCATGCCCGCCAGTATTCCATAGCCAGCCCGCGCGACGGCGAGCGCCCGCGCTACAACAATCTGTCGCTGACGGTCAAGCGCGTGACAGCCGGCTACGATGGCAAACCCATTCTGGGCGTGTGTTCGAACTATTTGTGCGATCTGAAAAAGAACGACACCGTGCAGGTTATCGGGCCGTTTGGCAATACGTTCCTGATGCCCAATCAGGAAGACTCCAATCTGATCATGATTTGCACCGGTACCGGCTCGGCACCTATGCGCGCCATGACCGAGCGTTGTCGGCGCCTGGTGAAAGACAAAGGTTTCAGCGGCAAGCTCATGCTGTTTTTCGGCGCACGCACGCAGCGCGAGCTTCCATACTTCGGGCCTCTCATGAATCTGCCCAAGGATTTCATCGATATCAATCTGGCCTTGTCGCGATCGACCGATCAGCCCAAGCGCTACGTGCAAGACCTGATACGCGAACGCGCCGGCGAAGTAGCGGCACTGCTGGAAAGCGACAAGACCTGCATCTACGTATGCGGCCTGAAAGGCATGGAAGCCGGAGTGATCGATGCCCTGCAGGATGTGGTGTCAGGGGCGGGCAGGCATTGGCTGGACGTTCATAGCCAGCTTAAATCCCAGGGGCGCCTGCATTTCGAGACATATTAAAGCGTCTGGCGCGCTGTTCTCGAATAGAGGGCGGGCCGGCTTGCCCGGCCTGTCTGGATAGGCGCGAATGCCATTCCTGCTCCGGGCGGTTAAACTTCAAGGCTACCTGCGGTCCATTATGCCTGGCCTGCCGTCGGGCGGTTCAGGCGGCATGGAGCGCATTATCTATCATTGCTTTTAGAGGTTTTGCCATGAAATTCAGCGAATTCAAAGCCGGGATGGTGGTTACACATCCTCCTGTGGTCGTCAGTCAGGAGGAAATGCTGAGTTTTGCCAAGGCTTACGATCCGCAATGGTTTCATACCGACGTCAAACGCGCCGAGCAGGGGCGGTGGGAAGGCCTGATCGCCAGCGGCTGGCTGACCTGTAGCTTGGCCATGCGCATGGCGGTCGATGCAGCCCTGCATGACTCCGAGTCTTTTGGTTCGCCTGGCCTGGAAAAGCTGCGCTGGCTGCTGCCGGTGCGTCCCGACGACGCGATCCACCTGGAGGCAACGGTGGATTCGGTGCGTATTTCATCAAGCCGCGACGACCTGGGCATCATGCGCTGGACCTGGCGGGTATTCAACCAGCGTAAAGAACAAGTGCTCGAGGTCGAGGCCACGAGCCTGTTCGAACTGGATAACGGCAAATAGGAATGCGTTTGCAGGGGCTCATGCGCAGGGACATGAGCTATCCGTTTCGTAGGGGTATCCCTTGTGGGCTCCGGTTGTTGCACCGGGCAATGCCGCCTAGAACCAGGGTTTTCGCCCGGTTACGTAGATGCGTTCGAAGTCGGCATTCGATTTGGTCAGGTAGATTATCCCTTCGATAAAGGCGATGATGCCTATGACGATGGAGGGCAGGCTGAACAGGATGAAGCCCAGGACGAACACCACCAGCATGATCACGCCTTCCTTGGTGTAGCCCAGATAAAACTTGTGTATGCCCAGGCCGCCCAGCAATATTGCCAGAATGCCGGCGAGGATTCTTTTGGAGGAATCGTCGGTGCTTTTGTCGGGGTAGATGGCGGTTGCCGTGTCGCCCTGCGCTTCAAAATCGACCTTCTGGCCCGCCTGGCCGGGCACCTGGCCGCGCCATTCCGTGGATGCAAAGGAGTAGCGTTTACCGTCGTCGCCGGCGATGAGTCCAGAGCCGGCATTGATATCCAGAATAGAACCTTTCATGCTTTCACCTCCTGCGTGTTTTTTCGGCAGTATATCTTGCCTGGGTCTCCCTGATAAGAAGAATTCGCGGGTTTTGGCGGGTTGCCGCTTCCGTATCTGAAGAATTTGGATGACAGGCGGTTACTAGGTCGTTTTTGGTTCGGGTTGTTTGCGGGATTTGATGTTTTGGTCGCTTTGGTATTTTAAGACGCCGTCTATCGGGGCTTGGGGTCAGGCCCGGCACGGCGTGCTTCATCCGGATTTAGCTCGTCAAGGCGGGCGTCGGTCGAACTCACTACGCCTCGCACACTGCGCGAGGCTCCGTTCAGACAGCGCCCGACGACTTCCCCCGCCTTGCCGAGCTAAATCCGGCGCACGCCTTACGCCGGTCCTGACCCCAAGCCCCGATAGACGGCTCACGTAATGGCATGCCTGGAATGAACTTGCCGGCCCAAGGTATACCTCGATGCATGACCTCAACGCTTCTCTCGCTGCACCGCCCACCCTGCGGCGTCTTTATAGAATTAACCGCCGCCCACACACCAATGCACAGCCAAAGCCATCGCTCAAGCCAGTACAGGCAGCCCAAATTCACACCCCAAGCCTAAAAACGGCTCAAAACGAAAGTCATAGAAACGCATTCAGCGCGGCAAACACTCGAACCAAAAATGCTCTAGGCTGCCCCTCTTGCAAGCCGTCTTAGAAAAACGCCTGGATGCCGGTTTGAGCGCGACCCAGGATCAGGGCGTGCACATCGTGCGTGCCTTCGTAAGTGTTCACGACTTCAAGATTGACCAGATGGCGGGCCACCCCGAACTCATCGGAAATGCCGTTGCCCCCCAGCATATCGCGAGCCATGCGCGCGATGTCCAGCGATTTGCCGCAAGAATTGCGTTTCATGATCGAAGTGATCTCGACGGCGGCCGTGCCTTCGTCTTTCATGCGCCCCAGGCGCAGGCAACCCTGCAGCGCCAGCGTGATTTCGGTTTGCATGTCGGCCAGTTTTTTCTGGATCAATTGTGTAGCCGCCAGGGGGCGGCCGAACTGCTTGCGGTCCAGGGTGTACTGGCGCGCCGTGTGCCAGCAGAATTCCGCGGCACCAAGCGCCCCCCAGGCAATGCCGAAGCGCGCCGAATTCAGGCACGTAAAGGGGCCCTTGAGGCCGCTGACGCCCGGCAGCATCTGCTCTTCGGCGACTTCAACCTCGTCCATGACGATTTCGCCGGTAATCGAGGCGCGCAGCCCCACTTTGCCATGAATGGCGGGTGCCGACAGGCCTTTCATGCCCTTTTCAAGGATGAAGCCGCGGATCTTGCCGTCATATGGGCCGCCGGAGCAGTTGGCCCAAACCACGAAAACATCGGCGATCGGCGAATTGGTGATCCACATTTTATTGCCGGTGAGCTTGTAGCCATTGGCTGTTTTGACCGCGCGCGTATCCATGCTGCCTGGGTCGGAGCCGTGGTTGGGCTCGGTCAGGCCGAAACAGCCTATCCATTCGCCGCGGGCCAGCTTGGGCAGGTATTTCTGTTTTTGTGCCTCGCTGCCGAACTCATTGATAGGCACCATGACCAGCGAAGACTGCACGCTCATCATGGAGCGATAGCCGGAATCGACGCGTTCGACCTCGCGGGCGATCAAGCCGTAGCTGACATAGTTCAGGCCGGCGCCGCCGTATTCGACCGGAATCATGGCGCCCAACAGGCCCAATTCGCCCATTTCGGCAAAAATGGCCGGATCGGTTTTTTCGTTTCGAAAAGCCTCGAGTACGCGCGGCGCCAGCTTGTCCTGTGCATAAGCGTGTGCCGCATCGCGCACCATGCGCTCTTCTTCAGTGAGCTGGGTGTCCAGCAATAATGGATCTTGCCAATGGAAAGAGGGGGCTGAGGACATGGGGGACTCCGGATTCGATATAAATAATTTTAAGTTTAAAGTATTTTTGCAAAAAACACAGCGCTTATAAGGGCCTCAAGCCTTCGATGCGAGTGCCTGCTGGCGAATTTTCTGCAGCGTCGTGGTGGGCGTGATGGTTTCGGGATCGATGATGCAGTGCAGAATTGCCGGCTTTCCGCTGGCCACGGCGCGCTCGAAGGCGGGGCCGAACTGTTCTGTTGTCTCGACCCGCTCGCCATGGCCGCCGAAGGCCTGGGCATAGGCGGAAAAATCCGGATTCTGCAATGCGGTGGCGGAAATCCGTTCGGGATAATGGCGTTCCTGGTGCATGCGGATCGTGCCGTACATACCGTTGTCGATCAGGATCACGACAATGGGCAACTGGTATTGCACCGCCGTGGCGAATTCCTGCCCGTGCATCATGAAGCAGCCGTCGCCGGCAAAGCAGACCACGGTTCTATCGGGCTCGATACGCTTGGCGCCGACAGCGGCGGGCAGGCCGTAACCCATCGACCCCGATGTGGGGGCAAGCTGCGTGCCGTAACGCTTGAACTGGTGGAATCGGTGCAGCCAGGTGGCGTAGTTGCCGGCGCCGTTGCACATGATGGCGTCGTCCGGCAGCGTGGCTTCCAGGTAGTGCATGACCTGGCCCATTTGCAAGGCACCCGGGTTCTGGATCTTGTCGGGATTGCGCCAGGCAATGTGGCTGGCGCGCAACGCCTGCGTCAGGCCTGACCAGGCCGGGGCCTGGGCGGGCTGCAGTTGCGCCACGGCGTTGGCAAAGGAAGCGGGCGATACATTAATGGCCAGGTCGGCGCGATAGACGCGATTCAGTTCGCTGCCGTCGGGATGAATATGGATCAGGTATTGCGCGGGTACGGGTATGTCGAGCAGCGTATAGCTCTGGCTGGCGATTTCCGACATGCGGCCGCCGACCAGCAGGATCAGATCGGCATCCCTGATGTACTGCATCAGTTCGGGATTGCTGCCCAGGCCCACGTCGCCAACGAAAGTCGGGTGATCGGTCGAGCACAGCATTTGCCGCCTGAACTGCACCGCGACCGGAAGCTGGTAGCGCTCGGCGAATTCGGCGAATTGTTGGCTTGCCTGTTCGCTCCAGCGCGAGCCTCCCAGTATGGCTATGGGCTTTTTGGCCCGTGCAAGTTGCTGGCCGAGCTCGGTCATCTGTTGCCCGGTCGGCGCGGTTTCCACGACTTCGTAGCGCGGGGCGTCGGCGACACTGGCCTGTTCGGTCAGCATGTCTTCCGGCAAGGCGATCACTACCGGCCCCGGGCGTCCCGAGGTTGCGATATGAAAGGCGCGCGAAACGATTTCCGGTATGCGTTCGATTTGGTCGATTTCAGTGACCCACTTGGCCTGGGTACCGAATACGGCCCGATAATCCATCTCTTGAAAGGCGTCGCGTTCGCGCATGGCCCGATCGATCTGCCCCACAAACAGAATCATCGGGGTGGAATCCTGGTGTGCGATATGCACGCCGGCCATGGCGTTGGATGCGCCCGGCCCGCGGGTTACCATGCAGATTCCCGGCTGGTTTGTCAGCTTGCCGTGCGCGTCGGCCATAATCGCCGCACCGCCTTCCTGACGGCAGACCGTGACCTTGATGGCCGCGTCGTGCAGGCCGTCGAGCACCGCCAGGTAGCTTTCTCCGGGTACGCAGAAAACATGTTCTACGCCATGAGCAATCAGTTGGTCGACCAGGATATGGCCGCCTAAGCGAGGGGTGAGGACGGGGGATGGGCTGGGTTTCATAGTTTGTCCAGAATAATGTGCGTTATATGCACAAGGCAATTGATAAAATTGCACAATGTCTTGCGTATTATGCAAGACACCGTTACGGTTTAAGAGTCCGATTCTACCGCCCACCTGGATCTATAAGTCATTCTAATGAGAAACGGCATACCCAATTTAGGCGCCTTGCAGGCATTTGAGGCCACTGCGCGCCTGGGTTCGTTTTCACGCGCGGCCGAAGAGCTGGCGCTGACGCATAGTGCCGTATACCGACAGGTGGCGGGCCTGGAAGATCGTCTCGGAGTACAGCTTTTTACCAGAATCCGGCGCCGGGTCGCGCTGACGGATGCGGGGGCGGAATATGCGGCACGGGTTCGGCATCATCTGGAGCAGCTTGAAAAAGACACTTTTGGCCTGGTGTCGCGTTCCGGCATGGGCCGCAGCCTGCACATTGCCGTCCTGCCCACGCTGGCCACCAACTGGTTGATTCCGCGCTTGCCGGATTTCAAGAAAATACATGGCGACATTGCGGTAAGCCTGTCGGTCAGGACTTTGCCGTTTCAGTTCAATGACCATCCTTTCGACGCGGCTATCTACCATGCCGGGCAGATGTGGCCGCACACCCGGGGAATCAAGCTGTTCGATGAGGGCGAACTGTTGCCGGTCTGCCTTCCTGAACTCGCACGGCAGGCGGAGCGGGATGGGCTGGCGGCGCTGACGCACCTGCACATGATCTCGCGGCCCGATTCCTGGCGCCAGTGGTATCGGCAGCATCACAGGGAATACATGCCTTCCATGAGCGGCGGCCCGCGTTATGAGCTGTTCACCATGACGATGGCGGCGGTTCAGGCCGGCATGGGTGTGGCGCTGGCGCCGCAGTTCGTCGTGCAGGATGATCTGCGGGCCGGCCGCCTGGCAAGTTCTTTTGGAGGAGGGCTGACAGTGAGCGAGGCCTATTATTTTGGCTACCCCGACCATAACGAGCGATCCGAGGCCTTGCAGGCATTTGAATCCTGGTTGTCGGGACAGGTCGATTTGAATCCATAGCGGGAGATACGGCATGAAGCAAGAGCGGATATTTTCCAATCTGATTGTTGTGGGTTTGGCGCTGCTGCTGGGCGTCGGTGCGGCATCGGCCAGGAATCTGCCCGAGCCGATCCGGAAAGCAATGGTTGCCGAGGATCTCAATCCGGAGGCGGGAACGGGGCGGGTCGAGCGCCAGGTGGTGCGGGCCAGGCATTTCATGGTGACCAGCGCCAATCCGCTGGCCAGCCGGGCCGGGGTCGAGATGATCCGGCGCGGAGGAAATGCGGCCGATGCCGTCATTGCCACGCAACTGGTCCTGAACCTGGTTGAGCCGCAATCGTCCGGCATAGGCGGCGGCGCGTTCATCGTGACTTACGATGCCGCGGGGCATCGCGTACGTACCTACGATGGCCGCGAAACCGCGCCGGCGGCGGCGCGCAGCGACCGCTTTATGCGCGATCATCATGCTATCCCTTTTTGGGATGCCGTCAACAGTGGCCGTTCCGTGGGTACACCCGGTCTCTTGCGTGTCTTGGAACTGCTGCATGATCAGCAGGGGCATTTGCCCTGGAAAGCCCTGTTTCAGCCGGCCATTCGAATCGCTGAACAGGGTTTCCCGGTTTCTCCGCGCCTGCACGCCTTGCTGGAACAGAACAAGGCCCTGCGCGAACAGCCTGCCGCCGCGGCCTATTTTTACGATGCGCAAGGGCATGCCTGGCCGGTTGGCCACCGATTGCGCAATCCCGCCCTGGCCAAGGTATTCCGGCAAGTTGCGCAGCAGGGCGCCAAGGCGTTTTACAGCGGCCAGATTGCCCGCGATATCGTTCATGCCATTGCGCATCATTCCGTGCCGGGCGACATGACTCTGGCCGATTTGTCGGGTTATTACGCCCAGGAACGGGCGCCTGTGTGCGCGCCTTACGAGGCTTATAAATTGTGCGGCATGCCGCCCCCCAGTTCGGGGCCGATAACGGTTATGCAAATGTTGGCCATTCTGTCGCATACGCCGATTGACACGTTTCCGGTCGATTCGCTCGAAGCCGTGCATTATTTTTCCGAGGCCGGAAAGCTGGCTTATGCCGATCGGGATTTCTACGTGGCCGATCCGGATTTCGTGGATGTTCCAGTGCATGCCATGCTCGATCCCAAGTATCTGGCCTTGCGCGCCGGGCTGATCAAGGCCAATCGCACGATAGGCGTGGCGCCGCCTGGCGATCCGGCGCATATGCGGGCGGTGCGCGGTCGCGACGACTCGCCTGAAATTCCGTCCACCACGCATATCGTGGCGGTCGATGCGGCATCGAATGTGGTTTCGATGACCAGCACCATCGAATCGGCGTTTGGCAGCAAGATTTTCGTGCGGGGTTTTTTGCTCAACAACCAGCTCACTGATTTTTCCCTGTCGGATGTCGATGCCCAGGGCAAGCCCGTTGCCAATCGCGTCGAAGCCCTGAAACGGCCGCGCAGCTCCATGTCGCCCATGATTATCCTGAAGGACGGCAAGCCCTATATGGCGATCGGATCGCCGGGCGGCAGCGCCATCATCAACTACGTGGCCAAGACCATACGCGCAGTGCTGGATCGCGGCCTGAATATCCAGCAGGCCATCGATTTGCCCAATCTGGGCAGCCGCAACCGCTTTACCGAGCTGGAAAAAAATACCAGCCTGCATAGCCTGGCGCCGGGCTTGCGCGCCATGGGCCACGAGGTGCGCGAAGTCGAGTTTCCCAGCGGCCTGCAGGGCGTGGTGTTTACGCCGCAGGGTCTGGAGGGCGGCGCAGACCCGCGCCGTGAAGGTGCGGCGATGGGCGGATGACTATACGGCGGGCGACCACAAGGGGCGCCCTTTGCGCCCGCCCGCAGCTTAGCGGAATACGACGGTGCGGCGGCCGTTGAGCAAAATGCGATGTTCCACATGGCCGCGCACTGCGCGTGCCAGCACCAGCGACTCGACATCGCTGCCGACCTGAGCCAGGTCGTTTGCGCTCATCGCATGGTCGACACGCTCTATATCCTGTTCGATGATCGGACCTTCGTCGAGATCGGCCGTCACGTAGTGTGCCGTGGCGCCAATGATCTTCACGCCGCGCGCATGGGCCTGGTGATAGGGGCGCGCACCCTTGAAGCTGGGCAGGAAACTGTGGTGGATATTGATGGCCCGGCCGGACAGTGCTTTGCACAGATCCTGGGACAGAATCTGCATGTATCGAGCCAGCACTACCAGGTCGATGCGTTCGCGTTCAACCAGTTGCAGAATTTGCTGTTCCTGGACCGGCTTGGTTTCGGGGCTGACCGGCAGATGGAAAAAAGGCACCTTGTATGAATCGGCCAACGGCGCGTAATCGTTGTGATTCGAGACGATGCCGGCTATTTCCACCGGCAGTTGCCCACTGTGGGTGCGAAACAGCAAATCGTTCAGGCAATGCCCCTGGCGGCTGACGAGTATCAGCAGGCGTGCCTTGCGTTGTGCGTCGTAGAGCTGGGCCTGCATGTCGAATTTTTCGGCCAGGGGGGCGAAGCGCTGCTCCAGTTCCCCTATGCCGATGGCTTGGGGCAAGGTAAAGTGCACGCGCAGGAAGAAGCACTGGGTTTCAGTGTCGCCGAACTGCTGCGCATCGATGATATTGCCGTGCAGATTGAGCAGCCAGCTCGAGACGCTGTGGACGATGCCGATGCGATCGGGGCAGGAGAGAGTCAGTATGTAGTCGTAGCGTGTCATGGTGTTTGATCAGATGTAGCGGGATCGCCCAGGGCCGCGCGGGTCGCTTCGGCAATCGCGAGGCAGGCTGTCAGGCCGGGCGATTCAATGCCGAACAGGTTGACCAGATTGCGTACGCCGTGGATTGCCGGGCCGGCAATCACGAAATCGGCCGCTGGTGAATGAGGGCCTGAAATCTTGGGCCGTATGCCTGTATATCCCGGATTTAGCGCCCCATCGGGCAGATCCGGCCAATAGCGCCTGACTGCGGCATAGAATGAATCGCCGCGTCGCGCGTCCAGCGTGTAGTCTTCGTTTTCTATCCATTCGGTGTCGGGACCGAATTTGGCCTGGCCGCCCAGGTCCAGCGTCAGGTGCACGCCCAGGCCGGCATGATCGGGCATGGGATAGATAAGCCGTGAAAACGGCGCCTTGCCCGCCAGGGTGAAGTAGTTGCCCCTGCAGAAATAAGCGTCCGGTATCTGTTCGGCCGGCTGGCCCACAAGTTTGCGCGCCATTGCGGGGGCCGACAGGCCGCAGGCATTGACAACGCTGTGTGCCGTGATTTCCATGGCCTCGGCTCCCTCGAAGCGCAGCAGGAATTCGCCTGAATCCAGGATCCGGCCGCTGCTGAATCGTGTATGGAAAACGCACTGGGTGCCGTGGTTTTCAGCGTCGCCTTGCAGCGTCAGCATCAGCGCATGACTGTCGATGATGCCGGTGGATGGCGATACCAGGGCCGCATCGCAGCACAGTGCCGGTTCCAGTTCCCGGGCCTGGACGCCGCTGATCTGGTACAGGTCGTCGACGCCGTTGAGCGCGGCCCGTTCGGCGATCTGGGCCAGCCTTTGGGTTTGCTGCGGGTCGGCCGCAACAATGAGCTTGCCCAGGCGCCGGTGCGGTATGCCGCGTTCGGCGCAATAAGCATAGAGCTTGTGCTTGCCCGCCACGCATAATCTGGCCTTGAGGCTGTTTTGCGGATAGTAGATTCCGGCGTGGATGACTTCCGAGTTGCGTGAACTCGTGCCGGTTCCGATGGCTTCCGCGGCTTCGACAAGCAGCACCTCGCGTCCGGCAAGCGCCAGTTCGCGGGCCACGGCCAGGCCCACGACGCCCGCACCCAGTACGACACAATCTATATCTACAGCCATTTATTCATACGTCCTCATGATTGCGAATGAGCCCGCGCGGTCAGGCGTTCGAGAGTGGGGTTTTCGATGGAGTCAGGTCGAAGTCGCCCGCATGATATACCAGCGGCTGGCCGAAGCTGCGGTGGCAGCGTTCAACCTGGCCGATAAAAATGAAATGGTCGCCGGCCTCGACCTGGCTTTGATTGTGGCATTCGAACCAGGCTGTGCAATGCGGGTCGTCCAGCATGAGGGTACCGTGCGGCGCGCGTGTCAGCGAGACTCCCTCGAAGCGGTCCGTCTGGCTGCCCTTGGAGAATTGCCTGGCCAGGTGCAGTTGCTGGGCCGCCAGGACATGGATCACGTAGCGGTCGATTTGCTGGAAGTGAGTCAATGAAGAAGCCGCTTTGGATAAGGTCCAGAGCACCAGCGGCGGATTCAGCGAGACCGAATTGAAAGAGCTGATGGTCAGGCCCAGGGGCGTATGCTCCTCGCGTGTTTCTGCCGTCACGACAGTCACCCCGGTGGCGAAACGGCCCAGGGCGGAGCGGAAGAATCGTGAGTCGAAATCGGGCAGTTGAGCAACCATTGACAACGCGGGCCAGGAATACAGCTGTCAGGGAGCCAGCCGGGTGCTGACCCACTGGTTCTGATCGTTTAATTGAAATACCAGGCGGTCGTGCAGGCGCGAGGGCCGGCCTTGCCAGAATTCGGCATAGTCTGGCCTGAGCCGATAACCGCCCCAGTGCGGCGGCCGTGCGGGATGCGCGCCCAGTGACTCGGTCAGGGCTTGCGTGCGTGCTTCGAGCTCTTGCAGGCTGATGGGGCGGCTTTGCGGGGACACCCAGGCGCCTATGCGCGATCCCAGGGGGCGGCTGTTGTAGTACTCATCGGAGTCTTGGGCTGAAATTTTCTCGATCGACCCTTCCAGCCTGACTTGGCGCTCCAGCGCCGGCCAGAAAAACAGCAAGCTGGCGCAGGGGTTTTGTGCGAGCTCTTCGCCTTTGCGGGATTCGTAGTTGGTGAAAAAGACGAACCCGCGCTCGTCGAAGCCTTTTAACAGCACCGTACGGGCCGATGGACGGCCGCTCAGGGTGCTGGTTGCCAGCGTCATGGCGTTGGGTTCGACGACCTTGGCCTTGAGGGCTTCATCGAACCACAAGGCAAACTGGTCGAAGGGCGTGGATGCCAGCGACGCTTCGAGCAGCACATTTTTTTCGTAACTTTGACGTATATCGGCGACAGACATAGGTGTAAAAAAGAGGAGGTCAGAGTGTGAGTTTACCCGTTCCGGGCCACACTGCTTTGCAGGTGCAAGGCGACCGCCTCGAGTTTTTTGTCGCGAATGCCCGCAAGCCTGAGTGCTTGCGCTGTTTCAAGCACATATTCGGTGCAGGGACCGTAATGCCCGTGTGCCCTTTGCACGATGGCGATAAGCTGGTCTTTGGACAGATTGGTGACGTAGGCATCGGTGGCGCGATCCATGGTAAAGGCCAGGGCCTGGATGGTGCCTTGCCGGGTACGGCAGTTGAGCCATTTCGGAATATAGGCCCCGCTGGGCATTTCTCGCTTCCAGAGTTCCTTCAGCGTGGCCGGAACGGTGTTTGCGGCGATCCGGAATGCCATGCCTTTGCAGGATCCGCCCTTGTCCAGGCCGAACACCAGCCCCGGCTGCTCGGGCGTGCCGCGGTTGACCCGCGACCATAGGCATAAAGCACGATGATAGCCATTGAGAAGAGCCAGGCGGCGTTCGATAAAGTCGAATTCGGGGCGCCAGACCAGCGAGCCGTAGCCGAATACCCAGATGTCCTGGCTGGGCGCCCAATGACTCAGGCTATGGTCCAGCGAGGCCTGGCGCTCGGCGTCGGTAAGCAGGCGGAAGCTTCTGCGTACAGGAGCGGGATTGAGAACGGCTGGACTATTCACTTTGTGATGATCGGACGGGTCGCGAGCGACGTTGCCCTATTTTAAAGCACTCCGGGCCCGGCGCGCGGGAGCGCGGCCGGCCGGCGTGTACACTGGCGCTTGTCGGCAATGTCGGTCATGGATATTGCCTGCCCGAGTCGTCCTGTTTTTTTACGTGCCCGCAATGTCCGAAACTTCTTTTATCGACACAGACCGCCGCTTTGGCGGCCTTGAACGACTGTACGGCCGGCCTGCGCAAGAGAGGCTGGCGGGCACGCATATTGCCGTGGCCGGGATCGGTGGAGTTGGGTCCTGGTGCGTCGAGGCGCTGGCGCGCTCGGGTGTGGGGGCACTGACTCTGATCGACCTGGACCATATCGCCGAATCGAATATCAATCGCCAGTTGCATGCCTTGACCGAAACCCTGGGGGTATCCAAGATCGAGGCCATGGCGCGCCGCGTATACGGGATCAATCCGGGATGTCGCGTGAATCTGGTGGACGATTTCGTGACCCCGGAGAACGTGCATGGAGTCTTGCCGCAGGATCTGAGCCTGTTGGTCGACTGCACCGATCAAGCCAGTGCCAAGATCGCCATGATTCTCGAAGCCCGGACCCGGCGCATGCCGATTGTGGTGTGCGGCGGGGCGGGAGGCAAGACCAATCCACTGAGTTTGCGCGCGAGCGACCTGGCGCAATCCCTGAACGATGCCCTGTTGTCCAAGCTGCGCAACAGCCTGCGGCGCCAGCATGGCTATCCCAAGGCGTCGGATCAGGCGGGCAAACCGCGCAAGCGAGTGCCGAAAATGGGTATCAGGACTCTATGGTTCGATCAGGCCGCGCGCTTGCCCGACGCATGGCAGGACCGGGAGCGGAGTGTGGCGGCAGAAAACGCGCCGGCGTTGACTGCCGGTATGCCCTCAGGCTCCGAGGTATCTGGACAAGGGCTGCAGGGTTTGTCGTGCGCCGGTTATGGCTCCCTGGTAACCGTGACGGCTGCCATGGGTCTGGCCGCGGCCAGCGAGGCCATGCACTATGTGATCGAGGGACGCTTTCCGGCGTGAATTACAGCGTCGCGTCCAGCCAGCCGCGCAGTGCGTTGGAGATGCGGATCGCCTTGGCAGCAAGCAAGTCGCGACGGGTGATCCTGGCCTCCCGGACAAGGCCGTCATCGAGTAGCGCCTGACGCTGCACTCCGGGCAACAGCCCGCACGCCAGCGGCGGCGTCAGCCAGGCGCCCGCGGCATTCTGAATGTACAGATTGCTGCGGCTGCCTTCGCAGACTTCATCATTCCGGTTGCAAAACACCACATCGAAAAACTGCGGGTATTGCGCCAGCCAGTCCTGGGCGCCGGCGTACCAGGGGCGGTGCGTGGTTTTGTGTTGCAGCCAGAATGCGTCGGCCTCCAGGGCCATCGGGCTGAGATGCAGCCGAACCGGCGGGAGTGTAATGGCCAAAACGGTCGATTCCAGCGAATAATGCCCGTTCGGGTCCAGCAGCAGGCGCAAACGGTAGCTGTGAGCGGCATCGAGCCCCGCCACATGATGTCCTATGGCCTGGAACAGCGGCTCGCCGGGCCAGGCGTGACCCAGGGCCGCGCAAGATGCCCGCAGGCGCCGGCTATGCCCGGACAACAAGGGGATGATGCGCCCGGGCTCAACGCGCATGGTTTCAATAAGCTGGACGGAGGACGCGGTCATTGGCGGGTCGGCAAGCTGGATCGCGGCTGCGCGTTGGCCAATAAAGCCGCCTGGCAGCCGCGTGCGTCTGGCTCTGCGGCGGTCTCGATTCCACTGCGCAACGTCGAGTCGGCGATGGCGCCACCTGGTGCGCCGATTTGCAGCACTCGCGCTTTCCAGAGGCATTCTTCCCATTCGAGCTCGGGTTCTGAATCGTGGACGATACCGCCGCCCACGCCAAACGTACCGGCGCCCGCATCATTGATCTCGATGGTGCGGATGGCGACATTCAGGGAAAAATCGCCATCCGGCGCGAGCCAGCCCAGGCTGCCGCAGTAAATTCCGCGAGGCGTGTTTTCGAGCTCTTTTATTTTTTTCATGGCGGCGATTTTTGGAGCGCCGGTAATGGACCCGCAGGGAAAGAGGGCGCGAAGCAGTTCTTCCAGGCTTCTTCCAGGGGCCTGCGCGGTAATGGTCGAGGTGAGAGTCCAGACCGAGGGATAGCCTTCAAGGGAAAAAAGTGCTTCCACCTTGACCGAGCCCGGCGTGGCGATCCGCCCCAGGTCGTTTCTCAACAGGTCGACGATCATCAGGTTTTCGGCGCGATTCTTTTCGCTTTGCAGCAGTTCCTGCGCCGCGTGCCTATCCAGGACAGGATCGGCATGGCGTGGTGCGGTCCCTTTCATGGGGCGTACTGTCAGGGTTGCGCCCTTGCCGGCCACGAACAGTTCGGGCGAAAACGACAGGATGATGCGCGAACCGTCTTCGATGTAGGCGGCATGCGCGGCCGGGTGCCGGGCGGCAATGCTTTGGTACACCGCGCGCGGTGCAGCAGAGGTTTTGACTTCTATCGGAAAGGTGTAGTTGGCCTGATAAAGCTCGCCGCGCCGTATGCCGGTTTGCAGGATGCGTATGCTATCCAGATAGTGTGCCCTGGCGGTCAGGGGGCGGATATCAAGCCCGGCCAAGTCTTGGCCGGGCTTGCCCCATACAGGCTCGTGTCTGGCTTGCCGGTAGACCAGCGCGGTCAGGCGCGGCTTGTCGCAATCTTCGCCCGCTGGCGGGCCGGCCTGGGTTGAAAGGCTTGGCGACAAGCTTGGCTCCAGCCACTCTCCCAGTTCGTAATCCAGCAGCAGGGCCACCCAATATCCCTTTTGCCGGGCCGCCGCAATGCGTTCGAAGGCCATATGCAGGCTGGCTGCCGAGCGGGCGGTGATGCGTTCACAGAAGCCCGCCAGTTCAATTGCCTGCCCCGACAGGCGGTCTTCAAAACGGCAAAGCATCAGCGGGCGGCTTCCATGAATGTGTCGAGCACGGCGCCAGTGTGTGACGTCTGTTTGCGTGCAATGACCTGTTCCGGCGAGCCTTCCGCCACGACACGGCCTCCGCCGTTTCCACCCTCGGGGCCCATATCCAGTACCCAGTCGGCTTCGGCGATTACATCCAGGTTGTGTTCGATCACGACGACTGTGTTGCCGGCGTCGACCAGCCGGTGCAGCACGTGTATGAGCTTTTCCACATCTGCCATGGACAGGCCCACCGTCGGTTCGTCCAGCACATACAGCGTGTGCGGAATCCGCGAGGCGCGCCCGGTCTTGATGACGCCTTCGGTAAGATGCGCCTTGACGAGTTCGGTCACCAGCTTGATGCGCTGAGCCTCTCCGCCCGACAGGGTAGGCGAGGGCTGGCCCAGCGTCAGGTAGCCCAGCCCGACGTCCTGCATCAATTGCAAGGGGCGCGCGATTTTGGGGTGAGCCGCAAAATAGCCGATCGCTTCGTCGACTTCGAGCTTGAGGACTTCTCCGGCGCTTTTCTCGCGTAGCGTGACATTGAGCGTATCGCGATTGAATCGCTCGCCGCCGCAGGCATCGCAAGGTACCTTGACATCGGGCAGGAAGCTCATTTCCAGGGTCCGCAGGCCTTGACCCTCGCAGATCGGGCAGCGTCCTTCGCCGGTATTGAAGGAAAAACGAGCTGTGCTCCAGCCGCGTATGCGCGCCTCGCGCGTATCGGCAAATAGTTTGCGCACATCGTTCCAGAAGCCGACGTAAGTGGCCGGGCACGAGCGCGGTGTCTTCCCTATAGGAGTCTGGTCGACTTCAAGCACCCGGTCGATCTGCTCCCAGCCGGTGATGCCGGTGCAGCCTTGCCACGTCGGCGCTTTGCGCAGGGACACGGCGTGGGCAAGATTCTCGAGCAGCACCTCGCGCGCCAGGGTGGATTTGCCTGACCCGGATACGCCGGTGATTGCACTCAAACGGCCCACCGGGATGCGGGCCCGCACATTATGCAGATTGTGCAGGTGGGCGCCGACGATCTCCAGCATGGGTGTCTGCCTGTCCACCGCCCGCCGGGCCTGCAGCGGATGATGCAGAGGGTGCTTCAGGTATCGGCCGGTGATCGATTCGGGATTGTCGATCAGGTCTTGTGCGGTGCCTTGCGCCACGACCCTGCCGCCGCGGACGCCCGCGCCGGGTCCGATGTCGATGATGTGCGAGGCGCGGCGTATGGTGTCTTCATCATGTTCGACGACCACCAGAGTATTGCCGTTGCCCTCCAGCCTGGCCAGGGCGTTCAGCAGGATCTGGTTGTCGCGCGAATGCAGGCCTATGGTCGGCTCGTCCAGCACATAGCATACGCCCTGCAGATTGGAGCCCAGTTGCGCGGCCAGGCGGATGCGTTGCGCTTCTCCGCCCGAGAGGGTGGGCGCGGCGCGATCCAGCGCCAGATAGCCCAGCCCGACTTCCTGCATGAAATTGAGCCGTCCGCGGATTTCGGTAAGGATATCGCGTGCGATCTCGGCTTCGCGTCCGTGACTGACCAGGCCGGTGAAAAAGGTCTGGGCGTCGGAGACCGGCAGCGCGGCCAGTTCGGCGATGGAGCGGTCGTGCCAGCGGAAGGCCCGCGCCAGTGGATTGAGGCGCTCGCCATTGCAGCTTTGGCAGGTTTCGGTTTCGCCTTCGTACCAGGCGTTCCAGGCGGTTTCCTCGCCCGTCTGCTCGGCGTCGAAGCCGCTCAGTTGCAACCCGGTGCCGAAGCAGCCAGTGCACCATCCGTGCTTGGAATTGTAGGAGAACAGGCGGGGGTCGGGCTCGGGGTAGCTGGTGCCGCAGCTCGGGCAGGCGCGCTTGACCGAAAAATGCAATTGGCTGCCGCCGCCGTTCAGGCCCGCCGCGCGGCGGTCGGCAAGCGGCGCGGGCGTATCCCGGGTGAGATCGAGCAGCACGCTCAGGCTGCCATGTCCATGCTCGAGCGCACTGCGTATGGCTTCGCGCAGCGCCGGCTCCTGGGCCGGGTCGATCAGCAGGTCGGCAACCGGCAGCTCGATGGTGTGTTCCTTGTAGCGGTCCAGGCGCGGCCAGGGCGCGACGGGTATGAATTCGCCATCGACACGCAAGTGGGAATGCCCTTTGCCGGACGCCCATTTGGCCAACTCGGTGTAATAGCCTTTGCGCGCCACGACCAGGGGCGCCAGTATGCCCAGGTGCTGGCCTTTGTGGTCGCGCAGCAGCTGGGCCACGATTTGCTCGGGCTTTTGCGGTTCGACCGGAACGTGGCAGGTCGGGCACATCTGTGTGCCCAGCTTGACGTAGAGCAGGCGCAGGAAATGATGGATTTCCGTCATGGTCGCCACGGTCGATTTGCGGCCTCCGCGGCTGGTGCGCTGTTCTATGGCGACTGTGGGCGGAATACCGTAGATGGCGTCGACATCCGGCTTGCCGGCCGGCTGGACTATGGCCCGGGCATAGGCATTGAGGGATTCCAGATAGCGTCGCTGCCCTTCGTTGAACAGAATGTCGAAGGCCAATGTGGATTTGCCGGAGCCCGATACGCCCGTGATCACAGTGAAGGTGTCGTGCGGGATCGAGACATTGATTCCTTTCAGATTATGTTCGCGCGCGTTCAGGATATCGATGCTGCGTCGTCCGCGCCGGCCGACCAGGCTTTGCAGCGGAGTACCCTTGCCGTCGCCATAGGCGGCTTGCGGCTCGGCAAGCGCCTTGGCGCGCTGCGATTCTTCCTCGTACACAATGGCGCTGGTGTAGGCCAGCAGGGCCCGGCCGGTGTGCGACAGCGCATTGCCCGTCAAATCGCCGGGAGTTCCGAACCCCACGACCTGGCCGCCGGCATCGCCGCCTTCGGGACCCAGGTCGATCAGCCAGTCCGCGGCCCGGATGACGTCCAGGTTGTGCTCGATGACCAGCAGCGAATGCCCGGCCGCCAGGAGCTTGCGGAACGCCCGCATGAGCCGCGCGACATCGTCGAAGTGCAGGCCGGTAGTGGGTTCGTCGAACAGGAACAGGCTGCCTTTCTTGGCCACCTTGGCCGAGGAGATTCCACTGCGTGCGGCAGCCGCCAGGTGGCCCGCCAGCTTGAGCCGTTGGGCCTCTCCGCCCGACAGGGTGGGAACCGGCTGGCCCAGGCGCACATATTCCAGGCCGACATCGGCCAGCGGCGCCAGCCCCGTTTGCACATCGCGCAGGCCGCTGAAAAACTCCAGCGCTTCGTGCACGGTCATTTCGAGCACCTGGTCGATGGAAGCGCTGCGGCCGAGGTGTTCGACGCGCACTTCCAGGATTTCCGGGCGAAACCGCTTGCCGTCGCAGTCGGGACAGCGCAGGTAGACGTCGGAGAGGAACTGCATTTCCACATGTTCGAAGCCGGTGCCGCCGCAAGTGGGGCAGCGCCCGTCGCCGCTGTTGAAGCTGAAGGTGCCGGGCGTGTAGCCGCGCTCTTTGGACACGGCGGCCTGGGCGAACAGCTTGCGTATGGCGTCGAAGGCACCCACGTAGCTGGCCGGATTCGATCGTGCCGTCTTGCCTATGGGTGTTTGATTGACCATGACGACGTCGGCGATTTGCTCGACGCCGAGCAGGTGGGCGTAAGCGCCGGGCGGCTCGGTCGGCTTGCCCATGTGCTTGAGGATGGCGGGGTACAGCACATCCTGGATCAGGGTCGATTTGCCCGAGCCCGACACTCCGGTGACGCAGACCAGCCGGCCCAGCGGGATTTCGATCGTTACCTGCTTGAGATTGTTGGCGTTTACGCCATCGAGCACCAGCCTGGGCGTGTTGGCGGCGACGGGCATGGGGCGAGGCGCTTCGACACGCAGGCGGCTTCCCAGATAGTTTCCGGTGAGCGTGTCCGCGTTGCGCAATTGATCGGGCGTGCCGTCGAAGACAATCTGGCCGCCGCGTTCGCCGGGCCCTGGGCCTATGTCGAGGATGCGGTCGGCGGCAATCATGACTTGCGGATCGTGTTCGACGACCACCAGGGTATTGCCGTTGGCGCGCAGGCGATGCATGACTTCCACGACCCTGTGCATATCGCGCGGGTGCAGGCCGATGGAGGGTTCGTCCAGCACGAACAGGGTATTGACCAGTGAAGTGCCCAGGGCGGTCGTCAGGTTGATGCGCTGCACTTCTCCACCCGAAAGAGTTCGGCTCTGGCGATCCAGCGACAGATAGCCCAGGCCCACGTCGCACAGGAATTTCAGGCGGGTTCGAACCTCGCCGAGGAGCAGGTCGACGGCAGCGTCGAGCGCTGTGCCAAAATGAATATCGGCGAAAAACTGCTGGACCTGGGCGATGGGCAGGCGCATCAGGTCGTGGATGCCCAGGCCCGGCAGGGCGTTGAGCTGTTCGCGGGTCCATTGCGCATGCACCGGCATGAAGCGCGGGTAAGGATCGTCGGCGCGGCCTTTGGCATCGCCCAGACGCCAGAGCGTCGCATCGGGCTTCAGGCGCGAGCCGCCGCAGGCCGGGCAGGGTGTGTAGCTGCGGTATTTCGAGAGCAGCACGCGCACATGCATTTTGTAGGCGCGCGACTCCAGCCAGTCGAAAAACCGCTGCGCGCCGTACCACTGCGTTTTCCAGGCATTCTGGCCGCCTTTCCAGTCGGCGGTGCCGTTGATGACCCAGTTTTTTTCGTCTTCCCGCAGGTCTTTCCAGGGCACGCTCAGGCGCACGCCGGCGGCGGGCGCATAACGCTCCATTTCGAGCTGGCATTCTTTGTAGCTGGCGGTTTGCCAGGGCTTGACCGCTCCTTCGTTAAGCGTCTTTTTTTCGTCCGGCACGACCAGGCCGTAGTCTATGCCCATGACCCGGCCGAAACCGCGGCACGATTCGCAGGCGCCCAGCGGCGAGTTGAACGAAAACGTGCTCGGCAAAGTAGGGGAGTATTCGATATTGCAGTGGGCGCAGTGCAGGCGGTTGCTGAAGCGCAGGACGGTTTCATCCTCGCTGCCGTCGTTTGTGGTGTGGATTGCCAGATGCCCGTCGCCCTGCTTGAGTGCCGCATCCAGGGCTTCCATGACACGCGCTGTTTCGGCGTTGGCATAGCGGAACCGGTCCTGCGTGACATGCAGCACCCGCAGCTTTTCGGTCTTGTCCGAACGGCGTCCCTTTCCTTTGCCTTTCGCGGCGGCAGGTACGGTGCGCGTAATGGTTTCTTCGTGATGGATGCGCGTATAGCCTTGCTGTTCGAGAAAACCGCGTACTTCTTCTTCGGTGAAGTTCGCCGGAATAACGACGGGGAAGGCGACGACCATGCGTGCCTGGTGCAAGTCGCTGCGCAGGGCCAGGTGGCGCTGGATGGATTCGGCGCTGTCGCGCTGAACCTCGGCCGCGCAACACTGGCAATACAGGCGGCTCATGCGCGCATACATCAGCTTCAAATGATCGTTGAGCTCGGTCATGGTGCCCACGGTGCTGCGCGAGTTGCGCACCGGGTTGACCTGGTCGATGGCAATAGCGGGCAAGATGCCTTCGATGCGTTCCACCTGCGGCTTATCCATGCGGTCCAGGAACTGGCGCGCGTAGGGGGAAAAAGTCTCTACGTAGCGCCGCTGGCCTTCGGCATACAGCGTGTCGAAGGCCAGGGAGCTTTTGCCCGAACCGGATACTCCGGTCAGAACCAGAAGTTCCCCGGTATTGATCGACACATCAAGGTTTTTCAGGTTGTTTTGGCGCGCGCCAATAATGCGGATTTGTGAGCTCATACCGATATGGTAGCTGTTCTTTGTCCAGGGACCCCAGCAAGCGGGTTTTTGGGCGAAAAACTGATTTTGGAGTAGAATGGTGGGTTAATTATCAATTGGCGCTCTATTTTAGGAGCGTTTAGTCAGTTTTGGCGGGCACGTGTTTAGTCATACCCCGCCGTGTAAAGATCGGAGATCATCATGGCAGAAATCAAACGTACCCGTCGCAATACCCTTGAGCGCCGTTGCTTGGGCAAGGCTTTCAAGCGCCTTTTCGTCAAGGCTCCCAAGGGCGTATTCAAAATGCTCGAAAAAGTAAAACGCGCCTGAATTCCGGTTCGGCAGTGTGTGTCTTGATGTAATCAAGGCAAAGAAACCGCAAGCTTTCACGTTTGTGGTTTTTTTTCGCCTATTATTTTGCGTATGCACTACTAGGCAAAATAATCATGCCCAGCACCTGGCGTCATCTTTTTACCGTTTTGACTCCCAGCTACAACCGGGCGGATACGCTTGGGCGCGTGTATGCCTCATTGTGCGGGCAGTCGTTTCAGGATTTCGAGTGGCTGGTCGTGGACGACGGCTCGACCGACAATACCCGGGCGCGGGTTCTGCAGTGGCAGCAAGAGGCGCGTTTTCCGGTTCGCTATGCCTGGCAGCCCAACCAGCACAAGAAAACCGCATTCAATCATGGTGTGCGCGAAGCCCAGGGCGAATTGATCGTCGCCCTGGATAGCGACGACAGCCTGGACGCCGATGCGCTCGATGCCATGGCGCGGGCCTGGTCCGGGATATCGCCTCAGGATCGTCCCCGCTTTGTGGCGGTTACGGGTTTGTGCGCCAGGCCAGACGGCGGCATTGTGGGCGATAGATTCCCCGAGGACGTGTTGGATGCAAGCGTGCTCGATATGACATTCAAGTACCGCGTCCGGGGTGAAAAGTTCGGCTGCATGCGCACCGAGGTGCTGCGCCAGTTTCCGTTTCCCGACGAGATTCCCGGCTTTGTCCCCGAAAGCCTGGTGTGGCGCGCGATGGCGCGGGCCGGATTCCAGACTCGTTTTGTCAACCAGGTTTTTCGGGTTTATTACGACAGCCCTGATTCGCTGTCGATGCAGGGCCGCAACAGTCAGCAGCACGCTTTGGGGCTCTGGCTGCTGGCGCACGATACGGTGGTCAAGTGCCTGCCCTGGTTTCGCTATCAGCCGCAGGCTTTCTTCGTTGCGGCGGCCCGCTACACACGCTTCGCCCTGCATATCCGGCGGACCGGGCAGGCCCTGCCGGCCGATCGTCCTCTTACAGGGCTGGGCTCGCGCCTGCTGGTCGTGGCCATGTGGCCTGTGGGCGCACTGCTGTATGGCCGCGACCGCTTTCGCCGCTAAGCCCGCACCGCAGATTCAGTGCAGGTGACGTGGCGAGCCGGGCGCTTGATCCTCGGCGTCGTCATCGTCATCGACGTCTTCATCGTCGTCTTCGTCATCATCCGGCAAGGCTTCGTCAATCAGATTGAAGGGCAGTATTTCGCGCAGATTGTCGGTCCAGGCGATTTCATCGCCGCCTTGGTCGATCTTGATGAAGCGTACGCCTTCCAGCGTGGACAGCTGGATAGCCCATAGATATTCGCAATCGAAGAAACCGTCGTCGATATCCAGGCCCCCTCTGTTGCCCAGAAGCCTGGCGCCGGCCCCTCCGACCTGCACAATGGTTTGATCGTCGCCAACAGTGTCTTCTGTTCCCAGAGGCACAGCGAACAAGGCCCATTCAAAGCCGGTTTCCTCGGCGTCCATGACTTCAGCCAGCACTGGCTTGCCCATATAGGCGCTCAGGGCGTCGGCCGTGCGGCCGAGGAGGTCGAGTTCTTCGGCGGTAAAACAGGGTTTGGAGTCTGGGATGGACGGCATTGGTGGCACTGGGTGGGGAAATAATCCCGGTATTTTAAAGCATGGCCGTTCGAACGCATGGCCTCCTTGACAGGCTGTTGCCGCGAGCGGCTTTATTTCCGCATACAGCCTACAATCGAAGCTTTCTGATTTCCTCCTATTTTCCAGACATGGCTCAATACGTATACACGATGAATCGGGTGGGCAAAATCGTGCCGCCCAAGCGGCAGATCCTGCGCGACATTTCCCTGTCTTTTTTTCCCGGCGCGAAAATCGGCGTTCTGGGCCTGAACGGCTCGGGCAAGTCCACGCTGCTTAAAATCATGGCCGGCATCGATCAAGAGATCGAAGGCGAAGCCGTTCCCATGCCCGGCATCAAAATTGGCTATCTGCCTCAGGAGCCTCAACTGGATCCCGAGCATTCCGTGCGCGAGTCGGTTGAAGCGGGCCTGGGCGAGATCTTCACGGCGCGCAAGCGGCTTGACGAGGTTTATGCCGCTTACTCCGAGCCCGATGCCGATTTTGACAAACTGGCCAGCGAACAGGCCGAGCTCGAAGCGGTCATCGCGGCGGCGGCATCCAGCGGCGCCGACGACATCGAGCATCAAATGGAGATTGCGGCCGACGCGCTGCGGCTGCCTCCGTGGGACGCGACCATAGGCCAGCTGTCGGGCGGCGAAAAACGCCGGGTAGCCTTGTGCCGCCTGCTGCTGTCCAAGCCCGATATGCTCTTGCTCGATGAGCCGACCAACCACCTGGATGCTGAAAGCGTCGAATGGCTGGAACAGTTTCTGCACAAATTTCCGGGCACTGTGGTCGGAGTGACACACGATCGCTATTTTCTCGACAATGCGGCTGAATGGATCCTGGAGCTGGACCGCGGCTATGGCATTCCCTGGAAAGGCAACTACAGCTCCTGGCTCGAGCAGAAAGAAGCCCGCCTCGAGAAAGAAGAAGCGTCCGAATCGTCTCGCCAGAAAACCATCAAGAAAGAGCTCGAGTGGGTGCGTCAGAGTCCCAAGGGACGCCAGGCCAAGGCCAAGGCGCGCTTGGCGCGTTTCGAGGAATTGTCGTCGCACGAATACCAGAAGCGTAACGAGACACAAGAGATTTTTATTCCCGTTGCCGAGCGCCTGGGCAATGAAGTCATCGAATTCGATAACGTCTGCAAGGGCTATGGCGATCGCCTGTTGATCGACAAGCTCAGTTTCAGGATTCCGGCCGGAGCGATCGTGGGCATTATCGGTGCCAACGGTGCGGGTAAATCCACGCTGTTTCGCATGATGGCGGGCAAGGAACAGGCCGATTCGGGCGAGGTCAGGATCGGCAAAACCGTGCAGGTGGCTTTTGTGGATCAGTCGCGCGAGTCGTTGCCCGACGATAAAACGGTGTTTGATGCCGTTTCCGATGGGGCCGATCTGCTGACGGTGGGCAAGTTCGAAATGGCCTCGCGCGCCTACCTGGGGCGCTTCAATTTCAAGGGGGCCGATCAGAACAAGCTCGTCGGCAAGCTGTCCGGAGGCGAGCGCGGCCGCCTGCATCTGGCCAAGACGCTACTCACGGGCGGCAATGTATTGCTGCTGGATGAACCGTCGAACGATCTGGACGTCGAAACCCTGCGGGCGCTCGAAGATGCCTTGCTGGAATTTGCGGGCTGCGTGCTGGTCATCAGTCATGACCGCTGGTTCCTGGATCGTATCGCCACGCATATCCTGGCTTTCGAGGGCGATTCGCAAGTCGTGTTTTTCGACGGCAACTACCAGGAGTATGAGGCCGACAAGAGGCGTCGCCTGGGCGAGGAAGGGGCCAAGCCCAAACGCCTGCGCTACAAGGCCCTGAAATAAGCCGTCGCCATGAGGCAATTGCGCGCCGAGGATTCCGTTCTGGTGGTGGTCGACATGCAAACCCGTTTGCTGCCGGCCATACATGACTGCATGCAATTGCTGGCCCGGGCCCAGGCTCTGGCCGGCGCGGCGCGCTTGCTGGATATCCCTGTGATTGCCACCGAGCATTGCGCAGCGAAAATCGGTCCCACTGCGACAGATCTGCGTCCATTCCTGCATCATATTGTGCATAAAATGCATTTTAATGCGGCTAGTGAGCCTGGTTTCGTTGAACAATTGCCTGGGAAACGATCGCGTGTGTTGTTAATCGGCACGGAAGCGCATGTATGTGTGTTACAAACTGCATTGGGCCTGATGGACCTGGGTTTATGCCCGGTATTGGTCGCCGACTGCATTGGGTCCAGGCGTCAGTCCGATCGCCACATTGCGCTTGCCCGGGCAGCGCACTATGGTATCGAGGTGGTGAGCGCCGAAATGGCTATGTTCGAGTGGCTGGAGTCGGCGCATCACCCTCGCTTCAAGGAAGTGCTGGCCCTGATCAAGTCGTGCAATACAAGGCCGATGCCTGAAGGGCCTTGATACATATTTTTCGTCCACTCACAGCGTGTGGGCCTGAAGTTTGCGATGCTGACGGCTCGTCAGGTATAGTAAATTCAAGCTATTAAATAGTATCTAGTATTGGAGGAAAAAAAGTGAAATTAAACTCAATCTGCAAATTCGCGGTAGTAGCGGTGCTGGTGGCAGCTACTGCGGGCTGCTCGTCCTGGGATAGCATGAGCCGTCGTCAAAAAAGCACGGTAACCGGTGCCGGTATCGGCGGCGTGGCGGGTGCCGTGATTACCGGCGGAGGCGTGCTTGGTACGGTTGGTGGCGCCGCCATCGGCGGGATTATTGGCGATCAGGTCGGCAAACACTGACCTTCGCCTGACGGGCGGCACAGGCACATGGCCTGGCAAAAGGGAGCTACTTTTCCCCTTTGCCAGGCCATGTGCTTTGTGGCGTCAGCTGCTGGCCGCCTCGGCCTGGGGCATCTCGATCTTGACTTCAAGAATTTCCAGGGAATCCTGGCGATCAAGATTCACTTTGATGTCTTCCGGGTTGATCTTGACGTATTTGGAAATAACCGCCACCAGTTCCTGCTGCAACTGGGGCAGGAAGTCGGGAGCGCGGCTGCCGCCGCGTTCGTTGATGAGGATGAGTTGCAGGCGATCTTTGGCGACACTGGCGGAGGTCTTTTTTTGCCCGAGCAGGAAAGAAAGAAAGGACATTTTATTTCCCTCCGAACAGGCGCTTGAACAGGCCGGGTTTTTCGTAGTCGACAAAGCGCAGCTTTTTTTCTTCTCCCAGATAGCGAGCCACCACGTCTTGGTAGGCGGTGGAAACGTCGCTGTCGCGGATATGAATGGCCGGAACCCCCTGGTTGGAGGCCTGCAGTACTGATTCGGACTCGGGAATCACGCCTATCAACTTGATGCGCAGGATGTCTTCGATGTCTTTGAGCGACAGCATTTCGCCGTCGGCCACACGCTTCGGATTGTAGCGAGTCAGCAGCAGGAATTCTTTGATGGGTTCTTCGCCTTTGACGGCGCGAAACGATTTGGCGGACAAAATACCCAGGATCCGGTCGGAGTCGCGCACCGACGAAACCTCGGGATTGGTGACGACCAATGCGTCGTCGGCGAAATAAGAGGCCATCAGCGCCCCGGTTTCTATGCCGGCAGGCGAGTCGCAGACTATGTACTCGAAACCCATGTCCTTGAGATCGTTGAGCACTTTTTCGACGCCATCTTGCGACAAGGCATCTTTATCGCGCGTTTGGGACGCAGGCAATATGAACAGGTTTTCCAGTTGCTTGTCGCGGATGAGGGCCTGGTTGAGGGTGGCTTCGCCTTGAATTACATTGACGAAGTCGTACACGACACGACGTTCGCAGCCCATGATCAGATCCAGGTTGCGTAAACCGACGTCGAAATCGATCACTGCGGTCTTGTGACCGCGCATGGCCAAGCCAGAAGAGAAGCTGGCACTCGTGGTAGTTTTACCCACGCCGCCTTTGCCGGACGTCACCACAACAATTCGCGCCATGACGATAAAATTCCTTTGTTATTGATAAATCACGTAATCGTAATGCAAAAATGCAGTTTTTGAGCTTAACTTGAAGTTATTTGATAATCTGTTGGCAACAAAACTTAACCCGGTGTTCCCAGCCCGATGATGCGCAAGGCTTCGCCTTCCAGTTGCACAATGGTAGGCTGATTGTGCAGGCTTGGGTCCAGCCTGGTTTCGATCACTCGATAAACGCCGGCGATCGCGAGCAATTCGGGATCGAGCTGGGTCGTGAAGATGCGCGCGCTGGTGTCGCCGCGCGCCCCCGCCATGGCCTTGCCGCGCAGCGGCCCGTAAACGTGGATGTTGCCGTCGGCAATGACTTCGGCCCCCTGGCTGACGACGCCGATGACGATCAGGTCGGTGTTGCGGGCGTAAATGCGTTGTCCGGAGCGCAGCGGGCGATTGATGACCATGGCTGCCGGCGCGATGGCCGGCAATGCCGCGGCTGCGGCTGCGGCTGCGGCTGCGGCTGTTTCGGAGGGCGCAGCCGCCGGCGCGACGGATTCGCTGCCGGACGGGGCCGCTTTTGCCGCGGGTGGGGCGACAACGGGGACTTCCTTGTCGGGCGCCGGGGTGGCGACCGGGCGGGGTACCGGATTTGCCAGATCGACGCTGGTCAGGCCCTGAGCCCGGGCGGCTTCCAGATTGCCGTCCTGCGCCATGACGCCTATCGGGTACAGGTCGTGCTTGCGCAGCGCCTCGGTCAGGGCGGCCCAGTCTATGGTTTCTTCGATGGCCGAGGCGTCAATGACGACAGGCTCGTTCTCGAAGAAAGATCCGGCATCGCTCATGCGCTGTTCGAGAGCGGAGATCAGCTCAGGCAAGCGGGAGCTGTGCAGGACCACGCGTACGGCATAGAGGGTGGCGCTTTTGAAATCCAGTGCCAATTGACTTTCACGGTTTGAAGAAGAGTCGTTCACAGATTGTCTTTTGCAATTAGAAATGGCTTTATTTTAAATGGCGTCGTGATTTGCTTCAGCGCTGCTCGCGTTCGACGCGGGCTACGCCCACGAGTCCCGCAGCGTGACCGCCCGGTTGATGACGGGCTGTTCCGGGGTTGAATCAAGCTGGTCGGCAACAAAATACCCCAAACGTTCGAACTGCCAGAGGGTGCCCGGCTCGGCCCGTGTGCCCGGTTCGAGCCAGCCTTGAACGATCCGGCAGGAATGCGGGTTGATGGCCTGCAGGAAATCCTTGTCGCCGGAATCGGGGTGCGGGTCGGAGAACAGGCGGTCGTAGAGGCGTACCTCGGCGGCGACCGCGTGGCTGGCGCTGACCCAGGTGATGGTGCCTTTGACTTTGACCGATTCCGAGCCCGGTGTCCCGCTTTTGGTGTCCGGCAGGTATTCGGCATGCACTTCGCTGATGTTGCCGTGTTCGTCTTTGACGAAACCCGTGCAGGTCACGATATAGCCGTACTTCAAGCGCACGGTATTGCCGGGGAAGAGCCGGAAGTATTTCTTTGGAGGCTCTTCGCGGAAGTCGTCGCGTTCAATCCAGAGCTCGCGCGAAAATGGAAATTCGCGTACCCCGGCTTCCGGCTGATGAGGGTTGTGCGGCGCATGGCACAGTTCGGACTGGCCTTCCGGGTAGTTGGTAATGATCAGCTTGATTGGATCAAGTACCGCAATCCGGCGGCTGGCTTGCGGGTCGAGGTCGTCGCGCAGGGCCTGCTCGAGCAGGCTGTAGTCGATACGCGAGTCTGCCTTGGAGACGCCCAGGCGTTCGCAGAACAGGCGTATGGATCTGGGCGTATAGCCGCGTCGCCGCAGCCCGACCAGGGTCGGCATGCGGGGGTCGTCCCAGCCCTTGACGTGTCCCTCGCGCACCAGTTGCAGGAGCTTGCGCTTGCTGGTGACGACATAGGTGAGATTGAGGCGCGCAAATTCGTACTGGCGCGGCAAGGGGCGCAGGAGCTGCCCCAGATCGGCCAGCCTGTTCAGTATCCAGTCGTAAAAGGGCCGCTGATCTTCGAACTCGAGCGTGCAGATGCTGTGCGTGATGCCTTCCAGCGCGTCTTCAACGGGATGCGCCCAGGCGTACATGGGGTAAATGCACCAATCGTTGCCGGTTCGGTGGTGGGCCGCGTGCCGGATGCGGTAAAGCACCGGGTCGCGCAGATTGATATTGGGCGAGGCCATGTCGATCTTGGCGCGCAGGGCCAGACTGCCATCGGGGTGTTTGCCGTCCCGCATTTCACGAAGCAGCGTCAGGGACTCGGCGGCGGGCCGGTCGCGCCACGGGGAGTTCGTGCCTTTTTGGGTCAGCGTGCCACGACTGGCGCGCATTTGTTCAGCGTTTTGCTCGTCGACATAGGCGTCTCCGGCCTCGATCAGCGCTTCGGCGAATTGGTATAAATACCCAAAGTAATCGCTGGCGAAGTAACAGTTTGTCTCGCCCTGGTTCTCCCAACTGAAGCCCAGCCACGACACCGCGTCGATAATGGTCCTGACGTACTCGTCTTCTTCTTTTTCGGGGTTGGTGTCGTCGAATCGCAGATGGCAGGCGCCGTTATAGTCGCGTGCCAGCCCGAAGTTCAGGCAGATGCTTTTCGCATGACCTATGTGCAGATAGCCGTTGGGCTCGGGCGGAAAGCGGGTGCGGATCCTGGCCGGATCGTGTGTTCCCCGCGCCTGGATGGCGGCTGGGCCGGGCTTTCCCGCCCAGAGCTTGTCGGCGTAGCGGGCGCCCGCCAGATCGTTGTCGATAATGGTGCGCAGGAAATTCGAAGGTGGCGGAGTCAGAGCGGAGGTCATACGGAAAGCAGTGTGTGGTGTCTTGCAAAGTAAGCATTTTGCCACGTTCCGTCCAATTTGCTTGCAGGCGGTAGTCATGATGGCCGCAGAGGCTCTACACTAGCGCACATTATGACGAACTCCGCTCTCTGGCTATCGCAGATCCAGTTTTTTATCAGCCTGGGTTTTTTATCGCTGTTTCTGGCGATAGAGCTTGGCCTTGCCTGGCTGTTGCTGTTTTTCAAAATTCGCGGCCGCCTGTCCGGGGAAGCGGGCTGGACGGTTGCATATCGGTTCTGGGTGCGTGTTTTCGCTCTGGCGTTTGTGCTCACATTTGCGTCCAGCATGCCGGTTCTGATCCAGTTCGGCAGCCTGTGGCCCCGTTTGATGGACAAAATCGGCGAAATTGCCGGCCCTTTGCTGACCGCGGCCATTTTGACCACATTTATCTTCAAATCCTGTTTTTTGGGTGCAATGCTTTTCGGGCAGCGCCGTTTTTCGGACTCCGTGCATACAGCCATGGTATTCATGACGGCGCTGGGAGTGACTCTGGCCGCGTTGTGGATGGTGGTCCTGATGTCCTGGATGCAGACGCCTGCCGGGGCGAACCTGATCGACGGTCAATACCATGTCGTCAACTGGTTCGATGTGCTGTTCAATCCGTCCGTAGGCTGGCATGCCGCCTTGCTGGTCCTGAGTTCCGCCCTGACCGTGGCCTTTCTGATGCTGGGCGTCACGGCGGGCCAGACTTTGCGGCGTCCCCTGGACGACAGCGAGCGCCTGGTGTTCAGGACTTCCTTGAGCGTCGCCATGGTCGGCGTCGTGCTGCAGGCGGCGGCAGGAGCCGGGACCGGCATGATGATCGCCCAGCATCAGCCGGCCAAGGCGGCGGCCACAGCGGCGTATTGGCAATCCGGCACGCAGCCGGTGCTGGTGCTGACGGCCTGGCCGGATCAGGCCGACGGCAGCAATCTGGCCGCCTGGGAATGGCATCATGCCGGCGGGCGCTGGCTGGGGCAGGATGACAAGGGGCAGTTTGTCGGGCTTGACCATTTCTCGGGCATGAGCCCTCCGGTTGCCCTGGTTTTCTGGTCTTTCCGGCTTATGCTGCTGATTGGGCTGTTAATGGCTCTGGCCGCCTGGGTGACCTTTTTTCGTTTGCGCAAGAAGCAGTACGACCCAAGCGTCTTGTCTGAGAGATGGCGCCGATTCTTGCGTCTCATGATGTTTTCCGGATGGGGCGCAAGCCTGGCGGGACTGTGCTATGCCTTGTTCGGCCTCTATCCCTATGCCGTGAACGGCACCGTGACGCTAAGTGAAATTGCGAGCTCCACCCCAAGTAATGTTCTGGCAGGGGCAGGGGTCGCTTATCTGGTGTTTTACGGCGTGCTGATGCTGGGCTTCCTGCAGTTGCTGCGACACATCGCCCGCTATGGCGTGGTGCCGGTTGCCCGCAGACGGGGGCGCGCATGATTGTTTCCCTGGCGCTTTCCCTGGGGATGAATCCGCAGGATCCCGCATTCTGGATGCCGCTTGCCTTCATGGGCATTCTGTTCACGGTCATTGTGGCCGGCACTATTCTCGATGGCTTCGATATCGGCGTCGGCTGCCTGGCCTTGTTCGCTCCCCCCGACTTGCGTCCGCGCATGCTGTCGCTGCTCAGTCCCTGGCGGGACGCCAACGAATTCTGGCTTTTCCTGGGCATGGGCCTGTTTGTGGCGGCATTTCCCAATGCCTGGGGCAGTGTCATGGGCGAGCTTTATCTGCCCTTGTGCGTACTGGCGCTGGGGGTCATGCTGCGTTCGGTATCGTTCGAGTTCCGTTTGCGCGCGCCGATCGAGATGCAGTCCCGCTGGCTGGCCGGATTCAGCCTGGGCTCGCTGATTACGGCGTTGGCCCACGGTTTCTTGCTGGGGCAACTGGTGGTGACGTATCAGACCGGAGCGGGCTATTTGTGGTTTTCCTTGTTTGTCGGCTTGTGCGCGCTGGCGGCCTACTGCCTATTGGGCGCCGCCTGGCTGATTATGCGCGAAGGCGGCGAACTGCGTGTTCGGGCCGTCATGTGGGGCAGGCGCGCGGTGCGCTGGGCGGCAGCCGGCTCGGTTGGGGTATCGGTGGTGCTGGCCTTTGCCAACACAGGTGTTTTTCTCAAATGGAGCGACGGCCCTCAATGGCCTGTCGTGGTTGGCCTGTGGGGGTTCATGCTGATTGGCTTTGTATCGATTGAAATGTGCCTGCAACGCATGATCAATCGCAGCTATCGGACGACCGCCTTTCCCTTCACCATGACATTGCTGATTTTCCTGGTCACTCTGGGTGGCCTGGGTTACAGCTTTTTCCCGTATCTGGTGCTGGATGACATCACGATCTGGGATGCGGCCGCCTCGGTGGCGTCCCTGCGCCTGATTCTGTCCGCAGCGGTCATCGCCTTGCCGGTTGCGCTCATTTTCAATATTTGGGTGTATTGGCGCATGTTTGGTTTGTCGAAGGCGCCGACGCCCCCCGTGTTCAAGGCCTGATGCGTGGCGTCCGCTCAGGCGTCGGCAGTAGCCAGCAAAGGCAGTTTTACGGTTACCCGCAGGCCTCCCGAAGGGGCCTGGCCCAGTGTCAGGGTGCCGCCGTGAGCCTTGGCGATGGCGTCGGCCAATGCCAGCCCCAGGCCCACCGATCCGGTCAGGGTGCGGGCGTCGTCCAGCCGCGAAAAAGGCCGTAGCGCTTCGCCGCGCCGCTCGGGTGCGATACCGGGCCCGTAGTCTGAAATAGTCATGATGGCCCAGTGATCGTCGGCGGTCAGCGCAACTTCGACAGGAGGCTTGCCATGATTGAGGGCGTTGGTAACCAGATTGTCGAGCAGGCGCCCCAAGGCAATGCGATCGGCATTGAGCGTAAGGGGCTTTGCCCATAATTCGGTCAGGCGCACGGCGCTGCCGGCGCTCTCCCAGGCCGAGGTCTGTTCTTCCAGCCAGCCATTGAGCGCCAGCGGTGTGAAGTGGTAGGTGCCCGGGTCGGTGCCGCGTACGAAGCCGATAAACTGGTTGACCATGCGCTGCATGTCCTGGATGTCTTTGCGCATGCCGTCTTTGAAAGTCGAATCGTCGACCATTTCAATGCGCAGCCACATGCGCGACAAAGGGCCCTTCAGGTCGTGGGGCAGGCCGGCCAGCAAGGTGCGTCTGACGGCTCCCGACTCCGCCAGGGCGTCGAGCATGGCATTGAAGCGCTCGCCCAGTATGCGTGTTTCCGTGGGACCCGAAGGCGTGACGCGTTGTGGCTGTCCGGCCGCCAACTGGTCGGCGGCGCTGGCCAGGCGCGTCAGGGGGCGCGTGATGTGCCACGAAAAAATCGCGGAAATCAGCAGGAACAGCCCCATGCCGCCGAGCCAGAAGAAAATCGCCGGCGTTGTCACGGGCGGCGAAATATGGTCGAGCGGAATGACCAGCCATTCCCGGTTCTGCGGCGCCTCGTCGTCGCCCAGATTGGGCATAAGCGAGATATACAGCCGAGGCCGGGGCCCTTTCGAGAGCGCCACGCGGGTGCCGTCGTTCAGGCGAATGTTGAGAGATTGGACAAAGAGGCGCAGATCGCGCCGCATGTCGTGGGGCAAGGGGGGAGGGCCGTGCCGCCTGTCGCGCCGCAGCTCCGGCGGCAGCCTGGGGCGCTCGTTGATGCGGGCCTCCGAAGGCAGGCTGCGCGACCATAAATGCCATTCGTTCTGCGACGCCGTGCGTACGAAATCGGCACGTTCGTCGGCAGGAATTTTAGCCAGCGCGGCGCGCAAGGTGCTGATGGTTGTCGCGGTATATTGAACCGCCACCTCTTCGGTGAATTTCTTGCGGTAATACGTGATGGTGGCTACTGTGGCCGCCTGCGCCAGCAAAACCGTACCCAGCGTGAGCAGGATCATGCGTACGCGCAGGGACCTGGGTATGAGCCGGTGCCATTTCATGGCTGCTCAGGGGGCAAAACGGTAGCCCACGCCCCAGACGGTCTGTATCCAGCGCGGCTGTTTCGGGTCGTCTTCGATGGAGCGGCGCAGGCGCAGGACAGCGATGTCGATGGCACGGTCGTTGCGCTCGCCTTCGTCGTCGTCGCGGGCCAGGGCCAGCAAGCGATCGCGCGACAGCGGCTTGCCGGGGTTCTTGACCAATGCTTCCAGCAGGTTGACCTCGCCGCCGGTCAGCTTGACCACGGCCTGGTTTTTGTAAAGCTGGCGTGTGCTCGGATCGAACACGAACGGCCCGAATGCGACGGGTTGCTCTTTGGTGAGTGCCGAAGCGCCTTTCTTCCGGCGCAGAACGGCTTCGATGCGGGCAAGAAGTTCGCGGGGGTCGAAGGGTTTGCCGACGTAGTCGTCGGCGCCGGCCTCGAGGCCGACGACGCGGTCCACGGTTTCGTCGCGCCCCGTCAGCAGAATGACGGGAATGTCCTCGCCCTGCTGCCGCAGTCGGCGACAGGCTTCGGCGCCGTCGCCATCGGGCATCATGCGATCGAGTACGACGAGGTCGGGGGAATAACGTTGTATGCGCTGAACCAGATCGCTGCCGTCGGCGGCCAGCAATGTATCGTAGCCGTGGCGATTCAGGTAATCGGCCAGCAACTGGCGCAATGCCGGATCGTCGTCGACGACCAGAATTTTGACTAAAGGGGTATCCATAGCCGGCAGTGTGCCGATTCGCCGGCCGGCTGGCAAGGCTTGGAAATGAATTGAAATACCTGGCTGCCGTGTTTTTCGTGTCGCGTCGGCGGAACACCCCAAGAATATCGGGTGCCGTGGATGCATCCTTTTGCAGCAAACGAAGCCATTCGCGTCTATGATTACAGGCCTGCCGTGACTCCAGGCCCGTCCTGGCCGATAGTGTCGTTCGGGTAACTCGGCGTCGCCGGCCTGTTTTCCGGTTTTTTATACTGATTCTGCATGATGGCTGATTTGGTTTCCTCGATGCGCAAACGCCTGGAAGGCTATGCCTGGCTTTCCGATTTGCCCGCCATGCTCTGTTGGGCCGCGGTCGTTGGCGTTCTGGGTGCGCTGACCACCATCGCTTTCCACGAAGGTATGCACCTGGTCCAGCACTGGGTGACCGGGCATAGCGGCTCCATCGTCCAGGTAACGCAAGGCCTGCCCTGGTATGGTCGCCTGCTTTTTCCGATGGCCGGGGGGGTGGTGGCCGGAGCCCTGTTGTGGTGGGCCGCCAAAATCAAGGCTGGCGCCAATTCGGACTACATGGAGGCGGTTGCCATAGGCGACGGCCGCCTGTCGATCCGGCAAGGCCTGTTGCGATCGCTGTCCTCCCTGTGCACGGTGGCTTCGGGCGGTTCGATAGGGCGCGAGGGCGCAATGGTGCATCTGGCCTCCCTGAGCGCTTCGGCCATCGGCCGCTTTACTTCCTTCAATACCGCGCGCCTGCGGCTGCTGGTGGCTTGCGGTGCGGCCGCCGGCGTGGCCGCCGCTTATGGGGCGCCGATTGCCGGTGCCTTGTTCGTGGCCGAAATCGTTCTGGGCACCATGGCCATGCAAAGCTTCGGCCCCTTGCTGATTGCCGCGGCCACGGCAAATATCGTCATGCGCATGGCGGGCCATTACCAGACCACCTATCAGATGACGAATATCCCGCAGATTGGCGGCGTCGAGATTCTGCCGTTCATTGTGCTGGGGGTTCTGGCAGGAGTGGCCGCCCCTCAATTCCTCAAATTTCTCGATTTTTCAAAGAAAACCTTCAAAGGCACCAAACTGCCGCTGCCGGCCCGCCTGGGCCTGGGGGGGGCCTTGCTGGGACTTCTGTCGATTTTCATGCCCATGGTTGCAGGCAACGGCTATAGCGTGGTGTATTCCCTGTTGCATACGAACTGGACCTGGTATGCCGTCCTGCTCATCCTGGTGTGCAAGGTGCTTGCCACGGCGCTCACGGTGGGGTCCGGGGCGGTCGGCGGTGTATTCACACCCTCCATCTTTGTGGGTGCCGTGTTTGGCACCCTGTTTGGGCAGATCGTGGCCATGTTCTGGCCCGGCATGTCCGCCGAGCCGTATCTGTTTACATTGGTGGGGATGGGGGCTTTTCTGGGTGCGGCAACCAGCGCGCCGCTCATGGCCATTTTGATGATTTTTGAAATGACCTTGAGTTATCAGATTGTGTTGCCCCTGATGCTGGCTTGCGTAATCGCCTATTTTGTATCGCGGGCCATTGCCGAGGTGGCCATGTACGAGGTCACGCTGGTGCGCGAGCGCGACGTATTGTTGCGCCACCAGCTGCGCCATACCGAACTGAATGAAATGATCAAGCCGGCGGTCACGGTCGTGGCGACCACTGCTCCGGTCAAGGCGGCCTTGCAGATGTTTCTGGATTATCCCGTCAAGTACTTGTATGTGGTCGATGAAAACAATATATATCAGGGCGTGATCGCGCAGCAGGACCTGACCAGCTTGCTGCTCAATCAGAGGGATGCCCAGGACCGACTGGCTGGCGAGGTATTGCGCCTCGATTTTGTGAAGCCGCTGCATCCCGATATGACGCTGGACGACGCGCAGGAGTATTTTGTGAACTTTACCGGCGAGCGTCTGCCGGTTGTGAGCCGCGAGCAGCATCCTCGGTTGTTGGGCGTGGTGTATAAGTCTTCTTTGCTTGAAAAATATTGCGCGCTTAAAAAATCCATGGATGCCAGCGGCGAAGTCATGCTCGACGTTCGTGCCAGGCGCGCCAGATGACTTCCGGGTATACGCCGGCCCCAAGGCTGCGTTACCATTAATTCGAGTGTTTGAAGATTGTGGCGCGGCATGGTGTGCCGATGTGGTGTGGGCAGTTATGGCAATAAAAGTTTTTTGTTTGAAGAATGGTTTGCGAATGGCGCTGGCGGTGGGCCTGTATGCCGGATGCGTCCAGGTCCACGTTCCGGCAAAAGCCGATGCAGGAAACTGGGCCGGCCCTCAATTTATCGCGCAGGCGCAAGCCGCGGAATTGCCGGTAGTGGGTCTGGCGCGGAACATCCTCGCCGATAGCGGCCCCTCGCTGGGCGATCTTGCTCCCGTACACCTGTATTCAGTGCCGGAGGTTTCTGTGGAGCCTCCCCAGGGTTTGCCACCCGCCGATGCGGCAGATGAATCCGTGCCGTCCACCGATGCGCAGGCCGATGCTGCCGGCCCATCGATAAGCGAGCTGGAAGAAGGCTGGCGCACACCGGATTATGCGCCGAGCGGCTGGATGCCCATGGGAGAGGTCTTGACCGAGGAAGGAACATGGGTGCCGGATCGCACCGCGGGCGAAGGCTGGACGCTGGGAACCCATAACTGGCGCTATACCAGGGGCAATGGCACAGGCCTGACTCTCGGCAATGACCTGGCGGCGGCGCCGGGCTGGGGCAATGCGGCTCGCATGGGTGGCATTCGGTTTTCTCAATCCTTGTCCAATGGCAACGTTGCCGCCGATCAGTGGCAATACTCCGCCATGGCGGGTGCGCTCGATTATTCTCCCAAGGCGGCGACAGAGGGCGGCTTGTTGTATGGGCCGGCGGCTGGCAATACCGTCGTGCGTTATGGCTGGACTTCCAGCCTGACGCTGGAGTCCCAGCTTGAATGGGCTCCCGACATGAAGAATATGGGTGTGGGGGGACAGTACGATACGCATCAATGGGGGGTATGGAAGGCGGGTGTGGCCAAGGCCAGCCGGGATATGCATGAGGGCCTGCGCTACCAGATCGGATACGAAACCAGCATTCTGGATACGCTGAAACTGTCATGGACCAATGAGCAGCGCACAGCCGGCTTTTCGGATTTGAGCCGTTACGAAAACTTTTCCACCGACGCGGGGGGGCTCACCCGCAATCTTTTGTCGGCGACCTTGCCTCTGGGCCGCTGGGGCGATCTGACGGGTTCTTACGAAGCGATCGATACGGCGGCTGGCCCGTCCAGGGAATATCTCGGGGTGGCCCAGCAATTCTGGCTAAGCCCGAATCTGCAGGTTTCGCTCAAGGCCGACCGCGATCGGCTCAGTGGCGATTATGATGTAGGCCTGCGCTTTTCCATACCCATTAAATAGCCGTTTCGGCGTCGCCAGCGTATTTGCCGGGGTCGACGCCATCCGCCGGACGATTAAAATGCCTTTTTGGCATCCGCTCCGGCAAAGGAGCGGAGCCGCCCACTTTCTTATTGCCGCTGAATGTCTGCTTCCCACAAAACGATACTCGATACCCTGCAACGCGTGTTTGGCTATGAGTCTTTCCGCGGCGATCAGCAGGCCATCATCGAGCATCTCGTCGACGGAGGGGACGCCCTGGTTCTGATGCCCACCGGCGGCGGCAAATCGCTGTGCTATCAGATTCCAGCCTTGGTCAGGTCCGGCACAGGGGTGGTGGTATCGCCGCTTATCGCCTTGATGCAGGACCAGGTCGATACCCTGACCGAGCTGGGCGTGCGGGCCGCCTTCCTGAACTCGACGCAGGACTGGCGCACGGCTCGCGAGGTGGAACAAGCCTTCCTGGCGGGCGAGCTGGATCTTTTGTACGTGGCACCCGAGCGTTTGCTGACCGAGCGATGCCTGGAGCTGCTGGCCGGAGGGGAGATCGCCCTGTTTGCCATTGACGAGGCCCACTGTGTTTCGCAGTGGGGGCACGATTTCCGCCCGGAATACCTTGGCTTGTCGATCTTGTCGGAGCGCTGGCCTGCGGTGCCTCGCATAGCGTTGACGGCCACCGCCACGACCGTGACCCGCCGGGAGATCGCGCAGCGCCTGGACCTGACTGCGGCGCGTCACTTCGTTTCCAGCTTCGACCGGCCCAATATACGCTACCGTATTGTCGAAAAGGCCGAGGTCAAGCGCCAGTTGCTGCAGTTCATACAGACCGAGCATCAGGGCGATTGCGGCATTGTTTACGGCCTGTCGCGCGCCAGGGTCGAGGATACCGCCGAGTTCCTGTGCCAGCATGGCATTCCCGCCTTGCCGTACCACGCCGGCCTGAGCGCCGCCGTGCGCGCTGGAAATCAGTCGCGCTTCCTGCGCGAAGACGGCCTGGTCATTGTGGCCACGATCGCGTTCGGCATGGGCATAGACAAACCCGACGTACGCTTTGTGGCGCATATCGATCTGCCCAAGTCGGTCGAGGGCTATTACCAGGAAACCGGCCGGGCCGGCCGCGATGGCCTGCCGGCGACGGCCTGGCTGGCATATGGCTTGCAGGACGTGGTGCAGCAGCGCCGCATGATCGACGAGTCGCCGGGCGAGGACCTGTTCCGGCGGCGCCTCGGATCGCAGCTCGATGCGATGCTCGGTTTGTGCGAAACCGTATCGTGCCGGCGCCAGCGCCTGCTGGCCTATTTCGATCAGCGCATCGAGCCTTGCGGGAACTGCGATACCTGCCTGGAGCCGCCGCAAGCCTGGGATGGCACGGTTGCCGCCCAGAAAATCCTGTCGGCCGTGTATCGTCTCTGGCGCGAGCGAGGCCAGCGCTTCGGCGCGGGGCATCTCATCGACATTCTTCGCGGCAAGCTGACTGAGCGCATCAAGCAGTACGAACATCAGAGCCTGAGCGTATTCGGAATTGGCTCGGATTTGTCCGAGCAGGCATGGCGTGGCGTCTTTCGTCAATTGCTCGCGCAAAGCCTGTTGGCCGTGGATCAGGAAGGCTATGGCACCCTGGCCCTGACCGACGCGAGCCGCCAGGTGCTTAAGGGGGAAAAGACCCTCATGCTCAGGCGCGAGCCGGAAAAAACGGCGCGTTCGAGCCGATCGACAAGTACGCGCCGCAAAGAAGCGGAAATTGTCCTGCCGGCCGAGGCGCAGCAGCGTTTCGAGGCTTTGAGGGCCTGGCGTGCCGAAGTAGCCCGCAGCCATGGCGTGCCGGCCTATGTCATTTTCCATGATGCGACTTTGCGTGAAATCGCGGTGCAGTCACCGTCGTCTCTGGATGAACTCAGTCATATCAGCGGGGTGGGCCTGCGCAAGCTCGAGGCGTACGGTGAGGAACTGCTGCGCAACGTGCGCGCGGCGCCGTAGGGGGGAGCTTGGGGGGGCTGTCTATGGCGACTATCCTCGTTCTTGAGACGCGGGGGTGGCGGCCCAGGCGGGGTGGAGCTCGCATCGTCCGGTCCTGGCTTTGCCAGGACTGCCTGCGGCCGCGGCGGACTCAAGCTCGATCACCCCGCCTGGGCCGCCACCCCCGCTCGCGTTTAAGGGTTTTTGTGCGATCGCAGGTCCACGTGACTAAACGGGAATATTGTTCAGGAAAACAGTTCGTTGCTGTCCGCGGCCTTGGGTGGGGCCAGGCCCAGGTGCTGCCAGGTCGTTTTGGTGGCCATGCGGCCGCGCGGGGTACGCTGCAGATAGCCATGCTGAATCAGGTAGGGCTCGATGACGTCTTCGATGGTATCGCGCTCTTCGCCTATGGCGGCGGCCAGGCTGTCGACTCCGACCGGGCCGCCGTCGAATTTATGGATGATCGCTTCGAGCAGTTTGCGATCCATGAGGTCGAGGCCTTGCGGATCGACTTCTAGCATGGCAAGGGCCGCGCCGGCCACGGCGGCGTCTATCTTGCCATTGGACTTGACCTCGGCGTAGTCGCGTACGCGCCGCAGTAGCCGATTGGCGATGCGGGGCGTTCCGCGCGCGCGTTTGGCGATTTCGATGGCGCCGTCGCTGGTCAGGCCGGCATTGAGCAGGCGGGCGCTGCGGGTGACGATGTGGGTCAGGTCGTCGGTGTTGTAGAACTCGAGGCGGGATACGATGCCGAAGCGGTCGCGCAGCGGATTGGTCAGCATGCCGGCGCGTGTCGTGGCGCCCACCAGGGTAAAGGGTTGGAGATCGATCTTGACGCTGCGTGCCGAAGGCCCTTCGCCGATCAGGATGTCGATTTGAAAATCTTCGAGGGCCGGATAGAGAATTTCTTCCACCACCGGCGACAGCCGGTGAATTTCGTCGATGAACAGCACATCGTTTTTTTCCAGATTGGTCAGCAGGGCGGCAAGATCGCCGGCACGCTCCAGTACCGGGCCGGAGGTTTGCCGCAACTGCACCCCCATTTCGTGTGCCACGATGTGGGCCAGTGTCGTCTTGCCCAGCCCGGGCGGCCCGAACAGCAAGACATGGTCCAGCGCCTCGCCGCGGTTTTTCGCGGCCGTGATAAAGATATCGAGCTGTTCGCAGACGCGCTGCTGGCCGACATATTCGCTGAGCGCGCGCGGCCGCAAGGCCCGTTCGACCGATTCTTCATTGGGCGAGGTGCTCTGCGGCGCAACGATGCGTTCGGCGGGGGGCGTGCTGGATAGCGAGTCGGAATGAATGGCCATGGTCTTGGTGAAAGGCAAGTATAGATATCGTACACTACTCGATCGCAGGAGCGTATTTACCTTTTGGCGAGCGATTTAAGCGCCTGCCGAATGCCTTCGGAAACGTCGATGCCCTCGGGCAGGCCTTTGAGTGCGGCCAGCGATTCGCTATTGGAATAGCCCAGCGAAAGCAGGGCATTCAGGATGTCGTCCGTGCTGGAGGGGATGCTTGCCGCGCCGTGGCCCAGATCGGCGCCCAGCTTGCCGCGCAGTTCCAGCAACAGGCGTTCGGCGGTTTTCTTGCCTATGCCTGGAACACGCGTAAGGTGCGTGGTTTCCTGGCGTGTAATGGCGCTGGACAGTTCTTCGACAGTCATGCCCGATAGCACTGCCAGCGCGGTGCGTGCGCCGATGCCCGTGACTTTGATCAGCGCCCGGAATGTCGAGCGCTGGCTGGCGGTGGAAAAACCGTACAGGGTATGGGCATCTTCGCGCACGGCCAGATGCGTGTAGAGCGTGACGCGCGCGCCGGTTTCGGGCAGGTCGTAGAGGGTGCTCATGGGCACGTCGATTTCATAGCCTACGCCGCCCACGTCGATGCAAACCATGGGGGGGGTCTTTTCCAGCAATGTGCCGGTGATGCGTCCGATCATCGGGGCGTCCTCA
Organism: Paralcaligenes sp. KSB-10; assembly: GCF_021266465.1. Classification (NCBI taxonomy): domain Bacteria; kingdom Pseudomonadati; phylum Pseudomonadota; class Betaproteobacteria; order Burkholderiales; family Alcaligenaceae; genus Paralcaligenes; species Paralcaligenes sp. KSB-10. The sequence continues at coordinate 2,297,488 of NZ_CP089848.1, read as the reverse complement.
GTAAGTGGTTAACCGATCAGGCGTCCGCCGCGCAGGCGGCTGCCCTGATGGCCGGTCAGATCGCCGGCCTGCTTCAGGCGCTGCGCAAGCGGTCCGACGTGGGCATGGCAGATGGCGCAGGCCAGGGCATCGGCGGAGTCGGCGGCGGGCAGGCCGTCGAGGCTCAGCAAATGCTGCACCATTTTTTGCACTTGCTCTTTGGCGGCATGACCGTTGCCCACCACCGCTTTCTTGATCTGTAGCGCAGTGTATTCGTGAACCAGCAGCTGGCTGTCCGCCAGGGCGCACATGGCGGCGCCGCGGGCCTGTCCGAGCAGCAGCGTGGATGTGGGGTTGGTGTTGACGAACACTTTTTCCATGGCGGAAACCGTCGGCTGATTGGCCTGTACGATTTCGCGCAGATTGTCGAGTATGACTTTCAGGCGCTGCGCCAGCGGTTGATCGGCAGGAATGACGATGGTGCCGCTGGTGATATAGCTCAGGCGCATGCCTTGGGCTTCGATAACGCCGAAGCCCGTGCGGCGCAAACCCGGGTCGATTCCGAGAATGCGCATCAGTGGCGGAAGTGACGGGCGCCGGTCAGCACCATGGCGATGCCCCGCTCGTTGGCCGCCGCGATGACTTCATCGTCGCGCATGCTGCCGCCCGGTTGAATCACGCAGTTGGCGCCGGCATCGATGACGACGTCCAGCCCGTCTCGAAACGGGAAGAACGCATCGGAGGCCACTGCCGAGCCGGCCAGAGTCAGGCCGGCATTGGCCGCCTTGATCGAAGCGATACGGGCCGAATCGACGCGGCTCATCTGACCTGCGCCCACGCCGACCGTCATGCCATTGGCAACGAAAACGATGGCGTTGGATTTGACGTATTTGGCGACTTTCCAGGCGAACATCAGGTCTTTCATTTGCTGTTCTGTCGGTGCCTTGCGCGTGGCCACCTTGAAGTCGCCCGCGGCCACCTGGTAGTTGTCGGGAGTTTGCACCAGCCAGCCGCCGCCGATCCGTTTGACGTCGAAAGCGTTATGAGCCTGCCCTTGCGGCACTTGCAGGACCCGCACATTTTTCTTGGCGGCGAAGATTGCCAGGGCGTCGGCATCGTAGCCGGGGGCCAGCAGAACTTCGACAAACTGCGTGCTGATTGCCTGGGCGGTGGCGGCATCGACCTGGCGGTTGAAGGCAATAATGCCGCCGAACGCCGAGGTCGGGTCGGTCTTGAAGGCTTGTTGATAGGCGGCCAGAGGGGCGTCGGCAATGGCCACGCCGCACGGATTGGCATGCTTGACTATGACGCAGGCGGGGGTGTCGAAGCTGCGCACGCACTCCCAGGCCGCATCGGCGTCGGCAATGTTGTTGTAGGACAGTTCTTTGCCCTGCAACTGCCGGTAGCCGCCCAGCAGGCCGGCACCCTGATGCGGGTCGATATAGAAGGCGGCGGCCTGATGCGGATTTTCGCCGTAGCGCAGGATTTGCTGCTGCTGCATTTGCAAGGTAAGAGTGCGCGGCCATGGATGGCGGGCGGGAGCCTGCTCCTGCTCGGGCTCGGCCACGGCCAGGCTGCTCAGGTAATCGGCGATCGCGCCATCGTAGGCCGCGGTATGGGCGTAGGCTTTGGTGGCGAGCTCGAGGCGCAGGCCGTATGACGTTTGCCCCGCGGGACTGTCCATTTCGGACAGCACACGCGCATAGTCGCTCGGGTCGATGACTACCGTGACTCCGCCCACTGCCGTGCCGTGATTCTTGGCGGCGGCGCGCAGCATGGCGGGGCCGCCGATATCGATGTTTTCGACGGCATCGGCAAAGGAGCAATCGGGTTTGGCGATGGTTTCGCGAAACGGATACAGATTGACGACCAGCAGGTCGATACGCTCTATGTTGTGCTGTGCGAGTGTATCAAGATGTTCCTGGCTGTCGTGGCGCGCCAGCAGGCCGCCATGGATTTTGGGGTGCAGGGTCTTGACCCGGCCGTCGAGAATTTCAGGCGAGCCTGTGTGGGCGGCCACTTCGGTGACTTCGAGTCCGGCTTGCGCCAGCAGTTTTGCCGTGCCTCCGGTCGAGAGCAGCCGCACGCCGCGCTGGGCAAGTGTCTGGGCAAATTCAACAATGCCGGTTTTGTCCGAAACCGAGAGTAAAGCTGTCTGGATCTTCATGTGTGGGGCGGGAATAGGGAATTAAGGTTGCAGATTGTGGGCGAGCAGCTTCTTGCGCAGCGTGCTGCGGGTAACGCCGAGTATCTCGGCGGCTTTCGATTGATTGCCCTTGGATTTTTCGAGGGCGACTTGCAGGACAGGCCTTTCTACGCAATTTACAACCATGGCCAGTATGTCGCGCGGCTCGGAGTCGCCGAGGTCGGAAAAGTAAAGTTCGAGGCGGTCGCGTACCGATTGTTCTAAGGGATTCTTGTTACTCATGGCGGATAATTAAATAAGGTTGCGGCATTCGCGGTTCAGGCGGCTAGGGCTTGATTCGGCAGGGGCGCAACGAGCTCGTCGGAAAGATGATGATCGAACCATTGCTTGAGGGCAGAGGTTTGATCGCGGGTGTTGTCTATTTGGTTAATGCTGCGTAACAGTGTTTCGCTATCGGGCAGGTCGGCAAGATACCAGCCGATATGCTTGCGCGCGGAACGCACGCCGGTGAATTCTCCGTAGAACCGGTAGTGGTCGTCGAGATGATCCAGCAGGCATGAGCGCAGTTCGCCGTAACTGGGGGGCGGCAGGCGCGACCCGGTTGCCAGATAATGCGCCACTTCGCGGAAAATCCATGGGCGGCCTTGTGCGGCTCTGCCGATCATGACGGCATCGGCACCGGTGTACTGTAGTACGTATTGCGCTTTTTCGGGAGTATCGATATCCCCATTTGCAATGACGGGAATTTTGATTGCGTTTTTCACTTCCTTGATCGTATCGTACTCGGCGTGGCCCTGATACAAATCGGACCGGGTGCGCCCGTGCAGGGTCAGGGCGGCGATGCCCGCCTGCTCGGCTAGAGCCGCGATGCGTAGCGCATTGCGATTCTGGCGATCCCAACCGGTACGGGTCTTGAGCGTAACCGGCACGCCCAGAGGCGAGCAGGCGCCGACCACGCTGTCGAGAATGCGGGCGACCAGATCTTCGTCGCGCAGCAGTGCCGAGCCGGAGGCGACATTGCATACTTTCTTGACCGGGCAGCCCATATTGATATCGATGATGCAGGCGCCTTTCTCGATATTGAACAGGGCTGCTTCGGCCAGCATGCCGGGATCGGAGCCGGCGATCTGCACGGAAATGGGGTCGATTTCACCGTCGTGATTCAGGCGGCGCGATGTTTTGACGCTTTCCCACAGGCGCGGGTTGCTGGCGGCCATTTCCGAAACGGCGTAGCCGGCACCCAATTTTTTACACAATTGCCGGTAGGGGCGATCGGTTACCCCTGCCATGGGGGCAACAAAAACAGTATTGGGAAGGGACCAGGGACCAATGCGCATCGGGGGATTTTAACCCCCTATTTGAATTCGTCAGGCTATTTCGTAGCGTCGGGGGTTTGTGTCCGGGGCCGATCGGCGGTAAAGCACGCTGTTAGCGCATTTTTGCTTCGAGTGTTTGCTGCACTGGACGCTTTTCAGTCATTTTATTTTTGAGTTGTTTTGGCTTGAGCTTATGACTTTGGGTTGTGTTTGCCGTGTTGGCTGGGGGGGTCTTTCTATAAAGACGCCGCAGGGTGGGCGGTGCTGTGCAGTCCGGCACGTCCAGCGGTCGTGGTGCTGCGCACCCCGACTGCCCGGGTCTGCCTCGTCCAGGCGGGCGTCGGGCCAACTCACTGCGCCGCTAGCGCGGCTCCGTTCAAACAGGGCCCGCCGAAAGCCCCCGCCTTCCCTTCGTCAGCACCCGGCGCTGGACTACCGCCGGACTGCACAGCACCGCCCACCCTGCGGCTCGCGTTGAGGCAATGCATCGAGGTATACGTTGGGGCTGTGGGCATTTAGTCAATCGAGTCATCAATCTCGGTAGATGTGGCCAGGTGATAAAGGTACGGGTGCACGCACGTTAACGGTTTTATTGATGCAGGCCCGTTAACGGTAGGTGCAAGCACATTGATTCCAGGCAAGCCGTAACGTGAGCCGTCTATCGGGGCTTGGGGTCAGGACCGGCGTAAGGCGTGCGCCGGATGCTACCGTAGGGAAGGCGGGGGCTTTCGGCGGGCCCTGTTTGAACGCAGCCGCGCCAGCGGCGTAGCGAGTTTGGCCCGACGCCCGCCTGGACGAGGTAGATCCGGATCAAGCACGCCGTGCCGGCCCTGACCCCAAGCCCCGATAGACGGCGTCTTTATATACCAAACCGTAAATACCAAAGCGACCAACCCATCAAACCCCGTAAACAACCCGAACCAAAAATACTCTAGCTGCGTAGCCCCCGCAGCAAATGGCGTGCCAGCGGCGCACGCAGCGTGGCGCTCAGATCAAGGGCCAGCAGGCTCAAGCCGCAGGCGTGTTCGATCAAGGGGTTTTTCGTGGCAAAAATTCGCGGCAGGAAATCTGTAATGCCAGCCGTCAGCCAGCGGTCCGGCCGCCGATTCTGCGCAAACCGGGCCAGCAGTGGTCCCGGATCGTCCTGGCTGCGCTGCAGCCATGGGGCGAGCGACTGGGCAAGCTGGACGGCGTCGCGCAGGCCCAGGTTGAGCCCCTGGCCGGCGACGGGGTGCAGCGTTTGCGCCGCATTGCCGATGGCGACCGTACGCCCATTGAGCAGGGAAGGGCCGGCATGCAGCGCCAGAGGAAACACATGGCGTGGGCCTATGCAGGTAAAGTGCCCGAGGCGATCGCCGAATTGCTCGTGCAGCGCAGTTGCGAACGTCTGGTCGTCCAGTCCCCGGAGATGTTCGGCCCGCAGTGGCGAGCAGCACCAGACAATGCCGTACAGATTGGCCGCCTGGGGATGCGGTAAAACGGCGAGAGGGCCTTCCGCGGTGAAGCGCTCGTATGCCCAGTTTTGGGCGGGCCGACTGGCGCGCACAGTGGCCAGAACGGCGTGCTGGCGGTAATCGCGCTGTACGCCCTTGGGCCGGGCGCCGTCCGACTGGACGAGCAGTGCGCTCGACAGGCTGCGGTCTGCGAGGTCGATCCGCACCGTTCCGGCGCATTGGGTGGTAACGGTCGATGCACTGATGACGTCGATTCCACAGCGTGCCACGGCCGCGTGCAAAGTGGCCAGCAGCCGGTCGTAGGACACCACGCTGCCCAGGCGGGGCACATTCAGTTCGGTATGGCGTACCAGCGTGCGGCCAAGCCGTCCGCGCTGGGACACGTGTACGGTTTCTATGCTGGCGGCCTGGTCCGGCCACGCTTGCAAGTGTTCGAGCAGAACGCGGCTGCCGTGATTGATCGCCAGCGTGCGCGGGTCGGTGGCCTCTGTGACTGCGGTCAGGCCGGGGGCGAGAAAATGCTTGCCTATCAGGGCGATGCGCTGCGGAATCGGCGCTTTGCCGGCCAGCAGCAGGGCGAGTGTGCATCCCACCGGTCCGTCTCCGGTAATGGCAATATCGTATTCAGGTGAATCCATCGCTTTTTCCCAGCCTCTACTACAATGCATAAGATTTTAAAGCTTTAGTGTAAAAACCCTTGCGGTCAACCGAGGTGTAGCATGACGCAGTCGGAAGTTTCTTCGAATCTATCAATATCTTCCCTGTCACCGGCCGCGCCGGGGCTTGCGCATCGCAGCAAGACCGCCGTGGCCTGGCTGGCGTGCCTGCTGGGCGTGTTTGGAGCGCATTGGTGGTATCTGGGGCGCCCGCGCGCCTGGATGGTCACCGCGTATTCCTGTCTTATGATCGTCCTCGCCAGGTTCTATCCCGTCTGGTGGGACAACCCTCCCTTCCTGCTGTTGCTGTTGCCCATTGCCGATGGCTATATCGAAGCGCTTATCTTCGCCCTCAAACCTGACGACAAGTTCGACCAGAAATACAACCCTCATTCCGCGCGGGTGACCCGAACCCGCTGGGCTCCCGTCATAGCCGCCATTGTCACTACGGTGCTGATGGGCGTGGTGCTTGTGTTCGGCATCGCCATGGCCGTCATCTACATTTATACTTCAATGGGCTGGCTCGATGGCTTGAAGCTGTAGGCCAGTTTCCTTGAATTCCAGTGCGCATTTACAGGTGCCGCGCATTTCCGGCACAGATCGGCCCGGACTCGGGCCACTCTGTTGCGGCGGATCTTTCGAAACACATCTGTTAGAATCCCTTTTCTCCGTCATTGGGGAGTAGCTATCCCTTGGCTTTGGCCAAGAGAGCTTGCGTCAACATACTTGGTGATCCTTCGCCATGGCGCAAGCGGTTGTTGCCTTCGGGCCGCGATCCTGCGAGACCTTTGGCCACGATGCGTCGCTCTGCCGGGCGAAGCGCGTCGTTGCGCCATGGTTATCGCTTCGCCCGGCCCAGTCCTTATGCTGCTTTCCATCATTCTGTTCCTGTCTTCAGCCGCGGCGATTTACTTCGCCTGTGAATTCTTTGTCAATGGCGTCGAATGGGTGGGCTATCGCCTGAACCTGGGCGCCACGGCCGTGGGCACCATATTGGCGGCATTTGGCACGGCCCTGCCCGAAAGCGCGGTGACCTTTGTCGCGGTGGTATTTGGCGGCACCCCCGAGCAGAAGGATATCGGGGTGGGCGCCGCCTTGGGCGGGCCCCTGGTGCTGGCCACTCTGGCGTATGCCGTGGTGGGCTTTGCCATGTTGCGCAGAGCCAGGCTGACCCCCGGAGTACCCTGTACCATCGCTGCGGATCAGCAACGCCTGGCACGCGATCAGGCTTGGTTCATGGCCATTTTCGTGATCAAGGTGCTGTTGGGTGTGCTGGTGTTTGCCTGGAAGCCCTGGCTGGGGATACTGTTCCTGCTGGCCTACGGTCTTTATGTGAAACACGAGCTTGGCGCGGAAGACGGCGGCGTCGATGTCGACGGGCTGGAGCCGCTCAAGATCCGGCCCCGCGATTCGAGTCCGACGATGTTCTGGGCACTGCTTCAAACGCTGCTGGCGCTGCTGGTCATTGCCGTGGCTTCGCATACGTTTGTCCGGCAGATCGAAACCATCGGGATCTGGGCGGGTGCGTCGCCGCATATCGCCGCCTTGCTATTGTCCCCCGTGGCCACCGAGTTGCCGGAGATCATGAATGCCCTGATCTGGGTCAGGCAAGGCAAGGAACGCCTGGCTCTGGCCAACATCTCGGGGGCCATGATGATACAGGCCACCATTCCCAGCGCCCTGGCCATTTTCATGACGCCCTGGCATCTGGACACGCCCCTGCTGGTCGCAGCCGGCATCACTATGCTGTCGATCGCCTTTTTGTGGCTGCAGTTCAGGCGCGGCGCCATGCGCGTTTCCGCACTGGCCAGTGTCGGCGCCCTGTATCTGGTATTCGTGGTTTTTGTAGCGGTGTTTTTCCGGGCTTGACCAAAGTCACGCATGCTTGCGACGGTGGGCGCCTGCTTGAGGCCAAGAGGCGCTAAATCCATGATGTTGTGGATTTTTCCGCGAAAATCGGCCATGCTCCGATCTATTACAATCAGGGTTTTACGGAATTAGTTGCTCATGGATTTGCTAGGCTGGCTCACTCCCTGGGAGTTTTCCCCCTCCTTGTTGCTGATGTTTTTCATCGGCGGCGGCTTGTTCGTGCGTGGCGCCCGGGTGCATCGGGTTTCGGTGGTGCGCCAAGGCTCCTTCTGGCTGGGCCTGATCCTACTGTATCTGTCCTTGCATACCCGTATCGACTACTACGCCGAGCGCATGTTTTTTGTGCACCGGCTACAGCACCTGGTATTGCATCATTTGGGGCCGCTGCTCATTATGGGTGCCTATCCCGGGCAAGCCATGCGGGCCGGCCTGCCCATGCGCTGGCGGATTGCGCTGCGCGATTTTCGCCGCACGCCTGTTGGCCGTTCGGCCGAAGCGCTGCTGACGCACAAGTTCCTGATCCCCCTGCTGTTCGTCTTGATGGTGGTGGTGTGGCTGATCCCCTCCGTGCAGTTCTATTCCATGCTCGACTGGCGCCTTTATCGTGTGATGAACTGGTCCGTGGTGGCCAGCGGGTTTCTGTACTGGAACCTGATTCTCGATCGGCGGCCCAGCCCGCCGGCGGCCATGTCGCCGGGCGGCCGCATTCTTTCGCCGGTTCTCACGATGGCGCCGCAAATGGTGGTCGGGGCGGTCATTACTTTTACATCGCGCGATCTCTATCCCATTTTTGAATTGTGCGGGCGTGCCATTCCCGGCATACCGGCGGCCATGGATCAAACCATTGGCGGCCTGACCATGTGGATTCCCGCCGGCCTTATCGAGATAGTGGGCCTGCTGTTGGCCTTGGGAACACTAATGCGACTGTCGTCCAAAGGGCGTCTTCCCAACAAGCGCGCCCTGGCCAAACAGGCGCGGCAGGCGACAGTCGGCGCGGCGTAGAGACGCCGCGCAGGGCTGCCCCTCGCACCGCATTGCCGATTACCATAGACAAATGAATCTTGATTTTCTCCATTCCAGATCCATATCCTTCAAACTGTGCGCGGCGGGCCTGGCCGCAGCGCTGGTCGCGCCGCTGTCCGCCCGCAGCCAACCTGTGGGTATTCCCAGCATGGGGGCCGCTTCATCGGCCGAACTGTCGCCCCGGCTGGAGCGCACATTGGGCGATGCCATCATGGAGCAGGGGCGGCGCGATCCCACTTATATTGGCGACCCCGAGGTCAGCCAATACCTTACTGAAATGGGGCGCAAATTAGCCACCGGGGCTCCCGGCGGCGCACAGCCGATCACGGTTTTTGGGGTGCGCGATCCCGAAATCAACGCTTTTGCCTTGCCGGGCGGCTATATCGGTGTGAATAGCGGCCTGGTCGTTTCGTCGCAGAACGAATCCCAACTGGCTTCGGTGATTGCGCATGAAATAGGTCATGTGGTGCAGCGGCATATCGCACGCGGCATGACACAGCAATCGCAAAATAGTGGCGTCATGATCGCCTCGCTGGTGGCGGCCCTATTGGCGGGTTTGTCAGGAAACGGCGATCTGGCCGTGGGCGTGGCCGCTTTTGGCCAGGCCGCCGCGGTTGATCGTCAACTTGGATTCTCCCGCCAGGCCGAGCAGGAGGCGGATCGCGCCGGTTTCGAAATGCTGCGCAAGGCCGGCTACGACCCCAAGGGCATGGTGCAAATGTTTACCCGCCTGATGAAAGCGTCGCGATTGAATGAAGGTGCGGGCGGCGGCGCGTATGCCAGCACGCATCCTCTGTCTATACAACGCCTGTCGGACATTGAAAATCGGGTCGAGGAATTGCCTCAGGTTCACTATCGCGACAGCGATGCATTCTGGTATCTGCGGGCTCAGTTGCGCATTATGCAGGCTTTGGATAGATCGGCCCGGCAGGACGCCTTGCGGCAGTTGAATCTCGACGCGACACAGCAAACCGGGGTGCGACGGTCGGCCGCCTGGTACGGGATTGCCTATGCTGCCTGGAAAAAAAATGAGTTGAGCCAGGCCGAGGCCGCCCTGCAAAAGGCGCAGCAAGGAGGGGACAACTCTCCGGAGTTGGCCCGCTTGTCGATACTGCTCGCCAATAGCCGGGGCAACGGCGATGCTGCGCTGAAGATGGCGCAGAGTGCATGGGCGCGTTGGCCGGATAACCAGGGAATAGCTTTGGCCATGGTCGATGTCATGCAAAAAAACAATCGCGACAAAGAGGCGTTGCAGTTTCTGGCGCAGCGCGTAAAGCAGTGGCCCGAGTTGCCGCAATTGCATCGCCTTGAGGCGCAAAGCCATGAGCGCCTGGGGCAAAAGGTGGCGGCGCGGCGCGCAATGGCCAGTTATTACGAGCAAACGGGTGCGTTGTCGACCGCCGTGGAGCAATTGCAGCAGGCGCGGAGTCTGTCCAGCGATTTTTATACTCAGTCGGAGCTGGACGCACAAATTCGCTCGATCAAACAACGCCTGGAAACTGAACGCGAGCTGTTGCAAAGGTTCAAGAAGCCCTGAGGCCGGTTTCTTGCGGGGGGCGGCTGTGCTGGTGCGGTATCAGTGGCAGGTATTTTCCCTGACGGGGAATTGTTCCATTTCCAGCGTATTTTTGGTTCGAGTGTTTACGATGCTGGGCGCTTCTCAGTCATTTTATTTTTTAGCCGTTTTGACTTGAGCTTGTGACTTTGGGTTGTGTTTGCTGTGTAGGCGGCGGTTAATTCTATAAAGACGCCGCAGGGTGGGCGGTGCTGTGTAGTCCGGCACGTCCAGCGGTCGTGGTGCTACGCACCCCGACTGCCCGGGTCTGCCTCGTCCAGGCGGGCGTCGGGCGAACTCGCGTCGCCCCGCGGCGCGGGGCGCCACTCAGACAGCGCCCGCCGAAGGCCCCCGCCTTCCCTTCGTCAGTACATGGACGCCCCTAATTTGCCTAGCCCTTTTTTGCCCTTCCGGTTTCTTAGGTGTTGATTGCAGCAGTACATCCGGGCTTGACGAGGTGACACGCGTGTCACGGCCCCTAATGGGTTGTGCTGACCGGCTCCCCTTAGCACCCAAGCACTTTGATGTGCGGCTGACGAATCGGGTTTGACTGGTCCTGGTCTGACCTAAGTGGCCATTACGGCTAAAAGTGCTTCAAGCAATCGGTGCGGTGGTGTCCTACGTTAAAAGGGATAAACGGTGGTGAGGCGCTGCCGGGTTGGCCCCGAGCTCGGTACGCGTGCCGTAGACCCTAGCGGGCCCGGCTCAGCGTATGCCCAGGGTCGTAGGGCGTGTCGTACGCCATCAGAGCCCAGGCGATGCGCGCATTTTTATTGGCCAGCGCGATGGCCACCACATTGAGCGGGCGGCGCACAAGCAGTTGGCCTAGCCAGGTCGTTCGATCGGCCTGGGCGCGCGCTCGGATCAGCACCGACTGCGCGCCCAAGAGCAGGAGCTTGCGCAGGTACCCATCGCCGCGCTTGCTGATCCCCAGCAGCGTGGCCTTGCCCCCGCTGGAGTGCTGGCGCGGCACCAAACCTAGCCAGGCGGCCAGTTGCCGGCCATTTTTAAAGAGCCGCGGATCGCCCACGCTGGCGGCCAGGGCGCTGGCCGTAATCGGCCCGATTCCGGGCAACTGCGCTAACCGCTGGCTGACCGGATTGGCACGATGCCCGTGCACGATCGATCGCTCCAGGGCCTGGACCTGCGTATCGAGCGCGCGCAGGTGTTCAACCAGCGTACGGATGAGTTCCACGAAAGGGCCAGGCAGGCGCGCCAGCGCGGACTCAAGCAACGCCGGCACCCGCCGGGTGACGTGAGCGATGCCTTGGGGCAGGATCAACCCGAACTCGGCCAGCAGGCCGCGGATCTGATTGGCCGCGGCGCTGCGCGCCTTGACGAAGCCTTCACGGGCCCGGTGTAGGCTCAGTACCGCTTGTTGCTCGACCGATTTGATGGCGACAAAGCGCATGGAGGGCCGGGTGACGGCCTCGCAGATCGCCTGCGCATCGGCGGCATCGTTCTTGTTGGATTTAACGTAAGGTTTGACGAACTGCGCGGCGATCAGCCGCACGTCGTGGCCCTGGTCGCGCAGCAGCCGCGCCCAGTGGTGGGCGCTCGCGCAGGCCTCCATGCCGATGAGGCACGGTGTCAGCTTCGCAAAGAAGGCGCTGAGCTGCTCGCGGCGTAGTTGCCGGGTCAAGACGGTATGGCCTTGCGCATTCACGCCGTGAACTTGAAACACGGACTTTGCTAAATCAAGACCAATCGTTGTAATCTTCATGATGGATGCTCCTTCCGATAGCAGTGAATGAGTTAGTAACCCCTTCACTTTGGCACAATGATGCCGGTTCGAGAAGGGGCGTCCATTCCATTGCACCCGGCGCTGGACTACCGCCGGACTGCACTGCACCGCCCACCCTGCGGCTTGCGTTGAAGCAATGCATCGAGGGATACGTTGGGCCGGCAAGTTCATTCCAGGCATGCCATTACGTGAGCCGTCTATCGGGGCTTGGGGTCAGGACCGGCGTAAGGCGTGCGCCGGATGCTACCGTAGGGAAGGCGGGGGCTTTCGGCGGGCCCTGTTTGAACGGAGCCGCGCCAGCGGCGTAGTGAGTTGGCCCGACGCCCGCCTGGACGAGGTAGATCCGGATCAAGCACGCCGTGCCGGTCCTGACCCCAAGCCCCGATAGACGGCGTCTTTAAATACCAATACCCATCCATCAAAGAATGCCGTAAACACTCGAACCAAAAATACCCTAGATCAAGCGTGAGCGCGAAGCACAGACATTACGGGCGTAAGGCAAGCGAAGCCGACAAAGTGCACGTTCGATATGGAAAGGGAATTACAGCCCGGTTTCAAAGAAGCGCGCAATGCGCACGGGTAGCCAGCCTACATTTCCCGGAAAGGATCCGCTGACGAACGCGGCATGGCCGCCTTCGGCCGGCTGATGCAGCAAGACCGTGTCGGAGCAATCGGCCGAGCCGGGCAGGGACGGTTCCGGAACGAACGGGTCATTACGGGCGTTCAGAATCAAAGTGGGTACTGTGAGCGCCTTCAGGTAAGGCTTGCTGGAGGCTCGCGACCAGTAGTCCAGGGCATTTTTATAGCCATGCATGGGCGCCGTGTATATATCGTCGAAATCGCGCAGGTTTCTGGCCTGACTGAGCCGGAATACATCGATGGTGCCGGGAAAACGTTTGCCTTTTTCGTGCACCTTGTCCTTCATGCTTTTCAGAAAGTACGGTGTGTATAGATGCCGTCCGGCAAACGTATCGCTCAAGGCATTGCCGCTGGCGACCAGGTCGAGGGGCACCGAAATGGCGGCGCCTGCCGCAAGCCATTCTGTGAGCTCGGGATGTTCGCCCATGTACTTGAGCATGGCATTGCCGCCCATGGATACGCCCACCGCATGCCATTTTGCATGCGGGACACGGGTTCGAACGGTGTCCAGCATAAATCCCAGGTCGGCCGAGTCGCCGGAATAATAAGCCCGGGCCATGCGGTTGGCGAAGCCCGAGCAACTGCGAAAATGGGCGACGACGACAATCCATCCGCGTGCGCGAAAATGCTGGGCGATGGCTTGGGCATAGTGGCTTTTGCTGCTGCCTTCCAGGCCATGGAACAGCACCAGGGCCGGAGTGCCGCCGGCGACGGGCAAACTGGCCCAGTCTTCGTCCCGCATCCAGCGGCGAGCGGCTGTTTTGGTCAGCCGCGGGTCTGGCTTGACTGATTTGCCGCCTGCGGTTTGGTCGGAAAACAGGCCAGGGCCGACCCAGTCGAAATCGATGAAGTCGCCGTCGGGTGTATTGACGCGATCGCGGGTGAAGGAAATGCGGTGATAGCGCGCGCCCACGGCACCGTAAACGGTTTGCAGATGATGTCCGGGCAACCAGACGGGATTGGGGCAGGGCGAGGAGTCTATCTGTGCTGTCACGAACCACTCTTAATGCAAGGTGCCGGGAATGTCCTGCAAATCGAACATACCCACATCGTCCGGTGCGTTGGAAGCGTGGTGCAATACCATCCGCCAGCCCGACGGGCCCTTATGATAAACATTGGTGGTGTAACAGTTGGCCACTTGCTTGCCTTCGGGGGAGTGGATTGTGACCTGTTCGATCAGGACATGGACCGAACTCATGAGACTGGTCATGATCATCGGGCGTGTCGGCTGGATGAGCAGTGGGCCATTGGCCAGTATCTGCTGCCAGGAGTTTCGTACGGAGTCGCTGCCGATTACACGTATGCCGCCGGGATGCACGCAGACGACTTCTTCGTCGTCGGACCACACCTCCATCAGGCGGATCGTATCCGCCTGATGGAGAGAGTCGTAGAAAGCGTGCTCGGCTTCTTCTGGGGTGGCAAACATGATGTCGGAGGAATGGTTGAGGCGCGAGGGCCGGAGTGTTGCCGGTAATTCAATGCCCGTGCACGTGCTCGCCGTCTTTCAACTGATAGGCGGCCCCGCAATAAGGGCATAGGGCTTTGCCGGTTTTCACGACTTCGATGTAAACCCGCGGATGCATGCTCCATAACGGGGCATGCGGCCCCGGACAATAGACGGGCAGGTCCTTGGCTTCGACAAAAATGGTGGGTTGCTCGGTGGATGACGGTTTTGCTGCGCTGGTCATAAGGTTTCCTGAAAATAGAGCGATGGCCGGCCGGAGGCGGCGGCTATACCTTGGTAAGCCAACTAAGATACTTGGGGTTGCGGCCATTGACCACATCGAAAAATGCCTTTTGCAGTTTCTCGGTAACAGGCCCGCGGCTGCCCGCGCCGATGACGCGCCGGTCGACTTCGCGTATGGGCGTGACTTCGGCCGCCGTGCCGGTAAAAAAAGCTTCGTCGGCGATGTAGAGGTCGTCGCGTGTGAGGCGCTTGGTAAGCAATGGTATGCCCAGGTCGGCCGCCAGCGAGTGAATGGTCGCGCGGGTGATGCCAGTCAGCGCCGAGGCAATTTCGGGCTCGCACAATACACCGTCTTTCACGATGAAAATGTTTTCGCCGGAACCTTCGGCGACAAAGCCGTCGGTATCGAGCAGGATGGCTTCGTCGTAGCCGTGATCGAGCGCCTCGGCGTTGGCGATAATGGAGTTGGCGTAAGTGCTGGCCACTTTGGCGCGCGGCATCGTGACGTTGACGTGCTGACGCGCATAAGAGGAAATTTTTACGCGTATGCCCTGCTTGAGCGCTTCGTCGCCCAGGTAAGCACCCCAAGGCCAGGCGGCAATGGCCACGTGCACCTGGGCGCCTTTGGGCGACACGCCCATTTTTTCAGAGCCGTAAAAGACCAGCGGGCGTATGTAGCACGATTCGAGCTGGTTGCTGCGCACCGCTTCGCATATTGCCGCATTGATGGTGTCCTGGTCGTAGGGCATGGCCATCTGATAGATGTGGGCCGAGTTGAACAGGCGCTTGGTGTGTTCCTTGAGCTTGAAAATCGCGGTGCCGATGTCGGTGTTGTAGGCACGCACACCCTCGAAGACGGCCAGACCGTAGTGCAGGGAGTGGGTCAGGACATGGGTGGTAGCGTCGCGCCACGGTACCAGCTTGCCGTCATACCAGATAAAACCGTCACGATCAGACATCGACATAATGCTCTCCGAGAAATGAGGCTTCATTGTAGCAAGCGGAGGGCCTTACAATAAGCCTCCATTGGCAAAATGGGCCAGTTTTTCCCCGGGCAGGGGGCGGCGGATCTCCACTGCGGGGCCTGGCCCGGGCTTAACGCGGCTGTTGCCCATTCAGTCTTGAGGTGTTTTGTTGTCGGCTCCGTCCAAATCGTCTGCGTCATGGTCCAGCGCCCACGCCAGGCAGAGTTTTTATACCGGATTCTACGAAGTGCTGCCGACACTGGTTGCGACCAGCATGTGGGCTTTCGTCACGGGTATTGCGCTGGTCAAGTCCGGCCTGACCGAAACCATGGCCACACTCATGACCGTGCTGGTCTACGCGGGCTCGGCCCAGTTGACCGCTTTGCCCCTGATCGTATCGGGGGCGCCCTTGTG
The DNA here is from genome assembly GCF_021266465.1 of Paralcaligenes sp. KSB-10. Taxonomy (NCBI): domain Bacteria; kingdom Pseudomonadati; phylum Pseudomonadota; class Betaproteobacteria; order Burkholderiales; family Alcaligenaceae; genus Paralcaligenes; species Paralcaligenes sp. KSB-10. The sequence continues at coordinate 2,282,041 of NZ_CP089848.1, read as the reverse complement.
GCTGGTTTTCGCGGCCGGGTTTGTCGTGAACATCCGTTTTGTCATCTTCGGTGCGGCCATGCATCCTTATTTCCGGCGCTATTCCTGGCAGAAGCGCCTGGCCCTGGGCTATCTTTCCGGAGATATCGTTTTTGTGCTGTTCATGAGCCGCTATGCCGAAGCCAGGGAAAAAGGCACACAGGATCAGCTTTGGTATTTTCTGGGAGTGATTGTTCCGGGCTGGATTTCATGGCAGCTTTGCTCGTTGATTGGCATCTACCTGGGAGCGCTTGTACCGGCTTCATGGTCGCTGGATTTTGCGGCCATCCTGGCACTCATGGCTATTATCATTCCCCTGGTCAATACCAGGCCGATGGTGATTTCCGTGTGCGTGGCGGGCCTGGTGGCATGGCTGGGGCAGCCCTTGCCCTTGCGTCTTGGCCTGGTCGCCGCTGTGGCGGCCGGCGTGCTGGCCGGGGTCGCCGTTGAACGTTTCAGCAAGAAAAGGCGGCCGCGATGACGGGTAATCCGGGTTGGGACTGGTATGTTTTTGGCGCGATTGTCTTGCTGACGGTGTGCAGCTTTCTGACTCGTTCGGGCTATTTCCTGTTTGGCGATTATCTGCCGCTGACCGACAAAGTACGCCGGGCCTTGCGCTACGCGCCGACCGCCGCCTTGATCGCCATCGTCATTCCCGAGCTCCTGCCCTGGACGCCGGGCGCGCCGCCTGAGCTTGGCGTCAAGGTTTTTGCCGCCGTGATTGCGGTACTGGTGTTCTTGCGTACGCGCAGTACTGTGATGGTGATTGTGGCCGGAATGCTGGCCTTCTGGCTCCTGAATGCCTTGTTTTAGCTTGTAAGCCCTTGGTATTTCGTGGATTTTTAGCGACACTTCATGCCCTGACCGGGTCCTTCCTATCGTACTTGACCCATGCTGCGCTAAAATGCACGGGTTATAAAAGCTGGCGCGGGGTTTTCTCGCGTCCAGCGTCAACCCACTCTCAATGACTGAATTTACTCTATCTGATACACCTGCCACCACGTTTTCCGACTTTGGTCTGCATCCGAACATCCTGAAGGCTGTCGCCGATACCGGCTACACCATCCCCACGCCGATACAAGCTCAAGCCATACCCATAGTGATGGATGGACGCGATGTGATGGGGGCGGCGCAAACCGGTACCGGGAAGACCGCCGCATTTACCCTGCCCATACTGCACCGCCTGATGCCGTATGCCAGCAGCAGCGCCTCGCCGGCGCGCCATCCGGTTCGAGCGCTTATCCTGACGCCGACCCGCGAATTGGCCGATCAGGTTTCCGAGAGCGTTGCCCGCTATGGCAGCTCTACGCCATTGCGCTCGGCAGTGGTGTTTGGCGGCGTCGATATCGGGCCGCAGCGCGACGCCTTGCGGCGCGGCTGCGAGATCCTGATCGCCACGCCAGGACGCCTGCTCGATCACGTCGAGCAAAAGAACGTCAATCTTGGGCAAGTCGGCATCCTGGTGCTCGATGAGGCCGACCGCATGCTCGACATGGGTTTTCTGCCCGACCTCGATCGCATCATCCGCCTGCTGCCCGCCCAGCGCCAGGGCTTGCTGTTTTCGGCCACGTTCAGCAATGAAATCCGCAAGCTGGCCCGCACTTTCCTCAACAACCCGGCCGAGATCGAAGTGGCGGCCCGGAATGCGACGGCCGACACGGTAACGCAAATCGCCTATCCTCTGTCGGGCGACGACAAGCGTGCGGCGGTGGTGCATCTGATCAAATCGCGCGGTCTGAGCCAGGTCATTGTATTTTCCAATACCAAGATCACCACCAGCCGGTTGGCGCGGCAATTGGAGCGCGACGGCGTAAAGGCCGAATCGATACACGGCGATAAAAGCCAGGCCGATCGCATGAAAGCCCTTGAAGCCTTCAAGGCCGGCGAACTCGAAGTACTGGTTGCGACCGACGTGGCGGCCCGTGGCCTGGATGTGGCCGGCATACCTTGCGTGATCAATTACGACTTGCCGTATAACGCGGAAGACTACGTGCATCGCATCGGCCGTACCGGCCGTGCCGGAGCCTCGGGCGAAGCCATCGCTTTTTTCTCGCCTGCCGAAGAGCGGTTCCTGCTCGATATCGAAAAACTCATCAAAACAAAAATTCCGCGCGGCCAACTGGTTCTGCCGCCCGCGGCGCGTTCCAGCAGTCCGGCCCGCGACCATTCATCGAGCCGCGATCATCAGGGCGGCCGCCGCGGCAATTATTCTTCCGGCTCGTCATCGGCAAAACCGCTGGACGATTTCTTTTCCAGGCCCTATGTGCCTTCGGCTTCTTCCTCCGTAGCGGAAGTCGGCGCTGCCTCGCCCAAGGCAGCCGCCGCAAAGAAATCGGTAGGTGTGCTACTGGGTGGACGCCGCCAGTAGGGAACGCAGCAGAGGCGGGCCTTGCACGGCCCGATCTGCATCGGCATTTTCGAACTGGCCTATCAGGCGCTCCAGATGGCTGATATAAGGCAGCAAAGTACCGAAAAAAAGATTTTTCTGCCTGTCCTGAATTAGAAGAGTGGGGAAGTTTTCCACGTCTTCGTCGCCGAGCAGTTCGGGGTTGTCTTCGATGTCGATCCAGACGAACGCGTGTTGCGGGTATTGGTCGGCGAGCCGTTCGAAGTCGTCCTGGTACTTTTTGCAGGTATCGCACCATTGGGCGCAGTAACAGACAATCACCAGATTCTGATGATGCTCGAGCTGCGTGCGCAGAGCCGACAGATTGTGTAACGGATTAAATACGGGCATGGAAGAAAATTGCCTCGGGTTTGATTATGATAGCCATGATGCCGACTTCGAAACTTCCCTGATGAATGATTCCCTTGTTGTGACTCGTGCCGATCCGCCTGCTTCGACCAAGGGGTTTGCCGGCGTTGCCCTGGCGTTCAAGCGAGCGCTGGTTTCGCAGTGCCATCCCAAAATGCTGGTGGCCATACTCATGCCGCTGCTGATCGCGATACTGGGAGCCATTATATTGCTTTGGGTGTTCTGGACGCCTCTTACTCATTGGCTCAATGCCGAGCTCTCCGATTGGGGCGTGTTGAACCATATCGATCAATGGATGCTGGCCATCGGGCTTTTTTCAATCAAGCTGTATCTGATCCCCATGCTGGCCGTGGGCATATTGCTGCCGATATCGGGTATTCTCGGCCTGGTCATTGCCGCGATTTTCGTCATGCCCATCGTATTGAGGCACCTCGAGAAACGCGACTACCAGGGGCTCAAGCGGCAGGGGCAGTTTTCCGCCGCCGTAAGCGTCTGGAATGCCGTCTGGGTAGGCCTGCTGTTTGCCGCGGGGTGGCTGCTGACCATGCCTTTATGGCTGATTCCACCCCTGGCTCTGGTGCTGCCCGTCTTGTGGTGGGCGTTTGCCTTTAGCCGCATGCTGAGAGTCGATTCGCTTATCGATCACGCCAGCGGCCAGGAACGCAGGATCTTGTGGCGCCGCCATAACCGGGAGTATTGGCTGATAGGCTTGTGCCTGTCGCTGATAAACCTGTTTCCACCCGCCTGGATAGTACTGCCGGTGTTTTCCGCGCTGGTATTTGCCCATTACAGCCTGGAGGCGCTGCGGCAGTTGCGCGGGGAATCCATCATCGACGCATAATCTTTTTTCATCAAGGCAGGATAAGCATGAATACAGTTATTGCACCCCGTGTGCGGTTAATCATCGTTGGAGATGAAATCCTCTCCGGGCGGCGCGAAGACAAGCATTTTGCCAAGATGGTCGAATTGCTCTCGCAGCGCGGCATGCAATTGAGCGGGGCTGAATTCGTATCCGATGAGCGCGCGGCCATCGTGGAAACATTGAAACGCAGTTTTGCCAGCAGCGACATCGTGTTCAGTTGCGGGGGCATAGGTGCAACGCCCGATGACCAGACCCGCCAGGCGGCTGCCGAGGCTCTCGGGGTCGAATTGGCCCTGCATCCCGAGGCGGAGCGCCTGATTGCCGAGCGGTGTGCCGATAATGCGCGCCGTGGTTCGGGCAGCGCCGACATGTCTCTGCCCGAGAACCAGCAGCGACTGCAAATGGGAGTATTCCCCGCAGGTGCGGAAATCGTGCCCAACCCCTATAACAAGATTCCAGGATTTTTTATACGCAATCACACGTTCATGCCTGGTTTTCCGGTCATGGCCTGGCCCATGATGGAATGGACGCTCGATACCCGCTATCGCGATTGGCACCACCGGGTCACGCGCGTCGAGCATTCCTTCCTGGTGTTCAAGCTGCCGGAATCCCGGATCACCCCGGCCCTGGAAGCCCTGGAGCAAAAATGGCCGGGGGTCAAGGCTTTCAGCTTGCCAAGCATGGGTGAAACCGGCCATCCGCATATCGATCTCGGCGTCAAGGGCGAGCCGGTTGCCGCGGCCGAAGCCCTGGCTTATCTGCGTGCCGAGGCAGTGCGGGTAGGGGGATCCCTGACCCCGCCTGAAAAATAATGAAAAATCCGGGAATTGTCAGGGTTTTTCGTAACCCAGGGCTTCGGATATTTGGGCTGCGGTGCGCAACAGCAGGGTAATCCATTCGTCGCGCATGCGTTCGGCGGGGGCTGAAATCGACAGGCCGGCCTGCAGCTTTCCTGTGTCGTCATGCACCCCGGCAGCAATACAGCGCACACCCATTTCCAGCTCTTCGTTGTCGCGCGAATAGCCATGGCGTCGCACCAGGGCAAGGTCGCGTTCGAGCTGATCAAGCTGGGTAATGCTGTTGCGCGTCGTGCCGGCCAGGCCGGTGCGCATGGCGTAAGACTTGACTTGGCGCGGGTCGCTGACCGATAAAAACAGTTTGCCTGTAGACGTTAAATGCAAGGGCGCACGTCCGCCTATGGCCCGCACCACCTGCATTCCCGAGCGCTCGCTCCAGGCGCGCTCGATGTAAACAATCTCATCCCCTTGCTGCAACGACAAATTGACCGTCTGGCCCGTGATCTTGTGCAATTCGCGCATGGGTTCCAGCGCCACCTCGCGCACATTCAAGCGCCCCTTGACCAGGGAGCCGAGTTCCAGCAGACGCATTCCCAATTGGTAAAGCCCGCTGTCGACGCGTTCGACATACCGGCCCACGACCAGATCATTCAAAATACGATGGGTGGTGGACGTGTGCAGGCCGGTGGTTGCGGCAATATCTTTCAAGGCCACCGGTTCGGCCTGCTTGGCCAGAACATCAAGCAAAAGCATGGCGCGTTCCAGCACCTGAATGGTGACAGGCGACCCGTTGGTCGTGGAAGTGAGGGCAGCAGCAGTAAAGGCAGGGGATCTAGGCATGATTTTAGGTTGATGCGGCGCAACAATCCCATAATATGAAAAAACCCTGTCGGTATGCAAGCTTTTTTTCGCAGCGGCAAAAATTCGTTGTAAGGCCAGGGGCTACCCCTGGCAGCTGTATTTCCCGTAGCATGGGTGGGCCTGTGCTCACCCATGCCCGTCACGTCAAAAGGGCGGGCACTAGGCCCGCCCGTTGTGGGCATCCTGGGTTGATCGTGGACCCGGTTATTGGGGCTGGAGGCCAGCCTGTTTGAAGAGCTCGGCCCACTGTGGCACTTGTTGAGCCACTTTTTTGTTGAGCGCTTCGGGATTGGCTTCGGCGGTCAGGACGGTGGCACCCAGGCTTGCCATGCGTTTTTGGAAATCGGCGTTGGCCAGGCCGGCTTGCAGCGCGGCCACAAGTTTGTCGGTCACCGCTTTGGGCGTGCCTTTGGGTGCCCACATACCGTGCCAGATGCCGACCTCGAAGCCGGGATAGCCGGATTCCTGCATGGTAGGGATATTTGGCAATGTGGCGACGCGCTGCTTGCTGGTGACGGCGTAGGCCTTGACCTTGCCGGCTGTGATCTGCTGCGTGGTGTTGGTGGTTTGATCGCACAGCAAATCGACCTGTTTGCCCAGCAGATCGTTCATGGCCGGGGCGGTGCCCTTATAGGGGATGGTGAGCAGATCGACGCCCAGCGCCTTGGTGAGCATCGTGCCGCACAAGTGGCTGGCGGCTCCTATGCCTGCGTTGGCCAGTGAAACCTTGTCTTTGTTGGCCTTGACGTAAGCCACGAGCTCTTTCATGTTGCTGGCCGGGAAATCGGCACGCGCGATGATGGTCATGGGTACGTCGACCACCAGCCCTATGGGCTCGAAGCTGTCGCTGGCGCTGTAGCCCGGGTTTTTGTAGAGGGAGGGAGCGGTTGAAAAGCCGATGTGCATAAGCAGTATGTTGTAGCCATCGGGACGCGCTCGTGCGACCTGGCTGGTGCCGATCGTGCCGCCCGCGCCGCCTTTGTTCTCGACGACCACGGTTTGTCCAAGGCTGGGGCGCATGGCCTCCGCCAGGGAGCGGGCTACGTTGTCGGTAGGGCCGCCGGCCGAGAATGGAACGACCATATTGATGACATGGTCGGGGTATTCGGCAGCCGATGCGGAAGCTGTTCCGAACAAGGAGCCGGCAAGCAGCAGGGCGGTAATCGTTTTGGTGTAACGCTTCATTCGTACTCCGGGATATTGAACGAGTTGAAATAGAGAAACAGTGGCTTGTTGCAGAAAACGGCGACTGTGTTTGAGAACGAATCGTTCGGCTTGGTGCGCTGAAACTGTCAACTAGCTTTAAGGAAGCTGTCATCAAGCTGACAGAATTCTAGGGGAAAATTGAAGTCCTGTCGCTCAGGTTTTCCCGTATAAGCCTTAATCCAATGGGCGATCCGCGGCGGGATTTTGATTATTCCGGTGTTTTGTTGCGTTGCAGCAAAAAAATCTTGACAGCCAATTTTATTCATGTAGAATTTCAATTGTGCAGTGCAACATAGAAGGTTTTCACACATGTTAGGTGATTTGCTTAGCCTTCTTCTGAACACTTAAGTTTGAACCCTGTTCAATTTATTACGGCCGGCAGAAGTCTGGTCCTTTATGAAGGAAATATCATGAGCGCAATCCCCCAACAAGTTCTGGCCAGCCAAAAAGCTTCGCTGGATAAATTTCTTGCCGTTCAAGGCACGTTTTTCGGCGGTTTCGAAAAGCTTGTAGACCTGAACCTGAAAGTATTGAAAGCCACTCTGGAAGAAGTTGCGCAGAAATCGCAACAAGTCATCGAAGTCAAAGATGCTCAAGAAGCGCTTGCCTTCACTTCGAGCCTGGTTCAACCCGGCGCTGAAAAAGCCCTGGCTTACAGCAAACACATTTACGACATCGTTTCCGGCGTGCAAACCGATTTGTCCAAGCTGACTGAAGAGCAAATCGCTCAAGGTCAACTGCAAGTTTCGGAAGCGATCGAGCAATTCTCGAAAAATGCGCCTACGGGTTCGGAAAGCGCAGTGGCCTTGCTGAAGTCTTCGCTGGCTACCGCTACCAGTGCTTACGAATCGGTCAGCAAGGCAGCCAAACAAGCTGCCGAAGCTGCTGAATCGAATATCGCTGCCGCAACCAACGCTACCTTCAAGGTAGCTTCGGATGCCGCCGACGCTGCCAAAGCAGCTCCGCGCGCACGCCGCAGCGCTGCCTGATAGGCCGCATTGCTTGTCGAGACGGCGCGAAACGCCGCCTCGGTTTGTTGCGATACACTCAATACCGTAGATTTTGAGTATTGGGCCCCAGAGGGTTTTCCCTCTGGGGTTTTTTTTATGGTCCGTCGCCGTGGTCGTCACAAAGGCGCTAGAGCATTTTTGGGTTGAGTTGTTTACGGGACTCTTCGATGGATGGGGTATTGGTATATAAAGACGCCGTCTATCGGGGCTTGGGGTCAGGACCGGCACGGCGTGCTTGATCCGGATCTACCTCGTCCAGGCGGGCGTCGGGCCAAACTCGCTACGCCGCTGGCGCGGCTACGCTCAAACATGGCCCGCCGAAAGCCCCCGCCTTCCCTACGGTAGCATCCGGCGCACGCCTTACGCCGGTCCTGACCCCAAGCCCCAATAGACGGCTCACGTTAGGGCTTGCCTGGAATGAACTTGCCGGCATCAATGTATACCTCGATGCATGACCCCAACGTTTCTCTCGGCGCATGCCCCCAATGTCTTTTTCTATGCATTTCCTCAACGCAAGCCGCAGGGTGGGCGGTGCTGTGCAGTCCGGCGGTAGTCCAGCGCCGGGTGCTGACGAAGGGAAGGCGGGGGCTTTCGGCGGGCCCTGTCTGAGCAGTGCCTCGCGTGCGAGGCACTGCGAGTTGGCCCGACGCCCGCCTGGACGAGGCAGACCCGGGCAGTCGGGGCGCGTAGCGCCTCGACCGCTGGACGTGCCGGACTGCACAGCACCGCCCACCCTGCGGCGTCTTTATAGAATTAACCGCCGCCCACACACCAATACACAGCCCAAATTCACACCCCAAGCCTAAAAACGGCTCAAAACAAAGTCACTGAAGCACATTCAGCGCAGTAAACACTGGAACCAACACTGCGCTAAGACAGCGCACGGACGCACTCGCCTATGAGCGCCGGGCCGCGGTAGATCAGACCGGTATAAAGCTGCACCGCATTGGCTCCCGCCGCCATTTTTTCTTGCGCTTCCTTGCCTGAGACAATGCCGCCAACACCGATAATCGCAAACGAGGCGCCAAGCTGCTGTCTGAGTCGGCTTATGACGGCCAGCGACAGGGCGTGCACCGGCGGTCCCGACAGGCCCCCGGTTTCGGCCGCATGCGGCAAGCCTTGCACGGCTTCGCGCGACAGCGTGGTATTGGTGGCGATGACGCCATCGACTTCGTAGCGCGGCAACGTGTCGGCAATGACGTCGATTTGTTCGGTAGTCAGGTCGGGGGCGATTTTCACCACCAGCGGGACTTGCCGGCCGTGCCGGTCGGCAAGGGCCTTGCGTTTTTCCCGTAGGGCCTGCAGCAGTCCGGCCAGTTCGTCCTGGCCCTGCAGGCTGCGCAGGTTCTGGGTATTGGGCGAGGAAATATTGACGGTAATGTAGTCGGCATGGGGGTAGACCCCTTCAAGCCCCAGCAGATAATCGTCCACGGCCCGTTCGATGGGCGTATTGGCGTTCTTGCCTATGTTCAGTCCTAAAATTCCGCCCTGTTTGCGCCATTGGCTTTTTTGCACATTATCGATAAACGTTGCCAGGCCTAGATTGTTGAAGCCCAGGCGGTTGATCAGGGCCTGGGCCCGCGGCAGCCGATACATGCGCGGCTTGGGATTGCCCGGCTGCGCCTTCGGAGTAACGGTTCCGACTTCAACAAAGCCAAAGCCCAGGTTTCCAAGCGCGTCAATGTGAGCACCATTTTTGTCCAGGCCGGCCGCCAGGCCGACCGGGTTGCGCAGAGTCAATCCCATGAGAGAGCGCGGCAGGCGCGGCTGATCGCTCAGCAAGCCACGGGTAAGGCGACAGTCGTAGGCCTTTTGCAAGGATGCCAGCGTAACTTCGTGGGCGGTTTCGGCATCCAGGGAAAACAGGGCCGGGCGAGCCATCGAATACGAATTGAATAGAAATGACATGGCGATGTTAAGCGGTTGTGATGCCGTCTTGGGCAGGGCAGAGGGGACCGCTCATAATATCATCCGCGGGTAACCCAGGCATGGCTTGCCGGCTGATCTATTGTGCTGCGCGCGACCAACTGCGCGTGGAGTCTGTCCTGCCGGTGCGCCGCAGAGCCTGGGGAGGTTGGCCGAATACGCGAATGAACGCGCGGCGCATTCTTTCCGGATCTGAAAATCCGACGGACCGCGCGATGGCTTCGATAGGTTCCGACCCCATTTCCACCCGGGCACGCGCCGCATCGGCTCGCAGCCTTTCAATGGCTTTTGCCGGAGATTGCCCGGTTTCGTTCATGAATGCGCGGTCAAACTGCCTGCGGCTGAAACACGCGATTTCCGCCAGGTGATCGATCGAGATATTCTCGTGCATATGCTCCCGGGCAAAACGCAGTGCGCGGGCAATACGCTCTGAATCGGGGCTCAGTTCAAGTAGCGTGGAAAATTGCGATTGGCCGCCGTGCCGTCGATAATAGACGACCAGTTCGCGCGCCACGGCACGCGCATCGTCGGCGCCAAGGTCTTCCTCGATCAGGGCCAGTGCCAGATCAATCCCCGCTGTGATGCCCGCCGACGTCCATATGGGGCCATCCTTGATGAAAATGCGATCGGCGTCGACCCGCACCCGCGGATAATTTCGCTGCAAGTCCGACGCCTTGCGCCAGTGCGTGGTGGCTCGCCTACCGTCGAGCAGGCCGGCGCCGGCCAGAATGAAAGCGCCCGTGCACACGCTGGCCACCCGGCGGGAATTCCCGCCGGCGTGTTGCGCAAAGGCATACAGCGCAGAACAATCGAATGTGCCGAATGTACCGCCACCGCCGCAGATGATCGCCGTATCGAATGCCGCATCATCGATTTTGCGAGTCATGACCTGGACGCCCGAAGAACTCGTCACACACCCTCCGGTTTCGGAAACAACGCTGATGTCGTAAGGGCGTGGGCTCAAGAGCCTGTTCGGCGCATCGAACGCGGCCAATGGCCCCGACAGGTCAAGAAGATTGAAGGATGGAAACACCAGAAAACCGATCGTGCGCATGATGGCTTGGAATAAGGGTTATATGTCGTTAAAGACATATCTTCGCATGGCACACTTCAGTCATCAAGCCATTTGAACGGCAGCCGGCATTCGGCCTGATCCGTGAAAGTGTTCACTCCTCCAAAAACAGGCAGGCCGCCCGAGCGGCAGGAAAACCATGAATGAAAAGGCCGATGGTGCCGTGGGGCGGCGCAATGCCCGCATTTTGGCGATCGCGCAGGCGCTGTATACCGCGGCAGTCTCGATTGACCTGACGCTCACCGGATTAACCGGGTATCAGCTTGCTTCCGATAAATCCCTGGCAACGCTGCCTTTTGCCATGATCACGGTATCGGGCGCCGCGGTGACTCTGGTGGCCTCATTTCTGATGCAGAAGATAGGGCGCCGCAAGGGGTTTGCGCTCGGTTCATCCGTCGGCGCGCTGGGCGGTTTGATTTCGGTGTGGGCAGTGCTGCATGGCAGTTTCGCCCTGTTTTGCGTCGGCACTTCGGCCGTTGGCGTGTTTCAGGCATTTGCCCAATACTACCGTCTGGCCGCCGCCGATTCAGTTTCCTCGGAATACAAGGCCAAAGTCATTTCAACGGTTCTGGCAGGTGGTGTCATTGCCGCAATAGTGGGGCCGCTGGTTGCGGCATGGAGCAAAGACATCCTGCCCGTGCTGTTTGCCGGCTCTTATCTTGCCGTCTTTGTTTTTGCGCTGCTTTCCAGCCTGATTGTTTTTGCGGGCTATCGGGATATCGAGCCGCAAGCGGCACCTTCCGTTCAAAGCGACGAGCCGGTTCGCCCCTTGGGCGTGGTGATGCGTACGCCGATTTTCATGGCGGCCGTTGCAAGCAATGTTATTGGCAGTGCCGTCATGATGCTGGCCATGACGGCGGCACCGCTGGCCGCAGTGGCCAGTCATCATTCCATAGATCAAGGCGCCAATATTATCCAGTGGCATTTAATCGGTATGTACGGCCCGTCGCTTTTTGCCGGCAAGCTGATCAAGCGATTCGGCTTGGCTCGTGTGTTGTATGCCGGCATGCTCTTGAGCGCTGCATGCGGAATCGTGGCGATTTCGTCCACTCATTTGATTGCGTTTTATGTTGCACTGTTGTGTTTGGGCGTAGGCTGGAACTTCATGTTTGTGGGCGGCACTGCCTTATTGGCCGAATCTTATCGGCCTCGAGAACGCGCCAAAGTGCAGGGCATCGCAGAGCTGATTCGTTATGGGGTAACGGCCATTGCCACACTGAGTGCCGGTCCATTGCTGGAATTTTACGGATGGCAAGGATTGAACGTGGTTACCATGCCCTTGCTGGCAACCGCCGCATTGATGACTTTCTGGTGGGCCTGGACCGCAAAGCGCCAGCGCGTGCGATCCGCCGGTGTGTAAGCGGGTTCTCGGTCGGCCGGATTGTGGATGCATGGGAAGCAGGCATGCCGTTCAATCAGCGGTTCTTACAGTTCGGCCGGTTCGGCCCACACTGCGTGCTGCAGGATTTGATAAGGCTTGAACTGCGATTTATACGCCATTTTGCGGCTTTGACCGATCCAGTATCCCAGGTACAGCCAGGGCAGATCCATGCTTTTGCATTGTTCGATCTGCCAGAGCACGCCGTAAGTGCCCAGGCTGCCTGCCGCGTCCGGGTCGAAAAACGTATACACCGAGGACAGGCCGCTTGCGAGAATGTCGATCATTGACACCATCAGCAACTGCCCCGTCGGCGCTCGGAATTCGACCAGCCTGGAATCGACCCGGCTGGTCAGCAGGAATTGCGTGTATTGGGCCTGGCTGTCTTCGTCCATCCCGGCGCCGGGATGACGGCCCGCCTGATAGCGTTGGTACAGGTCGAAATGTTCGGCCTCCCAGTGCAAGGGCAGGATACGGCTTTGCAGATTCCGGTGGCGGTTCCATACCTTGCGCTGCGTACGGTTGGGCTGGAATTGTCGAGTATCGACGCGTATTGAAATACAGGCGCGGCATGCATCGCAATGGGGGCGGTAAGTAAACAGGCCGCTGCGCCGGAAGCCTTGTTCGACCAGGCGAGAATAGGTGGCGCTATCGATCAGATGCGAGGGCGCCGCAACCTGTGAACGGGCTTCGCGGTCCGGCAGATAGCTGCAGGGGTAGGGCGCAGTCGCATAAAACTGCAGGGTTTTAAACGATAGTTCGGTTGGATGGCTCATGACGGGGCTCTGCAGTATGTCGCAAGGCCATTATGCGTTTTTGCCTATCGCGGAGCAAGTTCTCCCGATTGAAGAAGGCGGCCCGGTGTCCAGGGCGGAGACGGTAAGCGCATGGCCTGTTCGAGGTCGAGCAGAAAATCGGCGCGTTTGATCGGCCGGGCGCCCAGGCTGGCCAGATGCCTCGTCTGCTGCTGGCAATCGATGCGTCGTACATTGTTGCGAATCAGGAATCTCACGAGATAAGCCAGGGCCAGTTTGGATGCATCGCTGATCAGGCTGAACATCGATTCTCCGCAAAAGATACCGCCCAGGCTTACCCCGTACAGGCCGCCGACCAGTTGGCCATCCATCCATGTTTCGACGCTGTGGACCTGCCCCGCCTGATGCCAGTCGAAATATGCGGCCTGGATGTCAGGCGAGATCCAGGTGCCGGCTTGTGTCGACCGGGGGGCCGCGCATGCCGCCATGACATCGGCGAAGGCGGTATCCACACGGATCTGAACCGAGGCGTGCGATGTCGTTTCGGCACGGCCCAGCTGACGCAATTTCTTGCGCAGCGAGTGCGACGGGGAAAACTCCGCACAAGGCAGCACCATGCGCGGGTCGAGGCTCCACCAGAGAACCGGGTCGCCTTCGTTGAACCAGGGAAATATTCCCTTTGAATAGGCTTCGGTCAGGCGCGCGATCGACAGATCGCCGCCAACCGCCAGGAGTCCGTCGGGGAGCGCCAGGCTGGGATGGGGCAATGGCGTGGAACTGTCAAGCCAGACCGGAGCTTGCACGATTCGGCCTCGGCCTATTTGTACAGAGGGCTGTCGGGGAGAGGAATATCGTAGTGATGAATGGGAAAGGTTCCTTTTTCCCTGTCGTCCAGATAATGCTTCAGGGTTGTAATGACGGTGCGGAACGACAGCTCATCCCAGGGGATTTCGTGCGTGGCGAAAAACCTGGCCTCGAGGGTTTCCGGGCCGGGATCGAGATTGGGGTTGAGCACCCTGGCCAGATAAAAAAAGTGAACCTGTTCGGCATGAGGGACATCAATGACCGTATAAAGCGGCCCCAGTTCGATCTGGACGCCGGCTTCCTCGTCGGTTTCGCGTACTGCGCCCTGCGCCGTGGTTTCGCCCAGTTCCATAAAGCCGGCGGGTAGAGTCCATTTGTTATAACGGGGTTCGATGGCGCGGCGGCACAGCAGGATTTTGTCTTCCCAGATCGGCAGCACGCCGACGACGTTGCGCGGATTCTGGTAATGCACCGCTCCGCAGTTTTCGCAAACATCGCGCTGACGGTTGTCGTCGGGGGGAGTCATGTGTGTGAGGGGGGCGCCGCACTGGCTGCAAAATTTTTGCGTCCGGGGGGCGGGGAAATAAAAAGAAGGTGCGTGCGCTGTCATGCCAAGATTCTACCGAATCTGGGCCGGGGCCGGGTAGCGCTGAAACCCTAATTGCCCGGGGATGTCCTGGGCGGCACAGAAATTCAGGGCGATGGGATATTCGCCGGCAACGCCGCAATCGGCTGAAATGGCGGCGATTTTGGCTTCTGCCGCAGGCAGGGGCCATGGCTGGACGGTGATGGTTTGCGCTCTGTTGCCTTGCTCCAGCATTTCCGCCAGAGGCCGATTGTCGGCGGTGCGCAGGGCATCGAGTACCGTCGACAGGTCGCGTCCCGCCACCAGTCCGGGACCGTATTCGGTTTGCGCATACAGTCGGCCCGAGTCATCCAGCCACCAGGCGCGAATGGCGGCCAGGCTCAGCCCGTTGTGCGTCTGCAGGGCAGGCGGCGCGCCCAGGGTTTGCAAAATATAGGGCGCCGCATCCAGGCGCACAAATACGCGCTGGGGGCCATTCTGGAAAAACCAGCGCCCTTGTTCGTCGCCGGCATAATTGCGCCCGATGAATTGCAGGATCTGGGGGCTGGAAATGGCTTCTCCCGCGTCGGTGGCGTCCTGCAGTGCGTCGCCTCTGGGGTGCAGGCGCCATGCCCCGCGTTCCGACAGCGACAACCAGCCGAAAACGTCGGGCACATCGGGCCAGCGGGCCATTGCGGCGATTACGTTTGTGTCCATGGGTACGCCTGCATTTGCGTTGTTGTATCGGAATCCCATGTTAAACGGGATTTTTAAGGTCAAAAGCCCGTTTGCGAACAGGCTGTTTTGCATTAACAAATAATTAGACGGTAGTTCCATGTGGGAATATTATCTGCCATGATAATGGTCGGTTTCCTATTGCTGGGTATTTCCAAATGAAGTTATTCTCATCGATTGCCGTATCTGTAGCGATGTTCAGCGTGGCCACTGTCAGCTTTGCGGCTACCCCGCTGGTCACTCCGCCCGAGCTCAATACATTGCTGGCCGATCCCTCGGTGCGTGTCATCGATATACGCCCGGCCCCAGCCTACAAGGCCAACCATATCCCCGGGGCGTTGTCGGCGCCTTATGCGCAATGGCGCGGCCCCGCATCCAATCCCGGCCAGTTGCCGCCTTTGGCTAAATTGACCTCTCTGGTGCAAGGGCTTGGGCTGAACGCGGACAGCCATGCCGTGGTTGTTTCTTCCGGCGCCGATTCCACCGATTTCGGCGGTTCCGCACGGGTCTATTGGACGTTGAAATATCTGGGATTGACCAACTTGTCGATTCTGAATGGCGGGGTCAAGGCGTGGGCGGGTGCTGCGCTGCCGCAAAATCAGACGGTGGCCAGCGTTGCGGCCAGCACATATACGCCGACGCTGGATCAAAGCCTGATTGCCACCCGCGAACACGTTGCCGCTCAGGTCGACAATCCGAAAACACGCCTGATCGATGCCCGCCCGGCCAATTATTTCCTGGGCGACGTTCGGGCTCCGGCTGCCAAGGTTGCCGGCACTATCCACAATGCGATCAATCTGGAAAACAGCAAATGGTTCAAGCCGGGCACGTCGATTTTTGTGTCTCCCGAAGAGGCTAAAAAGATTGCGGCACGTTCCGAACCCAAGCCGGCAGACGAAACGATCTCGTTTTGCAATACCGGGCATTGGGCCGCTACCGACTGGTTCGCCCTGTCTGAAGTCGTCGGTCAGAAAAATGTGAAGCTCTATCCGGCTTCCCTGGTGGACTGGACCCAGGCGTCGGCGTCTCTGCCCATGGACAATGTCCCTGGTCGCGGTAAGCAGATCATCATGGACCTGAAAGCCTGGCTGGGCAGGTCATAGCGGTTCGTAAAATCAATCCGGGCAAAACTTTTTCAACTGAAAATCTTAATGAAGCGCTTCCCGATAGCGGCCGTCATGGCCGCCTTTTTTGTCAGCCTGGTGTGGTTTGTGTCCATACGCCAGGCCGTTCTTTTTCTGGTCGGTGTGGGCTTGGGAGGTTTTCTGGCCGGCACGCGCTTCGGGTTTACCACCGGTTGGCGGAGATTGATCGAACACCGTGATCCGCGCGGCGTGATGGCGCAATTATTACTATTGGCCGTAGCCGCCGCGCTATCGATGCCCTTGCTGGCAAAATTTCCAGAGTTGGGCGCGGCGCTTGGCCCACCCAGTTTCAGCCTGCTGATAGGCGCTTTTGTATTCGGCCTGTCGATGCAGATCGCCGACGGCTGCGGTTCCGGCACGCTGTACAAGGCGGGTCTCGGCATTCCATTGAACATGGCCATCCTGCCGCTTTTTGCGGCCGGGAGCTTTTTTGGTTCGGCGCAACTCAATAGCTGGCTCGATCTGGGCAGCCTGAAACCGTTCGGCCTGGTGGCGCAATTCGGCCCGCTGGAAGCGTTTGGTATTACGTGCCTGGGCCTGATCGCTTTTGGCTGGGCGGCCCTGCGATGGTCGGGCAGGTCGGCGTCGTGGTTCGATCGCCGTCTGTGTATCGGCGCCATTGGCCTGGCGGTGCTGGCCGCCTTGAACTTGCTGATTGCCGGCCAGCCCTGGGGCATTGTGTATGGCTTTGGCTTATGGGGCGCCAAAGAGGCCACCGCGCTCGGCGCTTTTAACCCTCTTGCCAACCATTTCTGGAGCGAGCCAGGCAATTTGGAACGCTTGTCGCAATCGGTGTTTCTGGACGTGACCTCGATTACCAATATCGGCATTCTGGCGGGCGCCTTGTTCATCTCGGCCCGCAAATTGCCGACACAAGCCCTGGCGGCGCCCCTCACTGGCGTGCAGTGGACGGTAGGGCTGATCGCCGGCTTCCTCATGGGCTATAGCTCGCGGCTGGCTTTTGGCTGCAATATCGGGGCGATGGTCAGCGGCATTTCCACGGGCAGCGTGCATGGCTGGATCTGGGTGCCGATGGCGTTTGGCGGTACTTTGATCGGCGTACGTGTGCGCCGTTACCTGAAGTTTTAGGGCCGATCGTGAAAAGACCTATTTTTATCGTTCTGTTCTGGGTGCTGCTGCTGGCCTTTTTCAGTTGGGACTGGGCGGTTTCCCGTCCCATCGATTTTCGCACGGAGCCGCCGCTAATTGCCGCCGGCTCCGGCCAGGCTCCCACCGGCGGCCATTGCGCGTCGACATATTGACGGTTTCTTCCTTATGCAACCGTCAGGTTCAGGCCGAGCAGCGGTGTCGTTGATGGTTCTGCGCTCGACTTTCCCGAACGTACCTGGCGTATTTGTTCGATGAGCTGGCGCTTGTTTTCGCGGCTGCGGTAAGCGTGCTCGCGCATGATGTTTTCCGCACGCGCCGCTTCCCTGCGGGTAATGGCCTGCACCAGATCTTCGTGGTCCGCCTGGGCTCGCAATACAAATGACGTTTCCAGAAAAGTCGGAGTAATGGGCAGGGTTAATGCGGCGGGGCCCGTCAACGGCGTTTTATTGTTGTGCTCGAGCGCCGAGGTCAGGGCCCGGTTGTTGGCTTCCTGAACCAGAAGCTCGTGAAAGCTGCGGTTTATCTGGCCCCAGGCCAGCGCGTCCACGGTTGTGCGGGGGTTCACGATAGCGCTTTCGAGCAGCTTTTTGCCCTGCTCCACGACAGCCTGCATTTGCTCCAGCCAGGTGTGCGATGGGCCCCGTTCCGCGATCAGACGAGCAGCCATGCCTTCCAGGACTCCTCGAACATCGACAGCGTCGGCAATGTCTTCGACCGAAAAAGCCCGTACTCGAAAACCCCGAGAAGGCAGCCTTTCCAGTAGCCCTTCCTTTTCCAGTTCGGCCAGAGCCAGCCGCAGCGGGGTGCGCGATACGCCCAGCCGGGACGAAAACTGCAATTCGATGATGCGTTCTCCGGGCTGAAGCTCGCCGGAAACCATCATGGCCCTGAGTTCAGAGACGACACGGTCGATTTGTGCGGCCATATTTTCCTTTTGAATGGGGAAATGCAATAAGAGCTTAGTGTAGTTCTTAATTGCATGCATTTTGTTTTCTGGCAACAAGAAAAGCTTGATATTTGGATAAATTGCATGCAATAATTGATTTTATAAGCAACGAGGCCAGATAATACGGGTCTAATGCATGCAATTTACCCGTGGGCTATTGAATCACAGATGGCTTCGGTTGGCCCATCCGGATGGAGACAAAATGAAATTGGCAAGCTTTCGCGGCGACTCCGGCATAGGGTGGGGGGCGGTCGAAAATGAGGTTGTTGTGCCGCTGGACTCGGTATGGCCCGATATCCGGCAGGGGATCGCCGCCGGATTACCCGCCATTAAGCGGGCGATCGAGTCCACGGCCATGCGTTTGCCCGTGGATGCGCTGCAATGGCTGCCACCTGTGCCCGTACCTGGAAAGATCTTGTGCGTGGGCTTGAATTATGGGCGCCACATACGGGAAACCGGTCGCGAGCTGCCGCGGTATCCGTCCTTGTTCGTGCGCTTTGCCGACTCATTCGTTGGGCATGGAGCTTCCATCATCCGTCCATGGGCGTCGCACAAATTTGATTTTGAAGGCGAGTTGGCGGTAGTCATCGGCAAGGCCGGCCGCCATATCGCACGTGATGATGCCCTGGCTCATGTCGCCGGCTATACCTGCCTGGCCGAGAATTCCGTGCGCGATTTTCAGAAACACAATGCGCAGGTCACGCCGGGAAAGAATTTTGCCGGCAGTGGGTCCATGGGGCCCTGGATGGTGACCTCCGACGAGATTCCCGATCCGTCCGCACTCACGCTTCAAACCCGATTGAACGGCATGGAAGTACAGATGGGCGAGCTGTCGGATCTTATTTTCCCGATTCCGGAACTGATTGCCTATATAAGCACTTTCACACCCTTGTCGCCCGGGGACGTGATTGCCACCGGGACACCCGAGGGAGTGGGCTCGATGCGTGCGCCACCCCTATTCATGAAGCAGGGCGATGTGCTGGAACTGACCATCTCCGGCATTGGGCGCCTGAGCAATCCCGTCGTCGACGAGCCGCAGGCCAATCAACATACAAGCAGGAAGGTTTTATGAGTGAAGGAATCCGGTATCTGACGGAACAGGATGTGGTTTCAACCCTGGATATCCGTCGCGCGATCGATGCGCTCGAGGATATGTTGGCTGCACAAGGCCGTGGCGAGGCCAAAAATCTGCCCAAGACGCTGACCACATGGGGCGAGGGCAACTCCATGCATGCTTTGGGTTCGGTGATGATCAACAAGGGCTATGCCGGATTCAAGACATGGGTGTACTCCAAGTCGGGAGGGGGGTCGATCTTCAGTCTTTTCGATTCGCAGCACGGCACTCTGTTGGGCCTGATCGAGGCGCGGGCGCTCGGCATGCTGCGCACCGCGGCAATTAGCGGCGTGGCTACGCGTTTACTGGCTTCGCGCGATATTCGCACGGCCGCACTCATCGGCACGGGCCCGCAGGCGGTGACTCAATTGGCCGCCCTGGCCGCCGTGCAGGATCTGGATGAGGTCCGTGTTTTCAGTCCTACCGCCGAAAAGCGCAAGGCTTTCGCACAGAATGTCGCCGCGCGCTATCCGTTTCCAGTGCGTGCTTGCGACACGCTTGAGGAAGCCCTGGATGGCGCGGGCATTGTCACGGTCATTACCCGGGCGCAAGAGCCGTTTCTCAATGCCGCCAATTTGAAGGACTGTCGGCACTTGAATGCCGTAGGCGCCATTCTTCCGGCCAAGGCCGAATTTCATCAAGATGTGTTTGAAAGAGCGGACCTGGTGGTCGTCGATGATCTGGAAAATGCCCAGCGCGGCTCGCGTGAATTGCGTGAACATTTTGGAGCAGGTTCTCAAGGCTGGGGCGAGGTCAAGGTTCTGAGCGATCTGTTGGCGGCGAATAAGGATTGCCCGCTGGGAACGCGTTTCTCGATCTTCAAGGGCATGGGCATGGGCCTGTCGGACCTTGCCATGGCTTCGGTGGCTTATGAGCTTGCCTGCCAGCGGGACCTGGGTATCTCGCTGCCCAGGCAAACCCGCGAAAACCTGTTGCTGACGCAGGTGTAAGCGGGTTTTATCGATATGGAATCTTTGATGCGGGTGCATGAAATGGATAATGGAAAATCTTGTTTTGTAGATGTAAGCGGTGTACAAGCCCGACCCCAGAATATGTGGCCATCGATCGTGGTGCCGAAAAAGGCCATCGATCTGGAAATTGAACGCTTGATTGATTTGGCGCGACCCGACAATGGCCGCCGCGCATCATTGATCACTCATCCCGAGGCGACGGCGCCAGGCCTGGGGCTGGCACCGGGTATCGATGTCACGATCAATGTGCTCAAGCCCGGCGAGAAAACATTGAATCTGCGCAAGAACTCGAACATGGTGGAAATTTGCATCAGCGGTTCGGGGCTTGCCAGAGTTGACGGGCGATCGGTTCGAATGCAGAAATGGGATGTATGGAATACCCCGTCCATGCAAGTTCACAGTTACGAGAATGACGGCCGCGAACCTTGGGTACGGCTATCGTATTCGAATGCTCCCCTGCTGGAAAAGCTCGAGGTCCATTATGTAGAAGAGTTTGAAGGAGATATTCCGCCTGCCGACGCGAATACGCGGCGTGCGGAGGTCAACCGCGAAGCAACCGCCCGCGCCCGCGATCTCGCGATACGCGAGCAGATCACCGAAGAAGGGGCCTGGCTTCTGGGCTATGAGTGGCTGATCGATATTGACGTGCTTGAATCGAAATCGCTGCATTGGCCATGGGCCAAAGTTTCGGAGTATTTGCCCAGTGTGGAGGAATTTGCCCGGGGTTATAACGGCCGGCGCCTGTTCGTGCTGTACAACCCGGCCACCGAGCGGCGCATCGGAACGACGCACAGCTTTTTTGCCACCATTTCCTGTTCTCCTCCCAACAATCATCACGTGCCGCATCGACACAGTTCTTCGGCGATCAATTACTACCTCAGGGGTAAGGGATATAGCCAGGTCGGCAAAGAGCGCCTCGAGTGGAGCACAGGAGATTTGATTCTGTCGGCGCCAGGCTGGGCAATGCATTCGCATCATTCAGGAGACGAATCGACCTCGGCACTGACAGTCCAGGATCATCCATTGCAAATCGCGATGGAATCCCTGATCTGGCAAGAGCGCCTGCAAGAGCCGATTATCACTCTGGGCAGCCAAGGTGGCTTTGAAAGCAACCGCGCCCAGTTCGTGACAGCTGCCTGATTGCCTGTACACCGCAATACAGAATTATCGAAGGAATTGAAGCATCCATGAATGCCGCACTTGAACAAACACCACAGGCCTTGCGCGCCGAGCTGCGTGATTTTTATGACGATTACGCCTTATGTCTGGACGACGAAAACCTGGATGGCTGGATCGAGTTCTTCGCCGAGGATTGTCATTATCGTGTCATTTCCCGGGAGAATTTCGATGCGGGACTGCCGCTGGGGCTGATCTATTGCATGAACAAGAATATGCTGCGCGATCGGATCACCGCATTGAAGGAAACCACCGTATACGAGCCCAGAGCCTTGCGCCATTTCATCAGTGGCGTGCGCGTCAATGGCCATGACGGCGACGCGATCATGGCTCAGGCCAACTTTGCAATCATGGAATCGCTTTCCGACCAGGAGCCCAGTCTGAACATGGTCGGCAGGTATCTGGATCGTTTGCGCCGGACGCCGGAAGGCTTGGTGCTGCAACGCCGTGACTGCGTTTACGACAACTACCGCATCCGCAACTCTTTGATCATTCCTGTCTGATGCGCCGCTTAAGGATATTGCCATGAACTGCAAGGACAACGCGCAACTCGAAGCGCCCGCGTCATCACCCATCCATATCCAACGGCGCTGGCCCAAGGAAGGATATACGCGCATTCCCAACTGGGTATATACCGACCCGGCGATCTATCAGAAAGAGATGGATGTGTTCTTTGCCGGGAGAACATGGAATTACGTCGGACTGGAATGCGAGGTGCCTGAAGTCGGCAGCTACAAGCGCAACTGGATAGGCGACAAGCCTGTCGTGATGGTGCGCAACGAAGCCGGCGATATCAATGTGCTGGAAAACCGCTGTGCGCATCGCGGCGCGCAGATCTGCTGGCAGAACACCGGCAAGGTGAAGGACTTCACCTGCCCCTATCACCAATGGAACTACAGTCTGGATGGAAACCTGCAAGGCTTGCCTTTCCGCCGCGGGGCGATGGGCAAGGGCGGGATGCCGCGCGATTTTGATCTGAAGCAGCACAATATACGCAAGCTGCGCAGCGTCAATCGGGGCGGTTCCATTTGGGCCACGTTTTCGGATGAAGCCCTTTCGTTTGACGAGTATTGCGGCGATGAGGTCCTGGCTGAAATCGACCACATGCTGCCGGGGAAAAAGCTGAAACTGCTGGGTTACAGCCGTCAGCTTATTCCCAGCAACTGGAAGATGTACCTGGAGAATCTGAAAGATCCTTATCACGCGACCCTGCTTCATACTTTTTACATCACCTTCGGCCTGTGGCGCGCCGACTCCAAATCGGAATGCATTCCGACAGGCGGTGGTGCGCACAGCGTCATGGTGTCCCACAACGAGGGCAAGAAGGTAACGGAAGCCACCTCGGAGATGACGCGTTTTCGCGGCGACCTGACGCTGCACGATCTGGAAACCGTTACTCCGCGTGCCGAGTTCAATCGTGGGCGCGTAGGCGGCGCCTGGGTCTTTCCGGCAGCTCAGTTCGGCATTCAAGCGAACTCCCTGAAGACGCGCCACGTCATTCCGCGCGGCCCGACGGCCCACGAGCTGGTGTTCACCTATTACGGCTACGAGGACGATGACGAGGAAATGACTCGCCTGCGTCTGAAACACGCCAACTTGCTGGGGCCGGCCGGCTTTGTTTCCATGGACGACAGTGAAATGCTCAAGCAAGTGCAGACCGGCGTGACCGGCTACCCGAACGACCACGGCGTTGTCGAGATGGGCGGCCGCGATACCAAACCGGCGGACTATATGGTCAGCGAAGTCTTGATTCGGGCTTTTTATGAATTCTACCGAAATGCGATGGAGCTATGAGCATGGTTGAAGCCTGGAAGCCTGTTGCCTTGATGCAGGATATTTCGCCCGATACCGGCACGTTGCGGATCATTGTGGACGGCGAGGCGGTCTGCCTGTATCAGGTAGACGGGAAAGTATGTGCCACCCAGGACCGCTGTCCCCACGGTAATGCCAGCCTGTCGGAGGGCTATATTGAAAACGGCACTATCGAATGCCCTCTTCATCAAGGTGTATTCGATATCGCCACCGGGAAGCCGCTGTGTCCGCCCGTCACCACCGATTTGAAAGTTTATTCCGTCAAGGTGGATGGCGCTACGATTCTTGTCCGAGCGGACGAATCGTGAGCAGCGAAACCATCGTTGTAATCGGTGCCGGGCAGGCCGGGGCCTGGGCAGTTCGAACCCTGCGCGCGGAGGGTTACGCAGGCCGCATCGTGCTGTGCGGCGATGAGCCGCACGCTCCTTATGAACGTCCGCCCTTGTCGAAGGCCGTTCTGGGGGGAAGCATGCTGCCGCATCAGACGGAATTGCTTTCCGCTTCAGCCTTGGCGGAACTGGACGTGGCGTTCCTGGCATCAAAAAAGGTGCAAGGGATCGATCCGGCGGCCCGGCATGTGACGTTGTCCGACGGAACGGACTTGCCTTACGACAAGCTCTTGCTATGCACTGGCGGCCGTGCTTTCGTGCCGCCTTTGGCGGGAGCGGATCAGCCGGGAATATATACCTTGCGCACGCTGGATGATGCGAAGCGTCTTGGCCTGGCCATGCGTGCCGGCCGGAAACGGTTGGCGGTGGTAGGGGGCGGCTGGATCGGGCTTGAGGTGGCTGCGACGGCCCGGCAGGCAGGATGCCAGGTAACCGTGATCGAGGCGGCTTCGCGTTTATGCAGTCGCAGCGTTATGCCTGAAGTGTCCGATTACCTGGCCGGCCTGCATCGGTCTCGCGAAGTGGCCATATTGACCGGAACGCATGTGCGGGCCATCTCCGCTGGCGAGAGCGGTGAAAAACAGTTGCTGCTGGCAGACGGACGCAAAGTATCGGCCGATATCGTGGTACTGGGTGCGGGCTTATTGCCTAACGATGAGCTCGCTCGCCTGGCCGGTTTGTCTTGCGATGGCGGTGTGATTGTGGATGGGCAATGTCGCAGTTCAGACCCGAATATATACGCGGCAGGGGACGTAACGGTAATCGAGCATGACAGATCCGGTGGCCGCGTCCGCCTGGAGTCGTGGCAAAACGCCCAGGATCAAGGAGTGGCCGCGGCCAGGGCCTTGTTGGGCCTGCCCGTTGTCTATGCGCCGATCCCATTGGTCTGGTCGGAACAGTACAACAACATGATTCAGATTTCAGGCTTTGCCGCACAGTCGGTAACAACCGTTGTTCGGCCTCTGGCGCAACCAGGCTGCCTGTTGGCGTTCGGCCTCGATGCCCAGTCCTGTGTGGTGTGCGCTATCGGCGTCAATGCCGGGCGTGATTTTCGTCTGGCGCGCAAATGGGTTGAAGAACGCAGGCCTGTCGATGCCGCTCTGCTGCGGGATGCCACCGCACCCCTTGCCGCGCATAAGGCCGTGCTTGTCGCGGCTTCTGCCTGATTCTCTGCTTGAAAGGACTGCTTTTATGAAACCCTTGATCGGCGATTCCACTGAATGGGCATGCGCCCAGGTCACGCTGGCTTTTTTTTATGCCCTGGACATGCGCCGCTATGGCGAGGTGGCGGCGTTGATGGCTCCTGACGGCATCTGGCTTCGCCAGGGAGCGGAACTGCGGGGCCCCGAAGGTGTCCTGGCCGCGCTCGATGCCCGGCCGGTATCCCGCACAACTTGCCACATCATAAGCAATCTGCGGGTGGAATTGAACAATGAAGCGAAACCACCGAGTGCTCGCGTCTGCTTTTATTTGACAGCGTACGACAACGATGCCGTTCAGGGCTCTCCCGCCTTGCGTTTGGTAGCCATCCGGGACTGTTGTGATGAATTGATCAAAACAGAAGCGGGCTGGCGAATATCGGAGAAGCGAAGCCGCAGGCATTTGCCGC
The DNA here is from genome assembly GCF_021266465.1 of Paralcaligenes sp. KSB-10. Lineage (NCBI taxonomy): Bacteria > Pseudomonadati > Pseudomonadota > Betaproteobacteria > Burkholderiales > Alcaligenaceae > Paralcaligenes > Paralcaligenes sp. KSB-10. Next base: position 2,257,025 of record NZ_CP089848.1, on the reverse strand, counting down.
CGGAATAGCGCATATGCCCTTGCTGCCTGTCCAATCAGCAAGGGTACTCATATTAAAAGCGGCCGGACGAATAATCCGGCCTTGATTCAAGCCTGTAAACAAATAAACCCGTCATATTGGCGGATCTGGCATCGGAGGAAAAAATGCAATTCAGAAAAATGGCAATACTGTTTGGCGCCGTGTTGTTTGCCGGCACGGCTACGGTTAATGTTCTGGCTGAGGGCACAGGCGCGTGGCCGCAGCGCGCCATCACATTGATAGTGCCCTTTGCCGCCGGCGGGGGCGGCGACACCCTGGCGCGTCTTGTTGCTGAGCCGCTGGGCCGCGAATTGGGGCAGGCGGTCATTATTGAGAATCGTCCGGGTGCGGGCGGTAATATTGGAACCGCCACGGCAGCCCGCGCCAAACCCGATGGATATACCCTTTCCTACGGAACGAATGGGACCGAAGCCATCAATCATTGGCTGTACAAGGATCCCGGGTATACGCCCAAAGATTTCGAGCCGATTTCCCGCTTCACCGTGATTGCCGCGGCACTGGTTGTGAATCCAGGCGAGCCTTTCAAAACGCTGCAGGAATTGATCGCCTATGGCAAGAAGAACCCCGGAAAACTGACCTGCGGCTCCGCGGGTAATGGCACGACCTCCCATTTGTCCTGTGAGTTGTTCAAACAGATGACGGGTCTGGACATTGCCCACATTCCATACCGTGGCGGAGCGGCGGCCTTGACTGATTTATTGGGGGGAAGAATTTCCATGTTGATCGATGTCATGCCGAATCTGGCGGGACAGATCAAGGCTGGAAAACTGCATGCATTAGCCGTTACGACGAAAAAGCGCGTTGAATCGAACCCGGATATCCCGACATTCGATGAAGCCGGCGTACCTGGATATGCATTTTTTGCCTGGGACGGGCTATATGCCCCGAAAGGAACGCCTCCTGAAGTGTTGGATCGCCTGAATCAGGCTGTCAACACGGTGTTGAGCAAGCCCGCGGTACAGGAATCGTTGCGGTCGCGCGGGGCGATACCGTCTCCGACGACGCGTGCGGAACTCAAGCAGTTTGGCGCCGAAGAATATGCCCGCCTGGGCGATATAGTCAAGAAATCCGGGGCTGTCATTGACTGACCTCACCTGGAAAGCCTGAGCGGAGATCCTGGCCTTCTGGATCCTCCGGAGGAACGAAAGCTGGTTGCGCGCAATAGGGAACGCTACTGTCAGAAACTGACAGTGGCGGCGATTAGGATGGTTTCTCATTGAACAGGAAGCCATCCTGTGTCAGCACATCCCATTGACTATTGCGGAGCAGCAACATGACCGACCCGAATTTCTTCCTTTTGTACGTGGACAGCCCAGCAGCCAGCGCCGACTTTTATGCTGGGCTGCTTGGGAAGCCACCTGTCGAGGCCTCGCCCACCTTTGCCATGTTTGTCCTGGATTCCGGCGTCAAGCTTGGGCTTTGGTCCAGGCATACTGTAGAGCCTGCCGCCGCTGCGGCGGGTGGGGGCGGGGAGCTGGCCATTTCGGTTGACGGCAACGACACCGTCGACGCTATGCATGCCCAGTGGAGCCTGCGCGGTCTGGTCATGGCACAGGCTCCAACCGCCATGGATTTCGGTTATACGTTTGTGGCGCTCGACCCTGACGGCCATCGCCTGCGCGTTTTCGCGCCGGCCTGAGTGTGGCCAATTCAAATTTCCCTGGCTACGCGGCCGACTCGGCGTCTTTCTGGAGCTTGCGCAGCGAAAGCTCCAGTTCGTCCTTGATCCATGCACGCAGTGCCGCCGTGGCTCATGGCGCAAGCGCAGCAGCGCAGGGAGGCCCAAGTGAAACATATGCACGATATGCTGCGTTTCTAGGCGGGAGATCAGGTTGAGGACGCGAGCTGCGTCTTGCGCCATTCCTTGAGCAGGGCTTGCTTGCTGCGCGGGTAGCGCAGGTCCAGCAGGGACAGGGAGGATATCCTGTCTGTCCGGAAATGACGAAAGTCGCCCCGTAGCTCGCACCATGCGACGAGCACGCGGGAAGTTTCGAAAAAGCCAATGGCAAATGGCCATATGGTGCGGTGCGACTCGACGCCATTTTGATCGGAATAGGCGATGACCAGCTTGCACCCAGTGCGAATGGCCTGTCTTGCCAGTTTCAGATCAATGTGTTCCAGCGCAGTCGTGTCATGAGGCCCGACAAACAGGGCATTGTTGTCCATATTGTTGCGCAGGTCGTCAGGAAGCACTGACGCGATCTTCGCAAGGGCGTTCGACGCCGCAGCAGAGAGCTGTCTATCCGCCCGCTTGCTGACCCAGCGCGAGCCGAGTACAAGCGCCTCGATTTCGTCGTCGGAAAACATGAGCGGAGGCAGCATGAATCCGGGCCGCAGAACGTAGCCGATACCAGGCTCTCCTTCAATCATGGCGCCCTGGGCCTGAAGGGAGGCAATATCTCGATAAAGCGTGCGAATGCTGATGCCCAGGTCGTGCGCAAGTGTTGCACCGCTTACAGGCAGACGATGGCGGCGGAGTGATTGGAGCAGTTCAAGCAGGCGTTCGGATCGTGACATTTTTCGATCGTCTTGAGAATTCTTGCTGTCATATTTCGGCAGTATAGTACGTGTTCTTTCCTGCTTTCTCGTTGCTGCGGTTCGCCGCAATCGCATTTCTTTTGCATGGTAGCCCCCTTTTTTTGCCCCGGTCAGTCATAGGGAGATCACAGCTTATGGATAGGGACGTCGACGATCGCAACATCAATGATCCCATGGATCCCACCCGACGCCGGGTGCTCGGCGGCATCACGGCGGTGGGGGTTGGCCTGGCGCTGGGAGGCTGCGAAACTGTTCAGCCGCCACACACGAAAGCCGACGAACGTCTGGATCAGGCGCTGCGGTCGCAGGTGCGCAATATCGTCGTGATCTATGCGGAAAACCGCAGCTTCAACAATCTGTACAGCAATTTCCCTGGCGTGCAGAGTCCACTCTCGGCGGTGCCCGCTGCGCAGTCCATGCAACTGGACCGTGACGGCCGGACACCGCTGGCCCGCCTGCCAAAGATCTGGGGCGGCCTGGTGCCGCGCCCGCAAGACGTGGGCGGCAAGCACTTCGAAATTACGCAAGACCAGATCGACGGCCTGCCCAACGGCCCATTCCATCTCGCGGATGCGCAAGGCGTACCACTGCCGCTGGGAGTCATCACACGCGACCTGTGGCATCGTTTCTACCAAAACCAGATGCAGATCAATGCGGGCCGCAACAATCAATTCGTCGCCTGGGCCAATTCGGGCGGCCTGGTGATGGGGCATTATCGCGACTCCGCCGAGACGCTGCGGCTTTGGAGTCTGGCCAGTCAATACACCCTATGCGACAATTTTTTCATGGCGGCTTTTGGCGGCTCGTGGCTCAATCACATCTTCCTGATCTCCGCGCAGGCGCCGTTCTATCCGAATGCGCGCAACAGCCCGGTGCACAAGTTGCTGTCGGTAGTGGAAGGCAGCGACCCGACCGGTACGCGTTTGAAGCTGGCCGCCAATTCACCCGTGTCGGCACTCGACGGCTCTCCCAAATTCGAGAAAGACGGTGCGCTTACGGCGGATGGCTACGCCGTCAACACGATGGCCGCGGCTTATCAGCCCAGCCACGTGCGTCCCGCCGAGGGTGGCGACCCGGCCTTTGCCGATCCGGAAAATATCCATGTGCTGCCGCCGCAGCACTATGCCACCATTGGCGACCGTCTCTCCGAAAAGGGCGTTTCGTGGGCGTGGTACAGCGGTGCGTGGCAATATGCGCTCAATCACACAACAGGGCCGGTGCCAGATTTCCAATACCACCACCAGCCGTTCAACTATTTTGCCAACTACGCCCCGGGCACGAAAGCGCGCCGCCTTCATCTGCGCGACGGCGGCCTGGGCGACGATCCCTCCACCAACCGCTTCATTGCGGATATCGATGCCGGACGCCTGCCTGCCGTTACCTTCTACAAGCCGCAAAGCAGTCTCAACATGCATGCGGGCTATGCCGACGTCGCGTCCGGAGACCGGCATATCGCGAACGTCGTCGAGCACATCCGGCGCGGACCTCAGTGGGCAAACACGGTTGTCATCGTTACGCACGACGAGAACGGCGGCTGGTGGGATCACGTTTCGCCGCCGAAAGGCGACCGCTGGGGGCCGGGTTCGCGAATCCCGGCAATCGTGATTTCTCCCTTGGCCAAGAAGGGCCATGTCGATCACACGGTCTATGACACGAATTCGATCCTGCGCCTTATCAGCCGTGTGCACGGGCTGGCGCCGCTGGATGGCGTTGCCGCCCGCGACAATGTTTTCGCCGCGAACGGGCTGGCGCCGCTAGGCGATCTGACGCAGGCGCTGGACCTGGGGTAGGGCTCTTCATGCCGGTGTTGTGCGGGAGGCTTCGGTGTATGAGCACGAGTCCGAGGGTTTTAATTCAGGGCCGGCTATTTATCGAAGAGCGAAGAAAGTTCGCGCGAGTTCAAGAATGTATTTTGCAGCGCGAGCATCAGCAGGATTCTTGCCTTCCATGCAGACAGGTCATTGCTTAGTACCGCGCCGGCTTCCACCAGCAATTGCGACGAACCGGCAAAGCCGTAGCCCGCCCGCGTTCCTCCGCGCGGAATCCGAGTGGCAATGACAACGGCTATGTTGCGATCCAGCGTATGTCGTATGGCTTCAAACATCGGCGCATTGACGTGGCCCGACGCAACCGCCTGCACAACCAGGCCCCGAGCGCCCAGATCCGCCGCGGCTTTTACGAGAGCCCCTGTCGCTCCGGCATACATGGAAATGATCTCCACGGCCGGCAAGTTCCTTGAAATCAGCGGGACATGCAAACGACGCACCGGAGCCCTGTGAAAAGTGACACGATCATTGACGACGCTGCCAAGATATCCCCATTCGCCGGACTGAAACGTTTCGACGTCGACCGTATGGGTTTTGGTCGCTTCCCGTGCCGCATTGATATGGCCGTTCAGCGCCACCAGCACCCCCATTCCGCGAGCGGTATCGGTTCGGCAGATCATGAGCGCGTCGAGCAGATTCCTGGGACCATCGAAATCGAGCGCGGAGGCATTGCGTTGGGCGCCGATGACGACGATGGGCTTTTCTGTCCGGATCGTCAGGTCAAGGAACCACGCCGTTTCCTCCAAAGTGCTCGTACCGTGGGACACCACGATGCCCGCAATATCGTCCCGTGCAATCAGGCCTTGGATGGAATCATGCAAGGCTATCCAGTGCGTCGGCTCTATATGCGGAGAGGCGACGCGTGCTATGTCGTGAATCTCGATGGACGATACATCGGTGAGGCCTTTGAGCGTTTCGAGCAATTCCCCACCCGACATCACCGGCATCGCCAGCCCAGTCGATTGGTCGACTTTCGAGACGATGGTGCCCCCGGTCATGAGCAGGGCGCAGCGCGAATTCGAAGTGTGTTTCATGGGTTTCCTAATCCAGGGAAATTCCCGCTGTTTTCACGACCAGGCCCCATTTTTCAATTTCCGCGTTCACAAAATCCCTGAATTGCGCAGACGTTCCGCCTACAGGCTCCGCGCCCAGGGCTTCCAACTGTTTTTTCACGTCAGGCATTTTCAGTATTTCGTTGACCTCTTTGTTGAGCTTTTGAATAATGGGTTCCGGCGTGCCGGCCGGTGCCGCAAGCCCATTCCACGAAAGAACGTCGAAATTGGGCAAACCCGCCTCCGCCATGGTGGGAACATTGGGCAGCTCGGACAGACGCTTGGGGCTGGCGACGGCGATGGGCCTTAATTTGCCGTTCTGCATGTACTGCAACGCACCCAGGGATGTCATGAATCCGCAGGACACAGTGCCGCCGATCACGTCGGTCAGCGCCGGCGTTGCACCCTTGTAGGGCACGTGTACCATGCTGATTCCCGCACGTAGCTTGAGCATTTCTCCGGCCAGGTGCGGCGAGCCGCCCACGCCAGACGACGCATAGGTCAACTTGCCCGGCTTGGCTTTGGCCAGGGCAATGAATTCCTTCAGTGTTTTTGCGGGTACGGATGGGTTGACAACCAGCACGCTGGGCGAGGCCATGAATTGAACGATGGGCGCAAGGTCTTTGCGCGTGTCGTAATGCATGTTTTTGTAGACCGACATATTGGTTGCATTGGCAATTGTTTCCACCAATAAAGTGTAGCCATCGGGCTGCGCCCTGACCACCCGGTCGGTGGCAATGTTCGACCCGGCACCGGGCCGGTTTTCGACAATCACGGGCTGTCCCAGCACCCGTTCCAATTTGCTGGCGATAAGGCGGGTAATGATGTCGGTGGCGCCGCCGGGCGTGTAGCCTACAACAACCGTAATAGGTTTCGAGGGGTAATGATTCGAGGCATCGCCGGCGCTCGCTGCCGCGGCGGATCCGGCTCCCCCGAAAAGCATCAGCGAAGAGATGATTACTGTGTGAATCAGCTTTTTACCCAGAGGTTTCAAATCGGTCTGCAAGCCACGGCAAAAATCAAGAGGCAAAGAAGAAGTGCGTTTCATGGAGTCTCCTTGTTGGGAAAAGGTGAGACCGGGATGCATGGCCCAGGTCTACATATAGTGGTGCCGGTCGCTGATTGCTCAGCCTGCAACCAGTGCCGGGTATGTGATGGCGTGCGGCATGCCTAGAATCCGGGCTTGCCGAGCCTCATAATCGATGAACGCTTTGGAAATGGCGCTGCCTCGCACACCGCCGCGCACGGACCCGGGGCGAACGTCGCCGTAATACTCTTTCCATTCGGGTGGCAGGGGTTGTGAAATGGGCAAGGCCAGCCACAGGCGCAACAAATGCCGTTTCCTGGAGAGCTCTTCGTAGTCTTCGAAGCTCGTGCGGGAGTGCAGGTTTACATAGTTGTTGAGCAATTGCATGTCTCCGCGTTCCAGCCACATGGAAAAGCAGAACTTCGGGTCCGGCAGGATTTCTTCCAGCAAATCGAGAGCCTCGAGCTGTTCGGGATTCAGGCGTGGCACATCCTCGAAGTCCGCCTGGGCAGCCATTGTATTTTTGCGATTGGCGCGCAAGGCAAAGTAATCGGGATCACTGCCGAGAATCGGGCATTGATAGTAAGGGCGTTGCGAGGAATCCTGTGTACCCTGGTAGCTATGGAAAAACGTTTTTTTCAGGACTTCGATCAGATCGGGGCGGCGGCGCGCAACCTCGTCGCGCAGGGCGATGGAACTGGTGATCTTGCTTTCACCTCCGGATTTGGCGGTTTGCAGCGTGAGCAGCGCGACCACATCGCCTGAATCCATATGGAAATCGAGTCCCGCATTCGTGTTGTATCCTCGGCCGTTTTTCGTTTTGTAGCTTGCCCCCACATCGCGCACGTCAGTCATGATGTCGCTTGCGCGGTTTTGCGTTCGAGCCAGGCCTACGTGGAGGCCGACACCCCAAAATACGAGCTTGGCATCGTCTTCGCTCCATCGATCCACCGGGAAGCCTTTGACCAGGCATAGGCCCCAGCGTTCTTGCGTGGCTTTGAACGCACGCTGCATCGCGGCCGCGGCGGCCTCTCCCATGGGGAAGTCGTCCGCGGTCATGGACAGCAGGTCTTTGTTGCAGCCTTTGGCATGCGCGAGCCCCCGCTCCAGGCCCGAGATCTCTTCTTCGCTCAGGTGTTGCACCCAGGACTTGTTCTGGTCTAAATCGGCCGCCAACCACGCTTGCGGCTGAAAGGACTTGCTCATTCAATCGTCTCCTTGACGAAATGGATCGGTATGTGTTCTGGCATGACAGAAGGATAAAAGAATCAATCATCAATTAATATCGATATTTATTTAAACTTTAGTTAAGGAATTTTGATGAAAATGGAAGCCTTTGCGGTTTTGGATGCCGTGCTGCGCCACGGCACACTGGCGGCGGCGGCAAGGGAAGCGAATGTGACGCCGAGTGCAGTCAGCATGCAGATGAAGCAGCTCGAAACGTATCTGGGACAGCAACTGTTTGACCGCAGCGGCCTGAGGGTCAAGCCGCTGCGCGTCGCCTACGAGGTTTCCGAAGCAATGAAACCCGCTCTGGCGCGCCTGAATTCTTTACGGCTCCAGTCGGCGGTTGTGGTCGAGGGCAATGTCGGTTTCGGAGTGATTGAGTCGCTGCAGCCTATGCTGCTGCCCGGCGTCATGCGTTATCTGGCAGACCGTTATCCGCTTTTGCGAGTACTTCCTACCCGAGGGAAAAGCGCCGATCTGACCGATGCGGTGAAATCGGGAGATTCGGACGCGGCAGTCGTGGCGCAGCCTGAAGCGGGCGGAGCATCGCGCCTGACATGGCATCCACTGTTTCGTCGCGAATTGGTATTGGTCACTCCGCCGCAGAGCCAGGAAACCTCGCTCAACGCCTTGTTCAGGAAATACGAATGGATCCGTTACGACCGTAAAACGGAAACCGGGCGATTGGCCGCACATTATGTCGGCAAGCATGTTCGAAAGGCGCGCAGCTCGATCGAACTGGACGGCGTGCGCGCGATCGTCGCCATGGTGAGCGCCGGAGTCGGTATCTCGGTGGTGCAGATTGCGGATCCGGGTATTCAATTGATGTATCCGGTCAGGACGCTGCGCCTGCCCAATGCGCCGCAACTGCAGTTCTCGCTCGTGACTCGTCGCGCCGACGGCGAAAGCCGCAAGGTTGCCGCGGTCAAAGAAGCCTTGCAGGCTTTGCTGCACGACAACTGGGAAGATGATGCGGAACATTTCGAGAGTGTGAAATGATTCCGCCGGCGGCCTGCCGGGCGGCCTTCAAGGCGCGAGGGTGGCGGTGTCTTGGCCGTTGTTGACAGGATGTTGAATTTCCCGCTCAAATTACAATAAATTTTTAATTTAAACTCATCGAACATTCTCTTGTCGAGAGAACGCATGTTTTGGCGTATACCTAAGAACAATAAGTTCTGGAAAAGAAAAGCACGATGGAGATGATTTGAACACTGCAGGCATTCCGGATGAAAATGCCGGAGCACGATTGCTTCAAGGGTTTCAGGGCAGTCGCACTTTAATAGCGCTATACGATCCCGAAGACACACTGTGGTATGCGAATGATGCCTTTCGCAAGGCCTTTGTGCACAGCACGGACAACGTTTCTTTTTCTGCTATTGTCAGGTCGAATCATGCCGCCGGAGTGGGGGTGAATATTGGCGCAAGTTCCATCGATACCTACATTACCCGTGCGCGGGCCAGGCGCCGCGCCCAGAGCCATTGCTCCTATCCGATCGAGCTGCTCGACGGCAAGCGCCTATGGATAACCGAAACGCTCTTGCCGGATGGCTGGCCGCTTTGCGAAGGCGCCGATGTTACTGCGCTCAAGCAAGTCGAGACTTCGCTGCGGGTTTCGCGGGATGTGGCGCTTGAGGCGTCGCAGACCGATTACCTGACCAAGCTGCCCAATCGACGTTATGCTTTCGAACTGTTGAAGCGTGTCTTGCTCAGTACCCAGACCCAGATGCAATTGCTGAGTGTTGCCCTGGTCGATCTTGATTTTTTCAAGAGCATCAATGACCGGTTTGGGCATGAGGCGGGCGATGCCGCCTTGTGCCGGTTTGCCGAAAATTGCCGTGCCAATCTTCGGGCCGTCGATACGATAGCCCGCATCGGCGGAGAAGAGTTCCTGGTCATTTGCCCTGGCGTTCCTGTGCAATCGGCCCTCGACATCCTGAATCGTTTGCATAACAACCCCATCCAGGTCCATCTGCAGTTCCCCTCGATAGATTTCAGCTATACCTTTTCTGCCGGGGTGACGCAGGCCTCACAAGGGGACACCATGCATTCGCTGCTGGCGCGTGCGGACCAGGCGCTTTACGCAGCCAAGGCCCATGGCCGCAATTCTATTCAGGTTGCGGCAGGGGGGTGAGCTGCTTACCACGAGCCGTGGTACTCCGGTACGCGAGCGATTACCGGCAGGGCGACGACACATAGCAGGGCCGCCGCGACGTAGACCCAAGCCTGAGCGCTGCCGGCGGCATGGGAATTGGCGAGGATCGCCGTGGCCATCGAGATTGTGACGATGGATCCGATCTGGCGGAACAAGGTACGCAGTGCGGCGAGGGTCGAGGAATGTTCGGGCGCCAGTTGCAGTCCCGCGTTACGGCTGGCGGGGTTGAGCATTCCACCGCCGGCGCCTATGAGGAATGCCGAACATGCCAGCCAGGCGTACGGTGAAATATTGACGAGTGGCTTGGCTGCGAGCAGCAGCATCCCGATACCGATGGCAATGCCGCCGACGTACATCGGCAGCCTGTAGCCCGTTCGCCGCAGCGCCAGAGCACTGATGGTGGATAGCGCGATGGCGGCGACTCCCTGCGCCACCAGCAGAGTACCCGAGCCGAGCGCGTCGATACCGTAGCGGTTGGTGGCGTACAGCGGCACGAGCGCCACTGCCCCGGCCGTGACGCCGCCATAAATCATGTTGACGAGGTTGACCGAACCGAAACCGAGCCCGTGGATCAGGCGCGGGGCGATGAACGGGTGCGCGCAGCGCTGGATATGGCGGAAGAACAGCCACAGCGCGGCGACCGCGATGACCGAGGGTACGGCAAACGCGAATGACCACAGCTGCGCTTTTTCACCCAGGTGGCTGGCTGCCAGCATGCCTGCGAGCACGCCACCGCCGAGCAGGGCTATGCCGGCAAGATCCAGCTTGGAGCGGGCCTGTTTCGCCCTCGGCGGGTCGTGCGGTATATAGCGCAGCGCCAGCACAATGATTGCAATCCCGATAGGTACATTGACGAAGAACACGCCCCGCCAGCTCCAGTACGACACGAACAGCCCGCCGAATATGGGGCCGATCGTCGCACCGATGGGAAAGATGCTGCCGAACAGGCTGACCGCGCGATCGCGCTCATCGCCGAAATAATCGACGACAATCCCGGTTGCCGACGGCGTGAAGCCCGCTCCGCCTGCCGCCTGCACCGCGCGCAAGGCGATGAGCGCAAAGATATTGTCGGCCAGCCCGCAGCATAGCGATGCCACAGTGAATGCGACGACCGAGCCGAGGAACACCTTGCGGCGGCCGTATCGATCGCTGAGCCTGCCGCTGATCGGCAGCATCAGCACGAAGCCGAACGAGTACGCCGTGATGGTCCACCCGGCCCAGTTGATCGACGTTCCCAGCCCGACTTGCAAGGAGTGCAGGGCGGTCGCGACGATCGTCGAGTCGACTGACATCATCAATAGTGCCAGGGAGACGATGGTAAACACCGCTCCGCGACGAACGGGCCGGGTTTCCCTGGCCGGGCCCGAAGAACCGTTGGCCATACAGGCATCCTGCTGGGCACTCTCATCGCGTATGTTTCGCACTTTCGACGTCCTGTAAGAGGTGCTCTACAGTCCGGCCGGGCCAGGTACAGGCTTGCCGTTGTTCCGCTAGCCTCTACCCGGCTGTCGCATCTGGGCACCTGGCCGTCGGGATTTTAGCGTGAAAAGTCTTTGTCCGAATATTGCTGGGCGCGGAGATGAGTCGCCACTTCGCCGGGCTCGATGACCGCATCATTGCGCTGTACGCGTGGGGGATGTGAGCCTGCGTTGTTACGTCGTGTCGGAAGCCAGTTCGGCGAGCAGCCACTCCCGGAACACGCCAATAGTCTGCCGTTGATGCGCGGCGCTGGAATAGGCCAGGTAGTGCCCGTTGTAACGGATTTCGCATTCTTTCCCGGCAAGCGGGCGCACGAGCCGCCCGCTGTTCAGTTCCCGCTCGGCCAGCCGCGTTGATTCCAGCGCCACACCCAGGCCGTCAGCCGCGGCGGCAATGGCCAGGAAGCTGCGGTCAAAGCGGGCTCCCTGCGGTGCGTCGACCGGCAGCCCGTTCGCCTCAAGCCAGGCCGGCCAGCGGATCTGCTTCGACTCGCTTTGGATCAATTGCAGTCCAATCAGGTCTTTCGGCGATTTGATGCGCGCCGCCATCCCGGGAGCGCACAGCGGTGTGAGCAATTCGTCGCCCAATGGGACAACGACAATACCGGCTGCTTTGGGCTCGCCATAAATGATGTCCAGGTCGAACTCGTCGGCTTCGAACCGGGCATAGTCGGTGTTGGCGGCTAGCCGCAAGTCGATCCGGGGGTGGTCGGTGAAGAAGCGGGCCAGCCTCGGGACCAGCCATTGCGCCGCGAAGCTGGGGGCGGAATGCAGGCGCAACACGGTCGGCCCGCGCGCCGAGACCAGCTCCATGCCGTGGCGGAGGTCGTCGAAGCCCCGCCTGATGTGGGTGAACAGTGCCTCACCCTCTGGCGTGAGCTGGATTCTCCGCGTGCTTCGCAGGAAAAGCCGGGTGCCCAGATGTTCTTCGAGGTTCCGGATGGCATGGCTGACGGCACTGGGGGACAGGCAGAGTTCTTCGGCCGCGTTGCGGAAGGAGCCGGTGCGCCCGGATGCTTCGAAAGCGCGCAGCATGGATAGCGGAATGTTTTTGAACACGACGGTCAGCGACTCTCATTCATGAATCAAATTCATTATTTATTGCAAACTTACCGTTTGTCCAGCGAATTTTTGCCGTCTACCATTTCACTCATCCGGTGTTTTGCCGTTTCGTTCATCCGATCCAATTCTTTCAAGAATTTCCAGGAGACAGCACATGCTTTTGAAGGACAAGGTCATAGCCATATCGGGAGCCGCCAGCGACCGGGGAATAGGTCTGGCGACGGCCAGATTGCTCGCGTCTCATGGCGCCACCGTGGCGATTCTTGATCTGGATGCAACTTCCGCGTCGCAGGCGGCCACGACCCTTGAGGCCGGCGACCACATCGGGCTGGCCTGCGACGTGGCCGACAGGGATGCGTGCGAGAGGGCCGCCGCGGCGATCATCGACCGGTATGGGCGTATTGACGTGCTGATCAACAATGCCGGCATCACCCAGCCGCTCAAGACCATGGAAATCGATCCGGACAGCTGGAGACGAGTCCTGGACGTGAATCTGGGAGGCGTCCTGTATCTGAGCCAGGCGGTGATTCCCCACATGCGCGCCCGGAAATCCGGCTCGATTGCCTGCATGTCGTCGGTGTCGGCCCAGCGAGGTGGCGGCATTTTCGGGGGACCGCATTATTCAGCGGCAAAAGCGGGCGTACTGGGCCTGGCCAAGGCCATGGCACGCGAACTGGGGCCGGACAATATCCGGGTCAACTGCGTCACCCCGGGGTTGATCCAGACCGACATCACCGGCGGCAAGCTGACCGAGACGATGCGGACCGATATCCTGAAGGGCATACCGCTGAACCGTCTGGGGGAAGCCCGGGACGTGGCCAACGTTTACTTGTTCCTGGCATCGGACCTGTCTTCCTACATTACGGGGGCGGTCATCGATGTGAACGGCGGCATGTTGATTCACTGATTTACGGGCGAGGGAAAAAATGAATGCACACACCATAGTGGAACCGCGTGCCGCAGACGAATTGTGCCGACTCGCCGAAAGCGCCTACCGTATCCGCCGCTACGCGCTGCGAATGGGCGAGGTCCAGGGGCAGGGCTATATCGGCCAGGCCTTGGGCATCGCTGATGTATTTGCGGTGGCATACCGTCATGCGCTCAACTTGCACCCTGACGATCCGGAATGGGAAGGGCGCGACCGCTTCCTGCTTTCCCATGGTCATTACGCTATTGCGCACTATGCGGCGTTGATCGAAGCGGGGGTCATCCCGCAAGACGAACTGGACACCTATGGCAGCGATGACAGCCGCCTGCCCATGTCGGGCATGGCAAGCTACACCCCTGGCATGGAAATATCCGGCGGATCACTCGGGCAGGGCCTGGCCATAGGTGTTGGCATGGCGCTGGGCCTGCGCCAGAAAAAAAATCCCGCCTGGGTGTACGTCTCGATGTCGGATGGTGAACTCGACGAGGGCGCCACTTGGGAAGCGGCCATGTCGGCCCATCAACACCGGCTGGCGCATCTGATTGCGCTGGTGGATATCAACAACCAGCAGGCCGATGGAAGATCGCACGACATTCTGAGTTTCGAACCGCTGGCCGACAAGTGGAACGCGTTCGGCTGGTTCGTCCAGCGTGTCGACGGCAACGATATCGCCGCGGTGCTCGAAGCGTTCGACAGCGCGCGTGCTCATGATGGAGACGCACCTCGTGTGATTCTGTTCGACACACTGATTGGCAAAGGCGTTGATTTTCTCGAACGACGTGAAAGAAACCATTTCATCAAGGTCGAGCCGCCCGAATGGCGGCAGGCGATCGATGTCCTGGATGCGACGCAACGCGATGGAGCCGGAAAATGAACCAGACGATTGCCAAGAAACCGCGCCTTACGACATCGGCGATGATTGCATCCATCGCGAGCGAAGGACAACGCACCAAGACGGCGCCGTTCGGCCACGCCCTGGCGGAATTGGCCGAACAGCGCGCCGACATCGTGGGCATGACGGCGGACCTGTCCAAATACACCGATCTTCACATATTCCACAAGGCCCATCCGGAACGGTTCTTTCAGATGGGCATGGCCGAGCAACTGCTCATGGCGGCGGCGGGGGGCATGGCAAAAGAAGGATTCGTTCCGTTTGCCACCACCTATGCGGTGTTCGCCACGCGGCGGGCCTACGATTTCATTCATCAGGTCATTGCCGAGGAGCACCTGAACGTCAAGATCTGCTGTGCATTGCCCGGGCTGACCACAGGCTACGGCCCCAGTCACCAGGCGACGGAAGACATTTCCATATTGCGCGGTGTGCCGGGGCTCACCATCGTCGATCCGTGCGATGCGCTGGACATCGAACAGGCCGTGCCGGCGATCGCGGCGCATGAGGGGCCGGTATACATGCGGCTGCTGCGAGGCCAGGTTCCCCTGGTGCTGGATGAATACGACTATCAGTTCGAGTTGGGGAAGGGCAAGCTGATCCGGGATGGCCGGGACGTTCTGGTCATGTCCAGCGGCCTCATGACAATGCGGGCGCTCGAGGCGGCAAAGAAACTGGCTGGCGACAGCGTGGACGTGGCGGTGCTGCATCTTCCGACGATCAAGCCTCTCGACGAGGAAATAATCCTGCGCGAAGCGGCACGCGAGGGGCGCATGGTGATCGTGGCCGAGAACCACTCGGTCGTGGGCGGTCTCGGAGAGGCGGTGGCGAGTCTGTTGCTGCGTTCGGGCGTGTCGCCTGTGTTCCGGCAGATTGCATTGCCGGATGCCTTCCTGGATGCGGGCGCATTGCCGACTTTGCACGATCGCTACGGCATCTCCACCGAAGCCGTGGTCCGCCGGATCAAGGAATGGCTCTGAACCTCGATGGGAAACAGGATGACTGCAACGTGGGAGGGGTTGCGTGGAAGCGTACCGGAGAATAGCTGACTGAACAGGGCGCCAATCGCAAGCCCTGAAACCGCGTTACATAAAAGAAAGGAGACACTGGACATGAACTCATCCAATATCAGCCGCCGCGCGTTGTTGAAAGGCCTCGCCGCCACCGCCGCGTTTGGCCTGTTGCCAGGCCGCAGCGATGCGGCGCAGTTCCGCTGGAAAATGGCCACGGGCCAGGAGCCGACGCATCCGGTGAATGTCCGGGCCGCGGAAGCGATTGCCCGGATCAGGAAGGAGACCGATGGCGGGCTCGACATCAAACTCTACCCCGCTGCGCAGCTCGGTACCGACAAACAACTTATCGCGCAGACGCGCCTGGGCGGCATCCAGATCATGAATATGGCGAGTTCGGTTCTGGCGAACACGATTCCCGCCGCCGGCATCGTCAATATCGGCTATGCCTTCCTCGATCCCAAGGCCGTCTGGTCGGCGGTCGATGGCGCGCTCGGCAGCCACATCGCCCAGGAAATCAGTCAGCACGATATGCATCAGATCGGCGTGTCCTGGGAGAACGGCTTTCGCAACGTCACTTCGGGCACGAAGCCGGTGACCCTGCCGGCGGACCTGCACAACATGAAGATCCGCGTGCCTGACGCGCCCATCCTGTCCTCCCTGTTCGCGGCCTTCGGAGCCGCGCCGACTTCCATGGATTTCAGCGAGGTCTATACCTCGCTGGAAAATCACGTGGTGGATGGTCAGGAAAACCCGCTGCCGATCATCTACACCGCCAAACTCTACGATGTGCAGAAGTATCTCAGCATGACCCAGCATGCCTGGGACGGCTACCTGATCATCAGCAACAAGCCGGCTTTCATGCGCCTGCCCAAAAAGTGGCAGGATATCGTCAGCGAGGCGTTTTCCGATGCGGGCCGCGGCGAGCGCGCGGACATTGCACGTTTGAGCGACTCGCTGAAAGGCAAGCTGGCCACCAAGGGCATGAAGATCGTCGATGTCCACAAGAGCGCCTTCCGCGATGCCCTGATCAAGACAGACTATTACCCCCATTGGAAAAAGAAGTTCGGCGACACGGCGTGGTCACTGCTCGAAAAAACGTCGGGCTCGCTCGAATAATCTTGTGTGGCGGGCGGGTGCCGGTTGGGCATCCGTCATTGTTGTCCGGAGGGGGCAAGAATGGTGAAAACCGATGTGGCGGAATTCGAAACCTGCACTGACGGCTGGTCGTGGCGCGCTTTCGCCGATGCCAGCCTGGATGCGGTCGGCGTTGCGCTGCTCGCCAGCGAGGTTCTGGTCTTGTTTGCCGGCATTGTCGCGCGGACTGTCTTCGTTCACCCGCTGATCTGGTCGACCGAATTCGCGCGGTTTATCTTCGTCTGGCTGACCATGGTGGGCGCGGTGGTCGCCGTGCGCGACGATCAACACATGCGGATGACCGCATTCACCCATCGGCTGTCGCCGTCGTGGCAGGGCTGGCTCGGGGCTGCCGCCGACCTGGTGCAAATGCTTGCCGTGCTGGCGATGATCGAGCCGAGCCTGCGATTCCTGCAAATTGAACAACTGTCTTCGCTGTCGCAACTTGGAATTTCCAGCGCCTGGGAGGCGGCGGGTCTCGTTGTCGGCTTCATTTTGATGGCGGCCTACCTGGTTTGCAGTCTGCTTGCCCGTCCCCGTGCCGATATACTGCGCGGTGGGATTGGCGCCCTCGTGGTGGTCGGCGCCGCGTTTCTCATCGGTCTGGCACTCAGTGAATACACGTTGCCGGAAGTCGTCTTTGTTTTCGTGATTTTACTGTTTGGCGCCGTGCTCGCCGGTGTGCCGATTGCTTTCGCCTTCGGGTTTTCCAGCATCTTCTACCTGTTGGTCACCGGCAGCGCGCCGCTAGGCGTGATGGCAAGCCAGGTGGAGCAGGGCACGAGTTCGATCATCCTCCTTGCTGTGCCACTGTTCGTGTTGCTGGGCGGCCTGTTGACCGTCACCCGCCTTGCCCCGGCGATGATGCGTTTTCTTTCCGACATCTTCGGTCAGGTCAAGGGCGGCCTGTTCTATGTGTTGATAGGCGGCATTCTCCTGGTGTCGGGCATTTCCGGCGCCAAGACAGCCGATCTGGCCGCCGTGGCGCCCATCGTCGTACCCGAGATGAAACGCCACAAGATCGACGAGGGGCATATTCTCGCAGTGACGGCGAGTTGCGGCGCAATGGCGGAAACCATCCCGCCCTCGATCGTGCTGATCATCATCGGCGCCGTTACCGGCACATCCATCACCGCCCTGTTCGAGGCCGGGCTGATGCCGGCGATCGTCCTCGCTGTAATTCTCGCTGTGCTCGCGCGCTTCTGGGCCGGTGGCCACACCGTGGCCGGCGCGCGGCCGGCGGCGCGCCAGGTCCTGCGCAGCTTCCTCTACGGCTTGCCTGCGCTTGCCTTGCCGTTCGTGATCCGTTTCTGCGTCATCGACGGCATTGCGACTGCGACTGAGATCGCAACCATAGGCACGGTCTACGCCATCTTGCTGGGCCTGGTCTTTTACGGCGGCTTCCGGCTGTCGGCGCTGTACGCTGCGCTATCCAAGTCTGTCGGGCTGTCGGGCGCCATCATGTTCATCATTGCCGTGGCCACGGCGATGAGTTGGACATTGACACAATCGGGTTTCGCCGAAGACATCACCCATCTCATGCTGGCGCTGCCCGGAGGCCAGGTCGGCTTCATACTGGGATCGATCTTCTTGATGATCGTGCTTGGCAGTTTCCTCGAGGGCATCCCGATCCTGGTCCTGTTCGGGCCCATCCTGTTTCCCATTGCCCGCACTCTGGCGATCAGCGACGTGCGCTATGGAATCGTCGTGGTCCTTGCCATGGGGATAGGCCTGTTCGCCCCGCCTGTTGGTCTGGGCTACTACGCCACGGGCATCATCACCGAGATCGATCCGAACAAGGGATTGGTCAAGATATGGGGGTATCTTGCCGCTCTCGTCGCGGGACTGATGGCTATAGCACTGGTGCCCTGATACCGCCGGCTCCCGGCGCGATAGCGTGCCGTGTCTTGGCACTTAAACCTCGGTTGGCGTGAACGGCTTTTTGCAGAATGTCGTAGGCTTTGGCCGTCCTGAGTGCTTGATGCCGGCTTTATAGAAGCGGGCGAAGATCCACCTCAGTTCATTGCGGCGGTACCTTTCATGCTGCCTATACCGTGAAATTTGGCAATGCTGTTTATGTGCTGCATTGCTTTCAGAAAAAATCAACCAAGGGTATAGCAACCGCCAAGCCGGATATGAATATTATCCGAGACAGATTAAAGACGGCGCAAGCGCATGCTCGAGGAGTAAAGGAAAATGATTGAAATTGAAAGAAGTACTGGCAATGTCTATGCCCGACCTAGGCAGGGCGGACGCTAACGAAATGATCGTGAAGGCGCAACCGGCAACCAAAATTGGCGAAATCATCAAAAACCGGAAGTGGGGCCAACGGCAGGCGGCCGAAGTGCTAGGAATGACACAGCCCAAATTGTCCAAGATGTTGCGTGGCCAGTTTTGCGGCATCAGCGAATCAAAGATGCTTGATGGTTTGGCGCGGCAAAGGTAATGCGGTTTTATACGATACCTGCTTAAGTGCGAAACTGGAACGAATTTTCTCTATTCCAGGAATTGACGTCAGCTGTTCAAGAATGAAATGTTCCAGTGCGCCTATATTCGCCACTGCAACCCGGATCAGATAATCGGAGTCTCCAGTCATTAGGTAGCACTCCATGACTTCGTCGTGTTCCACGATACGCTGTTCGAAATTGGCCAGTGCCTGCTTTTCTTGTGACTTTAGGCTGATCGAAATAAATACATTTAAGTCCAGTCCCAAGGCGGCCGGGTTAGCCAACGCCACATAACGCGCGATGACGCCCGATGATTCAAGCGCTTTGACGCGAACTAGGCAAGGTGAAGGCGACAAGTGCACTCGTTTTGCCAGCGTCACATTGCTTAGCGAACCGTCATTTTGCAACTCTTGCAGAATTCGTAAATCAATCGTATCGAGTTTCATTGACCTTATTTTTAGTAATTTTCAATATTTTATACTGACTTTATCAGAATAATAAGTGTTTTCGAAATCTAATTCTTCGGGGATTAGGCCAAAATAGAACTTGAATGAAATAAGCAGCTATGGATTTGTCATGAACTTTCCAATTCCCACACAGCCCTTATTAAAGGCAAGCGCCTTGGGCCAACTAACGTACGATATTGATCCGGAAGAAACAGCGGAGTGGCGCGATGCGTTTGATTCGCTGGTTGCAACAAATGGCGTACAACGTGCTGTCTTCATGCTGGACGAATTGTGCCGTTTGGCCCACGTCAGGAATATTCCGTGGAAGCCCAAAACGAGTACTCCTTATATCAATACTATTGCCGTTGACCAGCAACCGACCTTTCCCGGTGAGTTGGCGATTGAAGAGAAACTGGGTGCGATCATGCGCTGGAATGCCCTGATCATGGTAGTGCGGGCCAACGCTGCTTATGGTGAGTTGGGCGGCCATATTGCCAGCTACGCCAGCGCAGCGGACTTGTTTGAAGTCGGGTTCAATCATTTTTTTCATGCGCGTAGCAATGGTGTAAAGAGCCACGGTGGTGATCTTGTTTTCTTCCAGCCGCACAGTGCCCCGGGCGTTTATGCGCGAGCTTTTCTTGAGGGGCGTCTAAGCGAAGACGATCTGGCGCACTTTCGCCAGGAGCTAAGCGCACCACGTTCAGGTGCGCGTGGCCTGTCCAGTTATCCGCATCCTTATCTTATGCCCGATTTTTGGCAATTTCCGACAGGCTCCATGGGAATTGGCCCAATCAGTTCGATTTATCATGCGCGGTTTATGCGCTATTTGACTCATCGTCAGATACTTGATTGCAGTGGCCGCAAAGTATGGGGTGTATTTGGCGATGGAGAAATGGACGAGCCGGAATCCACGAGCGCGCTGACGCTGGCGTCGCGCGAGGGCCTGGATAATCTGGTGTGGGTCGTGAACTGCAATTTGCAGCGTCTCGACGGCCCGGTAAGGGGTAACGGTCGGATTATCGATGAGTTGGAACAACTCTTCTCGGGCGCCGGCTGGAACGTTATCAAATTGCTATGGGGTAGCGATTGGGACGGCTTGTTCGCTCGTGATCTGACTGGCGCACTGGCGCGTGCGTTCGCTGATACGGTGGATGGCCAAATGCAGACCTTTGCGGCCAAGGACGGTCAGTACAACAGGGCCTCTTTTTTTGGTCAGAACCCAGAGCTTTCACGGTTGGTACAAGGCATGACCGACGAGCAGATCGACCGTTTGCGCCGCGGAGGTCACGATTTGGTCAAGATTTACGCCGCCTATGCAGCAGCGGCAAGCCATGCTGGTCAACCCACGGTCATCTTGGCGCATACCAAAAAGGGCTATGGCATGGGTAGTGCCGGCCAGGGCCGCATGACGACGCATTCTCATAAAAAACTGGGCGAAACCGATCTGATTGAGTTTCGTAATCGCTTTGGTTTGCCTGTGACAGACGAACAGGTGCGTCGGCTGGATTTTTATAAGCCTGCCCAAGATAGCGCCGAGATGCAGTACCTGTATGCGCGGCGCAGCGAGTTAGGCGGCTATCTTCCTGCCCGGCAAACGTCGGCGGCATCACTGGCAGCGCCCATGTTATCCGTATATGGTCAGTTTGCGGTCAACGCTGATGGAAAGGAAATGTCTACGACGATGGCCCTTGTGCGTATGCTTGGCGGCCTGCTTAAAGACAAAGAGCTGGGTCCGCGTATCGTGCCGATCGTGGCCGACGAAGCGCGAACCTTTGGCATGGCCAATCTTTTCCGGCAGGTCGGTATTTATTCCAGTGTTGGGCAACGCTACGAACCTGAGGATATCGGTTCCATACTGAGCTATCGAGAGGCACTCGATGGGCAGATTCTGGAAGAAGGCATCAGCGAGGCGGGTGCAGTTTCGAGTTGGATGGCTGCCGGCACCAGCTATAGCGTACATGGAACGGCTATGCTGCCGTTTTACATTTATTATTCGATGTTTGGCTTTCAGCGTGTTGGCGATCTGATTTGGGCAGCGGCCGACCAACGCCCGCGCGGCTTCCTGATCGGAGCCACCTCCGGGCGCACCACACTCGGTGGCGAGGGCCTGCAGCATCAGGATGGCACCAGCCATGTCCTTGCAGCAGCGATTCCGAACTGCAAATCATATGATCCGGCGTTTGCCGGGGAATTGGCTGTTATTGTCGATCAAGGCATACAGGAAATGGTCGTCCAACAAAAGGATGTTTTCTACTACATCACGGTGATGAACGAAAACTATGCCCAGCCAAGCTTGCTTGAAAGTGCTCGTGCCGACATTATTCGTGGGGGCTATATCTTTGAAAGCTACGCCGCAATTTCCAGTGCTAATGAAACTGTGAATGAGTCTATAGTTGAAGAGGCTGATAAGTCTGCCCATAATTCCGCAAACAGATCAATGAAAGAGGATAAACGAGTTACCTTGTTGGGTTCGGGCGCCATTCTTCGCGAGGTGATCATGGCGGCCCAGCAGCTTGCACAACATGGAATTGCCAGTGATGTGCTTAGTATCACAAGCTGGAGTGAACTGGCACGCGACGGACAGCAGTGCGAAGCCGAAGGGCGGCAAGGGCACATAGTGTCCCAGCCTTTTATAGCAACGCAACTTAGCCAAACTGCAGGTCCCATCGTTGCGGCAAGCGATTATGTGCGCATGGTCCCCGAATCGATCCGTGCTTTTGTTCCACCAGAACGTCGGTACATTACCCTAGGTACCGATGGTTTCGGCCGCAGCGACACGCGTGCTGAACTGCGCCATTTTTTCGAAGTGGATGCAACAGCTATCGTGAATGCGGCGCTGTATGCTTTGAGGTGTGCGCATGTATGCGGGGATGGTCAGGCGCGGCAGATTGACTGACAGATGATGATCAACAAGCAAGAGTCGTGCCATGAATATTGTGCCAAAGGCCAATTTGATTGGATAGCCAATCCTGAACAATTGCGTATGGGCGCGCTGGGTTAAGCATGTGTCGAGAACCATAGCCTGTCGTTTGCGACAAGTTATGGTTCTCGACACACGAATGGACCTGGCGGAAAATAGGTGTGATGGAGGCGCAACTCGGAATCGAACCGGGGTGGACGGATTTGCAATCCGCTGCATGACCACTCTGCCATTGCGCCGACATGTACAACATGTACACAAAGTACATGTAAAAAGAGGGAAGCGCCAAGGCTTCCCTCTTGAATTTGGAGCGGGAGACGAGTCTCGAACTCGCGACCTCAACCTTGGCAAGGTTGCGCTCTACCAACTGAGCTACTCCCGCATGTTGATTCGTTAGAAGCACCGTGCCCTATCGAAAACAGCCTCGCAGTATATCTGGATTTTTACTGCCGCGCAAACTGCATTGCACACGTATTATGCAGGCTTGAAAAACGGTATTTGCCAGGTGTTTACCGCGCGGTGTTTGCCATTACGCAACGCACACACCGACTGGCACAATCTTCGTCGCCTGCATAGGCTAAAAATCAAGTAACATTTAAGCGAAGACCAAGATGATAGCATAGGTATCGCGTTTCGTGTCAAGTACCCCTCAATAATTGGGCTTAGTTTTGCTTCAAATTACCTCTCAAAACCTTACTTCGTTCAATACTCTCGGCCTGTGTTCGCAGGCGGCGGCCTTTGTTCGTTACCAGTCATCGGCGCAATTGGCGGACCTTTCCGAGACGGCGCGGCGCTATCCCCGGGTTTTTGTTCTGGGCGGCGGCAGCAATGTGGTGCTGGCCCCGCGCTTGGACAGTCTGGTGATCAAGGTGGAGTCGCGCGGGGTGCGGGTCCTGGCCGATTCCGGCGATGCCTTGATTGTCGAGGCTCAGGCGGGAGAGGTCTGGCACGATTTTGTGGCGCTGTGTATTGCAAATGGCTGGAACGGGCTGGAGAACCTGGCATTGATTCCGGGAACGGTTGGCGCCGCGCCGGTGCAGAACATCGGCGCGTATGGCGTCGAGCTGGATCAACGCTTCCATAGCCTGCTCGCCTGGGATCTACATGAGCGGCGCCAGGTGGAAATGAGTCCGGCAGAGTGCGGATTCGCCTATCGGGACAGCTTTTTCAAGCATGCGGAGCCGGGGCGGTGGCTGATTGTCGCGGTGCGCTTCTGTTTGCCCAAACCGTGGCGTGCGGTGATGAGTTATCCTGACCTGCGCCGGCATCCGGCGCTGGAGCAGGCGGGCGCCGCGGTAACGGCGGCGCAGGTTTTTGACGCGGTCTGCGAGATTCGCCGCCGCAAGCTGCCCGATCCCTCCGTGCTGGGCAATGCGGGCAGTTTTTTCAAGAATCCGATTGTCTCCGCCGGCCATCATGAGGCAATCAGGGCGGCACATCCGGATGTGGTGGCGTATCCGCAGGACGGCGGTTTTTTCAAGCTGGCGGCCGGCTGGCTGATTGAGCACACGGGCTGGAAAGGCCGCCGCATGGGCGCAGTGGGAGTGCATGACCGCCAGGCCCTGGTGCTGGTGAATTACGGCGGCGCCAGCGCCGAGAATATTGCAATGCTGGCTGAGGCGATTCGCCGCGATGTCGCGGCCCGTTACGGCGTCCTGCTGGAGCAGGAGCCGGTGGCCGTGGCCTGAACCCGGCCCAGCCTGATTTCGGGCAATTATCTAGATGGCGAGCACGTCCTGCATGTCGAACAAGCCCTTTTCCTTGCGTGACAGGTAGCGCGCGGCGCGCAGGCTGCCCTGTGCGTAGGTGGTGCGGCTGCTGGATCGGTGGGTGATTTCAATGCGTTCGCCCGTGCCGCAAAAATAGACGGTGTGGTCGCCTACGAGATCGCCGCCCCGCATGACCGAAAAGCCTATGCGGCCGGTTTCGCGTGCGCCGGTATGGCCGTGGCGCGCCCAGTCGGCGATGTCGTCGAGGTTCTTGCCCCAGGCCGAGGCAACTGCCTCGCCCATGGCCAGTGCCGTGCCGGATGGCGCATCGACCTTGTTGCGGTGATGCGCTTCGAAGACCTCGACGTCGTAGCCGCTGTTCAAGAGGCGCGCCGCCATGTCGAGCAGTTTCAGGGTGGCATTGACGCCCACGCTCATGTTGGGGGCAAACACGATCGCGATTTTCTGGGCCGCGGCATGTATGGCCTGTTTGCCTTGCGTATCGAAACCTGTCGTGCCGATGACGCATCGGGTGCCGTGCTGGACGCAGGCCTTTAAATGGGCCAGTGTCCCCTCGGGGCGGGTGAAGTCGATCAGGCACTCGGCCTGCGACAGGGCGTTGAGGTCGTCGGTGATCGATACGCCTGTATCGCGGCCCAGGAATGCGCCGGCATCCTGCCCTATGGAGGGCGATCCGGCGCGATCGAGCGCAACGGCAAGCTTCAGGTCGGCTGCGTCGAGAACGGCTTCAATGAGCATGCGCCCCATGCGTCCGTCGGCTCCTGCTATGGCTATACGCATCATGACCTCTAGCGCAAGGGTTGAACGCTTGTCTGGTTGGGCGGCGTGGCGGCTGCCGGACTGGTAGCGTTGATTTCAACATTGGACTTGTGGTCGGCTGTGCTGGTTGCGCCGGCCGTATCGCTGGCAGTGCTGGGGGTCGCCTTGGCGGCGCCCGTATCGGTTTTCTGGAACGGCTGGCGGTCGGGCTGCTTGTCGCCTTCCCAGTGGTCCAGGGTGTCGCCCGTGAACCAGACGGTGAATTTGCGTTCTTGTTCTTTGCCGTAGCCGGGCTTGTTGAGGTAGGGGTAATCCCAGCGGTTGCTGCGGAAGATATCCTGCAGGGTCGGAGTGCCCAAAATGAAACGCACCTGGTCGCGTGTCATGCCTTTCTGGAGTTGCGCGACCTGTTCGGCGGTGATCCAGTTGCCTTGCTGGACGTCGGACCGATAGGGGAAGCCCCAGTTGGTGGTGCCGCAGGCCGACAGCGCCATGGCAATCGCGCCTATGGCCAGGCCGGTCCGAAGCTTGGAAAAAAATGGTTTTGCAGTCGTCAGCACGAAGCGCCCCTGTTATTCATTTCGAATAAAACCGTTATCATAAAGGTTTAAGAATAAACGCATAATAGCGTTAGTATGAGTTCGTTGTTTTCGCAACCCGCGATCAATCGAACATCAGTTCAACATTCGCCAGAGATATTTTAGCTATGAACGACCAAAGTGAACTAAAAAATATGGGCTTGAAGGCGACTTTCCCGCGCCTGAAGATCCTCGATATTTTTCGTAAAGCCGATCACCGCCATCAAAGCGCCGAAGATATTTATCGCGCACTGATCGCCGAAGATGTCGAAATCGGCCTGGCAACCGTGTACCGCGTGCTGACTCAGTTCGAACAGGCCGGTATCCTGATGCGCAGCCAGTTCGACGGCGGCAAAGCTGTTTTCGAGCTCAATGACGGCGATCATCACGATCACCTGATTTGCACCAATTGCGGCAAGGTGGTCGAGTTTTCCGATGCCGAAATCGAAAAACGCCAGCAAAAAATTGCCAAGGAAAAAGGTTTTGCGCTTGAAAGCCACACGATGATGCTCTATGGCATCTGCGCCGAATGCGCTCCCAAGCATTTGCATCATCATCTCAAGTAGCCGGCCCGGGGCGCCATCCCTGGCTTATTCGGCCAGCATCTCCTGCGCATGCTTGCGGGTGGTTTCGGTAATGGTCAGGCCACCCAGCATGCGCGCCACTTCGTGCACTCTTTCCTGGTCGCTGAGTACCTCGATGGTCGACAGGGTAGTGCCGTTTACCGTGGTCTTCCTGACTTCGTAGTGGTGCGCTCCGCGCGCCGCCACTTGCGGTAGATGCGTGACGCACAGCACCTGATGGCGCAGGCCCAGTTCCCGCAGCAATCGGCCCACGACCTCGGCGACGGCGCCGCCGACGCCGGTGTCGACCTCGTCGAAGATCAGGGTGGGAACTCGCGCTGCCTGGCTGGCGATGACCGACAGGGCCAGTGACAAGCGGGCCAGTTCGCCGCCCGAGGCCACTTTGGCCAGAGGCCTTGCCTGGGTGCCGCTGTGCCCGGCAACTAGGAATTCGATACTTTCATTGCCGTGAGCGGAAGGCTCGCACGGATTCAGGCTTATGTCGAAACGGCCGCCTTGCATGGCCAGTGTCTGCATGGCCTGGGTGACATGCCTGGCCAGGGATTTGCCGGTTTTCTGGCGTGCCTGGCTGAGTTTTTTTGCGGCGGCCTGATACACGTCTTTGGCCGCGGCAAGCTGCTCGGCCAGGGCGTCGATGTCGGCGGCGGCTTCGCTGGCGTCGAGTTGCCGGTGCAGGTTTTCCTGCAGGGCCAGGAGTTCGTCGGGTTCGACTTTGAATTTGCGCGCGGTGTCGAAAATGGCGGCCAGCCGCTGTTCGGCCTGGGCCAGGCGCTGGGGGTCGAGTTCGAGCCTGTCCAGGTAGCTGTTCAAATCGGACACGGCCTCGGCCGTGGCGATGTGGGCGGACTCGATGGCGTCGTGGACGCTTTGCAAATGGCTGTCGTGACGCAGCAGCTGTTTGATTTGATGAGCGGCGGCACTCAGGCGCTGCTGGGCGGAGTCTTCGTCGTTATCGAGTATGGCCAGGGCCTGGGTGGCGCCATCCAGCAGCGATTGGGCGTGGGCCAGCCGGCTGTGCTCGTTGCCGATGGCGTTCCACTCGTCGGGGCGCAGGTTGAGGCGATCGAGCTCGGCGGCCTGCCAGGCCAGACGTTCGCGTTCTTCCTTCAGGGTGGCCGCGTTTTTTTGGGCGGCGCTGAGTATCTTTTGAGTCTGCTGCCATTGCTGCCAGGCTTGCTGCACCTGTTTGACCAAGGGCTGGTGGCCGCCCTGGGCATCGAGCAAATCGCGTTGGCTGGCGGTTTTGAGCAGGCTTTGGTGGGCGTGCTGGCCGTGTATGTCGACCAGCAGTTCGCCCAGTTCGCGTAGCTGCCCCAGGGTGACGGGCAGGCCGTTGATGAAAGCCTTGCTGCGCGCCTGGGTGTCGATGACGCGGCGCAGCACGAGGGCGTCGTCGGTATCGAGCTCGCGCTCTTGCAGCCATGGGTGCAGGGTATCGGGGACATCGAAGACGGCGCTGATATCGGTGCGGGCGGCATTGTCGCGCACGACGCTGGCGTCGCCGCGCGCGCCCAGCGTCAGCGACAGGGCATCGATCAGGATCGATTTGCCGGCTCCGGTTTCACCGGAAAATACGGTAAAGCCCGGCTCGAACTGTATGTCGGCCTGGTCGACGATGACAAAGTCTCGAATGTGCAGGGTGCGTAGCATGGGTTTATTCGACCTCGTCGGAGGGTTGCGGCATGCGGTTCCAGTGCAGCTTGCGGCGCAAGGTGGAAAAAAAACTGTAGCCGGTGGGATGTATGAAACGCACCGTATGCTGTGCGCGGCGCACGTCGATGCGGTCGCCGGGCTGGCAGTCGGACCAGGTCTGCATGTCGAAGTGGACGCTGGCGCCCGATTCGACTCGCCCGAGCGCGGTGATCGTCATGCTCAGGGTACCGGTATCGGGGATGACAATAGGGCGGTTCGACAGGGTTTGAGGGGCTACGGGAACCAGCAGGATGGCATTGAGCTTGGGATGCAGGATGGGGCCGTTGGCCGAGAGCGAATAAGCGGTCGAACCTGTGGGCGTGGCGATGATCAGGCCGTCGGCGCGCTGGCTGTACATGAATGCGCCATCGAGTTCGATGCGCAGTTCGATCATGCCGCCCCGGCCGGCGCGGTTGATGACGACATCGTTTAGCGCGACCCCGGAAAACATGGTTTTTTCGCCACGCATGACGCGCCCTTCGAGCAGGACGCGGTCTTCGGCCTCGAAGTTGCCATTGATGACGCTGGTGAGCGCATCCTGGGCGCTGCGCAGCGGAATGTCGGTAATAAACCCCAGGCGTCCGTGGTTGATGCCGATGAGGGGTACGCGGGTATGCGCGAGATGGCGCCCGGCGCCCAGCATGGTGCCGTCTCCCCCCATGATGACCGCCAGATCGGCGCGTTGGCCGATTTCTTCGTAACTGCCGATTGAGTGTTCGGTGATCCCCGTATTACGGGCAGTATCGGCCTCGATTAGCACATTGCATCCCGCAGCCTGTAAAGTGTCGGCTAGTTGACGCAAAGGTGTATCGAGTCCACTGTCCTGATGGCGGCCGATAATCGCAACGGTTTTGAAGTGCATGGGCACAGACCTTGAGTAATGGATTAGAGTGGTGATAAATCGATTATATGGGTGTCCCGAGTTTAGGAAGTAGGTAAAAAAAGCCTGTTTTCGCCAGATTACATAAAATACGGATATGGATGACAGAGCCAATGCGCTTTTAAAAGCGCTTATCGAACGTTATATCGCTGATGGCCAGCCGGTAGGGTCGCGCACGCTTTCCAAAATGTTCGACCTTTCGCCGGCGACCATACGCAACGTCATGGCCGATCTCGAAGAGCTGGGCCTGATCCATAGCCCGCACACTTCGGCGGGCCGCATTCCCACTCCGCGCGGCTACCGGATGTTCGTCGACCGTCTGCTGGCGGTGCAGCGCTTCGAAGTATTGCAGCCGGCCCAGATACGCGAAATGCTGCCGGTAACTGAACCCAGCCGGGCAGTGAATGCCGCGGCGGCCCTGTTATCGAATTTGTCGCAGTTTGCGGGGGTGGTGCTGGCGCCGAAGCGGGCGCAAGTGTTTCGCCAGATCGAATTCATTCGCCTGTCCGACAAACGGGTGCTGCTGATCATCGTGACGCCCGATGGCGACGTGCAAAACCGTATTCTGTCGGTATCGCGCGACTACCTCGAGCAGGAACTGCAAGAAGCCAGCAATTTCTTCAATCATCATTTTGCCGGCATGTCGTTCAGCCAGGTACGGGCTTCGCTGGCCGATGAGCTTTCGTCCCTGCAGGCGGATATCTCGCGCCTGATGCAGGCCGCGGTCGAGGCTGGCACCGCGACAGACGATTCCGATGAGGCGGTAGTCATCTCGGGAGAGCGCAATTTGCTCGATATCACCGATATCGCTTCCGATATGGATCGCTTGCGCCGGATGTTCGCCCTGTTCGAAAAGAAAACCGATCTTCTGCAATTGCTGGATGTATCCAGCCGGGCGCAAGGCGTACAGATCTATATCGGCGGCGATTCGCGGCTGGTTCCCATGGAAGATGTCTCGGTCATTACGGCGCCCTATGGGGTGGACGGCAAGGTGGTGGGCACGCTGGGTGTCATAGGGCCCTCGCGCATGTCTTACGAACGCGTCATTCCGATTGTCGATATTACGGCGCGCCTGCTGTCCAATGCGCTTAGCCATAACCAGCCCTGAATTCCATTTCCAGTCCTTGCCGCGCGGCGGGGCCACATAAAACACCAAGAGCGGTCACGTGTCGAGTTTATTTGCCCCCCGTTTTCAGCCCGAGCCGGCCGATCCCCATGCTTTCGATACCAGCCCGCCGCCGCGCGACGCGGGCCCCGTAGGGGTGCTGCTGGTGAATCTGGGTACGCCCGACCTGCCCACCGCGCCATCGATTCGCCGCTATCTGGCCGAATTCCTGTCCGACTCGCGCGTTATCGAAATTCCCGCTCTTTTGTGGCAGGTCATTTTGCGCGGTTTCATCCTGACGCGCCGTCCGCGCAAGCTGGCTCCCCGCTATGAGGAAATATGGATGGAGGGCGGATCGCCGCTGCTGGTATGGAGCCGCGCCCAGGCGCAGGGGGTGCAGCGGCAACTGGATGCGGAGGGCGCGCCGGTTCGAGTCGAGCTGGCCATGCGTTACGGCAATCCGTCGATTGCCGCTGCTCTTGCGAACTTGCGTGCCCAGGGTTGCGAACGTATTTTGACCGTTCCCATGTATCCGCAGTATGCCGCCAGCACCACGGCGACCGCGGTCGACCAGGTGGCGGCGGTGGCGGCGCGCCTGCGCAATCAGCCCGAGCTGCGTTTTGTAAAGCGCTTTTGCACTGATCCGGCCTATATCGGCGCTCTGGCCGCCCAAGTGCGGCGCTACTGGCAGGAACATGGCAAACCGCAAAAATTGCTGCTCAGCTTTCACGGCCTGCCGCGGCGCGTGGTGGAGCAGGGCGACCCTTATTATCGCGACTGCATGGAAACCGCGATGCTGCTCAAACAGTCGCTGGGCGCCGATGCGAGCCTGGTCGAGGTCTCGTTCCAAAGCCGTTTCGGCGCGGAAAAATGGCTTGAGCCTTACACCGAACCCACCCTGAAGGCCTGGGCGAAGCAGGGCATCAAGCGTGTGGACGTGATGTGTCCCGGGTTCCTGGCCGACTGCCTGGAAACGCTTGAAGAAATCCAGCTGCAATGCCGGGACGCATTTTTGGCGGCGGGCGGCGAACAGTTCCGTTATCTGCCGTGCCTGAACGACGATCCGGCGTGGATCGCCGGTCTGAGCGGTCTCATCAGGCGTTACGCGGGCGATTGGCTGGATTAAACCCTTGCCTGGCCTGGTGTATCCTGATAGGCCCTTACCCCGGGTCCTTCGCCGGGCTAAGGGCTTGAAAAGGGGGCTTCCGCCCCCATTCTTATTGAATAGAGTTAATTTTTTGATGTGGAGAGCCTTATGTCGGCGACGAATGAATCCCTGGAACCCAAGCAGGAAAATCAACCTGTCGATACCTCGGAAAAACTTGAACTGAACAATGCAGAGCACGATCTGGATGCCGCCGCCGATGCATCCGACGATCTGGCCGCCTTGCTCGAGACCGCTCAGGCCCAGGTAGCGCAATATCATGATCAATTGTTGCGCGCCAAGGCGGAAGTCGAAAACATACGGCGCCGCGCTCAGGACGATGTCGCCAAAGCCCGCAAATTCGGTACCGAGTCGTTCGCGGAAAGCCTGGTCCCGGTTAAAGACAGCCTCGAGGCCGCCTTGGCGCTGCCCGATCAAACCGTCGAATCCTGGCGTGAAGGCGTCGAAGCGACCCTCAAGCAACTCAGCTCGGCTTTCGATCGCAATCTGCTTAAAGAGGTGGCGCCCGCCGTGGGCGACAAGTTCGATCCGCATCTGCATCAGGCGATTTCTTCTGTTCCCGCCGATCAGCCCAGCGGTACGGTGGCACAGACGCTGCAAAAAGGCTACACCATTGCCGACCGCGTGCTGCGTCCCGCGCTGGTTACAGTGTCCGCGGGTCCCGCGGCCTGAGTCGTGGCTACTACCCAGGAATTCGACCCGGCTGAGGTATTCAGTCTGTTTGCCATGAGCGAGGTCGACAGCACTAGTTTCGACGCGCTGGTTGTGAATGCGGAAGGGGCGGATCTGCGTTGTGTTTTTATGTGGGGCAAGGATTGTTACAATTGCACCTTGTTTAAAAACACCGCGCTGATGCTCCAGGATCAACTCAAGGCATTGGGTTTAAGCTGGTTTCATGCCAATGTGTACCAGGATGAAGCGCTGGGCAGGCGGTTTGGCCTGCATGGAGTACCGGCTTTTGTGTTTTATCAGGCTGGCAAGCGTCTGGGGCGCATATCCGGATGGCCGGGGCTGCCCCAGTTCAGCGAGGCTGTGGCGCGCTTGCGCGCCCGCACCGGGTAGCTTCGAAGTAAATATTCAGGGGTGCCAGACTTGAAATGGGGCGAGTTATCCCCAATTTAGATTCATCCTGGTTCATTTTTACGTATTCAATCTATTTTCAGAGTTAGAGATCATGGGCAAAATTATCGGTATCGACCTTGGCACCACCAATAGCTGTGTAGCCGTTCTTGATGGCAGTAAAGTCATCATTATTGAAAATGCGGAAGGCACGCGCACAACGCCTTCGATCGTCGCCTATATGCAAGACGGTGAAGTGCTGGTGGGCGCTCCGGCCAAACGCCAGGCCGTCACCAACCCCAAGAATACGCTCTATGCCGTGAAGCGCCTGATCGGCCGCAAGTTCGACGAAAAGGCTGTGCAGAAAGACATACACCTGATGCCCTACGGCATCATCAAGGCCGACAACGGCGACGCCTGGGTCGAAGCCCAGGGCAAAAAGCTTGCGCCTCCGCAGGTTTCAGCCGATGTGTTGCGCAAAATGAAGAAAACCGCCGAAGATTATCTGGGCGAAGAAGTCACCGAAGCCGTGATCACTGTTCCGGCCTACTTCAACGACAGCCAGCGCCAGGCCACCAAAGACGCGGGCCGGATTGCCGGCCTTGAGGTCAAACGCATCATCAATGAGCCGACCGCCGCGGCCTTGGCATTCGGCATGGACAAAGCCGAAAAAGGCGACCGTAAAATTGCGGTATACGATCTGGGCGGCGGTACTTTCGATATTTCGATTATTGAAATCGCCGATGTCGATGGTGAAAAACAGTTCGAAGTCCTGTCGACCAACGGCGATACATTCCTGGGCGGCGAAGACTTCGATCAGCGCATCATCGACTACATCATCGGCGAATTCAAGAAAGAAAGCGGCGTCGACTTGTCCAAAGATGTCCTGGCCCTGCAGCGCCTGAAAGAATCTGCCGAAAAGGCCAAGATTGAACTGTCCTCGGCTCAGCAAACCGAAATCAATCTGCCGTACATTACGGCTGATGCTTCCGGCCCCAAGCACCTCAATCTGAAGATTACGCGTGCCAAGCTCGAAGCCCTGGTCGAAGAGCTGATCGAACGCACCATCGATCCTTGCCGCGTGGCCATCAAGGATGCGGGCGTGAAAGTATCCGAAATCGACGACGTGATTCTGGTCGGCGGCATGACACGCATGCCCAAGGTGCAGGAAAAGGTCAAGGAGTTCTTCGGCAAGGATCCTCGCAAGGACGTCAACCCCGACGAGGCGGTAGCGGCCGGCGCGGCGATCCAGGGCTCGGTCCTGGCCGGCGATCGCAAAGACGTGCTGCTGCTTGACGTAACGCCTTTGTCCCTGGGCATCGAAACCCTGGGCGGCGTCATGACCAAGATGATCCAGAAGAACACCACGATTCCGACCCGCTTTTCGCAGGTGTTTTCCACGGCCGACGACAATCAGCCCGCCGTGACGATCAAGGTGTTCCAGGGCGAGCGTGAAATCGCGGCCGGCAACAAAGGCCTGGGTGAATTCAACCTGGAAGGCATTCCGCCGTCGGCCCGCGGCACGCCGCAAATCGAAGTCACCTTCGATATCGACGCCAATGGTATTTTGCATGTGTCGGCCAAAGACAAAGGCACCGGCAAAGAAAACAAAATCACCATCAAGGCCAATTCGGGCCTGACCGACGACGAAATCGAACGCATGGTCAAAGATGCCGAGGCCAATGCCGAGGAAGATCACCGTGTGGCCGAGCTGGCCCTGACTCGCAACCAGGCCGATGCGCTGGTGCACTCCACCCGCAAGTCCCTGGAAGAGTACGGCGATAAGCTTGACGCTTCAGAAAAAGAAGCAATCGAAAACTCAATCAAAGAGTTGCAGGACTCCTTGAAAGATGGCGACAAGGCTACCATCGACGGCAAGGTCGAGGCGCTGACCACAGCGTCTCAGAAACTGGGCGAAAAGATGTACGCCGATATGCAGGCCAAGGCCGCTGCGCAGCAAGGGGCGGCGGGGGCAACCGAGCAGCCTGCCGACGAAAATGTCGTTGACGCCGATTTTAAAGAGGTCAAACGCGATCAGTAAGGCCTGGTCTTAATAGTCGAGAGCCCGGTTTCCGACGGTCAGTCGGAGATCGGGCATTCTTGTTCCGTTCTAAAGAATAGGCGTCCTGGACGCAAGCAATCGAAATGGCAAAACGCGATTTTTACGAAATCCTGGGTGTGGCGAAAAACGCCTCTGATGACGAAATTAAAAAAGCCTACCGCAAGCTGGCCATGAAGTACCATCCGGATCGAAATCCGGATAGCAAGGAAGCGGAAGGAAAGTTCAAAGAGGCCAAAGAAGCCTACGAGATGCTGTCCGATGAGGAAAAGCGCAGCGCTTACGACCGTTTTGGCCATGCCGGCGTCGACCCCAACGGGGGGGCGGGCGGCATGGGCGGCGCTGGCTTTGCCGATGCCTTTGGCGATATATTCGGCGAGATCTTCGGCGGTGGCGGCGGCCGTCGCGGCGGCGGCCCGCAAGTGTATCGGGGGGCCGATCTCAAATATACCCTGGACATCAGCCTGGAACAGGCCGCCAGTGGGTTCGACACGGAAATCCGCGTGCCCAGCTGGGAAACCTGCGATACCTGCCACGGCACGGGCGCGAAGCCGGGGACGCAGGCCAAAACCTGCCATACCTGCAGCGGCAACGGCACCGTGCGCATGCAGCAGGGTTTTTTCAGCGTGCAGCAAACTTGTCCTACGTGTCACGGTACGGGCAAGGAAATCACCGATCCATGCGTGGCGTGTGATGGCGTGGGCCGGACGCGCAAAAACAAGACTCTGCAGGTCAAGATTCCGGCCGGTATCGATGACGGCATGCGGATACGTTCATCGGGCAATGGCGAGCCGGGCGTGAATGGCGGCCCCTCGGGGGATCTGTATGTGGAAATCCATCTGAAGCCTCACGGTATTTTCCAGCGCGATGGCGAAGACCTTCATTGCGAGTTGACGATTCCCTTTACCAGGGCGGCATTGGGTGGTGCGCTCGAGGTGCCCACTTTGGCGGGCAAAGGGGAAATCACCATACCGGAGGGCACGCAAACCGGCAAGACTTTCCGTTTGCGCGGCAAAGGCATCCGCGGCATACGCGCCAGTTATCCCGGCGACCTGTATTGCCATGTGTCGGTGGAAACGCCGGTTCGCCTGACCGAAGAGCAAAAGAAAATTTTGCATCAATTCGAGGCCTCGCTGCAGCAGGGTGGTGAAAAGCACTCGCCCAAAAGCGAATCCTGGACCGATAGAGTAAAGAGCTTCTTCAGCTAGGGCGTTTACGGCATTCTTCGATGGATGGGGTATTGGTATTTACGTTTTGGTAGTTTTGGTATTTGAAGACGCCGTCTATCGGGGCTTGGGGTCAGGGCCGGCACGGCGTGCTTGATCCGGATCTACCTCGTCCAGGCGGGCGTCGGGCCAAACTCGCTACGCCGCTGGCGCGGCTGCGCTCAAACATGGCCCGCCGAAAGCCCCCGCCTTCCCTACGGTAGCATCCGGCGCACGCCTTACGCCGGTCCTGCCCCCAAGCCCCGATAGACGGCTCACGTTAGGGCTTGCCTGGAACCAATGTGCTTGCACCGATAGTTAATGGGCCTGCACCCATAGAACCGTTAACGTGCCCGCACTCATGCCTCCATCACGTCGCCACATCTACCTGGATTGACGACTGGGTGTACTAAAAGCACCCACCGCCTCAACGTAGCCTGTGATTGGCTAAACGCGGCTTCCCCAATGTATACCTCGAGGCATTTCCTCAACGTAAGCCGCAGGGTGGGCGGTGCTGTGCAGTCCGGCGGTAGTCCAGCGCCGGGTGCTGACGAAGGGAAGGCGG
This sequence comes from Paralcaligenes sp. KSB-10, assembly GCF_021266465.1. NCBI lineage: Bacteria > Pseudomonadati > Pseudomonadota > Betaproteobacteria > Burkholderiales > Alcaligenaceae > Paralcaligenes > Paralcaligenes sp. KSB-10. The sequence continues at coordinate 2,221,466 of NZ_CP089848.1, read as the reverse complement.
GGGCTTTCGGCGGGCGCTGTCTGAGCCCGGCCTCGCGAGGCCGGGCGAGTTCGCCCGACGCCCGCCTGGACGAGGCAGACCCGGGCAGTCGGGGCGCGCAGCGCCACGACCGCTGGACGTGCCGGACTGCACAGCACCGCCCACCCTGCGGCGTCTTTATAGAACTACCGCCCAAAGTAATAACCAAACCTGAACGGCGCAAAAAAAATCGACCGAAACGCATTCAGCGCGGTAAACACCCGAACCAAAAATGCACCAGCAGGTGCAGCTCTGGTGGCCGCCCACAAGAGGCACCCCTACTTCATTTTTTTCTCGTCGCCCGCAATGGCGATGCTGAAATCACCAGGCTTCAATGCAGCACGCAAAGCCGCATTGACCTTTTCCGCGGTCAGAGCGGAAAGCGCCTGGTCGATCTTTTCCGACCAGGCGAAAGTGCGCCCCTGCTGCATATAGTTGATCCAGGCGCCGGCCAGGACATTGTCTTGCGCGCGGGCCAGTTTCCGGTAGCTTAGCAAAGCCGCGATGCCTTCCCGCACTTCGTCGGCGCTGAAGCCATCGCGCAGCGCGCGCGCCAGCTCTTCCTGGACAGCCGTCTGCAGGCGATGGCTGTTTTGCGGAGCCTGTATCGCATAGATCGACCAGTCGCCGGACGGCTCATACGAGGACGCATTCAGGCTACTGCGCACATCGTAGGATAGCCCCTCTTTCACACGAATTCGATTCCATAGGCGCGACGTTTCCGATCCACCCAGGAGATAATTCGCCACATACAAAGCAGGAAAGTCGGGGTCGGTATCCTGGAGCTTGATCGGCAGGTCGGCGAGATAAAAGGCATTGGCCTTGTCCGGCGTATCGATCTTGAAGTCTTGCGGTGCCACCGCATGATACGGGTCGGGAATACGGGTATAGGCGGGAGCTTTCTTCCATCCATCCAGGCCTTTGCCAAGAGAGGCCTTCACGGCATCGGGATCGAATGCGCCGACCGCTGCGAATTCGATCTGGCCCGCTCCATAGAATTTTTGATGAAAATCAAGAAGATCCTGTTGTTTCAGGGCCGCAATATGGTCGAGAGCTTCGGCAAAGGTTGGTGTATAGCGTATGTCGTCGCTGGGATAGGGGTCAGTATGCCGCGCCAGGGCTCGCGACGCCAGCGCACCCGGTTCGGACATTGCATTTTTGATACTGGTCGTCAATTCCAGCTGGTACTCGGCAAGTTCCTTGGCCGGGAAGTTGGCATTGCGCACGATATCGATGACGAGATCGATCAGGGCCGGGAGATGCTGCTGCGTAGTCGACATGCTTACCGCCAGCGTTCCCGCCGAGCCTTCGAAATCGACGTTGGCTTGAAGGGCATCGAACTTGTCCTGGATCGCCTGGCGCGATAATTTATCCGTGCCGCGATTCAGCAGGGCCGCGACGGCCTTGGCAACGGTGCGCTGACCCTTGAGAGCGTCGACATTGCCGAATTGAATCAGCAGCCGGGCTTCGACGCGATCGCCTCGTGTCGGCTTGGGCAAGAGGGCCAGCTTGACTGTGCCATTGGGCAGCACCAAGGGCGTGCGCTGGGTGCTGGCATCGATATTGGCCGGGCTGGGATTGAAGGCCGCCGCCGCTTTTGGCGCCTCCTTGCCTTTGTAGCCATTGAGCAGGGCTGCCAGGTCGACAGATCCGGGCGCGGGGGCGCGCAGCGGCTTGTCGGTGGGTATGTACAAACCGTTGGTGCGATTGCTGCGTACCAGATAAGCCTGTGTTGCCTGTTGAACTTGAGATAGCGTGGCCTTTTCGGCTCGGTCGCGCTGCAAGAAGAACAAACGCCAGTCGCCGTCGGCGACCGCTTCGGACAGGGCGCCGGCCATGCTTTGAGGGTCGGCGTAGGTTTGCTGCCAGTCGGTGAGCCATTTGCTCTTGATGCGGTCGAGCTCAGCCTGGGTAAAGGGCTGTTTGGGCAAGGATGCCAGCGTGTCGTTGAGTGTTTGCAGGGCGCGCGTCTGGTCCATGCCGGGTTCCAGCTGGGCGCCGAAAAAGGCGTAGCCCGGTTGCCGCAGGCCGGCCGTGAATCCGAAAACGCTGGCGCTCAACTTGCTGTCGACCAAAGCGTGATAAAGCCGGCCCGACGGCGTGTCGCCGATGATGGCTACGCCCAGATCGACAGGTATGTAGTCGGGGCTCGCCGCTTCGGGAATATGGAACAGCGCCGCTATCAGGGGGCTGCCGCCATGGCGGCGCAGGACGACCTCGCGCTCGCCGTCCTGAACCGGTTCGACCGTATACTCGGCGGGCAGGTGACGAGTGGGTTTGGGAATTTTATCGAAAGCCTGCGCAATGGTATGCAGCGTGGCGGCGGGATCGAATTTACCGGATACGATCAGGACCGCATTATCGGGCTGGTAATACTCTTTATAGAAAGCCTTCAGTTGCCCCACGTCGACGTTTTCAACATCCGAGCGGGCGCCTATGGTGTTGTGGCCATAGTTGTGCCATTGATAGGCGGTAGCCTGCATTTTTTGCATCAGCACCTGGAATGGGCTGTTCTCGCCTCGCTCCATTTCATTGCGCACCACCGTCATTTCCGAGTCCAGATCGCTTTTGGCGATCAGCGAATTCACCATGGCATCGGCTTGCCAGCCCAGGAACCAGGACAGGGTGTCCGGATTGGCGGCAAAGCTGGCGTAGTAGTTGGTGCGGTCGCTGGTGGTCGAGCCATTGGCCTGCAGGCCCCGCTTGGAGAATTCGGCCAGGGCGTTATGCAGGGTCGGCGTGCCGCGGAACATCATGTGTTCCAGCAGGTGCGCCATACCGGTCTGGCCATAATTTTCGTTGCGGGATCCGACCAGGTAGGTCATGTTTACAGTGGTGGTCGGCTTGGAATCGTCGGGCGAGAGCAAAACGCGCAGGCCGTTGCTCAGGGTGTATTCGGTGGTTCCCTCTACGGAAGACCCCAGCGTGATGCCGTCGGGCAGAGCAAGGGCGCCGGCGGGGGCGGCCACGAGACTGCTCAGGAACAGGGTGCTCAGGTATCTGAGAACTTTGGAGGCGGTTGAATTCATGGTGTTTATCCGTATGGGCAGGACGCATTGTAGAGGAGCGGGGCGGTCGTTTACTTCGACAGGTACTGCATGGCTCGCTCCAGTCCGCCCACAGTCACCCCGTACATGCGATCGTGCACGATGTTCTTGATTATGGCGATGGATTGCCGGTACTGCCAGTAGCCTTCGGGCTCGGGGTTGAGCCACACCGATTTTGGCCAGTTATCGAGCAGGCGTTGCAGCCATGCGGCGCCGGTTTCCTTGTTGTTGTACTCGACCGAGCCGCCAGGCTGGAGAATTTCGTAGGGACTCATGGTGGCATCGCCTACGATGATCAGACGCCAGTCATCGTTGTATTTGCGCAGGATATCGAAGGTATCGACGCGTTCGCTGTAGCGCCGGCGGTTGTTTTGCCACAGGGATTCGTAAGGGCAGTTGTGGAAGTAGTACACCTCCAGGTGCTGGAATTCGCTGCGCGCCGCCGAAAACAATTCTTCGACGCGGGCGATGTGGTCGTCCATGCTGCCGCCGACGTCGAGCAGCATCAGTACCTTGACGGTATTGTGCCGTTCGGGAACCATTTGCAGATCGAGAAAGCCGGCGTTTTTTGCCGTGCTGAGTATCGTGTGGTCGAGGTCGAGTTCGAGCTCCGCGCCTTCGCGGGCGAAATGGCGCAGGCGCCGCAAGGCCATTTTGAAGTTGCGGGTGCCTAGTTCCTGCTGGTCGTCGTAATCGCGGAACTCGCGTTTTTCCCAAACCTTGACGGCGGTTCGGTTGCCTGCCGAAGGGCCTCCCATGCGTATGCCTTCGGGATGATAGCCGCCATGGCCGAATGCGGACGAACCGCCGGTGCCTATCCATTTATTGCCGCCGGCATGCCGTTCTTTCTGCTCTTCGAGCCTTTCCTTGAAAAGCTCCATGAGCTTGTCCCAGCCATGCTTTTCGATGGCGGCCTTGTCTTCGGGGCTGAGATGTTTCTGGAATTGCTTGATCAGCCAGTCGAGGGGAATTTCCTTGTCGGCCGGAAAGGCCGCTTCGACCTGCCTGTAGAAGCTGGCAAAGGCCAGGTCGTAGCGGTCGAAGAGGGTTTCGTCTTTGACCAGGGTCATGCGCGCCAGATGATAGAAATCGTCGAGCGTGGGCTCCATGACATTGCTGCGCAGTACGTCCAGCAGCGTCAGGTATTCCTGGACCGACACCGGCAGCTTGTGAGCGCGCAGATGGTAAAAGAAGTCAGTCAGCATGGTGCCGGGCGAACTGGTATTCGAGGTGTTTTTCGATTTCCGGCCATTCGCCCGCCAGCACGCTGTACATCACGGTATCGCGCACCGTGCCGTCCCGGCGCAAGGCGTGATGGCGCAGTACGCCGTCTTTATGGGCTCCGAGACGTTCGATGGCTCGTTGCGACGCATGATTGAAGTTGTCGGTGCGCCAGCCCACGATTTGCGCTCCCAGGGCAACGAACGCGTGCCGCAGCAGCAACAGCTTGCAGGCGGTATTGACATGGGTCTTCTGCCAACTGCGGGCATACCAGGTATAGCCGATTTCGAGCCGGGCAACAGCCGGCACGATGTCGTGGTAACGGGTGCTGCCTATGACCTTTCCGCTGCTTTCTTCGACGACGGCAAAGGGCAGCATATGGCCGTCCTGCCGGCCGCGCAGCGCGGTTTCGACATACGCCAGGGCCGCGCCGGGCTCGGGCACCGAGGTGACGCGCAGCTGCCACAGCTCGCCGTCGGCGGCGGCCCGTTCCAGCTCCGGCGCGTGGGCCGCTTCAAGAGGTATGAGGCGAACGCCGTATCCTTGCAGGGTTGTGGGAGTTGGGGTGTGACGAAATCCTTGATGCTGGTTCATGGGCAGACTCGCGGTAAAGGGCTGGCTAGCGGCGTTGGCCCGCACGGGTCATGGCTGCCAGGCGTTGCAGTAGTGAAAGGTCTTGTTCGTTTTTCAGCAGGGCGCCCGCCATAAGGGGCAAGTCGCCGGCTGTGCTGCCGAGCTCTTCGGCGCTGATGGATTCGTTCATGAGCAGGCGCAGCCAGTCCAGGAATTCGGACGTCGACGGCTTTTTTTTCAGGCCGGGCGCGTCGCGCAAGGCGAAGAATGTATTGAGCGCGGCGCCCAGGACGTCTTGTTTGATGCTGGGGTAGTGCACAGCCACGATGCTGCGCATGGTGTCCCGGTCGGGGAAGCTGATGTAGTGGAAAAAGCAGCGTCGCAGGAAAGCGTCGGGCAGGTCTTTTTCGTTGTTCGAGGTGATGATGATAAGAGGACGGTGCCGGGCCTGTATGGTTTGCCTGGTTTCGTAGACATGGAATTCCATGCGGTCGAGTTCGCGCAGCAGATCGTTGGGAAATTCGATGTCGGCCTTGTCGATTTCGTCGATCAGCACGACCACCGGCTCGTCGGCTTCGAACGCGCGCCATAGCACTCCCTTGACGATGTAGTGGCTGATGTCGCGTACTTTCTCGTCGCCCAGTTGCGAGTCGCGCAGCCGCGATACGGCATCGTACTCGTACAGGCCCTGGTGGGCCTTGGTGGTCGATTTGATGTGCCATTGCAGCAGAGGGCGGTTCAGCGCGGCGGCGACTTCTTCGGCCAACATGGTTTTGCCGGTTCCCGGCTCTCCCTTGATGAGCAGGGGGCGCTGCAGGGCCAGGGCGGCGTTGACGGCGAGTTTCAGGTCGTCGGTCGCCACATAACGTTCGGTGCCGGTGAAGCGCTCGGAGGGAAAGGCGGAAGCGGTCGAGGTCATTATTTGAGTCCGTATTCGTATGCAGTATTACAACGTAAACAGCGATTTCTAGATAGGGTCTTACAATTATCGTACAATCCAACGGTTTATCGATCAGTGTTTCATCGGTCGATTTTTATTTACTGCCAAAATCAAGAGCTATCATGAAGTTGCGAATTTCTATGACGCGCACTCTGTCTGCGCTAGCCGTAATGGCTTCCTGTGCGATCGCGGGCCAGGCCCAGGCCGCTGACGCTGCGCCTGTCGGCAACGCAAAGGCCGCCCTCGAAAAAACCTCTATGTGCATGGGCTGCCATGGTATCCCTGACTACAAGGCATCTTTCCCCGAGGTCTATCACGTCCCCATGATCGCGGGCCAGAGTGCGGAGTATATCGTTGCCGCGCTCAAGGAGTACGCCAGCGGTGCCCGGACGTTCCCAACCATGGAGGCCATTGCCAAGAGCTTGTCGCCTCAAGACATGGCTGATCTCGCAGCTCATTATTCCAGCTTTAAATAATCGGGGGCCCACATGAAAAAAATGACTATCGCCTTGGTGGGCGCTTTTCTGCTGGCAGCCGGTTCTATGGCGCAGGCAGCCGACTTGGTCGCCGGCCAGGCCGCGTTTAAAAAATTCAACTGTGCATCGTGCCACGGAGCGGACGCTAAAAGCCCGACCAGCCCGGCCTATCCGATTTTGGCCGGCCAGCATGCCGATTACCTCAGCCATGCCTTGCATGCCTACAAGCGCGGCCAAAGCGGCGCGCCTGCTTCGGCAAACTTGCGCAAGAACGCCATCATGGGCGCCATGGTGGCACAGTTGACCGATGCCGATATCGACAACATCACCGCCTGGCTCGCCCGCCAGCCTTCGCCCCTGTCGGTCCAGCAATAAGACGGCTTATCCCCCGGGCGACCACAAGGGTCGCCCCTACGCCACCATGCGCCCTGTAGGGGCGGGCCTCGTGTCCGCCCGTTCGGGGTGGTGCGTCAATTAAGGGCGGCCACAAGGGCCACCCCTGTACATGCTATTTGCGCGTGGCCCGCTGCTTGATGAGCTCAAGGTAGGTGTCGCTGCTGAACGGCGTACCCAGGCGCTGCGCTTCCCAGACGACTTGGCCCAGGCATTCCATGATTTGGTGCGCCGCCTCGTGCGCGTCGTGCGTGGCCAGCAGTTGTTGGTGCACGGCCTTGATGCCGGGCGGCTGGTCGATCGACAATTGTTCGGAAATGGCCAAGTGCATGGATAAGTGCAGGAACGGATTCGTCTTGCCTTGCTCTACGGCGTAGTCGGCCTCGACAGCCTCGGGACTTTCAAGGTCTTTATGGTATTCGGGGTGCTGCCGCATCCAGTCTATGGCCATGGCTTCGAGCGGGGTAAGCACTTCGGCGGCGCGGTGCTTGCGCCAGGCCTCGGTAAAAAACAGCCGTACCTGGTCGCGTGAAGGGTTGAACATGAAACGCTCTGAACCGATAAAAAATCCATTTTAACCGCCCACGCGTGCTTTTCGGCGCAAGGGCCGGCCAGCAATTTCGGCGCGCGCCTGCGCCGTGGCATTCATGCTGCGGCCGGCGGGTTTTTGATCCGCAGTTTCTGGGTATGCGGGCGCTGTAATTCTGCTGCTGGGGGCGCGCGATTTCAGACACGCCAATAGCTCGTTCAGCAAGTTTTGCGAGAAAAGCTAAAATTCTGGCTTAATTAGGCTAAACTACTCTTATATAAGACTGAGCTCGATGATCGGGCGCAACTCCATACCTGCCGTTAATCTGGGTTTCCAGATGGATGCGTGTTTGCGTTTTGTCGGAGCTTGCACTTTATATCTGTGGCTGTGCCTGCAAAACGGTGTTTTATCGCGGCAGCTTCGTTTTTACCGAATTTTCTCCTACCGGAGCCATTGGAGTATTCATGTCCTATCAGCACATCAAGGTCCCCGCAGCGGGCCAAAAAATTACGGTCAATGCCGATTTTTCGCTCAACGTTCCTGACGAGCCCATTTTGCCTTTTATCGAGGGCGACGGTACAGGCGCCGATATTACGCCGGTCATGCTCAAAGTGGTTGATGCCGCCGTTGCAAAGGCCTATGGCGGCAAACGCAAGATTCACTGGATGGAAGTGTATGCCGGTGAAAAATCCACCAAAATCTACGGCCCGGATGTCTGGCTGCCTGAAGAAACGCTGGAGGCTGTGAAAGACTATGTGGTGTCCATCAAGGGCCCGCTCACAACGCCGGTTGGCGGCGGCATCCGTTCCTTGAACGTTGCCCTGCGCCAGCAACTGGACTTGTATGTCTGCTTGCGCCCGATCCAGTATTTCAAGGGTGTTCCGTCGCCTGTGAAAGAACCGGAAAAAACCAATATGGTCATTTTCCGCGAAAACTCGGAAGACATTTACGCCGGCATCGAGTTCGAAGCGGAAAGCGTCAACGCCAAGAAGCTTATCGCCTTCCTGCAAAACGAACTGGGTGTGAAAAAGATCCGCTTCCCCGATACCTCGGGCATCGGCATCAAGCCGGTATCGCGCGAAGGCACGCAGCGCCTGGTGCGCAAGGCCATGCAGTACGCCATCGACAACGACCGCTCTTCGGTCACCTTGGTGCACAAGGGCAATATCATGAAGTTCACCGAAGGTGGCTTCCGTGACTGGGGCTACGAGCTGGCGCAGAAAGAGTTTGGTGCGCAGCCTATCGACGGCGGCCCATGGTGCAAATTCAAGAACCCGAAAACAGGGCGCGAAATTACGGTCAAGGACGTGATTGCCGATGCGTTCCTGCAGCAGATCCTGTTGCGCCCCGCCGAGTACGAAGTGATCGCCACGCTGAACCTCAACGGTGATTACGTGTCCGACGCCTTGGCAGCTCAAGTCGGCGGTATCGGCATTGCTCCGGGCGCCAATCTGTCCGACTCGGTGGCCATGTTTGAAGCCACTCACGGCACGGCTCCCAAATACGCAGGCAAGGATTACGTCAATCCAGGTTCCGAAATCCTGTCGGCCGAAATGATGCTGCGTCACATGGGCTGGACCGAAGCGGCCGACCTGATTATTTCCAGCATGGAAAAATCGATTCTGTCGAAAAAGGTCACGTATGATTTTGCCCGCCTGCTCGAAGGCGCCACGCAGGTTTCGTGCTCGGGCTTTGGCCAGGTCATGATCGACAATATGTAGTTTTTCGAACCAGCCGGCTTGGCGCGCAAGCGTGCAAGACGGCCAGATCCGAACCCCCGTCAGTCCTTGCGAATGACGGGGGTTTTTCATGCAGGATCGACAGGATCCGGGCCTTCCCGGCGATGTGCCTGTTCGTGGGAGGAGTCATCGGCGGTATTCAGAGCGGCGTAAGAGTTCAGGTATAAGATAAGCAGAGTTACTGATTGATACTGAACCGCGGCCGCGCAGTTTTTGCCGGCGCGGATGGCAACATGAATAATCGATTGCCGGGCAATGCGCCGCAGTAACCCAGGCCATTGTCCTTATAAAAAAGGAGACCTGTGATTATGTTACGCAAAGCTATTTCATCGGTGCTGGCGGGATCCCTGCTGGCATTTACCGCGCTGGCCAGTGCGGCCTCGGCGCCGTCAGAAATCAAGATCGGAACGCTTTATGCTTCGTCGGGGCCGTATGCGGCCATATCGATGCCTGTTTACCGCGGCTTGCAGCTCTGGGTTTCTCAGGAAAACGCGCAAGGCGGGGTCATGGTCAAGCCTTACGGCAAGCGGATTCCCATCAAGCTGGTTTCGTACGACGATCAAAGCAATACCGCCACGGCGGCCACGCTCTACAATCAATTGATTACGCAAGACAAGGTCGACCTTCTGGTGTCCGACAGCGGTTCGGTGCTGACCTCGGTGGCGGTGCCGATTGCACGCGAACACAAGAAACTGTTGTTCGATCAAACCGGCACGGGCGGCACTTTCTTCACCGACGATAATCCGTACATTGCGCTGATGTCCGATCCCGTGTCGACCATATGGCCCAAGTACATTGCCGATTTCCTGACCAAGGAAGGGCCGAAGCTCGGTATCAAGCGGATTGCATTGTTATATGCGACCAACGATTTCACCGGCACGCAGGCCAACGCGGTGCGCGATTTCATCAAGAAGTCGGGAGCGCCTGTTGAACTGGTCTACGACAAGGGCGTACCCACCAACACCACGAACTATACGGTGCTGATCAACAATATCCGCCTGGCCAAACCCGATGCGGTCATTGAAATGGGCTACCCCGGCAACGATATCGCCTTCCTGCGCAATTTGCATGATTCCGGAACCCAGTTCAAATGGCTGTTCGCCATCTACCCCGGGCTGGAAACCGAGCATATGGAAAAGACGGTGGGCATCGATGGCCTGAGCTACGTCTATACCTATACGCCCTCGTCGGTCGTCGAATACCATGCGGAATCCGGCATGTCGCTGCCGCAGTTCCGCGATGCATGGAACAAGATGTATACCGACAACAAAGTCGCCTTTGGATTCAATGCCGTGGCAGGCTACACAACAGGTCTGGTCATCCAGAACGCACTGGCCGTGACCGAGAGCATGGATCAACTGGCATTGCGCAAGGCCGTGTTCAGCCTGTCGGGCAAGCTCAAGACGATCGATGGCACCTTTGCCGTGGACAAGAACGGCGCGCAGATCGGCGAAATCACTCCGCTGGGCCAACTGGTTCCTGACGGCAAGAAGGGCCTGAAATTCGCGGTGGTCTATCCCCCCGATGTGGCGACTGCCAAGGCCGTCTATCCGGCACCGTCCAATTGACGTGTTGCCGTGGCATGCATGCCTTTCCGGGCTGGTTTTCTCCGGCTGGGCATGCATGAAGCGCGCTGCCTTCGTATCGTGTTGCTTTTCATAGCGAGCCCTTTGCGACATGCTTGAATATTCGATCCTGGCCGGCCTGCTGTTCGGTCTTTACTTCAGCCTGGTCGGGCTGGGGTTGAACCTGATCTTCGGTGTGATGCGTATCGTCAACCTGGCTCATGGCGACTTCGTCATGCTGGGGGCGCTTTCGGCATTCGGCCTGTATGGCGCCTATGCCGTCAATCCTGTGATTGCCGCGGTCCTGTGCCTGGTCGCTTTCATCATCATCGGCTTTCCCCTGTATTACGCGCTGGTGCCGCGGCTGCTGCGTTCGTCCGATCCCGAAATGCTGTCCATCATCTTGTTTTTCGGGTTTTCGCAGGTCATCGAGTCGTTGACCACCATTGCGTTCGGACCCACCGAACGCTCCATTCCAGGCCGCGCCCTGGGCCGGCATCCGGTAGAGGTATTGGGGCAGACATTTCCGTCGGCCTGGGTTGTCAGCGCCATCGCCAGTGCGGTGGCCGTGCTGCTGGTGTTCCTGTATCTGTATCGCACGCGTATCGGGCGACTGACCCGTGCCGTCATGGTTCATCGCGACGAAGCGCTGGCCACTGGCATCAATGTGGGCCGGGTGTCGGCGCTGGCCTTTGGCATAGGCCTGGGGCTGGCGGCCGTGGCGGGCTGCTTCGCGCCGTTCATGCTGGGCAGTGTCACGCCGGCCAGCGGCGTGAATCTGACGATACAGTCGTTTACCGTCATTATCGTGGGCTCCCTGGGCAGCCCGCTGGGCACGGTCCTGGGAGGCCTGATCTACGGAGTGTCGCTGATGCTCATGCAAACCTATTTCAGTTCATGGGCCGGCCTGTTGCCTTACTTGTTATTGATTGCCATTTTGCTGGTGCGGCCCAGCGGCTTGCTGGGCCGGAAGGTGCGTCATGCATAAGAAACCGCTGCGGCATTCGCTGCTGGTATTGATTCCCTTGATTGCGGCGGCCGCGCTCATGCCGTACGCCTATTCGAATCAGTTGCTGCTGTTCAATTTCATTGTGTTCCTGACCCTGGCGCAGGGCGTCAATATCATCTACGGCTTCACGGGCTATCTGCCTTTCGGGTATGTCGGATTCTTCGGTGCAGGGGCTTATGGCTTTGCGCTTGCCATTATGCATCTGCATGCAACGCCGTTGCTGGCGCTGGGAGCCGGAGCGGCGGCTTCGGTATTGTTCGGGCTGGTGCTGACTCCTTTGCTGCGCTTGTCGGGGCCGTATTTTGCCATTGCCAATTTGGCGGCGGCGCTGGCGATTTCCGAAATCGTTTCCAACCCGGATCTCGAATCGATCACCAAAGGGCCTTACGGGGTCTCCTTGTCGGGCATCTTCGATCCCGCCTTCAGCTATGCCACGGCCATTGTCATCATGGCGTTTGCGGTGGCTTGTGTGCTGTACTTGCGCTATTCGCGCTTCGGACTGGCCCTGCAAGCCATTAAAGACGATCCGATCAGCGCTGCCGCTGCCGGGATAAACGTAGTGCGGGCGCGTATCGTCGCCTGGCTGCTCTCGGCGCTGATCGCCGGCCTGATCGGCGCCAATTTTGCCTGGTATGTATCGGTGTTTTATCCCGACAATGTTTTCAGCCCCGATTTCAGTATTTTCGCCATTGTTTTCGCCTTGTTCGGCGGCGTGGCCACGGTAATGGGGCCGATACTGGGTGTGGTGCTGCTTTACGGCCTGTACAACTTTATCGGGATTTCGACACCGCAGTATTTCCAACTGATTTATGGTGTGCTGATCATGGCCCTGGTGCTGTTCTTGCCCAACGGGCTGGCGTCGCTGTTGCGCCGTTGGGGGATTCATGTTGTTTAAGCCGCTCGCTGTTTCGCCGGCCTCGGTGCCCTTGCTTACGGTCAACGGCCTGGCCAAGCGGTTTGGCGGATTTCAGGCGCTCGAAGGGGTCAGCTTCAACGTCATGCCCGGAGAGGTGCTTGGTCTGGTGGGCCCGAACGGATCGGGTAAAACCACCTGCATCAATGTGATCACCGGCTTGTACCGGCCCGATGGCGGGTCGATTCAGTATCAGGGGCGTTCAATCGGCGGCCTGGCCGCGCACCGTCTGGTGCATCTGGGGATCAATCGCAGCTTCCAGATCCCCAAACCGTTCAAGTCGCTGACGGTGCGCCAGAACATCGAAGTCGCCATGACGTACGGCCGCAACGATAAAGATTTGAGCGACATGGAACCCTTGATGCAGTTTCTCGAACTCGATCGGCATGCCGGCCGCATGGCGGGCGAATTGACCAGCGCGCAGCAGAAAATGCTCGATCTTGCGCGCGCCCTGGCGACCCGGCCCAAGTTGCTGTGCGTCGACGAACTGGGCGCCGGCTTAAATCCCAGTGAGCTTGCGCATGTGGCCGAACGCCTGCGCGAGGTGGCGCGCTCGGGCGTTGCCTTGCTGGTCGTCGAACACCTCATGGACTTTGTGGACCAAGTGACCGACCGGCTTATCGTACTCAGCGCCGGCAAGGATATTTTCTCGGGAACCTTGTCGCAGGCTGTGGGCAATGCGCAAGTCGTGGAAGTCTTTTTGGGAGCGCCCGATGAGCACTGATCTGCTGCGGGCCTCCGGGCTGGACGCCGGCTACGGAAAGGTGCAAGCCTTGTGGGGTGCGGGGCTGACTGTGCATGCAAAAGAAACCGTTGTGCTGATGGGGCCCAACGGCGCGGGAAAGACTACGCTCATCAAGACGATCATGGGATTGATCCCGAGCTGGCAGGGAGAAATCGTGTTCGAGAATCGCACGATTTCTCACGATCGCACCGATAAACGGGTTCGTGCCGGCATTGCCTATATGTCGGAAACCGGCTGCTTCCCCGATTTGAGCGTTCAGGATAATCTGCATATTGGTGGTCAGTTTCTTCCCGCCGCCGAATTCAAGCAGCATATCGACGATCTTTATCAGCGGTTTCCCATCCTTCAGCAAAAGCGCCGCGCGCTGGGCGGCAGCCTGTCGGGCGGGCAGCGCAAGATCCTGGGCGTCGCCAAGGCCCTGGCCGGCAAGCCCAAGCTGCTGGTCATGGATGAGCCGTCCTCGGGCCTGTCGCCCGTATTTGTCAAAGAGGTCATTCATGTTCTGGGCCAGTTCCGCGATATGGGGTTGGCGCTGCTGATCGCCGAGCAGAATGTCAAATTCCTGGATCTGGCCGATCGTGTCTACACGCTTGAAGGCGGCCGGATAGGCTTTGAAGGAACCGTGAGCGAATTGCATGCCGACGCGGCGCTGGAACGCGCCTACTTCGGCTTGACCAGGAGCTGAGTCCAAGAGAGGTATTGCCATGATCACACTTAGCCAGGCGGCAGGCGCCACAGAGCCTGCGTTGCGTACCGAAACCATCGGCCAGGCGCTGGAGCAGGCGGCGCGCTCGTGGCCCGATCAAGAGGCGCTGGTTTCCGTGCATCAGGGTATTCGCCTGACATACGCCCAGCTTGACGAGCAGGCGGATCGGATCGCTGCCGGCCTGCTGGCCCTGGGGCTTGTACCCGGCGACCGGGTTGGAATCTGGTCGCCCAACAAGGCCGAATGGGCCCTGATCCAGTTCGCCACCGCCAAGGTGGGCATGATACTTGTCAATATCAACCCGGCTTATCGTTCATCGGAACTCGAATACACGCTCAACAAGGTGCAGATAAGCGCGCTGGTGGCCGCCGAGCGTTTTAAAAGCAGCGATTACGTGGCCATGGTGGAAGGCCTGGTGCCTGAGCTTTGCAAATCACCGGAACCGCTTCAAGCGCCGGCGGCACCGCATCTCAGGCATCTGATCAAGATCGGCGGCGAGCCGCGGCCCGGGTGGCGGCGGTTCGACGAGATCGGAAAACTGGGAACCGACGGCTTGCGCACCGAGGCGGCGCGGATAGGCCGAGCATTGTCGTGTCACGATGCCATCAATATCCAGTTCACCAGCGGAACGACCGGCCTGCCGAAGGGGGCCACGCTGTCGCATCACAACATTCTTAACAATGGGTTCTTCGTGGGCGAGTGCGTGGGCCTGAGGCAGGGCGATCGGCTCTGCATCCCCGTGCCGCTTTATCATTGCTTTGGCATGGTCATGGGCAATCTGGGTTGCCTGACGCATGGCGCCACCATGGTTTACCCATCCGATGCCTTTGATCCTCTGTCCGTACTGCAGGCGGTCGCGGCGGAGCGCTGCACAGGGCTGTACGGCGTGCCCACGATGTTTATCGCCGAGCTCTCGCATCCCGAGTTCCGGAATTTCGATCTGTCCAGCCTGCGCGGTGGCTGCATGGCCGGGTCGCCGTGTCCGGTTGATGTCATGAACCAGGTGATCGAGAGCATGCATATGCGCGATGTCACGATTGCCTATGGCATGACCGAGACCAGCCCGGTCAGTTTCCAAACCGCGGCCGACGACGATCTGCAGAGCCGGGTATCGACGATAGGCCGCGTCCAGCCGCATCTGCAGTGCAAGGTGATTGACGCCTCGGGCGCCACGGTCGATCGAGGCGTGCCGGGCGAGCTTTGCACCAAAGGCTACTCGGTGATGCTGGGGTACTGGCAGGATCCCGAAAAAACCGCCGAAGCCATCGATGCCGAAGGCTGGATGCATACGGGCGATTTGATCGTCATGGACGAACGCGGATATGGAAACGTGGTTGGCCGCCTGAAAGACATGGTGATCCGCGGCGGCGAAAACATCTATCCGCGTGAGATCGAAGAGTTTTTGTACAAGCATCCCGCGGTCAAGGATGTTTCCGTGGTGGGCGTGCCGGATTTGAAGTTCGGCGAAGAGCTGTGCGCCTGGATTACCCTTAAGCCGGGCCAGGCGGCGACGGAAGAGGAGATCCGGGAATTTTGCGTCGGCAGGATTGCCCACTACAAAGTGCCTCGATATGTGCGCTTCGTCGACGAGTTTCCTCTGACCGTGACCGGCAAAGTGCAAAAATTCGAGATTCGCAAGAAAATGATTGCCGACTTGGGCTTGGGTGGCCAAGAAACCGCTTAAACCAAGTGTATTCCCTAAGTGTTACGAGTTAAAACTTCGTGCACAATTCGGTTCATGCAGGTGAGGAGACAAAGCCCTGCATGGGCAAACCGATAAAACGGTACATAAAAAAGCAGGTCCCATAAAAAATATAAATGCACAAAAGCCGACAGCTCAGCTGTCGGCTTTTGTCATTGATGCGGCTCCAAACCCGACGGGGGCCGAAGGCCCCGCCGCGACGAACAGGCACCGATGGTTTAGTTCGTTGCCGGGCCGGGGCGCAGCAACACCTGCACGGCGCCGGCGCCGCCATCCTGTTCCCGGCATTCAGCGTAGGCCTGGACGCAATCAAGCTGGGTCAGCCAGCGCCTGATGGTCTGCTTGAGCACCGGCGTGCCGTTTTTGGAGCCATAACCTTTGCCATGTACGACGCAGACGCAACGGATATGATGCGCGAGGCACGATTGCAGAAACTGGTCCAGGCGCGTGCGCGCCTCGTCCAGGGTGGCGCCGTGCAGATCCAGCGTGGCGCCTATGGGCCATTTGCCTCGCTTCAGGCCCTTGAGCAGGTCGGCGCTGCCGGGGTTGCGCACGAAACCCGGCTCGCTTTCAATCAGGCCGGCCGGCGCAAAATGATCGGAGGTTTGCGCCAAAGGCTTTTGCGTCGGGCCGGTTGCGGCCTCGCGGCGCTGCTGCAACTGATGCGAGGGCGCGGTCGGCATGGGCGGCAGGACAGCGCGCCGCGGGTCGCGCAGTCGTTCGACCCCTTTGACGGCCCGCAAAAACAGGGTCTGGTCGTCGATATCCAGCGAAGAGGGCTGCGTTTGCATAGCCTTGCGGACCTCGCGTGCGCCCTTGGGCGTGCTGGCAGGGGCCGTGGGTCGAATTGCCGGCTTGGGTGCTGCGGCTTCCTGCCGCAGGCGCTTCAGCTCACCCAGGCCGCCTTTATGCTCCCGCATTCTCCAGCCACCGCTGCGCGTCGAGTGCGGCCATGCAGCCCGTGCCGGCACTGGTAATCGCCTGGCGGTACACGTGATCCTGCACGTCGCCCGCGGCAAAAACGCCCGGTACGGAGGTCATGGTGGCCAGGCCTTTGAGGCCGCTCTGGGTGACGATATAGCCATTTTCCATGTCGAGCTGGCCGGCGAAGATATCCGTATTGGGTCGGTGGCCGATGGCGATGAAGGCGCCGGTAACGGCGAGGTCTTCGGTGGTTCCGGACTGATTGTTGCGCACGCGGGCGCCGGTCACGCCGGACTGGTCGCCCAGCACCTCTTCAAGCTCGCAAAACAGTTTGAGCCGCATATTTCCGTTATTGACTTTTTCCATCATTTTGTCGATGAGTATGGGTTCGGCACGGAATTTGTCGCGGCGATGCACCAGGGTGACGGTGCGGCAGATATTCGATAAATAAAGCGCTTCTTCGACGGCGGTATTGCCGCCGCCTACAACAATAACATCTTGATTCTTATAGAAAAAACCATCGCAAGTGGCGCAACCGGACACGCCGCGCCCCATGAATTCCTGTTCCGAGGGCAAGCCCAGGTATTGGGCCGAGGCGCCGGTGGCGATGATGAGCGCGTCGCAGGTATAAGGGGCTCCTGTATCGCCCGTCAGCGTGAAAGGGCGCCTGGACAGGTCGACGCTGGCGATGTGATCGAATACCATCTCGGTATTGAAGCGCTCGGCATGCGCCTGGAAGCGCTGCATCAGGTCCGGGCCCTGCACGCCCTGCACATCGGCTGGCCAGTTGTCGACGTCGGTGGTTGTCATGAGCTGTCCCCCTTGTTCCAAGCCTGTTACAAGTACGGGGGCAAGGTTGGCGCGAGCCGCATATACCGCGGCGCTATAGCCGGCCGGGCCCGAGCCCAGAATGAGAACCTTGGCGTGTTTGGGAGTGGTCATCACAGAAAATCCGAAAAAAGTGAACAGGCAATTATAATGAGTCTATGGCTAGAATACCTGCAACATCTCCCCGCTCTTCGCGCAACGTGCGCAATGGTCCTTCGCTTCTGCAAACCCGGGTCTCCGGCTTGCTCCGAGAGGCGCGCTGGATTGTATTTGCCGCCCTGGCGGCGTGGCTTGGCCTGGTCCTGGCAACTTGGCATGCCACCGATCCCGCCTGGTCGCATTCCCTGCATACCGGCGCGACGCTGAACCGCGGCGGCACCTTGGGGGCGTATGTCTCCGATCTGCTGCTGTTCCTGTTTGGCTATTCGGCCTGGCTGTGGGTCGTTTTGTTGCTGCAGCGCGTCATCGTCGGGTTTTATCGCCTGACCAGCATGTTGCTGCCCAAAGCCAATATCGAAGTCCTGCCCAGGGTTCACTGGGAAATCGGTATCGGGTTTTTCCTGCTTTTCATTGGCTCCATGGGAACCGAAGCGCTGCGGCTGAAGAATTTTGGCGCGCACTTGCCCAGCGGCGCCGGCGGCGAACTTGGCAAGCTGCTGGCTCACGCCCTGTCCCTGTCGGTGGGGACCACGGGTTGCACCTTGTTGCTGCTGGTCATGATGGCGGTAGGGGCCAGCCTGTTTTTTGGCTTTTCCTGGCTGCATCTGGCCGAACGTGTGGGTTTTGCCATCGAAAGATCGGTGCGGCGTGTATTTGAATTGAAGGCGGCGCGCGAAGACCGCAAGGTCGGCGAGGCAAAAAGCGCCGAGCGCAACGAGCTGGTCGAGGCCAAGCACGAGCAACTGGTGCACGAGCAGCCCGTACGCATCGAGCCGGCCATTACCAGCATACCCAAGTCCACCCGGGTGGAAAAGGAAAAGCAGAAAACCCTGTTTGTCGCGCCTATCGAATCGGGGGCGTCGGGCGATTTGCCGGCCATCAGCTTGCTGGATCCGCCGGTCGAGCAGCCCGAGACCGTGGCGCCCGAAACCATCGAGTTCACCTCGCGTCTCATCGAGAAGAAGCTTTCCGATTTCGGTGTCAAGGTCGTGGTGGTGGCCGCCCAGGCCGGCCCGGTAATTACCCGCTACGAGATCGAGCCGGCTACCGGCGTCAAAGGCAGCCAAATCGTCAACCTGGCCAAAGATCTGGCGCGGGCGCTCAGCCTGGTCAGCATTCGTGTGGTCGAGACCATACCGGGCAAGAACCTGATGGGGCTCGAGTTGCCCAATCCGCGGCGCCAAATAGTCAGGCTCTCTGAAATCATCGGTTCGCAAACCTATCACAGCAATCCGTCCGTACTGACCATGGCCCTGGGCAAGGATATTGCCGGCAATCCGGTCGTGGCCGATCTGGCCAAAATGCCGCACTTGCTGGTGGCGGGTACCACCGGCTCGGGCAAGTCGGTCGGGATCAACGCCATGATCCTGTCTTTGCTCTACAAGGCCGACGCAACACAGACACGCCTGATCCTCATCGATCCAAAAATGCTCGAAATGAGCATTTACGAGGGGATTCCGCATTTGCTGGCACCGGTCGTCACCGATATGCGGCATGCCGCCAACGCGCTGAACTGGTGTGTGGGCGAAATGGAGAAACGCTACAAGCTCATGAGCAAGATGGGGGTGCGCAACCTGGCGGGCTACAACAGCAAGATACGCGATGCCATCAAGCGCGAAGAACCCATCCCCAATCCGTTTTCGCTCACCCCCGACGCGCCCGAGCCACTGTCCACCCTGCCAACGATAGTCGTGGTCATCGACGAGCTGGCCGACTTGATGATGGTCGTGGGCAAGAAAATCGAAGAGCTCATCGCCCGCCTGGCGCAAAAAGCCCGGGCGGCTGGAATCCATCTTATTCTGGCGACGCAGCGCCCCAGCGTCGACGTCATCACCGGCCTGATCAAGGCCAATATCCCTACGCGGATAGCCTTCCAGGTGTCGTCCAAAATCGACTCGCGCACCATACTTGACCAGATGGGCGCCGAAGCCCTGCTGGGCCAGGGCGATATGCTGTACATGCCGCCCGGTTCGGGGCTGCCCACGCGGGTGCATGGCGCATTCGTCGGCGACGACGAAGTGCATCGGGTGGTCGATTCGCTGAAAGAACAGGGCGAGCCCAATTATGTCGAGGGCCTGCTCGAAGGGGCGCTCGAAGGCGAAACCGGCGATGGCGTGGGCGGCGTTACGGGCTTTGCCGACGCCGAGTCAGACCCTCTGTACGATCAGGCGGTCGAGGTCATTCTCAAGAACCGGCGGGCGTCCATTTCGTCGGTGCAGCGTCATTTGCGCATAGGCTATAACCGGGCGGCGCGCCTGCTCGAGCAAATGGAGCAGTCCGGCCTGGTGTCCGCCATGCAGTCCAACGGTAATCGCGAGATCCTGGTTCCGGCCGGAGAAGGTTCAAATGCAGAGTAAACATTTCTTCGCCGCTTTGGTATTGGCGGCCAGTCCTGTGTTGGCCTGGTCGGCCGATGCGCCGGCCCAGTTGCGGCAGTTCGTGGCCAAAGTGGCTTCGGCCACGGGTGAGTTCACCCAAAGTACCTCGGGGGCGCAGGGGCAACAGGCCAAGCCCGCGCAGTCGGGCCGGTTTTCGTTCCAGCGTCCGGGGCATTTCAAGTGGCAGGTCACCAAGCCCTACGCGCAACTGATCGTTTCGGACGGCACTACGGTTTATCAGTACGATCCCGATCTCAGCCAGGTTACCGAGCGTACTGTCGACAAGGCCATTGGCGCCTCGCCGGCTGCCATTCTGTTTGGCTCGGGTGCCCTCGACGAAGCTTTTACCATGAGCACCTTGCCCGACAAAAACGGGCTGGAATGGTTGCGGGCCAAGCCGCGCAAGGCCGACGCCGGCTTTGCCTATGTCGATATCGGCTTTAAAGACAATCTGCCGGCTCGCCTGGAACTTATGGACTCATTCGGCCAGACTACGCGCATCGACTTGAGCCACATTGTTTCCAATCCCAAGCTGCCGTCCGGCGAGTTCCAGTTTGTTCCACCGAAAGGCACCGACGTTGTCAAGATGTAATGGCCGGGCGTCGCAGCCGGCCTGATCCCGTTTATGGCCAATACCCCGGATCTGTTCAATACGCCTGCCGTGCTCGAAGCCAATGCGCCTCTGGCGGAACGCTTGCGCCCCAGGACATTGGACGACGTGGTGGGCCAGGCCCATCTGCTTGGACCGGGCAAGCCTTTGCGCGTGGCCTTTCAGTCAGGACGGCCTCACTCCATGATTTTCTGGGGGCCGCCAGGGGTAGGGAAAACCACGTTGGCGCGGCTCATGGCGGCCGGGTTCGAGGCGCAGTTCCTGGCGATTTCCGCGGTGCTGGGCGGCGTCAAGGACATACGCGAGGCGGTGGTGGCCGCGCAAGTGGCGCAAGGCCAGGGTCGGCGCACCATATTGTTCGTCGATGAGGTGCATCGCTTCAACAAGGCGCAACAAGATGCTTTCCTGCCTTACGTCGAAAGCGGCCTGTTCACTTTTATTGGCGCGACGACCGAGAACCCGTCCTTTGAAATGAATTCGGCCTTGCTGTCGCGGGCGCGGGTGTATGTGCTGGAATCCTTGAGCCCGGGCGAGCTCCTGACGCTGCTCGAGCGCGCCATGGCGGTGCTCAACGCAGGCCAGCCCGGAACCGATGCCGGATCAGCTGAATTGCTCTTCGACCCAGACGCGCAGGCCCAATTGGCCGGCTGGGCCGATGGCGATGCGCGCCGCCTCATCAATGCCGTTGAGGTCGTGGCGGAATCGGCTCGCAACGCCGGGCGGCAGTTGATTGACTCGGAATGGCTGGAAACATCCCTGTCGCAGAATCTGCGCCGTTTCGACAAGGGCGGCGATGCGTTTTACGATCAGATCAGCGCTTTGCATAAATCCGTGCGCGGCTCCGATCCGGATGCGGCGCTTTATTGGTTTACCCGCATGCTCGACGGTGGAGCCGATCCGCGCTATCTGTCGCGGCGCATTGTCCGGATGGCTGTCGAAGATATAGGCCTGGCCGATCCGCGGGCGACCGAAATTGCCTTGAATGGCGCCGATATCTACGAACGGCTGGGCTCTCCCGAGGGCGAGCTGGCTTTGGCGCAGGCCGTGGTGTACCTGGCCTGTGCGGCAAAATCCAATGCCCTGTACAACGCGTACAAGGCCGCACGCAGCTACGCCCAGGAGCAGGGCAGCGCGCCGGTTCCCATGCACTTGCGCAATGCGCCCACAAAGCTCATGAAGCAGTTGGGCCACGGCCAGGCCTACCGTTATGCGCACGACGAACCGCACGGTTACGCGGCAGGCGAACAGTATTTTCCGGATGGCCTGAAAGCGACGTTCTATCGCCCGACCGATCGTGGATTGGAAGGTAAAATTGCCGAAAAACTCGCGTTTCTCAAAGCGCTGGACGATGCGGCGGATAAAAAAGCGTAGGAGCGTCCCTGGCGGGCACCCGGAATCGCCGCTTGCACACCCGAATCGTCTATTGCCCGGGGCGTTCAATATAATGATGCCCTCGCTCCCATTTACCTCGACACACTTTTATAGTTTGAATCAATTATGTTAGACCCCAATCAGTTGCGCAAAGACATGGCCACGGTAGTCGATCGGCTGGCGTTGCGCGGCATGCAGTTCGACACCGAGCGTTTCAACCGGCTCGAGGCCCGCCGCAAGGCGGTCCAGATCGAAACCGAAACCTTGCAGGCGCGGCGCAATGCGGTGTCCAAACTGATCGGCCAGTTGAAATCCAAAGGTGAAGATGCCAGCCGGGAAATGGCCGAATCGCAGGCCATACCGGCGCGCCTCAAAGAATTGGAATTCGACCTGGCCAATGTGCAGCACGAGTTGAATGAATGGCTCATGACCCTGCCGAACCTGCCGCATGCCAGTGTTCCGGCGGGTGCCTCCAGCGACGATAACGTCGAAGTGCGCCGCTGGCTTCCTCCGGGCAGCCGCGCCGATGCACAAGGCAATCCCCAACCTTTGGCATTCGAGCCCAAAGATCATGTCAGCCTGGGCGAACCCATAGGCCTGGATTTCGATACCGCGCGCAAACTGTCGGGAGCCCGGTTCATGATGCTGCGCGGCCAGATCGCGCGCCTGCATCGCGCCCTGGCGCAGTTCATGCTCGATCTGCAGACCACCGAGCACGGCTATACCGAGTGCTACACGCCTTATATCGTCAATAGCTCGACCCTGTTCGGCACCGGCCAACTGCCCAAATTCAAGGACGATATGTTCTGGGTCACCAAGGGTGGGCAGGACGAGGAACCGAATCGCGACGAGCAGGGCAATGTGGTGGCGGGCGAAGATCTGTACCTCATATCCACATCCGAGATCACTCTGACCGGCTCCGTGCGCGACACGATCGTGCCTTTGCAGGATTTGCCGATCAGGCTTACCGCGCATACGCCATGCTTTCGCTCCGAGGCGGGCAGCGGTGGCCGCGATATGCGCGGCATGATACGCCAGCATCAGTTCGACAAGGTCGAGATGGTGCAGATCGTGCATCCCGACAGTTCCTACGATACGCTCGAGCACATGGTTGGACACGCGGAGGCGGTCCTGCAAAAGCTTGGAGTCCCGTACCGGGTCGTCTTGCTGTGCGGCGGCGATATGGGATTCGGCTCGACCAAGACCTACGATCTCGAGGTTTGGCTGCCGGCGCAAAATACCTGGCGCGAAATTTCCTCGGTATCCAACTGCGAAGCTTTCCAGGCGCGGCGCATGCAGGCTCGCTACCGTCCTGAAAAAGGCAAGCCCGAATACCTGCACACACTGAACGGTTCTGGCCTGGCTGTCGGGCGCGCCTTGGTGGCTGTGCTTGAAAACTACCAGCAGGAAGACGGCAGCGTTGTCATCCCCGATGTGTTGCGGCCTTATATGGGAGGGCTGGTTCGCCTGCAGGCTGCCTGAAAGGGGGGTGAACAGACGATGAAAGGGCACCCGCAAAGGGTGCCCTTATTAAGGGTTTCCACAAGAAACCCTTGCGGTGTCCGGATCGGTTAATCCCGATCGCCGTGCCCGCGATGGTGTTTCCAGTGGCCACGCCCACGACCGCGATCGCCATGCCAGCCGCGATCGCCGCGCCAGCCTCGATATTCAATAAAGCCGTCGCGATAGTAGCGCGGGCCATACACGGGTACCGGTGCGTACCGGGGCACGACCACCACCGGCGGCGGAGCCACATAGGCGACTGGCGGATAATAGGGTTCGCCATACACGATTCCGGGAATACCGATGGAAATCCCGACATCGACGCGAGCCATGGCGGCGCTTGAGCCGAGCAACGCTACTGCTGCAATACCCGCCAATAAGAGTCGTTTCATAAAAGCCCCGCTTGTTTAACTTGATGTAGTCATTGTCGGTGAATTTTCCCATGCAAACGTAAGTTGCCCTCTCCAAAGCGCATCAAAAAGCAACTTTTAGAGCTTTTAGGCCAAGATTTTTACATTTGTTTGCATCTGTTGTTTTTGTGGCGCGAAAATGGGCGAATCGGCCTCGGCGACTTGGCCGGCCAAGTGTCGCACGCCTTGTCACAATCCCGTGAGATAATCGCTCGAAATTCACCTTACCGCTACGTCAAGGCCTAGTATGGATCTTCTCCAAATCCTGATTCTCGCTATTGTGCAAGGGGCGGCGGAGCTTCTGCCGATTTCCAGTTCCGCCCATGTGATCGTGGCCGAAAAACTGATGGGGCTGGACCCCACCGCGCCGGACATGACGCTTCTGCTGGTCATGTTGCACACCGGCACCATGTTTGCGGTCATTGTTTATTTCTGGAAATCGTGGTGCGCAAGCTATTTCAGCTCGGCGCAGGCGTTTCGTTCCAACGCGGCCTATGTGGTGATTGCAACGGCCATTACAGGCGTGGTGGGCCTGGCGTTGATGGAAATAATCAAGCATGTCGTGGCCGGCAATGCGCCCGGTTTCGAAATCGAACATCTGTTTGGCAACTCCAGGCTGATGGCCGTCGCGCTGGCTGCGGCCGGCGTGCTGATCATTGTGTCGTCGCGCCTGCGCCAGGGCGACAAGGATTTATCGGTGCGCAGCGCATTGTGGATCGGTGCCGTGCAGGGCCTGTGCCTGCCGTTCAGAGGGTTTTCACGTTCGGGCGCGACCATTTCGACAGGGCTTGCCCAGGGGATATCCCGGCGCCGGGCGGAAGAGTTCAGCTTTGCGCTGGCCGTGGTTCTGACTCCGCCTGTCATCGCCAGGGAGGTTCTCAGGCTCTACAAAGCCCAGGCCGCCGCTGTGCCGGCGCATTCGGGAGAGCTGTTTCACTTGTTCGGCCCGAGCCTGGTCGGTATGGTATTGAGCTTTCTGGCCGGGCTGGCGGCATTGCGTTGGCTCTCGCGCTGGCTGGAACAGGGACGCTGGCATATCTTCGGCGTGTATTGCATAGTGGCCTCGCTGGTTGTGCTTTGGGTGGGCTGACCCGCGCCGATACCCATGCCGGAGCCATTTCATGCGTTTGAATATTCTTGGCCCATCATTTAACGCCTCTGCGTGGCGGCTTTTGCCCAATCGCTGGGATTTCATTGCTTTTCCGCTGATTATCTGCCTGATTGCCATGGCGGCGGTCGGTTATCACCAGACCATGGCGCCGATCTCGGTGCTTAAAACCCAGGCGATTTCGCTGTCGCCTTCGATGCTGCCCGAGTACGCGCTGCGCACCACCTTGCGCATGCTCGCGGCGATGGTCGCCTCGCTGGTGTTTACGCTAATCTACGGCACGCTGGCCGCCAAGAGCCGGCGCGCCGAGAAAGTCCTGGTGCCGATTCTGGATATTCTGCAGTCGGTGCCGGTGCTTGGCTATATTTCCTTCACGGTGACCTTTTTTATTGCCTTGTTTCCGGACCGGGTGGCGGGGGCGGAATGCGCCGCAATCTTCGCGATTTTCACCAGCCAGGCATGGAACATGACTTTCAGCTTCTATCAGTCGCTGCGCACCGTGCCGCGCGATTTGCAGGAAGTGTCGCGCAGTTTCCATCTGACCGGCTGGCAGCGCTTCTGGAAGCTCGAGGTGCCGTTTTCCCTGCCGGGCCTGATCTGGAACATGATGATGTCCATGTCGGGCGGCTGGTTTTTCGTGGTTGCGTCGGAAGCGATCACCGTGGGCAGCCGCACCATCACGCTGCCGGGTATCGGCTCTTATCTGGCGGCAGCCATCGATCAGCGTAATCTGGGCGCAGTCGGCTATGTGATCCTGGTCATGTCGCTGGTCATCCTCGCTTACGACCAGTTGCTGTTTCGTCCGCTGGTGGCATGGGCCGACAAGTTTCGCATGGAAAACACCATGTCGGCGAATGCGCCCAAGTCGTGGCTGCTCGACCTGATCCGGCGCACCCGCCTGATTACCCAGTTGCTCAGGCCTATGGCTTGGGTGCTGGCCACGCTGGCGCGCATTCCCGTGCGCGTGTTCTCGCACCCGGCCGATGGCAAGGCCGGTGTCATGCGGACAGAGCGCAAGCCGTCGAAAACAATAGACGCAGTCTGGACGATTCTGGTCCTGCTGATAACGGTATATGTTGTGTTCCGTGTCATCGCCTATGTGCGAACCGGCGTGGGGCTGGCGGAAGTAGGGCATGTTTTCGTGCTGGGCCTGGTGACGCTGCTGCGCGTGCTGGCGCTGATTGCCGTGGCTTCGGTGGTCTGGGTGCCTTTGGGGGTAATGATAGGCTTGCGGCCGGCACTGGCCGCAAAGGTCCAGCCTATTGCGCAGTTCCTGGCGGCCTTTCCCGCCAATCTGCTGTTCCCGGTGTTTGTCGTGCTGATTGTCAGGTTCCACCTGAATCCCGATATCTGGCTCTCGCCCCTGATCGTGCTTGGCACGCAGTGGTACATCCTGTTCAATGTCATTGCCGGCGCCACCGCCTTCCCGAACGATTTCAAAGAGGCCGCCGCCAATTTCCGGATTCGCGGCTGGCAATGGTGGAAGAAAATCATTCTGCCGGGGATCTTTCCGTACTATATTACAGGCGCCATTACCGCTTCGGGTGGAGCCTGGAATGCCAGTATCGTTTCGGAGTTCGTATCCTGGGGCAACGACAAGGTCGTCGCGCACGGCTTGGGTGCGTATATCGCTCAAACCACGGCCGCCGGGGATTTTCCAAAAATCATTCTCGGCATTGCCGTCATGTCGCTGTTCGTGACCTTGTTCAACCGCCTGTTGTGGCGGCCTCTGTATGCTTACGCGGATTCGCGGCTGCGCATGGATTAGGCCGCCAGATGCCCGGCAGCTTGTTTTTCTTTGGCAATTACTGAAACATCTCATGCAAAATCCAGAAGCCCTTGCGAACGAAATATTGCGTGTCGAGCATGTGCGGCGCGGCTTTAACAAGTCGCAAGATGAGCTGCTGGTGCTCGACGATGTGAACCTGACCCTCAAGAGCGGCGAGATCGTTGGGCTGCTGGGCCGTTCGGGTTCCGGAAAATCGACCTTGTTGCGCATTATCGCGGGTCTGATCAAGCCCAGTGGCGGCGCCGTCACTTACAGGGGAGAGCCGCTGAACGGCCCGGCCGAAGGCGTGGCGATGGTATTCCAGACCTTTGCGCTGTTTCCGTGGCTGACTGTGCTGCAAAACGTCGAGGCCGGTCTGGAGGCGCTTGGCGTCAATCCGCGCGAGCGCCGCGAGCGCTCGCTCGCCGCCATTGACCTGATCGGGCTGGACGGGTTCGAAAACGCCTATCCACGCGAGTTGTCGGGCGGAATGCGCCAGCGTGTCGGTTTTGCCCGTGCGCTGGTGGTCGACCCAACCCTGTTGCTGATGGATGAGCCCTTTTCGGCGCTCGACGTGCTGACCGCCGAAACCCTGCGCACCGATTTGCTCGATCTTTGGAACGAAAAGCAGTTAAAGATCAAATCGGTGCTGATCGTTACCCACAACATCGAAGAGGCGGTGTTCATGTGCGACCGGATCCTGGTCCTGTCGTCCAATCCCGGCCGCGTGATTGCCGAAATACAGGTACCGTTCGTGCATCCGCGCAATCGGCTCGATCCGGCATTTCGCCGTCTGGTCGACGATATCTACGCTCGCATGACGGCGCGGGTAAGCGCCGAAGGAACCCGCAAAGAACTGGAGCTGGGCACGTGGTTGCCGCAGGTTTCAACCAATCTGATGGCCGGCCTGATCGAAACCCTGGCGATGGCGCCCTATAACGGCAAGGCCGATTTGCCGGAGATTGCACGCACTTTGCATCTGGAGGTCGACGACCTTTTCCCGGTTGCCGAAATGCTGCAGCACTTGGGTTTTGCGGATGTGCAGGAAGGCGATATCTTGCTGACCCAGGCAGGCAAGGTCTTTGCCGATTACGGCACCCAGGAACGCAAGCTGATGTTCGCCGATCATCTGGTGCGCTCGGTGCCGATGGCGGCGCGCATCCGCCATGTGCTCAACGAGCGGCCCGGGCATCGCGCGCCCCGCGTGCGTTTCGAACAGGAACTCGAAGATTTCCTCTCCGACAGCGCGGCGCAAGAGACTCTGGATGCGGTCATCAACTGGGGGCGGTATGCCGAAATTTTTTCTTATGACGACCAGGCCGAAACCTTCAGTCTGGAAGATATCGGGTCCTGATACCCGGGGTGGTGCACTGCAACCGACTGATACATGTGTGCCAGCGCTATAAGTTAATGACCGTATTGCGCAAAAAAAGCGGCCTCGCCGGACCGAGTTTCCGGCAGTATATACACAACGCCGTTGGTTTTGCGAAACGTGGGGCTGACTATGTTTTCATAGAACGTGACGGGAACGTTTATACAGCCATACGAAATACGTTTATCCAACACCGTCGGGCTTGCCAGGCGTTGTGCGCGGTGTTCCTTGACATTGCTTGTTACCACACGATGTATGGCGATTCCGGCATCGTAATCGACCCAGAGAACTTCCTGTCCACTGAGAATGTGCCCCAGCCCCGCCACAAAGCGGCCTGACGGCGTAATGCGCTCATCGGGGCGAATGGTAGACAATTTTTGATTGCCAATTCCGGGGACGATATCGTCGCCGCGCGCGAGTCCAAGCAGCGCCGGCGCCGAGCCGCGCAGTTGGCCCTGGGCATTAAACACCAGTACTCTGGCGTTTTTTTTGTCGACAATCACAAACGGCATTTTGCCGTTGTCGCCCGAGTCGATGACCCAGTTTGCCAGATGTTTGGCTTCTGGGGACTCGCTCTCGGTCTGGTTCTGAACGCCCGCTGCGAATGCTTGCGGCAAGCTCAGGCACATGGCCAGGAGTCCAAAGCAAACTCCTTTGGCCACTGTTGCCGTCATTGTGCGTCTCAATTAAGGTACCGCCTGCGTTTAGGGTAGAGAGGCACATAGATGCTCGGATGCTCTGGAGTCTGCACCAGAGTGAGTAGCTGGGGAGGCGTTTCGGTCAGCGTGACAGTGGGCAACACCGATGGCCTGAACGGCAGCGTTGAAAGTGGCGCAATGACCGGGATCACACCCAGCATCTCCCCAGGCGAGACAGGTTGACCACTGGGCAGGACAACGACACCGCCCGGTAGAACAACAATACCGCTGGGCAGAACGGTACTACCATTGGGCAGAACGGTACTGCCGGGTGGAACTGTGCCGGCTGTGATGTTGGCAGTTGTTCTCCCCAATTGGGGTGAACAACAAGAAATTGCCAGAGCGAAATTGCCTGCATTCACACCGCCAAGGCTATAGCCGTTAAACGTGATTGTCTTATCCGTTCCTACGGACGCGGTATCGAATGTGGCCGTGCTGCCTGGGCCCTGAATCAGGGTCACGCCGGCGGGATTCCCCTTCAATGATGAAAAGGTCGCTGTGGTCGTTCCGTCGTAGGCGCGATCGGCACCATCTGGGAATACCAACATTTTTTGAGTCAATGTGGCGCCGTTGGTTAACGTGAAGTGGGTGGAATAGTCCGTCGGCGATGTGTATGACACCGGATTGTAATAAATAGTGACCGGTGCGTTCGGTCCTGTCACTGCGACGGGAGGAGTGCCGGAAGCGAAGGTGACCGTGCCGCCCGCCGACCCCGGTCCTGTGCCGCCGTAACCGCTGTTTAGCACCAGACCAAGAGGCAGTCCCAGACTTTGACTGGGGATGCTGCTGCCTCTGGTCAATGTGATGGCCCCACTCACGTTTACGTCCTGCGCCGCGCAAATCATGATGTTGCCATCGGTCGTTGTCATGGCCGCGTCGATGTTTGCATTGCGCCCAGCGCTTAACAGGACGCTTCCATTGGTCGTCGTAATCGCTGCTTTCACATTGACATCGCGTCCGCAGCAGACCACGAAATTACCGTTGACGGCAGTGACCGCGCGGTTCACGTTCACATCACGCGCGGCATTCAATGTCAAGGTCGTTGGGCTGGAGGATGCGGTCCAGCTGACTGCGTCATTGACGAAGATATCTCCATTTCCAGCTGTTGCTGCATACAGACTGGTCACCGGGGGGGTTCCGGCTACCGCAGCAGTCGATCCCGTGTTCGTACTGATGATGACGCTGTTAGTGACCAGCAGGTTGGAAAGCGTCGCGCCTGAAATATCGCCGCCCGTCGCAGCAATATTGAAGTCCTGCGGGTCGATCAGCCAGGTGCCTGTCAGTCCGGAGGGTGCGGCAGTAGTGATATTCGCGTTGCCCGCAATCTTTACATGAGCTGCGGATGTTTCAATAAAACCGCCATTGCCGCCATTGGGCGCGCTGGCATCCAGCGTGCCCCCCACGTTGGTGACACCGTTTTGCATATCCCCAAGCAGCGTGATCGTGCCACTGTGGTTCTGAATAGTCTGCGCCTCGATCACGCCGCTGTTGTTGACCGCCGTTGTGAACAAGCCCTCGGCTGTCTGGGTAGTCATGAGCACCCGCCCGCCGTCAGCCTTGATGAGGCCGCCGTTTTGAACCAGCGCATTGATTGCGCCCTGGTCGACGTTCACGTTAAGCAGTTTGTCACCACTGATGTCCAGTGTGACAGCCGTGCCGGCGGCAAGCGCAATTGTTCCCAGCCGGGCTGAAATAACGCCATTGTTGCTGACATTACGGCCCAACAGCGCGACATAGCCTGCGTCTGCGTTAATCGACCCGTCATTGTTCAGAGCGCCATTGCCGGCTCCAGTAAATTTGTAGGAGCCCTTCATGAAATCGCTATCGGAGATGTTTAGGGTGGAGGCAACCAACCCGCCGACATTGATAGATGCTCCCGAGCCAAACAGAATGCCATTGGGATTGACCAGAAATACTTTGCCGTTGGCGGTGATGCTCCCGAGAATACTGGAAGGGTCCGGGCCTACTACGCGGTTAAGCGTCACCGAGCCGCTGCCGGGCTGCACGAACTGCACGGCCTGCGCCGGCCCAACATTGAAGCCTTGCCAGTTGATCACCGCATTCGGTGTCGATTGCGTAATGGTTGTGCTGGTCGGGCTGCTGCTGATGCTGGCGTTGCCCGCCGTTACGACGCCCCCCGTCGGGAGTGCGTGGACAGTGACACAGAATGACATCAGCAGTGAAATTGTCAGCGCTTTTCGCGTAGTTGCGCGATACCAGGTTCTCTGGTTCACGGCCGGTCGATGGATACAGTTCATTTTGCTACTCTCTATTATTCTCAAAAGCTCGTGAAGCGGGTGATCGTTTCCGTTTTCTATTCTCAGAAATATTTCACCATCTGTATCCAGAATCTGCCCGATTTGTCTGGCGCCGATTGTGCTTGCGCGTTGCCCAGCTTGTGGGCGTAGTAGGCAGTCACTGAAAAGTTGTTGACGACAGCCCAATTGATTCCTACGCCCGCACCGCTTAGCGTTCGGCGATTGGAGCCACTCGTCCAGTTACTCTTGTTGGTCATCACCGTGCCGGTGTCGACGAAGCCTATCAACTGGACCTGTCCGGGCATCTGGGGCGCTAATTTCGGCAGTCGCCATCTAGCTTCCAGATTCAATATGTAGCCCTGATCGCCAAAGGCTTCACCTTCCGGATAGGCCCGCACGCCGTACATGCCGCCCAACTCCATCTTCTCTGATATGTCCAGATTCTTCGAGGCCCATTGCCCTCGGATTCCCGCGTAAAGCGAGACTGAATCGGTTATATGCTGCAGCCGCGAGGCGCTAAACCCAATTTTATTGTAGGAGCCGTTGCTACGTGCGTATTGGTTATCGTAAGCCCGAACTTCTGGAGTCTGTATGTTCAGATCTCCGAAGGACCAGGTAAGCGAATAACGATTCAATCCGCCGCCGCCGAAATTGTCGCGGTAATCGCCGTACAGACTGGCCATCAGCACGTGCGCCTTCTTGTCGGTGGCGGATCCGGTTGCGTCTTGCCTGTCTTTAAAGGTTCTGTCCTCATAGGCAAGTTGGGCATACAGATTGTTGTTGCGGGATCGTATCAGGGGATAGCTGCCATATATGCTGGCGACTTCCGCAGTACCGTGGGCGTCAAGATCCGCAAATTCTTTACCCAGCCTGTAACCCAGACGACTGTAGGCGACTCCGACAGTGGCCTTGCCAAATTGCATTTGGTAAGAGGCACGGCCATAATTCATGCCACGGCCCGAAGTCACGGCACGCACGCTGGCGACGTCCCCGCGGCCTAACAGATCATTGAAGTTGACGGTTGCGCCAAGACGATACTCGCCGGTATAGCGGTTGCCCGCATTGTCCGCATCAATACTTCCCGTTATGCGCCGACCGGGAGCGACGTCAACGATTAGGTCGGAGGCTCCCGGCGAAGCGCTGGGCGTCAGGGTGGACGTGGTAATCACGCCGGGTATATCGGAGAGCAGCAAAAGGCGGCTATCGAGCGGGTCGATCGCGATCGTGTCTCCGGTGTTGATGCCGCTTAGCTGGCTAAGGGCGAGACTATCCGAGAGATTCGTATGATTACGCAATATGACCTTTCCGTACCGGCCTTCGGCCACCGCGATTGTCACCACCCCGCCCTTGATGTCCTGCGCGGGCAAGTAGGCACGGGCAACGAAGTAACCATTTTTGTGATACCAATCCGTGATCTTCGCCGTCATCGCGCGAAGCTCGGTGAGCGTCAACTGGCTTGCGGGCTTGAAACCCGTCAGCGCCACCAGGTTCGCCTCGGTATAGACAGTGGCGCCGGTGACGCGCAAACGATTGACGAGAATTTTTACGGTGTCGGGCACCACAACGGCCGAGGCTTTTTTTTGCTTTATTTGGATCTCGGGCGCCACTTTTTCCGGGGTAGGAGACGGAGGAATTTGCTGGATTTGGCTACCCGCGCTGGGAAGATCTGCAGCAAAAGCGCTTTGACCCAAGACCAGGATCGCCAGCGGCAGTAGTTTATTACGTAACATAGTATTCACTTTTTACAAGATGTTGTTATATGAAAACATTAGTTACATGTTTGTTAGGTGTAAACAAATCCTCGATATTCATTGATACATCGAACGCTCACGTAAAACCGATGCTAGTTTAAGTAACTAGGGCGGTCTGTGCGGTAGCACACATTAGACCTGCTTTCCTCAGTTGAGCCATGCAATTCGGGGCAAAATCGGTGTTCGTGCCGGTTTTCGGCGGATTGGAGAGGTAACCATTATACGACTTATGAGGTGCCGTAAATGGGGCAGATCTATCGGGTGAGGCTGGCGCATCCAAAAGCCAGGCTGGGGGCGATCACGAGCAGACTCCTATTGCGGTACCGTGTTGGTCTTTAGCGGTCTGCTGCCACAAGTGAAAATTGATTCTATTAGTGTTCTGGCGGACAGGGTGAGATTCGAACTCACGGTACGCCTAAACGTACACCGGATTTCGAGTCCGGCGCATTCGACCACTCTGCCACCTGTCCGTGCGCGTCGATTTAGCGAGTCCGCTATTCTAGCAAGGAAATTGAAAACCTGCACAAAGCCCCGGGGCAGGCGATTGGCATGCCCGGGGCGTTACACTGATGCGGCAGTAATGAACAAGTTTTAGATAATACTCAGGAAAAAAGGAACGATATGCTTACAGGTAAACATGCGGTCATTACCGGTTCTACAAGTGGTATTGGCCTGGCTATTGCGCGCGAGCTGGCGTCCAACGGCGCGAATGTGGTGATCAATGGCTTCGGCGACGCCGCGGCAATCGAAAAAGAACGTGTCGGTCTTGAGCTCGAGTTCAATGTGAAGGCCTACTACATCAATGCCGATTTGTCGAAGGCGGCCGATACGCGAGACTTCATCAACAAGGCGGTGCAGGCCCTGGGCGGTATTGATATCCTGGTAAATAACGCCGGTATCCAGCACACCGACTTGATCGAGGATTTTCCGGTCGAGCGCTGGGATGCGATTATTGCCCTGAATCTGTCGGCGGTGTTCCACGGCACGGCGGCTGCCTTGCCTCATATGAAAAAGCAGGGTTGGGGGCGCATTATCAATATTGCCTCGGCGCATGGCCTGGTTGCTTCCGCGAACAAATCGGCCTATGTGGCCGCCAAGCACGGGGTGGTTGGCCTCACCAAGGTGACGGCTCTGGAAAATGCCGGCAATGGCGTGACCTGCAATGCCATTTGTCCCGGGTGGGTACGCACGCCCCTGGTCGAGAAGCAGATCGACGCCCTGGCGCAAAAAGAAGGTATCGACGTCGAAGCGGCCGCCAAAAAACTGCTGGCTGAAAAGCAGCCTTCATTGCAGTTTGTCACGCCCAAGCAGTTGGGCGGCGCGGCTGTATTCCTGGCTTCCGACGCGGCGGAACAAATGACCGGCACAACCCTGTCGCTCGATGGCGGCTGGACCGCCCAGTAGGGGGAGCTCTTGTGGCCACCCCGCTCGGCAGGCCGGAACATTGCGGGTGCCCACACGGGGCGCCCCTACGAACGGGGCGCCACAACATCACGCGTACGAATGAGGGTGCCGGCAGCCATACGAATGGCGGCACCCATGCTGTTCAATCTCCCATCGACGATTTTCAAACATAAAGGGTTGAAGACTTATATGTTGCTGGTTTTATCTCCGGCCAAGAAGCTGGACTACGATTCAACGGTGCGTACGACGCTGCATACCAAGCCTTTGTTCGTGAAGCAGGCATCGGCATTGATCGATGTGTTGAAAACAAAACCGGCGCACGAAATAGCCGGGCTGATGAGCCTGAGCGATTCGCTGGCGCAGCTTAATGTCGATCGCTATGCCAGTTGGGAACCGCGTTTCACGCGTGCCAATTCCCGCCAGGCTGTGCTGGCGTTCAATGGCGATGTCTACGAGGGCCTGCAGGCGGCGACGCTGTCGGATGCGCAGCTCGAATGGGCGCAAGAGCATGTGGCGATCTTGAGCGGCCTGTACGGGGTGCTGCGCCCGCTGGACTTGATGCGGCCTTATCGCCTTGAAATGGGCACGCGCTTGCCGACCGACAAGGGCACTACTTTGTACAGCTATTGGGGCGCTTCGATTGCCGAGTACCTGAACAAGCGCCTTGTGGCACAGCAGGATGCGGAAGCAGCGCAGGGCAAGGCGGCGGTGCTGTTGAACCTGGCTTCGGAAGAATATTTCAAATCGATCGACCTGAAAGTCTTGAAGGCCACTGTCGTACAGTGCGTTTTTCAGGATTATAAAAACGATGCCTGGAAAGTCATCAGTTTCCATGCCAAGCGCGCACGTGGCTTGATGGCTCGTTACGTCATCGAGCACAAAATTACAAAACCCGCTGCGCTGCAGAAATTTGCCAGCGAAGGTTATGCTTACGCGGCAAAAGAATCGAGTCCGGTCCGCCTGGTATTCAGGCGCCGTGCCTGAGATTGGTTTTATGAGGCTGCCTTGACATTCCAAGGCGGGTATTTACGCCGGACCCAGGCCGTGCATTTCCTGGCGGATCAATTGGGCGGCCTTGACCATTTGCCGCAAGGGGTAGGCCAGGGTAGCCAATTCGCCTTCGGTTTCGATGGAGATCGGTGGGGTGGCATCCTGGTCTTGCAACAGGGCCTCGATCGCATCGAGCGATTTTTGTATGCCTTCGGGTACGGTTTGAAGTTTTGCCAGAATGGGGATGGCGGCGCTGATTTGCGATGCCAGCACGTGGTTCTGAATAAGCAGGTGATTCAATTCCGGTACATTCTTCTGGCGCTTGGCGGGTTCGTCCATCATGCGGTAGAAGGCCGCCGCGAAGTTGCTGAAGGCAATGTGCACATTTTTCCGGGCCAGGCGCCAGGCGACTTCCGCTTCGTGTCTCTGCGCTTCCAGAGAGGCCTGATCGTCCGGCTGGCTGGGCTGCGTCTCCTCGCTGGGCTGTAGCGCTCGGCTCAGGCAGGCATACTGCAGGCCGGTTTTCAGATATTCCTGGTTCGCGGCCTTGGCGGCTTTGGATAGCGACCCCATGACGCTGTATTCCCACCAGGGAAAGATATAGCTGCACAAGAGGGCCAGGCCACAGCCTATGACCGTGTCGACCAGGCGTTCGCCCACCACGAAATTGGCGCTGGGCGTAAGAAAATGGAACACCATCAGCACGAACAAGGTATTGAAGATGGCGGCCAGCATATAGTTCACCTGAATCAGGGAATAGCCCAGGACGCTGGTAATGACCAGTGCGGCGAAATAGATGTCGGGGTTTTGGGTGACATTGAATAGAATCATACCCAGGCCGCAGCCTATCAGGGTGCCCGTAAGACGCCAGCCATTGCGCTGCCTGGTGAGCGCAAACCCCGGTTTCATGACGATGATGATCGTCAGGATGATCCAGTAACTGTGCCCGGTCAGATCGGCCTTCACCCCTTCCATGTCGAGCACGAGCGACAGCACCAGGGTGGCGGTCATGGCCAGCAGGGTGGCTATCGACACGCGCAAGGCATAACGGAAGTGCGAGGAGTCCAGGCGCAGGTTGCTGGTCAGCATGCCGAACCGCAATTCCTGGCGCGACAGGAAGCGGCTCAGGGATTTATCCAGGCGGGTTTCGTTCGAGGTATCGTTGCCGTCACCGCGGGTGCGCGCAGCCATGTGCTCCACCACGCGCGTCGCGTTGCGCAGGCGGCGCAGTATTTGCACCAGCAAGGCGTAGACTTCAGGCTCGTTCTGGGCCAGCCCCTTTTCCCGGTATTGTTCGATTTCGTATTCGATGGCCCGCAATTCGGCCTTGACGCTGCTGCGTGTGCGGGCGCTTTTGTTGCGCGCGATATTCAAGGCCAGGCGTCCGACATTGACCGAAAGCTTGTACAGGGCGTCGCGGGCGAACAGCAGCACGTCGCTGTCCGGCAGGCGGCGGCGCAGCGTTGCATAGTCGGTGTGTGTGGCAACGAGGCTGTCCAGCAGATCGACCATGTCGATAAAAATGTTCAGCAGCATGACGCGATGGCGATCACCGCGCCCGCGCCCCTTGGGCAGTTCGCGCAGTACCAGGTCGCGCGCCGCCTGGTGTTTTTCGGTCATGATGGACTGAAAGTGGATCATTCGCCGGTAGCAGGCGTCCAGGTCGACATGGGCGTCGTAAAACTGTGAGCGGGCCGCCATATAGTCGGCCGTGGCGAACAGGGCGACGGACAGGCCCTGCTGCTCTTCGCGGTACCATAGTACGCGGCTGATCAGGAAGCTGAAGCTGAAATAAAACAGCCCGCCCAGGAATGAGTACAGCGTGTGCAGCAGCACCTGGCTTTCGTCCAGCGGGATGCGCATGGTCAGCGTCATGATCAGCAGGCAGGCAAAACCGATCAGGCCGCCTCGTTTGCCGAACACCGTGAGCATCGAAAATCCGAAACACAGGGCGGGGACGACCAGCCACAGCAGGACGGGATACGGTGATGCCAGGCCGGTAACGGCGGCGGTCAGGGATACCAGCAGGATGCCGCCCAGCATTTCGTTGCGGCGGTTGCTGCGCGGGCCGCCGGGCTGGTCGATGACGGCGACGCAGGCGGCGCCAATGGCCGCAATGACACCCACCGCATACAGCTGAAATATTCCGCCCAGTACCAGGGCCGGCAACAAGACCCCAATCGATTGCCGCAGCCCGCCAAAAAAATAGTGGCTATAGAAAAAACGCTGCAGTTGGGGTACGGGTGACGCCATGAGCACGGTGCTGTGGTGGGAACAAAGCAAGTATAGAGGGAGAATGGCTTGTGTTTTTTATCTTTTGCCTGAAGCGTGGTTCCCATTCATGTCAATGTGTTTCGGGCTGGGCCCGCTTGCGGTCCGAGTTGATTCTGATGGTGCAACGCGGTAAAGTAGCTCTCCTCGACTCGCTCATTTATCCAGTGCGGGCCGTCAAAGGCTCTGTCGCCCGGGCTATCCGCCCGGTTTTTTGCGCCTGCATTACCTGCTGTTGGCCGCGTCACAAGCGTGTGTTGCCAAAGCGTCCGTTTCTACCTCCCGCGTTCATGAAGAACGCTCGTACTGCGTTTCGACGAGTGCGTGTCGGGACGGCAAGGTGTCTGGGTGGCGTGGCTCTGTGAGCCATAAAGCGCCGGATCATGTTGCCGCGACTGGCCCGGCTCAGGCTTTTCCTGGCCAATCGGAATGTCAGTGCTGGTTACGAAAGGAATACAACATGGAACTCAATGGCGCCGATATCGTCGTGCATTGTCTGGCCGAAGAGGGCGTTGACCACGTATTTGGTTACCCCGGTGGTGCGGTCCTGTACATTTACGACGCAATTTACAAACAAGACAAATTCCAGCACATCCTGGTGCGTCACGAGCAGGCCGCCGTGCATGCCGCCGATGCTTATTCACGCTCGTCCGACAAGGTCGGAGTAGCGCTGGTCACCAGCGGTCCGGGCGTTACCAATGCGGTGACCGGCATTGCCACCGCCTATATGGATTCAATCCCCCTGGTAATCATCAGCGGCCAGGTGCCTAGCCACGCCATAGGCGAAGATGCATTCCAGGAATGCGATACCGTGGGCATTACGCGTCCCTGCGTCAAACACAATTTCCTTGTGCGCGATGTCAAGGATCTGGCCGAAACCATGCGCCGCGCTTTTTATATCGCCAAAACGGGCCGGCCGGGTCCGGTACTGGTCGATATCCCCAAAGACATCAGCATGGCCACCTGCAAGTACACGCCCAAAAAGGGCGAGGTGCACATGCGTTCCTATGCGCCCGTGGTCAAGGGGCATCAGGGGCAAATCAAAAAAGCGGTGCAAATGCTGCTGGCCGCCGAGCGGCCCATGGTCTATTCGGGGGGCGGCGTGGTGCTGTCGGATGCGGCTCCCGAACTGCGCCAGCTGGTGGACTTGCTGGGCGCGCCCTGCACCAATACCTTGATGGGCCTGGGGGCTTTCCCGGCCAGCGACGACAAGTTTGTCGGCATGCCGGGGATGCACGGCACCTACGAAGCCAATATGGCCATGCAGCATTGTGATGTCCTGCTGGCGGTGGGAGCCCGCTTCGATGACCGGGTGATCGGCAATCCCAAGCATTTTGCGCAAAATCCGCGCAAGATCATTCATATCGACATCGATCCTTCTTCGATTTCCAAACGTGTGCGCGTCGATGTTCCCATCGTGGGCAATGTCAAAGACGTGCTGCAGGAACTCAACAGCTTCTATGCGCAAGCGGTGGCCGATACGCCGCCCAACCAGGCGGCTGTGGCCAAGTGGTGGCAGCAAATCAATACTTGGCGCGGCAAGGAGTGTCTTAAATACGAGGGCTCCGATACGCTGATCAAGCCGCAGTTTGTGGTTCAGAAGCTGTGGGAAGTCACGGGCGGCGATGCCTTCGTGACCTCGGATGTGGGCCAGCACCAAATGTGGGCGGCGCAGTATTACCGCTTCGACCAACCCCGCCGCTGGATCAATTCGGGAGGCCTGGGAACGATGGGGGTAGGCTTGCCTTTTGCCATGGGCGTGCAAATGGCCAATCCCGACCGCGATGTGGCGGTCATTACGGGTGAAGCCTCGATTCAAATGAACATCCAGGAACTCTCCACCTGCAAACAGTATCACCTGACGCCCAAGATACTGTGTCTGAACAATCGCTATCTTGGCATGGTGCGGCAATGGCAGCAGATCGATTATGGCTCGCGCTATTCGGAGTCGTATGTCGATGCCTTGCCCGATTTCGTCAAGCTGGTCGAAAGCTATGGCCACGTCGGCCTGCAGATCGACAAGCCCGCCGATGTCGAGCCGGCCATACGCGAAGCCTTCAGCAAGCACAAGAAGCGGCTGGTATTCCTCGACTTCATTACCGACCAGACTGAAAATGTGTGGCCCATGGTGAAGGCCGGCCGCGGCCTGACCGATATGCTGCTTGGTTCAGAAGACCTGTAAGGAGAGAAAAAAATGAAACATGTAATTTCTATCCTTCTGGAAAATGAGCCCGGTGCCCTGTCGCGCGTGGTTGGCCTGTTCTCGGCGCGCGGGTACAACATCGAAACCCTGACGGTTGCGCCTACCGAAGACTCGACGCTGTCGCGCATGACGATTGTCACCAACGGTTCCGACGAAATCATCGAGCAGATCACCAAGCACTTGAATCGCCTGGTCGATGTCGTCAAGGTGGTAGATTTGTCGGAAGGGCCGCACATCGAGCGCGAGCTCATGCTGATCAAGGTGCGGGCTGTAGGCAAAGAGCGCGAAGAAATGAAACGCATGGCGGATATCTTCCGCGGGCGCATCATCGACGTTACCGATAAGGTCTACACCATCGAGTTGACCGGTGTGCAAGAAAAAATCGAAGCCTTTATCGGAGCGCTGGACCGCAGCGCGATTCTTGAAACCGTTCGCACCGGAGTATCGGGCATAGGCCGAGGAGAACGCGTCCTTAAACTGTAAAGAAGGGGCGGGCTGACGCGCATCGCGCTTGAGCCCGCGTCCTATTGAATTGCCGCATTACCGCCGACGCCCGGAATCGGGCCGGATGCACCAAAATCCATTAAGCAGCAACGATTTCCCGAATCTGAAGCAATACTATTTTCTTAAATCCTGGAGTTTTATAAATGAAAGTTTTTTACGACAAAGATTGTGACCTTTCCCTCATCAAAGGCAAGAAAGTCGCTATTATCGGCTACGGTTCCCAAGGGCATGCGCACGCCCTGAACCTGCATGAGTCGGGCGTGAAGGTGGTGGTGGGCCTGCGCAAGGGCGGAGCCTCCTGGAGCAAGGCCGAGAACGCAGGCCTGGCTGTGCAGGAAGTGGATCAGGCAGTCAAAGGGGCCGATCTGGTGATGATGCTGTTGCCCGACGAAAATATCGCCGAAGTCTATCGCAATCACGTTGCCGCCAATATCAAGGCCGGCGCCGCTCTGGCTTTCGCCCACGGCTTCAATGTGCATTACGGCCAGGTCGTGCCGCGCAATGATATCGACGTCATCATGATTGCCCCCAAAGCGCCGGGCCACACCGTGCGCGGCACGTATCGCCAGGGTGGCGGCGTACCGTCGCTGGTCGCCGTGCATCAGGATAAATCGGGCGCCGCCCGCGATGTCGCCCTGTCGTATGCCTGCGCTATCGGCAGCGGCCGTGCCGGCGTGATCGAAACCAACTTCCGCGAAGAAACCGAAACCGATCTGTTCGGTGAACAGGCCGTGCTGTGCGGCGGTACGGTCGAGCTGATCAAAGCGGGCTTCGAGACCCTGGTCGAAGCCGGCTACGCGCCGGAAATGGCTTATTTTGAGTGTCTGCACGAGCTCAAGCTGATCGTCGACCTGATCTACGAAGGCGGTATCGCCAATATGAACTACTCCATTTCCAACAATGCTGAGTACGGCGAATATGAAACCGGCCCCAAGATCGTTACCGAAGAAACCAAAAAGGCCATGCGTAAATGCCTGACCGATATCCAGACAGGTGCCTACGCCAAGAATTTCATTCTGGAAAATGCGGCCGGCGCACCCGCCCTGATCTCGCGTCGCCGCATCAACGCCGAATCGCAAATCGAGCAAGTGGGCAGCAAATTGCGCGCCATGATGCCCTGGATCGCGGCCAATAAGCTGGTCGATCAAACCAAGAACTAGGCCTCCGTTTCATTTCGGGCAGGCTGGGGCGGGCGGCCACAAGGGCCGCCCGCATTTATTTCCGGCCGCTGCCAATTGTTTCCGGCCACTCGTAACAGTTTCCGGTCGCCTGCGTTCGTTTCCTGCGGCCATTCTCCGTTCGTTCCCTGCAGCTGTCCGCATTCGCCATAAGCGCCCGCGACTACGCAAAACTCGATCCATTTCGGTTATTCTTCGTCTTACGATGAATAAACCTTCTTATCCGCATCCTGTCATTGCACGCGAAGGCTGGCCGTTTCTGGCAGCCATTGTGCTTGTTTCCATCATTGTCACATTCTGGTCGCCCTGGGCTTCGTTGCCATTGTGGCTGATCTCGTTGTTTGTCCTGCAGTTTTTCCGCGACCCGGCGCGTGTCGCGCCCGACGGCGAGCTCTATGTGCTATCCCCGGCCGACGGCCGTATTGTTTCCGTCGAAGAGGTCAAAGATGCCTATGCGCAACGCGACGCGCTGAAGATCAGCGTGTTCATGAACGTGTTCAATGTTCATTCGAATCGCGCGCCCGTCAATGGCGAAGTGCTCTCTGTCGATTATTTTGCCGGGCAATTTTTCAATGCCGCGCTCGACAAGGCATCGCTGCAGAACGAACGCAACGCTACGGTGCTGCGCACCAGCCAGGGCCATGTCGTAACCGCGGTACAGGTTGCCGGCCTGATCGCCAAGCGCATACTTTGCTACATCAAGCCGGGCGATCAGGTCTATCGCGGGCAACGCTACGGTTTTATCCGTTTTGGTTCACGTGTCGACGTCTATCTGCCCCTGGGCTCGCGCCCGCGGGTGTCCATAGGCGACAAGGTGCAGGCCACCAGCACGGTGCTGGCTGAACTGCCCGCAGCCGCCAGCGAGCAAACCCATGCCTAATTTTCCTCTCGACGAACACACGCGCCGGCGTAGCATCTACCTGCTGCCCAATGCGTTTACCACAGCGAATCTTTTCGCTGGATTCTATGCGGTGGTCCAGGCCATGAACGGCCGATTCGAAATCGCCGCCATCGCGATTTTCGCGGCCATGGTGTTTGACGGCATGGATGGCCGCGTGGCGCGCCTGACCAATACGCAATCGGCTTTCGGCGAGCAGTACGATTCCTTGTCCGATATGGCCTCGTTCGGCATTGCGCCCGCCCTGGTCATGTATGAATGGACCTTGCACGACCTGGGCCGCTGGGGTTGGCTGGCCGCATTTATCTATGTCGTGGGGGCCGCGTTGCGCCTGGCGCGTTTCAATACCAATATCGGCGTGATCGACAAGCGTTTCTTCCAGGGGCTGCCCAGTCCGGCGGCGGCGGCGCTGGTGGCCGGCTTTGTCTGGCTGGCTGTCGACAATAAGTTTCTTCTGCAAGACGGCACAATCGCCTGGCTGGCATTTGCACTCACGGTTTACGCCGGCGTTGCCATGGTATCGAATGCGCCGTTCTACAGTGGCAAAACCTTCGCGCTGGGGCGCAGCGTACCCTTTTGGGTCATTCTGGTGCTGGTCGCCGTGTTCGTGTTCGTATCCAGCGATCCCCCCGTCGTGCTGTTCGGGCTTTTCGTCATCTACGGCATATCCGGTTGGACAACCATGTTCTGGCGCTGGCGCCGGGCGCGCAAGCTAAGAAACCGATCGCGCCACTTCAACGCGGAAGGTTTGGCGGACGACGCGACCAAGCACGATTTGTAGCAAAAGCTAGGGGGCTCTTTGTGGGCACCCATGCTGGGGCGCATCGCAGGCGACCGCCAGGGCCGACCTACGGTGACCCCTACGCAAAAGCAATGCCTCCCGCCCGCTTTACGCCTGTTTTTTACCGGAACGACGATTGGTCGTGGTCGTCGAACATCGGGTCGGGGCCAGGATGGAAGCGGATGACGTGCGAACCATCGTGGCCGAAGTACACGTACATGAGCGAATTCCACGATTTGGCCTGGCGGTATCGGTAGCTCCAGACCAACTGGTCGGACGAGGGCAAGCCTACTCTGTCTTTTACCGCGGGTGGCCCGAATTCGCAAAGAACTTGCTGCTGGGTCCAGGTGCCTTTGCCCAGAAGCTGGAAGTGCTCATCGGTCAGCAAGGACTGGACCTGATCGGTCTGGCCGGCGCTGTCGACATGCACGCCCCAGGCATACTGCCCAAAGGGTTGCTGGGACCAGACAAGATGCTGGCCGCCGTTGGGTTCCGGGCAGGAAAAACTGGGTCGTCCGTATTTGGCCTGGATCTGGGCCAGCGGAGTGCCGGAGGGGAGGTCGCTCATGCTGGAGCAGGCGGCCAGCACGCCCAGCGCGGCAATAGCCAGGCTGGCGCGAAGCCAGCGGCCCGATGTGGCATGACGAATATTCGAGACCATGAAGAGCTCCTGAGTAGCGATGTATGCGCATAAGGCCAAATCAATTATGGAACCCGGGCTAATGCAGAAAAGCCCAGGCAGGGGATTTGGCCGGAGAAAGTCATTACTGTAGCTGAAAAGTCTCTAGGAATAAGACAGCCGGATGCGGGGTATGGTTCCTTGGTGATTTCGCCCCTATTACACCCCGTACCCCGCAAACATCTTGCCAATCCGCTATAATGCGGCAGCTTCCCGGCGGAACGGTATCTTTGTAACCGTGGCTTTCGCCGAAGCTGGATCATATTTTCATAAACATCACGTCAGGGCACCTCGGCTCTGTCGCTCGTTAAAGAGGCTTGATAATGTCTGTTGCTGACATCAAAAAAACCGATATCGTTGCACAATACCAACGTGCCCAAGGCGATACGGGTTCCCCCGAAGTACAAGTGGCGCTGCTTACGGCCCGCATCAATGAATTGACCGGCCACTTCAAGGCTCACATGAAAGACCACCACTCGCGTCGTGGTCTGCTGCGCATGGTCAGCCGCCGTCGCAAATTGCTCGATTACCTCAAAGGCCGCAGTCCCGAGTCGTATCGTTCGTTGATCGAAAAGCTCGGTCTGCGTAAGTGATACTCGGGGCTGGCTCCCCATGATGCAACCGTGGGCGCTGCGATGACAATTCGCGGTGGCCACGGTTTTTTTATTGTAAGGATATTCCGTAATGTTTAATAAAGTGACGAAATCGTTTCAGTACGGCCAGCACACAGTA
The DNA here is from genome assembly GCF_021266465.1 of Paralcaligenes sp. KSB-10. Lineage (NCBI taxonomy): Bacteria > Pseudomonadati > Pseudomonadota > Betaproteobacteria > Burkholderiales > Alcaligenaceae > Paralcaligenes > Paralcaligenes sp. KSB-10. The sequence continues at coordinate 2,177,112 of NZ_CP089848.1, read as the reverse complement.
GTGCTTGAAACGGGCGAGATTGCTCGCCAGGCTGGGGGCGCGGTGCTGGTTTCCATTGAAGATACGGTTGTGCTGGCGACGGTCGTCGCGGCAAAAAAAGCCAAGCCTGGCCAGGATTTTTTCCCCCTGACAGTCGATTACATTGAAAAAACCTATGCGGCTGGCCGCATTCCGGGCGGATTTTTCAAACGCGAAGGCAAGCCCTCCGAAAAAGAGACCCTCACTTCGCGCCTGATCGACCGGCCTTTGCGCCCTCTGTTTCCCGAAGGGTTCTATAACGACGTTCAGGTCATTATTCATACCTTGTCGGTCAACCCCGAAATCGACCCCGACATCGCTGCCATGATTGGCGCGTCGGCCGCATTGGCGATTTCCGGCATCCCCTTCAATGGCCCTATCGGCGCGGCACGGGTGGGCTATATCGACAATCAGTACATCACCAATCCCACGACCTCGCAATTGAAAGAGTCGCAGATGAATCTGGTGGTGGCCGGCACCGAAGCCGCCGTGCTCATGGTCGAATCCGAAGCACGGCAATTGTCCGAGGAAGTCATGCTGGGCGGGGTCGTATATGGCCACGAACAAATGCAGACAGTGATCAATGCCATCCACGATCTGGTCGGCGAAGCCGGCAAACCCGAATGGGATTGGCAGGCGGCACCCAAGAACGAAGCGCTGATTACCGCCGTGAGCGCCGCCGCTCAGGCCGGCCTGCAGGCCGCTTATCAGGTTCGCGACAAGCAGGGCCGCACTACCCAGTTGCGCGACGTATACGCCAGCGTCAAGGCCAAACTGCTGGAACACGCCACAGCCAAAGGCGAAGCCCAGCCCGACAGCGTTGAAGTCGACAATATCCTGTTCGACCTCGAAGCCAAAATCGTACGCGGCCAGATCCTGAACGGCGAAGCCCGCATTGACGGCCGCGATACCCGTACGGTGCGTCCCATCAGCATCCGTCTGGGCGTGCTGCCTCGTGCGCACGGCAGCGCTTTGTTCACCCGTGGTGAAACACAGGCTTTGGTGGTGGCCACTTTGGGCACCAAGCAGGACGAGCAAATCATCGATTCGATCATGGGCGAATCCCGCGACCGCTTCATGATGCACTACAACATGCCCCCGTTTGCCACAGGCGAAACCGGCCGTTTCGGCGTACCCAAGCGCCGTGAAATCGGCCACGGCCGCCTGGCCAAGCGTTCGTTGATCTCCCTGTTGCCCGACGCTCCCGATTTCCAGTACACGATCCGCCTGGTTTCCGAAATCACCGAGTCCAATGGTTCGTCTTCCATGGCGTCGGTATGCGGCGGTTCGCTTGCCATGATGGACGCTGGTGTTCCCGTCAAGGATCACGTGGCCGGCGTGGCCATGGGCCTGATCAAGGACGGCGGCAAGTTCGCCGTACTGACCGATATCCTGGGCGACGAAGATCACCTGGGCGATATGGACTTCAAAGTGGCCGGTACCGTGCAAGGCATTACCGCCCTGCAAATGGATATCAAGATCCAGGGCATTACCAAGGAAATCATGCAGGTTGCGCTGGCCCAGGCCCGCGAAGGCCGTTTGCATATCCTTGAAAAGATGAAGGCTGCCCTCGAAGGTTCGCGCACCGAGCTGTCGGAGTTCGCTCCGCGCATGCTGACGGTCAAGATCAATCCCGAGAAAATCCGCGACGTCATCGGCAAGGGCGGTGCGACCATTCGTGCGCTGACCGAAGAAACCGGCACGCAAATCGATATCGGCGACGACGGCACCATTACCATTTCCAGCGCCGATCTCGATCGCGCCAGGGATGCCGAGCGCCGCATCAAGGAACTGACTGCCGATGTCGAAGTCGGTCAGGAATACGAAGGCCCTGTGCTGCGTCTGCTGGATTTCGGCGCGATTGTCCAGGTTCTGCCTGGTCGCGACGGCTTGCTGCATATCTCTGAAATCGCCAACTATCGCATCGCCAATATCAATGACGTGCTGAAAGTCGGCCAGACCGTGCGTATCAAGGTTATCGAAGCCGATGACAAGGGTAGGCTGCGTCTGTCCATGAAGGCTATTGGCGGTATCGAAGCCCAAGGCGGCCCGCAAGGTCCGGTGGCTGCTCCTGAAACCGCGGCCTGATTACGCCGGCGCAATACGCCGCGGCGCCAGTATTGCTTATCTGGCGCCCCGGTTATTGCAGTGGGTGGCGGCCTTCGGCCCCGCCTGACTGCAATCGGTGCCTTGTATATGAAAAACGACATCCGTGGATGTCGTTTTTTTATGGTGCACCCAGCCGGAATCGAACCGGCACGATCAATGATCGAGAGATTTTAAGTCTCTTGCGTCTACCAATTCCGCCATGGGTGCGCGGACGTGATTGTTACATGAACTGCTGTTTCCTGCTGTGGGTTTTGAAATTTTATTTCAAATAACAGGGGGATTTGCGATGGACGGCCGCTGCAGCGGCATGTATCGCTTGCGTAGGGGGGGCTTGTTGTCACCCGAGGTTTATGCCTTGGCCTGGACGGGCGGGCACAAGGCTTGCCCCTACGGCAGCGGTTCGACGACGAGTTCGAAGGTGACGAGCACCGCATTGGCGCCGCGGAGCAGGCGCCCTTGCGTGGTGGCTCCGGTGTAGTCGACCATCACAACATCGACAGTGGCTTGCGCCGCACCGTCGGCGCCAGGTTCGACTATGCCCCGCTGGATGAATACTTCGGTGGCAATGGGGGCAACCGTGCGTCCATCGTCGAATGCGGCTCCAACCAGGCTGCCTACGCCTCCGCGCACAATGGCGCGCCGGATGCCGCGCTCCGTACATATGGTTTCCAGGGCGGTGCAGAAATCCTGGTTTGGCCGGACACGCAGCACGAATGCGCTTACGCCGTTTGCCGACGAACCGGGCATAAGCTCCGGTTCGGGCGCCGGCAAGCCCTGTGGCTGCGCCTGCAACTGCGGCTGGAACAGCGAAAAATTTGTTTCGGCATCGGCCGCCACGACAAAATCCACGCCGCGTATCAGTGCGGCCGTGGCGTGCAATGGGGTCGAGAGAATAGCGTCGTCGGGCAGAATATGGCCGCAGCGCTGTGTCCCGTCCGCCTCGTTCCAGAGGGCATGGCAATGCAGCCATGGGGCGTGATCGCGCAGGCCATAGGTTATGCAGCCGGCCTGGATATGCGTTTGACCCGGTGGGGCATCGTAGCGTTTGCTGTAATAGACCGCGTGTTCGGGCGAGTCGGACATGGCGGGCAGCACATAGGCGAAAGGATCCAGGGCGCCGTCATGAAGCGTCAGCACGGCGCTGCTTGCCCCGAGCGCGGACAGGGCCTGCGTGGCAGCGGCCATCAATGGCTGGCCCGCGCCGAGTACGAGTTCCACGATATCGACCTTGCCGTCTATGCACTGCAGCCGCTCGGCCGCGACCGGGCCTGGGTGCTCAATATGACGCATGCGCCGCATCCCGGTCTACCCGCCTTGAAATCGTGTCGTGCTGCATGCCTCGTCCGTTTGATTGTTGGTTCATAATATGAACCTTTTGGCGGTTAAACCCGCTTGATTGTTGCTGGAACCAGTTTAGGGATCAAGGTGTATTCTTGTCAATATGCTCCTTGTTTTTGTCCATATTATGGAACTTGGATATCGGCCGGGATGGTGCGCGCCGTTTGGTGGGGTTTTCGCCAGGGCGACCATAGGAAAAGAGGTTTGTCCTCGCGACACTCTTGGTGCAACTGATTGTTTTTCGAGACGGGGTGTGGGGGTATAACATAAAAGACCAGGCGGCGCGGCGCCAAAAGGCGCCATGACCTGTCTAAAAGGTTCCTCTGAAGGAGTTGCCCAATGTCACTCATCTACAGGCCCGCCCAGGCGCAAGATTTGGCGACGACCGAGGCGCTGGTTGTTGCCAGTATCAACGACCTTACCGAGCGTCATGGCTTTGGCTCGATGGCGACTCCGAGCCCGCCCAACTTTCAGCTGTTCTCGCTCAAGGACGACCCCGGCGGCCTATGGATCGCGCAGGACGGCGGCGACATTCTCGGTTTTGCCTGGAGTTGGGTGTGCGGAAATGTCTGGTTTCTCGCTCAGCTATTCGTCGATCCCTCCCAACAGGGTCGCGGCATCGGGAACGAGCTATTGAAACTGAGCTTGGAGCACGCCCGGAAATCGAGAGCGGATCACAAGGCATTGATTACTTTTGCCTTCAACCGTGTGTCGCAGGGCCTCTACATCCGGCACGGCTTCTTCCCCAGGATGCCGGTTTATTTTTTCGGCGCCGCGCGTGAGCGGGTGAAGGCCGGTTTGCCGGGATTGCCATTGCGCAGCATGGCAATCGACGACACAGACCAGCACATGCAAAGGCTTGCCGAGATCGACGTTCGCGCTGTGGGCGTCGCGCGCGAGAAGCATCACCGCTACCTGCTCAATGACCCGGGGACCACAGGTGTCATGCTCTGCGCCGGCGGCGAGTGCGTTGGCTACGCTTACATTGGTCCCAGCGGGCATGTCGGGCCCCTCGCGGTCACGCGGGCTGACGTCCTTGCGAGCGCCTTCGCAACGGCGTTGAAAATAGCGGCCGACAAGCCCTCGGAGAAAATATCGGCGTTCGTGCCGGGCACATGCGACAGCGCACTGCGCCTTGCGGTCGATTGCGGCATGCGCATCACCGTTCCGATGCTGCTGATGGCGTCGCCTGGCTATGGCGCCTGGACGCAATATCTGCCGCGCAATCCGGGCTTTATGTGATCATAAATGTTCTTGGCGGAAGCGGTGAGATTCGAACTCACGGACGGGTTGCCCCGTCGCTGGTTTTCAAGACCAGTCCATTCAACCGCTCTGGCACGCTTCCATTGAGATGTTCATCCGCAAGGCGCTTGAGGCTTGGGAGTGCCAGGCCGACCTTTCAGAAGGACGTGAGTTTAGCCGATGCGTACCCGCTTGTGGGCGGAATTGGCGTTTTTGTCGCAAAAAGTATGGGAAATCGCCGGCTTTTATCGTTCGTCCGGCAAGTCCCAGGCCGCGGACTGAAGTTATTGCCGCATAGGCGATAATGCCGTTTTTGCCAAGCATACAAGGAGTTGTCATGAAAGCCGTGGAAATTTCGCATCCAGGGGGGCCCGAGGTTTTGGTCCTGGTTGATCGCCCTGTGCCCGAGCCCAAGGCCGGTGAGGTGCTGATCAAGGTTGCCGCTGCCGGAGTCAACCGTCCCGACGTGTTCCAGCGCAAGGGCAATTATGCGCCGCCGCCGGGCGCGTCCGATTTGCCTGGGCTGGAGATCGTGGGCGAGATTACCGGAGGCGACGCCGCTGCAGGCGGCTTTAAGCTGGGCGACAAGGTGTGCGCACTGATTGCCGGAGGCGGCTACGCGGAATATTGCACGGCCCCCGCAGCCCAGTGCCTGCCGGTTCCCGCGGGATTGAGCGACATCGAGGCGGCCGGCTTGCCCGAAACGTATTTCACTGTCTGGAGCAATGTTTTCGACCGCGGCCAATTGTCGGCCGGCGAAACCTTGTTGGTGCATGGCGGAGCCAGCGGTATAGGCACCACGGCCATTCAATTGGCCACTGCCCTGGGTAATAAGGTATACGCTACGGTGGGCAGCGATCAGCGCGCACGCGCCGTTGAAGCTCTGGGCGCTGTCCTGGGCATCAATTACCGTACCCAGGATTATGTCGAGGAAATCAAAAAGGCGACTGGCGGCAAGGGTGTCGATGTCGTGCTGGATATGGTGGCGGGCGACTACATCAACCGCAACCTGGGCTGCCTGGCCGACGACGGCCGCATTGTGATTATTGCGCTGCTGGGCGGCAACAAGGCCACCATCGATTGCGGACAGGTGTTGCGCCGGCGCCTGACCGTTACAGGCTCTACGCTGCGCCCGCGCCCGGTCGCCTTCAAGGCGGCCATTGCGCAATCCTTGAGGCAGCGGGTCTGGCCATTGCTGGAAGCCGGGAAAATCAAGCCTATTGTGCACGCCACGTTTCCTTTGGCAAAAGCGTGCGATGCGCACGCCATGATGGAAGCCGGGGAGCAGATCGGCAAGATCATCCTGACGGTATAGGTGGCGCGGGCGTTCGTGGGGGAGGGGGCGGGCAGCCCGGGCCGCTCCTTTGCGACGGTATCGCGCCTGCTGTTTCCAAGCCTGCCGCTGCTTGCTAAAATGGAACGATTAGGCAATTGGGTTCGCGGCAGGATACAATGCCGGGTTTACCCGATTTTTTGGATTGGCCTTGGGGCCTGTCCGCGTATTTGGACGACATGGCTACAGCACCTTCTCGAGCGCGCCTTGTAATAGGCAACTGGAAAATGCACGGCAACCTGGCGGCAAACGCCTCTTTGCTGGCCGATTTGCGGGCGGGCGTTGCTTCTGTTGCCCTCAAGGGCGAAATCGCCGTATGTGTGCCCTTTCCGTATTTGGCCCAAACCAGCGTGGCGTTGGCAAGCAGCCCTGTTTCCTGGGGTGCGCAAGACCTCAGCGCTCAGGCGCAGGGTGCATTTACCGGTGAAGTATCGGCCGTCATGCTGAACGATTTTGGATGCCGGTGGGTTCTGGCCGGGCACTCCGAGCGCCGTTCCCTGCACGGCGAAACCGATCAGCAGGTTGCCGACAAGGCGTCTGCGGCGGTCAAGGCCGGCCTGACGCCCGTGGTGTGCGTAGGTGAAACTCTGTCTGAGCATCAGTCGGGGCAAACGCAGGCAGTCATTGCCCGCCAGTTGGCACCGGTGCTGGCGCTGGGCGCCCAGGCCATTGCCAAAATCGTACTGGCTTACGAACCCGTGTGGGCAATAGGAACCGGCCGTACCGCTACGCCCGAGCAGGCCCAGGAAGTGCATGCGGCCATACGTGCCAGCCTGGTCGCGGCAGGGGCGGGGCAGAACCCTATTTTGTACGGCGGCAGCGTCAAGGCATCCAATGCCGCCAGCCTGTTTGCCATGAGTGATATCGATGGCGCCCTGGTGGGCGGCGCGTCACTGGTGGCGGAAGAATTTTTACGTATTGCGGCCGCATAGGCTTCGGAGTTTTTTAAATGCAATGGTTGTCACCCGCTCTTCTGGCGATTCAAGTTATTACGTCGCTGGCTATTATCGTGCTGGTCTTGCTGCAGCAAGGCAAAGGCGCCGACATGGGCTCCGCATTTGGCGGCGGCTCCGCTGGCAGCCTGTTTGGGGCAACCGGCGCGGCCAACTTCCTGTCGCGCACTACCAAATGGGCCGCGATTGTCTTCTTTGCATCGACGGCCGGCCTGGCTTATGTTGCCCATCATCCCGCTTCGTCGATTCTTGAGGGCGGCGTAATGCAAGGCTTCAAGCAGGCTCCCGCTCCGGCGGCTCCTGTGGGCTCGGCTGTGCCTTCGGTTCCGGGCAGCAGCGTGCCAGCGGCGAAACCCGCTGCGGGCGGCACATCGCCTGCCGTGCCGGGCGCCAGCGCCATACCCACTGTTCCCAGCACGTCTTCGGCGGTGCCGGCAGCGGCCGAGGGCGCAAAGCCGGCAAGCTCCTCGGACAAGCCGGCGGGTCAGTCCAAGTAAGGGTCTCAAGAGGGGCGGGATCGGCCCCGCAATGCCTTGTAAGCATGCTTGAAAAGCACCGGCAGGTGCGTCCGGGAAGTAGCCGGAAATCATGCTAGAATACCGCTCTTTGCACAGGGCGCAAGCCAGGAATCGCGCCCTGCAAGCAGAATTAGCCGACGTGGTGAAATTGGTAGACACGCTATCTTGAGGGGGTAGTGGCGAAAGCTGTGCGAGTTCGAGTCTCGCCGTCGGCACCAAATATCTAATAAGTAGCTTATCTAATAAGTAGCTTTAGTAAGTCGATCAACCCGCATCTTCACAGGAAGGCGCGGGTTTTTTTATTGCGCTGCGGCCTTGCGACGTTTGTCTTGTGCGTTCTTGCACGTTTGACTTCGCGTGCCTGGCTCACTTCGTCTTGGCCTTTGCTCGTTGCGCTGATTGAGACTCCAGGAATAGACTCCGAGACGCCAGGTCTAACGTCGGCATTCCATCTGCACATATACTTTCGACTCAATGACGGGGCTCCCGACCCTAAGCTATGGCTTTTTAGATCAACCAGCAGGGGTGCGCCGCGCACCCCTGCGCATTTTATAAATAAAGGGGTTCCTAATGCATGTCGCAGCCATCAAGGATCTAGCCAGGATGTTGCGCCTGTCGGCACTGACGGTAGCCCTCACCGTGGCGGCACCTGTCCTGGCGCATCAAACCCTGGTCGACGTAGGCAAGACGCCGGGGCAGGATGTCGTTGCAATGGCAGACAAGGGCCTGGACAAGGCGATTGCCGCGCTCCCTGAAATCGTGGCAAGCATTCTGAAGCGTAGCGGGGTTCCGGGTGCGGCAGTGGCGGTGGTGCACGGCGGCAAGACTATCTTTGCGCAAGGATTTGGCGTCCGCCAGTTGGGCAAGCCCACGCCTGTCGACCCCGGCACGGTGTTCCAGATTGCCTCGGTCTCCAAATCGCTCACCGCTTCGGTCATCGCCGTCGAGGTCAGTAAAGGGGTCGTGGCCTGGGATGATCCCGTCGCCCGTTATCTGCCCGATTTCAAGCTTAGCGACCCTTATGTCGCCAAGCACGCGACGATAGGCGACTTCATGGCGCACCGTACCGGGCTGCCCTTCGCCGCCGGTGACGAGCTCGAGGACCTTGGCTATGATCGCACGCAGATCATCCAGCGGCTCAGTCATTTGCCGCTCGATCCGTTCCGCGCGTCCTATCACTATGCCAATTTTGGCACGACGATCGCCGCCGAAGCCGTTGCGGTGGCCGCCGGCAAAAAATGGGAAGACCTGGCCGCGCAAGCGCTGTTCAAACCCCTGGGCATGACCTCCACCAGCTCGCGCCACGCCGATTACCTTGCACGCGACGATCGCGCGGTGTTGCATGCGCTGGAAGGCGGCAAGTTCCAGCCGCTGTTCGATCGCAATCCGGATGAACAGTCTCCGGCGGGCGGCGTATCCTCCACCGTGCTGGATCTGGCGAAATGGCTCGAGTTCCTGCTGGCCAACGGGCAGCATGACGGCCGGCAACTTGCGACGCCCGACGCCCTGCGAGCCGCAATGAGCCCGCATTCTTTCAGTGCGCCGGCGCACAGCCTGGATGCCCGGCCCGGATTCTATGGCTACGGCTTCAATACCGGCATCAACGCCAACGGACGCACGAGCTTCAGCCATTCCGGCGCCTTCCTGCTGGGGGCGGCCACGTCCTACCTGATCATCCCTTCGGCGGACATCGGTATTGTGGTACTGACCAACGGCAGCCCGGTCGGCGCAGCCGAAAGCATAGGTATGCAATTCATGGACATTGTGCAATACGGCGAGCCCCTGCGCGACTGGTATGCCGCCTACAACGGCCTGATGCGTCCGTTTTTCAATCCGGTGGGCGATCTGGCCGGCAAGAGGCCCCCGGCCCAAGCTCAGGCTCCGGGGGCGCTGGAGAGCTATACCGGCCATTATAAGAATGCCTATTTCGGTGCGGCGGACATCAAGATCGACAAGCAACAGTTAGTACTGACGCTGGGGCCCAGGCACGAACGTATCGTCATGGCGCACTGGGACGGGGATACCTTCGCCGTCGCTCCCCGTAGTGAAAACGCGCCGGAAGGTTCCCGTTCGTCCGTACGTTTCTTGATGAAAGATGGCAAAGCCCGTGGTTTCACCATTGAATATCTGAATCAGAACGGTATGGCCACCTGGCGGCGCTAGGGCGTTAATGGGGGAGGGTGGCTGCAAGCGCCTCCCCTGGGAAATCGCCTTCCAGTAAGTCGCATTACGGCAAATCCGAGTTATGGCAAATCGGCTTTTTTGGCTTTAAAAACTTCCATGGAAACCTCAATGGAAACAAATATTTATTTCGATAAGCTCGAATAAATCTAGATAGAAATAAATCCCGCTGATATGGGAAAAAATGTGGCTGGGATGCCACATAATAACAAGGGTAAACCCTTATGTTTTTAGGGTCAAAAAGCGGGTTTGTTGTGTGAATCCAACGATTATCAGGAAAAGTTAAGCTTTTGCCCTCAGGACAATAGCCAGCGGCCCCGAATTTTGATGCAATAGCACCAACTTCCCATCGCGGAGTTAGAAAGAGTGGCAGGACATAAGATTGATCGCTGCTCTCGTTACTCAAATCTACGGAGATTTCATAAATGAAAAAGACTCTGCTCGCTGCTGCTCTAATCGCTGGCTTTGCTGGCGTTGCTCAAGCAGAAACGTCGGTTACCCTTTACGGGATCATCGACACAGGTATCGGCTACAACCAAGTCAAAGGCACTGTTGACGGCGCTGACTACAAATCCAGCAAATTCGGCGTGATCAACGGCGTTCAGTCCGGCAGCCGTTGGGGCCTGAAAGGTTCCGAAGACCTGGGTGACGGCCTGCGCGCTGTGTTCCAATTGGAAAGCGGTTTCGACAGCTCGACTGGTAAGAGCGCTCAAGGTGGCCGTTTGTTCGGTCGTCAAGCTACTATCGGTCTGGCCGGCGACAGCTGGGGTCAATTGGATTTCGGTCGTCAAACCAATATCGCCTCCAAGTACTTGGCTGGTATTGTTGATCCGTTCAACAACGGTTTCGGTCAAGCCAACGTCGGTACGTCGTTCAGCTCGGCCAACACCCTGCGTCTGGACAACATGGTCTTGTACCAAACCCCGAACTTCTCTGGCTTCCAGTTCGGCGTAGGCTATTCGTTCAATGCTGACGGTGCTCAAAACTGGAACACCACCACTGGTGCCGGCGGTCTTAATCCTAACGACAGCAACAAACGTGTCGTGACCACTGGTCTGCGTTATGCCAACGGCCCCATCGGCGTTGCTCTTACGTATGACAACATGCACGTAGGCAGCAATGTTGCCGCCAACGGCGGCAGCAGCGTGAATGTGTCCGAATGGAACTTGGGCGCCAGCTACGACTTCGAAATCGTCAAGGCTAGCCTGGCTTTCGGTCAAACGCGTAACGGCTGGTTCCAAGGCACGACCTACGACAGCAACATCGCCACCCCGACTCTCGGCGCCGCACAAGGCCTGAAAGTTAATTCGTACTTGGTTGGCTTGAGCGCTCCCGTTGGTAACGGCCGCGTGTTGGCATCCTGGCAAATGGCTGATCCTCGCAATGCTCCTGAAGCAGCGGGCGATGCTAGCCTGAGCAAGATGCAAACATACAGCTTGGGTTACACCTACAATCTGTCCAAGCGCACCAACCTGTATGCAATCGGTTCGTACTCCAGGCACGTTGCATTTGCAGACGACCTGAAATCGACTGTTCTTGGTGTCGGTATCCGTCACCAGTTCTAATCGGCCTGCATAGCTTGTCTATGCACCGAGGCAGCCCAGCTCATCGGGCTGCCAAGAGAACTGGCATGGGCTTCGGTTCATGCATGAAAGCCACCCTTAGGGGTGGCTTTTTGCTGGGTGCTGTTTTTATCGAAAACTGATCCCGCCTGTGTGGCGACGGTAGCGGCAATCGGGCCTAGGCGAGGACAGTTTTGACGCTGCGGCAAAAAAATAACATCGATGCCCGCATTTGTTTCAAAGCCGTGTTTGTTCAGCCGAATGACACACTCAAAATGCTACAATCTATAAGTTTACATATTGCCATTGGATGCTTTGCATGAATCTGCAAGAGTATTTTCCTGTACTGCTGTTTATTATCTTTGCAACCTTGGTGGGCATGGCGCTGTTATCGGGCGGCCGCCTGCTTGGGCCGCACCGCCCCGACGCGCAAAAGCTCTCGCCCTACGAGTGCGGTTTCGATGCATTTGGCGATTCGCGCATGAAGTTCGATGTGCGGTATTACCTGGTGGCCATTTTATTCATTTTGTTCGATCTGGAAATCGCGTTCCTGTTTCCCTGGGCGATCGCCTCCGGTGCGGTAGGCATGGTGGGTTTCTGGACCGTTATTGTGTTTCTTGCGGTGTTGACGGTGGGCTTCATCTACGAGTGGAAACGAGGCGCCCTCGATTGGGAATAAGGTCTTTCGTTCGACGGCGGCGCCGCGTGCCGCACCTCACACCGATTACGAGTAATTAGGCAACAATCATGGCTATCGACGGCATTCTCAAAGAAGGTTTCATCACCACCAGCGCAGATAAATTCCTGAACTGGGCCAAAACAGGGTCCTTATGGCCCATGACCTTCGGCTTGGCCTGTTGCGCGGTCGAAATGATGCACGCCGGCGCGGCGCGCTACGACCTGGACCAGTTCGGCATTATTTTTCGTCCCAGCCCGCGCCAGTCCGACCTGATGATCGTGGCGGGAACCTTGTGCAATAAAATGGCACCGGCCCTGCGCAAGGTCTACGATCAAATGCCCGAGCCGCGCTGGGTTCTGTCCATGGGCTCGTGCGCCAATGGCGGCGGCTATTACCATTATTCGTATTCGGTGGTGCGGGGCTGCGACCGTATCGTTCCGGTCGATGTCTACGTGCCGGGCTGTCCCCCCACGGCCGAGGCGCTGGTCTATGGCTTGCTGCAAATGCAGAACAAAATCCGCCTGACCAATACGATTGCTCGCTAGGCTGCTTCGGCGAGCCTCTTATTCACGTTCATAAGCTAGTAAGTAACTATGACTCGGCTTGATACGCTAAAAACACATTTGCTGGCCCAGTTTGGCGACGGCATTGCGCTTAAAGGCGCCTTGAACGAGCTTACGCTCGAAGTCGCCGCCGATCAGTGGGTAGACACGTGCAAGACTTTGCGTGACGCACCCGCGCTGCATTTCGAAACCTGCATGGACCTGTGCGGGGTCGATTATTCCGCATGGGGGGCACCCACTTTTGCTGTCGATCCCGGCCGGCATCCGCAGCGCTTCGCCGTCACCATCCACCTGCTGTCCATTGAGCACAACTGGCGCCTGCGGGTGCGCACCTGGGTGCCGAACGACGAATTTCCCCTGCTGGATTCGCTGGTCGAGGTTTGGCCCTGTCTCAACTGGTACGAGCGCGAAGCGTTTGATTTGTACGGTATTGTGTTCGAAGGGCACCCTGATTTGCGCCGCATCCTGACCGATTACGGCTTTATCGGGCATCCTTTCCGCAAGGATTTCCCCCTGTCCGGCACGGTTGAAATGCGCTACGACCCTGAACAGCAGCGCGTGGTGTATCAGCCCGTCACCATCGAGCCGCGTGAAATCACGCCGCGGGTGGTGCGCGAGGAAGGTTACGGAATAGGGCGTTAAGACATGGCTGAAATAAAAAACTACACCCTTAACTTCGGGCCGCAGCACCCCGCGGCGCATGGCGTGCTGCGCCTGGTGCTCGAGCTGGACGGCGAAGTCATTGAACGCGCCGATCCGCACATAGGCTTGCTGCATCGGGCCACCGAAAAGCTGGCCGAGCATAAAACCTATTTGCAGGCCTTGCCGTACATGGACCGCCTCGATTACGTGTCCATGATGTGCAACGAGCACGCGTATGTCATGGCGATCGAAAAGCTCATGGGCATACAAGTGCCATTGCGCGCGCAATACATACGCGTCATGTTCGACGAGATTACGCGCCTGCTCAATCATTTAATGTCGCTGGGTTCGCATGCGCTCGACGTCGGCGCCATGGCGGTTTTCCTATATGCGTTCCGCGAGCGCGAAGACCTGATGGATTGCTACGAGGCCGCCTCGGGCGCCCGCATGCATGCGGCCTATTATCGTCCGGGCGGTGTGTACCGCGATTTGCCGGACTCCATGCCGAATTACGGGCAGAGCAGCAAGTACCGCGGCGAAAAAGAAGTCCGCGCCATGAACGAGGCCCGTTCGGGCTCGCTGCTCGATTTCATCGAAGATTTCACCAATCGTTTCCCCGCCTGCGTCGACGAATACGAAACGCTGCTGACCGATAACCGCATCTGGAAGCAGCGCCTGGTCGGCATCGGCGTGGTAAGCCCCGAACGCGCCAAGGCCTTGGGCTTTACCGGCCCCATGCTGCGCGGCTCGGGTGTGGTCTGGGATTTGCGCAAAATGCAGCCCTACGAAGTCTACGACAGGCTCGATTTCGATATTGCCGTCGGCGTCAATGGCGACTGCTACGACCGCTATCTGGTGCGCATCGCCGAAATGCGTGAAAGCAATCGCATTATCCGCCAGTGTGTTGAATGGCTGCGCAACAATCCCGGCCCGGTCATTGTCGACAACCACAAGGTGGCGCCGCCATCGCGCGAGCGCATGAAAACCGGCATGGAAGACCTCATCCACCATTTCAAGCTCTTCACCGAAGGCTTCCATGTGCCCGAAGGCGAAGCCTACTCGGCCGTGGAGCATCCCAAGGGCGAGTTCGGGATTTATCTGATTTCCGATGGCGCCAACAAGCCTTATCGCCTGAAAATACGTGCGCCGGGTTTTGCGCACCTGGAATCTCTCGACGAAATGGCGCGCGGCCACATGATTGCCGATGCCGTAACCATTATTGGGACTCAAGATATTGTGTTTGGCGAAATCGACCGCTAGCCGCTCGATCGTTAACAGCCTGATCGTTAACTGTTTAGCAGTAAGTCGTTAGCAGCCTGATCGTTAACTATTTAGCAGTATGCTGCTAAAAGTCGTTTTGCCAAGGAACAACCGGATTCAAACTATGCTTCTTTCCGAACAAGCCTACCAGAAAATCGATAGGGAACTGACCAAGTACCCCGGCGACCAAAAGCAATCCGCCATCATGGCGGCGCTCACCATTGCACAGGACGAAAAAGACTGGGTGTCGACCGAGGTGATTGAAGATGTGGCGAGCTATCTGGGTGTAGCCCCCATCGCGGTGCAGGAAGTCGCCACCTTCTACAATATGTTCAATACCAAGCCGGCGGGGCGCTTCAAGCTGTCGGTGTGCACCAATCTGCCCTGTGCCTTGCGCGACGGCGTCAAGACCGCCGATTATCTGAAGCAGAAGCTGGGCATCGATTTCCAGGAAACCTCGGCCGATGGCCTGTTCACCCTGGTGGAAGGCGAGTGCATGGGCGCTTGCGGCGATTCGCCGGTGCTGCTGGTCAACAACAAGCATATGTGTGTGCGCATGTCGCAAGACAAGATCGATGCCATGATTCAAGAACTTACACAGCACGGAGAATCGGCATGAGTGCGCCGGAGCTATTGCAGAAATTCTCCCAGGGCCTGGTGGCTGACCCGGGCAACGACTTGTCGCGCAGCATGCTTTTCCACGATCGCCATATCAAGCCGCAAATCGTGGCCGGCCTCGACGGCAGCAATTGGCGGCTCGACGACTACGTCAAGCGCGGCGGCTACGAGGCCTTGCGCAAGATCCTGACCACCGGCATGAAGCCCGAGGATGTCATCGCCGAAGTCAAGGCGTCGGGTTTGCGCGGCCGCGGCGGCGCGGGTTTTCCGACCGGCCTGAAATGGAGCTTCATGCCGCGTACCTTCCCCGGCCAGAAGTACCTGGTCTGCAACTCCGACGAGGGCGAGCCCGGCACATTCAAGGATCGCGACATCCTGCGTTTCAATCCGCATATCGTCATCGAAGGCATGGCGATTGGGGCGTATGCGATGGGCATCAGCGTTGGCTACAACTACATTCACGGCGAAATCTTCGAGGTCTACGACCGCTTCGAAGAGGCGCTGGCCGAGGCGCGCGCGGCGGGCTTCCTGGGCGACAAGATCCTTGGTTCCGATTTCAATTTCCAGCTGCATGCCTTTCATGGCTATGGGGCTTATATCTGTGGTGAAGAAACGGCCTTGCTGGAATCGCTCGAAGGCAAGAAAGGCCAGCCGCGCTTCAAGCCGCCATTTCCGGCCAGTTTCGGCCTGTATGGCAAGCCCACCACCATCAACAATACCGAGACCTTTGCCGCGGTACCCTGGATCATTCGCAACAGCGCCCAGGAATACCTTGAAATCGGCCTGCCCAACAATGGCGGCACCAAGCTGTTTTCCATCACCGGCGATGTCGAGCGTCCGGGCAATTATGAAATTCCCCTGGGCACGCCGTTTTCGACGCTGCTCGAGCTGGCCGGCGGCATGCGCGGCGGCCGTGCCCTGAAAGCCGTGATTCCAGGCGGTTCGAGCGCGCCGGTACTGCCGGCGAGCATCATGATGGACACCACCATGGATTACGACTCGATCTCCAAGGCCGGCTCCATGCTCGGTTCGGGGGCGGTCATCGTCATGGACGACACTCGCTGCATGGTCAAGTCGCTGCTGCGCTTGTCGTATTTTTATTTCGAAGAAAGCTGCGGTCAATGCACCCCATGCCGCGAGGGTACGGGGTGGCTTTATCGCATGGTCAACCGGATCGAGCATGGGCAGGGCCGGCCCGAAGACCTCGAGGTTCTCGACTCGGTGGCCCTGAACATCATGGGGCGTACCATTTGCGCGCTGGGTGATGCGGCAGCCATGCCGGTACGCAGCTTTATCAAGCACTTTCGCGACGAGTTCGCACACCACATCGAGCATAAAAGCTGTGTGGTGCCTAAATATTTGTAGGGTCAGGACACGCTAATGGTTGAACTCACCATCGACGGCAACAAGGTTGAAGTCCCCGAGGGCAGCATGGTCATGCATGCCGCCAATAAACTCGGCTTGTACGTGCCGCATTTCTGTTATCACAAAAAGCTTTCGATTGCGGCCAATTGCCGCATGTGCCTGGTCGAAGTCGAGAAAGCGCCCAAGGCCATGCCGGCCTGCGCCACGCCCGTCACCAACGGCATGGTGGTGCATACCGCCTCCGACAAAGCCGTGGCGGCGCAAAAAAGCGTCATGGAATTCCTCCTGATCAACCATCCCCTGGATTGCCCCGTCTGCGATCAGGGCGGCGAGTGCCAGTTGCAGGATCTGGCCGTGGGCTATGGTTCCTCGGCTTCGCGCTACAAAGAAGAGAAGCGGGTAGTCTTCCACAAGGAAATGGGGCCTCTGGTATCGGCCGAGGAAATGCAGCGCTGCATACACTGCACCCGCTGTGTGCGCTTCGGCCAGGAAATCGGCGGAGTCATGGAACTGGGCATGGTCAATCGCGGCGAGCACTCCGAGATCACGTCTTTCGTGGGCCGTGCGGTCGAGTCCGAGTTGTCGGGCAATATGATCGACATCTGTCCGGTGGGCGCGCTGACCTCCAAGCCGTTCCGCTATACCGCGCGTACCTGGGAATTGGCGCGCCGCCGTTCGGTCAGCCCGCACGATAGCCTGGGTGCGAACCTGGTCGTGCAGGTCAAGGGCGATCGCGTCATGCGTGTCGTGCCTTTTGAAAACGAAGAAATCAACGAATGCTGGATCAGCGATCGCGACCGCTGGGCCTATGAAGGCCTGTATACCGAAGATCGTCTGAAACATCCCATGATCAAGGGTGCCGATGGCCAGTGGCGTGAAGCATCCTGGAGCGATGCCTTGCAGGCGGCCGTCAAGGGGCTTGGCCAGGTGCGCGATCAGCACGGCGCGAGCCAGATCGGCGCATTGGGTTCCCAATACGCCACGACTGAAGAACTTGCCTTGCTGGCGCGCCTGACTCGCGCCCTGGGCTCGGAGAACGTCGATTTCCGTTTACGCAATATCGATCCCGACCTCGATCATGCCCTGACCGGCGTACCGTGGCTGGGCATGCCCATCGCCGAAATTGGCCAGCTCGACCGGGTCCTGGTCGTGGGCTCGTTCCTGCGCAAGGACCATCCCCTCATCGCTCAGCGCCTGCGCCAGGCCGCCAAGCACGGCACGCAGATTTCCTTTATCGATGGCGCCGCCGACGATCCCCTGTTCCCCGTGACCGCGCGCCTGACTGTCGCGCCCAGCCTGATCGCGAACGCCGTGGCCGAGGTGCTGGTCGCCGCGGCGCAGGCCACCGGCCAGGCCATTGCGACCGAGCTCGACTCAGTCCAGCCGTCCGAGGCCGCGCGCAGCATCGCTGCCAGCCTGGCATCGGGCCAGAAAGTGGCGGTGCTGGTGGGCAATCTCGCGGTCGCCTCCGACCGGGCCACCTTGATTGCGGCGAATACGGCGGCCTTGGCCCGGGCGGTCAAGGGCAAGTTCGGTTTCCTGATTCCCGGCGGCAATACGGTGGGCGGTTATCTGGCGGGCGCCACCCCCGGGCCTGGCGGCCTGAGCGCGACGCAGATGCTCACGCAGCCGCTCAAGGCTTACCTGGTAGTGCATGCCGAGCCGGAATTCGATGCCGACAACGGCGCTCGCGCGGTCGAGGTTCTGAAGGCGGCGGAGTTTGCCGTGGCGCTTACTTCATACCGTTCGACGGCCCAGGAATGGGCTCATATCATGCTGCCGATTTCACCTTTTACCGAAACCTCGGGCAGCTTCGTCAATGCCGAAGGGCGCGTGCAGAGCTTCAAGGGGGCGACCGCTCCCTACGCCGATACGCGGCCGGGTTGGAAGGTTTTGCGGGTTTTGGGCAATGTGTTCCAGTTGCCGGGCTTCGACGACGAGACCTCCGAAACAGTGCGCGATACCGTCATGGTGGGCGGTGTGGACAGTCGCCTGGGCAACGAGGTTCGCGGCGAAGTCGGCCTGGGTGCCAAGCTTCCCGGCCTGGAGCGTCTGGCCGATGTGCCCATTTACCGCAGCGACGCCATGGTGCGCCGCTCCGGGCCCTTGCAGGCTACGGCCGCTTCGCAGGCACCCTCCGCCCGCATGAGCTCGAGCACCCTGGCAAGCCTGGGCGTGCAATCGGGCGATGCGGTGCGCATCCGTTCCGCGCAAGGTGAAATCACCTTGCCGGCGCTGCTCGATGATGCGGTCGCCGAAGGGGCGGTGCGAGTGGCGGCGGCGTTTGCCGAGACGACAGCCCTGGGCAGCGCCTTCGGCCAACTTTCCGTGGAGCGTGCATAAATGGAATGGCTACAGATTGTTGAAAGCTACGGAACCGGCCTGATCGGGCCGACTGCCTGGCTGGTGGTCTGGACACTGGTCAAGATTATCGTGATCGCCGTACCCATTATTTTGTGCGTGGCCTATCTGACCTACTGGGAGCGCAAGCTGATCGGCGCCATGCACGTACGCCTGGGGCCCACGCGCGTGGGCTACAAGGGTTTGCTGCAGCCCTTTGCCGACGTGTTCAAGCTGCTCACCAAAGAGCTCATTGTTCCGAGCAAGGCCAACAAGGTGCTGTATGTGCTGGCCCCTGTGGTCACTCTTATGCCGGCGCTGGCCGCCTGGGCGGTGATTCCCTTCGGCCCCGATCTGGTCCTGTCCAATGTCAATGCCGGTTTGCTGTATGTCATGGCGATTACCTCGGTCGGGGTGTATGGCGTGATTGTGGCCGGCTGGGCGTCCAATTCCAAATACGCGCTGCTGGGCGCCATGCGCGCTGCCGCACAGATGGTGTCTTACGAATTGGCGATTGGTTTTGTCATGATCACCGTGCTGCTGGTGTCGGGTACGCTCAATGTCAGCGGCATCGTGGTTGGGCAGACACACGGCTGGTTCGCCGATAAAGGCCTCAACTTCCTGTCCTGGAACTGGCTGCCCCTGTTGCCGCTGTTCGTGATTTACGTGGTTTCCGCGGTGGCTGAAACCAACCGCCATCCCTTCGACGTGGTCGAGGGCGAATCGGAAATCGTGGCCGGCCACATGGTTGAATATTCGGGCATGGGTTTTGCCCTGTTCTTCCTGGGCGAATACGCCAACATGATTCTGTTGTCATGCCTGGCATCCATCATGTTTCTGGGCGGCTGGACGCCACCCATCGAAGTCGCGCCCTTTACCTGGGTGCCGGGCTGGCTGTGGCTGGGCCTTAAAACGTTTTTTGTGGTTTCGCAATTCATTTGGTTTCGTGCGACGTTTCCCCGCTACCGCTACGATCAGATCATGCGCCTGGGCTGGAAGGTATTCATACCTCTGACCGGCGTGTGGCTGCTGATTGTGGCGATCTGGATGCAGACGCCCTGGAATATTTGGCATTAATGCTGCCGGAGGCTTGATATGGAAGCAATTAAGGATTTTTTCGGCAGCCTGATGCTGTCGGAAATGCTCAAAGGGATGCGCTTGACGGGCAAGTACTTGTTCAAGCGCAAGATCACCTTGCGCTACCCGCAGGAAAAAACGCCGGCGTCGCCGCGCTTCCGCGGCCTGCACGCTTTGCGCCGCTACCCCAACGGAGAAGAGCGCTGTATTGCGTGCAAGCTGTGCGAGGCGGTTTGTCCGGCCCTGGCCATTACGATCGAGTCCGAAGAGCGCGATGACGGGTCGCGGCGCACCACGCGCTACGATATCGATCTTGCCAAGTGTATTTTCTGCGGTTTCTGCGAAGAAAGCTGCCCGGTGGATTCCATCGTCGAAACCCATATACACGAATATCACGGCGAAAAACGGGGCGACCTGTATTTCACCAAAGATATGCTGCTGGCGGTTGGCGACCGCTACGAGTCCGAAATCGCGCGTCGCCGTGCCGAAGACGCCCCTTATCGTTGAACGTCGGGACCCCGCTCCATGATTTTTACTTCTGTCCTGTTTTACTTATTGTCCCTGGTGCTGGTGATTGCGGCCTTTCGCGTCATCACGGCTACCAGCCCTGTTACGGCGGTGCTGCACCTGATCCTGGTGTTCTTTACCGCGTCGATGCTCTGGATTCTCCTCGGCGCAGAGTTCCTGGCCTTGCTGCTGGTGCTGGTTTATGTCGGCGCCGTGATGGTGCTGTTCCTGTTTGTGGTGATGATGCTCGATATACGCATGGCCGCCTTGCGCGAAGGGATCAAAACCTATCTGCCGGTGGGCCTGGTCATCGGCCTGGTCATGGTGCTCGAAATGGCTTTCGTGCTGGGCCGTTCATGGTTCGGCGCGGGCGCCGCGGCGCCGGCGGCGGCCGATTACAACAATACGCATGCCCTGGGCGTGGTGATGTACACCAATTATGTATACGCCGTCGAGATCGGCGCCGTGATTCTGCTGGTGGGCATGATCGCCGCCATTGCGCTGACCATGCGCGAACGCCGCGATGTCAAGTACAACAGGCCGGGCGATCAGGTGCGCGTGCGCGCCCAGGATCGTTTCCGCATGGTCAGCATGCCGGCGCAGGTCGAACCTGGTGAGCAGCCGCAGGCTGGCGCCGACGAACAGGGGAAATCAAAATGACAATTACTCTGGCTCATTACCTGATACTGGGCGCAATTTTGTTTGCGATCGGCATCTTCGGTTTTTTTCTGAACCGCCGCAATCTGATCATCTTGCTGATGTCGATCGAGCTCATGCTCTTGGCGGTAAACATCAATTTCGTGGCATTTTCCAGTTGGTTCGGGGATCCCGCAGGTCAGGTGTTTGTCTTTTTCATCCTGACCGTGGCGGCCGCCGAAGCGGCCATCGGCCTGGCTATTCTGGTGTTGCTGTTCCGCAATCTGAATACGATCAATGTCGAAGAACTCGATCATCTCAAGGGTTGATGGGACTGCATAGAATATGAATTCACCTACTCTATATCTTGTTATCGCCCTGGCGCCGCTCGTTGGCGCCTTGCTGGCCGGCTTGTTCGGCACCAATTTTCTGGGGCGTCAGGTAGGCCGCGCGGCCTCCCACTACATCACGATCGTCGGCGTTGCCATTTCCTTCATAGGTTCGGTGGTCGTGCTGTTCCAGGTGCTGGCCGGCCACACGTTCGACGGGACTATCTACACCTGGAGCGTTATCGGCCACGCCCAGCTGAACATCGGCTTCCTGATCGACCCCTTGTCGGCACTGATGATGACGGTGGTGACCTTCGTATCGCTGATGGTGCACATCTATACCATCGGCTATATGGCGGACGATCCCGGTTACCAGCGTTTCTTTTCGTATATATCGCTGTTTACCTTCTCCATGCTGATGCTGGTCATGTCCAATAACATGCTGCAGCTGTTCTTTGGCTGGGAGGCGGTAGGCCTGGTGTCTTATTTGCTGATCGGCTTCTGGTATACCCGGCCAACCGCCATTTTCGCCAGCCTGAAGGCGTTCCTGGTCAACCGCGTGGGCGACTTCGGTTTTATATTGGGCATAGGCTTGCTGTTTGCCTATACGGGCAGCATGCACTACGGCGATATTTTCGGCCAGGCCGACAAGCTGGCCGGCGTCGCCTTTCCCGGGACGGATTGGCAATTGCTTACCGTGGCGTGTATTTCATTGTTCGTCGGCGCCATGGGCAAATCGGCGCAAGTGCCTTTGCATACCTGGCTGCCCGATTCCATGGAAGGCCCCACGCCGATCTCGGCTTTGATCCACGCCGCCACCATGGTCACGGCGGGCATCTTCATGGTGGCCCGTTTTTCGCCGGTTTTCGAGCATTCTTCAACGGCCCTGTCGTTCATGATCATCATTGGTGCGATTGGCGCCTTGTTCATGGGCATATTGGGCATTGTTCAAACGGACATCAAGCGCGTCATTGCCTATTCGACTCTGTCGCAGCTGGGCTATATGACCGTGGCGCTGGGCGCCTCGGCGTATTCGGTCGCCATCTTCCACCTGATGACGCACGCTTTTTTCAAGGCGCTGCTGTTCCTGGCGGCAGGTTCGGTCATTATCGGCATGCATCACGATCAGGACATCCGCAATATGGGCGGCCTGCGCAAATACATGCCGGTTACCGCGATTACCTTTCTGCTGGGCACCCTGGCGCTGGTGGGTACGCCGTTCTTCGCCGGGTTCTATTCCAAAGAACACATCATTGAAGCCGCCGGCGCGGCGAACGTCTGGGGAGCGGGCTTTGCCTATTACGCCACACTGATCGGCGTCTTCGTGACGTCCTTGTATTCGTTCCGTGTGTACTTCGTGGTTTTTCACGGCAAGGAACGCTTCGATACCAGCGGCCATGGGCACGAGGCGCATGCGGACGGGCATGGAGACTCCGACGGGCACGACGGGCATCACGGCGGAATACCGCACGAGTCGCCCTGGGTCGTTACCTTGCCTTTGATTTTGCTGGCCATCCCATCGATCGTTGCGGGGGCGCTGTTCATCGACCCCTTGTTATTCGGCGGCTACTTCAAGAACGCGATCGCGGTCTTGCCGCAACATCCGGCGATGGCCGATCTGGCCGAACATTGGCACGGCTGGGTGGCTTATGCCTTGCACGGCTTCACATCGACCGCATTCTGGCTGATGATCGCGGGTCTGGTCGTGGCGTGGTACTGCTATCTGGTCAATCTCAAGGTGCCGGCAGCCATCCAGAGCAAACTGGCCGGGCTCAATACTGTGCTCAATAACAAATATTATGCGGACTGGTTCAACGAACAGATCGTGGCGCGCGGCGCCCGCTGCCTGGGGCGCGGCCTCTGGCAGGGCGGCGATCGCGCGATGATCGACGGCTTTATCAACGGTAGTGCCCGTGTAGTGGGCTGGACCGCGGCGATCGGCCGCCTGGTCCAGTCCGGGTTCATTTATCACTACGCCTTTGCGATGATCATCGGCATCATGGCTCTTATAACCTTTTTCGTGCTGACGGTTCACTGATGGCTGGCGATATGGCATCTTCTACTATTCCTTGGCTGACGCTTTCAATTTTCGTACCGATTGTGGCGGGCTTGTTTGTATTGCTGCTGGGCAGCGACGACCGGCCTCAGTTCACGCGCAAGCTTGCGCTGGCGGGGGCGGTGCTGGGCTTTCTGGTTACGCTGCCGCTTTATACCGGGTTCAATTCGGCAACCGCCGATATGCAGTTCGTCGAGAACGTTCCCTGGATCGCGACTTTCGCCATCAATTACCACCTGGGTGTGGACGGCATTTCCTTGTGGTTCGTTTTGCTGACTTCGTTCATCACGGTGATCGTGGTGCTGGCGGGCTGGGAATCGGTGACTCAGCGTGTGGCGCAATATATGGCCGCCTTCCTGATTCTGTCGGGATTCATGGTCGGTGTATTCGCGGCGCTCGACGGCATGCTGTTCTACGTGTTCTTTGAAGCCACGCTGATACCGATGTACATCATCATCGGGGCGTGGGGCGGTCCGAACCGCGTGTACGCCGCCTTCAAGTTCTTTTTGTACACCTTGCTGGGTTCCTTGCTGACACTGATCGCGTTCCTGTATTTGTGGCATGCATCGGGCGGTTCGTTCGATATCCTCACCTGGCAGCAGACCAAGCTGGGTTATACGCCGCAGATCCTCGTATTCATTGCCCTGCTGGCGTCGTTCGCCGTCAAGATACCGATGTGGCCGGTGCATACCTGGCTGCCCGACGCGCACGTTGAAGCGCCAACGGGCGGTTCGGTCGTGCTGGCGGCCATCATGCTGAAGCTGGGTGCCTACGGGTTCATGCGGTTTTCCCTGCCGATCGCGCCCGACGCTTCGCATAGCCTGGCGGGGCTGATGATTGCCTTGTCCATCATTGCGGTGATATACATCGGCCTGGTGGCCATAGTGCAAGACGACATGAAAAAGCTGGTTGCTTATTCGTCGGTCGCGCACATGGGCTTCGTCACCCTGGGCTTCTTTATATTCAATACCGCCGGCCTCGAGGGTGCGATTGTGCAAATGATCTCGCACGGCTTCGTATCGGCCGCCATGTTCCTGTGCATAGGCGTGCTGTACGATCGGATGCACACGCGCCGCATTGCCGATTACGGCGGTGTCATCAACACCATGCCGCGTTTCGTGGCGTTCTTTGTGCTGTTTTCCATGGCCAATTGCGGCTTGCCCGCCACCAGCGGGTTCGTTGGCGAGTTCACGGTCATCATGGGGGCGGTCGAACATAATTTCTGGATCGGGCTTCTGGCGGCTACCGCCTTGATCTGGGGGGCTTCCTACTCCTTGTGGATGCTCAAGCGCGTGGCTTTCGGAGGAATTGCAAACGAGCGTGTCAAAGCCATGACTGACTTGAGCAAGCGCGAGTTTTTCATAATGGGCATTATGGCGATATTGGTATTGTTTATGGGGATCTATCCCAAACCATTCACAGATGTCATGCACGTGTCGGTTCAGGCCTTGTTGCAACACGTCTCCATTTCGAAACTGTAGGCCTAGATCACTATGCAAAATCCATTTCAATTAGCCTTGGCGACTCCCGAGATTCTGCTACTGGTGCTGGCGGCAGTGGTATTGATGTTCGATGCCTTCAACAAGTCGAAAGAGCGTCACCTGACCTTTCTGCTGACCATCGGCTCCCTGATCGTCATGACGGCGGTTTCATTGTGGCAATGGCACGAGGGCGTTTCGGGCCACGCGTTCCACGGCTTGTATGTGGCCGATTCCTTATCTCATCTTCTTAAAATAGCGTCGTACCTTGCGGTGGCGGCGGTGCTCATATATGGCCGCGATTATGCCGAACAGAATGATGTACTGCGCAGCGGCGGCGAGTTCTATTGCCTGAGCCTGCTGACCCTGCTCGGGCAGATGGTCATGATTTCGGCCGGGAGCATGCTCACGATTTATCTGGGCATCGAACTGATGTCCTTTGCCCTGTATGCCTTGATTGCCCTGCGCCGCGACAATACCGCTGCCATTGAAGCCGCCATGAAGTATTTTGTGCTGGGCGCATTGGCATCGGGCATTTTGCTCTACGGCATATCGATGATATACGGAGCAACGGGGCACCTCGACCTGGAGCAAGTCGCGCAAGTCATAAGCAGCGGCAAAGCCCAGCGCCTGCCCCTGGTTTTCGGGGTGGTATTCATTGTTGCGGCCTTTGCCTTCAAGATGGGGGTGGTGCCGTTTCATATGTGGGTGCCCGATGTCTACGATGGCTCGCCCACCGCGGTCACTCTTGTTCTGGGAACCACTCCCTACCTGGCGGCATTTGCCGTAATGCTGCGCTTTCTTATCCAGGGCCTGCATGGCATTGCGCTCGACTGGCAGCCGATGTTGCTGATCCTGGCTGTGCTGTCTCTGGGGGTCGGCAATATCGTGGCCATTGCCCAAACGAACTTCAAGCGCATGCTGGCCTATTCCATGATTTCACACATGGGCTATGTGTTCCTGGGTTTGCTGTCGGGGGTCGTGCCTGGCCACTTGCAGGTCATTGAGACGGCCTATGGCGCCTCGCTGTTTTATCTGCTCATTTATGTCTTTTCAACGTCGATCACCTTCGGCCTTATTGTGCTGTTAAGCGGCAAGGGCTTCGAATGCGCTGAAATCGCCGATCTCAAAGGCTTGAACCGGCGCAGTCCCGTGTTGGCCGGTGCCTTGCTGGCATCGATGTTTTCCTTGGCGGGGATTCCGCCTTTTGCCGGATTCTATGCGAAACTCAGCGTGCTGCAAGTGCTGATCGGTGCCAACCATGTGGCGATTGCCGTCGTGGCCGTCATGTTTTCCCTGATTGGCGCATTTTTCTACTTGCGTGTCGTCAAGGTGGCTTATTTCGACGAACCCGATAGCGATGCCGTCGAGATCCAGAGCGGCAATGGCGTGATCCCTCGAGGTTTGATGTCTCTGAACGGTTTGCTGCTATTGCTGTTCGGTATCCTGCCTGGTGGCTTGATGGCCTTATGCATCAAGGTGGTTGAAAGTTCATTGAAGTTTTGAATGTTTCATTTCAGTAGGGGTGGGCCTTGTGCCCGCCCATGAGCAGAGGTTTCAAGGAAGGGCATGGATCAGTCGTCGGCCGTTTGGATATTAATAGCGCTTGCACTCGTGACGGCCAATCTGCCCTTTGTGGTGGAGCGGTCTTTTCTCGTACTGCCCTGGGTGCAGATTGGCGAACACAAGCGCCCGGCCTGGCTGCGCTGGATCGAATCCCTGGTTTTCTTTTTGCTGTTGGTGGCGCTGGGTTACGCCGCCCTGGCGCTGATTGGCCGGACCTTTGTCAGCGGCTCCGACGTGGCCTCGGCTGCGCTGTTCCTGCTGAAAGTAATTGGGGTGTTTGCGGTGGTGGCCTTGTTGCTGGGGTATTCGGGCTGGCGCAATAAAGGGCATGAACTCAATAAGTCCTTTTTCGTGCGTCTTATCGAAGTGCTGGTTTTCTACGCCCTGGTAGGCACGCTGGGTTTTGCCTTCGAGGCAAACATAGGCAACGCATTTCAACAGACCTGGGAGTTCTATGTGGTGACGCTCAGCCTGTTCCTGGTGCTGGGTTATCCGGGTTTTGTCTACCGCTATCTGCTGCATCGCCGCAAGAAATCGTAAGGGCGGGTACCCGCAAGAGGTGCCTCCCGGCGTCATTCAGTTCGCGGGGCCTTACTGACCACGCCGGCCGGTCACAACACACTTATGGTTTATGCATTGAACCAGTTCAACACGGCATCCAGGCCGCTGAAGTTGAGAGCGAAATTGGTTTGCTGGCGAACTACCGGCTTGGCGCGGTATGCGACCGAATAGTGTGCCAGGGCCAGCATTTTCAGGTCGTTGGCGCCATCGCCGAGCGCTATGATCTGGTCGGCGCTTGCTCCGGTGTCTTGCGCCAGCGCCCGCAAATGATCGGCTTTGGCCTGGGCGTCGACGATGTCTCCGAGCACTTTGCCGGTGAGCGCGCCATTTTGGATTTCCAGTACATTCGCATGGGTGGCATCCAGGCCCAGTCGCTGTTGCAGGCGCTCGGTAAAAAAGGTGAAGCCGCCCGATACCAGCATGGTTTTCAAACCGGCTGCCTTGGCTGATGCGATCAGTTTTTCGGCTCCCGCGTTCAAGCGCAGCCGTTCGGTGTAGACGCGCTCCAGGGCGGCTGCGGGCACGCCGGCAAGCAGGCCGACCCTGCGCCTGAGGCTTTCCGAAAAATCGCTGATTTCACCGCGCATGGCCGCTTCGGTAATGGCGGCCACCTCGGCCTTGCGGCCCACCATATCGGCAATCTCGTCGATGCATTCGATATTGATCAGGGTGGAGTCCATATCGGTGGCCAGCACCTTGCAATCGCTCAGTCGTGCCGGACGGTCGATATAGGCATAGTCAATTCCCAGCGTGGCGCAGCATTGCGCGACCTCGGCTTGTTCGCCTGGATCGACGTCCAGCAGGCGTACTGCCGTGTTGTCGATATTCTGAAGCCCGCCTGCCTGCGCGATGGCGGCGATTTTTTCGGTGTCGGCAGCGTTGAGGTTCGGTGCTTGTAGTATCAGATGCGTCATGAGATCAGGTGATGTGGTGGTAGGGGCTGCTTTTGCGCAATGTCATGCCAGGGCTCGAAGGACATTGCGCACTGCGTCGATGCGGGCGGAGATTTGCTGGTCTTCCTTGATTTCGATCCTGAGCTTGTCCTGTCCGGCCAATTTTACTTGCCTTTGTTTTTGGACGAGTTCGATAATGCGCAGAGGGTCGACATTGGGTTTGGCCGAGAACTGGATCAGCGCCTGTGTTTCGCTGGCATCGATTTTTATGACGCCGAGCGGTTCCGCATTCAGGCGCAGGCGGTGAGTGGCCAGCAAGGTTTGCGCGGCTTCGGGCAGCTTGCCGTAGCGGTCTATCAGTTCTTCCTGGATGGTGATCAGCTCGTCGTCGTGGCTTGCGTGCGCGAGCTTCTTGTACAGGCCCAGGCGGGCATGCACGTCCGGGCAATAGTCGGCCGGCAGCAGGGCGGAGGCATGCAGATTGACTTCGCATGACACGGCAAACGGAGATTCCAGGTCCGGCTCTTCGCCCGCTTTGAGGGCGCGCACGGCGGTATTGAGCATTTCCGAATACATGGAAAAGCCGATTTCATGAATATTGCCGGATTGGGATTCTCCCAGTACCTCACCCGTGCCGCGTATTTCAAGATCGTGCATGGCCAGGTAGAAGCCCGAACCGAGCTCTTCCATGGCCTGTATGGCTTCGAGGCGTTTCTTGGCGCCGCTGGTCATGGCATCTTCGCCGGGAGTGAGCAGGTAGGCATACGCCTGATGGTGCGAACGGCCTACGCGGCCGCGCAGCTGATGCAGTTGCGCCAGTCCGAGGCGGTCGGCGCGATGGA
This sequence comes from Paralcaligenes sp. KSB-10, assembly GCF_021266465.1. Lineage (NCBI taxonomy): Bacteria > Pseudomonadati > Pseudomonadota > Betaproteobacteria > Burkholderiales > Alcaligenaceae > Paralcaligenes > Paralcaligenes sp. KSB-10. Next base: position 2,148,446 of record NZ_CP089848.1, on the reverse strand, counting down.
TCACGATGGTGTTGGCGGTGGGCACATCGATACCGGTTTCGATAATCGTGGTGCAGAGCAGGACATTGAAGCGCTGCTGATAGAACCCCTTCATCACATCTTCGAGTTCGCGCTCCGGCATCTGGCCGTGAGCCACTGCGATACGCGCCTCGGGCACCAGCTCTTCGAGCTTGGCGCGCCGGTTGTGAATGGTTTCGACTTCGTTGTGCAGGAAATAGACCTGGCCTCCGCGCTTGAGCTCGCGCAGCAGGGCTTCGCGTATGGTGCTGCCGTCTTCGCGACGGACAAAAGTCTTGATGGCCAGGCGCTTTTGCGGCGCGGTGGCGATGACCGAAAAATCGCGAATGCCTTCCAGCGACATGCCCAGGGTACGGGGTATGGGGGTGGCGGTGAGGGTCAGCACATCGACTTCGGCGCGCAAGGCCTTGAGCGCTTCTTTTTGACGCACACCGAAACGATGTTCCTCGTCGATGATCACCAGTCCAAGGCGCTTGAATTTAATGTCTTTGGAAAGAATCTTGTGGGTGCCGATGACGATATCGACATGGCCGGTATTCAATCCTTCAATCGTGGCGCCGACTTCTTTGGGCGAACGGAAACGCGACAGCTCGGCCAGTTTGACGGGCCAGTCCGCGAACCGGTCGGCAAAGGTTTGAGCGTGCTGTTCGGCCAGCAGTGTCGTGGGGCACAAGATAGCGACCTGCTTGCCGTTGAGCACGGCCAGGAACGCGGCTCGCAGCGCCACTTCGGTTTTGCCGAAGCCCACGTCGCCGCATACCAGGCGGTCCATGGGGCGGCCTGAAGTCATGTCTCCGATGACCGCTTCGATGGCCGCGGCCTGGTCGGGAGTTTCTTCGAAACCGAAGCCCTCGACAAACGCCTGATAGTCATGGGCAGGCATTGTGAACGCGTAGCCTTCCCGCGCGGCACGCAGCGCATATAGCGCAAGCAGCTCGGCGGCCGCATCGCGTACCTGCTTTGCGGCCTTGCGGCGCGCCTTGTCCCATTGGCCCGAGCCCAACTGGTGCAAGGGGGCATGGTCGGGATCGGCGCCGCTGTATCGGGAAATAACGTGGAGCTGGGCCACGGGAACATACAAGGTGCTGCCGTTGGCATACTGGAGATGCAGGAACTCCATTTCGCCTTCGCCCAGATCCATGTTCACCAGGCCATGATACCGGCCGATGCCATGCTGCGCGTGAACCACGGGATTGCCTTCACGCAGTTCCGACAGATCGCGCACCATGGCTTCGACGTTGCTGCTGCGCTCCTGCGCCCGCCGTCCGCGCCGCGTGCCGTGCGCCTGGCTGGGATAAAGGTCGTTCTCGGTCAGTAGCGTGATGGATTCGGCAACCAGGCCAAAACCGGTGCTCAGAGGCGCCACCGTCAGCCCAAAGCGGCTTGTGGATTGCAAGAAATCCTGCAGCGATTCGGGCTGGGTTTCCGGCGCGATGCCGAATTCCGCCAGCATTTGCAGCAAAGTTTCGCGGCGGCCGGCCGAGTCGGCGCACAGCGCGACGCGGCCCTGGTTCTGGGCCAGCAGCGCGCGCAGGCGGGCAAGCGGATCGTCGGCTCGCCGTGCGACCGCCACATTGGGAGCCGCGGTGAAATCGGGATGTGCCGAGTCGGCTACCAGGGCCAGGCGCGCAAAGGACTTGAGCCGCGTGTATAGCCCTTCGCCGTCCAGGAAAAGTTCCTTGGGCGCGAGTACCGGCCGTTCACGATCGCTTTTCAGGAACTGATAGCGGCTATGCGTATCCTGGTGAAAGCGTCGTATTGCCTCATCGATATCGCCCAGCGTGACCGTGAGCGTATTCGCCGACAGATAATCGAACAGGGTTGCCGTTTCGTCGAAAAACAAAGGCAGGTAATACTCGACGCCCGCGAAAGGAATGCCATTGCCTATATCTTTATAAGGCGTGGCACGTGAAGGATCGCCTTCGAACACTTCGCGAAACCGGGCGCGGAAGTTGTTCCGTGCCGTTTCATCCATGGGAAATTCACGCCCCGGAAGAAGCTGCACTTCCTTGACCGGATAGACGCTGCGCTGCGTATCGATGTCGAAGCTGCGTATGGATTCGATCTGGTCGTCGAACAGGTCGATGCGATACGGCAGCACCGATCCCATGGGGAACAGGTCGATCAGGCCGCCGCGTATGCAGAACTCGCCTGGCGCCGTGACCTGGGTGACGTGGGTATAGTTGGCCAGCGTCAGTTGGCGGCGCAGGCCCTCTTCGTTCAAGCGGTCGCCCTGTTCGAACGAGAAGGTATACGCGGCCAGGAAGGCCGGCGGAGGCAGGCGGTAAAGCGCGGTGGTGACCGGTACCGTCAGAATATCGACAGTTTCCTGCATCAGGGCATGCAGGGTATGCAGGCGCTCGGAAATCAAGTCCTGGTGCGGTGAAAAGCTGTCGTAGGGCAGTGTCTCCCAGTCGGGTAACTGGCGGATTCGCAGCTCTGGGGCAAAGAGCAGAGTTTCTTCCGCCAGGCGCTGGGCTGCCAGAGGGTTTGCGCACAGGATCACCAGGGTTTGGCGGGAGGCGCGGGCGAGATCGGCCAGCAGCCAGGCGTCGCCGGATCCCGGCGGTGTCGGATGGGCATGCCGCAGCCCCGGCTTCAAGGCCGTGAGCAGTGTTTGGGTGGAGGAAAGCCGGGGAGTAGGGGTAGTATGAGTCGCCATTAGGCTTTCGATTATAAAATCTCTTTCATGACAAAAAAAATTATTGCGATTGTGCCTGCCGCCGGAGTTGGGATGCGGGCGGCCACGGCATCTTCGGCCGAGCCGACGCTTGCCGCCCGAGAGCTACCCAAGCAGTATCGCTTGCTGAAAGGCGAGCCCATGCTGCGCTGGGCGGTCAAGGCCCTGCTGGCGGATCCGCGCATCGAGCAAGTCCGGGTGGCTGTGGCGCCTCATGATACATGGGTGGCGCAAGCTTTGTCGGGCCTGGAGCGTACGGTCTGGCGGCCGTGCGGCGGCCCGAGTCGCGCGGCAACGGTTACAGCGGCTTTGCTCGATGCGGGGCTGGATGATGAGGATTGGGTGCTGGTGCACGATGCGGCGCGCCCCGGCTTGCCCCCCGGGGCGCTGGCCCGCCTGATCGATAGCTGTCTGTCGCAAGGCATAGGGGGGCTTTTGGCGCAGCCTGTTGCCGATACGGTCAAGCAGGGCAGCAGGGTGGTCGAGGCCACTTTGTCGCGCGAGGCTTTGTGGTTGGCCCAGACGCCGCAAATGTTTCAGGCGGCTGGCCTGCGCGAGGCCCTGCTCGCCGCAGACGCCGCGGGCGAGACCATCACCGACGAAGCCTCGGCGCTGGAGCGCATGGGCTATAAGCCGTGCCTGGTGCCAGGTTCGGTGCGCAATTTCAAGGTAACCTGGCCCGAGGATTTTGAATTGATGGAAAAATGGCTGTGAAGGCGGGGCTGTATGCCTTTCGGTTCGTCCGTAGGGGGGCTCTCGTGGCCGTCCGTTTGAGCCGCATTTTAATGGCGGGCTCCAGCAAGAGGAGTCCCTGCGCAGCGGTCAATTGAAGCGGTGAATCGAAGCGATGACAGATTAGATAGCGACATACCCAATGAGGTATCTGCGCCGAGCGCGCTGGAGAGTAATTGATGAATGTTCCGTTCCGAGTAGGCCAGGGGTTCGATGTCCATGCCCTGGTGCCTGATCGCCGTCTGATTATCGGCGGGGTGACGATTCCGCATACGCATGGCTTGCTGGGTCATTCCGATGCCGACGTGTTGCTGCATGCGCTGACCGACGCCTTGCTGGGCGCCGCCGGGCTGGGAGATATCGGGCGTCATTTCCCCGATACGGATCCGGCCTACAAAGGGGCCGACAGCCGTGCTCTGCTGCGGGCGGCGATGGCCAAGGTGCGGGAGGCGGGCTGGGATGTGGTCAATATCGATGCCACCATTCATGCCCAGGCGCCCAAGATGGGTCCGCATGTGGCGGCTATGGCAGCCAATATTGCGGCCGACTTGCAGGCCTCGCCGCAAGTGATCAATATCAAGGCCAAGACAAACGAAGGCCTGGGGCATCTGGGACGCCAGGAGGGAATAGCGGCAACAGTGGTGGTTTTGCTGGCGCAGGCTTGAGGCTGCTGGCCTGCGGAGCGATGCGTCAATAGTGGCGCGGCCCTTTTGGCCGTGCGCTTGGGCAATTCATTAGCGCATTTTTGGTTTGCGTTGTTTATGGCATTCGATGGATGGGGTATTGGTATTTAAAGACGCCGTCTATCGGGGCTTGGGGTCAGGACCGGCACGGCGTGCTTGATCCGGATTTAGCTCGGCAAGGCGGGCGTCGGGCGAACTCACTGCGCCTCGCACACTGCGCGAGGCTCCGTTCAGACAGCGCCCGCCGACTACCCCCGCCTTGCCGAGCTAAATCCGGCGCACGCCTTACGCCGGCCCTGACCCCAAGCCCCGATAGACGGCTCACGTAATGGCATGCCTGGAACTGCATCACGGGATGCCCGGAATTTACGTGCTTGCACCTACCGTTAATGGGCCTGCATCCATAGAACCGTTAACGTGCGTGCACCCGTACCTTTATCGCGTGGCCACTACACCACGATGTGCCAAACCCTGGATTTATTAAGCGCCCGATGCCTCAACGTAGCCTGTGATTGGCTCAACGCGGCTTCCCCAATGCATACCTCGATGCATTGCCTCAACGCAAGCCGCAGGGTGGGCGGTGCTGTGCAGTCCGGCGGTAGTCCAGCGCCGGGTGCTGACGAAGGGAAGGCGGGGGCTGTCGGCGGGCCCTGTTTGAGTGGCGACCCGCAGCGCGGGGCGGCGCGAGTTGGCCCGACGCCCGCCTGGACGAGGCAGACCCGGGCAGTCGGGGTGCGTAGCACCACGACCGCTGGACGTGCCGGACTACACAGCACCGCCCACCCTGCGGCGTCTTTATAGAATTAACCGCCGCCTACACAGCCAACACAGCAACGCACCGTCCAAAGTCATCGCTCAAGCCGGTATAGGCAGTTCAAATTCACACCTCAAGCCCAAAAAAACGGCTCAAAACGAAAGTCGCTGAAGCACATTCAGCGCCATAAAACACTTAAACCAAAATACCCTAGCGGCGTGCAAGCGGTAAATCCGGCGGGCGCATCAACGGCGAGCCCACCAAGAATCCCGGGTTTGCAGTGCCGGTTTATTTCCCTTCGGCGACAAATACCTGGGCCGTCGCGTTGACCACCGAGGCGATGCGCCCTACATCGCGCAATTGCTCGGACGTGAACCCCGCCTTTTTCAGATTCTCGTAGTGCGACTGTACGCAGAAATGGCATTTGCCGATAATCGAAGCGGCCAGGGCGAACAGTTCGAAACGGTTCTTGTCGATACCGCCGTGACTGGCATAGGCGTTCATGCGCAACTGGGCCGGCAGGGTTTTAAGCTGCGGGTCGGCCGACATTTCGACATAGGGATAGTAGGTATTGTTCATGCCCATCAGAGCTGCCGCGGTCAGGACCCCGGTTACGTCCGTTTCGGACAGGCCCGACTTGAAAGCGGCGATCAGGGCAGGGCTACGCGCGGCATAGGCTGCGGCCAGGGCCACTCCCACCGCGTCTTCGGAAGACAGGGTCGAGCGCGCAATAGTGCCGTCCAGATTCAAGCGGACATCTTTGGCCCAATCAGGAATCGATTCTTTGATTGATGCTAGGAATTCCATAGTTTTTACCTATTAAAAAGTTCCGATAAAGCCCGGGCTGGCCGGGCTGGCTTATTGCTGCGATCCTCGCCATTCAGACGCTGGCGCATCAAGCGCCGTGCCCGAATGGCGATTGGCGGCATATTACAGCGTGGCGCCACCAACGCTGCGGTTGCACGGGCAGAGTTCATCTGTTTGCAGGCCGTCGAGCAAGCGCAGGACTTCTTCAGGGTTGCGCCCCACGTTCAGGTTATTGACCGAAACGTGCTGGATGACATTGTCGGGATCGACAATAAAGGTGGCGCGCAGGGCGACGCCTTCTGCTTTGTCGCGGATGCCAAGCTGGTCGACCAGTGCGCCCGTGGTATCGCCAAATTGGTAATGGCCCAATTTGTTGAGGTCGGGGTGCTCGCGGCGCCATGCCAGCTTGACGAATTCGTTGTCGACCGAGCCGCCCATCAGGACCGCGTCGCGATCTTCGAAGTCTTTGGCCAGGTTATTGAAGCCTACGATTTCGGTGGGGCAAACGAAGGTGAAATCTTTCGGGTAAAAGTAAATGACTTTCCATTTACCTGGGAAAGAGCTTTCGGTGATGTCTTCAAATGCCGATACACCGTTTTCTTCGTGGTGGTTGAAGCCGGGTTTCACGCCAGCTACTTTGAAGGGTTCTAGTTTATCGCCTACAGTTTTCATCTGAGCTCCTAATTGGTTAGTGTAAGAAAGGCTTGTGCCCGATGAATGTAATTTTACGCTATTAAACTTTGTTGTCTAATTGAAAATTCCTAATTCGAACTTTAGGTAATTCTATTCTGGCGACCAGGCCGCCGGGCGGTCGTGAAATCAGTTTCAACTGCCCGCCTACTTGGCCAAGCAGCCGCTCCACAATAGCCAGCCCCAGGCCGGCGCCGCTTACCCCGGTACGGGCGGATTCGCCGCGCGAAAAGGGGCGCAGCAGGCGCTGGATGTCCGATTCCGGGATGCCGACGCCCTGGTCCGACACCTCTATGGCCAGAATATTGCCTTCTTCCTGGACGGCGAGCCGGATGTAGGCACGGTCTTCGACAGGAGTGCGGCCATAACGGCGCGCATTTTCGATCAGGTTGCTGACGATGCGCTTCAGGTCGTGGGCGCTGATTTTGGCGTACAGGTCCGGCTCTATGACCGCGGTCAGGAAACTGCCCAGCGATTCGGTATGGCTGCGTTCGCGTTCATACAGATCGTGCAGGACCGCGGAGACGTCGATGCCGCGGTCGGGAACCACGCCCGCGGGACGCGCGTATTCCATCAGTTGCCCTATGCTGTGATCGATTTGCGCGAGATCTTCGTCGATGGATTGACGGGCCTCGTCGCTGACATTGCTCATTTCGATTTCCAGCCGCATCCTCGCCAGAGGCGTACGCAGATCGTGGGAAATGCCGGCCAGCATGATTTCACGGTCGGCTTCCGTTTGCCGCAGGTCGCGCGCCATGCGATTGAAAGCGGTATTCAGGTCGCGAATCTCGAGAGGGCCTTTTTCGGGCAGCGGCGAAGGCGATTCGCCGCGTGCCACCTGCTGGGCCACCTTGGCCAGTTGCGCCAGCGGCCGGTTTACAAAACGCACGCTGACGGCGGCGCCGATCAGCGCCAGCAACAGGGCGGTGGCGCCCCAGCCCAGCCACTCGACCCCCGCGGTCAGGCCGAGCTGTTCGCGATCGAACACCAGCCAGTACTGGTCTTTGTTGATATCGAAGCTGACCCAGATCCCCGGGGTCTTGTTGACGGACCACATGATTTTGGCATTGGAACCCAGCCTGTCCCTGATTTCGGCGGCAACATGATTCCAGTAGTTGGACTCGGGCAGGGGTTCCAGCACATCGCTGGGATCGCGCGGCTGGACCCGCAGGCTTTCCTTGGTGGCGAGATCGAGCAGCAGGGCGGGCCGTACGCTGGTGGGGGCGTACACGAGCGCCGATCGGGTAATACTGACGGCGGTAGTGACCCGCTGGGCCATCTGAGTCGCGCGCGGGCCTTCTTCCATGCTGAAAAAAACCTGCAGCCATGCGCCAAGACTTACCAGCATGAGTGCGGCCAGCAATAAAAATGAGCGGCTGAATAGGCCCAGCCTCAGCCGCGATGTCAGTCTCTTCAGTTTTTTGGTTGGGGGGGCCATCGAAACTTTCCGGCGATCACCAGCCAACCAGAAGTGTATGACGGCGATACGCTGTGTGAATAGTGAGCGGAGCCTTAATGGCCGCCATCAGGAACGAATACATAACCCAGGCCCCAGACCGTTTGAATAAATACCGGTTTGGACGGGTTGGGTTCGACGAGCTTGCGCAAGCGCGAAATCTGCACGTCGAGGCTGCGGTCGAACGCTTCGTACTCGCGACCGCGCGCCAGTTCCATGAGTTTGTCGCGTGAAAGCGGTATTTTGGGATGACGCGCAAACACTTTGAGCACCGAAAATTCGCCCGTGGTGATCGGCACCTGCTCGTTGTTGCGAGTTAAAGTACGGGTGGACAAATTAAGCACATACGGGCCGAATTCGATGGATTCATTTTCCTGGCTGGGGGCGCCCGGATGCTCTTCGGTGCCGCGGCGGCGCAAAATGGCATTGACGCGGGCCAGCAGCTCGCGTGGATTGAAAGGCTTGGAAAGGTAATCGTCGGCGCCCATTTCCAGGCCGACGATACGGTCGATTTCTTCGGCCTTGGCCGTAAGCATGATGATGGGCGTGTTGTCGTGCCCGCCGCGCAGGCGGCGGCATATGGACAGGCCGTCTTCGCCGGGCAGCATCAGATCGAGCACCAGCAGGTCGAAATGCTCGCGCTGCCAGAGCTTGCCCATTTCCTTGGCGTCTTCGGCAACAAATACGTTGAATCCTTGCTCGGACAGATAACGGCGCAGCAGGTCTCTGAGGCGCGGGTCATCGTCGACCACAAGAATTTTGCGAGATAAAGATTGGTTTTGAGTATTCATGGTCGAAAATGTAACAGGGCAAAATAAACCCGCATAGGGGTTAGTAGCAAGATATTACACATTAAGTGTTTCGTAGAAAATCTTTTACATTAGCTACTTGGCAATCGTTAACAGTTAAGTCCGGTATTTGTTCGACTGGCAGCTTTGAGCGGGAGGCTGCGTTTTTTTGGATCTTTTGTCTGATTCATGAAAGTATACTGATATATCCGCTATTTGTGCTTATATTTTTATAAATCCGCTTAAGTGTTATTTTTAGGCGATGCCACTCGCGCCTCCGGCGTTTTGTTCTCGCCAGCCATTGTGCCGGAATGTAATGGCCGGCAGCAGAAGTTTCCCAAGTTTCTTAAAATGCATTTCATGGACTCTCACCTTCTCGCTCTTGAAACGTCTTCCAGCCGCTGTGGAGTGGCTGTGTTGTCTGTGGTGCAAGGGCGCCTGAAGCTGTGTACGGCTGCGCATGACGCCGTCGGCGAGCACGCTGAACGGCTTTTGCCCATGGTCGATCAGTTATTGCTTGAAGCAGGCATAGTCCGGGATCAATTGTCGGCGATAGGCTTTGGACAGGGGCCGGGCGGTTTTACCGGCCTGCGTGTGGCGTGCGGCGTGGCGCAGGGAATGGCTTATGCCCTGGGCTTGCCCGTGGTCCCGGTGGGTTCCTTGCTGGCGGTTGCGGCGCGCGATGGCATGGGTTCCGGTGCCGATCGCGGTGCGATCCGGCTGATCGTCCAGGACGCCCGCATGGGCGAGGTCTACCTAGCGGCTTATCGTCCGTTAATTACCCCTGGTGATAGCGAAGAAACATCCGCCTGGGAGGAACTGCAGGCGCCGATCCTGCTCAATGCCGGCGATGTGGCGCCCTGGCTTGATCAGCATGCCGGCTCATGGGACGGGCAGCCCAGCGTGCCTATCCGCCTTGTCGGCGACGCGCTCGATGCTTATCCCCAACTGGCCGCCCTGGCGTCTTGCGGCACACACAAGGTTTTGCCGGGGCAGCCTTTGCGCCCCGATGCCGAGGCCGTGGCCAGGCTGGCCTACCGGGCCTGGCAGCGCGGCGAAGCGGTGCCGCCCGAACAGGCGGCACCGCTTTACGTGCGCGATAAAGTAGCCTACACCACGCTGGAGCGGGAACATGGTTTGGGCGGTAACCCCAAGGCGCAGCAGGTCGCGGCCGCAGGCTCCGGGCGCAGCTCGCCTGTGTCGATCTGCACAATGACTGCGGAGCATCTGGATGAGGTGCTCAAGATCGAGCGCGCCGTCCAGTCCTTTCCCTGGACTCGAGGCAATTTCTCCGATGCCCTGCAAGCGGGTTACGGTGCGTGGGTTGCGTGTCGGGACAATATCGTTCTTGGCGCCTGCCTGGCCATGTTTGCCCCGGACGCCGCCCACCTGTTGCTGATTGCGGTGTCGCCGGATGCGCAGCGGCAGGGGGTGGGAGCGCAGCTCCTGCAACAGTGCGAGCGCGCTGCGCTGGAGCACAGTCTGAAAGCAGTGCTGCTCGAAGTCCGGCCTTCAAACGGCAAGGCCCTGGATTTTTACCGGCATCGGGGGTTCGAACGTCTTGGAGTGCGCAAGAATTATTATCCCACTGGCCGGGACGAGCGCGAAGATGCCTGGGTTCTGGAAAAGAAACTGGGCCATATCGAGGCAAACCATGATTGAAGAATCGTCATCGGCCGAACCCAGGCTCAGCTCGATGCAAATGGCCTGGCTGCAGGAAATGGGTATCGACCGGCAGTTGCTGGCGCGTTTTCGGCGTAGCGCCGAAATCACTGCGGCGGCGCGGTCCACGGCCGGCGAGCGCGTGTCGCACGATGTGTCACCCATGGCGGCGCCGCCGCTTGTCGATCCGCCCACTCTGGTGCCGACCCGTACCTTGCTTAAAGTACCCGGGCATCCCGGACGGGATGCGTCCTCGATTGCCGTGGCGGAGGCAGGCACCGGCGCCGGTCCTCGCGCTGTTGCACACGACTGGGCGGCGTTGCAGATTCAGGTTGCGAATTGTGAAGCCTGTTCCCTGTGTACCAATCGACGTCAGGCCGTGTTTGGGGCCGGGGTCGCCGATTCGCCTGCCTGGATGGTCATAGGCGAGGCGCCGGGCGAACAGGATGATCGGGACGGGCGGCCGTTTCAGGGCAGAGCGGGCATCCTGCTTGGGGCGATGCTGGCTGCGGCTGGGGTAGATGCCGAGGCACAGGTGTTTTATGCGAATCTAGTCAAATGCAGACCATTGGGCAACCGGACTCCTCGGCTGGATGAAGTGAATGCGTGCCTGCCTTATCTGCAGCGGCAGATTGCATTGCTGAAGCCGCAGCGCATTCTTGTGCTGGGCAAGCTTGCCGCGCAAGCCCTGGTGGGCAAGGATGACGATTTTGAATCATTGCGGGGCACGGTGCACGTTTTCCGCAGCGAGACGGGCGTCGACATACCTCTCGTGGCCACGTATCATCCGGCGTTCCTGTTATCGCGGCCGCAGCACAAAGCCCATGCCTGGCGCGATTTGAGCCTGGCGAGATCCTGTCTGGTTTCGCAATGAATGGCGGCGGAATGGGGTTTTCGGGGTGGGCCTTGTGCCTGCTCTAGCCAGAGCGTTTTTGGCTCGAGTGTTTGCGGCATTCTTCGATGGATTGATAGCTTTGGTATTTGAAGACGCCGTCTATCGGGGCTAGGGTCAGGGCCGGCACGGCGTGCTTGATCCGGATCTACCTCGTCCAGGCGGGCGTCGGGCCAAACTCGCTACGCCGCTGGCGCGGCTACGCTCAAACATGGCCCGCCGAAGGCCCCCGCCTTCCCTACGGTAGCATCCGGCGCACGCCTTACGCCGGTCCTGACCCTAGCCCCGATAGACGGCTCACGTAATGGCCTGCCTGGAACTGCATCACGGGATGTTCGGAATTTACGTGCTTGCACCTACCGTTAATGGGCCTGCACCCATAGAACCGTTAACGTGCCCGCACTCATGCCTCCATCACGTGGCCGTATCTACTTCGATTGACTTCTTGATGGATTGACGACTCGATTGACTAAACGCCCGCCGCCTCAACGTATCCCGTGATTGGCTAAACGCCGCTTCCCCAACATATACCTCGATGCATTGCCTCAACGCAAGCCGCAGGGTGGGCGGTGCTGTGTAGTCCGGCGGTAGTCCAGCGCCGGGTGCAATGGAATGGACGCCCCTTCTCGAACCGGCATCATTGTGCCAAAGTGAAGGGGTTACTAACTCATTCACTGCTATCGGAAGGAGCATCCATCATGAAGATTACAACGATTGGTCTTGATTTAGCAAAGTCCGTGTTTCAAGTTCACGGCGTGAATGCGCAAGGCCATACCGTCTTGACCCGGCAACTACGCCGCGAGCAGCTCAGCGCCTTCTTTGCGAAGCTGACACCGTGCCTCATCGGCATGGAGGCCTGCGCGAGCGCCCACCACTGGGCGCGGCTGCTGCGCGACCAGGGCCACGACGTGCGGCTGATCGCCGCGCAGTTCGTCAAACCTTACGTTAAATCCAACAAGAACGATGCCGCCGATGCGCAGGCGATCTGCGAGGCCGTCACCCGGCCCTCCATGCGCTTTGTCGCCATCAAATCGGTCGAGCAACAAGCGGTACTGAGCCTACACCGGGCCCGTGAAGGCTTCGTCAAGGCGCGCAGCGCCGCGGCCAATCAGATCCGCGGCCTGCTGGCCGAGTTCGGGTTGATCCTGCCCCAAGGCATCGCTCACGTCACCCGGCGGGTGCCGGCGTTGCTTGAGTCCGCGCTGGCGCGCCTGCCTGGCCCTTTCGTGGAACTCATCCGTACGCTGGTTGAACACCTGCGCGCGCTCGATACGCAGGTCCAGGCCCTGGAGCGATCGATCGTGCACGGGCATCGTGCCAATCCGGTCAGCCAGCGGTTAGCGCAGTTGCCCGGAATCGGGCCGATTACGGCCAGCGCCCTGGCCGCCAGCGTGGGCGATCCGCGGCTCTTTAAAAATGGCCGGCAACTGGCCGCCTGGCTAGGTTTGGTGCCGCGCCAGCACTCCAGCGGGGGCAAGGCCACGCTGCTGGGGATCAGCAAGCGCGGCGATGGGTACCTGCGCAAGCTCCTGCTCTTGGGCGCGCAGTCGGTGCTGATCCGAGCGCGCGCCCAGGCCGATCGAACGACCTGGCTAGGCCAACTGCTTGTGCGCCGCCCGCTCAATGTGGTGGCCATCGCGCTGGCCAATAAAAATGCGCGCATCGCCTGGGCTCTGATGGCGTACGACACGCCCTACGACCCTGGGCATACGCTGAGCCGGGCCCGCTAGGGTCTACGGCACGCGTACCGAGCTCGGGGCCAACCCGGCAGCGCCTCACCACCGTTTATCCCTTTTAACGTAGGACACCACCGCACCGATTGCTTGAAGCACTTTTAGCCGTAATGGCCACTTAGGTCAGACCAGGACCAGTCAAACCCGATTCGTCAGCCGCACATCAAAGTGCTTGGGTGCTAAGGGGAGCCGGTCAGCACAACCCATTAGGGGCCGTGACACGCGTGTCACCTCGTCAAGCCCGGATGTACTGCTGCAATCAACACCTAAGAAACCGGAAGGGCAAAAAAGGGCTAGGCAAATTAGGGGCGTCCATGTACTGACGAAGGGAAGGCGGGGGGTGTCGGCGGGCGCTGTCTGAGCCCGGCCTCGCGAGGCCGGGCGAGTTCGCCCGACGCCCGCCTGGACGAGGCAGACCCGGGCAGTCGGGGTGCGTAGCACCACGACCGCTGGACGTGCCGGACTACACAGCACCGCCCACCCTGCGGCGTCTTTATAGAATCAACCGCCGCCCACACAGCCAACACAGCAACGCACAGCCCAAAGCCATCGCTCAAGCCGGTATAGGCAGTTCAAATTCACACCTCAAGCCTAAAAAAACGGCTCAAAACAAAAGTCACAGAAACACGTTCAGCGCCGTAACCATTTAATCAAAAATACTCTAATGCAAGGCCTGGCCATGGCCGTATTGGCCGATTTTGTTCTCCAGGCTCGGATCGGCCCGGTGATTGCGACGATTCCAGCGCATAAAGACCAGCATCAGGCTTGCCACCAGCAGGCCGAAAATCACGATAATGATATTGATGGGCAGGTTCAGCCATAGCATCAGGCTATAGATGGCCAGCATCAGCAGAATATTCAGTTGTTCGTTGAAGTTTTGCACGGCAATCGAATGGCCGGCCGACAGCAGGACGTGGCCTCGATGCTGCAGCAGCGCATTCATGGGCACGACAAAGAATCCCGATAAGCCCCCTATCAGCAGCAAGACGCAATAAACCGCCCAGGTCTGGTGCACCAGCGGCATCAGCAGCACGGCCAGACCCATGACAATGCCTACGGGAAGTACCGATAAGGCACGCTTGAGCGGAACACGCCCGGCCACCACCGAGCCGACCACGGTTCCTACGGCGGCCACGCCCATCAGAATGGATGCCTGATCCAGCCGGTACCCTAGATGGCGCGCGCCCCATTCGATTACGATGAATTGCAGCGTTGCCCCCGCTCCCCAGAACAATGTCGTGACAGCCAGCGAGATCTGCCCGAGCTTGTCGCTCCACAAGATGCGCACATAGCCTTTGAAGGTGCGGATAAGCTGCAGCGGATGGGTTTGCTGCTTGGGGTAGGTGACCATGGTGCGCGGAATCAACAGGGTGCAGACCGCCGCAAAAAAGTACACCACGCCGATCAGCAGAATGGCCGCTTCGGCCCGGGTATGCACCAGATGCTGGATCCAGTTGTACTCGAGCAGCGCTTTGGATACGACAGGGTTGATCAGGACTCCGCCCAGCACCGTTCCGATAATAATCGACAGGACGGTCAACCCTTCTATCCAGCTATTGCCCTTGACCAGCAGGTCGGGCGGCAGCATTTCGGTGACAATGCCGTACTTGGCGGGCGAGTAGGCGGCCGCGCCAATGCCCACCAGCGTATAGGCGCAAAAAACCAGTATCAGTTGCGCTGTCGGGTCCGGGCCGAAGCCCTTGTAGCAGAACATCAGGATGCAGCCGAGTATCTTGATGGCGTTGGTGGCGAACATCACCCGGCCTTTGGGGAAGGAATCGGCGAATGCGCCCACGAAGGCGGCCAGCGCCACGTAGGCCAGGGCGAACCACCATTTCATCATAGGCGCCATCCAGTCCGGCCCGTGCAAATCGCTAATAAGCGCTATGGCGGCGATTAGCAGCGCGTTATCGGCGACAGACGATAACGCTTGGGCTGTCATGACCAGATAAAAGCCTTTTTTCAATCGGATGTCTCGGTAGAGTTAGTCAATGAAGCAAGATCCGGCTGTCTTCGGCAGCCTGGACGGGCGCTCAAGCTTATGCCAAATTTCAAAAAAAATGAAATCAAACTACAAAAATTGTTAGCGAGTATAGCGTTAGCGCCTGATTCGGTTCGGATTTTGTGCCGCTGGCCGCTATTTAGCTGCGGATCAATTCGCGGGTGCGTTATCATACGGAACAGTTGCATGTCTGGATTTTCGGCCCGGTTCCTGGGCCGTTTTCATAGCCGCACAGAGGCAGTAATGTGTTGCGGTCCCATCGGTCTTTTTTTGTGCCTCGTCTATTGTGCGTTTGACCCAGATTAAACTTGCCGGTTTTAAATCCTTTGTCGAGCCGACAACCATTCCCACGCCCAGCCAATTGGTTGGAGTGGTGGGTCCCAACGGTTGCGGCAAGTCGAATATTATCGATGCCGTACGCTGGGTGCTGGGTGAGTCCAAGGCGTCGGAATTGCGTGGCGAATCCATGCAGGACGTCATTTTCAACGGCTCGGGCAATCGCAAGCCGTCGGCCAGAGCCTCGGTCGAGCTGGTGTTCGACAATTCCGAAGGGCGTGTGGCCGGGCAATGGGGCACTTATGCCGAAATTGCCGTACGGCGGGTCCTGACGCGCGACGGCACCAGCAGCTATTTCGTCAACGGCCAGCAGGTGCGCCGGCGCGATATCCACGACATTTTCCTGGGCACAGGGCTGGGCACCCGGGGTTACGCCATTATCGGCCAGGGCATGATCAATCGCCTGATCGAGGCGCGGCCTGAAGAATTACGGGTTTTCCTGGAAGAGGCCGCCGGCGTATCGCGTTACAAAGAGCGGCGCCGCGAAACCGAAAACCGCCTCGGCGACACTCGTGAAAACCTGACTCGCGTCGACGACATCATGCGCGAACTGGGTTCGCAGCTTGAAAAACTCGAAACTCAGGCCGAGGTGGCGCAGCAATATCGCGCTCTGCAGGAAGAGGGCGAACAGAAGCAATATGCTTTGTGGCTGCTGAAGGAAGAAAGCGCCGATGCCGACAAACAGAAGAAATTGCTGGCGATTGCGCAGGCGCAAACCGAACTCGACGCGGCGCTGGCAGGTTTGAGGGCCGGCGAGTCGGCGCTCGAATCGCGCCGCCAGGCCCACTATGCGGCCGGAGACGCCGTCCACGCGGCCCAGGGCCTGTTGTTCGAAGCGGGCGCCCAGGTCAGCCGGCTCGAGGCCGAAATACGCCATGTGGTCGATTCGCGCAATCGTCTGCAGTCGCGCCGTATACAGTTGCAGGAGCAAATCCAGGAGTGGGGCGACCAGCAGACTCATTGCTCTGAACAGATCGCCCAGGCCGAGGCCGACCTTGAATCGAATGCCGTGCGTACCGAAGAGGCTCGGGCCCGGGTCGACGAAGCACAGGAACATCTGCCTGAAATCGAGTCGCGGGTACGCGGAGCGGCGGCCTCGCGCGATGAAATGCGCAGCGTGCTGGCGCGGGTCGAGCAAAGCCTGGCCCTGGCGGCCCAGACTCAGCGCGACGCGGATCGCCAGCTGCAGGCCCTCGAGCTGCGTCACGAGCGCCTGACCCAGGAAATGCGCGAACTCAATGCCCCCGACCCGGCAAAGCTCGAGCAACTGGCGGGCGAGCACAGGGTCATGGACGAGCAGGTACAGGAAGCGCAGGCCCAATTGCTGGAGCTTGAAGAGCGTCTGCCCGAACTCGACGAAGCGCGCGGCGCGGCACATGCCGCATCCCGCGAAGAAACCCAGGGCCTGGCGCGGCTCGAGGCGCGTCAGGCGGCGCTCAGCAAATTGCAGGAAGACGTGCAGGGGCAGGGGGCGCTGCAGCCCTGGCTGGCCAAGCACGAGCTGTCCAGCCTGGGGCGCTTGTGGCAGAAGCTGCAAATTGAATCGGGCTGGGAAACGGCGCTTGAAGCTGTGCTGCGCGAGCGCATGGCCGCGCTCGAAGTGCGCCAGCTCGAGCATGCGCGGGCGTTTGCCGCCGATGCGCCGCCGGCGCGCCTGGCGTTTTACCAAGTGCCGCCCGCGGCGCCCGGCCCGGCCGCCGTTTCGGGGCTGACGCCGCTGGCGTCCTTGCTGCGCATCACCGATCCCGATTTACGCACGCTGCTTCACGACTGGCTGCGCGACGTGTACGTGGGCAGCGATTTGCACAAGTGCCTGTCGCAGCGCGCCGATTTGCCCCAGGGTGGCGTTTATGTGGTGAAAGAGGGGCATCTCATCGATTGCCACAGCGTCCGGTTCTATGCGCCTGATTCCGAGCAGGCCGGCATGCTGGCGCGGCAGCAGGAAATCGAGAACCTGCAGCGTGAAATCAAGGCCCGGCAATTGATCGCCGACCAGGCCCTGAATGCCGTGGCGCGCGCCGAAACGGCCTGGCAGCAGGTTTCGCAAGCCATGGCTCCGGCCCGGCTGCGCGTCGCCGAACTGACCCGGCGCCTGCACGATGTACAACTCGAACACTCCCGTCTGCAGCAGCTTGCGCAGCAGTCAGGCGAGCGCGCGGCGCGCATCCGCGAAGATTTGGCCGAAATCGCTTTGCAGCAGGAAGAGCTGCGCGCCGGCAAAGAAGAGGCCGAAGCGCGCTTTGAAACGCTGGATGTCGAATTGGGCGAACATCAATCGGCATTTTCCGATGCCGAAATGTCCGGTGAAGATCTGGCGCGCCAGGCCGATCAGGCGCGCCAGCACCTGCGCGAACTGGAACGCGCCGTGCAGGAGTCCGAGTTCGCCGAGCGCGCATTGCAGACACGCATTGCCGATCTCAAGCGTAATTTGCAGTTGGCGGCGGACCAGTCGCGACGCGCCTCGGACGAACTCGAAGGCCTGCAGGGCGAACTCTTCGAGCTGGATGCGTCCGCATCTCAGGCCGGCTTGCAGGAAGCGCTGGAACAGCGCGCCGGACGCGAAGAAGCCTTGAATCTTGCGCGTATCGAACTGGATAATCTGGCGGCCTTGCTGCGCACCGCCGATGAAGAGCGGGTAACACTCGAGCGCTCGCTCGAGCCGCTGCGTGCGCGCATTACCGAATTGCAGTTGCAGGAACAGGCAGCGCGGTTGTCGCTTGAACAGTTTGCCGAGCAGCTCGATGCGCAAGAGGTCGATCGCGAGCAATTACGGGCCAGCCTGGCCGACCGCTCCGAAGAGTGGCGGCGGCCCAATTGGCTGCAGTCCGAGGTGCAGAGGATTTCGCGCCAGGTCGAAAGCCTGGGTTCGGTCAACCTGGCGGCGCTCGACGAGCTCACCGCCTCGCGCGAGCGCAAGAGCTTTCTCGATTCGCAGTACCAGGATCTGCAGACCGCCATTGAAACGCTCGAAGACGCCATCCGCAAAATCGATCGTGAAACCCGGGAACTGCTGCAGGAAACCTTCAATACGGTCAACACCCATTTCGGCGAGCTGTTTCCGCGCCTGTTCGGCGGCGGCGAGGCCCGGCTTTCGATTACAGGCGACGAAATCCTCGACGCCGGGGTACAGGTCATGGCTCAGCCGCCGGGCAAGCGCAACAGCACGATCCATCTGCTGTCGGGCGGCGAAAAAGCCCTCACGGCCACCGCGCTGGTATTCGCCTTGTTCAAGCTCAATCCGGCCCCATTTTGCCTGCTCGATGAGGTCGATGCGCCGCTCGACGACGCAAACACCGAACGCTATGCCAATCTGGTTAGTAACATGAGCGAACAAACCCAGTTTTTATTTATTTCCCACAATAAAATTGCCATGCAAATGGCGAAACAGCTGGTGGGTGTGACTATGCAGGAGCAGGGTGTTTCCCGAATTGTTGCCGTGGATATCGAATCGGCTCTACAGTTGGCTGAGGTATAACGGTGCTGGTGGTTAACGTAAAGTGTGGCGACGGGGCTAAAAATGAGTGATTTGCAAATCGGACTGATCTCCCTGGGCGTGGTGCTGATCCTGGTCGTGGTGGTGTTCAACTGGTGGCAAGACCGCCGCGTCCGGCAAAAAATGCAAGAGCATTTTCCTGAAACCGAGGCGGATCCCCTGATGGGAGGAGCGGCGCAGGCCGCCGGACGCCGCGAACCGGGTTTCGGCCTGCATACAGTCAACGATGAGCCTGTCCACGACACCCCGCCCGATGACGAGGCCGAGGTCGACCCGACCTGCGAAGTCGTAATCGATATCAATTTTCATCAGGCTGTGCCCAGCGATCAGCTCTATGCGGCGATTCAGGCGATACGCAGAGTAGGCAACAAGCCCGTGCGTATTTTTGCCGAGTGCGACGCGGGCGGGCACCGGGCGCGCCTGCGCCCCGGGGAGTCCTATGCGTCCATGCAATTGGCCGTGCTGCTGGCCAATCGCGGGGGGCCTCTGAGCGATATCGAATGGTCGCACTTGTGGACGATTGCACAAAGCCTGGCCGAGCGGTTCGATGGTTCGGTGGAAGGGCCCGAACAGGCCCTGGTCATGGCGCGCGCCAAACAGCTCGACGAGCTTTGCGCGGGCCTTGATGCCCAGGTCGGCCTGGCCCTGCGTCTGGGCGGCACCAAGCCTGTTCCTCAAGTGGTTCAGGTGGTAAAGGATGCCGGGTTTTTGGTGCACGGCAAACAACTGGCCTGGATGTCCGAGTCCGGTGTACCCCGTTTTACGCTGTTGTTCGATGGCGTGCATGCCGACGAGGTTCAATCGGCCGGTGTGGACCGGATCGATTTGCTGCTCGATTTGCCCAATAGCCCGGCCGACGAGCAGGCATTCAGCCGTATGGTAAGCGTGGGCCGCGACTTGTCCGGCCGTTTGCACGCGGTGTTGGTCGACGATCAGGGGCGGCCGGTGGCCGAAGGCTCCGACCACGCCATCGACGAACAGTTGCTCGAGATGTACCGCAAGCTTGAGCAAGCAGGCTTTCCGGCCGGCGCGGAGCGCACGGTCAGGGTGTTTTCGTGACGGCCGAATCTGGCTCAATCATGACAATACAACAGGAACTCGAAACACTGCGTCAAACGATAGCGCAACATAATCGTCGTTATTATGTACTCGATGCGCCGATTGTTTCCGACGCCGAGTACGACCGCCTGATGGCCGAACTGCTCGCCATCGAGCAGGCTCATCCTGAACTGGTCATACCCGAGTCGCCGTCTCAACGGGTCGGCGGCGCACCCTTGTCCGCTTTTACGACGGTGCGGCATGCCGTGCCCATGCTTTCCCTGGGTAATGCGTTTGCGCCGGAAGACGTGCAGGCCTTCGACAAGCGAGTCAGCGATACTTTGCGCGAATCGGGCCTGCTGGATGCCGACGGACTGGTGGAGTATGTGGCGGAGTTCAAGTTCGATGGCCTGGCCATCAGCTTGCGCTACGAGCAAGGGCGCCTTGTACAGGCGGCCACTCGCGGCGACGGCCGGACTGGTGAAGATGTCACCAGCAATATCCGCACCCTGCGTTCCGTTCCACTGAAGCTGGGGGGTGATTATCCCGATGTGCTCGAAGTGCGCGGCGAAGTGCTTATCAACCGCAAGGATTTCGAACGACTGAACCTCGCGCAGCAAGAGCGCGGCGAGAAGGTTTTTGTCAATCCCCGCAATGCGGCGGCGGGGAGCCTGCGTCAACTCGATCCGCGCATTACCGCCACGCGGCCCTTGCGTTTTTTTGCCTATGGCTGGGGTGACATACAGGGCATGCGGCGCGCTCAGGCCCAACTGTTCGATGGCGCGGCGCGTGCCGCAACGGCCCCCAAGGCGACTCACGCGGAAATGCTGAGCTGGTTCGAGCAATTGGGCCTGCCCGTGAATCAGTCCAGGCAAGTGCTCAAAGGCGCCGCGGGCTTGCTCGGGTTTTACGCCGAGGTTGGCCGGCGGCGTGTCGACCTGCCCTTCGACATCGACGGAGTCGTGTACAAAGTCAACGCGCTCGAAGCCCAGGAAGTGCTTGGCCATGTGGCCCGCGCGCCGCGTTTTGCCATCGCGCATAAGTTTCCGGCCCAGGAAGAAACCACGACGTTGCTGGGCATTGAAGTGCAGGTGGGACGCACCGGGGCCATAACGCCCGTGGCGCGATTGAAGCCGGTATTCGTGGGCGGCGTGACGGTAACCAATGCCACCCTGCACAACGAAGATGAAGTGCGCCGCAAGGATGTGCGGGTGGGCGACACGGTCATTGTGCGCCGTGCCGGCGATGTGATTCCCGAAGTGGTGGGGCCGGTTCCAGAGCTGCGTCCGGCCGGGACGACCCTGTTTGTCATGCCCAAGGTCTGTCCGGTATGCGGCTCGGCCATCGAACGCCCCGAAGATGAAGCCATATCGCGCTGTACCGGTGGCTTGTTCTGCGCGGCCCAACGCAAACAGAGCGTTATTCATGCCGCGGGCCGTAAGGCCCTCGATATTGAAGGCCTGGGCGAGAAGCTGGTGGATCAACTGGTGGACAGCGGCCGCATCAAGTCGCTGGCGGATCTGTTTTCCCTTGATGCCGATGAACTGGCCCAGTACGAGCGCATGGGGCGGAAGTCGGCTGAAAATCTGGTGCAGGCCATCGGAAAAGCCCGTACCCCGGCCTTGGGGCGGCTTTTGTTTGCCCTGGGTATCCGGCATGTGGGGGAAACCACGGCTCGCGATGTGGCTCGCCATTTCGGCTCTATGGAGGCGATCATGGCCGCTGATGAAGACAGCCTGCTGACGGTCAACGACGTGGGACCCGTCGTGGCGCATTCGATCCTGCGTTTTTTTGCCGAAGCGCATAATCGCGAAATTGTCCAGGCACTGGTTGCCGCCGGGGTAAGGCCTCAGGCGGCCGAGCAGCCGACGGGTCAGCGCCTGAGCGGCAAAACCCTGGTGCTTACCGGCGCTTTGCCTACCTGGTCGCGCGACGATGCGACACGCCGCATATTGGCGGCCGGGGGCAAGGTGAGCGGCTCGGTTTCCAAAAAAACCAGCTATCTGGTGGCCGGCGACGATGCCGGCAGCAAGCTGGTCAAGGCCAGGGAGTTGGGCGTTACTGTCATCGACGAAGCAGGCCTGATCGCCTTGCTGGGCTGATTTGGTTATTGCGTGTTGTAATCGATAAGGATAAGGGGGGCACCAGGCTCGCCCTTATCCTTAGCGCATTTTTGGGTCGAGTTGTTTGCGGCATTCTGTTTGTGGCATTCGGTGGTGGATGGGTATTGGTATTTGAAGACGCCATCTATCGGGGCTTGGGGTCAGGACCGGCACGGCGTGCTTGATCCGGATCTACCTCGTCCAGGCGGGCGTCGGGCCAACTCACTACGCCGCTGGCGCGGCTGCGTTCAAACAGGGCCCGCCGAAAGCCCCCGCCTTCCCTACGGTAGCATCCGGCGCACGCCTTACGCCGGTCCTGACCCCAAGCCCCGATAGACGGCTCGCGTAATGGCATGCCTGGAATCAACGTGCTTGCGCCCACCGTTAATGGGCCTGCACCCCTAGAACCGTTAACGTGCCCGCACTCATGCCCTCTATCACGTGGCCACTACACCACGATGTGCCAAACCCTGGATTTACTATGCGTCCGACGCTTCAACGTAGCCTGTGATTGGCTAAACGGGGCTTCCCCAATGTATACCTCGGTGCATTGCCTCAACGCAAGCCGCAGGGTGGGCGGTGCTGTGTAGTCCGGCGGTAGTCCAGCGCCGGGTGCTGACGAAGGGAAGGCGGGGGCTTTCGGCGGGCCCTGTTTGAGCAGTGCCTCGCACGCGAGGCACTGCGAGTTGGCCCGACGCCCGCCTGGACGAGGCAGACCCGGGCAGTCGGGGCGCGTAGCGCCACGACCGCTGGACGTGCCGGACTACACAGCACCGCCCACCCTGCGGCGTCTTTATAGAACTACCGCCCAAAGTGCAAAGTAATAAGCTAAAACCTGAACGAACGGCTCAAAACAACGGCCGCTGAAACACGTTCAGCGACCGTAAACACTTTAACCGGAAATGCCCTAATGTATCGCCCCGCGCGGGCGGGCATGAGGCCCGCCCCTGGTTCGGGTCAGCTTATTTGACGGTGGCCGATTTCAGCAGGCCTTGCTGATAGCTGGCCAGGGCTTGCTGGTGCAGCATTTCCTCGATTTGCGACTTGACGTCTTTCAGTTCGGGGAATTTCACGGGCCGAGTGTCTTCCACTTCGATGATGTGCCAGCCAAACTGAGTTTGCACCGGCTTGTCGGTCATTTGGCCTTTCTTCAGGCTTTCGACAGCCTTGGCGAATTCGGGTACATAGTTGGTTGCCGGGCCCCAGCCGAGTTCTCCGCCTTTTTTGCCACTGCCAGGGTCGATGGAGTTTTTCTTGGCCGCCGCATCAAAAGTGATTTTTTTGCTTTTGATTTTGGCGGTCAGGTCTTCGGCGGTTTTCTCGTCTTTGACCAGGATGTGGCGCAGCTTGTACTCTTCTTTGCCGGCCTGTTCTTTCTTGATCTGGTCGTATTCCGTTTGTACCTGGGCATCGGTGATGGGATGGCCTTTAACGTAATCGGCCATAAGGGCACGCACCAGGATGCTCTGGCGAGCCAGTTCAAGTTCCTGCTTGACCGCGGCCTGCTTGTCGATGCCTGCTTTTTCGGCAGCCTGTACGGCGACCAGGCGATTGATCATTTCCTGTTTGACCTGTGCGCGCAGCTCGGGCGAGTCTTTGGCGCCCTGGCTGACCATCAGGGAAACAAATTGATCCAGGTTGCTCTGTGTGATGGCCTGGCCATTTACGGTGGCGATGTTTTGTGCATAAACGGGAACGGCAATAACACATGCTGCTGCAAATACGGCGAGTCGTTTCATGTAATTCCTTTTATTTAGGTTGTGCTGGCAACGATTGCCAGTGCATGAATGGGGTAGGGGATTAAATCTTGGAGGCGATCATACACGAGCCGATGGCGGGCAAGTAGTGCCAGGCCATTAAATTGCCTGGAAGAAATAATGATCCGGTAATGACTTGCCCCCCCCTTGCTGCCCTCGTGCCCGGCGTGCAGGTGGGATTCGTCGATGATCTCGAGTTTGGCGGGCTCGAGCGGTGCGAGGCGTTCCCGAATCAATTCCGTACGTTCTATAGACATCAGCCCGGTTCCTTTGGTTCCCCGGGACCGGGCAGCGCCTGTGCCTGGGTGAGTTCTTCTTTCATGTACCGGCTTAGCCAGAGAGACTGGGCAATCACGAATACCAGCAGCAGGGCCATGAGCCCGAATACCTTGAAATTGACCCATTGCGATTCGGTGAACCTGCCGGAAAACGCCACATACAGGTTAAGGGCGCCCGATGCCGCGAAAAAGCCGGCCCAGCTCAGGTTGAGCCTATCCCAGATGGCTTCGGGCATATCGATCTGGGTGCCAAGGACCTTGCGGATCAGATTGCGTTTGAATACCCATTTCCCCACCAGCAGGATGCCCCCGAACAGCCAGTACAGCACGGTAGGCTTCCAGCGGATGAAGACATCGTTATGGAAGAACAGGGTGGCGCCGCCAAATACCAGGATCACGGACAAGTTGATCCAGTGAGTGGCTTCAATGGTTTTGCCGGTGACTTTGAGCCAGATGAATTGGGCTATTCCGGCCGCGATGGCGACGGCGGTTGCGGTGAAGATATCGGCAAACTTGAACGCCAGGAAAAACAGGATCAGCGGGAACAGGTCAAACAGGAATTTCTTCATTCGGCAGGTTCAAACTTGAGAGACAGTGAATTGAGGCAATAGCGCAGGCCGGTGGGCGGGGGGCCGTCGGGGAAAACGTGGCCCAGGTGCGAATCGCATATATTGCACAGGATTTCGGTGCGCACCATGCCCAGGGTGGTGTCGCGTTCTTCGCGCACCGCGGCCGGATCCAGTGCCGCGAAATAGCTGGGCCAGCCGCAGCCCGCGTCGAATTTCGTGTCGGAGGCGAACAGGGGGGTGCCGCAGCCCACGCAACGGTATATTCCGGGCTCGGTCGTATCCCAATACCTTCCGGTGAAAGGACGCTCTGTACTTTTCTGGCGGGCCACCTGGTATTCTTCGGGGCTTAGCTGCGCACGCCATTCGGCGTCGGTTTTGCGTACTTTGTTCATTGTGGATGCTCCTGCATCGTGTTCCGATACGGCATTGCCGGGCCATGGCCCGCGGCCTCGCCTGTATCGGCGGCCTGTATCTGGCTTGATCTTTACATCCGTCATGTTAATCGACTTTTAAATGTCACGGATGTTCCCGCGATTGCCGCAGGCTTGCCGATTATTTTTTACTCTCCGATGCGCGGCCTTCCATCGTTGCGGAAGATGCCGGGCATTTATGCGAAATCCCGGCGCGGGACCGGCTCAAGATCGCTGGAAAGGCAGTCATTCAGGGATTCCCCTTAAAGACTTCGCGGCGATTATTATCGATAATCGCTTTATGATTAGATAGTTACAAATTAATTAGACAATTACTAATTAATTTCCAGGGCCTGGTTTCCCAACACACTGTATGGGGCCTATGCAGGGAATCCCCTAAAAGACTTTGTATCTATTTTTGTCGATAATTTAAAACCTATCGTAAAATGCTATAAGCTTAAACTATTTGAAGGCCCAGGCTTTTTTGTAGGGTAAATTTGATACGTTAATTTCCAGTACCACCTATTTTGTGTATAACTTTTGGTTTAAACGAGAGTGCCGGGTCGGCACTGTGTTTTGCCTTGGAGACAAAGATGAACATTAGTCAGTCATTCCGGCTTTCGGCTTTGGTCGGCGCTGTTGCCCTTGCCCTGCCTTTAATCGCCTCGGCGCAGATCAAGGTAGGCATCACGGTTGCCAGCACAGGCCCGGCGGCATCTCTGGGCATCCCCGAACGCAATACGGTGGCCTTGCTGCCTACGGAAGTTGCCGGCCAGAAAATCGAATACATAGTCCTCGACGACGGAACTGACACGACTCGTGCTGTCAAGAACATGCGCAAACTGATTACCGACGACAAGGTCGATGTCGTGGTGGGCTCGTCGGTGACTCCCAGTTCCATGGCCATGGTCGATGTGGCGGGCGAAACCAAGACTCCAATGATCTCTGTGGCGGCCAACGCCAAGATTGTCGAGCCGGTTGAAGGCGCCCGCAAATGGGTTTTCAAGACTCCGCAAAACGACCAACTGATGGCATCGGCCCTGGCCGATGCCATGGCCAAGCAGCATATCAAAACCCTGGGCTTCATCGGTTTTTCTGACACCTATGGCGATGGCTGGCTCAATGTCATGACGGCCGCGGCCAAGGAAAAAGGCATCAAGATGTCCGCGGTTGAAAAATACGGCCGCACCGACACCAGCGTAACCGGTCAGGCGTTGAAGCTGATCGCCGCCAAGCCCGATGCCATTCTCATTGCCGGTTCGGGTACGCCTACCGCCTTGCCGGTGCGCGAACTCAAGAGCCGTGGCTACAAGGGCATCATTTATCAGACCCACGGATCGGCCAACAACGATGTCCTGCGTGTCTGCGGCAAGGATTGCGACGGCATGATCCTGCCGGCCGGCCCATTGCTGGTGGCTGACCAGTTGCCCGACAGCAATCCGGTCAAGAAAACCGCGCTGGCTTACGAAAAGCTCTATAACGCCAAGTACGGCGCCGGCACCATGAATACGTTCGGCGGCCATATGTGGGATGCCGGCAAGTTGATTTCCACGGCGATTCCTCTGGCGCTCAAGACCGGAGCGAAGCCGGGCACCGAGGCATTCCGCTCGGCCTTGCGCGATGCTATCGAACAAACCAAGAATCTGGCGGCGTCGCAAGGCGTGTTCAACATGAGCCCGACCGATCACGCCGGCTTCGACAAGCGTGCCCGCGTCATGGTGAAAGTGGTCAACGGGAAATGGGTCTACCAGCCCGATCTGTAATCGACTTTGCGCGGCCGGATTCGCGTCGGCCCGAAAGTATGCTGTTCGTACGAGTACCGGCCCTCGCGGCCGGTATTTATTGCCTACGCCGCAGGGCGGCGTAGGCGCATTTTCAAACCCCGAGATATGGTGTTGTCCTAGATGGATCTGACGATAGTACTGATATTGCTGCAGGACGGCGTGGTAAACGGCGCAATCTATGCCTTGCTGGGGCTGGCGCTGGTGCTGGTGTTCGTGGTGACGCGCGCTATTTTCATACCTCAGGGAGAGTTCGTGGCCTTCGGCGCCCTGACACTGGCCTTTCTGGTCAATGGCAAAGTCCCGGGCACTGTCAATTTGCTGGTCATCATAGGTATTCTGGTGTTTGTGGTGGAACTGCTCGCCGCCTTGCGCAGCCGCGACTGGAGCGGCCTGCCCAAAACGCTGGCGTGGTCGGTGGCACTGCCCGTGGCGCTGTATTTTGCGGCACCATTTATTGCAAGCACCACAACGCCGCTGTGGATCAACGTTATTTTTGCGATGGCCCTGGTCGTTCCCCTTGGGCCGATGATGTATCGGCTGGTGTATCAGCCGGTCGCGGAAGCCAGCGTGCTGGTGCTGCTGATTATTTCGGTGGCGGTGCATTTCGCCATGACGGGCCTGGCCCTGGTTTTTTTTGGTGCCGAAGGCTGGCGTACGCCGCCTTTCATGACAGGCGATGTGCATCTGGGCGCAGTCACCTGGTCGGCGCAGACCTTTTTCGTGCTGGGCACCTGTGTTGCGCTGATCCTGGCTTTGTGGATATTTTTCGGTAAAACGCTGTACGGGCGCGCCTTGCGCGCCACCGCGGTGAATCGTCGCGGTGCCCGCCTGGTGGGCATCAGCACCAATATGTCCGGCACGCTTACCTTTACCTTGGCCGCCGCTATCGGAGCCCTGTCGGGCATGCTGATTGCGCCGGTTACCACCATTTATTACGACACCGGGTTCCTGATAGGCCTGAAGGGCTTTGTGGCCGCCATCTTCGGCGGGCTGGTCAGCTATCCGCTTGCGGCGGCGGGAGCGTTGTTCGTCGGCATTCTTGAAGCATTCTCGTCGTTCTGGGCGAGCGCCTATAAAGAGGTTTTCGTGTTTACGCTGATTATTCCTGTGTTGATGTGGCGCTCGTTCAGCGCGCACCATGTGGACGAGGAGGAATAAGCCATGCTGAACCGTCTTGTGCTTTTTGTGGTCTTGCTGGTACTGGCGATTTTGCCGGCCTTGTCCAGTACCCCCGAATTCTGGATCACCCAGCTCAACTACATCGGCCTGGCCAGCCTGGTTGTCTTGGGTTTGCTGTTGCTGACGGGAGTGGGCGGGCTTACCTCGTTTGGCCAAGCGGCGTTCGTGGGCATAGGCGCTTATACGACGGCATGGCTGACCACGGCCATGGCCGTGTCGCCGTGGCTGGCCCTGCTGGTGGGTTTGATCCTGACTTTTATTATCGCTTATGTCCTCGGGGCGATTACCCTGCGGCTTTCGGGGCATTATTTGCCGCTGGGCACGATAGCCTGGTGCTTGTCGCTTTATTACCTGTTCGGCAATCTGGAGTTTCTGGGCCAATACGACGGGATCGCCGGCATTGCTCCCATCAAATTCTTCGGCATTTCGCTCGGAAGCGGCCGGTATATCTATTATTTGATCTGGATCATTGTGCTGTTGTCCATGTGGGCCACGCGCAATCTGCTGGATTCGCGGCCTGGCCGCGCCATCAGGGCGCTTAGAAGCGGCGGAGGAATGGCGGAGTCATTCGGTATCAATATGGCGTCCTACAAAGTCATTATCTTTGTGTACGCCGCATTGCTGGCCTGTCTTTCGGGCTGGCTGTACGCGCATATGCAGCGGGCCGTCAGCCCCAGCCCGTTTGGCTTGAACTATGGCATCGAATATCTGTTCATGGCCGTGGTGGGCGGGGCCGGCAGCGTCTGGGGCGCAGTCCTGGGTTCAGGCCTGATCCTGGTTCTCAAGGACCAGATCCAGAATGTGCTGCCGCATATTCTCAATACCAGCGCCAATTTCGAGCTTATTGTTTTCGGTGTCCTGATGATTCTGGTGCTGCAGTATGCCCGCAACGGGGTCTGGCCCATGTTGGCATCATGGTGGGATGGACTCACCAGCAAGACGCAGCGCCGCCGCGTGGCCGCGCCGCCCGAAGCGCCGGCGCTCATGCAGCGCGCGCGGCCGCAACAAGGTTCGCTGGTGCTCGAGGTCGATTCGGTGCGGAAAGAGTTCGGCGGCCTGGTTGCCGTCAATAACATCAGCTTTTCGCTGCGGGCCGGTGAGATCATGGGTTTGATCGGGCCGAATGGGGCGGGCAAAAGCACGACCTTCAACCTGATCACCGGTGTGCTGCCTCTGACCGCCGGCAAGGTCAATTTCATGGGCCACAGGCTCGACCAGCTGCGGTCTCGTGAAATTGCCAAGCTGGGCGTGGGCCGTACTTTTCAACATGTTCAATTGCTGCCTACCATGACGGTGCTCGAAAACGTCGCCCTGGGTGCGCATTTGCGCAGTGATATCGGCGTGCTGGCGTCCGCCCTGCATCTCGAGCGCAAGGGCGAAGCCGAGCTCCTGCATGAAGCCGCCAGGCAGCTGCAGCGCGTTGGCCTGGGTGATTATCTGTATGAACAGGCGGGCAATCTGGCCCTCGGGCAGCAGCGCATTCTTGAAATTGCACGTGCGCTGGCCGCCGATCCGGTGCTGCTTTTGCTCGACGAGCCGGCCGCCGGCTTGCGCTATAAAGAAAAACAGGAACTGGCCAAGGTGCTGGATCAGCTCAGGTCCGAGGGCATGAGCATTCTGCTGGTCGAGCACGATATGGATTTCGTCATGAATCTGACCGATCACCTGGTTGTCATGGATTTCGGTGTCAAGTTGGCGGAAGGTTTGCCGGCCGAGGTGCAACAGAATCCTGTGGTGCTTGAGGCCTATCTGGGTGGAATCGACGATGAGCTGACTCTCGATGATGTCGCCGTGGCGGGAGAAAGCGCATGAATACGACTGATTCCTCGGTTCTGCAGGTGACTGGCCTGGCCGCAAAATATGGCAAGGTGACTGCGGTGGCTGGAGCCAATATCAAGGTGGCTCGAGGCAGTATTGTCACGGTTATCGGTGGTAATGGCGCCGGCAAGTCGACGCTGCTTAATTCCATCATGGGTTCTTTGCCTTTGACCGGCCATTGTGCGGGGTCGATCCAGTACCTGGGTTCCGATGTCGCTTCATGGCAGGTGGAGCGCCGGGTTGCCGGCGGCATGTCGCTGGTGCCCGAGCGGCGCGAGTTGTTCGGCAGCATGTCGGTTGAAGATAATCTGTTGTTGGGCGGATTCAGGCTATATCGTGCCGGCAAGGCGGGATGGAAGGCGAAAATCGAGGAAGTCTACGATTTGTTCCCACGCCTGCGCGAACGCAAGGCCCAGGAGGCGGGTACCTTGTCGGGGGGTGAACGACAGATGCTTGCCGTTGGGCGTGCGTTGATGGCGCAGCCGCAATTATTGATGCTCGATGAGCCCAGCCTGGGTCTGGCGCCGCGTATTGTGCGGGAAATCTTCCAGATCATTTCCCGCCTGCGCAGTGGTGGCGTGTCGATTCTGCTGGTCGAACAAAACGCCCGCGCGGCCTTGCAAGTGGCCGATTACGGCTATGTGCTGGAAACCGGCGAAATCGTGCTTGAAGGGCCCGCCGGCGATCTGATCGGGAATCCTCGCGTCATTGAAAGCTACCTGGGCCTGGGCAATGCCAAGAAGGCTGCGGGCGAGGCGGCGTAGGGCAATTAAGCGGCGGAAGGGCCGTGTTGGGATAGGGCCTGAGCGTGGGAATACGGTCTTGAGGCCAAGGAGCTACTGGCCTCGTGGCTTGTTCGTCAATCTGTGGGGGCGGTTCATTGTGATTGGCCCTTGTGCTCGTTCTTGAGGCGCGGGGGTGGCGGCCCAGGCAGGGTGGAGCTCGCATCGTCCGGTCCTGGCTTTCGCCAGGACTGCCCGCGGCCGCAGCCTGGATCGGGCGGTCGCGGAACTCGCGTCGTCCACAGCCCCCCGGGCTGTGGACACCCTTGACGCTCAAGCAGCCGCTCCCTTGCATCCCGATCCAGGCTGCGGCCGCGGCGGACTCAAGCTCGCTCACCCTGCCTGGGCCGCCACCCCCGCTCGCATTGGAGTTTTTTGTACGGTAGTAGGCTGACGTTTTTTTGATCACGGGCCAGCGCAACAATGAGGGGATCGGCGTCGCCGGGCCGTTATGGGCTTTCGGTTGAGGCTTTTTTGGGCCGGAAATGGTGGAGCACTTCGCCTACGATGCCGCGCCGGAAAGCCATTACGCAGATAATGAAAATCAGGCCGATGACTATGGTGACCGATTCGCCGAGCGCCTGAAACCCATGTATGCCGGTGGTCTGTGCCAGAAAGCGGCCGAATTCGCCGACTTTGTTCTCGAGCAGGACTACGATAAAGGCTCCCAATACCGGCCCGGTAAAGGTACCCAGGCCGCCGATGAGGGTCATGAGTATGACCAGGCCGGACATGCCCCAAGTGGCATCCGACAAGGTGGCCGAGACGAATACGAGGGCCTTGGTTGCGCCGGCCAGGCCGGCCAGGGTCGCCGACAGCACGAACGCCAGCAGCTTGAAGCTGTTGACGTTGTAGCCCAGCGAAATGGCGCGGGGTTCGTTTTCGCGGATGGCTTTCAGCACTTGGCCGAAAGGGGAGTTGATTGCGCGCCAGATCAGGGCATAGCCGAATATGAAGATGGCCAGGACCACATAGTAAAGGTTCAGGTCGTTGCTGAGATCGAGGCCGAACAGGGTGCCGCGGGGGATGCTTTGCAAGCCGTCTTCACCACCCGTGAAATGGGCTTGAAGAAAGAAGAAGAACACCATTTGCGCCATGGCCAGGGTAATCATGGCGAAGTAAATGCCGCTGCGGCGAATTGCCAGTAAGCCCATGACCAGCCCCATGACGGCAGCCACGGCAGTGCCGAATATCAGCCCCGCCAGGGTTGGCATGCCCCATGCCGTCAGGGCATAACCCGCGGCGTAGGCGGCTCCGCCCAGGAAGGCGGCATGGCCGAAGGAAAGCAGGCCGGTGTAGCCCAGCAGCAGGTTGAAGGCGCAGGCGAACAAGGCGTAGCACAATACCTTCATGACGAAGATGGGGTAGGCGCCCATTGCCGGCAGCAGGGCAATAATGACTACGGCCAGCAGATACGCGATTAGTTTACGATTCATTTCTCTTTCCCGAACAGGCCTGCGGGGCGCACCAACAGCACAATGACCATGATGATGAAGACAACCGTGTTGGATGCTTCGGGCCAGAACACTTTGGTGAGGCCTTCGATAATGCCCAAAGCCAGACCGGTGACGATAGACCCGAGGATGGAGCCCATGCCGCCAATAACCACCACGGCAAAAACCACGATGATCAGGTTTTGTCCCATTAGCGGAGAAACCTGCAGTATCGGGGCGGCCAGCACGCCGGCGAATCCGGCGAGGCCGACGCCGAATCCGAAGGTCAGGGTCACGACCAGGGGCACGTTGACGCCGAACGCCTCAACCAGTTTCGGATTTTCGGTGCCCGCGCGCAGCAAGGCGCCAAGGCGTGTTTTTTCGATGACCAGCCAGGTTCCCAGGCATGCAAGCAGCGAGGCCACGATAACCCAGCCGCGATAAATGGGCAGGTACATGAACCCGAGGTTGACGCCGCCTTGCAAAATCTTTGGAGTGGCGTAGGGCTGTCCTGAAACGCCATAAAGGCTGCGGAAAAGGCCTTCGATGAGCAGTGTCAGGCCGAAGGTCAGCAAAAGGCCGTACAAATGATCGAGCTTGTACAAGTGTTTGAGGAGCAGGCGTTCGATGACAATGCCGAACAGCCCGACAATAATCGGCGCGATGATCAGCATGGCCCAGTAATTCAGGCCCAGATACTGCAAGCCCATCCACGCAACGAAGGCGCCCAGCATATAAAGCGCGCCGTGAGCAAAATTGATGACATTGAGCAGACCGAATATGACAGCCAGACCAAGGGAAAGTACCGCGTAAAACGAACCGTTTACTAAGCCCAGCAATAACTGACCCAGCAGCGCTTGTATGGGTATGCCGAATATTTCAGTCATATTTGTTAAAAATCCATGACAAAATGCAAAATTCCCGGGTTAATAAAAGATCTGCCCCCCGCAGGGCAGGAAGCAGATCTTTTATAACAAAGTTTTATTTTTTAACGAGTTTGCAGGTTGATTCGGCCAGCGTAGTGTAGATTTGCTCGCCTGGCAGGGTTTTAACCAGTTTGACGTAATCCCAGGGTGATTTGGATTCGGCCGGCGATTTGACTTGCATCAGGTACATGTCGTGTATCAGCGTGCCGTCTTCGCGCACATAGCCGTTGCCGGCGAAGAAGTCGTTGACCTTGTGCGATTTGACCCATTTCATGATGGTATCGCCATCGTCGGTGCCTGTGGCCTTGACGGCTTTCAGGTAGAACGACACGGCGGAGTAGTCGCCCGCTTGCAGGTACGAGGGCATGCGGTTTTCTTCTTTGTAGAAACGCTGAGCCCATTTGCGCGATGCATCGTCTTTGTTCCAGTACCAGGCGCTGGTCAGGTACAGGCCCTGAGTCGCTTCCAGGCCCAGGGCGTGGATATCGTTGATGAACACCAGCAAGCCGGCCAGCTTCATGGTTTTGGTAATGCCGAATTCCTTGGCGGCCTTGACCGAGTTGACGAAGTCGCCGCCCGCATTGGCCAGTGCCAGGACCTTGGCCTTGGAGGACTGAGCCTGCAGCAGATACGAAGAGAAATCGGTGGTGCTGAGCGGCGCATCGACGCTGCCTACCACTGTGCCGCCGGCTTTCTTGACAACCGCGGTGGCGTCGCGCTGCAGGGAATGGCCGAAGGCATAGTCGGCCGTCAGGAAGAACCAGGACTTGTCGCCTTGCGCAACCATATGGTTGGCGGTGCCGCGGGCCAGCGCCACCGTGTCGTAGCCGTAGTGGATGCTATAGGGTGTGCAGCTGGCGTTGGTCAGGTTGGACGAGCCTGGTCCGACCGCGAACATGGGTTTGTGTTTTTCTGCCGCAACCGTGACCATGGCCAGGTTTACGCCGGAGTTGGTGCCGCCCACCAGCATGTCCAGGTGTTTTTCGTCGAACCATTGACGTGCGGTCGCGGAGCCGATGTCGGCTTTGTTTTGATGGTCTGCAACAAGCAGTTCGATTTTCTTGCCGTTGATTTCACCGCCGGCGTCGGCGATGGCCATGCGGATGGCATCGGCGCCGGCCTTGCCGTCGATGTCGGAGTAGACGCCCGACATATCGGTGATGAAGCCGATGCGTATAACGTCGTTAGAAATGCCTGCCGCGTGGCTTAGCCCGGTAAAGCTAAGTCCTGCTAGGGCGAAGGCTGCGGATAGTGTACGCAGTTTCATTGAAGGCTCTCCTTTGTATTGTTATACCGGGTACTCCGGCAGTATTTTGTGATTAAACGCCGAGCAGCGTGTTAAGCACGTCTTGTTTGGCTGGCAATTCAGCCGCACTAAATTGTTCTACGATCTGGCCGTGCTCCATGACATAAAAGCGGTCGGCCAAAGGCGCCGCAAAACGGAAATTCTGTTCCACCATGATGATGGTGTAGCCCTTTCCCTTGAGGATCTTGATCATGCGGGCCAGGGCCTGGACTATGACCGGCGCGAGCCCTTCGGAAATTTCGTCGAGCAAAAGCAGATTGGCGCCGGTGCGCAGAATTCGGGCAACCGCCAGCATTTGCTGCTCTCCTCCCGACAGGCGGGTGCCGGGCGAATGCTTGCGCTCCTCCAGGTTGGGGAACATGTCGTAGATATCGGCCAGGGACATGCCTCCACCGAGCGTATCGCCCACGATGGGCGGCAGCAGCAGGTTCTCTTCGCAGGACAGCCCGGCAAATATGCCGCGCTCCTCGGGGCAATAACCAATGCCCAAATGCGCAATGCGATAGGTGGGCAGATAAATCGATTCGGTGCCCTGGATGCGGATCGAACCCCGGCGTGATCCGGTCAGCCCCAGGATGGCGCGCAAGGACGTTGTGCGCCCTGACCCATTGCGCCCGAGCAGCGTGACCACTTCGCCTTTGGCAACGTTCAGGTGCACCCCATGCAGGACATGCGATTCGCCATACCAGGCCTGCAGATCCGAAATTTCAAGTGCGATAGCCATCTTAGTGAGCCCCTTCCAGTTCGCCGCTTGTCGTGCCCATATAGGCCTGCATGACATCGGCGTTGCGTGAGACTTGCGCATAGTTGCCCTCGGCCAGCACGGCGCCGCGGGCCAGAACGGTAATCTTGTCGGCAATTTGCGACACCACGTTCATGTTGTGTTCGACCATCAGGATGGTGCGCCCAGCGCTGACCTTTTTAATCAGTTGCGTGACGCGGTTGACATCTTCATGGCCCATGCCTTGGGTGGGCTCATCGAGCAGCATTAGTTCGGGCTCCATGGCTAGTGTGGTGGCGATCTCCAGCGCGCGCTTGCGACCATAAGGCAGGTTGATCGTGTGTACCTGGGCAAACTCAACCAGGTCGACTTGTTCAAGCAAGCCGTAGGCCGCCTCGTTCAGGTGGGCCAGGGACGCACCGCTGCGCCAGAAGTGGTAGGACTGGCCCGTGGAGCGCTGCAGGCCGATGCGTACGTTCTCCAGCACCGTCAGTTGCGGGAAAACGGCCGAAATCTGGAACGAGCGGATAATGCCCTGCCGCGCGATCTGTGCGGGCTTGTCGTGCGTGATTTCCTTGCCCGAGAAGAATATTTTTCCCGCCGTGGGGGTAAGAAATTTGGTCAACAGGTTGAAGCAGGTGGTTTTGCCTGCGCCGTTGGGCCCGATCAGCGCATGGATGTTGCCGCGTTGAACCCGCAAATTGACATCGCTGACCGCGACAAAGCCGCGGAATTCTTTGGCGAGATGCTGGGTTTCGAGAATGTATTCGCTCATATCTATCACCGGAATCCAATAAAGCATGTAGAAGCTATCTTGCCGCTGCATTCTGGGCAGGCCGTATGCTTGACCCTGCCGGGAACTACAGCCCCATAACGACAAATTGCTCGTCAAATACATCAGTTTTGATATGGCGTTAAACGACATAGAACGCACAGATCTGGCAATTGGGTTGCAGTAGCTTCCGGCCATACCGTTCTGATTGGCTATGGGAAAATACTCCATCTGCTGCGAAACAGGCGGGTCGTTGTTATGGCCCTTTAGTGCTTCTCCATTTGCCCATCTCGCAAGCGCCACAGTGAAAGCGGGTTGCTATCTTGTAGTGCCGGTGGGATAAATTTGCTCGGAACATCCTGATAGCAAATGGGTCGTAAAAAGCGGTCAATGGAGCTTGC
This sequence comes from Paralcaligenes sp. KSB-10, assembly GCF_021266465.1. Lineage (NCBI taxonomy): Bacteria > Pseudomonadati > Pseudomonadota > Betaproteobacteria > Burkholderiales > Alcaligenaceae > Paralcaligenes > Paralcaligenes sp. KSB-10. The sequence goes on along the minus strand of NZ_CP089848.1, from coordinate 2,112,444 downwards.
GCCGACAGACGTCGCACGCGCATTCGAAGTGGAGGGGAATGGCCCACCGTGGACCATGGCGTGCGATACTTCGACGCCCGTCGGATACCCATTGGCAATAATGCGTCCGACCTTCTTGGTCAGGATGGGAAGCAGCTGTCGAACGATTGCTTCATCACCATCTTCAAAATGCAAAGTTGACGTTAACTGGCCCTCGAGAGAGTTAGCTAACTCAAGAAGCTCCGAAACATCGCGACAGTAAACGACTAAAGAAGCTGGCCCGAAGATTTCTTCACGATGAAGTGTATTGGCTAGAAATTCTCCGGCAGTGACTGCAAAGATCGCCGGTTGAGCCGTACATGCCGATGCATCGAGGGTTGGTGACAAGATTTGTGTTATCGCCTGATCGTCAAACCGGCGTTTCAACGCAACTTCGTAAGCTTTGGCTATGCCAGGGGTAAGCATGGTCTGGGCAGATTGCTTCCCGAGTATTGCTGTCAGCTCATCAACAAAGTTTCTCGCTGCTTCGCTATCTAGAAGGGCAATAAGGCCTGGATTGGTGCAAAATTGCCCAGCACCCAAGGAGATAGAATCGGCTAGAGCCGCAGCTAGTGTCGACGTGCGTTTGGAAAGAGCACCAGGTAATACGAAAAAGGGATTGATGCTGCTCATCTCCGCGTACACGGGAATAGGCTCCTGACGGTTGAAAGCAGCACGGACGAGCGCCAGGCCACCTTGTCGAGAGCCGGTAAACCCCACGGCTTTGATGGCGGGGTTAGTCACAAGCTGTGTGCCTACTTCGGAGCCTGATCCCACGACTAGGGAAAACACCCCATCAGGCATATCGCATTCGACGCTTGCTTGTTGTATAGCCTCAGCAACCAGTTCGGAAGTTCCCAAATGCGCACTATGCGCTTTGACGATGACTGGGCAGCCTGCAGCAAGCGCCGATGCGGTATCTCCTCCCGCCACGGAAAATGCCAAGGGAAAATTGCTGGCACCGAAGACAGCTACAGGCCCTAGAGGCACCATTAGCTTCCGCAGATCGGACCGAGGTAGGGGTTGTCTATCCGGTAGCGGGCTGTCTAGGGTGGCGTTTAACCAGTGCCCGCTCCTGATAACAGATGCAAACATTCTAAGCTGGTTAGCTGTTCTGGCTCTCTCGCCCTCTAGGCGAGCCATGGGCAATCCTGTTTCGCTGTGTGCTCGTTGGATCAGAATACTGCCGATACTTTCAATATTCGCGGTAATACGCTCTAAAAACCCTGCCCGGGCTTCTAGTGGTAATTCTTTATAGGCATCAAAGGATTGTGTTGCCAGTTCGCAGGCTTCATCGACTAGCTGACGGGTTGCAGATAAGAAAGTCGGTTCGAGCATGCGATTCTCGTTTGGATCGAAAGCGTATAACTCGGGTCCTTCACCAACGACTTTTCGCCGTCCGATAATCATCTTGCCGGTAATCGTCATTTCATTTTCCTATCAACGGGTACATATAAATAAATGATGACCCTAGCGCTCAAAATGATGCATCAAGCATCTGCAAATAGTCTTCTCTTATGGCATCCCGAGGGTTTGTTTTATGGCTATGATCTTGGAGCGCCCCATCGACGATTTTTGAGAAGAGATCTCGAGAAACTTTCACTTGGCTCAAAGAGGTAGGTAAGCCAAGTCTCAGTGTCAATTTCTGGACTTCGTCGGCAACGAAGCTGCCAGACGAAAGTCCCATTGCCGCAGCAATCCGGTTCAATTTATTTTCTTGTATCATCGTAGGGGCCGGAGCATTGAACTGAATGACTGCCGGCAAAAAGATGGCATTCAGCGTCCCGTGATGAAGCCGAGGATCAATTCCCCCTAAAGAATGGCTGAGGCTATGAACACACCCTAGGCCTTTCTGGAATGCGAGTGCACCCTGCATGCTGGCACTCATCATATTCATGCGGGCATTACGATCTTCTGGGTCGTTAGTTGCCTGCTCGATATGTCGCCAGGCACGGTGTAAGCCGTCCAGGGCAATGCCATCCGCAGGAGGATTGAACAACGGAGACATGAATGTCTCAAGACAATGTGCGATGGCATCCATGCCAGTTGCGGCGGTTAGAGCTGGCGGCAATCCCAGCGTTAGCTCCGGATCGCAGATTGCTGTCCTGGGAACGACAAACGGGGAGATCACGCCTACTTTTCGGCCATCGTCAAGAATCAGGATGGCGCCTCGCCCAACTTCACTACCTGTGCCTGCAGTAGTAGGTATCGCAATCACAGGAGCCGTTGCTGCTGTGATTTTGTTCAACCCACCCTCAATCACTGCGAAGCTCTTTAGCGGCCCGCTGTGGGTTGCACAAATAGCAACACCCTTGGCCAGATCGATCGAAGATCCTCCGCCGAGCGCAATAATTCCATCACAACCGTTATGGGTGAAGATCTCAACAGCCTTGCGCACCGCTGCTTCATTTGGGTTAGATGGTGTTTCGTCGAAGATGGGTACAGCTTCAGATTGCTTTATATGCTCCATGACAGTGGCAAGAATTCCTGCAGCTTTGATACCTTTATCTGTCACCACCATGGGGCGTTTTATCCCGATACGGTCACACTCCGCTTGCAGTAGGCCAACGGCGCCGAAATCGAATTGAATGGAAGTGATATATTGAATGAGCGCCATTTGAATTAACCAAAAGTTATAATGAAAGCGGAATGGAACCACACGGCCACTGCTAATAATCTATTGGCGGACAGGTCTTTTCCAATGTCAGCGCCTATTCTAAGCTTTACTTTTGAGTTTTGAACACTGAAAGCTGCTCATATTGGTATGTCGAAATGGAATATCATGATGCCTCCACTGACCTCAATTGTTTCTCGATTGCACGTCAAGCACCTGCGTTTATTGATCGCAGTTCACGAGCACGGTTCGTTGCTGAGCGCAGCGAAAGAAGTGGCGATTACGCAACCAGGGGCCAGCAAGGCACTTCAGGAAATCGAGGCTGCGTTTGGAGCTACTCTTTTCACTCGAACAAATCGAGGCCTGGCAGCAAACGACTTGGGTCGATGTGTTGTGCGCTACGCGCGCATGATCTACACCGATCTTGGTCATCTTCGTAATGAGCTAGAGGCAATTCAGCGGGGAGACGGTGGACGGGTGTCAGTGGGGTCGATTATGGGGGCAATACCGTTGCTGACGGATGCCGTTTCGAATTTGATGCAAACACACCCGGGCATGTCCGTGGAGATCGTTGAAGATACCAGTGCGACGCTTTTAAGCTTATTGGACAGCGGCAGACTCGACCTGGCAATATGCCGAAAAACTGTCAGCAAAACGCCCGATCTATATGAAAGCGAGATTCTTCAGCCGGAAGAGTTGCGGATCATTGCTAATAATGAAAGTCCTTTTGCGCATAAGGATTGTTTAACTCTTCAAGATTTGGCCCAATGTAAATGGATTGTCTATCGTGCGAATATGCCGATGCGCCTTTTGCTCGAACGGGAGTTTTATGACAGAGATATTCGTTTTCCTGCGAATCTATTGGAGACTACGTCCCCATTTGCAACATTGGCTTTATTGAGAAGAAATCCGTCTTTCGTTGCGCTTGCCTCGACAGATGTGGCCTCCTTTTTTGCTCGCAACGCCTTAGTTAGCATACTGCCATTTGAATTCAGCATACGAAGCGAACCCTACGAATTAGTGCACCGCCAAGGCTCGCCCATGTCTATCGGAGCCAAGTTGATGAAGGGATATCTACTAAATACCCAAGGGCAAAAAGTTGATTGAGTAGGAATATGTAACCCCAGCCCTACGCATCGCCTTTGGAGCTAGATATTTTAGACGTGGGTAATCCTCCGTTTTTAACGGTCGTTAAGAGTAGAGGCTAAGCGGCCAAGGCCATTTTTTGAATTGGTGTAATGCCGCCTAAGGCCATATTTGGCCGTTCTACGGTATGACTGCGCTGGTCGTCAGACTAAGAGTCGAAGCGCACGCATCGAATCCAAAACGCCCTGTAAGAAACGCCCTGTAAATAGAGGCAGTTTTATCACTGAACGATTGAAAGTCTTATGGTTTAAAAGAAGACAATCGGCAAAGATATGTAACGGCCCGCCCTGTACCGTCTAGAAGTCTCGGTTAAATCTCATCAAGATACGTGTCCATGTATTTTTTGAGATGTACACGTATTTTCATGAGCGATTCTCTTTGTGTAGTGAGTTCCTCGCAGAGCCCCCGACGCCGCTATCCGGTCGAGTACAAACGTCAGGTCGTGCAGGAATCGATGTCCGCTGGCGCGTCGATCGCACGGGTTGCGTTGGCGCACGGCATCAATGCCAACCAATTGCACAATTGGCGCTGGCAGTATCGGCGTGGCGACTTCGGCCCAATTAGCCAAGGGCCGTTGCTGCTGCCGGTGCAGATAGCGGCGCCACCGGTATCCACACCGCGCCAACCGGCCAAGATAATTGACGAGCAAGATAGGCCGGCGATCTCTGGCGTCGAACTGATCTTCCCAGCCGCGCGTGTCGTGATCCATGGCGCAGCAGACTTGCCTACGTTACGCTGCCTCATTCAGGCGCTACGAGAATGATCGGCTTACCGGCAGGAACCCGGGTCTGGCTGGCAGCCGGTGCAACCGATATGCGTCGTGGCTTCGATGGCCTGGCGGCAACGGTGCAGGCCACGCTGCTTGAGGATCCCTTTAGCGGTCATGTGTTTGTCTTTCGTGGGCGCAAGGGCGATCGCATCAAGGTGCTGTGGTGGAGTGGCGACGGCATGTGTCTGCTGGCAAAGCGCTTGGAGCACGGTCATTTCGTGTGGCCCAGCGCCGAATCAGGAGCCGTGCATCTGACCCCCGCGCAGCTATCGATGCTGCTCGAGGGGATCGACTGGCGTCGGCCCGCTCGCACGCATAAACCGACTCAGGTCTAGTGTTAATAAAACGCTTGAGAGCCGCATTTTTATTGGCCTTCCAGCCTTTTATTCATAGAGGAAACAGTCGTTATTTAGTATAATGACGGCCATGCTCAACCGCACCCAACTGCCCGACAATATCGACGCCCTGAAGGCGTTGCTGTCGGCCAAATCCGCCCAGATCGATGCCTTCGAGCAAGAGCGCGCGGCGTGGCAGGTAGAGCGCGAAGCCCTGCGTCAGGATAAGCAGGGCGATCAACAAGAAATTGCCCGTCTGACGTTGTTGCTCGATAAACTACGGCGCGCCTTGTTCGGCCAGAAGTCTGAGAAGCTTGCGGGCCAAATCGATCAATTGCAGCTCGAACTCGAAGAGCTGCACATTAACCAGGGCGAACGCGCGCAAAGCATTGAATCGGCCCAAGCGCCTGCCTCGCGCCCCGCGCCGCAGCGTCGGCCATTACCCGAGCACTTGCCGTGCGAGGTGCATGAACATCTTCCCAAGGAGTCTGCCTGCCCCGACTGCGGCGGCGCGTGGACGCGCTTGGGCGAGGACGTGAGCAATGTGCTGGAACACGTGCCAGCCAGCTTTAGAATCGTTCGCCATGTGCGCCCACGCCTGGCGTGCAGTTGTTGCGAGCGGATGGCGCAAACGCCCGCGCCCACCGGCAGCGTAATGCTTGCTCCCGGTTCCAGGTGTACATGAGCGAAGAGGGTTGGGCTGGTGGTCTGCATTGGGCCTTCCACACCTTCCAGCCGACCTGCAATAACCCGAGCCTGCGCGCCTGCGCGTTTGATTTCGGGAATGTCCGCGGCGCGAAACGAGGCGTATGCCGGCTCCGCCAGCTTTTGTTCAGGCGGCAGGCTGGTCCAGAGCTGCAGGCCATGGCGCCCGCCGCTGGGTTGTTCCGCGTGCAGCATGCCGCGCCCGGCACGTATCCATTGCGCGTCGCCGGCTTCCAGGCGATCTTTAAAGCCCAGGCTGTCGCGATGTTCGACCCCGCCCTCCAATAAATAGCTGATCACTTCGATGCCGGCGTGAGGATGGGGCGAGTCGCCGATGCCACGCCGACTGTGGTGCCGGTAATGATCGATGAACACGAACGGCCCAAGCGATGTTCGAGCCGGCAGGGGCAGGGCGCGCCACAGTCGCATATCGCCATCATCGATGACGCGCTGGGAGGGCAGGATGGCTTCAATAGTGCGTTGCATAAAATGGATTCCGATTGTGGGGCAGCGACGAGCGCCATGAGGATGGTTCAGGCAGCGGCCTTGACTCCGCCGCGGATGCACAGCGTACCTACAGACCCCAGCAGTTCGACTGGGGCAATGCCTTCGCCATGGGTCACGACACCGCCGTCGATTTCGATCTTTCGCGCCGAGCCACCGGCTTTGACACTTAACGCAATCGCAGAAAGTTTGACCACTACGCCTTTTACCAAGGAGTCACCCGTCGCCCCGAACGTTTCGATGCCGCGGCGCACGACCAGGCTGCCGATGGGCTGGCTGATCTGGATTCCCACTGCGCCATCCGCATGGGTCGTAATGCGATCGAAATCAGCCGCGTTGACCGTGCCATCATACACATTGAAGCCGCGCGCACCTTGGCCGAATGTTTCGATGGGAGCGCTGACTTTCAGTTCGTTGACCACGCCGAAGTTGACGAAACCAATGCCGCTGGGGCCGTACGAGGTGAGTTTCTCCTGGGCGATCCAGCGATCCACCGTTCCCCAATTATCCAGCACCATGTCATTCACTCCATAGGTGACGACCGGCCCAAGATTACGCACCACATCGACAAACGCGCTGAATACAGTAAAGACTCCGCCGGTGATTGCATCGGGTGTGCCAGGAGCGATTTTGCCGTCGCTGTAGACGGCACCCGTTTCCAGTTGAGGAACGACCAGCCGACCCCCTTTAAAGCCGGCGCCGCTGACAAAAATGCCGCTGCCCAGCACCGGCGCAACGGGCCGTCCGGCGGACAAGCCTTTCAAACTGGCACTGATGGCCACTTTCTCATCGGCCTGCATGTTCCACAGGGTGAATGCCCCTTGTGTCACATAGACGCCAAACCCCTGGGGTTTATCGGTTTGGGCCCGGGCATCGGCGGCGATAATATCCAATCCATCGACATCAACGTGGCCGCTGCGCACCTTGTCGCGCGCCAGAATTTGCACCTGGCCTATGGTGGCAACGCTCGCGAGCCGTATCCGGCCCAGGCTATCGACATTGGCGTCGTTAAAAATCGCTCTTTTGTCGACCGACGTTTCCAGGCGCATATCGGTCACCTCGTTATCCGAACTCAACTGCAGGCCATCGCTGCCCGCTGCAAAGGAAAGTCGCGCCTGATCGCTTTCGCCCGCCAGTTTCTGCCCAGGAGCGAGTCGAAACGAGGGGAGCCCCGACAATGCGCCGCGCACCACGATGCTCTGTACGGCCGTGTCGCGGCTGGCAGCCAGCATTTCTTCATTGGTCGTCACCAGTTTTTTCCGGGAGATCATATTGATTCCTTTTGCGTTTTCACACAGGAGCGCGGGACAGCCGGGAGGGCTGCCAAATTATGAATCGGGGAGAGGTTGACCTTGCGCCTGCCGTGGCAATGTCTTGCCTGAAAAGGCTGCGGCGCGCAGGAGCTGCAGGGATGTCATCGTCCAAGGCTCCTTATGCATGCAAAAGAGAGTAAGAACAAAACAAGAGGCTGGAAGATATGCTACTCCCGATTCCTTACAGGCTCCTTGAATTCATATTGAAAAAAAACGCGTTTCAACGCGCGCTGAACTCCTTGGCATACTGGGATTCCTGGCCTCGATTTGCCGTTGCGCGGTGTGCTGATCGGGTATTTTTACCAGGCCGCTGCCAGGCATCTCCACGTTGCCCCCAGGGGAAATATTTGTCTTGACAATGGGGTCTGTCTGGGGCAAATTAAAAAGGGCCGTCTCGTTTTGATACATGAGAAATACAGCTGCAATAAAAGCAAGAAATAAAAAAGAAAAGTCGGTCCTGCATCAAAAAGTCGCTACTGCATCATTTCCGCCAACCCGAGTAGGAGGAGTGTTCAAATGGAAGACAAAAAAAAGAGCTCGACCGGCATCAGCCGCCGTGCAGTCCTGCAGCTTGCCGCCGCAACCGGCATTGCGCAGTTGGCGCCGCCGTTCATCATCCAGGCGCGTGGCGAACAGTCCGTCAAGCTTGGTCTGGATAACCCTCTGACCGGCACTTATGCGCAGACCGGCAAGAACGAAATGATCGGCTGCCAACTGGCGGTTGAGCAAATCAATGCCAAAGGCGGAATCCTCGGCCGTCCGGCCGAACTACTGGTCGAAGACTCGACCAGCGGCGACGCGGGTACGGCTGTACAAAAGGCGCGCAAGCTGATCGATCGCGACAAAGTCAATTTCCTTCTTGGCAATGTGAATTCAGGGCTTTCGGTCGCCATGGCGGCCGTCTCCTTCGAGAAAGGTGTGCTGCATGTCGTACCGGGAGGCCACACTGACACGGTTACCGGCAAGACCTGCCACTGGAATGTCTTCCGGGTGTGCAATACCACGCGCATGCTGACCAATGCCATCGCCAAATCGCTGATGGACATGTACGGCAAGAAAATGTATTTCCTCACGTCGGACTATGCCTTTGGCCATACCCTGCAAGAGGGTTACGACGCCAATCTTAAAGAAGGCGGCGGCGTGGATCTGGGCGTGGACATGATCCCGCTGGGCACGTCGGATTTCTCGTCCTACCTGATCAAGGCGCAGGCGGCCAATCCGAACGTCATTGTGTTCCTCATGAATGGCGATGACCTGACCAACGCGCTCAAGCAGGCTGTACAGTTCGGCCTTGACAAGCGTTTTCATCTGGCCGGCGCCAATCAGGAACTCGAGACGCTCGAGGCGCTTCCTCCGGAAGCCCGCCTTGGCGACTGGGTGTTCGAATGGTACTGGAACCAGCCGAAAGTGCCTCATGTCCAGGAGTTCGTCGATGCCATCAAGAAAAAGACCGGCAGGGTTCCAACCTCGCGCACCTGGTTTGGCTTCGTAGGCGCCTGGACCTGCGCCCTGGCTGCCAATAATGCCAAATCGCTCGACGCCGTGAAGATGGCCAAGGCATTGCAGGGCTTCACGCTTCCGCCGGAAGTAGGCCTGATGCCCAATCCACCGTTTTACCGCGCCGGACAGAACCAGCTCATCGGGTCGCTTTATGTCGGTACTGCGCAGCCCAAAGGCAGTCTTCCCGACGACCTATTCCATGTCACCCGGGTGGTCGACGGCAAGACCGTGGCGGGCACGGTTGAGGCCTCGGGCTGCAAGATGACGTGGCCGGCCGCCTGACACATAGGCATCCGGGACACTGCATGCACTGCGGTGTTCCGGAATTTCCTGTTTGACCAAGCATGGAGTCCAATTCTGGCAATTGCGCACAACCGTCATCGAATGCATCTCATTGCCCGTTCAAATCTAGCCGCTCGATCTGTTGTCGCGAGCGGCTGTCTATGTCCGGCGCGAGAGCCATGAAAGGGAATACAAAGTGACTCAATTACTTCTTTTCAATATTTTCAACGGCTTGATCGTAGGTGCCTTCTATGCCTTGATGGCCCTGGGCCTTTCGCTGATCATCAATCTGACCAGTGTCATCAATTTCGCCCATGGCGGTTTCCTGGCGCTGGGCGCTTACATTGCCTATACGCTGGCTCCTTATCTTGGTTTCTGGGGCGCGCTGATAGTCGCCCCCGTGCTTACGGCAATCCTGGGCCTGCTGGTCGAGCGCGTACTGATTCGCCATTGCTACGGGCGCGATCCGCTCTACAGCCTGCTGCTCACTTTCGGCCTGGCCTATGTTTTTGAAGATTCCATCCGGTTTATCTGGGGCGCGCAAGGCTTGCCTTTCCAGATACCCGGTTGGCTCACACAGCCTTTGAGCACGTACTTTTTCTTCCTGACCGGCTATCGTGTGTTCATGGTTGCGCTGGTTGCGGTTGCCGTCATTGGTTTGTTCTTTGTGTTGAATCGCACGCGTCTTGGCATGCGCATTCGTGCCGGTACGCTTGATCTTGAAATGGTTTCGGTACTGGGCGTGAATGTACGCGTACTGCGCAATCTCAATTTCGGGCTGGGCATTTTCTTTGCCGGCCTGGCCGGCGTGCTTGCTGCCGGCCTGCTGGGCTTGCAGCCCACCATCGGCGATTCACTCATCATGCCCAGCTTCGTGGCCATTATCGTGGGCGGGATAGGCAGCCTGACCGGAACATTGCTGGGTGGTCTGTTAATCGGTGTTGCGGCGGGAGTGACCACGGTGTTTTTTCCCTCCGCCTCCGAGGCGGTCATTTACGTGATGATGGCGCTTGTTTTGTTGGTCAGGCCACGCGGCCTGCTTGGTGAAGAAGGAATGACCCTGTGAACCGCAAGAACAAAGCTATTTCCCTTGCCATACTCTGGCTTGCTCTGCTGACCATGCCTTACTGGATGGTGCCGATCGGCGGCTACACGGATCTTGCAACGCGTGTGCTGGTTCTGGGCCTGGCGGCGATGTCCGTGAATTTTCTGCTCGGTTTCACCGGGGTGCTGTCCTTCGGGCATGCCGCCTATTTCGGCTTGGGCGCTTATGGTGTGGGGCTGACGCTGAAGTACCTGGTTCCCAGCACACCGGTCGGTATTCTTGTCGGCATTCTTGTCGGTACCGCTGCCGCCGCGCTGGTCGGCATCCTGATCGTCAAGCTGCGCGGGATCTATTTCGCCATGGTCACGATCGCCATCGGCCAGGTGTTCTACTTCATTGCGTTCCGCTGGAGTTCGGTCACGGGGGGGGATGATGGCCTGACCGGATTCAAGCGCCTGCCCCTCGATCTTGGCTTTACCCAAATCGATATTCTGGGCAACGACAAGGCTTATTACTACATGGTGCTTGCCGTCTTTGCCGTGGCCGTGGGCGCCATGGCGCTGATACTGCGTTCCCCGTTTGGCAGAACCTTGCTTGCCATCCGCGAAAACGAACGCAGAGCCCGGTTCCTGGGGATTCCCGTAGACCGGCACATCTGGATCGCCTTTGTGATTTCATGTTTTTTCGTAAGCGTTGCGGGAACCTTGTATGCGCTGCTGAGCAATTTTACCGACCCCCGTGCCTTGCACTGGACTCTTTCCGGTAATTTTGTGATCATGGCCGTTCTTGGCGGCATGCGGTCTTTCTGGGGGCCGCTGGTGGGGGCCGCAATCTTCGTGGTGTTGCAGGATTACGTTTCCAGCCAGACCCAGAACTGGATGTTTTTTATAGGCGTGTTTTTTGTACTCGTCGTGCTGTTTTTCCCCAGGGGTGTGCTCGGCCTCATTCGGAGAAAGTCGTCATGAGCCTGTTGCAAGTAGAAAATGTCTCGCAGCACTTTGGCAGCCTGGTTGCCGTCAATGGCGTTTCCCTGATGGTCGAGCCTGGCGAACTGCACGCAGTGATCGGGCCCAACGGCGCGGGCAAAACAACTTTTTTCAACCTGATCAGTGGGTTTTTCAAGCCGACGTCGGGTCGTATCCTGTTCGACGGCCAGGATATCACGCTGCTTCCACCGCATGAGCGTGTCGCAATGGGAATGGCGCGAACCTTTCAGATTACCGAGATTTTCCCGGAACTGACGGTGCGCGAAAACCTGCGCATCCCGGTTGAACTGGCTCTTGGGCTGCGGCTTAAGCTTTGGCTGCCGAGGGCTCAGAACGCCCAGATCAGCGAACGGGTCGATGAACTGATCGCGCTGGGCGGCCTGACCGAAAACGCCGACAGGCTGGTGGGGGAACTCTCCCATGGCGATCAACGGGCCACGGAAATCATGATGTCGCTGGCCTTGAAGCCGCGGCTGTTGCTGCTCGACGAGCCCACCGCCGGCATGGGCAACCAGGAAACCTACAACACGGCGCTGCTGATTCGCAGGCTGCATAAATCGCAGAGCCTGACTATCGTGCTCGTCGAGCACGATATGCGCGTCATTTTCAATCTTGCCGACCGCATCACGGTGCTTGCGGAAGGCGCAGTGCTCGACGCAGGCACGCCGAGCGAAATCGCGGCAAGCGAACTGGTCCAGACTGCTTACCTGGGGAAAGCGGCATGAAAGCGCTCGAGGTCGAAGGGGTTCACACATACTACGGGAAAAGCCATATTCTGAAGGGCGTGGATCTGTATGTGGAAGAGGGCGAACTGGTAACCTTGCTCGGACGCAATGGTGCCGGGAAGTCAACCACGCTGCGCAGCATTGTGGGGCTTACCCCCGCGAAGACGGGAAGCATACGCATACTGGGCCAGCCTGCGATGCAATGGCCGCCCTATCGAATCGCCATGCTTGGGGTAGGTTTTGTTCCGGAAGGGCGGCGCATTTTCGCCAACCTCACGGTTGAAGAAAACCTGAAGGTTCCGATGGACCGCCCGGGGCCGTGGACGATCGCGCGGGTCTATGAGCTCTTCCCCCGGCTGGCCGAGCGCAAGAACAATAAAGGCCGCCAGTTGTCGGGCGGCGAGCAGGAAATGCTGGCCATTGCGCGGGCATTGCTGCTGAATCCCAAACTGCTGGTTCTGGATGAGCCATCGCAGGGCCTGGCGCCGCTGATTGTGCAGAATGTTTTCAAGGTCATTGTCGCAGCCCGCAATGAAGGCATGTCGGTGCTGCTGATCGAGCAAAACGTGCGGGCGGCGGTTGAAGTAGCCGATCGCGCTTATGTGCTCGATGACGGGCATATCGTCTATACCGGGGCTGCCGCCGAGTTTGCCAAGGACGAGGACCAGGTTCGCGCGCTCGCCGGGGCAAGTGCCGAAAAATGGGAAGCCATGGAATAGGTGCGGGCTCCGCGCCTTGCATTCCAGAGGGAAAGCCGATGTTCAAAGTCTATGCCATCAACGGGATCACGCCGGTTGTCGATCCTTCCGCCTACGTGCATCCCAGCGCTGTATTAATAGGCGATGTGATTGTCGGGCCGGGCGTTTATATCGGGCCCTTGGCCAGCTTGCGTGGCGATTTCGGGCGCATTGTGATCGAGGAGGGCGGCAATGTCCAGGATACCTGTGTGCTGCACGGCGTGGCCGGGACCGACACCGTTGTCGAGATCGATGGCCATATCGGCCATGGCGCCGTGCTGCACGGGTGCCGCATTGCCCGCAATGCGATGGTGGGCATGAACGCGGTAGTCATGGATGGCGCCGTTATTGGCGAGTCCAGCATTGTTGGCGCCATGGCGTTTGTGAAAATCGGCCTGCTCGTGCCTCCCCGCCATCTGGTGGTTGGGGCCCCCGCGCGCATCCTGCGGGAACTGAGCGACGACGAAATTGCCCAGAAAACCTGGGGCACAGCGCAGTACCATCACCTGGCGCGGCGCTCTTTGCAAACCATGCAGGCGGTGGATCCTCTTTCGCGGCCTGAAGCCGGCCGCCGCCGGCTTGCTTCGGCGGAGATCGATCCGCCGCGGGAGTAAACGGCTCAGCCTTGAGCGTCCATCCAGTTGGGGTCGAAACCTATGCGGGTCGAGAGCCGGGTGCAGATATTGGCCATGATTTCTTTTATTTGGGCAATGTCGGGGCGGGGTGTGCCGTCGATGCGCGCGATATGGGGAATGTTGATGGCGGCAACCACGCGGCTGCCTATGCCGCGAATCGGAAAGGCAATATTGGTGACCCCCTGGGTCTGGATGCTGGGCATCGATGCGTAGCCGTCGGCGCGCACCTCTTTGAGCAGGGAAAACAGCTGGCCGGGGTCCATGTCCAGCTCGCCCTCCACTTTGATATGGCTGCTGAGCATGCGTGTGCGCTCGATTTCGTCCTGATAGGCCAGTAAAACGTGGCCCGACGAGGTATCGGTCAGGCCCATGACCACGCCGACCTTCAGTCCGAACGACCAGCGTTCCGGACTATCGACTTGCGCAATGACCACCACACGCCCATTCTGATAAATCGACAAGTGGCATGATTGCCGTGTGCGTTCGGCCAGCTCGTGCAGCAAAGGCAGGGCGGCACCGACCAAGGCCTTGATGGGTTGCTGGCGATGCGCCAGCCGGAACATTTTCAGAGTCAGGGTATAGCGGTCATTCTGATCGGCCTGGATATAGCCGCGGCGCTGCAAGGTAACCGCCATGCGAAATATTTCGTTCACATTGCGGCCCAAGGCCTGGCACAGCTCGTTGAGGGTATAGCCCTCGGTACTTTCGCTGAGCGCTTCCAGGATATCCAGGCCTTTTTCCAGTGCGGGCGCGGTGTAGCGGGCTCCGTTCTCCCTGGGTTCCTGTGGCGAGTCGAGAGTCTTGTCGTGTTGTGTGCCGCCCATACATGTGTTCCGGTGTTCGCGGTTAAGGCCGAGTGTTGAATGATACGTACAAAAGCCTGGCTTTTTCTATCGTGGCTATTATCTTAGCGGAAATAATTTCATATAAGAAATTTATTTTTATCAGAAAAATAAAATAACAAGAAAATCGGCTGAATTCTATCGCTTTGCTGCAAAAATAAATCATCTATTTAGGGAAAGCCCTAATTAAAACCACGCGTTTATTGCTTGATCGGCAACCCGTTCATGGCTTAGGATAGCTTTCTATATATCAAAATTAATTTTATAAATAAAAACATTGCGGAAGTGTTTCATTGCGGAGCAATCCGCTGGTCTGGAAATGGAATAACACGGTCGGCTGCAAATTTACGCGCTCTCAATAAGGTTCAACTGTGCAGGAGTCGAATGAGTTACGAGTTTGATTTTCAAAGTGTGCTGGCTTATTGGCCCATGTTTCTGAGTGGCGCGTGGACTACTTTGCAGATGTCGTTCTGGGCAACGCTGGTGGGGTTCGTGCTGGGAGTCTTGTGTGCCGTCGCACGCACCGGCGGCCCGTTGTGGCTGCGCAAGGTCGTTGGGGCGTATGTTGAAGTCATACGCAACACGCCTTTGCTGATCCAGAGTTATTTCCTGATATTCGGCATGTCCAATATCGGCATCAGAATGCCGATCATGGCGGGCGCGATCCTGGCCCTGGTGATCAATATCGGTGCGTACACCTGCGAAATCGTTCGCGCCGGAATCGAGTCCATACACAAGGGGCAGCTCGAGGCTGCCGAATGCCTGGGCCTGTCGCCCGCCCAGGTGTATTGGCATATTATTTTGCGCCCCGCAGTCGAACGGGTCTATCCGGCGCTGACCAGCCAGTATGTCCTGCTGATGCTGGTAACCAGTATCTTGTCGGCAGTGGGCGCCAACGAGCTGTTCGGGGTTTCCAATCAGGTGCAGGCCAATACCTTTCGGAATTTCGAGGTATTCATTGTGCTGTGGGTGGTTTATCTGGCCCTGTCGGTGCTGGTGCGCGCGGTATTTTGGCTTGTTGCGCAGTGCGTATTCGTGCGTCGCCGCAAGCTCGGCACTTCCTTGTAAAGCGAGTCATAATGAATCCGCAACAGTTCGACTATTTGCTGCAAGGTGCGTGGGGGACGGTGGTGCTGTCCTGCCTGACTTTTGTCTTTGCGGGCTTGCTGGGCCTGCTGGTGGCGCTGTCGCGCATATCACCCGTGAGGGCGGTGCGCGGCGCCGCCTCGTTGTATATTCAGTCGATACAAGGCACTCCTTTGCTGGTTCTGATGGGCGTGTGTTTTTACGGCCCGAATCTGTTGGGCATGACAAGCGTGCCCGCCTTGTTTGCCGCCACGCTGGCGCTCACCATTCAATCCAGCGCCTATTTCGGCGAGATCTGGCGCGGCTGCCTTCAATCGGTTGCCAAGAATCAGTGGGAGGCCGCCGAATGCCTGGGCCTGAGCCGCCTGCAGCGCATGGTCAAGGTCATTTTGCCGCAGGCCATGCGCATTGCGACCCCGCCCACCGTGGGTTTCATGGTGCAGATCGTGAAGAACACCTCTATTGCATCGTTGGTCATCGGCTATGCCGAGCTGTCCTACAACGCCAAGATTCTGAACAATTCGACGTTCGAGCCATTTCTTTATTTTGGCTGCGCCGCCGTTTTGTATTTTGTTATTTGTTACCCCCTGTCTCGCTGGAGCCGGAAACTGGAAAGGAGGCTGAATGTCGCCCATAGTTGAGTTGAAGAATGTGCACAAGCGATTTGGCGATCAGCACGTTCTCAAGGGGATATCGCTGTCTGTCCACAAAGGCGAGATTGTTGCCGTGATCGGCCAGAGCGGGTCGGGGAAAAGCACGGCATTGCGCTGCATGGACCGGCTGGAAAAAATAGACGAAGGTGAAATTACCGTATGCGGCCATGAGCTGACCGGTGATCGTGTCGACCTGGGCGGCCTGCGCCAGGATGTGGGGATTGTGTTCCAGAGCTACAACCTGTTTCCGCATCTGACGGTGCTGCAAAACATCACTCTGGCTCTGATCCATGTCAAGAAACTGTCCCGGCACAAGGCCCGCGAGGTGGCCCATGACGTGCTGGTGCAAGTAGGCCTGGTCGACAAGATTGACGCGTATCCGGAGCAATTATCGGGTGGGCAGCAGCAGCGGGTGGCTATTGCCCGTTCCCTGGCCATGGATCCCCAGCTCATGTTGTTCGATGAAGTGACCTCGGCCCTGGATCCCCAACTGACCGGCGAGGTGCTCAAGGTAATCGAAGGGCTGGCCAGCAAAGGCATGACCATGGTTCTGGTGACGCACGAGATGGCGTTTGCCTATAAATTGGCCAGTCGTGTCATTTTCATGCACCAGGGGCTGGTTTGGGAAGAAGGCAGTAGCCAGATCCTCAAAAATCCGGCAACCAAGGAATTGCAGGATTTCGTGGGCAATGGTTTGTAGTTCGGCGCCGGCTGTGCCGCGGCATTGCGGCACAGCCGGATAAACACCATAAGGAGAGTGTCACTATGAATGTGAATAAAACAGGTATAAAAAAAGCGGTATCCCGCGCATTGGGGTTCGGTGTCATGGCAGGCTTGCTGGGACTGGCGAGCGTGTCGGCGCAGGCCAACGACTTGAGCACGGTCAAGGCCAACAAAGTGATTCGTATTGCGATCGACCTGGGCGCGCCGCCGTTCGGCACCAAGGATGCCACGCTCAAGCCGATAGGCTCCGACGTCGAGACCGCCGAGCTGCTGGCCAAAGACCTGGGTGTAAAGCTCGAAATCGTTCCCACCACTGGCGCCAATCGTGTTCCGTTCCTGTTGACCAACAAAGCCGACCTGGTGATAGCGAGCTTCTCGATTACTCCCGAGCGTGAAAAAGTAGTGGCGTTTTCCGTGCCCTACGCCGCCATCCAGGCCGTGGTGGGCGCCCCGAAAAGCATGAATATCAAGTCGCTGAAAGATCTGGTTGGCAAGACCGTCATTTCGACCCGCGGCACGACCAACGATCTGGCCATTACCAAGCAGGCCTTGCCCGGAACCAATATTTTGCGCTTCGATGACGACGCGACTTCGATTACGGCGGTGGCCAGCGGGCAGGGCGATATTTTCGCCACCGCGCCTCCTTTGCTCAAGGCGATCAATAAAAAGTCGCCCGGCAAGAATATGGAATCCAAGATTTTGCTGTCCACGGCCATGCTGGGTATCGGCCTGGACAAGAAAAGCACCGAACTCAAAGCCTGGGTCGACAACTGGGTGCGCGCCAATCTGAAAAACGGCAAATTGAATGGTATTTACGAGAAATACCATGGCTCTCCTTTGCCCGAAAATGTGTTGAGCGCCGGCAAGTAATACAGGCGGCGCACGCCCGCCGGCAAATCGGGCAGGGTGCGCGTCGTCAGGCAGGATGGGTGGGGCGCATGGGGCGCCGCATCTTTGAAGTATCGTACTTGGAGTGAATAATGGCAGGTCGTTTAGCAGGAAAAGTAGCATTGGTGACAGCGGCGGGACAAGGGATCGGTCGGGCGACCGTCGAGCAGTTCATGGCCGAGGGCGCACAGGTCATTGCGACCGATATCAACGAGCACTTGCTGGCCAGCTTGCAGGGTTGCCAGACTCGCCGCCTCGATGTGACCAAGCCGGCGGAAATCGCGGCGCTGGCCAAAGAGCTGGAAACCGTCGATGTGCTGTTCAATTGCGCTGGCTACGTCCACGACGGATCCATCCTGAACTGCGATCTCGATGCCTGGAATTTTTCCTTCGATCTGAATGTCACGGCCATGTACCACATGATCCAGGCATTTTTGCCCGGCATGCTGCAGCGCAAGCGCGGTTCGATCATCAATATGTCGTCGGCGGCTTCCAGTATCAAAGGGGTTCCCAACCGCTTTGTCTATGGCACGACCAAGGCCGCGGTCATTGGCCTGACCAAATCCGTGGCGGCCGATTTCGTGTCTCAGGGCATACGATGCAATGCGATTTGCCCCGGTACGGTCGAGTCTCCTTCACTCAAGGGGCGGATTGCCTCCCAGGCGAGCAAATACGGCAAGACAGAACAGGAAGTGCACGAAGCCTTTGTGGCGCGCCAGCCTATCGGGCGCGTCGGCAAGCCCCAGGAAATTGCCGCCCTGGCTGTGTACCTGGCTTCGGACGAGTCGTCATTCACGACCGGCACGACGCAAATTATTGACGGTGGCTGGTCGAACTAGCTTTTGTATTTACAAGGAAGAATCATGAAATTATTACGTTATGGCCCAATCGGCAGTGAAAAGCCCGGGTGCCTCGATGCCCAGGGCAAAGTACGCGATTTATCGGGCAAGCTGTCCGATATCGACGCCCGGACCCTCAGCCCGGCACAATTGAAAACATTGCAGGCTATCGACATTGCAAGCCTGCCGGTCGTGGCGAACCCCGGCCGTATCGGCGTTCCGTACTCCGGCCTGGGAAAATTCATTTGCGTAGGCTTGAACTATAGCGATCACGCCGCGGAGACGGGGGCCGAAGTACCCAAGGAACCTATCCTGTTCAACAAGTGGTCCTTGCCGTCCGGCCCGACAGATCCCATCGTCATGCCCAAAGGCTCTGTCAAGACCGACTGGGAGGTCGAGCTTGGCGTGGTCATCGGCACCAAGGCGCGCTATGTCGGCCTGGACGATGCCTTGAAGCATGTGGCGGGTTATTGCGTGGTAAATGATGTCTCCGAGCGCGAATACCAGATCGAACGCGGCGGCACCTGGGACAAGGGCAAGGGCTGCGATACCTTCGGACCGGTGGGTCCGTGGCTCGTTACCGCCGACGAAATCGCCGATCCCCAGAACCTGGGCATGTGGCTGGACGTCAATGGCAAGCGTTTCCAGAACGGCAGCACCAAGACCATGATTTTCAATGTGGCCTATCTGGTCCACTACATCAGCCAGTTCACCACGCTTTATCCCGGAGACCTGATCTCCACAGGCACTCCGCCCGGCGTCGGCCTGGGGCAGAAGCCGCCTCTTTACCTGAAAGCCGGCGATGTGGTGCGCCTGGGCATTGAAGGCCTGGGAGAACAAGAGCAAAAGGTCCATGCCTGGGATGCAGGCTTGCTGGACTGATGCTTTTGCGTGTTTTGGTATGGGCATTGCGCGGCTCCCCGGAGGCGCGCAATCCGAGCAAGTGAACTAGTTGAAACTGCATTATCCGGAGACTGTTGATGTTTGGAATATCGTTTAAATATGTGGTGGCCACAAAAGCCCTGGCTCTGGCCGGGGCGTCTCTGATTGCCATGACTTCTTTTGCCGCGCATGCCGAGAGCTATCTCGACAAGATCAAGCAGCGTGGCGTGATCAAAGTAGGGATCGTGGTGGATTTTCCTCCCTACGGAATTACCAATGCCGCCAATCAGCCCGATGGCTACGATGCGGATGTGGCCAAGCTGCTGGCCAAGTCCCTGGGGGTCAAGCTCGACCTGATTCCGGTTACAGGCCCCAATCGCATTCCTTATTTGCTGACCGACAAGACCGATGTGCTGGTTGCATCGCTGGCCATTACGCCCGAGCGGGTCAAGCAGGTTCAGTTCTCCAAGCCGTATTCGGCCGCCAGCATGGTCCTGATGGGGCCTGAAAAAACCCATATCAAGGCGCCGGCCGACTTCGTCAACTACACGATAGGCGTCCCGCGTGCCGGCACAGCCGATCTGGGCTTGATGAAAGTGGCGCCCAAAGGCACCAATATCCGTCGCTTTGACGACGACGCCTCGTCGCTGCAGGCCATGATCGTGGGCCAGGTGGATGCCGCCGGAACATCGTCGGTCATCGCCGGGGACATCCAGAAGCGTTATCCGGGAAAATTCCAAGTCAAGTACATCATCAACGAGCAGGTCATGGGCATCACCATGCAGTACAAGCGCCCCGAGCTGCTCGATGCGGTCAACAAATTCATCAAGACCAATATCGATAACGGCGAATTCAATACGTTGTTCGAAAAATGGATAAAAATGCCTTTGCCGCAATCGGTGGTCGTGGCATCGGCCAAATAGCCCAGGGGAGCGAGCCTGCTTATGCAGGCCCGTCCGGATTGGCGTGGGCCGGGCGCCCGAGGCGCCCGCCAGCCCGTCAATAAGGGCATGCAGGCAAGGGGCTATGCAGGTAAGGCGCGCGTGGGTAAGGGCATTACCCAAAAGTCCCCCGCCCAAAGAAAAACCGCCTAGAGAGTTGGTGCTCTAGGCGGTTCTAACTAGCTGAAAATACTAGTGTAATTCTGGTGCGGCTGGCAGGATTCGAACCCACGACCCCTTGGTTCGTAGCCAAGTACTCTATCCAACTGAGCTACAGCCGCTGCAAAGAGGCGTAACTATAACATATATTTTTTTCTTTGTCGTGAAGTGCTGTAATAGCGCCTGTCGTCTGCCCAGGGCAGGCGCTTCGCCCGATGCGGGCCGTTGGCGGGTTCGTCAGGTCGTGGCCGAAAATGACCGCTTGCGCCGCTTGCGAGAATATTGATTATTATTCATTCTACGTCTTGGGCTCGTCGCACGATCCAAGTCCGGTGCCGGTAGCACCTCAACCAACCAGGAGGCATTCTTGTCCAACTCACCCAAAATCACTTGCGTTGAAGACTTTCGACGGCTGGCCGTGCGCCGCGTACCCAGAATGTTCTACGATTACGCAGATTCTGGTTCCTGGACGGAAGGCACCTACCGCTCGAACGAAAGCGATTTCCAGAGACTGAAGCTGCGGCAACGAGTCGCTGTCGATATCGAAAAGCGCTCCATACGCAGCACCATGATTGGTACAGACGTCGCCATGCCGGTGGCCATTGCCCCTACCGGACTGACCGGCATGCAACATGCCGACGGCGAAATCCTGGGCGCCAGGGCCGCAGAGAAATTCGGCATTCCGTTTACGCTGTCCACCATGAGCATTTGCTCGATTGAAGATATTGCCGCCCATACCCACCAACCCTTCTGGTTCCAGCTGTATGTGATGCGCGATCGCGACTTCATCGAGCGCCTGATAGATCGCGCCAAGGCCGCCAATTGTTCGGCGCTGGTATTGACCCTGGACCTCCAGGTTCTGGGCCAGCGGCACAAAGACATCAAGAATGGCCTGTCGACCCCGCCCAAGCCCACGCTCGTCAATCTGCTCAACCTGATGACCAAGCCGCGCTGGTGCATGAACATGCTGGGTACCAAACGCCGCACTTTTGGAAATATCGTTGGCCATGCCAAGGGAGTGGGCGACCTGTCTTCCCTGTCGTCCTGGACGGCCGAGCAATTCGATCCCAGCCTGAGCTGGGGCGATGTCGAATGGATCAAAAAACGCTGGGGCGGAAAACTCATCCTCAAAGGCATCATGGATGCCGAAGACGCGCGCTGCGCGGTCGATAGCGGCGCCGACGCGTTGATCGTATCGAATCACGGCGGGCGCCAGCTCGACGGCGCACCGTCGTCGATTTCGGCCCTGCCTCATATTGTCGAGGCAGTGGGCAAGCATATTGAAGTCTGGATGGATGGAGGCATACGCTCGGGGCAGGATGTGCTCAAGGCGATAGCGCTGGGCGCGAAAGGCACCATGATAGGCCGGTCGTTCCTTTATTCGCTGGGTGCCATGGGCGAAGCGGGCGTCACGCGCTGCCTGGAACTTATCGCCAACGAACTCGATGTAACCATGGCATTTTGCGGACGTACGAATATCCGCGATGTGGACCGTTCGATCCTGCTGAACGCCGATCTGTTCGACAGGCCAGGCCGGTCCTGAAAGCGAGCGGCTTTGGCCCGGCGCATGCGATCGCTCGGAAATGAGCGGTCGCCGCGCCCATTTGCGGGTAGACTGATTGCGAAGAACAAGATTCCTACAAGCAAAGGCAATGAAAAAATTGGATATTCCCACCCTGGAGATTTTTGTTGCCGCGGTGGAGGAAAAGAGCTTATCGAAAGCGGCGGAGCGCGAGAACCTGGTTACGTCCGCGGTCAGCAAACGCATGACGGAACTTGAACGCCACCTGGGCAAGGCGGTGTTGTTGCGCCACGGACGGGGTGTCGACCCGACCCCGGCGGGAATACTGCTTTACCAGCGCGCCAAGTCTCTTTTGCGCCACGTCAAGCTCACTGAAAAGGCGATCAACGAATTTACCAGCGATGGCGTGGCAAAAATAAGGCTGCTGGCCAACCCTTCCACGGTGCTGCAGTTCCTGCCCATCGAGATGAAAAGCTTTTTGGCCAAAAGCAAGAACATCAGCATCGATCTCGTTGAAAGCCATAGTTATGACATTCCTCGCCTGGTTGCCGATGACCAGGCGGATCTCGGAATCTATCATGCCGACTATCCCGCCTCGGGGATACTTTCGTATCCCTACAAAAAAGACCGTGTCGGGCTCGTTGTGCCCAACGGCCATCCTTTGTCGAACGCGACCGAGCTTTTTCTAGAAGATGCGCTGGAGTATGACTTGTTGGGTTATTTCCCACGTCATTCCCTGGGGCAGTTCCTGGACTATGTGGGCAAGTCTATTTCCAGGCCGCCCATCGTAAAACTGCAGGTGTCGAATTTCGAGACGCGTTGCCGCATGATCCAGGAAGGCTTGGGGCTGGGCATAGTCCCGCAAAATATAGCCAAGAATTATTTAAGCCAGATGGGTCTGGTATTTATCAATCTGCGCGATACCTGGGCCGAACGGCAATTTTATCTTTGCGTCAATAATGACTCCAAAGATACCGACGCTGTACAGAAGCTTATCAAGCACCTTATATAAAAAAATGCTGCTGTCGCAGAGTGTGAAAGGAAGGAAATTCAGCATTGAAATTTTGGAAACGAAAAGGCGCTTCGGGCTTGTAGAATTGGCGCTTGGCATTCCTTCGCGCACTGGGTCATGGTTCAGAAAAAAATTCACCTGCTAGCCTCGTCAGAGGCCATAGAATTGATCAACGCCAAAGACCCCGGTTTCCTTTCACGGCATATTGATTCCATTGTGCTCTATTCCCCAGGCGAGTTGCCGGATGCCAGGCAGTCCGACAAGGTTAATGTTGCATTGCTGTCCAGGGACATAACAGGCGCCTCGACCAAGCATCGTGTACTGCCGCCTCTGGCCGCCTTCAGCTCTTTATTGCTGTCGGCCAGGAGCCTGCAATGGCTGCATACTCATTCCGCGGGAACCGATAGGCCCATCTATCAGGATTTGAAGGCACAGGATGTCGCGATCACGACGTCGACGGGGGCAAATGCGGCAATCGTCGCACAGAGCGCGCTGGCGGCGGTCTTGGCCTTGAACCGGAAATTCAAATTGCTGCAGGCGGCGCAAGCTGCCAGGGCATGGCGGCCCTTGATGGGAGAATATTTGCCTAAAGACCTGGCAGGGCAGTCGGCCGTGGTTGTCGGCTGGGGCCAGATAGGCCGGAAAATAGCGGCGTATCTGCAATTGCTCGACATTGAAGTCACAGCGGTCCGGCGCAATCCATCGACGGCGGAAAACCAGGGGGGCTTCAATGCGGTGAAGATGATCTCTTACTCCGAGTTCAAGAAAAATACGGTTCAGCATGACTGGCTGATTCTGGCGTGCCCTTTGACTGAAACAACGTTTAAAATAATAAGCAGACAGTTCATATCCGGGCTATCCGACCGCACCCACATTATCAATGTGTCGCGCGGCGATGTGATCGACGAGCCGGCTCTTGTAGAAGCCTTGAAAGGCAACAAGCTCGCGGGAGCGTATCTGGACGTATTTGCTCACGAGCCGCTCGGGCGGGATTCCGAACTATGGGATGCGCCAAATACGATAGTCTCACCCCATTCCGCGGGGCATGCGTCGGGCAATTACGGCAGGGCCATCGATATCTTCATGAAGAATATTCCGCT
Organism: Paralcaligenes sp. KSB-10; assembly: GCF_021266465.1. Lineage (NCBI taxonomy): Bacteria > Pseudomonadati > Pseudomonadota > Betaproteobacteria > Burkholderiales > Alcaligenaceae > Paralcaligenes > Paralcaligenes sp. KSB-10. The sequence continues at coordinate 2,088,483 of NZ_CP089848.1, read as the reverse complement.
ATGGCTTGAGGGCAAGCCTTTGATCAACGTGGCGTTCTAAAACGTTTTTGGCTTGCGTGTTTGTGGCATTCTTCGATGGATGGGGTATTGGTATTTACGTTTTGGTAGCTTTGGTATTTAAAGACGCCGTCTATCGGGGCTTGGGGTCAGGCCCGGCACGGCGTGCTGGATCCGGATCTACCTCGTCCAGGCGGGCGTCGGGCGAACTCGCGTCGCCCCGCGGCGCGGGGCGCCACTCAGACAGCGCCCGCCGAAAGCCCCCGCCTTCCCTACGGTAGCATCCGGCGCACGCCTTACGCCGGTCCTGACCCCAATCCCCGATAGACGGCTCACGTAATGGCCTGCTTGGAATTGCATCACGGGATGCCCGGAATTTACGTGCTCGCACCTACCGTTAATGGGCCTGCACCCATAGAACCGTTAACGTGCCCGCACTCATGCCCTCTATCACGTGGCCGTATCTACTTCGATTGACTAAACGCCCGCCGCCTCAACGTATCCCGTGATTGGCTAAACGCCGCTTCCCCAACATATACCCCGATGCATTGCTTCAACGCGAGCCGCAGGGTGGGCGGTGCTGTGTAGTCCGGCGGTAGTCCAGCGCCGGGTGCTGACGAAGGGAAGGCGGGGGCCTTCGGCGGGCCCTGTTTGAGTGGCGACCCGCATCGCGGGGCGGCGCGAGTTGGCCCGACGCCCGCCTGGACGAGGCAGACCCGGGTAGTCGGCTAGCGCAGCTAGCCGACCGCTGGACGTGCCGGACTACACAGCACCGCCCACCCTGCGGCGTCTTTATAGAATCAACCGCCGCCCACACAGACAACGCACCAAAGCCCAATCCAAAGTCATAGATCAAACCAGTACAGGCAGCCCAAAACGAAAGCCGCTAAAACACATTCAGCGCCATAAACACACTTGAACCGAAAATGCTTTAGCCTGTGTTCTAAGCAGGCGACCGTGTCGCTGGGCGTTGAGAAAAACTGCGTTCGAATATGCCTTCGGCTATTCTGTTTTTAAGAATTTCTATAGACCCGCCAGCGATCATCCAGCCGCGGCACCGGCGCACGCAATACTCCACCAGCGATTCCCGGCTATATCCCATGCCCCCCATGACCTGCAATGCATCGTTGGCCACATCAAAGCCGATCTGATTGCAATAGGCCTTGGCAATCGCGGTTTCCGTGGCTGACGGAAATCCGGTGTCGGCGCTCTGGGCCGCGCGATACAACAGCAACTGGGCGGCATCGAGCTTGATACGCATGTCGGCAAACTTCCATTGCAGACCCTGGAACTCGCATAAAAGCTTTCCGAACTGCTTGCGTTGCATGGCCCAGCCTTTGGCCTCTTCGTACGCGTATCGACCCAGGGCCAGGGAGCGCGAGGTATTGCCAATGCGTTCGACGTTAAACCCGGCAATCTGCTTTTTAAAGCCGCCTTCGCCCAACACGACGTGCGTGTCAGGTACATGGACATTATCGAAAAATATTTCCACCCATTCCTCGTCGGACATGAACGCCGAGCGCTTGCCCAGCTTTACGCCTTCCGAATCGGTTTCAATCAGAACCGAGCCTATGCCTTGAGTGCCTGGACCGAAACGGACATAGGCCAGAATGAAGTTGGCGTGAGGCCCGTGAGTGGTGAAGATCTTCGTGCCATTTATGCGCCAGCCGCCTGCGTCCCGGGTGGCGCTGGTTTTTAATTCCGTAACAGCGGAGCCCGCCTCGGGTTCCGTCATGCCCACAGAGATAAGCGCTTTGCCCTGCAGCAGCGGGCCCAGGTACTTTTCCTTTAAAAAGGCGGAACCGTATTCGGCAAGAACCCGTATAGCTCCAAAATTACCTGCCTGGATCACATCGGCGCTACGGGGACACACCGAGGCGATGGTTTCGATTGCGATAACCGCATCCATCAGCGTGCCGCCTATGCCGCCATCGGCTTCCGCGATAGTGATGCCCAGCAGGCCTTGCGCAGCCATAGATCGGGCCACGTCCCATGGATACTCAAGCGAGTGGGCGCGTTCGACCGCCTGATTGCGCAGTTCTTTGTCAGCGTAGCGGTAGACCGCCGACTGGAAGTCTTTCTGTTCGGGAGTTAAAGAAAAATCCATGCTCTTCCTTAGGGGTTGAATCGTAGGCGCACGACGCCGTCGACAGCCACGACGCGCTGTGCTTGAATGAATAGCGGGTTTATTTCGGCTTCGGCAATCGGCTGCCCGGGCAGCAGGGCCAGCTTTGAAAAATCGACGATGGCTTGGGCCAATACACCGCAGTCGGCTTGCGGCAGGCCGCGGAAACCCCTGACCAGTTTTGTATGCCGCACTTCATCGATCATGTCGCGTGCGTCATTCAAGCCGATTGGGGCGAGCCGGGTGGCATAGTCGGGCATCAATTCGGCGGCAATGCCACCCGCGCTCAATACAATGATCGGGCCGACCAGCGGATCGTGCCGATAGCCCAGCATCAATTCGATCAAGCGGCTTTCCATTTTCTGGACTAGCATTCCGTCTATTTTTGCGTCTGGCTGGTGATGCTTGACGGCCTTGACGAGTGCCGGCAGCGCCGCACGCAACGCCTGATCGTCCTCCAGGCCGGTTACGACACCACCTGCTTCGGTTTTGTGCAGGATGTCGCGTGAAACGATTTTTAGAACAATCGGGTAGGGTACGTCGTGAGCCGTGTCGGCACCTTGCAGAAGCGTGCTTTGCGCCGTTTCAATGCCCAGCAGGGAAAACAGAGAGTTTGCCTCGGGCTCGTTCAAATTCCCCGACGTGGGCAGGTGGTCCGGCCAGGCGACGGCCTCGGCGGTTTCGTCCTGGTAGTGCGGCGCGGGCTTCAGGAAGGCGCGCAGGGCATCGGCACAGGCCTCTGGGGTGCGGAAAGTGGCGATTCCGTGCTGCTGCAGCAGACTTAGAGAGACAGCTGCTTCCGGCGCCAGAAACGCGATCAGCGGTTTGTCGGCGGGCTTGGACGCGTCAACCAGCGGTTTGACGACGAGCTCAGGGTGAAATTGCGCCGAAGATCCTGCGACACTCAATACTGCGTCGCACCAGTCGGACTGAAGCAACTGCTCCAGCAAGTCTTTGTACTGTTCGCCGGTGGCGGCAAGTGTCAGATCGATGACTGGCGTTTCTCGCAGCGCCAGGCCTCTGCTTTTCATATGCGTGATGAAGTCGGGCGGCGGCGGCACCGCTTCGATATTGTGCAGGCCCAGATTATCGACCACTGTGGCGGCGCCGCCGCCAGTCGTGGTAATGACCGCGACACGAGATGCCCGGGATGGCCTTGTATGCAATCTGGCGGAATGATAGCGTTCGGCCAGAGGAGCCATTTCGAACAGCGTTTCCAGCATATCCACGCGCATTACACCGTATTTGTCAAAGTACGCATCGACCGCGGCATCGTTGCCCGCGATTGCGCCGGTATGGGACTGTGACAAGGCATCCCCTTGCGCCGAACGGCCCAATTTATAGGCGATGACAGGCTTGCCTGCCAGGCGAGCCCGCGATAAGGCGCGGCTTAACGAGGGGGTATCACGCAGGGTTTCCAGAAAGAGCAGGATGACAGTTGTTTGTTTGTCGTCGACCAGGGCATCGACGACTTCGCCCACCGAAATATCGCTTTCGTTGCCTACCGAAACGGTTTTGGCGAAGCCGAAACCTCGGCCTCCGGCGCGCGACAGCAAGGAACCCATCATTGAGCCGCTTTGCGAAACCAGGCTTATGCGGCCCGGTATCAGCGTATTCATTTCAAAGGCGGCATTCACGGAAATAATTCCGCCGGTCTGGATATTGGCGACACCTATGCTGTTGGGTCCCAGGATGCGTATGCCCAAGCTTCGAGCCAGTTCGAGAAGCCGTGCCTGCTTTACCTGGCCTTCAGGACCCGTTTCGCCAAAGCCGTCGGAATAAATGGTGACTACCGGGATGCTTTTGCTGGCGCAGTCCCTGAGAGCGGCTTCCACATGCTCGCTGGAAATCATGATGAAGGCATGATCAATGTTTTGCGGCACGTCGCATACCGAGGCATAGGATTTTTCACCGAAGATTTCCGGGCTTGTGGCATTGATCGGGAAAACCAGGCCTTTGAAACCATGCTTGCGCATGAACCTGAAAGGCCGGGCGGTATTCTTTTTGCTATTGCTGGATGCTCCGATCAGTGCGATCGATTCGGGTTCCAGCAGGGCTTTGGCGAAGGATGCTTGTTTATTGTTGCGGGTGTCTTGCATGGCGGTGTCGATTTATTCCCAGGATTTTCAGGCGAGGCTAGAATCAAGCTGCAGTTCGCGAACCGGGAGCCGGTCGACATCCCATATTTGATTTCGCAGGACTGCCGCGGCACCTGGTCCAAGAACAGGGCTTGCCAGTTCCTCGAATTTTTCGTTCAGATCCTGATCCGATAAAGGCAGCTCCGGGTCTCCTTTGCGATACGGCGAAAAATGCTCGAAGGATTGGCCGTCGTCCAGCGCAATAGTGACGCGGGCGGCGCGCTGGCCCGGAAAGGCGGCGCTCAGGCCGGCGTCTTCAACCAAAGCCAGTTTCGCCATAAGCCGGCGAATATCGGAATTCTGCAATCGTTCCGCGCTAAAGGCATTCAATCGCACAGAACCGAAGCGCAGCGCATGGCAGACCACATACGCCAAGCTGAACTTGGCCTCGAACGCAGTTGTCGGATTTCGGTTGCCGGTTACGTCCAGTGCGACCTGGTAGCTTGCAACCTTGATTTCCCGGATATCAGTGGGTGCGATATTGAATTTTTCTTTAAGGATCAGGGCTGCGTCAATGGCTGCGAAGGTATGGCCGCAGCAGCCGTGATTCTTCTGCGTGATTCGAGTAATGTTGTAGTGCTCGCCAAGCCCTTCGGTGGCAACCGCCCAGTTCGGATTCGTTGCCAGGGCAGCGCCGAAGCCGGCGTCGCCTTCAAGAATATCCGGAACCCCCGTGACGCCGGCGGCAGCGGCCAGCCCGGCCCTGACACCTACCGCTGCGGCGTGTCCCGCGTGCAGGGCTTTGGTCATGGCATCGGATCGAAAGGCTTGCTGCAGGCCGGATGCAAAGGTGCATGCCGTGGCGATTGCGTGCTGCATGACCGTTGCATTGCCTGGTGCGCAGAGGGCTGCGACGGCGGCGGCAGCCCCTATGCATCCGACGGTACCGGTAGTGTGAAAAAACCGGTAATGCGAGGGTTGTATGGCCGCGCCGATGCGGGTGGAGATTTCATAGCCGACGACGATCGCGTTCAATAGCTCTGCGCCCGAGGCATTTCGCGCGTCGGCGATGGCCAGGCTTGCGGATATGACGGGGCATCCAGGGTGGTAGACGGCATCTTTGAAAATATCGTCAAACTCCACGGCGTGGGACATGCTGCCGTTGATCCATGCGGCGGTCGCAGGTAGCGAGGTCGTGCGATGGCCTGGGAGCCGGCTGGCGCCCAAACCTAGTTCGTCTTTGTATGCGGCAAGCAATTCGCGTCCGGGCGAAACCCGGGTACCCGGGTACAGGGCGCCCAGCCAGTCCAGCAAGGCGCGTTTCGCGTGATGCGCAACATCTGGAGCCAGTGCGTGGCGCGATTGCTGCGCGCCGTATTGAGCCAGGGTTTGAAGGAGCATGCCGGTTGCCTTATTGAACAGTGCGAAGCCCGAATCGAGCTATGGGTACTTTATGAGTATTTGTAGTGATGAGGATTGAAAAAAAAAGAAAGCAGCTTTCAATTAACAGTATTTCAATGCATGCGGGTTTTCATGCATTTCATATTTATTCAAGAAAACCTTGCCTAATTCTCAAAGCTTTGAGAGGGCGTTCCCAACATAATTGTTTCTTCTTGATAAAAAATATGGAGACACGCATGTCCAGAAGCTATGCTCGGAAACTATTGCAAACGAAGAGGCCGGGCGGCCTGAGGGCGGCCTTGCTGTCGGCTATCATGCTGCCTTGTTTTGCCGCTACGGCAAGCGCCGCGGGTGCCTGGCCGCAAAAACCTGTGAAGGTGATCGTTGCGTTTACCGCCGGCGGCACGACCGATATTCTGGCACGTGAAGTTGCCGCCGGTTTAACCACGAAATGGGGCCAAAGCGTTGTAGTCGAGAACAAGCCCGGGGCAGGGGGCAATATCGGTACGCAGGCTGTGATTAATTCAGCGCCCGACGGCTACACCATACTGATCAATTCAATCGGGCCCATCGCCATCAATCCCTATCTTTACAAACATGTGAATTTCAGCACGATCAAGGATTTGAAGCCTATAACCATGGTGGCCGATGTTCCCAATGTTCTGGTTGTGGCGCCGTCCCTGAAAATAAACTCTGTTAAACAACTGGTCGAGGCCATAAAGAGCAAGCCCGATTTCTACAATTGCGCTTCCACGGGGGTGGGAACCGCTGCCCATATTTCATGCGAGGAATTCGCAAAGCAGGCAAAGCTGAAGATTTCGCATGTGCCGTACAAGGGGGCCGGTGCATTGACCGACGTGGTTGCCGGCCGGGTCCAGTTCATGTTTGCCACGCTTCCGTCGGTTATCGGATTTATCAAGGCCGGCACCCTGGTGCCCCTGGCGGTCTCGACGGCAAAACGTTCACCGGTTCTGGCCGATGTGCCCACGATGCAGGAACAAGGGTTTCCCAAGTTTGCATTGGGTTCCTGGTTCGGGTATTTCGCCCCGGCCGCCACGCCCGATAGCATCGTCAAGAAAATCAGCCTTGATATCAATAGCGTTATCAAAGAACCCACGGTTCGAAAACAACTGCTGCAGCAGGGAGCCGAGCCTGTCGGAGGTACGCCGGAAGAATTTGGCGAATTCGTCAGGTCGGAAAACAAAAAGTGGTCGGCCGTCGTGAAGGAAATGGGCATTTCCCTGGATTAGCCTGGGCCTGGGCAGGTGTTACGGCGTGGCCGGCTCGAGCGCGGCACGCATGGCATCGTCGACGGTGTCCAGCCAGATGAATTCAAGCCTGGCTCGTGCATCGTCGGGAATGTCCTCCAGGTCTTTCCGGTTGCGAGCGGGAAGCAGTACAGTGGTAATGCCTGCCCGCAACGCTGCCAGCACTTTTTCCTTGATGCCTCCGACCGGCAGCACCAGGCCGCGCAGGCTGATCTCGCCGGTCATGGCGCGCTCGCTGTGCACGGGTCTGTTGGTGACTTGCGAGGCCAGGGCAATATACATGGCAACGCCTGCACTGGGGCCGTCTTTCGGGATTGCGCCCGCGGGCACATGGATATGGATGTCGCTGTGCTCGAACAGGTCCGGATCCAGCTTGAGTTCCGACGCCCGGGCCTTGAGCAAGGTAAGCGCCGCCTGCGCGCTTTCCTTCATGACGTCGCCAAGCTGGCCTGTGAGTATCAGTTTGCCGTGTCCGGCGGTCCGGCTTGCTTCGATGAAGAGTATGTCGCCGCCTACGGGAGTCCAGGCCAGGCCGGTGGCCACGCCGGGCAGGCTGGTGCGCATTGCCAGTTCGCTCTCGAATTTTATCGGCCCCAATATTGCGTGCAGATCGTCTGCATCGATTCGTAGCGATCCTGCCTGGCCTTCGGCCACACGCATCGCGGTATGGCGGAACAGATGGCCGATTTCCCGTTCGAGATTGCGCACGCCCGCTTCGCGGGTGTAGCTGCCGATGATCGCATGCAAGGCCTGGTCGGTGACCTCGCACTGTCCGGGCGACAGGCCGTTGGCCGTCAGTTGGCGGCCGATCAGGTAGCGCCTGGCGATCTGTACTTTCTCGTCTTCCGTATAGCCCGGCAGGTTGATCATTTCCATGCGGTCCCGCAGTGGGCCAGGAATGGTGTCCAGCATATTGGCCGTGCATATGAACATGACCCCGGACAGATCGAATGGAACCGTCAGGTAATTGTCGCGGAAGGTTGCGTTCTGTTCCGGGTCCAGCACTTCGAGCAGCGCGGCGGAAGGATCGCCCTGAACGCCTATGCTGAGCTTATCGACTTCGTCGAGCATCATGACGCAATTCTTTACGCCGGCCTTGCGTATGTTCTGGATGATATTGCCCGGCAGCGCGCCGACGTAGGTTCGGCGATGCCCGCGGATCTCCGCTTCATCATGTACACCGCCCAGGCTTACCCGGGAGAATTTACGCCCCGTGGCTTTGGCTATGCTCTGGCCGAGGGAGGTCTTGCCTACGCCGGGAGGCCCCACAAAGCACAGGATCGGACTTTTGCCCCGGGGGTTGAGCTTGTGCACTGCCAGGTATTCCAGAATGCGCTGCTTGACCTTTTGCAGCCCATAGTGGTCTTCATCCAGGATCCGGCGCGCTTCGGCGATATCGATGCGCTCTTCGGTGGTGGCCGACCAGGGCAGTTCGACGAGCCATTCCAGGTAGGTGAGCAGCGTCGAGTATTCGCCGGCCGCCTCCGGAGTACGATCGAGCCGTTTGAGCTCCTTCCTGGCATAGGCCTCGATTTCCTCAGGCATTTTGGCTTTGGCGATGGCCGCTTCCAGCTGTGTTATTTGCTCGCTTGCACCCTCGGGTTCGCCCAACTGCTTCTGTATGGTTTTAAGTTGTTCCCGCAGCAGAAACTCGCGCTGCTTTTCTTCGAACCGATCTTTGGTCTGCTGACTGATGTCATGGCTCAGGCGCAGTACTTCGAGCCGGTGTGTAAGAAAGGCCAGAACTTTGTCCATCCGGGCTTGCAAGCCCAGGGTTTCCAGCAAATCCTGTTTTTCGACCGGTGTCAGGTCCATTAGCCCGCTGACCCAATCGGTCAGCATGGAAGCCGATGTGATGCTCTGCGCCGTGGCGGCGAGTTCAGCCGGCGCATCGGGCATGAAGCCGAGGATTTCGGCGGTCTGTTCTTGAAGCTGAACCATGCGTGCTTCGATTTCAGTGCTGGTTTCCTTGGCGTCGTCCAGGCGCTCGATGCGTGCAACTTGAAACGGATAGCCCTGCAGAAACTCAATCACACGGAAACGCTGCTCGCCCTGGCAGACAATGTGGTGCGCACCGTCCGGCGTAGTGACATAGCGCAAGATGCTGGCGGTTGTACCGATCTGATACAAGTCAGCGGCCCCGGGAGCGGCCGTTTCGGGATCGCGTTGCAGCAGGACACCGACCTGGCGATTGCTGCGCGCCGCCTCCTGGGCGCCAGCCACCGTACTTTTGTGGCCTATTGTTATAGGCACCAGCAAGCCCGGGAACAGCACAACGTTGCGCACGGGAATGATGATCAGCGCGTTCTCGGGAAGCTCCGGGGATTGGTGCGATTCCTGTGTGGCTTTGGCGCCGGCCGTTTGTTCGGGGGTGGCGGCGTCGCGTGCGTGCGGGGAGTTGATAGGCTGATCGTTGTTCATGCGTCACCTGTCGTGCTTGTATTTACGCAAGTTTGCGCAGGGTCAAACGCAAACATCCGTTTGACAGGTTTTGCTCTTCGATCTCAAACAGGCCTGCTGGTAAATCGAAGCGTCGTTCAAAACGACCGTAGGGAATTTCGATGCTGCGAATGATGGCATTGACGGGGGCCGGCATGAGCCTGTCGCCCACGACGATTAAGGCACTGCTGTCGATCAATACGGTGACGTTATCGGGCAAGACCCCGGGCAATGCGATCAGGATCACCAAGGCGTCGTCGATTTCGAAAATGTCGGCGGGCGGCTCCCAGGTCGGACCGCCGTTGCGGCTTCTGCTCAACTGAAAAAACCGGCGATGCAGACGGTCGGCCCGTTCCAGCATGGTGAGCGCGTCGGCCCACATGGATTTGCTTGGATTGCGCAATGTCATGAATCATGCCTCCGTGGCACAATGCCTCTTGAACGCGCCGACGCCAGACGGCGGGCGGTTCATTTTCTTATTTTAGGCACAGAATGGCTCAAGGCACCACTGCGGCCTGTTTATTTTTTTGAAATGAACTTATTGCCCTCTATATAGAAGCGCAAGGGCTTGCTGGCCCACTCGCCGGCATAATCCACGCCAATGCGCGGGCGTTCCACGATGGCCATGGGTTTGCCAGGCGTGGGTGACGCAATATAAAAATCTTTGCTGCACAGGTCGTGCCCGTAGTCCTGAAGCGTGACACCCATGGCTTTGCATAACAGGCCGGGCCCGCTCGTTTTGCCAGTTACGTTCTGTATTGGTTCCAGTGCCCGAAGCAGTACGGCCGCTCCAGTGCCGTCGGCTTCCGTGACGACATTCATGCAGTGGTGCATGCCATACACAAGGTATACATAGACGTGCCCCGGCGGTCCATACATGACTCGGGTGCGTGGCGTAATGCCTTTCGAGGTATGCGCCGCCAGGTCGTGGGGGCCGAGATAGGCCTCGACTTCGACGATTCTGGCTATGCGTTCTTCGCCCTGGACATGGCGCACGAGCAGTTTGCCCAAAAGTTCTCTGGCGACCAGGCAAGTGTCGCGATTGTAAAAGTTCCTGGATAATTTTTGCATGGGATGTAAGGGGCGCATGGGCGGCAGGGTGTTGCAGCCTTGTTCTTGCGGCCTTAATCATACCGGTTTTCAATGCTATTGACGGGTAAGGTGTTCGGGAGTAGATTGCCAGGAAGATGTGTCGCTAGTTCCTGTTTCTTAACGCGTGTTAAGTGAAGGAAGCCGCCATGATTTTGCAAAACCAAATCTGGCTGTTGACGCTGACGGGCATTGGCCTGGTCTCGTTGGTATTTATCTGGATCATCGTTCAGGCAGGCAAGCCTGCCGATTCTGCGCAAGTGCAGAAAACTGCCCATACCATTCGACGATGGTGGTTCCTTGCCCTGGTTCTGCTGGGGGTCGGTGTGGCCTATGCCACGCTGAAACCGTTCCCTATCGCCGATCAAAATGCCTCATCGCCCGCAGGGCAAATCGTTGATGTAGTAGGGCGGCAGTGGTCGTGGACGCTCAGCCAAAACCAGATCAAGGCCGGGGTTCCCGTGCAATTCAATGTAACCAGCCTGGACGTCAACCACGGTTTCGCGATCTACGGCCCGAACGACCTGATCGTCACGCAGACCCAGGCCATGCCCGGTTTCACCAATCGCCTGCACTATACCTTCACCCAGCCCGGCAAGTATCGGGTAATGTGCCTTGAGTATTGCGGCGTTGCGCACCACGGCATGGTGACGGAATTCGAAGTCGTGGGAGGCCAGCCATGAATGCATCGCAATCCGCCGGCGCACTGCACCCGGCCAATGAAGCCCTGACGCGCAACGAACGTATCGTCTTTAACCTGTATACCATCTCGGCGCTGCTGGTGTTTGTGCTGATGATGCTGCTGGGATTGACCATGCGCATGGCCCAGAGCAATTGGGCCGGTGTCCTGCCCAACGTCTTCTACCAGATAATGACCGCGCACGGAGCCGGCATGGTCGGCACGATCGGCCTTGCAACAAGCGCGGTAATGTGGTTTTTCCTGCGCAAATATGTGAAGCTCAGTCTGTCGATATTCCTGGCAAACTACGTGCTGTTCATGCTCGGCGCGGTGGCGTTGCTGGCGGCCGTCTTTATCGGTGGATACGCGGGCGCGTGGACGTTCCTGTATCCGCTTCCCCAACATCCGATGGGACTATGGAGCGGCAATGCGGCCGCGTTGTTCATGCTTGGTTACCTGCTGATCGGGGTGGGCTTCCTGCTGTTTTATCTGGATGTCATGAGAGCCATCATTCGCATGTATTCCAATCTTGGGCGCGCACTGGGCTTGCAGTGGCTATTCAGCGGAGACATCGACAAGTCGCATCCCAAGACTGTGGTGGCCAGCACCATGGTTGCCATTACCAATTCCATCGGCATCCTCGCCGGCGCCATAGTGCTGGTCATGTGCCTCATCAATATCTATTTTCCCTCGGTCGCGCTAAATGCATTGCTGGTCAAGAATCTAACCTATTTGTTCGGCCACATGTTCATCAACGCCAGCATCTACATGGGCGTGATCGCAGTCTACGAATTGCTGCCTCGCTACAGCGGACGTCCTTACCCTATATCAAGGCCATTTCTATGGTCCTGGGCGGCAAGCTTGGTGATGGTGCTGATCGTCTATCCACATCACCTCATGATGGATTACGTCATGCCGCATTGGATGCTGGTGATGGGGCAGATCATTTCCTATTGTGCGGGATTGCCGGTATTTACCGTGACAGTGTTCGGTGCGCTGGCGAACATTTATCGTTCGGGAATGCGCTGGAATATGCCGTCCAGGCTTCTGGTCCTGTCGATGTTCGGCTGGGCCGCGGGCATTGTTCCGGCTATTATCGACGGCACCATCAGCGTCAATAAATTAATGCACAACACTCAGTGGGTGCCCGGCCATTTTCATTTTTACCTGCTGCTGGGCGTCCTGCCTATGGTGCTCGCGCTGATGTTCCACGTCATCGGCCAGAACGCGCCTTCCCGTTCCAGCGACAAACTGAGCTTCCCGCTGTATATCCTGGGCGGCCTGATATTCGTCTTTTCCTTCCTCGCAGCGGGCCATATCAGCACTCCTCGACGCTATGCCGTGCATCTGCCTCAGTGGCTGTTATATGATCAGTTCGGATCGATAGGCGCCATTCTACTGATTGTCGCGATGCTGGTGTTCGCCCTGCATATTGTGGTCGGGCTATTGAGGTCACCTGGCAATGGCGATTCTGCGCACGCTACTGGCTAGCCTGGTCCTGTTACTGGCCGGCGGCGCCGCATTCGGCGTAGTCACCGATCAGTTTCAGGCATTCACCACCGAAACCGCGCGTCGGCTTGCGGTGCGTCGGCATCCTGTCCAGATTCCGCCAGTCGAGCTGCAACTCCAATCGGGCTCACGCATCAGCCTGGCGGATTTGCGTGGCAAATGGCTGCTGGTCGATTTCATTTATACCCGATGCCCCACCTACTGCGTTGCGCTTGGAAGCGAATTTGCGCAACTCCAGGACCTCCTCTCCAAACCGTTGGCGCAAGGCAAAGTGCAACTGCTCAGCATCAGTTTCGATCCCATCCATGACACTCCTGCGCAACTCAAGGCTTATATGCAGCGCTCGCGTGACCGGGGGCTGGGCTGGATCGCTGCCCGGCCCGTCGAGCCCCAAGGGCTTGGGAACCTGGAGCGAGCCTTCGGCATTACCGTCATTGCCGATCCGTCCAGCGGCGGCTATACGCACAATGCCGCTATTCATCTTGTCGATCCCGGCGGCAGGCTGGTAGAGATTTTCGACGAAGATGCCCCGAATCTCGCGGGGAGAACCGTGCTGCAGCGCCTGGGGCAATGATTATCCGCTCGCCGCACCATCCAATCCGTATCGCGGCATTGACCTATCTCGTATTGCTGGCACCGCCGCTGCGGCATATCCTCGAATCCAGCATGACCGGACAAATGCTGCTGCAGATCCCATTGCTTATCGGTGTGGGACTTCTACTGCGGCAAGCGCTGCCTGCGCGCGCCCTGAGCATTGTCGCCAGCTGCAATTACCAGGGTATCGCCGGGCTGCTGCTCGCAAGCGTGATCAGCGCCTTCTGGATGTTGCCGCTGGCGCTGGATGCCTCGGTAACCGAGCCTTTCATCGCCGCAGCAAAGTATCTGTCGGTGCCGCTTCTGATAGGCTTGCCCTTGGCACTCAGTTGGCCGCGCATGGGTTTCATTGTCAGGGGAGTGTTTCTGCTTGAGTTGACAGCCTCTTTCTTTCGGCTGGGTTGGCTCTATCTTATCTGGCCCGGGCGTTTGTGCAATAACTACCTGCTCGACGACCAGCAGCGGCTTGGCCAGTACATGCTGTGGATCGGCGGCGCGCTATTGCTTGGCATTGCGATCAAGCTTATCTGGGGTCGCTTTGGTTCCGTATAATGGACATGTGGCAATAAAAGCACATTCTATGCATGCAAAACCGGACATTTCATTTGTTTCTTCTAATGCTTGTCTTGACCTGTGGTTTGTTTTAGTGCTACTATACCTTGCTAGATTTTCAAGTTCGTTGATGTTTGTACAATTCAGTACCAAAAAAAGTACTTTTTTGCTCTGATCTCTACTCCTTGACAGTCTTTTTATAGAGCATAGTGCTCGTCATTTTTAGGGATTGCAAAAAAATGCAAACAGAAACTGGTATTGTTAAATGGTTCAACAACGAAAAAGGCTTTGGTTTTATCAAGCCTGAATCGGGCGGCAAAGATTTGTTCGCTCACCACACCGACATCATCGGCACCGGCTTTAAATCGCTCGAAGAAAACCAGCGTGTTTCCTACGTAGCGGCCGAAGGCCAAAAAGGCCCTCAAGCCAAATCGATCCAAGTTATCTAAATACATAGCTTAGTTGCGGTTTAAAAGCCCGCCTGAATAAGGTGGGCTTTTTGCATTTGGCCTTTCCGTTTGCCGATACAATATTTACCATGCTGTAAATATTCGGTGCTTGGCTATGCGCCGTAATGCGGGTCTAATCAAACTGGCTTTTCGGATGGAAGAATGAACCGCCCGATCGATATTCGTACGAAATAAGGTTGCGTCGCGCAAGCCGCGTATTCGAAATCAAGGGAAAATTTGTGCAAAAACTGCTGATAGCGATGGTGCTCAGTGCGGGTGCATTGACGGGGTGCGCGCCCATGCTGGCCGGCCAGGCGGCCGAGGCCGGCTATAGCGCGGCGAAGAATTCACTGGGTGGCGTTCTGGGATCGTCGAACGATAAAAAAACGGCTTTGGGCGAGGATGCGCGCCAGCAGAAATTGCAGTCGATCCTGAATTCCATAGAAGTAGGGCAAATTGTGGCGCCTATTCTTGATTCGATGGGCGAACAGCCAAAAGAAAAATCGGGCAACACGTATGGTTATACCTGTTACGAATACCCTGCCGTATATTCGGCCACCGATGCGGCCGTAATTGTCGCCAAAAACGGAAAAGTCGTATTTTTCGGCAATTCCCGTTGCGTGACAGAAATGCAGGACCAGAACTTTACCGGCACGGGCAAGTACGCAGGCGTCAAGGCTTCCTGAAACCACATTGCCGGTCTATGTATTTCAGCGCTTTGGGCAAGGCGTCGCGAAAGGTCATCCATTCGTGAGCGCCATCCACGATGCGCAATTCCACCTGCTTGGGCTGAATGGCATAGAGCGCTTCGTACAGGCTGGCGGTCACGACAGGGGTGACATCACTGTCATGGTCGCCACTGCTGATAAACATGGGAACAATTTGTTTTTTTGCCTCGTAGCCGGCCAGTAATGCGGGGTAGCTTTGCGCCGCCCAGAGTGACGGACTGAATTTGCCGTTTTCTTCAAACTGGCCACTACCGCTGCGGGCACTGGATTTTTCCGGAGGGCTGGCCTGGACGGCCGGGCTGAGCAGTCCAGCCGCGCATACCAGTTCCGGATGACGCAGGCTCAGGTTCAGCGCGCCAAAACCGCCCATGGAAATGCCGGCGATGGCTCGATGATGGCGATCGCTTTTTGCCTCGTACTGTTTCTCCACATAAGGAATCAATTCAGTCGCGAGCGCGGTCTGGATCTTTGCGGCACTGCCGTCGACCCACCAGGAGGACTCGCCAGCTGGCATGACAGCGATGACCGGCTCTATTTCGCCGCGCCGAATCAGGCCATCCAGGGTTTCGCGGGCGCCGGCGTAGTTGGTCCAGACGTGCTCGTCTCCACCGGATCCATGTAAAAGGTAGATTACCGGGAATTTATCGAAGGAATCGTAATAGCCGTCGGGTAAATACACGGTAAAAGGCAGGCTGCGACCCAGGATCCGGGAGTCGAGTTTGTCGCTGACGATTTCCCCGGCCTGGGCGCCGGCAACGATTGCTGCCAGAGCGAACGCCAGGCAGGTTTTGGATCCGCGAAAATGCATGAGTGTCTCCGGTAAGGCAATTTATTCAGTTTACCGTAAGGTGAGGCAGACTTCAGCTTTGATTCAAGTAGGCGTACAGCGTATCGAGCAGATCCTGTTTGCGGTCGGTGGGCAAAAAAGAAGCGCGCAGGCTATTTTCGGCCAGGGTGCCCAGTTCCTGCCGGCTGAGTCCCAGCGCCAGGGCGCTTGCCAGATAGTTGCCGGCCACATAGCCCCCAAAATAGGCCGGGTCGTCCGAGTTGAGGGTAACCATTGCGCCGCGCCGAAGCAGGCGGGCCAGATTATGCCGGGCCAGTCTGTCCACAACGCGCAGTTTCAGGTTCGATAAAGGACAAACCGTCAGGGGGACTTGCTGTTCAATAAGGCGCTGCATGAGTACTGGATCCTCTTCGCTGCGCACGCCGTGGTCGATGCGTTCAACGTGCAGCAAATCAAGGGCATCGCGTACATACGCCGCGGGGCCTTCTTCGCCGGCATGAGCGACCAGGCGGAAACCCAGTTCCTTGCAATGGGCAAAGACGCGGGCGAATTTTTCAGGAGGGTTGCCGCGTTCGGACGAGTCCAGCCCTATGCCTATCCATAAATCGCCGTATTGTTCGCGCACGGGTAGCGCGGCGGCCAGCGTTTCGAAGGCTTCCTGCTCGGATAAGTGACGCAGGAAACTCAGCAGCAGATAGCTGCTCATGCCGGTGCTTGCACGCATTTCCCGCAAGGCCCGGGCAATGCCGGAAAATACTGTTTCGATCGGGATGCCGCGCGCCGTATGGGTTTGCGGATCGAACATGAGCTCCGCATGCACGACGCCGTCAGTGTGGGCACGCTGCAGATACGCCATCGTCATGTCGTAGAAGTCCTGCTCGGATATGAGTACGCCGGCGCCCGCGTAATACAGATCCAGAAAAGACTGCAGGTCGGTAAAGGCATAGGCGGCGCGCAGCGTTTCGACCGAGTCGTAGGGCAGGGCAATCTGATTGCGCTTTGCCAGTTTGAAGATCAACTCGGGTTCCAGCGTGCCTTCGATATGAAGATGCAGCTCGGCCTTGGGCAGGCCTTGGATAAAGGCGTTCAGGTCGATGGCGTGGCGGGATGCTGGTGGGGGCATGTCTGGGCGATGATTTGGGGTCGAAAGAGGCATTATAGGAAAACCGCGCTTGCTCACGGAGTCGGCCTGCCTGGTGGTCTTGGCCGCATGTGCCGTCAGGCTTTCCCTTGGCCGGATGGATGCGCCGGGTTTAGACCTGCCTGCGGCTCCTCAGGCTTTCTTTGGTTTTTTCCAGCAGCAGGCTGATATCGGTGCCGCGCCGCAAGGCCAGGCCCAGGGCAAGCAGGTCGACAAGCGTCAAGTGCACCAGCCGGGAAATCATGGGGCTATAGACTTCGGTGTCTTCCAGGGTATCGGCGCGCAGCAGTACCGAGGCAAGTTCCGCGAGCGGTGAATGCGAGGCCGTGATGGCAATGACCGGGCAGCCGTTTTTCCTGGCCAGGCGTACTGCCTCGAGCAGTTCCTTGGTGCGCCCTGAATGGGATATGGCGACTAAAACATCGCTGGGCCCCAGCAGCGAGGCGGCCATTAATTGAGTATGGGTATCGGCATAGGCCACGGTGGCGACGTCGTAGCGGAAGAACTTGTGCTGGGCATCGGCCGCGACAATGCCGGAGTTCCCCAATCCATAGAATTCGATGCGGCGCGCGGCCAGCAGCAAGGTGATGGCGGCATCGACGGAATCGGTGTTGATCTCATTGCGCGCCCGCAGCAACGCCGATACGGCATTGTCGAATACCTTGGCCGCCAGCATTGATGTGGGATCTTCGGCGCGGACGGACGAATGTACATACGGCACTCCGACCATCAGGCTGGCGGCCAGCCTGATTTTGAAATCAGGCCATCCGCCGCAACCCATGGATCGGCAAAACCGGATGACTGTCGGCTGGCTGACCCGGGCGAGCCTGGCGACTTCTCCGACCGATGACTTGACGATATCGTTTGGCTGCGCAAGAACGAGTTGCGCCACTTTTCGTTCTGCTTCGCTTAAGCCGGCAAGTTGCTGTTCGATTTGCGCTAGCATGGGTTTGCGTGATCTGACATATGATTTTGCCGGGGCTTTTCAGGGGTGCCAGTAGACATCGATGGGCGCGTCGGGGCTTGTCAATAAAAAGCTGATGGGCAGCGCAGGCGTGGCGCGCTGCGCCGCCCGTTCCATGACTTGCCGCTTGAGCGGCCCGGATATGAACAGGATGCGGCTCTGCGCGCGCAGCAAGGCCGCCAGGGTCATGCTGATGCGTGTATGCGGCGCGTCTGTGGGGGTAATGCGCACATAATTTCGTGTCTGTCCGGGATCCAGGGCCTGCGTCAATTCCGGGGCCAGCGGAAACAGCGACGCGGTATGGCCGTTTTCGCCCATGCCCAGGACGGCGAGGGTGATGGTTTCTGTCTGGCGATTAGCCTGCTCCAGGCAGCTTTCGATATTGCCCGGATCGCTAAGCAGACCCTGGAATCGGGCCTGTCGGGCGCGGTTGACGAGTAGATGGCTGCGTACCAGGTTCTCGTTGCTGTCCGGGTCGCCGGGTGTCACGAAGCGTTCATCGACCAGGGTGATCGTTATTTTCGGCCAATCCAGATCGGCGTGGCTGAGCCTGGCGAAGAAGGGGATGGGCGAACGTCCTCCCGACACCGCAAGCCTTGCTGTGCCGCAGAGGTCGATGGACTGTTGCAAAGTGCCGGCCACGGCGTGTGTCAAGGCGGCGATGCAGGGTTCGTCCTGCTCGTAGGCGTGCCAGCTCATCATGTTTCTTCGTGCCAGACGACCCCGGCTCGCGAGAGCAGGCCGCTCGAAGCGGGCGGCCCCCAACTGCCGGCGGTATAGGTTTTGGGCGCGATAGTGCTGTGCTCCCAGGAATCGATGATGGGCTCGACCCAGGTCCATGCCTGGGCCTGTTCGTCGCGGCGCATGAACAGGGCCAGGCGGCCGCGTATCACATCGAGCAGCAGCCGTTCGTAAGCATCGGCCCAGCGCGCCTTGAACATGGTATGAAAGTCCAGGTTCAGATAAGTGGACTGCAAGTTCATGGCGTCGCCGGGTTCTTTGGCGAGAAAGTACAGGCGTATGCTTTCTTTGGGCTGCAGATGTATGACCAGGCGATTGGCCGAGTGCAGATCTACAGGCATGGGAAAGACCGCATGCGGCACATCGCGGAAATTGATGACGATTTCCGCGATGCGTTCCTGCATGCGCTTGCCTGTGCGTAAAAAAAATGGCACGCCGGCCCAGCGCCAATTGGCGATTTCAGCCTGAAGGGCCACGAAGGTTTCGGTATTGCTATGCGGGTCGACTTTATGTTCATCGCGGTAGGCGACAACCGGCATGCCGTTGATGGCCCCGCTGCGGTATTGCCCACGGACCGTTTTGGCGAGGATGTCTTCGGGCGTGAAGGGTTTCAGCGCCTTCAGCACCTTGAGTTTCTCGTCGCGAACGGCGTCTTCGGCCAGGCTTGCGGGAGGCTCCATGGCGACGATGCACAGCAATTGCAGCAAGTGGCTTTGCAGCATGTCGCGCAGGGCGCCTGTACGATCGTAGAACTCGCCGCGCTCTTCGACTCCCAGTTCCTCGGCGATGGTTATCTGTACATTGTCTATCCATTCGCGGCGCCACAGTGGCTCGAACAAGGCGTTGCCAAACCGGATGGCCATCAGGTTCTGTACCGATTCCTTGCCCAGATAATGGTCGATGCGGTAAATCTGGTTTTCGGTGAAGCACTGGCCCACGGCGGCATTGATGGCATTGGAGGATTCCAGGTCATGGCCCAGGGGCTTTTCGAGCACGACGCGCACGCCGGGGTGGTTGAGTCCGGCTGCGGCCAATTGTCGGCATATATTGGTAAACAGGTGAGGGGCGGTGGCCAGGTAGCACACTGTTGTGCGCTCGCCGGCCCGGCCCAGCGCTTCTGCCAGATTGACGTAATCGCCGGCTTTGTCGGCTTCAAGCATGAGGAAGTGGATACGCTTGATGAAGCTGGCCCAGATCCCGCTGTCGAATTCGGCTCCAAGCCTGGGTTTGACGCGCTCATTCAGCAGGGCCAGATAGCCGTCCTGTTCCAGGGCTTGGCGGCCCAATGCGAAAATCCGGCCATCGTGATGCAAAGCCCCTGCTTTGTGGGCGCTATAGAGCGCAGGCAACAGCTTGCGCAAGGTGAGGTCGCCGGTGCCACCAAAAAATATCATGTCGAAGGCGGGCGTGCTGGCCATGCTCATTTTCCTGTCATGCAGTTTCAAGATACTTGAAGTGAAGATGTAATTAGGCTACATGTATTATCAGATGTAAAGCCGGGTTTGCCGCGGGGCTGGCTACAATACGGCCCAGACAGCACGCAAAGACACTTTTTTTGGCCATTCCCTTTTCCCACCATCATGATTAAAAGCGCAGTCCGTGCGACGATCGCCGATGTTGCCCGCCAGGCGGGAGTATCCAAGGCTACCGTGTCGCGATTCCTGAATCATCGCGATGCCTTGCTGTCGCTGGACATTGCCAAAAGGGTTGAAGCGGCGATAAACCAGCTGGGCTACTCGCCCAGCCCAATGGCGCAGGCACTCAAGCGCGGCCGCTCCCGTCTGATTGGGCTGGTGGTTGCCGATATCACCAATCCCTATTCGGTGGCTGTGTTGCGCGGTGCCGAAAAAGCCTGCCGGGCCGCGGGCTACCTGGTCATGCTGTTCAATCTGGGTAATGAAAGCGAGCGCGAGAGCGCGGGAATCCAGGCCTTGTCTTCGTATCAGGTCGAAGGCTTCATCCTGAACACGATGGGGCATGACGCGGGGGCGGTCGTTGAAACTGCCCGACAGGGTAAGCCGGTGGTATTGGTCGATCGCCTGCATGCCGGCCTGGATGTCGATTTTGTTTCCCTGGACAACGATCAGGCCATACGTGTGAGCGCGCAACATTTGCAGGACGCGGGCTATGGCGAGCTGTTGCTTGTGACCGAACCCTTGGGGAAAGTAAGCTCGCGCATCGAACGCTCGATGGCATTCCAGTCGTTTATTCGGGATGGCGGCCCGGAGGTGTCGGGCCAATGCGTTGAAAGCGCCGGCGACGGCGCAGATCTGGATGCCGCATTATTGGCCTTGCGTGCGCGCGCGCATGACCGGCGGCCGGCGCTGATTTCCAGCAATGCCGTCGTTACCCTGCGTTTGATTGCCGCTGTGGCTCGTTTGGGCTGGAAGCTGGGCTCCGACGTGGGCCTGATTGGCATCGATGAAACCGAATGGGCGCCTTATGTGGGCCCGGGGATCAGCACGGTGTCGCAACCTACCGACGATCTGGGACGCATGGCTGCCGAATGCCTGATCGAGCGCCTTAAGGGGCGGGACGAGGCGCCGCGAAAAATACTCTTGCCCGGAGCGCTGCATATCCGGGGCTCGTCGAGCATCACGCGCCGCTGACGGTTTGTGGTACCCGACTATTTTTACCCCTGTCATATTAGGGTAAATACTGATTCGATTTTTTTCCTGCTTTTATTAAACTTTCACAAACGTCTGAAACCGGTTTCATAACTAAATTGCCGCCTCTTTCATAGTCGGCTCATTCGTGGCTCGAGCAAGGTTTCTGATTCTTCTGGCCATAACTGGTTTTGTGTGGGTATATTCGCGAGGTGCGCGAGCATTTGTCGTCGAAGCCATACCTTGGGTACTAAAAAAGTGAATTATTCCTTTCAATTTGGCCCTGTCTTCGAGGCATGGCCACTGCTGCTCAGGGGCACCTGGATGACAATCCAGCTGTCCTTTTTGGCCATGCTGTTCGGGCTGCTCGTGGCCATACTGTGCGCATGGGGCAAGACATCCGGCCCGAAGCTGCTGCGCTGGCTGATCAATGCGTACATTGAATTGATACGCAACACGCCTTTTCTGGTGCAGCTGTTTTTCTTCTATTTTGCCTTGCCCGCAACCGGGGTACGGTGGTCGGCGCATACGGCGGCCCTGGTGGCCATGGTCGTCAATCTGGGGGCCTACGCAACTGAAATCGTCCGGGCCGGGATCGAATCCATTCCCAAGGGGCAGATCGAAGCGGGGCTGGCGCTGAATTTATCGCGCTACGAGATTTTCCGGTTTGTGGTGCTCAAGCCCGCATTGCGCGCCATCTATCCCGCGCTCACCAGCCAGTTCATTTTGCTGATGCTGGCCTCCAGTGTGGTGTCGGTGATTTCCGCCGATGATCTGACTTCGGTTGCCGCCAATTTGCAGTCGGAGACTTTTCGCAGCTTTGAAATCTATATCGTCATCACAGCGATCTATCTTGTGCTGACCATGATATTTTCATATGCGTTTCGCCTGGTCTTCCAGTGGGGCCTCAACTATCCGGACCGTCGATAATGCGTACTTTTGGTTATTCGGAGTTCCTGTTTATTCTCGAGGCGGCCAGATGGACGATCGGGCTGTCGCTCATGGCTTTCGTGGGCGGCGGCATTGTCGGCCTGATCATTGCCTTGTCGAGAACCTCGGAGCACGCGGCGATACGGGGCCTTGCCATCGGATTTATCCAGTTGTTCCGCGGCACTCCCTTGCTGCTGCAATTGTTCCTCATCTTTTTCGGATTCCCGGTGCTCGGCCTGGAAGTCAATCCGTGGCTGGCGGCCGGTATCGCTCTGACCCTCAATAGCGGGGCTTTTCTGGGCGAGATCTGGCGTGGCTGTATCGATGCGATACCCCGCGGCCAGTGGGAAGCGGCCGAGGCCCTGGGGCTGTCCTATCGCTGGAAAATGCGCGATGTCGTGCTGCCGCAAGCCATGAAAATTGCGATTCCGCCGACCGTGGGTTATCTGGTGCAAATCGTCAAAGGCACGTCGCTGGCGGCCATTATCGGTTTTACCGAATTGACCAGGGCGGGGCAGATCATCAATAACGCGACCTTCGAACCCATGCTGGTCTTCTCGGTTGTGGCGGTTATTTATTTCTTGTTGTGCTGGCCTTTGTCCTTGCTGGCCGCGTATATGGAGCGACGGCTTGCCGCGGCATTGACGCGTTAGGCCGCCAGGGTCCGATTGTTGTTTAACTGGCGTTTAAGTTTTTAATTCTTGGAGACGAGATATGTTTTTAGGCAAAGAAATTCGCACACTCATTGGTGCGACAGTGCTGGCGGGCTTGGGCGTGCTGGCTCTGGGCGCGACGGCGGCCAGTGCGGAAACCATCGATCAGGTCAAGCAGAAGGGTGAGCTGACGATTGGCATGCTGGTCGATTTTCCGCCCTATGGCATCATGAACACCGAAAACAAGCCCGACGGCTACGATGCCGATGTGGCCAGACTGCTGGCCAAGGATTTGGGCGTCAAACTGAAAATCGTGCCGGTGACCGGCCCGAACCGGATTCCGTTTCTCTTGACCAACAAAGTGGATCTGCTGGTTGCCTCGCTGGCCATTACTCCTGAGCGCGCCAAGCAAGTACAGTTCTCCAAACCGTATTCCGCGGCCCAGATCGTGGTATTTGGCGGTAAAGATGCCAAAATCAAAACGGCCGATGACCTGGCGGGTTTGCGCATAGGCGTTGCGCGTGCCAGTACCCAAGATATCGCGGTGACCAAGGTGGCCCCGAAATCCGCGAATATTCGCCGTTTCGACGACGACGCATCGGCCATGCAGGCTCTGCTGTCGGGGCAGGTCGACGCCATTGGCTGCTCCACCACGGTGGCCGCGCAAATTGCCAAACGCGTACCGAACCGGTATGAAAACAAGTTCGTGCTGTTGCAGCAGGAAATGGCTGTTGCGATGCGCCCGGGCGAGCCCAATACCTTGAAAGCGGTCAATGCTTTTGTCGAGAAGAACATCGCCAACGGCGAGTTGAGCAAACTGTACAAGAAATGGCTGGGTGTTGACTTGCCTCCATTGAAAGCTTCGTAATTCAACGGCGGTTTCACTATGACTGATAGACAGGCTTCTGTTGCTGTCGACGGTTCGAATCGTCCCGCCGGTCAAGGCGGGACGATTATCGAAGTCGAGGCAGTCAACAAATGGTATGGCAGCTTCCAGGTTTTGACCGATGTCGATTTGACGGTCAAGACAGGAGAGCGCATTGTGATTTGCGGGCCTTCGGGTTCGGGAAAATCAACCATGATCCGTTGCATCAACGGTCTCGAAAAGGTGCAGAAAGGCCGTGTCGTGGTCGACGGTATCGATCTGACCGCCAATGCGCGCAACGTCGACGCGGTGCGGCAGGAAGTCGGGATGGTATTCCAGCAGTTCAATCTTTTTCCGCACATGACAGTGTTGCAGAACTGCATGCTGGCCCCTATGCGTTCCCGCAACGCTGACAAGCAGGCGGCCGAGGCCACGGCCATGAAATACCTGACGCGGGTTCGCATTGCCGATCAGGCCAAAAAATATCCCAGCCAGTTGTCGGGTGGACAGCAGCAGAGGGTGGCGATTGCGCGTGCCTTGTGCATGACTCCCAAGATCATGCTGTTCGACGAGCCGACTTCGGCCCTGGATCCGGAAATGGTCAAGGAAGTGCTCGACACCATGATAGGCCTGGCCGAGGATGGTATGACCATGTTGTGCGTGACGCATGAAATGGGGTTTGCGCGCAGCGTTGCGGATCGGGTCATTTTCATGGCCGATGGGAAAATTATCGAGCAGGCTCCGCCCGCCGAATTTTTCGGTAATCCACAACACGAAAAAACGCGCAGTTTCCTGGGGCAGATACTGAGTTCCCAGCATTGATATTTATTGGTGGATCGACGAGGGATCACAAGGGCCTTTCCTACGGATGACCTTGTGCCGAATCGGCAGAATCGCCATGACATGAATATGCATTGATTTTGTTGGGCCACTGCGTCTTCGGCTCGCCGGACGCCGCCTTGCTGGTTTCGATCCTGGGTAGCGCCGTTTTCACGCACGGCCATCACGCGGTTTTTACAAAAATTTCTCGCGGCTTTTTCGCGAGCGTTCCTTGGAGCTCAGGTCTCGAGCGGAGTCTGTTTTACGATGAGCTTTTCCACACACGTCATTATTTCCTTATCGTCGTTCGGCGCGGCCGAAGTACGGCGCCACGGACAAGCATGGTTTATCAAACTGTGTCATTCGGCGGGTGCCGATGGGGCCGAGGTGCGGGGCGAATTGCTGGTCGATCCCGAACGGGAACTGCATGAACTGGCCGGCATTTTGCATGACACGGGGCTTGGCTGCGTGTACTCGAGCCCCGACGGCCTGTGGGATGAAGCGGGGGTATTGAATCGCCCAGCTCTCGAACAGGGCCTGGCCGCCGCCGCCATCCTGAAGGCCCCTGTGCTGAAAATGTCCATTGGCGGTTTCAACACGGGGTCTCAGGCATCGCTGAGCGAGCTGGGCGATCGCCTGGGGCAAGGCGCGGTCAAGCTATTGATTGAAAACGATCAGACGGTATCGGCTGGCAGCGTATCGGCCTTGCGGCGCTTTTTCGACGCGGCGGATCGTGCCGGCCTTGCCTTGGACATGACTTTCGACATGGGCAATTGGCATTGGCTGGGTGAAAGCCCGTTGCAGGCCGCGGAGCTGTTCGCTGCACGGGTGCAGTATGTGCATTGCAAGGGTGTGCAGCGGCAACCCGGCCGCTGGGTGGCCGTGGCGCTGGCCGACTCTGTGGCGCCGTGGCGCGCTGTTTTCAATGCCCTGCCGGTAAACGTGCCGCGGGCGATCGAGTATCCCTTGTTCGGCGACGACCTGCTGGGCGAAACACGCATGGCCATACAGAATTTGCGCAAGCTGGAAGGAGATCGGCAATGAACCCGCCACTGGACATCGTAACGTTTGGCGAAGCCATGATGATGCTGATCGCCGATCAGCCTGGCCCCATCGAAAATGCGCAGGCTTTTTACAAGCGCACGGCGGGAGCGGAAACCAATGTGGCTATCGGCCTGGCGCGTTTGGGGCTCAGGGTCGGCTGGGCGAGCCGATTGGGAGCCGACACAATGGGGCGCTATCTGCTGGCGGAAATGCAGCGTGAGGGTATCGATTGCTCGCATGTGGTGTGCGATCCGCAACAGCGGACCGCTTTGCAATTCAAAGGCCGGGTTTCCGATGGCAGCGACCCTCCGGTCGAATACCATCGCAAAGGTTCGGCCGCAAGCCAGATGCAGCCAGAAGATATCGACGAGGCTTGGCTGTGCGGGGCTCGCCATTTGCATTCGACCGGTGTTTTCCCCGCGGTGTCGGGCAATTGTTTCGAAGTCAGCCGCAAGACCATGGCGCTTATGCGCGCCGCAGGCCGCACGATATCTTTCGATCCCAATCTTCGTCCTACATTATGGTCTTCCACCGAACGCATGCGTGCATCCATCAATGAGCTGGCGTTCGGCGCGCACTGGGTATTGCCTGGAATCGAAGAAGGACGCCTGCTGACGGGCTGCGATACGCCGCAAGCCGTGGCGCATTTTTATCGAACCCACGGCGTGGAACGGGTGGTGGTGAAGCTCGGCCCCGACGGCGCCTATTTCGACGGTCCGGATGGCCAGGGTTTTGTGCCGGGCTTTCCGGTTGAGAAGGTGGTCGACACAGTGGGAGCGGGCGACGGCTTTGCGGTAGGCGTGATCAGCGCCTTGCTGGAAGGCCGCGATATGCAAAGCGCGGTCAGGCGCGGCGCCTGGATCGGCGCGCGCGCCGTGCAGGTGCTGGGGGACACCGAAGGTTTGCCTTCGCGAGCCGAACTGGAGCAGGCGACCCTATGAGCCTGCCACGCAAGCGGGTGCTGGTATTCCGGGAGTTGCCCGCCGATCAGCTGGCCAGGATCCAGCGGCATCACGACGTTGTCGTTGCCAACCCGCGACAGCAGGAACAGGTCGAAGCCTTTCGCCATGCTCTGCCTTCGGCTCAGGGACTGATCGGCTCCAGCTATCGTATTGGCGCGGATTTGCTGGCATCGGCGCCAGTGCTGGAAGTCATTTCAAGCATTTCGGTGGGCGTGGACAATTATCCTTTGCCAGAGCTGCGCGCACGCGGTATTCGCCTGTGCCATACGCCGAATGTCTTGACCGAAACCACGGCTGATATGCTGTTTGCGCTGGTGCTGGGTACCAGCCGGCGTATTGCCGAACTGGCGCAGTACGTGCGGCGTGGAGATTGGAAAAAGAATATCGGGCCGGATCTGTTTGGCTGGGATGTGCATGGCAAGACCCTGGGCATTCTGGGTTTTGGCCGGATTGGCCAGGCATTGGCGCAGCGGGCCGCGCTGGGGTTCAATATGCGGGTGCTCTATCACACCCGGACGCCCGTTTTTTCGTCTTTGCCGGCGGGGCGCGTACGAGCCGCCGCGCTTTCCGAATTGCTTGAAGCCTCCGATTTTGTCGTGGTAGTGCTGCCCTTGAACGAACAGACGCGGGGAATGATAGGCCCTGGCGAATTCTCCGCCATGAAGCCAGGAGCCATCCTGATCAACGGCGCGCGCGGTCCGATAGTCCAGGAGCGGGCGCTTCTGGAGGCGCTTGACACAGGCTCTTTGCGTGCGGCCGGCCTGGATGTTTTCGACACCGAGCCCCTGCCTTTCGATTCGCCTTTGCGCACGCATCCAAAAGTGCTGGCCTTGCCGCATATCGGTTCGGCTACGCACGAAACCCGTTATGCCATGGCCGAGATGGCCACCAGCAATCTGTTGCTGGCCCTGGACGGCAAGGAGCCGCTGGCGGCTTTTCTATAAACCTGTCCGGCGGCTTTCGATTGCCCTGAACGTTCATCGTCGTAGCGGCGCACCATGCCAGGCAAGGATTGCGCCGATACTTTCAGATCATGGGCTTGCCGCAAGGCAAGAACTCGCCGCCGTACATATCGCCGACTAGGGAAGAGTCCCGGCTGACTACTCTGCCGCGCGAAAGCGTGAGGACGGGCCAGCCTTGAACTTCCATGCCCTGATACGGCGTGTAGTCGACATTATGATGCAACATTGCGTTATCGATGGTCACGCGACGCTTGGTGTCCCAAAGGACGATATCGGCATCGGCGCCGACCATGATGGAACCCTTGCGTGGATATAGTCCATACATTTTTGCCGGATTGGTTGCGGTGAGAGCGACGAATTGATGGATGTCGATACGGCCCGCCGCCACTCCGCCGGAAAACAGCAAGGGCAAGCGCGTCTCAAGGCCGGGGATCCCATTGGGAATATATTGAAAAGGCTGCTCCTCGCCGCCCGGCTTTTTACCGTGCGAATCATCGTAGCGGAAGGCGGCATGGTCTGATGAAAATATTGAAAAAACGTTGTGAGTCAATCCGCTCCAGACGGCATCCTGGTTTTGTTTGTCGCGGGGCGGGGGGCTGCAAACGCATTTTGCCCCCTGATAGCCGTCAGCATCCAGATCTTGTTCAGTGAGAAACAGATATTGCGGACAGGTTTCGGCATGGATGCGCAGTCCGCGCCCATGCGCCCAGCGTATTTGTTCGATGGCTTCGCGGCCCGATACATGCACAATAAGAATCGGCACTCCTGCCAGTTCGGAAAACGTGATGGCCCTGTGAGTGGCTTCGCGCTCAACCGCCATGGGTCGCGAACTGGCATGGAACTTCGGGGCAGTGTGGCCCTGGCCGGTCAGGCGCTCGGTCAGCCATGTGATGCAGTCGGAATTTTCGGCGTGGATCATGACCAGGGCGTCATGGGTACGGGCGACATCAAGCACTTTTAGGATCTCATGATCGCTCAGCTTGAGATCGTCGTAGGTCATGTAGATTTTGAATGAAGTGTAGCCCCCCTCGATCAGGCGGGGCAGCTCGTGCTGAAGGACTTCGGGCGTTGGGTCGGAGACGATGAGATGGAATGCGTAATCGATAGCCGCCTTGCCTGCAGCCCGCTCGTGATAGTCGTCGACCGCCGCCTGCAGTGAGCTTCCTTTGATTTGGGCCGCAAAAGGAATGACTGTGGTTGTCCCTCCGCAGGCCGCTGAACGAGTACCTGAAGAAAAATCGTCGGCCATGCGCAAGCCGTGCGGCATGGGCTGGTCCAAATGGCAATGTGCGTCTATGCCGCCCGGCAGCACCAGCAGGCCCGATGCGTCGATGGTTTCCGCTGCTGTGCCCAGGTTCAGGCCAAGCGCTGTAATCTTGCCCTGTACGATGCCGATGTCGCATTGGAAGCGGTCCGAGGCCGTTGCGACGTCCGCGTTGCGGATTATTAAGTCAAAGTCTGTGCTCATGGCTGATTTCTATCTTTATGCGACGTCGCTGAATAGACGGCCCCAGCCAGTTACCTGGCGCGTATCGAATCCCGCGATGCGCAACGATTTCCATACGACGGTGGCGATTGTGTCGTAGATGGGAATATCGACAAGAGCTTCAAGCTCGGGCACTAAATGGGCGGCTTTCAAATTCGTGCAAAAGGTAGTTATGGCTTGAGGATGTGAGGCCGCAATCTGGGTGACCATGGCCCGGATTTGTTCGCTGGTGACTTCTGAAAACGAGAAGTTGACGTGCAGGTTCAGATGGCGCTCCGCGATGCAGTTCAGGCCCGAGCGTTGGTAGTTTTCCACAATCTTTTCCTGGACCTCGGTAAGATAGGGAGTGGCCAGGCCGAATTCCTGCACGCCAGTCTTCTTGAAGATTTCATTCAAGGCCAGTACGGACGTGGTGGCCGGAATGCCGGTGATTTCGGTAATTCGCTGGCAAAGGCGTTGGTCGGCATCGAAGCCCAGCCAGCCTGAAGATGTGCCATTCCATGCGATGACGTCCACCTTCGCATCGGCCAGCAGCTTGGCGGCTTCCATTATTTTGCTGTCGTCGAATTGCCCCAGCGCCTGGTTGCGCAGGGAAATTTCAGTAACTGTAAAGCGCGCGAAGTGTGCGGATACCCCGGGCAGGCCCGATACCATGGCGCTGGTGATGGGCTCCAGTGCCGTATTCGACGACGGTGTCAGCATTCCCAGCAAAATACGTTTGGTCATTGTTGTCTCGTGATGAAAAGGCTATATGTCATTGCGCTTGAATATGGCGTCGAAGTCGGGCGGAGCCGGTTCGGTGCTGTCGAGGTCCAGGGTTTGTTCGATGTGCAGAAGATGATCCAGCATGCATTGCTGGGCGCCGGCGCTGTCGTGGGCTTCGATCAGGTCAACCAGGCTGCGATGCTCGTGGTGCGCGCAAGCCGGAGTGTTGGGTTTGTCGTAGAGCGTGATGATGAGGCAGGTCAGGGCGGTCAATTCGCGCATTATGCGCGGCAAGATGCTGTTTGCGACCATGTCCGCAATATGAATGTGGAACTCTCCGGATAATCTGATGATGCGGCGCAAGTCGTTGGCGTCTCTGGCTTCCTGTTCTTGCGCGACGTGCCGGCGCAGCGCGCGCACCTGGGCCGCGGTGTTTTGCTGTGCAAGCAGGGCGACCATGCCAGGTTCGATCAGGCGCCGGGTCGTGAACAGCTCTCGCGCTTCCTGCACCGTCGGGCGGGATATAAATGCGCCGCGATTCGGAATGAGCGTAACCACCTTTTCGTGCGCCAGGCGGCTCAATACCTGACGTATCCTGGCTCGACTTGCCCCGGTGACGTCGGTCAGGCGCTCTTCCGCCAATTTGGTGCCGGGGGCGAGCCGGCGCTCAAGAATGGCAATCTGGATGCGCCGATAGATTTCATCGTTTTCCATCTCGTGTTCTTTGGGCGAGTTGGAGTCACTAAACACTGCTGTGGCGGCAGAATTGTCCAATCCGCATCTCCTGAATAATTCAAAACAAGTTGCTTGGCGAGTGTCCAGGGTCCGGAATTTTGCGTAAACATCATTGCGCTGGATTGTGAACAATTTTTCCTGGATAGATTGATTATATACAGACGGCCGTGTATCTCCGATTGCTGCACACCTTGTCAAGCAAGGCTATGCGGCGGGAGGGTGGCCGTGTGCGAGCAATGCTTGCATGGCTGCCGACAGTCCTTGGTTGGGTTTATGCGGAGGAGGTGCAAAACTACCCCTATTGGCTAGCCCGGGCGCCAGGGAAATCAGTGTTTCGGCGTGCCGTACCGCACTGGATACTCCTTCTACCAAGGGCACGGGAATATCATTTCGTATGGTGCGCGCGAGACCTGCCAAAGGAGCGCCGGCCAGCACCAGTACGTCGGCTCCGTCTTCCTCGATCGCTTGCAGGCACAGCTCGCGCAACCGAGCCTCGTGATCAGCCTGCACCGTGCCTATATCCCGCAAGGGCTGTTGCAGACAACGTATGCTGGCCAGCCTGCCGGCCAGTCCATTGGCTTGGACGCATTCCCGGTACCAGGCCGTGATCCGGTGCGAAATGGCGATGATCGAAAAGCGATTGCCCAGCATGCAGGCGCTCATGAGTGCGGCTTCCGTAAGCCCCATTACAGGGATGTCGACCGCTTCTCGGATACCCCATAAACCCGGATCTCCAAAGGCGGCGATCACGAGCGCGTCATAGTCGCCTGCGTGCTCGGCAGCCAGGTTGGCGGCTGCATACGCGCCTATCAATGACTCGAAGCGCGTTTCGATGTACGCCACGCCGAATGGCGCCGTTACGACGTCGATGTGAGTCGAGGCCGAAGCGGCCCGGCGGGCCTCGGCTTCAATCAGATTTGAAACGCTTTCGGAGGTATTGGGGTTGATCAGCAGGATGCGCATTGGATTATCCTTTGTACGGTATCGCGAACTCCGGGAGTTCCGGGGCTTGCGATACCTGTTTGCCGGTACAGCGTGGCCATGGCCGATTTCAGACAGGCAGTTTCTTGCTGTAGTCGATGAGCATGGTGGAGCAAATGAACAACCCTGCGCCCGCCGCTGCAAATACCATGAATGCCAGGAAAAATGAGCCGGTCGTCTGTACAATCAGGCCCACCAGAATTGGAACGCCCACGCCCGCTATATTGCCTCCCAGGTTCATCGCGCCGCCCAGAAAACCTACGGTATTGCGTGTACCAAGAATCGCCGGAATACACCAGTACAGGCCGCACCAGCGCAGGAAAAACAGGGTGGCTGAAAGCATGATAACCACGGCGACAGGGTCGGAGATCTGGGAAACGCTGAAGATCGAGATCGTGGCAAGAATAGACGCGATGCCGCACAGCGTGCGCATCACTTTGGCCTGGGAGGCGCCGGCGGCCCTCCATTTGTCCGCGAGCCATCCGCCAACCAGTTCGCCGATGAATCCCGCGAAGAACATAATGAACACGGCACCGCCCATTTGCTTGATGTTCAGGCCCCGCACTTCGGACAGATAGCTGGGTATCCAGGTCAACAGGCCGTAGAACAGCGTGTTGAAAAACATCCAGCCGAAAAACATGCCCCATACTGAGCGATATTTTAAAAAATCCAGCATGCGGCCACTGACGACTTGCGGTTCCGAAGCTTGTTCTTGCGTGTGGCTGGCTTCGATGTGATGGGCTTCGCTGTCATTGACACCAGGATGCTGGCGCGGATTATTGCGGATGTAGTACCACGCCCATACCCCGGCGATCATGGTGCCCACGCCGGCAATGACAAAAGCCACGCGCCATGACTGAAAGATGGCAATCAGGAATGAGATCAGGATGGCGCCCAGGGCGGATCCCAGCGGGGCGCCGCCATCGAGCAGCGTAGCGCCGCGCCCGCGTTCATTCTGTGTCATCCAGATGGCATTGAGCTTGCCGCCGGCCGGATAGATCGGCGCTTCGGATGCGCCCAGGCCGAGCCGCGTCAGAAGCAGGACCACCCAGCCGGTCGATACAGCGGCGACTGCCTGGAAAAAGCCCCAGAAGAACGTTGCGGCGGCAATCACTCCGCGCGGCCCGTATTTGTCGGCAAGCATGCCCCCGGGGATTTGCATGAAGGCATAAGTCCAGAAAAAGGAGCTCAGCAGCAGGCCTTGTACCGCGGGGCCAATATTGAATTCTTTGCCTATCAACGGCATGGCGACCGATATGGAAGCCCGGTCGACGTAATTGATGGTCACCAGAAAGAGCATTAAAAAGAATATTTTCCAACGCACGCGAGTCGGTGCGATGGCGATCGAGCCAACGCTATCTTTGAGTCGAGCTTCCATTGATTGTCTCCAATAGTTATGTTTTATTTATCTTGGTGAAATGATTTCATGAAGATAAATATCATTCCGATTATTTAGCTTCTTTTCGAGATATTGTTTATCGGATGGCTTTATTGTCCACATTAAATATATTGATTGTCAACTATTAATAATTTATTGTGGACAATTTTTTGATGGGCTTTGGGCTGTGCGTTGCTGTGTTTGCTGTGTAGGCGGCGGTTAATTCTATAAAGACGCCGCAGGGTGGGCGGTGCTGTGCAGTCCGGCACGTCCAGCGGTCGGCTAGCTACGCTAGCCGACTACCCGGGTCTGCCTCGTCCAGGCGGGCGTCGGGCCAACTCACTACGCCGCTGGCGCGGCTCCGTTCAAACAGGGCCCGCCGAAGGCCCCCGCCTTCCCTTCGTCAGCCCCCGGCGCTGGACTACCGCCGGACTACACAGCACCGCCCACCCTGCGGCTTGCGTTGAGGTAATGCATCGAGGTATACATTGGGGAAGCCGCGTTGAGCCAATCACAGGCTACGTTGAGGCGTCGGGCGCTTAGTAAATCCAGGGTTCGGCGCAGCGTGGTGTAGTGGCCACGCGATAGAGGCATGAGTGCGGGCGCGTTAATGGTTCTATGGGTGCAGGCCCATTAACGGTGGGTGCAAGCACATTGATGCCAGGCATGCCGTCTCCACACGCCGTCTATCCTTCCAGGCACACCGTTCTAGGCAATCATTCTAGGCAGGCCGTAACGTGAGCCGTCTATCGGGGCTAGGGGTCAGGACCGGCGTAAGGCGTGCGCCGGATGCTACCGTAGGGAAGGCGGGGGCTTTCGGCGGGCCATGTTTGAGCGTAGCCGCGCCAGCGGCGTAGCGAGTTTGGCCCGACGCCCGCCTGGACGAGGTAGATCCGGATCAAGCACGCCGTGCCGGCCCTGACCCCAAGCCCCGATAGACGGCGTCTTTAAATACCAATACCCATCCATCAAAGAATGCCGTAAATATTTCGACCAAAAAGGCCCTGGGTATTAAAGCAGGCAGGCTTCTTTGGCGAGTCGCGTGATAAGGTCCCATTGTCCGTTGGCGATCGCCGATTCCGGCGTGAGCCATGATCCGCCCACGCATTCGACATTGGGCAAGGCGAGATAGCTCTTCGCGTTGCCGGCGTTGATGCCGCCGGTGGGACAAAACCGGATATCCGGCAGGGGACCATACAAGGCTTTCAGCAAAGCCACGCCACCAATTGCCTCGGCCGGGAACAGCTTTTGCACGATGAACCCCTCGTCCGCCGCAAACATGGACTCGGAAGGAGTCGCAATACCCGGCAAAAACGGCAGGCCCGAGTCGCGGGCCGCTTTGGCGATGTCGCGGGTCAGGCCCGGGCTGACGGCAAACTTCGCACCGGCGCTGACCGCCGCCTCGAATTGCCTGGTGTTGCGTATCGTACCGACGCCCACCAGCGCGTCGGGTACGGCATCGGCAATCAATCGTATGGCCTCGAGCGCGACGCTGGAGCGCAGGGTGATTTCGAGGCTGCGCACGCCGCCGGCCACCAGGGCGCGAGCCAGGGGGATGGCCGTATCGAGATCCTTGATGACGATGACTGGCATGACAGGGCTTTGCTGGAGCAATTCAATGGCATTCATAAGTGGTCCGGGTAAGAAATTAAACGGAATTGCCTATTTAAACATCTCGGCCATTGTCCAG
This sequence comes from Paralcaligenes sp. KSB-10, assembly GCF_021266465.1. Classification (NCBI taxonomy): domain Bacteria; kingdom Pseudomonadati; phylum Pseudomonadota; class Betaproteobacteria; order Burkholderiales; family Alcaligenaceae; genus Paralcaligenes; species Paralcaligenes sp. KSB-10. The sequence goes on along the minus strand of NZ_CP089848.1, from coordinate 2,054,126 downwards.
TCCGGGTGCTGGAACAGGGAAGCCCCTTGTTCGGCGGCGCCGGCGTGGCCGCGCGCCGAGGCAAACAGTTCGCGGCCAAAGCCGGTTTGATGGGCGCTGAGGTCGGGTTGTGCAAGCGGCCGTGTGATCCAGTCGGCGGGGCCGAGGACGTTGAGCTCGCCCGTATCGGCATCGACGCGCAGCATGTCGCCATTTTGAATGCGCGCGAGAGGCCCGCCTGCCAATGCTTCCGGTGTAACGTGTATGGCCGCGGGCACTTTGCCCGAGGCGCCCGACATGCGGCCGTCTGTAACCAGGGCTACCTTGTAGCCTTGCTCTTGCAGGACGGACAGGGTGGGGGTGAGTTTGTGCAGTTCGGGCATGCCATTGGCCCTGGGGCCCTGGAACCGGACCACGGCCACAAAATCGCGTGTCAGATCGCCCTTTTTATAGGCGGCAAGCAGCTCGTTCTGGTCGTGGAAGACGAGCGCGGGTGCTTCGATTACGCGATGTTCGGGCTTGACCGCGGACACCTTGATGACGGCGCGCCCCAAATTGCCGTTCAGAAGTTTCAAGCCGCCATCGGGGCTGAAAGGTTCATTGACCGGGCGTATCACGTTGCGATCCTGGGACTGGGCGACGACCGGGCGCCACTTCAGGGTTTCGCGGTCCAGATAGGGCTCGTGCGTATAGCGTCGCAGGCCGGGGCCGGAGACGGTCTTCACGTTTTCGTGCAAAAGCCCGGCGTCGAGCAGTTCGGCGATCACCAAACCTATGCCTCCGGCGGCATGAAAATGGTTGACGTCGGCCTGTCCGTTGGGATAGACGCGTGCCAGCAAGGGTACGATCGCCGAGAGTTCCGAGAAGTCATCCCAATTGATGGCGATGCCGGCGGCTTGCGCAATGGCAACCAGATGCAGGGTGTGATTGGTGGAGCCTCCGGTCGCAAGCAGTCCGACTATGCCATTGACTATGGTTTTTTCGGAGATGACTTCGGCAACCGGGGTAAAAGACGATGTCTGGGCCGTGATTTGTATGGCTTGTTGCGCCGCGGCCCGGGTGAGGGCATCGCGCAAGGGCGTGTTGGGAGTGATGAATGCGCTGCCCGGCAGGTGCAGGCCCATGACTTCCATGAGCATCTGGTTGGAGTTGGCGGTACCGTAAAACGTACAGGTGCCGGGCCCGTGATAGGACTGGCATTCCGACTCCAGCAATTCGGCTCGGCCGATTTTTCCTTGGGCGAAGAGCTGCCGGGTTTTGGATTTTTCGTCATTGGATATGCCGGTGGTCATGGGGCCGCCCGGTATGAATATGGCAGGGATGTGTCCGAAGCTGAGCGCGCCGATCAGCAGCCCCGGTACGATCTTGTCGCACACCCCCAGATAGACCGCGGCGTCGAACATTTGATGGCTCAAGGCAATAGCCGTTGCCATGGCGATGACGTCCCGGGAAAACAGGCTGAGTTCCATGCCGGTCTGTCCCTGGGTAACGCCGTCGCACATGGCGGGGACGCCTCCGGCGAATTGCGCCGTCGCGCCCAGTTCGAGCGCCGCCTGCTTGATGATGGCGGGGAAGGCAGCCAAGGGCTGGTGCGCCGACAGCATGTCGTTGTAGGAAGAGACGATGGCCAGGTTGGGTTTGGATATTTCCTTGAGCAGGCCTTTTTCCCTGGCCGGCATGGCCGCGAAGGCGTGGGCGAGGTTGGTGCAGCCAAGCTGGCTGCGTTCCACTTTCTTGCCGTATGCGGCTTGCGTCCGTTTTAAATAGAGCTCGCGCGGTTGGCGGCTGCGCTCGGCGATTCGTTCGGTAACGGCGTGCACAACGGGGTTCAATGCCATGGAAGGATCCTGATTGAAGATAGGCTTGTGTAAGCTCTCAAGCAATCATTGAATTGTAATTTCACTACATACAAAAATCAATGTCTTTAACGGAGGAAAATCAGGTTATTGGCGACGCCAGGTTCTTATTGCAATGGAATATGATGTGTTTACATTGTTTCTTGGCGCAAGGGCGATTAGCTAAAAGATCGAGGCGGCGTCATTGTTTTTGGAAGTTTTTGATATTGATATTATGTAATTTCATTACATTAAAGAAGGCCAATCACTGTCCGTAATGCACCAATGAGCGTTTGCACCGGGGGAGTCGGAATGGTGTCGCTGCGCTGGATAAGGCCTATCGGTTCCTCGGTGCCGGACATATCCAGGGGCAGGGTGTGCAGGCGGCCCTGCCGCAAATCGCCGCGCACGGCAATTTCGGGAACAAACCACACGATATTGTCATTGTTCAGGGTCATGGCCCGCCCTAGCGATACGGATAGTATTTCAGAGTAATCGGCCAGTGCGCCGAGGCCGTGCGATAGCAGAAAACTGTCGGCCATATGGCGAATAATGGTTCCGCGCGGTGGCAGGATTACGTGAAAGTCGATCAGATCCGAGGCCGCGACTGACGCCAATCCGAGCAAAGGGTGCCGATCGCGCACCACAATCGCCAGGGGGGCCGCGAAAAGATATTCGAAGGCCAGGCCGGCCATTGCCGATGGATCGGACACCCGGCCTATCAGCAGTTCCACCTGCTGTGTTTTGAGCATGGCCAGCAGTTGATGGTTCAAGCCGGTGTGAACCTGCACGACCATGCCCGGCCATTCCTGGCGAAAGGATTTGAGCACGGGCGGCATAAGGTGGGCGGCAAGGGTTGGCAGTATCGCGATATCGACAGTGCCTCCCGCAGCCCCATGATTCCTGGAGAGCAGGTCCAGGCCCTGGCGCAGGGCGCTTACACTGGCGTTGGCATGGCGCAGGAAAACTTCGGCCTGCGAAGTTGGGCGGGCTCCGTTGCGGCCGCGTTCGAAGAGACGCACGCCCAGAATGTTTTCCATCTCGGCTATGGACTTGGACATGGCCGGCTGGGTCACGGACAGCGCGTCCGCCGCTTTCTGCAGGCTGCCATGCTGCGCCACGGCAAGCAGGCAGTGCAAATGACGCAGTTTGATACGGGCATCCAGTTTGTTATTTTCCATAACTATTTATTATGCAATACCTGAAAAATTGTCAATATATATATCTTCTGGTTAAGTATATAGTGTGCCGAATCCCAATTGATGGCTATGCCGCCGATTTGTCTCAGACGGAGCAAAAATGACCGCCAATACACTGCTGAACCCCCGCGACTGGGGCGCGCATCCCAAACTTATCGATCCAGGCTATAAGTCGTCGCTCTTGCGCGGCCCGACCCAGGCACTGCTGCCCATCAAAACCGCCATGCAGAATCTGCGCGCGCCCGTGTATGGCCATGAGCTCATTGGCGAGCTCGATAACGATTTGACCCGCAATGCGCGTCGCAATGGCGAACCGTTGGGCGAGCGCATCATCGTTACAGGCCGGGTTCTCGATGAAGATGGCAGGCCGGTGCCCAATACCCTGCTCGAAATATGGCAGGCGAACTCCACAGGACGCTATGTGCATAAAGTCGATCGGCACGACGCACCCCTGGATCCCAATTTCCTGGGGGCGGGCCGTACACTGACCGACGATGAAGGCCGCTACCGTTTCCTGACGATCAAGCCAGGCGCTTATCCCTGGGGCAATCATCCGAATGCCTGGCGCCCCAACCATATTCATTTTTCCTTGTTCGGCGCCTATTTTGCTACGCGCCTGGTGACCCAGATGTATTTCCCGGGAGATCCATTGCTGCAGTACGACCCGATCTACCAAGGCGTTCCGGAAGGCGCCCGTGAACGCCTGGTGTCGCGCTTCACCCTGGATGCGACCGAGGCGGACTTCGCGCTGGGCTACGAGTTCGATATTGTGCTGCGCGGCACCCGTGAAACTCCGATGGAGAAATCGCCGTCATGAAACTCAAGCAAACTCCTTCGCAAACGGTGGGACCTTTTTTCGCCTACGGGCTGACGCCGAAACAATACAGCTATGATTTTCCCAATGCGTTCACGCCCGATATCGCCGGAGACCAGGCCCGGGGTGAGCACATCATGCTGGCCGGCCGCGTGTTCGACGGCGCGGGCAAGGTCGTCAATGATGCCTTGCTGGAGATCTTCCAGGCCGATGCCGATGGCCGATATGCCGAATCCGCCGCGCAGATTGGCGCTTCGGGGTTCACGGGTTTCGGCCGCGTAGGCACCGGGACGGATCCCGATAGCCGTTATATAGTCCAGACGGTGAAGCCGGGCGCCACCGACGGTGCGGCACCGCACGTGGATGTGATCCTGACCATGCGCGGCATGCTCAATCATTTGTTTACGCGTATTTATTTCGACGACGAAACCGCTGCCAATGCCGAAGATCCGGTATTGCAATCGGTGCCGGCCGAACGCCGCAATACTTTGCTGGCCAGGCGGCAAGTCCTGGATGGTCGTGTAATCTATCACTTTGATTTTTATATGCAGGGAGCGCAAGAGACGGTGTTTTTCGATCTCTGAACGCTTGTGTGGCCTGGGGAGCGTGAACCCGTCCCATCCGTCCCTGGCCTTTGTCTATTAATGAATGGAGCGGGCCACATGTCCGGTTCGCTCTTGTCTGCCGGAGCTTCGCATTCATGGAACTGCTCGATTCATTGCTTCGTCCGACCGCCAGTCGCGCGTGCTTCAGCGCGTCGGCCACATTGCAGGGCATGCTCGATTTCGAGGCGGCCCTGGCCGAGGCCCAGGCAGACAGCGGAGTCATTCCAATCGAGGCCGTCGATCCGATCCGGCAGGCATGCCGGGCCGAACGCTTCGATCCCTCGCAAATCGCCGCCGAGGCCGCGCGGGCGGGTAATCTGGCGATTCCCCTGATCAAGCATCTTACTGCCGCGGTCAAGTCGCAGAATCCCGACGCCGCGCGGTTCGTGCATTGGGGGGCGACCAGCCAGGATGTCATCGATACCGGCCTGGTGTTGCAATTGAAAGGCGCGCTGCGGCTTATCGAGGCCGATCTGGACCGCCTGATTGCCGCATTGGCCTCGCAAGCCGCATCGCATCGCGATACGGTAATGATAGGCCGCACATGGCTGCAGCATGCCTTGCCGCTTACCTTCGGATTGAAGCTGGCGGGGTCGCTCGATGCCGTGCTGCGCCAGCGCGCGCAGCTGCAAGCTTTGAAGCCGGAAATGCTTAGCCTGCAGTTTGGCGGGGCGGCCGGAACATTGGCATCCTTGCGCGACAAGGGGCCACAGGTGGCCTGCAGGCTTGCGGCAAACCTGGGGCTGGCCGAGCCCGATTTGCCCTGGCACAGCCAGCGCGACCGCATTGCCGGCGCCGCCGCTTTTTTCGGCACGCTTACCGGCACATTGGGCAAGCTGGCGCGCGATATTTCGCTGATGGCTCAGACTGAAGTCGCCGAACTCGCCGAAGCCGCGGACGAAGGCCGCGGCGGCTCATCCACCATGCCTCACAAGCGCAACCCAGTGGCCTGCGCCGCCATTCTTTGCGCCGCCCAGCGCACTCCGCAATTGGTGGCGACGATCATGGCGGCCATGATCCAGGAACACGAGCGCGGCCTGGGAGGCTGGCACGCCGAGTGGGAGGCCTTGCCCGAACTGGTGCTGCTGTGCGGCGGCGCCTTGGCTACAAGTGCCGGCCTGATCGAAGGGCTCGAGGTGTTTCCCGATCGGATGCGGGGCAATCTGGAACTCACGCATGGCCTGGTCATGGCAGAGGCGGTTACCATGGCTCTGGGCGAAACATTGGGGCGCCTGGAGGCCCATAAATTGGTTGAGAAAAAATGCCGCGAAGCTGTAGCGACGGGCGCCGATTTGCAACAGATCCTGGCTGGCGACGAGCGCATTGCGGCAATCCTGTCGCCGGAAGCTCTGGCGAGACTGATGGCTCCGGAAAACTATACCGGTGCCGCGGCGATTTTTGTGGATCGGGTCCTGGAGCGGGTGCGCCGCCTGGTTTGATTTCACCTGCTTGGGCCAGTGCGTCAACCATGGGTTGTCACAGGGAGCGCTTCCACATGTTCCGACGAAATGACTTTTACCACGGCATCTCGAATCCAGCGGTTAAGCTTGGATTGGTCTTTTTGAATACTCCATACCATCACCATGCGTGCTTTTCGCAGTTCTTTGGGCAAGATGATTTGCCGTAGCGGAAAGTATTTCTGGTATTTGTTTGCAATGCGCCTGGGCATGGTTGTAGCGTAGTCGCTTTCCATCAAGAATGTGGGAGCCAGCCCGAAATTCGATACGTAAACGCTGAAGTGCATTTCCTGGTGCAGATTGCGCAAAGCGCGGTCGAAGTTGGTTTCCGCCCCATACATATGAGAAAACGCCAGCCATTTCATTTTTGGCAGATCGTGCAGCGTCAGGCGATTTCGCGACGCCAGGGGATGCTGCGAGGACACCACACAAACGCGCTCATCGTCGAAAAGCGTTTCGTGCCGGAATCGCTTGGGGGGTGGCTGGAACAGCCCTATCGCAATATCCATCCGTGAAGAGTCTAGATCGTCCGGGACGAAATCTCCGTGCACCGGCTGGAATCGTACGGTGAGATTGGGCGCCGCCGCTCTCAACAAGAGAGTCAATGGTGCCGCCAGCAACAACTCGATATGTGCTGCGGCTCCGATATTGATCGCTCCTGTCAGGAGCAACGGATTGAAGGCGTCGTCATGAGATAAAGCTTGTTCCAGCGTGCACAGTGGCTCATGGATATTGTTATGCAGACGGATGGCGCGTTCGGTAGGCACCAGGCGTTTTTTAATTACAACGAAAAGCGGATCAGCCAGCAATTCCCGCAATTGAGCTAGTTCCCGGCTGATGGCTGGTTGGCTTTTATTGAGAGCATGAGCCGTAGCAGTAACACTGCGGGTTTGCATAAGTGAATCGAAGCACAGCAGCAAGGTCATGTTCAGGCGACGCAAAGCCGAGAAACCACTGACTCTCGCGCTAGTCATTTCGGGTGCCAGCGAGCTGATCTTTCATCATCGGTTCATCGTAAAAAATTCATATTAAAAATGGTATGTAATGCATAGGAAATAATCATTATTTAAATATAACCTACGTAGATAGAATGGTGCCAATTTATGTTTGCTCAAGGAGACAGGAAATGGGTTCGCGATACGATGGTTTGGCAAGAAGAATGGTGTTTGTCGCAGCTGCATTGATGGCAGCAGTGGTTTTTCCCGCCTTGGCACAGGCCGGTTCGTATCCCGACCGCACCATTACTCTTGTCGTGCCGTTTCCCGCAGGAGGCACTCCAGACATCATTGCTCGCGTGCTGGGCCAGCGCGTAGGGGCTCAGCTCAAACAGACTGTCATTGTCGACAACAAGGGAGGCGCCGGGGGCAATATTGGAGTTCAGTATGTATCGCGCGCAAAGCCCGATGGCTATACCCTGGTGATGTGTGCCTATAGTTGCGCCGTCGCGCAATCACTATATAAACCTGCTCCCTATAATATCTCCACTCAGTTTGCCCCGATTGTCATGGTGGGAACGGTACCCAGCGTATTGGTCGTAAATCCTAAGGTTCCGGCTAAAACCGTTCAAGAACTTGTTGCTTACGCGAAAGCGAACCCCAATAAGCTGAATGCCGCGTCTTCAGGAATAGGAGGGTCGGCTCATCTGGCATTGGAGTTGTTGAAACGAGAAGCTGGGGTGCAAATCGCGCACATCCCCTATAAAGGGGCGGGACAGGTGGCCGGCGACTTGCTGGGTGGGCAGGTGGATATGTATTTCGATAACTTGCCCGCCTCATTGCCTTCCATCAAGGCTGGTCGCCTGAATGCCTTAGCCGTTGCCAGCAAGGAGCGATCCAGCGCCATTCCGGATGTGCCTACCTTTGCCGAAGCCGGACTACCTAATATGGTGGTCACGCCCTGGTTCGGGATACTGGCGCCTGCCGGTACGCCTCAGCCGGTAGTGGAACAATTAAATACGGCTTTTAATAAAGCCTTGGTCGACCCCGAAGTGCAAAAGCGCTTGAAGGATCTAGGCGTAGGCATCGCTGGTGGGGCGCCCGCTGTGCTGGCGGATTTCCTTGGAACTGAAACTCAAAAGTTGGCGGACTTGATCGCGCAAAACCATATTGTTGCCAAATAGAGCGACCAGTGGGCGCTCTCAGAAAATCAAATTCAACTCCTGAAGTAAAAAGTAATGCACGGGAAACATAATGCGGAGCCGATACGCTTGCGCGACATGGGTTCTTTTCATGTTGGCGGCCGGCATGTTCAATTATCGGGCCGCTCCAGTTTTGAGCGTGTCTTGAGTGAAGGGGGTGAGCCCGTCAAGATTAATCTTAACGGGACCTATGTTGTTGAACAGATGTATGTTCAATATTTTCACCCCGAGCAGCGTAACGGCAAGGGGCCGTTGGTGTTGTGGCATGGTGGAGGGATGACAGGCGTAGTGTGGGAAAGCACGCCCGATGGGCGAGATGGATGGCTCAACTTTTTTATTCGGCAAGGATGGGACGTCTATGTGTGCGACGCTGTTGAGCGCGGGCGCTCCGGTTTCGCACCTTACCCCGACATCTGGCCCGAAAAGCCCATTACGCAGACGGTCGATGATGTGTATAGCCGCTTTCGCATAGGGAACCATGCATCGAGCTACAACGCAGATCGGTCGCTGCGGACCTCGTACGAAAACTCCCGATTCCCTCTGGAGGCATTCGACCAGCTGTCCAAACAAATGGTGCCGCGCTGGGCGCATACCAACGAGGCTATGATCAAGGCTTTTCAGGCTTTGCTGGAGCGGCTGGGGCCCGCATCCATTCTGTGCCATTCGCAGTCAGGACCCCTGGCCTTGAGGCTGGCCGGAAAACATTCGGCGTTGGTCAAAGCTCTGGTCGCTGTTGAGCCTGCGGGAATTCCGTGTTTTCAATCGCAGGGGTATCGGACTCCCACACTAATGGTGATGGGTGACAATATGGAGTCGGATGAGCGCTGGGCTATTTTGAAAAAAAAGATCGGCGAATTTGCAAATTCGCACGACGGTGTCGATGTTTTTTCCTTGCCGGAAGTGGGCATATTCGGGAACTCTCATTTGCTTATGGTCGACAACAACAATATTGACATTGCGCTGCGTATTGACGCATGGCTGAGGGCGCATGTTTGACAGGCTGGCGTACCGCCGAGGCCTGCCTGCACCTTTGTGCCTAAGCCTGCCGCACAAGCCCGCTTTGCTTAGACGGCAGGGCTTGCCTGTTGCGCCTGGCAACCATACACGCCTTTGACCAGCTCTATATGTTTTTCCTTGATATGGGACGCAGGCTGCGCCGACCAGATCAGGCTGCAGACCGATTTGTGGTCATGCTCGAACGGCAGGAACCGTATGCCCGACAGGCCGCTGCGCGACAGGCATTCCGGAACGATCGATACTCCCATTCCCTGCGACACCAGCGATGCAACGCTCAGCCAGTGCCGCGCTTCGTTTTTCACTTTGGGGAAAAAGCCGGCGTGCAGGCACATGGACAGCAGGGTTTCATAATAGCTGGGAGAAAATGACCGGGAAAAGAAAATGAAATCGTCCTGCGCCAACTCGTTCAGATCGATATAGGCCTCGCCGGCCAGTGGATGAGTGTCCGGCAGGCAGATGGCAAACGGCTCGGATACCAGATCGAGACGGGACATGGTGGCGGGCACGGGGTTGGCATGGATGAAGCCCAGGTCCAGCCCGCCGTGCTCGATCAGTTCGATTTGTTCCGCGGAGTTCAATTCGAGCAGTACATGTTCGATGTCGGGATAATGCTTTTGGAACAGTTTCAGCACGTCGGATAAGCGTCGATACAGCATGGAGCCGACAAAGCCTATTTTGATTTGCCCGTGCAGGCCGGCGTCGATGCGTTGAATCAGTTTCTGGACATCGGCATTCTTGCGCAGCAGGAACAATGCTTCGTTGTACAAGACCCGGCCCGCGGCGGTGAGTTCCACCTGACGGCTGGTGCGGACCAGCAATTGGACCTGGATGGCTTCTTCCAGTTGCTTGATGGCATAGCTCAAAGGCGGCTGCGAAATATGCAGGCGCCTGGCCGCGCGGCTGAAGTTCAACTCTTCGGCCACGGCGACAAAGTAGCGCAATAGGCGGGGATCCAGATCCATGAGAAGCTTCTATACTTTTTTTGTATTGATCTAAATAAATATAGTATTTGTTTATATTAATACCGAATCTTAAGATTTGAGTCACTTTATTTTGTGTGGCTCATCATGGTACGCGAACCTTCTGCGGCAAGCGCAACGCTGAATATCCCGGATTCCCGCGGGATCAATCTGTTTCGGGTGGACCCCTATGCCCGCCCCATGCTGGAAAAATACCTGCCGCCGGATTTGTACGCCCATTTGCTGCCGCACTTTGACGAGTTGGGCCGTCTGGCTGGCTCCTCGCTGGACGAACTGGCTGCGATCGCCGATAAAAATCCGCCTGAATTGTCGGTGCGCAGCCGTGCGGGAATCGATGAGTCGCGGCTTTCCAAGCATCCCGCTTATGTCGAGCTGGAAAAAATGGCGTACGGGAAACTCGGCCTGGCGGCCATGTCCCATCGGTCTGGAGTGCTGGGCTGGGGAGCGCCCATGCCGCCTGTGGCCAAATACGCCCTGACATATCTGTTCGTGCAGGCCGAATTTGGCCTGTGCTGTCCGGTCAGCATGACGGATTCCCTGGCCCGCACGCTGCGCAAATTCGGCGAGCCAGGGCTGGTGGATAAAATCCTGCCGCAGGTCACGGCCCTGGATTTCGACGAATTGCGTCAGGGTGCGATGTTCATGACCGAGCAGGCGGCGGGTTCGGATATCAGTGCGACCCAGACACAGGCTGAATTGCAGCCCGATGGCCGTTGGCGGTTGTTCGGCGATAAGTGGTTCTGCTCGAATCCGGACGCCGGTTTCGCCATGGTGCTGGCTCGCAGCGAGGCCAAAGAGGGCCTGGCGGGTGTATCGCTTTTCTTGCTGCCCAGGGACCTGCCCGAGGGCGGGCATAACCACTATCGTATTTTGCGTTTGAAAGACAAGCTGGGCACCCGGTCGATGGCCAGCGGCGAGATCCGCCTCGAGGGCGCGTATGCCTGGCTGATTGGCGAACCGGGCCGCGGCTTTCAGCAAATGGCCGATATGGTCAACAATTCGCGCCTGTCCAATGGCATGCGGGCGGCTGGCTTGATGCGGCGGGCAGTCAGCGAGGCTATGTTCGTGGCCGAAAATCGCCTGGCCTTCGGCAAACGCCTGGTCGACATGCCTTTGATGCAAAAGCAGTTGCTCAAGATGACCCTGGTGGCCGAGCAAGCGCGTTCTTTTGTGTTCCAGACTGCCCAGGCCCTGGAGCAGTCCGATCGCGGCGATGAGCAGGCCAGGACCCTGGTCCGGATCATGACCCCGTTGATCAAGTTCCGTGCCTGCCGCGACGCCAGGAAAGTGACCGGCGATGGCATGGAAGTGCGAGGCGGTTGCGGTTACATAGAAGAATGGGTCGAGTCGCGCCTGGTGCGCGATGCCCATCTGGGCTCGATATGGGAAGGCACCAGCAATATTGTGGCCCTCGATGTGTTGCGGGCCATACAGAAAAACAATTGTCTTGCGGCTCTCAGGCTGCACGTGGACAGCCTTTTGGCCGAAGGCGCGGCTTGCCCCGAGCCCCTGGCGGCCCTGCAGCAAGACAGTCTGGAAAAAGCTTATCGGCTGGCCGAGAAAGCATCGCGGGAAGGCCGCTCGGATCTGGCCCGGCAGGCGGCGTCCGTCTTGTATCACGTGGTGTCCATGGCGGCCATGCGCAGCGAGGCCAGGCATGACGGCATGCGGGCTCGCAATGAATTGGCGAATCTGGTGCTGCTGCACAGGCTGGCTCCCCGCGATCCTTGCGCGGCTGAGGAATTCCCCGTCGATTATGGCGCAGTCCTGAATCCGGCGTCCTGATGGCGGTCCGCATTCCTTGTACGAATGAAGCATTCTTTTTATATAAAACAATAGGAGACATGATGAACAAATTTTTTTCGGTTCTGCTGATTGGAGCCGCCACATTATGCGGATCCGTTCCCGCCTTGGCGAGCGACAGCTATCCCTCGCAGCCCATCAAGCTGATCGTGCCGTTTCCACCCGGCGGACCCACCGATGCGTTGGCGCGCAGGCTGGCCCAGGGCTTGAGCAAGCCGCTGGGGCAGTCGGTCATCGTCGAGAACAAATCCGGCGCGGGCGGCAATATCGGATCGGACTATGTGGCCCAGGCCAAGCCCGACGGCTACACTTTGCTGTTCGGCACGTCCGGACCGCTGGCCATCAATATCAGTCTGTACAAGAAATTGCGCTATGACCCGCGCACCAGCTTTGCCCCCATTATTCGCATTGGTCATTTGCCCAATATCCTGGTCCTGAATCCCAAGGTGCCTGCCAAGAATCTGCAAGAGCTGATTGCCTATGCCAAACAGAATCCGGACAAGCTGACCTATGCGTCGTCGGGCAACGGCGCCTCATCGCATCTGGCTGGCGTCCTGTTCAATAAAATGGCGGGCACTCATATTTTGCACATTCCCTACAAGGGAACCGGGCCCGCCCTGAACGATTTGCTGGGCGGACAGGTGACCATGTCGTTTACCGACATCCTGACCGCGCTGCCCCATGTGAAGAATGGCACGCTGCGTGCAATCGGACTGGCCAGCGCGCAGCGCTCGGCCGCCTTGCCGGATCTGCCTACGCTTAGCGAGGAAGGCTTGACGGGCTACGATGTCAGCGTGTTCTTCGGCATAGTCGCGCCCAAGGGGACGCCCGAGCCCGTTGTCCAGAAGTTGAATCAGGCCTTTATCCAGGCCATGGCCGAGCCTGAGGTTAAAAGCACCTTGGTCAGCCAGGGCATTGTGGAAGCCGACGACAAGACTCCACAGGGCTTGGCGACATTCATCGATCAGCAGGTTCCCAAATGGGCCGAGCTGATCCATAGCGCGCATATTTCCCTGGATTGAGCATGGCACAGTCAAAACAGGATAACGGCGGGGCACTGAGCGGTTGCAAAGTAATCGATTTGTCGCGGGTGCTTGGCGGGCCCTATTGCACCCAGATCCTGGGCGATCATGGTGCCGAGGTATTCAAGATCGAGCCGCCTTCGGGCGACGAGACCCGCGCCTGGGGCCCCCCGTTCCTGGATGGCACCGCTTCGTATTTTCTGGGCGTGAACCGCAATAAATATGGGCTGTCGCTGGATTTGTCCCAGCCCGACGGGCAAGCTTTCCTGAGGACCCTGCTGCAGGATGCCGATGTGCTGGTGGAAAATTTCAAGCCGGGCACGCTGGAAAAGTGGGGCCTGGGTACGGATGCGCTGCAAAAACAGTTTCCGCGCCTGGTTCATTGCCGCATCAGCGGCTTTGGGGCGGATGGCCCGCTGGGCGGCTTGCCCGGCTACGATGCCTGCGCCCAGGCCATGTGCGGCCTGATGAGCGTCAACGGCGAGGGCGATGGGGCGCCCACGCGTGTCGGCCTGCCTGTGGTCGATATGGTGACCGGCCTGAACGCGGCGCTGGCGATTCTCCTGGCCATCAACGAGCGCCAGCGCAGCGGCAAGGGCCAGTTCCTGGATATCACCTTGTTCGATTGCGCCATTTCGCTCTTGCATCCTCATGCCGCCAACTATTTTTTGAGCGGGAAAATCCCGCAGCGTACCGGCAATGCGCATCCGAATATCGCGCCATATGAATCATTTCCGACCCGGGATGGGGAAATTTTCCTGGCTGTCGGCAACAATCGCCAGTTTGAACTGCTGTCCAGGGTTCTCGAGCAGCCCTCGCTGGCCAGTGATGAACGGTTCCAGTCGAACGCCGATCGCCTGAAGAACCGGCAGGCGCTGCACATGCTTCTGACGGGCTTTCTCAAGGAACACACCGCTTCGGACCTGGCGCAAACCTTGCTCAAGGCCGGTGTTCCGGCCGCGCCGGTGCTCAATGTGGGTGAGCTTCTGAATCATCCGCATACCCGCCACCGGGGCATGGTCATAGAAGAAGGCGCATACCGCGCCATTGCCTCGCCCATCAAGCTGTCCCGCACGCCCGCGACCTTAAGGCTTCTGCCGCCCTCGTTCGGCCAGCACAACGGTGAAATCTCCAAGATCTGATTGCAGGCTTGGTCAGCTGGCCCGGTAAGCGGCCAGGGCCACCATGGCCCAGGCCACGATAAAGGCCAATCCGCCAAGAGGGGTAATGGCGCCCAGCCATTTGACGCCGCTGATGGCCAATATATAAAGGCTGCCGCTGAACACCACGACGCCGACAAACATCAGCAATCCGGCGTTGCTGAGCAAAGGCGAACCGAAGCGCGCTCCCAGGCTGGCTATTGCCAGCATGCCCAGGCCATGAACCAACTGATACAGCACAGCCGTGTGCCAGACCGCAAGCATCTCGGGCGCGAGGACGCGCTTCAAGCCATGGGCGCCGAAAGCGCCTGCCGCTACGCCAAGGAGCAAAGTAAGGGCGGCCATGACAACAAGTTGTCGGTCGGTCATGTTTGAGTTCTCCTGGAACGATGTATTGGCCTGTAGTGTATATCCAGGAAGGCCCTGCCGCTCCTTGCCGTCCGCCGGCTTGGTGATATGATGAATTCGTTCATGCCGCAAGTTTTTTTACTCGAATTCCCACGACCAGAAGGCCGCAACACTATGTCCAGCGATGAAGCGATTTCAGGCTCCGGCGAACAGCAGGCCCTTCATGGGGGCGAAATTCCAGGCCCGGATTCCGCATTGGCTTTGCACGACGATGCGGAGATCGGCGCCACCTGGAAATCGGTCGTGGCGTCGGTGCTGTATCACAAGGGCCAGGCTCCCGTAGATGTCCCGATCGACCAGATCGAGCGCTATGTGGGTCAAGGACAGCATCTGCTGTGGATAGGCCTGAAAGACCCGGAGCCTGAGCTGATCGCGCAGTTGGGGGCCAAGCTGGGCTTTCCGAGAAAGGCCGTGGAAGAGATCAACGAGGTGCATCGGCGCGCAAAGATCATCGAGTATGGAGTATTGACCCAGGTTGTGGCGATTACGGTCGAAGTCGACACTATGCGCCCCGCTTTCGGCGAAACCCAGATTCTGATCGGCAAGGGTTTTCTGGTGACGGTGCGGCGAGGCGCAACGGCATCGCACCGGGAACTACGCGAGCATCTCGAGAATTCGCCCGAATTCCTGGATCGGGGCAGCGACTATATTGCATCGACTTTGCTGGATTTTTTGGCCGACCGCTACGTGATTGCCGCGTCCAAGCTCGAAACCGGCATCGAAGCCGTCGAGCAGAAGTTCCTGTTGCGCGGTTTTCACGACACCGATGTGCGCCGATTGTATCGGCAGCGCCGGGATTTATTGCGCATCCATGTGGCTATTTCCCCCCTGGTTGAGATTTGCCGGCGCCTGTCGCGGGTCGAAATGGGAAATATCGACGAGAACTGTCGCGGCTACTTTGGCGAAGTCGCCGACCGTGTGCAGCGTGTCGACGAACTCGTCAATAGTCTGCGCGAGGCCCTGGCGTTCGCATTCGAGGCAAGCCTGATGATAGGGCAGTCGCAGCAAACCGACATTACCAAAAAATTGGCGGCGTGGGCCGCCATTTTGGCGGTGCCCACGGCCGTCGCGGGTGTCTACGGCATGAATTTCAAAGTCATGCCGGAGCTGTCGTGGACCTATGGGTATCCCGCCGTCATGGCGCTTACCGCAGCGGCATGCGGATTTCTTTACTGGAAGTTTAAAAAAACCGGATGGCTGTAGGGCCGGCTTCAATCAGCGAGGTGGCGTCATGAGCGGCATAACGCATGAGGTAAGGAATCAGGTTCCCGAATTAAGCGATTACAACGTGTACCTGAGTGATCTTGCCTTGCAGGAAGCGGTAAAGCGGGATGGGGCACAGTGGCACGACGAGGCGCTGCGCCACTACGGTGCGCGGCTTGGTTCGAAAGAAACCCTCGCATGGGCTCATGATGCCAATCGCCACAAACCCGAGCTTGAGGCCTTTGACCGATGCGGCCTGCGGGTCGATCGCGTTCATTTTCATCCGGACTGGCATCGCATTATGCGCATGGCATTTCTTCAAGGCATGCATTCGAGTGCCTGGTCCGATCCCAAGCCCGGCGCCCAGGCGGCGCGGGCGGCGACTTATCTGCTTCACGGCCAGGTCGAGGCGGGATCTTTGTGCCCCGTTACCATGACCTCGGCGGCGATTCCGGTATTGCGCGAGGAGTCCTGGTTCGATTCCATATCGCCCCTGCTGTATTCGCCGCAGTACGACGAGCGGGATCTTCCACTGTCTTTCAAAACCAGCATGACGATCGGCATGGGCATGACCGAGAAGCAAGGCGGCTCCGATTTGCGCAGCAATGCCACCAGAGCGCTGCCGGTCGGCGCAGCGGGGCGCGGGGCGGAATATCGCCTGCTCGGCCACAAGTGGTTTTTTTCCTCGCCCGCTTCCGATGCGCATCTGGTTCTGGCCAGGCATGGAGATCGGCTTTCGTGCTTTTACGTACCGCGCTGGTGCGCCGACGGCAGCAAAAACCAGGTGCATATACAGCGCCTGAAAAACAAGATGGGCAATCTTTCCAATGCCAGTGGCGAAGTGGAATTCAACGACGCTTCGGCCATTATGGTGGGTGAAGAGGGGCGCGGCATCGCCACGCTCCTGACCATGGCTTCCTACACGCGTCTGGATTGCATTCTGGGCAGCACGGCACTGATCAGGCAGTCGCTGGTGCAGGCCTTGCATCATGCCCGGCATCGCCAGGCGTTTGGCCGCGCATTGATCGACCAGGAACTGATGCAAGCGGTGCTGACCGATCTGGTTCTTGAGAGCGAGGCCGCTACAGTGCTGGCCATGCGCCTGGCACACGCGTTCGACGCCGGCGGTGATCTGCTCGATCGGGCATACCGCCGCATTTTGACCCCTGCGGCCAAGTTCTGGGTGTGCAAGCGCGCCATAGCCGTGGCGGCTGAATGCATGGAAGTGTGGGGCGGCAATGGTTATATCGAAGACGGGCCCATGCCGCGCTTGCTGCGCGAGGCTCCGGTCAATTCGATCTGGGAGGGTTCGGGCAATGTCATATGCCTGGATGTGTTGCGTGCCATGAAAAGCCATCCCGATCTGGCGCAGGCTTTGGCCCAGACACTGTCGCACGACTGCGCCGACGAGCCTTTGCTGGCCGATAGCGCCCGCGGCTTGATATCATTGCTCTCAGGCAAAGGGGAAACTCTCGAATCGGCCGGTCGTCTTGTGGCCCAGGAACTGGTGTTGCTGGTACAGGCCTGCCTTTTGCGGCGGCATGCGCCGCAGGCGCTGGCCGATGCGTTCATTCTCACGCGTTTCGGCGGGCGCGGCGGGCGTGTGTTTGGGGTTTCGCAACGCCCGGCCCCGAGTCTGCTGGAGCGCGCCTGGCCTATGTAGCAAACACCGGCCCCGTGGCCGGTTCAGTTTGCAGGGCAAAAAACCGTGTTTCAGGGTGGGGCATCTGTAAAATCATGATCGGCATTTTCTGTATAGTGAGGCGTTTTCGAGGCGTGCATGAATAGCTTTTTAAATATATTGGTGCGCAGATTGGTGACCATGGCATTTTCGAACCGGCGCTCGAAGATGCTTACGTTCATCATGGCGGTGATTCTTGCCGCATTGGGAACATTCAATATCCTGAACAAGCCGGCGGCAACGGCGCGCCCCGTCCAGCACGAGGCGCCCGGCGAAAACTATGCGCTCACGGGCAGGGTGGTGCGGGTGGCCGACGGCGATACATTCACTCTGCTTGTCGACGGCCGCCAGCAGCGTATACGCATGGCCAGCATCGACGCCCCCGAAACCACCAAGGACAGCCAACAGCCGGGCCAGCCCATGGCTCAGGCATCGAAAAAGTCGCTGGCCGACATGATTGCCGGCCAGACCCTCAGCCTGATCTGCTTTGAACACGATCAATTCGGCCGCAATGTCTGCGATGTCCCCCTGGGCGACGGCAGCACGGCAAACCAGAAACAGGTCGCGGCGGGCATGGCTTGGGCAAATATGGAAGGCCGGGGCAAGTATATGCGCGACGCCAAAATTCCGGAGCTCGAGCAGCACGCCAGGCAGGCAAAGCTCGGCCTGTGGCAGGAACCCAACCCGATCCGTCCCTGGGTGTGGCGTTATCAATGCTGGAAAAAAGGCCAGTGCTAGCCCCACCGCAAGGCGCCGGCCGCTATGTGCTGGTACTCCTGGCGGGCCTATTGCTGGGGGGCTGCGGCCGTGAACCCGTCAACAGCCCCTATGCACAAGGTGCCACACAGGAAAATACTCTGTACACGGCTTTTACCCAGCGTTCCCCCAAGTACCTGGATCCGGCCAGCTCATACTCGACCGATGAAACCCCGTTTACGTATTCCATTTACGAGCCCTTGTATGGCTACGAATATCTGCAGCGGCCGTATGAATTGGCTCCGCGCGCCGCGGTTGCCGTCGCGCAGCCGTTTTATCTGGATCAGGCCGGCCAACGCCTGCCGGAACAGGCGCCTGGAACTTCGGTGGCCGTCAGCGTATACGACATCAAGATCAAGCCCGGCATCCTGTTCCAGCCGCATCCCGCTTTCGCAAAAGAAAAATCAAGGCAATACAGCTATTGGCCTTTGGCCGCGGGAGCCCTGGATGGCAAGTTTTCAATCGGCGATTTCAAGAAAACCGGTACGCGGGAACTTACGGCCGACGATTACGTTTATGCCTTTCGCCGTCTTGCTAGCCCCCGCGTAGTCTCGCCCATCTATGCCGTCATGGCCGAGCATGTAGTGGGAATGCGCGCATACGGCGAACGGCTCAAGGCCCAGGACCAGGCCTTGCGTGCCCAGCGCCCGGCCGGCTCGGCGCTGCCCTGGCTGGATTTGCGCCAGCAAGGCTTCGATGGAGTACAGGCGCTCGATGCGCATACTTTGCGCATCAAGGTCGTGGGCAAGTATCCGCAATTCAAGTATTGGCTGGCCATGACCTTTACGGCCCCGGTACCCTGGGAGGCGGACCGTTTTTATCAGCAGCCGGGCATGGCGCAGCATAATTTGTCGCTGAATACCTGGCCAGTGGGTACCGGACCCTATATGTTGACGGAGTCGATTCCAAACCGGCGCCATGTGCTGTCGCGCAATCCGAATTTTCACGGCGAGCCTTATCCCTGCAAAGGCGAGGCGTCGGATCGCGCCGCCGGCTTGCTTGCCGATTGCGGCAAGCCCACTCCGTTTATCGACAAAATCGTGTTTACGCTGGAAAAGGAAAGTATTCCCCTGATGGGCAAGTTTATCCAGGGCTATTACGATGTGCCGCAAGTCGGCGCCGGCGACATAGGTGTGGCCATGCGAGTGGCCGCCGGCGATTCGGCCGAAAAAGCGTCTTTGTACAAAGACCATGGCATACAGTTGCAGGCATCGACCGAAGCGCAGATTTTTTATTTTGGCTTCAACTGGCTCGATCCTGTCGTGGGCCAGGGCGACACTCCGGAGCGGCAGGAAAAAAATCGCAAACTCAGGCAGGCAATCAGTATTGCCTTCAATTGGGAGCAATACGTTTCGATTTTCCAGAACGACCAGGCCCAGGTGGCGTATGGCCCGATCCCTCCTGGAATCCTGGGCTACCAGGCCCTGCCTGAAGGGATCGATCCTTATGTCTACACTCTCAAGGACGGGCATGCCGTGCGCAAGCCTCTGGAGGCGGCCAAGCAACTGCTGGCCCAGGCCGGCTATCCGGGCGGGCGCGACGCCAAGACTGGATCGCCGCTCATCCTGCACTTCGATTCGGCTGCCGGCATGGGTTCGAACGCCACGCTGAATTGGATGCGCCGGCAACTGGATGCCCTGGGTATACAGCTCGAAGTGCGAGCGACCGACTACAACCGCTTCCAGGACAAAATGCGCAACGGAACCGCCCAGATGTTCATGTGGGGCTGGGTAGCCGACTATCCGGACGCGGAGAATTTTCTGTTTCTTCTGTACGGGCCCAACGCCAAGGCATCGAAGGGCGGAGAAAATGCCTCCAATTATCACAGCGCCGAATTCGACCGCCTGTTCGAGCAGATGCGCTTTCTCGATGATGGCCCGGTTAAAGAACAGATTGTTCATCGCATGATCGCCATCGTCCAGGCCGATGCGCCCTGGATGTTTGGCTTTTTTCCCAAATCGGGCGGCGCTTACCAGGCCTGGGTGGGCAATGCCAAGCCAACCCAAATGGTGCGCAACACCTTGCAGTATTACAAGATCGACCCGGCGGCGCGCGCGCGGAAAATCCAAGAGTGGAATCCGCCGGTCTGGTGGCCGATGTGGTTGATCATCGGCCTGCTGGCATTAAGCGTATATCCGGCCTGGAGGGTGGTCAGGCGGCGCGAGCGGGCTACGGCATTGGCCGGGGGCACCGCCGGAGAGGAGCATCATGACTAGCTATATCGTGCGTCGCCTGCTTTATGGCGTACTGGTCTTGATCGGCGTCAATGTGCTGACTTTCGCGCTGTTTTTTGCCGTCAATACGCCCGACGACATGGCACGCCTGTCTATTGGCGGCCAGCGTGTCAGCCAGGCGGCCGTTGACAAGTGGAAGGTCGAGCGGGGTTATGACAGGCCGCTGTTTTTTAATCCGCGCGCCAGTGGCGCGGCGAAATTGACTGATACGATTTTCTACGCCCGTTCGCTGCCTTTGCTGCGTTTTGATTTCGGCTTTTCCGACGGCGGAAACGATATAAGCCATGAGATTCGCGAGCGCATGGGCCCAAGCCTGGCGCTGGCGCTGCCAACGTTTGTGCTGGGCCTGTTCGTGTGTATTGTCTTTGCCCTGCTGCTGGTGTTTTTCAAAGGCACTTCGCTGGATTTCTCCGGGGTTGTGGTGTGCGTCATTTTGCTGTCGATTTCCGGTCTGTTCTATATCATTGCCGGCCAGTGGCTGTTCGCGAAAATCTTGCGCTGGGTCCCGTATTCGGGTTTTCTTGATGGCTGGGGCAGTGCCCGCTTCCTGGTGCTGCCGGTTCTGGTTGGCGTTTTGTCGCGCATGGGCGGCGAGGCGCGCTTTTATCGAACCCTGTTTCTGGAGGAGATGAGCAAGGATTATGTGCGCACCGCGCGAGCCAAGGGGCTTGCCGAACATATTGTGCTGTTTCGCCATGTACTGCGCAATGCCATGCTGCCCATCCTGACCGGAACTGTGTCGGCCATACCGTTACTGTTCATGGGCAGCCTGATTTCGGAGTCTTTTTTTGGCATTCCCGGTTTGGGCAGCTACACCATCGACGCGATTAATGCCCAGGATTTTTCCATAGTCAGGGCGATGGTGTTTTTAGGTTCGGCCCTGTATATAGTAGGCCTGATCCTGGCCGATATTTCATACACCCTGGCCGATCCACGGATTCGATTCGAGTAGCCGCATGCCAAAATTTGTGTTTCTCTGGACCGATATTTTTCTTTTCTGCCTTGTGTCGGCGCTGGTGCTGTATGGCTTCAAGGTGCGGCGCTCCGCTGCCTTGCGCGCCACCTGGGGGCATGTGGCACGCACGCCCACCGCAATGTGTGCCGCCGTGGTCCTGCTTGTGTTTGGTCTGGTCGGCATGCTGGACTCGGCGCACTACAGGCCCTTGTTGCCGCCCGAGGCAGGTTCGAGCCGGGGGGCCGCCGCCGTGTATGCGCCCTTGCGTTCGGTGCTTGACGATGTGCTGGCGCTGACGCAACTGAGCAAGCCGGAAAAAACCTATTCGGCGCCGCTGGCATTGCGGCAATTCACCAAGGAAAACGAGCTGATCCACGGCAAGCCTGTGCGTGACTATCCGCGGCTGCAGCACGCGGGTATGCATTTGAGCAGCGACTCCGACCGAGGCGCCGATATTCGGCAACGGCTGCTTTGGGGCGTGCTGGCGGCTATTGCATGCGGCATGGCGGCGGCCCTGATTCTAACCGTCATGTTCTTGAAGCAGGCCGGGTCGTTTTCGCGCGCCTCGGCTATCTGGTGGCATTCCGAAAGCGGGGTTCCATGGCGCGCCATGTGGCTGACGTTTTGCGTATTGGCGCTCATTGTGTGCGTGGCGGCGGCGTTAAGCACCAATTACCATGTTCTTGGCACCGATCGAACCGGCAACGATGTATTGAAGCAAGCCTTGAAAAGCGTGCGCACCGCTTTGGTCATAGGCACTCTGACCACCATGGCCATGTTGCCGCCGGCCCTGGTTTTTGGCATTTCGGCGGGTTATTTCAAGGGCCGCGTCGATGATGCCATCCAGTATGTTTATACAACTCTTACGTCGATTCCCGGCGTATTGCTGATTGCCGCGTGTGTGCTCATGATGCAAGTCTATATCGACAACAATCCGGCTCTGTTCGACACGACCGCCGCGCGTGCCGATCTGCGCCTGTTTCTGCTCTGCCTGATTCTGGGCCTGACCGGCTGGGCTGGCTTGTGCCGCCTGTTGCGCGCCGAGACCCTGAAGCTGCGCGAACTCGACTATATACAGGCGGCTAGGGCTTTTGGGGTGTCGCACTGGCGCATCATGCGCAGGCACCTGCTGCCCAATGTCATGCATATTGTGCTGATTACCATGGTGCTCGAATTTTCCGGCCTGGTGCTGTATGAAGCGGTGCTGTCCTACCTGGGCATAGGCGTCGACCCAAGCACTCCGTCGTTCGGCACCATGATCGATTCGTCGCGCCTCGAGATGTCCCGCGATCCCATGGTCTGGTGGAATTTGTTCGCGGCATTCGTTTTCCTGCTGGCGCTGGTCTTGTCGGCCAATGTCTTTGCCGACGCGGTGCAGGATGCCTTCGATCCGCGCACGCGCAAATTCCGCCCGCAAGGCTTGCGGCCTCGTGCCCCGGGTCGCCTGCGGGGCGCCGCCGATACGGAGGGAGCATGACCGTCATCGCCCACGATAGGCCGGCAGGCAAACAGGCCGTCCTGTCAGTGCAGGATTTATCGGTTCGCGTGGAGAGTGATTCAGGCTTGTTCGAGGCCGTCAAATCCCTGCGGCTTGTCGTAGAGCAGGGGCAAACCTTTGCGCTGGTGGGTGAATCGGGCTGCGGCAAGAGCATGACGGCGCTTGCCTTGCTGCGCTTGCTTCCCGAGGCGGGACGGATCACGGGCGGGGCGGTCAGGCTCGATGGCCTGGATTTGACCCGGCTGCCCGAGCAGCGCATGCGCGCCGTCCGGGGCGGCCGGATCGGCATGATTTTCCAGGAACCCGCCACCAGTCTCAACCCGGTTTTGAGTGTGGGCCGTCAAATCGTCGAAACCTTGCTGGCTCATACCTCGTACCGTGGCGCGGCGGCTTCCGGGCGAGCCATGTGGTGGCTGGCGCGGGTCGGCATCCCCGACCCACGGCGGCGCTTTCATGATTACCCCTTCCAGTTTTCGGGCGGGCAGAAGCAGCGCGTCATGATTGCCATGGCGCTGGCGGCCGAGCCCGGGCTGCTCATCGCCGATGAACCTACAACCGCGCTGGATGTAACGGTCCAGGCCCAGATTCTGGATCTCCTGGCCGACATCCAGGATGAGATGGGCATGGCGATTTTGCTCATCACACATGACCTCGCCGTTGTAAAAAACGTGGCTGATCATGTGGCACTGATGCGTGCGGGGGAAATTGTTGAAACGGTCGATGTGGCAACTTTCTTTGCCAATCCGCGGCATCCTTATGCGCGTGAATTGCTCGCGGCCATTCCCGCTTTCGAAAAGCGCGGCCGTCCGTTGAGCACGAAGACGCATGAGCGGGCCGATGCGCGGCAACACCCGCCGCAGTCCGCCATCCGCCCCGATTCCGCCGACTTACATGCCACGGCGCCCGTGCTGCGTGTGGAAAACCTGTCTGTGCAGTATCTGCGGCGCAGCGGCTTTTTACGCCGTACAAGCGGCTCGATCGATGTGGTGCGCGATGTGTCGTTCGATCTTTGGCCTGGCGAAACATTGGCTTTGCTGGGCGAGTCGGGCTGCGGCAAGACCACCACCGCCAAGGCCTTGTTGCGTTTGCTCGATAAGCGGGCCGTGGTCGGGGGCGAGGCCACGCTAGGCAAGGAAGTTCTGTTGTCGGCGGGCGGGGCGCAGCTCAAACGCTTGCGCCGCAGCATACAGATTGTGTTTCAGGATCCGTATGCCTCCCTTGATCCGCGCATGCTGGTGGGCGAGATACTCGATGAGGGATCCGCGGCATTGCGGCCCGATCGTACGCCGGCCGACCGAAAGGCGGCGGTGCGCGATTTGCTCGACCGAGTAGGCTTGCCCAAGAACACGGTCGATCGCTATCCCCATGAATTTTCAGGCGGCCAGCGGCAGCGGATTGCCATTGCACGGGCTTTGGCGGTCGAGCCCAAGGTGCTGATCTGCGACGAGCCTACGTCGGCCCTCGATGTGTCGGTACAGGCGCAGATCCTCGAATTGCTGAAAACCCTGCAGGGCGAATTCGGCATTGCGTATCTGCTTATCACGCATAACTTTGGCGTGGTTGAATACCTGTCCGATCGCATTGCCGTGATGCATGAAGGCTCGATTGTCGAAATAGGCAGCACCGAAACGGTTCTGAAGGCCTCCCGGCATCCCGAAACGCAGCGCCTGCTTGCCGCCGTGCCGCGCCTGTAAAGTGCTGATAGCGCTTCTTGTTCGAGTGCCTGGGCGTATACCGCCTATAATCCAGACAAGAAGGCCTCTGGCCTTGTTTTCAGGGATTTCAACCCCACTTTGCTTCTATGACATTAAAAGTTTTCGATCTGCAGTGTGAATCCGGCCATATATTCGAAGGCTGGTTCGGTTCGCTCGACAATTACGAGTCGCAGCGGAGCAGAGGCTTGCTGACGTGTCCGGTGTGTGGAAGTGGCCAGGTAAACAAAAAACTGTCTGCGCCGCGCTTGAACGTCGGCCATCCCCCGGATCCCGCCGAGCGGCCGGCGGCGTCCATGGCCTCGAATGCAGTGGCGGCCCCGGCCAGCCGACAATTGGCGCAATTGCAGGCCGAGGTAATGCGGCAGATACGCCAGATGGTGCGCAATACCGAAAATGTAGGCGAGCAGTTCGCCCGGGAGGCGCGCCGCATGCATGAAGGCGAGGTCGAAGAACGTGCCATTCGTGGAACGGCCACCATCGAAGAGCGCGAATCGCTGGCTCAGGATGGGATTGTAGTGATGCCTATACCCGATTATCTGGATGACGATCGCTTGCAATAGGCATTTTCATCTTCCGACTCGGCCATGCCTATGCAAGCGAAGCCTGCAAGGCACGTGGCCGATTCGTATCGGAGTTACATGACGCGGCTGCGGTATTCCCCTGTGCGCGTGTCGATTTCGATTTTGTCGCCAATTGCGCAAAACAGCGGTACATTCAGGTCCATGCCGGTATTGATCTTGGCGGGTTTCAAGACTTTGCCCGAGGTATCGCCACGCACGGCGGGCTCGGTGTAGATGATTTCACGCACCACGATGGTGGGCAGATCGACCGAGATGGCGCGATCGGCATAGAACACGACTTCGACCTTCATGCCTTCTTCCAGATAGTTGAGCGCATCGCCCATGCTATCGGCTTCCACTTCGTGCTGGTTGTATTCTTCGTCCATGAAGACATACATGGGATCGGCGAAATACGAATAGGTGCACTCTTTGCGGTCCAGGACCACGATTTCGAATTTTTCGTCGGCCTTCGATACCGATTCGCTACCGGAGCCTGTCAGCAGGTTTTTGAATTTCAGCTTTACGACGGCCGAGTTACGGCCCGATTTGTTGTATTCGGCCCTCTGCACCACCAGGGCGTCGCTGCCCACCATTACAACGTTACCAACGCGCAGTTCTTGTGCGGTTTTCATGTTTAAAAAAACTCCGGGATAATTTTGCTCCGCCAGATGCCGAAAACTGCCGGGCCGGAGCACGATTTTGTACAAAACTCAGCATTTTAACCTGTTTGCAGGGTTTTCATGCAAAAAGCGAGCAGGGAACTGCCCAAATCGTTGTTTCGAGCCATTTTTTCCGCCCAAAGACGGGCTTGAGCCTGCCATTGAGGCCATTCGCCAGGACTTAGCGCTTCATCGAGTCGAGTGCCGAATTCGTGTTCCTGGGCCGTGTTCCAGGCATTCATCAGGCCGTGAATGGCTGGTTGGAAAGGAGTCCGCGCCAGCCATGCCCGTAATTTGACGAGATGAACAGCCTCTTGCTGCTCGTAAATTTGCCATACGAAGGGCCGGCCCGCCCAGATGGCCCTGACCAGCGAATCCTCTCCGCGCACGAAATTCAGGCCGCTGCTCCAGAGCAGGCGGTCAAAGTCCGCCTGGCCGACAAACGGGATCTCGACGACGTGCACCCGTGGATTTCGCTGATTTTTGAGCGTTGGGCAGACACCTGCGGGCACCAGTATTACCGATGTATTGTCATCGCGTCCCAGGCTTTGCAGCAGGCCCGCCACGGGCGCATTGGGATAGCAAAACAGGTACACCTGGCGCCAGCCGTGCATCAGGCCCTCGATCATGGCGTCCGGCACGTGCAGGCTGCGCAGCAAATCCCTGCGCAGCACAGGCTGGGCTAGCCAGCGCTCGCGTGTATCGAGCAGTTGCGCTTCGCGCAGCAGCCCGCCTGTTCCCGCTGTAAAGCCGGGAAAGAAAAAGGCTTTGCGCAGGCCGCTGGCCTGGAGAGAAGGCAGGGCATGGCAGCTCTCGACCCAGTCTTCGGCGCTCAGATACTCCAGATTGATCCACAGGCTGTTCCCTGCGTTCATGCGGGCAATGAACGCAGGAGGTGGCGTGCAGGCAAAGGCCTCGACGACGACCTGATAAGGCCGCAGATCGGGTGGGCTATCGGTCCAGCGCACGAGTTCGATGCCGTGGATGGTTTGCCGGCCCTGCCCTGGATCGACGCCGGATTCGATTTTGGCGAAACTGTGCAGATCGTCCACCCACAGGCGGACACGACTTACGGGCGCCATGCTCGTCAATTGCCTGGCCAGGCGCCAGCAAACTCCGATATCGCCAAAATTATCGATGACACGGCAAAAAATATCGAAATCGATCGGGACAGAGGGGGAGGAGGAATCGATCATACAGGCCAGGCAAAGCCGGTTTGCCGGGGCAGCGGCTTTGCCTGAAAGGCGGTTCAGTGAAAATGGACGGGATTCAGGTCGATTTCCTCGGGAAGTTCAGGGTGCATCATTTCGCCCAATGGGTTGGGAAAATAAGGGGCGCCGCAATCGTCGCAGAACTCGGCTGCGTACAAGCCGGGCAGGCGCCGGACATCGATCACTCCCAGTTCCTTGAGCAAAGCGGCGATGTCGTCGGGGATGTCGGCCTGCTCGCTGTCGGTGCCTTCGGAGGCGGCTTCCTCTTTGCTGAGGATGGGCCAGATGCATCCGTAAATGACATCGTTGCTTTGCTTGGTGCTGAAGCCGACCCGATATTCTTCGATAGTTGATTCGCCGCAGCCGGCGATTACGGCATGCAAATCGCTTGCAGGCAGATTTGCCGCGGTCTGCAGCCATGTGACAGCGGCTTTCAGGGCAAGAGGCCGAATTTGGCGATCGGCCTCGCGGTTGCTGATGTAGTAGGCATCGGGTTGCAGGTGCTCGAAATTGCAACCGGTAAATAATGCGCCCAGCGCATCGGTGCTGTCGGCAGCCCAGTTGGCGAAACATTGTTCGCGCGTTGCCGAGCCGGAAGCCTCATCGGACTGCCAGCGAAACAGCGGGGCTCCCTTTGGAACCACAATGGCCCCCACGACAAATCGCGCGTCGGCCAGCATGCCTTCCGAATCGGGCAGTGCCTTGACAGGAAATGGCTCGGTGCTTGGAGCGAGGGCGGCCAGCCCCAGCCGCTGGGTCCATGTCCAGGTTTCCTGGAACGATTGCGGCATCTGGTCGAAACAGATGAGGTCCGGAATGAGGGCCAGGTGAGCGCCTTCGGCGAGGATATGAGCGCTTAGCTGTTTGTGGGTAGCCTGTTGGACGGCTTTGCTCAAGCGGCCGTTCGGCAGTTGGTACCGGGTCCACGCAACGATCGGTGCGGAAAACAGCAGGGCGTCGTAGTCGACACCGTCGACAGTCAGCCGTGTCGATTCGGACATGGTTTCGGCTTGTTCCACCAGAATTTCGTAGGCATTCAGGTTTTGCGCGACAAGATGCTCAAGCGCGGATTCTATTGCTTTGTTCTTTTTGCCTTGCAACAGTTTGCTGATATGCGCGCCAAGCAGGTTTTCCCAGTATATGTCTTCAAGACGGCATCCGGAGCGCGCAAGCGACTCGGACAGCGCTATAAGGCGCTGGGCGTCGCGAGACAATCGAGGAAGATGAGGGGAAGGCGTACGTGACATATGCTGGAAATCGGCCTTTTATGAAGTAATAGAGCCTAGTGTAACGCGGGGCCTGTTTTTCGGGATCGTTCGGGCAATAAGCGATCAAAAGATGCCCGGCAAGCCGAGCAAGCGTGACAGGCCAGAGTTCCCAAACGCCGTGCGACGTTTGAGAACTCTGGGGGGCCGACCTGCGGGCAGGCCGTCAGGCAGCCAGCAGGTCGCGCAAGACAAAGGGCAAAATTCCGCCGTGCTCGTAGTAGTCGACTTCGGTGGCGGTGTCGATGCGCAGCAGCATGGCTACATTCTGGCTCGTACCATCTTTCCGGTGGATGGTCAGCGTGACGTCCTGTTGCGGCTTGATGCCGTTTTCGGTACCGGAAATGTCGAAGGTTTCTTCGCCCGTGATGCCCAGTGATTCGGCACTGTCCTGGCCCTTGAATTGAAGCGGCAGAACGCCCATCCCGACCAGGTTGCTGCGGTGTATGCGCTCGAAGCTGCGAGCGATTACGGCTTTGACCCCCAGCAATTGCGTGCCTTTGGCCGCCCAGTCGCGCGAAGAACCTGTGCCGTATTCTTCGCCGCCGAAAATGACGGTCGGGACGTCGGCCGCGACATACTTCATGGCGGCGTCGTATATGGACAGGCGTTCCTGTGTGGGCTGGTACAGCGTTTCACCACCCTCGAAGCGGCTGCCGTCGGGGTTTATGGGAATCATCAGGTTCTTGATGCGTACATTGGCAAAGGTGCCGCGCATCATGATTTCGTGGTTGCCGCGACGCGAGCCATAACTGTTGAAGTCTTGCTTCATGACGCCATTCTGCTTGAGCCATGCGCCGGCGGGCGAGCTTTCCTTGATGGATCCCGCTGGAGAAATATGGTCGGTGGTGACCGAGTCGCCGAAGATGGCCAGTACCCGTGCGCCCTTGACCTGAGGCATGGGGGCCGGCGTCATGCCGAAACCGGCAAAAAACGGAGGTTCGGCAATATAGGTGGATTCGGGCCAGTCGTAGACGTCGCCTTGCACGCCGGCAATCTGTTTCCAAAGCTTGCCGGGATTGGACTTGATCTGGCTGTAATTGGTCCGGAAGGCGTCGGCGTCCAGGGCCTGGCCCAGCAGAGCCTGCACTTCGGCATTGGTGGGCCAGATATCTCCAAGCCAGACATCGCCATTCTTGCCTTTGCCGACGGGTTCGGTCATGAGATCGCGCAACACGGTGCCGGCCAGCGCGTAGGCCACGACCAGCGGAGGCGAAGCCAGGAAATTGGCTTTGACGTTGGGGTGGATGCGAGCCTCGAAGTTGCGGTTGCCCGAAAGTACGGCCGAACAGACCAGGTTGTTTTGATTGATGGCTTCATTGAGCTCGGGCGTCAGATCGCCCGCGTTGCCTATGCATGTGGTGCACCCGTAGGCGGCAACATCGAAGCCGAGCTTATCCAGGTACGGCAGCAGGCCGGTCTTGCTCAGGTATTCGGTTACGACACGGGATCCGGGCGCAAGCGAAGTCTTGATATGCGGGGGGACTTTCAGGCCCGCTTCCACCGCCTTTTTAGCGAGCAAGCCGGCTGCGAGCATCACACTGGGGTTGGATGTGTTGGTGCATGATGTAATCGCGGCGATGACGATATCGCCATTTTTCACTTTGGCGCCTGCGCTGGTGGTAAATACCTGCCCGAGTTTTTCGGCGGGCTGGTTGAAACCGTTTTCCGCCGTCTTCCTGGAGTACAGGTCGATGAAGTTGTTTTTGACCTGGCCCAGTTCGATGCGGTCTTGCGGGCGTTTCGGGCCGGCCAGCGACGGCGTGACGCTGGAGAGGTCCAGAGTCAGGAGCTTGGTGTAGGCGATGTCTTTGGCATTTGGGATGCCGTACATTTCCTGGGCCTTGAAATAGGCTTGCAGGGCGTCGATTTCGTCTTTGGTGCGGCCCGTGCCTTTGAAGTACTCGATGGTGCGGTCGTCGACCGGGAAGAAGCCCATGGTGGCGCCGTATTCGGGCGCCATATTGCCGATGGTTGCCCGGTCGGTGACCGAGAGGCTGGATGTGCCGGGACCACAGAATTCGACGAAACTGCCCACGACTTTTTCTTTGCGCAGCATTTCGGTAATGGTGAGCACCAGATCGGTGGCGGTGACTCCGCCGCGCAGCTCGCCCTTGAGCTCGACTCCGACCACGTCGGGAGTCAGGATGTAAACAGGCTGGCCCAGCATGCCGGCCTCGGCCTCGATGCCTCCTACGCCCCAGCCAACCACGCCGATGCCGTTGATCATGGTGGTGTGACTATCGGTACCCACGAGAGTGTCGGGGTAATACACATTGTCCTGGGCGTTGTAGTGCACGCCGCGAGCGAGATATTCCAGATTGACCTGGTGCACGATGCCGAATCCTGGAGGCACGACGCCAAAGGTATCGAAAGCCTGCATGCCCCATTTGAGGAACTGATAGCGTTCTTTGTTGCGCTGGAACTCGAGCTTCATATTGAGGTCGAGCGCATTTTTCGTGCCGAAATAATCGATCATGACCGAGTGGTCGACCACGAGATCGACGGGCACCAGCGGTTCGATGCGTTTGGGGTCTTTGCCCATTTTGGCGGCTACCGAACGCATGGCCGCTATATCGGCCAGGAGAGGAACCCCGGTAAAGTCCTGCAATATGACTCGGGCCACGACAAAAGGAATTTCGGCCGAGCGTTTGGCGACGGGCTTCCAGCCGGCCAGCTCCTTGACATGCTTTTCGGTAACTTTCTTGCCGTCGCAGTTGCGCAGCACGGATTCCAGCACGACGCGTATCGACACGGGCAGGCGTTGTACGTTGATACCCAGGCTTTTGCCGAGCGCAGGCAAAGAATAGAACTGGGCCGTTTTGCGCCCGACCTTGAATTTTTGCAAGCTATTGAATGTGTTGTGCGGCATGGTGAGCTCCGTAAGAGGATTGGCGGTCGGCTTCAATTGGAACATGCGGCGCATGCGAACCCGGATGGCGCGGCGTTTTCAATTTACCAGGACTGCCACATTTTAGGCCCGATTGCGGAAGTTTTGCAGATTCGGCGCGGGATAATTTTCGGTGTCGGCCCTGCCCAAGTCGGCAAGCGGGCATCCATCCTGGCGGATCGCCACAAAAGCCACCCCCACGCATCGATCATTAACGGCACGGGGCGCCCATTTGGGCGCCCCGTGGTCCTTCACACAATCACACAACTAGGTCGTGCTGCCGCCTATACGCCGACGGAGTCGGCGATTTCCTTGAAATCTTCGATCTGGTCGAAGTTCATGTAGCGGTAAATCTGGTCGCTGCTCTGTTTGAGGACACCCATATCGGCCATGTATTCCTCTTTGG
The DNA here is from genome assembly GCF_021266465.1 of Paralcaligenes sp. KSB-10. Taxonomy (NCBI): domain Bacteria; kingdom Pseudomonadati; phylum Pseudomonadota; class Betaproteobacteria; order Burkholderiales; family Alcaligenaceae; genus Paralcaligenes; species Paralcaligenes sp. KSB-10. The sequence goes on along the minus strand of NZ_CP089848.1, from coordinate 2,022,677 downwards.
TAGGAATACGGCCCAGGCGCGAACAAATGGCGGCCAGCTCGGCCGAGCCCAGGAATACGTTGGCATTCTTGCCCAAACGATTGGGGAAGTTGCGCGTGCTGGTGGACATGACCGTGGCGCCTTCACGCACTTGGGCCTGGTTGCCCATGCACAGAGAGCAGCCGGGCATTTCCATGCGTGCACCGGCTCCGCCCAGAACGCCGTAATGGCCTTCTTCGGTGAGTTGTTTCTGGTCCATTTTGGTTGGCGGAGCCACCCAGAGCTTGACGGGGATGTCGCGCTTGCCTTCGAGCAGCTTCGAGGCCGCCCGGAAGTGCCCGATGTTGGTCATGCAACTGCCGATGAATACTTCGTCTATGTGTGTGCCGGCCACATCGGACAGGGTCTTGACGTCGTCGGGATCGTTCGGGCAGGCCAGGATGGGCTCATGGACGTCGGCCAGATCGATTTCGATGACTGCCGCGTACTCGGCGTCGGCGTCGGGTTCGAGCAACTGGGGATTGGCCAGCCACGCCTGCATGGCCTTGATCCGGCGACTGATCGTGCGCTCGTCTTCATAGCCATTGGCAATCATCCATTTGAGCAGTGTGATGTTGCTGTTGATGTACTCGATGATCGGTTCTTTGTTGAGACGCACGGTGCAGCCGGCAGCCGAACGCTCGGCCGAGGCATCCGAGAGTTCGAAGGCTTGTTCCGCCTTGAGGTCGGGCAATCCTTCGATTTCCAGTATGCGGCCCGAAAAGATGTTTTTCTTGCCTTGTTTTTCGACAGTGAGCAGGCCTTGCTTGATGGCGTACAGCGGGATGGCATTGACCAGGTCACGCAATGTGACGCCAGGCTGCAAAGAGCCTTTGAAGCGCACCAGCACCGATTCAGGCATATCCAGCGGCATGACTCCGGTGGCTGCGGCAAAGGCCACCAGGCCCGAGCCCGCGGGGAAGCTGATGCCGATGGGGAAGCGGGTGTGCGAATCGCCGCCCGTGCCGACGGTATCGGGCAGGAGCATGCGGTTCAGCCACGAGTGGATGATGCCGTCGCCGGGGCGCAGCGACACTCCGCCGCGGGTGCTCATGAAGGTGGGGAGTTCATGCTGTGTCTTGATGTCCACCGGTTTTGGATAAGCGGCGGTGTGGCAGAACGATTGCATGACCAGATCGGCCGAGAATCCCAGGCAGGCCAGGTCTTTCAGTTCGTCGCGGGTCATCGGGCCGGTGGTGTCCTGGCTGCCGACCGATGTCATCTTCGGTTCGCAATAGACACCTGCGCGAACGCCCAGGCCTTCGGGCAGGCCGCAGGCGCGTCCCACGATTTTCTGGGCCAGTGTGTAGCCTTTGCCGGAATCGGCAGGATTGACAGGCAGGCGGAACAGGGTCGAAGGCGGCAGGCCCAGCGCTTCGCGGGCCTTGGCGGTCAAGCCGCGGCCTATGATTAGCGGGATGCGGCCGCCGGCGCGGACTTCGTCGAAGAGCACGTCGGACTTGACGCTGAATTCAGCAATGACCTGGCCATTTTTCAGTGCCTTGCCTTCATAGGGGCGCAGTTCCATGACATCGCCCATTTCCATCTTGGACACATCAAGCTCGATCGGCAAGGCGCCATCGTCTTCCATGGTGTTATAGAAAATGGGGGCGATCTTGCTACCCAGGCAAACACCGCCGAAGCGCTTGTTGGGGACAAAAGGAATGTCTTTGCCGGTATGCCAGAGCACTGAGTTGGTGGCTGACTTGCGCGAGGAGCCGGTGCCGACGACATCGCCCACATAAGCGATGGGATGGCCTTTTGCTTTCAGGCTTTCGATGAATTTGATAGGGCCGATTTTGCCGGGCTCTTCGGGTTCGATACCGGGGCGCGGGTTCTTGAGCATGGCCAATGCGTGCAGGGGAATATCCGGGCGGCTCCAGGCATCCGGGGCCGGGGACAGATCATCGGTATTGGTTTCACCGGTGACCTTGAATACGGTAACGGTCAGGCTTTGCGGGACTTCGGGGCGGTTCGTGAACCATTCGGCATCGGCCCAGCTTTGCAGGATCGATTTGGCATATTGGTTGCCCTTTTCAGCTTTTTCCTGAACATCGTGGAACGCATCGAATATGAGCAAGGTCTTTTTCAGGCCCGCTGCCGCGATGGAGCCCAGTTCGGTGTTGTCCAGCAGCTCGACCAGGGGCGCGACGTTGTAGCCGCCCAGCATGGTGCCCAATAGCTCGGTCGCCTTTTTACGGTCGATCAGGGGACAGGCCGTCTTGCCAAGTGCAATGGCTGCCAGGAACGAGGCCTTGACTTTGGCCGCATCGTCGACTCCGGCGGGGACCCGGTGTGTGATGAGATCGAGCAGGAAATCGGCTTCGCCAGCCGGCGGATTTTTGAGCAGTTCAATGAGGTCTGCCGTTTGTTGCGCGGACAGGGGAAGGGGGGGGATGCCTAGTGCCGCGCGTTCGGCGGCGTGTTGGCGGTATGTATCCAGCATGATGGCGTGCCCTTTGGTCGAGGGTTGGGAAGGAGTAATAACTGCCCAATTGTAAAAGGAAGCCTGCTTTCAAGCAAATGTCTTATATCTTATATAAGAGTTAGGAAAATGCTTGTGGCAAGAATGTGACGTTTGTTCGCAAACGTGGTGGTTGAGTGGGCTGGTGCATTTTTGGTTTAAGTGGTTACGGTGCTGAACGTGTTTCTGTGATTTTTGTTTTGAGCCGTTTTTAGGCTTGAGGCGTGAGTTTGGGCTGCCTGTACTGGTTTGAGCTGTGACTTTGGATTGGGCTTTGGTGCGTTGTCTGTGTGGGCGGCGGTTGATTCTATAAAGACGCCGCAGGGTGGGCGGTGCTGTGCAGTCCGGCACGTCCAGCGGTCGTGGCGCTGCGCACCCCGACTGCCCGGGTCTGCCTCGTCCAGGCGGGCGTCGGGCCAACTCGCGCCGCCCCGCGCTGCGGGTCGTCACTCAAACAGGGCCCGCCGAAGGCCCCCGCCTTCCCTTCGTCAGCACCCGGCGCTGGACTACCGCCGGACTGCACAGCACCGCCCACCCTGCGGCTTGCGTTGAGGCAATGCATAGAGGGAAGCGTTAGGGTCATGCACCGAGAGAAACATGCACCGAGAGAAACGTTGAGGTCATGCATTGAGGTATACCTTGGGCCGGCACGTTCATTCCAGGCATGCCATTACGTGAGCCGTCTATCGGGGCTTGGGGTCAGGACCGGCGTAAGGCGTGCGCCGGATGCTACCGTAGGGAAGGCGGGGGCTTTCGGCGGGCCATGTTTGAGCGTAGCCCCGCTCCGCGGGGCGTAGCGAGTTTGGCCCGACGCCCGCCTGGACGAGGTAGATCCGGATCAAGCACGCCGTGCCGGTCCTGACCCCAAGCCCCGATAGACGGCGTCTTTATATACCAATACCCCATCCATCAAAGAATGCCGTAAACACTTCGACCAAAAATGGCCTAAGCCATCAGTTCCTGGTACTGAGGATGGCGTTGCAGATAGGCTGCCGCATACGAGCACACCGGGCGCACTTTCCAGCCGTGCGCGCTGGCGGTATCCAGGGCGGCTTGAGTGAGGTCGGCGGCAATTCCCTGACCGCCGACAGCCTCGGGAACACCCGTGTGGATAATCGTCATGAGCTTGCCGCTCAACCGATAGTCGAGAACGCACAATATGCCGTCTTCAAGCCATTCGAATCGTTGTTGTGCCGGATTGTGGGTGATGCTGCGAGTCATGCCGAGCCCTTCAAAGTCCTGCGGTGATGTTTGCTTCTCTATTTCTATATTCTAGGCGTTACATTTTTAGAAGCAGGAACGACCACAGCACTACCATTGCAATCAGACCGACATAGCAGCCGCCCCACAGGCCGATAAGTGGCCATTTGATGCCGGACGGGATGCTTTTGGGATCGACGTGCTGAAGCATGCGATTGGCGTCGCCTATCAGCCAGAAGCGGCTGTTGGGCAAGCTGATGCGGAAGAAATAATCCATCAGTATCGATAAGCGAATGGACAGAGAATAGCGTTCGAAGGCTTGCTGTTTCAGGTAGGGATGCTGAAACAGTTCGTTGGTTTTTCGAAGCTTGAACAGAATGATCGTCAGTCCGGAAATCAGCGAAGCCAGAAAGCACGCGACGAACACGCTGAACACGAAGGGAACGACGTAGGCATAGATGGAATTGAACATAGGTCGGGCGAAAACGATACAGGGTGTTGGGCAAAATGTGGCCAAGCGCGAGCCATTGTAAAAGCTTGTGTGCAGGGCTTGTATGCTGAATCAGGCCCACTATACTGGTTTTTAGCGGCCTGCTCTGGCGGCGATCATAGTGCACGTGCAGGTTGCTGGCAATGTGCTGGTTCAATTCCAGGCTTTTCACTTTGACGGGAGGTAACACCATGCAAAAATTTTCATGTAAATTGCTGGCGGCGAGCGCGATGGCGATGGGTGCCCTGGGGGTGGCGCACGCCGGCATGCCCGCCCATGCCTTGGAGCAGGGCAGTTATGCGAATCAGATCTTGGCGAAAGATGCTCTGGCAGGGGTTACGGCCAAGGTTCACACTCTCGGTTGCAGCAACCCGCAGCGCTACCAGCCTTATGTAATGCAAAAACCCAGCGGCCAGGCCGGTTCGCGTGCGTGGCAAGAGCAGTGGGTGGTCGATGGCTGCGGCAAGCAATATCCGGTGCTCCTGAATTTTCGCGAGGAAGGCGCCAAGGGTGCCAGCTGGAACATCGTTAACTGATCCAGGTTCATCAACGGGGTGTCCCGGCGCCGAGTGCCGGGCTACGCCCCCGGGGGTGTGCGCAGGGTAGAGCTCAGCCGCAACATGTCGAAGAAACTGTCGACCATGATGGCGGCGTTGGCTTCCAGGTCGAAGCTTTCGGGCATGAATAGCCAATCGCCCATCAGGCCGGTAATCATGGCATGCAGCAATACGGCCGCCCGCCTGGTGTCGAGATCGACTGGCAGTTGCCCGAGAGCGACCGCGCTGCGCAAACTATGTTCAATGCGCTCCCGGCCGTCCGCGCAAGCTTCCTGGTGGCGCTCTATCACGGAGCCCATTTCATCGGTGTATTCGCATTTGTGAAACAGGATTTCGAGTACACGGCGGCGCTGCGGATTGCGGGCGGTTTCGCGCAGCACTAATGTAAAAATTTTACGCAAGGTACCGACTGGATCGTTGTCCGGGTCGTTATCGCGACACCTCTCGATCATGGTTTCCATGGGCAGGCGAATCCGGTCGAACATGACTGTGAACAAATCGGCCTTGTTCTTGAAGTGCCAATAGATGGCGCCGCGCGTAACGCCTGCGGCTCGGGCAATATGTTCCAGCGACGTGCGGGACACCCCGTTTTCGTGAAATATATGTTCAGCGGTATCGAGTATCCGGTTACGGGTTTCGATCGCCTCTTCCTTAGTGCGTCGGACCATTTCTGCCTATACCTGGCAAGCCGGAAAGTGCGGCGTAAGCGATGCACCGGTTCCCCGCTTCGGTTTTCATTTTTTGCTGGATGAAAATCGTGATTATATTATTTTTTTAGCCTTTACCTTCAATACTGAATGTATATATAATGGCGGCCGAAGATCGAATAGATCGTGTCAGTTTCGGCTGTTGTGCATTATGTAGCCTTTATCGCCTGCCGCCGGGTCGTGACGAGTACTTGCTCACGGCCCGGCGCGCTGCGTTTCATCCGGCAGACGTCGCGGGGTGGCGTACTTCCTGACCCATGGCGCGGCTGGCGAGCCCGCGCCGGATTTCGATCAGCTATCCACGAACGCATTACGCGGGATTTGGGTCTCCGCGGTACGAGCGTGCCAGTTTTTTTACCTAACTACTCAGCCTAGGCATAGAGGTTGCTCCATGCGTTTCGGTCAGATTCCGTTGAAGTCGGTTTATGGTTTTGCTGCGGTCATAGTGCTGGCGCTGGCAGGTTGTGAGAAGACGTCGCCGCCGACGCCGCAGCCATTAGAGGTAGGCGTCATTACCGTGCACCCCCAAAGTGTGGCGGTCAGCAGCGAGTTGCCTGGTCGCACATCGGCCTACCTGGTTGCCCAGGTGCGGGCGCGAGTCGATGGTATCGTTTTGAGCCGCGAATTCAAGGAAGGCAGCCATGTCACTGCCGGTCAGCGTCTGTACAAGATCGACCCCGCGCCTTATCAGGCCGCGCTTGACAGCGCCAAAGCGAGCTTGCAGAAGGCGCAGGCGAACCTTGCCTCGACTTCCGCCCTGGCTTCCCGCGACAAGGTACTGGTGGCGGCCAATGCGATCAGCAAACAGGACTACATCAACGCGGTGGCAGCGCAAAAGCAGGCTGCCGCGGACGTCGCCACAGGCAAGGCGGCTCTCGAAATCGCGCGGATCAATCTGGGCTATACCGATGTGACGTCGCCCATCACCGGCACCATTGGCGTCTCCAGTGTGACGCAGGGTGCTTATGTACAGGCAAGTGCGGCGACCCTGATGGCGACCGTCCAGCAGACCGATCCGATTTATGTGGACGTTACCCAGTCGACTGTCGACCTGATGCGCCTGCGCCGCGAACTGGCTAACGGCCAGTTGCAGCCGGCCGGGCTTAATGCCGCGAAGGTGCAACTGGTGCTGGATGATGGGTCTGTCTACCCGCTGGAGGGCAGGCTGGAATTTGCCGATATCACGGTCGACCAGACCACAGGGAGCGTGAGGCTGCGCGCTGTCTTTCCAAATCCCAGGAAAGTGCTGCTGCCGGGCCTGTTTGTACATGCTCGCCTGCAGGAAGGCATCAATGATCGTGCGATGCTGGTGCCGCAGGTTGGAATCACCCACGACGCCAAAGGCTTCCCCACGGCGCTTGTCGTGGGGCCGGATAACAAAGTTGAGCTGCGCTCGCTGGTCACGAGCCGCGTGGAAGGCCCCAACTGGGTTGTCGACAGCGGTCTGGAACCGGGCGACCGGGTTATTGTCGCCGGCGTCCAGAAGGTCCAGCCGGGTGTCACGGTGAAGGCGGTTGAACAATTGGCGACACCGGCGGCGGTTTCCGGTTCGGCCGCGCCCAATCCGCCGCCCAGGCCCTCATCCTCGACCCCAGCGCATTAACCGGGAGCCTGTTTCATGGCCAATTTCTTTATTGACCGCCCCATTTTTGCGTGGGTGATCGCCATAGTCCTGATGCTTGCCGGCGGCTTGTCGATAACGACCCTGCCGGTTTCGCAATACCCGACGATCGCTTCGCCCGCGGTGCAGATACGCGCCAACTATTCCGGCGCCTCGGCCCAGACCGTCGAAGACACGGTCACGCAAGTGATCGAGCAGCAGATGAACGGTCTGGATCATTTGCAATACATGTCGTCCACCAGCGACGATTCCGGCGCCGCCGTGATTACCCTTACCTTTACGGCGGGCACCAACCCCGACGTGGCTCAGGTGCAGGTGCAGAACCAGTTGCAACTGGCCACGCCTCTTTTGCCCCAGGCCGTTCAGCAGGCCGGCGTCAAAGTCTCGAAATCAAGCAGCAGTTTCCTGATGGTATTGGCATTCGTTTCCGCCGACGGCAGCATGACGAAATACGACTTGGCGAACTATCTGGCCTCGCGCGTGCAGGATCCTGTCAGCCGTGTCAGCGGTGTCGGCACGGTCAGCGTGTTCGGCACTCAATATGCCATGCGCATCTGGCTGGATCCGGACAAACTGGCTCGCGTGAACCTGACGCCGGTGGACGTGGTCACCGCGCTGCAAGGCCAGAACGTCCAGGTTCCGGCGGGCCAGTTGGGCGGGGCGCCATCGGTGAAGGGCCAGATGCTGACGGCGACCATCAGCGAGGCGACATTGCTGCGCACGACCGAAGAGTTCGGCAATGTACTGTTGAAGGTCAATCCGGACGGGTCGCAAGTGCGCATCAAGGATGTGGCGCGGCTTGAACTGGGCGGCGAAAACTACAACTTCGACACCAAGTACAGCGGCGTGCCGGCCGCCGGCCTGGGCATACAACTGGCCACCGGCGCCAACGCCCTGCAAACCGCCGATCTGGTGCGCGCCCGCGTCGGGGAGCTCTCCAAGTATTTTCCGCCAGGCCTGGAGGTCAAGTATCCGTACGACACGACTCCGTTCGTGAGGATTTCCATTCAGGAAGTGGTCAAGACCTTGTTCGAAGGCATAGTACTGGTTTTCCTGGTGATGTACCTGTTCCTGCAGAATTTCAGGGCAACGCTGATTCCGACGATCGCGGTGCCGGTGGTGCTGCTTGGCACGTTCGGCATCATGGCGATGGTGGGTTTTTCAATCAATACCTTGTCCATGTTCGGGATGGTGCTTGCCATCGGCCTGCTGGTCGATGATGCCATCGTCGTGGTGGAAAACGTCGAGCGGGTGATGGCCGAAGAAGGGCTTTCGCCGCGCGACGCCACGCGCAAGGCAATGGGGCAAATCACCGGAGCGCTGGTGGGGGTGGCGCTCGTCCTGTCGGCGGTGTTCGTGCCCATGGCGTTCTCGGGAGGCTCGGTCGGCGCCATCTACAGGCAGTTCTCATTGACCATCGTGGCGGCCATGGTTTTGTCGGTGCTGGTGGCGTTGATCCTGACGCCGGCGCTTTGCGCGACCTTGCTCAAGCCGATTCCCAAGGGCCATCACATGGAGAAGACCGGGTTCTTCGGATGGTTCAACCGCACGTTCGACAACAGCCGGCAGAAATATCATTCCGGCGTTGAGCGCGTGATCAAGCGTCCGCGCCGCTGGCTGCTCTTGTATGGCCTGATGTTCGTGGTCATAGGCTTTCTGTTCATGCGTCTGCCCACCTCGTTCCTGCCCGATGAGGACCAGGGCGATTTGCTGATCCAGGTGCAGACCCCGCCGGGCGCGACCCTGGAACGCACGCAAACGGCGCTCGACGATGTCAGCCATTATCTTCTTGATACCGAGAAGGCCGTGGTCGAATCCACCTTCGAAATCGCCGGCTTCAATTTCGCCGGGCGTGGCCAGAATTCAGGCCTGGTGTTCGTGCGTCTAAAGGATTGGGAAGAGCGCGCGGCGGCAAAGGACAAGGTGCAGGCCCTCGTCGGACGGCTCTTCGAGCATTTTTCAAGCTATAAAAATGCGGTGATCATTCCTATCAATCCGCCTCCCATACCGGAACTCGGAACGGCTTCGGGCTTCGATTTCGAGCTGGAAGACCGGGGAGGCCTGGGCCATGACGCCCTGATGGCCGCGCGCAATAAATTGCTGGCCGAAGCCGCCAAAAATCCCCTGTTGACACGGGTGCGTCCCAACGGCCTGGACGATCAGCCGCAGTTCAGCGTCAATATCGATCGGGAAAAGGCCAGCGCGCTGGGTGTGGCGCTGCCCTCCATAGACCAGACCTTTTCCATCGCCTGGGCGTCTTCCTATGTCAATAATTTTCTCGATACCGATAATCGGATCAAACGGGTGTACGTGCAAGGGGATGCACCGTTCCGCATGAATCCAGGCGACCTGAACCGCTGGTACGTGCGCAATATGCAGGGAACGATGGTGCCGTTTTCGTCCTTCGCCACCGGCAAGTGGACCTATGGATCGCCCAAACTCGAGCGTTACAACGGTGTGTCGTCGATGGAAATCCAGGGCAGTCCGGCGGCGGGAAGAAGCACGGGCGAAGCCATGGACGAAATCCAGAAAATTGCCGACGCCCTGCCTGCCGGAATAGGCTATGAATGGACCGGCATCTCGTTCCAGGAAAGGCTGTCCGGTTCCCAGGCGCCTCTTCTTTACGCCATTTCGATTCTCGTCGTGTTCCTGGCCTTGGCCGCGCTGTACGAAAGTTGGTCGATTCCGTTCTCGGTCATCATGGTGGTGCCCCTGGGCATTATCGGCGCTCTGCTGGCGGCAACGGGCCGTGGGCTGTCGAATGACGTGTATTTCCAGGTCGGTTTGCTGACCACGGTAGGGCTGTCGGCGAAAAATGCCATCCTGATCGTGGAGTTTGCGAAAGTGCTGCAGAGCCAGGGCATGACAGCCGCCGCGGCGGCGATGGAGGCGGCGCGCCTGCGGCTGCGTCCGATCCTGATGACATCGATGGCCTTCATCCTTGGCGTGCTGCCGCTGGCCATCAGCAACGGCGCGGGTTCGGGGGGCCAGCATGCGATTGGCACCGCCGTGATCGGCGGCATGATGACAGCGACCTTCCTGGCGATTTTCATGATACCGATGTTTTTTGTCGTGATTCGCGAACGATTTTCCAAGAACACGCTGACGCGTTCGGCCGATGCGCCTCCTGCCGATCGCGCGATTCCGGTCGGCAGCGATTCGGATAATCAAGGACATTGACCATGCGCGCGTTTTCACTGCCCATCATTGTCTCGGCCGCCGCCTTGCTTGCCGGCTGTTCATTCGAACCGAAATACGAGCGGCCGGCATTGCCGGTTGCCGCACATTTTCCCACAGGCCCGGCCTATCGCGCCGAACCGGCTTCCGGCGCGCAGGCTCTGCCGGCCGCCGACATAGGCTGGCGCGATTTTTTCGGCGAACCGCGGCTGCGCAAACTGATTGAACTGGCGCTTGCCAACAACCGCGATCTGCGGGTTTCCGCCCTGCGCGTCCAGGAGGCGGCCGCCCAATACCGGATCGTGCGCGCCGGTTTGTTTCCGAACGTCAACGCTACGGCCGGCCAGAGCAAATCACGCGTGCCTGAGGATTTGTCGTCGTCCGGGCAAACGATCACCAATGTGTACTCGGTGGGCCTGGGCGCGGCGTCGTGGGAGCTTGATTTCTGGGGCCGCGTCCGCAGTCTGAAAGCCCAGGCTCTGGCGCAATACCTGGCAACGGCGCAGGCACGCAAGGCCGCGGCAATTTCGTTGGTTTCGCAAGTGGCGGATCAATACCTGGCGGTGCTCGCCTATGATGAGCAGCTCAAGATTACTCGCGAAACTCTGCGCACCGCGGACGCATCCTACAAATTGGCGAAGCTGAAATTCGACGTGGGCGCGGGCTCCGAGCTGGACCTGCGCGAGGCGGAGGGCGTCGCCGAGCAGGCCCGGGCCAATCTCGCGGTTCAGATGCGCTTGCGCGCGCAGGCCGAGAATGCATTGATACTGGTGGTTGGAGAACCTTTGCCGGCAGACCTTCCGCCTTCTCTTGGGCTTGATGACCAACGTATTCTGGCCGATGTGCCGGCAGGGCTGCCGTCGGATCTCTTGACGCGGCGCCCGGATATTATCCAGGCCGAACAGACGCTGCGCGCCGCCAATGCGAATATCGGAGCGGCACGTGCTGCATTTTTCCCCCGAATTGCATTGACCGGCCAGTTTGGCACCGAGAGTGCGTCTTTGGGAGGGCTGTTCAAGGCGGGGTCGGCCGCCTGGTCTTTCGCGCCGCAGATTACGCTGCCGATTTTCGATGCGGGGACCAATCTGGCCAGGCTGGATGTTGCTCACCTGGAGAAGAACGTGGCGATCGCGCAGTATGAAAAAGCGATCCAGACGGCGTTTCGCGAAGTCTCCGATGGCTTGGCCGCCCGCGGCACCTACGATAATCAGATCGCTTCTTTGCAGCGTTTTGTCGCTACGCAACAGCGCAGGCTCGATTTGTCGAACCTGTTGTACAAGAATGGTGCGAGCAGCTACCTGACTGTGTTGACGGCACAGACCGATTTATATACGGCGCAGCAAACGTTGATTACCGCCCGGATGCAGCGTCTGGCCAATTTGGTCGACCTTTATCAGTATCTGGGAGGCGGTTGGATCGAGCACACCGGCGATACGCCGTTGCCTGCCGACGCAGGTAGCTAGAGTGTTTTTGGTTCGAGTTGTTTGCAGCATTTTGTTTGTGGCATTCGGTGGTAGCTTTGGTATTTAAAGACGCCGTCTATCGGGGCTTGGGGTCAGGTCCGGCACGGCGTGCTTGATCCGGATCTACCTCGTCCAGGCGGGCGTCGGGCCAAACTCGCTACGCCGCTGGCGCGGCTACGCTCAAACATGGCCCGCCGAAAGCCCCCGCCTTCCCTACGGTAGCATCCGGCGCACGCCTTACGCCGGTCCTGACCCCAAGCCCCGATAGACGGCTCGCGTAATGGCATGCCTGGAATGAACTTGCCGGCCCAAGGTATACCTCGATGCATGACCCCAATGCTTCTTCTCGATGCATTGCCTCAACGCAAGCCGCAGGGTGGGCGGTGCTGTGTAGTCCGGCGGTAGTCCAGCGCCGGGTGCTGACGAAGGGAAGGCGGGGGCTTTCGGCGGGCCCTGTCTGAGTGGCGCCCCGCATCGCGGGGCGACGCGAGTTGGCCCGACGCCCGCCTGGACGAGGCAGACCCGGGTAGTCGGCTAGCGTAGCTAGCCGACCGCTGGACGTGCCGGACTACACAGCACCGCCCACCCTGCGGCGTCTTTATAGAATTAACCGCCGCCTACACAGCAAACACAGCAACGCACCGTCCAAAGCCACAGATCAAGCCCAAAAACGGCTCAAAACGAAAGCCACTGAAACGCATCCAATGCCGTAAACACACTAGAACCAAAAATGAGCTGGCGTGTTTTCTTTCGCCCTTTAAATTACATACAGATCTACGTACTCGTGCACCGGCATGTTTTCAAGGGTTTTCTGGTCCAGCGAAGCTTCGAGTATCCGTTGTTGCTGCCTGGCGGGAAATTGACGCGCCAGATTGGTGCGGAACTTGGCTTCCAGCAGCGGAATACCATCTTTGCGGCGACGTTTGTGGCCAATCGGATATTCGCACACGATTTCGTCGAGCTTGCTTCCATCATTGAATTCGACGGTCAGTGCGTTGGCGATCGAGCGTTTTTCCGGATCGTGATAATCCTTGGTGAAGGCCGGATCTTCCACGCACACGATTTTGTCGCGCAGCGCGTCGATGCGGGGATCGGCGGCGATGGCGTCTTCGTAGTCGCCCGCGGTCAGGCGGCCGAATATGACTGGAACGGCCACCATGTACTGGATGCAGTGATCCCGGTCGGCCGGATTGCTCAGCGGGCCTTTCTTGTCGATGATGCGGATGCACGCCTCATGGGTGCGTATGGTGATCCGCTTGATATCGGTAGCGGCTTTACCCGCCTTTTCAAGCTTTTGATGGATGTCCATGGCGCATTCCACCGCGGTCTGCGAATGGAATTCAGCCGGGAACGATATTTTGAACAGCACATTTTCCATCACATAGCTGCCATAGGGCCGTTGGAACTTGAAAGCCTGGCCTTTGAACAGCACATCGTAGAAGCCCCAGGTCTTGGCCGACAGGACCGAGGGGTAGCCCATTTCACCGGTCTTGGCGATAAGCGCCAGGCGTACCGCGCGGCTGGTCGCATCGCCGGCGGCCCAGCTCTTGCGGCTGCCGGTATTGGGCGCGTGGCGGTAGGTACGCAGGCTTTGGCCGTCGACCCAGGCCAGCGAGACCGCATTGATGGTTTCGTCGCGATTCAGGCCCAGCATCTGCGAGACCACCGCCGTAGAGGCGACTTTGACGAGCACCACATGATCCAGGCCCACCTTGTTGAAGGAATTTTCCAGCGCAATGCAGCCCTGGATTTCGTGCGCCTTGATCAGGCCGGTGAGAACGTCGCGCATGAGCAGGGGCGCCTTGCCCATGGCCACGGCGTTGCGCGACAGCCAGTCGGCGGTGGCCAGGATGCCGCCCAGATTGTCCGACGGATGGCCCCATTCGGCGGCCAGCCAGGTGTCGTTGAAATCGAGCCAGCGGATCATGGCGCCGATATTGAAGGCCGCTTGCACGGGGTCGAGCTGGAATTGAGTGCCGGGGACTTTGGCGCCGTTGGGCACGACGGTACCGGGCACGATAGGGCCGAGCAGTTTTCTGCACGCCGGGTATTCCAGCGCTTCGAGGCCGCAGCCGAGCGTGTCGATCAGGCAATTGCGAGCTGTGTCGTAAGCCAGCTCGCTTTTGATCTGGTAATTGAGTACGTAGTCGACGATATCGACCAGCACCTGATCCGGTGCGGGGCGTACATTGGAAATATGCGCGGACATAAGGATTTCCTGGATGGCTAAAAATTATTTGCGTTTATCGAGGGGCACGAATTTCTGGTCTTCGGGGCCGACATAGTTGGCGGTAGGCCGGATGATCTTGTTGTCGACGCGTTGCTCGATGATGTGGGCCGACCAGCCCGCGGTACGGGCAATCACGAACAGCGGTGTAAACATCGCGGTGGGCACGCCCATCATGTGGTAGGAAACGGCCGAGAACCAGTCCAGGTTGGGGAACATTTTCTTGGCGTCCCACATGACGGTTTCGAGCCGCTCGGCAATATTGAACATTTTCATATTGCTCTGCTTTTTGGACAGCTTGCGGGCCACATCCTTGATGATTTGATTGCGCGGATCAGAGACCGTGTACACCGGGTGGCCGAAGCCGATGATGACTTCCTTGTTCTCGACGCGGCGCCGTATGTCGGCCTCGGCCTCGTCGGGCGAGTCGTAGCGTTTCTGCACTTCGAAGGCGACTTCGTTGGCGCCCCCGTGTTTCGGGCCGCGCAGCGCGCCGATGCCGCCGGCGATGGCCGAGTACATGTCGGAGCCGGTGCCGGCGATGACGCGGCTGGCAAACGTCGAGGCATTGAACTCATGCTCCGCATAGAGTGTGAGCGAGGTGTGCATGGCACGCACCCAGTCGTCGCTGGGCGCGACCCCGTGCAACAGGTGCAGGAAATGGCCGCCTATGCTGTCGTCGTCGGTATGGACGTCGATGATGCGCCCATTGTGGCTGTAGTGATACCAGTAGAGCAGGGCGGACCCCAGGCTGGCCATGAGGCGGTCGGCGATATCGCGTGCATCGGGCAAGTTGTGATCGTCTTTCTCGGGCAGCACGCAGCCCAGCACCGAAACCGCTGTGCGCATGACATCCATGGGGTGGCTGGCCGCGGGCAGCGCTTCGAGGGCGGTTTGCAATTGCGCCGGCAGGCCGCGCAGGCTGCGCAATTTTTGCTTGTAGGCCGCCAGCTCGGGCTTGGTTGGCAGCTTGCCATGGACCAGCAGATGGGCGATTTCCTCGAATTCGCAGGCTTCGGCGATATCCAGGATGTCGTAGCCGCGGTAGTGCAAATCGTTGCCGCTGCGTCCTACGGTGCACAGGGCGGTATTGCCGGCGACGATGCCGGAGAGTGCAACGGATTTTTTGGGTTTAAAGCCGGGATTGGTTTTTGAAACTGTCGTAGCCATGTCTCAACTCCTGAAAGTTACTTGGATTTGCCTTGCTGGAAGAGTGCGTCAAGCTTGGATTCGAATGCGTGGTAGCCGATACGGTCGTAGAGCTCGTCGCGGGTTTGCATCAGATCGATCACGTTTTTCTGGTGGCCGTCGCGGCGTATGGCCTGGTAGACGGTTTCGGCTACCTTGTTCATGGCGCGGAAGGCCGACAAGGGATACAGCACCATGCCGACACCGGCGCCGGCCAGTTCGGGCACGCTGAACAGGGGCGTTTTGCCGAATTCGGTAATGTTGGCCAATATGGGAACATTGAGCGCTTTTGCAAAACGTTCGTAGGTGGCCAGGTCGTAGGATGCTTCGGCGAAAATGGCGTCCGCGCCGGCGGCAACGCAGGCGTGGGCCCGGTCCAGCGCAGCGTCGACGCCGTCGACGGCAATGGCGTCGGTGCGCGCAATAATGAAGAAATCGGAGTCGGTGCGGGCATCGACCGCCGCCTTGACGCGATCGGCCATTTCCTGCGTCGAGACGATTTCTTTTCCGGGTCGATGGCCGCAGCGCTTGGCGCCGACCTGATCCTCGATATGGCAGGCCGCGGCGCCGAACTTGATCAGGCTTTTGACGGTGCGGGCAATGTTGAAGGCGGAAGGCCCGAACCCGGTATCGATATCGACGACAAGCGGAACGTCGCAGACATCGGTGATGCGGCGCACGTCGGTCAGTACATCGTCGAGCGTGTTGATGCCCAGGTCGGGCAGGCCCAGCGATCCGGCCGCTACGCCTCCGCCCGAAAGGTAAATGGCGCGATATCCCGCGCGCCGTGCCAGCAGCGCATGGTTGGCATTGATGGTGCCCATGATTTGCAGCGGTTGTTCTTCTTTAAGTGCCTGGCGAAACAGGGCGCCGGGCGAGGCGGGTCGGGTCATGCGAGTCTCCGGAGAAGGCCGGGCAGATGTGCGCAGCGGTCGGTTGATATGAAACAGTGGCGGCCATGAAAAACAAAGGCCCGCATCAAGGGGCCTTTGCAGAACGGCTTACTTGAGCAATTCTTGTACGCCGTCGCGTTCTTCGAGCAGCTCTTTGAGAGTGAAGTCCATGCGTTCGCGCGAGAAAGCATCGATTTCCAGGCCCTCGATGCGCGTGTATTCGCCGTTTGCCGTGGTAACCGGCACGCCGTAGATGATGTCTTTGGGAATGCCGTAGGAACCGTCGGAAGGGATCCCCATGGTGACCCATTTGCCCTGTGTGCCCAGGACCCAATCATGTACGTGGTCGATCGCGGCATTGGCTGCCGAAGCCGCCGAGGACAGGCCGCGCGCCTCGATGATGGCGGCGCCGCGCTTGCCTACTGTAGGAATAAAGACTTCGCGGTTCCATTTGTCATCGTTGATAAGCTTGGTCAGGCTTTGGCCGCCTATCGTGGCATAGCGGAAATCGGGATACATCGTGGGCGAATGATTGCCCCAGACGATGAGTTTTTCGATATCGGCAACCGGTTTGCCCGATTTGGCCGCCAATTGCGACAGGGCGCGGTTGTGATCCAGCCGCAGCATGGCCGTGAAGTTCTTGGCCGGCAGGTCGGGTGCCGACTTCATGGCGATATAAGCGTTGGTGTTGGCCGGATTGCCCACGACCAGCACTTTGACGTTGCGGCTGGCGACATCATTGAGCGCTTTGCCCTGAACCGTGAAAATCTGGGCATTGACGTGAAGCAGGTCTTTGCGTTCCATGCCCGGGCCGCGCGGACGTGCGCCAACCAGCAGGGCGACATCGACGTCTTTGAATGCCTCGCGGGCATCGCTATGCGCGCTCATGCCGGCGAGCAGCGGAAAGGCGCAGTCGTCCAATTCCATCATGACGCCTTTGAGCGCCTTTTGTGCTTTTTCGTCGGGGATTTCGAGAAGCTGAAGGATTACCGGCTGATCTTTACCGAGCATTTCGCCCGAAGCGATGCGAAACAGCAGGGCGTAGCCGATTTGGCCGGCAGCGCCGGTGACGGCGACACGCATGGCGGGTTTGGACATGAACAATCTCCGAAAGGTGATGAGTTGAGCGAGTGAGAACACTCGACAGTTTAATTCCTTTACATGCCTTTTTGGGGCGCACGCCTTGCCTGGCTTGCCTTCGCTTTCCGCCCGGCGAGCAGGCAAGCACGGGGTCAAGCCGCTGCACGACTCTGAAGGTAAGGCCTGGCTGTGAAACAAGCCGCGCACGTACGGCATGGCGATGTTTCAGGCGGGACTCGACGGCCGCCAGCCTGATACATACCGAGTAAAAGAGTAGTCGAAATTGACGTTAACGTCAATGATCTTATATCTTATATAAGACAGAAGAGTGTTAGACAGGAAGGCGCAGGCGTGCGAGAATAATAATAGAAGTTTCAAACAATCACACTTGGCTTGCTTCAAGCCTGAACCATGCCCGATATTCCCCCAATCGACCGTGCATCAGACACAGACCGTACTGTTGGCAGTGCGGCCTTCAGTCCTTTGTACCAGCAGATCCGGGGTCTGCTGGTACAAAGCCTGGATCGGGGCGAATGGAAACCGGGCGAGGCCATACCCAGCGAGTTCGAATTGGCTGCGCGCTTTCAGGTCAGCCAGGGAACGGTACGCAAGGCGATCGACGAGCTGGCGGCCGAAAACCTATTGCTGCGGCGGCAAGGCAAAGGTACTTTTGTCGCGACTCACAACGAGGCCAAGGTGCGCTATCGCTTTTTGCGCCTCACCCCCGACGACAGCAAGCCTCCGGTATCGGGCAGTCAGATCCTGGAGTGCCGGCGGGTCAAGGCTCCGGTCGATATTGCCCATTTGCTTGATCTGCGCGCCGCCGATATGGTTGTGAACTTGCGTAGAGTATTGTCATTTGACCAGGTTCCCACGATACTCGACGACATATGGCTGCCGGGTTCGGTGTTTCGCGGCCTGACCGCCGAATCGCTGGCCCGTTATCGCGGCCCGCTTTACGCATTGTTCGAATCTGAGTTCGGCGTCAGCATGGTGCGCGCCGACGAAAAAATAAAAGCTGTTTCGGCCGATCAAGAACAGGCGGGCTTGCTGCAAATCAAGCCCGCCAGCCCTTTGTTGCAGGTGGAGAGAGTTTCTTACACTTATGGGGATCGGCCCATGGAAATTCGTAGGGGATTATATGTAACAGATCGGTTCCATTACAGAAACAGTTTGAATTAATAGGGTTTTTTCGCCGATTTGATACGGATCCCTTAAATAGGCGAAAATGCTGGTTGTGCTTTGCCCAAAATTACTTGTTATAACTCCGAGGCCATCATGTCCGATTCAGCTTCAAAGCCGCGTCCACAGTTTCGCAATCTCAGCATTTCCCAGATCCTGAGCTATCGTCTGCCGCTCGCTGGTAAATCTTCAATCCTGCATCGCGCCAGTGGCGCCTTGTTGTTCCTGTGCTTGCCGCTTGTCATCCTACCTCTGTTTGCCCTGAGCGTGACATCGCCCGAATCGTTTGCGGCCATGCAGGCCTGGACCGCCAATCCGCTGTGCAAGCTGGTCTTGCTGGTGCTGATTTGGGGTTATCTGCATCACTTCTGTGCCGGCATCCGCTACCTGACCATCGATCTGCATATTGGCGTCGATAAAGCCTCGGCGCAGAAAAGCGCGGGGCTTGTGATTGGCGTCAGCCTGGCCCTGACCGTGGTTTTTGGCCTTAAATTGTTTGGAGCGTGGTAATGGCGACTCAAGAACGCATCGGTACTCAACGCCTGGTCGTGGGCGCTCATTACGGCTCCCGGGACTTCCTCATCCAGCGCATGACCGCCATTATCATGGCTGTCTACACGCTGGTCCTGATTGTCGGGATCCTCTTTACATCCAAGCTCGATTTTGAAGGCTGGCGCCACCTGTTTACCTTCCATTGCCTTGGCATCCCGCTTGGGCAACTGCTGGCCACGCTGGCCTTCATGTCGCTGGCCTGGCATGCCTGGATAGGCGTGCGCGATATCTGGATGGACTATGCCAAGCCCACCGGGGTGCGCTTGCTGCTGGAAGTGCTGACCGCGCTCTGGCTGGTCGGTTCGCTTGTCTATTTTGCAAAAATTCTCTGGAGCCTATAAACCGTGGCAGCTGTCAAAAATTCCCTACCTCGCCGCCAGTTCGATGTGGTGGTCGTAGGAGCCGGCGGGGCCGGCATGCGTTGCTCATTGCAACTGGCACAGGCGGGCTTGTCCGTTGCCGTGCTGTCGAAAGTGTTTCCCACCCGTTCGCACACCGTGGCCGCCCAGGGCGGGATCGGTGCTTCGCTGGCCAATATGAGCGAAGACAACTGGTACTGGCACATGTACGACACTATCAAGGGATCCGACTGGCTGGGCGATCAGGACGCCATCGAATTCATGTGCCGCGAAGCGCCCAACGCCGTGTACGAGCTCGAACACTTCGGCATGCCTTTCGACCGCAATCCCAACGGCACGATTTATCAGCGCCCGTTTGGCGGCCACACGGCCAATTTCGGCGAAAAACCGGTGCAGCGCGCCTGTGCCGCGGCCGATCGTACCGGCCACGCGCTCTTGCATACGCTTTATCAGCGCAATGTGGAGGCCCGTACGCAGTTCTTCGTCGAATGGATGGCGCTCGACCTGCTGCGCAATGAAGCCGGCGATGTGCTGGGCGTAACGGCTCTGGAAATGGAAACCGGCGAAATCTACGTACTCGAGGCCAAGACTACGGTGCTGGCCACTGGCGGCGCCGGTCGCATCTGGGCCGCATCGACCAACGCCTTCATCAATACCGGCGATGGCCTGGGTATGGCGGCTCGCGCCGGCCTGCCTTTGCAGGACCTGGAGTTTTGGCAATTCCACCCCACCGGCGTGGCCGGTGCCGGCGTGTTGATTACCGAGGGTGTGCGCGGCGAGGGCGGGATTCTGCTCAATAAAGACGGCGAGCGTTTCATGGAACGTTATGCGCCTACATTAAAAGATCTGGCGCCGCGCGATTTCGTGTCGCGCTCCATGGATCAGGAAATCAAGGAAGGCCGCGGCTGCGGCCCGGACGGCAACTATGTGGTGCTCAAGCTCGATCACCTGGGTGCCGAAACCATACAGAAGCGCCTGCCGTCGATACGCGAAATCGCCATCAAGTTTGCCAACGTCGATCCCATCAAGGAACCGATTCCGGTCGTGCCGACCATCCATTACCAGATGGGCGGCATTCCGGCCAATTACACCGGCCAGGTGGTGTCCACGTACAACGGCGAAAACAAGGTTGTCAACGGCCTGTATGCCATCGGCGAATGCGCCGCGGTTTCCGTGCATGGCGCGAATCGCCTGGGCACCAATTCCCTGCTCGACCTGGTGGTATTCGGCCGTGCCGCGGGCAACCATATTGTCGACTCGCATCCCGAACGCCAGCACGCGCATCAGCCGATTCCCCAATCGGCCATCGATTATTCGGTGGATCGCGTCAACAAGCTCGAAACTCGCAACTCCGGCGAAAAAGTCGCGGACGTGGCCAACGCCATTCGTTTCTCCATGCAGCATCATTGCGGCGTATTCCGCACTCTCGATCTGCTCAACGAAGGTGTCACCCAGATCGAAGATCTGGCCCAGCAAGTGGCCAATATTTCGTTCAAGGATAAATCCAAGGTTTTCAATACCGCCCGCGTCGAGGCGCTCGAACTGACCAATATGATCGAGGTCGCTCGCGCAACGACCAAATCGGCGGCCAATCGTACCGAGAGCCGCGGCGCTCATGCGCTCAGCAATCACCCCGAGCGCGACGACGTAAATTGGTTGCGCCATACCTTGTGGTATTCGGAAGGCAGCCGTCTCGACTACAAGCCGGTGCAGTTGACGCCGCTTACCGTAGACAGCTTCCCACCGAAATCGCGGACGTTCTGAGCAGGATATCGAAATGAGTGAAAAACGCATCGTTAAGTTTGAAATCTACCGCTATGATCCCGACAAGGACGAGCGCCCCTACATGCAGAAGCTCGAAGTCGAGCTGCAGCCCACCGATAAAATGCTGCTGGATGCCATCCTGCGCATCAAGAACGACGTAGACGACAGCCTGGCGTTGCGCCGTTCCTGCCGTGAAGGCGTCTGCGGTTCCGATGCCATGAATATCAATGGCAAGAATGGCCTGGCGTGCACGACCAATCTGCTCGAACTCAAGCAGCCCATCGTGCTCAAGCCCTTGCCTGGCTTGCCTGTGGTTCGCGACCTTATCGTCGACATGACCCATTTTTTCAACCAGTATCATTCGATCAAGCCGTACCTGATCAATGACCAGCCGCCGCCCGAGAAAGAGCGCCTTCAAACACCCGAAGCGCGCGAAGAGCTCAATGGCCTGTATGAGTGCATTCTGTGCGCGTGCTGTTCGACCGCCTGCCCATCCTTCTGGTGGAATCCCGACAAGTTCGTCGGACCTGCCGGCCTGTTGCAGGCGTATCGGTTCATTGCCGACAGCCGCGACGAAGCGACTGGCGCGCGTCTCGATAACCTCGAGGATCCGTATCGCCTGTTCCGCTGCCATACCATCATGAATTGCGCCGACGTCTGTCCCAAGGGCCTTAACCCATCGCACGCGATTGGCAAAATTAAGGAACTATTGGTCCGTCGTGCGATCTAGACAAGAGCTCGCATGAGTACCTTGTCCGAGTTGGAGCGTGCCCGTCTGCGTTGGCGGGCACGTCGAGGTTTATTGGAAAATGACCTGATCATTACCCGATTCCTGGATCGGTATGAATCTCAGTTGATTGACACCGATGTTTCCGCCCTGACTCAGCTGTTTGAAATGGGTGATAACGAATTGCTCGATGTCTTGCTGGCTCGCACGGAGCTTCAGGGAGACTACGATACCCCGGCGATTCGTCGATTGGTGACGCAAATGCAAGAGCTGTAATTTTTTTAGGAATAATGCAATGCAACTGTCAGACAAAAAAGCCACGCTATCGTTTTCCGACGGCAGCGCGCCGATCGATTTTCCTGTTTATCAGGGTACGGTAGGCCCGGATGTGATCGACATTCGCAAGCTGTATGGTCAAACCGGCATGTTTACGTATGATCCCGGCTTCCTCGCGACGGCTTCCTGCGAATCGGCCATCACGTATATCGACGGCGACAAGGGCGAGCTGCTGTATCGCGGCTACCCCATTGACCAGCTCGCCGAAAATTGCGACTTCATGGATATCTGCTATTTGATCCTGAATGGCGATTTGCCCAATGGCACGCAGAAAACCGATTTTGATTCGCTGGTTACGCACCACACCATGGTGCACGAGCAACTGCATTTCTTTTTGCGCGGCTTCCGGCGCGATGCCCACCCCATGGCGGTCCTGGTCGGCCTGGTAGGCGCCTTGTCTGCCTTCTATCACGACTCCACCGATATCACCAATCCGCATCACCGCGAGGTTTCGGCCATACGCCTCATTGCCAAGATGCCCACCCTGGTGGCCATGGCTTATAAGTATTCGCAGGGCCAGCCTTATATTTATCCGCAAAACGATTTGTCGTATACCGGCAATTTCCTGCGCATGATGTTCGGCACGCCTTGCGAAGAATACAAGGTCAATGATGTGGTCGAGCGCGCTCTGGATCGCATTTTCATTTTGCATGCCGATCACGAACAGAATGCCTCGACTTCCACGGTCCGGCTTTGCGGCTCGTCGGGCACCAACCCGTTTGCGGCGATTGCGGCCGGCGTGGGCTGCCTGTGGGGGCCGGCCCATGGCGGTGCCAATGAAGCGTGCCTGCAGATGCTCGAGCACTTGCAAGCCAATGGCGGTGTCGAGAAAGTCGGCGAGTTCATGGAGCAGGTCAAGGACAAGAATTCGGGCGTGCGCCTGATGGGTTTTGGCCATCGTGTCTACAAGAACTATGATCCGCGTGCCAAACTGATGCAGCAAACGTGCAAGGAAGTGCTGGCTGCGCTGGGGCTCGAGAAAGATCCTCTGTTCAAGCTGGCGATGGAACTGGAGCGTATTGCGCTTGAAGATCCGTATTTCGTCGACCGCAAGCTGTATCCCAACGTCGATTTCTATTCGGGTATTGTGCAACGTGCCATTGGCATTCCCACTTCGCTGTTTACGGCCATTTTCGCGCTGGCCCGTACGGTGGGCTGGATTGCCCAGTGGAACGAAATGCTGTCCGACCCTGACTACAAAATCGGCCGTCCACGTCAGTTGTACACGGGTTCGGTGTCGCGCAACGTCAAGCGCGGCTGATCGCGCGGCAGTCTGCCGGTTAGGGGCGGCCAGCGGGACCGCAGGGCTGTGATTTGAACCGGTGGTTTGGAAGGGGCACCTCTTGTGGGTGCCCTTATTATTTCGCATCCGGCGCCAGGCATTTGTTTGTGACGGCGTATTCTTTGTGGATACCTTTGCTTTGGACGGGTAGTTCTATAAAGACGCCGCAGGGTGGGCGGTGCTGTGTAGTCCGGCACGTCCAGCGGTCGTGTCGCTACGCGCCCCGACTGCCCGGGTCTGCCTCGTCCAGGCGGGCGTCGGGCGAACTCGCGTCGCCCCGCGATGCGGGGCGCCACTCAGACAGGGCCCGCCGAAAGCCCCCGCCTTCCCTTCGTCAGCACCCGGCGCTGGACTACCGCCGGACTACACAGCACCGCCCACCCTGCGGCTCGCGTTGAGGTAATGCATCGAGGTATACATTGGGGAGGCCGCGTTGAGCCAATCACAGACTACGTTGAGGCGTCGGGCGCATAGTAAATCCAGGGTTTGGCACATCGTGATGTAGTGGCCACTCGATAGAGGCATGAGTGCAGGCACGTTAACGGTTCTAGGGGTGCAGGCCCATTAACGGTAGGTGCAAGCAAGTTCATTCCAGGCATGCCGCAATGTGAGCCGTCTATCGGGGCTTGGGGTCAGGACCGGCGTAAGGCGTGCGCCGGATGCTACCGTAGGGAAGGCGGGGGCTTTCGGCGGGCCATGTTTGAGCGTAGCCGCGCCAGCGGCGTAGCGAGTTTGGCCCGACGCCCGCCTGGACGAGGTAGATCCGGATCAAGCACGCCGTGCCGGTCCTGACCCCAAGCCCCGATAGACGGCGTCTTTAAATACCAAACCGTCGAATGCACAGTAAACACTTCGAACAAAAAATGCGCCAGTGATACGGAAATCCAGACATGGCACGGCGCACAGCACCCTGCCTGGACCTCCCCGCCACGGATCAAGAACGATATCGCTGCAATCTCAGCATTGCACTATCGACTCGCCGCATTTTTCTATAGTTTCACCTGCCCGGCCTCCTGCTGCGCATCGACCACCGCCAGCGCCGTCATGTTGACGATGCGGCGCACCGTGGCGCTGGTGGTCAGCACATGAACCGGGCGTGCCGCGCCCAGCAGCACCGGACCCATGGCGACCCCGTTGCTGCCCGTCATCTTCAACATGTTGTAGGTGATGTTCCCGGTATCCAGATTGGGCATGATAAGCAGGTTGGCCGGCCCTTTCAGGCTTGAGTCCGGGTAGGCCTTGAGGCGGATTTTTTCCGACAAGGCGGAATCGGCATGCATTTCGCCATCGACCTCCAGGTGCGGGGCCCGCTCGCTGATCATTTGCCGCGCCCGCGCCATTTTCCGCGACGACTCGGAAGGCCGGCTGCCGAAGTTCGAATGCGACAGCAGGGCGATCTTGGGTATCACGCCAAAGCGCAGGATTTCCTCGGCCGCCAGAATCGTCATGTCGGCGATCTGTTCCGCCGAAGGGTTCTCGTTGACATGCGTATCGCAGATGAACAGGGTTTGCTCGGGCAGCATCAGCACGTTCATGGCGGCAAAGGTTTGCGCGCCGGGCTTCAGGCCTATGACTTCCTGCACATATTTGAGCTGATTGTCGTAGCGGCTGGCGACCCCGCAGAGCAGTGCATCGCCGTCGCCGCGACGCAGCAGCATGACGCCGATCAGGGAGTTGTGCTTGCGCACCATGGCCTTGGCGATTTCGGGGGTGACCCCTTCGCGGCCCATCAGCTTGTAGTATGCCGTCCAGGTTTCGTTGAAGCGTTTGTCGTCTTCGGGGTTGACGATTTCGATGTTGCCGCCGTCCTTCAGGCGCAAGCCGAATTTTTCGATTCGCATATTGATGACCGAGGGACGCCCGATCAGGGTGGGGTAGGCAATATTTTCGTCCACCACTGTTTGGGCCGCCCGCAGGACGCGTTCATCTTCGCCATCGGCATATATGATGCGCTTGGGCGCCGTCTTGGCTTGCATGAACAGGGGTCGCATCAATTGGCCGGTGTGATACACCAGGCTCATGAGCTTCTGCCGATAGGCCTCCATGTCTTCGATGGGCCGGGCCGCCACACCCGAGGCTGCCGCGGCGGCGGCGACTGCCGGTGCGATTTTTACGATCAGGCGCGGGTCGAAGGGCTTGGGAATGATGTAGTCGGGGCCGAACGACAGCTCCTGGCCTGCGTAGGCGCTGGCCACTTCGTCGTTCTGCTCGGCCTGGGCCAGATCGGCAATGGCTTTGACGCAGGCCAGCTTCATTTCTTCGTTGATGACCGAGGCTCCGACGTCCATCGCTCCGCGGAAAATAAACGGGAAACACAGAACGTTGTTGACCTGGTTGGGATAGTCGGAGCGTCCCGTGGCAATAATGCAGTCGGGACGGGCCTCCTTGGCGATTTCGGGGCGGATTTCGGGCTCGGGGTTGGCCAAGGCCAGGATCAGCGGGCTGGGGGCCATGGTCTTGACCATATCGGCGGTCAGTACGCCGGGCGCTGAACAGCCCAGGAACACATCGGCGTCGCGGCAGACATCGGCCAGTGTGCGCGCATCGGTGTTTTGCACATAGCGCGCCTTGTTGGCTTCCATATTTTGTTCACGGCCGGCCCAGATGACTCCGCGCGAGTCGACCACATAAATGTTCGAACGCTGGATGCCCAGGTGTACAAGCAGGTCCAGGCAGGCAATGGCCGCGGCTCCGGCGCCCGAGCAGACGAGCTTGACGTCCGCCATCTTCTTGTTGACGACTTTCAGGCCATTCAGGATGGCGGCCGAGGAGATAATGGCGGTACCGTGCTGGTCGTCGTGAAAAACCGGGATCTTCATGCGCGCGCGCAGCTTTTTTTCGATGTAGAAGCATTCCGGAGCCTTGATATCCTCGAGGTTTACCCCTCCCAGGGTGGGTTCGAGGGCGGCAATGATATCGACCAGCTTGTCCGGATCGGTTTCGTTCAGCTCGATATCGAACACATCGATGCCGGCGAATTTCTTGAACAGACAGCCTTTGCCTTCCATGACGGGCTTGGCGGCCAGCGGGCCTATATTGCCCAGGCCCAGCACGGCCGTGCCGTTGGTGACCACGCCCACCAGATTGGAGCGCGATGTGTATTTGGACGCGGCTGTCTCGCCGTCGGCGTGTATGGCCATGCATGCCGCGGCGACGCCCGGCGAGTAGGCCAGCGATAAATCGTCCTGGTTCGCCAGGGTTTTGGTGGGGGTGACCGAGATTTTGCCTGGAGTGGGGTAGGCATGATAATCGAGTGCTAGTTTGTTGAGATCGGCGTTGGCGTCCATGATGGAAAAGCTCCAGGATAATGTGCTGAATAATAAATACGGGTTTATAAATTTTTTAAAAATGCAAAGGCGATTTGGAGCGGTATTCTAAAGGAGCATGTTCGAGTCCAGTATGCTCCTGGCCATTGACGGCCGAGACCCGCAGACTTTCCTCTTTTGCCTGAAAGCGGTATTTCAGCAGAGTTTTCGCTTGCGTGGTTTTGCAGCGCAATATTGCAGGCTGCATATCGGGGTGTTTGTTAATGCCAACGTCTTGACATTATTTACGGTGTGGGTTTCCCTTTGGCGTTACTTTATAAATTGTTCAGGGTTATACTACTGCGAATACGGCTTATCAAGGCGTCGTACGTTGCCTTCTGCCCCGCTATCCGCTAACCGGTCTGGCCGTGTCGCGGAAGGTTGTTCCCTGCATCAAACGAGTGAGACACTCGGATAGGTGAAGCGCATTTATGTCATCGGAAATAGAACTTCAATCCAATTCATACCTTTTCGGCAGTAACGCCCCATATGTAGAGGAACTCTACGAGTCCTACCTGGATAATCCGGGTTCGGTCAGTGATCAATGGCGCGATTACTTCGATCAATTGCAGCATTTGCCTGCTACGGATGGCAATGAGATCACGCGCGATCAGGCGCATGCGCCCATTGTGGAGTCTTTTGCGCAGCGTGCCAGGGCCAATGCCTTTGTAGCGCGCGCCCAAGAGCCGGATCTGTCGGTCGCCAACAAGCAGGTGTATGTGCAATCGCTGATTGCCGCGTATCGCTCGCTGGGTTCCCGGTTCGCCGAGCTCGATCCGCTCAAGCGCCACGATCGTCCTGTCATTCCCGAGCTCGATCCCAGTTTTTATGGCTTGGCCGAGTCCGATCTCGATCAGGTGTACGCGGCAACCAATACCTATTTCACCAAAGCCGATACCATGACCATGCGCGACATGCTCAAGGCATTGCGCGATACCTACTGCCGCAGCGTGGGCGCCGAGTTCATGCATATCTCCGACCCGGCTGCCAAGCGCTGGATCCAGGAGCGTCTGGAGTCCACCGGTGGCGTGCCGCCTTATTCATCGGAGCGCAAGCGTCATATATTGCAGCAGTTGACCGAAGCCGAGGGCCTGGAGCGCTTCTTGCACACCAAATATGTGGGGCAGAAGCGCTTTTCTCTCGAGGGCGGCGAAAGCTTTATCGCCTCCATGGATGAAGTCGTCAACCACGGGGGCGAAAACGGCGTCCAGGAGATCGTGGTCGGCATGGCCCACCGCGGCCGTCTCAATATGCTGGTCAACATCATGGGCAAGATGCCCGGCGACCTGTTCGCCGAGTTCGAAGGCAAGCACGCCGAGGGCCTCTCCGATGGCGATGTCAAATACCATAATGGTTTTTCCAGCGATCTTTCCACGCGCAGCGGCCCTCTGCATCTGTCGCTGGCGTTCAACCCCTCGCATCTCGAAATCGTCAATCCGGTGGTTGAAGGCAGCGTACGCGCGCGCCAGGATCGCCGCGGCGATCATCAGGGCAACGAAGTACTGCCGGTTCTGGTCCACGGCGACGCCGCGTTTGCAGGGCAGGGCGTGGTCATGGAAACCCTCAACCTGGCACAGACTCGTGGTTACGGCACCGGCGGCACCCTGCATATCGTGATCAACAACCAGATCGGCTTCACGACATCCGATCCACGCGACACGCGTTCCACGCTGTACTGTACCGATGTCGTCAAAATGATCGAGGCACCGGTTTTCCATGTCAACGGCGACGATCCCGAGGCTGTGGTGTATGTTACGCAACTGGCGCTCGATTATCGCCTGCAGTTCCATCACGATGTGGTGGTCGATATCGTTTGCTTCCGCAAGCTTGGCCACAACGAGCAGGACACTCCCTCGCTGACCCAGCCTCTTATGTACAAAAGCATAGGCAAGCATCCGGGCACCCGCAAATTGTATGGCGACAAGCTGGTTGCACAAGGCATCCTGGCTGAAGGCGAGCCGGATCAATTGGTCAAGGATTACCGCCAGCTCATGGAAGATGGCCAGCGCACCATCGAGCCGGTTCTGACCGATTTCAAGAACAAGTACTCGACCGACTGGTCTGCCTTTCTGGGCGCCAAATGGACCGACCAGGCCGATACAGGCGTGCCTCTGGCCGAACTGACGCGTATCGGCGAAAAGATCACAACGATACCCGACAACTTTACCGTGCACCCGCTGGTCAACAAATTGCTCAACGATCGCCGCAATATGGCGCACGGCGAGCAGAAGCTCGATTGGGGCATGGGCGAGCACCTGGCCTTTGCAACCCTGGTTTCATCCGGGTACGCCATACGCATCACTGGCCAGGATTCAGGGCGTGGCACGTTTTCTCATCGCCATGCCGTGCTGCACGACCAGAAGCGCGAGCGTTGGGACGACGGCACGTATATTCCCTTGCAGAACGTCTCCGAGAACCAGGCGCCTTTCACGGTCATCGATTCGGTGCTTTCCGAAGAAGCCGTGCTGGGTTTTGAATACGGCTATGCGTCGGCCGAGCCCAATACCCTGACAATCTGGGAAGGCCAGTTCGGCGACTTCGTCAACGGCGCGCAAGTGGTTATCGACCAGTTCATTACTTCGGGCGAGGCCAAGTGGGGCCGGCAATGCGGCTTGACCCTGATGCTGCCGCACGGCTACGAAGGGCAGGGTCCGGAGCACTCGTCGGCGCGTATCGAACGCTTCCTGCAGTTGTGTGCCGACAATAACATCCAGGTTGTGCAGCCCACCAACGGCGCGCAGATTTTCCACGTCTTGCGCCGCCAGATGATTCGGCCGTTTCGCAAGCCGTTGGTCATCTTTACGCCCAAGTCCCTGTTGCGCAACAAAGACGCCACGTCGCCGCTGTCCGACCTGGTCACCAGCCAGTTCCTGCCGGTCATTGGCGAGCAAGACGAAAGCATCCAGGCCGACGAGGTCAAACGCGTCCTGGTTTGCTCGGGCAAGGTGTACTACGACCTGGTCCATGCCCGGACCGAGGCAGGCCGTACCGATACCGCCATCCTGCGTATCGAACAGCTGTACCCTTTTGCCCACAAGGCATTTCAGGCCGAGTTGCAAAAATACTCCAAGGCCAAGGAAATCGTCTGGGTTCAGGACGAGCCACAGAACCAGGGCCCCTGGTTTTATATTCAGCACCATTTGTACGAGAATATGGCAGAAGGTCAACGACTTGGTTATGCCGGCCGCGCCGCTTCGGCCTCGCCGGCGGTGGGTTACCTGGCCAAGCACCAGGAACAGCAAAAGGCCCTGCTCGAGGCGGCCCTTGCGCCCAAGTTCAAAGGCTACATGCTGACCAAGTAACGAATATTTTTAAATAACGGACTAAAAATTATGGCTATTACTGACGTTCTCGTTCCCCAGCTTTCGGAATCGGTTTCCGAAGCGACTTTGCTCAACTGGAAAAAACAACCCGGCGAAGCCGTCACCGAAGACGAAATCCTTATCGAAGTCGAGACCGATAAAGTGGTGCTTGAGGTACCTGCCCCGTCTTCCGGCGTGCTGAGCGAAATCGTGAAAGGCGACGGCAGCACGGTTACAGCGGGCGAGGTGCTGGCTCGTATCGATACCACAGCCAAGGCGACCGCGGCGGCGCCAGTCGCAGCGGCTGCTGCTCCGGCTGCTCCAGCAGCCGCTCCCGTCGTGGCCGCGCCGGCGGCGTCTGCGATTGCCTCGCCGGCCGCGGGAAAGATCCTGGCCGATAAGGGCGTCGATCCGGCTTCGGTCGAGGGTTCAGGCCGTGGCGGCCGCATTACCAAGGGCGATGCCTTGCAAGCCAGTGCCACTCCCGCTCCCAAGGCCGCGGCGCCTGTGGCCCCGCCCACTTTGTCTCTCGATGGCCGGCCCGAGCAGCGCGTGCCCATGAGCCGCTTGCGTGCGCGTGTTGCCGAGCGTCTGCTTCAATCGCAATCCGAAAATGCGATTCTCACTACGTTCAACGAAGTGAACATGCAAGGCGTCATCGACCTGCGCAACAAATACAAGGAAAAGTTCGAGAAAGAGCACGGCGTGAAGTTGGGCTTCATGTCTTTCTTCGTCAAGGCGGCCATGGCGGCGCTCAAGAAATATCCGGTAGTCAACGCATCGGTCGATGGCAAGGACATCATTTATCACGGCTACTTTGATATCGGCATTGCCGTAGGCAGCCCGCGTGGCCTGGTCGTGCCCATTTTGCGCAATGTCGATCAAATGTCGATCGCCGACATCGAGAAGCAAATTGCCGAGTACGGCGCTCGCGCCCGCGACGGCAAGCTGGGTCTTGAAGAGCTGACCGGCGGTACATTCTCGATATCGAACGGCGGTGTGTTTGGTTCGATGTTGTCAACGCCCATTATCAATCCGCCGCAAGCGGCCATTTTGGGCATACACGCCACCAAAGACCGGGCGGTTGTCGAAAACGGTCAAATCGTGATTCGTCCCATGAATTATCTGGCCTTGTCCTATGATCACCGGATCATTGATGGCCGCGAGGCGGTTCTGGCATTGGTCGCCATCAAGGAAGCGCTCGAAGATCCGCAACGTCTGTTGCTCGATGTATAAGGCGCCGGGTTAGCAATCGCATGGTAGGGCTTCGGCGCGAAACCGCTTGCGGGAGCGCCGGGGCCTGTCGTTTGAGCATCGCATAAAACTTGTCATGGCAGTCTGTCAGGCGGGCGGTGCCCTTCTTTTGACATAGCGCGTGCAGGCTTGCGTTATCAACAATTTTATCGAGTGAAAAAATGGCTAAACAATTCGACGCTGTCGTTATTGGCGCTGGGCCCGGCGGGTATGTTGCTGCGATTCGCGCCGCTCAATTGGGCATGACCGTTGCATGCATCGACGCCTGGAGCACCGCCGACGGAAAACCGGCACCGGGCGGGACTTGCACCAATGTCGGTTGCATTCCATCCAAGGCTTTGCTGCAGTCGTCCGAGCATTACGAGCAGGCCAACCATCATTTTGCCGAGCACGGCATCGAGATCAAAGAAGTCGGGCTTAAGCTCGATACGCTGCTTGGCCGCAAGAACAATGTCGTCAAGCAAAACAACGACGGCATTATGTACTTGTTCAAAAAGAACAAGATAACGTTCTTTCACGGCACCGGTTCATTTGTGGCGCAGGTCGACGGAGGCTGGTCGATCAAGGTCTCCGGCACCTCGGATGAAGATCTGGTGGCCAGGCACGTGATCGTGGCGACGGGTTCGTCCGCGCGCGCCTTGCCCGGACTGCCTTTCGACGAAAAACAGGTCGTGTCCAACGATGGCGCGCTCAGCATTCCTTCCGTTCCCAAAAAACTCGGCGTGATTGGCGCCGGTGTGATCGGTCTTGAAATGGGCAGCGTCTGGCGCCGTCTGGGCGCCGAGGTCACCATACTCGAAGCCATGCCCGATTTTCTCGCCGCAGCCGATCAGCAGGTTGCCAAAGAAGCCCAAAAGGCATTCGCCAAGCAAGGCCTTGTCATACAAACCGGTGTCAAGATCGGTGAAGTCAAGGCTGCGGCCAAGAGCATCACTATTCCCTACACCGACGCTGCCGGCGCCGAGCATAAACTGGTGGTCGACAAGCTCATCGTTTCGATTGGCCGTGTACCCAACACTCAGGGACTGGGTGTCGAAACCGTCGGGCTCAAGCTCGATGAGCGCGGTTTTGTGCTGGTAGACGCCGACTGCAAAACCAATTTGCCCAATGTGTGGGCCGTGGGTGACGTGGTTCGTGGCCCCATGCTGGCGCACAAGGCCGAAGAGGAAGGTGTGGCCGTGGCGGAACGCATTGCCGGGCAGCACGGACATGTCAACTTCGATACCATACCCTGGGTTATTTACACTTCGCCCGAGATCGCCTGGGTGGGCAAAACCGAACAGCAGTTGAAAACGGAAGGCCGCCAATACAAGGCCGGAAGTTTCCCGTTTCTGGCTAATGGCCGCGCTCGCGCCTTGGGAGACACGACCGGATTTGCCAAGGTACTGGCCGACGCCAGCACCGATGAAGTCCTGGGTGTGCATATCGTCGGGCCAATGGCCTCCGAACTGATTGCCGAAGCTGTCACCATCATGGAGTTCCGCGGTGCGGCTGAAGATATAGCCCGAATCTGCCATGCTCATCCGACTTTGTCCGAGGCCCTCAAAGAGGCTGCGCTGGCTGTCGACAAGCGTGCGCTGAATTTTTAAGCCTGTTGCGCGCGGCGCAAGCATGCGCTTTTTAAAAGGGGCGGGCGCCTGACCGCCCCTTTTTTCGTTTCTGCGAGTCCGGTTTTTTTATGAATGTTCGCGAGTATTATCAGAAGGCGCTTGTGGAGCGCAGCTATCAACCCGACGCAGCCCAATTGGCCGCCGTCGACCGCTTGCAGCGCTACTTCGATGACTGGCTGGCTTTCAAGCAGGCTCGCTCCAACGGTCTGAAGAAGATCTTCAATCGGCCCGATGTTCCTCGCGGCATATACCTGTGGGGCGGAGTGGGTCGCGGCAAGAGCTTCCTGATGGACGCGTTCTATCTTACGGTCCCGGTCAAACGCAAGACACGCCTGCATTTTCACGAGTTCATGCGCGGGGTGCATCGCGAGCTCGGGGAGGTCAAGGGCCAGCAGGATCCTCTTGACGAAGTGGCGCGCCGCGTTGCCCGGCGCTATCGCCTGATTTGCTTCGACGAGTTCCACGTATCGGATATTGCCGATGCGATGATTCTCTATCGTCTTTTGCGCAAGCTGTTCGAACTGGGCACCTCCTTTGTCATGACTTCGAATTACGAGCCGTCGACCCTGTATCCGGATGGCTTGCAGCGCGATCGGCTTTTGCCCGCGATCAAACTGATCCAGGATCGCATGGATATACTTAATGTCGATGCGGGAGTCGATTACCGCCGTCTTGCCCTTCAACAGCTGCGTGTGTACATGACGCCCATTACCGACAATACCGACGGCGAGTTGCGAGCCGCTTTCGAGCGGCTGTCGGATACGGCGCCGCAAGATCCGGTGTTGACGATCGAAGGTCGCGAGATCAGGGCCATTGCCCTGAGCGGCAGCATTGTATGGTTTGATTTCGTCACATTATGCGGCGGCCCCCGTTCGCAAATCGATTACCTCGACATGGCCAGCCGGTTTCATACCGTGATTCTTTCGGACGTGCCCTGCATGGGGCCGCGGCACTCTTCGGAAGCACGGCGGTTTACCTGGCTGATCGACGTGTTTTATGATCACAAAATCAAGCTCATCATTTCGGCCGAGTGCAAACCCGACGAGCTATATACCCACGGTGCTTTGGCCAACGAATTTCACCGTACCGTTTCCCGTATCATGGAGATGCAGTCCCGCGAATACCTGGAGTCGGAGCGCAGGGCGGCCGTCACTCTTTGATCTCCGCAGTGTCGGCGATCAGGGCCCAGGGATTTTCTATCCATTACCACCTTCCAGCAGACCACGACTTATGAATACCCGTGTATTGACAGGCATTACGACATCCGGAACTCCGCATCTGGGCAATTACGCCGGAGCAATCCGCCCGTCGATCCGGGCCAGCGCGCAGCCCGAGGTCGATGCTTTTTATTTCATGGCCGATTATCACGCCCTGATCAAATGCGACGATCCCGAACGCATCGCCCGTTCACGCCTGGAAATTGCCGCCACCTGGATTGCGGCCGGGCTCGATACCGATAAAGTCACGTTTTATCGCCAGTCCGACATCCCTGAAATTCCCGAACTGTGCTGGATGCTGACCTGCGTGACCCCCAAAGGGCTCATGAATCGTGCACATGCCTACAAGGCCTCGGTCGATCAGAATGAGCTCAAGCAGCTTGAACCCGACGACGGGATCACGATGGGGCTGTTTTCCTATCCCATCCTCATGGCTGCCGATATTCTCATGTTCAACGCCAACAAGGTGCCTGTGGGCCGGGATCAGATCCAGCATCTGGAGATGACGCGCGATATTGCTCAGCGCTTCAACCATTTGTACGGCGGCGGCAAAGAGTATTTCGTCTTGCCGGAGGTTCAGATCGAGGAAGACGTGGCGACCCTTCCAGGGCTTGACGGGCGGAAGATGTCCAAAAGCTATGACAACACCATTCCCTTGTTCGAGGGCGGCGCCAAAGCCTTGCGTGCCGCCGTCATGCGGATTGTCACGGATTCGCGCCAGCCGGGTGAGCCCAAGGATGCCGAGGGCTCGCATCTTTATACGATATATCGCGCTTTTGCGGCGCCGGACGAGTCCGCCGATTTTCGCCGACTGCTTGAAGAAGGGCTGGGATGGGGCGACGCCAAGCAAATGCTGTGCGAACGCCTTGAGCGGGAACTCGCGCCCATGCGTTTGCGCTATATCGAATTGATGTCGCAGCCCGAACGCATTGAATCGATATTGCAGGAAGGGGCCGCCAAGGCACGCAAATTGTCGGCGCCGCTGATGGCCGAGTTGCGTGAAGCCGTGGGGCTGCGCCAGGCCGCAAAAACCGTTGCAAAAGGCAAGGCAAAAGAAAAGTCGGGCGGTAAGAAAGCCCGGTTTGTCAGCTTCCGCGATGAGGCGGGTGATTTTCGCTTTCGTTTGCTGGCAGCCGATGGCCAGGAGCTTTTGTTGTCCGAGCCTTTTGCCAACCCCCGCCAATCGGGGCAGGCGATTCAGGCCTTGCGGTCCGGAATCCTGGACGAGCTATTCACCGAGCACGAAGGAGTTGTCAGCCTGCGCATCGAGAATGCCGTGGTTGGCCGCCTTGTCGCAAGCCAATTGCCGCAACTGCGCGAAGCGCTGCGCGAACTGGATGCGGAATAAGAGGTGGTGCAGGGGCGGGGTCCTGCGTCTTCGTTTCCTAGGCGCTTTCACGCCCGATTACATCAAAGCCCAGGTCCTGGGCCATCGAGGCAATTGGACGGCCTTGCAGACGGTCGAGCAGCAATCGGGCGGTGGATTCTCCCATTGCCTTGCGGTGCACGCGTATGGTGGTGAGCCGCGGATGGCAGGCGCTGGCGATAGGCAGATCGGCAAAGCCCATGATCGCGATATCGCCGGGAACTTTCCAGTTCTGGCGCGCGCACTCGTAGATGGCGCTGGCCGCCAGCATGTCGTTGCTGCAAAAAACAGCGTCGAGGCCGGGGGCCTGTTTCTTTAATTCAAGCAGGCTGGCGACACCGTTTTCGATGGGCGAGGGTGATGCCGTTTCTATGGCGTGAACCGATACATTGGCATGCTGCCCTGCTTCCTGGCGCAGTCCCTGCAAGCGTTGCTGCGATCGATGTTCGTAGCCGCCCAGATAACCGAGCTGCCTGTAGCCCCTGGCTATCAGGAAACGGGCCGCGGCGCGGCCTGCGTCGAAATTCGAAAACCCCACCAGCATATCGATGGGATGGGGGCCGTGCTCCCACATTTCGACCACAGGGATGCCTGAAGCCTTGAGCCGTTCCACCAGCGTTTTTTCGTGATGTATGCCGGTCAGCACGATGCCGTCGACCCGGCGCCCCAGGAATGCCTCGACGATTTTGGTTTCATTGGCCTCTCGATAAAAGGTTTGACCCAGCAGCAATTGGTAGCCGTGCTGGTCGAGCGTATTGGCCAGGGCCTCGATGGTTTCCGAAAAAAAAGAATTCGATATGGTGGGGACGACGGCGGCGATGATGCGGGTTTTCGCCGAGGCCAGGCTGCCGGCCGTCAAATTGGGCACATAGCCCAGTTTCTGTATGGCTGCCTGTACTTTTTCCAGTGTCCTGGGAGCAAGCTGCGACGGATGGTTGATGGCGCGGGAGACAGTAACCAGCGCGACCTGGGCCTCGAGGGCCACGTCTTCCATGCGGTTGGTGGATGCCGCGCCGGCTCTGGGTTTGGGGGGAGTGTTGCGCACAGTGTTTTTCGCAGAAAGTAGGGTGTGGAATATTGACATGGTAGCCGCAAACATGATTTAATGAAAGCGCTTCCATATCTATGGATTTTTAAATCTTTGAATATGAAAGCGCTTTCATTTTTAATTAGATGGCAATTTCCAGGAGAGAGAGTTGGGCGCACCACATGGCAGGAAACCGGTACCTGTATCGTCGCAGGTCATAGAGCGGCTCAAGAACATCAGCAGCGGTACGCTGACAACCCAATTGTTCAAGCATGGCCTGAAGCAATGCTTTCTGGTGGGGCTGAAACCGCTCAATCCGAATTGTGCGAAATTCGCCGGCGAGGCGTATACCATGCGTTTCATTCCCACCCGTGAAGATATCGACACCTACGCGACCCTCACTCCTTTTTCGAATCCGGATAATCTGCAATGGGATGCGGTCGATCAAATCGGCCCCGGCCAGGTGCTGGTCATCGACAGCCGCAATGACACGCGTGCGGCGTCGGCCGGCAATATGCTGCTGACGCACATGATGATCAAGGGCGTGGCGGGCGTAGTCACTGATGGGTCTTTGCGCGACGGTCAGGAAATTTCCCGAATGGCGATTCCGGCCTATGCCCGCGAGGTCACGGCGTCGACTCGTTTGTCATACCATCATGCGGCCGATTTGCAGGTTCCCATTAGTTGCGCCGAGGTGGCCGTATATCCTGGCGATATCATTGTGGGCGATGGCGACGGGATTACCGTGATTCCCCGTCATCTGGCCGCGCAACTGGCCGACGACGGCGAAAAGCAGGATGCTTTCGAGGCCTACCTGGCGATGCGGATGGCGGCGGGCGAAAAACTATATGGCCTGTACCCACCCAACGATCAAACGCGGGCCGACTATCAGGCATGGATCAAGCAGGGTTCCGACCCCGCCAGGGCGGTTGATATCCGCGCGGAGAAAATCAGTGGCTAAGCTCACTCCTCAATTCATGGAAGCGGCCATACGCCGCTATTTCGATGCCTGCAATGCGGCCGACTACCAGGCACTGATCGCTTGTTTTACTCCGGATGCCGTGCATTATTTCCCGCCCGGCTTGCCTGAAATTCCCTGGCGCGGAGCCGACGTCATTGCCCGCAAGTGGGTATGGTGCGTTGAAAACCTGGGGTCTCGCTGGACCATAGAAAAAGTATTGTGCTCGTCCACAGAGCCCGAAGCGGCGATCGAATGGACACACTGGAAAACGGCCAGGCACACAGCCCTGCGGGGCGATGAATGGTATGTCTTCGATGAAGCCAGCGGACTGATCAAGGAAATCCGCGCGTACTATGCTTCGGCGGCCGATCCCGGCGCGCCGATCTGCGAATTGGTGGATTTCGATTATGGCGGACGCGGCTATCACCTGAAGCCCAAGGCATAAGAAAGTAGACACTATGTATATTTCAGAACAGTTGATCAACCCCGATGCCAATCGCCTGCGTCTTTCCGCCCAGTTGGGCGTGGAAAGAGTGGTTATCGACAATCGCGGCACCGAGCTGCTGGCATCGGACGATGGCCGATGGAATAAAGACAAGCTGACGGCCTATCGCCAATGGATCGAAAGTTTCGGTTTGAAGATCGATGTCTTCGCCCTGGATGTGGGGTCGATACTGCTGACGTCTCTGGTGGACAGGGAGGCCGCTCAACGGCACCTGGAGGTGTTGCAGGACAATATCCGTATCGCGGCGGCGGCGGGGATCTCCTGTCTCAAGTACAACGTGCAGATGGTCGGCATTACCCGCACGGCCTTGCGCGAAGGGCGTGGCGGATGCCGTTATTCCAGTTTCAGCCTGAGCGAGTACTCGCCGGATGCGGACCGTCAGTTTTCGTACTGGGGAGTAGGCTATCCCTCGAACCAGGAAGAGGGAGGCGCGGATTCCAGTCTCTTGTGCGGGCAGCAAATGGCGCGCCAGGTTCCCGAAGTGAGCCAAGCCGATGGCTGGAAAGCCATCGAATTCCTGGTATCCGGGCTGGTTCCGGTGGCGCAGGAAGTGGGCGTCAAACTGGCCTGTCATCCGCATGACCCGGCCTATCCCGTCGGCGGGCTGAATGGCGTCGAGCACGTCATGGGTTCGCTCGACGGCATTGCGCGTTTTCTGGCGCTAAGCTCCAGCCCGGTTCACGGTTTGAATTTTTGCCAGGGTACGGTGGCCGAGATGTCGGCCGACCCGCATGCCGCCGTCATGGAAGCCATAGAGCGATTCGGCAAACGCATATTCATGGTTCATTTCCGCAATATCAAGGGGGGCTACCTTGATTTTTCCGAAGTGTTCCCTGACGAGGGCGATGTCGACATGTACCAGGCATTGTTGAACTACCGGCGCGTCGGGTATCAGGGGCCGCTGTGCCCGGATCATGTACCGGTGTCCGACCAGGATCCCAATCGCGAGCGTTTCATGTCTTTTGCGCTGGGCTACACTAAGGCCTTGCTGCAGGCGAGCGCGCACCAGCCATGAAAAATACCCCGCTCAGAAGCGCCCGCTGGCTGGCCGCCGAAGGCATGCGCACCTTTGGCCACCGGTCGCGCCTGGCGCAAATTCAAATATTGGACGGAATTGCGGGCTGGCAACATCACTGCACAACAGTGGGGTGAAATAGAGCAGGGCATTTCGCGTTCGCCGGGTCATTGCATGACGATGGGCACGGCCTCGGCCATGACCAGTGCCGCCGAAGTCCTGGGCCTGGGCTCCGCCCGCGCCGAAGTATGCGCGTGGCTATGGAGCCTTGTTTGCCCAGCAAGTCAGCCAGGCCAATCTGGGGTGTGATTTTGAACTGCTGGCCCGGGCAGGCGATATTCCGGACCCCGATATCTATTGACGCTTTATCAGTGCCCTGGAGTGCCGCCGCTGGCGACGGTCTTGGCCTGGGCGCGTCCGCGCAACCACTCCAGGGTGAGCAGCAGGGCGGTCGAGAAGATGATCAGTATGGTGGCCACGGCGGCGATGATGGGGCTGATGTTTTCGCGTATGCCGGTGAACATCTGGCGCGGCAGGGTAGCTTGCTCGGGCCCTGCCAGAAAAAGGGTTACCACGATTTCATCGAAGGACGTGGCAAATGCAAACAGGGCGCCGGCGATCACGCCAGGCGCAATAATGGGCAGTGTGATTTTGAAAAACGTGCGCAGCGGATTGGCGCCCAGGCTGTAGCTGGCTCGTATCAGATTATCGTTGAAGCCTTGCAGGGTGGCCGTGACGGTGGTGAGAACAAAAGGAGCACCGAGCGCCGCATGCGCCAGAATCAGCCCGCTGTAGTTGTTGACAAGCCCGTAAGGTGCAAAAAACAGATAGATCCCGACGCCCACCACCACTAGCGGAACGATCATGGGTGAAATCAGGACTGCCATGAGCAATCCCTTGCCGTGAAATTCGATACGGTGCAGGCCGGCGGCGGCCAGCGTGCCCAGCACGGTGGCGATCAGCGTGGCCGATGGCGCGACGATAAAACTGTTTTTGGCGGCGCGGATCCAGTCGTCCGAATGAAACAGTGCGCTATACCATTTGAACGAGAACGACTGGATGGGGTAGAGCAGCAATGTGCTGTCGCTGAAAGACAGCGGAATCATCACCAGTATGGGCAGCAGCAGGAAAACCAGGATCAGCAGGCAAATCAGGCGATGGCCGTAGTGCCACGCACGCTCCACCCTGGATGTGTAGGGCGGGAATTTGAGAGAGCGGATTTTTTCCATGTCAGCCTAGCCCCAGTTCCCGGCCCGACAGCCTGCGGTACAGCGAGTACAGCAGCAATGTGCCGATCAGCAGGATGAAGCCCAGCGCGCTGGCCATGCCCCAGTTGATGGTTTGATTGGTGAAGTAGGCAACGTAGTAGCTGATCATCTGGTCGCTGGCTCCACCCAGCAGGGCGGGGGTGATGTAGTAGCCGATGGCGATGATGAAGACCAGGAGCGTTCCGGCGCCTATGCCTGGATAGGTTTGCGGCACATACACGCGCCAGAATGCCGCAAAGGGATGACTGCCCAGGGAAATCGCCGCGCGCTGACAGGTATTGGGTACGGACTGCATCACGCTGAATATGGGCAGGATCATAAAGGGCAGCAAGATGTGGGTCATGGCGATATATACACCGACCCGGTTGAACAGCAAGGCGATGGGGGCATCGGTAATGCCTGTGCTTATAAGCGCCTTGTTGACGAGGCCCTGGCGCTGCAACAGCACGATCCAGGCGGCAATACGCACCAGCACCGAGGTCCAGAAGGGGATCAGTATGCAGATGATGACCAGGTTTGCCCGGCGTTTGGACAGTGTCGTGATCCAGTAGGCCAGCGGGAAGCCCAGGATCAGTGTCAGTATGGTTACCACGGCGCTGATCAGGAATGTGCGGCCGAATATATCCAGGAATGCCGATGTGCCCGCCGGAGCCCTGACGATATCGCCCTTGGCGTTTTGCTTCAGGTCGAGAGAAGCGAGCAGGTAGTACGGAGAATACGCCGTATTGTTGCTGGCGATCGCCTGCCAAAATGGCAGCTCCGACCAGTGTTTGTCGATCTGGATGAGACGGGTGCGGATATCCGCGTCGCTCAGTGTCTTGCCGTCCGGCCCCGTCAGAGGCATGCGGCGTATGGTTTTGAAAATCAGCGAACGGTAGCCCGGGATCTCGTAATTGAGCCTGCGGGCGAGGCCGCCGGCGGCGCTTGATCCTTTGGCCTTGCCCAGGTCTGCCGCCAGCGCGGCATAGGCGGCATCGCTCGGGGCAGTGCTGCCGTCCCAGCCCTTCAGCGTTTCCAGGGTTTTGGGCAGTGTGGCGATGACTTCCGGATTTTCGACGGCGCGCTGGAGCAGGGCGCCGATAGGTATGACGAAAATGACCAGCAGGAACAGGGCCAGGGGGGCGACCAGAAAGAACGCGCGCCATTTCCGTTTGCGTTCGGCGGCCCGCATGGCATGCCTGATTGCATGCGCATCGTTGTTTGTAATCGTCGCTGTCATCGCTGAGTTTGCCTGGATGGCGTCTCCCGCCGCGAACGGCAAGAGGAACGCCAGGTTTTTAAGAGACGGTCAGGTCCTAGCGGGCCGCCCAGGCGGTGAAGCGCTGATCCAGTTCTTCGCCATGGTCGGTCCAGAACGAATTGTCGGAGAACAAGGCGTTCTTGCCGTTTTCGGGCGAGTTGGGCAGATTGGCCAGGGTCTTGGAGTCGAGTTTGCCGATGGCCTGTTTGTTTACGGGTCCGTAGGCAATATGCTGGGCGTAGGCAATTTGAGGTCCGGTGGACGTGGCGAAGCTGATGAATTTTTCAGCGGCCGCCTTGTTGGGTGTGCCGGTGGGGATGACCCAGTAGTCCAGGTCGTAGATGCTCTGGTTCCAGACGACCTGCAGCGGTTGTCCTTCACGTTGCGCGGCGTCGATGCGGCCGTTATAGGCTGTAGACATTACCACGTCGCCGGCAGCCAGCATTTGCGGAGGTTGCGCGCCTGCTTCCCACCACTGAATGTTGGGCTTTAGCTGGTCGAGCTTCTTGAAAGCGCGGTCTACGCCTTCGGGCGTGCTCAGTACTTTGTAGACATCCTTGGGGGCGACGCCGTCCGCCATCAGAGCGAATTCCAGGTTGTAGTGGGCGCCTTTGCGCATGCCGCGTTTGCCGGGGAATTTTTTCACGTCCCAGAAATCGGCCCAGCTTTTAGGCGCTGTTTTCAGGGTTTTGGCGTTGTAGGCCAAGGCGGTCGACCATACGAAGGCCCCCACGCCGCAGTCGCGTATGGCTTCCGGCACGTAGTCCGCCTTGTTGCCTATTTTTGACCAGTCGAGCTTTTCGTACAGGCCTTCATCGCAGCCGCGGCCCAGATCTCCGGTTTCGACTTCAACGGCATCCCACACGACATTGTGAGTTTCGACCATGGCTTTGACTTTGGCCTGTTCGCCGTTATAGGCAACGGTGATGATTTTTTTGCCGGTCTGTTTTTCCAGAGGCTTGATGAACGCGGCGTCCTGGGCATCGCCGTTGGCGCCGCCGAAATTGACGACGGTGAGATCGCGCGCGCTGGCCACGCCGGAACCCAGGGCCATCATGGCCGATGCCAGGCTCAGGGCGCACAGTATTTTATGGGTATTCATAAGTTGTCTCCGTGGTTTTTAAATTGGAATGGGAAGAACTAGGGAGTGAATGCTCGGACGTGCTCGGGAGGGACGTGGAGCAGAATGTCGCTGCCGGCGGCAACGGATTGAATCGAGCTACTGTCACTGAGCGGTAGCTTGACAAAAAAGGGAGAGGCTTGCGGAATGCTGCATCGCAGCCGCACGTGATCTCCAAAATAAACCTGATCGAGCGCCGTGGCGCGGATCAGGTTGGTGTCCGGACTGGCCTGGCCGCTGACAATGCGTATCCGTTCCGGTCGCATCGCAACTATGCAGGGCGCGCCAACCTGTGCCTGGCCGATGTTGAGTCCGGTAATGGCCGTGCCATTGCCCAGATGCACGACACAGCGGCCATCGGAGCTTGCCTGGACTACGCCTTCGAACTGATTGCAGTCACCGACGAATCCGGCCACAAATCGGTTGCAAGGCGACTCGTACAGTGTATTCACAGGCGATATTTGCTGGATGATCCCCTGGTCGAAAACGGCGACGCGATCCGACATGGTCAGGGCTTCGCTTTGATCGTGAGTGACGTAGACGAATGTGATGCCCAGCTTCTTGTGCAGGGCCTTGAGCTCCAGCTGCATATGTTCCCGCAGCTGTTTGTCCAATGCGCCCAGGGGCTCGTCCATGAGCACCAGCTTGGGTTCGAATACCAGGGCGCGCGCCAGGGCAATGCGTTGCTGCTGGCCACCCGACAACTGGGCCGGGTAGCGCTTGGCGAAGGCATTCATTTGCACCATAGACAGGGCGTCGTCGATGCGGCTGGCCCGCTGGGCCGCGGGGACCTTGCGCACATTGAGAGGGTACTCGAGGTTTTTCTCAACGGTCATGTGCGGAAACAGGGCATAGTTCTGGAAAACCATGCCTATGTTGCGCTTGTGCGGCGGTACATTGTTGAGGCGCTGCCGATCCAGAAAAATATCGCCGCTGGTCGGAAATTCGAAGCCGGCCAGCATCATCAGGCACGTAGTCTTGCCCGAGCCGGAGGGCCCCAGCAGGGACAGGAACTCTCCTGGATAGATGTCCAGGTCCAGGTTTTTGACGACGAGGTTCACGCCGTCATAGGACTTCTGGACGCTCTGGAAGCTGACTAGGGGTTCTGGATTTGTTTGAGCCAAAATAGTTTCGCACTCGCTAATAATGGATTAACAAAAGT
Source organism: Paralcaligenes sp. KSB-10 (assembly GCF_021266465.1). NCBI lineage: Bacteria > Pseudomonadati > Pseudomonadota > Betaproteobacteria > Burkholderiales > Alcaligenaceae > Paralcaligenes > Paralcaligenes sp. KSB-10. Next base: position 1,979,038 of record NZ_CP089848.1, on the reverse strand, counting down.
CCCGGCTGCGCTCCGGTCATGCCCGGGATGACTTGACTGCGTCGGCAAGAATGAGCAGCCCTTCGTCGAGAAGCTGATCGGGGATGGTCAGCGGAAACAGAAAACGGATGACGTTTCCGTATATTCCGCACGTTAGCAGAATCAGCCCGTTTTTCAGCGCATTTTTTTGTACCCGGCCGGCAAACTCCGGATTGGGTTTGCCGGAGTCCGCGTGCTTGAATTCAACGGCTATCATAGCCCCCAATCCTCGGATATCGGCTATTTCAGGGGTGATGGCCTGCAGCGCCCGCAGGCTTGCCCGCAATTTTTCGCCGCTCGCATTGGCTCGGGCAAGAAGCTGCTCGTCTTCGATAATATCCAGGACGGCCAGCGCGGAGGCCAGCGCCAGGGGATTGCCTGCGTAGGTGCCCCCCAGCGCGCCAGGAACCGGCGCATCCATGATTTCAGCTTTGCCGCATACGCCCGATAGCGGCATGCCGCCTGCCAGGCTCTTGGCCATGGTCATGAGGTCTGGAATGACGCCGCTGTATTCAATGGCGAACATTTTTCCGGTGCGGCCAAAGCCCGTTTGCACCTCATCGGCGATCAGCAATATGCCGTGTTTGTCGCACAAGGCGCGCAAGCCCCGGATGAATTCGAAGGGGGCCACATAGAAACCGCCTTCTCCCTGTACCGGCTCCAGGATAATCGCGGCGACCCGTTTGGGGTCGATGTCTGTTTTGAACAGCGCTTCAATGGCGTCCAGCGAATCCTGCGAACTGACGCCATGCAGTGCATTGGGGAAAGGAGCGTGATAGATCTCGCCGGGGAAAGGGCCGAACCCCAGCTTGTAGGGCGCCACTTTACCGGTCAGGGCCATGCCCATGAACGTGCGCCCATGAAACGCGCCTGAAAAGGCAATGATGCCGGTGCGGCCAGTGGCCGCCCGGGCTATCTTGATGGCGTTTTCGACGGCTTCGGCACCGGTGGTAAAAAAGGCGGTTTTCTTTTTGTGATTTCCCGGCGCTGCCCGATTGACTTTTTCGGCCAGCTCGACATATGAGGAATAAGGGGAGATCTGGAAGGCGGTATGCGTGAATTGGCTTGCCTGCTGCTGGACTGCCGCAACGATTTTTGGATGGCAGTGGCCCGTGTTGGCGACGGCAATGCCGGCCGCGAAATCGATATACCGGCGTCCTTCGATATCCCAGATTTCTGCATTCAGCGCGCGCTGTACGTAAAAATCGCACATGATTCCTATCCCGTTCGGGATGGCTGCCGATTTTCTTTCCTGCCAGGTCTGGTTGCTCATGATCGTATCCGCTTATCTCGATGGGGTGGTGCGCTAGCGATTACTATAGCGACACTATGGTCTACAATCCAGAGCCATTCTGGCAAATTTTATAGAGCCAATTATGGAATCCTTCATTCTGGCGGACTGGTTGCAACAGAGGCTGGATGCCGAAGCCGGCGAGCCCGCCTATCGGCAACTGTATCGATTGATTCGCCGCGTGATTCTCGACGGGCGCCTGACGGCCGGGGCGCGGCTGCCGTCGTCCCGCAATCTGGCGGTCGACCTGGCCATTGCGCGCAATACGGTTATTCAGGTGTATGAGCAACTGGCCATCGAAGGCTATGTCAATGCGGCGACCGGCCGCGGTACGCATGTTGCCGATCTGAGCCAGGACCTTATCGACGATCCTCTCGACAAGGCGAGCGGGGAGACCGGCACCCAGGCGCAGCCTTTGAACCGTGGGCTGTCCAAGCGCGGGCAGCACTTGATGGATCGGCTTGGATTTTCGAATCGGCAGATAGGTGCGTTCATGCCCGGCATTCCGGACGTGTCGGAATTTCCTCTCAAGGCCTGGGTGCGTATACAGAACAAACAGTGGCGCCGTGCCGCGCCCGCGCTGATGAGTTATGCGCCCGCCGGCGGTTACGAGCCTCTGAGGCAGGCGATTTCGGAATATTTGAGCAGCGCGCGTTCGGTCAACAGCACCGCCCGTCAGGTCGTCATGACCACCGGGATACATCAGGCAATCGATGTGGCGACACGTTTGTTGTGCCAGGTGGGGGATGTGGTCTGGATCGAGGAGCCTTCGTATTGGGGCGTACGCAACCTGGTGCTGTCGTCCGGCTTGAAAGCGGTACCGATCAGTGTGGATCAGGAGGGCATGTGTCCGACGGCGGCCGATTTTGCGACGCCCCCCAGATTGATCGTCGTGACGCCTTCGCATCAATATCCGCTGGGGATGGTCATGAGCCTTGCGCGACGCCGGATGTTGCTGGAATATGCGCGGCAAAACGGGTGCTGGATCATCGAAGACGATTACGATAGCGAGTTCCGCTTTGGCAGCCGCCCCTTGCCGTCATTGCAGGGACTCGATGACGCGGGGCTGGTGCTGTATGCGGGAAGTTTCAGCAAGACTTTGTTTCCGGGCTTGCGCGTGGGTTATCTGGTCGTTCCCGACGGTCTGGCCGAGGCGTTCTCGGGAGCGGTCGCCGAGCTTTATCGAGAGGGGCAGTTGATGACGCAGTCGGTGCTGGCGGAATTCATCCGTGAAGGTTATCTGACTTCGCATATCAGGCGGGTGCGCAATCTGTACGCCGGGCGCCGCACTTGTCTGATTGGTGCGATCGCAGGCCGTTATGGCGACGCGCTCGATATTGTGGGCGAGCATGCGGGCCTGCATCTGGTGCTGGCTCTGCCCGATTACGTAGACGATCATCGGGTAACGCGCGAGGCTTTTGAGGCGGGAGTGGTGGTGCGGCCTCTGAGTAATTATTATCTGAAGGCCGGCAGTGCGAAAAAAGGTTTGCTGCTCGGCTACGCAGGAGTGCCTGTTGACGAAATTGGCCCGGCATTCAATATTCTTTCGCGCGTGATCGATGCACAGTTGCTACGTGTCTAGCGCATTTTTGCTTCGAGTGTATGCGGGGCTGGACGCGTTTCAGTGACTTTTGTTTTGAGCTGTTTTTAGGCTTGAGTAGTGGCTTTGGACGGTGCGTTGCTGCGTTTGCTGTGTAGGCGGCGGTTAATTCTATTAAGACGCCGCAGGGTGGGCGGTGCAGTGCAGTCCGGCACGTCCAGCGGTCGTGGCGCTTGCGCGCCCCGACTGCCCGGGTCTGCCTCGTCCAGGCGGGCGTCGGGCCAACTCACTGCGCCGCTGGCGCGGCTCCGTTCAGACAGGGCCCGCCGAAAGCCCCCGCCTTCCCTTCGTCAGCACCCGGCGCTGGACTACCGCCGGACTGCACTGCACCGCCCACCCTGCGGCTCGCGTTGAGGAAATGCATCGAGGTATACGTTGAGGCGATGGGGCTTAATACATCCAGGTGCCAATCAAAGTAGATGTGGTCACGTGATGGAGGCATGGGTGTAGGCCTATTAACGGTAGGTGCAAGCACATTAATTCCAGGCAAGCCCTAACGCGAGCCGTCTATCGGGGCTTGGGGTCAGGACCGGCGTAAGGCGTGCGCCGGATGCTACCGTAGGGAAGGCGGGGGCTTTCGGCGGGCCATGTTTGAGCGCAGCCGCGCCAGCGGCGTAGCGAGTTTGGCCCGACGCCCGCCTGGACGAGGTAGATCCGGATCAAGCACGCCGTGCCGGTCCTGACCCCAAGCCCCGATAGACGGCGTCTTTAAATACCAAAGCATCAAATGCCATAAAACACTTGAACCGAAAATGCTCCAGCACCCCTTATTCGCACAGTTCGATTCGCAATCCCAACTGAGAGCAGAGGTTCATGATTTGCGGCACATCTTCCCGGTACACCAGCACGACTTGAAAATCATTGGTATAGCTTTCACCAAAACTGATCAGGCGATACTTGGGATGATGCACAAGCAATTCCTGATCCAGCCATTGATAATAGTCGGAGACGGTTTCGAAGGTATTGTTATTGTAGGGATACTCCGGCAGGGCCGGGTGTTCGAACGCCTCGACGATCTGCTCATAGAGCTCGTCGACCGTATCCGAAACCGCAAAGTAGTCTTCCAGCTCAATAAAAATAATAAATGCTGTCACTCCTGGCCGGTCGTATTCGGCCAGGCGCGCGGCATCGTCGCCGTAATTTTCTTTCAAGACCTTGACAGGATCGGCCTGCGCTTCGAGGCAGAGGTTGACGATACGCCGCGCCTCGTGGACGTCCAGGTCATGGCAACTGATCAGATCAATCAGAGTTGTCAGCTGTGCAGCCGTGTCTTGTGCGGTGGTATTCATAATGATTATTTTTTCAGTTTGGCAAAGGCAGCGGCCATCGCGCCCAAGCCCGCCGCTTCGGTCGGCCGAGGCGAGGCGGCAGGACGCCGGTTGCCTGAGCTGGCTTCGCTGCGTTCCGCGTTGCCGCGGCGCAAAGGCATGGAATCGTCGTTGAGCCGCATGGTCAGGCCGATGCGCTTGCGCGCCACATCGACCTCTTGAACCTTGACTTGCACTGTCTGGCCCACCCGCACCACATCGCGCGGATCCTTGACGAATTTTTCCGCCAGCGCCGAGATATGCACCAGGCCGTCCTGATGCACTCCGATATCGACGAATGCGCCGAAATTCGCAACATTGGTCACGACGCCTTCGAGAATCATGCCGGTGTGCAGATCATTGATTGTGTTGACGCCTTCCTTGAATTGAGCTGTCTTGAATTCCGGGCGCGGGTCGCGGCCGGGCTTTTCAAGCTCGACGAAAATATCCTTGACGGTAGGCAGGCCAAAGCGTTCGTCGATGAATTCGCTTGGCGATACCCCTTTCAGGCCGCCTTGCTGTCCCATGATCTGGTGGGCTTCGGTGTTGAGCTTCTTGAGGATGCGTTCCACCACGGGGTAGGCTTCAGGGTGTACCGATGAAGCATCCAGGGGATTGTCGCCATTGGGTATGCGCAAAAAACCGGCGGCCTGTTCGAACGCCTTGTCGCCGAAGCGGGAAACCTTGAGCAGCATCTTGCGATTGGCAAATGGGCCGTTATCGTCGCGCCAGGCCACGATATTTTTGGCGAGCGAGGAATTCAGCCCCGATACTCGTGTCAGCAAAGGGGCCGAGGCCGTATTGACATCGACGCCCACCGCGTTGACGCAGTCCTCGATGACCGCATCGAGCGAACGTGCCAGTTCCCGCTGGTTGACGTCGTGCTGGTACTGACCGACGCCAATGGCTTTGGGCTCGATTTTGACCAGCTCGGCCAGTGGGTCTTGCAGTCGGCGCGCAATCGACACTGCGCCGCGCAGGCTGACATCGAGATTGGGAAATTCCAGCGCGGCCAGTTCCGAGGCCGAATAGACGGACGCGCCCGCTTCCGATACAACGACACGCGTAGGCGACAGCGTGGGGAATTTTTCCGCCATGTCGGCCACCAGCTTCTCGGTTTCACGGGAGGCTGTGCCATTGCCGATGGCGACCAGTTCGATCTTGTGCCTGGCGGCCAATGTGGCCAGGGTGTTGATCGAACCTTCCCGGTCGCGGCGCGGCTCGAACGGGTAGATCGTGGCGGTATCGAGCAGTTTGCCGGTGGGGTCGATAAGAGCCACCTTGACGCCGGTACGTATGCCGGGATCCAGGCCCATTACCGGTTTCGGGCCGGCCGGAGCGGCGAGCAACAGGTCTTTCAGGTTGGCGGCAAAAACGCGTATGGCTTCTTCTTCGGCACTGTCGCGCAAGCGGCCGATCAGTTCGGATTCGAATGTGGTCAATAATTTGACGCGCCAGGTCCAGCGGCAAACCTCGGCCAGCCAGCGGGCGCGAGGCGCCGCATCGGGCTCGAATCCCGCATCGATATTTAAAAAGCGGGCTGTCCGCGCTACGCAGGGATGCGGATTCTGCAGTTCGAGGTCAGCCTCCAGGCCCAGGCGCAAATCGAGCACACTTTGCTGGCGGCCGCGCAGCAAGGCCAGGATGCGGTGCGAGGGCAGGGTGCGCAGGGGCTCCTTGAAGTCGAACCAGTCGCGAAAGTTGGCTCCTTCGGACTCCTTGCCCTCGACCACTTTGGCGTAGAGCAGGCCAGTGGCCCACAGGTGTTCGCGCATATTGGCCAGCAAGTCGGCATTTTCGGCAAATTGTTCCGCCAGTATGTCGCGGGCTCCGTCCAGGGCGGCCTTGGTGTCGTTGATGGATGCTTCGGGATTCAGATAGTTTTGCGCCAGTACGGAGGGATCGCATCCGGCGTCATTCAAAATGGCTTCGGCCAGGGGACCCAGGCCGGCTTCCCGGGCGATCTGGGCCCGAGTGCGGCGTTTGGGCTTGTAAGGTGCGTACAAGTCTTCCAGCCGCTGCTTGGTATCGGCTGCCAGGATTTCCTGCTGCAGCCCGGCGGTAAGCTTGCCCTGCTGTACGATCGATTCGAGAATGGCCGTCCGGCGGCCTTCCAGTTCGCGGACATAGAGCAGGCGCACTTCAAGATTGCGCAAGACGGTATCGTCGAGTCCGTCGGTGGCCTCTTTGCGATAGCGGGCAATAAACGGCACCGTGGCACCGCCATCGAGCAATTCCACGGCTGAACCGACTTGCGAGGCGCGCACATTCAGCTCGCGGGCGAGCTGGGCGATGATGCGTTCGGGGTCGTTGCCCTGGTTCAGGGCTATCGAAGTCATGGAAACGAAGGTATCAGCAGTCATAAGGCCATTGTAAAAACGTAATTCGAGCGGGGCATTTTGCCACAAGGCGGCATTGATCCGGGAAATACCCGGGTATCATCACGTTTGAAACCATTAAGGAATGTAAAAAAACGGCGGTGTATCCTTGTCGCTTGCGTCGGGCAATGGGCCGGCATTCAACTTTCATGCTTGTTACCTGTCGATTTTTCAATGTTTTTGCAAGAACTCTCTGATATTTTTGCCGCAGACGGCCCTATTGCCTCTGCCGTGCCCGACTACCGGCCGCGGCTGGCTCAGCTGGAGCTCGCGCAAGCTATCGAAAGCGCCATGCGGGACCGGTCCACCCTGGTGGCCGAGGCGGGTACGGGAACCGGAAAAACCTGGGCGTATCTGGTGCCGGCGTTTCTGGGAGGAGGCAAGGTGTTGGTGTCCACCGGCACTCGTACCCTGCAGGACCAGTTGTTTCGGCGCGATCTGCCCAAATTGCGCGAGGCCCTGTCGCTGCCGATCACCGTAGCGCTTCTGAAGGGCCGGGGCAACTACGTCTGCCATTATCATCTCGAGCGTCTATCGGGGGACAAACGCGCCTTGAAATCGCGTGCCGAAATGGGTCAACTGCGCAACATCCAGGTTTTTGCGAAGCAGTCCAGAACAGGCGACAAGGCCGATTTGGCGCAGGTGCCCGAAGAGGCCGATATCTGGAACCGCGTGACATCCACTCGCGAAAATTGCCTGGGCCAGGATTGCCCGCATTTGCGCGACTGTTTTGTCATGAAGGCCCGTCGCTATGCCCAGGACGCCGATCTGGTCGTCGTGAATCATGCCTTGTTCATGGCCGATCTGGCATTGCGCGAAGAAGGGATCACCGATTTATTGCCTACCGTGGATACGGTGATTTTCGACGAAGCGCACCAATTGCCCGACATTGCCACCCGCTTTCTGGGTACCAGCGTGTCTTCGCATCAATTGCTGGATCTGGCGCGATCGATCGAAGCGGCCGGCCTGGCCCATGCCAGGGAATCCACCAACTGGAGCGAGGCCTCCAAGAAACTCGAGCAGGCGGCGCGCGAATTGCGCCTGGCATCGAGTCCGATCGACAAATTGCCCGGTCGCAAAGCCACATTCGATGCAATTCCCGAGCCCGAATCATTCGATACTGCATTGTCCGAGCTGCAGAAGGTGCTGGACCGGAGTTCGCAATTGCTGAATGTCGTGACTGAAAAACACCCCGATCTTGCCGCGGCGGCCAAGACATGCCTGGACATCCGTGCCCGTCTGTTCCAGTGGAGCCAACCGGATCGGCAAGGGCATAACGCGCTGCAGCCCGAGCCGCCCCAAGAGGGAAGTGTGAACGATGAGGGCGGGGCGGTTCGGTGGGTCGAACACAGCCTGCACCACATGCGCCTGCATAGTGCACCGTTGTCGGTAGCACAGATTTTTTCACGCTACCGCAGTGCCAGTCAGGCCTGGATCCTGACATCGGCCACGCTGTCGGTGCACGGCGATTTCAGTCATTTTCTGCGCCAGCTTGGGCTTTGGGAGGCCAAAACCCTGCGCTGGGAATCGCCCTTCGATTATGCTCGACAGGGCGTTTTGTTTGTTCCGAAAGCCTTGCCTTTGCCCAGCGATTTTGCTTTCAACGAACGATTCGTGGATGCCTTGCTGCCGCTGGCCAGGATGGCCGCCGGTGGCGTGCTGGTTCTGTGCACGACCTTGCGTTCGGTCGACAGGATCGCCGAGCTGCTGCAGGAACGATTCGACGACGAGGGCCTCGACAGGCTGATATTGCGCCAGGGCGAGAGTTCGCGACGTATTTTGCTGGAACGGTTCCGCACAGAGAAAAACGCGGTGCTGGTGGGAAGCGCCAGTTTCTGGGAAGGGATCGATGTACCGGGCGATGCCCTGACGCTTGTGGCCATCGACAAGTTGCCGTTTGCGCCGCCGGACGATCCCGTTCTGGAGGCGCGTTTGAAGCGTTGCCGCGAGAATGGCGGCAATCCGTTCATGGAGTATCAGCTGCCGGAGGCCGCGATTTCCCTCAAGCAGGGCGCGGGGCGCCTTATCCGTTCGGAGACGGATTGGGGGGTGTTGATGGTGGGCGATACCCGTTTGGTGGAAAAGCCGTATGGCAAGTTGCTCTGGCGCGGCTTGCCGCCTTTTTCACGCACTCGCGAGCAAGCCGAGGTGCTGGCTTTTTATGACAAAAAACAGAATGCGTGCTGATGGCCGACCGGGCACCCGCAAGGGGTGCCTTTCTCGGGTGCCATCGGGCCGCTAGAGCCAGTTGATGGGATTCCAGTTGTTGACCGGCTCGTTCAGCCCCTGCTTGTAATATTTGCTGTTGGGGAAGTTCTTGTCCAGCACGCGCTTGGTGTCGTCCCGCAGTTGGGTCAGGCCAAGCTTGCCGTAGCTCAGGTACATGATGTACAGCGCTTTTTCGGCTATGGGCACGCCCTGAAAGTCGGTAATGACCTTTTGCGCCCGATTGACCGCGGCGACATAGGCGCCGCGCTCGTAATAGTACTGGGCGACATGGGCTTCATTCTCGGCAATGGTGTTGACCAGCCAGGTGACGCGTTTTTTGGCATCGGGGGTGTAGCGGCTGTTGGGATAGCGGGCAATCAGCTGGTTGAATGCCTCGTAGGACTCGCGCAGGCCTTTGGGGTCCCGTTCGCTTGGATCCTGGCGCGTTATGTTGCTGAAGGAGGCGCTGGGCGGCGTAAACGTAACCAGCCCTTTCAGGTACAGCATGTAATCCGTGCCGGGGTGGTTCGGATACTGCTGCTGGAACCGCGCAATGGCGGCCAGCGCCTGATCGGGTTCCTCGTCTTTCCAGTTGACATAAGCCAGGTCGACCAAGGCTTGTTGCGCGTAGACTCCGAAAGGATAGCGGGCCTCGACGGCTTCGAGGCGTGTGCGCGCGTCTTTCCAGTTGCCGTCGCTCATCTCGGCGTGGGCGTCTTTGTAGAGGCGGTCTGCGCTCCAGCCGGCTGTTTTGTCGACCTGGTTCTTGAAGGAACTGCAGCCGGCAATAAGCGCGACGGCAACGAGCATAAGCACCGCGTGCGTCAGTCGTTTCAGGCTGGGAAAGCGAGGTAAAGCGAGGTCTAGACGAATCACAAAAGTGTCCTTGGTGTTAGCATGCAGGCTGATTATATGATTTGTCGCCATGACTGACACAGTTATCCATAAAGAAAGTTCCGCCACAGATGAACCGGTCGAGTTTCAACTGCCGTTCCGGGCACCGCCGGAGCGGCTGGACAAGGCCCTGGCCAGGTTGATTCCCGAGCATTCCCGCAGCCGTTTGCAGGTCTGGATCGAGCAGGGGCACGTGTGGGTCAATGGCCAGCCGGGACGCATCAAGCAAACCGTTGGTCCGGGAGACAAACTCAGCGTCTGGGAGCAATTGCCGCCGGAATCGCTGGCGTTTTCTCCCGAGCCGGTCGAATTCGGCGTGGTGGCTGAAAGCGGCGACTGGATCGTCATCAACAAGCCTGCGGGCCTTGTCACCCACCCCGGCGCGGGCAATTGGCACGGGACTTTGCTCAATGGCTTGCTGTACCGTTTCCCGGAACTGAAGCTGGTTGCGCGGGCCGGAATCGTGCACAGGCTCGACAAAGACACCTCGGGCCTGCTGGTGGTCGCGCGCCACGAAAAAGCCCAGACGCACCTGATCCGGCAGTTGCAGGACCGCAGCGTCAGCCGAGAGTATATCGCCCTGGTACACGGCAATATACCCAAGAGCGGAACAGTCGATCTCGAGATCGGGCGCGACGCCAAGGTACCGGTTCGCATGGCGGTCGAGCGGCCGATCGCTCCCAAGCAGGCCATTACCCATTATGAGCCCCGGCGTATTGGCGAAAGCGCCGAAGGTCATGTTGTGACCGAAGTCGTCTGCCGTCTTGAAACTGGCCGTACGCATCAAATCCGGGTACATATGATGAGTCTGCGCCATCCCCTGGTGGCCGATACCTTGTACGGTGGCAAGCCTGTTGCCGGCGCAGTGCGGCAGTTGCTGCATGCGCGCTCCTTGAGTTTCGATGATTTTTCAAGCGGGCAACGGGTTTCTTTCGAGGCTCCGCTGGCCGATGATTTCAGGCAGGTTCTGGAGAACATTACATGGCAGAGCTGACGCCTGCAAATTCCTTGCCCAGTGTGACAGGCCTGGACTGGCGGGGTGTGCGGTATTTCTCCACGGTGCGCCAGGGAGGGGTCAGTACCGGGCCGTGCGCGTCGCTCAACCTGGGACGTCACACGCAGGACAACATCGATCATGTAGTGGAAAACCGGCGTCGCTTGCGCGCGGAGCTGCCGGCCGAGCCCTTCTGGCTGAATCAGGTGCATGGCGTCGAGGTGGCCGATGCCGACCTGCCCGCCGACGTGCCGCCTTCCGCCGATGCCGCCGTCACGGCGCAGAAGGATCGGGTGCTGGTCATCATGACCGCCGATTGCCTGCCGGTGGTTATTGCCGACGACGAGGGCAGCGTGCTGGGCGTGGCGCACGCGGGCTGGCGCGGGCTGCTCAATGGCGTGCTGGAAGAAACTCTTCGACGCCTGCAGGCAAAGCGTCCGCAGACATCGCGCTGGCGCGCCTGGATCGGGCCTGGAATCAGCCAGCGGCATTTCGAAGTGGGCGCGGATGTCCAGGCCGCGTTTGTCGATCGGGACAGGCGAAGCGCCGATTTTTTTGTGGAAAAAATCGCCCATGAAAAATGGCTGGCCGATCTGCCGGGCCTGGCAAGATTCCGCCTGCAGGAAGCGGGCGTGGGCCAAGTCGAGTTGAGCGGATACTGCACGTTCGGCGAGGCCGAGCGTTTTTACTCATATCGGCGTGAACGCGATACGGGGCGGCTTGCGACGGTGGCGTGGCTGCCGGAAGGGCGCTAGCCGGCGGTCGATGCGATTCGCCAATGGCAACTATTTCCGCACTATTCGGATTGGAATTTTGCAAACATGCGGGCTAGCGACTTACCCTGATTGACAGGTGTTCAAATGCAATCCAACATGCGTTAAAAGAAACGTTAATGCATAGGTGTCTAAGATGAGTGTTCCATTTTCATCTGAATGGCCCGTCCCGGTGAGCGTGGCACCGGACAAGCTGGCTGAAATTCAAGCCGAATTTTCACGTGAGTGGCTGCGCGTCACTTCCCAGGCGCAGCAAGGCACGCTCCAGGCTCCGCACGACCGCCGTTTTCACAGCGATGCGTGGTCCGCCAATTCCAGTTTTCTGCTGATGGCTCATGCTTACCTGCTGTCGGCGACGGCCATGAATCAAATGGTCGAGGCCGCCCAGGTTCCCGAGCCCGTTCGCAATCGCCTGCGATTTTCAGTTATGCAATGGGTCGATGCGCTCGCTCCATCCAATTTTCTGGCCACGAATCCCGAGGCGCAAAGAGCCTTGCTTGAAAGCCATGGCGAATCGTTTCGCCAGGGTGCGCACAATTTGCTTGCCGACCTGCAAAAAGGCCGCATGTCTCAAACCGACGAGTCCCAGTTCGAGCTGGGCCGCAACATCGGTCTTTCCGAAGGCGCCGTTGTTTTCGAAAACGAACTCCTCCAGCTTATCCAGTATTCGCCGCTTACATCTGAGGTTTATAAGAAGCCCTTGTTGTTGGTGCCTCCGTGCATCAATAAGTTTTATATCCTCGATCTGCAGCCGGAAAATTCGTTCGTGCGGCATGCGGTCGAACAGGGTTTCAGCGTTTTCCTTATCTCGTGGCGCAATCCGCTTGCGTCCGATACCGACGGCATCGACTCGGCGACATGGGGCGATTATCTGCAAAAAGGGGTGCTGGCGGCCCTTGATGCCGTACGCGATATTTCCGGGCAAGACCAGGTCAATGCGCTGGGGTTTTGTGTCGGCGGCACGCTATTGGCGTCCGCCCTGGCCCTGGCCCATGCCAAGGGCCAGAATCCGGTCAGTTCCCTTACTTTGCTGACCACCCTGCTCGATTTCGAAGATACCGGGGTGCTGGATGTTTTCGTCGACGAACTCCACGCGCAGACGCGCGAACGGCAACTGGGGCGGGGCGGCCTCATGTCGGCGCGCGAACTGGGCACGACATTTTCGTTCCTGCGCCCCAACGAGCTGGTCTGGAACTATGTAGCCAGCAACTACCTCAAAGGTGAAACGCCACCCGCGTTCAATTTACTATTCTGGAATGCGGATGGCACCAATCTTCCGGGGCCGTTTTTTGCCTGGTATTTTCGCAACACGTATCTGGAAAACAATTTAAAAGTTCCCGGTCGGGTCAAGGTCGATGGCCATGCGCTCGACTTGCACAGCCTGACCATGCCGGTCTACATCTATGGGTCGCGCGAAGACCACATCGTTCCCTGGCCGGCGGCCTACGCGTCGACCCGTATCCTGAAAGGGCCGCTGCGGTTTGTACTGGGGGCGTCCGGACATATTGCGGGGGTTATCAATCCACCTGCCAAAAAGCGCCGCAGCTACTGGACTCACGAAAAAGACTATAAGCACGCTGAAATTCCCGGCGATCCCGAGGCGTGGCTGTCCGACGCCACTCAGCAGGCGGGAAGCTGGTGGCCCGATTGGGCCAACTGGCTGGCTGCCCGGTCGGGAGCCAAGGGGCGGGCCAGGTCCAGCTTGGGCAATGCGCGTTACGCGCCCATTGAAGCGGCGCCCGGGCGCTATGTGAAAGTCAGAGCGGTCTAAGGAGAAGGAGGTAAGGCATCGGCAAGCGGCAATTGCAAATGATCGGGCCAATTGTGGCAGTTCTCGCGGCCCTGGCCCCGAGTCCCAGTAAAGCAGGTATTTGGAATGATTCCAGAGGAGACTGAAATGAGTGGCAAATTGGCTTATGTGACAGGCGGGATGGGAGGTATTGGAACTTCAATATGTCAGCGTTTAGCCAAAGAGGGTTATACCGTCGTTGCCGGTTGCGGGCCTAGCCGCAATTACAAGCAATGGCTCGATGAGCAGGCTGCCTTGGGCTACAAATTCCATGCGTCGGTTGGCAATGTCTCCGACTGGAATTCAACCGTGGAGGCTTTTGAGCAGGTCAAAAAAAATCTGGGGTCTGTCGATGTTCTGGTCAACAATGCGGGGATCACGCGCGACGGGCTGTTTCGAAAAATGAGCCATGAAGATTGGCGGGCCGTCATCGATACCAACCTGAATAGCCTGTTCAATGTGACCAAGCAGGTCATCGAGGGAATGGTCGAGCGGCAATGGGGGCGTATTGTCAATATCAGTTCGGTGAACGGCCAGAAAGGCCAGTTTGGCCAAACCAATTACTCGACGGCCAAGGCCGGTATACATGGCTTCACCATGGCCCTGGCCCAGGAAGTCGCCAACAAAGGGGTTACCGTCAATACCATTTCACCGGGTTATATTGGTACCGATATGGTACGAGCCATACGTCCCGATGTGCTGGAAAAAATCGTGGCAACCATTCCGGTCAAGCGTCTGGGTACGCCGGAAGAGATCGGCTCGATGGTCGCCTGGCTGTCGTCGGACGATGCGGGGTTTGCAACCGGCGCCGACTTCTCGTTGAATGGCGGCTTGCATATGGGATAAGCGTGCTCGTCTGGCTGCCGGCAACAGTGTTTGACGAGCCTGGTCCGTCAAACACTGTTGCTTTTTGTTGTTTTTAAAACGATAGTAGCAAGTTGTGGCAGCAAGCAATAGCGTAGGTATTTGTTGTATTTTTCGACAAACATGCAATTTCATTGTTTCCTTTTCCTGGATCCACCACGTACTCGGCCAATCTCATGACGCAAATCTCACCTCCTGCTGCAACTCGCCTGATCAAGAAATACCCCAATCGCCGCCTGTACGATACGCAAACCAGCGCGTACATTACCTTGTCCGACGTCAAGCAGCTGGTTCTCGATAATCAGGCTTTCCAGGTAGTCGATGCCAAGTCCGGCGAAGACCTGACACGCAGCATATTGCTTCAGATCATTCTTGAAGAGGAAAGCGGTGGCGTGCCCATGTTTTCGTCGGTAGCGCTGTCGCAGATCATCCGCTTTTATGGACACGCCATGCAGGGCGTCATGGGAACCTTCCTGGAAAAGAACATCCAGGCGTTCATGGACATCCAGGATCGCATGGCCGAGCAATCCAAAGGTCTGTACGGCAATCAGGTCGCACCGGAAGCCTGGGCGCAGTTCATGAATGTCCAGACTCCGGTTTTGCAAAACATGATGAACAGCTATATCGATCAGAGCAAGAATCTGTTCGTGCAAATGCAGGACCAGATGCAGGACCAGACCCGTTCTATGTTTTCTGCCTTTCCGTTCAATCCCAACGCGCCCAAAGATTCCAAAAAATAGAAAGCGGGCCTGCGTGTGTCAAGGTAGCTGATCGGAGTCCTTTTTCATCTGCAATAGCGATACCAGCAGTTTGTCGCGCTGTTGCCGCATCAGGGTTTCATCGTGGAGCGCAAGCTCCTGCCTGACTCCGTCGATGATTTTCTTATTGGTGTGGGCGGTCAGCGAGACCTGCCCCAGATCAGCCCACCAGTCTTCGATGGGCGGGCCCAGATGTTCCAGCAAATGCTCGATGCCGCCTTCACCGCCGGAAAGATGCAGATTCAGAAAAGGGCCGAGCAGCGCCCAGCGCAGCCCAGGTCCGGACGAAATCGCGGTGTCGAGATCGGCAACCGAAATCACGCCCTGGTCGACGAGATGGAATGCTTCTTTCCATAGCGCGGCCTGCAGGCGGTTCGCGACGTGGCCCTTGACCTCCCGGCGAATGTGTATGGGTTTTTTATCTATCGAACGGTAGAACTCGAGCGCGCGCTCTATGGTTTCCGGGGACGTCAGCTTGCCGCCGACCACTTCGACCAATGGGATGAGGTGAGGAGGATTGAAGGGATGTCCGAGTACGATGCGTTCGGGATGTTTGGCGCCGCTCTGCATGTCGCTGACCAGCAGCCCCGAAGAGCTGGAAGCGATAAGCGTGTCTGGCAAAGCCGCCTCTTCGATTGCGGCAATCAGGCTGTGTTTGATGTCCAGCCGCTCCGGCCCGTTTTCCTGGATGAACAGGGCGTTCTTTACCGTGCTGTGCAAATCCGTACTGAAGACGAGATTGTCGAGCGATGCTTCAGGCGCAAGGCCCTGCTTTTCGAGGGAGGGCCAGAAGGCGTGAATCCATTTGGATAAACTGGACTCGGCGTTGTGCCCCGGGTCTGTTGCGGCGACCGAAAAACCTTTGGCTAAAAAATAGGCCGCCCAACTGGCTCCTATTACTCCACAGCCTATTACAGCGATTTTTGACAACGGTTTGCGCATTGCATGGTCTCCGGTGTATGTTTGAAGGCAATTTGCGTGCGGCGGACTGAACAATGCGTGTTTTTTGCATGCAGGTTCCGGGGCTGCCCCATCGATGGTCGCGCCGGCATGCGGTCACGGGCGCTTCAGTATCATACTAGGTGAAGCCGGTAGGCCGGCGGCTTTCAGGAGTTCTGATGAAAATTGTCATGATGGGGGCCGGCGGCGTGGGCGGCTTTTTTGGTGGGCTGCTTGCCCATGCGGGTTACGACGTGAGCTTTATTGCCCGGGGCGCGCATCTCGCCGCCATGCAGGAGCGCGGCTTGTTGATAGAAAGTGAATCGCATGGCGATATTCACGTGCCGAAAGTACAGGTTGCCGATGATCCCGCGGCGCTTGGGCCGGCTGATCTTGTCATTGTCTCGGTCAAGCTGTGGGATAGCGAAGCCGCAGCAAAATTGATCAAACCGTTGGTCGGCCCCAAAACCGGTGTGCTGTCATTGCAAAATGGTGTCATAAAAGATGAGCTCTGGTGCAGGGAGTTTGGTGACAGCGCGGTCATGGGCGGTGTCGCCTATGTGGCTACATATATTTCCAGGCCAGGTGTAATTCATCAGATCGGCACCATGCAGCGCATCGTTGTTGGCGAATATGATGGCCGCGAGTCCGCACGTACCCGGTTCCTGCACGACGCATTGCGGCATGCGGGGGTTGCGTCCGAGCTCAGCCCCAATGTGCGCAGGGCGATCTGGGAAAAATATGTATTCCTTGTCGGGCTGTCGGCAGCGACGACGTCCATGCGCGCGCCGCTGGGCCCGATTCGAAGCAATCCTCAAACCCGGGCGTTTTTATTGCAATTGATGCGCGAGGTTGTTGCGGTCGGCCGTGCCCAGGGCGTCGATCTGGCAGAGGATTTTGCAGAAAATCGTCTTGAATTTGCCGATTCGCTGCCTGAAAGTATGGATTCCTCCATGCACCATGATCTTCAGGGCAGTCGTCCGATCGAGGTCAATTGGTTGAGCGGCGGGGTGGTCAGGCTGGGTCAGAAAAGCGGCGTGCCAACCCCCGCCAACAGCGCCGTTTGCGATATTTTGGCGCTCCACGCCGCGCAGGCCTCCTGAGGCGGTCTGTTGCGGCGACCCGTGCAGCGCATCCGCGCGACCGCCCAGGCGGCATTGCCACTGTTGTTCTTCGGCATATAAATCCATGCCGGCCACTGTGGATTCAGACTATTGTTAGAATCCATATGATATATTAATGAGAATAAATCTTGTTTGTGTTTCGAGTTCTAGCCAGACGGCAAAAGCCGCGGCTTTCCGAACTGCATGTGCAATAAAAACCGGACGAGCATTATCTTATTTCTTATCGGAACAAAACCGGAGATCGTGAGCATGGTAAAGCAGTTATTGGTTGTGGCGATGGGCATGGGACTTGCGGCGTCGGCCTGGGCGGCCGAATATCCTATCGGCAAGCCTGCGGAGCTCAATGGCTTGGAAATCGGCGCCGTGTATCTGCAGCCGGTCGAGATGGAACCCGCCGGAATGATGCGCGACGCCAAGGATTCCGATATTCATCTTGAAGCCGACATACATGCAACGGCCGACAACAAGAATGGTTTGCCCGAAGGAGCATGGGCTCCTTATCTGGTCATTCAATATACCCTCCAGAAAGTAGGCAGCGACAAGGTGCTGAAAGGGGACCTGATGCCGATGGTGGCCAACGACGGGCCTCATTACGGCGACAACGTCAAACTGCAGGGCCCTGGAAAATACAAATTGTCTTTTACAATCGCTCCTCCTACGGCAAATAAAATGAATCACTTCGGTCGCCATGTCGACAAGGAAACGGGTGTGGCTCCCTGGTTCAAGCCGTTCGAGCTGAATTACGACTTTGTGTTTGCAGGCACTGGCAAGAAAGGCGGATATTAAAACGTGACGATCGGTTTCCAGGTATTCAAATCGCTGGCCCTGGCCTTGTGCATCATGCTGGGCGTGGCCGGCGGTGCGCAGGCAGACGAAATGCCCACGTTCACGCTGACTTTCAAGCCCGACGGCACCTTCGAGCCGGCGCGGTTCGAAGTTCCGGCAGGGCGTTTCAAGCTGATACTGGTCAACGCCAGCAAGGAGCCCGTCGAGTTCGAGAGTTTGCCCTTGCGCAAGGAAAAAGTGCTGGGCCCGGGGGTGACTTCGTTTGTGGTGCTTACCCTTTCCCGGCCTGGAGAATACCCATTCTTCGATGATTTCCATCAGAAGGCCAAGGGTGTTTTGGTGGTGCTGCCCAAAAAGTAGTGAAGGTATCTGATCATGGAACAAATAGCCTTTATAGTCTGGCGTGAAAGTGTCGAAGCTTTATTGGTCGTGGGCATCTTGTATGCCTGGCTTCGATCCAGCCCTGAAGGGCGTAAAGGCTTGCCCTGGCTCTGGGGCGGCGTTGTGGCGGGGCTGGGCCTGGCCGTGGTGCTGGCCCTCGTCCTGCTGGGCATCTCGTCGTGGCTGTCGAGCGAGGGTCAGGAATGGTTTCAGGCGGTCATGGCTCTGGTGGCCTGCTCACTGGTGGTGCAGATGGTGGTCTGGATGAAGCGCCATGGCCGCTCCCTGAAGAAGGACCTTGAAGGAGGCGCAAAAGAGCAGATCGGCGGCGACAACTGGTGGGGTCTGCTGATTCTGGTCATGTGCGCCGTGGCTCGCGAAGGCAGCGAAGCGGTGGTGTTCCTGTATGGCACGATTGCCGCCGGCGACTCGGCCGGATCGGCGTGGCGCATGGCCCTGGCTGGCTTGCTGGGTTTTGGCGCGGCGCTGGCTACATTTGGGATCTTGCAGCTGGGCGGCAAGATCATCACCTGGCGGCGGTTTTTCAAGCTGACTGAAATTCTTTTGCTGCTGCTGGCGAGCTCTTTGCTGGTGGGCGGGCTGGATCATTTGATTTCGCTTGGAGTCCTGCCCACCCTCATGGATCCTGTATGGGATAGCTCGTGGCTGCTCGACGCCAATGGCGGCCTGGGTTCGGTCCTGGCTCATTTCGCCGGCTATCGCGCTTATCCCGCGTTGTCGCAGCTTTTGATCTGGATCGGGTTCTGGGTCGTGGTGCGCTATTTGCTCAAGCGCGCCGAATCCGGCCCATCAAAGACGGCGCGCCTGTCGACGGCATCGGTATAGCAGATTCTTCATGGCCATCGCTTTGCGCCGGGCAACAACGAAAGTTGCCGATTTCTTACGCGACCATGCCTCCTTTTTGCGGCGGATGCAATGGGTGATCGTCGCCGTTTATCTGTTTTTGTTGATTGTTCCGGCCGTTCTGCCTTTGCCGGGACGCACGGCGTCGATATTCAATAACCTGACCATCTTTGCGCAGTTTGCATTCTGGGGTATCTGGTGGCCTTTCGTCCTGGTCTCCATCCCTCTGTTCGGCCGCGCCTGGTGCGGCTTGTTCTGTCCCGAAGGCATGCTCACCGAATGGGCCAGCGAGCATGGCCGCGGCCATGCCATTCCAAAATGGATGCGCTGGGGAGGTTGGCCATTTGTAGCCTTTGCCCTGACGACGGTATATGGCCAACTGGTGAGCGTTTATCAGTATCCATGGGCCGTGCTGGCGGTTCTGGGCGGTTCGACGGCCGGCGCAATGGTCGTGGGGTGGCTGTATGGCCGCAACAAGCGCGTCTGGTGCAAGTATCTGTGCCCGGTCAATGGCGTGTTCAATCTGCTGGCCAAGCTTGCTCCATGGCACTACAAGGTGGATGAAGACGCCTGGCGCAAGCCGCAACGGCGCACCGCGGCCATCAATTGCGCTCCATTGGTGCCGTTGCGGCACATGAAAGGAGCCGGCGATTGCCATATGTGCGGCCGGTGCAGCGATTATCGCGGAGCGGTGCATCTGACTGCGCGCTCTCCGGAGGCCGAGATCGTTCATGTGACTACGGGCGATAGCTGGCAAACCGCGCTTATCGTATTCGGCCTGATGGGGCTGGCGGTGGGGGCTTTTTTATGGAGCGCCAGTCCCTGGTTCGTGACGCTCAAGCAGGCCAGCGCAACGTGGCTGGTGAATCACGATATTTATTGGCCTTTGGCGGGAAATGCGCCCTGGTTCATTTTGACCCATTATCCCGATGTCAACGACAGCTTTACCTGGCTCGATGGTGCGGGAATCCTGGTGTTTATTCTTGGCGCCACCATTGTGGTGGGCGGCCCTATCTACATTGCCCTGTGGCTGGCCGACCGCGTGTTGCCACGGGTTCGGGAAACGGATCGGCGGGGCGGTTCAAAATCCAGGGCCGGGTTCCAACTGGGGCGCGATAGTGTGCACAAACTGGCGCAAGGTCTGATTCCGGCGGGCGGCGCGGGCGTATTCCTGGGCCTTTCGGCCACCACTCTGACCCTGTTGAAGAATGAGGGGATTTCCACAAGCTGGGCGACGGGGGTTCGGTTTGCATTGCTCAGCCTGGCTTTGTTGTGGAGCATGCGCCTGGTTTGGCGCCTGGCTGGCTTGCGTAGCGTCCATGTATGGCAGCGTCTGAGCGCCACAGCGGTTGTTGCGCTGGGCCTGGTTCCGTTCTGCATCTCCTGGGTGCTGTTCTTCGTGGTCTGGTAGTTATAGGCTGGGCTTGGCTTTGCTGGCTTTGAATGGGCTGTGTTCGTGCAGTTCGTCGATATAGCCGGTGATGGCAGGGGTTTCACGCTCCAGGAAATCGGCTATCGCGTGCGCGTAGCGGGCATCGCGTATCCAGTGGGCCGACCAGGTTTTTACCGGGAGCATGCCGCGCGACAATTTGTGTTCGCCTTGGGCCCCTCCTTCGAAAACCGCGATTCCGTGGTGTATGCAAAATTCGATTGCCTGCACATAGCAGGTTTCGAAATGCAGGCCCGAAATAAATTGAGTGCTGCCCCAATAACGGCCATATAGGGCATTGTCGCCCCTGATGTTCAGGGCCGAGGCGATGGGAACACCGTTTTGTTCCGCCAGGACGACGACCAGCCGGTCAGCCATGTGTTCGTGCAGCCTGGAAAAAAAATCGAAATTCAAATACGGAGCGTTGCCGTGCTCGATATAAGTGCGGCAGTAGCATTTGAAAAAAAAGGATAGCGCTTTTTCGTCGATTTCGCTTCCCTGCAGCCAGCGAAAGCGTACGCCTGCTTCAAGGGCTTTTTTTCTATCCTGCTTGATTTTTTTGCGCTTGGGTTGGCTCAGGCAGGCCAGAAAATCGTCGAAGCTTCGATACTCCTGATTGAACCAGTGAAATTGAACATTTTCACGGAACATGAACCCGGCTTCTTTCAGTGCGGCGCAATCGGCTTCATGTGGAAACAGTATGTGCAGGGAAGAAAGCTCGTTTTGCCGTGTCAATTCGATAGCCTGTTGCGCCAGCAGCAGACGATCGGCGTGGGCGGCGGCCAGCAGGCGCGGTCCGGGTACAGGGGTGAACGGGATTGCGCCGAGAAGCTTGGGATAGTATGCAAGCCGATGTTGCGCAAATGCCTGGGCCCAGATGGCATCGAACACATACTCGCCTCTTGAGTGGGATTTCAGGTACAAAGGCATGGCTCCGGCCAGTGCCGAGCCGCGATGCAAAAGCAGGTAATGTGGTGCCCAGCCGGTTTCGGGAACGGCGCACCGGGCCTCGTCCAGGGCCAGCAGGAATTCATGGCGTACCAGGGGGTGGCCGCCGGCCAGGCGATTCCACTGATCGGCGTTAATATCTTTCAGGCTGTGAACAAGAGAAAAGGAGGCGGTCAAAACGAGAAGCTCGATAATAGGAAGCAGTGCTTGCGGGGGCTGGTATTGCCGGCCCGGCATGCTGGGCCAGTGCAGATTTTAGTCCAGCGACCGCCGGGAAATGAAAGAACGAATCCAGGTGCAGAATTTTATGAGCGGGCGAATTCCGGTAACGGTTGTGACAGGCTTTTTGGGGAGCGGCAAAACCACGCTCCTGAATCGTGTTTTGGACACACCCGAGGCGAGTCGGACGGCTGTGATTGTCAACGAAATTGGCGATGTCGGCCTGGATCACAAGCTCTTCAAACACATTAACGACAATGTGGTCTTGCTTGAATCGGGTTGTGTATGTTGCGGCGTGCGCGGGGAACTGGTGACGGCGCTGCGTGATTTATTCATGGCTGCCTTGCAAAAAAAAATTCCGGCCTTGACCCGCGTACTGATCGAAACGACAGGGGTGGCCGATCCGGCGCCCGTCATGTATACCCTGCGGTACGAGCGTTTTCTGAACGAGCGGTACGTTTATGACGGCTGCATTGCAGTGGTTGACGGCGTGTTCGGGCGGCAGCAATTGGGGCGGCATTTCGAGGCCATGCAACAAGCCGTGCTGGCGGATGCTGTTGTCCTCAGCAAAACCGACCTGGCCGGGCCAGAAGAAATTGCGGAACTTGAAAATGCCCTGCGCGACATCAATGCCGACGCGTCTTTGTATCGCATGCAGGCGTTGCCCGGTTTGCCCGAATTGCTGGCTGCCAGCTCACAGAACAGCAGCATGGGTGCGCGAAGGCCGGGTTCGGCGGGGAAGGGCGCCTTATGGTCGCAGCCAGGCCTGGGACGCCGCGTCGAGCCATCTCATCGCGGTGTGCGGGTGCTGACCCTGCGGAGCCCTGAATCTCTTGCGCGGTCTGAGTTTTTGCGTGCCATGAGCCTGTTGCAGGCAACTGATGCCGCGGATCTGTTGAGATTCAAAGGCTTGATCCGGTTCCGTGGCGAGGCTGGCCCGAGCATTGTTCATGGCGTACATCAGCAGTTGTACCCGATCGAACCCTGGCCAGGCAGCGCCGATGCAGCTCCCGATACCGCGCTGGTGTTTGTCCTGCGCGATGCCGATGTGGCGGCGTTCGAGCAAAAAGTGCGCGCCCTGCTGTCTGGCGACGAGGCCGTTGTGCCTTGAGGCCTTGGAGAATGCCGGGAGGCCAGCAGTTGCCATGGCGTAACGGCCGGTTCCGGGCCGCTTTGCGTGGAGTCCATGCACGATTATGTGCGTGTAATGGTTGCGCTATGTCTTATGAGGTGGTGTAATGTGGGCAGTCGCGTATTTATTAATACGTATGCCGTTGCTGCGGTCCGTAGCGCTAGCCCGTGTTAAAGCTCTTCAATAAAACAACAGGGTGCGATTCGGTAAACTTCCGGGCACGCATTCTTCTTGGCGGCAATAAATCTCGGACTTTATAAGCTCTTTGGGTGCAGGTGTGCAGCCTCTGTGATACATGTTTCATGCTGTTGCATACAGCTGGCATGTCGCAGCCCGATGCGCATGTGCCATAAATGTATTTCATATACCAGTGTTGCCTCGCGCAAGCACAGCGGCTCAAGCGTGTTTTGTTTTTAAACAGATATAGCCGGCGTCAGTAGTTAAAAAATTGAAATGATGACTCGCCAAATGTTGGTGTTTTCCAACAGTAGGGTAACCAGCCAATCTCAAGCAAATTGTTTGTCGGAAATCGTTTTCCGGGTATTCGGTGCGCGCGCTTTGGCTTTGAATAAACAGTGCAAATCCGGTGACAAGCTTTTGGGGCTGTTTTTAGAGCCGTTCTTAGCGGTTTTTAGTGCCGTCCTTAGTGCCGTTCTTAGCGCCGCTTTTGAAACCTCTTTTGGACCTGTTTTTGGAACCGCTTTTGAACAATACCCTGCTGCAAATAAAAACAGGCCGTTCACAAAAAGTAAACGGCCTGTCGGTAAAACTGGTTGCGGGGGCAGGATTTGAACCTACGACCTTCGGGTTATGAGCCCGACGAGCTGCCAGACTGCTCCACCCCGCGTCTGAAGAAAATGATATTAACCTTTATTGAAACTTATAGCAAATTGCAGGCAGGTCCTGTGCTCTTGAATTGATGATTGAATCCGAGATTATTCGTATATTGGAAACTGCGCTTTTATGTGCAGATGAGCCCATGTCGCTAGCGGAATTGCGAAAGCTGTTTGGGGCGGAAGAAGTTTCGAACGATGAGTTGCGCCGCCTATTGGCTATTTTGCAGCTTGATTGGGCCGAAAAGGGTTTGGAGCTGGTTAATCTGGCTAGCGGGTGGCGCTTTCAAAGCCGCCCCGAAATGCAGAAATTCCTCGAGCGCCTGAATCCTGAAAAACCGCCACGCTATTCACGCGCGGTGCTCGAAACGCTGGCGATTATCGCCTGGCGCCAGCCGGTTACACGGGGCGACATCGAAGATATACGCGGTGTAACGGTATCGTCGCAAATCGTCAAAACCCTTGAAGAACGCGGCTGGATCGAGGCTCTTGGGTATCGGGATGCGCCTGGCCGTCCCGCTCTGTTCGGCACGACCCGGGCTTTTTTGGACGACCTGGGTCTTAAGGCGCTCGATGAGTTGCCGCCGCTGGAGTCGCAGGAAGCGGTTGTTTCCCTTGCCGGACTGACTCTCGAAGAAGTGGCGTTGGTTCAAGAGTCTGATTCCCCGATGCAGGAACCCGATTTCCCGGAGCAGGGGGCCGATTTCCCGGAGCAGGAGTCTCCCGAGCAGGAGTCCGCTTTTGCTCTCGATGAGGGTGAGGCATCCGTCGTCGCGATACCGGTCGAGGCCGACGGCGCGAGTGCTGTTGCCGCCGATTCGGACCTTATCCCCGCAATTACTGAGTCGGGCCACGAAAGCCTGTTACCAGACATCCAGATTGATACGGAATCACTTAAAAAAAATGACTGAAATGAATCAAGACAACGCATTTGTGAGCGATAAGCCCGAATCCGACCATCCTGCCGAGGCGAATGCAAATTCGGTGCCTGATGGCGCGTCCGAGGCAAAGTCAGCCGCTCCGCGCGGGCGTGGCCGCAAACTCAGGACACCATTTAGGCGCCGCAGAGGTGATGCGACGGCAGAGAATTCCGACGCCAGGCCAGAGGTCGAAGCCTCGGCTGCGAACAATTCAGATGCGCCTGTGGAGCCGCGTACTCCTCGCGCTCGCAAGCCCCGGGCCGAACCCAGGAAGAAAGCCGAAGCCAAACCGCATGTCGAAAATCCGGGTAATGAAAAAGAAGCCGAACAGGCGCTCGCCTATCTGGACAAGACAGAAAAAATGGATCAGCGCCTGAGCAAATACCTGAATAGCGATGCGGTTACTCCAAAATTGCACAAGGTGCTTGCCGATGCGGGCGTGGGTTCGCGCCGCGAAATGGAAGAGCTGATCGTTGCGGGCCGTGTCTCGGTCAATGGCGAGCCGGCTCATATAGGTCAGCGAGTCGGGGCCAACGATCAGGTACGGGTCAATGGCCGTCCCGTGACTCGTCCCAACGCGAAAAAGCCGCCGCGCATCATTCTGTACCACAAGCCCGCCGGTGAAATCGTGAGCCACGACGATCCTAATGGCCGTGCCACTGTGTTCGCCCGTCTGCCCAAGATGCGCGTGGGCAAATGGCTGTCGGTAGGACGCCTCGACCTGAATACCGAAGGCCTCCTGATCCTGACGACTTCGGGCGATCTGGCCAATCGTTTGATGCACCCCCGTTACGGCGCCGAGCGCGAATACGCGGTCCGGGTGCTGGGCGAACTCGGCGAGGAACAGCAAGCCAACCTGGTCAAGGGCATAGAGCTCGACGACGGGATGGCCCAGTTCGGGGCGCTCGAATATCTGGGCGGAGAAGGCAGCAATCGTTGGTATCGCGCCACCCTGAACGAAGGGCGCAATCGCGAGGTGCGCCGAATGTTCGAGGCCGCGGGCGTTACCGTCAGCCGATTGATCCGGACCCGCTTTGGCGAAGTTGTCCTGCCCCGCAATTTGCGGCGCGGGCGCTGGGAAGAACTCGACAGCACGCTGGTCACTGCCTTGATGGTGCAGCTAGGCCTGTTGCGCGACGACGACTCCGATGGTCCGGGAGCGCGTGGCGAACATCGTCACCGTCAGCCGGATTCGCACGATAGCGCCTTGCCTCCGGGCTTTGGAACGATGGAGCGCAATGGCCTCAATGGCGCCAAGGTAAGCCGCCGTGGCAAGCTTTCGGGGGGCCGGACAGGCAAAGGCGTGGCCAATGAGTCCTATCCTTCGGATCCCTACGGGACCGGCCTGATGTTCAGCGGCGGCCTGGCCAATGGCCATCCGGATGGCAGCAAGCCGGCGGGCGAAGGCGGGCGGCGCAAGGGGGGCGGCCGTACACGCGGGCCGCGGCCCGATGGCGAGCAGTCCGGCAATCGCAAAGCCCAGGGCCCTCGTGCGGCGAAGACTGGAGCGCGTCCGGGCAAGCGTGCCGCGGAGCCGGGAAAACGAACTGGCAACCCCAAGGCAGGCAAACCCCGGCCCGGTAATTCCGGCGGCCCTGCGGCTAAATCCGCGTCGAATCGCGGCGACGACTGGCAGCCTCGCAGTGCGTCGGCGCATGAGTCGCATCTGGGGGTGATGGGAGGGCGGGGGCGGAATTTCCGTCCCTGATCCCCGCCTGCGCTGCTTGTGCGGTCTTTGCGCATTTTCCAGATCGAACAAGCCGTTCAAGTGTTGCTTTTTCAGTGTAAGCTCGTGAGATAGCAGGAATTTTTCTAAATTTCTGCTAGAATAGCGGGCTTTACAGCTATGTTTATTTTTATGGCCACGGGTGGTGCGCCCTCGTGGGGCTTGGCTAAACATGGCGGCACATTTTCGAATGCGCCTGGCGCGTTTGGCCTGAAACAGCCTTTTTGAGGCTTGAAGGTACGACGCAGACGGCGTGATAACAATAGTGGGCTGGTCGTACAGCCCATTTTTTTTTGATTTTATGGCAGATATATTCGCACTGACACTAGAGGCACTGGCCGATATGGATATCGAGCTGGTCGATGTTGAGCGCGCGCCGCTTGGGCTGCTGCGTGTTACGATCGATCGCCCTGACGGTGTGCGGATTGAAGATTGCGAGCAGGTTTCAAAACAATTGTCGCGTGTATTCGAGGTAGAGAATATCGATTACAAGCGTCTCGAAGTCGGCTCGCCTGGCATCGATCGTCCTTTAAGGAACATCGCCGATTTCCTGCGGTTTGCAAACGAGCGCGTTGAAATCAAATTGCGCGAGGCGGTTGATAACCGCAAGGTTTATGCGGGTTTGCTGCGTGCGCCCGATAGCACCGTTACGACCGATGCTCCTGTTTTTGGTCTCGAGCTCGACACCAAAAGCGGTGACGCCCAGGTTCTTAGCTTCACTCTCGACGATGTCGATCGTGCCAAACTGGATCCCATACTTGATTTCAAGGGTAAAAAGCGATGAGTCGCGAAATTCTTTTATTGGTTGACGCCCTAGCGCGTGAAAAAAATGTAGCGCGGGAAGTGGTTTTCGGTGCGCTTGAAAACGCATTGGCATCCGCCATGAAAAAGCGCTTCAAGGAAGACGCCGATATTCGCGTTTCAATTGACCGCAACAGCGGCGAGCATGAAGGCTATCGCCGCTGGCTGGTGGTGCCCGACGATGCAGGCTTGCAGGAGCCGGATCAGCAGGAAATGTATTCCGACGCCCAGGAAATCTCGCCCGGGATCCAGGTTGGCGATTTTATCGAAGAGCCTCTCGAGCCCGTCGAGTTCGGACGCATAGGCGCCCAGGCGGCCAAGCAGGCCATTTTGCAGAAAATCCGCGACGCCGAGCGTGAACAGGTTCTGAACGATTTCCTCGAACGTGGCGAAACGATTATCTCGGGTACCGTCAAGCGCATGGACAAGGGCGATGCCATTATTGAAACCGGCAAAATCGAAGCCCGGCTGCCGCGCAACGAAATGATCCCCAAGGAAAACATGCGGATCGGCGACCGGATTCGCGCCTGGGTCCTGAAGGTGGATCATGCCGCACGTGGCCAGCAGGTCATTTTGTCGCGCACCTCTCCGGATTTCATCCGCCAATTGTTCGAGAATGAAGTGCCTGAAATCGAACAGGGCCTGCTGGAAATCAAGGCGGCTGCCCGCGACCCGGGCGTGCGTGCCAAGATCGCCGTTATTGCCTACGACAAGCGTATCGATCCGATAGGCACGTGTGTCGGTATGCGTGGTTCGCGCGTGACCGCTGTGCGCAACGAACTTGGCGGCGAGCAGGTCGATATCGTACTATGGGCTGAAGAACCCGCCGAGTTTGTCATTGGCGCCCTGGCGCCCGCGCATGTCGAGTCGATTGTCGTCGACGAAGACAAGCATGCCATGGACGTGGTGGTCGACGCCGAAAACCTGCCCAAGGCCATAGGTGCCCGTGGCCAGAATGTGCGTCTGGCATCCGAGCTGACGGGCTGGCAAATCAACATCATGACGCCTGAAGAAAGCCAGAACCGGCAGGAAGAAGAGCGTACTGGCCTGCGCCAGGCCTTTATCAACAAGCTCGATGTCGACGAAGAAGTTGCCGACATCCTGATCGATGAAGGTTTTACAGGACTCGAGGAAATCGCATACGTGCCTTTGCAGGAACTGCTCGAAATCGAAGCGTTCGACGAAGATACGATCAACGAACTGCGTACGCGTGCCCGCAATGCGCTGCTGACCGAGGCGATTGCCCAGGAAGAGCGCGTGCAGACTGCGCAGGATCTGCTGGAAGTCGAAGGCATTACACCGGAATTGGCCGCCAAGCTGGCGGATAAAGAAGTTTATACGCGGGACGATCTGGCCGAATTGGCCACTGATGAATTGTCGGAAATCACCGGCCTGGACGAACAGCATGCAAGCGAGATGATCATGCGCGCCCGGGCTCACTGGTTTGACGACGAGGCTTGAAGCCCCCAGTCGCTGTGAGCGCTGGCTGTATTTATTGAAATTGCTGTAGTGAGTAAGAGAGAGTCGAATGTCGAGTAACACCGTCGCCCAGTTCGCAGTTGAACTGAAAATGCCTGCAAACGTACTGCTTGAGCAGTTGCGTTCGGCAGGTGTTGAGCTCAAATCGGTTGACGATGCCGTCACCGACACCGATAAGGCGAAACTGCTCGAATCCTTGCGTCGCACTCATGGCGGTTCAGAGGGAAAGAAAATTACCCTGACTCGCCGGCAGACCTCCGAGATCCGGCAGGCCGATGGGTCGGGCCGTTCCCGCACCATTCAGGTCGAGGTTCGCAAAAAGCGCGTATTCGTCAAGCGCGATCCGTCCGAGCTGGCTGCCGAGGCGGTCAAGGCCGCAGCGGCCGACGAGGACGATACTGTTGTTGAAATTTCCGCAGACACGGAATCGATTGCTGCAAGCCCTGCTGCGGCTGAAGTATCGGCGGCGGCAGGCGCGCCTGTGGTCGAAACCGGCGAAACCGACTCTCACTCCGACGACAGCCGTCCAGATGCCGGTACCCGCGAACCCGCGGATGCCGCTGGCGTTGACCGCTCCGAGGCCGGCGATGCCGTGGCATCGGACACAGCTGCTGCCGCGCCTGCCGGCACAGGTAGTACTACGGACGCGGACACTCTCTCGGCACAAGCCGTTCCGGCACCGACGGATGCCGAGCCCGAGGTAACGCGGCCCGAGGCCGAAAGTACAGCCCAGGCTGCTGTTGATGAGCCGTCGGGGGCCACTGGTTCTGTCGAGTCCACTGCCGATGCCCAAGACAACCCTGCCGACAAAGCGGAAGAAGCCAAGGCTGCAGGCAAATCGCCAGCGTCTGCTTCGCCTCGTCAGGGCGTGAGGTCCACGCACAAGGGGGCCGCCGTTGCCGCCGAGCCCGACGATGTCGAGCGTGATCGTGCACGACGCGCTGCGGCTGCCGAAGCCGCCGCCTTGAGCCAGATGCTGAACCGCCCGCGCAAAGTCCTGAAGGCTCCAGAGCCCGATGCGGCTGGCTTGTCGGGTACCCTGCACAAGCCCAATGGCGGCAAAGTGGCGGGCAAGAAAGACGCGAAGGCCGGCGCTGCGGCACCGGGCATCAAGAAAACCATCAAGGCTTCCGAAGTGTCGTCTTCATGGACTGACGAAAGCGGGCGTAAAAAGCCTGCTCAAAAAGGCGATACTCCCCCAGCAAGCCCCAGCCGCGACGGCTGGCGTGCGGCGGGAGGCAAAGCCGGCGGCAAAGGTAGTGGCGGCCGAGGCGGGCGCAATAGAAATGCCCAACCCGAGCGCAAAGAACCGCAGGCCGTCGAGTTCATCGCCCGTGAAGTCCATGTGCCCGAAACCATTACGGTGGCCGACCTGGCCCACAAAATGTCGGTCAAGGCCGCCGAAGTCATCAAGCATCTCATGAAGCTTGGCCAGATGGTCACCATCAACCAAGTGCTCGATCAGGAAACGGCCATGATTGTGGTCGAGGAACTCGGCCACGTAGCCATCGCTGCCAAGCTGGACGACCCCGAGGCCTTCCTGGATCTGAACGAAGGCGAGCAGAGCGAAGCCGAGGCCTTGCCGCGCGCTCCAGTCGTGACGGTAATGGGCCACGTCGACCACGGCAAGACGTCTTTGCTCGATTACATACGCCGCACCAAAGTCGCTTCCGGCGAGGCCGGCGGCATTACGCAGCATATTGGCGCTTATAACGTCAAGACCAACCGCGGCATGGTGACCTTCCTCGATACCCCGGGCCATGAAGCATTTACGGCGATGCGCGCACGCGGCACCAAGGCAACCGACATCGTCATCCTGGTGGTCGCCGCCGACGACGGCGTCATGCCGCAAACCAAAGAAGCCATACATCACGCCAGAGCCGCCGGCGTTCCGCTGGTGGTTGCGATCAACAAGATCGACAAGCCCGATGCCAATGCCGATCGCGTCAAGCAGGAACTGGTGGCCGAGCAGGTTGTGCCGGAAGAATATGGCGGTGATGTGCCGTTCGTTGCGGTGTCGGCCAAAACCGGCGATGGCATAGACGATCTGCTTGAAAATGTGTTGTTGCAAGCCGAAATGCTCGAACTCCGGGCGCCAGTCGATGCGCCGGCCAAGGGTATTGTCATCGAGGCGCGCCTCGACAAGGGGCGCGGACCGGTGGCGACGATTCTGGTGCAAAGCGGAACCTTGTCTCGCGGCGACGCCGTGCTGGCGGGCGCCAGCTTCGGCCGCGTACGTGCCATGCTTAACGAAAACGGCAAGCCGATTACCAGCGCCGGTCCATCCATACCCGTTGAGATCCAGGGCCTCACAGAGGTTCCCGCGGCGGGCGACGAATTGATTGCCATGGTCGACGAGCGCAAGGCGCGGGAAATCGCCTTGTTCCGTCAGGGCAAGTTCCGCGATGTCAAGCTGGCGCGCCAGCAGGCCGCCAAGCTCGAGTCGATGTTCGAAAACATTGGCGAAGGCGCGCAGACCCTGGAACTTATTGTCAAGACCGATGTTCAAGGCTCGCAGGAAGCGCTGGTCTCTTCGCTGGTCAAGCTGTCCACCGAAGAGGTTCGTGTCCAGGTGGTGCATGCGGCAGTCGGCGGCATCTCTGAAAGCGATGTCAACCTGGCTATTGCGTCCAATGCGGTAATCATTGGCTTTAACGTGCGCGCCGAGCAAAGCGCCAAGAGGCTGGCCGATCACAATGGCATCGACCTGCGCTACTACAACATTATTTACGATGCGGTCGACGACGTGCGCAAGGCCATGTCGGGCATGCTGGCCCCCGAGAAAAAAGAAGAGATTATCGGGATGGTCGAGATTCGCGAGGTCTATACCATTTCGCGTATCGGCAATATTGCGGGCTGCATGGTCACCGATGGCGTAGTGCGCCGCGATTCGCAGGTACGCCTGCTGCGCAATAATGTGGTTCACTGGTCGGGCTGGCTTGAATCCTTGCGTCGTTTCAAAGACGATGTCAAGGAAGTGAAGTCGGGCTTTGATTGCGGTATTACCCTCAAGGGCAATAACGACATCGAGGTCGGCGACCAGCTTGAAATCTTTGAAATCAAAGAAATTGCCCGGACTCTGTAATCATGAGCCGCCACAAGTCCAAACCTAATCCGGGCCGCATTACGCGGCTGGCTGACCAGATCCAGAAAGATCTGGCCAGCCTCATCCAGCGCGAAATCGACATTTCGCGTGCCGGACTTATTACGCTCACCGGCGTGGACCTGTCGGCCGATTATGCTCACGCCAAGGTGTACTTCACTGTGATGGGGGCCGAGCCCGAGGCGGCCAGTGCCGCGCTCAATGAAAAAGCCGGCTGGCTGCATTCCTTGCTGTTCAAGCTTTTGCATATTCATACGGTGCCGACCCTGCGTTTTATGCATGACGATCAGCTGGCGCGGGGCATTGAGTTGTCCCAGCTGATTGATCGGGCGAATCGTCCGGCTGCTTATTCCCCAGCTCCTTCGGATCTCGAAGATCCCGACGAACAGCCCTAGAGGGGCTGTCGTTTTTGTTCAGGTTGATAAACGATGGCTTCCCGACGCGGGCAGGTGCTCGATGGTGTCTTGTTGCTGGATAAACCGGAAGGTTTGTCCAGCAATCACGCCTTGCAAAGAGCCAAGCGGGCGCTGGATGCCAAAAAGGCCGGCCACACCGGTACGCTCGATCCTTTTGCAACGGGCCTGCTGGTGTGTTGCCTGGGTCGGGCCACCAAGATATCGGCCGCCATGCTCAATGCCGACAAGGTGTATCACGCAACGATCCGCTTCGGCGAAGAAACCGATTCGGGCGATTTGACCGGCAATATTGTGTTTCAGGCCATTGCGCCGTTTCCGGGAATTGCAAGAGACGATCTGGAGCGGGTTCTGCCTGCCTTTCGCGGCGAGATCGAACAGGTCCCGCCTATGTATTCCGCCCTGAAGCGCGACGGCAAGCCGCTGTACGAATATGCGCGACTAGGCATCGAGCTGGATCGGCCGGCTCGGAAAGTAACGATTTACAAACTGGAAATTTTGAGTTTTACCGGGCATGAAGCCCATCTTGCGGTTCATTGCAGTAAAGGCACCTACATCCGGACCTTGGCACAAGACATTGGTCGCCAGCTCGGTTGTGGTGCTCACCTGACTGCATTGCGCCGCACGCAGGTGGGGTCGTTTTCGTTGGACGATGCGGTTGCTCTTGAAGCATTGCAGGCCATGCCCACACCCCAAAACACTTTAATTGCACTCAATGCCTTGCCTGCCGGCTTGTTGCCTGCAACCCTTACACAAAAGGATGAATTATGAATCGCGCTTTGCGCAATGTGGCGATTATCGCTCACGTCGATCATGGCAAAACCACGCTGGTCGATCAGTTGTTACGCCAATCAGGCACTTTCCGCGACTATCAACAAGTATCCGAACGCATCATGGATTCGGGCGACATTGAGCGAGAACGCGGTATTACCATCCTGGCTAAAAACTGTGCCGTCGAATACGAAGGCACGCACATCAATATCATCGATACTCCGGGGCACGCGGACTTCGGCGGCGAAGTGGAACGGGTCCTGTCCATGGTCGACGGCGTATTGCTGCTGGTCGATGCGGTCGAAGGGCCTATGCCTCAAACCCGCTTTGTGACGCGCAAGGCGCTGGCGCTGGGCTTGAAGCCTATCGTAGTGGTCAACAAGGTGGATCGCAATGGAGCGCGCCCAGAGCATGTGGTCAACGCCACGTTCGATTTGTTCGACAAGCTTGGCGCTACCGAAGAGCAGCTGGATTTTCCTGTGATCTATGCGTCGGGCCTGTCGGGTTATGCGGGCTTGACGCCGGACGTGCGCGAGGGCGATATGCGGCCCTTGTTCGACGCCATACTCGAATATGTGCCGCAGCGCGAAGATGATGCCGAAGGTTCGTTCCAGTTGCAGATCATCTCGCTCGATTACAGCAGCTACGTGGGCAAGATAGGCGTGGGCCGCATCAATCGCGGCCGCATCCGTCCCGCGCAGGATGTCGTGGTCAAATTCGGTCCCGAGGGCGACATCATCAAGGGGCGTGTCAACCAGGTCCTCAAGTTCAAGGGGCTGGAACGCGAACTGGTCGATGTGGCCGAGGCCGGCGATATCGTGCTGATCAACGGCATCGAAGATATCGGAATCGGATGCACGCTCATGGATCCTGCCAATCCGGAACCATTGCCGATGCTGCGCATCGACGAGCCGACGCTGACCATGAACTTCATGGTCAATACCTCGCCGCTGGCCGGCCGCGAAGGCAAGTTCGTGACCAGCCGCCAGTTGCGCGATCGTCTCGACAGGGAACTCAAATCCAATGTTGCCTTGCGCGTGAAAGACACCGATGACGACAAAGTGTTCGAAGTATCCGGCCGTGGCGAATTGCATCTGACCATCTTGCTTGAAAACATGCGCCGCGAGGGCTACGAGTTGGCCGTATCGCGCCCGCGAGTCGTTTTCAAGGAAGTGGACGGCGTGCGCCTCGAACCCTATGAGCTGTTGACGGTCGACGTCGAGGACGGCCACCAGGGCGGGGTCATGGAAGAACTGGGCCGGCGCAAGGGCGATCTGCAGGACATGGCCGCCGATGGCCGTGGCCGCACCCGCCTCGAGTACCGCATACCGGCCCGTGGCCTGATCGGTTTCCAGAGCGAGTTCCTGACGCTCACTCGCGGCACGGGGCTGGCCAGCCACATTTTCGACGATTACGCGCCGGTGCGCGAAGGTGGAGTGGGCGAACGCCGCAATGGAGTGCTCATCAGCCAGGACGACGGCGCCGCGGTTGCCTATGCGCTCTGGAAATTGCAGGAGCGTGGCCGCATGTTCGTCGCTCCGGGCGAGCCCTTGTACGAGGGCATGATTATCGGCATCCATAGCCGCGACAATGATCTGGTGGTCAATCCGATCAAGGAAAAAAAGCTCACCAATGTGCGCGCTTCGGGTAAAGACGAGCATATCGATCTGGTGCCGCCCATCCGCATTACGCTGGAATACGCGGTCGAGTTCATCAGCGACGATGAGCTGGTCGAAGTGACTCCCAAGTCGATACGCCTGCGCAAACGTTATCTGACAGACCAGGATCGGCGTCGCATGTCGCGCGAAGCCGCGTAGGGCTTGAAGAATCGGCCCGGGCAGGGCCGGAGAAAACCGCTATGGGGCTACTATTAGCCCATAGCGGTTTTTTTTATACTCATGCCGCACTGGCTACGCTTTTGCAAGCGCAGGGCGTCGGTCAGGCCAGCACAAAAGGCCTGCCTGTTACCGGCGTGGTGGCAACGGCCATGTCCTGTTCGGCCATAATACCGGCCTGATAGGCCTTGTGTCCGGCATCGATGGCGAGCTTGAAGGCCTCGGCCATGAGGACCGGGTTGTGCGCATTGGAGACCGCCGAGTTCAACAGCACCGCGTCGAACCCCAGCTCCATGGCCTGAATGGCATCCATGGGAGAGCCGATACCGGCATCGACAATGAGAGGAACGTCGGTGATGCGCTCGCGCAGGGTGCGCAAGGCGTAGGGGTTGATCAGACCCTGGCCGGAGCCGATCGGGGCCCCCCAGGGCATGAGCACGCGGCAGCCCGCATCGAGCAGGCGATAGCAGGTGACCAGGTCGTCGGTGCAGTAGGGAAAGACTTCAAAACCCTGCTTGACCAGCTCGGCGGCGGCATGCACCAGTTCGACGGGGTCCGGCTGCAGGGTGTAGCTGTCGCCTATGACTTCCAGCTTGATCCAATTGGTATCGAAAACTTCCCGCGCCATCTGGGCCAGTGTGATGGCTTCGGCGGCGGTATGGCAGCCCGCCGTATTGGGCAGCAGGCGCGCGCCGCTTTGCCTGATGAGTTCGAAGTACCCCTGACCCTGGACGTTCGACACAGGCTTGCCGCTGCCTTCGGCCAATTGGCGCTTGAGCCCCACGGTAACGACCTGGGCTCCGGAGGCCTGAATGGCCTGTTCGAGTATGAGCGGCGACGGATAGCCGGCCGTACCTAGAAAAAATCGGCTGGACAGTGTGATATCGGCAATTTCAAAAGACATGTCTAGCCTCCGGTAATGGGTTCGAAGGTGGTGACGACGTCCTGGTCGTTCAGAACCAGGCTGGCACGAGCCTGCCTGGCGACGTGCCTGCCGTTGACGGCGCTGGCGACAGGCGTGTGGCGCTCATCGGGAGAAGGGCGCAGAGCGTTCAGCAGCTCTGCGAGTGTCGACTCCCGGGCGATGGTGTGTTCGGCGCCATTGACGGTAATGCGGATAGTGCTCACAGTTGACTCTATAAGGTTACGCTTCAAAATTCAGCTCGGCCAGCGCATCGTCGACCAGGGCCGGGGCAATCAGCCAGCCATGCCGGAACAGGCCATTGATGCGTGTCAGCCCGGTTTCATGTTCGATGCGCGGCAGATTATCGATCAGGGCCGGGCGCAGATTGGTTTCACTGTGCACCACGCGTGCTTCGGCCAGGGCTGGCATGACGCTGTGGGCCGCGGCCAGCAGTTCGACTGTGCTGCGCAAGGATACCGGAGACCGGTCTTCGCTTTCGAGTTCCGAGGCGCCGACAACAATCACATTGTCCGATCGCGGAACCATATAGACGCGATGGCGGGGATGCAGCAGGCGGATGGGACGGTGTAATTGTACGTTAGGCGCGTGCAGCCAGAAAATTTCACCGCGCACGCCCCTGACGTTTCTGCACGACAGCAGCTTGGCCGGCCCGGCGGGAGCATCGCCGCGCGCGCCCGTACCGCGCACATCGAACACCCAGTCGAAGCGGTAGTCCTGGCTCGACGTGTGCAAGGTGTAGGCCGAAAGAGAGGCTACCCTGCTGTTCCAGTGCCAATGCACGGCGTCGGCCGAGGCATATAGCGCTTGCATGGCTTCGACGGTATTCAGGTGCCCTTCATGGGGCAGCAGCCAGGCTTGCGACGGCCCTTGTATGTCTGGTTCAAGCCGGGCAAGTTCTTGCATGGGCAAGGCTTGCGGCCGGTGCTGCTCGGGCGCCTTTTGCATCAGCAGGTCAATCATGCGGCGAGCTGCCCCCACGTCGTGCCGGTGGGCCAGCAGCAGGCTGCCGGCCCGGTCGAACGAGGC
This sequence comes from Paralcaligenes sp. KSB-10, assembly GCF_021266465.1. NCBI lineage: Bacteria > Pseudomonadati > Pseudomonadota > Betaproteobacteria > Burkholderiales > Alcaligenaceae > Paralcaligenes > Paralcaligenes sp. KSB-10. The sequence goes on along the minus strand of NZ_CP089848.1, from coordinate 1,942,510 downwards.
GTGTCGTCGCAGGGAGGGAATGATTTCTGCCCAGCGCTCGATCGAGCGCAGGCCGTGGTTGAAGACATTGATATCGGCCGATTCGAGCTCGGCGGTGGGACTGAGCATGCCTGCTGCGGTCCATCCGGCTGCTCCCCTGGCATCGGGGCCACTGGCGGGATCGAAAACACTAAGCTCGTGGCCCTGCCGAGAGAGCACATAAGCAAGCAGGCGGCCCAGCAAGCCTGCTCCCGCAACACCTATTTTCATTTGCAATACACCTGCCGCGATTTGGGTTCGCCTGTTTGGATACAGTCGAATTCCCGAAAACACCGCATAATTAGTTCCGATATGTTGGATTTTTGTAAAATTTAGGCGTTCTATGCCTTTAAGTCAATATTAAATTCTAAAAAACGGTACAATTTATTCCTATTTTTGAGATTCAGCTTATGGACACTGCGAATACCTCTATTATCGACGAGAACAAAATCGATGGTAATACCCCGACCATGCGCTTGTTCGCCTTGCTCGAGGTTATTGCACAGAAAGATCAGTTTTTTTCTTTGCAAAGCCTGGTCGAGGAACTGGGCTTGCCCAAGCCTACTTTGCATCGCATGCTGCAGCAGCTTGAAGGCGCGGGAATGATCCAGCGCGATGGCGATGGGCGTCAATACAGTACCGGCTTGCGTTTGCGTCGAATGGCTGAAAATTTGTTGCTCAACAACACCGTTCATGGTGCGCGTCATTCGGTGCTGCGTCAATTGGTCGAGGAAGTTGGCGAGAGTTGCAACATCACGACATGTTCCGGCAGCGAGGTGCTGTATCTCGATCGCGTAGAAACCATTGCGCCACTGCGTTTTTACCTGCACCCGGGTTCGCGGGTACCGGTGCACTGCTCGGCCAGCGGCAAGCTGTTTCTGGCGCAAATGACGCAATTGCAGCGCCGTCGTCTGCTGGCGCATGTGCCCTTGACCAAATATACCGACAAGACGCTGATTACCTACGATCATCTCGACAGCGAAATCGAGCGGGTGCGCCGCGATGGCTATGCGGTGGACGACGAAGAGTTTTTCCCGGGGCTGCTGTGCGTGGCGGTGCTGGTGCCGGTCGCCAGCGGTAAATCGAACATGGCTGTTGCGATACAGGCGCCCATTATGCGCATGACGGCCGAGAAGTCCTTGCAAAGCCTGCCGGCTTTGCAGCGGGCCGCAAGGTCCTTGGCGGCAATCGAAGCGGCCAATGGCGAGAACGTTTAGCTTATTCAGGAATTTCTTATGTCCGAGGCCCACTCATTAACGCTGCCGCCGGTTCATTCTGTTTCGGCTCAAGCCTTGTTCGGCCTGGATACGCGTATTGAAGTCCCGGCCTTTGTCGAGCGCGACGAACATGTCCCCGAGATAGATCCGGTCTATCGATTCAATCATGATGTAACGCTGGCGATTCTGGCTGGATTCTCCCGCAATCGGCGCGTGATGGTGCAGGGTTTGCACGGCACGGGAAAGTCCACCCATATCGAGCAAATCGCCGCTCGTTTGAATTGGCCCTGCGTGCGCGTGAACCTGGACGGCCACATCAGCCGTCTGGATCTGGTGGGTAAAGACGCTATTGTGGTGCGCGACGGCCTGCAGATTACCGAATTTCAGGAAGGCATCGTGCCGTGGGCCCTGCAGCGGCCGGTCGCCCTGATTTTCGACGAATACGATGCGGGCAGGCCCGACGTCATGTTCGTGATCCAGCGCATCCTCGAGCGTGAAGGCAGTTTTACCCTCCTGGATCAAAACCGCGTTATACAGCCCCATCCTTATTTCCGTCTGTTTGCGACCTCCAACACGGTGGGCCTGGGCAATCTGAACGGCATGTACCATGGCACTCAAGTGCTTAATCACGCCCAGATCGACCGCTGGAATATTGTCGCAACCCTGAATTACCTCGGCGCTCACGAAGAAGTGGCCATAGTTCTTGCCCGGGTGCCCGAACTGGACACGGAACGGGGGAGGCGCCTGGTCGCCGCCATGGTGAGTGTGGCTGCGCTGACCCGCAAAGGTTTCGAGGTGGGCGACCTGTCCACGCTGATGTCGCCGCGAACGGTCATTACCTGGGCCGAGAACCTGCAGATTTTCGGCGATGTCGAACTGGCGTTTCGCCTGTCGTTCCTGAACAAATGCGAAGAGGTCGAGCGCCCCATCGTGGCCGAGTATTACCAACGCAGTTTCAACGACGAGATTCTCGAATCGAGTCTGCATGCCCTGAGGTAGGGGCCATGGGCGAGCTTCGGCAACGATCGCGCTATCAGCAACAGGTCGAAGAGCTGTGTGCCGCGGCATTGCGGGCCCTGACGGGCAAAGCGCAGGCGCATTTCGAAGGAGGCCGGCTGTACGACGCTCAGCGGCCCGTGCCGGCTTATGCGCCGCACTTGCGCCTGAATCCCGATATCGATACCTTGAGCTCTTATCGGGGAGTGGCCGACGGCCTGGCCCTGCGCCTGCAATTTTCCGATGCCCTTTTACATGAAACGCTGGTTCCCACCGAGCCGGTTGCGCGGCTGATTTTCGAGTGGCTTGAACAGCTGCGCGTGGAATCTCTGGTGCCGGAAGCATTGCCTGGAATGCGGGATAACCTGGAGCGCCGGTATCGTACCTGGAGCGAAGCTTTCCTGAATTCAGGTTCGACGGAAACCAGCTTGGGCATATTGCTTTTTGCCGTATCGCAGATCGTCTGGAGCCGACTCACGGCGCATGAGCTGCCCGAGCCCGTACAGGATTTGCTCGAGCCCACCCGCGCGGCACTGGCGCCGGCGCTGGGCAGTGCTTTTGCCGGGATCCGCCGGCATCGTCGCGACCAGGCCCGCTTTGCCGTCCATGCGCTGGAGATCGCTCGCGACATTGCCTTGCGTGTCGAGAGCGAATACGAAGATAGTCCGCCGGCGGTGTCGGCACGGCAGAATGCGTTCAGCCTGTGGCTCGATTTCGAGCAGGACGAAATCGAGGATTTCGCCACAGTACCGACTGGCGACAGCGCTACCTTCCGCGCGAGCCGAGGGCATTATCGGGCCTTCACGACTCGCTACGATGAGGAGTTGTATGCGCCGGATCTGGTGCGGGCGGCCCTGTTGCAGGAGTATCGCGAACGGCTTGATCGCCGCATCGCGGAGCAGGGGGTCAATGTGGCCCGTTTGTCGCGTTCTTTACAGGCAATTCTGGCTCAGCCGCAGCGCGACGGCTGGCGTTTTGGTGAAGAAGAAGGCGTTATCGACGGCCGCCGCCTGGCGCAGCTGATCAGTTCGCCCAGCGAGCGGCGCCTGTTTCGCCGCGATCAGTACTTGCCGGTTTCCGACAGCGCGGTCAGCTTCCTGATCGATTGTTCCGGGTCCATGAAGCAGCATGTGGAGCCAATTGCCGTGATGGCCGATGTGCTGATGCGCGCGCTCGAGCAGGCCGGCGTCGCAACCGAGATACTGGGTTTTACCACTTCGACCTGGAATGGCGGGCGTGCGCGGCAGGACTGGTTCGCCCAAGGGCGCCCGGCGGCTCCCGGCCGGCTCAACGAGGTGCGCCACTTGGTTTTCAAAAAGGCGGAAACGCCGTGGCGCCGCGCGCGGCGTCCGCTGGGGGCACTGCTGAAGGCCGATCTGTTTCGTGAAGGAGTCGATGGCGAGGCCGTCGAGTGGGCATGCCAGCGCCTGCTGGAACACGACCGGCAGCGCCGGATATTGGTGGTGCTGTCGGATGGCTGCCCCATGGATAGCGCGACCAACCTGGCCAATGATGCCTTCTATCTGGACAATCATCTGAAAGCGGTGATTGCCCGCTACACGCAGCAGCAGTCCATTGAAATTTACGGCATGGGTGTCGGCCTGGATCTCAGTCCCTACTATCCGCGGTCACTGGCGATCGATTTGTCCGAACGCCTGGACAATCGGGTATTCGACGAATTCGTGCAACTGCTCAGCGGTCGCCATCGGCGTTAGCCGTTTGCGCCTGTACGCTGGTTACGGCGATCACGTTATAGACGTCGTTCGCGCTACAGCCGCGCGACAGATCATTGGCGGGCTTGTTCAGCCCCTGCAGCAGTGGGCCTATGGCTGTGGCATGGCCCAGCCTTTCGGTCAGCTTGTAGCCAATATTGGCTGCATCCAGATTGGGGAAAATCAATACATTGGCCTGTCCGTTGATCCTTGAGTCGGGTATCTTTCGGGCAGCGATTTCCGGCACGATCGCCGCATCGAGTTGCACCTCGCCATCGATTGCCAAGGACGGAGCGCGCTCCCGGACCAGAGCCGTTGCATGACTGACTTTCTGGACATCATGATGGTGTGCGCTGCCGTGGGTCGAAAACGAAAGCATGGCCACCTTGGGCTCTGTATCCAGCAATCGCCGGGCGCTGTCGGCGGCGGCGAGCGCGATTTCCGCCAACTCCTGTTCGTTCGGGTTGATGACCAGGCCGCAATCGGAAAAAATCATGGCGTTTGTCGTTGCATGAAAAGGTTCTTCGCGCAGCATGATGAAAAAGCTCGATACCAGCTTTGCATCGGCTTTTGCGCCTATCAATTGAATTGCGTTGCGCACGACGTCGGCAGTGGTATGCGCGGCTCCGGCCACCGAGCCGTCGGCATGGCCCAGGCGCACCATGAGCGCCGCAAAGGTCAGTGGTTCCAGGGCCGCTTTCCCTGCCTGTTCCTGTGTCATGCCGCGCTTGTGCCGCAGTTCCAGCAAAGCCTGAGTGATTTCCGGCAACAGCGGCGAACTGCCCGGTTCGATCAGCTCGATCTGGCCAAGATCAACGTTATGCGCCGCAGCCAGCGCCGTGATGGCGGCCCGGTTGCCGACCATTTTTATCCGGGCGGTCCGGTCGCCGTCGGCTCGCGCGGCCGCCTGAAGTACGCGCAGGTCTTCGCCTTCGCAAAGCACAATGCACTGGGGCGACAGGCGGGCCCGATCCAATATGCGATCCAGGACATTCATGACCGTGAGCTCCATCAACAGCCGGTTCTTGAGAAAATGCCCGCGCCCCTTATAGAGAAGGCACGGGCCTGAATGCGGGAGCAGGCCCTGAGCGCCGGATTTGCCGGCGCTCAGGGCGGGCTCATGAAAAAATGGAACCCTCTCGTCGATCAACGCAGCGAAAATGAGATCGACGTTGGATAGAGAATTCCATGTAAAGCTGCCTTAAACGTAATCCTTGTACTTATCGAGCAGGCGTACGGGCTTGGACAGGGCGTCACGCCGGAACGGATCACCCAGTTCGCGTGTGCACATGATCTCGACGATAGTGGTCTTGCCGTGATTCATCTGCAGATCGATTGCTTTTTTAAGCGCAGGGCCGACATCTTCCAGCTTGTCGACCACAATGCCTTCGGCACCCATGGCCTTGGCAATTCCGGCAAAGCTTTGGTTGTCGAGCTCGCCCGCCACGAAACGGCGGTTATAGAAGTCGACCTGGTTTTTCTTCTCGGCGCCCCATTGGCGGTTATGGAATACCACCGCCGTCACAGGAATATTGTGGCGCACGCAAGTCATGGTTTCCATCAGGCTCATACCCCAGGCTCCGTCGCCGGCATACGACACGGCAGGGCGATGGGGCGCGGCGACTTTGGCTCCGATAATGGTCGGGAAAGCGTATCCGCAATTGCCCCAGCTCATGGCGGCAAAAAAGCTGCGTGGTTTTTCGAAACGCAGATAGCTGTTGGAAACCGAGTTGATATTGCCGATATCGGTCGAAACCATGACGTCGGGCGGCATGGCCTTTTCGAGTTCGCGCAACACCTGGCGTGGATGCAGATAATTGCCGGGCTCCTTGCTTTGCTCCTCGATCATGTCGAGGCTGAAGGGATCTTTTTCATGAGTCCATTCATCCAGCTCTTTTTCCCATGCGGCTTTTTCGGCCTGGATTTCCTTGGCGCGCGATGCCTTGGTCGCATCGCTGGCCAGGGTCTTGTTGCTTAAACGCTGTGTCAGCGCGACGGCGGCCGCTTTGGCGTCGCCGCAGATGCCGACCGATATTTTCTTGACCAGGCCGAGCATCTTGTTGTCGGCATCGACCTGGATGATCTTGGCTTCTTTCGGCCAATAGTCCATGCCGTGCTGAGGCAGGGTGCCGAAAGGTCCGAGGCGCGAGCCCAGCGCCAGGACGACATCGGCCTTGGCGATGAGCTTCATGGCTGCCTTGGATCCCTGGTAGCCCAGCGGGCCGCACCAGAGGGGGTGGCTGGCGGGGAAGGAGTCGTTATGCAGATAGCTGTTGACCACAGGTGCGCCCAGGCGCTCGGCCAAGGCCTTGCATTCCTCGACGCCATCGGCCATCACGACACCGCCGCCCGAAATAATGACGGGAAATTTGGCGTTGGCCAGAAGCTCGGCCGCTTCGTTCAGGCTGTTTTCGCCGCCCGCGCCCCGGTCCAGCCGTTGCGGCTGCGGGATTTCAGCCTTGATTTCGCCGTAGAAATAATCGCGCGGAATGTTCAACTGCGTGGGGCCCATTTCGGACTGGGCGCGGTCGAAGCAGCGTGCCGTGTATTCGGCCATGCGGGCTGGATGGGTAACGTGGCCCTGATATTTAGTGAATTCCTGGAACATCGGGAGCTGCTTGGCCTCCTGGAAGCCGCCCAGCCCTATGCCCATGGTGCCGGCTTCGGGTGTGACGATCACAACGGGCGAGTGGGCCCAGTAGGCGGCGGCAATGGCTGTAACGCAGTTGCTGATCCCCGGGCCGTTTTGTCCGATGACTACGCCGTGGCGGCCGCTGACTCGGGCATAGCCGTCGGCCATGTGACCCGCGCCTTGTTCGTGCACGACGGGGATCAGCCGGATGCCGGCTGGGGCGAATATGTCCATGGCATCCATGAAGGCGGAGCCCATGATGCCAAACATGTCGGTCACGCCGTTGGCGGCCAGGGTTTCAACAAAAGCCTCGGACGGCGTCATTTTCTGTGGGCCGGAGGTTGAGGTAGGGGTGGTGGCGCTCATTTGATCTCTTCCTGTGGTGGGGTGATCCGGCCTTTTAGCTAAGGATCCGTAAAATAAAATATTTGATATTGGTATGATTTATTCCAATATTTAATATTTTTAGAGACTTTATGAGCTTTGTTTTTAAAAGTCAATAGAAATAATTAAATTCGGAACGTTTTGTATCGTTTGAATGTTTCCATCTGATTTTTGGACCAGGCGCCCATATTCTGATTTTTCCGTGGCGCCCGTATTGTCAAAGCGGCCCGGGCGCAATCAATCTTGAGCTTTGAGGCGCGGGCATGTCAATACCCTGGGTCGCGGCTTATGCAAAACAGACGAACTGGCGCATGCGAAACGTTGCCTCTGGATCTAGACCCGAAATCCGCGATCTCCTAACTTAGCAACATTGAAATGCGATTTTCCGCTTGAACATAAATAAACCACCAGGAGATAACACAATGTCCGACGAAGCTCTGATGCGCGTTCTGGAAAAATTCGGCGACGCGTGGAACCGGCACGATATCGATGCGCTGATGGCGTGCATGCATAACGATTGTGTATTTGAAACCGTGGCCGGCCCGGAAGTCTACGGCGCGCGGCATGATGGCCCGGCGGCGGTGCGCAAGGCTTTCGAAGCCGCGTGGCAAACGATTCCCGATGCCCAATGGCTGAATGCCAAAGTATGGGTGAAGGGCGATCAGGGGGTCATGGAATCCACGTTTACAGGCACGGCGGCCGATGGCGCGCGCATAGAGGCCAATATGGTCGATCTGATTGTGTTCCGCGATGGGAAAATCTTGCGCAAGAATGCGTTCCGAAAAAATCGGCCGCCGATTCCGGCGAAGGTCTGAGGCCTGGCTTTTATCGCAATCGGCGCGGCGAAATCGCGCAATAACGTTACTCAAAACCCATCAGCGGAGTCACCATGGCTGCCAGTCCCGAAGTTGTTAACGGCACTAATCCAGGGCCGTACAGTGCCTACGATCCTTTGTATGATCCTCTGGTTTCCCGAACGGGCCAGGGGCAGGCTTATGCGCCGACCTACTGGGTCGGCACGGCGGGCACCCCTCCTGAAGACGATGGCCCCATCCAGTCCGATGTGGATGCCGATGTGGTGATTGTCGGGTCGGGGTTTACGGGTCTGGCTACCGCACTGAACCTGGCCCAGGAACATGGCGTCAAGGCGATTGTGCTCGAAGCCAATCGAACCGCCTGGGGCTGTACCAGCCGTAACGGCGGCCAGGGGCAGAACGCTTCGGGTCGCCTGTATCGTTCGCAATGGATACAGCGCTGGGGCCTGGATACTGCCAAACGGCTCGATGCTGAAATCCGCGGCGGGTTCGAATACTGGAAAAGCATGGTGGCAACCATCGATTGCGACGCCCAGCCGGGTGGCCATTTGTATACCGCGCATCGTGCCAAGAAGATGCCTTTTCTTGAGAATGAAGCGCGGGTCATGAAAGAGGTATTCGGCTATAACACGCGTATGCTGTCGCGCGCCGAGCTGCATGAGAACTACATTGCCGATCAAGAGGCCATGGGGGCATTGCATGAGCCCGATGGTGTGGGCATTCATCCCCTCAAGCTGGCTTTCGGCTACATACGCAAGGCGCGGGCCTTGGGGGTGAAGATTCATCCCTCCAGCCCGGTCCTGGGCTGGGAAACGATCAATGGAGTGCATCATTTACGCACGCCCGGTGGCATCGTCCGCGCCCGGCGCGTGGCGGTTGCAACCGGCGGCTATACACCGCAAGGGCTGCACAAAAGCCTGAGCGGCAAGATCATGCCGATCTTGTCGAATTCTATGGTGACGCGCCCGCTGACTGCCGACGAGCGCGCTCAGGCCGGCCTCAAGAGCACCACGTTTGTTACCGATACCCGGACCTTGCGTTTTTATTATCGCCTGTTGCCTGACGGCTCGATGCAAATTGGCAGCCGTAGCGCCGTAACGGGTGCCGATGCAAAGAACCCCCGTCATCTGGAATTGCTGAAGGAGGGCTTGTACCGGAAGTTTCCCAGCCTGCGCAATATCCCCATTGCCTATTCCTGGTGGGGCTGGGTCGATGTCAGTCACGACATGATGCCGCGTATTACTCAGCCGGACCCCAAAGAGCAAATATTCTATGCATTTGGCTATGGCGGCAATGGCGTTTCCTTTTCGTCTCATGCCGGACGCCGGCTGGCCGAACGCATCATGGGCAAGGGCGGGGATCAGTGGAACCTGCCGATTTACAATTCGCCTTTGCCAGGCCACCTGTTTGCGCCGTTCCGTCGCCTGGGGCAGGCCATGCTCTATAAATATTATTATCTGCGCGACGAGCATCTGTAAATCGACAGGCATGGCGGCGTGCGGCCACGAGGGCCGCCCGACGGATCGGGCGGTGTTTCCATGTTTTGATTGGGCGGCATTTTCGTGTTTTGCAGGGGTGGGCCTCGTGCCCACCCTGGCCCAATGGGCTCGGCTCAGGGGCTGGGATATAACTGACGGTACACCTTGCCGAGCCGTTCGATTCCGGGCGCAATGTGCTTGCTGTCGATGGCGCTGAAGCCCAGGCGCATATAGTTATGCTTGCCATGCAGGGCATTGTGGAAGAAGACATGGCCGGGTTCGATAAACACTCCCTGCGTCACGGCATGATTGGCCAGCTCCTGCGTGTCGACGTGCGAAGGGGCCTTGACCCAGCACCAGGAGCCGCCGCTGAGCGGAATGTGCTCGAATTCAGGCAAATGGGTGCTCAGCGCTTCGGTCAGGACGTGAGAGCGTTCCTGATAAATCACGGATAGCCGGCGCAAAAGGGCATGGTGGTGGCCAAGTGAAATAAACAGGGCGAATGCGCGTTGAATGTACGCCGAGGGATGGCGCAGCATCAAACGGCGCAAGGCACGCAATTCGTAGGTCAGCTCCTTGGGTGCAACAATGTAGCCGATGCGCAAGCCTGGCGCGAAGCTTTTCGACAGGCTGCCCACGTAGATGACGCGGCCGTTCTTGTCCAGGCTCTTGAGTGCCGGGGTCGGCTTGTTGTCATAGCGGTTTTCCGTTTCGTAATCGTCTTCGATAATAATGCTGTCGGCCTCGTCCGCCATGGCAAGCAATGCTTCGCGCCGTGCCAGCGGTAACGTAACCGTGGTCGGGCATTGATGGCTGGGAGTGACGAACAGGTAGTCGCAGTCGAGCAGCTGAGGGGTAATGCACAAACCCTGCTCGTCGATGGGCAGCGGCAACAAACGTTCGGTTCTGTGTATGAAGATATTGCGCGCGTCGGGATAGCCAGGGTCTTCCATGCCTACGACTGAATGTTTCTGTACAAGCAGATCGGCCAGCAGGTACAGCGCGTGCTGAGCGCCCACTGTAACCACAATTTCTTCTTTTTCCGCCCAAACGCCACGTCGTGGCAGGACTTGAGTGCGGATTTCTTCAATGAGTGCCGAATCGTCGTTGCTGATCAGATCGGGAGCCCAGCTGCGGATATCGAGTACCGACAGTGCCTTGGTGCAGCACTCCCTCCATTCGGCCGTGGGAAATTGAGAGGCGTCGAATTGTGCGTAGACAAAGGGATAGGGAAGTTTCTGCCAGTCGGCGGGCTTGACGATGTTGCGTTGATGCGAGGGATGAAAACTGAGACGCTTGCCCCAGGAGGCGCGCCTGGGCGTTTCAGCTTGAGTCTGCGGTTCTGAAGACGAGGATAGTGCCAGGCGTCCGCTCATGACATCGTCGGCGACGAAATGGCCGCTACGCTCTCGTGAAACCAGATAGCCCTCGGAGACGAGTTGCTGGTAGGCAAAAACCACGGTATTTCGGGCTATGCCAAGCTTGTCCGACAGCAGGCGGCTGGAGGGCACTGACATGCCTGGCGGCAAATGCCCCGACAGGATCGCCGATACCAGCATTTGACGGATGCGACCCTGCAGGCTGAGGTTCGGATCGCTCACACGCTCGAATAGCGAAGCCCATAAAACGGGTTGCCTGGACGCAACTGGCTGCGGCATGATGCGTAGTGTCCTCCATGAGTGAATCGGACTCCGTCCGAACGGTATAAATCCGCCCGACAGGATAGCGCTTCATACAATACCAGAATATGGGGGAATCTCCTCTTGCCTTCTGAACAATCGATGCGCCTTGGTGGATAGGCGGGCATTTAAAAGCCTCGCACGAGTGTGTCGAGCGAGGCCGGATGGGGCAAAAAAGGCCTGCCGGTTTACCGGCAGGCCCTGCAAGGCATGGACCAGGATGTCAGGCCTTTCCTTTCCAGGGAATCAGTATTTTTTCGAGGTATCTCACCAGTAAATCGAATACAAAGGCGAAAAAGCCGATGACGATAATTCCCATGATGACGGTGTCGCTGGCCAGGTACTGCGCGGCGTTCAGCACCATGAAGCCCAGGCCGCGCGAAGCCGCCACCATTTCCGCAGCCACCAGCGTGGTCCAGCCCACGCCGATGCCGATACGCATGCCGGTGAAGATTTCCGGCATGGCGGCCTTGAGTATGACGTGCCAGATAATCTGGCTGCTGCTTGCTCCCATGGCGTAGGAAGCATGGATTTGTTCGATGGATACCGATTTGACTCCGGCCCGTGCGGCGATCGCCATCGGCGCAAAAATTGCCAGATAGATCAGGAAGACCTTGGGAAATTCGCCGATGCCGAACCAGATAATTACCAAGGGCAGATAAGCCAGGGGGGGCAGGGGCCGATAGAATTCGATGACCGGATCCCACAGGCCGCGAACGATGCGGTTCACGCCCATCAGAACGCCTATGGGCACCGCGGTAACCAGGGCAAGAAAAAAGGCGCCCATGACGCGGCTCAAGCTGGCTGCGGTGTGCTGTGCAAGCGTCGAGTTGGCGACGCCCTGGGTCATGGCCTCGATGAATTTATCGTAGACCGCAATAGGTGAGGGCAGAAAAATGGGCTTGACCAGGCCCAGCTTGGTGATGAGGAACCACAGGGCAATCAGTACGACTGCAGTCATGAAGCTGATGAAACCGCTTTGACCGGCTCCCGGCGCGCCATATACCTTGCCGGGCGTGGAAGGCTTGCCCAAAAAGAGTTTCTTAGACATGGATGGGCTCCGCGGTTTCGGCAGCGCGTTCGTCGCCGTAAATGATGCCCAGGATGGTTTCGCGCATGTTGATGAAGTCTTTGCTTGATTTGATGGCACGGGCATCCCTCGTTTCCAAAAATCGTTTGTTGAAATCCAGTTCGTAGGTATTGGTGATGCGGCCGGGCCTTGGCGACATCACAACCAGCCGTGAGCCCAGGAAAAGGGCTTCTTCCACGCTATGGGTAATAAAGAAGAACATTTTGTGAGTCAATTGCCATACATCCAGCAATAGCTCCTGGATGGTTTCGCGGGTGAGCGCGTCCAGAGCGGCCATGGGCTCGTCCATGAGCAGCATCGCGGGATTGCAGGTGAGGGCGCGCGCAATTCCGACGCGTTGCTGCATGCCGCCCGACAATTGGTAAATCATGTGTTTATGAAAATCCTGCAGGCCAACCAGTTCGAGATTTTTAGCTGCGGTCGCCCTGCGTTTGCTTTTTTCGACTCCCTGCAGCTTGAGTCCGAATTCGGTGTTTTCCATGACGTTCAGCCAGGGCAGCAAGGCGTGCTTCTGGAACACCACGCCGCGGTCGGGGCCCGGTCCGACTATCGGCCGCTCGCCAAGCAGCAATTGCCCTTGGGTCGGCGACAGAAATCCGGCCAATAGATTCAGGAGGGTTGTCTTGCCGCATCCCGATGCGCCGAGCGCGACCACGAAATCTCCGGAATTGATTTGCAAATTGACATCTTGCAGCGCAACGACAGAGCCACCATGCTGTAAACCCGGATAGGTCACACTGACTCCGTTGACGTGTAGATTTCCCATGGGAGCTGTCATGCTGATTCCTTGGCTTATGTAGGGTGGGTGGCAGCCCGGGCCTGCTGTGGAAGCCAGGCCCGGGCCAGCATTACTGCTACTTGCTGGCCGCTTCGGCGTAGCTGCTGTTGACGAAAGGTGTGTAGTCGCCAAGCACCTTGTCGATCTGGCGTTGGGATTTCAGGAAATCGGCGCTGGCGGTCAGGGCACGTACCGCACCGCCGTCTTTGCCGCCGCCCAGCCAGGTTTTGGAAGCTTGCTCCTGTGCCGAGGGGAAAATCAGCAATTTGAGCGCCGAGAGGATGTCGTCCGGCTTGCCGCCGATCATTTTGATAATGCCTTTGATGCCGGCGTCGCCGCTGGTCATTTTTGCGCTATTGGCGTTGTAATCACTGTACGATTGTGCCAGCACCTTGGTAAACGCCGCCATGAACTTGGGGTTCTTTGCTCCCCAGTCTTTGCCAACCACGAGACCGTCGAAGGTGGGAACGCTCTTCGCACCGATCTCTGCCGAGTCGGTAATGACTTTGCCGGTTTTTTCGATTTCGGTAAGTGCGGGCGGCCATACATAGGCTGCGTCGATGTCGCCCCGCTGCCATGCCGCCACGATTTGCGGCGGCTGCATATTCAGGATATTGACCTTGCTCGGATCCATTTTCCAGAGCTTGGTCAGGCCGACAAGAAGGTGAAAGTGCGAGGTCGACACAAAGGGCACGGCCACTTTCTTGCCGATCAGGTCTTCGGGTTTGGTGATGCCCGACCCATTGCGGGCCACCAGAGCCTCGGATTTGCCGATATTGTCCAGGATCCAGAAAAGCTGGATATCGACGCCGCGAGTAGTAGCCGCGGTTATACCGGTTGAACCGAGTACGCCAACCGGTACATCGCCGGAAGCCAGCGCGCTGGAAATGTCGCCCGCCGAGCTGAATTGCCGCCAGTCGATTTTGTATCCCGCTTCTTTGGCCGCCTTGTCGAAGCTGCCGTTGGCGATGGCGCTGACAAAGGGTCCCACAATTTGCTGATAACCCACTACAACGGTGGTTTCTGCCTGTGCAACTGTAGCGCTGAGCGCAAGTGCTCCGGATGTCAGCCCGAGCAGGGCCAATTTGCGGGCACGGCGAAATAAGGTTTCCATGCTTAGTCTCCATCCTGTTTGTCGTGCACTTATGCTAGTGCTACATGTATTAATGTCGCTGCGTGGATAAATAGTGCCTACAGTCCAGGCAAGCGCCTAGGTCCAGTTGATTTTATTAGATAGAGCCAGTTTCAGGTAAGGATTCTGACAAATCCTTTGACAGCGCATTCCAGCAGGGAAACGGGATGCCTGGCGCGGGCCTGGTCACTGTACCCCTAGGGTAAACGCTGAGGCGCGTCGGTGTGGGGCCAGGCCGCCTGCCATAACCCGATCCGCAGACGGATGTGGATTATGGCTTTGCGAGCCCTGTTTTGTGGTTTAGGGGCTCGCCATGGCAGGTTGGACGTGCTAAATGCCGCCCAGGCATACATATTTGAGTTCCATGAAGTCGTCCATGCCGTAGATGGAGCCTTCACGGCCTAGCCCGGACTGCTTGACGCCGCCGAAAGGAGCGACTTCGTTGGAAATCAGGCCGGTGTTGACGCCCACCATGCCATATTCCAGCGCTTCGGCAATGCGGAATATGCGGCCGATGTCGCGGCTGTAGAAATACGCTGCCAGCCCGTATTCGGTGTTGTTGGCCAGTTCAACGACATGTGCTTCATCGGTGAATTTGACTACCGGGGCGAGCGGGCCGAAGGTTTCTTCGCGCATGCAAAGCATTTCTTCGTTGACGTTGGACAGGATGGTTGGCTCGAAAAAGCGTCCGCCCAGTGCATGGGTCTTTCCGCCGGTCACGACCTGTGCGCCTTTGCCTATGGCGTCTTTTACATGTTCCTGCACTTTGGCCACCGCGGCATCGTCGATCAGGGGGCCTTGTGTGACGGTATCGGCAAAGCCGTCGCCGACTTTCAGGCTGCTGGCCACTTTGGCGGCCAGTTTTTTCACGAATTGATCGTATACCGCTTCATGTACGTAGAAGCGATTGGTGCATACGCAGGTTTGGCCGGCATTGCGGTATTTGGAGGCTACAGCGCCATCGACCGCGGCATCCAGGTCGGCGTCGTCGAACACAATGAACGGTGCCAGGCCGCCCAGCTCAAGCGAGAGCTTCTTGATGGTGGGGGCGCTTTGCTGCATCAGGATGCGACCCACGGCCGTCGAGCCTGTAAAGGTCACTTTCTTGACGATGGGGCTGGCGCACAGCACTTTGCCAATGGCGATTGACCGGTCGCTGTCGGCGGCAATGATATTGAGCACGCCGGCTGGAATGCCCGCCCGTTCGGCCAGTTCGGCCAGTGCCAATGCCGACAGCGGTGTTTGTTCGGCGGGTTTGAGAACCACGGTGCAACCGGCGGCCAGGGCCGGCGCCACCTTGCGGGTGATCATGGCGTTGGGGAAGTTCCATGGCGTGATCGCGGCGCAAACGCCGATGGGTTCACGCATGACCAGCATGCGATTGGCATTGGGCGAACCCAGGATGTCGCCTGTAACACGCTTGGCCTGCTCGGCGAACCATTCAACGAATGAAGCGCCATAGACAATTTCACCGCGAGACTCCGAAATCGGTTTGCCCTGTTCGAGTGTCATGATCTGTGCCAGATCTTCGGCATTCGCGAGGATCAGATCGAACCAGCGGCGCAACAGCTTGGCGCGATCTTTGCCGGTGCGCGCGCGCCAGGCTTTTTGCGCCTTGTTGGCGGCATTGATGGCGCTATGGGCTTCGGCTTCGCCCAGATTGCAGACCTGGGCAATGATGGCGCCGTTGGACGGGTTGTCGACGGCAAAAGTGCTGCCGTCGCTGGATCGTACCCACTGGCCGTCAATGTACGACTGGGTGCGATAAAGGGTGGAATCGTTCAGGTGAATCGGAAGTTGTAGGGTAGTCATGGTAGTGAGTGGCAAATGGCCGTTGAAAGGAGAAGGTATCGGTAATTATTGTATGCCCGCGCAGTGGGGTGTGTTCGCGCAGGCTATTCGGGCAATGCCGGGACGCAATCGAATTGTTCCGCGTAATCGGCACGAAATGTTTCGATCAGGCTCATGACCTCGTCGATATTGTCGGAAACCGTGAGCAAGTCGGGGTCGTGCGGACTGATCAGTTTATTGCTCAGCAATTGATCCCGGATCCATTGGATCAGGCCGGCCCAATAAGGGCTTCCCATCAATATAATGGGGGCGGGCGGCAGCTTGCCGGTCTGGACCAGCGTAATGACTTCGAATAGTTCGTCGAGGGTGCCGAATCCACCCGGCAGCACGATGTAGGCGGCGCTGTGCATGAAAAAAGTGGCTTTGCGCGACGTGAAATAGTCGAAATGCAGGCTATGGGTCTGGTAAGGATTATTGGTGGTTTCGTGCGGCAGCCGTATATTCAGGCCTACGCTTTTGCCGCCAGCCTCGTAAGCCCCTTTGTTGACGGCCTCCATAATGCCAGGGCCGCCGCCGGCGATGACCGTCAGGCCGGCTTTGGCAATGCGTGTTCCAACCTCCTGGGCCAGGGCATAGTAGGGGGAGTCGGATTTGAGACGGGCACTGCCAAAAACGCTGACACCCCAGCCAATTTCTTTCAACTGGTCGGCAGCGGCCTTCATCTCTGACATAATTCGGGGTATCTGCTGATCTACGGGCGTACGGACCGTTTTACTTATTGTCATGAAAAAAACCTTGTTGCTTGTTGATGGATCCAGCTATCTGTACCGGGCATATCATGCCATGCCCGATCTGCGAAACGCCAAAGGAGAACCGACGGGCGCCCTCTATGGTGTCATATCCATGTTACGAAGACTGTTACAGGATTACAAGGCAGATTACGCTGCTTGTGTCTTTGATGCAAAAGGCGGTACGTTTCGTGACGATATTTATCCTCAGTACAAAGCGCAGCGGCCGTCCATGCCTGAAGATCTGGCCGCGCAAATACCGCCCATCCATGCGGCCGTGGCGGCGCTGGGCTGGCCGGTGCTGGCAGTGCCTGGCGTCGAAGCCGACGATATCATCGGCACCCTGGCCGAGCAAGCCACCCGGGCAGGCATGCATACGATCATTTCCACCGGCGATAAAGACCTGGCGCAACTCGTCAACGAGCATGTGGAACTGGTCAACACCATGAGCGGCGATCGGCAGGATATGGCCGGCGTAATCAAAAAATTCGGAGTGGCTCCAGCGCAGATCGTGGATTACCTCATGCTGATCGGCGATAGCGTCGATAACGTGCCCGGAGTCGAAAAGGTCGGACCCAAGACCGCCGCCAAGTGGCTGGCTGAATACAAGTCCATCGATGGCCTGGTTGCCAATGCCGAGGCCATCAAAGGAGTGGCGGGCAACAACTTGCGGGCGGCCATCCCCAATTTCGAGATGACGCGCAACTTGCTGACCCTGAAACTCGATTGCAAGATTCCAGAGGTTTCCGACGATCTGCACGAATTGGCGCCCAAGCCTATCGATCATGACACCCTGATCAAACTCTACGATCATTACGGTTTCCGCAGTTGGTTGCGCGAATTGAGCGGCGAGCCCGATCGGGTTCCGGACAACGACAGCCGGGTGGCGCCCGATTTGCCGCAAGCCCCCGATACTGTCCAGTACGACACGGTGCTGGATTGGCCGGCATTCGACGCGTGGCTGAGCAAGATCGAGTCGGCCAGGCTTGTTGCGATCGATACTGAAACCACCTCGCTCGATCCCATGCAGGCCCGTCTGGTGGGGATTTCCCTGTCGGTCGTGCCAGGCGAGGCCTGCTACATTCCTGTGGGTCATCGCGGTCCGGATCGAGTCACTCAGCTTTCCCGGCAGGAAGTGCTTGAGCGCTTGCGCCCCTGGCTTGAGAATCCGGGTGCGGCAAAGCTTTTGCATAATGCCAAGTACGATGCG
This sequence comes from Paralcaligenes sp. KSB-10, assembly GCF_021266465.1. NCBI lineage: Bacteria > Pseudomonadati > Pseudomonadota > Betaproteobacteria > Burkholderiales > Alcaligenaceae > Paralcaligenes > Paralcaligenes sp. KSB-10. Next base: position 1,924,790 of record NZ_CP089848.1, on the reverse strand, counting down.
CACGTGTTCACGAACGAGGGCGTAAAGCTTGCGGGCATACGTGAAGACACTATGTTGCAGGCCTATGTGCTCGAATCGCACCGTCGCGTGGGATTGCAGGATCTGGCCGGGCAATGGCTGGGACGCACCGGTGTTGCCTACGAAGACCTATGCGGCAAGGGCGCGAAACAGATCGGCTTCGACGAGGTCGAACTCGCCAGGGCCTCGTATTACGCCAGCGAGGATGCCGACTTTACACTGCAACTCCATAATGTTCTGCGCCCCCAGGTTGCCCGCGAACCTGGCCTCGAGGCTACATACCTGCTCGAAGTCCAAGCCTCGGCCGTGCTGACCACGATAGAACGCAATGGCGTGCGCATCGACGCTCATGCCCTGGCAATGCAAAGCCATGAAATCGGCCAGCAACTGATACAGCTTGAGCAGAAAGCCTACGAGTTGGCGCAGCAGCCTTTCAATTTGAATTCCCCCAAGCAATTGGGCGAAATTCTGTTCGAGCGTATGCGTTTGCCTGTGGTCCGCAAAACGGCGGGCGGCGCGCCGTCGACGGACGAAGATGTGCTCACGCGCCTGGCGCAGGATTACCCTTTGCCTCAGGTATTGCTCGAGTATCGGGGCCTGGCCAAGCTTAAATCCACCTATACCGACAAATTGCCCAAAATGATCAATCCCGATACGCAGCGCGTGCATACACGCTATGCGCAGGCGGCCGTCGTGACGGGGCGGCTTGCGTCGTCGGACCCCAATTTGCAGAATATCCCCGTTCGCACGCCTGAGGGCCGGCGGGTGCGTACGGCTTTCATTGCCACCGCGGGCCAGATTATCTCCGCCGATTATTCGCAAATCGAATTGCGAGTCATGGCTCATGTCTCGGGTGACGAAAACCTGCAGCGCGCTTTTGCACAGAGTGAAGACATCCACCGAGCCACGGCGTCCGAGGTGTTCGGCGTGGCGCTTGGCGAGGTGTCGTCCGAGCAGCGCCGTGCCGCCAAGGCCATCAATTTTGGCCTTATCTATGGCATGGGTGAATTCGGCCTGGCATCGAATCTGGGTATTACACGCGATGCCGCCAAAGCGTATATCGACCGGTATTTCGCGCGTTACCCGGGCGTCGCCGCTTACATGGCCCAAACGCGCCTGAAGGCCAAGGAGCAGGGCTATGTCGAAACGGTTTTCGGCCGGCGCCTGTGGTTCCCCGAGCTCCGCGGCGCCAGCGGGCCGCGGCAGGCGGCAGCCCAGCGCGCGGCTATCAACGCGCCCATGCAGGGTACCGCGGCCGACCTCATCAAGAAGGCGATGGTGGCTGTCCAAAACTGGCTCGATGCCGAGCAGCTCAGAACATTGATGGTCATGCAGGTTCACGATGAACTGGTTTTCGATGTGCCCGACAACGAAGTCGAAATTGTGGCGCAGCATTTGCCCGGCCTGATGTGCAATGTAGCGCAATTGAGTGTGCCGCTGGTGGCCGAAGTGGGTGTTGGCCCGAACTGGGAACAGGCGCACTGACGGGGTGATACCGTCTATGATATTTATTGATTTTCACCAGGAGCTGAAATGTCGTTTTCCCCAATTACCGGTGCGGCCGACACCACTTTGCATACCTCGGTCGAGGGCTTGAAGCATGGCCTGATCGATATGCCCACATTCGACGGCACGATCAAAGCCTATTTTGCCGCGCCGGCCAATCAGGCTCAACGGCCGGTGATATTGGTCATACAGGAAATCTTCGGCCTGCACGAACATATTCAGGATGTATGCCGCCGCTTTGCGCACGAGGGCTATTTTGCGATTGCGGTCGAGCTGTATCAGCGCCAGGGCGACGCCGGCGCCTATAGCGATATACCTGGCCTGGTGCGCGATATTGTCGCCAAGGTGCCCGACGAACAGGTAATGGCCGACCTCGATGCCAGCGCACAGTGGGCAGCCGCGCAAGGGGCCGATGCAAAGCGTCTGGGCGTAACAGGATTCTGCTGGGGCGGCCGGCAGGCGTGGCTGTACGCTGCGCATAATCCGGTCTGCAAGGCCGCCGTGGCCTGGTATGGGCGTCTGGTTAGCGGCCACGGGCCATTGCAGGTTCGCAATCCTGTCGATATAGCCGCTGCCGTGCATGCGCCGGTGTTGGGGTTGTACGGTGGCCTGGACGCCAGCATTCCGCTCGACACCGTACATCAGGTTGAAGCGGTGCTGGCCCACGGTGGTGTGGCGTCGAAGGCTTCCCGCTTTGTGGTGTATCCCGAATCGGGCCATGCCTTCTACTCCGATTATCGTCCCAGCTATCGCAAGGCCGACGCCGACGACGCCTGGCAAAAGGCGCTGGACTGGTTTCGCCGCTATCTGTGAGCCGCATGCATCGCGTGCGCCAAGCGGTGCCGCGGTGGGCGTGATTTTCAATGCGCGTTCGCCCGGTTTTATTGCCCCGAATGGAAACTCCAATGAAACTCCCTCTCTATGACGACGTTGTTGCGGCTGCCCGGCGCCTTGAAAATCACGCCCACCGCACGCCCGTCCTGACATCGAGCACGGTGAATGCCGAGTTCGGCGCCCAGCTCTTTTTCAAATGCGAAAATTTCCAGCGCATGGGCGCTTTCAAGTTTCGCGGCGCCTTCAACGCGCTGTCGCGCTTCAATGATGAACAGCGCAAGGCGGGGGTCGTGGCTTTCTCTTCAGGCAACCATGCCCAGGCCATTGCGCTGGCCGCGCGCATACTGGGTATAGCGGCCACAATTCTTATGCCTCACGATGCTCCTGCCGCAAAGGTGGCGGCCACCAAAGGCTATGGCGGCCAAGTTGTGGTCTATGACCGCTACAAGGAAGACCGCGAGGCCATAGGCAACAAGCTGGCCGAGGAAAAGGGCCTGACCCTGATCCCGCCCTACGATCATCCCGATGTGATCGCTGGGCAGGGTACGGCGGCCAAAGAACTATTCGAGGAAATCGGTGAACTGGATGGTCTGTTCGTGCCTTTGGGCGGGGGCGGCCTGCTTTCCGGTTCTGCACTATCGATGCAAGCCTTGTCGCCCCAATGCAGGCTTTATGGCGTTGAACCGGAAGCCGGCAACGATGGGCAGCAGTCCTTCCGGAGCGGGTCCATTGTGCATATCGATACACCGCGTACGATTGCCGACGGCGCCCAGACCCAGCATCTGGGAGCCTATACTTTCCCGATCATCCGTCGCGATGTGCACGATATCGTGACGGCAAGCGACGCGGACCTGATCGAGAGCATGCGATTTTTTGCGTCGCGCATGAAAATGCTGGCCGAACCCACCGGCTGCCTGGGGTTCGCCGCGGCTCGCCGCATGAAGGAACAACTAAAAGGCCAGCGCATCGGCATCGTCATCAGCGGCGGCAATGTCGACCTCGAACGTTTCAGCGAATTGCTGGCGCCCCCGGCTGCCGCGAAGGGGTAGATAGCCCCGCGCAAGATCACGGCAGCTATCTGGCTCGATCGTTCTCCTCGCCCGCATGAGTTCGCGGGAGCCGCCCGCTGGGTCTGCTTCTCAGGCGATGCGTCGCCCTTCAACCGGATATCCGGATTCGGTATATCCAGGTATCAATAGTCCGCTATGTATGCTCCATTCTTTGCTTAGCGGTCAACCCGCTTTTGCAGATGTTCCGGGTACCGGGCGCCTTCCACCGTGACCTTGGCGAGAACGCCCTCGATGGCGCGCAGATCGTCGGGTGTCAATTCCAGCGCTGCGCCGCCGAGATTTTCTTCCAGGCGATGCAGCTTGGTGGTGCCGGGGATGGGGACGATCCAGGGCTTTTGCGCCAACAGCCATGCAAGGGCGATCTGGGCCGGCGTAGCCTGCTTTTTGCTGGCGATCTCGCCAAGCAGAGTGATCAGTTCCTGGTTCGCTTTGCGAGCCTGTGTCGAGAAGCGCGGGACGATGTTGCGAAAGACATGATCGCTGTGCGCATAGGGCCGGATATGAGAATGGCCGTCGTCGGATCGCCGGACTATTTTTCGCGTCGCCCGCTGCCCGATAACCCTCGTGAACTTGCGGCCCATGAATGCATCAATTTGCGGCTCCCAACTCACGGGGGGCTGCTGACCTGGGATTTTGAGAAAGATGGCGATGCGCTGAACGTGCGTGTCGAAGGCCAATTGGTGTTCAACAGCAGCACCCCGACACTCAAGGCGGCGCTGGCTGGATTCGGCCCTGCCTTTCTACCGGAAGATCTGACACGAGAGTCTGTCGCCGAAGGGCGCCTTGAACGAGTGCTGGAAGACTGGTGCCTCGCCTTTCCCGGTTACCATCTCTATTACCCAAGCTGGCGCCAGTCCTCGCCGGCTTTCACCCTGGTGGTGGACGCATTGCGCCACCAGCGTTGATACATTGTATTCTACGCCGCTGTGCACACCCAGTTGCTGATGATCGCGGAGCGCTTCCGCCACGGCGGCCGGCAGCGTGCCCACACCGAGCTGCACCGTCGCACGATCCGGGATGAGCGCCGCCACCTGCCGCGCGACGGTCCGCTCGACCGCAGAGGGTTCAGGGTCCGGCATGTCAATGATGCGTTCGTCGTTTTCCACCAGGATATCGATGTCCGCGCTGTTTACGATGGCGTCGCCGCCCATGGCTGGAAGCGCGGGATTGAGTAGCGCGACAACCAGCCGCGCCTGTTGGATCATGGCCTGCGTGAAATCGCTGATAACGCCGAGCGTGAAACCGCCGGCCGGCAGTGGTTTGACCTGGATCAGCGCAACGTCCAGGCGCAATTGGCCAGAACGGAGCAGCGCTGGAATCGCACTGACATGGCCGGGAAAGATATCCGCCAGTGCTGTCACACGCCGGCTGGTTCCTGCGCCATTCAGTGCATGAAATCCGAAGTGGTCGGCAATTTCGGGGCGAAGCGTCCCGGATTGCGTGAGCCCGAAGAGCAACACCGGCGCTTCCAGCTCTGCGCGCTGCGCCACCAGAACTTCAGTCAATGCGAGCGGTTCGCCGGGCCCTTGGGGCCAGCCGATGATGTCCTTCGGTTTCAAATGCTCAACAAACCGCAACTGGGAAAGCGTGAACTTGCGCATGGGGATACCCACTCGATCTAGATGTATGTGTGCTTGCAGTGTATGAAGCAGGCGCACTCTGGGTCCATGGCGTTTTTTGGGACACGGTGTACAACTTTGCAGAACGATCCAATCAAGCATCATGAGAAACACTTCGCCACAGAGAAATCTCGGGATCGTTTGCAAGACAAACCGGCAGGTTGGGCGGACAGGCAGGATTGTCGCGCCGCTGGTGCACGAGGTGTTGATCACCACCAAGGAAGTGTTCGAGGAAATGCGGGCCGAAGAGGGTTAGGCGCTGCGAAGGTGAAGGGCATGCCGAGCCCGCTCGGGTTCGAGTTGGCAGCTTGAATCGCCCGTCATCTTATTTTTATGTGGACACTGTATATTGCCTCTGTTATCGTATTGTGTACGGTGTACACAATCAGTAACACACCCTTCGTCCGGGCAAGCTCTTTCGAGGCCATGCCTTTCACTTCATTTCTGAATAGGTGACATCATGCAAGTGCAACCCTATCTGTTTTTCGAAGGTCGCTGCGAAGAAGCGATCGAGTTCTATCGCAAGACGCTCGGCGCCGAGACGGACATGCTCATGCGTTACAAAGATGGCCCGGAGCCCACACCCGACTGCCAGATGCCGCCGGGCAGCGAGAACAAGGTCATGCATGCCAGTTTGCGCATTGGCGAATCGACGGTGATGGCCTCCGATGGCCGCTGCAGCGGCAAATCCAGTTTTCAAGGTTTTTCCCTATCGTTCAAGGCGCCCGACGATGCTTCGGCCGCGCGGACGTTTGCCGCACTGGGCGAAGGTGGCCAAGTGCAGATGCCGCTGGCCAAGACCTTCTTTGCTTCGAGCTTCGGCATGGTTGCGGATCGGTTCGGCGTATCGTGGATGGTTATCGTTGAGCCCTGAGGCCCGGCTTGTTGTTATTTCTTTATGTCAGTCGAAATACTTTGGCTGAAAGGGGGGAGTTATGGTCGATGCGATTGACGGCCGCAAGCGCTGGCTGGCGCTGGTGGTTCTTTGTCTCGGGGTCTTGATGATCGTCCTCGACACAACGATTGTGAACGTTGCCCTGCCGTCAATCGGGGCCGACCTGGGTTTTTCAGAAACCTCGCTGGTCTGGGTTGTGAACGCGTACATGCTCACCTTCGGCGGCTTTTTGCTGCTCGGCGGTCGCCTGGGTGATCTTTTTGGCCAGCGCAGGCTGTTCCTGATCGGAATCATTGGCTTTACGCTGGCCTCGCTGGCGTGTGGCCTGGCAAGCTCGCAGGTCTTGCTGATCGGCGCGAGGGCGGTACAGGGGTTTGGCGGCGCCGTGGTTTCGGCCGTTTCGCTTTCGCTCATCATGAACTTGTTTGTCGAGCCGGCCGATCGGGCCAAGGCCATGGGTGTGTATGGATTCGTATGCGCCGGGGGAGGCAGCATTGGCGTTCTTGTGGGCGGCCTTTTGACAGGGGCCTTCAGCTGGCACTGGATTTTCCTTGTCAATCTTCCGATCGGTATTGCGGTGTACATGCTTTGCCGCCTGTTGCTGCCGGATGACCGCGGGCAGGCGAACTCCAGGCGTCTGGATATGGCAGGGGCTGCAACGATAACGGGCTCACTGATGCTTGCCGTTTATGCTGTTGTAAATGGCAACGAGGCGGGGTGGACCTCGGTATCGACGCTTGGCCTGTTCGCTTTGGCGGCCTTGCTCTTCGCGGTATTCATCGGTATTGAGGTCCGGGTGAGCGCTCCATTGGTTCCGCTCGGATTATTCCGGTCGCGCAACGTCACGACAGCCAATATTGTCGGCATTCTGTGGGCCGCCGCAATGTTCGCCTGGTTTTTCATCTCGGCGCTTTACCTGCAGCGCGTGCTTGCTTATAGTCCGCTGCAGGTCGGTCTGGGCTTTTTGCCCGCCAATCTGATCATGGCGGCGTTTTCGGTGGGTCTTTCGGCCACCATTGTCATGCGCTTCGGTATCAGGGTTCCACTGGCTGCGGGGCTGTTGCTGGCGGCAATGGGATTGATGCTGTTTGCACGGGCGCCGGTAGACGGCAATTTTGTTGTCGATGTATTGCCGGGAATGATTCTGCTGGGCCTCGGCGCGGGCATGGCCTTCAATCCGGTATTGCTTGCCGCGATGAGCGGCGTGGCGCCTGGCGAATCCGGCCTGGCTTCGGGCGTTGTCAATACTTCGTTCATGATGGGCGGAGCGTTGGGCCTGGCAATCCTCGCCAGCCTGGCTTCGGCGCGCACAAACGCGCTGCATGCTTCCGGAGTGGATGCGCTCGCGGCACTCAACAGCGGTTACCACAGGGCCTTTGCAGTTGGGGCGGCGTTTGCTGCTATGGCAGCCCTGCTGGGCGGCTTGTTTCTGCGCACAGGGCTGCATGGATCGGTGCATCACGAAGAGGAGGCCGATGGCAGAACCGATTCCGATCCGGGAACGCAGGGCGTTTCAGGACACGCCACCGAATCGGCGGCTACCCGGATTTAAAGATAAGAACCCGCGCCGGCAATACAGACAACCAACAAGCCCAGACCCAGATTCACTGCAATCAGGATACGGATCTGATTGAGTTTGCGGCCTCCCTGCGGCCAGTCGCTTTGAGCGACGGCCTGTTTGAGCCGGCGGAATGGCCCATAGTAGATATGCATGAATATCAGCATCATGACAATGCCAAGCGTCATCATCAAGTGCACATGCATGCCGGCCTTGGCCATTCCTCCGTATGCGCCGAAAATCATCCAGAGCCCGGTGATCAGCAAAACCAGTACTGTCAGCCAGACCCAGGGGAAAAATCGGCTGAATACCTGCGTCCAGAGCTGCAGCCGGACAGGCGGCTCAAGGAGGCTGCCGGCAACGGGGCGCAATGCCATGTAGGCGAAAAACATGCCTCCGACCCAAATGATGGCGGCCAGAAGATGCAAGGTAATAGCTAAAGGCATGGGGAAGCTCCGTGAGTGGTCGATTTCATGATATATTTTTTCATGCGATGTGGTTTGTCGCAACGTTCTCAGGGCGGGGTGGAAATCCCCACCGGCGGTAATTGCCTATAGCATAGCCCGCGAGCGCTTGCCGCCTCCAGCGGCAAGGACAGCAGACCTGGTGAGATTCCGGGGCCGACGGTTAAAGTCCGGATGAAAGAGAACGGGATTCCTGTTGTGTGGCATTTCCCCGGACATGTGCCTTCGTGGTCCCGTGCGCCCTATTTATTTTTGTATAAATAGGAGCTTCAAAGAATGTATTCCCATCGAGTCAACCTCACTCCAGGTGCTGCCCGAATTGCATTTGTTCAATCGTGCTGGCATAGGGAGATCGTCGATCAGTGCCGCCTTGGCTTTATCGACGAATTAAACAAGCTCGCCGCGGCAGAGTACGACATTGATTTTTTCGAAGTCGCCGGAGCTTTCGAGATCCCGCTGCAAGCCAAGCGCCTTGCGCAAAATGGCCGGTACAGGGCGGTGGTTGCGGCCGGGCTGGTTGTCGACGGAGGAATCTACAGGCACGAGTTCGTCGCCCAGGCAGTCGTTTCTGGTTTGATGCAAGTACAGCTGGAATTGTCGGTTCCCGTCATATCCGCGGTTTTGACGCCGCAGCATTTCAATGGACAGGGTGAGCATATCGGGTTTTTCCGCGAGCATTTTCTTGTGAAGGGCGCGGAAGCCGCACGGGCATGCGTTGAAACGGTGGAAAGGTTGCGGCAGCTCGATCGCACGAGCGTGCCGGCGTCCTGCGGGACGCTACCTTCTGAGTACACCACGCAATAGCGTCAGTATGGCCAGGATGATGAAAATATAGAACAGGATCTGGGCGATGGAGGCAGCCCCTGCGGCGATGCCGCCAAACCCCAGAACGGCCGCGATAATGGCGATAACGAAAAATACAACAGCGTAGTAGAGCATAGTGTTTCTCCCGTTCAGCTTAGCGATTGCGGTCAAAAAAATCCTTGACTTCGCGTTGCGCCTCGTCGCGAGTCCTGCCGTACTTTTCTTGTATCAGGCCCGCCAGGCGCTCGGCGTTGCCATTGATCTTGGCCAGATCGTCATCCGTGAGCTCGCCCCATGCCGTTTTTGCCTTGCCTGAAAGCTGCTTCCATTGACCTTCGAGGGTATCTTTGTTCATGGTATCAACTCCTGTTTCCGATGACGAGGCTGAAAGCGGAATCGCTTTTTTCGCCTGTCATTGATTGAGTTGTGCCGCGTCAAGGCACGTGACTACCCTAACGTCCGGCAAAGATATAGGTCAAGCTCAGATGCCAGCGAATGTAACAATACGGGAGTCACAAAAACCTTGCGATCATGCATGCGTTTTGCAGTGACGTCGGCCGAATAACTGCTGGGCTTGCTCGCAACATACCGTTAACAATAAGACGGATTTGTAACGCCGCTATGCAAGTATGCGAGCCGCTTGCCGCGCGTCCGCCGCGGTTTCCCGGCGGCGGCGGGCTTCGTCCAGCAAATAGATCTGGTAATCGTCCAGGTCGCCGTTGAAATCTGTCATGCCGCCGCGCGATACCAGCCAGAATTCGTCGCATACCGAGCGCAGCAGGGCACGGTCGTGGCTGACCAGCATTACCGAGCCTTCGAATTCGTTCAACGCCACGCTCAAGGCTTCGCGGGTTGCCAGATCCAGGTGATTGGTTGGCTCATCGAGCAGCAGTAGATTGGGACGCTGCCAGACGATCATGCACAACACCAGGCGAGCTTTTTCGCCGCCGCTCATGCTGCCGACAGATTGTTTCACCATATCGCCGCTGAAATTGAAAGTGCCCAGAAAGTTTCGCAATCCCTGTTCGCGGCAGTCCATGGCACTGGGGCGTACGCCGGCCGGCGTGTCCCGCACCAGGCGGAGCATATGATCGAGCGGATTGTCGCCCGGCCGCAAGACATCGAGCTCCTGCTGCGAAAAATAGCCGATATTCAAGCCCTTGCCGGTAATGATTTCGCCTGCGATGGGTCGTAGCGCGCCGGCTATGGTTTTCACCAGCGTCGACTTGCCCTGGCCGTTGGCCCCCAAGATACCTATCCGCTGCCCGGCCAATACCGACCGGTTGATGTTGCGCACGATCACGGTGGAGGGCGTGCCCGCCGGTGCCGCCCCGGAAGGCGGATAGCCGAAGCTCGCACCGGTCATCGACAGCATGGGGTTGGGCAGGTTGAATGGTTCTTTGAACTCAAACTGGAACTCGGCATCGGCCAGCATCGGCGCAATCTTCTCCATGCGCTCCAGTGCCTTGACGCGGCTCTGTGCCTGCTTGGCCTTGCTGGCTTTTGCCTTGAAGCGATCGATGAATTTTTGCAGATGCGCAACCTTTTCCTGCTGCTTCACCTGAGCGGCCTGCTGCAATACCATTTGTTCGGCGCGCATGTCTTCGAATTTGCTGTAGTTGCCACCGTAGCGCACCAGCTTGCCGTGATCGATATGCAATGTGACGCCGGTTACGGCATCGAGAAATTCCCGGTCGTGGCTGATCACCACCATGGTGCCGGCATAGTTCTTCAGCCAGGCTTCCAGCCATACCAGTGCGTCCAGATCCAGGTGGTTGGTCGGCTCATCAAGCAGCAGCAAATCAGATGGGCACATCAGCGCGCGAGCCAGCTGCAGCCGCATGCGCCAGCCTCCGGAGAAGCTGTTCACGGGCTTATCGAGTTCGGCCACACTGAAACCCAGCCCCAGGATCAATGCCTGTGCCCGGGCCGGCGCATCGTACATGCCGGCATCGTACAAAGCCGTATAGGCGTGTGCCATCTGCATGCCGTCGTCGCTGGCTTCCGCCGCGGCTACTTCGGCTTGCGCGGCAAGCAAAAGCGTGTCGCCGTCAACCACAAAATCCGTGGCGCTTTGCGTGGTTTCAGGCATGTCCTGCGCCACTTGCGCCATGCGCCATTGCGCGGGAACGGAAAACTCGCCGCCGTCTTCGTGCAGCGTGCCGTTGAGAACGGCAAATAGCGACGATTTTCCCGCGCCATTGCGGCCGACCAGGCCCACTTTTTCGCCGGGGTTGAGCGTGACGGAGGCACCGTCGAGCAATACTTTGCTGCCGCGACGCAGGGTCACGTTCTTAAGAGTGATCATTGGGGAGTGCCTTTACTCGTAATGTGTTCCGAGCAGGACAATAAGAAACCATGCAAGAGGGCAGGGATTGTAGCACCAGGCTGCCTCTTGATCCGGTGGCCCAGGGCTGGAGCTTCGGGCAAAGAAAAACCCCAAGAGCCAAGAGGGCTTGGGGTTTGGTCTTCCGGGGCCAGGGACTCCCCGCGTGTGACCCTGGTGACCGGACTCAGTTGCTGAGTATGATTTGCGTGATGATGCCTGTGGCGATGGCTGCCAGTACAAAATCGCTGCCGGTCTGGACCCAATAATAGCCGCGGGGCGGGGGGCTCAAGTGGTGGCCGCGCCAGTCATCGATGACGTATTGCCTGCTGCGGTATTCCGAAGGAAGGCGTCCACCCCTGTAAAAATTGTGCCCGGGCCCGGCTCCGCGACCATGGTGGATCTCGTGCCCGCGTACCGGAGCCCTGCGGGGGGGAGGAGCATGGCGCTCGTCATGGCCGTGTCCTCGATCCTGGACGCCATGCGGGGGTGGCATATTGTGCCCTTTATCGTTGCGATGGTCGTAATTCTGGGCGAAAGCGGAACCACCCATCGTCACACATACTGCCACGAAGGCAGAGCCAAGCATTTTGCTATTCATATATAAGCTCCTGTTGCGGCATTGCAATCGGAGAGGGGCGATGATGCGTCGACAATCCTGCTTCGGTGTCAGCGCATTGGCTCTTTCCACTTGCCTGCCTGGAACCCATTTAAGCATCAAAGATGTTTCAAACCAATGGCTGTCGGACGGTCAGGGTTACAAAACATATCCCGGTTATTTTGCACTGGAAATTCAGTGTTGGACTTCAACCCTTGGCGGATGCGAGGGCGGCCAAATCGGTGTCTTGGGAATCACGGTATTTTTGATAATAATTCCACACGCGGCCGATAAACAGGCCGGCTACCAGGCCGGAAATGCCTGCGTCGAAAAAAACATACAGGCTTGATTGCGCAGCGGCCGGGTCGATGGCCGACTGATACCCAAGCACATATTTTGCGGCAAAAATCGCCAGGATGAGGACCAGCGTAAATGGGCTGCCGGGCAGTTCGATCAGCCCGCGGGATTTGTTGGCGCGTATGGCCACGCCGCGCGCCGCCAAACCACCCAGGTAGCAGCCGACGATAATCGCCACTATCCAGGTGCCTGTGCTAAACGCGGTGAATCGCAGTGTCGTCAGCAGGCCAGCCAGGCCCCATATCGTGAAAACCAGCGGAATGATCAGCAGGCGCCAAAACTGCATGACAGTCGTTTTTGTTGCCTTGATTCCCCGGATGATCAAATAAACCAGCAAAACCCACACCCAGGCTGGGGTGCCGCTTACTATGTTTGTAATGGCACCCATGAGTGCGTCTCCTATTTTGTATTTCGGCTACTTTATAGCGAAATACAATTGGATACAAGGAGCGTCAACGATAGCGGTAATGCCGGTCATTTCTGTAATAGCCGCGATCATACCGCTGCTGGACAAAGCGTTCGTCGACGCGCCGGTCGTAGCTGCGATAACGGCCACGATCGCGATGCCCGCGGCCTTCGGTAAGCACATTGCCCAGCAGTCCGCCCGCAGCGGCTCCGCCCAGTGTCAGCACGGGGTCCCCGTCGGACAGCATGGCGCCGGCCACCGCGCCCAGTCCGACGCCCAGCAAGGTATTGGTGGTCCTGCGGTCGGAAGCCAGCGCCGTACTCGATAAAGCAAGCACCAGCAGGCCGGAAACGGCGAAGCTGGCAAGATAGCGTTGTGTGTTCATGGTGAAGCTCCAGTAAATGGCAGAGACAGGCTCAGCGTACGAGTACGATTGAGCGCATGCAAGCGTTTGAGGCGGTTTTGCAGCGCATTGAAATAGAAATCGGCCAGGTGCAGAAGCTTGTTACGTTTTTGTGTCTGTTTGGTGCCATGAAAAGACTGGCGGGGCCGTCATCCGGGGCGGAACCGGTATTTGCGGATAACCGCAGAATTGAACAATGGCGGAATTCATTGCCGTCCAGAAAGACTCTGTAACCAAACAGGCAATGTGAATCTGTGGCGCTTGCTAGAATTGGCTGGCGGTGCCAAACCGCTTTATCCAACTACAGAGGGGTTCAGTCTATGTCTATTTTCAGTAGCATTCTCGCCAAAATTTTTCCTGCGGGACATCCGGCTAACAGCACTGCGGATGCAACACCTGCCGATACCTCCGATAGTTCGGCAACACAGGCCAGCGAAGCGGTAGACGTGGATGCGATTCTTAGCGACATGCAATCGAAAAACTCCGAAAAGCTGAATTGGAAAACATCGATAGTTGACCTTCTCAAACTTCTGGGCCTCGATAGCAGCCTTGCCGCCCGCAAACAACTTGCGGCCGAACTGAGCTATACAGGGAGTACAGACGATTCGGCCTCCATGAATATCTGGCTTCACAAAGAAGTGATGCGCAAGTTCGGCGAGAACGGCGGCAAAGTTCCCGACGATTTAAAAGGCTAAGCGCCAGTTAAGTGAGGGGCGGGATTTTACCTGCTCCTCGCTCCTTTCCGCCGGCCTTGGGCGGGCCACGTTGGATGCTTATGCCTCACCCATGGTGACGGTCGGCGACCGATTATTAGTAGATTATCGATATATACCCAAGATTGGTTAAACTTGGCGGCTACCTTCCTTAATGACCCGGCCAAGCTGCACCCTCCATGTCTTCTTCACACGAAATCCGTCCCGAGCAGTCCATTGAGTTATTGAAGGCTCTGCACATCCTTACGCGCGACGGCAAGATGAATCAGGACAGTCGGCGCAAGCTCAAGCAGGTCTATCATCTTTTCCAGTTCATCGAGCCGCTGCTCAAAGACTTGAAGCAGGATCGCGACGGTATCACGCTGGTGGATCATGGCGCCGGCAAATCCTACCTGGGATTCATTCTGTACGACCTGTTCTTCAAGCAGTTGAAAGACCAGTCGCACTTGTACGGCATCGAAACACGGGAAGAACTGGTCAGGAGTGCCGCCGACCTGGCGCAGCGACTGGGGTTTCCGGGCATGTCCTTCCTGAATCTGTCGGTTGCCGACTCCATCGCATCGGATCGCTTGCCGGCGCGGGTAGACATGGTCACGGCATTGCATGCCTGCAATACAGCGACCGACGACGCCATACGATTTGCCCTGTACAAACAGGCCAGGTATATCGTTGTCGTGCCCTGTTGTCAGGCGGAAGTGGCCACCGTGTTGCGCAGCAAAAAATCCCTGTCGCTGGGAGCTGGGGCTTTGGCGGAAATGTGGCGCCATCCCTTGCATACGCGCGAATTCGGCAGTCAGGCCACGAACGTGTTACGTAGCCTGCAACTGGAAGCTCACGGCTATCAAGTCACCGTGACCGAACTGGTGGGCTGGGAACATTCGATGAAAAACGAACTGATCATTGCTTCGTATAAAAACCTGCCGCGCCGCAAAGCCACCGAACGGCTCGACAATCTGCTGAATATGTTGGGCCTGGAAGAAATGCGCGACCGGTTTTTTGCGCCGGAAGCTTAATTTCCGGCCATGTCGATCGCGCGCAAACCTTCCGTGGTATTGCGGGCGGCTTCCCACGTGTATGGCAAAAATTCTTTGCGAGGCCGAGGTGTCTGCTAAACCATCGTATGGGTGTAGCCCGCTTTGTCGACTTCATAGCAGGAGCACGATGCTTTGTTGAGGCCATCGAGATCAAGAATTGTAATATTCCCACGGCTATAACTGATCAGTTTTTGATTTTGTAGCGAAGTGGCCGCTTTGGTCACGCCGACCCGGCGCACCCCCAGCATATAGGCCAGAAATTCGTGAGTAATGTGGAACGTGTTCGAGTGAGCCCGGTCTTGCGTCATGAGTAGCCAGCGAGCAAGACGCTGCTCGACAACATGAAAGCGGGTGCAGGCGGCTGTTTGCGCAAGCTGACCGAGGATCACATAAAGATAGCGTTTCAGGCGTTGTTGCAGCGCCGCGCTGAGTTCCAGTTCGCGGCGAAATGACACTGCGCTCATGCGTAACGCGGATCCCGAGCCCTGCACCAGCGCATGTAGCGGCGAGACGTTCACTCCCAATAACAGGGAGATGCCGAGCATGCCCTCGTCACCGACCAAGCCCACCTCCAGGCTCGCACGGCCATCAATCGGCGCAACCAGTGAAATAAAGCTGTTCTTCGGGAAGTAAATATGGCGAATGCGCTCTCCTGGCTCGGCAAGAATCTCGGCAAGTGCGAGTTCTACAGGTTCGCAATGCGCGAGAAATTGGTCGCGGTCTTTGCGCGGCAACCCTGCAATCAAACGATTGGCGCCTGAAGTAGGTGTAAGCAATGGCATGAGAGGCTCCAGGTATTGATAAATACGGCAAATCGCGCATGCAAAGGGGAGAATGTGCTGGTTAATGAGATTGATTAACCTTGCCAGGTTCACTGTAGTCTGCGGCATTAATCCGCGCTTGTCTGGACGCTAACGCACTAAGCCCGCCGCCATGGTGCCTTGCGGAGCATCAGGAAGCCGTTGTCTTCGGAAGCAGACGGTCACACTCCGTTTTAACCACGGCATAGCATTCGCAGGCCCGCGCCTCCAGGCCCGGCCGGTCGAGCACCGTGATGTGGCCACGGCGATATTCGATCAGGCCCACTCTTTGCAGGTTTCCGGCCGCTTCAGTAACACCTTCGCGGCGCACCCCAAGCATATTGGCGATGAGCTCCTGTGTCATGACCAGTTCGTTGGACTGCAAGCGGTCTAGGCTCAGCAGCAACCAGCGGCAGAGCTGCTGATCCAGTGAATGATGACGATTGCACACTGCCGTCTGCGCCATCTGCGTCAACAAGGACTGGGTATAACGCAGCAATAGATGCTGCATTGGGCCGTTTCGATAGAACTCGTCCTTCAGCTGTTGTCCTTTTAGCTGATAAGCCTGGCCGGCGCTTTGCACGACAGCTCGGCTAGGAGTGGTCTCGCCGCCCATGAAGAGAGAGACGCCAACGATTCCCTCTTTGCCTACCACGGCAATTTCGGCCGATGCGCCGTTTTCCATGACGTACAGCAGAGAAACTATTGACGAGGTGGGGAAATAGACGGAGCGCATCTGCACGCCCGATTCGTAAAGCACATCGCCAAGCAGCATTGAAATGGGTTCCAGGCTGGGCAACAAGCGTTGGTAGTCATCTGCCGGCAATGCCGCGAGAAGGTGGTTTTGACGAGGGTCGTCGGGAGCAGGCATGAGCAATTCCTCAATCAATCACTAAGATCGCATAGCGCGATTGGCATGCTTCAATCAATGGCCTGAAGTGTTCCGATTATAAGGCGCTTCTCCTTTCTATGTATTTAAGCGCACATAACCGTATTCACATGTATCTACCTTCCCTCTTGATTTCCGATGCCTCCCGATAGAGAGGCTCCTGTCTGCGTAGCCAATTCCATCGATTCCGTGCATTGAGTTTTGGCGTAGGCTGTGTCTAGCGGGCCGGAACGATGACTGTGGTGCCGCCACCACTGGTAACACCTCCTCGAGCGCCGGTACTTCCCCGCGCGCCTGTCCTACCCGTCGCGCCTGTATCGCCGGTGTATCCCGGCGCCCCCTGTCCGCCCGTGGCTCCGGTATCGCCAGTGGCGCCTGTATAGCCTGTGTTGCCCGTATTGCCTGTCATGCCTTGCGGACCGGCGGGCCCGGTGCAGGCGCTCAAGGTAAGTGCCGCCAGAGCGGCAAGAGCTAGATTTGAATATTTCATGATGATTCATCCTATTTGAATTACGAGAACCACGCACGTTATTGTGAGCAATCCCTACAGATGCGATCCTTAACCAATGAAAATAATTGGCGGCGGCGGATCAGACCATCGCCATTGCGAAAGCGGATTGACGGTCGACTGGCAACCTCCGCCAGGGAGGCATGATTTCGGCGCGTTACCGTTCCCGATAAGACTATGGGTATTTCTTCGTCATGTCTGTACGCTGTCGCTCATACATGCTCAACCTGGTGAGCGACTTCGTACGATAACGCACAGACGGCATACCGCTGTGTGTTCATTCTTGTCGGGACGGCCGGCGCCTGTTCTGTATAAGGTGCCGGTTTATTGCACGAACAGTTAATCAGGAGAGTGAAATGAACAGAGATCAAGTCAAAGGCCGTGTGGGACAAGTGGAAGGCCAGGTTAAGGAAACGACCGGCAAGGTTGTCGGCAAAAACGACCTTCAAGAAAAGGGCAAGTTGCAGAAAGACATTGGAAAAATCCGTTCGGGTTTTGGCGACCTCAAGGAGGACCTGAAGAACAAGCGCTAGATTACCTACCGGCGGGAGATGGGCATGGGCTACAAAAATCCGGATGCGGGTGCAGCGAGATTTATGGGGGCGGATGCGAATATTGTCAGCATCGGCGCTGTTCATGACACCAGCCTGATGGGGGCTCGGTACCTGGTCGGCAGCGCTGTCCAGAGTCATAAGGGCGAAGACCTGGGCGAAATCAAGGAGGTCATGCTGGACATATGCACGGGCCAGGTGGGCTATGCGGTGCTATGCTTTGGCGGCGGCTTCCTTGGCATGGGAAAGAAGCTCTTCGCGGTGCCTTGGGATGCGCTGATGTTTGATGCGCGCAGTGGGTTCGTCGTGCTGCAGGTGGATAAAGACCGTCTTAGGCGCGCGTCCGGGTTTGATAAAGATAGTTGGCCCAGCAGAGTGGACGATTCGTACTGGTGGCAGGGAATCCAATCTTACTATCGGCATAGTTCCTAGTGCTGCGCGGGTAGCAAACAGTAGGGCTGCCATTGCCTCTTCGACAACCGGCCCCATTGCCATTTAACCAAAGAGAACAAACCATGGACCAAGCCGCACAACCCAAGAGCGAGCCGGAAGAAATACGGCTTTCGCGCTGGTGGATACGCTCGGTATTGATTGTGATGGTGCTCGGCTTTGCCGGGTTGTTGGCTATAACGACGCTGGCCTATCGCAACGCGCCTCCTATTCCTGCCCAAACGGTGGATGAGGCCGGCGCCGTAGTGTTCACCGGCCGGGACATCAGCGACGGCCAGGCCATATTCCTGCGTTATGGACTGATGGACAACGGCACCATCTGGGGCCATGGCGCTTATCTTGGTCCGGACTATTCAGCCGAGGCCTTGCATCGCATCGGTCAAGATACCGCTGCCGCCCTGGCCCAACAACGGTACGGCAAGCCCGTTGCCTCATTGACTCCCGAGCAGGCCGCTGCAGTTGGCGGCGAAGTCGCGGTGACCCTGAAGACCAATCGTTTTGACGCTGCCAGCAATACACTGCATCTGACACGCGCCGAAACCATTGCTTATCGCCAGCAGATAAACTACTGGACAAATTATTTTCGCGACCCGACTCGTAATGGCGGATTGAAGCCCGATCTGATCACCGATCCCATCGAACTACATCAACTCACGGCCTTCATTACCTGGGCTGCCTGGGCATCGGTTGCCAATCGTCCCGGCGCCAATTACTCCTACACCAATAATTTTCCGTACGATCCCAGTGTCGGCAACCTGGCCGTGCCAGGCGCTTTACTATGGAGTGCCCTGAGCCTGGTGGTCCTGCTTATTGGCATCGGCGTGGTGTTGTTGGCCTTTGGCAAGTTCGACTACCTGGGCTGGATCACCCGAGGCCACCGCGTGCACCCGCAAGTCATTCCCGGACAGGCCAGCCCGGGGCAGCGCGCACTGGTAAAGTTTTTCGTGGTGGTGGCGTTGCTGTTCTTGATGCAGACTCTGATTGGTGGCGGTGTGGCGCATTTCCGGGCCGACCCGGGTAGCTTCTACGGTTTTCAGCTGGAGAAAATATTCCCCAGCAATCTGCTGCGTACCTGGCATCTGCAAACCGCTATTTTCTGGATCGCCACGGCCTATGTGGCGGCGGCCTTGTTTTTAGCCCGCTCGCTGCGCGCCGATGAGCCCGGCTGGCTGGCGCCGGCCACCCACGCACTGTTTGCCGCTTTCGCCTTGGTGATTGGCGCGAGCCTGCTGGGTGAATGGGCTGGCATGTCGGGCTGGTTTGGCGATTGGTGGTTCTGGTTTGGCAACCAGGGCTGGGAGTACCTGGAAATTGGTCGCTTCTGGCAATACCTGCTGGTGGCGGGCCTGCTGGCCTGGTTTGCAATGCTGTGGTGGCTGGCGCGGCCGCGTGCGGTGGCCAACCCCAATGCCCGGCCTTTGGCGCGACTGTTTTTGTATGCGGCGCTGGCCATCCCGGTGTTTTATATTCCCGCCTTGTTTTTCGGAGCCAAAACCAACTTCACCGTGGTCGATACCTGGCGCTTCTGGATTATCCATTTATGGGTGGAGGGTTTTTTTGAGTTCTTCGCCACAACAGTGGTTGCCCTGACATTTTTCCAGCTTGGCCTGACTCGTCGCAATACGGCGCTGCGGGTCATTTATCTTGACGCCATCCTGTATTTTCTTGGGGGGCTGATCGGCACGGGCCATCATTGGTATTTTACCGGGCACAGCCAATTCAATATGGCCATGTCCGCCTTGTTCTCGGTGCTGGAAGTGGTTCCGCTAACTTTGCTGACCTTGGATGCCTGGGATTTTGTAAAGACCACCCGTGGAGATTGCGACGAGTGCGGCAAACCCGTAGCGGTTCCTCACAAATGGACGTTTTATTTCCTGATGGCCGTGGGTTTCTGGAATTTCCTTGGCGCCGGGGTATTCGGTTTTCTGCTTAACCTGCCTATCGTCAGCTATTACGAAGTGGGCACCATCCTTACCCCCAACCATGGCCATGCCGCCATGATGGGCGTGTTCGGCATGCTGGCCATTGCGCTGATGGTGTTCGTGCTGCGCCAGACAACAGATGATACTCATTGGCCAGATATCGAAAAATACATCAAGGTCGCGTTCTGGGGCACTAATATTGGTTTGTTGATGATGATTGCGCTGAGCCTGTTTCCGGGCGGCGTGCTGCAGGTGTGGGATGTTGTCCAGCACGGCTACTGGCATGCCCGCAGCCTGGCCTACACGGGCACCGATACCTCGCGTCTGATCGAATGGCTGCGTCTTCCGGGCGACCTGGTGTTCATCATTTTTGGCGCCTTGCCCTTGACCATCGCCGCGATCAAGAGCTACTTCAGCCTGCGCGTCACGGCACAGTCCTGAATCGCACGCCAGCCATTCAGGACTGTTACGGAACGGTAATTGGTGGAGAAGAGGAGGATCGAACTCCCGACCTCTGCATTGCGAACGCAGCGCTCTCCCAGCTGAGCTACTTCCCCGTGGGAACGATATTCTAGCAAATTGATGCCGTTCGTGGTGAGCGGCATCGAATTTTTTGCCAGACCTTATGTTTCAGTGTCGCGTACACGGTTGGGCAAGAGTTCATTATGCTTGGCCAAAACCGGGTAGGCGGCGGCGCCGACCAGATACGAGTTGATGGTTTTCACGTCGCGCAGGATTTCAAGGTAAAACGAGCCGAGCTCTGCGGAATCGACCTGGCCGGATTTGATTTTTTCGAGCTGGCGCTCGGCGGCGGCGGATTCAATGGCGCGAAACTGATCTTTCTCGAGCGCCAGGTAGCGGGCGCTTTTCAGGTCTTCGGCGACAAACAGGGCGGCGGTCTGGCGCTGGTTGCGCAGCAGCCTGTCCAGGATATTGCTGAGTTCTTCGCGTTGTTCGGGTTTGAGCACCCAGCCTTTCTTGCGCAAGGTGGTGGTGTGTCCGAGCAGGCCGGTCGTGGTGACGCTGGCGGCGTGAGAGATGTTCGACGAGAAAGTCAGAACCTCGTCAAGGCGGCGATGGTCGTCGACGCTCATGCTTTCCTGATCGAGCGTGGCCAGGTAGGTGGTGATGAGGTTGTCCAGATGGCCGATTGCATTGTTGATATCGCGGGCCGGGCCGATGCGGTGGCGGTTGTCGCGGCGAAAACCGGCGCGGGATATGTTCAGCAGGGTTTGCAACATGTCCGACAGGCGCAGCGCTTCGCGTGCGGCATTGCCCAACGCCACGGCTGGCACTTCATGCGCGGATTCGTCCAGGTACAGGGGTTTGCTGGGATCGTTCGGATCTATGCGCTTGGGGAGCCATCTTATAAGCAAACGCGTATAGGGTTTGAGCAGGGGCAGGAAAATCGCGGCTGCCACGACGTTGAACAGGGTATGGAAATTGGCGACACTGCGGGCCGGGTCTTGGGACAGATGGCCCATGAGGGCTGGAATCCAGGGCAGCAGGATAAGCGCTATGAGGCAGGCGCCGATGCGCAGACCCAGATTGCCCAAAGGCAGGCGTCGGGTGGCCGGGTCGCTGCTGGTTACGCCTTCGAGCAGGGGATTGACCGAGGTTCCCAGGTTGGCGCCCAGCACCAGGGCGTACGCGACGGGCGGGGTGACCAGCCCGTGGCTGGCCAAAGACATGATCAGCACCACCACGGCAACGCTTGAATGCGAGGCCCAGGCCAGCAATGCGGCAAGCGCCAGGGCGAGCACCGGTTGGGTGGCCAGGGCGTTGAGGAGGATCTCGAGCAGGTAGGAGTGCTGGATGGGCGCAAAAAGCGTAACGAGCTCGTGCAGGGCCAGCAAGAGCAGCCCCAGGCCAATGAAAACGCGGCCCAGGTCGCGCCGGCGACCGGGCAGATAGCGCCTGAACAGCCAGACGCCGGCCAGTATGAAAATAGGGGCAAGCGCGGTCAGGTTGAATGACAGGAGCTGGACGATCAGGGTCGTGCCGACGTTGGCGCCCAGCATGGCGGCCAGGGCCGGAGTCAGTGCCACCAGGCCTCCCGCGGCAAAACCGGTGATCATCAGGCCGGTGGCCGTGCTGCTTTGCAG
This sequence comes from Paralcaligenes sp. KSB-10, assembly GCF_021266465.1. Classification (NCBI taxonomy): domain Bacteria; kingdom Pseudomonadati; phylum Pseudomonadota; class Betaproteobacteria; order Burkholderiales; family Alcaligenaceae; genus Paralcaligenes; species Paralcaligenes sp. KSB-10. The sequence goes on along the minus strand of NZ_CP089848.1, from coordinate 1,902,960 downwards.
GGCCGCGGTGATGCCCAGGCCTGCCGCGAAGGCGCGCAGGCGTGTGCCCAGGGCGTGGCCCAACATGGCATCGAGTGCGGCCCCAAAGGCCCGCTGTACGCCGCTTTGCACCATGTGCACACCCCAAAGCAAGAGGGCGACATAGCCCCCGAAATTAAGGAGTGCAAAAACTTCGTTCATAGGCTTTTGTACGGTTCGAGCAGGTTAAAAGAGGTCAGACACCATGTTCAATGACAGGATACAGAAGTTTGCGCTGAAATGCCCGCAGTGACAACGCCCTGTTCGGGCGGTGCAAAGTGTGGTGAGGCGTGTTGGCTGTGGGCAGGGCATGCCGGGCTTGGCGCGGATCGGCGGCCAATTGCGTGCTGCGGCTTGCCCTGGCAGGCCGCAGCAGCGTCGGTCTTAAATGCGCTGCGTGGCCTGCAGTGCCCGGATGCGGGCTGCGATGGGGGGGTGCGAGGCAAAGATGGCGCTGATGGCCTGGCCGCCGGAAATACCCGAGGCCTGGAATGTTTTCGGCAGCTCTCCGGCCTCGACTCCGCCCAGGCGCGCCAGGGCGTGAATCATGGGTTCGCGCGAACCGAGCAGCCGCGCCGAGCCCGCATCGGCACGGTATTCGCGTTGGCGTGAAAACCAGGCCACGATGGTCGATGCCAGAATGCCGAAAATCAGCTCGCACACGATAACCGTCGCGTAATAACCCAGGCCAATGTCTTTGTCGTTCTTGAGCAGGACACGGTCCACGAAATACCCGACGACGCGCGCCAGGAACACCACAAAGGTATTGACCACGCCCTGGATCAGGGTCAGGGTAATCATGTCGCCGTTGGCGATGTGAGAGACTTCATGACCGAGCACACCGGCGACTTCTTCTTCGGTCATGCTTTCGAGCAGACCCGTCGATACGGCTACCAGGGCATCGTTCTTGAACGCGCCGGTGGCAAAGGCATTGGGAGCTCCTTCATAGATTGCGACCTCGGGGCGCCCGATACCAGCGCGATCGGCCAGTTGGTGAACGGTGTCGACCAGCCAGGCTTCCCGCGCATTGGCCGGGGCCTGCGGGTCGATGACGCGTGCGCCGGTGCTGGTTTTGGCCATCCATTTGCTGATCAGCAGGGAAATGATCGATCCCGTGAACCCGACCAGTGCCGAAAAAATCAGGAGTTGCGACAGGTTCAGGCCGTTGGCGGTCAGGTAGCGCCCGACCCCCAGGACGTTCATGGTGGCGCTGAGCACCACCATGACGGCGATGTTGGTCAGCAAGAATAAGAATACTCGTTTCATGGTTCAGGATCCCCCTGCGATTGAAGCTACTGCCTTGGACATGTTCATATGGAGGCCAGTTCTTGCATTTAAAGCCCACAACGCAAAAAATAGCCATGTTGCGGAGTATAGTATCGACTTTCTGGATTTAAATTTGAACTTCGGTTGACCACATGCAGTCTCTCTGGATGTTATTGGCTTGCGTCATGTTTGCAATCATGGGGGCCTGTGTAAAGGTAGCGTCCGATTTTGGCGCCTCTTTGTCTGAAGTGGTGCTGTTTCGCGGGATCCCCTCCATTATTTTCCTGTTCGTGTGGGCCAAGTTTTACCGCCGAACCATAGCTCCCAGCAGTTGGAAGCTTCACTTCTGGCGAAATGTCTCCGGTGTGACCTCGATGTGGCTCGGTTTCTACGCCCTGGCGCACTTGCCGCTGTCGACCGCCATCAGTCTGAATTACACCGCACCCCTGTTTATTGCCGGCTGGATGCTCGGCTGGGGCGGCTCGCAGCGCGACCCGGTTCGGATCCTTGCCGTTCTATTCGGTTTCCTGGGGGTTGTGGGGGTCTTGCGTCCCAGCATTGAACACGATCACTGGCTTGCCGCGATTCTGGGTCTGGGCGCGGGGGCGTTCTCGGCGGTGGCCATGATGCAGATTCGGGAATTGGGCCGGGTCGGCGAGCCCGAGTGGCGCACCGTGCTGATATTTTCCAGTTGCGTCTGCGCCAGCAGCCTGGTCGGGCTGAGTTTCGGCGGCTGGCGTCCCCTCAGTTGGGAAGCGTGGCTGGCTTTGTTCGGGATCGGATCGTCGGGCATGATAGGCCAACTGGCGATGACGCGCGCATTTGGCCTGGGTTCGGCCTTGTTGACGGCGGCCCTGCAGTACACCACAATTATCTTTGCCGCTTTGCTGGGCGTTGCATTTTGGGGCGATCGGCCCGATGCCATTGCCTGGGGGGGCATGGCGCTTATTATCGCTTCAGGCTTGCTGTCCATTTGGCGCACAGTTAGTGAAGACCGCATCATGCGGGGCACGACGATGCAGTCGGCAACGGCAAGCAGTATTGATTAAAAGGATCCGTAGTGTTCAATTTGCTTATCGGCGCGGCCGAATTACAGGCGGGCATTCAAACCGGGCAATGGCTGATTTTCGATGTCCGCCACGATCTTAAAGATCACCAGGCGGGGCGCCGCGCCTACGAGCAGGGCCATATACCGGGTGCAATTTATCTGGATCACGAAAGCCGTCTGTCGGCCCCGAAAACCGGGCGCAATGGCCGTCATCCGCTGCCGGAATTCGCCGATTTTGCGGCACTCATGCAGGCCTGCGGCCTGACTGCCGCGTCGAAAGTGGCCATATACGATGCCGATACAGGCATGTTTGCCGCTCACTTATGGTGGATGCTGCGCTGGCTCGGGCATGAGCAGGTGGCGGTTCTCGATGGCGGGTGGCGTGCCTGGCTGGCCGGCGGCGGTCCAGTCCAATCCGGCACGAACGATGAAAAAGCCATTGAAGCCCAGTCCGTGCGCGGCATGGGCGCCGCAGGCGGTCCGGCCATGCCTGTGGTCGATGCCGACGGGGTGCTGGCCAATTTGCACAAGCCTGTATTTACGGTGATCGATGCGCGTGCCGGCAACCGTTACGCGGGCGAGGTCGAACCCATGGATCCGGTTGCCGGGCATATACCGGGAGCCCTGAATCGGCCCAATACCCTGAATCTGCAGGCCGATGGGCATTTCAAGGCGCCGGCGGTGTTGCGTGCCGAGTTCGATGCATTGCTGGAGGGGCGGCCCGCAAACCAGATCGTGCATCAATGCGGCTCCGGCATTACCGCCTGCCATAACCTGTTTTCCATGGAGTTGGCCGGATTGAAAGGCTCGGCGCTTTATCCGGGCTCGTGGAGCGAGTGGTGCAGCGACGCTTCCCGGCCGGTTGCCCGGGGCTCGGCCTGATTCCCGGCGGCTGTGGCGCCGGGGGGGTTAACGCCCGGTGTCCATCAGGCGCCGATACCATTCGTGGAAGTGCATCATGCCATCTTCCATCGGCGACTGGTAAGGGCCGGTTTCGTTGGTGCCTCGCAGCATGAGCGCCTTGCGGCCGGCATCCATGCGTTCGGCGATTTCATCGTCTTCGATGGCGGTTTCCATGTAGGCGGCGCGCTGTGCTTGAACGAATTCACGCTCGAACGCGGCAATGTCTTCGGGGTAATAGAACTCGACAATGTTCACGGTTTCTTGCGGGCCGACCGGATGCAGCGTGGACAGCACCACCACGTGCGGATAAAGTTCGATCATGTGGGTTGGAAAATAAGTAACCCATACCGCTCCGAATTCGGGGGCATCGCCGGCACGGTACTCGAGCAGGCGGTCGTGCCAGTCTTTGTACACACCGGTGCCGGGTTGCGTCAGGGCCTTGTGCACGCCGACCCGCTGGGCGCTGTACCAGTCGGAAAATTCCCAGCTTAAATCGTTGCAGGTTACGAACTGGCCCAGGCCCGGATGAAAAGGGCCTACATGGTAGTCTTCGAGGTAGACCTCGATAAAGGTTTTCCAGTTGTATCGGCAGCGATGAATTTCGACATGATCGAGCACATAATCGGAGAAATCGAACTCCGGCCGATGAAACAGGGCCGCCATGTCGTGCGCAGGGTTGCGCGCCCCTTCGAACAACAGGCCGTGGCAGTTCTTGAGCGTGAATTTTTGCAGATTCGAGCAAGGCTTGTTGTCGAAATGAGGGGCGCCTATCAGTTGGCCCTGCTGGCTGTATGTCCATCGATGCACCGGGCATACGATATTGCCGCCGGTATCGCGCAGGTTGCCGCTGGATTTCTGTGGGTCGGTCACATTGCCGGCTGCCCCGCCCAGCATGATGGCTTGGCGATGGCGGCAGACATTGGACAGCAATTCAACCCCTAGAGCGTTGCGCACCAGTACGCGGCCGGCGTGCTCGTGCGGCAGCGTACGCCAGTCGCCGACTTCGGGAACAAGTTTTTCGTGCCCAACGTACAGAGCAGAGTTTTTGAAAATGAGTTCTTGCTCGCGGGCAAAAATGGCTTCGTCAAAATAACTGCTGACCGAAAGTTGCGTACGTGCGGGCGCCAAATGCGCCACCCGACCGATGTCGGTCATGATTCCCCCCGCCAGGAAAAAACCAGGCCTGCACATCCGGTCTGGTGCGAAGAAAAAACGGATTGGCCGATGAAATAAGTTAAGGAGAGGGATTGTACCCTAAATTTTCTCTTATAAAACAAGACCTATCCCCAATATGGCGGCACATGCGGCGGGCATCTCGTACAATCACGGAAGGGCTTGAAACCCATGCGGCATTTGCCGCACTCCTATTTCTGGATAAGCACGATGGTTGATAAAAATTCCACTCCCGGCGAGAAGCCAGGCAAACCCTCCGCCGGTACGGCGTCGACGGGTGCGACTGCGCTTCCTCAGGATTTCGAAACGGCGCTGGCTCAGCTCGAGGCTTTGGTGGTGCAAATGGAAAACGGCACGCTGGCGCTTGACCAGTCGCTGGCCGCCTATGAAAAAGGTGTGGAACTGGCGCGAATTTGCCAGCAGCGTCTTGATGCCGCCGAACAGCAGGTCCGTGTTTTGCAGGACAACCTGCTCAAGCCACTGGTCGATAGCGCCAGCGATGGCGAGGGTTGAGCATGGGCGCCAAGCACCTTGAGTTTTCTGCCTGGCTGGCCGCGCGAGTCCAGTATACCGAGGCGATGCTCGGGCGCGTCCTGCCCGAGGCCGACGCTGTACCGGAAACCCTGCATCAAGCCATGCGGTACGCTGTTTTGGGCGGTGGCAAGCGTGTACGCGCGGCGTTGGTGTACGCCGCGGGCGAAGCCTGCAAGCCGGTCGGCACCGCCACGACAGCCCAGGATATGGCGCTCGATCATGCGGCGGCAGCGGTCGAGCTGATTCATGCATATTCATTGGTACACGACGATTTGCCCTGCATGGACGACGACGCTTTGCGGCGCGGCCGGCCCACGGTCCATGTGCAATTCGACGAGGCTACGGCCATGCTGGCGGGCGATGCGCTGCAGCCCCTGGCGTTCGAGCTGCTGGCGCAAATGCCGATTGCTCCGGCCTTGATCGTGCAGGCTGTGCAAATACTGGCACATTCGGCGGGAAGCATGGGCATGGCCGGGGGGCAGGCGATTGATTGCAGCAATGTAGGCAATACGCTGTCGCGCGAGCAGCTGCAAACCATGCACAGCATGAAAACCGGTGCCATGCTGGGCGCGAGCGTGCTGTTGGGCGGTATCGTTGCCGGAGCCAGTTCCACCACCCGCGACGGGCTGGAATCGTACGCGGCTGCCATCGGCCTGGCTTTTCAGGTGGTGGACGACATCCTGGATGTCACGTCCGATACGGCTACACTTGGAAAAACGGCCGGCAAGGATATGGCCGAAAACAAGCCGACCTATGTTTCATTGATGGGCCTGGACGCCTCGCGCCAGTTGCTGGAAGTCTTGCGGGCGGAAGCGCACGCCGCCTTGTTGCCGCTTGGGACGGCCGGGGTCCGGCTGGGCGAAATAGCCGACTACATCGTAGGCCGTGATCATTAGCAATGCCGGGGTTTTTCCCTGTGCGCATCAGGCTTGCGCCATAAGTTCTAGAATAATGGGTGCGGCACGATGCCCGCACCGCTTCTTTGTCCCCGGGATTGCCATTAGGCGTTCGCTGTCAATTTACCTATTTGTATGACTACTGTCTCGCTCGATCAAATTCAGTCGCCCGCCGATCTGCGGCCATTGGGGCGTCGTGAGCTTAAAGAAGTCGCGGCGCAGTTGCGCGAGTTTGTGCTGCAGTCGGTTTCCAGGACCGGCGGCCATCTGTCGTCCAACCTGGGCACGGTGGAACTGACCATTGCTTTGCATCATGTGTTCAACACGCCCGATGATCGTATCGTGTGGGATGTAGGGCATCAGTCCTATCCTCATAAAATATTGACCGGGCGGCGCGAGCAGATGGGGCGCTTGCGGCAAATGGGTGGAATGTCGGGCTTTCCCAAGCGCAGCGAGTCCGAATACGATGCGTTTGGCACGGCGCATTCTTCGACCTCGATCTCGGCGGCCTTGGGCATGGCGGTAGCGTCGCGCAATCTGGGGCTGCAGCGCCAGCACATCGCCGTCATCGGCGACGGCGCAATGACGGCAGGCATGGCCTTCGAGGCCCTGAATAACGCGGGAGTTACCCAGGGGGTCAATCTGCTGGTGGTATTGAACGACAATGACATGTCGATTTCGCCGCCCGTGGGGGCGCTCAACCGTTATTTGGCCCGATTGCTGTCAGGCGGGTTTTATGCCGCCGCCAAAAACGTCGGGCGAGCCGTATTGCAGCATGTGCCGCCGGTTCTCGAGCTGGCTCGCCGCTTTGAAGGGCATGCCAAAGGCATGGTGTCCTCGGCAACGCTTTTCGAGGAACTGGGTTTCAACTATGTAGGGCCCATCGATGGGCATGATCTGGATGCCCTGGTCCCTACTCTGGAAAATCTGCAGGCTTTGGGTGGTTTGCAGTTTTTGCACGTCGTCACCAAAAAAGGCCAGGGCTATAAGCTGGCCGAGGCCGATCCGGTGTTGTATCACGGCCCTGGAAAATTCGATCCCAGCATCGGCATACAGAAATCCAAGGTGCCTGCCAAGCAGACCTTTACCCAGGTATTTGGCCACTGGCTGTGCGATATGGCCCAGGCTGATGAGCGGCTCTATGGCATTACTCCCGCCATGCGTGAAGGCAGCGGCCTGGTCGAGTTCGAGCAGCGTTTCCCGGCCCGGTATTTCGACGTCGGTATCGCTGAACAGCACGCTGTTACATTTGCGGCAGGCCTGGCGTGTGAAGGGCAAAAACCGGTTGTGGCTATTTACTCCACTTTTCTGCAGCGCGGATACGACCAGTTCATTCATGACGTGGCCTTGCAGAATCTGGATGTTACGTTTGCGCTGGACCGGGCGGGCATCGTAGGCGCCGATGGCGCAACGCATGCCGGGAACTACGATATTGCCTTTTTGCGCTGCGTGCCCAATATGGTGGTGGCAGCCCCGTCCGACGAAAATGAAGCCCGTTTGTTGCTGAGTACCTGTTTCCAGCATCCTGGACCGGCTTCCGTGCGTTACCCTCGCGGCGCCGGGTGCGGTGCTCAGGTTGTGGCCGGGCTTGAAACCGTCGAGATAGGCAAGGCCGTGCTTCGGCGCGCCGGGCGCCGCATCGCCATTCTGGGGTTTGGCACGCTGGTGCAGCCTGGCTTGCAGGCGGCCCAGGCCCTGGATGTCAGCCTGGTCGATATGCGCTTTGTCAAGCCGCTCGATGAAGCCATGCTGCGGTCGCTGGCCGCCACACACGATGCCTTTGTCACGCTCGAAGAGGCTGCCGTCATGGGGGGGGCCGGAAGCGCGGTGCTTGAGTTCCTCAGCGCCGAGGGTATCGATCTCCCAGTACTGCAGCTTGGCTTGCCCGACCGGTTTATCGATCATGGTGAGCAGGCCGTGTTGTTGCAAGGCCTGGGACTGGACGCGGCGGGAATCGAGGCCTCGATTCGCGGGCGTTTTTCGACACTGCTGGAGCTCGCATAAGCTTATTGCTCGATTTCCCAGAGTGGCTTGTGGTGTAATGTCCTAATACCATTAGGGTTTTAGGGTGATATCCAATCCGCGCATTCCATAATGGAAAACTTGTCTATTTGGTCAAGACCCAGCCTGGGCTGAGCGTCTTTTAGGTTGTTACTATGAATTCTCTGATTGATCCTGCGGTTGCCATGCCAGATGTACAGAGCAGCGTCGATACCCGGCATTTGCCGATCCAGCGCGTGGGCGTGCGCGGTGTGCGCCATCCCATGTTCGTGGCGGGCGCCGATGGGCAGGCTATGCCCACCGTGGCAACCTGGGAGCTCACTGTTGCCTTGCCGCCCGAAGAAAAGGGTACACACATGTCGCGTTTCGTGGCCTTGCTCGAGCAGCATCGTGCCACCGCCATGACACCGGCGTTGTTTTGCGATATGGCGCAAAGCATGCTGTTGTTGCTGCATGCCGAAAAGGGCGATATTGCGGCTTCGTTCCCGTATTTCATCAACAAGGTGGCCCCGGTTTCGGGAGTGGCAAGTCTGATGGATTACGAGGTCAAGTGGATTGCCCGCGTGCAGTCCAATGGCGCTGTCGAGTTCGAACTGTCGGTGCTGGTGCCTGTCACCAGCCTGTGCCCGTGTTCCAAGGCCATTTCCGAGTATGGAGCGCATAATCAGCGTTCGCATGTCACCGTCAACGTCGTATTTGCCGGCCGCGCCGACGTCGATCTCGATGGTTTGATCCGTTCGATCGAAGCCCAGGCTTCGTGCGAGCTTTGGGGCTTGCTGAAACGTGTCGATGAAAAATTCGTTACCGAGCGTGCCTACGAAAACCCTAAATTTGTTGAAGATCTGGTGCGGGATGTCGCGGTACAGATTAAAAATGTTGCTGGCATGCAACGCTTCAGGATCGAGGCTGAAAACTTTGAATCCATACACAACCATTCGGCTTATGCGGTGGTTGAAGGGTAGTTTTGCTTGTCCCCAAGATGATTCCATTATGAACTGCCCGCCCCAGGCGTGCTAGAATAGCTGGTTTCTTGCTCGACTCTTCGCCTATTTGCGGGGGGCGGGCTGCCCCTTCCGGTAGCTGTAAGCACAGCGCATTGCGTGTCGATGCCGCCGGAAGATATCCTTAAGGAGTGTAGTTTTATGCGTCACTACGAAGTAGTGTTTATTGTGCATCCCGATCAAAGCGAGCAAGTGCCTGCCATGGTCGAGCGCTATCAATCGGTTGTTACCGGTAATGGTGGCCAGGTGCACCGTTTCGAAGACTGGGGTCGCCGCCAACTGGCTTACCCTATCCAGAAACTCGTCAAAGCCCATTATGTATGCTTGAACATCGAATGTGGACAGACCACGCTCGACGAGCTCGAACATTCGTTCCGCTATAACGATGCGGTGCTTCGTCATTTGGTCATCAAAACCAAAAAGGCTCAAACGACTCCGTCCATCATGATGAAGTCGGTTGAACGCGAAGAGGCGCGCAAGGCAACGGCCGAAGCTGCACCGGCAACGCAAGCGGAATAATTTTGCCTTTGTTCCGGGTTGCAGCGTGAATCAGGTCGTCATGACCGCCACGGCTCTGGAGGTCAAGCCTCTCAGATATACCCCAGCGGGTTTGCCGGCGATCGAGATGGTGCTGAATCACGAATCGGAAGTTCAGGAGGCAGGCCATCCACGCCGCGTCGAACTGGTACTTTCCGCCGTAGCCCTGGGCGACATTGCCTTGTTGTTGGCCGATACGCCACTAGGTGCCGCCTTGTCGATAGAGGGTTTTTTGGCCCCGACCCGAAAAGGCTCGAACAAAGTGGTTTTGCATATACAGCAGGCAAACCGGATTTTTGCTGGCGGCGCCACGGCGCTGGTTTAGCTGAAATCCACAGGCAAATTCAAACAGTGCGAGTCGCCTGGCGATTCGATGCATAGTAAATATTGATTGGGGCGTAAAGCTCCGAAAACTCAAGAGGCACATTATGGCTTTCTTCAAAAAGAGCAAAGAAAAACGTAAGTTCACCCAGCAAAATCCGCTGTTCAAACGCCGCAAGTTCTGCCGTTTCAGCGCTGCTGGCGTCGACGAAATCGACTACAAAGACCTGGATACCTTGCGCGATTTCATCCAGGAAAACGGCAAAATCATTCCTGCCCGCTTAACCGGTACCAAGGCTCACTATCAGCGCCAGCTCGACACCGCGATCAAGCGTGCCCGGTTTCTGGCCCTGTTGCCTTACACCGATAACCACAACTAATCCGGGGCTATAGTCATGCAAGTTATTCTGCTTGAAAAAGTTGTCAATCTGGGTAATCTCGGTGAAGTCGTGCGTGTGCGCGACGGCTATGCCCGCAATTACCTGATTCCTCAAAAAATTGCCCGCCGGGCTACCGATGCCGCCTTGAAAGAATTCGAAGCCCGCCGTGCCGAGCTCGAAAAAATTCAGGCCGAAAAATTGGCTGCCGCGCAATCCGCCGGCGAAAAGCTTTCGGGCCTGACGCTCAAGATTTCGCAAAAATCCGGTGTTGACGGCCGTTTGTTCGGTTCGGTTACCAATATGGATATCGCCGTCGCTTTGCATAAAGAAGGTTTTACGACAGTCGAGAAATCGCAGATTCGTTTGCCCGACGGCTCACTCAAGGCCATTGGCGAATACTCGGTTCAGGTGGCGCTTCACGCCGACGTAGTGTCCGACATTACTGTCGTGGTGCAAGGCGAAATGGCTTAAGTGTCCGTTCGATGACGCGTCGCCCGGCCGAGTGCGGGGCGTTCGTTATCGCTTGCCTTTACTGAAAAGCCGGTGTAAACCGGCTTTTCTACTTTCGTCTTCCCGCTTATATCGAGGTGCTGATTTTGGATAGCAAAACTACAGGCGGCGATCCGCAACTGGATTATTTACGCGTACCGCCGCACTCGGTCGAGGCAGAGCAGTCTGTGCTCGGCGGCCTGTTGCTCGATAACGCCGCCTGGGATCGAATCACCGATGTGCTGGGCGACGAGGATTTTTATCGTTTCGACCATCGCATTATCTGGCAGCATATTTCGCGGCTGATCGGCCTGGCTCGGCCGGCCGATGTGGTGACGGTCAACGAGTCTTTGGCCAGCGCGGGCAAGGCCGACGAAGTAGGGGGCCTGGCATACCTGAATGCCCTGGCGCACAACACGCCTTCGGCGGCCAATATACGGCGCTATGCTGAAATCGTGCGCGAACGCTCCATGCTGCGCAAGCTGGTGTCGGTGGCCGACGAAATTTCGGCCGCCGCCTTTAACCCGCAAGGCAAAGAAGCCCGTCAGCTTCTCGATGAAGCCGAGTCGCGAGTGTTCCAGATCGCCCAGGAGGGTTCGCGCGGTGTGTCGGGCTTTCAGGACATTCAGCCTTTGCTGACGCAAGTGGTGGAGCGCATCGACGAGCTTTATCATCGCGAAGGCGGCTCGGATATTACCGGCGTACCAACCGGTTTCACCGATCTGGATCGCATGACCTCGGGCCTGCAGGCGGGCGATCTGGTGATTGTGGCGGGGCGGCCTTCAATGGGTAAAACGTCGTTCTCCATGAACATCGGCGAGCACGTCGCCATTGAGCAAGGCTTGCCGGTGGCGGTGTTTTCCATGGAAATGGGCGCCGTTCAGCTGGCCATGCGCATGGTCGGCTCGGTAGGCATGCTCGACCAGCAGCGCATGCGTACCGGCAAGCTGACTGCCGATGATTGGCCGCGCCTGACGCATGCCGTGCAGCAGGTGCAGGAAGCGCAAATCTATATCGATGAGACCCCGGCCCTGAACTCCATGGAGGTTCGGGCGCGTTCCCGGCGCCTGGCGCGCCAGTGCGGGCAGCTGGGCCTGATCATCATCGATTATATGCAGCTCATGTCGGCCAATTCGTCGGGTGAAAATCGGGCGACTGAAATTTCGGAAATCAGCCGTTCCTTGAAGGGCCTGGCCAAAGAGCTGAATTGCCCGCTGATTGCCTTGTCGCAGCTTAACCGCAGCCTGGAGCAGCGGCCCAACAAGCGCCCCGTCATGAGTGATCTGCGTGAGTCGGGGGCTATCGAGCAGGACGCCGACCTGATCCTGTTTATTTATCGCGATGAAGTCTACAACCCCGATTCGCCCGATAAAGGTACCGCTGAAATCATCGTCGGCAAGCAGCGTAACGGCCCGATAGGCAGCGTACGCCTGACCTTCCAGGGGGCAAGTACCCGGTTCCTGAATTTCAGTACCGGCATGAATTGATTCCAAGGTGCGGTGGCCCTTGCGGCCACCATCTGGCTTCAACTCAGGATGTGCGCGCCGGGGCCAGGTGCTTGCTGTGCGGCTTGGCCGCCGCCGGCCGGCGGGCGTAGGCTCCCGCTATGACTGCGCAAATGATCAGCTGTGTTTGATGGAAGATCATCAGGGGCAGCACGATGGCGCCTACGGCATGCCCGGCAAATAGAATGTTGGCAATGGGAATTCCACTGCTGAGGCTCTTTTTGGAGCCGCAAAATAGCAGGGTAATCCGGTCTTCGAGCTTGAACTTGAAGATGCGCCCCATCAATAGGGTAATACCCAGCACCAGGGATAGAAGCACAACGGAAATGACCACGAGCGAAATCAGCGCCGACAATGGGGTGTTGGACCATAGCCCGCCTATCACCGCCTCGGAAAACGCCGTGTAGACCACCAGTAGAATCGATCCCTGGTCGACGACCTTCAGCAAGGCATTGTGCCTGCTTACCCATTTGCCTATCCATGGCCGCAGAATCTGCCCAAGCACAAACGGCAGCAGCAATTGCAGCATGATTTTTCCTATGGCATCGAAGGAAATGGGAGCGCTGCCGGCTCCGCCTCCGCTCATGACCAGGCCCACCAGCAGCGGGGTCAGGAATACGCCCAGCAAGCTGGATGCGGAGGCGCTGCACACGGCGGCCGGCACATTGCCACGCGCAATCGATGTAAAGGCAATTGCCGACTGAACGGTGGCCGGCAGGCAGCACAAAAACAGAATGCCCAGGTAGAGTTCATGCGTGATAAAGGGCGATACCAGCGGCTTGGCCAGCAGCCCCAGAATGGGAAAAATAACAAAAGTGGCGGAAAAAATGGTGAGGTGCAGGCGCCAGTGCGATGCTCCGGCCACGATCGCATCGCGCGACAATCGTGCGCCATGCAGGAAAAACAACAGCGCGATAGCGATATTTGTGGCCCATTTGAATACGCTGGCCCCTGTCCCATGAGCGGGCAGGAAACTGGCCAGGACGATGGCAATCAGCAGTTTGATTAAAAATGGGTCTATGGAAAAGCGCGATTTCATAAAGTAGGAAAAGAAAGGAAAGTTCAAGTCAAACCGCATCGTAGCCAATCTGTCGATGGACCGCAAAACGTTGCGAGTTGTGCAGCCGGGATCAGGCGCGGGTCTTTGTTTGTGTCATGGCAAGAGCCATATCGTACGCGGCGCGCAGCGAGCTGGGGTCGGCTATCCCCTGGCCGGCGATGTCGAAGGCGGTTCCATGGTCGACGCTGGTGCGCACGAATGGCAGTCCGACCGTGACATTGACCCCTTGATCCACCCCCAGGTATTTGACGGGAATCAGGCCCTGGTCGTGGTATTGCGCCACCACGATATCGAATTCTCCCCGGCGGGCCCGCATAAAAATAGTGTCTCCAGGCCATGGGCCGCTTGCATTGATGCCTTCGGACCGGGCCTGTTCGATGGCCGGGCCTATGATGTCGATTTCTTCTCGCCCGAATCGCCCGTTTTCTCCCGCATGGGGATTCAGGCCTGCCACGGCAATCCGCGGAGCAGGGATACCCGCTTGCCGGCACGCGTGGTCGGCAAGCCTGATCGTATTGATCTCATTGTCAAAATTGATGTGCCGGCCAACTTGGGCGAGCGCCAAATGGATTGTTACCAGTATGACTCGCAGTTCCAGGTTGGCCAGCATCATGGCGTAGTGCTGTGTCCGGGTGCGCTCAGCCAGAATTTCAGTGTGGCCCGGATAGTCGGCGCCACCGGCCTGCATGGCTTTTTTATTGAGAGGAGCGGTCACTATGGCGCGCAGGCGCCCCAATTGCGCATCGTCGATGGCATGGCACAGGTATTCGTACGCGCCGCGGCCTGCTGCCGCGCTGATCTGGCCCAGGGGCAGCTTGGCTGGCAAGGCGTTCCAGCGATTGCAGACGGGTATGCAGCCTGCCTCGCAGGCAAGCGGGTCGGGGTCGGAAAGTTCCTTGATTCTGAGCTGGCCTTTCAAGTTCAAGCGGCCCAACGTGGCATCCAGCATGCCCGCATCGCCATAGACAATGGTGGGCACCGGCAGCCCGGCGGCAAACAGCTTGACGATGATCTCCGGCCCGATGCCGGCGGCATCGCCCAAAGTGATTCCTATGGGAGCGCGCGAAATGTCTGTCATGAGAAATAAGATAGGAAGAAAAACCCGGGCCTTGCGCCCGGGCATATTCGCTGCAGTGTACGCCTACAAGGCCTCGCTGGCATAGTCGGCCAGTCGTGAACGTTCACCCCGTTGCAGGGTAATGTGTCCGGCATGCGGCCAGCCCTTGAAGCGGTCGACGACATAGGTCAGCCCCGAACTGCCTTCGGTGAGATAGGGCGTGTCGATTTGCGCTATGTTGCCCAGGCACACGATTTTCGTGCCGGGGCCAGCCCGTGTGACCAGCGTTTTCATTTGCTTGGGCGTCAGGTTCTGGGCCTCGTCTATGATGAGGAACTTGTTCAGGAAGGTTCGGCCGCGCATGAAGTTGAGCGACTTGACCTTGATGCGCGAACGTATCAGTTCCATGGTCGGGTTCTTGGACCAGTCCTGTCCGGCCGTGTTCGGAGCAATCTCGTTATTGCCGGCGCCCAAGTGCAGGACTTCGAGATTGTCTTCAAGAGCACCCATCCAGGGCAGCATTTTTTCTTCTTCGGTGCCGGGCAGAAAGCCTATATCGTCGCCCACCGGTACGGTGGCCCGGGTGATGATGATTTCGTTATAGCGTTTGGTTTCCAGCGTTTGCGTGAGCGCGCTGGCCAGGGCCAACAAGGTTTTACCCGTGCCCGCCTGTCCCAGCAGCGAGACGAAGTCGCAATCGGGATTCATGAGCAGATTCAGGGCAAAGTTCTGTTCGCGGTTGCGGGCGGTGATTCCCCAGACATTGTTTTTCCCGTGGCTGTAGTCGCGCAAGGTGGCCAGTACGGCGCTTTTGCCGCTGACTTCCTTGACCTGCGCGTAGAGGGGCAGCTCGCCTTCGAAGTAGACGAATTCGTTGACGATGAATTCCCCGCATAGCGGACCCTTGATGCGATAGAAGGTGGTGCCGCCCTGTTGCCACGATTCGACGTCCTTGCCGTGCTTGGCCCAGAAGTTTTCCGGCAGAGGCAAAACCCCGTCATACAGCAGATCGGAGTCGTCGAGAACGTGGTCGTTGTAATAGTCTTCGGCGTGCAGGCCCAGCGAGCGCGCCTTGAGCCGCATATTGATGTCTTTGGACACCAGGATGACCTGCCGTTTGGAAAACAGGGCTTGAAGAGCATGCACGACATTGAGAATGACGTTGTCGGCCTTGCCCAGCGGCAGTTCTATGGGAAGATCCGCATTCATTGCGGTTGTCTGGAAATGCAAGGAACCCAGGGCCTCTACATTGCCCAGCGCGTCCAGGGCCAGCCCTTTTTGCAGGTCGTTGGAATTGCCGACCAGGCCATCGAGCGTGCGGCTGACCTGGCGAGCATTGCGAGCCACTTCCGACATGCCTTTCTTTTGATGATCAAGCTCTTCGAGCACGATCATCGGCAGGAAAATGTCGTGCTCTTCAAATTTGAACAGGGAGTTCGAATCGTGCAGCAGTACATTGGTGTCGAGCACGAACAGTTTGCGCCGGGCCACGGGAAGGCGGGTTTTCTTCTTGGGCTTGAGCAGTGTGATCGGGGCAGCGGCCGGTTCGACGGTTGCTTTGACTCGGGAAGTTGCCGGTGCGGTGGCTTGCCTGGCTTGAGGCACCGCGGTTAAAGGCGCAGGGACGACAAACGTATCGGATTCGATGTCGGCATCGATGTCGATTTCGGCATCGTTGCTGGAAGCAATCAGGGTCCCCAGACGTGTGGGCAACTTGGGTAGCGGCATAAAGTATCTGCTCCTGAACGTTTAAGATAAAGTGTGTAAAGTACCGCACGCTCCGCTAGGCAATATTGCGGACCGCCTGCAAAACCTCATTGATATGGCCGGGTACGCGCAACCCGCGCCATTCTTGTATAAGCACTCCGCTGGCGTCGACTAAAAATGTGCTGCGTTCGATGCCACGTACCTGTTTACCGTACATGTTTTTCATTTTTATGACATTGAATAACTGGCATAGCGTTTCGTCGTCATCCGAAATCAGTGCAAAAGGCAGATTTTGTTTTTCAGTGAAACTGGCGTGCGATTTAAGAGAATCGCGCGAGATGCCTATGACCTGACAATTGGCCGCCACGAAATCCTGGTGGCGGTCCCGAAAATCCTGGGCCTCGGTGGTGCAGCCCGGCGTATTGTCCTTGGGATAGAAATAAAGAATCGCCGAGCGGCCCTTGAGTTCGTCGGGGCTGACCTCGCCTTGTGTGCTGAGTGCCTTGAAATCGGGCAGGGGCCTGCCGACAGTTGCATGAGTCATAGGGGGGCATCCTCGTGAGGTAAAAGGGCAACGACGACACGGCGCCCTTCGGCCATTAATATGTTGTAGGTGCGGGCAGCCGCCTGGGTGCTCATGGATTCGACTCCAATACCCAGCTTCAGCAGGCCTTGCGTTACGTGTGGGGGTAAAAAATGCTGTTTCAGGCCTGTGCCGATCAGAATCACTTCGGGGGCGCCCGGCGGTTTTTGCGGCGCGGCATCGGCATCCAGGAACGCCATGGGGTCGGCGGTGAAGCTGCTTAGGCCAGCTACTTCGCGCAGCAGGCTGGCGCTGATGTCGGCGACGGTTTTTACGGCCCAGGGTTTGATTTCTCCCTCGGGAGCAAAATAAACGGCGTGCTCATACGAGACTTCGTTAATTTCGATGTAGTCGTGCCCGTAGGCGGTTACGGTGTTCAGGGCAGGATTGGTTTCGGTCTGCAGTTGCACAAAAAAACTCCCAGAGTCATAAAGATAATAGCGCAATTCATTGTGTATTCCGTTCCGGATATTCCGGTTTTACAGAATTTTCGGATCGATTAAACTAGCAGGCTATTTGCCCCCGGCGTTTGCTTGAGCTAGATTAGTACTTTTGTTGCACTGCAACTATCGCACCTGTGTTATCCCCCTCCGCCCGTCCCTAGGATCATTTATGACGAACTTTCCTCGTATTGAGCGTTTACCGCCCTATGTTTTTAATATTACCGGCGAGTTGAAAATGGCGGCGCGGCGGCGCGGAGAGGATATTATCGACATGTCCATGGGCAACCCCGATGGACCGACCCCCAAGCATATCGTCGACAAGCTGATTGAAGTGGCGAGCCGGCCCGATACGCACGGATACTCCGTGTCCAAGGGCATTCCGAGGCTGCGCAAGGCCATATCGGGCTGGTACGATCGCCGCTACGGTGTGCAGATCGACCCCGATTCCGAGGCGATTGTGACCATCGGCTCCAAAGAGGGGCTGGCGCACCTGATGCTGGCTACGCTCGATCGCGGCGATACGGTGCTGGTGCCCAATCCCAGCTACCCCATACATATTTATGGCGCCGTCATTGCCGGGGCGAATATCCGTTCGGTTCCCATGACTCCCGGGCTCGATTTTTTTGAGGAAATCGAGCGGGCAGTGCGCGAAAGCATACCCAAGCCAAAAATGATGATTCTGGGCTTTCCCAGCAACCCGACGGCCCAGTGCGTCGATCTCTCGTTTTTCGAACGGGTCGTGGCGCTGGCCAGGGAGCACAATATTCTGGTGGTCCATGATCTGGCCTATGCCGATATCACGTTTGATGGCTATGTGGCGCCGTCGATCATGCAGGTCGAGGGCGCGCGCGATGTAGCGGTGGAGTTTTTCACCATGAGCAAAAGCTACAATATGGCCGGCTGGCGCGTGGGGTTCATGGTGGGCAACCGGGAACTGGTCAACGCTTTGGCGCGCATTAAAAGCTATCACGATTACGGCACATTCACGCCTATCCAGGTGGCCTCGATCGCCGCGCTCGAGGGTCCGCAAGATTGCGTTTCGCATGTGGTCGAACAATACCGCAATCGTCGCGATGTCCTCGCAAAGGGTTTGCACGAAGCCGGCTGGATGGTCGATATTCCCAAAGCATCCATGTATATATGGGCAAAGATTCCCGAGTTTTACCAGAAGCTCGGCTCGCTGGAATTTTCCAAGCGTGTGCTGGCCGACGCCAAGATTGCCGTTTCGCCAGGCATTGGCTTTGGCGAGTACGGAGACGATTACGTGCGTTTTGCATTGATCGAAAATGAGCAGCGCACGCGCCAGGCGGTGCGAGGCATTAAAGAGATGTTCCGCAAGGATGGTTTGAGTAAATGAGCCCCGTCAAAGTAGGTTTGCTGGGCCTGGGTGTCGTCGGCGGGGGCACGTGGAAAGTGCTGACGAACAATGTTGAGGAAATTGCGCGCCGTGCCGGGCGCCGCATCGAAGTTACGGCGGCGGCTGTGCGCGATGTCGAAAAGGCCAGGGCGCTGGTGGGCGATAGCATCAGGATTACGCGTGACGGCATGGAAGTCGTGCGCGACCCGAATATCGACATCGTGGTCGAATTGATTGGCGGCGATACTCTGGCTTTCGAGTGGGTCATGGAAGCGATCCGCCAGGGCAAGCACGTGGTCACGGCCAACAAGGCGCTGCTGGCCATGCATGGCAATGAAATTTTTGCCGCGGCCCACGCCAAAGGCGTCATGGTGGCCTTCGAGGCTGCCGTGGCTGGCGGAATTCCCATTATCAAGGCCATACGCGAAGGCCTTACCGCCAATCGCATCCAGTGGCTGGCGGGCATCATCAACGGCACCACCAATTTCATATTGTCTGAAATGCGGTCGCGCGGCCTGCCGTTCAACGTGGTGCTGGCCGAGGCGCAACGGCTGGGCTATGCCGAGGCGGATCCGACCTTCGATATCGAAGGCGTCGATGCGGCTCACAAACTGAGCCTGCTGGCATCGCTGGCGTTCGGCATTCCGGTGCAATTCGACAAGGCCTATATCGAAGGTATTTCCAATCTTGCGCAGGAAGATATCGCGCATGCCGAGCGCCTGGGCTATCGCATCAAATTGCTGGGAATCACCAAGCGGCGGCCCGAAGGTATCGAGTTGCGCGTGCACCCCACTCTCATCCCCACCGAGCGATTGCTGGCCAATGTCGAAGGTGCCATGAATGCGGTGCTGGTAAGCGGCGACATGGTGGGCGCTACCCTGTACTATGGCCAGGGAGCGGGCGAATTGCCCACGGCTTCATCGGTCGTGGCCGATCTGGTCGATGTCACCCGCCTGCAGGCGGCCGATCCCGAGCATCGTGTTCCGCATCTGGCCTTCCAGCCCGATGCCATGGCCGACACGCCGATTCTGCCCATGGCCGATGTGATATCGGCGTATTACCTGCGCCTGCATGTCGACGATCGTCCCGGCGTTCTGGCCGATCTGGCGCGGATCCTGTCCGATTCCGGCATTTCGATCGGCTCCATGTTTCAGGAACCGCATGGCGAGCATGCGGCCGATATTATTTTCCTGACCCATGAAGCGCGCGAAGGCGCGGTCAACAAGGCGCTCGAGAAAATCCAGGCTTTGCCTTTTGTTAAATCCCCGGTAACGCGTTTGCGTGTGGATAATCTGTCATGAAATATCGTTCAACTCGCGGCGACATGGAGCTCCAGCCTTTTTCGGATATCCTGCTCGAAGGCTTGGCCCCCGACGGCGGCCTTGCCTTGCCGCAATCCTTGCCCAGGATCGGCGCCGAAACGCTGGAGTCATGGCGCGCGCTGCGCTATCCTGAACTGGCGGCGGAAGTGCTGGGCCTGTTTATTACCGACATTCCCAAAAGCGATCTGAGCCGGCTTACGCAGGCTGCCTATCACACCGATGCATTTGCCAGCAGCGAGATTGTGCCGCTCAAGCCACTGTCAAAGGGCTTGAGCCTGCTGGGGCTGTCCGAGGGGCCGACTCTGGCATTCAAGGACATGGCCATGCAGTTCCTGGGCCAGGTGTTTGAGTACGTGCTCGACAAGCGCCATGCCTCGATCACGATTCTGGGAGCCACTTCGGGCGACACTGGCTCGGCCGCGGAGTATGCCTTGCGCGGCAAGCGCGGCATTTCGGTGTTCATGCTGTCGCCGTACGGGCGCATGAGCGATTTCCAGCGCGCTCAGATGTATTCGCTGCAGGATCGCAATATTCACAATCTGGCGCTCAAGGGCGTATTCGATGAATGCCAGGACATCGTCAAGTCGCTGTCCAGCGATCTTGCCTTCAAATCCGCTTATCATCTGGGCGCGGTCAATTCCATCAACTGGGCGCGCATTGCCGCGCAAGTGGTGTATTACTTCTGGGGCTGGCTGCGCGCCACCTCGGGGCAGAACGCGGGGCATGCGCAGCAGGTATCGTTTGCCGTACCTTCGGGCAATTTCGGTAATATTTTGTCGGGCCATATCGCGCGTGAGATGGGTTTGCCGATACGGCGGCTGGTGCTGGCCACCAACGAAAACAATGTGCTTGAAGAGTTTTTCCGCACGGGCGTGTATCGGCCCCGTTCGGCTGCTCAGACCTACGCCACGTCGAGCCCGTCCATGGATATTTCGCGGGCCTCCAATTTCGAGCGTTTCGTGTTCGATCTGGTGGGGCAGGATGCGGACAGGGTTCGAGAGCTCTGGCATGAGCTCGAGCAGAAGGGCGAGTTCGATTTAAGCGCCATGCAGCCCGATTTCGAGGCGCGCTACGGTTTTGTGAGCGGCGTCAGTACCCATGCCGATCGGCTCGACACGATACGTTCGGTCCATCGGGACGCCGGCTTGCTTATCGATCCGCATACGGCCGACGCGGTCAAGGTGGCGGCGGCATATGTGGAGCCTGGGGTGCCCATGCTGGCGTTGGAAACGGCGTTGCCCGCCAAGTTCAGCGAAACCATCGTAGAGGCTATAGGCCGGCCCGCTCCGGTGCCCGAGCATTTGCAGGAACTGGCCAGCCTGCCGCAGCGCGTGGAAGTCATGGATTGCGACGCGCGACTGGTGCGCGAGTATATCAAGCAGCACGCGTAGGGTGGGCTTTTGTGGTCGGTTGCCGATGGCGTTCTTGAGGCGCGGGGGTGGCGGCCCAGGCGGGGCCATTCATTGAGGTCACGAGAAGCGGTAAGTTTGCAGATGCAGGCTGGTTTCGGTGTTGCTGATGCCGCGGATCAGCCGGATGCGCTCCAGCACTCCGGAAAGCTCCGATAAATTGGCCGCGCGCAGCTCTGCGAGCAGATCCCATCGGCCGTTGGTGTCGTGCAAAACCGCGACTCCTGGTTCACCCAGCAAACTGGCGATGACCGTGCGGGTTTCGTTGCCTTCGACGGCAATTCCCATCCAGGCGCGTATATCGTTGGGTTCGGCATCGGGCCTCAACCGGACTGTGTAGCCCACGATTATTCCCGCGTCTTCGAGCTTGGCGATGCGGTTATTGATCGTGCCGCGCGACACCCCCAGCTTTTTCGCCAGAGCGGCGACATTCATGCGGGCGTTTTTGCGCAAATGGGAAATCAGGGCTTGATCGGTGGCATCCATATTGTCATTATGGCATTTATAGATATCTAAATAGTAAATAAATGACAAAAAGATAGCAATATTGGCGATTTACTTTGCCATGGCTCTAGGCCACACTGCTTTCAACATCTCCAATTGGCAGAACCTATACTCTGGAGGCCATCATGAAAACCGGTCAAGTCAGCCATCGCATCCAAACCCTGTTTTTGAGTGCGCAAGATGTTGCGGTCATTGTGCGGCGCAAAGGCCTGGAGTTCTGTTTCAGTCAGCTGGTCGACGTGATGCGCGCCGATTTTCTGCGTTGGGCCGACTTCGACAAATCGGCCCGCGTTGCGAGATATTCGCCGAACGGAGTGATTGAGCTCATGCCGATTGCGGACAGCAAGACCTACAGTTTCAAGTATGTCAACGGCCACCCGCTCAATACGCAATTGGGCCTGCCTACGGTCATGGCATTCGGCGTGCTGGCCGACATGAATACCGGCACCCTTGAGTTGATCAGCGAACTGACCTTGACGACCGCCTTGCGTACGGCGGCGGCCTCGGCCTTGGCCGCCCGCGCCCTGGCTCGTCCGGATTGCCGCAGCATGGCTCTGATAGGCAATGGTGCGCAGAGCGAATTTCAGGCCCTGGCGTTTCATTATCTGCTGGGTATCCGCGAGTTGCGCCTGTTCGATCCCGATGTGGAGGCGACGCGCAAGCTGATGCGCAATCTGCAGGCTTTCGATCTGGGCCTGACGGCATGCGATTCTGTGGGCGAGGCGGTGCGAGGCGCGGATATTGTCACGACCATCACGGCGCACAGCGGTTTGGCCGAAGTACTGGATGCGGAAATGCTCGATGCCGGCATGCACATCAATGCCGTGGGCGGCGACAGTCCCGGCAAGACCGAGCTGGACCCATCGATTTTGCGGCGCGGCCAGGTGTTTGTCGAGTACGAGCCTCAAACTCGCGCAGAGGGCGAGCTACAGCGGCAGCCAGGGGATTTTGCCGTCACCGAATTGTGGCGGGTGCTGGCCGGGCAGGCCAAAGGTCGTGTCGATGCGCAACAGATCACCATTTTCGATTCGGTAGGATTTGCGCTGGAAGACTATTCGGCATTACGCTTGATGCGCGATCTGGCGCGCGAATTGGAAGTGGGGCAGGCTATTGGGATTGTTCCAGAGCTGGCAGACCCCAAGGATCTCTTTGGATATCTGAATTTGCTGAATAATGAGCCCCAGCGGGCATATATCGGGCCGCTTTGCAGTCAGACCGAAAAGGAAGTGTGTGGATGACCGGCAATATGAGTGCGATCAGTCTGATTGGAGCGCCCACCGATGTGGGGGCGAGTTGTCGTGGCGCCAGCATGGGTCCCGAGGCTTTGCGGGTGGCGGGATTGGCGCAGGCCCTGGAACGCCTGGGTGTCCAGGTTGCGGACTGCGGCAATCTGAGCGGCCCGGCCAATCCGTGGCAGCCTCCGGTCGACGGTTTTAGGCATTTGCCTGAAGTCGCGCAATGGAATGGCTTGCTGCACGACGCGGTCTATGCGGAGCTCTCGGCGGGGCGCCTGCCCGTCGTGCTCGGCGGCGATCATAGCCTGGGCATCGGCTCGATCAGCGCGGTGGCGCGCTATTGCCGGCAACACGGAAAAACCTTGCGGGTACTGTGGCTCGATGCTCACGCCGATTTCAATACGGCGGCGCTGACGCCCAGCGGCAATATCCACGGCATGCCGGTGGCCTGCCTGTGCGGTTACGGGCCACAGGAGTTGATTCGGATCGGCGGCCATGTGCCGGCCCTCGATGCGGCGCAGATCAGGCAGATCGGCATACGCAGTGTTGACGAGGGAGAGAAACAGTTTGTACATGAAGCGGGTATTGAAGTGTTCGACATGCGCACCATAGATGAAATGGGCATGCGTCAGACCATGGAGATGGCATTGCGGGATGTATGCGATAATGTGCATATGCACGTTAGCTTCGATGTCGATTTTCTCGATCCGGAAATTGCCCCCGGCGTTGCCACTACAGTACGCGGCGGGCCCAATTATCGCGAAGCGCAGCTTTGCATGGAAATGTTGGCCGATACGGGATGTTTATCCTCGCTGGATGTGGTGGAACTGAATCCGGCGCTGGATGTGCGTAACCAGACGGCCGAGTTGGCTGTCAGCCTGATCGAAAGCCTGTTCGGCAAGAGCACGCTGATGCGCAAATCGTAGCTATTCAAATACCAGGTTCCCAAGAGGAAATTATCGTGAGCCGCAAAACTCCTATAGAACGCTATCGCAACATTGGTATCAGTGCCCATATCGATGCCGGCAAGACTACGACCACCGAACGTATTCTTTTTTATTCCGGGGTAAGCCACAAGCTTGGCGAAGTCCACGAAGGCATGGCTACCATGGACTGGATGGAGCAGGAGCAGGAGCGCGGCATCACGATTACTTCGGCGGCCACTACCTGCTTCTGGAAAGGCATGGCCGGCAATTATCCCGAACATCGTATCAACATCATAGATACTCCCGGGCACGTCGATTTTACGATTGAAGTCGAGCGTTCCATGCGCGTGCTCGATGGCGCCTGCATGGTGTACGACGCGGTCGGTGGCGTGCAGCCACAGTCCGAGACGGTCTGGCGTCAAGCCAACAAATACAAAGTGCCGCGCCTGGCTTTCGTCAATAAAATGGATCGCGTCGGTGCCGATTTTTTTCGAGTGCAGCGGCAGATCCGTGAGCGCCTGAAGGGCAATCCGGTGCTGGTGCAAATTCCTGTCGGGGCCGAAGACAACTTTCACGGTGTGGTCGATCTGATCAAGATGAAGGCCATTATGTGGGACGATGCCACGCAAGGGGTCAAGTTCGAATATATCGATATCCCGGCCGAGCTGCAGGCCAGCGCAGGGCAGTGGCGAGCCAGCATGATCGAGGCGGTTGCCGAAGCCAGCGAGTCGCTTTTGCAGAAATACCTCGATGGCGTCGAACCGAGCGAAGATGAAATCAAGGCGGCATTGCGCCAGCGCACGATCGCCGGGGAAATCGTACCCATGCTGTGCGGCAGCGCCTTCAAGAACCGCGGCGTGCAGGCCTTGCTGGATGCGGTTATCGATTTCCTGCCCGCGCCCACCGATATTCCGCCGGTGTCCGGTCACGATGAGCGCGATCGCGTCGTCGAGCGCCGTGCCAGCGACGACGAAAAATTCTCAGGGCTTGCGTTCAAGATCATGAGCGACCCCTTTGTGGGGCATTTGACTTTTTTCCGTGTGTATTCGGGCGTCATGCGTTCGGGAGACTCGGTTTACAACCCGATCAAGGGCAAGAAGGAACGTGTGGGCCGTTTGCTGCAGATGCATGCCAATCACCGCAGCGAAATTACCGAGGTGTATGCGGGCGACATCGCGGCGGCGGTCGGCTTGAAAGAGGTGACCACCGGCGAAACGCTATGCGATCCGGCTCATGTGATTACTCTTGAACGCATGGTGTTTCCGGAGCCGGTCATCGCTCAGGCGGTGGAACCCAAGACCAAGGCCGACCAGGAAAAAATGGGCACGGCCCTGAACCGGCTGGCCGAGGAAGATCCCTCGTTTCGCGTGTATACCGACGAAGAATCCGGCCAGACGATTATTTCGGGCATGGGGGAATTGCATCTCGAGGTGCTGGTCGAGCGCATGCGCCGCGAGTTTGGCGTCGAGACGACCGTCGGCAAGCCGCAGGTGGCGTTTCGCGAAACCATACGCAAAGTCTGCGAGTCGAGCGAAGGGAAATTCATCAAGCAATCGGGCGGGCGTGGGCAGTATGGCCACGTAGTGCTCAAGATCGAGCCGCAGCCCGCCGGCAAGGGCTTCGAATTCGTCGATGCGATTAAAGGCGGTACCGTGCCGCGCGAGTTCATTCCGGCGGTAGAGAAGGGCGTGGTCGATTCCCTGAATGCCGGCGTGGTTGCCGGCTATCCGGTCGTCGACGTCAAGGTGACCTTGTTCTTCGGTTCGTATCACGACGTGGATTCCAATGAGAACGCCTTTCGCATGGCCGCTTCCATGGCGTTCAAAGAGGGCTGCCGCAAGGCGGGCCCCGTGCTGCTCGAACCCATGATGGCGGTGGAAGTCGAAACGCCGGAGGAAAAAATGGGCGACGTCATTGGCGATCTGTCGTCGCGCCGCGGCATGATACAGGGCATGGAGGACATTCCGGGCGGTGCCGGAAAAGCAGTGCATGCCGAGGTGCCGCTGGCGGAAATGTTTGGCTATTCCACTGCCTTGCGTTCGCTGACTCAAGGCCGCGCCACCTATACGATGGAGTTTCGGCATTATGCGGAAGCTCCGGCCATGGTGTCGGAGGCAGTGATACGTTCGCGTAGCCCGGAAAGAACCAAGGGCTGATCGTTCCCGGGAAACCGGGCTTACTCGATGGTTTCGTAAGGCAGGCCTACGTAGTTTTCGGCAATGTTGGCCAGGCCTGCCTCGGAGCTTGTGTAGTAGTCCAGTTCGGCCAACTGGATGCGTTGGCTGAAAGGGTCGTCGGAAAGTTTGTGCAGCATCGATGTCATCCACCATGAAAAACGCTCCGCCTTCCAGATGCGGCGCAGGCAGATTTCCGAGTATTTATCGAGCAAATCGCGGCGCCCCTCGTGGTAATTCTTTTTCATGATGGTGTACAGGGCATGGACATCGCTGGCGGCCAGGTTCAAACCCTTGGCGCCCGTGGGCGGGACGATGTGGGCGGCATCGCCCACCAGGAACAGATTGCCGAATTTCATGGGCTCCGCCACGAAACTGCGCAGCGGCGCGATGCTTTTCTCGATAGAGGGCCCGGTAATCAGTTTTGCCGCGACGTGTTCGGGCAGGCGGGCTCTGAGTTCATTCCAGAAGCGGTCGTCGGACCAGTCATCCACGCGATCTTCCAGTGAGCATTGCACGTAGTAGCGGCTGAGAATATTGGAGCGCTGGCTGCACAGGGCGAAGCCGCGTTCGTGGCTGGCGTAAATCAATTCGTGGTCGACAGGTGGCGTATTGGACAGCACGCCAAGCCAGCCAAAGGGATAGATACGTTCGAAGGTTCTGATGGCGTCATGGGGTACCGATCTGCGGCTTACTCCGTGAAAACCGTCGCAACCGGCGATGTAGTCGCATTCGAGTTCCATCCTTGCGCCGTCTTTTACGAAACTTACTCGCGGCTTGCCGGTATGGAAATCATGTATCTGAACATCCTTGGCTTCATATATGCTGATCCCCCCATGCTGGGCACGGGCCTGCATGAGATCTCGGGTGACTTCGGTCTGGCCGTAGATCATCACGGTTTTGCCGCCGGAGTAAGTCTTGAGATCGATTCGTCTCTGGATGCCGTTGAATGACAGCGAAACGCCTTCGTGCACATGTCCTTCACGGTCCATGCGTTCGCTGGCCCGGGCTTCTCGAAGCAGATCGACGGTGCCTTGTTCCAATACTCCGGCGCGGATGCGGGTCAGGACGTATTCCGGGGTTCTGGTTTCCAGAATGACGGTATCTATGCCCTGCAGGTGCAGCAACTGGCCCAGCAAAAGGCCGGAGGGGCCGGCGCCTATGATGGCTACCTGGGTTTTCATGAAGAGGTCTCCCGATCCACCCTTCAGCCGGCGTGCGCCTGATGCGACTGGCCGGCTTGGGCGGATTCTTTCTTGCCGTGGTTCAAGGAATGTTTCCATAGTGCGTCCACGCGGCGTATTTTGGAATGGACTTATAGCGCTAATATTTGTACTTTTCGAATATCTCGGATTTTCATTGCAAGCCGGGTGAAAAATCCTGTTAGGATATGAAAACACTTGAATTTGCCAAGGCGGTTATCAATATGGCTCAGGTAGAAGCAGTCCCTGTTTATAAATTGTACGGTGAGCACCGGCAGTGGATGACGCCCGACATGGTGCATTGCGAATCCATTCCTGATCGAAGCAAATTGCATAATTGGCAGATCAAGCCGCACCAGCACCATGGCCTTATCCAGTTCCTGTATTTAAGGGCCGGTACGGCGCAGGTCCTGCTCGACGACACGCATGTCGATATGGAAGCGGGCGGGATCGTGGTGGTGCCGCAAATGTGCATACACGGTTTCAAGTTCGCCCTGAATGCCGACGGATATGTGGTGACGCTGGCGTACCCCCTGTTCGACAGGATAGGCCGCGATATGGACGATGCCCTGATTGCGTTGCCCCGCATATATCGCCCAGGCTCCGGCGACGGTGCCCATATCGGCATGGCCTTCGAGGCGCTGAATAAAGAATACCGGGGGCATGCGCCGCACCGGAATCTGCTGATGGAATCACTGCTGTCGGCGATCCTGATCTGGCTCAGCCGCAATCCGGCCGACGCAGCCCAGGAGATGCCCGTTGGGGTGGATCGGGGGCAGAAGCATTTCAAGAATTTTTGCCTGCTGATCGACGAGAATTACGCCCGACACTATTCGGTCGATCAGTATGCGCGAAGGCTGGGCATTACCGCCGCTCACCTCAATGTGTTGTGCCGTCAACGAGTGGGGCAATCGGCGCTGGATCTGATTCATCAGCGTGTCTTGCTCGAAGCCAAGCGAAGCCTGGTTTACACATCCATGACGATAAGCCAGGTGTCCAATACTCTGGGGTTTTCCGACCCGGCGTACTTCACGCGTTTTTTCAAGCGCCGGGTGGAGCTGTCCCCCAAGGATTTTCGTAAACGGGCGGCCACGTTATCGGACTGACAATTCAATGTCTTCAGCATGTTCTCATAATGAATTATCATGCACGATAGCCAAGTGGGCCGGGTGCGGCAGAGCGCATGACACGTGCGCAATCGCCAGTTTCGCAGTCGGATTGTTCATTGAATGGCCGGATGAACCGGCAACCCATCAGAGGCATATAACTACAAATAGCAAGGAGAAATAATGCAGATCAATAAAATACTGGCCGGTGCCGCCCTGGTTCTTGGCGCCACGACTTCCGCCTATGCCGCCAATGACCTCAAGATCGGCATGGTATTGCCGATGTCGGGTCCCTTTGCGGCCTACGGCAAACAGATATTGAACGGCGCCCGCCTGTACATCAGCGAGCACGGCGACGCGGTTGCCGGCCGCAAAGTAGTGCTGCTGGTCAAGGACGATACCGGCGTGGCGCCTGAACTCAGCAAGCGCGCCGCTCAGGAATTCGTGGTCAAGGACAAGGTGAATATTCTCGCGGGCTTTGGCCTGACCCCCTCCGCCTTTGCCGTCGGGCCTTTGTCCGCCGAGACCAAGATACCTATGGTGGTCATGAACGCCGCAACGTCTTCGGTGACCACCAAGTCGCCGTATATTGTGCGTACCTCAATGACCTTGCCGCAAATCACGGCGCCGATGGCCACGTGGGCCGCTAAAAACGGCATCAAGAAAGTATTCACGGTGGTGGCCGATTACGGCCCCGGCCACGACGCGGAAAAACAATTCAAGAAAACCTTTACCGAGGCCGGCGGCCAGATTGTGGGCGAAGTACGCACTCCGGTCAAAAACCCCGATTTCGCTCCTTTCCTGCAAAAAGTCAAAGATGCCCACCCCGATGCCGTATTTCTTTTTGTGCCGGCGGGCGAGCAGGGGGTGGCTTTCAGCAAGGGCTTCAAAGAGCGTGGCCTGGAGCAGGCCGGCATCAAACTGATCGCCACGGGCGACCTGACCGATGAAGACGTGCTCGACGCGATGGGCGACTCGGCCCTGGGCGTCATTACTTCTTTCCATTATGCCGAGTCCCATAAATCGCCCGAAAACAAGGCCTATACAGAGGCCTATCACAAGGCCTACCCCAAAAACCGCGCCAATTTCATGTCCGTGGCCGGCTATGACGGCATGCATCTGATCTACGATGTACTGAAAAAAACCGGCGGCGATGCCAGCGGCGACAAGTTCATCGCCGCGGCGAAAGGCGATAAATGGATCAGTCCCCGAGGCCCGATCTCAATCGATCCGGCAACTCGCGATATCGTCCAGAACGTGTATATACGCAAGGTAGAAAAAGTCGACGGCAAGCTGCAGAATGTCGAGTTCGATCACGTGGCCGATGTCAAAGACCCGGGTAAACAATAAGCCGGTCCGCTACGGACGCATAATGCGTTCGTAGCCGCTCGTTCGATCGCGAGAACATTTCATGACGATCCTCTTCGATGGCATCGCTTCCGGCGTATTGCTTTTCCTTATCAGCGTCGGCTTGTCCGTGACCCTGGGCTTGATGAATTTCGTCAACCTGGCGCATGGGGCCTTTGCCATGTTCGGCGGCTATGTATGCGTCATCCTTCTTGGGCGCTTCGACGTGCCTTTTCTGGCGACGCTTCCTGTAGTCGCCATTGCCACGGCGCTGCTTGGCGTGGTGCTTGAGCGAACTTTATATCGGCGCTTGTACAAGGCTTCCGACCTCGATCAGGTCCTGTTTTCCATCGGGCTGGTTTTCATGGCCATGGCGGGCGCCAATTATTTCTTCGGCGCCTCGCAGCAACCTCTGGCGCTGCCCGATTTTCTGCGGGGCCAGTACCATCTGCCGGGCCTGGACATCGGCGTATACCGGCTTTTCCTGATTGGGGTGGGGCTGATTGTTGTGCTGTTGTTGCAATGGCTGGTGGTGCGCACCCGTTTCGGAGCCCAATTGCGGGCATCGGTCGACAATCAGCGTGCGGCCCGTGGCCTTGGCATCGACGTGGATCGTGTATTCAGCCTGACATTCGCGCTGGGGTCGGCCCTGGCGGGACTGGGAGGCGCCCTGGGTGTGGAAATGCTGGGCCTCGACCCCACCTTCCCGGTCAAATACATTGTTTACTTCCTGATCGTGGTGGCGGTGGGCGGCAGCGGCAGCATCAAGGGTTCGCTGATCGCCGCCATTATCCTGGGTGTGAGCGATGTGGCCGGCAAGTATTACGTGCCACAGATCGGCGCTTTTGTGATTTACGCGGTCATGGTTGCGATGCTGATTGTGCGGCCGCAAGGCCTGTTTGGGCGCCGTGCGGCGAAATAAGGCATGGGAACCCCAATGAAAGAAATTGCCATCACCGCCTCAGGGGCCGGGCCTCGGGTTTTGCTCGACCTGGAACCGTGGCGCCGCGCCGCGCGGTGGCGTCCTGCCGAGTATGTATTCTGGCTGATGCCGATTGTTGCCTATTTTGTGTTTGGCGATAATTTGCTGCTGATGAGCCAGATTGCCATCGTGTCGCTGTTTGCCTTGTCGCTGGACCTGATCCTGGGCTATGCCGGCATTGTGTCGCTGGGCCATGCGGCCTTCTTTGGCTTGGGCGCTTATGCAGCCGGCCTGCTGGCCAAGTATGGCATGGGGGAGCCGGTGCTGGGCCTGGCCGCGGCGGCGCTTGTGGCCGGTTTTGCGGGTTTTGTGTCCAGCTTTCTATTGTTGCGCGGCAGCGATCTGACCCGGCTGATGGTGACCCTGGGCGTTTCGCTAATGCTGTTCGAACTGGCCAACAAGCTGACCGATTTCACCGGGGGCGTCGATGGTTTGCAGGGTGTGGAGGTAAAGCCCTTGCTCGGCCTGTTCTCTTTCGATATCTACGGCCGCACCGGCTATGTGTATTGCCTTGTGGTGCTGTTCGCGATGTTCTGGCTGGCGCGGCGCATGGTGCATGCGCCGCTGGGCCAGAGCCTGCGCGGCATCCGCCAGAATGGCTTGCGCATGCCTGCGCTGGGTGTGCCGGTAAAAAGAAGGTTGGTGCTTGTTTACACCGTGGGTGCGGCCTATGCCGGGGTGGCGGGTGCCCTGCTTACGCAGACCAATGCCTTTGTTTCGCTGGATGTGCTCAGCTTCCAGCGTTCCGCCGAGTTGCTGGTCATCCTGGTGCTGGGCGGCACGGGCAGCTTGTATGGCGCCTTGCTGGGCACTATCGTGTTCATGGTGGCTCACAACACTCTGGCGGACATCAACCCGCAATACTGGGAGTTCTGGCTTGGCCTGTTCCTGGTGCTGATCGTGCTGTTTGCGCGCGACGGCATCATGGGGGGCCTGGGTCGCCTTTGCGCCGCATGGCGCCGGCGACATCCAGGCAGCGAGGCCATTTCAGGGGCGAGGGAGAATAGGCCATGAACTATGCATTGCAGACTCGCAACCTGGTCAAGAAGTTTGGCGGCTTTGTCGTGACCGACAACGTCAGCCTGAACGTCGCCGAGGGCGCGCGTCATGCCTTGATCGGGCCCAACGGCGCGGGCAAGACGACGCTCATCAATTTGTTGACCGGCTTTCTCGTGCCCACCTCCGGCTCCGTGACCGTGCATGGCCAGGATGTGACCGGCATGGCCCAGCACAGCCGGGTCCGGCAAGGTCTGGTCCGCACGTTCCAGATCAACCAGTTGTTTCCCGGCATGACGGTGCTCGAATCGCTTGTCATGGCCGTATGCGAGCGTCGCGGCCTGGGCGCCCGCTGGTGGCGTCCGGTAGGGATGTATGCCGAAGTCGCCGACGAGGCGGCCGAATTGCTCTCGCGCCTGCGGCTGCTCGACGTTGCATACGAAAAGATCCGAAGCCTGGCTTATGGCCGGCAGCGTTTAATCGAAATTGCGCTGGCCCTGGCTGCCCGGCCGCGTGTCCTGCTGCTCGACGAGCCCGCCGCCGGCGTGCCCGCCGGCGAGAGCCGCGAATTGTTTGAAACCATTGCGCAATTGCCTCGCGATGTGACCATATTGCTGATCGAACACGATATGGATCTGGTGTTCCGGTTTGCCGAACGCATATCGGTGCTGGTTGCCGGCGCGCTGCTAATGGACGATTTGCCGCAGGCAATCGCCAACGATCCCCGCGTCAAGGAAGTGTATCTGGGGGAGGCCGCCTGTGGCTGAATTGCTTCGTCTGAAAAATGTATGGGCGGGCTACGGCGACGCCACGGTACTGGAAGACATCTCCTTCGCGCTCGACGAAGGTACAAGCCTGGCGCTGCTGGGCCGCAATGGCATGGGCAAGAGTACATTGCTTGCCACCCTGATGGGAGCCGCCCGGTTGCGCCGGGGCAGTATGACCATCGAGGGGCGCGATCTGGTCAGGACTCCCGGCCATTTGAGAGCGCAGGCCGGTTTTGGATGGGTGCCCCAGGAGCGCGATATTTTTCCTTCCCTCACGGTCGAGGAAAACCTGACAGTCGTTGCCAGACCGGGCTCCTGGGATCTGGCGCGGGTGTATTCCACTTTTCCACGCCTGAAAGAGCGGCGCGCAAACATGGGTAATCAGCTTTCGGGAGGAGAGCAGCAGATGCTGGCCATGGGGCGCGCCCTGATGCTCAATCCCCGTATTCTGCTGCTCGACGAACCGCTGGAAGGCTTGGCGCCGCTGATTGCGCAGGAACTGCTGCAAATCATAGGCCGAATGGTGAGCGAGGGCAGTATGACGGTTATCCTGGTAGAGCAGCATGCCCATCAGATTCTGCCCATCACCCGGCAGGCTATTGTGCTGGAGCGCGGCCGCATCGTTTACGAGGGAGCGAGCCGTGTTCTATCGGACGACCCGGCCATGCTGGATCAGTGGCTGGGCGTCACGGCCCGTTGAGCTTGGATTGATGCGGGCGGGCGCAAGGCCCGCCTATGCCTTCGTCCCGTTCCATTCCAATTACGTCAGTGAAGCCAGGAAATTTTCGACGGCCTGTGCAAAGGCCTTGGGCTGTTCCGTGACGGCCAAATGCGATGCTTCGGGTATTACGACAAGCTGGGCGCCGGGGATTTGCGAGGCGATGGTCTTCGACATGGCCACAGGCGCGCCCTGATCCAGTTCGCCGGCAATGACCAGCGCTGGTGCCTTGATTTGCGACAGGCGGCGGGTTGTGTCGACGGTACCTACGGCATTGCAGCAGCCCATATAGCCGTCCTGGTCTGTGGTGACCAGGCGTCGGCGGAATGCGGCGACTGCGCCCGCGTGCTCCTGGCGAAAGCCTTCGTGAAAATACCGTTCCATGACCGCATCGGCTATGACTTCTATGCCTTGGGCGCGGACGGTTTCAATGCGTTGTTGCCAAACTGCCCGGACCGCATCGGGGTATTCCGACGTGGAGTTGGCGATGACCAGGGCCGATACCAGCGACGGATGGCGGATCGCCAGTTCCTGCCCAACCATGCCGCCCATGGATAGGCCGATCCAGATTACCGGCCCGCATCCGAGTTCGTGAACCAGGCGCGCCGCGTCCTCGGCCAGTTCCTCCATGCTGTAGAGCGCAAGCGGGGCATCGGAACTGCCATGGCCGCGATGGTCGTAGGAGACGACGTTGTAATCGGCCGTCAGGAAATCGGCCATCTGGTTCCACATGCTCAGATCGCAGCCCAGCGCATGGCTGAGCACTATGGTTTTGGGAGCCGGAGCGCGGCCGCGAGCCGGGCGCATACTGTAATGCAGCGCAGGTTTGCTGTGTGTGACAGCTTCTGTACCCGCACCCGGGCGGCGAGCTTCGAAGAGCGATGCGGGTTCGAGCTCATAGCCGATTTGCGGGCCGATTTCGCGCAGTATCTTCTGTGCGTGCGTAAAGCCTGTATTGGCGGCGGGCACGCCGGCATAGACCGCCGTCTGAATCAGGACTTCTTTCAATTCGTCTGGTGTCAGGCGCGTGTCTGGGTCGCCCAGCAAAGCAGCGCGCACGTGCAGCTCGAATTCTTCCCAGCGGCCCAGCGACATGGTGATGGCCAGCACTATAATGCGGCGAGTCTGTTTTTCGAGTCCGGGCCGGCTCCAGATCTCGTCCCAGGCAAATCGCGTGATCAAGTGCTGGAACTCCGCATTGAAATTGGTGGCATTGCCGATGGAGCGGTCCACCCAGGCATCTCCCAGGATCTGCCGGCGATTTCGCAGGCCGCGTTCAAGGTCATTGTCAAAGGGGTCGTAGCTCATGGGTGCGATACTCGGGGTGTGGTGAATGGAGGCGCAATGCGGCGAAACGCCTTGCGCTGTCGGGAAGCCAATTTTGCCACATAATAAAGGCATGCTTCTTGCGTGCCACATCCATATCGGGAACGCGGCAAGGAATGCCTTGATCTAATGCGGTGAGGCGAATTTAATCGCTATCGCAAGAAATAGAGCGAAAGCCCTTGTTGCGGCAGGGCTATTTCTTTACACAGGCTGGCAGGGGCTCCGCCCATGCGCCTTGGCTTATTCAGAAGGCGGCACCATGATGACTTATGACGTAAAACTGCAAAAACACGACAATGTTGCGGAAGGCACTATGGCCTTTCATTTTGAAAAGCCGAGCGGCTTCACGTTCAAGCCGGGACAAGCTCTGGATGTGATTTTGCCCGGGCTGGAAGCTGGCGATGCGCAGAATGCGCGACACACGTTTTCCATTGTCAGCGCGCCTGCGCAAAGTGATCTGGTTATTGCGACGCGCATGCGCGACAGCGTGTTCAAGAATGCGCTCAAAGCCTTGCCTGCCGGGTCTGTCGTGAAGCTCGAAGGGCCTTTTGGATCGCTGACTCTGCACAATAATCGCGCACGTGCCGCAGTTTTTATTGCCGGGGGCATAGGTATAACGCCTTTCATGAGCATACTGAAGCAGGCCGGGAACGATAAGTTGCCTCAGAGTCTGACATTGCTGTATGCCAACCGGCGGCCCGAAGATGCGGCATTTCTGGCCGAGCTGCAACAGCTCGAGCAGCAAAACGCGCATTTTCGCCTGATCGGCGTCATGGCGCAGATGGAAAAGTCCAGCATGCCCTGGAAGGGGGAAACGGGGCTGATCGACGGCGATCTGATAAAGCGCGCCATCGCTGGCCTGCAAAGCCCTATTTACTATCTGGTTGGGCCTCCGGCCATGGTTGAGGCCATGCGGACCACTTTGAATCAGATTGGTGTTGATGATGACGATATACGGACCGAAGAGTTTTACGGGTATTAGGGTATTTTTGGTTCGAGTGTTTACGGCATTCTTTGATGGATGGGGTATTGGTATATAAAGACGCCGTCTATCGGTGCTTGGGGTCAGGGCCGGCACGGCGTGCTTGATCCGGATCTACCTCGTCCAGGCGGGCGTCGGGCGAACTCGCCCAGCCTCGCGAGGCTGGGCTCAGACAGCGCCCGCCGAAAGCCCCCGCCTTCCCTACGGTAGCATCCGGCGCACGCCTTACGCCGGCCCTGACCCCAAGCCCCGATAGACGGCTCACGTAATGGCATGACTGGAATGAGCTTGCCGGCCCAGCGTATACCTCGCTGCATTGCCTCAACGCAAGCCGCAGGGTGGGCGGTGCTGTGTAGTCCGGCGGTAGTCCAGCGCCGGGTGCTGACGAAGGGAAGGCGGGGGCCTTCGGCGGGCCATGTTTGAGCGCAGCCGCGCCAGCGGCGTAGCGAGTTTGGCCCGACACCCGCCTGGACGAGGCAGACCCGGGCAGTCGGGGCGCGCAGCGCCACGACCGCTGGACGTGCCGGACTACACAGCACCGCCCACCCTGCGGCGTCTTTATAGAAAAAAACCGCCACAGACCCATACTTCCGATCCAAACCTGCTTGTCGTCTTGTCCGCCCGTTTGATTTCAAATGAATGTGCCAGTGATCATTTAGGGTTTTTGCTGATATCGGCCCATTAAGATCGGCTATTATGATTGCCTTAATACTAATATATTAGTATTTTAATTATTGAGTTTTCCAATTTTCCATAAATACCAATCGGCCGTGAGACTCTGAGATGAATATCGCTAGAAAATTATTTGTGCTTGCCTCGCTGGGGCTAGTCATGTCGGGTGCCTATGCGGACGACACGCCTGCCTATCCATCCCGGCAGGTTACTCTCATCGTGCCTTTCTCTCCCGGCGGGGGCACGGACACCACATCAAGATTCCTGGCCCAGAAACTCGGAGAAATCTGGAAGCAGTCTGTCGTGATCGAAAATAAGCCCGGCGCTTCCGGAATGATCGGCGCCGGATTCGTGGCACGCGCCAAGCCCGACGGATATACCCTGATGATGGGCAATATTGGAACGCAATCGATCAATCCGTCGCTGTATAAAATGCCCTACGACAGCAAAACTGCATTCGAGCCGATTACCGAGGTTGCCGAGCTGCCCTTGATCCTGGTTGTAAACCCCAAGGAAAATATCAAATCGGTCAAGGATTTGATCGATACAGCTAAAAAAGAGCCGGGCAAGCTGTTTTTCAGCTCTTCGGGAGCGGGCAGCTCGATGCAATTGGCGGCCGAGGTGTTTCAGAAAGATGCCCAGATCAAAATGACGCATGTGCCGTTTGCCGGCGAAGGCCCCGCCATTACCAATTTGCTGGGCGGACAGGTAAACGTGACCTTCGGCACTATTCTGGGCAGCGGCCCATTCGTCAAACAGCAAAGGCTGCTTGCGCTGGGAGTCACCAGCAGCAAGCGGTACCCGGCTTTTCCCGATGTGCCGACCATCGCCGAAAGCGGGCTGGATGGCTATAACTCGGTGTCCTGGGTGGGTTTGCTGGCACCCAAAGGCACGCCCAGGGCGGTTATCGATAAAATCTCGAAAGATGTGCAAACAGTACTTCAGAACCCGGAGGTCAAACAAAAGCTGATCAATCAGGGTGCGCTGCCTGTGGGATCCACGCCCGCGGAATTTTCGGAAAAAATAGCCAGCGATTACGCTTTGTACAACAAGATTATCAAAGATAACAAAATTACCGTTCAATAAATATTCCTGAATGTGGCGGCCGGTAAACCCGCTTCGGCGGGTTTCCACGGATGGCTGAACGGTGCGATACTTCGGTGAATATACAAAGTGGATTTCATCAGGAGTTTTTCATGGCACTGGATAATCAACCCGTCTGGTTCATCACCGGTTGCTCGACCGGCTTTGGCAGAGAACTTGCGAAACTCGTCCTGGCCCGCGGCTGGCGGGCCGTGCTTACCGCCCGCAACCCTTCCACGCTCGACGACCTGGTCAAGAACCATGGCGCAAACGCACTGGCCCTGGCGCTTGATGTGACCAATCACCAGCAGGTTGCCGATGCCGTTGCCAAGGCGCATGCGCATTTTTCGCGTATCGATGTGCTGGTCAACAATGCGGGCTATGGTTATCTGGCTGCCATCGAAGAGGGCGAAGACGCCGCCGTGCGGGCCATGTTCGACACCAATGTGTTCGGGCTGATCGACATGACCAAAGCCGTGTTGCCGGGCATGCGCGAGCGCAAAAACGGGCTGATCGTCAATATTTCCTCCATAGGAGGTTTCGTGGGTTTCGCCGCCACCGGCTATTACCATGCAAGCAAGTTCGCGGTGGAAGGATTTTCCGAATCCCTGGCGGTCGAAGTCAAGCCGCTGGGCATCGGCGTGTTGATTGTGGAGCCGGGACCATTCCGCACCAATTGGGCGGGCCCCTCGCTCAAGGAGTCGCCGATACGCATTGCCGACTACGACGCCACGGCGGGTACGCGCCGCAAAGAGACCGCCGCCCGCAGTGGCCGCCAGGTCGGCGATCCGGTGCGTGCCGCCCAGGCCATCATCGATGCGGCCATGGCTCAAGAGCCGCCGCTGCGCTTATTGCTGGGGAAGCGGGCCCTGATCGCCGCGCGTGGCAAGCTCGGAACCTTGCAAGAGGACTTTGACGCCTGGGAAAAAACGACACTGGGCGCGGATTTTCCTGAAGAAGAGCGTTAGCTTCATAAGCCCATCGGTCATGGATAGCCGGCGGGTTGCTGCGCATTCATTTTATTGGAGGGCTTATCATGCGACTCGAAGGTTCCTGCCATTGCGGCGCCGTGCATTTCAGCCTGTTCAGCGCCCATCCTTATCCTTACCAGCGTTGTTACTGCTCCATTTGCCGCAAGACCCAAGGGGGCGGAGGCTATGCCATCAATCTTGGCGGCGATGCGCGAACGATGAAGGTTACCGGCCGCGACGATGTTTCCATTTACCATGCGAAGATCAAGCGCGAGGGCGATGCGCGTGCCCACACCAGTACGGCGCAGAGGCATTTCTGCAGGCGCTGCGGCAGTGCGTTATGGCTTTACAGCCCGGAATGGCCCGAGCTGATCCACCCCTTTGCTTCGGCGATCGATACGCCTTTGCCTGTGGCTCCGGAGCACACGCACCTGCTTCTGGAGTTCAAGGCGCCATGGGTGGAAGTTGCCGTGCGGGCGGGTGACAAGCAATTCGACGGATACCCTGAAGAGTCGATCGCCCAGTGGCATGAGCGCCTGGGATTGACCGACAATGATGGGGCGCCGCGCGAACAGCAATAGGGGGCCAAGGCAGTCTTGTCAGTTCAGAGCCGCCTTGGCTGCCTCTTCGGGCGTCAGGCCTTCATAAAACTGGTCGATGAACCATTCGACCTGCTCTTCGATATGATCCTGCGCTTCGCGCACGCTGGCACCGGCGGCTACCAGAAAGCCTTCCACTTCGGTGCACCATTGAATCAGTTCCTGCGTTTCAGGATCCAGCTTGTCCTTTTTTGCCATCATCGTGTCCTTCGGCCTGCGATGTCGAATTTTATCCCTGTTTTCAGCCGGCGCCTGTATCGTGCTTGAGCGGCAGGCTTATGCCCGCTTCGGAAAAGACCTCGCGAACGATTGCCAGTCCGTTCAGGGCGGCGGGGAATCCCGCGTACACCGACATCTGCATGACAATCTCGACGATTTCGGACGGCGTGCAGCCTACGTGCAAGGCGGCATGCACATGTACCTTGAGTTGCGCGGCGGCATTTCCCAGTGCGCAGAGGGCCGCCACGACGGCAATTTCGCGTTCGCGCAATCCCAGGCCAGGCCTTGAGTAAATATCGCCAAAAGGGTATTCGATCAAATACTTCGCGAAATCGGGAAAAGATTGGCCAAGCTTGTCGAGCACTTGCACTCCGGCCTCGCCGTCAATGGCCCGTAGTTGAGTCTTGCCGCGGGTATAGCGTTCAGATTCCATTGTTCATCTCCAGGTAATCGGGGTTCGAGGCGAGTGCCGCCTCTTGCAATAAGCGCCGGATATGGCGCCCATGGGTCGAACTGTAGGCGGAGTCCGCTGGTGGCGCCATGTCCAATTTCGTGATACCTTTTTGATATGAGTAAACTTATCGATTCACGCGCATTGACACTGTTCCTGGCCGTGGCAGAGTCTTTGAGCTTTCGCCAGGCCGCCGAGACACTGCACATGTCCCAGCCTCCGTTGAGCAGGCGCATCAAGGAATTCGAAGACCGGTTGGGTGTGCGCCTGTTCGAGCGTGATACGCGCGGCGTGTCCCTGACCGCGGCGGGGCACCGGCTGTTGCCTCGCGCCCGGCGCATCATGGCTTTACTGGACGAGGCGGAAAAGACGCTGGCCTCCGGTTGCGAGCCGGCGCGATTGAGGCTGGGCGTCACGAATGCCGTCGAGCCAGAGTGGTTCGCCGGCCTGGTTTCACGCATTCATGCGGAAAGGCCCGGGCTGGCGACGGCAACGGTTACGGGGGCTTCGCCGCACCTTGTCCGCCTGCTTCGGGCCCAGCGCATCGAGGCGGCTTTTATCGCGCTGCCAACCGAAACCAAGGGTTTGCACGTCACCCCGATCGATCGGCAGCCGATGGTGGTGGCGATGAATTCAGCCCATCCTCTTGCGCGTCGGCGCAGCTTGCGCCTGAACGACCTGGGCGACGAGCCTCTTTTCTGGTTCGAACGTTCTCGCCAGCCCGCTTTTTTCGACCATTGCAGCGCGGTATTCGAACGGCATGGATTCGCGCCAACGGTAATCAAAGAGCCCGCCGATCATCATGTGCTGCTTGCGGGCGTGGCCAATGGGCAAGGAATTGCGCTGCTTCCCAAATCATTTACGTCGTTGAAGCGATCCGGCGTTTGCTATCGATCGTTGAAAGAGGGGGATGAACTTGGGGTGGGAGTCGGTCTTGCCCTTGCTCCCGATCATGCCGACTTGCGGGATTTGCTGCTGCGTTGCGCCGGATTGCAACTTTAAATGGTTGCGCGTTTTTTTTCCCACGTTCCAGTCGCACTGGTGCTTGCCGCGTAATCGCGGAAGGTCCACACGAACGGAAGGGCGCCAGGCTTGCGCCATCCTCCCGTTACGTGGAAGCGCCAGAGGCGTTCGGCTCCCGTCAGGCAATGCGCCTCTTCGGTATCCCAAAGAATTTCCGTCGAACCCTGCAGATGCAGCACATCGCCATTCAAAAAATCGACGAACAGCAGCGCCGCCCGTGGCTCGATCAGCAGATTG
This sequence comes from Paralcaligenes sp. KSB-10, assembly GCF_021266465.1. NCBI lineage: Bacteria > Pseudomonadati > Pseudomonadota > Betaproteobacteria > Burkholderiales > Alcaligenaceae > Paralcaligenes > Paralcaligenes sp. KSB-10. The sequence goes on along the minus strand of NZ_CP089848.1, from coordinate 1,862,430 downwards.
CCCAGGGTATTGAAGTAGCGATTGCCGTTGAAATCGGGAATCGTCAGCGTGTCGCCGTCGATGCGCACAAAACCCGGCTGTCCTCCCCGGTGCGATATGTCGGTGCCGCCGCGGGCATCGTCGATGCGTGGGCCGGCGGTACTGGCCACAAAAAATGCGTCTGCATGGCTGATCAGGCGGCACGCATCCTGATGGAGATGCGTGAGAAATTCGATTGGCTCCCCGGAAACCGCGGCGTCGTGGATATCGCGCGTCTGGATGTATCTGGGGCAATTCCCGAAGGATTGCTGGATCCCGATCTGCCATTCCCGGGTTTGGACATGGGCGATCAGACCATTGGCCCGGTTGCGGCGGCGCGTACTGAAATCGATGCCGAGCATGCCTATGGGCTGGCCCTCTTCGATCAGCGGCGCAATAGGGTCGTTCCAATCGGCCGCCAGGGCAATGTGCAGGCTGCGAGGGTCCGGGGATGAAACGAATCCCGCCGGTCCGGTCAGCATGGCTGCGGCAGGCTGGCCGCGGCGGTCTGTGGCCGCGATGCACAGAAAAGGCAGGGATGCAAAAAAGGTACGGTGCTGCTCGGGCATGAAGTTGCGTATTGCGGCACCCCCAGGGGCAATTCCCGCGCGCGCCTGGGCCTGCAGTTCGCCCGCATGGAAAGGGCCGCCTTCGATTGCCGTGATCATGATGATCTCGGCGCGGACGAGCGCGGCATGGGCTTGAACCCCGGCAGCGACTCGACTCTGGACAGCCAGGCACGCACTTCGGGGTAAGGTTCCAGAGCAATCCCGCCTTCCGGCGCGTGCGCAGTATATGAGTAGCAAGCCAGGTCGGCAAGGCTCGGGTGGTCGCTTGCCAGATAGGGCCTACCGGCCAGATGCTGCTCCATGAAGCCCAGCAGCCGGGCGGCGATCTGCGCGGCACGCACGGGATCGTCCGGCACACCCCATAGCAGGGCCATGCGCGCGGTCGCGGGCCCATACATGAGTTCTCCGGCGGCAATGGACAGCCATCGCTGCACCTGGGCGGCAGCAATGGCATCGTCGGGCAACCAAGGGCTGCCGGGGGCATAGCGCTTGACCAGATAGACCATGATGGCATTGCTGTCGCACAGCACCAGGTCGCCGTCCAGCAATACCGGAACTTGCCCGAGCGGATTGAGCTGGCGGAACTCGGGCGATTGGCGCGTTGCCGCGGGCGCGTCGATGAAGCGAAAGGGCAATTCCAGCATGCGCAACAGAAGCTCGACCCGGTGCGAGTGGCCGGATAAAGGGGTTCCATACAACGTGATGGCAGGGGGGTTAGTCATGTGTATCAGCCTTCAATGGATTGTGCTGAAATCTTATCTATTTCATAAAATAGTGTAAATACCTATAAAATGAAAATTACTCTTTCATTTTATGAAATAATAAATGGACCGTCTCGACGAGTTTGAAGTCCTGTTGGCCATTCTGGAAGCAGGCAGCCTGACGGGGGCTGCGCGCAGGCTGCGGCGCTCCGCGCCTTCCATCACGCGATCGCTGGCCGCGTTGGAAAAAAGGCTTGGCGCCCGCCTGGTCGAACGCAGCACGCGCAATCTGGCGCCCACCGAAGCCGGCTTGCGCCTGGCGGAACACGCCCGCCGTGTATTGGCCGATTACGCGCAGGCCGTGCAGGAAGATCCGGCGGCGCCGCTGCGCGGCACGCTGCGGGTGACCGCGCCGCATGTGTTTGGCCGCCGGCATGTAAGCCCTGTGGTCATCAGCTACCTTAAGCTCTATCCCATGATGCGGGTCGAGCTTGTATTCAATGACCATAACCTGGATCTGATCGAGGAAGGCCTGGATGTGGCCGTGCGGATCGGGCCCCTGGCCGATACCAGCCTGGTGGCGCGGCGGGTTGGGGAGGTCAGCCGGCTTCTGGTGGCCAGCCCGGATTATCTACAGGCGCGCGGCACGCCGCGCACCTTGTCCGATCTGGAGATGCACGACACCATCTTCACCGATGGCCGGATTGCATCGCTTGAATGGCGCTTTCGCCAGGCTGGCCGCGATCGCGTGCTGCGTCCCGCCCCGCGCCTGATTGTCAACGAAATCGATGCCATGCTGCTTGCCGTAAAAGCGGGGCAGGGCCTGGGGCGACCGCTGTCCTATCAGGTTGCCGACGAACTCCAGGCCGGCACGCTTGTGCGCCTGCTTGCGGAATTCGAATCCGAGCCCTTGCCGGTGCAGCTGGTTGTGCCCAGTGCCCGCTACATGGCGCCCAAGCTGCGCGCTTTCCTCGACCACGCCGTGCAAATGCTGGAAACCCTGGATGTGATCCGGCCGCTTTGAGAGACGATTTTCATGCCGGGAAAGTCAGCTGCATATTGCCCGGCCTGCGGCCATTGGGGTGTAGAGCGTCACTCGGGCGGCTCAGGCTGCATAGTGCTTATATATCGATTGCCGCGATCGAGCCGGCGCGTTTTCTCAATTCGAATTTCTGTATTTTGCCGGTGGATGTTTTGGGCAGTTCGCCGAACTCGATATGGCGTGGGACCTTGAAGCCGGTCAGATGCTTTTTGCAGTGAGCGATGATTTCTTCGGCGGATACCTGTGCGCCGGCTTTGAGCTCGACGAAAGCGCAGGGGGTTTCGCCCCACTTGGCATCGGGCTTGGCAACCACCGCCGCTGCCAGAACGGCGGGGTGGCGGTACAGCACGTCTTCGACCTCGATGCTTGAGATATTTTCTCCGCCTGAAATGATGATGTCCTTGCTGCGGTCTTTGATCTTGATGTAGCCGTCCGGGTATATCACGGCCAGATCGCCGGTGTGGAACCAGCCGCCGCCGAAGGCTTCCTGCGTGGCCTTGGGGTTTTTCAGATAGCCTTTCATGGTGATGTTGCCGCGGAACATGATTTCGCCCATGGTTTCGCCGTCGGCCGCAACCGCCTGCATGCTGGCGGGATCGAGTACGGTGATGGCATCCTGCAGGTGGTAGCGCACGCCTTGCCTGGCGTTCAGACGTGCGCGATCGCCTATGTCGAGCCGGTCCCAGGCCTCGTGTTGGGCGCAGACCGAGGCCGGGCCATAGACTTCGGTCAGGCCATAGACATGGGTAAGTTCGAAGCCCAACTGTTCCATGCCCTCGATCATGGACGCGGGTGGCGCAGCGCCCGCAACCATGGCGTGGACTTTGTGAGTGATGCCGGCCTTGAGCGCATCGGGGGCGTTGACAAGCAGGCTATGGACGATGGGAGCACCGCAATAATGCGTGACGCGTTCGCTGCGGATCAGATCGAAAATGGCCTGGGCGTCGACTTTGCGCAGGCATACATTGACGCCGGCGCGCGCGGCGACAGTCCAGGGAAAGCACCAGCCGTTGCAGTGGAACATTGGCAGCGTCCAAAGATACACCGCATGCTTGGGCATGTCCCATTCGAGGATATTGCTGATGGCGTTGGTATAGGCGCCGCGGTGATGGTAGACCACGCCTTTGGGGTTGCCGGTGGTGCCCGAAGTATAGTTCAGGCAGATGGCATTCCATTCGTCGGCAGGGGGCTGCCAGGCATAGTGCGGATCGCCCGTGGCCAGCAGGGCTTCATAATCGAGCGTGCCTATGCGCTCGCCAGGCCCGGTGTATTGGGAATCGTCGACATCGATGATCAGGACAGGGTGATCGACCTGTTTGAGCGCCTGCGCGACCAGGGGGCCGAACTCTTTGTCGACCAGCATGGCCTTGGCTTCGCCATGATTGAGCATGAAGGCGATGGTGCCTGGGTCGAGTCGCGTATTGAGGGTGTTGAGAACCGCGCCTGTCATGGGCACGCCGAAATGGGCCTCGACCATCTCGGGAATATTGGGCAGCATGGCGGCGACGGTGTCGCCGATGCCGATACCCTGCGCAATCAGCGCCGAGGCCAGCCGGCGGCTGCGATCGTAGGTTTGCTGCCAGGTGCGTCGAATCGAGCCATGCACCACCGCCAATTGCGCAGGGTAGACGCTTGCGGCGCGTTCAATAAAGCCCAGCGGTGTGAGCGCGGCGTAATTGGCGGGATTCTTGTCCAGTCCGTCGGCGTAGATATGGCTCATTGCGTCTCTTCCATGGTGTTTTTTTCATCCTACTATTTTCCCCAAATACTGTCCACGAATCGGCGTGAACCGCCTGGCCTGGGCTCGACCCAGGGGCATGGGATGGGAGGGCTAGCGACAGGCGGCAATGAGCTCGGCCGCGCGTTTGCCGCTGCGCACCGCGCCTTCCAGCACGGCCGGGTAGCCGGTATCGGTCCAGTCGCCGGCTGCCCAGACTCTTGGCCAGGGCGTGGCGTTGCCCGGGCGCTTCAAGTTTGGCACGGCGGCAAAGGTGGCGCGTTTTTCCACAATCAGTTCGTGGCCCAGCACCTTGGGCATGGGCTTGAATCGCCGCGTCTGTTCGCGAATCTGCTGCAGGGCTCCGGTCACGATTTCGTCTCGTGTGTGCGAGCCCAATGCTCCCGCGTTGCTGATGACTATGCTCAATGATGCATCCTGCAACGCGGAGCCCCGGGCGGCGATCCGGCTGCGATCGAACAGCCATTGGCCGAATTGCCGCTTGTCCGGATAGTCGTACAACATCAGCATCGGACAGGGCAGGTTCCAGGCATGTTGCAGCTTCAGGCTTATCGTGGCAATGGAGGTATAGCGAAATGCCGCCAGCCTGGCCAGATACTCGTTGCCAGCCGGCGTAGGGGTGCCCTGCCGCAGCAGGCGAGCGGCCGAGTGCGCGCTGGTTGCCACCACTACGGCGTCGAACGGGTCATTGTCGACTGCTATGTGGGTGGAGCAAGTGTTCAGGTGCCTGATTGCGTGGCCATAGCGGATGTCGAGTTGCCTTGCCGCCTGCGCAGGCCAGAGCTCCGACAAATCGACCCGGGGCAGCAGCATGTCGGAGTCGGCCCGCCGGGCTCCCAGGCTGTCGCGCAAGACGTTTGCCAGCAATTGGGCGCTGGCCTGGTCGATTGGGGTATTCAGGGCAGCCAGGCACAGCGGGGTCCAGAAACAGCGCATGGCGTGAATCGATTGATGTCCCTGTGTCAGCCATTGTTCAACGGTGAGGCTGTCCGGGAGTTGCCATCGCTGTTTTTTTAATCGATGGATAAGGGCGACAAGCCTGAATCGGCCGGGCAGGCTCAGACCCCGCATGCCCACCATGCCAGCCAGCAAGTGCCATGGCGCAGGCAGTACCGGCGCCCGCAAGCGGAAACTGCCATCGGCGGCCTGCAGGTTCAGCCCCAGGCGCAACAGGCGCGATTCGATTGGAAGGTTCAACTGGCGCATCAGGGCAAGGGTTTCGGTGTAGGCGCCCAACAATATGTGCTGGCCGTTATCGATGGTGGCATTCAGGCGCGGCGAATGGAGGCTGCGCGCGCGACCGCCGGGGATGCGGGCGGCTTCGAACACGACCGCGTGATGGCCTTGACGCTGGAGCCCGAGGGCCGCACTGAGTCCTGCCCAGCCCGCCCCGATAACGGCTATTTTCATTGACTCAGGCGTTTGACCAGGCTACGCCCGCCACCTACCCAGATCTTCCAGGCCAGCCAGAATTTGCGTATGGGGGTGAGCGATATGCGCTGGTCCAGCACCTGCCAGTTGTCGCGTTCGATTTCATTGAGCAGGGCATGGTAGATGGCCGCCATCATCAGGCCTGGCCGCTGGGCGCGCCGATCGATTTCAGGCAGGGCACGCATGGCTTCGCGGTAGTATTGGCGGGCGCGTTCGGTCTGGAAACGCATCAACTCCACAAAACGTTCCGAGTATTGGCTGTTCAGGATCTCGGAGGCCTTGACATCGTATTTCTGCATATCGTCGACGGGCAGGTAAATCCGCCCGCGGCGTGCATCATCGCCCACGTCGCGAATGATATTGGTCAGTTGGAAGGCCAGGCCCAGTTTTTCGGCGTAGAGCAAGGTGGCATCTTGCGTATAGCCGAAGATCCCGGCGGAAAGCTCGCCCACCACTCCGGCGGCGTGCCAGCAATATTTGCGCAAACCGGCCCAGTCCAGATAACGGGTTTGGTCGAGGTCCATTTCCATGCCGTCGATAATGGCCTGCAGGCGCCGGGCGTCCAGGCGGCAGGACTCGATATGCGGGGCCAGGGCCTGGGTGACCGGATGTTCGGATTTGCCCTCGAACATTTTTTCGATTTGCGTGCGCCACCAGGCGAGCTTGATCCGGGCTACGGACGGGTCGGTACATTCGTCGACCACATCGTCGACTTCGCGGCAAAAGGCATAAAGCGCGGTAATGGCCTTGCGGCGTTCAGGCGGCAAAAATAAAAAGGAATAATAGAAGCTTGAGCCGCTTTGGGCGGCCTTGTCTTGGCAGTATTCGTCGGGGCTCATGTATCTCAGCGTGTCCGGGTCGTCGAAGCGGCGGCTTGGGTGCTCATTAACGTAAAGCGCGCCATAGTAACAGGGCCCAATCGCGTTTTTGCAGCGTGGGGCGGTGGTTGAATACGTCGTAGTGTAGTTGGTCCAGGCGTTCGAGAATACGCAGGCCGCCCTGTACGACCAGCCTCAATTCGAAACCGATGCGGCCGGGCAGGCGGTGCGCCAACGGCAGGCCCGCGCAGAGCAGGCCGCGCGCCTGCTGCACCTGGCCCTGCATCAAGGCCTGCCAGTTCTTGCCGGTTTGCCGCCGGGCCAGGGCCTTTTCGCTGACGCCGTAACGATGTAGTTTGTCCTGTGGCAGGTAGACTCGGGATTTTTCCCAGTCTATGGCCACGTCCTGCCAGAAATTGGTCAACTGCAGCCCGGTGCAAATGGAGTCGGAGTCGACCATGTTTTGGGGTGTGACGGCCTGGTACAGATACAGCATGAGGCGTCCGACCGGATTGGCCGAGCGCGAGCAGTAATCGAGCAGGGCGGCGTCATTGGCATAGCGATGGGTGTTGACGTCCTGCTCGAAGGCGGATATCAAGTCAAAAAACGCCTGTAGCGGAAGCTGGTGCGTGTGGATGGTGCGCGCAAGAGGGGCGAATATGGCACCCAGGGCGTCGGTTTCGGGTAAATTGAACGTCCCGCTGCCGATTTCCTGCAATGCGCAACGATATGCGGCCAACTGCTCCAGCCGGGTGTCCGCACTGGCTTTTCCCTCGTCGGCGATGTCGTCGGCGCTGCGGGCAAAGCGGTAGATATGCCTGACCGGTTCGCGCAGGCGGGCCGGCAAAAGCAGCGATGCAACAGGGAAATTTTCGTAGTGATCAACAGCCATGTACGATTCTGTAAAAATGCGCAAGACCTCATTTTAAGAGAGCTTGCAGGAAGCAGCTTGCCGCCGCTGGACTTTGGCGTGAAATGTCAGGATTTGTCACGCACCCCCTTAACGGAGTGTGCGGAACTGGATTAGACTGCCGGTTATCAAGGGGGAGATATGCCACGTCCTATAGCGGCACGCATTTCATTGTCTGCATTAAGTCACAATCTGCACGTTGTGGCCAATCAATTATGTCCGGCCGATGCTGCGCCGGCTTGCCCCCGCCCTTTGGTATGGGCCGTTATCAAGGCGAACGCCTACGGACACGGGCTTCTTAACGCTGTTGGGGCTTTCGCGCAGGCCGACGGCCTGGCCATGCTGGATCTGAACGAAGCCGTGCGCTGCCGCGAAGCGGGCTGGGCCAAACCCATTCTACTGCTGGAAGGCTTTTTCGAGGCAGCCGATATTCCCGTTCTCGATCGACACCAAATCTCCATTACCGTGCACAACCAGGAGCAGCTCGATATGCTGCGCTCGGCAACTCCCCGCCGGCCCATCGATGCCATGATCAAATTGAATACGGGCATGAACCGGCTGGGGTTTTCGGGCGCTCAATATCGCGACGCCTACCAGCAGGCGACTGGCCTGCAACAGAAGGGTGTGCTGGGGGCTTTGGGCAAAATGACGCATTTTGCCCGAGCCGACGACGACGCATTGGCAACCCGCGAACAAATACAGTATTTCAATGAAACCACCAAGGGCTTGCCGGGTAAGATCAGCCTGTGCAATTCAGCCGCCACGCTGACACCCGGCTTGTGGTCATCCAGTTTCGAGCCCGTAGAACAGTGGGTGCGCCCCGGTATTTGCCTGTACGGAGCCTCTCCCTTCGACAACAAGGCGGCACACGACTTCGGTTTGCGGCCGGCCATGACGCTCAGCGCCGCGCTGATCAGCGTGCGCGCCGTATCGGCGGGTTCCGGCGTGGGTTATGGGCATGTTTTTACGGCGCCGCACGCCATGTCCGTCGGTGTGGTGGCTTGTGGGTACGCCGATGGCTATCCGCGTCATGCGCCCACGGGAACCCCGATCTGTGTCGGCGGGGTGACAACCCGCTTGATCGGACGGGTTTCCATGGATATGCTGGCTGTCGACCTGACGCACGTGCCGCAAGCCCAGGTAGGCACGGAAGTAGTATTGTGGGGCGAGGGCGGGCCTTCGGTCGACGACGTTGCGCAATCTGCCGGAACCATTGGTTATGAGTTATTGTGCGCCCTGGCCCCCAGGGTACCCGTGACGGTCTTTTGAAGCCGGCATGGCGGCAGGGGCTTGATTTTTGTCTCAAGGAAACGATCTGTGAAAGATAAATGTGTGCTGGTTACCGGAGCAACCAAAGGAATAGGCTGGGCCATTACCCGGCGGCTGGCCGACCTGGGCTGCCATGTAGTCGGTCTGGCGCGGCATACGCAAGAGATCGACTTCCCCGGCTATCTTTATTCTTGCGATTTGCAGAATGCGGGCGAAACCGAAGACATACTGCGCGTCATACGTGAAAAGTACCCTGTCGACGCCGTGGTGAATAACGTGGGTGTGGTCCGGCCCGAGCTGCTGGGCGAGATCGATCTGGCATCCCTGTACCAGGTCTTCGACCTGAATGTGCGGGTCGCCGTGCAGGTGGCGCAGGCCTTCGTGCCCTCCATGAAGGCGCGCAAGGAAGGCCGTATCGTGAATATCTGTAGCCGGGCGATTCACGGCTCGGCGTCGCGAACCAGCTATTCGGCCGCCAAGAGCGCGCTTATCGGCTGTACCAAAACCTGGGCGCTGGAATTGGCCGAGTACGGGATTACCGTCAATGCCATCTCGCCCGGCCCGATCGAAACCGAGCTGTTTCGCGCCGATCGGCCCGTGGGCAGCGAGGGCGAGAAAAAAGCCCTCGCATCGATTCCCATGGGGCGCCTGGGGCAGCCGGCCGAAGTCGCCGCAGCCGTTACTTTCCTGCTATCGGATGAAGCGGGTTTCATTACCGGGCAGGTATTGGGTGTAGATGGCGGCGGTAGCCTGGGCGGCCGCTGAGGCATACGCGGTTAAACTCCGGGTATGGCCAAATCAAAAACCTCATACGTCTGTAATGAATGCGCAGGAACCAGCCTGAAATGGGCGGGCAAATGCCCCCATTGCGGCGCCTGGAATTCGCTCCAGGAGTCGCTCGATTCAGGCTTGCCCGTACACCGCTTTGCTCCCTTGGCGGGTGCCAGTCCCATACGCAGCCTGGCCGAAATCGAAGCCCGCGAACTGCCGCGCCAGCCTTCGGGCCTTCCTGAGTTCGACCGGGTATTGGGCGGCGGTCTGGTGGCCGGTGCCGTGGTGTTGATCGGCGGCGATCCGGGCATAGGCAAATCGACGCTTTTGCTGCAGGCCCTGGTGTCCCTCTCCAAGGTGGCCAATGTTCTGTATGTGACGGGGGAAGAGTCCGCCGAGCAAGTAGCCTTGCGCGCCAGGCGTCTCGACCTGGCCTGCGGCGATGTCAATCTGCTGGCTGAAATCCGCCTTGAAGCGATAGTGGCTGCATTGACCGAACAGCGGCCCAGCGTGGCGGTCATCGATTCGATCCAGACTCTGTATTCCAGCGAGCTCACCGCGGCTCCCGGCTCGGTGTCGCAAGTACGGGAATGCGCCGCGCAACTGACGCGCCTGGCCAAGCAGACCGGTATTTCCATCGTCATGATCGGGCACGTCACCAAAGATGGCTCTTTGGCCGGGCCTCGTGTACTGGAACACATTGTCGATACTGTGCTGTATTTCGAAGGGGACACGCACTCGTCGTTTCGCCTGGTTCGAGCATTCAAGAACCGCTTTGGCGCGGTCAATGAACTGGGCGTATTCGCCATGACCGACAAGGGCCTGCGCGGGGTCAGCAATCCGTCCGCCTTGTTCCTGTCGCAGCACGATCAGGATGTGGCGGGGTCTTGCGTGATGGCTACGCAAGAGGGCACGCGGCCATTGCTGGTTGAAATCCAGGCGCTGGTCGACAGCGCGCATGTGCCCAATCCGCGCCGGCTGTCGGTGGGCCTCGAGGCCACGCGTCTGGCCATGTTGCTGGCCGTGCTGCACCGGCATGCCGGGGTGGCCACCTTCGACCAGGATGTGTTTGTCAATGCGGTGGGCGGAGTCAAAATTACCGAACCCGCCGCCGATCTGGCGGTTGTGCTGGCCATCATGTCGTCTCTGCGCAACCGGCCATTGCCCAAAGGCCTGATCGTTTTCGGGGAAATCGGCCTGGCCGGCGAGATCCGGCCCGCTCCTCGAGGCCAGGAGCGCTTGCGCGAGGCGGCGAAACTGGGTTTTGGCGTGGCGCTCGTGCCCAAGGCCAATGCACCCAAACAGCCTATCGAAGGCCTGGAAATCTGGGCGGTGGACCGGGTGGACGCCGCCATAGATCGCTTGCGATAGCTGTATTGTGGCCTATCGCGTTGCCGGGCGGTCTTCAAGCTGGAAACGTTTTAAGCGCTTACGTCGATCTGGGAGTCTCGGGTGGAGTGGTACATAGTTGGCTTGGGTTGTCTGCTTTCGGGCGCCCTGATCGGTTTTACCGGAGGTGTATTGGGCATAGGCGGTGGCTTGCTGGCTATCCCCTTGCTGGGCCTGGTGCTGAATATGCCGCAGCAGGCAGCGCAAGGCACCGCCCTGGTCATGGTCCTGCCCGCGGTGCTCCTGACGGTGCGCAAATACAATCAGCGCGCCAAGATCGATTTGCGTGCGGCGGCGGCAGGTGCCGCGGGCTCCATCCTGTTCACCTGGATAGGCGCAAAAATTGCCCTGGGTATCGACCCCACGCTGCTGCGGCGTACCTATGCGGTGTTCATCCTTGGCATTGCGATTTTTTATTTCCAGCAGAGCCGGCGCAAGACCGCGCCCTCCCGGCCTGCCGCGCCGTGCCGCAATGCCGGCGATTTTCATAAGGGATGGTTCGCGCTGGTAGGTGTTTTTGCGGGATTGGCCGGCGGGGTGTTCGGTGTGGGCGGCTCGGTTTTGGCAGTACCATTTCTAACAACGTATTTCCGCCTGCCGCAGACGTCGGCCCAGGCGCTGGCCTTGACCATGATCATTCCCGGTACAACCGTCGCGCTGTTTACGTATACGGCTCACGGGCAGGCCGACTGGCCCATAGGAATTCCGCTGGCGATAGGCAGTATTTTCTTTGTGCCTTACGGGGTCAGGTTTGCCTATGCGCTACCCGAACCGCGTCTGAAGAGGATATTTTCCCTGATGCTGCTTGTGATAATTTTTTTACTGCTGATCAAGGCCTGAACCTATGCATGGAAAGTGGCTTGCGGGCATTCGCCCAGGAGTGCTGGCGCTGCGGCGCGACTGGAGCTCGGGCGAGTTGCGGCTGCTCCTGCTGGCTCTGGTCGTTGCGATCGCGGCGGTAAGCAGCGTCGGATTCCTGGCCGACCGGGTCGGCGCGGCCCTGGGGCGCGATTCCGGCCAGATGCTGGGGGGCGACATTGCCCTGGAGGCCGATGCGCCCATTCCTCAATCTTTTATGGAGCAAGCCGGCAAGGCGGGGTTGGCGTATGTGCGAACCTTGCAATTCCCGTCCATGGTCAGCGGCCGGCAGGGTTCGCAACTGGCTTCTCTCAAGGCCGTGGCCCCGGGTTATCCCTTGCGTGGCGCACTGCGGCTTCAAGGGGCTGCGGCAGGCAAGGAGGTCGTTGTGCACGACGTGCCGGACTTGGGTTCGGTTTGGGTCGATCCCCAAATTCTGGGCGCGCTGGGCCTTGGGCTTGGCGATTCACTGGAAGTGGGTGACTCGGTATTGAAAATAAGCGGTATCGTCAGCTATGAGCCGGACCGCGGCATGCGGTTCATCAATGTGGCGCCACGCGTCTTGATGCGTATCGAAGATGTGCCGAAAACCGGCCTGATTGCACCGGGTAGCCGTGTCAAATACGGTTTTCTGGTGGCCGGCGAGAGCGCTGCCGTCAAGGGCTATGGGGCGTGGCTCGATGGACACCTTGAGCGCGGGCAGAAACTCAATACCGTGGGCTCGGCCAGGCCCGAGATCCAGAAGGCACTGGATCGTGCGCACCAGTTCCTGGTATTGGTGGCTTTGCTCACTGTAATGGTCGCTGCAATTGCGATTGCGCTGGCGGCACGCCGGTTCAGTTTGCGACATCGCGATGGTATTGCCGTCATGCGCTGCATGGGTGCTTCGCAGTCTCAATTGAGCCGGATGCTATGGGTCGAGTTTGCCCTGCTGGCCCTGCTGGCTTCCTTCGTTGGAATTGCCATCGGTTTTGCGGCTCACCTGGGCCTGGTATCTGTCGTCGCATCCTGGCTGGATACCAGCTTGCCTGCGTCGTCCTGGACGCCCGCGCTGCAAGGAATGGCAACCGGCCTGGTATTGTTGCTGGGTTTTGCGCTGCCGCCGCTTGCCGCTTTGCGCCGGGTTGCTCCGGCCCGTGTCCTGCGGCGCGAAACGGCGATGTGGCAGCCGCGCAATGGCGTGTCCTATGGGCTTGGCCTGGCGGCTTTTTGTATCCTGGCGCTGTGGTTTTCAGGCGATTTGCGCATGAGCGCCATTGTGACAGCAGGTTTTGTGCTGGCGTTTGGTGCCTTTGCTCTATGCGCCTATGCCGGAATCTGGGCGCTGGGCTTGCTGCGCCATCGCCTGAATGGCCGTCCAGCCCTGCGTTTTGCCTTGGCAGGCATGGCTCGCCGCAAAGGCCTTGTTGTGACCCAGGTCTGTGCACTGTCCATGGGGCTGATGGTCTTGCTGCTGCTGGCGCTTACGCGCACCGATTTGCTGCAGGGCTGGCAGAACACGGTGCCTGCGGATGCGCCTGATACTTTTCTGATCAATATCCAGCCTGACCAGCGTGCGGCGGTGGCGACTCGGCTGCAGCAGGGAGGCGTGGCTTCAATAGTGCTGTCGCCCATGGTGCGCGGCCGGTTGGTGTCGATTAACCGGCGGCCCGTCACCGGCAGCGATTATGCCGAGGATAGGGCCAAGCGCCTGGTGGATCGCGAATTCAATTTGTCGTACCAGGATCAGTTGCCGTCCGACAATCGCATCCAATCGGGGCGTTGGCTCGATTCGAATAAAAATGAGGTTTCCATAGAAAGCGGCCTGGCCGACGCCCTGGGTATAAAGCTGGGCGACGAGCTCGGATTCGATGTGGCGGGCCAGACGGTCGATGTCAGGGTCAGCAGCGTGCGCGAAGTGAAATGGGATTCCTTTCAGGCCAATTTTTTTGCGCTTTTGAGCCCGAGGGCGTTGAAAGATGCCCCCACCACGTACATCACCGCCTTCCGGATTCCCGCCGCGGCACCGGATCTGGTCCAAAAGCTGGTGCACGAATTTCCCAACCTTACGGTATTTGATGTCCGGGCAATTTTGCGGCAGGTTCAGCATGTGCTCGATCAAGTCATTCAGGCCGTGCAATTGCTGTTCTTGTTCACCGTTTTTGCCGGTATTCTGGTGCTGGGCGCTGCACTGTTTTCCACACGCGACGAGCGTATCCAAGAGGTTGCCCTGCTGCGCTCCCTTGGCGCGAGTGCGCGTCAGTTAAGGCAGGCCCAGCGCGTGGAACTGGTGCTGGTGGGGGTCGTGGCTGGATTGCTGGCCGCGGCCGGTGCCGTGGCAGTGGCGTGGGTACTGGCGGACAAGGTGTTCGACTTCGAGCTGTCGTTCCCGTGGTGGCCGTGGCTTGGCGGTATCGTATTGGGTGTTACAAGCGCCAGCGCCGGGGGGGCTATCGCCCTGCGGGGTGTACTGACTACTCCGCCCCTGGCTCTTCTCAGAGAGGTGCCGTGATCATGGGCAGCACGACTATCCGGGATCTGGCCTTGAATCATGGGGCGATGCGGTTCGATTCCAGCCGCCTTGCTCATGCGGGGCCATCCGTTTTTGATCCGGCTGCGGCCGATAATCGGGCGGTGCCGGTTCAGGTGGGCGGGCGACAGGCAGCCTGGTTTACACAGGGCGAATTTGGCGCGGGCGTGCTGCGGCAGTATCGCCGTGGCGGCATGATTGCGCGTCTCAGCCGCGATCGCTATTGCTGGACAGGTGCCGAGCGCACACGGTCGTTTGCGGAGTTTGGACTCTTGCGGTACATGCGTGAACGAGGCCTGGCCGTGCCGGCTCCGTTGGCGGCCGCCTATTGGCGCAACGGCTTCACATATCGCACGGCAATCCTGGTTGAACGCATTGCCACTGTGCAAACGCTGGCAAAGGTGCTGGAGCAGCCCAGTCATGAAGCGGTGGCCCGCGCCATCTTTGCCATGCATCAGGCGGGCGTCTGGCATGCCGACCTGAATGCCTATAACATTCTGCTCGACGAGGGGGGAAAGGCGTGGCTGATCGATTTCGACCGTGGGCATCGGCGCGGCGTATCGTCCAGACAAAGGCGGGCTAATTTGTTGCGCTTGCGCCGCTCCCTCGATAAAGTGGCCGGGCCGGCCGGTGTGGCCTATTGGGAAGAGCTTGACCACGTGTATTGGCGGATGGCGCGCTAGCGAGTCGGTAAAATAAGGAATCAGCATGAAGACGATAAAATTGTATGGCCTGCGCAAATGCAGTACGTGTGTGAAGGCGATGAACTGGCTGGATCAGCATGGTCAGGCCTATGTATTCAGCGATTACCGGGATCAGCCCATCGCGGCGCAGCACCTGAAGGACTGGGCGCGCGAACTGGGCGGCTGGGAAAAACTGGTCAATCGGGCTTCGCTGACCTGGCGTAATCTTCCCGGCGAACGCAAGGAGCCTGGTACGGATGCGCAATGGCTGGCGCTCATCGCCGAGTTCCCCGCGTTGATCAAGCGGCCGGTCGCCGTTGATGCGGGCGGTTCGGTCAGTGTCGGTTTCTCCGAAAAGAAGTACGGCCAATTGTTTGGCTGATTCGTTTCTTATTATTTTCAGGACAATTTTCATGCTGACGCAGGAAGAGCTCAAACAGAACGTCGCCAAGGCGGCGATCGATTACGTATTGCCGTTGTTGGGGCCTGACGTCGTCCTTGGAATTGGAACCGGATCGACGGCCAATTTGTTCATCGACGGCTTGGCCGATCACAAGCACCGGTTCAAGGGGGCGGTTTCAAGTTCCGAGCGCAGCGCCGCGCGCTTGTCCGCCCTGGGCATTGCCGTTTTCGACCTGAATCAAATTGAACGCATGCCGCTGTACATCGATGGAGCCGACGAGATCGACGGCGGCCTGAACATGATCAAGGGCGGAGGCGGGGCGCTTACGCGTGAAAAAATTGTTGCATCGGTGGCCGACAGGTTTGTTTGTATCGTCGATGAATCCAAGCTGGTTCCTTATCTGGGTGCCTTTCCGCTGCCTATCGAAGTGATCCCGATGGCGCTTGCCGCCGTGGCGCGACGGCTTGCCAGGTTTGGCGGGAATGCCGTCTTGCGCAAGGATTTCGTTACGGACAATGGTTGCCGGATTCTGGATGTATCGGGGCTGAGTATCAAGTCGCCGGCCGAACTCGAGGCGGAAATCAATAATATTCCAGGGGTAGTCACCTGCGGGCTGTTTGCCATCGCCGGGGCTGATGTGGCTTTGCTGTCAACCCAGGATGGGGTTCAGCAATTACATTCGCCGCGGTCACAATCACGTAATAATTAGCGTGTAGGCTGAAAACTTTGCGCTTGGGCCGTTGGTATTGCGTGCAATCTTGCGTGCGCCAGGCTTATTATTCCCTGATGCCGTACGGTATTCGAAGCGCTTCCTATTTATAGACTCTTGCGATGACAAAAGGCTGATATGTCCGAGCATACGAATAAACAGTTTCATTCCGACCTGGAGACTACGCGCTCCCTGTTTCTGCAAATGGGCGGTGTGGTCGAGGCCATGATCCAGGAGAGCATGGAGGTGCTGGCCAACGGCGATCTCGGTCTGGTTGATCGCGTGCGGGAACGCGAAAAGGATGTGAATCGGCTCGAGGTCGAGATCGATGAGCTTATCGGCCTGCTGATTGCGCGCAATCAGCCTACGGCGATTGATTTACGGCTTTTGCTGTCGGTTTCGAAAATGCTGACTGACATGGAGCGCTGCGGCGATGAGGCCGAAAAGATAGCCAAGGTGGCGCGCCGCCTGCACGAATCCGAAAGCCGCTATGTGCCGGTGATCGAACTGCGCCACATGGCGAATTATGTCACTGCCATGATTCGTGATGCGCTGGATTCGTTTGCGCGCGAAGACCCGGTACATGCGGCTACTGTGGTGCGCAACGACAAGGAAGTGGATAAGGAATGGAAGGGCTCCTTGCGCCACATTATTACGTACATGATTGAAGATCCGCGTACGATTTCGCGTTCGATCGATCTGATCTTTATTGCCCGTTCGCTCGAACGGATAGGCGATCATGCCAAAAACATGGCGGAGCGGGTCATCTACATGGTGCGCGGCGACGATGTGCGCCATACCGGGGTCAAGAATACCGAGCGCACGGCGCGCGGCGAGTTGCCTGATGAAGGCAACGAAGTCTGATTGCTATTGCCGGGGCGTTTTGTATTCTTAATTCGCCACGGTGGCGGCCTGGGCACAGCGGCTGCGCCTCGCCGGGCCTTGGCGTTGCAGGACTGCCCGCCTCTCAAGCCCCGGACAGGTCGGCCGCGGAACTCGCGCCGCGCGCAGCATGCTGCGCGCACCCGTGGCGCTCGAACAGCCGCAACCTTGCTTCCCCGTCCGGGGTTTGAAAGGCGGCTGGCCCAACGTTCTGGCGCGGATTGTCAGGCTGGTGGGGGCACGAAGCCCTGGGCTTCAACGGAACCGTCTTCGAACAGAAAGCTTTCCATTTGCTGCGCCAGGTATTTGCGCGCACGGGCATCGGCCAGGTTAAGGCGGTTTTCGTTTACCAGGCGGGTCTGGATATCTATCCATTGAGCCCAGGCTTCTTTGGAGATGCTCTGCCAGATGCGCGTTCCGAGCGGACCTGGATAGGGGGGGAAGTCCAAACCTTCCGCTTCGCGCTTGAGTTTTACACATTGAACCATACGAGCCATGACTTCATACCTTAAAACAAGTGAACAAGTAGCTCCTATTGTACCCAGAGCCGGTACGACAGCCAGGGCGGCCTGCACGGGAAGCCTTGCCCAATCCGGGTACCCTTGATATCCTTACTTATCCATAAAAATAAATACATGGATGTGAAAATGAAGGTCAAGAAGAATGAGCGGTCCGCTGGAGGGTGTTCGGGTTATTGACATGACGACCGTATTGATGGGGCCCTATGCGTCGCAGATACTGGGCGACATGGGGGCGGATGTCATCAAGGTGGAATCGCCGCACGGCGACCTGGTGCGTGACCTGGGGCCCATGAAGCACGAGCACATGGGGGCCTTGTACCTGCATATCAATCGCAGCAAGCGCTCGATCGTATTGGATGTCAAAAAGCCCGAAGGGCGCGAAGCCCTGCTGCGCCTGGTGGCCGATGCCGACGTCCTGCTTTACAACATCCGGCCTCAATCCATGGAGCGTCTCGGACTGGGTTACGACGTTGTAGCCGGAGTCAATCCGCGTATTCTGTATGTCGGTACATTCGGCTTTGGCCAGAATGGGCCCTATGCCGCCAAGCCGGCTTTCGATGATCTCATACAAGGCGCCATTGGCTTGCCTACGCTCATCAAGCAGGCCGGGTCCGATGTGCCGCGCTACGTGCCGTCCAATATTGTGGATCGCACTGTCGGCTTGTATGCCGTCTCGACGCTGTGTTCCGCCCTGTATCACAGGGAAAAGACCGGGCGCGGCCAGCGTATTGATATTCCTATGTTTGAAACCATGGTCAGCCATCTGTTGAGCGATCATATTTCCGGCGAGACGTTCGATCCACCCCTGGGCCCGGCTGGCTATGCGCGGCTGCTGTCATCCGAGCGGCGTCCGTACAGGACCCGCGACGGTTTTGTTTGCGCGGTCATCTATAACAACAAGCAGTGGGCCGCGTTCTATGAAGCGATTGGCCGCTCGGATGAAATCGAGAACGATCCGCGCTTTGTCGACCTGGATACCCGCAATCGCCACATCGATCAGTTGCAGCGGATGGTGGCAAAAATCTTCACTGAGCGTACCACCAGTGAATGGCTGCATTTGCTCGAGAGCGTGGATATTCCCTGCATGCCGCTGCACACGCTGGAGTCGATTTTCGATGATCCGCATTTGCGGGCCGTTGATTTGTTCCAGTGGGAGGAGCATCCGACAGAAGGACGTTTGCGCCGTGTGGGTGTGCCCACAACATGGTCGGATTCCCAGCCTGAGCCTGGCCGCCCGGCCCCTGCGCATGGCCAGCACAGCGTGGAAGTGCTGCGCGAGGCCGGCTATCGCGATGACGAAATCGCGGCCATGGTCGAGCGCGGCATTACACGTGATGTTGCCATCGATCAAAAGAATGACTGACGGTATGAATATTGAAACAAGCGCTTATTGTGTGGAGCCCAATTCCTATGCACGGGTGAGAGCGCTGTTGATGGCACAACGTGCGATCCAGGCCGTGGAGCAATCAAGATAAATGTTTTCAATAGCTAACTCGACGGCTTTTCGGGGCAGGAAGCATTCAGATGCGTTCCTGGCCGGCTTGGCTTTAATGCTGGGGTTTCTGTTCAATGTAATTGGTCGCGGCATTGGCGATACTTACATTGTGTTTTTATTGCCCTTAGGCTCCGAGTTCGGCTGGAGTCGTTCCGAGATCTCCAGCGTTTATTCGGTCTATATGTTGTCGGCAGGTTTGTCGGCGCCATTTGTCGGCATGCTTTTCGACCGTTGGGGCCCGCGCGTGGTCTATTCATTTGGGCTGGCTTGCCTGGGTAGCGCGTATGTCCTGGCTGGCAGCCTGAACCAACTGTGGCAATTTCATATTTGCGTGGGGGTGGCGGGAGGCATAGGTGTCTCGGCGCTAGGCATGGTTCCGGCCGCCAGTCTGGTCAGCCGCTGGTTTCGGGGCAACACGGGTACCGCGATCGGCATTGCCTATGCGGGCTCGGGCTGCGGTACGCTTTTGATCGTGCCGTTGGCGCAATACATGAGCCAATCCATCGGCTGGCGCAGCGCCTATCATGTCTTGGGCGCCAGCCTGCTGTTTCTGTTTTTTCTCGCTTTATTCTTGCCCTGGCGCGCATTGCGGGCGGGGCGTCGCGACGACAATGCCTGCGGCGACCCCTCCCGGGCTCAAGCGCGCCGTGCCTTGCCGCGGGGAGCCCCCTTGCTGGCGGCGCTGAAAACGCGCGCGTTCTGGTCGCTGGCGCAGGTTTTTTGCTTTACCGGCTTGGCCATGTATACCATTCTGGTACAGACCATCGCCTTTCTGGTCGAGAGCGGTTTTGCGCCGCTGGAGGCGGCCAGCGCATTTGGCGTGGCAGGCATGCTGTCGGTCATTGGCGTGACGGCATCGGGCACATTGGCCGACCGCATCGGCTATCGGCGCACGGCCATGGCCAGTTTCGTGTGCACGTTTCTGGGCTTGATTCTGCTATTGGCCCTGTCGTACCGTCCCTCGCACTGGCTTCTGTTCGGATTTGTCGCGTTATTTGGCATTGCCCAGGGCGCCCGCGGCCCCATTGTGTCCAGCCTATGCGCCAAGATATTTCCCGGGGCGGGGCTGGCTACCATCTATGGCACTATCTACGCATGCATGTCGCTGGGTGCCGCAACCGGCTCGCTGGCCTCGGGCCTGTTGCACGATCTGACAGGCGGTTACCAGGCCAGTTTTATATTTTCGATGCTGAGCGTCTTGGTTGCCGTGGCTCCATTCTGGACTTCTCCGGCCTTGAGGCGTTTTTCGCGCTCGTAAACGGTTGTTGAACCGCGCCATCCCGTCAGAAAGAAGCGGCGCCTGCCGCCTTGAAGGCTAATGCCGTTTTTGCCGAATGGAAAAGAGCATATTGTGCGTGGCCCTTTTCACGGTATCGGCCAGATTGGCAAACTCCCGGCGCAGCACGTCCGACCATGAGCGCTTCGGACCCGGTGCCGCGACATTGATGGAGGATTCAAAGCTCTCGTCGGGCCGGATACAAAATGGGTCCAGGCCTATGGCTTCGACCTTGTGTTCAAAAAAACGGTCCATCGTGTCGTCGACCGGATAGATCCATTCCGAACAATAATCGAGCAGGGCCTGTGCCTTGCCGGGAGTGATCAGATAGCCTGCGGTATGGGAAAAGCCTTTGGCGAATTTCTTGACAGTGAACGGGCCAATCCGCTCGAGAATCAAACCCCGATGATCCTTGATCTTGTTGCTGGGCTGGATCCAGACGAAACCGTATTTATCGGCGAACTGCTCCGCTATTTCATAGAAAGGCATGAACGGCGCCAGCAAAATGGCGTCGTCTTCGAGCACGATGATGGCTTGCCCGTCGCGCACGCATTTCTCCCAAAGCAGATAGTGGCTGGCAAAACAGCCCAGTTGGGAGGTCCGCAGTGGCGTTCCCTTGCCTTTCCTCCGGGCCCGTTTCTTGTCGTTATATTTGTCAAATAAATAATGGTGGGGATTTTCCGCGCCGTTGACCGCATCGAAAAAAAGATAATCGACGCTCAGTTCCTGCAACTGCCGCCGCATGAAGTCCCGCCTGTTTGTGGCGGAAGCAAGGCTTACAACATGAATGACCGGTTTGGGCATGCGGGGCTCTGTAAACAAAAGCTTAAAGCTTTTTGATGAATATCATGCTGTTGCGCGACCGGTTGTAGTGCGCCTGGCGCTCGCGGGGCAGATCGGAAATGCCGCCCTGCACGAAGCCGCGCTTGATGAACCAGTGCGATGTGCGAGTGGTCAGTACGAACAATCGCCTTGCGCCCATCGCGCGCGCGCGGGATTCGGTATGGCGCAGCAGGATTTCGCCTTCTCCCGTGCCCTGCCATTCGGGGTGGACGATCAAACAAGCCATTTCGGCCATATTGTCTTCCATATAAGGCATCAGGGCCACGCAGCCGTAAATGACGCCATCGTGTTCCAGCACCGTGAACTTTTCGACGTCGCGCTCAATGACGGAGCGGCCTCGCGGCACCAGAGTGCCGTCGGCCTCGAGCGGGTCGATAAGCTGAACGATAGCCCCCACATCGTCCACGGTCGCCGGTCGCAAGTCGTCCAGTGTATCTTCCACAACCATGGTTCCAACGCCGTCGTGGGTAAAGATCTCGAGCAGCATGCTGCCGTCCAGCGTGTAGGGAACCAGATGGGCGCGCGCCACGCCGCGCTTGACGGCCAGCGAGGCGTGCCGCAGAAACGACGCTGTGTCTTCATCCAGGGTGCCGGCGGCAAGCAGGGCGTCGGCATCTTCGCGGGCAAGTTCGGTATCGACCGCGCCGTCCGCATCGAGGACAGTGCGTCCCTGGGTCAGGAAAATCAGCTTTTCGGCGCGCAGGGATGCCGCGGCGCTGGTGGCCAGGTCTTCCATCGCCAGGTTGAAGGCTTCCCCTGTGGGCGAGAACCCCAGCGGCGACAGGAGTACGATAGCGCCCTGGTTGATGATGCTTTTGATCGCATCCAGATCGAGTTTGCGCACGGTGCCGGCATGCTTGTAGTCGACCCCGTCGATAATGCCTACGGGACGGGCGGTTACGAAGTTGCCCGAAATAACGCGTATATGGGCGTGCGACATCGGTGTATTGGGCAAGCCCTGGCTGAACGCCGCTTCGATGTCCAGGCGGATTTCACCGGCCGCTTCCTTGGCGCATTCCAGCGCTTCGGCGCTGGTCGGCTCGGTTCCGCGGCCGAATTGAGTGTTGTAGCCTTTGAGCTTGAGCTGTTCGTTGACCTGGGGGCGCGACCCGTGCACCAGTACCAGCCTTACTCCCAGGGCCGACAAGAGGGAAAGATCTTGCACCAGGGTGTTCAAGGCGCCGTCGCCGACCAGTTCGCCGCCGAAGGCGACAATGAATGTTTTTCCGCGAAAATCATGGACATACGGCGCAACGTCACGAAACCAGCGCACGAATTGAGCGGGGGCGAATTCGGGGGCATCCTGGGCTGATACGGTGTCTGGTTCGTTGGTGGCCATGTCTATTTGCTTAGTGGGTCAATTAAGGGGTTTCGCACAAAATTATAATGAGTGCAGCCCATTGAAAAGAATTTTTATGCAAGAGTCTGTCAATTCGACTGTCAAGGTGTTGCCAAAGCCCCGCACGGAGCGCGAGGCGCCGCGTCCGGTGCCGCCCATCAATTATCCCGAGGAATTGCCTGTCAGCGCCCGGCGCCAGGACATCGCGGCGGCAATCAAGGCGCATCAGGTGGTGATTGTCTGCGGCGAAACCGGTTCGGGAAAAACCACGCAGCTGCCCAAGATCTGCCTGGAGCTGGGGCGTGGCAGTGTCAAGATGATAGGTCATACCCAGCCGCGTCGCCTGGCGGCAACCTCGGTAGCCAGGCGAATTGCCGAGGAACTGAACACTGAGCTGGGCGATTGGGTGGGCTACCAGATACGGTTCAACGACAGGACCGGACCCCGGGCGGCCATCAAGCTGATGACCGACGGCATTTTGCTGGCCGAATCGCAGCGCGACCCCTTGTTGCGCCGGTACGATACGATCATTATCGACGAGGCCCACGAACGCAGCCTGAATATCGACTTCCTGCTGGGTTTCTTGCGGCAACTGCTGCCCAGGCGGCCCGATCTGAAACTGATCATTACCTCGGCGACTATCGATGCGAATCGCTTCGCGCAGCATTTTTCCCAGAAAGGGAAGCCCGCTCCGGTGATCGAGGTGTCGGGCCGCTTGTATCCGGTCGAGATTCTGTATCGCCCAGTGCTGCAGGACACTGGTGCTCCCGAGGCGGAAGCGGCTAGCCGGCGTTCCAGCGCCGACGAGGAGCGCGACCTGATCGATGCCGTGGTGGACGGGGTGGCCGAATGCGCCCGGCATGGCGCGGGCGATGTACTGGTGTTTTTGCCCGGCGAGCGCGAGATACGCGAAGCGGCCGAGGCGCTGCGCAAGAATCACCCGGTTGGGACCGATGTGCTGCCCCTGTTCGCACGGCTGTCGCAGGCCGAGCAGGAGCGCATTTTCAGGCCGCAGGGCAATGGGCGGCGCATTGTGCTGGCCACCAATGTGGCCGAAACATCGCTGACCGTGCCGGGTATACGCTATGTGGTCGACAGCGGCCTGGCGCGCGTCAAGCGTTATTCGTGGCGCAACAAGGTGGAGCAGTTGCGTATCGAAGCCATCAGCCAGGCGTCCGCCAACCAGCGCTCCGGGCGCTGCGGGCGCATAGGCCCGGGTGTATGCGTGCGTTTGTACGATGAATCCGATTTCAAGAACCGGCCGGCGTTTACCGATCCCGAGGTGCTGCGATCTTCGCTGGCTTCGGTGATCCTGCGCATGAAGGCCCTGAAACTCGACGATATCGAAACCTTCCCGTTTGTCGATGCTCCCTCGGGCCGGGCTATTGCCGATGGTTATCATTTGCTGCAGGAATTGGGCGCGCTCGACGATGCCAATCAGTTGACCGAGACCGGGCAGACCCTGGCGCGCCTGCCGGTCGACCCAAGGCTCGCGCGCATGATTCTCGAAGCCAAAGATCAGCAGTGCCTGGCCGAAGTACTGATTATCGCCTCCGCCCTGTCGGTGCAGGATCCACGCGATCGCCCTATGTCAGAACGCGAGTCCGCCGAGGCGGCGCATGCCAAGTTCGGCGACGATAAATCCGAATTCCTCTCTTATGTGAAGCTGTGGCGATGGTATGGCGAACAGGTGGCGCACAAGGCTTCGCAGCGCAAGCTTGTCGGCCTGTTGCGGCAGAATTTTCTGTCGCCGCTGCGGCTGCGCGAATGGCACGACGTACACACGCAACTGGCCGCGCTGGTGGGCGAGCAGGGCTGGCGTGTCAACACACTGGATGCGACGTACGAGCAGACTCATATGGCGCTGCTTGCCGGCCTGCTGGGCAATATAGGCTTGAAAAGCGACGAAGGGGCCGGTTATCAGGGTGCCCGCGATATTCGCTTCCAGATTCATCCAGGTTCGCGGTTGGTCAAGAAGGCCGGGCGCTGGCTGGTGGCCGCTGAACTGGTCGAAACCACGCGGCTCTATGCCCGCTGTGTGGCAAGAATCGATCCGGTCTGGCTGGAGCGGGCCGGCGCGCACCTGATCCGCCGCAGTTGGTCGGATCCCCGTTGGGAAAAGAAGGCTGGCCAGGTGGTGGCCAATGAGCGGGCTACCCTGTATGGCCTGCCCATTTATGTTGGGCGTCGGATCCATTTCGGCAAGATTGATCCCGTACAGGCGCGCGAGCTGTTCATCCGCCAGGCGCTGGTGACGGGCGAAATCGAGACTTCCTTGCCGTTTGTCAGCCACAACCGGCAGTTGATTGCTTCCATAGAGAAACTTGAACATCAGGCGCGCCGTCCCGACATTCTGGTTGATGATGCGCTGATCCATGCGTTTTACGACCAGCACATACCCTCCGATATCTGTCAGACGATTACCTTGGAAAAATGGGCCAGGAAGCTGGACAGGACAGCAGCCCAGGCCCTGTTGCTGACGCGCGATGCGCTGATGCGCCATGAGGCCGCCGGGGTGACCACCGATGTGTTTCCCAAGAAAGTCGAATGGCAGGGCGTGCAGATGGCGCTCGATTACCATTTCGAGCCGGGCTCGGTGCGCGATGGGGTTACGCTTACCGTACCGTTGTTTGCCCTGAACCAGATCGATGCCTTGCGTTGCGAATGGCTGGTGCCGGGCATGCTCAAGGAAAAAGTGTTGCAGCTGCTCAAGTCTTTGCCGCAGAAAATGCGGCGTCATTGCGT
This sequence comes from Paralcaligenes sp. KSB-10, assembly GCF_021266465.1. Taxonomy (NCBI): domain Bacteria; kingdom Pseudomonadati; phylum Pseudomonadota; class Betaproteobacteria; order Burkholderiales; family Alcaligenaceae; genus Paralcaligenes; species Paralcaligenes sp. KSB-10. Next base: position 1,837,511 of record NZ_CP089848.1, on the reverse strand, counting down.
GCCCTTGCCGGAGTACGCGGCAGGATTCTATGAGCGCTGGTTCGAACGCGCCTCCGCCCCGGAGTCGGGACTGCTGGAGGCCCTCGCCGCCGATATGTGGGAACAGGTCAAGGTCAGGCCCTTGCGCAGCGATTTCAAGCTCGAAACGCTGGCACCGCATTTGTTCATGAATTTCAAGATTGTGGACGAGCACGGCCGCATGCTTTCAGGCGGTCGCAACCTGGATCAGCTCAAGGCCGAACATGGCCGTCAGGCCCAGGCCTCGTTCCAGAAATTTGCGGCACGCGACGATCAGGTGGCGCAGGCCCTGGCTCACGAGCAACTGACAGACTGGACCTTTGGCCCTTTGCCTGAAATCATGGAAATCAGGCGCAAGGGACAATCCTTCGTAGGCTACCCGGCCCTGATCGACCGCAAAACCCACTGTGATCTGGATGTCTTCGACGATCCGGCCGAAGCAAAACTTCAGCATCGCGCCGGTTTGTTGCGGCTGTTCCGGCTGGGTTTGCGCGATCAGGTCAAGTTCCTGGAAAAAAATCTTGCCGATCTGACCCGCATGGGCATGTTGTACATGAGCCTGGGCACTCAAGAAGAATTGAAGGATCAGATCATTGATTGCGCGCTGGAGCAGGCCTGCCTGGCTGAGCCGTGGCCTAGCGACCAGTCCAGTTTCGAGCTGCGGCGCAATGAAGGCAAAAGCCGCCTGGGCCTGCTGGCGCAGGAAATCGCCAGGCTGGCGGGGCAGATTCTGAGCGAATGGGCCAGCCTGCAAAAAAAATTGCCTCAGGCCAAGGCCCAGCCGGGGGCCTATGCCGATTTACAAAAGCAATTGGGCGTATTGATGGGCAAGTGGTTCGTGCGCGCGACCCCCTATAGGCAGCTAGCCCATTACCCGCGCTACCTCAAAGCGGCGCAGGCGCGTATCGACAAGCTGCGTGCCGACCCCGCCAGGGACGCTCGCCTGATGGCCGATATGGCGCCTTTGCTGGTCCAGTACCAGCGCGCGCAGACCGCCTTGAAGGGCGCGGAGGACAAGCAATTGGAGGAATTTCGCTGGTTGCTGGAAGAGCTGCGCGTGGCATTGTTCGCCCAGGAATTGCGTACGCCCATGCCAGTTTCGGTCAAACGTCTGCAAAAATCCTGGTCAATGTTACAACGCTAGATCTTGAGCCGTCTCTGGGTACAATCTGGGCATGACTGAAGCAAATATTTCATCCCCCTTCGTACACCTGCGCGTTCACTCCGAGTTTTCGGTGGTGGACGGCATTGTGCAAATCCCCAACCTGATTGAAAAGGCGGCCGAATACGGGCAGCCTGCGGTCGCCCTGACAGATCTGGCCAATATTTTCGGTTTGATCAAATTTTACAAAGCCGCCCGTAAATCGGGCGTCAAGCCGATTGCCGGCTGCGACGTCTGGCTGCAGAACGAGGAAGATCGCGACAAGCCGTGCCGATTGCTGATGCTCGTGATGAATCGGCAGGGGTATTTGAATCTTTGCGAAATACTGACCAAGGCGTGGCTCGATAATCAATATCGCGGGCGGGCCGAAATTCGCCGCGAATGGCTGGCAGGGAAAGAAGGGTTGATCCTGATTTCGGGCGCCCGCGGCGGCGATGTCGGACAAGCTCTCGAGGCCGGCAAAGAGGCTGAGGCACGGGCACTGGCCCGGGATTGGGCCAGACGCTTTCCCGATCACTATTACATCGAGTTGCAGCGGACCGGGGTCGAGGGCGACGATGCCTATGTCCAGGCCGCCCTGAAGCTGGCGCTTGAATTGAATTTGCCGGTGGTGGCTACTCACCCTGTGCAGTTCATTGCCGCCAGCGACTTCCGGGCCCACGAGGCCCGGGTCTGCATCGCCGAGGGCGAACAGCTGGCCAATGCCAAGCGCGTGCGGCGTTTCACCGAAGATCAGTATTTGCTGAGTTCGGAAGAAATATCGCGTCGCTTTGCCGATATTCCGTCGGCATTGGCCAACACGGTTGAAATTGCCAAGCGCTGCAACCTGACCCTGGATCTGGGCAAGCCTCGCCTGCCGGATTTCCCCACCCCCGAAGGCGTGACGCTGGATGATTACCTGATCGAGTTGTCGGTAAAAGGGCTGGACGTGCGCATGGCCCAGCTTTTTCCTGACGAACAGGAGCGCCAGGCTCGGTATCCCGCTTATTCCGAACGTCTTCAATGGGAATGCAAAACCATTACCAGCATGGGCTTTTCGGGTTATTTCCTGATCGTGGCCGACTTCATCAATTGGGGCAAGCACAATGGTGTGCCGGTTGGGCCGGGACGCGGTTCGGGGGCGGGCTCCCTGGTAGCCTATTCCCTGGGCATTACCGATCTCGATCCCATACGCTACGATTTGCTGTTCGAACGTTTCCTGAATCCGGAACGCGTATCCATGCCCGACTTCGATATCGACTTCTGCCAGGACAACCGCGAACGCGTCATCGACTACGTCAAGCAGAAATACGGCAAAGAGGCGGTCAGCCAGATTGCCACCTTCGGTACCCTGGGGGCCAAGGCGGTAGTGCGCGACGTGGGCCGTGTGCTCGACATGCCGTATATGCTGTGCGATGGCCTGTCCAAGATGATTCCGTTCAACCCGGCCGATCCATGGACCCTGAGCCGGACTCTCGAGCATGAGCCGGCGTTCAAGGAACGCTACGAACAGGACGAAGAAGTGCGCGCGCTTATCGATCTGGCCCGGCCGCTCGAAGGCCTGACCCGAAACATAGGCATGCATGCCGGCGGTGTGCTGATCGCTCCCGGCAAGCTGACCGATTTCTGTCCGCTGTATTGCCAGCCAGGCCCCGACAGCAATGCGGTATCGCAGTTCGACAAAGACGACGTCGAAGCTGCCGGCCTGGTGAAATTCGACTTCCTGGGGCTGCGCAACCTGACGATCCTGGATTGGGCCGTGCGTTATGTGCGCCGGTTCAACGAAGGTCTGCGCGACTTTGACATCATGGCCCTGCCCCTGGACGACCATGGGGTATACAAGCTGCTGAGCGAAGGCAATACAACCGCCGTGTTCCAGCTGGAAGGGCGCGGGATGAAAGAGCTGCTCAAGAACATGCAGCCCAATACCTTCGAGGATATCATCGCCTTGCTGGCGCTTTATCGGCCGGGGCCGCTCGAGTCCGGCATGGTGGTCGATTTCGTCAATCGCAAGCACGGCCGCGCGGAAGTCGATTATTTCCACAGCGATCTGGAGGCCGTGCTCAAGAGCACCTACGGCGTGATCGTATATCAAGAGCAGGTCATGCTCATTTCGCAGGTGATAGGCGGCTATACCCTGGGCGGCGCCGATTTGCTGCGTCGTGCCATGGGCAAGAAAAAGGCCGAGGAAATGGCCAAGCACCGCGAGATATTCGAAAAAGGCGCGGTCGAAAAAGGCTACGATGCCGCACTGGCAGTCAAGCTCTTCGATTTGATGGAAAAGTTTGCCGGCTATGGCTTCAACAAGAGCCACTCGGCCGCTTATGCGCTGATTGCCTATCAGACCGCATGGCTCAAGGCGTATCATCCGACCGAGTTCCTGGCGGCAACCTTGTCGTCCGATATGGACGACACCGACAAGGTACAGACGTTCTGGAAAGATGCGCTGGCCAATGGCGTGGAAGTCCTGCCGCCGGATGTGAACGCTTCCCCCTACCGCTTTGAACCCGTTGCCGATCGCTACATGAAAGACGGCAAGCCGCCGCGCACCATGCGCTACGGCCTTGGAGCGGTCAAGGGCACAGGGCAGGGCGCTGTGGAAGAAATAATCAGGGCGCGTGAAGAAGAAGGCCCGTTTACCAGCCTGTTCGACTTTTGCCGCAAAGTGGATCGCCACACGGTAAATCGCCGCACTATCGAGGCCCTGATACGCGTGGGCGCTTTCGATCAAATCGAAGAAAACCGTGCGGCCCTGCTGGCTACGGTAGGCAATGCGATCGAAGCGGCCGAACAGGCCGAGCGCAGCGCCAACCAGGTATCCTTGTTTGCCGACGACAGCAACGATATCGTCGAGGGCGAGCTGGCCAAAGTGTTGCCCTGGGATTTACAGACACGGCTGACCCAGGAAAAAGCGGGTCTGGGTTTTTGCTTCAGCGGCCATCTGTTCGATGCCTGGCGCGACGAAGTCCGCCGTTTTGCTCCCAAGCCGCTGGCGCGCCTCGAGGCTTCCCGCAGTCTCCAATGGTTTGCAGGCGTCCTGACTTCGATGCGGCCAAAAATGACGCGGCGCGGGAAAATGTTGTATGCGGTACTCGACGATGGCTCCGCGCAAGTCGAGGTTGCCATTTTCAATGAACTGTATGAGCAGCATCGGCAGCGCCTGAAGGAAGACCGCCTCATCATTATCCAGGGAAAAGTCAGCAATGACGATTATTCGGGAGGGTTCCGGGTGTCGGCGGAATCCATATTCGATCTGCAACTGGCGCGCGAAGCCCGCGCCCGCACGCTGCGCATTACCCTGAATGGCAATGCCGACGCCGTACGCCTGCGGCAGATGCTCAATCCATTTCGCGCCGAACCCGAAAACGGCGTGCCGGGCGTTCCGGTTGAAATTTTGCTCAAGCGCCACGATTTTCTTTGCACCCTGCGGTTGGGCGAGGAATGGCGTGTACGCATGGCCGATACCTTGTTCGAGCAGCTCAATGGCTGGGTCGAGCCCGATGGCGTGGAGATCCGTTACTCATGACGCCCTTGCGTATTCTGCATACCGAGGCGGCGACCAGCTTTGGTGGCCAGGAGCAATATATTTACAGAATGATGCTGGCCATGCGCGAGCGCGGCCACCATCTCGAGGCGGTGTGCCAGCCCGATGCCATGTTGACGCAACGCTTGCTGGCCGAGGGCTTTACTGTCCACACGACATTCATGGACGGGCCGTTCAATTTTGTGAAAAGCGTGGCGGCAATACGCAAGGTGCTGCGGGCCGGCCGTTTCGATGTGCTCAATTGCCATAGCCGTCGTGACACCATGATTGCGGCCACCGCCGGCCGGCTGGCGGGCACGCCCTTGATCGTACGAACGCGCCATTTGGCCAACCGGGTCGGCTCGCTGCTGTCATTTACCGTATTGCCGCATCGCGTGACAACAGCCAGCGATTTCGTGCGCAATCACCTTATAGAAAGAGGGGTGCCTCCCGGGCATGTGGCCACTGTCTATCCCGCTGTCGAATTGGCGCCCGTGCCCGGGCACTCCACATTGCGGCAAGAACTCCACCTGGCGCAAAACGATATTGTCGTGGGTTGCGTGGCGGTCATGCGCGCCCAGAAAGGCCATCGCGATCTGATCGATGCAATCGAACCGCTGATCAGGGAGCGCCCCAATGTCCATCTGGTTTTGGTCGGTGGCGGTTCCCCGGTTTTCGAGGAAGTGCAGGCTTATATTGCCGAAAAAAATCTGGAAAAGCGCGTACACCTGATGGGAGCGCGCAGCGATGTGGCCAATTTGCTCGCCGGCTTCGATCTGTTTGCGCTGGCGACCCGGAAAGAGGCATCCGGCACCGTTTTTGTCGAAGCCGGGGCGGCCGGCTTGCCGGTGATAGGCACGGACGTCGACGGCGTACCCGAGATGATGCAGGATGGCATTAGCGGTCTGCTGGTCCCGCTTGGAGATTCCGCCGCCCTGACGGCCGCCCTCAGGAAACTGATCGACGATTCCGAACTGCGTTGCGCAATGGGGCGCGCGGGCCTGCAGTTTTGCCGCAAAGAGGGCCGGTTCAGTGCCGAGGCCATGGTGCAGCGTATTGAATCCTGCTATACACGCTGGTTAAGCGAGCGACAAAAATGAAGCAAGCCCGAACTGTGCCGGTACTGATGTACCACCACATATCGCCATCCGAAGGCATGATCACCACTTCGCCCGATAATTTCGAACGGCAACTGGCCTGGTTGTCGCGACGCGGCTACCGCTCTCTGACCAGCGACGAGTTCGCCGGACATTTGCATGGCCGTGCCGTGCCGGCCCGCTCCATACTGATTACTTTCGACGACGGCTACCTGGATAACTGGGTCTATGCCTACCCCTTACTCAAGAAATATGGCTTTTCCGCATTGATTTTCCTGGTCACATCATGGGTTGGCCAAGGGTCGGTGCGACGCTATCTGGGGCAGGACGAATTGCCGCAAACGCCCGCGCACGACGAGTGCGAGCGGCTTATAGCGCAAGGGCGCAGCGACGAGGTGATTTTGCGATGGAGCGAAATAGAGGCGCTGCGCGCTGCCGGCACCTTCGAATTTCATAGCCATACGCACACCCATACTCGCTGGGATAAAAGCATGCCCGCTTCCGAAAAAAATGCCCATATGGCCCAGGAATTGAGCTTGTCGCGCGAAACCCTGGCCGAGCACCTGGGCAGCGTTTCGGAACATTTTTGCTGGCCCCAGGGCTATTTCGATGCCGACTATATCCGGATAGCCCGCGAAGCAGGTTTTCAGTACTTGTATACCACCCAGGCATTCGGGCAGAATCGGGCCGGCACCGATCCGGCTTCCATTTACCGTTTCGCGGTGCGCAATACTTCGGGCGAGTCGCTCGGGCGCCGCATCCGGATTGCCGTGCATCCCTGGATCGGACCTTTATTCAATCGCTGGAAGCTGTGGCGGCGCGCGCGCAGGCAGCGCTCATGACCTTATCAGTCATAATCATTACCAAAAATGAATCCAGGCACATCGCCGAGTGCCTGGATTCGGTCGCCTTTGCCGACGAAATCATCGTCGTGGATTCAGGCAGCACCGACGATACCTGCGCTATTGCCGCCGCAAAAGGCGCCAAAGTGACGCAAACCCGCGACTGGCCTGGCTTTGGTCCGCAAAAAAACCGTGCGCTCGATCTGGCTACCCAGGAATGGGTTTTATCCATTGATGCCGACGAACGCGTCACCCCTGAGCTGGCGCTTGCCATCCGCAGCGAGCTTGAACACCCGCGGGCCGATGCCTACAAAATCGCACGCTTATCGAATTTTGGTGGGCGCTGGATACGTCACAGCGGCTGGTGGCCCGATTATGTATTGCGCCTGTTCAAAAGAGAAACCGCGCGCTTCAGCGATGCCGCGGTGCACGAAAGCGTACAGGCTGCGCAGCCGCCAGCGGTGTTGGACGGGCATTTTTTACATTACCCCTACGCCGACATGGAAAGCCTGATCGACAAGGTCAATCGCTATTCATCAGATGCCGCCGGCATGATGCACGCCAGGGGGAAAAAAGTCGGCATACTAGGTATTGTCGGCCATGCGGCCTGGACATTCATTCGTATCTACATCATCCGCCGCGGCTTCCTCGATGGCAAGGAAGGCTTCATACTGGCGGCCACCGCGGCGGCGGGCATTTTTTTTCGGTATGGCAAGTTGATGTTCCTGAACAGGAAAAGCAAGTAGCTCCACATCAGATCGACCGTGCTCCCGGAGGGCAGGTGTCCACCAGACCAGAGCCTCGATATAATCGCTTCATGATTCCTGTACTTATGTACCATCAGCTTGGCCTGCCGGCTCCCAAAGGCTCGCCTTACCGCGGCTTGACCGTGCATCCGTCCGACTTCAGGCGCCAGATGATCTGGATGCGCCGCTTCGGCTATCGCGGCCTGTCGATGCGCGACCTGGTGCCTTATTTAAAGGGCGACAAGCGCGGCAAGGTGTTCGGCATCACTTTCGATGATGGCTATCGCAACGTGTATCAGAACGGCTTGCCCATATTGAGCGAGCTGGGGTTTACTTCGACCAATTATTTTGTGGCCAGGCAACTTGGTGGAGAGAATGTCTGGGATATTGAAAAGGGAGTTCCCCGTTCTGCGCTCATGTCTGTCGAAGAAATGCAGGCCTGGGCGGCGGCCGGCCAAGAGGTGGGTTCGCATACGCTCGATCATGTCGATTTGCCGCAGATTTCACCGGAACTCGCCGATTATCAAATCAAACAATCAAGGCACGAGCTCGAACGTGCGCTGGGCGCCGAGGTCAGCGCTTTTTGCTATCCCTATGGGCATGAAACGCCCGAGGTACGGGCCATGGTGCAAGGGGCGGGTTACCGCAATGCCACGACCACTGAAAGAGGGCTGGCGCGACGCTCCGACGACCTTTATGGCATTCCTCGTGTTACGGTTGCACGTTCGACCCATATCCTGCGTTTTATGCAAAAATGCCTGACACGCCTGGAAGACAGGCACCGCAAGGACTGACCTGAGCCCCTGGGTAGCCTCGCATGCGCTCCGAAGAAGGCAAACAACTTTGCGGCCGTCCTATCATGTACCCATGTCCAGATTGAAAATAGCATTCGTCGTCGATCGATTCGGTAGCCGTTACGGCGGCGCCGAGGCATATGGAGTCGCCCTGATGCGCGAACTGGCCCGGGGTCACGAAATAACGGTTTTTGCGCGTGACTACGATTCGGCCTGCGATCTGCGCCTGCCTTTTGTTCCCTTGCGTTCGTGGTCCGGGTGGCCCAGCTGGATCCGGGTTTTGCTGTTTGCCTGGCGAGCGGGGCGTTGCACGCGCAAGGGCTTCGATATCGTGCATTCACACATGAACGGTTGGTGCGGCGATATTGAAGTCGTGCATGTCACGCCGGTCCGCTATAACTGGCGTGTGCGCAGCCTGCCTTTCCTCAAGCGGGCTTTGTCGCGAGTCAGCCCCCGCGTGCAAACTTATCTGGGCCTGGAGCATCGGCGCGTGGAGGTACGGCAGGCCCACCGCACGGTTTCGGTCTCGGGCTTGATTGCCGAGCAATTGCGGCAAGCCTATGGCGAGCAGCTTGTGTCTCCGGTTATCCCGCCTGGTGTGGCGCGGCCGGCTTCACCCCCGCCCGGCCTGCGAGCCCGGGTTCGCCAGGACCTGGGCCTGTCCGACCAGGACCGGGTGTGCCTGCTGGTGGCCCGCAACCCCTTGCGCAAGGGCTTGCCTGCGGTCCTGAAGGCGTTGGCGCTGCTGCCCGAACGCTACAAGGCGCTGGTGGTTGGAGGCAAGGCAATTACTCAGGATTTCCTGCGCAAGACCGACAGTGTGGGCCTGGCGGATCGAGTACGCCTGGTCGATACCACGTCGGAGGTCGATTGTTATTACCTTGCGGCCGATCTGTATGTGCACCCGACCCTCAACGACAGTTTCGGCATGGCTCCCCTGGAGGCCATGTCATTCGGCCTGCCGGTCGTCCTCAGCCCCAGCCCCTGGTGCGGCTTTGCCCAGTATGTGAAGCCGGGGGAGGAGGCACTGGTCCTGTCTCATCCTGAAAATGCCGAGGAACTGGCCAGTTTTATCGCGCAAATCAGTGACGATGCCGCCTTGAGGGCACGACTGGTGCAAGGTGGCGACCAGGTTGTCGCCCGCCACAGCTGGGCCGAAGTCGCGCGCCGTTATCTGGATCTTTACCAGGAAGTGCTTCGCGAACGGACATGAGCGGGCATGGGATGCGTTAAATCCAACCCCGTACCCAGTAGGCCAGCAGGCCCGCATATTCCTTGATGATCGAACGGCTGGCATCCAGCGCGCGCATATTGGGCAGCCAGAACGAGAATCCAGGCTCGGCGGGCACGAGGATTTGCGGCGCCGACGGCGCGGGGATTGGTGTAATGCCCTGTTTCCTGAAAACGGCCATGGCCCTGGGCATATGCAGTGCTGAAGTGACCAACAGAATTCGTGTGATGTGCAGCGCCTTGAGTTTTTCGACGGTGTACAGGCCGTTTTCATGAGTATTGCGGCTTCGTGTCTCGAGTATCAGGGCTTGTTCCGGGATTTCTTGCTGTTCGAGGGCGCGGGCCATCATTTTCGCTTCGCTGACTTTTCCTTCCAGCGCGGCTCCTGACAGGATAATGATGGGGGCGCGATGCGACTTGTAAAGCAAGGCTGCCGTATCGACACGGGGCGCCGCGGTTTCCTTGTCGTAAGGTTCAAACCAGTTCGGGCGGTTGTTGGCCGTATTGCCGCCCAGTACGACAATGGCCCCGGCCTCGGGCAGATCCGACGGCAGTTCTTGTGGGTAGAGTTGTTCCAGACGCCCGCCCGCCCAGAGCGACGATGCCGGCAGCGACCAGAACAGGGCCCAGCACAGCCCCCCGGCCGCTACGAAAAAAGCCGTTTTGCGGCGCCGGACCATGAAAAGCACCAGGCCAACCACGAGCAGCGTGACGCACAGATTGAGAGGAATTACCAGATTCGTAAAAAAACTCGACATTGTTATGTGCCAGGATCAGTGTGCAAAAGGGCGCAGGCCTGATTTTCCACTTCAGCCAGTGAAGGCCAATGCTGTGCCGAGCCCAGGCACGTTGCATTGCCTGACCACGGCCCTGTGCGTGCCCGTTCGGTGACGCCAAACAAGGTTAGTTGCCTGGCGTTCGCGGCCGCGGCAAGGTGCGAAACGCCTGAATCGTTGCAAATAACCAGTGCGGCCAGATGACTGAGTGTAGCAAACGCTCCCAGATTCAGGGGCGGCAGGCACAGGGCGCTTGGCGCATTGCGTCGTGCGTCCTCGGCTTCGGATGGCGGCGGGCACATCGCGACGGTATAGCCCTTTTGCTGCAGCGCACGCGTCAACGCGTCGAAATAAGGCCAGACCTTGATTTTGCCATGATGCAGGCCGGTGGCTGTCGGTGCGATCAGGACGAACCGGCCGGGCTGCAGGCCGGCTTCATTTACGGCCCGCAGGCCTTCCGCCTGATGCCGGCCGGCCAGTTTCAGGCCCAGGTGCTTGCCCGGATGCCGGGGTTCGACAGGCAGATTCCAGCGCATGAGCGCGTGCGTGGCTACGTAGTACCAGGATTCCACGGCATGCAGGGCCGCCGCCGGCTTGTTGATGGGCCAGCGCAGGATCAGGCTGCGCCCGTCGTCGCGGTATCCGGCCGAGGGAATGCCGGCAAACTTGAATACCATGGCGCTCGACAGCGAATCGGGCAGCAGCAGCCCCCGGACATGCGCGTGCCGGGTTTTCTTTTTGTGGGCATGGACCGCGGCCCGGTCTTCGCGCCAGCGGCCTTTCATTTCCACGAACCCCGACAGTTCGAATCCGGCCAGCAGATCGCGCGCCCAGGGGCGCGCGCAGACAACGATAGGAACCCGGGTATTCAGCAGGGCCTGCAGACTGGGCAGGCTCATGCAAACGTCTCCTATCCAGTTTGGAAGTCGCACGTAAATGGCTGAGAGTGTAGACATTAATTTGACGAGTGTTGTGTGCAAGAGAGGTATGATGATCGACGCTTATTATCGACGGATTTTCGAGAACGTTAAAATAGGCGGTCCTTTAGTGTAAAAGTGAGTTGCTTTTTGAATCCAGCCTCAACGCCCTCGTCAACGCCATCCAAGCCCGTCAAGTTCGACGTGTGGCGGAGAATATACAGCCGCCTGGGGCCTTACTGGAAGGTGGTCGTTCTTTCCGCTGTGCTGCTCACTCTTTCGGCGGCCACCCAGCCCACACTGGCCATCATCATGAAGCCCTTGCTCGATCAGGGGTTTTCGGGAGCGCAGCCGTCCTATATATGGTCGATTCCGCTTGCGGTCATAGGCCTGGTATTCCTGCGCGGCGTTTGCAGTTTCGGCAGCGATTATTTGCTGGCCTGGATAGCCAACAATATGCTGTTGGGACTGCGCAAGGATATGTTCGATCGCCTGCTGGGGTTGCCCGACGAAGAGTTCAAGCGCGGCGACTCGGGACGCCTGCTGAACCGGTTCACCATCGACGCCGGGAATGTCACCGCATCGGCCACCGAGGTGGTTACCGTCGTTGTGCGCGAAACCTTGGTCATCATCGCCTTGTTATGTGTGTTGGTCTATATGTCATGGCAGCTGACGCTGATCGTTCTGGTGATGTTGCCGATTTCCACCTTGATTGCTCGTACTTTCATCAAACGCCTGCGGCGCATCAATCGGGACACCGTGAACATGAATGCGGAGCTCACGCGGGTGGTTGGCGAAGGCATCGATGGGCAGCGCGTCATCAAACTGTTCGATGGCTATGAACGCGAGTCCAGCCGCTTCCAGTATGTCAATGGCCGCTTGCGGCGATTTGCCATGCGCACGGCAACCGCCGAGGCCGCCATGTCGCCCCTGGCCCAGTTCTCGATTGCCCTTTCGGTTGCGGCGGTCATCGCCGTTGCCTTGTACCAGGCCAATACCCAGAGCCTGACGGTGGGCAGCTTCGCGTCCTTCATGGCTGCCCTTGGGCAGATTTTCGATCCAGTCAGACGCATGACCAATACGGCGGGACGCATGCAGCGCATGCTGGTCTCGGCCGAAAGTGTGTTTACCCTGGTCGATCACAAGCCTGAAGAAGATACCGGCACCCAGGTGTTTCAAGGCCCTATCAAGGGTCGGGTTGAATTCAGGAACATCAGCCACCGCTTTGCCGATAGCTCGCAGGACACCGTTTCCAATGTCTCATTTACCGCCGAGCCGGGTCAGACGATAGCTTTGGTGGGGCGTTCGGGCAGTGGTAAAACGACGCTGGTCAATATGTTGCCCCGTTTTGTCCAGCCCACCCAGGGCGAGGTTTCGATAGATGGGCAGTCCGTCAAGGACCTGACATTGCGCAGTTTGCGGGAGCAGTTGTCGCTGGTCAGCCAGGATGTGGTGATGTTCGATGGAACCATAGGCGAGAATGTCAGCTACGGTTCCTTGCATGATGCCAGCCTCAAGGAAATCTACGATGCGCTTGAGGCTGCCAATTTGCGGGCTTTTGTCGACGGATTGCCCGACGGCCTCGATACGCCCGTCGGCGAAAACGCCAGCAAGCTGTCGGGTGGACAGCGTCAGCGACTGGCCATTGCGCGCGCCTTGATCAAAAACGCGCCAATACTCATACTGGACGAGGCCACTTCGGCTCTCGATAACGAGTCCGAGCGGCAGGTGCAGGCATCGCTCGAACGATTGATGAAGGGGCGTACGACGCTGGTCATTGCGCACCGCTTGTCGACGGTTCAAAATGCCGACAAGATTGTCGTGCTCGATGCGGGAAAGATTGTGGAGCAAGGTCGTCACGACGAACTGCTGGCTTTGAATGGCTTGTATGCATCGCTTTATCGCATGCAATTCAGGGAAGAGGCCTGACGGTATTCCGTGGGCCGGCGATGCTCATTGAATGTCCCCAGATACGGGCTGAAAATCTGTATTTCAAGAATATATGCGGCGCTTCGGCGCATGTACCAATGATTTATGCTCAGAGTGGCAGGTAAAAATGAAAAAAATCGTATTTTTGACTGGCTTGTGCATCCTGGCGGGATGCGCCGTGCCAAAATCAGGGATGCAGCTTAACGATCTGCGTAAAGATGAGTATCTCCGTACCGAACGCAGCCTGCCTTTTGACACTTTCGCCAAGGTGCAGATGGCTTTGTTCAAGCATAAGGCGGCCTGCGGCGGAGATATCGAATTCAAGTTGAATCCGCGCAATGCAAGCTATGCCATTATTACGAAAAAATCTTCTCCCGCGGCCGACTGGAACCATACGATCGTGCTCGATCTGGTGCTGATGGAGGGCAGGCCGATCAAGGCCAGCGCCTATAGCTATTACGCGGGCACTGACGCGCAAATCCAGCAGATGTTCGATGCGGTCACCCGCCCGCAGGTGTGCTCCAAGTAGCCTCGTTGCCTGGCGCCGGCGAGCCATCTGTTGCAAAGGCGAAGTCCCGGCTGATCTATGGCCGGCGCGGATACGCGCGGCCGCCTACATCAAAATGATGTCGTATTGCTCCTGGGAATACACCCGTTCCACCTCGAGCGAGATCGGTTTGCCTATGAAGTCGCCCAGCATGGCAAGATGCGGGCTTTCTTCTTCCAGAAACAGATCGACAATTGCCTGCGAGGCCAGAATCCGGAACTCCTTGGGATTGAACTGCCGGGATTCGCGCAGTATTTCGCGCAGTATTTCGTAGCAGAGCGTACGCGCCGTCCTGACATTGCCGCGCGACTGGCATGTGGGGCACGATTCGCAAAGCTGATGCGCGAGCGAGTCGCGAGTCCGTTTGCGGGTCATTTCCACCAGCCCGAGCTGGCTGAATCCGCTGACGGTCATGCGTGTGCGGTCTTTGCTGAGCGCTTTGTTGAGTTCGGCCAGGACTGAATTGCGGTGTTCCAGGTCCTCCATGTCGATGAAGTCCAGAATAATAATGCCGCCCAGGTTGCGCAGCCGCAGTTGGCGAGCAAGCGCCTGAGCCGCTTCCAGGTTGGTTTTGAATATGGTGTCGTCGAAGTTGCGGCCGCCGACAAAACCGCCGGTGTTTACGTCGACAGTGGTCAGCGCTTCGGTCTGGTCGATGATGAGATAGCCGCCGGATTTCAGATCGACGCGGCGCGACAGGGCGCGGGCGATTTCTTCGTCGACGTTGGCGGTATCGAACAGCGGCCGGTCGCCGCTATAGTGCTTGATTCGGTCCAGCACCGATGGGGTGTAAATTTTGGCCCATTCCATGAGTTCCTGCGATGTGGTGCGCGAGTCGACATGAATGGTGCCTGTGTCGGGGCCCACCATATCGCGCAGGACGCGCTGGGCCAGGGTCAGGTCGGTATGCAGCACGGATGGGGTAGGCTGGGTCTTTGCGAGTGCCTGAACGCTGCTCCAGAGGGTGCGCAGATACGATTGGTCGACGCGCAGTTCTTCGTCGGTGGCTTCGCTGGCTTGCGTGCGCACGATAAATCCGCCGGCCTCGTCTTTGGGCACAAGGGCCTGGACTCGTTCGCGCAAGACGATGCGCTCTTCGTCGGATTCGATTTTTTGCGAGATGCCGATGTGAGGGTCGTAGGGCAGGTACACCAGCATCCGTCCGGCAATGCTGATCTGGGTGGACAGGCGGGCTCCCTTGGTGCCCAGGGGGTCCTTGATGACTTGCACCATCAGGGACTGGCCTTCGAACAGCAGTTTTTCGATGGGCGTCAGGGTGCCCCCATTGGTGCGTTCATGGCGGTTCTGGCGTAAGTCGGCCACGTGTATGAAGGCTGCGCGGTCCAGGCCTATGTCGACAAAGGCGCTTTGCATGCCCGGCAGTACACGCACGACTTTGCCCAGGTACAGGTTTCCTACGTGTCCACGCTGGATGCTGCGCTCTATGTGCAATTCCTGCACGGCGCCTTGTTCGACCAGTGCTACGCGAGTCTCGAAAGGGGTGACGTTGATGAGAATATCTTCAGACATGAGTGAATCGCTTATTTAGACGTTGCTTTACCAAGACGTTATTTTGAGGGTAATCGATGTTTCAAGGCTACTCCTGTATTCCAAACTGTTCTGCTTGTTGACTGGGCGGTGGTTGTAGGGGCCAGCAAGAAATCCGGGGCCCAGCAAAAATCCGCGTTGTGGGGCGGCTTTTGTAAGCTGGCGCTTTGAGCGGCGCACGATTGCATTGTCGCTTTGGGATAGACCCTGCTCGTACATGACGAACGGCCTGCCGCAGTAAATGCGGCAGTAAAAAGAATAATCGCGGTGTCTGGAATGACTTGACCACTGAAGGGGGGATTTTGGACAAGGCCTTTCTCGAGCGGTACGTGGGAGTGGCCGTTATGAGCTGGCGCGGCTGAAGTTGGGCGGTTTATTGTGGCTGGCCGTGGGGCTGTTTTTTGTGGTGCCTATTTGGGTTTCTTAAGGCGCGGGGGTGGCGGCCCAGGCGGGGTGGGGCTCGCCTCGTCCGGTCCTGGCTTTGCCAGGACTGCCCGCGGCCGGCGCCTGGATCGGGCGGTCGCGGAACTCGCGTCGTCCACAGCCCCCCGGGCTGTGGACACCCTTGACGCTCAAACAGCCGCTCCCTTGCATCCCGATCCAGGCGCCGGCCGCGGCGGACTCAAGCTCGCCCACCCCGCCTGGGCCGCCACCCCCGCTGGCGTCGGGGCATTTTGCGCGAGTGCACGCTAGCGTGGCTCTAGGTGAGCGTACAGGGCCGGTCCGTGGGGGTAGCCGTGGAAACTGTTCGCGGCGGGGTGGGTTTTTGCGGACTGGTTAAAAAAAGATTTTAGGTGCGTGGATTGGTTTCAAATCAAGGGCTTAGGTGCGGCGCAAGGGGGTCGGGACGGGGCGGGGGCGAACTGGGTTTGCGCGGGGGTTAAAAGGCGTGCTATAGTGGCGTTCTTTCGCAGCCCACACATCAGGGTTAACCCTTAAATGAGGCGGTTGCGGGAAGGCAGTGCAGCGGGACCCGGTGAGTGCCAGGCAGGCTTTTCGAAGCGGCCCGGCCTGGCGGGGGAAGGAGGGGACGGCAGCAGGAGTCAAGGCCGTGGGACGTACGCCCGGGATCGGGATGAGCCAGCAGGCCAAACGATTCGAGGCGCGGTACAGCGACTTGACAGGCTTAAAAAACTCCTTCATAATCTCGTTTCTCTGCTTCTGGAACAACGCCGCGATTAACGCGGGGCTGGGTCAGGCGGCAGGACTGAATACATAGTACCGAATACGCAGTACCGTAGTATGGACAGGAAGTTTGACGATTTCATGTCATTGCTCTTTAACAATTTAACAGCCGATAAGTGTGGGCGCTTGGAATGAGTGTGCAGCCTTTCTCACGAGAGGTCGCGAAATTTATATCAAGTGCTCGCACAAATGAAGAAGTAAGGTTTGAAGAAATTTGAACCGGTCTTTTTCTTTGAGCGAAACGCGACGTATGACCACTGGCTCCTTTGGGGGCCGGATGGAAATTACGATTTTTATACAGAGATTGAACTGAAGAGTTTGATCCTGGCTCAGATTGAACGCTAGCGGGATGCTTTACACATGCAAGTCGAACGGCAGCGCGAGAGAAAGCTTGCTTTTTCTTGGCGGCGAGTGGCGAACGGGTGAGTAATATATCGGAACGTGCCCAGTAGCGGGGGATAACTACGCGAAAGCGTGGCTAATACCGCATACGCCCTACGGGGGAAAGGGGGGGATCGCAAGACCTCTCACTATTGGAGCGGCCGATATCGGATTAGCTAGTTGGTGGGGTAAAGGCCCACCAAGGCGACGATCCGTAGCTGGTTTGAGAGGACGACCAGCCACACTGGGACTGAGACACGGCCCAGACTCCTACGGGAGGCAGCAGTGGGGAATTTTGGACAATGGGGGCAACCCTGATCCAGCCATCCCGCGTGTGCGATGAAGGCCTTCGGGTTGTAAAGCACTTTTGGCAGGGAAGAAACGGCGCTCTTTAATACGGGGCGCAACTGACGGTACCTGCAGAATAAGCACCGGCTAACTACGTGCCAGCAGCCGCGGTAATACGTAGGGTGCAAGCGTTAATCGGAATTACTGGGCGTAAAGCGTGCGCAGGCGGTTCGGAAAGAAAGATGTGAAATCCCAGGGCTCAACCTTGGAACTGCATTTTTAACTCCCGAGCTAGAGTATGTCAGAGGGGGGTAGAATTCCACGTGTAGCAGTGAAATGCGTAGAGATGTGGAGGAATACCGATGGCGAAGGCAGCCCCCTGGGATAATACTGACGCTCATGCACGAAAGCGTGGGGAGCAAACAGGATTAGATACCCTGGTAGTCCACGCCCTAAACGATGTCAACTAGCTGTTGGGGCCTTCGGGCCTTGGTAGCGCAGCTAACGCGTGAAGTTGACCGCCTGGGGAGTACGGTCGCAAGATTAAAACTCAAAGGAATTGACGGGGACCCGCACAAGCGGTGGATGATGTGGATTAATTCGATGCAACGCGAAAAACCTTACCTACCCTTGACATGTCTGGAATCCTTAAGAGATTAGGGAGTGCTCGCAAGAGAACCGGAACACAGGTGCTGCATGGCTGTCGTCAGCTCGTGTCGTGAGATGTTGGGTTAAGTCCCGCAACGAGCGCAACCCTTGTCATTAGTTGCTACGAAAGGGCACTCTAATGAGACTGCCGGTGACAAACCGGAGGAAGGTGGGGATGACGTCAAGTCCTCATGGCCCTTATGGGTAGGGCTTCACACGTCATACAATGGTCGGGACAGAGGGTCGCCAACCCGCGAGGGGGAGCCAATCCCAGAAACCCGATCGTAGTCCGGATTGGAGTCTGCAACTCGACTCCATGAAGTCGGAATCGCTAGTAATCGCGGATCAGCATGTCGCGGTGAATACGTTCCCGGGTCTTGTACACACCGCCCGTCACACCATGGGAGTGGGTTTTACCAGAAGTAGTTAGCCTAACCGCAAGGGGGGCGATTACCACGGTAGGATTCATGACTGGGGTGAAGTCGTAACAAGGTAGCCGTATCGGAAGGTGCGGCTGGATCACCTCCTTTTAGAGCGACGCACACGAAGCGAAAGCGTCCACGCTTATCGGCTGTTAGCAGCAAGACATGGTTACCCATCCACGGGAAGTTGGGTCAGTAGCTCAGTCGGTTAGAGCACCGTCTTGATAAGGCGGGGGTCGTTGGTTCGATTCCAACTTGACCCACCACGGATTTGAGAGAGGGGGGATTAGCTCAGCTGGGAGAGCACCTGCTTTGCAAGCAGGGGGTCGTCGGTTCGATCCCGTCATCCTCCACCACTGAATTTGGGGTTGTGGGGTGAGGGAAGGTAGTCATGTTGGAAGCGGGTTATCCGAGCGGATAACGAAGAGCGTCCTGGTTCGTGAGAGTCAGGGGGTTGTTCGTTAGGCGTTGGAGCCTGACGGCTGTTTTGTTCTTTAACAATCTGGAAGAAGCACAACAAAATGTATTTATGGGTGCATGGTCTCTGAAGTAGGGAGGCGATGCGCGCAGAAAGTACGGGTTGTGATTGCATTATATTTTTTGTTCAATAGTTCTCAATACGCGAGTGGGTGCGAATCCATGAGCGGCGTTGAAATGATGAACGGCACAAACGCGAATACTCAGTAGTAAATATAGCGACGTTCTATAGCCGATAGCGTTATAGGATCAAGCGACTAAGTGCATATGGTGGATGCCTTGGCGATCACAGGCGATGAAGGACGTGGTAGTCTGCGAAAAGCGACGGGGAGCTGACAAACGAGCTTTGATCCGTTGATGTCCGAATGGGGAAACCCACCGCAGCAATGCGGTATCTCACACTGAATACATAGGTGTGGCGAAGCGAACCGGGTGAACTGAAACATCTCAGTAACTCGAGGAAAAGAAATCAACCGAGATTCCGATAGTAGCGGCGAGCGAACTCGGAACAGCCTTGACGATTTAACACACACGATAATCGAACGGAATGGAAAGTCCGGCCATAGCAGGTGATAGCCCTGTAGATGAAATCGTGGGTGTGGAACTAAGCGTCAGACAAGTAGGGCGGGACACGTGAAATCCTGTTTGAAGATGGGGGGACCATCCTCCAAGGCTAAATACTCGTGATCGACCGATAGTGAACCAGTACCGTGAGGGAAAGGCGAAAAGAACCCCGGAAGGGGAGTGAAATAGATCCTGAAACCGTATGCATACAAACAGTAGGAGCCTCATTTATGGGGTGACTGCGTACCTTTTGTATAATGGGTCAGCGACTTACATTCAGTGGCAAGCTTAACCGAATAGGGGAGGCGTAGCGAAAGCGAGTCCGAATAGGGCGATTCAGTCGCTGGGTGTAGACCCGAAACCAGGCGATCTATCCATGGTCAGGTTGAAGGCACGGTAACACGTGCTGGAGGACCGAACCCACTAATGTTGAAAAATTAGGGGATGAACTGTGGATAGGGGTGAAAGGCTAAACAAGCCTGGAAATAGCTGGTTCTCTCCGAAAACTATTTAGGTAGTGCCTCGCGTGATTACTGCAGGGGGTAGAGCACTGTTATAGCTAGGGGGTCATGGCGACTTACCAACCTATGGCAAACTCCGAATACCTGCAAGTACAGCGCGGGAGACAGAGCACCGGGTGCTAACGTCCGGACTCAAGAGGGAAACAACCCAGACCGCCAGCTAAGGTCCCTAACTATGGCTAAGTGGGAAACGAAGTGGGAAGGCATAGACAGTCAGGAGGTTGGCTTAGAAGCAGCCATCCTTTAAAGAAAGCGTAATAGCTCACTGATCGAGTCGTCCTGCGCGGAAGATGTAACGGGGCTAAGCCATAGACCGAAGCTGCGGATGTGTGTCCTTCGGGACATACGTGGTAGGAGAGCGTTCTGTAAGCCTGTGAAGGTCGCTTGAGAAGGCGGCTGGAGGTATCAGAAGTGCGAATGCTGACATGAGTAGCGATAAAGGGGGTGAAAAGCCCCCTCGCCGTAAGTCCAAGGTTTCCTGCGCAACGTTCATCGGCGCAGGGTGAGTCGGCCCCTAAGGCGAGGCAGAGATGCGTAGCTGATGGGAAACAGGTTAATATTCCTGTACCGTCGTAGAATGCGATGGGGGGACGGATTGCGAAAGATCATCGGGGTGTTGGACGTCCCCGTTGCGGCATCGAAGAAGGCGCTTAGGTAAATCCGGGCGCGTAATTCAAGGGTGTTGCACGAGTGAACTTTGGTTCGCGAAGTGATTGGAAGTGGTTCCAAGAAAAGCCTCTAAGCTTCAGTTCTACGAGACCGTACCGCAAACCGACACAGGTGGACGGGATGAATATTCCAAGGCGCTTGAGAGAACTCAGGAGAAGGAACTCGGCAAATTGATACCGTAACTTCGGGAGAAGGTATACCCCGGTAGTGTGAAGGGCCTGCGCCTGGAGCATGATGGGGTCGCAGAGAATCGGTGGCTGCGACTGTTTATTAAAAACACAGCACTCTGCTAAGACGAAAGTCGACGTATAGGGTGTGACGCCTGCCCGGTGCCGGAAGGTTAAGTGATGGGGTGCAAGCTCTTGATCGAAGCCCCGGTAAACGGCGGCCGTAACTATAACGGTCCTAAGGTAGCGAAATTCCTTGTCGGGTAAGTTCCGACCTGCACGAATGGCGTAACGATGGCCACACTGTCTCCTCCTGAGACTCAGCGAAGTTGAAGTGTTTGTGATGATGCAATCTACCCGCGGCTAGACGGAAAGACCCCATGAACCTTTACTGTAGCTTTGCATTGGACTGTGAACCGGCCTGTGTAGGATAGGTGGGAGGCTTTGAAGCGGCGTCGCTAGATGTCGTGGAGCCAACCTTGAAATACCACCCTGGTTTGTTTGCGGTTCTAACCTTGGCCCGTTATCCGGGTTGGGGACAGTGCATGGTGGGCAGTTTGACTGGGGCGGTCTCCTCCTAAAGTGTAACGGAGGAGCTCGAAGGTACGCTAGGTACGGTCGGAAATCGTGCTGATAGTGCAATGGCATAAGCGTGCTTGACTGTGAGACTGACAAGTCGAACAGGTGCGAAAGCAGGACATAGTGATCCGGTGGTTCTGAATGGAAGGGCCATCGCTCAACGGATAAAAGGTACTCTGGGGATAACAGGCTGATACCGCCCAAGAGTTCATATCGACGGCGGTGTTTGGCACCTCGATGTCGGCTCATCTCATCCTGGGGCTGTAGCCGGTCCCAAGGGTATGGCTGTTCGCCATTTAAAGAGGTACGTGAGCTGGGTTTAAAACGTCGTGAGACAGTTTGGTCCCTATCTGCCGTGGGCGTTGGATACTTGACGGAGCCTGCTCCTAGTACGAGAGGACCGGAGTGGACGTACCGCTGGTGTATCGGTTGTCATGCCAATGGCATTGCCGAGTAGCTATGTACGGAAGAGATAACCGCTGAAGGCATCTAAGCGGGAAACTCGTCTGAAGATTAGGTATCCCGGGGGCTAGACCCCCCTGAAGGGTCGTTCGAGACCAGGACGTTGATAGGTCAGGTGTGGAAGCGCAGTAATGCGTTAAGCTAACTGATACTAATTGCCCGTGCGGCTTGATCCTATAACCCTGTTGGTTATACGTGAGAGTGCCGTTCAAACAAAGAAAAGTCGTACCGTGAGGTGAACCGGTACGCACACACTGAGCTGCGGCTCAGTATCGCGGCCCGTACCGCTATCCAGACATACATCACCTTGAAGGCGCGGCCTTCGAGGGTGCTTCTTCCCAGATTCGTTGGCTGTGGGCGTAACCGCCCGCACCAACACCCGGTTACGCTTGACGACCATAGCGAGGTGGTCCCACTCCTTCCCATCCCGAACAGGACCGTGAAACGCCTTTGCGCCGATGATAGTGGACGTACGTCTGTGAAAGTAGGTCATCGTCAGGCTCTTATCTGTACCAATCGCCCCGACAGGCTCAACCCTGCCGGGGCGTTTGCCTTTTCCGCACCTGTAGCCGCAACTCGGCTGCGCGTGCCGGGCCCCTATCCCAACACCACTTATAAAAAAGTATCCGGGACTCGCTCTTGGGCTGCAAGCGCCCGGCCTGGACCTCTTGATCCTGAAGCCTGATCGTCTTACGCTCCTTCACGGTCTCGATGCGCGCTGCACTGTAAGCGTCTGCCGAACACACCTTGATGGAGCGTAGCGATCGGGACGATAGTTCCCACTTGTTTTTAGTGGGGACTATTCATGGATCCAAACCCTTCAGTCCAGCGGCCCGCGCGGCGCAAGCACAGCAAGGCTCTCAAGGCACAGATTCTTCAGGCTTGTGAGCAGCCTGAGGCTTCGGTCGCGGGCATCGCCATTGCACACGGCCTGAACCCGAACATGGTGCAGCGCTGGCGCCGCGAAGCCAGGCGCGGTGAACTGACACTGTCGGACGCGCCGGCGTTTATTCCTGTCGTTGCCACGGCGGGCTGCGCGATGAGCACACACCACAGCGCACAGACTGCGTCGGTGGCCATCGAGGTTCAACTGCAATGGGGGAGCTTGCAAGCGCGGGTGAGCTGG
Source organism: Paralcaligenes sp. KSB-10 (assembly GCF_021266465.1). Taxonomy (NCBI): domain Bacteria; kingdom Pseudomonadati; phylum Pseudomonadota; class Betaproteobacteria; order Burkholderiales; family Alcaligenaceae; genus Paralcaligenes; species Paralcaligenes sp. KSB-10. The sequence goes on along the minus strand of NZ_CP089848.1, from coordinate 1,814,914 downwards.
CCCGCACAGGCCGCTGGCGAGTGCGCCGCCTGGCTGCGGGAACTGTTTCGGTGATCCGCATCGAGAGAATCTGGTTAGCCGTCGAACCCGTGGACATGCGTAGTGGCATGGATCGGCTGTTGGCTCGTGTCGTGGAAGTCTTCGGTGCCTCACAGCCGCATCACGCCTATGTGTTTGCCAACCGCCGGGGCACACGACTGAAGGTGCTGGTGTGCGATGGCTTCGGCCTCTGGCTGGCCGTGCGCCGCTTGCACCAGGGCAGTGTGCACTGGCCCAGACCCGGCGACACCCAGATCGAACTGACGTCTGAACAGGCGCGCGCCCTGGTCATCGGCCTGCCGTGGCAACGCTTGGGCGAGCACGAGTCGATCGCCATCTTATGAACACGGATTTGCAATCCGGTGCATTCCGAATGGTGCGCCGCTCACCGGCATGGCATCATGGCGACCATGTCTCTAAAATCGGCTTCTCACCTCGATCAGCTTGATGCCAATGCCCTGCGGGCCTTGGCCCAGCAACTGATGGGCGAGTTGGATGAAACGCGCCAATTGGTGGCCAAGCAGGCTCACGATATCCAGTTTAAGGAAACCCACATCCGCAAGCTCACGTATGAGATTGCGATGCTGCGCCGCTATCGCTTCGGCAAAAAGAGCGAACAACTCGGCGGTGAGCAGGGGCTGTTGCTGGAAGACGCGGTCGATGCCGACATCGCCGCCATCGAGCAGGAACTGATCAGCCTGGGCGGGCAGCCGCCTGCGCACAAGACGGCCTCTCAGCCCAAGCGTCAGGCCTTGCCGCCGGAGTTGCCCCGTCTCCAAGTGCGTCACGAACCGCACTCCACCACGTGTACTTGCGGCTGCCCGATGCAACGCATCGGCCAAGACATCACCGAGAAACTGGACTATGTGCCTGGGGTGTTCAGCGTCGAGCAACATGTCCGCGGCAAGTGGGCGTGCCGTCAGTGCGAAACACTCACCCAGGCGCCCATGCCGGCACAGGTCATCGACAAGGGCTTGGCCACCTCGGGGCTACTGGCTCACGTGTTGATAGCAAAGTATGCGGATCATCTCCCGCTCTACCGCCAAGAACAGATATTTGCGCGCGCCGGCGTGAAGATCCCCCGTTCCACGCTGGCTGAATGGGTAGGCGTGTGTGGGGTGCGCTTGCAGCCGCTGGTCGATGCCCTGCGCGAAGCCATCCTGAATGAACCGGTGGTGCATGTGGACGAAACACCGGTTCAAGTCCTGCAGCCAGGTAGCAAGAAGACCCATCGCGCGTATCTGTGGGCCTATGCCCCCGGCGCCTTCCAGGATCTGCGCGCCGTCGTTTACGACTTTACCGAAGGACGCAGCGGGGCACACGCCCGGGCCTTCCTAGGTGACTGGCGCGGTGAGCTGATCTGCGACGATTATGGCGGCTATAAAGCGTGCTTCGAGCAAGGCATTGACGAGGTCGGTTGCATGGCGCACGCCCGACGCAAATTCTTCGAACTGCATCAGTCGGGCAAAAGTCTGATCGCGGAACAGGCACTGAAGTCCATCGGGCAGCTCTATGAGATCGAAGTCCAGGCGGCAGACTTGCTTCCTGAGCAGCGCCAGCGTCTACGTGAGCAACAGGCCAGGCCGATTGCCCAGGCACTGCATACCTGGATGACGGCCCATCGTCTGAAGGTGCCCGATGGCACCGGCATTGCCCGAGCGCTGGACTACAGCCTGAAGCGCTGGACGGCGCTGACGCGCTACCTGGTTGATGGTCGATTACCCATCGATAACAACTGGATCGAGAACCAGATCCGGCCTATCGCCCTTGGGCGCAAGAACTGGCTGTTCGCTGGTTCCCAGCGAGCGGGCCGGCGTGCGGCTGCCGTGATGAGTCTCATCCAGTCCGCCAAGATGAACGGGCACGATCCGTATGCCTATCTGAAGGACATTCTCACGCGTCTGCCCACGCATCCGAATAACCGGATCGAGGAACTGTTGCCGCATCGCTGGTAACCAGAAACGGCGTAGTTAACGCCGTTAACCCGATGACTAAAAACTGACGGCCGCAACTGCGGCCGTTCGTCAATGTGTATTCGGCAGACGCTTACGCTGCACTGTGTGAAAATCTGCCTGCTTGGCAATGGAACAGTTAAAATAACAAGCTTGCCATCTGTCTTGGCCTATTACCGGAGATTAGTATGATCGAGGCGTTGCCGCCAGAAGACCAGCAGGGTCCCGCCATGCGCACCATTACGCATGTGATATACGGCTTGTTTGCGCTGGGACTGATCAGTGCGGGGTTCCTGGGCCTTGCCACCGTGGCAGCCATTGTCCTGGCTTACTTGAAGCGCGGCGACGCCGCAGGCACGGTATGCGCCGGGCATTTCGACTGGATCCTCAAAACATTCTGGTGGGGCTTGTTGTGGCTCGTCCTGAGCGCCATCGCAACCCATTTATTCATAGGTTGGGCAACGGGTCTGGTTGCTGTGGTCTGGGTGCTGTATCGTCTGATCAAAGGCTGGCTTGCCTTGTTTGCAGGGCAATCGCCCTATACGGATCTGTAGGTTTCAGATTACACACAAAAAAAACGCTGCCTGGATTCAGGCGGCGTTTTTTTATGGCGGCAGCGCAGTTAATTCATCGCTGCGGACTTGCTTAAGGTTCGAATAAAAAATTTGCGACAAACCCTTGATTTCTCGTAGAGGGCCTCGGCTGGTTTTTTATCCGAATCAACGCGCTCAGCCGGTTTGTTGCCGCTTGGTTCAGCCAGGCTTATTTGAGATGGCCGCTGACCAGCTTGGTGAGTTCGAACATTGACACTTGATCTTTGCCGAACAAGGGGCGCAGCTTTACATCGGCATTGATGTTGCGGCGGTTTTTGGGGTCTTGCAGATCGTGCTTTTTGATGTAGTCCCAGATTTTCTTGGTGACTTCAGTGCGCGGTACAGCTTCGGGCCCGATAATGGCTGCCAGGGTAGCGCTAGGTGTTAGTGGCTTCATGAACGCGGCGTTCGGTTTGCGGGCTGCGGGTTTCGCGGTTGTTGCCATAGAGTAGTGCTCCTCGGAATGGGTGAAAAAAACATTTTCTTGAGCATAACTTGAGATGCTCGGAAAAACAAAGCGATTTATGCAGAAAATTTCTAAAAAATAGCCGCTCTTGGGTGAGGGTGTTCCCGAGGCATTCGGCCCGATATTGCTTTATGGCGAAATAGACAGCGGATTGACTCCTTTTCGCCCTGTTTTTACTCGGTTTTAAAAGAAAAGCATGGCGAACTACGATGTGTTGCCCGGGCGCTCGAAATAAATCGGAATTTGTATTTTCTTGAAACAAGAAGGGCTGACGGTGCTTCGCTCCCTGTTTGAAAGCCCATGGATATTGCCGGATGGTTGGTTTTCCTGGACTCTTTTCTTGCGCAGGCTGCGGGTTTTTGCGGGGTATCGCCGCGCGTTGCGGCCAAGGTTACTGTGATAAGATTTACTGAATGTAGCATTTTACCCGGGTCTTGCGCATCAGTTGGCGGCCCGCGCGATGGATGGCGCAGTGTCTGTCCGGACCGGACAATATCTGTCGGTTTGCCGCAAGGAGGAGATTTTTCGCTGACCATGGCAAAACAATCCAACTCAGGCTTAATGGATGATGGCGCCGCAGGCTCGTCCGACGATCTGCTCGACGTGCGCGGCATTTCCAAGAACTTCGGTGGCTTGTGTGCTGTCGATCAGTGTTCGCTGAGTGTGCGCCGCGGCACCATCACTGGGCTGATCGGACCCAATGGCGCCGGCAAAACCACGATGTTCAATATCATCACCGGTTTCATCGCCCCGGATTCGGGGCGTATTCATTTCAAGGGCCAGGATATCGCCGGCATGCGCCCAGACCAGATTTTCACGCGCGGGCTGTGCCGGACTTTCCAGATTCCGCGCGAGCATGGCAGCATGAGCGTGCTCGAAAACCTCATGCTGGTGCCGAAGGGGCAGATCGGCGAGCATATCTGGAATACCTGGCTCAGGCCTGGCGCGGTTCGCCGGCAAGAGCACGAGAATCGCGCCAAGGCGCTGGAGGTGCTCGAATATATCGAGCTCACCCATGTCAAGGACGAATACGCGGGCAATCTTTCGGGTGGCCAGAAAAAATTGCTGGAACTCGGCCGCACGCTCATGACCGGCCCCGAACTGGTGCTGCTGGACGAGCCGGCGGCAGGTGTCAATCGCACTCTGCTCAAACGGCTCGTGGCCAATATCGAATATCTATCGCGCGAACGCGGCATCACCTTTCTGCTGATCGAGCACGATATGAATATGGTCATGAATCTGTGCGATCCGGTGATCGTGATGAGCGAAGGCCGCAAGCTCGTGGAAGGTTCGCCGCAAGAGGTCCGCAGCAATCAAAGCGTGCTTGAAGCCTACCTGGGAGGGCAGTATGCCGCTGTTGAACGTTGACAAGGTAAGCTGCGGCTATGGCGATTCGGAAGTGCTGCGACAGGTTTCCATGAGGGTCGATGAAAACGAAATCGTGTGCATCGTCGGGCCCAATGGCGCGGGCAAGTCTACGCTCATGAAGACAGTCTTCGGCCTGCTGCATCCGCGCGAGGGTTCCGTTGCGTTTGCCGGCCACGAGATCTCCCAACTCGCCGCGCACCAGATCGTCAAGCTCGGCATGTGCTATGTACCCCAGGTGGCCAATGTATTCACCAACCTGTCGGTCGACGAAAATCTGGAAATGGGCGCCTTCACTCTGGCCAGTGGCGATATCGATGCGGCCAAACAGCGAATCTACGAGATGTTTCCGCGGCTCAAAGAGCGGCGGCGGCAAATGGTGGGCAAAATGTCGGGCGGTGAGCGCCAGATGGTCGCCATGGGTAGCGCCCTGATGCTGAGCCCCAGGCTTTTGCTTCTCGATGAGCCGACCGCGGCTTTATCCCCCAGGCTGGTCGACGAGATTTTCGATCGGGTCGTACGCATCAACCAGACCGGCATTGCCATTCTGATGGTAGAGCAAAACGCCCGGCAATCGTTGCAGATGGCGCATCGTGGATACGTGCTTGCCAGCGGCGAGAACCGTCACGAAGGCACTGGCCCGGACCTGTTGGCCGATCCGAATGTCGGGCGCCTTTATCTAGGAGGATGAACTGCTGATGCGTATGTCACTCTTTCGACAGAAGCCGTTCGCGGCGCCCGTGGTTCCGGACACCGGAGGCGGGGCCGTGCCGGCGCCGGGCACGGAATCTCCGGCGGCCGATGGTGCCCCGCGCGGTTCATGGGCCGCCTCGGCGCTGCAGAGCCGCACGGCCATGGGCCTGGGCCTGCTGGTCATTCTGGCGGTAATGTGGCTGCTGGGCCTGGCACTGGGTGGCAACCTGGTCGAACTGCTGTCCCTGACCATCTGGGGGGTGATGCTCGGGGCGATCATCGCGCTTGGCGGCGCGGGGCTCACGCTATGCTATGGAGTGCTCAAGTTTCCCAATTTCGCACACGGCGAACTGCTGACTATCGGTGCCTACGTGACCTATACCGTGGTCTCGGTGCTGCCCAAAAGCGCCCCGATCTGGCATTTTTCCTTCGGCTGGGAACTGGTGGCCGGCCTGCTGGTCGCGATTCCCGTGACAGGGCTGATCTCGGTACTGCTCGATCGTGTGCTCTATCGCCGCTTGCGCAGGACTAAAGCGCCCATGGTTCTGTTTGCCATGGCTTCGCTGGGCATGGCATTTTTTCTGCGCAGTTGCATTTATATATTGTGGGGCTCGGATTTTCACTTCTTCTATGTGGGCCGAGCCAACCCGGCCCTGCACTTGCCTTGGCAGATACGGGTGCAGGCGGATCAGATTTTCGTGCTGGCGCTGGCGGTGGTGCTGGTGGTGCTGGTCTACCTTTTGCTGGCCAAGACCAGAATGGGCAAGGCCATGCGCGCGACCGCGGACAATCCCGATCTGGCACAGATCCGGGGCATTGATACCGAGCGGGTGACGGCCTGGACCTGGGGCATCAGCGGAGCGCTTGCGGCGGCGGGCGGGGTCATGTATGGGCTCGCCTCGCAATTGCGGCCGGACATGGGGTTCACTCTGTTGCTGCCCATGTTTGCGGCGGTGATCCTGGGCACCATAGGCAATGCTTTCGGCGCGCTGGTGGGAGCCATTGTTATTGGCGTGGCGATACAGGTGACGTCCTCCTTCATGAATCCCGCCTATGGGCCTGCCGTGGCCTTTGCACTGATGGTGCTGGTCCTGGTGGTGCGTCCCCAGGGTCTTTTCGGCGAAAAATGAAAAAAGGAAAAAGCCCATGAGTCCGATTCTTACCCTGAAGGCTGTTTTCCTGATCATTCCGTTCATGTTTCTGGCCTTCGCGGTCTTGCCGCTGCGCTGGCTCTGGCGGATTCCCGCGGGCGCGGCCCTGGGTGTGGCCGTCGCTTTCGCCCTGGCGGCTTTTTTCCCGGGCGGCATGGATTACATTGTGTCGTTTTCCATCATGGCGTCCATTTACGCTGTTCTCAGCCTGGGCTTGAATTCGCAGTGGGGCTATGCCGGCCACCTGGATTTCGGCATTGCCGGTTTCTTCGCCGTCGGCGCATTCACTACCGCTCTGTTTGTCACGGCCGTTCCCAGCGGCTTGATGGCTCAATATGCGCATCAGGCATTCGGGCTGCATGCCCCATTCCTCATAGGCCTGATTGCGGCCGGCGTGGTTTCGGGGCTGGTGGGCTACCTGATTGCCCTGCCCGTGCTGCGCCTGCGCACCGACTTCCTGGCCATTGCCACCCTGGGCATTGCGGAAATCATACGCCTCATATTCCAGAATGAACGCTGGCTGGCCAATGGTCCCCAGCCTTTGAGCGGCATTCCCCAACCCTTGTCATGCCTGTTCGAGCATCCTGGCTGCGCCTGGTTGCCTCAATCACTGGCCTCGCTGCTCGAGCCCCTGACGCCGCGCGACTATAGCTATCTGTACCTGGACATCACCATCCTGGTCCTGGCGGCCATCTATCTGGTGCTGGAAATCGCCGTGCGCTCCCCCTGGGGACGGGCGCTGCGAGCCGTGCGTGACGAAGAACAATCGGCTGCCATGAATGGCAAGAATGTGACATCGCTGCGGATCCAGTCCTTCGTGCTGGGCGCGGTGATAATGGGTATGGGCGGGGCGCTGTATGCCCCTTATATGGTCACTATCGATTACAGCCACTTTGAGCCGCTGTTCGCTACTTTTCTCGTGTGGGTGATGCTGATGCTCGGAGGTAGCGGCAACAACAAGGGCGCCATACTCGGAGCTTTTGTCATTTGGGGGGTCTGGAGTGGCACGGGTTTCCTGACCGATTCGCTGCAAGTTGCCTTGAGCTCGATTGCACCGCAGATTGCCTCCCGCACTGCTTTCCTGCGCTGGATGCTTGTCGGCTTGTTGCTGGCGGGAATCGTGCTTTATCGCCCCGAGGGCATCTTCAAGGAACGCAAGATCGTTTCCCGCTTCCTGAAATAAACCGTTGCCGGTTCAAAGATTACGCCCGGCCGCATAGGCCGGGCGTAATGGGGGGATTCGCCGAGCTAGACGCTGGGAATCGAAGCCGCGGGCAAAGTCTTCATGGTCTGGACCTCGCCCTTGTCGAACTTCCAGATATTGATCGGCGTGATGACGTCCCCGTTCTTGTCGAAATCGCAGGGGCCGGCCACGCCGGTGTAATTGATTTTCTTGCCCGCCTTGATCATCTTGAGCATTTCGGTGACGCGGCCCTGGTCGCCCCCTTCTATGGATTCGCCCGGCGGGTTGGCGACGACCCGCAATTGATCGCGCAGCGCCGTTCCGGTGATTTTGCTTGGGTCGGTTGCGCCTCCGGCGATGACCTTGGCCAGCGCCAGGCCGATGACCAGGCCGGCGTCATAGGTGGAGGCGGTGAATGGCGGAATGTGGTCGTATTTGAAATCTTTCAGGAAGGTCTTGGAGAAATCCTTATAGGAAGCGGTGGTGGTGTCTTCGCCGGGTGCCGTGCCCAATTTGCCGTCCATGCTTTGGGCGCCCACCGCCTTGACTACATCCAGCGATGCATTGCCGTCGGTGAACTGCCAAGTGGTGAAATTGAAGATATCGCGCGATTCCTTGAGGAACACCGCCGTGTGCGACGGGTAGCTGATGCACAACAGCAATTCGGGCTTGCCCTTGAGCGCGGCCTCGAGCTGCGATCGGTAGGTGGCTTGCACTTGTTCGGGGTGCGGAACCTGGGCAAGCACCTTGCCGCCGCGCTTCTCGAACGAGGCCGTAAAGGCATTGGACAAGCCCTGGCCGTAGGGGTTATTGATATAGATGGTAGATACCGATTTGTACTTGTACGTGGGGATGATTTCGCCATTCACCAACTGCGCGGCCACCACGCCTTGCAAAGCATCCGAAGCGGTGGTGCGGAACAGCAGGTCGGCCTTGGCATCGGCCGGCAGCACAGTGATCAGCGGGGATGTGGCGCCATTGGCGATCTGCAGCACGCCCGAGGGAATGGTGACCGAGGTGGCAACCGCCACGGTGACCCCGCTGGACCAGCCGCCGACGATCGCCGGCACATGCGCCGTGTCGACCATCTGGCGCGCGGCCTGAACGCCGACCGTGGGCACGGTCGTGGTATCGACCGTGATGTGTTTGGCGATGATGGGGCCGCCGAATACCTGCTGGGCCGCCGTGTTGATATGATTGATGGCAAGCTGCACGGCATCGCGGTAATAGGGGCCGAATTCCGCCGCCGCGCCGGTCATGGGCGCAATTTGCCCAAGGTTGATGGCCGGCGGCGCTGCTGCGAAGGCCCTGCGCGGGAATGCGCTGGCGAATATTACTGCCCCTCCGGCGACTCCGGCGGATACAAAGAATTTACGGCGACTTATGAGGCTCGAGTTCTGGTCAGTCATAGTATGTCTCCTGGGGTTGATCTTCATCGTATTCAGGCAGCACATGGGGCTCGGATGAACTCGAGTCTGGCGCAGTCCATTTGTAGCTTTATATTACCGCCGGATTTATGGCAACTGTCAAGCAAATAAGCCTTGATATGCAAAAAGAAGTAGGCCTGAAGGGCCGGGTAGCAATAAGATATGGCACATGCTTTGTACCCATGGGGCTGCATGGCCGTTCGGGCCGCGAATTTAAAGAGGCGGGCCGGATGTGGCGGCGGCAACCTTTGTTATAAAGAGCATGGGTGCTGGTTTCGCGATCGTTTTTGAGGTGTCAACACATGTACGCAAAGAATATAGTCGAGTCGATCAAATTATTCCACGACGAACTAATTTCGATACGCCAGGATATTCACGCTCATCCTGAGCTGGGTTTCCAGGAAACCCGGACTTCCGATCTGGTGGCCAATGCGTTGCTGGCTTTGGGCTACGAGGTGCATCGCGGCATAGGCAAAACGGGTTTGGTGGGGGTGCTGGAAGGTCGCCGCAACACCATGGGCCGCTGCATCGGCCTGCGAGCCGATATGGATGCACTGCCGATACTTGAACAGGGCAAGCATGCTTATGCGTCGACGAATGCCGGGGTAATGCATGCTTGCGGGCACGATGGCCATACTACCGTCTTGCTCGGCGCGGCGCGCTACATGGCCGAGACTCGCAATTTCGACGGTAAGGTGGTGCTGATTTTCCAGCCGGCCGAAGAGGGCTTGGGCGGCTCCAAGGCGATGCTCGACGATGGCTTGTTCGACCGCTTTCCCTGCGACGCCATCTACGGTTTGCATAACTGGCCGGGGCTGCCTGCGGGAGTAATAGGAGTCAGCCCGGGGCCCATGATGGCGGCCGCCGACCATTTTGAAATACACATCGAAGGGCGGGGCGGTCACGGCGCCCACGCTTATCAAACGAACGATCCCATCGTGATTGCGGCCCAACTGATCACCGCATTGCAAACCATCGTATCGCGCAATGTGCCGGCACCCGATTCGGCCGTGGTTACAGTAGCCGCAGTCAATGCGGGCAATTTGCAGGCGATGAATGTCATTCCCAAAGACGCTCATATGGTGGGCACCGTGCGCACCTTCAGCCCCAAGGTCCAAGAGCAAGTCATACAGCGCATGGAAGAGATGGTGGCGGGTATTGCCGCGGCATTCAAAGCCAGGATAGAAATGAAATACCATCGCCTGTTCCCGGCGACGGTCAATACACCCGAGCACGCGGCATTTGTGGCCGAGGTCGCCACCGAACTGTTTGGCGCCGAGAATGTGGTGCCCAATCTGGTTCCGTCGATGGGATCGGAAGATTTTTCCTTCATGCTGCAACAGCGTCCCGGCGCGTATTTCCGCCTGGGCCAGGGCGGCGCCGAAGAGGGATGTGTCTTGCATAATGCCGCTTTCGATTTCAACGATGCGGTGATCCCGGTAGGAAGCGCCATGTTCTGCCGTCTGGTCGAGCGCAGCATGCCTTTGGCGAATGCGTCATAATTCCATCCTTTGTTCCCGACGGCCCGATTTGATCCAATGCAAAACGCCACCGACTCACTGACTATTGTTCGCCCCGACGACTGGCATCTGCATTTGCGCGATGGTGCGGTGCTGGACGCCGTGGTGCCCGATTCGGCGCGCCAGTTTGCCCGCGCCATCATCATGCCGAATTTGAAACCGCCGGTCACGACGACCGCGCTGGCCCTGGCCTACCGCGACAGAATTATCGCCGCCCTGGCCCGGGCGGGAATCGGGGAAGGCAGTTTCACTCCGCTCATGACCTTGTATCTGACCGATAACACCTCGGCTCAAGAGATCGCCACAGCCAAGGCTTCCGGAGCCGTGCACGGCGTCAAGCTCTACCCGGCCGGGGCTACCACCAATTCAGACGCCGGTGTCACCGATTTGCTGGGGCGCTGCAGGCCTGCCCTGGAGGCGCTGCAAAAATCAGGCATGCCTTTGCTGGTGCATGGCGAGGTCACCGACAAGGATATCGATCTGTTCGATCGCGAGGCGGTCTTTATCGATCGAGTCATGATTCCCCTGCGTAAAGCACTGCCTGAGCTCAAGGTCGTGTTCGAGCACATCACCACTCGGCAGGGTGCCGAATACGTACGCGATGCCGAGGGGCCTATTGCCGCGACAATCACCGCGCATCACCTGCTGTATAACCGCAATGCGCTGTTTTTGGGCGGAATGCGGCCTCACTGGTATTGTCTGCCGGTTTTAAAGCGTGAAACGCATCGGCAGGCCCTGGTCGAAGCGGCCACGGGCGATAGCCGGCGTTTTTTTCTGGGCACCGACAGCGCCCCGCATCCCAAGGGGCTCAAAGAACATGCCTGTGGTTGCGCGGGCTGCTACACGGCCCTGCATGCCATGGAGTTGTACGCCACGGCTTTCGATTCGGTTGGCCGGATAGATAGGCTGGAAGCCTTTGCCAGCCTGAACGGGCCGGCGTTTTATGGTTTGCCTGTCAATCAGGGGACGCTGACGTTGAATCGGGCGCATTACGAGATTCCGGCTGAGTTGTCCATGGGCAACGATACCCTGGTTCCCCTGGCGGCCGGCGAATCGCTGGGCTGGCGGATAGCGGACGGTTCATAGCGCCAAGATTGGACGCATAGAGGCGATGGCGTAATCGCGCTGTCACGAATCGCCGCGTTTTTCTTCCAGGATTTCCCAGCGGGCGAACAATGCGGTCAGCTTGTTCTCGAGCGTGTGCAACTGCTCGTTGATTTTCTCGACTTCGCCGGGCGCATCGCGATACAGGCCTGCATCGGCCAGTTTGGCGGCCAGCTCTGCCTGCTGCGCTTCGACCTGAGCGATAGCTTCGGGCAAACCTTCGAGTTCTCGCAATTCCCAGGCATTGATTTTGCTGGGCTTGGGCGGTTTTGGGCGTTCCGCAGGCGCGGCTTCGATTTTTTTGCCTTTATCATCGGCGGACTTGTCTGTCGGCGCGGGGCGCTGCGCGAGCCATTCGTCGTAACCGCCCACGTACTCCCGCCATTCCCCATCGCCCTCCGCGGCAATGGTTTGAGTGACCACATTGTCCAGGAAAGCCCGGTCGTGGCTGACCAGCAGCACTGTTCCCGCATAATCCTGAAGCAGTTCTTCCAGCAATTCCAGCGTTTCGATATCCAGATCGTTGGTGGGTTCATCCATGACCAGCACATTGGTGGGGCGGGCGAAAAGCCTGGCCAGGACCAGGCGGGCGCGCTCGCCTCCCGAGAGGCTCTGCACCGGCGAATTCGCCCGGGCGGCTGGAAACAGAAAGTCTTCCAGATAGCTCATGACGTGCTTGCGCTGATTGCCGATTTCAATCCACTCGCTGCCGGGATTGATGGTGTCGGCCAGGGTTGCCGTTTCGTCGAGCTGCGAGCGCATCTGATCGAAGTAGCCGATCGACAGATTGGTTCCCAGGCGTACTTGTCCCGAGCTGGGCTCCAACTGACCGAGTATGATTTTCAGCAAGGTGGTCTTACCGGCGCCGTTGGCGCCGATCAGGCCGATGCGGTCCTTCCGCAGGATAGTGGTGGACAGGTTTCGGATGATGGTCCGTTCGCCATAATGTTGGCTGACGTTTTCCAGTTCAGCCACCATCTTGCCCGACCGCTGTCCTTCGGCGACAGCCAGGCTGACGTTGCCGACGCGTTCGCGCCTGGCCGCCCGGTCGCGCCGCAATTGTTCGAGGCGGCGTACGCGCCCTTCGTTGCGAGTGCGCCGGGCTTCCACTCCTTTACGTATCCAGACTTCTTCCTGGGCCAGTACTTTGTCTAATTTGGCGCTTTGCTGCTTTTCGGCTTCCAGCCATTGCGCTTTGCGTTCTTGCCAGGCTGAGAAATTTCCGGGGAAGCTGAAGAGTTGACCCCGGTCGAGCTCGACGATGCGGGTGGCGACTGCATCCAGAAAACGCCGATCATGAGTAATAATGATCGCGCTGCAGCGGGCATTGAGCAGCAGCGTTTCCAGCCATGCGATGCCGTCGAAGTCCAGATGGTTGGTGGGCTCGTCCAGCAGCAGCAAATCAGGCTCGTCGGCCAGGGCGCGGGCCAGCGCGACGCGTTTGCGGGTTCCTCCGGACAAGTCGGCGATGCTGGCGTCCGAACTCAAACCCAATTGATCAATCAGGGCCTGTACCCGGGACGGGCGTCGCCAGTCTTCGCTGTCATTGATATTGCCGCACAGCGTCTCGAACACGGTCAGCGATTCGTCGAGATCGGGTTCCTGTTCAACAGTGGCAATCTTGAGCCCGCCCAGGCGCATGACTTCGCCATCGTCGGGCAGCGTACGCCCATCAAGGACCTTCAGGAGCGATGATTTTCCCGCTCCGTTACGGCCGATCAGGCCTATGCGCTCGTTAGGCTGAATGGCAAAATTGGCGTGATCGAGCAGGGGATGATGCCCATATGCGAGTTGCGCGTCGGTCAGGGTAACAAGAGTGGTAACAGCCATAAATCCTGTGGTGGGTAGCAATAATCGGCAAGCAGCAAACCGCTATTGTCGCAGTTTGAAGAAATTGCGTTCTGGCCCGCCCTGTCGAAGCATGACGCAAACACCTCGCAAGGCCGTTATTTAAATGGGCGTCCGAGCTTGCGGGCGGCCAGAGTTGCCACTGTCCTATACAATGCGGGTGCGGGGCAGGTTGGGCAATCGCGGTATTTCGATATCGAGGAAGGTCCGGACTCCACAGAGCGGGATAGCGGCTAACGGCCGTCCGGCGCTTGTCATACTCCGGTATGTCAGGCGGCCGAGGAACAGGGCCACAGAGACGAGTCTGCGGCGTGGGCATGCCTGGCATGCACCGGCACGGCTACTTCCGTGCTGCATGGTCTGGGAACAGGCCATGGCGCTGCAGGGTGAAACGCGGCAACCTCTATCCGGAGCAACATCAAATAGGCATACGTGGGCCCTCGGGTCCGAAGGGCGGCTCGCTCGAGTATGCGGGTAGATGGCTAGAGCAGGGCAGCAATGTCTTGCGCAGAGGAATGATTGCCCGCCAGGCTTGCCTGGCGTACAGAATCCGGCCTACAGACCTGTCCCGCCTTTATTGTTTTCCACAGGGATACCCATGCCGCAGCGGTTCGGGCCTGGTGGCGCTGAATGTTAGAAATTGAAAATACAAAAAATCTTTTTCCCTGTTTTCTCTTCATGAACGACTTCTAGATAAACCTGCAATTTCTTGATTTATCTACGGATTTCTATTTTCCACTTTTTATAGATTGATGCTAAGTGCTTGTTGTCATTGAAAAAATTGCAACTGAGCGCTTGACCTGCTGCGCGTGTTCCCGTAGAGTGGGGAAAAGTAGGATTTAGTGTAAAAAAGTGGAGGTAAAGTGGTGTTTCAGGGTAGCAGTGCGCTCACGTTGGATGTCAAGGGTCGGGTCTCCATCCCGACTCGGCATCGTGACGCGCTCGTGTCGCAGGTAGAGGGTCGTTTGACCCTGACGCGTCACCCTGATGGCTGCTTGCTTGTTTATCCACGGTCGGTTTGGGAAAAGAAGCGTGAACAGATCGCCGCCTTTCCAATGTCGGCGCGGCCCCTGCAGCGTTTGCTGCTGGGCAATGCGCAAGATGTCGATATGGATGGTGCCGGACGTATCCTGGTCGCGCCCGAGCTTCGGGCCGCTGTCGGCCTGACCCGTGAAGTCATGCTTTTAGGGATGGGAAGCCATTTCGAATTATGGGATGCGGCCGAGTGGGCTCGCCGAGAGGCGGAAGACCTGGCCAAAGGCATGCCCGACGCATTAGATCAGTTTTCGTTCTGAAGTAGGTCATGGAGTTTTTGCACCGACCCGTGCTGCTAGAGCCTACGGTTAATGCCCTGGTGGATCCGCATTTCGGCGGGAAGGCCAGACGTGGGCACACAGAGGACGATTCCTCGGCGCGGTTAAGCGGTGTTTTTGTGGATGGCACCTTCGGTCGTGGCGGGCATAGTCGCTTGCTACTGTCGAAGTTGGCGCATGACGCAAGGCTGGTGGTGTTCGACAAAGATCCCGAAGCTATTGTCGCGGCGCGAGTTCTGCAAGCCGAGGATCCGCGCGTTCAGGTGATACATGGCGGTTTTGCGTCGATGCCGGAGCAGCTCGGCGCCTTGGGCATAGCGGGTGCCGATGGCGTAATGCTGGATTTGGGGATTTCATCTCCGCAGATAGATGATGCAAGTCGCGGGTTTTCCTTCATGCGTGAAGGCCCCCTCGATATGCGGATGGATACAAGCAGCGGCTTGACGGCCGCGGAATGGCTGGCGCAAGCCAGTGTTGAAGAGATACGGGAGGTCATAGCTAAATATGGCGAAGAACGGTTTGCTTTCCAGATTGCAAAGGCGGTTATTGCTCGCCGCGAATCCAGGCCGCTGCGCACAACGCTCGACCTCGCCGAGCTCGTCGCCAGTGTCGTCCGTACGCGCGAAAAGGGTCAACACCCGGCCACTCGTACCTTTCAGGCTTTACGGATTTACCTCAATCAGGAACTCGAAGAACTCGCGTTCACCCTCGCGGCAGTTTTAAGAGTTCTGGCACCAAAGGGGCGGCTTGCGGTGATCAGTTTTCATTCTCTGGAAGATCGCATGGTGAAGCAGTGCATTGCGGCGGCCGCGCGGCCGGCGGCGGCGCACGCCCGCCTGCCGATTTTCGAGAAAGACCTGCCGCAGCCCATATTGAATTCACTGGGCCGAGTCCTGCCTTCCGCCGAAGAAGTGGCGGCCAATGCCCGGTCCCGTTCGGCGGTCCTGCGTGTGGCTGAACGTACCAATATTCCTTTGCCGCCTGATCAGGGCGCTTCTTTTGTCAATGCGATTCGCCTGGGTCCCGAACCGGCTGCGCATCACAAAAGGGGGAGAAAATAATGGTCCGGCTGATTGCAATAGTTGCCGCCTTATTGATGTTTTCCGCGATTTCCCTGGTGACGGCGCGCTTTCAGTCGCGCCAACTATTTGTGGTATCCGATCGTCTGGCGACCAAGGCGCGCGATCTGGATACCGATTGGCGGCGTCTCCAGCTCGCGCGCGCCGAATTGGCGCGCAACGCCCGTATCGACGGCACGGCTCGTGGCGAGCTGAAAATGATCAACGTAACGCCGGGCCGCACAATATATATTAAAGATGGGCCCGCTGCCGCTCCACCCGCTGCCGCCGCGCCCGTCGCGCCTGCCGCGGCGGCTCGATCCTCCCGGAGGAAGCCATGAAGCGAGTCCGGTTCTATGACAGCCCGGTGCTCAATGTGCAGATGCCTTTGTGGCGCTCGCGCCTGGTGTTGATCTTGCTGATGCTGGGCTTTGTGGCGCTTGCCGTCAAGGCGCTTTATTTGCAGGGGCTGTCCACCGAATTCCTGCAGCAGCAAGGCGAGCGGCGTTACGAGCGCACACTGGTCCTGCCCGCCACGCGTGGCAAGATATTCGACCGCAGCGGTTCGGTGGTGCTGGCGTCAAGCGTTCCCGCTCGCGCCATTTGGGCTATCCCGGAAGATGCCAAGGATGCCACGCCCGAACAACTGGCGGCGCTGGGCAAATTGCTCGATATGCCGGTCAAGGACATACAAAGCCGCCTGGTTGATGAGGACAAGAATTTTGTCTACATCAAGCGCCAGGTGCCGCTTGATGTGGCGGCAAAAATCAAGGAACTGAAGGTTCCCGGTTTTCATCAGCAGGGAGAAATGCGGCGTTCATACCCCGAGGGCGACATTGCGGCGCACGTGGTGGGTTTCACCAACATCGAAGATCAGGGCATCGAAGGCATTGAACTGGCGTTCAATTCCGAGCTTTCCGGCCGTCCGGGCAGCCGCCGGGTAATCAAGGATCGCCTTGGTCGTGTGGTTGAAGACGTGCAGGCTGTTGTCCCGCCCGTCAATGGGCAGGATTTGAGCTTGTCGATCGATGCCGGTTTGCAGTTCGATCTTTTCAGCGCGCTTAAAAAAGCCAAGGACGAGCACCAGGCCAAGGCGGCGGCTGGCATCATCGTCGACGTGCGCACCGGCGAAATTCTGGCGTTGGCGAATCTCCCTTCCTACGATCCGAACGATCGCGAAGACCGCAAAGGTGCGGCGTTGCGCAACCGGGTGATTACCGACACATTTGAGCCCGGCTCTATCATGAAGCCGTTCACGGCGGCTTTGGCCTTGAGCCTGGGGCGGATCACGACCTCGACGATGTTCAATACCGGCAATGGGCATTATCGGTATCAAGGCGCCACGATCACCGATGTCAGCAGCAATGGCACCTTGAACGTGGCTGGAATTTTGCGCCGTTCCAGCAATATCGGCATGACGATGATTTCCGAATTGCTGACCTCGCAGGAAATGTGGAACAACTTTACCGAGTTGGGTTTCGGCCGCGCCCCGCAGGCCAATTTCCCAGGTGTTGCGTCCGGACGCCTGCGTCCCTGGGAGCGCTGGCGCCCCATCGAGCGGGCCACCATGGCCTATGGCTACGGCTTGTCGGTGTCGCTATTGCAAATCGCCCATGCCTACACGGTGTTTGCGCGCAACGGCGACATGGTTTCACTGACTTTGTTAAAGCGCAAGGGCAAGGCGACCAGCGTGCAGGTGTTCACCCCGCAAGTGGCTGGCCTGATCCGGGCCATGCTGGAGGCGGCCGCAGGTCCCGAGGGCGCCAAGCAAAAGGTTCCCGGCTACCGCGTGGCGGGCAAGAGCGGGACGGCGCGTCAGATCGTCAACGGTCACTACAGCAAGTCTCTATATAGAGGGTCTTTCGTCGGCTTCGGGCCGGTGTCCAATCCTCGTGTCGTGGTGGCTGTCTCGCTCGATGAGCCGCATGTCGGTGGTTATTATGGCAGCGTCATCTCGGGACCCGTATTCGCCAGTGTGATGGGCAGCACTCTGCGCCGGCTTGGGGTTCAGCCTGATGCGCCAGTCGATTCCCTGGTGGCGGTCGGCTCTCCTCACGAGGTGCGGCGATGACGGCGCAACAGATAATCGGCTGGCTGAAAGAGCATGTCGCGCGCACGGCGCATCTTTGCCTGGATTCACGCCAAGTGGCGCGGGGCGATGTGTTTTTTGCCTGCCCCGGCCTGGCGGACGATGGGCGGCAATACATACGCGATGCGATTGCCCGCGGTGCCGCGGCCATAGTGGTGCAGGCCGGCGACGGTGCTGTCCTCGAGCAGTCGGCGCCCATGCTTGAAATCCAGGGCTTGCAGGCGCTGCTGGGCTCGATCGCCCACGCCTGGTACGAAGAGCCTTCGAGCGTCATGTCGGTGATCGCCGTCACGGGTACCAATGGCAAGACCACGACAGTGCAGTGGATCGCGGCAGCCCTGAATCTGGAAGGCGTGCCTTGCGGCACGGTAGGGACTTTGGGAGTAACGCTCCCCAATGGAGCGAATCTGGGCGGGGCCTTGACGACGCCCGATGTACTGACCTTGCACCGCAGCCTGGCCGCCATTCGCGATGCCGGCGGCAAGGCGGTCGCGCTCGAGGCGTCTTCCATAGGCATCGAGCAGGGGCGCCTAGACCATGTTCACATCGAGATTGCCGGGTTTACCAATCTGACGCGCGATCATCTCGACTATCACCAGACCCTGGAGAACTACAAGGCCGCCAAGTTTGCACTGTTCGGCTGGCCGGCTTTGCGCGCGGCAATTGTCAATGTAGACGATGCCGCGGGAAAGGAATTGTATGCGTCGGTGGCCGTCTCCGATCGGCTGGGATATTCGCTCAAGCGCGACAGCGCCGCCGCCGTGCAGGCGCAGGATGTTCAAACAGGAAGCTACGGCCTGATTTTCAATTTGCTCATGCCCGATGGCGCGGCCCAAATCGTGACTCGTCTGGTGGGCGAGCACAATATTTCCAATTTGCTGCTGGTCGCCGGAGTATTGCGTGAACTGGGCTGGGGCTTGGCGCGCATAGCCCGGGTGTTGGTTACATTGCGCTCTGTCGAGGGGCGATTGCAGGTCGTTGAGCCTTGCGATGGCGGCGATGCATCGATTGCAACACCCCTGGTGGTGGTCGATTATGCGCATACGCCGGATGCGCTGGAACGTGCCTTGCAGTCTTTACGCGAAGTCGCCCGTGTACGAAACGGACGCCTGGTATGTGTGTTCGGTTGCGGTGGCAGCCGCGACAGCGGCAAGCGTCCCATCATGGGCGGGATAGCCGGCAAGCTGGCCGATTCCGTCATCCTGACCAACGATAATCCGCGTGCCGAGGACCCGCACGCGATTGTCGATCAGATCGTCGCCGGCATGCCGGCCCGGCCGCAGATCGAACTGGATCGTGCCAGCGCTATTCTTGCTGCGATCTGGGGTGCGAAGCCCAACGATGTGGTGCTGCTCGCGGGCAAGGGGCATGAAACCTACCAGGAATTCAAGAATACGCGCATTCCTTTCGATGATCGCGAATGGGCTCGTTTTGCCGTGACCTGGCTGCGTGGAATGACAGTCTCGACCGATTCGCGAAGCATCCTTCCGGGCCAGATCTTTGTTGCCCTCAAAGGTGAGTCTTTCGATGGGCACCGGTATCTGGCTCAGGTGCAATTGGCAGGAGCCTGCGCAGCCATTGTGTCCCGGCGCGACACGAACATTACCTTGCCGCAATTCGAATTGGGCGATACACGCGCGGCCCTGATCAAGGCCGGATCGGCATGGCGCCGCCAGTTTCATTTGCCGGCCATTGCGGTGACCGGAAGCAATGGCAAAACGACGACCAAAGAAATGGTCGCCGCGATCCTGCTGGCATGGGTGGGTGCAGAGGCGTCTTTGTCCACGGCGGGCAATTTGAACAACGATATCGGCGTGCCGCTGACACTGCTGCGTTTGCGCCCTTCGCATTCCGCCGCGGTGTTCGAGCTGGGAATGAATCATCCGGGCGAAATCGCCGGCTTGGCCGATATGGCACAAGCCACGGTGGCGCTGGTGAACAATGCCCAGCGCGAGCACCAGGAGTTCATGCATTCCGTCGAGGCTGTCGCGATTGAAAACGGTGCGGTTCTGAGCGCCTTGCCGGACGATGGTGTGGCGGTTTTCCCCGGAGATGATCTGTATACCCCCGTGTGGAAGCGGCTCGCGGGTGAGCGCAAAACCCTGTTGTTCGGGTTTGAACCACACTTCGATGTGTATGCCGATCAGATTCATGCCGAGGCTCGAGGCACACAGTGCCAGTTGCATACGCCTGTTGGAGTTGCCGCACTGACGCTTGCGGCTCCGGGCGTGCATAACCTGCGCAACGCCCTGGCGGCGGCGGCTTGCGCCTGCGCCGCGGGAGCGCCATTGGTCGCCATAGTGGAAGGCCTGGCTCGTTTCAATCCGGTTGCGGGCCGCATGCAGCCCTATTTGCTGGCCGATGGCCGGCAGCTTATCGATGATTCGTATAACGCGAATCCGGACTCTGTACGGGCCGCCATCGATGTGCTGGCGCGTCTGGATGGCAAAAAAATACTCGTTCTGGGCGATATGGCCGAGGTTGGCGAAAATGGGCCTGCCATGCATGCCGAAGTCGGGGCCTATGCGCGCGAACAGACTATCGATGAGCTGTTGACTTTTGGGCCGGCAGCCAGGAATTCGGCCGCCGCGTTTGGAGGGACGGTTCGGGCCTTCGATTCGATCGAGGCCCTGGTCGCCGATTTGCTGGAGCTTCTGCCCGCGAACATTCTGGTGAAAGGATCCCGCAGCACTCGCATGGAAAGAGTGGTGCAGGCGCTGCAAAAACAACTCAAGCAACAAGAAAGCGAGGCGCGCCATGCTACTTGAATTAGCACGTTGGCTGTCCGATGCCCACATCCGCGCCTTTGGCGTCGTTGAATACATTACGTTTCGAGCGTTGCTGGCGTGCGGCACGGCTCTATTCATCGGTTTGGTGGCCGGGCCCCGTGTGATACGCAAATTGACTGAATTGAAAATCGGCCAGGCAGTCCGCAGCTACGGGCCCGAATCGCATTTGCAGAAAACCGGCACGCCGACCATGGGGGGTGCCCTGATTCTGATTTCGATCGCGGTCAGCACGCTGTTGTGGGCCGACTGGACTAACCGTTTTGTGTGGGTGGTATTGCTGGTGACGTTTGGCTTTGGCTGGATCGGTTGGGCCGACGACTACAAAAAGGTGGTCAATCGCGATCCGGAAGGAATGTCTTCGCGCCGAAAATTTTTCTGGCAGGCCCTGGTTGGCCTTATCGCCTCCATTTACCTGACTTTTGCTGTTTCAGCGCCGGCCAATGCCGACTTATGGCCCTTGTTTCGCGATTGGGTGGTGAGTGGCTTTACCATGTCCTTGCCGACTCGCGCCGATCTGATTGTGCCGTTCTTCAAAAGCGTCAGCTACCCGCTGGGTGCATTCGGTTTCGCCGCGCTGACCTGGTTCGTGATCGTCGGTACCAGCAACGCCGTCAATCTGACCGATGGCCTGGATGGGCTGGCGATCATGCCTACCGTCATGGTGGGCAGCGCCCTGGGGATTTTTGCCTATGTCGTGGGACGGGTCGATTACTCGAAATACCTGCTCTTCCCGTATATTCCCGGCGCGTCGGAGCTGATGGTTCTGTGCGCGGCGATTGCCGGAGCAGGCTTGGCATTTTTGTGGTTCAACGCTTATCCGGCCCAGGTGTTCATGGGCGATGTGGGGGCGCTTGCACTCGGCGGCGCCCTCGGCACAATCGCCGTCATTGTGCGTCAGGAAATTGTCCTGTTCATCATGGGAGGGGTGTTTGTGGCAGAAACCCTTTCGGTGATGCTGCAGGTGACCTATTTCAAATACACGAAGAAACGGTATGGGCAAGGCCGGCGCATTTTGCGCATGGCTCCATTGCATCATCATTTTGAAGTAGGCGGCTGGAAGGAAACCCAGGTTGTGGTGCGTTTCTGGATTATCAGCATGATGTTGGTGCTTCTTGGCTTGGCAACATTGAAATTACGATGACTACGATGTCTTTTCCCTCGGTACCTGCCGGTTCTCTTGTCCTGATCCTCGGATTGGGCGAGACGGGCGTGGCGGCGGCTCTCTGGTGCGCCGATCGCGGAGCCCGGCTGAGGGTACTCGATACCCGTGAGCAGCCGGGTGCCTGGCCCGCCTTGCGCGAGCAGTTGGGGGAAGCGGCGGCCGAGTGCCGGTTTGGCGCCGCTGCATTGGTCGAAGATGCTTTGCTGGATGTATCTATGGTCGTCCTCAGTCCCGGGCTTTCTCCTCGGGACGAACCGGTACGGTCATTTCTGGCCTTGGTTGCCGAGCGCGGCATTGAAGTCCTTGGCGAAATCGAGCTTTTTGCCCGTGCATTGTCTGATATGGCCGAACAGGGCTACCAGCCGAAAGTGCTGGCGGTAACCGGCACCAATGGCAAGACAACCGTGACCGCCATGGCGCGGCAATTGTGCGAGGCGGGCGGCCTGAAAGCGCGCGCGGCGGGCAATATCAGCCCGGCTGCATTGACGGCCTTGCGCGAAGCCTTGGCAGCCGACGATCTGCCCGAGGTCTGGGTACTGGAGCTGTCGAGTTTTCAGCTTGACGCAACCCATACTCTGGCAGCGGATGCGGCTGCTGTGTTGAATATCAGCCAGGACCATCTTGACTGGCATGGGTCCATGAACGCCTATGCGGCGGCCAAGGCCAGGCTGGTGAAGATGGCAAAAGTCGTTGTCATCAACCGCGACGACCCTGTGGTTGCAGCCATGGTGGCCGATGTCAAGGCGCAATCCGTGCGTTCGTTTGGTCGCGATGTGCCTGTGATCGAGGGCGATCTTGGCATTGAAAGCAGCCACGAAGTCCGTTGGCTGGCGGTCGCCGAGGCATTGGATTTCGACGTACCGGCCGCCAAGCCAAAACGGAAAAAGAACGATGCCGAGCCGCCGCGCGAAACGGGCCGCATGACGCGCCTGATCCCGGTCGATGCCTTGCGGGTCCGAGGCACGCATAATGCCTTGAATGCCTTGGCGGCGCTGGCGTT
This sequence comes from Paralcaligenes sp. KSB-10, assembly GCF_021266465.1. NCBI lineage: Bacteria > Pseudomonadati > Pseudomonadota > Betaproteobacteria > Burkholderiales > Alcaligenaceae > Paralcaligenes > Paralcaligenes sp. KSB-10. The sequence continues at coordinate 1,792,162 of NZ_CP089848.1, read as the reverse complement.
GGTGCGATGCCTGGGCCTGGCTTGGGCCGGTATCTTGCCGGCGCTTCGAGATTATCGCGGCGAGCCTCATCGGGTGGAGTTCGTGCGCAGCATTGGGGGTGTCGCCTTTGTCGAAGACAGCAAGGGAACCAATGTCGGCGCTACGGTAGCCGCGCTCGATGGTCTGGGCCAGACCGTTGTATTGATCGCTGGCGGCCTGGGGAAAGGCCAGGACTTTTCGCCCTTGGTGAAAGTGGTTCGAGAGCACACCCGGGCGGTGGTGCTGATTGGCCAGGACGGCCCCTTGATTGCCCAGACTTTGGCGTCCTGCGGTGTTCCGCTCGAGCAGGCCGAGTCCATGGAGCAGGCCGTGGCCCGCGGCTTTGCCCTGGCCCGGGAGGGCGATGCCGTATTGTTGTCGCCGGCCTGCGCCAGCATGGATATGTTTAAAAATTATGGCGATCGTGCCCGGGTTTTTGTTGAGGCTGTTCAGGCGCTGGCTCTTGAGCAAGGAGAGCTGACATGAGCGTATTTGGGGATCTGAGTTCCGGCGTCAACGCCGTGCGTCCTGGCCGCACCACGATGCCGAATTTCGATGTTGCCATAGTGATTACTGCCGTGGCACTGTTGCTGTTTGGATTGCTCATGGTGTATTCGGCCTCGATTGCCCTGGCCGATGGGCCGCGTTATGAAAGCTATGGCCGCTTCTATTTTGTGGGCCGGCACGGCATGTTCATTTGTGCCGGGCTATTATGCGCCGCTTTCGTACTCAGCATACCCATGCAGGTGTGGCAGAAATTTGCCGTGCCCTTGTTCCTGATCAGTTTGTTGCTGTTGCTCGTTGTGCTGGTGCCCGGCATAGGCCGGGAAGTGAATGGCGCGCGTCGCTGGCTGCCTCTGGGGCCGCTCAATTTTCAGCCTTCGGAGCTCATGAAGATCACCATCTTGCTCTATGCCGCCGATTACACGGTGCGCAAGCAAGAACATATGCAGAATTTTTTCCGGGGTTTTTTGCCCATGTCTTTCGCCCTTGCCGCGGTCGGCATAGTGCTGCTGCTCGAACCGGATCTGGGCGCGTTCATGGTGATCGTGGCGATTGCCGTGGGTATTCTGTTCATAGGCGGTATCAATGGCAAGCTGTTTTCGAGTCTGCTGGCCATTCTGTTCGGCAGCTTCCTGGCGCTGATCTGGTTGTCTCCGTGGCGGCGCGGGCGCCTGTTTGCCTATCTCGACCCCTGGAATCCCGACAATGCCTACGGCAGCGCTTATCAGTTGTCTCATTCCCTGATTGCCTTGGGGCGTGGGGAATGGTTTGGCGTGGGTCTTGGGGCCAGCATCGAGAAACTGCATTACCTTCCGGAGGCGCACACCGATTTTATTGTTGCCGTCATCGGTGAGGAGCTGGGCTTTGTGGGCCTGATGTGTCTGCTCTCCCTGTTTGTGTTTCTTGTGTGGCGCGGTTTTGACATTGGCCGGCAATCGATTGCCATGGAACGCATTTTCAATGGCCTGGTGGCCCAGGGTGTTGCGCTGTGGTTCGGCGTGCAGACCTTCATCAATGTGGGTGTGTGTGTGGGACTGCTGCCTACCAAGGGGTTGACTCTGCCAATGGTGAGCTACGGCGGCTCCGGGATTGTCATGAACCTGTGCGCGATTGCCTTGCTGTTGAGGGTGGATCATGAAAATCGCAATATGATGCGGGGCAAGCGGACATGAGTATGCGCACCTTGCTCATCATGGCTGGCGGTACGGGTGGGCACATCATGCCGGGACTGGCCGTGGCCCACGAGATGCAAAGCCGCGGCTGGCGGATCGTGTGGCTGGGCGATCCCGATCGCATGGAAGGCCGGCTGGTGCCGCAGCAGGGATTTGAACTGGTATCGCTGCGTTTTGGCGGCGTACGGGGGAAGGGCCCGATGGCTTTGCTGAAATTGCCTTTCGCGTTGGCCTGCGCATGCCGGCGGACGTTCGCCAGCCTGAAGGCAATTCGCCCGGATGTGGTGCTGGGCATGGGTGGCTATGTTGCTTTTCCCGGCGGCTTGATGGCGGCCTTGCGCCGTATCCCGCTTGTGATACATGAGCAGAACGCCGTGGCCGGTACCGCCAATCGATGGCTGGCGAAAATAGCCAAGAAAGTATTGGTGGGTTTTCCGGGGTCCTTGCCCGGAGCCATTATGGTAGGCAATCCCGTCCGCCGCAGCCTGACTGGATTGACACCGGCGCAGCAGCGTTACAGCGCTCGTCAGGGTGCATTGCGCCTGCTGGTGGTGGGCGGCAGCCTGGGGGCGCAGGCCCTGAACAAGATAGTGCCGCTGGCGCTGGCGCAGATCGCCGTCGACGACCGGCCTGTGGTCGTACATCAGGCGGGAGAGCGGCATTTGGCCGGTTTGCGCGCGGCTTATGAAAGTGCCGGGGTCCAGGCTGAGTGCCATGCCTTTATCGACGATATGGCGGCGGCCCTGGCCGACGCCGATTTGTTGATTTGCCGCGCCGGAGCCATGACCGTGGCTGAAGTAGCCGCAGTCGGTGTGGCGGCCCTGTTTATTCCACTGCCGAACGCGATTGACGATCATCAGACGGCCAATGCCCGTTACCTGAGCGACTGCCAAGGGGGCTGGCTGCAAAGCCAGGCGGAATTCTCGGCGGATTGGCTGGCTCAGTGGTTGCGTGCGCGTTCACGCACGGAATTGGCCGCCGTGGCACAGCATGCCCACGAGCACGCGTGCCTGAATGCGACACAGCAGATTGCCGATGCCTGTGAGCAAGCGTTAAGGAGTCGGGCATGAAGCACAGAATTCAAAGCATTCATTTTGTAGGTATTGGCGGGTCGGGCATGAGCGGCATTGCCGAAGTGTTGTTGAACCTGGGCTATGCCATCAGCGGATCCGATATACAGGAGTCGGCTGTAACACGTCGGCTCGCCGGTCTTGGTGCGAAGGTCTCGATCGGCCATACGGCTGAAAATATACGTGGGGTCGGCGCCATCGTGACATCGACGGCCGTCACCGCCGACAACCCCGAGGTCCTGGCCGCTCGGGCGGCGCACATTCCGGTTGTGCCCCGTGCCCTGATGCTGGCAGAGCTCATGCGTCTCAAGCGTGGTATTGCGGTGGCGGGCACGCATGGCAAGACCACGACCACCAGTCTCGTGGCCAGCGTGCTGGCGGCGGGAGACCTGGATCCAACCTTTGTTATCGGGGGGCGCCTGAATTCAGCGGGCGCCAATGCCCGCCTGGGGCAGGGAGAATTTATTGTCGTCGAGGCGGACGAATCCGATGCGTCGTTCTTGAACTTGTTGCCCGTCATGGCGATCGTGACGAACATCGACGTCGACCACATGGATACCTATGGGCATGACGTAGCCCGTCTCAAGAGCGCTTTCATCGAATTTACGCACAAGCTGCCGTTTTACGGCAGTGCCGTATTGTGCAGCGACGATGCCAATGTGCGTGAAATCATGCCTTTCGTTTCGCGTCCAATCACGACTTATGGCGTCAATCCCGATGCTCAGGTACGTGCCGTCAATCTGCGGGCGGACGGAACCACCATGCATTTCGACGTGGAGCGCCGCAGCGCCGCCGGGATGCTGCCCCGACTGTCGATCACCCTGAATCTGCCTGGCAAGCACAATGTCCTGAATGCACTGGCGGCAATTGCCGTCGCCACGGAGCTGGGCGTGGCCGACAGCTCCATTGCCGGGGCGCTTGCCGCTTTCAACGGCGTAGGGCGCCGCTTTACGCAGGTTGGCGAATTCGCCGTATCCGACCAGCGCAATGGCGGCGCATTCACTCTGATCGACGACTACGGACATCATCCGGTCGAGATGGCGGCGACGCTGGATGCCGCGCGCGGGGCGTGGCCCGAACGTCGTATCGTCCTGGCGTTCCAGCCGCATCGGTATACGCGTACACGCGACTGCTTCGAAGATTTCGTGCGTGTCCTGAGCTCGGCCGACGCGGTGCTCCTGACGGATGTTTATCCGGCCGGCGAGGCTCCTTTGGTCGCTGCCGATGGGCGCGCCCTGAGCCGCGCAATTCGTGTGGCGGGCAAAGTCGAACCCCTGTTCGTCGAAGATGTCGTCGATTTGCCTCAGGCGATACTGGATTTTGTACAGGATGGCGATGTAGTCATCGTCATGGGTGCGGGCTCGATCAGCAAGGTTCCGGCCCGCATAGGAGAGTTGGCATGAGCGAAAATTTTGGGCGCGTCGGAGTGTTGTATGGAGGCTGTTCGGCCGAGCGCGAGGTATCGCTCATGTCCGGCCAGGGCGTACATGCGGCGCTGACCAGCGTGGGTATCGACGCCCATCTGTTCGACCCGGGCAAGCAAAGCCTGGTCGACCTGGCCAATGCAGGTTTCGATCGCGTGTTTATTGCGCTGCATGGCCGTTACGGCGAGGACGGCACTCTGCAAGGCGCTCTCGAGCTGCTGCAGTTGCCTTACACCGGCAGCGGCCCCCTGGCATCCAGTCTTGCCATGGACAAGATCATGACCAAGAGAGTCTGGCTCGAACAGAATTTGCCGACACCCGGATTCGCAATATTGACGGAGTCCTCCGATCTCGATGAGGTCGTTGCCGCAATCGGCTTGCCGCTGATCATCAAGCCGCCGCATGAAGGGTCGACGCTGGGAGTGACGAAGGTCGGGAAGCTCGAAGAATTGAGCGCCGCCTATCGTCTGGCCGCCCGGTACGATGCGGAGATTCTCGCCGAACGGTTTATCTCGGGCCGTGAACTTACCGTGCCGGTACTCGGCAAGGGCAAGAGCGCGCGTGCCTTGCCGATAGTCGAGATCGTGGCACCTCAAGGCAATTACGACTACGAGCACAAATATGTGTCGAATGACACGCAGTATGTGTGTCCGGCCAAACTCGACACGGCGCTGACCCGGGAAATCATGACCTTGGCGGAACGGGCCTATGTGGCCTTGGGGTGCGAGGGATGGGGACGCGCAGATTTCATGCTCGATGCCGATGACAGGCCTTGGCTGCTGGAAATGAATACCTCTCCCGGGATGACGAGCCACTCGCTCGTTCCGATGGGAGCCAAGGCTGCCGGGATGAGTTATGTCGATTTGTGCGTGACGATCCTGGCCAGCGCCTCGTGCAAAGTACTTGCGCCGCCCGCGGCCTGAAACGACAGGAGAAAATGTAATCGTGTTTAACGACGCCCGCCTAACCAACTTCATTGCCAATTCGCTGGCTTTGCTGGCGGTATTGGCGTTGATCTTGGGCGTCGTACTCTGGGTCGCGCAGCGGCCGTATTTCGCGATTACCCAAATCCAGATTGAACCGATGCAAGCGGATACATTGAATTACGTCTCGGCGACCAGTGTGCGGGCGACAATAGCCGGGAGGTTGGCAGGAAATTTCTTTACGGTAAATCTTAACGACACGCGCAAATTGTTGGAAACCGTACCATGGGTGCGCCGTGCGCAGATCCGGCGCGTGTGGCCCAATACTTTGCGGGTTCAAATAGAAGAGCAGCAACCATTGGCATTGTGGAACGAGAATCAAATGATCAACACCTGGGGCGAGGCTTTCAGCGCCAACCAGGGTGAACTTCCCGACGATGCCAATTTGCCGCATTTTTATGGCCCGGCCCAGTCCGAGCGCTTGGTGGTGCAGCGCTATGCCGAGCTGGCTCGCTGGTTTGCGCCGCTCAACTTGCATGTCAAGCAAATTACGCTCAGCCCGCGTTATGCGTGGGATGTCGAATTGTCGGATGGCGTGCGTCTGAGCCTGGGCCGCGATCCGGCCGCCGACGTGGCCGATCCTCACGGCCGCTCCGGCGCGCTGCCATTCGCGGCGCGCATTGAACGTTTTGTAAAAACCTGGCCGGTGCTTATGCAACGGCTTGGCGGTCGTGCCGTACGCAGTGCCGATTTACGTTACTCCAACGGGTTTGCTATTACGTTGGCTCCTGTTTCTCCTACCTCTACTAAATAGAAAAACTATGACCCGTGACATCAAGGATCTGATCGTTGCACTCGATATCGGCACCAGCAAAGTGGTGGCGGTGGTGGCTGAAATATTGCCGGAAGGGCGTTTCGAAGTGCTTGGCCTGGGCCAGCATGAGTCCCAGGGGATGCGCAAAGGCGTCGTGGTCAATATCGAGTCGACCGTAAATTCGATTCAGCGCGCGCTCGAAGAGGCTGAACTCATGGCCGACTGCAAGATTCGTGAGGTGTATACCGGTATCGCCGGCAGCCACATCACGAGTTTCAACTCGAGCGGCATGGTCGCGGTCAAGGACAAAGAGGTCACTGCGACCGACGTGGCCCGCGTGATTGAAACCGCCAAAGCCGTGAATATACCTACCGATCAGCAGGTATTGCACGTGTTGACGCAGGAGTTCATCGTCGATTCGCAAGAAGATATACGCGAACCGATAGGCATGAGCGGCCTGCGCCTCGAGGTGCGTGTGCATATCGTCACGGGCGCGGTCAGCGCGGCACAAAATATCGTCAAGTGCGTGCGCCGCTGCGGTCTCGAAGTCCAGGACCTTATTTTGCAGCCCTTGGCCTCCAGCATGGCCTGCCTGACCTCCGACGAAAAGGAGCTGGGCGTGGTGCTGGTCGACATCGGCGGCGGCACCACCGATATCGCGATCTATACCGGCGGGGCGATACGCCATACCGCTGTCGTGCCTATCGCGGGCGATCAGATCACCAGCGATATCGCGGCAATGCTGCGCACACCGACCCCGGACGCGGAAGAAATCAAATTGCGTTTCGGGATCGCCAAGCAGGTATTGGCCAGTGCCGAGGATCATGTCGAAGTGCCGGGCCTGGGCGACCGGCCCAACCGCCAGGTCAAGCGGCAGGCTTTGGGCGCGGTCATAGAGCCCCGGATCGAGGAGCTGTTTACGTTTGTGCAGCAAATCGTGCGTGAGTCCGGCTACGAGGATTTGCTGGCGTCGGGCGTGGTCCTGACCGGCGGTACGGCCCTGATGCCCGGCATTGTCGAGCTGGCCGAGGATGTTTTCTTAAAACCGGTGCGTGTTGCGGTGCCCGATTACCAGGGTAGTCTGGCCGATGTCATGCACAACCCACGCTTTTCAACCGTCATGGGTTTGTTATCCGAGGCGCGTTTGCAGCGTGCACGCGGTCGCAAGGTCGCGCAACAAAAAGGGAGTTTCAAAAGCCTTTTATCGCGCATGAAGGAGTGGTTTATGAATTAGGGCCTTATGGCCTTAATAGACAGGTGGTTTTTTGTCCTGTCTTCGGGAGGCGTTTCAAATTTGGTGCGAGTCATGCAACTGGCATCTCCTTTGAAGCGATTTCCGGCAAGGTAAGTAGTACTGGGGAAATTTATACGCTTTTATCGTTTTCAGGAAATGTGAGGGAGTCAATCATGATGAATTTTGAAATGCTCGATAGCAATGCCAATGGTACCGTTATCAAAGTAGTCGGTGTGGGTGGTGCTGGCGGCAACGCCGTGGCGCACATGATCCGTTCCGGCGTCAACGGTGTGGATTTTATTTGCGCCAATACCGATGCCCAGGCATTGGTTGCCAGCGAAGCCCCTGTGCAAATCCGTCTGGGTCGCACAGGCCTGGGTGCAGGCGCCAAGCCTGAGCAGGGCCGCGCCGCGGCCGAAACCGCAAGAGAAGAAATTCGTGCCGCATTGACGGGTGCGAATATGGTGTTCATTACAGCCGGCATGGGTGGCGGCACAGGAACCGGAGCGGGTCCCGTGGTTGCCGAAGTTGCCAAGGAACTTGGCATTCTGACCGTCGGGGTCGTAACCAAGCCATTCTCCTTCGAAGGCGCCAAGCGCCTGAAAATGGCGGAAGACGGTATTGCCGAGTTGTCCAAGCATGTGCATTCGCTGATTGTCGTGCTGAACGAGAATCTCTACGAATTGATGGACGACGACGCCACTCAGGAAGACTGCTTCAAGTCGGCCGACGACGTGTTGCACAATGCGTGCGCCGGAATTGCCGAGATCATCAATGTCGAAGGCAATGTGAACGTCGACTTCGAAGACGTCAAGACCATTATGGGCGAACAGGGCCAGGCCATGATGGGCACATCCATCGCCGCCGGGGCCGACCGCGCCCGTGTGGCTGCCGAGCGGGCCATTGCATGCCCGTTGCTGGAAGGCGTCGATTTGCACGGAGCCCGTGGCATGCTGGTGAATATCACTGCCAGCCGTACCCTTAAAATGCGCGAAACGCGCGAAATCATGGATACCATCCGCAGCTACGCCGCTGAAGATGCCACGGTGATTTTCGGGACGGCCTACGACGAATCCATGGGTGAAAACTTGCGTGTTACGGTGGTCGCAACCGGCTTGGGCCGCACGGCTGCTTCCACGCGTCCTCAACTCGTGTCGAATTCGGCCGAAGTGTATCGCACCGGCACCGATAATCTGCCCCTGATGGGAGGTTTTGCCAATTCCGACGTGCCCGCAGTGATCCGCAATCCGCGCAGCCAGGCTTCCGCACAGGTTCGGGCGCTGGAAACCGCCGGCATGGATCACTTCGACATACCGGCGTTTTTGCGTAAACAGGCCGACTAGACAGAAATCCGGCCCAAGGCTGTTCAGGCAGCCCTCACAGCGATGAGGCGGGCGAAACGCCCGTACCGATCCGACGGCACGTCTTCCTATATCCCCGGGAGGGCGTGCCGCCGCGTATCAACCGCAGCCATTGCGATGGCCGGCGGTCCGCAGACGTTGCCAGGACTTACAAAAATTTAAGGGATTGATACGTATTCTTGTTACAATGACGAGTACGCTGCCAAAGTGGTCGCGCCAGCTGTTTGAATTCTGGTCTTTTATTTATGTTACGCCAACGCACCATACAAAAATCCATCAGTACCAAAGGTGTGGGCCTGCACTCTGGTCGTCGAGTTGAAATTACGCTCCGCCCCGCAGCCCCCAATACAGGTATTGTGTTTCATCGCGTCGATCTGCCCGAAGTCGTGGATTTTCCGGCCCAGGCAAATCGGGTCGGCGATACTCGCATGGCTTCGGTGCTGCAGCAGGGCAATGTGCGGGTATCGACTGTCGAGCACCTCATGTCGGCTCTGGCCGGCCTGGGCATCGACAACCTTCATATCGATCTTACCGGCGAAGAAGTTCCCATCATGGATGGCAGCGCCGGGACTTTCGTTTACTTGTTGCGCTCGGCAGGCCTTCAGGAACAGGCGGCTGCCAAGCAATTCCTGCGGGTGCTGAAAACCATCGAGGTGCAGGAAGGCGAAGGCCAGGAATTGAAGTGGGCTCGCCTGGAACCCTACGATGGCTTCGCCCTGTCGTTTGCCATCGACTTTCATCATCCGGCCATCGACTCCACGGCCAATTTCGCCGAAGTCGATTTTTCCAAGGATTCGTACGCCAAAACCATTGCGCGGGCCCGCACCTTCGGATTCGTGAGCGAGGTTGAAGCTTTGCGCGCGGCGGGCTTGGCTCGCGGCGGCAGCCTTGACAACGCCATTGTCATGGATGAATACCGGGTGTTGAATTCCGATGGCTTGCGCTACGACGACGAGTTCGTCAAGCATAAAATTCTTGACGCTATCGGCGATTTATATCTGATCGGCAAGCCGCTGGTGGCGCGCTATGTGGCTTGCAAGTCGGGCCATAGCCTGAATAACAGGCTGGCGCGGGCCTTGCTGGCCCAACAGGATGCCTGGGAGATGATTACCTACGAATCCAGTGCCACGGCGCCCAAGGCTTTCACCAACGAGTGGAAGTTCGCCTGATCTCGGCGTTACGGGTGCCGATGATGCGCCAGCAGGCGTTTTACGGCGTCGGCCAGCGGGCCGGGGCGCAAGTTATTTTGTAACGTTTCAAATGCGCGTAAAGCGTTATTATCGAGTGGCACCACTTCTTTGATGGGTGCTGCTTTTGTCTGGTTTTGTAACAAGCCAGCTTGAACCCTGACATTAATTTCGTTAAGGTTCCATCCACCCTCCGTTAGCAGTTGAACAATTCGGGGGGCCAATTGTCGAAGCTTTGCCGCATGCGCCGCGCTGGGAACCGCCAGCGTGACTTGCTGTCTGTCTATACGCGCTACTCGACAAACCTGCGCAATCGCAGGGGGCAATATTTTTTTGGCCGCATGTTCTATTGATAGCAACATGCGTGCCGTCGTTAAAACATCAGCGCCATGCCGATCGCTACCCAGCCAACTGATTGCAGAAAGGTTGGCGGGTAAGGATTTATCTCGGGATCGTCGATCGGGAGTCTGGGGCATGCGCGACTTGTCAGTAAGGATTTATACAGTGAATGTTGTCATTATGCATGGTCGTTCGGATGGTTCCAATGTCAAGAAGCTGGGAATGCCGTTTCTGGCTGCCTTGGCGATTGCCGCGCTGTCGGCTTCGGCCGCCGCAGGCGCCTGGGTACAATCGCGCTACAGTCGCCCGGCTTCGCTTAGTGTGGCGCAAGAACGCGTTATTAACAATCAAGTTTCCCGCGATTCCGCGTATATACGCGAAAATGTAAACCTTCTTGCCCAGACTGTCGGCGAGCTGCAGGCCAAGCTCATCGCCATGGGCGGCCTGAGCAAGCGGGTGGCCGATGTCGCCGGCATTTCCTACACCGACCCGGAAATCAAGGCCAGTCTCGACCACGCTCAGCCTGTTATGGATTACATCAACGACGGTCCGGGCGACTCCATGTCGGCCGAGGGCCTGGGGCGCCAGCTGGATCTCATGCAGCAGCAGATCGACGAGCAAAAAGACTGGTTTGCCATGCTGGATCTGGTGCTGACCAAGCGTGCCGGCACCGAGGCTCGCTTGCCGACCTTGATGCCGGTCAATTACCCTTACCTGAGCTCTTCGTTTGGCTGGCGCCTGAATCCAGTGACCGGCCGTCGCTCCATGCACGAGGGCCTGGATTTTGCGGCGCCCAAAGGCGCGCCCATTTATGCGGCTTCAGGTGGCGTGGTATCCGAAGCGGGTGTTCAGGCGGGTTACGGGAAAATGGTTGAAATCAATCATGGAAACGGCCTGGTTACACGGTACGCTCATGCATCCGTGCTGGATGTGAAAGCCGGCGATCTGGTCGAAAAAGGGCAAATGATCGCCCGTGTCGGTTCCTCTGGCCGATCCACCGGCTCGCATCTGCATTTCGAAGTTCGAATGGCAGGGCACCCCCTGGATCCCAAGTTGTTTTTAGCCAAGCCGGAGGTGTCCAGGCACTTGGTCGCCGACGCCTCAAGCCACGTAAAAGCCATCCTGCCCGAGGTGCGTTAAACTGTCTCGTTTTCCTGCGGATTTTCCGCCAACCTAAAAAAAGATATGCATTAGGCGTTGCGCGTGCTAACGGTGCAAGCCTGCATTAACGACACAAGAATGGTCTCTCTGCTAAAAAAGCTCATTGGTAGTCGCAACGATCGGTTACTTAAGCAGTATCGCAAGCAGGTAGCGCAAGTTAACGCGCTCGAGTCGAAAATGGTTGCTCTCGCCGACGAGCAGTTGACGGCTAAAACAGACGAATTCCGCCAAAGATATCAGGCCGGTGCATCGCTGGACGATTTATTGCCCGAGGCGTTTGCCGTGGTGCGCGAGGCCAGCAAGCGGGTATTTGGCATGCGCCACTTCGATGTCCAGATGCTCGGGGCCATTGCCCTGCATAACGGCAAGATCGCGGAAATGCGCACCGGCGAAGGCAAAACGCTTATGGCGACCCTCGCGGTGTACCTCAACGCCCTGGCCGGTCGCGGCGTGCATGTGGTAACCGTCAACGACTATCTGGCTCGCCGCGATGCGCAATGGATGGGCCGTTTGTACAATTTCCTGGCCATGACGGTTGGAGTGGTTGTACCCCAGCAGGAAAACGAGGAAAAAAGAGCGGCCTATATGGCCGACATCACATACGGCACCAACAACGAATACGGTTTTGATTATTTGCGCGACAATATGGAGTACCGCGCCGAGGATCGCCGGCAGCGCCAGCTTGCCTACGCTATTGTCGATGAAGTCGATTCGATCCTGATCGACGAGGCGCGCACGCCACTGATCATTTCCGGTCAGGCCGAAGACAATACCGATCTTTACATCCGCATGAATGCGGTACCGCCGCTGCTGTCGCGCATGGCTTCCGAACCCAAGCCGCAGGAGCCCGAACCCGAAGGCGATTTCTGGGTCGACGAAAAGGCGCAGCAGGTTCATATGTCGGAAGCGGGGCATGAGAAGGCCGAGCAAATTCTGTCGAGCATGGGCCTGCTGCCCGATGGCGAGTCTCTGTACGACCCACGCAATATTGCCTTGATACACCATTTGATGGTGGCCTTGCGGGCGCATAACTTGTTCTTCCGGGACCAGCAATACGTTGTTCAGAACGACGAAGTGATGATCGTCGATGAATTCACCGGACGACTGATGGTTGGGCGCCGCTGGTCGGATGGCCTGCACCAGGCCGTCGAAGCCAAAGAAGGCGTCAAGATCCAGAACGAAAACCAGACGCTCGCTTCCATTACATTCCAGAATTACTTCCGCATGTACGACAAACTGTCGGGCATGACCGGAACGGCCGATACCGAGGCTTATGAGTTCCAGGAGATCTATAGCCTGGAAACCATGATTATCCCGACCAATCGTCCCATGATCCGCAAGGATCAAAACGATCAGGTTTTCAAAACCGATAAAGAAAAATACCAGGCGATCCTGGGCGACATCAAAGATTGCCACGAGCGTGGCCAGCCGGTGCTGGTTGGTACAACCAGTATTGAAAACTCCGAGCTGTTGGCGGGTTTGCTGGTGCGGGCCAAGTTGCCGCATGAAGTTCTGAATGCCAAGCAGCATGCGCGCGAGGCCGAAATCGTGGCCGAAGCCGGCAAGCCCGGGCATATTACGATAGCCACCAATATGGCCGGCCGCGGAACCGATATCGTGCTGGGCGGCAGCATCGAGAAGCAGATCGACCTGATCCGTGCCGATTCCTCACTCAGCGAGGACGACAAGGTGGCGCGCATTGACACCGTCAAGTCCGAGTGGGCTCCTGCCAATGAGCGCGTCAAGCAGGCGGGGGGCTTGCGCATTATCGGTACCGAACGCCACGAATCCCGTCGCATCGACAATCAGTTGCGTGGCCGTGCCGGACGTCAGGGCGACCCGGGTTCTTCGCGCTTCTACCTGTCGCTCGATGATTCCCTGATGCGGATTTTCGCCGGTGACAGGGTACGGTCCATCATGGAGCGTCTGCGTTTGCCTGAGGGCGAGCCTATCGAGGCTCGCATGGTGTCGCGCTCGATCGAATCGGCGCAACGCAAGGTCGAGGCGCGCAACTTCGATATACGCAAGCAATTGCTCGAATACGACGATGTTTCGAACGATCAGCGCAAGGTCTTGTATGCGCAGCGCAACGAGGTGCTGGAATCGGCCGATGTGTCCGAAACCATCAATAATTTGCGCGACGCCGCGGTGACCGAGCAGTTCCGGGCGTATATCCCCGAGGAAAGCATGGAAGAGCAGTGGGACGTCCCTGCCCTGCAGAGTGCGCTGGAAGCCGACTGGCAGATTGAAATGCCTCTGGTCGATATGCTCGAAAAAGAGCCTAACCTGACCGATGATGACCTGCTTGAGCGTGTGCTGGCCGAAGCGCGCCGTATTTACGACGCCAAGGTCGAGATGGTGGGGCGAGAAAACTGGAATCCCTTTGAGCGGTCGATGTTGCTGCAGGCTGTCGATACGCATTGGCGCGGGCATTTGTCGTCGTTGGATCATCTGCGGCAAGGCATTCATTTGCGCGGCTATGCGCAGCAGGATCCCAAGCAGGCATACAAACGCGAGGCCTTTGAACTGTTTTCGGCCATGCTTGACCGGATCCGCAACGATGTAGTCAAGGTCTTGATGACAGTCAAGATCGAGTCCGCCGCTCAGGTGGAAGCCGAGGAGCAGCCTCAGCTCGAGAACGTGACCTATCATCACTCCGATTACGACGTCGCATTGAGCGGCGAAGATCCCGGTATCGATGGCGTGGATGCGACCGGGCCCGTGAACCGTCCCCTGGTCAATGTGACGCCGAAAGTAGGCCGCAACGATCCGTGCCCCTGCGGGAGCGGGAAAAAATACAAGCATTGCCACGGCAAGCTGGCGTAGATACCCTCTTGGCAAGCAAGGGATGATGTAGAGGCGGGACTTGTGCCCGCTTCTACAGCAAGAATAGGGTTGCCAGGCCGAGAAAGAGAAAAAAGCCCAACGAATCGGTGGCAAAGGTCAGGAGCACCGACGAGCCCATTGCCGGGTCTTTGCCGAAGCGGTCGCGCAGGATCGGAATCAGCACGCCAAGTGCCGCGCCTATCAGTATATTGCCCACCATGGCGGCCATCATGACGGCCGCTATGGCCAGCGAGCCTGAAATCAGCCAGGCGAATATTCCGGTGACGAAACTGCCGCATGTCCCGACCAGGAAGGCCACGTACAGTTCGCGCTTGACGAGTTGCCAGGCGTTGGCGCCTGTGACCCGGCCCACCGCCAGCGCGCGAATGATCATGGTCATGGTCTGATTGCCGGAGTTGCCGCCGATTCCGGCGACGATGGACATTAAAAATGCCAGTATGACGATATGGCTGACGGTCTCTTCGAAGCGCGAGGCAATGAATGAAGCCGTCGATGCCGTGCATAAATTGACCAGCAGCCAGGGCGCGCGGTTTTTCAGGGCGCTGACGATCGGCGCAAAGATGTCCTCTTCCTGCAGGCCGGCGCGGGACAAGGCTTGCTCCTGGGAGTCTTCCTGCATCACGTCCACGACTTCGGCGATGGTGACGCGCCCGATCAAGCGGCCCTGGTCATCGACTACCGGCGCCGAGACCAGGTCGTAACGTTCGAATGCGCCAGCCGCGTCGGCGTCGGAGTCCAGTGGGTTGAGCGTCAGGTAATCGGTGTCCATGACACCCGACACATCGGTTTCGGGTTCGCTGACAAGCAGGGTCGATAAGGGCAGCGTGCCTTGCAGCTTGTCCTGGCGATCGACCACAAAAATCTGGTCGGTATGGTCCGGCAATTCGCGCAGGCGCCGCAAATAACGCAGGACAACCTCGAGCGATACATTCTCGCGTACCCGCACCATTTCGAAGTCCATGATGGCGCCCACGGTGCCTTCGGGGTAGCCCATGGCCGCAATCAATTGCGCACGTTCTTCGTCGGTCAGGCCTTTTTGCACTTCGGCTATGACGTCAGCCGGCAGGTCCGGAACCAGGTCGGCGATTTCGTCGGCATCCATGGTGCCGGTGGCAGCCACCAAGTCCTGGTGGTTCATGGATTCGATCAGCGATTCGCGAGCCCAGTCGTCCACTTCGAGCAGCACATCGGCATCGTGTTCGGCGTCGACCAAGTGCCATACCGCTTGCCGCTCGACGACCGGCAGGGACTCGAGGATAAAGGCGATATCGGCCGGGTGCAGGCCGTTGACGATCGTCTTGATCTCGTTCTCATGCTGCCGATGCAGCATGCCTTCGAGCAGGTTTGAGCGGTCTTCGTCTTCGTACTGGCGGTGGGCCAGGGCTTCTACGACTTCTTGCCGCTTGAGTATCGATTGCAGCTTTTGCAGGGCAAGCTGCGCATCTTCAGGGTCCAGCCTGCGAGGAATCGCGATGGGCTCGCTTTCAGGCTTGACGAAGGTGTCCGACATAGGCGCGCCTTGTTCAAACGGGTGGAAGGGGGCGGCGCCGACGCTGCTCGTCGGTGGCGACGTAAGTCAGGGTCGCTTCGGTTACCTTGACGACTTCGAATTGCAGGCGTTGGCGTTCGGCGTAGACTTCGACGGCAACCGTAACCGAGGTAGTACCGACTTTGATGATTTCCGCATAGAAGCTGAGAAGGTCGCCGACAAAAACAGGTTGCTTGAAGGTAAAGGCATTGACGGCGATGGTTGCCACGCGTCCGGCGGCCCGGCGGGCCGCGGGGATCGATCCGGCTATATCGACTTGCGCCATGATCCAGCCTCCGAATACATCACCGTGCATATTGGCGTCGGCAGGCATGGGGACAACGCGCAGCACGGCGTGCCGCGACGGGGTGGGCAGGATGGTGGCGGGCATAGGGGTGCTCAAGACAACTCCAATAAAAGCCTGGCCGATGCGCAGGCGTGCAAGGCAGCGAGAAAGAGGTTAATGAGAAGCCGCGTCGGCCAGCCAGCTTCGAGCCAGTTCGACCCAGTAGCTCGCGCCCAAAGGGAGGAGGTCGTCGTTGAAGTCGTAACTGCCATTGTGCAGCATGCACGGCCCCATGCCATGCCCCTGGGTGCGGTGGGTGCCGTCGCCATTGCCTATCCAGACATAACAGCCGGGTTTTTCCCTGAGCATGAAGGCAAAATCTTCGGAGCCCATGGAAGGCCGTACCGACTGGTTGACCCCTTGTTGGCCGACGATGCCTTTGAGCACATTGGCGCAAAAGGCGGTTTCCCTGGCGTGGTTGACGGTGGCCGGATATTTGCGGTGAAACGTGAATTCGGCTTTGCAGTTCATGGCTTGACAGCCCAGGTGCGTAATTTCGGACATGCGTTTTTCAATGATGTCGAGGGCTTTGTCGGAAAATGTGCGGACGGTGCCTCGCATCGAGGCGCTGTTGGGGATGACATTGTCGGCCGAACCGGCATGAATCTGGGTAATGCTGAGTACGGCGGGATCGAGGGGGTCCAGGTCGCGCGTGAGTATGGTCTGGAACGACTGCGCCAGTTGGACGGCGGCCATGACGGGATCGACGCCCAGATGCGGCATGGCGGCATGCGCTCCCTTGCCTTCGAGGACGATTTCGAACGTATTGCTGGAGCCCATCATGGGGCCTGGAATGACGCCGAAAGTGCCGACTTCCATGCCCGGCCAGTTATGCATGCCAAATACGGCGTCCATGGGGAACAGCGTGAAGAGGCCATCGTCGATCATTTTTTTTGCGCCGCTGAAGCCTTCTTCGGCAGGCTGGAAAATAACGTGAACGGTGCCGTCGAAATCGCGATGCTCGGCGAGATAGCGAGCTGCCGCCAGGAGCATGGCGGTATGGCCGTCGTGTCCGCAAGCGTGCATCTTGCCGGGGTTTTTGCTGGCGTGCCCGAAGGTATTCAGTTCTTGCATGGGCAGCGCATCCATGTCGGCCCGCAAGCCAATGGCATGGCCATTTTGCGTTTTACCGTGTATTGTTCCTACGACGCCTGTAACACCCAGGCCCCGGTGCGTATCGATGTTCCAGGATTCGAGCTTTTTTGCCACGACATCGGCGGTGCGGACTTCTTCGTAGGCTAGTTCAGGATGTGCGTGGATATCGCGCCGGATCGCAGCGATCTCGGCTTGCCATGCAACGATAGGTTCAACTAATTTCATGATGGATATCCTGTTGTAGTCGTCGATGAAACTGTACGCCTGTGACAGCGTATCATCAAACTGTTGAAATCGGGAAAAGGGGCTGACAGATGGAAAAACCGTGGTTGCTGCACTATCCGAAAGACGTCCCGGCTGAAATAAATACCGGAAATTACTCTTCGCTGGTGGATTTGCTGGATCAGGCCTGCAAGAAGCACGCAGACCGGCGCGCCCTGACATTGATGGGCCGCAGCCTGCTTTATCGCGACCTCGATCGGCATGCCGATGCGGTGGCCGCCTGGATACAGCAGCAAGGCCTGCCCGCGGGCAGCCGCGTCGCTCTGATGATGCCCAATGCCATGCCCTATATGGTGGTTTTCATGGGGGTTTTGCGTGCGGGCATGGTGGCTGTCAATATCAATCCCATGTATAGCGAGCGCGAGCTCGAACACCAGCTCCAGGACTGCCGTCCGGAATTGATTTTCATTCTGGAAAATTTTGCCGCCACCCTGGCCGCGGTTCCGGGCGATCAGCAGCCAGGGCGGGTGGTCATTGTGTCGCTGGGCGATTTGCTGGGATTCAAGGGGCGCCTGGTCGATCTGGTGGTGCGCTACGTCAAGCGGCTGATTCCCCCTTATAGCCTGGCGGGGGCACTGCGTTTTCGCGTGGTGCTGGAGCAGGGCGCCAAAGCCGCCTTTACGCGGCCCGTGGTGGCGATGGACGACCTGGCGGTGCTGCAGTACACGGGAGGCACCACCGGCGTGCCCAAGGGCGCCATGCTGACTCACCGCAACCTGGTGGCCAATGTGTTGCAGGTCAGGGCGGTAGCCCGCCCGGCGCTGGGCGATCTGTCGGGCGAGCCCCTGACCATCTTGAGCGCCTTGCCTCTTTATCATATTTTTGCGCTGACGGTCTGCGGGCTGTTTGCCGTGCACGCGGGCATGTGCAGCGTACTGATTGTCAATCCGCGCGATTTATCCACGATCGTGCAGGCATGGCGCCGTGATCCGATTCATATCTTTCCCGCTGTCAACACCTTGTTCAATGGTTTGGCCAATCGGACCGAATTTGCCGCCCTGGATTTTTCCGCCTTGCGCCTGTGTTTTGGCGGAGGAGCGGCCGTACAACGTGCCGTGGCCGAAAAATGGCAGCAAATCACAGGCAAGCCGCTTATTGAAGGATACGGCCTGTCCGAGACATCGCCTGTCGTGTGTGTCAACCCAACCGATGCCGGCGAATACTCCGGGGATATCGGTTTTCCCCTGCCGTCCACCGACATTGTCCTGTTCGATAATCAGGAACAGCCTGTGGCCCTGGGCGAGCCCGGCGAGGTAGGCATACGCGGCCCCCAGGTCATGAAGGGGTACTGGCAGCGTCCCGACGAAACGGCCCAGTCTTTTACCAAGGATGGATTTTTCAAGAGCGGCGATATCGGCATCATGAGCGAGCAAGGGCGAATCCGCCTGGTCGATCGCAAAAAAGACATGATTCTGGTTTCGGGATTCAATGTCTATCCCAGCGAGATCGAAGAGGTCGTGGCCGCTCATCCGGGCGTGCTGGAGTGCGCGGCAATAGGCCTGCCCGATGCGCGCACCGGTGAAATGGTCAAGCTCTATGTAGTAAAAAAAGATCAGTCCCTGGACGAACGGCAGTTGCGGGACTGGTGCGCCGAGCGGCTGGCGGCGTACAAGCGTCCGCACAGAATCGAATTCCGTACCGAGCTGCCCAAAAGCAATGTGGGCAAGATTTTGCGGCGAGCGCTGCGCGATGAGGCGTCGCAAGGCGTTGTTGCCTGAACGTCGCCCAGCCCTGGAAAGGCCTTGGCGCCGGACCTTCTCAGGTCAGCGCGGCTTCAAATGAGGCCGGATCATGGCATCGATGGCGGATGCCGTGTCGGGATTGCCGGCGTACACATAGCCTTTTATGGGCCAAGGGTCGATGTGATGCATATCTTCGGCTACTCCACCTGCTTCGCGCACGATGACCGTCCCCGCGGCCACGTCCCAGGGAGCCAGGCCCATTTCCCAATAGCCGTCGTAGCGGCCGCAGGCGGTCCAGGCCAGATCGAGCGCGGCCGCCCCTAATCGCCGTACTCCGCGTGTGGTGTTAATGGCTTCATGCAAGGTGGGCATGTATTGCTCGGCAAAGGAGAAATCCCGGAATGGAAATCCTGTGGCCAGTACTGCCTCGCTCAGGTCGCGAGTTTGCGAGCATGAGATCCTGTACTCGTTCAACCACGCGCCCACGCCGTGCATGGCGGTAAATATTTCTTCGCGGTTCGGATCGTAGACGACCCCGATTACAGGCGTATCCTGCTCCAGGGGCTGATCGTCGAGGATTGCCCCGGCGTGCGCAATCAGCGCTATCGAAACCGCATAATGGGGTATGCCATGCAGGAAATTGGTGGTGCCATCGAGGGGATCGATGTACCAGGTCGCTTTACCCGCTGTTTTTCCGCCGGATTCTTCCGCCACGATGCCAAAGTCGGGCGTGCGTTCACGCAACAGGTCGATAATAGCGATTTCCGCTTCCCGATCGGCTTGGGACACCAGATCGTTTCTGGCTTTCTTGTTGATGACCAGGTCGGATCGATTGTGGGCGTAGGATTGCAGAATCGCCGCTGCTGCACGAGAGGCGGTAACCGCGGCGTCAAGGGATTCGCTGAGATTGAGGCGTGGTATTGGCATACGATCCGTAAGCGTCTGAGGGTCGGGAAACTCTAGTGTACGTAACATTGTACCCGGCCAAGTTTGCAACTGGCTTTCAGCAATACTGGATTTGAGCGTAGTTTGGTTTATGGCAATTTCTTTTGAGCCGCTGGTTCCGGCAAGCGTAGCCTTCGATGCGGCGGGCACTCCCGTGAGCGAGCAATATGGCGATGTTTACCATGCGGAACTGGGTGCTCTGGCGCAAGCCGAACATGTATTTTTAAAGGGCAATCAATTGCCCTTCCGCTGGCGCGGCCGGGACACATTCACCGTGTGTGAAACGGGTTTTGGCCTGGGGCAGAATTTTCTGGCGTTGTGGCAGGCCTGGCGCGCCGATCCGGAGCGTTCGTCACGCCTGCACATGGTGTCGTTCGAAGCCCATCCTTTTTCGAAAGAAGATCTGGCGCGGGTGTTGTTGCCGCGGGTTCCGGCCCGGTTTGCCGGACTGGCCGAGCAACTGGTCGCCGTGTGGCCCGCCGCGTTGCCTGGATTGCATAGGCTGGAGTTCGAGTCGGGGGCCTTGACCCTTACCCTGGCGTTCGGTTTCGTGGAAAAACTTGCCCGGCAACTTGATGCGCGGGTCGACGCTTATTTTCTGGACGGTTTTGCTCCACAAAAGAACCCTGAGATGTGGTCGCCCAGGTTGTTTGGCCAACTGGTCCGCATGGCCAATGCGGGGGCTACGGCGGCAAGCTGGTGTTGCGCAGGGAGCGTGCGCCGTGCATTGACCGAGGCTGGCTTTCTGGTCTCCAAGGCGCCGGGCTTTGGCCGCAAGCGGGAGGTAACGGTCGCGACCCTGCGGCCAAGCATGCGCCGCGATAGCGCCTCTGCTGTTCGGGGTCATTCTGTCCTCGTGGTGGGCGGCGGACTGGCGGGCGCCGGCATTGCCCACAGTCTGGCGCTTCGAGGCCATGCCGTCACCGTGCTGGATCCGGTCTTCGGACAGGGCGTGGGCGCAAGTCACAAGGGGCACAGGTCGGCTGCGCTGACACCTTTGATTTCCCGGGACGACGATATTCGTGCGCGCTTGTCCCGTGCCGGTACTTTGAGAGCCTTGCATCGCTGGCAGACTCTTGCCGAGCCGGCGCGTCCGCTGCGCTGTGGAACCCTGGAGCTGGCCACGGACCCGCAGGATGCGCTTGAGCGCCAAGCGACCTTGGCGCATTTGTCGTTTCCGGATAGCTGGGTGTCGTGGCTGGAGCCGGAGGAAGCTTCGCGCCGCGCGGGGCTTTCCCTTGCCCGGGGCGGGGTGTTTTTTACCGATGGCCAGTTGGTGCGGCCCGAGCCGCTCATTGAAGCGCTGCTTGGCCGGCCTGGCATTCGTTGCCAGGCCGTTCAGGTTGGCAGCCTGGAACAATCTGGGCCCGGGCAGTGGCTGGTGAGGGACGCGGCAGGCCGGGAACTTGCCCGGGCATCCACGCTGGTGCTTGCCAACGCGGTTCAGGCCAAAACCCTGCTGGCGGCTACACCGTATACTGCAGCCTTGCCCAAGTTTTTCGCCATGCAGGCGTTGAGCGGGCAAGTCAGTCATTTTTCCGCGCCGGACACAGCGCGACTCAACCCCCAACTCATACTCGGAGGAGTCGGTTATTGCCTACCGGCTGTAGACCAGATCTGTGTTGGGGGCAGTACCTACGACGCGGATGCCCTTGTCAGCTCTGTCACCGATCGGGGGCATGACGAGGTGATCGACAAATTAAATATGTTGCTGAATGTATCTGTTTCTGAATTGCGATCAGCGCTACATAATTCAGGCGGCTGGGCCGGATGGCGAGCGGTGGCGGCAGGGCGCTTGCCGCTGATAGGAGAACTTGCGCAGGCGCCCGGGCTATGGCTGGCGTGCGGCTACGGCTCACGCGGCTTGACGTGGTCGGCCCTGGCAGGAGATATTATTGCGGCGCGTCTCAATCATGAGCCGGCGCCGGTAGAGCGTGATTTATTGAGGGCAATTGCGCCTCGTTGAAGCGGTTTTGACGGCTTTTGAAACAGGCCTGAATGTATGCGATTTTATTTTATAGAGTAAATCCGTCAAAATAGTCACTTTTGAATGCTTTTTGGGCTTAGAGCCCGAGGATTGCGCTGTGCCGCCCAAGTCTAACCTTGCTCACGTGACGCAACTTGCTTCTTTGAAATTTCTGACGGCGAAATCCACGCGCGCAGATTTTTCGTTCGACGAGCTGCAGCTTCAAATCGAAGCCCATGCGCCTGGCGTATATCGTTTGCGCTGCGCCGAGGCCAAAGCCTTGCTCGATGACAAACCTGGCGCTCGCGCCCGGGCGCATGCCGATATGCTGTTGGCGCGGCACGAGCCGGTCGGCGAATTGGCCGTCAGCTCCATTACCCTGGCCGATCGCCGTGGGTGGCGCCTGGAGCAAGGCGACGTCGTTCTCGAAATATCGTCCGATCCCTTGCAGTTTTTGCTGTATCGGGGTGATCGCTGCGTGTTGCGCAGTGAAATCTCGGCTACGCTCGGACGCGAGGCCCTCGAGGGCTCCAACCGGTGGCGTTTGGGCCTGGAGCTCGATGGCGACGATGCCTTGTACGGTTTGGGCGAAACAGCCGGCGATCTGGATCGCCGCGGCGAACGCCTGGTTTCCGACTCCCCGCAAGATCGAGCCCTGCCTCTAGTCTGGAGCACGGCCGGCTGGGGGCTTTATGTCAATACATTTGGGCGCGTCGAGCACGATCTGGGGGCTGCGGATTCCGATTTATATACGGTGCATTTGCAAGACCGGATTTTCGATGTGTTTGTCTTTGCGGGCGACCCCGCTGAAATCCTCAATCAGTACTCGGCGCTTACCGGGCGTGCCGGGCAACCCGGCCTGTGGCCCATGGGCGTCTGGCTGGACCAGGCTCCGGGCCAGGCCGTCGAGGCCACATTGAAAATAGTGGAAGACTTCCGTGCCGGCGAGCTTGCACTCGATGCCGTCCGTCTGGCGGCCCCGGGTATTTACGGTTTTCAGGCAGATAAGCCGGCATTCGAATGGGATGCGCACAGGGTGCAGGATTCGCGCAGTATGCTGGCGCGGTTTCAGGCATTGAATGTGCAAGTGGCGGCTCCTTGCTTTCCAGGCGTTCTTGCCGATACTCCCCTGTTCGGAGAGTGGGAGGATCGCGGCTGGCTGCTCATTGACGACTCCAGTGGCGCTGCGCACCGTTTTGCGGGCAATACGGTAACCGCCGGCCAGCGTTTTGGGCTGCTCGATCTGACCAATAAAGATGTATACAAACTATGGGCCGAGCGCCAGCGTCAACTGGTGGACGAGGGCCTGGGGGCTCCGGACTGCGTTGCCCAGTTCGATATTCCCGATGGCATCACTGCCCGTGGGGGCGAGTCGGGGGCGGTTTTGCGCACGATGTACCCACTGTTGGCGCGCCGAGCCCTGTTTGACGCTGTCGCAGGCCACAAGACCCCTCAGGAAGGGATCATATGCAGTACAGATCTGTTCCCTGCCGCCCAGCGCTTTCCCTGGCAGATCGGACCTCGGGCCGGCAATAGCTGGGCGGGCCTGGAGCATACCTTGCGCACGGCTTTGTCACTGGGGGCCAGCGGTGTTCCTGTGCAAGTGCATGGCTTAGGGTCGGCGGCGCATTCCACCGCGACCATGAGTCCCGAACTGTACATACGCTGGCTGGCCATGAATGTCTTTTCCGCCAACTTCAGCTTTCAGGGCGTACACGGCTTGTTGCCGGAGGCCTTCGACGCGGCAACGCGCGAGCTGGTCCAGCATTGGCTGCAGTGGCGTTATCGCCTGATTCCGTACGTGCTGGGTATTATCGAAGATTCGGTACGTACGGGCCTGCCTGTGCAACGCCCCATGGCGCTGGCTTTCCCGTCCGATCCCGTGGCTCATGCATGGGACACGCAATATCTGCTGGGACCGGCCTTGCTGGTGGCGCCGGCGGTGCAGGCCGGCAAGGAATCCAGAGTGTATTTGCCCGAAGGCGAGGCCTGGTGGGATTTGAACACGGGTTGGCGCTACGAGGGCGGCACTACCTGGACGGTCGAAGCCGGGCTGAATACCCTGCCGGTGTTCGGGCGTGAAGGGCATATGCTGTGCCTGGGGCCAACCGCCCAGCATACCGGCGAATTCAACTCAGCCCGGATTCTGGATGAGGTCTGGATGTTCGGGATGCCCGAACACAGCCCTGTTGTCATGCGCAACAAGATACGTGTCATGCAGATGCAAGGTTCCAGCTACATCAAGGGGCTGGAAGGTCTGCGCATACTTCCATCGGAAGGCCTGGAGGTCAAGCGCCGGGGGGCCGAAGTGCGTATTTCCAGGGCGCGGTAGATCTTTTTCCCCTGGTCTATAGGGCCGGGAATTCAGACTTTTCGAGTCTGAATTCCCGGCCCTTGTCATTCATGCCGCCGGCCTGCATGATAAGTAATCGCCGGCAGCGGGAACGCCAGCCGCGATAGCCTAATCTAATGTCGTAATCACCCCTTTTGCCTGGATCCAGCATGCCATTGTCAATCGTAAAACCTCACAGCAGTCAGGATTTGTCCGATACCGAGATTGCGCTACGGATCTCGCAAGGAGATCGGGAAGCCCTGAAAGCCTTGATGCGGCGCTATAACCAGAGGCTGTTTCGAGTCGCCCGCAGCGTGCTGCGCAATGACGCCGATGCCGAGGAAGCGGTTCTTGAGGCGTTTTTCCTTGCTTATCGCGCCATGGGCCGATTTCGTGGAGACTCGGCCTTGTCGACCTGGTTGACTCGCATCGTGGTCAATGAGTCGAACAAGCGCCTGCATAAAAACAAGCGCCTGCATGCCGTGCTTGAGTACGACGACGATCTCGAGCATCTGGGCGATCAGGTGCTGGCGGACACCGATGAATCTATTTACAGCCAACCGGAGCAGGCCATGGTGCATGTCCAAACCAGGCATCTGATTGAGGCCAAAATCGATCTGCTGCCCGATGTCTTTCGTACAGTCTTTGTCTTGAGAGCCGTTGAGGAAATGACGGTCGACGAGGTGGCGCAGTGCCTGGAGATTCCTCCGGCAACCGTGCGTACACGCTATTTCAGGGCACGGGGCTTATTGCGCAAGCTGCTGTCCCAGGAAATCGGGCACGGGCTGGAAGATGCGTTCGCCTTCGCGGGCGACCGCTGCGACCGCATCGTGGCCGGCGTTCTGGCTCGTGTCGATGCTTTACGTACAAATTCATGATGCCTGATTGTTCAGGCTCTATACCTGGGAGAACCACCATGTCGTTTCTTGATTTTATTGATACCTCCACCTCGCAAAGCTCACGCAGGGCTTTTCTGGGCAAATCCGGCATGCTTTTGTCGGGTACGGCGGTTGCGCTGCTTGCCGGCCGGGAGGCCCTGGCCAAAGGAACGAAGGGTTCAGCCGCTTCGGACGCGCGAATTCTGAACACGGCGCTGGGTGCCGAACTGGAGGCCATTGCTGCGTACCAATTGGGTGCGGAAAGCGGCTTGTTGCAAAAGCCCGTGCTCGATTTGGCTGTCACCTTTCAAGGGCATCACAAGCAGCACGCGGAACTGCTTTCCAAGACCATTGTGACCCTGGGCGGCAAGCCGGTGGTGGCCAAGTCCAAATACACATTCCCGACCGACAAGCTGAAAACGCAAACCGATGTGCTGCGTTTTGCGTCCTTGCTGGAAAAAGGAGCTGTCAGCGCCTATCTGGGGGCCGTACCTATTTTCGACAATCGCGATCTGGCCAAGGCAGCCGCCAGCATCCTGGGCGACGAGTCCATGCATTGGGCGATTTTGCGCAATGCCTTGGGCGAACCCCCCGTTCCTTCGGCTTTCATGTCATGAGACGCCGGGCCCAGTGGATCAGGCTTCTGGCCTGTACGTTCCTGATAAGCACGGGGGGGGTATTGCACGAAGCATGGTCCGAGCCTTTGCTGACCGGCAACGCAGGCCGAGGCGAGGCAATTTATACCCGCTGTCTTGCGTGCCATGCACTGGCCTATGATCGAACCGGCCCACGGCATTGTGGTCTTTTCGGTAGAAAGGCGGGCAGCGTCAAAGGTTTTGTTTATTCCGATGCGATGAAAAATTCAAAAATCGTATGGACCGAAGAAACCTTGAATGTCTTTCTGAAAAATCCGATGGCGGACATTCCGGGAACCGCCATGGGTTACGCAGGCATTCCCGACCCGCAGGAGCGGGCCGATCTGATTGCGTACCTGAAGCGGGAAAACGAATCGGCCACCTGTGCCAACGTCAAGTAGCCGCCAGCTTTAAGCAGCCGCTAGCGTTCGACCTCGACGATCAGTCGTGGGTCGAACGCGGCGTTTTCGTTGATTCCGTCCTTGCAGTAGCCTCGCGGGTTGCAAATCACCCTTGTGCCGTTGACCAGATAGTCGAAGCTGTCGTGGGTGTGCCCGTGTACCCATAAAATGGCGCGGTCCTTGCTCATGAGATGTTCCAGCCTGGATACATAGCAGACATTGAGCGGCGAGCCATCGAATCGTGGGTGTATGCTGCCCGTCGATGGGGCGTGGTGGGTAATGACGACTGTGGGGCCCTTGTACGGCTCGGCCAATTTGCGATCCAGCCAGGCACTGTGGTTTTTGCAGAGCATTTCCGAGTCGGATGGAGTAAACCTTTGTTCGCGGGATGTGTCCGACTGGATGCGGCTGAAGTCGCGAATCATGAGCTGTGCCTGGCGACAGGCCTCTTCGCGTTGCGGGCCACGCCCATACAACAGGAAGTCGGTCCACAACGTGGCCCCCAAAAATCGTACTCCCTGCAGGATCAGCTCGTCTTGGTCGAGCACGTGGATGTGAGTCCCTTGGCTGCGCTGCTTCAGTTCTTGCAGCGTGTCGGGCAGGTTGCCGCCATAAAACTCGTGGTTGCCTGCTATGTAGATCACGGGCTTGTCAAAGCCGCGCGCCCATTCTATCGCTTCGCGCGGGCGGGTGATGTCGCCGGCCAGCACAATCACATCGGCGGATGTTTCGGGCAGGGGCAGGCCGCCCTGGCTCAAATGCAGGTCGGAAAGTATGTTCAGCCGAAGCGGCGCTAGTTTGGCCATGCTCAATCCTTGTGACAACGATGCTGGAATCGGATGCGTTCTTTGTTATTTTAGAGGCGGACGCAAAGGCTTGATGCCGAGGGGGCCAATATACTGGTCAATTTGACAGTAAAAAAATTATTCTTCATAATCTCGTTCTTTGTTGGGTCGTTAGCTCAGTTGGTAGAGCACCGGACTTTTAATCCGATGGTCGCGCGTTCGAGTCGCGCACGACCCACCAGAAACCCTATATGCATTAAGCACTTATCCGACGGCAGGCCGAATCACGTTCGACCTGCCGTTTGTTGTTATGGGGTTGCGATTATTTATTTGTGGAAATGGCGAGCGCGCTGCGGTTCACCCCGGGGGCGCTCCGGGGGGTTAATATCGCCTGCAAGGCTTGCTTCATGGTTGCGAAGGAGCTGACTTGCGATTCCTTGTCCATAAATGGAAATAATCACTATGTCATATTTTAAAATACCCGCTTTGGCTAAGTTTGCGGTGCTGACAGTGGTGTTTGCGCTGCAAGGTGCGGCAATGGCGGCACCCTCAGATGCGCCTGCCAGTGCCACGCAAAGTGTTGCGCCCGCCAGCGCCAGTCAGACCGTGCCTCGTGCGACAAAGCGTCATCATGAGAAAAAGGGCATGGCCTTGGTGGTGCCAGGCTTTGGCACTGTCAAGCACAAGGTGGTGAACTCGCTGAAACTGAACGATAGCCAGATGAAACTGCTTGCCGATGCGCAGGCGGCACAAGACGCGTTTCAAAAATCTTTGCATGACTTGAAACGAACAGCGCGCCAAGAACAAAAAGCACAATTGGATACGGGCAAGATCGATCCTCATGCCGCCCAGAAGGCGGCTGATGACATGTGGAAAAAAGATATGGGCGCGAGTCGTGACCAGCTCACTCAGAAATGGCTGGCCGTCTGGGATGCGCTTGATGGCGCGCAGCAACAGAAGGTCACTGCCTATCTGAAGGAAAAGGCCGACAAGCACACTGGGCATCGGAAAGACTAGAGTATTTTCGGTTCAGGTGTTTACGGCGCTGGACGTGTTTCTGTGACTTTGTTTTTGAGCCGTTTTTTGGCTTGGGTAGTGACTTTGGACTGAGCGTTGCTGTGTAGGCGGCGGTTAATTCTATAAAGACGCCGCAGGGTGGGCGGTGCTGTGCAGTCCGGCACGTCCAGCGGTCGTGTCGCTACGCGCCCCGACTGCCCGGGTCTGCCTCGTCCAGGCGGGCGTCGGGCGAACTCGCCCGGCCTCGCGAGGCCGGGCTCAGACAGCGCCCGCCGAAAGCCCCCGCCTTCCCTTCGTCAGCACCCGGCGCTGGACTACCGCCGGACTACACAGCACCGCCCACCCTGCGGCTTGCGTTGAGGCAATGCATCGAGGTATACGTTGAAGCGTTGGGCGCTTAGTAAATCCAGGGTTTGGCACATCGTGGTGTAGTGGCCACGTGATAGAGGCATGGGTGCAGGCACGTAAATTCCAGGCATCCCGTGATGCAATTCCAGGCATGCCGTAACGTGAGCCGTCTATCGGGGCTTGGGGTCAGGGCCGGCGTAAGGCGTGCGCCGGATGCTACCGTAGGGAAGGCGGGGGCTTTCGGCGGGCCATGTTTGAGCGCAGCCGCGCCAGCGGCGTAGCGAGTTTGGCCCGACGCCCGCCTGGACGAGGTAGATCCGGATCAAGCACGCCGTGCCGGCCCTGACCCCAAGCCCCGATAGACGGCGTCTTTATATACCAATACCCCATCCATCGAAGAATCCCATAAACAACTCAACCCAAAAATGCTCTAGAAGCGCAAGCTATAAGAAAACAACGGCACCTACAAAGGATGCCGTTTCACTTCTCCTTGCGTCGGGCCGCGCACGGCCCACAGGATACCTATGTGTCATGCCACGGCTTCCTGCTGCCGCTGTTCCAGCCACGGCCCTATCTGGTCGGCCTGCATCGGCCTGGCAATGTGATAGCCCTGTACATAGTCGCAACCCAAATCGGTCAATTGCTTCAAGGCCCATTCGGTTTCTATTCCTTCAGCCGTGACGGACACCCCCAGGCTGTGTGCCAGGCCCACGATCGATCGCACGATTGTGTGCGCTTCAGCGTGTTTGCTCATGTCCATCACAAATGAACGATCGATTTTCAGATTGTCGACGGGAAGCTTCTGCAGATAGGCCAGCGACGAATAGCCGGTTCCAAAATCGTCTATGGCAATTCCCACGCCAATATTGTGAAGCCTGGTCAGGACATCCAGCGATCGGATCGTGTCGGCCATGATGGAGCTTTCGGTAATCTCCAGTTCAAGACAGTCGGCTTTCAGATCGTGGCGTTTGAGAATTTCCTGGATTTTCCCCGGAAGGCTGATGTCCAACAGATTTCGCGTCGAAATATTTACTGCAATGGTTATCGGATGCCCCTTTTTCCGTTCCTGGCTGCATTGCATGACGGCATTCTCGATGACCCACAGCGTCAGGGGGTGAATTAGGTCGCTGAGCTCGATCATCGGCATGAATTCGGCAGGATACAAAATTCCACGCTCGACATTCTTCCAGCGGATGAGCGCCTCGAAACCAATCCTCTCCGCGCTGTTCAGCGAGAGCATGGGCTGGTAATACAGCACGAATTCTTCCTTGTCCAAGGCGTGTCGCAATTGGTTCATCAGCAACAGGCGATTCGGCGTTTGCTGGTCTTTGGACGGGTCGCTATAAGCGTAGCCCATGCCTTCCCGTTTAGCCTGGTACATGGCCTGGTCGGCATTGCGCATGAGGCTGTTCAGGTCTCTGCCGTTGTCGGGGTAGATAGCGACCCCGACACTGCCACTGATCTGGATCTCCATGCCATTCAGGACGAAGGGCGTTCTGATCTGCGTCAAGAGACTATTGACAAAGGTATCCAGTGAGGAGCGCTCGACCCATTGTTCAAGAAGAATGGCGAATTCGTCTCCGCCGATCCGGGCAATTGTGGCGCCGCTATTGAAAATTTGCTTCAGACGCTCGCTGACTTGCCTGAGCAGGACGTCGCCGGCGTGGTGGCCCAGGGAGTCGTTGATTTCTTTGAAGCCGTCCAGATCCAGCAGCAGAATGGCGAAGGGTGTTTTGGGCTGGCTGGTTCTGCGCAGCACCTGATTGATCCGGGATGCAAAGTGGGCGTGATTGAACAGACCCGTGAGCGAGTCGTGCGTGGCCTGGTATGTCAGGGCGTTGTTGTGGCGGCGGCGTTCGGTGATATCCAGGAAAGTGACGATCGATCCGACGACCTTGTCGCCGCGTCGCATGGGGTACGACCAGTACTCGACCGGCAGGGCGGTTCCGTCTTTGCGCCATAGCACTTCGTTTTCTATGTGGACATGGCGTTTGGTGGTCAATACGCGGTGTATCGGGCAGTCTTCCTGTGGGTAAGGACGGCCGTCTTCGTGTTTGCTGTGAATCAGGGAATGCAAGCGGTGGCCGATCAATTCGGAAGTGGTGTATCCGAGCAGTTTGGCGCAAGCCTGGTTGGCGAACGTGCAGCGCCCTTCCTGATCGATGCCGTAGATGGCTTCGGCTGTCGATTCCATCAGGAGCATGAACAACTCGTCGCGTTCGCGGATGTTCTGGGTGAGCGTCTTGCGTTCGGTAATGTCCTGTATAAGGGTCAGCCGCGCGTCGCGTTCGCCGAAGCTGAGAGGGAAGAACGACACCTCGACAGAAATGAGGCTGCCGTCTTTTCTGCGATGCAGGCGGACCGCCTGGTTCAGGGAGTGGGCGCTCTGGGACTCGAGCTTCGAGATGTCGGCCGATGCCGGATCGTCGGCCTGCAGGTCATTGTCGGACATGGCAAGGAATTCGTGCCTGTCGAAGCCGTAGTGTTGTATGGCCTGGTCATTGACCGCCAGTATCCGGCCGCTTGCGGCGTCGCATACCCACATGGGATCGGGGTTGCTTTCGAAGAGAAGCCGGTACTCTGCTTCGGATTGTTCCAGCGCGGTTGCGATACGGCTGCGTTCAATGGCGACGGCCGCCAGTTCGGCGCCCATCTGGCCCATTTGCAGTTCTTCCAGCTTGGGAGAGCGCGGGCTTTGATAATACAGGGCAAATGAGCCCAGGATGCGCCCGCCGGACGAGATAATGGGATGCGACCAGCATGCGCGCAGGCCGTGGCCCAGAGCCAGTTCCCGATAATCTTCCCAGAGCGGGTCGCTGCTGATGTCTTCGGTAATGACGACCCGTTTTTCGCTGATGGCGGCACCGCAAGATCCGGTTTTGGCCCCGACGACGGCGCTGATCAGCGAGTCGCAGAAAGATGCCGGGAGCTTGGGTGCGATGCATGAGCTCACCCGCGTTCCATCGACCGAGAGCAGCAGGATCGACGAGATGGTGCCGTCGATCTGGCCTTCGGCGAAGTGGGTCAGGGAGATTAGCGTGTCGTCAAGGCGTCCGTCTTGTGCAATTCTGCGCAAGATGTCGTTCTGGCCTTGCTGCCTTTGGAATGAGACTTGCCATTGTCGCTCGCTGGCGCCCAGTTCTTCCGCCATTTTGTCGAACTGGTTGGCGATTTCGGTGAATTCCTGGCCGAAGACCTGGTTTCCGATCCGGGTATCGAATTGACGTTTCCTGAGGCGTTTCGCTGCTTCTGTCAGTTTTCGAATATTGCGGCCCAGAATGGCGTGGGTTCCGGCCCAGCCGGCGAAGAGCGCCATCAGCATCAGAAGGGCGGTGACGGCGGTTCCTATCCAGAAGCTGCGCTGGATTTCGGACAACAGGCCGGACGCAGGGTTTCTATAGATAACGGCCAGGGCGCCGGGATCGTCCGGGGTTCCCGCTTTGGCATAGCTGACAAACCAATCCTTGTTGTCGCTGCCGCGTATCAGTTTGGCACCCTTGTTCTGGGGCGTTATGAGGTTCAGGATGTCTTTGTTTTTCAGGGCCTCGCCGGGTGTTCCCAGGTCTGTCGACGATGTGGTCAGGATGGTGCCGTGCCTGTCGAGGATAGTGAGATCGTCGCTGCGGCTTGGCAATGTGTGGTCTTGGATCTGCGACACGACCGCCATGTTCAGGGCGGCGAAGAGCACGGCGCGCGGCGCTCCCTCGTTGTTGCGCAATGCGGTTGCCACCGTGATGGTATGGGTGGCCGATATTCGGCCCATCAGGGAGTTGCTGACGACAAAGCCTGTACTACTCAGTGCGCGTTTGAAGTACGGGCGATCTCCAAGGTAGGGCATCTTCTCGACATTGGCCGAGACTCCGCTGCAAAGAACTTCGCCATTGGTGCCTATGACGCCAAAGTTCGTGTATCGGTTGCCGTGCTGGCGGAGCAGGTCCGAGAAATATTGATAACAAAGTTTCCAGTCGCTGTTTTGAATCAAAGGAGTTGAAGCGATTGCATTCAAGGTTTCCATGGAGCTCTTGAGCAGCCAGTTTTCGTTGCGGGCGGCCAGATCTACATAGCGCTGGGCGTTTTGCTGGCTGATGTCCTGCAGGCGGCTTCGTTGTTGGAGGACGTAATACGTCAGGCCGATAAAGGTGGGAATGGCGGCAACGCATATGACCAGAAACATTTGTGCATAGATACTTCGAAAATATCGTATGTTGAGCGTCATGTTTTATCCTCCCCGGCATTTCGCGCGCACTTCAGGCCTGTTCGCTGCATTATCGGATTTTGTCTGCATTACATGGGGCGTCCTTGCTGGTTGCTCAATGGGTGCCGAACAAAATCGTTTTTTCAGGGTGCGCGGTGGCGCCAACAAGCGCGGCCCGGAAAAGTTCAGGGCGTGGCGGTTTTTTATTGGGCTTTTGGCGAATTGGCATTTCTACAAAACCTTGTTTTTTTATGGATCGGCTCTGTATAGGGATAATTTTTCATGATAATACCCTTCTTTTTGTCCGATGGTTCACCCCTTGCATTAAATACGCGATAGCCGTTTTCTCGTCGGAAAAGAATGATCCTCCGATCCTGTGCTCGCATCTCCAGGTTTTTCCTGTCTCGACGAACTTTTCGTTTCAGCTCAGCGTCAACCGCATTTATATTTCCAAAAGTAATTAGTTTCTAATAAAAAAATAAATACGGTTATGTTAAATTATCGTTCCACTTCTTCGCGCTTTATGCGTAGTTTTTTTGGTTGAAACCCGCACCTTGATACGCCTGGAAAATATACACAAAACTTATGTTTCGGCCGGTCGCGTTTCGCACGCACTGGCCGGTATCGATTTGCAAATAAGGCAGGGAGAGGTATTTGGCATCATTGGGCGTTCGGGCGCCGGTAAAAGCACCTTGATACGCATGCTCAATTTACTGGAGCGTCCTTCTCAGGGCAATGTCTGGGTGCGCGGACAGGACATCACGACTTTTTCCGACTCGAAGCTGCGGGAATTCCGGCTGGGTGTGGGTATGGTGTTCCAGCATTTCAATCTGCTGCGTTCGCGCAGCGTGCTTGATAATGTCTGCTTTCCCCTGCGGCTGGCAGGCTTGCCGCGGTCGGAGCAGTTGGAGCGCGCGCACGAAGTCCTGGCTCTGGTCGGCTTGGCCGAGCATGCCAATAAGTATCCGCGCCAATTATCCGGGGGGCAGCAGCAGCGTGTAGGGATTGCGCGCGCGATTGCCAACAAGCCTGGGCTTTTGTTGTGCGACGAGGCGACTTCGGCATTGGACCCGGAAACCACTCAATCCATCTTGCGCCTGTTGCTGGACATCAACAAGAGCCTTGGCCTGACCATAGTCCTGATTACGCACGGCATGGATGTGATCCGCACGGTATGTGATCGTGTGGCGGTCATCGACGCCGGCTTGATTGTCGAGATGGGCGAAGTGCTGGATGTGTTCCTGCATCCCAGGCATCCTGTCACACAATCGCTCTTGTCTGAAAGCGGCGTTGATGCGGAGGGCTGGCGCGGCATGGCCAATGGCATTCAGGGGCATTTGATACGCCTGAGCTTTCGTGGCAATTCAACGGTGCAGCCGATTTTGAGCCGTATCAGCCGCGATTTGAACGTGAACCTGAGCATTCTTCAGGGGGCGGTCGGCCGCATCAAAGAAACGCCCTACGGACAGTTGGTGCTGGCTGTGGACGGAGAAGAGTCCTCATTGGCGCGGATCGCGGAATTTTTCGTGGCCGAAGGCCTTGAATGCGAGGTGTTGCGGCCATGATGTTTGCCAATATCGATTGGGCGCTGATTGCCGAAGCCACGGTTGACACCTTGCTCATGACGGGATTTTCCCTGCTGTTTACCGTACTGATAGGTTTGCCGCTGGGCATTGTTCTATTCCTGACCGGCGAGCGCCAGATGCTGGCGAACGGCCCTTTGTACCAGGTCTTGTCTTTTATCGTGAATGTCCTGCGGTCGGTGCCGTTCCTGATTTTGCTGATCGTGATGATTCCCCTGACGCGCGTCCTGGCCGGGACATCGCTCGGCGTGCAAGGGTCGATTCCGCCACTGGTGCTGAGCGCTGCGCCATTCTTTGCGCGCCTGGTCGAGAATGTGCTGCGCGAGCTGGATCCCGGCGTGACCGAGGCCTGTCGCGCAATGGGAGCAAATTCGCGTCAAACCGTGTTGATGGCCCTGATTCCAGAGGCGACGACCGGCATTGTCGCGTCGATTGTCGTCACGGCGATTGCGCTTGTCGGGTATTCGGCCATGTCGGGAGTGATTGGGGGCGGAGGGCTGGGCGATTTGGCCTTGCGCTTTGGCTATCAACGTTATCAAACCGATGTCATGATCGTGACGGTCGTGATTCTTGTTGTGTTGGTGCAGATTTTTCAGATGCTGGGCGATCGCCTGGTCTTGCGATTAAACCGGAAGTAATGTGTTCTATGGAGTTTTCGATGTTTTTGAAAAAATTCAGTACGGCAGTGGCCATTTCCGCCACCTTGTTTGCAGGTGCCGCGCAGGCTGAAAAGCTCAGTGTGGCCGCCACTCCGGTGCCCCACGCCGAGCTGCTCGAGTTCGTAAAGCCGGTTCTGGCCAAGGAAGGCGTGCAGTTGGACATCAAGGTATTTACCGATTACGTCCAGCCCAATCAGCAGGTGGCCGACGGCCATATCGACGCGAATTTCTTCCAGCACAAACCTTATCTGGACACATTCAATAAAGAGCACAACACCCATCTGGTTTCCGTAGGACTGGTGCATGTGGAGCCTTTTGGCGCGTATTCCCAGAAGATCAAGAAAATCGGCGACCTTAAAGACGGAGCCCTGGTGGCCGTGCCCAACGACCCTTCAAATGGTGCGCGTGCCTTGTTGCTGCTGCAAAAACAGGGTCTGATCAAGCTGAAAGATCCTAAGAACATCCTGGCTACCTCGCGCGATATCGTCGAAAATCCCAAGAAATTGAAATTCAAGGAACTCGAGGCGGCTACTTTGCCACGCGTGTTGCCCGATGTCGATCTGGCCTTGATCAATACCAACTACGCGCTTGAAGCCGGCCTCAATCCCATCAAGGATGCGCTGTTTATCGAAGGTTCCGATTCGCCTTACGCCAATATCGTGGTAACTACGCCGGCCAAGAAGGATTCGGCAGCCATCAAGAAGCTGATGGCTGCCTTGAATAGTCCAGCCACCCGAAACTTCATTCTTGAAAAATATAAAGGGGCGATTGTTCCGGCATTTTAGGGATAGGCCTCTTAGTAGAAACCCCAGGTTTTCTACCGCAATCGGGATTTAAAGAGTTCAGGCTTGCCTGAACTTTTGTTTTCCGGCCGAGTTGGCGTTATGCTAGCTCGCTCGGGGAATAGCGTGTCTGGGTTACCGATCCTGGGCACGGCCGATCATCACGAGTGGTCTGGAAATTGGTGCCTTCGGGCGCATCTTCATTTAACGGTGCAGCCCCCAAAATCAAGGAGTTTTTGAATGTTTAAAAACAAAGTTAAAGCGGCGTTGGCCGGCCTGGCGTTGGTAATGGTTTTGCCCGCAACCAGTGCGGTGGCGCAAAGCAAAGAACTCGTCGTGGCGACCGACACGGCGTTTGTGCCGTTCGAGTTCAAGCAGGGTGAAAAATACACAGGCTTCGATATCGAACTGTGGGCGGCCATCGCCAAACAGGCAGGCCTCAAATATCGTCTGCAGCCTATGGATTTCAACGGGATCATTCCTGGCTTGCAAACCCATAATATCGATGCGGCACTGGCCGGCATTACGATACGCGACGATCGTAAAAAAGTGATCGATTTTTCAGATCCTTATTATGAGAGCGGCCTGGCGATTCTGGTGGCCAGCAATAACGACACCATCAAAACCGCCAAAGACCTGGACGGCAAGACAGTGGCCGTCAAAATTGGCACGGCCACGGTCGACTATCTGAAAAAGAATGTGCCCGGGGCCAAGCTCAAATTATTCCCGAATATCGATAATGCTTTCCTGGAACTGGCTACGGGCCGTGTCGATGCTGTGGTGCACGACACTCCCAACGTTCAGTACTATGCGAAAACAGGCGGCCACGGCAAGGTCAAGGTCGTCGGTGCGCTCAAGAGCGGCGACTACTACGGCATAGGCTTTCCCAAAGGCAGTGACTTGGTGCCCGTGGTCAACAAGGCGCTCAAGGCTGTCGAGGCCAGCGGCGAGTACGATACTCTTTACGAAAAATGGTTTGGCAAAAAACCCTCTAAAACACAATAAATCGTTCTTTAGTCTGCGACGGCGATCAAGTGTCACCACCGGATCGCCGTTTTTCATTTGACGGCCGTTTCATGCATGCAGCGGCCAAATTTACGAGGCAAACAACGTGACTTTTGACTGGTCTGCGATTTGGGATGCATTGCCCAGCCTGTGGGACGGCACAAAAATGACGATTCAAATCACGGTGCTGGGTTTGGTCGGCGGCACCCTGATCGGCTTTTTAACCGGCGTAACCACGACATATATCAAGGTGCTGGTTACGTGGAAGAACACCGCGATCGCCATCGCCAGCCTGGTCGTTATTTATATTCTGGCAAAACTGGCCTCATGGATTGCAAGCAGTTATTTGCCTGGTGTGCCCGACTGGGGCTGGTGGCTGGTCAAGGCCATTATTCTTGTTGCCCTGATAGTGCGGTTTTTTTCGTATGTGCCGGTGGCCCTGTCGTTCCTGGCGCAGGTGTACGTGCTGGTCATTCGCGGCACGCCGATCGTTGTGCAGGTCATGTTCATTTATTTTGCGCTGCCGTTGATTTTCGGTTGGCGCATCGATGGCGTTTCGGCAGCGGTCTTTACCCTGATGATCAATTCGGGCGCCTATATTTCCGAAATTGTCCGCGGCGGCCTTCTGGCGGTGCCCAAAGGGTTGAAAGAGGCCGGGCAGGCCATGGGCTTGCCGTTCTACAAGATCCTGCTTCATATCATCGGCCCTGTGGCCCTGCGCCGCATGATTCCCGCCATGGGCAACCAGTGCATCATCAGCCTTAAAGACTCGTCGCTATTTATTGTGATCGGCGTGGCCGAGCTTACCCGGCAAGGCCAGGAAATTATCGCCAGCAATTTTCGCTCCGTCGAGATTTGGGGCGCGGTGGCGGTCATCTACCTGATTCTTACGGGGATCATTGCGCTGACTCTTAAATTTGTCGAACACAGGACTCGCATCGTATGAGCATGGTCGAATTCAAAAATGTAATCAAGCGCTTTGGTTCGAGCACGGTGCTCAACGGTATAGATTTATGTATCGAGCAGGGCGAGGTCGTTGTGGTGGTCGGGCCTTCCGGGTCGGGAAAATCGACGTTCCTGCGCTGTATAAATGTGCTCGAAACCATTGAAGGCGGCGACATTGTCGTCAATGGCCTGAGCGTGCGTGGCAGCGGGGCGCAAATTCGCGAGCTGCGCCGCGAGGCCGGCATGGTGTTCCAGCAGTTCAATTTGTTTCCGCAACTGACTGCGCTCGAGAATGTGATGTTCGGCCCAGTTCATACGCGTGGCACGGGCCGCAAGCAGGCGCGGGCCGAAGCTATCGCCTTGCTGGACAAGGTGGGGCTGGCCGAGCGGGTCAATCATTATCCCGGCGAGCTTTCGGGAGGGCAGCAGCAGCGCGTGGCCATTGCCCGTGCCCTGGCCATCCGGCCGCATCTTATGTTGTTTGATGAGCCCACTTCGGCGCTCGACCCGGAGTTGCGTCACGAGGTATTGAAGGTTATGCAGGTGCTGGCTGAAGAGGGCATGACCATGATCGTGGTGACGCACGAAATGGAATTCGCCCGCAAGGTGGGCAGTCGCCTGATTTTCATCGATCAAGGCAAGGTTGCCGAAGATGGTCCTCCGGGCGAGTTGTTAAGCAATCCTCCCAGCCAGCGGCTGAAGGACTTCCTGCAGCATGTAGGCTAGAGCATTTTCGGCTCGGGTGTTTACAGGGCTGAACGTGTTTTAGTGGCTTTCGTTTTGAGCCGTTTTTAGGCATGGATCTGCACCTCCCGCCGGTCGCCGCAGGCGTATTGGCTTGAGCGATGACTTTGGGCTGTGCGTTGCGGTGTTGGTGACGGTTAATTCTATAAAGACGCCGCAGGGTGGGCGGTGCTGTGCAGTCCGGCACGTCCAGCGGTCGGCTAGCTGCGCTATCCGACTGCCCGGGTCTGCCTCGTCCAGGCGGGCGTCGGGCGAACTCGCCCGGCCTCGCGAGGCCGGGCTCAGACAGCGCCCGCCGAAGGCCCCCGCCTTCCCTTCGTCAGCACCCGGCGCTGGACTACCGCCGGACTGCACAGCACCGCCCACCCTGCGGCTTACGTTGAGGGAATGCATAGAGGTATATGCTGGGGCCGGCAAGTTCATTCCAGGCATGCCATTACGCGAGCCGTCTATCGGGGCTAGGGTCAGGACCGGCGTAAGGCGTGCGCCGGATGCTACCGTAGGGAAGGCGGGGGCTTTCGGCGGGCCCTGTTTGAGCGGCGCTCGCGACGCGAGTTGGCCCGACGCCCGCCTGGACGAGGTAGATCCGGATCAAGCACGCCGTGCCGGGCCTGACCCTAGCCCCGATAGACGGCGCCTTTAAATACCAAAACCATAAATACCAAAGCTACCCACCCATCGAATCCCGTAAACAACTCGAACCAAAAAACGCGCCGGCCTTTCGCTGCGAAAAGGGCCGGCCCCGGTCGATCGGATGGGCACCAGGCTCGCCCCTACGCCACCGCGACGATGTCTGTAGGGGTGGTGCTTTAGCGCAGCACGCGAAGCGTGCGTGTGGCGCTGATGTGCTTGCTGTTTTGATCCGTGATGCGGATGGTCACTTGACGAGCGGTAAAGGTTTCGGGCAAGGGCAGGCTGCCGCGCACGTAGGTGTATTGCTGCAGCGACACGTCCATCGGCGGCAAGGTGATGGTATTGGATTTGCCATTGGCATAGCGGCCGGCTACGACCAGTTCAAGCTGGCCGTTGTAGGTAGTGGCTTTTTTATTGTCATCCTGCATGACCAGTATCTGGTAATCGAGCTGCCCGGCATTGTTTTTAAACGTGGCCGAGCGGATGCCCGGAGAGGTGCCACGGGGGTCGGGCGGCATGGCATCGGCGAACAATTGCAGATCGTTATTGGTTTTGACGACTTGCTCTTGCGCCGCCTTGAGCTGGGCGGATTGACTGCTGAGGCTGGACTTGGCCTCGTTCAGGTCGTGCGTTGCCTGGTTGAGCTGCGATTGCAGGCGCTGTTTGTCGAGATTGGCGCTATTCAGATCATTGTGCAACTGCTCCGATTGTTCAACCGTGAGCCGGGTGGGGCCGTAGCTTTTTTGCAGAAACAGCAGGCCTCCCGCGCCCAGCACAATGCCTGTCAGCATCAAGACCATCCAGCGAGGTATGCGGCGCGGGCGGCGCGTGTTGCCGTACGCTGTAGGTTTGAATACATTGCGTTTGGAGGAACCGAAACTGGCCATTGTGAAAATATCCTGTATAGCGAGGCTAAAAGCTTGTTACCAAACCGTAGCCGAAAAATTTTTCAAGCATAGTCTGTAATGAATGGGTTGAGTGGGCATCTATGATTTTGCTTGCGCTTTGCCAAACTTCGAAACATTTCTGCCGCGCAGGACAATGTTGCAGTGTAGCCTTGCTTCAACACGATATCTAGCCGGCCAACATGCGGTCGAGCGCGCTCAGGCGTTGAGGAGTGCCGACATCGATCCAGATACCATCGTAGAAGCGTCCTGCCACCTGGTTTTTTGCCATGGCCTGTCGGAGCAGTGGCGCAAGACGGACCGCCTTGGCTTTATCCAGGCTTTGAAACAGGGCGGGCCTGTATACGCCTATGCCGGCGAAGGTAAGTGCGTCTGCTCCTTGGCTCGAAGGCGAGTCGTAGACATTATTGGCCGGGGACAGCAGGAAGTCTCCGGCGGCGTGATGCTCGGGGTTGGCGACCAGAAGCAGCCACGCCAGCTTTTCGTCGCGTTCAAGCATCTTCCCTTGCTGCAGCGCCTCGGCCGGGTTCCAGTCGCACCAGATATCGCCGTTGACGACCAGGAACGGCTGGTCTTGAAAGAAGTCCAGGGCCCGGGCTATGCCGCCCGCCGTTTCCAGGGCCTGGGGTTCTGCCGAGTAGGTAATGCGCGCACCGTAGCGCTGCCCGTCCTGCAGCGCTGCCTCGATGAGGTAACCCAGCCAGGCATGATTGATGATGATGTCGCGAATTCCCGACTCGACCAGCCGCTCGATGTGCCAGACAATCAGGGGTTTGCCGCCTACGGGCAATAAAGGCTTGGGTGTCGTGTCGGTGAGCGGGCGCATGCGTTCTCCCCGTCCCGCGGCAAGAATCATGGCTCGCATCAGAATGTGTACCCGACGGCAACCTGACGGTTGTCCAGCTTGTCGAGCAGGCGCAGCAGGGGGGTGAAAACCCCATAGCGGGAGGCAACCTGCCGTACATAGGCGTTGACACGCGGCATATGCTGCAAATAATGGTCTTTGTGATCGCGGTGCGAAAGCCGTGCAAAGACGCCGAGTATGCGCAAATTGCGTTGCAGGCTCATCCATTCGTAGGCGCGATGGAAATCGGCGAAATCGTGGGGAACCGCGATATCCGCAAGCCTGGCCGCCTCCCAGTAGCGTATGGCCCAGTCGAGCTGCTGCGGCTCTTCCCACGTGGTGCGGGCGTCCATGACCAGCGAGGCAAGGTCATAGCTCAGCGGCCCCGCCAGGGCGTCCTGGTAGTCTATGACTCCCGGATTCGGGCCATATTCGGGGCGATCGCAGACCATCAGGTTGGGGGAATGGAAGTCGCGGTGCACCAGCACGGTGGCCTGCCTGACATTATCTTCCACCAGGGTGGCGAAGGCTTTCTGCAAAGTGGCCTGCTCGGTGTGATCGAGTTGTGCCTGGCAATGGCGCTGGGCATACCATTGCGGAAACAGGGCCAGTTCGTTTGTCAGGCGCTCCTGGTCGTATGCAGGCAGGCCCGTCGTGCGGGCTTGTTGCATCTGCACCAGGGCGCCGATGGCGTCGCGGTACAGTTGCTGCAGGCGTGTGTCGTCCAGCCCCGCCTGTATGGCCTGGTGATACGTTTGCTTGCCTAAATCGGATAACAGCAAAAAGCCTTGCCCGGGATCTTGCGCTAAGATGGTGGGCACGTTCAGCCCGGCATCCGCAAGGAGCTGGCTGACGTGCAAAAAGGGCTGGCAGTCTTCATGTTTAGGAGGAGCGTCCATGACGATTACCGTGCGTCCATTTCCGTTCAACCGAAAATAGCGGCGGAAACTGGCGTCGCTGGAGGCCGGCTGCAATGTTTCGGGGTCGAGGCTATGCGTGGGGGCGATGCTCTTGAGCCAATGTTGCAGCGCGATGAGTCGGGAGTCTGGGCTGGGGTTCAAAATCAATTCCATAATAATATTCGTACGGGCGTTTTTTGGTCTTTGGCCATGCTTTAACCATGGATAGGCCAGCTTCTCTATAATACCGGGTCGCCAATCGATCCGGTGCGGCAGTTTTATCGAAATAGTGTCAGTTTTTCCTCGGAGACGAAAGGCCCGTGCGTTTGGTTTGGTGGATATTCCTCGTTGTATTAGCTAGTGTGTCGACGGCTCAGGCTCAGCAGGCCAATCCCGTGTCGACCGGGTCGGCTACCTTGCCGGAACTGAACGTTTCCCCCAATCTGCAGTTGCACAAGAACCTGAACGAAGACCAGATGTCGGTATTCCTGGTCGGAGACAAGGTCGAGTCCAATCCGGATGGCAAGGTTACCTTGTCGGGGAATGCCGAAGTTCGCCGCATCGATTCGGTGGTCAAGGGCGACCGGATCGATTATCAGCGCTCCACGGGCCAGGTGCATGTCGTGGGCAATGGCCTGATCATGCGCGATGCCAGCATAGTTCGCGGCCCGACGCTGGATTACAACGTCAACAGTGAAACCGGCGAAGTCAATGATCCGAACTTCTGGCTGGGGGCGGGCGGTGGCGCAGGCAAGGCGGCCAAGGCCGATATTCTAAGCCGCAGCAAAATGCGTCTGACCACGGCCACGTATTCGGGCTGTCCGTGCCCGGATCCGGCCTGGTATATCAAGGCCTCTCGCGTGGATTTGAATTCGACCGAAAACGAGGGTGTTGCGCACAATGGAGTGCTGTATTTCAAGAACGTGCCCATTTTGGCGTCGCCCTATTTCACTTTCCCCATTAAAAAAGAGCGTAAATCGGGCTTTTT
This sequence comes from Paralcaligenes sp. KSB-10, assembly GCF_021266465.1. NCBI lineage: Bacteria > Pseudomonadati > Pseudomonadota > Betaproteobacteria > Burkholderiales > Alcaligenaceae > Paralcaligenes > Paralcaligenes sp. KSB-10. Next base: position 1,749,685 of record NZ_CP089848.1, on the reverse strand, counting down.
GCTTCCCACCTACGGGACTACCAGCAATAGCGGTTTTGAGTTTTCCCTGCCTTATTACTTTAATCTGGCTCCCAATTACGATGCCACGCTCACGCCCAAGTACATGAGCAAGCGCGGCCTGCAGATGGGCGGCGAATTCCGGTATCTGGGTTCGAGCTATAACGGCCAACTGGCGGGTACGTACCTGGCCAAGGATAGCCTGACGGGCGACGCGCGCTGGATGTACTCCGCCCAGCACAACCAGAACCTGGGCGGCGGCTTCAGCGCCATGTACGATATCCGGCATGCGTCCGACGATAATTATTTCCGGGACTTTTCCACGCTTGGCCTCAATGAGTCGACCACCAATCTGCTGCCCAGTATTGCCCAGATCAACTGGAGCGGGCTGAAGTACTGGAATGCGTATTTGCAGACCTATACGTACCAGACGCTGCAGGATGCCAGCTCCGCGTATACGCTGCCGCCTTACGACAAGCTTCCCGAGCTGCATGTGCAGGGGGCGCGCTACAACTGGGGCGGGTTCGATGTGCAGTCCGACAACTACGCCACCAAATTCAGGTCGCCCGTCTATGACGGCAATATAGCCGCATTCGCCAACGGCTTCTACAATGGCCGCCAGGTTTACGGCAATCATGTGGTGCCGGACGGCACGCGTTTTACGTCATACACCACGGTGTCGTATCCGATTGTCCATGCCGGCTGGTACGTCACGCCGAAGATCGGCCTGCACATGAGCCAATACAATACGGACTGGTATGGCTTGAGCGGCAATCCCCGTACCCAGTCCCGCATCCTGCCCATCATGTCGCTGGACTCGGGCATGACTTTCGAGCGCCGGACTTCCTTGTTTGGCAACGACTCGATCCAAACGCTGGAACCCCGGATCTACTACTTGCGCGTGCCGTATCGCGATCAATCGCAGTTGCCGGTTTTCGACACGGCACTGTCCAATTTCAATTTCTCGCAGGCTTTCGACGAAAACCTGTATAGCGGCGGCTGGGATCGCATCGCCAACGCCAACCAGGTCACGCTGGGCCTGACCACGCGCTGGCTCGATGAAAAAACCGGCTTCGAGCGCTTGTCGCTTCAGGCGGCGCAGCGCATTTATTTCGAGGATCAGCAAGTAACGCTTCCGGGCGAAACGCCCAGAACCAATACCAAGTCCGATTTTCTGTTCGGCGCGAATGCGGCGCTGACCGATACCCTGAATGTGCGCTTCGACGCGCAGGTCAGCCCCTATTCCAAGGAACGCAACGAGATGTCGGCCGGTTTCAAGTGGCAGCCCAAACGCCTGGCCATACTGTCCGCCGCCTATCGATACAAGCGTGATCCCGCCGCGGTCGTCGACCCGAATGTGGTGTATTCCACGGGCTATGTCGACAATAGCACTGAGCAGGTGTCGGTTTCTGGCCAGTGGCCGATCACGAGTAAAATCTATGCGCTGGGGCGGATCGATTATTCCCTGCAGGACAAGCGAACCACCCAATCCATTGTCGGGCTCGAATACAAGGGCGATTGCTGCTGGGCGGCGCGTGTGGTCCTGCAGCGCTCGGCGGTTTCCGCCGACCAGTCCAATACCGCCATGTTTTTCCAATTGGAACTATCAGGATTGGGCTCGCTGGGCAGCGACCCCATGAGCCTGTTGAGCAAGACAGTTACGGGTTATCAACCGATCGTTCCACCTATACCTGACAAAACCACCTTCGAGAGGTATGAATAATGCGTAGTCTGCACACGAAGCATAGGCTTGCGTTTGTGTTGATCCCGATTCTGGGGCTGTTATCGTCAAGCCCGGCATGGGCGGCCAAAGCGGCGCCGCATCATGCGGCCTCGGCCCGGACGACGCCTCAGTCGGAGCAGTTCGTCGATGGTATAGCGGCTGTTGTGAACAAGAAGGTCATTACCCTGGGCCAGGTAAATGCCGAGGCGCAATCTGCCGCGGCGCAACTGAAGCGGCAGAAAATAGCGGTACCCGACACTCAAACGCTGCAAAAGCAAGTATTGCAGCGCATGATTGCCACCGAGGTCGAGAGGCAGGAAGCCGAGCGCTTGGGCATCAAGGTCACCGACGCGGAGCTTCAGCAGGCGGTTGATGTCGTGGCCAAGCGCAATAAATTAAGCACCGACAGATTGCGTCAGGAAGTGCAAAAAACGGGGGTGACCTGGGACAATTATCTGAAATCCTTGCGCGAGGAAGTTCTTTTCGATCAATTGCGCCAACGAGCCGTCGACAGCACAATCGTGATTTCCGATGCGGATGTCGACGCTTTTATAAAGAATCAGGAAGCGCATGGCGGCCAAATGGCCGTGGCTCCGCCGCCAGAGCCGACTGCGGCGCCTGAAGCTCCCCCGGTCCAGCAAACGGGGCCGGTCATGCTGGGCCTGGCGCAAATCCTGGTGGCGGTGCCGGAAGGCTCGTCGCCGCAGCGTGTGCAAGAATTGCGTCAAAAGGCCGAAGCCATTCTAGCCAAGTTGCGCGGCGGAGCCGATTTCGCCAGTGTGGCCGCAGCCTCTTCCGACGACCAGCAAGCCCTGAAAGGCGGCGACCTGGGTGTGCGGCCTGTCGAGGGCTGGCCCGATTTATTCATACAGGCTACCCAGAAACTGCGGGCAGGCCAGATCAGCGGCATTATCCAAAGCGGCAACGGCTTTCATATTCTCAAGGTGCTGAAGCGCGGCCAGGCCCAGAGCCGGCGGCCGGCGGCAAACACGGCCCCGGTGCGCGCGCCGGCTCCGGCAGCTAATCAGCCTGCGGAGCAGCAGGGCCCCGTGATGGTTACGCAAACCCATGCGCGGCATATACTGATCAAGGTTTCCAAGGTGATGTCCGATACGCAGGCACAGACTCTCCTGAACGATATCCGTCAGCGTATCGAACACGGTGAAAAGTTTGCCGATCTAGCCAAACGGTATTCACAGGACTCTTCGGCTCCTCAGGGCGGCGATCTTGGCTGGCTGAATCCTGGCGAAACCGTGCCGCCTTTTGAGCAAGCCATGAATGCCTTGCAACCCGGACAAATCAGTCAGCCGGTGCGCTCGCCGTTCGGCTGGCACCTGATCGAGGTCGAGGGACGGCGCACCAAGGATATGGCCAACGAATACAAGCGCATGCAGGCCCGCAAGATACTCTTTCAGCGTCGCGAACAGCCGGCGTTCGAAGATTGGTTGAACCGGCTGATTGGCGAGGCGTATATCGATAACCGGCTTGATCCTCAGTCGAATCGACGACCCAGCCGATAGTCGCATCATGGCTCAGCATCAGGCACGCAAACGCTTCGGCCAGCATTTTCTGGTCGATGAAGGTGTGATCGAAGCGATTGTGCGCGCCATTGCTCCCAAGCCCCAAGAGATCGTGGTTGAGATTGGACCGGGTCTGTCGGCGCTGACTCAACCCTTGATGCAGGCGCTCGATCATTTGACTGTGGTCGAAATCGATCGCGATCTCGCGGCTCGTTTGCGTCGTCAGCATCCGGAAGGCCGCTTGACTGTCGTCCAGGGAGATGCGCTCGAAGTCGATTTCGCCGCCCTGGGCGAGCGTTTGCGTATTGTGGGCAATTTGCCCTACAACATTTCCACACCTTTGCTGTTTCATTTGATGGCGTGTGCGGATCGTGTACGGGACCAGCATTTCATGCTGCAGCGCGAGGTGATCGATCGCATGGTGGCCAGGCCGGGTTCTGCCGATTATGGCCGTTTGTCGGTCATGCTGCAGTCACGCTATCTTATGCACAAGCTGTTCGATGTGCCGCCCGAGGCTTTTGATCCGCCGCCCAAGGTGGTCTCGGCTGTGGTGCGCATGACGCCGTTGCCCGATAGTCGTGTGCAGGCGCAAAGCCACGCCGTTCTGGAGAAAGTGGTTGCAAAGGCTTTTGCGCAGCGGCGCAAGATGCTGCGTCGGGGTCTGGGCGACTGGGCTGCGCATGTCGATTGGGATGGACTGGGCATTCCCGCTACTGCTCGAGCCGAAGAGCTATCTGTGGGCCAATTCATCGCGTTGGCCGATAGTCTTTTGGCGGCTGGCGTGGTGTGCGCTTAGCGCATTTTCGGTTCGAGTGTTTACAGGGCTGAACGTGTTTTAGTGGCTTTGTTTTTTTAGCCGCTTTTTAGGCATGGGTAGTGACTTTGAGCTGCCTGTGCTGGCTGGGGCGATGACTTTGGATTGAGCGTTGCTGTGTTGGCGGCGGTTAATTCTATAAAGACGCCGCAGGGTGGGCGGTGCTGTGCAGTCCGGCACGTCCAGCGGTCGTGGTGCTACGCACCGCGACTGCCCGGGTCTGCCTCGTCCAGGCGGGCGTCGGGCGAACTCGCCCGGCCTCGCGAGGCCGGGCTCAGACAGCGCCCGCCGAAAGCCCCCGCCTTCCCTTCGTCAGTACATGGACGCCCCTAATTTGCCTAGCCCTTTTTTGCCCTTCCGGTTTCTTAGGTGTTGATTGCAGCAGTACATCCGGGCTTGACGAGGTGACACGCGTGTCACGGCCCCTAATGGGTTGTGCTGACCGGCTCCCCTTAGCACCCAAGCACTTTGATGTGCGGCTGACGAATCGGGTTTGACTGGTCCTGGTCTGACCTAAGTGGCCATTACGGCTAAAAGTGCTTCAAGCAATCGGTGCGGTGGTGTCCTACGTTAAAAGGGATAAACGGTGGTGAGGCGCTGCCGGGTTGGCCCCGAGCTCGGTACGCGTGCCGTAGACCCTAGCGGGCCCGGCTCAGCGTATGCCCAGGGTCGTAGGGCGTGTCGTACGCCATCAGAGCCCAGGCGATGCGCGCATTTTTATTGGCCAGCGCGATGGCCACCACATTGAGCGGGCGGCGCACAAGCAGTTGGCCTAGCCAGGTCGTTCGATCGGCCTGGGCGCGCGCTCGGATCAGCACCGACTGCGCGCCCAAGAGCAGGAGCTTGCGCAGGTACCCATCGCCGCGCTTGCTGATCCCCAGCAGCGTGGCCTTGCCCCCGCTGGAGTGCTGGCGCGGCACCAAACCTAGCCAGGCGGCCAGTTGCCGGCCATTTTTAAAGAGCCGCGGATCGCCCACGCTGGCGGCCAGGGCGCTGGCCGTAATCGGCCCGATTCCGGGCAACTGCGCTAACCGCTGGCTGACCGGATTGGCACGATGCCCGTGCACGATCGATCGCTCCAGGGCCTGGACCTGCGTATCGAGCGCGCGCAGGTGTTCAACCAGCGTACGGATGAGTTCCACGAAAGGGCCAGGCAGGCGCGCCAGCGCGGACTCAAGCAACGCCGGCACCCGCCGGGTGACGTGAGCGATGCCTTGGGGCAGGATCAACCCGAACTCGGCCAGCAGGCCGCGGATCTGATTGGCCGCGGCGCTGCGCGCCTTGACGAAGCCTTCACGGGCCCGGTGTAGGCTCAGTACCGCTTGTTGCTCGACCGATTTGATGGCGACAAAGCGCATGGAGGGCCGGGTGACGGCCTCGCAGATCGCCTGCGCATCGGCGGCATCGTTCTTGTTGGATTTAACGTAAGGTTTGACGAACTGCGCGGCGATCAGCCGCACGTCGTGGCCCTGGTCGCGCAGCAGCCGCGCCCAGTGGTGGGCGCTCGCGCAGGCCTCCATGCCGATGAGGCACGGTGTCAGCTTCGCAAAGAAGGCGCTGAGCTGCTCGCGGCGTAGTTGCCGGGTCAAGACGGTATGGCCTTGCGCATTCACGCCGTGAACTTGAAACACGGACTTTGCTAAATCAAGACCAATCGTTGTAATCTTCATGATGGATGCTCCTTCCGATAGCAGTGAATGAGTTAGTAACCCCTTCACTTTGGCACAATGATGCCGGTTCGAGAAGGGGCGTCCATTCCATTGCACCCGGCGCTGGACTACCGCCGGCCTGCACAGCACCACCCACCCTGCGGCTTGCGTTGAGGAAATGCATAGAGGGAAGCGTTGAGGTCATGCACCGAGAGAAACGTTGAGGTCATGCATCGAGGTATACGCTGAGTCGGCAAGTTCATTCCAGGCATGCCGCAATGTGAGCCGTCTATCGGGGCTTGGGGTCAGGACCGGCGTAAGGCGTGCGCCGGATGCTACCGTAGGGAAGGCGGGGGCTTTCGGCGGGCCATGTTTGAGCGTAGCCGCGCCAGCGGCGTAGCGAGTTTGGCCCGACGCCCGCCTGGACGAGGTAGATCCGGATCAAGCACGCCGTGCCGGGCCTGACCCCAAGCCCCGATAGACGGCGTCTTCAAATACCAAACCGTAAATACCAAAGCTACCAACCCATCGAATGCCAAAAACGTCTCGAACCAAAGATACTCTAGTAGCCTTGCCGTGTCAGGCAAAAAACCAGTAACACACGGCAATCGAGGCAAGAACGCCCGCCAGATCGGCGGCCAGCGCACATCCTACGGCATGGCGCGCACGCTGTATCCCGACTGCGCCGAAATACACGGCCAAAACATAAAACGTGGTTTCGGTACTCCCCTGGACGGTAGCGGCCAGCAAGGCGGGAAAGCTATCCACGCCGAAGTGCTGCATGGTTTCAATCAGCATGGCTCGCGCCGCGCTGCCTGAAAAGGGCTTGACCAAAGCGGTGGGCAGTGCGTCGATGAATCGCGTATCCAGGCCGGCGGCATGCGTGGCCCAGCGGATGATGTCGAGCAGGGCGTCCAGTGCGCCGGACGCACGCAATACACCGACGGCGCACAGCATGGCTACCAGATAAGGCAGCAGGTTTTTTGAAATATCGAACCCTTGTTTCGCCCCATCGATGAATGATTCATAGACAGGCACCTTTTTATAGGCGCCGGCGACCAGGAACAGGATGATGATGCCAAACAGTGTCAGATTGCCCATGAGCGACGACAGCGCGCTGATCGCGCCAGTCGACAATGTGGAAAGCAAGGCCATGAAACTACCCAATGCCAGCAGCAACCCTCCCATCCATGCCAGGACGACCGGGTCGCGAAGTTTGAGCTTCTGCATGAAAGCCACAACCAGCAGGCCGCATAGCGACGATGCCGTGGTGGCCAGGAGGATCGGCAAAAAAACCAGAGTAGGGTCGGGCGCTCCCTGCTGCGCGCGATACATGAAAATGGTGACAGGCAACAGCGTCAGCGACGATGAGTTAAGCACTAAAAATAGAATTTGTGCGTTCGTGGCCGTGTCGGGAGTCGGGTTGAGGGTTTGCAGCTCGCGCATGGCGCGCAGGCCTATGGGCGTCGCGGCATTGTCCAGCCCGAGTGCATTGGCGGCGAAATTGAGTGTGATGAGGCCCAGGGCGGGATGCCCCGCGGGTACTTCGGGCATCAGGCGGCGGAACAGCGGTGTCAGCAAACGTGCCAGCCGTTCTATCAGGCCGGCCTGTTCCGCAATGCGTAGAAATCCGAGCCATAGTGTGAGTGTGCCAAACAGCAGGACCATCAGGTCGACCGATAATTTGGCCATGTCGAACAGGCTGAGCACCAGGCGCGAAAAAATCTCGGCGTCGTGCAGGAACAGCCACTGGTACATACCCGAAAGACAGGCAATAATAAAGAAAGCCAACCAGAGCGTATTTAGCATAGACAGCAGCTCAGACCTGTGAACAAGGACTACGATTGTCGCAGAGTCTATTCTCATAGGCACGCAATAAATCCGGCGGCCTGTTCGCACTGCGGGCTTATGGGAGATAATAAATGCTATCCACGCATAGCCGATAGAGGGGAGTCATGAATTGGAGAGCTTGGCGTCGAAGCTGGCTGACAGAGCCTTTGTATCGCATGGCACGCGATGCCATGCCCAGTTTGTCGCCCACCGAGCAAGAGGCCATCGAGGCTGGCGACGTGTGGTGGGATGCCCAACTGTTTTCCGGGAATCCCGACTGGCAGGAATTGCTGGACGTCGAGCCGGCCTCGCTGACACCGGCCGAACAGGCTTTCCTTGAAGGGCCGGTGGCGGAGCTGTGCAGCAAGCTCGATGACTGGTCGATTTCCTGGGAGCAATACGATCTGTCCCCCGATGTCTGGGCGTTTTTAAAGCGGCATGGCTTTTTCGGGATGATTATTCCCACGGAGTACGGAGGGCTGGGCTTTTCGGCTTATGCCCATTCCGAAGTGGTGCGCCGGATTTCCGTCAGATCCGTTACGGCGGCGGTCACCGTCATGGTGCCCAATTCCTTGGGGCCAGGCGAGCTGCTTATGCAATTTGGCACGCAGGACCAGCGCGATTACTGGTTGCCGCGGCTGGCACAAGGCCAGGAAATTCCCTGCTTTGGCCTGACCAGCCCGGCTGCCGGGTCCGATGCGGCTTCGATGACTGACACCGGTGTCGTGTGCAGGCAACAGGTCGGCGGCGTCGATACTTTAGGCATGCGCCTGAACTGGCGCAAGCGATATATAACGCTCAGCCCGGTGGCGACGGTTCTGGGCCTGGCTTTCAAGCTCTCCGATCCCGATCATTTGCTGGGCGAGGAAACCGATCTCGGCATTTCGGTTGCGCTGGTGCCTACCCATTTGCCGGGCATCCACATTGGCCGGCGTCATCTGCCAGCCATGCAGGCGTTTCAAAATGGCCCGAATGAAGGGCACGATGTCTTCGTCCCCATCGATGCCCTGATAGGAGGCGTCGACAAGGCGGGGCATGGCTGGCAGATGCTGATGAGCGCGCTGGCGGCCGGGCGGGGAATTTCTCTGCCCTCGCTGTCTGCCGCAGCCTGTGTATTTACCGCGCACACGTCCGGCGCTTATGCCCGGGTGCGGAGTCAGTTCGGGATTCCGGTCGGCAAATTCGAGGGTGTTCAGGAAAAACTGGCGCGTCTGGCCGCCAACGCCTACCTGGTCGAGGCCGCGCGCCGGCTGACGTGCGCGGGGCTCGATATGGGCTACAAGCCTGCCGTAATATCCGCCATCATGAAACTGCACGCCACCGAGCGCATGCGTGAGTCCGTTAATGTGGCAATGGATGTGCATGCCGGCAAGGCCATCATCGATGGCCCACGCAATTACCTGGGTGGTTTGTATCGGGCCGTGCCGGTTGCCATTACGGTGGAAGGTGCCAATATACTGACGCGTAACCTGATTGTGTTCGGCCAGGGCGCAATTCGGGCCCATCCTTATCTCATGCAGGAGGTGAAGGCGCTGGGCAACAGCGACGAGCTTGCGGGGGAGGACGCATTCGATGCCGTAGTCTGGAAGCATGTGTGGCATAGCGTCAAAAATTTGTTCCGCGCCAAAGCCCTGGCCTGGACCGGTGGTTTTTTTGCCAGGGCCCCAAAGGCCGCCGGCGCCGCGGCACCTTATTATCGACGCCTCAGCCGTTACGTTTCGGCCTTTGCATTGGTGTCCGAGGCCACGCTTTTTGTTCTGGGCGGAACACTGAAGCGCAAGGAAATGCTGTCGGCCCGCCTGGGCGATGCTTTGGCCGAACTGTATCTGTTATCGGCGGTCTTGAAGCGTTGGCACGACGAGGGTCGACACGAATCCGATCTGCCGCTGGTCAAGTGGTGCGCCGAACAGGGTTTTGCCACCATCGAAAAGCGTCTCGACGATGTACTGCACAATTTTCCGGTGCGCTGGCTGGCGTGGCTGTTGCGTTTGGCCGTGCTCCCGCCGGTCATGCGGGCCAGGCCGCCATCCGACAAGGCAACGGCCGATTGCGCCGCCATTTTGCTCGAGCTCTCCGAGTCGCGCGATCGTCTGGTTGGCGCAGTCTGGGACAGGCTCGATCAAAAAAGCGTCGAAGTTCTTGAGCGGGCGTTTGAATTGGTCATAGAGCTTGCGCCTTTGCACGAACAGCTGCACCACAGCGGTCTGAAAGACTGGCGGCTGGCGCATGCCAAAGGGGCGATCAGCGACGAACAGGCGCGCATGCTCGAGGAAGCCGAAGAGGCGGTAGCCGCCGTGATCGAGGTTGATGACTTCGATGCCGATTCATTCGCCCGTCATCCGCGTTCTTGAGACGCGGGGGTAGCGGTCCAGGCAGGGGGGGCTCGCTTTGTCCGGCCCTGGCTTTTGCCCGCACTGCCCGCGGCCGGAGCCCGTGCGGCCACGGGACGGTTGGCAATCCTGGTGTTTCAGCCGGCCTGCGGCTTGTGCTGGATCAGTTCTATCTTGTAGCCGTCGGGGTCTTCCACAAAGGCGATGACGGTTTGCCCGTGCTTCATGGGTCCGGCTTCGCGTGTGACTTTGCCTCCTTTTGCCTTGATTCGCGCACAGGCTTCGTAGGCATCCTCGACTTCAAGCGCTATGTGGCCATAGCCGTTGCCTAGATCGTAGCTCGGCGTGTCCCAGTTGTGGGTCAGTTCGATGACGGCCCCTTCCGATTCATCCTGGTATCCGACAAATGCAAGGGTGAATTTGCCGTCTGGGTAGTCTTTGCGCCGCAATTGCCTCATGCCAAGTACCTTGGTATAAAAGGCCAGGGACTGTTCAAGGTTGCCGACCCGAAGCATGGTGTGTAAAAGCCGCATGAGAGTTTCCTTGGAAGAGAAGCCAACAATAAATGGGATAGCTTGCGCTTAGATCAGCGGCAGGGTGGTTGGGTCGTGTTGCCGCAATGCGTCGCGGGAGCGTTCGAAATCGGGAAGAATGCGGCCGACTTCGCGCCAGAAATTCTTGCTGTGATTCATTTCTTTCAAATGGGCGATTTCGTGGGCGACCACGTAGTCGATGATATCGTGTTCAAAATGGATCAGGCGCCAATTCAGCATGATGTTGCCGTCGCTGCTGCAGGAACCCCAGCGAGTGGCCGCGGAAGACAGTCGCCAGCGCTTGATCTGCAATTGGCTCGATGCCAGGAAGTGCTGCAGGCGCAGTTCGAACCATATTTTGGCCTGCTGTTGCAGCCAGGCATGCACGATATCGCGCACACGGCCATGTTCGGCGGTAACGGGCAGCGCCAGGCCCAGCATGTCTCCGTCGGCCGGAGTGAACTCCGCACCATGAAAATGGCTGCTGCCTTGCTGCGTATCGTCCAGTTTCAGGATGATGCGCTTGCCCAGATAAGGGATGTCGCCGCCGTCTTGCCAGCAGGTATTTGCCATGGCCAACTGGGCTTGCCTGGCTTGCCTGGCGCTCAGCTTGTCGAGTATCCAGCGCGATTTTTCCACTACGACCGCATCGATCTGGCCCAGAGTCACCCAGCCTGGCGCGGTAACCAGCAGACCATCGTCGTTGATCGTCAGGCCTATGCTTTTGCGCCTCGACCGCTGCAGGATGAATCCTATGGACTGGGTGCTGGCGCGAACTTCACGCCAGCGCGCGCCGGCCGCCAGCGACAGCGGGCGGGTCGTCGGTATGGTAATCGTATCGCTTGTTTGCCTGGCCGCTGCACGCGGCTCGCTGCTAGCGACGATCGCGGGGTGTGCGGCGGCAAACAGCTCAAGCTGTTCATTAAAGCCCATAGCGTTCCGGATTGAGTTGACGCATTTCATTTTCGATCCAATCCTGGACCTTCTTGTTCAAGGCATTGGCATCCAGCCCTTTGCTTTCGATCATGGGACCAACCGATAGTGTAATCAGACCTGGCTTTTTGATAAATGCCTTGCGCGGCCAGCATTCGCCGGCGTTGTGCGCAATTGGAATGACCCCTGTGCCGGTGCGGGTCGCCAGCATCGCGCCGCCCATTTTGTATCGTCCGACTTTACCAGGGGCGACACGCGTGCCTTCGGGGAACAAGATGGGCCAACGGCCTTCGTTGATGCGTTGCTGGCCAACCCGGACAACTTGCTCGAAGGCATCCCGCCCTTTGGACCGGTCGATGGGAATCATACGCAGAAGAGCCAGCCCCCAGCCAAAGAACGGCACACGATGCAGCTCTTTCTTGTAGACAAAGCAGACTTCGCGCGGCATGTAGGCAGGGAAAAACAAGGTCTCCCAGGCGGATTGATGTTTGGACAGCAGTATAGCCGGGCCGTCCGGAAAATTCTCCGCGCCTTTGATTTGCCAGCGTATGCCGAGTATGACTTTGGCTCCCCAAATGGCCAGCCTGGGCCAGCCTGCCGTGAGTTTGTAGCGCCAGCGCAAAGGCAGTGGCGCCCATATTACGCACGCAAATGCGTAAGGAATGACGGTAATGGCTAAAAACAGCAGATAGAAAATAGCTCGTATCGCAGCCATGCTTCAGGCCTCTTGTAGCCAGGCATCGACCATCGCGGCAAGATTTTCCCTGACCTGGGTGCCGGCGGGCAAATCGCCCTTGTCCCAGGTTTTCTGGCCATTGCCGGTAAGTACCAGCCAGGGCGAGCAGCCTGCCTCGCTGGCAGCCTGCAAATCACGCAGAGAATCTCCCACGGCCGGTACATTCTGCAGATCGATGTCGTAGCGCCGGCCTATGTCGAGAAACATGCCGGGCTTGGGTTTGCGGCACAGGCATCGGTCGTCGGGACCGTGAGGGCAGATGAATATGGCATCGATATTGCCACCGACATGAGCCAGCTCTTTTCGAAGCTTGGAATGTATGGCGTTGAGGGTCTCCATGCTGAACAGACCACGCGCGATGCCCGATTGGTTGCTGGCAATCACTACGCGCCAGTTGGCGCGGGATAATCGCGCGATGGCGTCCAGGCTGCCGGGCAGGGCAATCCATTCGTCGGGGCTTTTGACGAATGTATCACTGTCGTGATTGATGACGCCGTCGCGGTCGAGTATGGCAAGTTTCACTGGGCCAACCTTGAAATATCGGCGACCTGATTCATGACGCCATGCAGGTCGGCCAGCAGAGCCAGGCGATTGGCGCGTACCGCCGGGTCGTCGGCCATGATCATGATGTCTGCAAAGAACGCATCGACCGAGTCTTTGGCCTGGGCCATCGTTGCCAGGCTGGCGGCAAAATCGCCCAGTCCGAACTGGGCCTGGGCCTGGGGTTTGAGTCGGGTAATGGTTTGAGCCAGAGCCTGCTCGGCGGGCTCGGTCAGCTTGCCGTAGATGATCTGGCCGATGGCGCCATCGGCTTTTTTCAGCAAATTGGCAATACGCTTGTTGGCGGCGGCCAGGCTTTCCGCTTCAGGGCGCAGGGCAAACCTGGCGCAGGCCTGAATACGGGCCAAGACTTGATGCAAAGGCGGCTCCAGGCTCAGCACGGCATCCACCACATTGCGGTCGTAGTCGTTTGCCAGCAGATTGCGATAACGCTCGTAAATGAAATGCTGCACTTCGGCGACCGTGCCGGCGGCAATCGGGTGCGCGCCAAAAGTGCCTGCCGCGAAAGCAAGCAGTTGGGGCAGCTCGAGATTCGTTGGCCGTTGAATCGACAAATAGCCGCCGGCCGTCAGTTGCTCGAAAGCGCTGATGAGGCCCAGCGCGGCTCGGCGTATCCCATATGGATCGCGCTCGCCGGTGGGAACCAGCCCTATGCCCCAGATACCCATCATGGTTTCGATGCGTTCGGCAATGAACAGTATGGCCGATGTCAGGGACTGATCGTCGATGGCGCTGTCCAGGCGGGTGCGATATTGATTGCGCAGGGCCAGCACCACATCGGCGGGCTCGCCGTCGGCCGCGGCGTAGTAGGCGCCCATGACGCCTTGCAGCTCAGGAAACTCGGCCACCATGTTGGAGCCGAGGTCCGCCTTGGCCAGCAAAGCCGCGCGATCCGCGTTTTGTGGACTCTTGCCCAACTGCCCGGCGACGTAGCGGGCGATGTCGCGCACGCGTTCGACGCGCTCGAGCTGGGACCCCAGCTTATTGTGATAGACGATGTTGGCCAGAGATTCGACACGTGACGCCAGCGGCACTTTGCGGTCGGTGTCGAAAAAGAACCGGGCATCGGCCAGGCGCGGACGCACGACGCGCTGATTGCCCAGGACGATATTGGCCGGATCATCCACCTGCATATTGCTGACGATCAAAAAGCGGTACGTCAGCTTGCCGGTGCCGGGCTCGAACAGAGGGAAGTATTTTTGATTCAAACGCATGGTCAGAATCAGGCATTCTGGCGGCACCGCCAGGAACTGCTCATCGAATTCGCCGACATAAACCGTAGGGTGTTCGACCAGGGCGGTGACTTCATCAAGCAGGGCTGCGACTTCGGGGCCGTCGCCCAGCGTTGCTCTGAGCGCGGTCGCGTGCGCATGCAATTGCGCGGCAATCATGTCCTTGCGCGCGGCGAACGAGGCGATGACCTTGCCTTCGTCGTGAAGTTGCTGTTCGTATGAGTCGGGAGCCTGAATGGCGATAAGCCCATTGGCCATGAATCGATGGCCTTGGGTGTCGCGTCCGGCGGTTAGCCCAAGCGCATTCACAGGAATAATTTCGGAGCCCCATAGCGCAATCAGACGGTGTGCCGGGCGCACGAATTTGACACTGGTGACGCCGTCGGCCAATTGATAGCGCATGACTTTGGGGATAGGCAGATTGGCAAGGGCGTAATCAAGCGCTTCCTGCAAGCCGGCCTGTAGCGAGGCGCCTGGCGCCACGCCCTTGGCGTAGAGATAATCCTGTTTGCCATCGGACTCTTGAATGAGATCCGACGGATTCAGATGAGCCAGGCCCTTGCCGGCAAGTTTTTTTGCCAGGGCCGGAGTCAGTGCCCCGGCTTGATCCAGGCCGATTTTTGCCGGCATGAGTTTTTCTGTGTAGGCCTGCTCCGGGGCCTGGCCCAGCACGGCGCTTAGCCGTACGGCGAGGCGCCGCGGAGTGGCGAATTCGGTGACCGTGCATCCGGCATCCAGAAGGCGCTGTTTTTCGAGAATACTGCGTATTCCTTCGGCAAAAGCGAGGCCCAGCGCTTGCAGGGCTTTGGGTGGCAGTTCTTCGGTAAGCAGTTCGAGAAACAGGGGGCGCGGAGAGTGTGTCGTCGACGTCATTGCACGGCCTCCGGATTGAGGCGATTGCCAAGCATGGGAAAACCTAATTTTTCGCGTGAGTCGAAGTAGGCCTGGGCGACGGTTCGCGACAGGTTGCGTATGCGGCCTATATAGGCCGCCCGCTCAGTGACGCTGATCGCGCCGCGCGCATCCAGCATATTGAAGGTGTGGGCCGCCTTGAGAGCGGCCTCGTAGGCGGGCAGGGCCAGCGGGACTTCAATCAGCCGCTTCGCTTCGGCTTCGTAGTCGCCAAAATGGGCGAAAAGCATGGCGGTCGAGGCGTGTTCGAAATTGTAGGTGGACTGTTCGACTTCGTTCTGGTGGAAGACGTCGCGGTAAAGTACGCGCTGTCCGTTGGTGCCTTCGGTCCAGACCAGGTCGTAAACGCTTTCCACATCCTGCAGGTACATGGCCAGACGCTCCAGCCCGTAGGTGATTTCGCCGGTGGTAGGCAAGCAGTCCAGCCCGCCGACCTGCTGAAAATAGGTGAATTGGGTGACTTCCATGCCGTTGAGCCACACCTCCCAGCCCAGGCCCCAGGCGCCAAGCGTGGGATTTTCCCAGTCGTCTTCGACAAAGCGGATGTCGTGCTCTTTGGGATTGATGCCTAATGCTTCGAGCGAGCCTACGTACAGGTCGATGATTTCGGGAGGCGCCGGTTTAAGTACGACCTGATATTGGTAATAGTGTTGCAGGCGATTGGGGTTTTCGCCGTAGCGGCCGTCTTTGGGGCGGCGCGAAGGCTGGACATACGCGGCGCGCCAGGGCTCCGGTCCGATCGAGCGCAAAAATGTGGCCGTATGCGAGGTGCCCGCACCGACTTCCATATCGTAAGGCTGCAGTAGCGCGCAACCCTGTTTGTCCCAGTATTGCTGGAGAGTCAGAATGATTTGCTGAAAAGTAAGCATGAACAGAACCGGTAAGGCAAAAAGCTGCGAAGAATTCGATTTTAACTGGTTCCGTTAGCAGGCAGGATAGTTCCATTTCTGAACCGGTCTTGATTGGTCGTATGATATTGAATTGTGCCAGCGCCTTTTCTTTGTGTGCAAAGCACCTGTTATTTTAACTTTTGCGTATTTAGCGCTGCAATCTTCGGGAGTTTATTGCATGTCTGACTTGGTTAGAGTGGAAGTGGTCGATCGGATCCTGATTATTACGGTCAATCGGCCCGAGGCGCGTAACGCCATCAACTACGAGACGGCACAAGAACTGGCCGTGGCATTTGACCGGCTCGACCAGGACAAGGATATTGTTCTTGGTATTCTTACCGGGGCAGGCAATACCTTTTCGGCCGGCATGGATTTGAAAGCTTTTGCCGGCAGCGGGCAACGTCCGCTGATCGAAGGCCGCGGATTCGCGGGCCTGTGCGAAAGGCCGCCGCAAAAACCCATGATTGCGGCGGTTGAAGGGTACGCTTTGGCCGGCGGTTGCGAAATGGTACTGGCCTGCGATCTGGTGGTTGCCGCCAGCAACGCCAATTTCGGCCTGCCCGAAGTCAAGCGCGGCCTGGTTCCTGGCGCAGGCGGGATGTTGCGTTTGCCGCAACGCATTCCGCATCATATTGCGATGGAAGTCATCCTGACCGGCGGTATGCTGCCGGCGCAACGAGCCTACGAACATGGCCTGGTGAATCGCCTGGTCGAACCCGGTCAGGCCCTTGAAGGCGCCCTGGCCCTGGCGCGGCTGATTGCTGAAAACGGGCCCTTGGCGGTCCAGACGGCAAAAAGAATCGTGACCGAGTCCAAAGACTGGCGCCAGGCCGATATGTTCGATCTGCAACGCCCGCGGGCCGCGCATATTTTTTCGTCCGCCGATGCCCGAGAGGGCGCTACAGCGTTTGCGGAAAAGCGCAAGCCGGTTTGGCAAGGAAAATAACTACCTCGCTCAAAAACAGGGAAGCCGCGCGGGCTTCCCGTTTCTTTTTTATTCCACTGATTTAAATGCCATGACTACGACGATTAGAGAAAACGACCTGATTCAATCCATTGCGGATGCGGTCCAGTTCATCAGTTTTTATCACCCTGCCGATTACATCAGGCACTTGGCGCGTGCCTATGAACGTGAACAAAGTCCGGCAGCCAAAGACGCGATTGCCCAGATCCTGACCAATTCGCGCATGTGCGCCGAAGGGCATCGCCCCATTTGCCAGGATACCGGGGTGGTCAACGTCTTTCTGAAAATAGGCATGAATGCGCGGCTCGACACGCAGCGCAGCCTGCAGGAACTGTGCGATGAAGGCGTGCGCCAGGGCTATACCAACCCGGATAATCCTTTGCGCGCCTCAATCCTCGACGATCCTTTGTTTGCGCGCAAGAATACCCGCGACAATACCCCCTGTATCGTGAATGTCGAATTGGTGGTGGGCGACAAGGTCGATGTGCAAGTGGCCGCCAAGGGGGGCGGCTCCGAGAACAAGTCCAAGTTCGCCATGCTCAATCCCAGTGACTCGATTGTTGATTGGGTATTGAAGACGGTGCCCCTGATGGGCGCGGGCTGGTGCCCGCCCGGCATGCTGGGCATAGGCGTGGGCGGGACCGCTGAAAAAGCCATGCTGATGGCCAAGCAGTCCCTGATGGAAGACATCGACATGTACGAGCTGTTGCAGCGCGGCCCGCAGAGCAAGCTCGAAGAGCTGCGCATCGAACTCTACGAAAAGGTCAATGCGCTGGGAATCGGCGCACAAGGGCTGGGCGGCCTGACCACGGTGCTGGATATTAAAATCAATACCTTCCCTACCCATGCCGCCTCCAAGCCGGTGGCCATGATCCCCAATTGCGCGGCCACCCGCCATATACATTTCGTGCTCGACGGATCGGGGCCTGCCGAGCTGACTCCGCCCGCTTTGTCCGACTGGCCCGATGTGCACTGGGCGCCCGATTACAACAAATCCCTGCAGGTCGATTTGAATACCTTGACCAAAGAGCAGGTCGCGAGCTGGAAGCCGGGTCAGACCTTGTTGTTGTCGGGCAAAATGCTCACGGGCCGGGATGCCGCCCATAAACGCATACAGGGCATGCTTGAGCGCGGCGAGTCCTTGCCGGTCGATTTCACGAACCGCGTGATTTACTACGTCGGCCCGGTTGATCCGGTGCGTGACGAAGTGGTTGGCCCCGCCGGCCCGACCACTTCCACGCGCATGGACCAGTTTACCGAAATGATGCTGGCCCAGACCGGCTTGATTTCCATGATAGGCAAGGCTGAGCGTGGGCCGATAGCCATCGAGTCCATACGCAAGCACGGTTCGGCCTATCTGATGGCGGTAGGGGGATCGGCCTACCTGGTTTCCAAGGCTATCCGCGGGGCCAAGGTTGTCGGGTTTGAAGACTTGGGCATGGAGGCGATTTACGAGTTCGATGTCAAGGACATGCCGGTGACCGTGGCGGTCGACTCGACAGGCACGTCGGTGCATGACACCGGTCCGAAGGAATGGAAAGCGAAAATCGCCACCATTTCCCTGGTTCGTGCCTGATTGCTGTCCGGCGTTCGCCTGATCCGTTCGGGGAAAAGAGAGCTGCGGCTCTCTTTTTTTATAGCTCGTGCGGGGCTTGTTCGTTTTCGCTAAAGACAGTCTTGCAAAAAAGAGAATTCAAAAACAGGCATTTAGCAGGCAAGCTACGGTTTATTCTTTCAAATTACCGGGCGCTGACAGCCCAGAGATCGCCATGACAGCTACAGACCCAGCCTCCTGGATCGGCCGAACGGAAACGTGTGCCGACCGTATCGATATCGGACACATCGAAAAAATTGCGTTGAGCCTCGATGCGGTGGCGCCCGCGCCAGGTGGCGAGCTGCCCTTGCTGTGGCATTGGGGGCTGTTCATCAAGGCCTATCCCTATGACCAGCTTGGCGACGACGGGCATCCCAGGCGCGGCGGCTTTCTTCCTCCGGCCGAAAACCGCAATCGCATGTGGGCGGGTGGTCGGCTCGAGTTTTTAAGCCCCCTGCGCGTCGGAATGGATGCAAGCCGTGTATCGACCATTGCCTCGGTCAAGGAAAAAGAGGGCCGTACAGGCAAACTGCTGTTCGTGACGGTCAAGCACGAGTATTTCCAGGACGGCCTGTTGCGTATCTCCGAGGAGCAGGACGTGGTGTACCGGGAGCCCAGCCCTCCCAGGCTGGCAGGCTCGGAATCCGCCCCCGCGGCGGAGTGGTCCGAAACCATAGTGCCAAGTTCCACAGTGCTGTTTCGCTATTCGGCGGTTACCTATAATGGCCACCGAATCCATTACGACGAGCCTTATGCGACCCAGGTCGAGGGCTATCCGGGCCTGGTGGTGCATGGCCCCATGATCGCTACGCTCATGTGCCGCGCATTCAGCCGGGCCAATCCCGGCAAGACCGTTGCGTCCCTGTCGTACCGCGGCCTGCGCCCGCTTATCGCGCCACGGCCATTTCAGGTGGCCGGTTCTTTTTCCGGAGCGGGAGTCGCGCGCCTTTGGGCCGAACAGGACGGTACACTGGCGCATCAGGCCGAGCTGAGGGTCAAGACATGAGTCACGACACAATACAGCCGCTTGCCGCCGATACGGCGGCTCCTCGGCCGCTTGACGGCATTACCGTCGTCAGCCTGGAGCATGCCATTGCGGCACCGTTCTGTACGCGGCAATTGGCCGATATGGGTGCCAGAGTCATCAAGATCGAACGGCCCGCCGTCGGAGATTTCGCGCGCGGCTATGACGAACGGGTCAAGGGCTTGTCCTCGCATTTCGTGTGGACCAACCGCTCCAAAGAAAGCCTGGCCCTCGATCTGAAGCAGCCCGCGGCGCAAGAGGTATTGTCGCGTTTGATGGCCAAGGCCGATGTGCTGGTGCAAAACCTGGCGCCGGGGGCGGCAGCCCGGATGGGTTTGTCGTTCGAAACCCTCCATGAGCAATACCCGCGCTTGATTGTTTGCGATATTTCGGGCTATGGCGAGGGTGGGCCTTACCAGGATAAAAAGGCCTACGATCTGCTCATCCAGAGTGAAAGCGGATTCTTATCGGTGACTGGTACTCCCGAGCAATCCGCCAAGGCGGGTTGTTCGATTTCGGACATTGCTGCCGGAATGTATGCCTACAGCAGCATCTTGTCGGCGCTGCTGCTGCGCCAGCGCACAGGCGAAGGCAGCCGTCTCGATGTGTCCATGCTGGAGAGCATGGTCGAGTGGATGGGTTTCCCCATGTACTATGCGTTCGATGGAGCCGCTGCGCCACGGCGGGCCGGCGCCGCCCACGCCACGATCTACCCCTATGGGCCCTTTCCGGTCGGCGATGGCTCGCAGGTTATGCTGGGTTTGCAGAATGAGCGCGAGTGGGACGCGTTTTGCAGGACCGTGCTGATTCAGCCCGAACTGGCGCGGGATGCGCGGTTTTCGTCCAATACGTTGCGGGTCGAGAATCGTGATGTTCTGGGAGGCCTGATTGCTGCGACATTTGCCTTGTTGACGCGCGATCAGGTGCTGGAGCGCCTGGATGCGGCGCAAATTGCCAATGCCAGCGTCAATACCATGAGTGACGTATGGAATCATCCCCAGTTGGCGGCGCGCGAGCGCTGGCGTGAAGTGGACAGTCCGGCGGGGCTCTTGCCGGCGTTGATCCCGCCGGCAGGCAGTTCGGCCTTTGCCGCCCGTATGGATAAAATCCCGGCGCTGGGGGAGCATTCCGCGGCCATCCTTGGCGATCTTGGCTATTCCGGCGCCGATGTAGCCAGGTTGGCGCGGGAAAAGGTGATTTGATGAATGTATTGATGCGTTCGGTTCTGTTTGTGCCGGCCACGCGGCCGGAGCGATTTTCCAAAGCCCTGGCGGCCGGCGCCGATGGGGTGATCATCGATCTCGAAGATGCTGTGGAACGGCAGCACAAAGACGCGGCGCGCCAGAATTTGGCGGCTTTTGTCCAGGCTCATCCCGATTCCGCTGTTTTTGTTCGGGTCAATGATGCGACTACGCCCTGGTTTGCCGACGACCTGGCAGTGTGCCGCCAGTTTTCCAGCATTGCCGGTGTCTTGCTGCCCAAAGCCGAATCGGCGGAACAGATCAGGCTGGTTCACGCAGGCGGCAAGCCGGTATGGCCCATCATCGAAAGCGCCAAAGGAGTGCTGGCCTTGGGCGCAATAGCGGCCCAGCCCGGCGTAAGCCGCTTGTCTTTTGGTAGCCTCGATTTGATGCTCGATCTGGGCGCGACCGCGGATTCGGATGGCGCCGGGCTGGTGCTGGAACAGATACGTTGCCAGATTTTGCTGCATAGCCGTGCCTGCGGACTGGCTGCGCCGCTCGACGGGGTCTATCCCGATTTTGCGAATCTGGCTGGCCTGGCGCAACAAGCCCGCCGGGTGCGGGACATGGGCTTTGGCGGCATGCTGTGCATACATCCGACGCAGATCGCCACGATTCATGCCGCGTTTGCATCAAGCCAGGCTGAAACCGAATGGGCCCGGCGTGTTATCGATATGGCGGAGTCGACCGGCTCTTCGGCCTTTCAACTGGATGGCAAAATGGTGGATTTACCGGTGATAGAATGGGCGCGAAAAATTCTGGGCAGTTAGCCATGGCGCCGAGCCCGCCTAGTAGATACCGTCTTGTAGGTCAATAGGCGACGTAGCGGCACCCCTTGTGGGTGCCCGATGCGGCTCAGGGCGCGGGCAGGCACTCTTCTATGGCCTGATCCGAGCAGGCTGCCAGCAGAGTGCGCAGCGAGCCTTGCGCCAGTTGTAATTGGGGGGCCAGGTCGCTGAGTGGTTTCAACACAAAAGCACGCTCGTGCATGCGCGGGTGTGGAACCTTTAAATCGGGCTCATCGATGGTTTGGCTTCCGTACAGCAATAAATCCAGATCCAGTGTACGCGGCGCGTTCCGGTAGGGGCGCAGGCGGCCGTATTCTTCTTCTATGCGCTGCAAGGCGGTAAGCAGCGCCGATGCGCTCAGGCTGGTCTGGATCGACGCAGCGGCGTTGATGTAGTCCGGCCCGCTGGAGTCCACGGGAGCCGTTCGGTACAGTTTCGACAGAACCAGTTGATGGATTCCATCGGTTTGCGCCAGGCTCTTTGCGGCTTGCAGCAAGGTGTTGCGGGCATCGCCCAGATTGGCGCCCAGACCTATATACGCCAGTGTCATGCCGGTGTGGTGCTGGCGCCCGGATTGCGGCGTGGGCGCCTGCGGCGTTTCGCCGGGTTTGCGGCAGCCTTGTTTTGCTGCATATAGGCCTCGATCATTTCGGCGCGTTCGCCATCGTCGGCATTGGCGAGATCCATCCACCACTGTGCCTGGACGCTGTCGACCTCGCGCGCTTCAGCGCGCAACTGCAGAAAATCGACTGCGGCCCGAAACCGGGGCTGTTCGATCAGGCGCCAAATGGTTTTCCCGTTGGCGCGTTCGAAGCGCGGCTGCATGAACCAGATTTCGCGCATATCCGACTGATAGCGCCGTTGAATGGCAAGTTTCCGGGTTTGTTCATCCATGACTGAATCCGCGGCTTCCATGAGCGCCTGGATGGAATGTTCTCCCTTGGCAACCGTGGCTTGCCAGCGCTTGTCCACGAGCTTCCAGAGCAGCGCGGCAAACAAAAAGCTGGGGCTGATGGTTTTGCCGGCCCGCACTCGGCCATCGGTGCGTTCCAGCGCCAACTCGACAAACTGTTCACCGCCCGTCTCTTCGAAGATAAGATCGATGAGCGGCAGCAGGCCCTGATGAAGCCCGACCGTACGCAACTGCCGCAGGCAGTCCATGGCGTGGCCACAGGTGAGCAACTTGAGCATTTCGTCGAACAGACGCGAAGCCGGCACATTTTCGATCAGATTTGCCAGCTTCTTGATGGGGGCTTGCGTGGCGGGATCTATCGTGGCGTTGAGCTTGGCGGCAAAGCGCATGGCACGCAGCATGCGTACCGGATCTTCGCGATAACGGGTTTCAGGATCGCCGATCATGCGCACGATGCGCTTTTTCAGGTCGCTGAACCCGTGATGGAAGTCGATGACTTCTTCTTTGATGGGATCGTAAAAAAGCGCATTGAAAGTGAAGTCGCGCCGTATGGCGTCTTCTTCGTGGGTGCCAAAGGTGTTGTCGCGCAGTATTCGCCCGAATTCGTCGGTTTCCTGTTCCACCGAAGCGGGGGCGCGAAATGTGGACGTTTCGATGATCTCCTGCCCGAAAACCACGTGGACCAGTTGAAAACGCCGGCCTATGATGCGCGCGCGCCGGAATAGCGGGCGAATCTGGTTGGGCGTGGCGTTGGTGGCCACATCGAAATCCTTGGGTTCCAGGCCTACGATCAGGTCGCGTACGGCGCCGCCCACGATGTAGGCGTCGAAGCCGTTTTCATGCAAAACCTCGCATACCTTGATGGCGTGGCGCGAGACATTGCGCCGATCGATGCCGTGTTTGTCTCGCGGCAGGCGTTCAGGCCCTCGCGCAGGCGCGGCAAACAATCGGCTGACAAAGTTTTTTATTGTTTCTGTAAGCATGTGGGTATTTTAGGACTTTGCGTCTTCCATGTGCTGGAAAAGCTCGAGAATTTGCCAGCCTCTGGCTTGCGCGATGTGTCGCAGGGCGGGGCTGGGGTTGGTGGCAATGGGGTGGCTGACCGCATCGAGCAAGGGAATGTCGTTTGGAGAGTCGCTATAGAAATACGATCTTTCAAAATCGTCCAGCGCCAGGCCCATGTCGGCCAGCCACGCCGCGACGCGCAGCACCTTGCCTTCCTTGAAACTGGGTATGCCGCTGATGCGTCCAGTGTAGTACCCATTGCAATATTCGGCGCAGGTGGCGATCAGATGCGGCACGCCGAACGCCCGGGCGATGGGGGCGGTAACGAATTGATTGGTTGCCGTGACGATTGCGCACAGGTCCCCTTGTGCCAAATGTTCTTGTACAAGGTCGAGTGCCGCGGGGAAAATATGGGGGCGGATGATCTCGGACATATAGTGTTCGTGCCATTCCGCCAGTTGGGCGCCGTTGGTGCGCGTCAGGAGGCCCAGCATGAATTCGGCGGCCTGTTCGGCAGTAAGATTGCCGGCGTTATAGCGTTGCATAAGGTCTTCGTTGCGGCGGCGCGCCTCGGCGGGATCGCCCGCCCGTCCGGTGCGGGCCAGAAAATCGGCCCATTGGTAATCGCTGTCCAAGGGCAGCAGCGTGTGGTCCAGGTCGAAGAGAGCCAGGCGTTTGACGGAGCTCATAAACTTGTTTCGGTCATAGTATGGGTCGCCAGCAGATCTCTCAGCAAAGGCAGGGTAATGGCGCGTTGTCTTTCGAGAGAGTAGCGATCCAGGGCATCAAGCAGTGCATTCAGTTTGCTCATGTCGCGTGCATAGTGCGTCAGCATCCAGTGAATGACTTCGGGTGCCAGTTGCAGGCCGCGTTCGCCCGCGCGGGTCTTGAGCGCCTCGGCACGGTCCTGGTCCGACAGCGCTTCAAGGCGAAAGACCAGGTCCCATCCAAGGCGGGTTCGCAGATCTTCCCGCAAGGGCAGTGCCAGCGGCGCCCGGTCGCCCGACAGCAGCAACGCAAAAGCCTGTTCGGTCGCGGCCACTTCGCGCCAGCGATTGTACAGGGCAAACAGGGCGGCCTGGGCCTCGGGGCTGAATTGTCCGATATCGTCGAGCGCAATGAGTTTGAGCGTGCAGGTTTCTTCCAGGGCAATGGCGTGCAGCGCATCGGCATCGTCGCGCGCCGTGAAATACCGTGCTTGCGGTGTTGTGCCCAATGCCCGCAGCAAATGGCTGCGGCCGACGCCGGGCGCGCCCCATAAATAAATGGCTCTTCCCGGCTGAAGGTGTTCGATCGCGTCGAGGGCGGCGCGATTATCGCCCACGACGAAATTGTCGAGAGTGGGCGGCGGAGCGGGCAGAAGATCAAGAATGAGTTGCTGGGTCATTGCGTGGTGTGAAACGGGCAGGGACGATACAGGTATACAGGCGCCGGACCACCGTAGGGAGTGCTGCGCTTATGGACGGCGTCATTGAATCAATATACCGGAAATGATTGCGGCTGCAATTCGCCCGTAGTCGCCGTCGAATTGTAACAAAGCTGCGGGAATTGCGGGTTTCCTGCATGGCCGGTGTTTGCTTTCTGCTGGAAACCCGGGAGCGGGTGATCGATTTCGCCGATAATATCGACGATGGCTTTTGCCGGTGCCGCGCAGTTGGCTCGATCATCGTAAAATTGGCCTTCGTATTTAATTCAACGTGCAATTCTTGCACATCCCACGGCATTTCTCATGACAAACAAACATTCAGCTTCATTGACTTACCGCGACGCAGGCGTCGATATCGACGCGGGCGATGCGCTGGTGGATCGCATCAAGCCATTGGCGGCTAAAACCATGCGTGCCGGCGTAATGGCCGGCATAGGTGGGTTTGGAGCGCTTTTCGAGGTCCCCAAGCACCTGAAAGAGCCTGTGCTGGTGTCGGGTACCGATGGGGTGGGCACCAAGCTGCGCCTGGCTTTCGAATGGAAGCGCCACGACACGGTAGGGATCGATCTGGTTGCCATGAGTGTCAACGATATCCTGGTGCAGGGCGCCGAGCCCCTGTTTTTCCTGGATTATTTCGCCTGCGGCAAATTGTCGGTCGATACAGCGGCCAGCGTGGTGGGTGGAATCGCCAAAGGATGCGAACTGGCCGGGTGTGCCCTGATAGGCGGGGAAACGGCGGAAATGCCGGGTATGTATCCGGAGGGAGAATACGATCTGGCCGGCTTTGCGGTCGGTGCCGTCGAGAAATCAAGAATCATCGACGGCAAGTCGATAGCGGTGGGCGATGTAGTGCTGGGCCTGGCTTCCAGCGGTGCGCATTCCAATGGGTTTTCGCTCTTGCGCAAGATCCTGACGCATGCGAATGCCAAGCCGAGCCAGGATTTCGGCGGGCGATCGCTTGAAGACGTGGTCATGGAGCCGACCCGCATCTACGTCAAGTCCGTGCTGGCGGCCTTGGCCGAACATGGCGAGGCGCTTAAAGGCTTGGCGCACATTACCGGCGGCGGCCTGCTGGACAACGTGCCGCGTATTTTGCAGCCTGGCCTGGCTGCGCAGTTGCATCGCGATGCCTGGCAAATGCCACAACTCTTTTCGTGGCTGCAGCAAAACGGCGGCGTGGCCGACGCCGAAATGCATCGCGTATTCAATTGCGGCATCGGCATGGTGATCGTGGTGTCGGCCGCCAAGGCGGATGCGCTTGCCGCAACGCTGGCCGCTCATGGCGAGCAGGTCAGCCGCCTGGGTGAAATCGTCGAGCAGGCGCCGGGTGCCGCGCAGACCGTGGTGTTGTAAGAGAAGCGCCGCTGCAAGAAGGCAGGGGCGTCAGGGCTCCCATATGCGCGCTATCGCCGCAAGCGCCAAGTCTGCCGCATTGGGGGCGAGGCAGTCGATGACATGGCGCTCGGGCTGAGCCCTCAACCAGGTAAGCTGCCGCTTGGCCAATTGCCGGGTTGCGGCGATAGCCTGTTCCACAGCCGATTCCAGATCGATCTTCCCGTCCAGATAATCCCAGAGTTGCCGGTATCCCACGCAACGCACCGAAGGCAGGCCTGTATGCAGGTCGGGCCGGCGGTGCAGCGCCTGAACTTCGTCGAGCAAGCCACGGCTGAGCATTTCCCGGTAGCGCAGGGCGATGCGTGCATGTAGCGCGAGCCGGTCGGAGGGTTCAAGGCTGATGGTCAGGTAATCGTAGGGGCTGTCGGACCGGCCGGATTCCGCGGCGAGCAGCGCTGACATGGTTTGGCCCGTGATCCGGTAGATTTCTATGGCGCGCTGTACGCGCTGGCTGTCGTTGGGTGCCAGCCGGGCGGCGGTGGCCGGGTCGAATTCGCCGAGCCGGGCGTGCAGTGCGGGCCATCCCGCCTGCCGTGCCTCGGCATCGATGGCGGCGCGGATATCCGCATCGGCCTCGGGCAAGTCATTCAGGCCCTCCCGCAAAGCCTTGTAGTACAGCATGGTGCCGCCGCACAGCAGGGGAATGCGGCCGCGCCGCAGGATTTCTTCAATCAGCTCAAGGGCATCGCGCCTGAACTCGGCGGCCGAATAGGTTTCGGCCGGATCGCGGATATCCAGCAAATGCTGCGGCACACGCTCTCGTTCGGCCTGTGAGGGCTTCGCGGTGCCGATGTCCATACCGCGATAAATCGTGGCCGAATCGACGTTGATGATTTCGACTGGCCAGCGCGCCGCCAGCGCCAGGGTGGTGGCGCTTTTGCCGGCCGCAGTGGGGCCCGCCAGGCAAATGACGGGGACGTTCATTGACCGCGCATGAAGAGTTTGTCGAGTTCACCCAGTTGCCATTGAACCCAGGTGGGCCGCCCGTGATTGCATTGATCGGCGCGTTCGGTCTGCTCCATTTTGCGCAGCAGGGCATTCATCTCTTCGATCGATAGGCGGCGATTGGCGCGCACCGAGCCATGGCAGGCCATGGTGGACAGCAGCTCGTTGCGTTGCTCGGTAAGGCGTGGCGAGCTGCCTACGTTGGCCAGGTCGCGAATCACGCCTCGCGCCAGGGATTCGATGTCGCCGTGCGCGAGCAGGGCGGGAACCGCCCGAACGGCCAGGGTGGTCGGGCCGGCGGGCCGAACCACGAGCCCCAGTTGGCTCAGGGTCGATTCATATTCTTCAAGCAGGCCTATTTCCTTTTCGGTGGCGTTGAACACTACCGGCACCAGCAGCTCTTGCCGGGGCAGTGTGTGCGTGTCCATGGCCTGTTTAAGCTGTTCGTAGACGACACGCTCGTGGGCGGCGTGCATATCGACCAGCACCAGCCCATGGCGGTTCTGGGCCAGAATGTAGATGCCGTGCAATTGGCCCAATGCCATGCCGAGGGGGAACTCGTCGTGCTCGGTGGCCATTTCGGGGCTCGAAGCGGTGCCTGCGGTTTCAGCCAGTGGCCGATAGAGAGCGTGCCAGCCTGTTCCGGGGTTTGCCGCGGCTTCATGCAGGTTCATGGAGGTTTGCCTCAAAGGGGGCATGTAGCCGGAAGGCCTGGTACCCCAGGCTCCGGGCGCCGGTGAAGTCGTTCCGGCCGGCGCTTGCGCGGCCGGACTTGCGCCCGGTGCATTGCCGCCGGACGTCGGGCGCTGCCAGTCGGTTTCCGTGTTGCCGGAGGCCCCGTTTGGGAGAACTGCGCTTTGCCCTCCGACCAGGGCGAGGGTCTGGCTCAGTGCCTGGGCGACAAAGCGGTGTATGGCGCCGCTGTCGCGAAAGCGCACTTCGTGTTTGGCTGGATGCACGTTCACGTCCACGGTAGCGGGGTCCAGCGTGAGGAACAATACATAAGCGGCCTGCCGGTCGCCGTGCAGGACATCGCTATAGGCCTGGCGAACGGCATGCGAGACAGTGCGGTCTTTGACGTAGCGCCCGTTCACATAAAGGTACTGCCGATCGGCACGGGCCCGGGCATAGGTGGGACGCGTAATCATTCCATGCAGTGCGATCAGGCCGTGTTCGATGCTTACATCGAGTCCCTGGTCAAAAAAATCGGTGCCCAGCACATCCCGGATGCGCTGCAATCTATTGGTGGCGCGCCAATGCCGTTGTGCCTTGTCGTTGTGGAACAGGCGAAAACTGATTTGGGGATGAGCCAGGGCGATGCGTTCCAGTGCGTCGACGCAGTGGCCGTATTCCGTGGCTTCGGCGCGCAGGAATTTTCGGCGGGCGGGCACTTCATCGAACAGTTGCCGTATTTCGACCGTGGTCCCCAACGGGCCTGAAGCGGGGACGGGCGCGTGTGCGCCATTTGGCAGTTGCCAGGCGTGATCGGCTTCGGCGGTACGCGAGGTAAGGGTCAGTTGCGCTACCGAGGCTATGGAGGCCAGGGCTTCACCACGAAAACCCATGGAGGCCACGGACTCGAGTTCAGCCAGGGTGTGGATTTTGCTGGTGGCGTGGCGCGTCAGCGCCAGGGCCAGTTCCGCATGGGGAATTCCCGATCCGTCGTCGGTGACGGCCACGCGGCGTATGCCGCCTCCCTCGAGACGTATATCGATCGCGCGGGCTCCGGCGTCGATTGCGTTTTCCAGGATTTCTTTCAGTACCGATGCCGGGCGCTCTATCACTTCGCCCGCGGCGATCTGGCTGATCAATAGATCGGGAAGCGTTGTTATGGCGCGGCGTTCAGGCATCAGGACTTCCATGTAAACAGAGCCAGGCGCTCCGTTGGTCAAAGAGGCCAGCCGTACTCGGCGGGACTCGCTGGAGCAATTTTAGCCTCTTCGACGCGGCGTTTGTCTTGCCTGCCAGGCGAGTGGGCTATATTGCGGTATTGCATTTATTTGGTAGCGTGGATATGCCTGATTTCCTGAACATGATTCTCCATATTGATCAATTCCTTGGAGCATGGGTAACCCAGTACGGCCCGTGGATTTACCTGGTCTTGTTTTTAATCATTTTTGGGGAAACCGGGCTGGTGGTTTTACCTTTTTTACCCGGTGATTCGCTGTTATTCATTGCCGGAGCCTTTGGCGCTTCGGGGCTGATCGATCCGGTTCTGCTGGCTGCCTTGCTGATGCTGGCCGCGGTGTTGGGCAATACGGTCAACTATGCCGTAGGCCGCTACATAGGACCGCGTGTATTTTCAAGCAATTTCAGATTCCTGGACCAGAATGCATTGATCAAGACTCATCAGTTTTACGAGAGGCATGGCGGGAAAACCATCGTCCTGTCGCGATTCCTGCCGGTGGTTCGCACATTCGCCCCCTTCGTGGCGGGCGTGGGCAGCATGAATTTCGTGCGTTTTCAGCTGTTCAATATTTCGGGCGCGGTGCTTTGGGTGGCGGGCCTGGTAACGCTGGGATACTTCTTTGGCAATGTGCCCATCATCAAGGAGCACTTGAATACCATTGTGATCATCGGTGTGGCGGCGGCGATTGTGCCTGTTGCCCTGGGCGCCTTGTGGAAGGTCTTCAAAAGAAAGGCTTAACCTGGCGTGGCGGCGGCATGGCAATGGCCGCCGTGAAGTTCCGAAAGCGCTCTGGCCGGGCTCATGTTTCAAGGTCGCGCCCTGGCCATGAAAACACCCCAGAAACCAGAACAACTGTCCGGTTTCTGGGGTGTTTTCATGAGGCGGGGGTTTTTAAGGTAATGTCTGTTTTTATGGTGTTGTGCCGCCGGATTCACGCTCTCCGGTTCAATGGCGGGTTGGAGGCAAAATAATCGTTGACGCCGCTGAGTATTGCGCGAGCGATACGATCCTGGTGTGCGGGACTACGCAATAGACGCTCCTCTTCGGGGTTGCTGATAAAAGCGGTTTCGACCAGTATCGATGGGATGTCGGGGGCTTTGAGTACCGCAAAGCCGGCGCGCTCCACGTGGTCCTTGTGCAGGCGGTTGAATTTCCCCAGCTCGGCCAGCACTCGATTGCCGACGTGCATGGCGTCGTTGATTTGCGCGCCTGTGGACAAATCGAGCAGCACCTGCGCGACTTGCTTGTTGTGCGACCCCAGGTTCACGCCGCCTATCAGGTCGGCATCGTTCTCACGTTGCGCCATCCAGCGCGCGGCGGCGCTGGTGGCGCCGTGCTGCGACAGGGCAAATACCGACGATCCGCGTGCGCTGGGTTTGATCCAGGCATCGGCATGGATGGAAATAAACAGATCGGCCTTGACGCGGCGTGATTTCTGCACACGAACATGCAGGGGGACAAAGTAGTCGTTGTCGCGCGTCAGGTAGGCCCGCATATTGGGCTGGGCATCGATCAGCGTTTTGAGGCGCCGCGCAATGCGCAGCACAATATCTTTTTCGTGCGTGCCCGCGCGTCCGGTGGCTCCCGGATCTTCCCCGCCATGCCCGGGGTCGAGCGCAATCAGAAGCGGGCGGTCATTGTCCGGCCGGCTGGCAATGGCGGGAGGCAGTGCGCCGGGTTTCTTTTTGGCCACTTCCGGCGGCAATTGCTGACCTTGAACCGACGGAATAGGGGCTTGGTCGGGCGAGTTTTGAGCCAGGTTTTCAAGCACCTCCGCCAGGGGGTCCTTATCGCCGCCGTTGTCCATGATGGCCATCAAGGGATCCTGGGCCACCTTGGGGTACAGGTCGAGGACCAGGCGGAACTTGTATTCACCCACGGGTTTGAGTGTAAAGACCTGGGGTGCGATAGCCTGCTTCAGGTCGAATACAAGGCGGATCACATCGGGACGGTTTTGAGCGACGCGTACCGAGGAAATATAGGGATCGTTGGGCCGTACCTTGGAAACCAGGTCGTTGATCGCGCGGCTCATCGACAAACCCTGTATATCGACCACCAGCCGATTGGGGTTTTCGAGCGTGAAATGCTCGGCCTTGAGCTCGGTGTCCATTTCCAGCGTGACACGGGTGTATTCGTCGGCGGGCCAGGTGCGTACGGCCAGGATGGTTCCCGCCATGGCCAGGCTTGGAATCACGGGCAGTACGAGCAGTGTGGCGGCGGTCGCTATGAGGCGGCGCCGGGATTGTCCTTTTTGGGAGATCCCGACGGGAGAAGGGCGAGTGTAGTCAGCCATAATTGTCCTCTGTTGCTATATGCGGTCAGACGGGCTGATCGGCCGATTTCTGCGTAGCCGAGGCTGATTTCAAGGTCGGGAGGAGGTAATAACGCGCCTGCTTGCTCTGGCCACTCGATCAACACTACAGCTTCTTTTTGCAAAATATCCCGAAACCCGGCGTCTATCCATTCGCGTGAATCTCTAAATCTATAGAAATCAAGATGATAGAAGTATAAGTTAAAAAGTTTATAGGTTTCAAGTAGCGCGTAGCTCGGACTCTTTATTCTGCCGGTGATTCCAGCCGCTTGTAACAGGGCTCGTGCGAAGCTGGTTTTGCCTGTGCCCAGGTCTCCTTGAAGATGGATGCGGCCGCCCCGATGCTCGGGCCCCAGCGTTTCATCTGTGCCGCACAACAGAGGTGCAAATCGCTTGGCCAGTGCTATTGTGGCTTCTTCATCTTCCAAATACAGTTCAACTGTACTGATTGCATGGTTATCGTGCACGATGGGTATGCCTGTTTCAAAGAGAGCCGATCATCAGCCAAAAGGGAATGGTCAAGGCCGACAGGAGGGTTCCCAGCGACATGATTCCGGCGACCAGTCGCCCGTTTCCGCCCATCCTGGCTGCCAAAACGTGCGCCGAAGAGGCTGTTGGAAGAGCACCAAATAACAACAGTATTTGTCGTTCCGCGGGAGGCATATGCAGCACCCAGCCAATAAAAATGGCCGCTATCGGCGTCAGCAGCAGGCGTACGGCGACCATCCAGCCGATCAGTTTCTCCTGGCCCCGGCCGCTGGACAGCGAAAGCGTAGCGCCGACACACATGAGCCCGACCGCAATCGCGCATGCGCCCAGTCTGCCCAGGGTGACGTCTATCGGCTTGGGAATGGGTACGCCCAGCATATTGGCCAGCAGCCCCAGGACGGTGGCAATGATGAATGGGTTGCGAAGAATTTCCTTGAATACCTTGCCGCCATTTTGCCGTGCCAGGGCATGGACCGCAGCCATATTGCTGAACGGCACGGCAATCCCGACGATGACCGCCATAGTGGTCTGGCCTGCTGCGCCGCCCAGGCCGCCCGCCAGCGAAAGCCCTATGAAGGTGTTGAAACGAAAGGCGCACTGCGTGGCCGACGCGTGCGCGACGGGATCGGGGCGCAGCAGCGGAACAGCAAGCCAGGCCATGGCTACGCCAAAGGCCATCACGCTTATCGTGGCCTGGAATAGCAGAGAGGCGCTGCCCAGGCTGAGGGGCGTCTGTGTGATGGAATGGAATAGCAAAGCTGGGAAAAGTACGAAGTAAACAAGCTTTTCGGCATTCTGGAAGAATTCACGCGAGAAATTCAGCTTGTGAAGCAGGGTCCAGCCCAGCGCAATAAGCAGGAAATCGGGCAGTACAAGCGGGATAACGGACATTGAAAGTGGCGTATCTGATGGGTTCTTAGGGTAATTGCGGCGTATCAATATGCATCAATGATGGTATCCTGCTGCCTTTGCTGCCGGGCGCAAGGCAAGAATTTTAACTGCTCGGCAGAATTATAAATATCTACCTTTAGGAGAGCGTTTAATGACTTTGTATTCCTCGAAATTCGCGGCTTTGGCTATCGTAGCCGGATGCGCCTCGGCATTTGCCGCCCCATCCGTCCATGCCGCTGGTTTCCCCGAACACTCCATACGAGTCATCGTGCCCTTTGCTCCCGGCGGCTCAACCGACATCGTCGCACGAATCGTGTCGCAACGCATGAGCCAGGTGCTGGGCCAACCCATGGTGGTAGAAAACAAGGGCGGCGCGGGCGGCGCAATTGGCGCGACCGAAGCCGCGCGTGCCAAACCCGACGGATACACGCTGTCGATCGCCACCGTGTCGACCATGGCGGTCAACCCTGCCTGCCGTCCCAAGGACCTTACCTACAATCCGCTTACCGACTTCCTGCCCGTCACCAATTTTGCCAATGTGCCGAACGTGATCGAAGTCAATCCGAAATTCCCGGCACAAAACTTCAAGGACTTTGTTGCCGTCCTGAAGAAGAACCCAGGCAAATATTCCTTCGGCAGCTCGGGTACATGCGGTGTTCTGCACCTGTTCGGCGAGGCCTTCAAGATGGCTACCGGTACTGACATCGTTCACGTTCCATACAAAGGTTCGGGCCCGGCTGTAACCGATGCCGTCGGCGGCCAGATCGAAATCCTGTTCGACAACATGCCTTCTTCCATGCCGCAAATCCAGGCAGGCCATTTGCGTGCCCTGGCCGTGGCGTGGCCTGAGCGCCTTACTGCGCTCAAAGATGTGCCGACATTGGCCGAATTGGGCTACCCCCAGTTGAATCAGCCAGCCTGGTACGGCTTGCTGGCTCCCAAGGGAACTCCGGTGGAAATCATCAATAAATTGCATGATGCCGCGGTCGTTGCCCTGAAAGACCCCAAAGTCATCGATGCTCTTGAAAAGCAGGGTGCAAAACCCTCGGGCAATACTCCCGCCGAGTTCGCCAAGGAAATCAAAGAGCAATACGATTGGGCCAAAGGTGTGGTCACCAAAGGCCATATCAGCATGAAGTAACACCTGTGCTGCCTGCGGGCCTTGCAAGATCCGGCGTTTTGGCGCCGATTTCGAGGTCCGGTTTTCAGGCTGCCGACAAGCCCCGCTGGTTTCTTGCCGCGGGGCTTGTTTTTGATGGTCTGTTTGGCACCAGCCCAAGACAGCATGCGCTTCTTGCTATACTTCCGCTTTGCATACGTCTCCATAGTTAAATGGATATAACTTTCCCCTCCTGAAATTTTGGGCACCTGGCAGCGAAAGGGCCAGCGTGAATGCGCTTAACGTCGGTGAACCCCCTGTGCAAACGAGGCAATACCGAGCGAAGCCTGCCATGCAGGAACGTGTAGAGACTCGACAGGCGCAACCTGCGGCCAAGGCCATGGTTAAGATAGAGTCCAGACCACAAACCAGACGGGCGATGAAAATCGTAGTGGTATGAAGGGAAGATTGCAGGTTCGATTCCTGCTGGAGACGCCAGATATCGGTATACAGACATCTGCAACCTTATACGAAACCCGCATACTTATTGGCATAGCGGGTTTTTTTTGTCTGTGAGTGTCTGCATGAATGGATAGTCAGTGGCGTTCGACTGGGGGGTACATTAGGGGTATCTGATGACATGCTTGTAGGAGGTACCCTCGCATGATGCTCAAAGACACTCGGTGTAGGTTTCGGCTAGTTCGGTTTCAGGCTAGTACCGTTTTGGCACACCTACCCCTATTCAGGGCGCCTGTGTCGATGATTTGATTGGCTTAATTGAGTAACTACGAAAATACCTTGCCTTATGTAGTTAGTGTAACTACAATAATCATATGGAAATCACATTCGATCCAGCCAAGGATATCGTAAACCGTGAAAAACACGGTGTATCGTTGACATTGGCGGCGAGATTTGAATGGGATGAGGCTGTAGTCTGGGAAGATGCACGGCGTCCTTACGGAGAGGCACGCCAGATTGCCCTGGGCTACATTGGTCAGCGCTTGCATTGTGTCGTGTTTGTTGACCGTGAAGAGCAGCGCCGAATTATCAGCCTGCGTAAGGCTAATAGTAGGGAGGTAAATATTTATGCCCAAGCTTAAACCTGGAACGATTGTTCCAACTCCTGAGGAAGATGCTGCGATCAACGCCGGCATCGCGGCTGACCCAGACACCTACGAACTGAGCTCGGCCGAAGTAAAGCAATTAAAGCGAGTCGGGCGCCCCCGTAGCGAATCGCCCAAGGTGGCGCTGACGGTGCGGTATGACGCGGATATTATCGAAGCATTCAAGTCTGGGGGCGAAGGGTGGCAGACACGGATGAATAGTGCGTTGCGGGATTGGCTGCGGACTCATCGGGTGTGAGTATCCGGCTGGATGCACCCCTTGATAGGGGGCGGGGCAGAAGAAAACCCGCCGGGGTGCGGAAAGTTGTGAGGCTGGCTTTAATGTCGATTACGCAGATTGGGATATCGATGGTATTTCATCGTCTAAAACTTGGAGATTGTTGCTGAAGAACATAATCTCGGATCCAACGTACCGTTTTTGTGCGGTGTAGCTTAAACCATAGGTTAAAGACCGAGACAGGGCATACATGGTTTGGATTTCCTTAACGTTGTCGTATGAGACTACCCAGGGTCGTTTAAATTTTCCACTTTGTCTTTGTAATAGGGTAGCGATTTGTTCGTGATCTTCGTGTCCGTAGAAGTTCCGATAGAGTCCTTGTCCCTTCATGTAATACGGAGGGTCCAGATAAACTAAAGAACACTTTGGCAATAGCTGATGACACCTGGATAGCAGCGTCAATGCGTCTTCGTTGTATACCGTGATATTCTTTGCTGAGGCTGCGATTCTCTCAATGCGCTTGACCAGCACATCTTTTTTGAAGCGGGCGTCAAGCTTGTATGCGCCGGCCTGCTCAAGCCCACCTATCACCCCAGCCTTGAGGATTCCCGATCGATTGGTGCGGTTCATAAACAGGGTAGCGAATCCACGTTCAGGCTGATCAACCTGAACGTTTCCGCGAAGTACGTCACGCCAGTAATACCACTGTTCCATAGTAACAGGCGTGTCGCGAACTAATTTCAGGACAGCTTCTGGCGTCTGTGTCACGCTAATCCAGAAATCGTAGACAGCTGGGTCATAGTCATTGATGTGAACATGCGCTGCGAAGCCGTGAAACAAAAGCTCCAATGCAACGGCGGCGCCACCCGCGTAGGGCTCCAAGTAATGGCCACCGGCAAGTCCATTCGCCTCCATTGTGCTAGCAATGAATGGAGCAAACTTGGCTTTCCCACCAGGGTAACGTAGTGGTGTGTAGAGCTTATTTGAATACATGAGAGATTGCAGTCTACCAGTGTCATATGTGCTTGGTCAGCCACATTTTAAAGGCGTTCAGCTGTGCGTGCTGCGGCGGCAGTGAATGCAGCAACAAATGCGTCAGCTTCCTTAGAATACACTTTGCTCCAAAGAGTTAACACTTCCCAGCTGTTTAGAGCCTTCCAGTGTTTCCGCCACCACGCTTTGCTTTTTTCACGATTATTGTTTGAACCGTCTCCGTCTAAGAAGAAAGTGCTAGTGATCTTGTTGCTTGTTGGATTTTTGGTCTTCAGGAGGCGCAGCGCATCGTAAAGTGGACCGTCGTCTGCCCTACACATTGCTCGCAAGAAATTTTTGATAGTGTTTTCCGGCGATCTATCTGTCCCAGTGGCGGACGGTGTGCATGGTAGCTTGACAACATTTCCATGACGCCCCGCCTTTTTTGTAACTTTCGTATCGCTATCGACGACTAGGACCCGATCGCAAAAAATTGGATCGTTATTAGGCAACGCTGCCAATATTGACCCGCCAACGCCAAGAGAAGTTAATTTCAAGGAATGGCCTAGTTTGCGTGACAATGCCCCTCGCTTTCCCCGTGGGATCAACGCCTCACAGAACTGCTTTGCTTCCACATCTTCGAAATAAACACATAGCTTCTGTGCATCCTTCACCGATGCCGTCTCGTCTGCATCGGGCTCCAGCGCCATGTCACTCAGAATAGCGTCTAAGGACTGGTCCTCCGCTAGCCGCGGATGCTTCGTGTCCACCAAATATACGACCGAATCAGGGGCGTGCCCATCTCCCTTTCCGTCGGGATGCAATGCAGCTATCATTCGCGGCGAATGCGTCGTAGCAACGATCTGCAGACGTAATTGATTCGCCTTGGTTTTGAGAGCAAGAATAAGCCTGTCGATGGCATGCGGATGAAACCCGACGTCCATTTCGTCAATAATAAGTAGTCCGCCAGGATAGGTATCTCCTAGTTCTCTCTGCAGCCGATTGAATGAAGCTAGGGCTGTGGCAATGCTGCCGAGGCTATCTTGCCCCATAGAAATCGCCAGCGTTTCATGTCCAGGATAGCCAGGGTGGGCAGAGCGTTTTCTAACACCTCTTATCGATTGGTGTGTGATTTCGCTGGTCACATCGCTGCCAACAATCACTGAATTTACGAAATCAGCAATAAGTTGACGGTCGGACCCTTCCATCTCTTTGAGCGGGGTGCTAGTCACTTCCTTTTCATCTGCCTCACCGACAGAAGCAAGTCGTCTCATGCCAAGATAGATGGTTGGAAGTGGGATTTTTGCATCAGGCCCAATCCAATCATCATCAATTGGATCCACCGTACGGGGAACCATCCTTGCGCGTCGATATTCGCTGCGACGTGTTAGCGAACAACGCTTGCGCACAAGCCGCTCTCCAACGGCTGCATCCACAATTGGTGCTGCGCTTGGACTCTCTTGGTTGATATCGACCTCGTTAAGAGCGACATAAATTATACGCTCTATATTAGTATAGAACGGTTCTCGAAAATAGCTTTTTTGCTCACTGTCCGTAAGTCCAAAAGTGTTAGACAGCAGGCCGAGGATGGTAGATTTACCGATTCCGTTGTGACCGGCGATGAGAGTGATTCTTTCGGATATATCAATGCGGCAATTGCGAAGTTTACGAAATGGGGGGGTGTTAAATGTGATCGCAGATACCTTGATTTGATTTTCGACGTTTGTTACCACCTCTAGTTCTCCTGAAACGCGTTCGCGCACGAAACTCTAGCGGACTCAGCAATTGCTGCATTTCCGCACATAACTCTTCTTTCCTCTATCCGAATAGCAGAACGTTCCGACCCCTTCCAGCAAAGCCAAACCAGAATCACGACCCTGACAGCAGTAATTTGCCTCTGGCATCCAGTCGTGTACTGTGTGGATCATTTAATCAGCATCCTCATGGGCATCATTCGCAGGGAAACACCTTGACCATCGTTCCATAAAAGATAACGGCAGCTGGAAGATGTCTAAGAGCAGGCTCGTCGTGGAGTGCCTTTATGAATATATCGGCGACCTGGCCGTAAGTCACCTTGTCCGGTTTGCAGTAGGAAGGGGTCTGTTTGTTGGCAATGGCCTGTATCGCAATACCTTGCGCAAGACCGGCTGTATACAAAACACATTCTGCGCGTCCGGTGCTTCCTCCCTTGCACATCTCATACATAAAGTTCCCGCTATCAATATCCTCAGGTAGGGATGATGCCTTGGCGGCAAATACGCTTGCGGATGAAACACAGAGAAGGATTAGAGTGGCGGCGTGGGTGAGTTCAGATTTCGGTACGGCTTTCATCTTGGGTTTCCCGTAGGCGGAGGCCTAGCTCCGATTATTTTGTTAATCAGATAACGCTCCCCACTACTACATCTGATTGTATGTGTTTGTAACGCCATGGGACAAAATTATCAACCTTTCATTGAATGTGGCTTTGCAACCCCAATGCGTGATCCTTGGGGGTACATTTGGAGGTATTTTTAGATATTAATTTTTCTATACCGTTTTATTCATGCGGTGTTCAAATCGTAGTTCGCCGTCTGCTGGGACGCCAACTATCAATATACAGACATCTGCAACCCTATACGAAACCCGCATGCTTATTGGCATGGCGGGTTTTTTGTTGTCTGTGATCGTCTGTTTGAACGGATAGTCAGTGCCGGCATTTAGGCGGTACTTTTGGCGGTATCTTCACATAACAGCCGCTAATAGCTTGTCAGTGTGATGGAGGCGGTCTGAATTTTGTTATAACAATAAAAATCGTATTTACATGACATTATTTACGATGCTTTCTGGATAGTGAAATGATTTTTGAGTTTTTCACAAAAATTGTGATATCAATTTAATTTTTAATTATCTAAAATCTTCCTAAATACCCTTAAATTAGAATTTAATTTTTAAATTAATATATTTTTGAAATAAAAATGCATTAAAAGGCCTTGTTTTTGGTCTTTTGGTTCTGTTAGTATTGTTATAACAAAATAAATGGAATTCCTTTGAAGCCCGACTCCAATCCCGTATTTGATCGCAGTCCAGTACTTGGCAGACTGAGCATTACCGAGGGCAACAACACAGAACATGCTCCTGAGTCTCCTGCGCTCGACCGCGAAGGCAATCTCGAAGATGCCGCATACGAGAACATGCGCGAGGCGCTGATGGAAGGTCGCTTTAAGCCCGGCCAGACCTTCACTATTCGTGGCCTCGCTCAAGTATTCGGCACCAGCGTAATGCCGGTGCGAGACGCTTTGAAACGGCTCGTCGCCGAGCGTGCCCTGACACTGCTGCCGAATCGTTCCGTCATCCTGCCGCTGATGTCGCGCGAACGCTTTCAAGAGATTTTGCAGATTAGGCTCAGTCTCGAAACCATGATCACCGAGCGAGCCGCGTTGCTTATCGGCCCCGACATCATCGAAGCCATGGCTCGCGATCACGAAGACATGTGCCGCGCGGCAGCTTCTGGCGAAAAAGAGCTATACCTCTCCGCTAATCGCCGTTTCCACTTCCGTCTCTATGAATCGGCCAAAAGCCTGGTCATGCTGCCTTTCATCGAGAGCCTGTGGATGCAGATCGGCCCATATCTCAACCAGATATTCAAACCTGGCGAGCGCAGCATCGATATCGCCGACCACCACCATACCGACGTGCTGCGCGCACTGCGGCGCCGCGATGGCGCCGCAGCTGCCCAGGCCATATGGCATGACCTATCCGATGCCGCTGATTCGATTCTCGTCACCAACTTGTTTTCTGAGGATTTGCATGGCTAACATTAAGCCCGAAGGCCGGGTCGCCCTGGTAACCGGAGCCGCGCGCGGAATCGGCGCCGCCACGGCCGTGGCATTGGCTCGGCGCGGTATAGCATCTGTGCTCGCTGTGCGAAAACCCGAAGCGGCTCATGGCACCGCCGACGCCGTCGGAAAACTCGGCATTGCATGCCGGGTCGAAACCTGCGATGTAGCCGACCATGCCTCAGTCGAGCGCTGCATCGCCAGCACGCTTGAGGCCTGGGGTAGGCTCGACATAGTCATCAACAACGCAGGCCAGGTCGAACCTCAGGCGCCACTGGCGCAGACCGACCCCGCCGAATGGGAACAGGCCATTTCGGTCAATCTTGTCGGCCCGTATAACGTCATTCACGCCGCACTGCCCGAATTGCTCCGACGTCAGGGCACCATCGTGAATATTTCGACCGGCGCGGCGCACGCACCCCGCGACGGATGGTCAGCCTACTGCAGTGCGAAAGCCGGGCTTTATATGCTGAGCCGCTCGTTGCTCAATGAATATGGCAAACAGGGCCTTTCGGTCTACAGCCTACAACCGGGGCTGGTCGATACCGAAATGCAAGTGCGCATCCGTAACGTGGGTATCAACGAGATCAGCCGCGTGCCGCGGGAAAAGCTGGCGCCGCCGGAGTTGTCGGCCGGTGTGATCGCGTGGCTTGCCGCGACCTCCCCGCGCGACCTGATGGGCAGCGACCTGTCAACTGGCGACTCGATGCTGCTCGAACGCGCTTGTGTCGCGGGCTGACTGAGGCATCGAATCTCCAACTATCGTCAATTTCCCTCACGACAATCTCTTCTGCCGGCAACCTATACAGGACATTTCATGGCTAAAAGACGCAAAGTCATCATCAGTTGCGCCGTCACCGGGTCGATCAATACACCTTCGATGTCGCCCCATCTACCAGTGACCCCGGAGGAAATCGCAGCGGCATCCGTTGGGGCCGCTGCCGCCGGCGCCGCTATCATCCATTTGCATGCGCGTGATCCCATCGACGGGCATCCGGTCCAGGAGCCGGAAATGTTTATGCGCTTCCTGCCAATCATACGCGAGTCGTGCGACGCGGTGGTCAACATCACCACCGGCGGCGCGCCGACAATGACTGTTGAGGAAAGACTGCAGCCCGCTTTGCAGTTGAAACCCGAAGTGGCATCGCTGAACATGGGCTCGATGAATTTCGGCCTGTATGAGGTTCTCGATCGCTACAAAACCTTCAAGCATGATTGGGAACGCCCATATCTGGCCGATAGCGATGATCGCGTCTTCAAAAACACTTTCAGAGATATCGCCTATGTGCTCCAGTCCTGCAGCGGTAACGGAACTCGCTTCGAGTTTGAGTGCTACGACATCAGCCATCTTTATACGGTCGCGCATTTCCTCGACCGCGGACTGATCAACGGGCCGCTGTTCATCCAATCGGTGTTCGGCATACGCGGCGGCATCGGTCCGCATCCGGAAGATGTGCTGCACATGAAGCGCACT
Organism: Paralcaligenes sp. KSB-10; assembly: GCF_021266465.1. Taxonomy (NCBI): domain Bacteria; kingdom Pseudomonadati; phylum Pseudomonadota; class Betaproteobacteria; order Burkholderiales; family Alcaligenaceae; genus Paralcaligenes; species Paralcaligenes sp. KSB-10. The sequence continues at coordinate 1,708,429 of NZ_CP089848.1, read as the reverse complement.
GCGGACCGTCTGTTTGGCGATGAGCTGGTCTGGTCGGTGCTGGGGGCCGGACGCAACCAGATGTTCGTCGCCGCGCAGTCAGCTGTCATGGGGGGCAATGTGCGGGTCGGTCTGGAGGATAGCTTGTGGCTCGGACCTGGCACGCTGGCACAAAGCAATGCCGAACAGGTCTCCAAAATCAGGCGCATCCTGGAAGAACTCGGCCTGTCTATCGCTACGCCCGAAGAGGCACGCGGCATGCTGGAACTGAAAGGCGCCAGCCATGTCGCCTTTTGATTGGCCCAACTTTCGGGCCCACCCAACTCACGTAGAAAACGAGGTGTTTTGATGAGCAATAGCAACGTGGCCGACCGCGTCGGCGTCGACAAGATCACCACCTATATCGGTGCCGAAATCTCCGGTGTCGATCTATCCAAGCCGCTCGATGACCCAACCTTCCAGGCCATCCATAATGCGCTAATGGACAATCTGGTCATTTTTTTCCGGGACCAGGTGATGGCTCCGGAACAGCAAAAGGCATTCGGCCGTAGATTCGGCGAACTGCATATCCACCCGGGTGCACCCATTTTGCATGAGGAAGAAGAGGGCCGGCCACGCCTAGGCGAACTGACCCATATTCCCTATGCATATGGCATAGAAGGGCACCCCGAGGTGCTTGCCATCTATGCCGATGAGAACTCCAAGCGCATCGCGGGCGAGGAATGGCATTCCGACGTTTCCTGCGAAGCCGAGCCGCCGATGGGAAGCATCTTGCGTCTTACCCAGGTACCGCCTAGCGGAGGCGACACACTGTTCTCCAGTATGTATGCCGCCTACGATGCGCTGTCCGAGCGTATGAAGGATTTCCTTGGCGGACTTACGGCCTCGCACGATGGCGCAACTTATGGCAAGAATTTCGAAAACCGGGCGGGTAAAACGCATCCGCACGCCGAGCATCCCCTCGTTCGCACACATCCCGTGACGGGACGCAAGGCCTTGTTCGTGAACCGAACTTTCACCACACGCATCGTTGAGTTGAACAATGCGGAAAGTGACGCCTTGCTGCAGATGCTGTTCCGCCATTGCGAAAACCCGGTATTCCAGTGCCGTTTCCGCTGGAGACCGAATTCGGTCGCATTCTGGGATAACCGCTGCGCCATGCACAACGCCATGTGGGACTACTACCCGAACCGTCGCCATGGTTATCGCGTGACCATTCAGGGGGATCGCCCGTTCTACAGAGCGTAGAAGATAGAACAGTACAAGGTGCGCACCCTATGGTCAATCCATGTGCCACGGCTGGATTGGAATGCAAGCCACTACTAGTAAAGGTCTGCGCTCGAGACGGGCTTGGTGGCTATAAAAAAGGAGATAAGGCATGAAGAAATCGTTATTCTGTTCCATCGCCACCGCAGCCATAATTGGCGGTGCTTTTGTTCCAGCACACGCCGAAAGCGCCTATCCCGTCAGGCCAATTCGCCTCCTTGTCGGATTTGCGGCGGGCGGTCCGACAGACGTCATAGCCCGAGTCCTGGCCAAGGATATGTCAGTAACCTTGAAACAAAACATTTATGTTGAAAACAAGGTGGGCGCAACGGGCATGATTGCGATCCGGGAGGTAAAAAATGCCGCTCCAGACGGCTACACACTGCTTTTTTCAGCTCCCGGGCTGAATGTCGATCCACTCATCATGGGCAAGAAAGCAGGGTTCGACCCGAAGACTGATTTTGCTCCAATTTCCAATGCCGCCACGCTGCCTATGGTGATAATCAATGCGTATAGTTCGCCGATCAAGACTCTACCGGAGCTGCTCGAGCAAGCGCGCACGAAACCGGGGACAGTCAGTTTTGGCTCTTCAGGCATAGGCGGCCCCGGGCATCTTGCGGGCGAATTGCTTGCCACGCGGGCCAAAGTCAAAATGATGCATGTGCCGTTCAAAGGCAATGGGCCCGCATTATTGGAAGTAATGGCTGGACGGGTGGATTTCATCTTCTACCCGATGCTCGGCATTCCCAGCAATGTTGCCGCCAAGCGTATCAAGATCCTGGCGGTCGGTACCCCAAAAAGGCTTCCTCAGTTCCCCGATGTGCCGACGATGTCGGAAGCGGGCTTTCCTGGTTTTGAGGAAACCGCGCCATGGGTCGGCATGCTCGCTCCGGCCCACACTCCTCCGGCCATTATCAATCGTCTGAACGAGGCCATGGTGAAGGCGCTGGCCAAACCAGATGTGAAGGCGCAGCTGGAAAATCTGGGCGCTGTGATCGTGGGAGATACACCGGCCGAATTCGCTTCCTACCTCAAGCGCGACTATAGCCGTTGGGAAAGCGTCATCAAGGCGGCGGCAATCAAGCCAGAAGACCACTGAGCCCACCTTGTTCCAAACTCCATCCAAGCTGGCCGGTGCTATTGAAATAATCCATGCTGAAAAAAGGAAGCCCACATGAAAACGCAAAGAACCTCTGATTCAACCCCGCTATCCGATGACCATATGGCGCGCGGCGATTGGAATCCGCTATGGGACCAGTTACGCGCGCTTGATCCGGAATTCATGGAGGCCTATCTGGCCCTGCGCAGCGTGCCGATTCGCAACGGTCCGCTGCCAGCCAAGTTCAAAGAGTTGATCCTGGTTGCCATCAATGCGGCAACCACTCACCTGTATGCCCCGGGTGTACGCCGACATATGCGCAATGCATTGAAACTTGGCGCTACGCCGGAGGAAGTGCTGGAAGTGATCCAGTTAACCACTTTGCTGGGCGTCCATTCTTGTAATCTGGCCATTCCAATCCTGATGGAAGAAGTAGCCAGCAATTCAAAAGAAAATAGATAAAACATAGCGCTATATAGTAGCCAGGAGACATATCATGACTGTCCGCCGTACTTTGCTGAAATCAGCCGTATTCTTTTTTGCCTTCCCTGCTCTGGCGCTTGCGGGGAGCCCGGAGCCGAGCTATCCGTCGCGGTCCGTCACCATCATCGTGCCTTTCGCGCCGGGGCAATCCGGCGACATTCTTGCCCGCGTGCTTGGCGAATGGCTGGGCAAACTGTGGGGCAAGCCTGTGCTGGTCGAGAACAAGGGCGGCGTGGGCGGCTCAATCGGCAGCATAGCCGCAGCGCATGCCGCAGCCGATGGCTATACCTTATTGATGGGCTCCACCGGCCCGACCGTGATCTCGCCGCAGTTGTTGAAAAGCGCCCACTACGATTCGCGCAAGGACTTCACGCCTATCATCGCCGTAGCGGGTGTACCGCAGATGATGCTGGTTGCCGCCAAGTCGAAATACAAAACCATGCAGGATGTGATTGATGATGCAAAGAAAAATCCCGGCAAGCTCAGCTACGGCTCAGGAGGCAACGGCTCGTTGGCACAATTGACCATGGAAATTTTCAAGCATCGCGCCGGGGTTGATATTACCCATATTCCATACAAAGGTGCGGCCCCGGCTTATACAGATCTGCTCGCCGGGCGCCTTCAAGTTATGTTCGATACCACTCCAGCCGCGATCGGCTTTGTCAAATCTGGGCAACTGCGATTTTTGGCCGCATCGACGTCGAAGCGGACACCTGCGGCTCCGGATGTTCCAACAGTCAGCGAAGCCGGCCTGCCCGGTTTCAATGTGCTCGGATGGCTAGGAATTCTGGCGCCCGCCGGTTTAAAGCCGGAACTACAGCAGCGGCTGAATCATGATTTCCAGAAGGCGCTGGATGATCCGGGGGTCAGGCAGAGGCTGCACACTCTGGGGATGACACCGATAGGAGGCAGCGCGAACGAGTTCAAGAAGTTTATCGATGATGAATATGAGAAGTTTGGCAGTGCGATCAAGGCTGCGAACATACGACTCGAGTAATGTGGCAATTGGGTGAGCGTTTATCGGCTCGATCAGTTCAGGGGCTGCCGAAAAACTCGCCCGGCGTCGCGGCTAAGTGCTCGCGAAAAGATGCCATGCCATTTACGGATGAGGGCATGCGCACGACGTGCAGATCGTGGAATATTACTGAGGGAGTTGATGATGGTTCGTGAAATTGCTTCAGTGACCCCGGGGAGCTGTTGCAAGAAGAGTTTTTGACTCCGATGGGCATCAGTCAGTACCAACTGGCCAAAGAGATTGGCGTGTCGGCGCGGCGCATGACACAGAGATCGCCAAGGACGCGCTGGCCGATGTGCTGGCCAAGATTCGACCGCTGGAGCATGCCTAAGCAAAGAAAGACCCGCCGGAGCGGGTGTCGGTTTGATTATGGTTGCAATTGGCTATAAGCATAATTGAGTTAATCGAAGAACGTTTAGACGGCCGCACATTGACTCGAGTAAACTAGCGCTTCTGCTTTCCGAGGAGCTCGCATGAAAAAGACAGGATGGTTCGAGGCGCAAGAGAAACCTTGCCATGTGGGCTTCTATGAAGCCAAGTTTCCGGATGGGCGCGTCAAGCGCATCCGGTTTTCCAAAAATAAATGGGCGAGTGGCGGATTCACGCATTGGCGCGGCCGAACAGTGATATTGGCTGATGAAAAAAGAGATGAACTTCGGGCGCGATTGAGCCCAGCCCCGGACTCGGTACGATCCAAAAAGGTTGCCAGCGCTGCTAAACGGCTGGCCCGCCATTACGTAGGAATTGAAAGCAAGGGTATTGATGTTGTCTTTTTCTATCAAATAGCCCTGGCGCGAGGCGCAAAATTATTGCTTGCGGACAAAAAGGCGCTTAAGCGAGCGGTGGAAAAGCTTACAAGTAATGACAGAATGAACGTAGAGAAAAAATTAAGCGGACTAGGTATAAGTTCGTTGAAAGCATCTTAAAACCAATTCATAGTTCGCCGTCTGCCGGCTTGGCCTACGGATGCCAGGTTGCCCGTGCCTTGATAAGCCGCTGTGCCGCCCCATCACTTTCATAGCTCAGCGCGGCCGACAGTGCTTCGGCTGCACGCTTAAGCTGTGGCGCAAAGCCGGCAAGCTTGGTCTCGACGCCGGCTTCCGCCGGCGCGCCTATGCATAGTGCCCCGATTATCCGCCACCGACTCCCAAAAACGGGTACTCCAATACTTGCGGAGGTCACTTTCGCCTCGCCGACGGTGACGTGATAGCCACGAGCCCGGATCTCGTCATAAAGCTTTCCCTGCTGTCCCGCCGCGGCGAGTATCACTTTTCCCGCCGCGCCCCGATCCAGCGGCATTGATTCACCCACTGTCGCACGATTATGTTGAGCGTCCGGATACTGAACCTTGACCAATCGAATGCGCCGGCCGCCGTCTCGCACGAAGAAGGAAGTGTCCTCTCCAATTGAGTCGGAAAGCCTGCGCAGCGCAGGCTCGATGTTTTCTCGAATGTCGAATGCTATTTGATAGCGGGCGCCAAGCGATGCCGTGGCTGGACCCAGCCGCCACTGTGCGTTGTCGTTCTGGACGGCATAGCCGCTGGACTCCAGGGTTTTGAGCAGCCGTAGCGTTGTTGATTTCGCAAGCCTGACCCGCCGTGCAATTTCGCTTAGCCCGAGATGAGGTTCTTCCATCGTGAAAATATCGAGGATGGCCAGAGCGCGTGTTGCGGCAGTAACCAGGGTTGATTCAGGGTTTGCACTCATTTCCAGATACCTATCGGTCCATCAGACGGAACGATATTGTAATGCCTTGGCCTCGGCCCTAAGCTTCGTTTTCAGAGCAAGGGTCGGAAGGATTGCTTGCTTTAAAGAGCCTGGCATCAAGGTTTAATTATCAAGGAGACAATATGAATCGACGTTTTGTACGACTGGCGCTTGCCGCCGTTGGGCTTTGGGGGGCCCTTATTGGTACCGCGGCTGCCAAATATCCGGACAAACCCCTGCGTATGATTGTTCCCTATGCCGCGGGCGGCGGAGTGGACAATATAACGCGAGTCGTGGCCAAAGGACTGGGCACTCGACTTGATCAGTCTATTGTCGTGGATAATCGCCCCGGTGCAAGTGCGAATATCGGCGCCAATATGGTTGCCAAGGCCTCTGCGGATGGCTACACCTTGCTGATCGGCGCCACGTTTCTTGCGTTCAACCGGGCTACGACGACAAACTTGCCCTATGACGCGGCCAAGGATCTCATCCCAGTGGCGCGTTTGGGCAAAGCGCCTTTTGTGCTCGTAGTTCCTGCTGTCTTGCCGATCAAGACGGTGGCGGAACTCGTGGCATATATGAAAGCGAATCCGAACAAAGCCTCGTATGGCGCTGTGGGCGCCGGTTCTCCGACGAACTTGATTTTCCCGAAGAATACGAACACCCAGCCCATTCAGATTCTTTACAAGGGAGGTGCTGCCGCCATGCCTGACCTGATCGCGGGCCGGCTTACTTTCATGATTCAAACCGCGAGCGAGGTGTTGCCGCTTATCCGCAGCGGGAAGCTGCGCGCCTTGGCTGTTACTGGTTTGACGCGCTTCAATCAACTTCCCGACGTTCCGACCATGAAGGAGGCGGGTGTTCCCGATCTGGAGAGCACGGGCTGGTGGGGTGTGTTTGCTCCCGCGAATACGCCCGCGGCTATCGTTAAACGGCTTTCAGACGAGGTTCAACTCGTCATGAAGCAGCCAGATGTGATTGCCGCCCTGTACAAGATGGGCATTGAATCCGCGCCTATGCCGAGCTCTGAATTCCGGCCATTTTTTGATCAGGAATTAAAGAGTTACGCCGATGTCGCACGCCAGTTCAACCTGACGGTCAATTAGCGGCATTCATTCTCCGGGGCTCTCAGGAACCCCAGTCCTTTATTAAGGAATTCTCATGCAGGCAGGTTTTCAGGTTCTTAAGCGTCGTAGCGCTGTTGGTAGCGAGTGGGCAGACAAATTTTCCGCGATTCCTGTGGCTAATATTAGCGATTCGATGTCACGCTTGAATTCCGGTGGTGCTGCGCTGCGCCCGCTCCATGCCGGTGGAGTGCTGTGCGGGCCGGCATTGACGGTAAAGAGCTGCCCCGGCGACAACCTGATGACACACATGGCGTTGAACCTGGCTGTGGCAGGTGATGTGATTGTCGTGGATGCGGGCGGCGACCTGAGCAACGCGATCATTGGAGAGCGGATGCTTGCATACTGCATCGCCAAGAAGTTTGCAGGCATTGTCATCAATGGCGCAGTACGTGACTTCGGCTGGATTCGCCGCCAGAGTTTCCCTGTGTATGCTTGCGGCATTACCCATCAAGGCCCCTACAAGAATGGGCCGGGTGAAATCAACACCCCGGTTTCGATCGGTGGAATGGTGGTCGCCCCTGGAGATCTGATGGTGGGCGACGACGACGGGCTGATCTGCATCCCACAGGCGAATGTGGCGGATGTCTACGCCAAGTCAGCCGCCAAGTTCGAACACGAGAGTCGAACTTTCGCCGCCATCGGGCAAGGGGATAACAATGCCGATGGCTATCGTGCCCAGCTCATGAAACTCGGGTGCTATTTTGAGGAGTAGGGCTCTGGTGGAGCAAGCGCGCCAAGCGCTCTGAAAATGCGCGACTGCGTACAAACTACATGGCATCCAGCCACCCGTTTCAGGACATAGATAAACATGATCATAGATTGCCACGGCCACTACACTACCGCCCCTGCGGCGCTGAAAGACTACCGGGCCCGCCAGACTGCCGCATTTGATGTGGGCCAAGTACTTGCGCCCGATTTTACGATCAGCGACGATGAAATCCGAGAATCCCTGGAAAAAAACCAGTTGCGCATTCAGCGCGAGCGCGGCGTGGATGTCACGCTGTTCTCTCCTATTGCCGGCGCCATGGCACACCATGTCGGGGACGCGGCGACCAGCCAGCACTGGACGCGCGCCTGCAATGACCTGATTCACCGGGCGGTGGAACTGTATCCCGACCAGCTCGTGGGGGTATGCCAATTGCCTCAATCGCCGGGCGTCGGCCCGGCAAACTGCATTGAGGAACTGGTACGTTGCGTGGAGGAGCTGGGTTTTGTTGGCTGCAACCTGAATCCCGATCCAACCGATGGGTATTGGACTGATCCGCCCCTGACTCAACGACATTGGTATCCGCTGTTCGAGAAGCTGGTGGAACTCGACGTACCCGCAATGATTCACGTAAGCTGCTCATGCAATCCCAATTTCCATCACACGGGAGCACACTATCTGAACGGCGATACCACGGCATTCATGCAGTTTCTACTGTCGGATATTTTCAAGGATTTTCCGACATTGCGATTCATAATCCCTCATGGCGGCGGCGCGGTACCCTATCACTGGGGGCGCTATCGTGGCCTGGCGCAGCAACTCAATCGACCGCTCCTGGAAGAGATGATGAGTAATGTGTTCTTTGACACCTGCGTGTATCATCGGCCCGGCATCGAGCTGCTGCTTGATGTGGTGCCGGCCGACAATGTGCTGTTTGCCTCCGAGATCATTGGTGCAGTTAAGGGTATAGACCCGCGCACGGGATATCACTATGACGATACCAAACGGTATATCGATGCGGTGACTTGGCTGGCACCGGAACATCGCTCCAAGGTCCTGGGTGGGAATGCATTGCGGGTCTATCCGCGCCTGGCGCAACGTTTGCGCGCGCGCGGACTTTTAAGCGCCCCGTCGCAAAGCTAATTCTTTAATCAATATTTGCCTATTAAAATAGGTAATTTGCTAAATATCCTACTTTAATAGTATTTCCTATTGATTTTAAGCGCCTGCTAATATAGGATATTTAATAATTATCCTATTTTATCAGACATGACCACGCTTCTTCAGCTTTCCATCTGGCTTCGCCAACAGTTGTCGCGCTATGGCGGCACACAAGAGTCTTTGCGTCTCGATGCGGGCATCTCGCGTCAGACGCTGACTAATGTACTGAGCGGCGCCGTTGATTACAAGGTGACGACGCTGCTTGCCGTTGCCGACCGGCTTGGCCTCGATGTGGTGCTGGTGCCCAAGGGCGCCGCCGCGGGCCTTCAACTCACCCCGCCCGATGCCTCGCCGCTTGTGAAGACCGGTGTTCAGGCTGCTCTTGAAAAGCTTCGCGCCGGTGCAGGCCACCAGGAGAATGGGTCGTGAATGTCAAAGCCTTGGAAATCCGTATTGGCGCCCTGCGGGTAGGCGTGCTTTTTCAGTATGCGCAGGAAGGGGCTCCAGTGGTCAATAGGTTTGTGGCAGATCCGGTGTTTATCGAGACTCGCGAACCGCCGCTGGTGTCATTAGCGTATCTGGCGGCAACCCCCCAGGAACAGCCGCTCCTTTGGCGCGATTATCGCAGTGCGCGATTCAACGGCCAGCTCTCGAAAGATGGGCGCTCCTGGCTTTTGCCGGCATTTTTTCAGAATCTGCTGCCCGAAGGCGTGTTTCGCGACCAGATTGCGAAACTTCGTCATTGTGAAAAAGATGATCACTTCGAACTGCTGGCGGCCTGCGGCAAGGATTTGCCCGGCAATGTCTACGCCTTGCCCACGCAGATGAGCCGCGAGGAACTGGGGCACTATGTCACGCAAGACGCCGATGCGCTGGAGATGACCGTGACGGCCGACCCTCTGGAAGAAGGTGTATCGCTTTCCGGGGTGCAGCCCAAGCTGGGGGTCATCAAGGACGGCGACCGGTATGTGGGGCGCACCAAAGATCAGGACACTCACATTATCGCCAAGCTGCCGGTGGTGGCTTATCCTTTGCTGCCCGAGGTTGAAGACCTCTCCCTGCGATTGGCCGCGGCAGCCGGTGTTCGTGTGTGCGACGCGTACCTGGAGCCGCTGGGCCGGCTGGCCGCTCAACATCATTACGATCTGGGCGAGCCCGACAAAAAAACGAATTTTCTGGCAGTCGTGCGTTATGACCGTCAGCCGGGTGCGCGAACGCATTGCGAGGACTTCGCCCAAATACTGGGGGTCATGCCGGAGGACAAGTATTCGCTCGATTACTCCTATCTGGATATCGGCGCCACGTTTCTCGCCTATCCGAGTCTGGGCGAGGCGGCGGTGCACGAGCTGTTGCGCCGCATAGTGGTCAACGAGATGCTGGGCAATCCGGATATGCATCTGAAAAACGTGGGGCTATGGTACCCGGACGGGAAAACCCCTGAATTACCCCCGGCCTACGATATAGTGGCGCACATCGTGTACACCCCGCTTCAGGGGCATGGCCTGCGTATACTGCCGGCAGACTACGCCGCTCAGCTGCCAAAAAAGGATCAGGCCGCCACCCCCCCACGCAAGCTGGCCATGTCGCCAGCCGTGTTGCGCAAATTTTGCGACGCACTGGGGATTGCGGAAAAGCCCGCCGCAACGGCGGTGGCCAATTGCGTCAAACAAGCGTACGAGACATGGCCCGCGCTGATCGACGCTTCTTTATTGACGTTAATGCAGAAAGAAAAATTGGCTTCTCATTTCAGAGCGCACCCTCTTGTGGCCGGGTTGTTTCGCCGTAGGTATTCTTGACCCGTCTGGATACCAGCAAATAGCAAGTCCAGGTGGCTGCGAAGAGGGTGGTGGCGGCCAACGATGAGTAGTCTTGCTCCAGCAAATACTCGCCAAAATACGAATTCGCCATGGCCAGCTCCGCACTGGCGGATATCGGGCCCGCAATCCACAGCGCGGCAATAACTGCTTTTATGGTGCTTGCAGTTTCGCGCCTGACGAGCAGGAATACGCAGGCGAGCAGCAATAATGTTTCAAACCAGGCCATGCTCATGGCGTAGCGCATGTATTCATGATATTTGGGATTGCCCAGCGCGGAGGGGACAAGCGTCTCTATTTGATCTTTGACACGATAGAACTCGCCGAGCTCTTGCGCGCCCCAAAAGATCAAAAAAACAGACAATACGATCAACCATCCGCCATAGCCGGCAATGGCCGCTCTTTGGCCAGGATTCTTTTTATCGGCCGATCTGGCGTTCAGGACGCCCAGGCCGGCGACGGCGATAAAAACAACAAAATGCCAAATGTTCCACGTTCCCATTTCATCCTCTTTCACTATGAAACCAAGTAATTTGCCCTAAGGCTTATTTTGTATCGACGGATTGCCGGTATTTGAACGGGCTCCTGCCGCAGGCGGTTCGCCGTACGAGTCGCCGGATTGGCCCTGTTGGTACGTTGGCGAATTGCCGTATTTGTCGCGCCGGCCAGTGGGCTTGTCGGTAGGCGTGCGGTCGTGCCTGTCTTGCAGGGAGTCATAGTTGGGCAGGCGGATCGGGCCGGGGTTGCTATCCATTTGCGGCTGCCCGTAGCCGCCATGGTTATCGGAGTAGTTTGGAAGCCGGAGTTGCCCTATTGCAGGGACGGTCATGGCCAGGGTCGCCAGGGCAAGCAGCAATTGAGCGATAGTTTTCATTTTTTTCGTTTCTTTTTATGGCAAGGGCCGTAACGTTCGTACTTTATTACGAATTATGTGCATGTGTTTGTAATGCTGTCCGGGAAAAGTATCAAGCTATTTGATAGCCTTGGGCATGCCGGCAGGCAAATTCTTTTCCGGCACATGATTTACAAGGAGTTCACCGCCACGATTTTGGTGTGCGTCATGCAGTGTGCGTTGATTTTGTATAAAAAAACGAAATAGCCTATGCCCAGGGTAACGATGCTGATCAGGATCCAGAGCAGGATGTTGCCTATGATGCTGGCCAGGTCGATAGTGCAGACCAGGCGGCCGATTTTTTTCCCGGTTCCGTCGTAGGCGTATGTTTTTCCAATGATGAACTTCTGCATATAGTAGGGAAAAACGAACAGGGCGATGCCGAACGTTACAAGGGTCAAAACAATCCATATGATCAGATGCCCGATGACGTCCATGAAGCCCAATTCCGACTTCAGTTGCAGATTCTGGAATCCATGGGCTACCGGGGATTTCGGTACGTCATGCGGCTGTGCGCTTGGCGCCTTGGGTGCCGCCGCGTCGAAGTGCTGTTGGTAGGACATGGGTGAAGCCTCTTGAAAAAAGTTTATGCATAGTGGGAAGCCCGTGCGAGGTGCGCTCTCTGGGCCGGGATGTGTTACGGTGGTCGGCAGGTCATCAACAGGAGGCCGCCATGAAGCAGCTCATGCTATACCGGCAGATCAATCAGCGCCGTATGAGTGCATTTTATCTTTCACCGCAACACGGCAGTGAAGCGAAGCCGTTCTCGCAGGACCAGCTTTTTCTCGACACGCATGTCCCCACCGAAGACCGCCCTCGATCATTGCGGGAAATGTTTGCGGATATTGAATACGACAATGAAGATGACGGCCTTTAAGCCATTGATGTGGCCAAGAGCCACAACATATATTGCTTTGAGGAACCTTGACAAGGTGGTGCATGATAGTTGTGGCCTGTTGCTACATCTTGGCAAATGCTGATTTCAAATAGTCGACAAAGACGCGTACTGCTCGCGGCACATAGGCGCTGTAAGGGCGTATGGCGTAAATGGCATCGCCAAATACGCCTACTGGCTTCCAGTCGGGCAATAAATGAGTCAGGCGCCGCGCGGCCAGGTCTTGCAGCGCGCTGAAGTCGGGCAGCAGTGCGATGCCCTGGCCGGCCAATACGATTTCACGCAGTGCCTCGCTGTTGTTGGCGCAAAAATTGCCGCGAATTGCCACGCTGCGCCGCTCTTTTTTGCGTTGGCCCGACTCGAAAAGCCACGTTGGCGATGTCGCCGCGCGTAAATAATACAGGCAGTTATGGCCGCTGAGGTCTTCCGGTTTTTTGGGCATGCCCTGTTTTTTCAGGTAAGCCGGGGTTGCCACCAACAAGGTTCTTGAAGGCCGCAATAGCCATGCCACGTGGGTTTCAGGCACATTGGTGGTGTGGCGTATGGCTAAGTCGAAACCTTCTTGCGTCAGCGAGCTCAGGTGATCGGACAGTTCGATTTCCAGGCGTATGTCCGGGTAATCTTGCAGGAATGCATTGATCAGGGGAATGATTTTCTGCCTTCCCAATGCTACAGGCGCGGTAATACGCACGACACCGCTAGGCACGTCGGCCAGGTCTTTGATGCTGGCGAAGCCTTGTTCGATGGCGTCGAAACTGTGCCGTGTGTTCTTCACCAGCGCTTCGCCGGGTTCGGTGAGCCGCACGCTGCGCGTGGTGCGGCGTACCAGCGCAACGCCGGCAAATTGCTCCAGCTCCGCAATGCGCAGGCTGACCGCAGCTTTGCTGACGCCGAGGCGTTTTGCCGTGGCGGTATAGCTGCCGGTGGTTGACAGCATGGTCAGCCAGTAAATGTGCGACCACATCAGTTCGTTTTTATGTTCTTTCATATGTGTATTGTCTATTATTTTAAACAATGAATCCAGTAATCTGGCCTTGTTTGGGTGTAATGATCTGCCTATACTTGGTTCATCACTACCCCTACATCCATGGAAAACCTGTGAGCACTCCCCAAGCCTATACCGATCGAAATGATGTCGTGAATTTTATAAATGGCGCTGCCGTTGCCGGCACCAGCCAGCGCAAGCAGGACGTATTCAACCCGTCCACAGGCGTGGTGGCCCGCCAGCTTGTGTTGTCCTCTACAGACGATGTCGCCGCCGCGGTGGCAGCCGCCAAGGCCGCGTCACAGGGCTGGGCGAATACGCCTCCGGTCCGCCGCGCGCGCATCATGAATAAATTCCTCAACTTGATGAATGAGCACACCGATGCGTTGGCCGCCATGATTACGGCCGAGCACGGCAAGGTATTCACCGATGCGCAGGGCGAAGTGGCTCGAGGCATCGACATTATCGAGTTTGCCTGCGGCATTCCGCAGTTGTTGAAAGGAGACTACACCGAACAAGTCTCCAACGGCATCGATAACTGGACCATGCGCCAGCCTTTGGGCGTGGTCGCCGGCATTACGCCTTTCAATTTTCCATGTATGGTGCCTTGCTGGATGTTTCCGGTTGCCATTGCAGCGGGCAACACTTTTGTTCTGAAGCCCAGCGAGCGCGATCCAAGCGCTTCCCTTTATATGGCCAGGCTGCTGAAAGAAGCCGGTCTGCCCGATGGTGTCTTTAACGTCGTGCAGGGCGATAAGGCCGCGGTGGATGCCTTGCTGGAACATCCCGATGTTGCGGCAATCAGCTTCGTGGGTTCGACGCCGATCGCCCATTACATTCACGAACGCGGCGCGCATTTCGGCAAGCGCGTGCAGGCACTGGGCGGTGCCAAGAACCATATGGTCGTCATGCCCGATGCCGATATCCCACGTACGGTCGATGCTCTTGTTGGAGCGGCTTACGGGTCGGCCGGTGAACGCTGCATGGCGATTTCCGTTGCGGTCATGGTGGGCGATGTGGGAAAGAAAATCATGCCTTTGCTCGAAGAGCGCGCCAAAACATTGAAGATAAAAGACGGCATGAACCTTGACGCCGAAATGGGCCCGGTGGTTACCCGGCAAGCCAAGGAGCGCATCGAGGGCTATATCGAAGCAGGCGTGAAGCAAGGCGCCAGGCTGGTGGTCGATGGCCGGGGTCATAAAGTAAACGGTCACGAAAACGGCTTCTATGTGGGCGGCACATTGTTCGATGACGTAACGCCCGACATGACGATTTATAAAGAAGAGATCTTCGGGCCTGTCCTGGCGTGCGTGCACGTGCACGATTTTGGCGAAGCGGTCGATCTCATCAATAAACATGAATTCGGCAACGGGGTTTCATGCTTTACCAGCGACGGTCATATTGCCCGCGAGTTTGCGCGCCGTATTCAGGTTGGCATGGTGGGCATCAACGTGCCTATTCCGGTTCCCATGTCATGGCACGGTTTTGGCGGCTGGAAGCGCAGTCTGTTTGGCGACACGCATGCCTTTGGCGAAGAGGGCGTCCGCTTTTATACCAAGCAGAAGTCGGTCATGCAGCGCTGGCCCGAGAATATCGACAAAGGCAACGAGTTCGTGATGCCGACGGTATAGCATCGGATCCGGGTTGTTCTGCGGTATGGGGCTTCGGCCCCATTTTTATTTGGGCCTGGCAGAAATGAAAGTAAATGTAATTTAATTTGCCGTAAACCGGGACTTTCCTTACGATTCAATAAATATTTTAAAAATAAAAGTTCGCAATCCGAATATATAGGAGTTCATGGAGATGAAAACAGCAGTCCGCCTCTTGGTTTCTTTAGTAATAAAATAAAAATTCGCAATCCGAATAAAAGGAAACCCCTGTGAAATCGACCAAACCCGAGGTGCTTAAGGCTGACGACGATCGTTCCTCGTCGAAGAATACGGTTATGTCGCTCGCCAAAGGCTTCAAGATTCTTGAAGCCTTCACCGCCGCTCAACCTGATCTGACCATGGCCGAGGTAGCCAGGCGGGCAGGTATCGATAACGCCACGGCATTCCGTTTTTTGAATACGCTGGTCAATCTGGGTTATGTAGAAAAGGTTGCCGATACCCGCTTGTTCCGCTTGTCTTTCAAGGTACTGGACCTGGGCTTCAATGCCATTGCGCATTCCGACCTGCGCACCAATGCCCGTCCGATCCTGAGGAGCCTGGTTGGCGAGGTGCGCGAGGTTGCCTCCATAGGCGTGCTTGAGGGCTCCGAGGTGCTTTATGCGGAGCGCGTCCAGGCGGGGCTTACCCGGCTGGGCGTCGATATACGGATAGGTAGCCGGGTTCCCGTTTATTCCTCGGCGATAGGTCATGCCATTCTGGCGTGGTGCCCAAGGGAATTTCAAATTCAAGTCCTTGAAGGGGCGCCGAGAAAACAGCTTACGACAACCACATTGGTTGGCCTGGGCGAATTGATACGGCGCCTCGAAGAAGTCAGGAAGCAGGGCTATGCCGTGTCCAATCAGGAAACCGTGTCTGGCCTGTATGTGGTGGCGGCGCCGATTCTGGATATCGATAGCGTGCCTCTGGCTGCGTTGAGCGTGGCGACACCTGCCTTTAACACGACCCTGAGCCAATTCAAGAGCGACGCAATCGGCCCGGTGACGGATGCCGCGAAAAAATTATCGAAAGCATTGCAAACCAATGGCGGTTTTACCTTGTCGAGTCACGCATAAGCGCAAGACAAAGCCGGCCGAATCAGGATTTAAAAAGGAGACATCGTGTCAAACGTAAATTTTCACGGAATTATTCCGGCCATTGCGGTTCCATTCAACGACGATTTCAGCATTGACGAGCCCGAGCTGCGTCGTTTTGCGCGCTGGCTCGCCCAGCAAAAAGGCGTCACGGCGCTGATGACCAATGGCCACACGGGCGAGGTGTTTTCCTTGACTGCCCGCGAACGGGCCCAAGTAACCCGGATTACGGCCGATGCGGTCAAAGATATATGTCCCGTCGTTTCTTCTATCGTCTGCGAAGGAATCAGCGAGGCCAAGGAACATGTGGCGATGGCGAAAGAGGCAGGCGCGCAGGCCCTGGATGTCATGCCGCCTCACCACTGGTTGCGCTTCGGCTTCAAACCCGAACATTGCATCGACTATTTCACGGCGATCGGCGAGGCCAGCGGGCTTCCGCTGGTTGCCCATATCTACCCGGCCTGGACTCGCGCCTCCTTCCCCAGCGCGTTGTTGGCGGAATTGGCAAAGCTTCCGTATGTTCATGCGTTCAAGATTGGAACGCGCGAAATGAATAAGTATGCCCGCGATTTGAAGGCAATCAGGGAAGCCGATGCTTCCAAGGCACTTTTGACATGCCATGACGAATATCTTCTGGCTTCGATGGTTCAGGGTATAGACGGTGCTCTGGTCGGCTTTGCGTCGTTGGTGCCAGGCCTTATCTATGAATTATTGCAGGCGGTGAAAAAAGGCGATCTTACTGAAGCGATGAAAGTGCAGGCGCTGATCGATCCCTTGAAAGATGCCGTGTACGGTGCGGGAGAACCTACCGGCGAGGCGCATGGCCGCATGAAATCGGCCATGGCGCGAGCCGGGATCATACGCAGCGACACGGTCAGACCGCCTACCCATTCTCCGTCTGTGGCCGAAATGAAGGCCATCGATGCCGCACTGTTGAACGCGGGGCTGTTAAAGAAAAATGCCGCGTGATTTTCAGCTCTGGTATGGCTGATCGGGCTGGCTGATGGAAAGTCCGAGTATGCCGATTGATAAGATTGGAGACATAAATGGCTGTTCTAATGGAGGCGCCCCAGCAAAGCGCAACAGCGGATCGATCCGCGGCTGACCCGATTATCGAGATCAGGAATTTAAGCAAAACATACTATACGCAGTCGGGCGATGTAAAAGCCTTGAACAACATTTCCCTGAATATTGCCAGCGGCGAATTCGTCACGATTGTCGGTCCTTCGGGTTGCGGGAAAAGCACCTTGCTGCGCATGCTGGCGGGGCTTGAGGATTGCGAGGAGGGGGTTCTCGCCCTGGACGGAAAACAAATCAAGGGCTCGTCGCACGATGTCGGCGTTGTGTTCCAGGCGGCCAATCTGCTGCCCTGGTTCACGGTGCGGCAGAATGTGCTGCTGCCTACGCGGGTTGGGAAGCGGGGCAGCGAGGGCTATACCGACGTCGATGAGCTATTGGAAATGACAGGCCTGGCCGATTTCGGCAATAAGTATCCCTATGAGTTGTCGGGCGGGATGCAGCAGCGCGCGGGTATTTGCCGGGCTCTTGTGCGCAATCCCCGGATATTGTTGATGGACGAGCCTTTCGGTGCCCTGGATGCATTGACACGCGAGCGCATGAACCTCGAGCTCCAGCGTATTTGGCGGGCAAGCAATAAAACGGTCATCCTGATTACCCACAGCATTTCAGAGGCAGTGTTTCTTGGGGACCGGGTCATTGTGATGTCGTCGCGGCCAGGCACCATACTGCAAGATTTGAAAGTCGATATCGACCGCCCAAGGGCCTTCGACACTATCCTCAACTACCCGAGCTATGCGGAATTATCGCGCGAAATTCGCGGGCTCCTGAATGCCGAAGGAGGTATCGAATGAATACGGCTCTATCTCAATCCGGCGCCAATTCAGCGTCTCCGGTTCTGTCCATGACTCAAGGCCGCGATATGGCTCCAGCTTCAAGTAAAAATACGGCTGTCGGTGTGCAGAAACGTCGTAAACAGAAAGGCATAAACGGTCCGCTCATAACGACTATTGGCCTGATCGTGATAATAATTATTTGGGATCTGAGTGTGCGTTTTTTGCATGTTCCCAAATATATTCTCCCTTCTCCCGAGTCGGTCGCCTATGCCTTGTGGTCGGGCCTGGCTGTGTCGGTTACCAACCCGGTGGGCTTCTACGTACCCTTGTGGAGTACCTTTTCGAACGCGGCCATAGGGTTCTTTTTCGGAACGGCGGCGGGCCTGGTTCTGGGTTCGTTGATGGCTGAAAGCCGCACCGTTGAAAAACTGGTGATGCCATACGCCTTTGCCCTGCAGAGCTTGCCGAAAGTAGCCATTGCGCCGCTTGTGGTGATTTGGCTTGGGTTCGGCGACGGTTCGAAAATCGCCATTGCCGCGCTGCTGGCTTTCTTCCCTATCCTGATCAACAGCTTTACCGGTTTGCGTTCAACAGAACCGGAGCGGATCGACCTGATGAAATCCCTGTCCGCATCGGCCTTTGAAACATACCGGTTGGTGAAACTGCCCAATGCCGCGCCCTATATTTTTGCGGGACTGGACATGGCTGTGGTGTATGCCTTGCTGGGCACTATCGTGGCCGAATTCCTGGGCGCTCAACAAGGGATGGGTGTTGTCATTACACAGGCCCAGGCCGTGACCGATGTGGCCGGTGTTTTTGCCGCACTGATCATTCTGGGAGCGATGGGCATTGGATTGCATGCCCTGGTGCATGGAGCGGAAAAACGCATTGTCCACTGGACAGAACGCAACAAAAACTAAAGTGTATTTAAAGGAGAGAGACATGAAAATTTCACGTAGAGAGTTTGTGATGGCGTCGGGGGCATTTGCCGCCAGTTTGGCGGTAAGCCCGAAAATAGCGCTGGCCGCGGCAGATTTACCGAAATTGAAGTTGGGTGTGGGCTTGAAAGCCATGAGTCCGATCGTGATTAATCTGGTCATAGGCGAAGTGCTTGGCTATAACAAGGCCGAAGGCTTTTCGGTTGTCGCTCAGGTATTGGGATCGAATGCGAACGTCCAGGTTGCGGTCGATCGCGGCGAAGTTGATTTCGGCGTTGGCGTGCCTTCGTTCGGCCTGCCGGTATTGGCGCAAGGAGAATGGAAAAAATCCATTAACTTTTATGAATACACCTATCCGTATAAATGGGATATCGCGGTCCTGCCGAAATCCACCATCAACAGCTACAAAGATCTGAAAGGCAAGCGAATAGGTGTGTCTGGGTTCGGCGCTACCGATTATCCCGTCACCAAGAACGTTCTGCAGTCGCTTGGCTTCGACCCCGACAAAGACTTCAAATGGGTTGCCGTGGGCGGCGGCGTGCCCGCGGGTGTCGCCCTGGAGCGCGGCCAAATCGATGCACTGGCCTACTATGACGTGGGATTCGGCCTGATCGAAGCCGCGGGCCTGCCGTTCAGGCTGGTGCCGCGTCCACCCAAGCTGCCGCTGATCGGCGGACAATTCCTGGAAACTCAGGTGGATCGGCTGCGAAAGAACAAGGCCCAGGTCATTGGTTTGGGCCGTGCTGTTTGCAAGTCTTCGAATTTCATTCTTGCCAATCCCAAGGCAGGAGCTCTGGCATTTCTGCGCATGTACCCGGAGGCTGCGCCGCGGGGAAGCTCACAGGAGAAGGCGGTCGATTCAATCTATCACGCCATTGACCGGCGGATAAAACTGTATTCTCCGCCTTATCCCGGCGCAAAAATGGGCAGTATCAATGTCAAAGAGCTGCAGACCGAAGCGGCAATGAATCACTGGAATATTTCCGACTATGGTCCCTTCTATACGAACGATCTGATTGATGAGATCAACAACTTCGATCTTGAAAAAATCCGTCGCCAGGCCAAGGAATACAGCTAGTGAGCGCAGCAGAAGGAGGGCGCGAAAATGACGAATCCTCCAGAACCAGGCATGCCATTGTCACCGGAGCCAGTTCGGGAATAGGCGCGGCCATAGCCCAGTGTCTGCTTGCGCACGGCTGGCGGGTTACCGGGCTTGACCGTCAGGAAACTCCTGGCGGGCCTAAGCCCGATGGCTATGAGTTTGAACGCATCGACCTTTCCGACACCGGCGCTATCGCCGCTTTGTTCTCCGGATATCGGGCCGTCGATGCATTAGTCCATGCCGCCGGCTTTATGCGTGTCAATCCGGTCGGTGCGTTGAACATGCAAGATGGCGAAGCCATGTGGCGTGTTCACGTCCTGGCTGCCGAAGCCATGATCAACGCAATGGTTCCAGGTATGCCCGATGGAGGAAGAATCCTATTGGTAGGAAGCAGAACCGCGATGGGAGCGGCGGGCCGCAGCCAGTATGCGGCGACCAAGGCGGCCTTGCTTGGACTGGCCCGGTCCTGTGCCCTGGAGTTGGCTTCCCGAGGCATTACGGTTAATGTAATCGCTCCGGGAGCCACTGAAACACCTATGCTGCACGACCCCGCTCGCCAAGGGACCCCCCCAAGGCTGCCGCCGATCGGGCGATTCATCCAGCCGCGCGAGATAGCGGAGTTGGCGGCTTATTTATTGGGCCCGTTCGGCGCAGCGATTACGGGTCAACAAATTACCATTTGTGGAGGAAGCTCTCTTTGAGCGGCCTGTGGGCCGATTATTGAATCATCAGTATTCCCCTGAGCAATTCAAAGAGATGGACGATATGAAAATACTTGAAATTCGTGAAGTCACCAAGCCGATCGCTTCACCGATCCGCAATGCCTATATTGATTTTTCAAAAATGACGAGCAGTCTTGTCGCCGTTATTACCGATGTGGTCAGGGACGGCAGGCGGGTTGTAGGCTACGGGTTCAATTCAAACGGCCGCTACGGGCAGGGCGGCCTGATTCGCGAGCGCTTCATGCAGCGGATAGCCGATGCCGATCCGGTGTCTTTACTGAACGATGAGCACGATAATCTGGACCCCGACCGGATATGGTCGACCTTAATGACCAACGAGAAGCCGGGTGGGCATGGTGAGCGGTCCGTGGCGGTGGGAACCATCGATATGGCGGTTTGGGATGCCGTGGCAAAAATCGCGGGCAAGCCTCTGTTTCGCTTATTGGCGGAGCGCCACAAGCATGAGGCCAACCCGAAGGTGTTCGTGTATGCGGCAGGCGGCTATTATTATCCGGGCAAGGATCTGTCGGCGCTGCGGTCAGAGATGCGCAGCTATCTGGACCGCGGCTACAACGTCGTCAAGATGAAAATTGGCGGAGCTTCCGTATCCGACGATGCGAAGCGAATAGAGGCCGTATTGGCCGAGATCGGCGGCCAGGCGCAACTGGCTGTGGATGCCAACGGACGCTTCGATCTGGATACCGCGATCGACTACGCCAAGATGCTCAGAGCCTATCCCTTGTTTTGGTACGAAGAAGCGGGGGATCCCCTCGATTACCGTCTGCAGGCCGTGCTGGCCGACTATTATCCCAATCCGATGGCGACCGGCGAAAATCTCTTCAGTCATCAGGACGCCCGCAATCTGCTGAGGTATGGCGGGATGAGGCCGGACCGGGATTGGCTGCAGTTCGATTGCGCGCTGTCGTACGGCCTTTGCGAGTACCTGCGTACGCTGGAAGAGCTGAAAATCGCCGGATGGTCTTTCGACCGATGCATTCCGCACGGTGGGCACCAGATGTCCCTGAATATTGCTGCGGGCCTGGGTTTGGGCGGCAATGAAAGTTACCCGGATCTGTTCCAGCCTTATGGCGGCTTTCCCGATGGTGTTGCGGTCGAGAACGGCCATATCGTCATGCCCGAGCTGCCAGGCATAGGGTTTGAAGGAAAGCAGGCGCTATACCAGGAGATGCGCAATCTGGCTCAATGACGCGTATCAAGGCGTGTCGTGTCTTGCATGGGGCCGATGGCCCCATTTTTCTTTCCGCGGGCGCCTGTAACGCAGCGAAATAACTACTTTCCACAAGACTCTCTCAGTCTCCATCCAAAGGCTTATGATGCTCACGTCACGCACTTGAGCATCGTATTCAGGTGTCCCGCACAGGCGCGTGGCGGCTCCCGGAAGCTCAAGTCCTGGGAGAAAATGTTGGAGTTCATCTCATGAAAAAAGCAGTGGTGTCCGCAGCCTTGTTTTCCTTGTTTTTGGGCGGCTGTGTTGCCTATGTGCCGGCGCACAGAAGAGTCGTCGTCGAACATCCCCGCGTCGTGGAAGTTCGCCCCGCGCCGCCTCCAGTCATTGTGGTGCAGCCTCGGCGCAGATACTATTACGGTGGCCCGTCTTACTAGGAAAGTCGATGCTGCTCAGCCTTTGGGCAGATTGACCTGTACCGGTTTGGCTTGCAGCAGGCGGGCCAGGGTGTCCGAGGGCAGGCTGATGATATAGCCGCGGCGCCCGCCGTTCAGATAGATCGTCGGATAATCGAGCAGGCTGGCTTCCACCCAGACCGGCATTTTCTTGCGCGTGGCAAAGGGCGAAGTGCCGCCTACCTGGTAGCCCGAATGCTTTTGCGCAATGTCGGGTGCGCAGGGGCCGACTTTTTTGACACCGATCTGGCGCGCCAGATTTTTGGTCGACACCTCGCAATCGCCATGCATGAGAACAACCAGGGGGTGGCCGTGTTCATCTTCCATGATCAGGGTCTTGGCCATGGCGTGCGGGTCGATGCCCAATTGTCTGGCGGCTTCCGGCGCTCCGCCGTGATCGATATATTCGTAAGAGTGCTCGGCGAAGGCAACGCCATTTTTTTTCAGGAATTGCGTGGCCGGGGTTTCCGAGACGTGTTTGGCTTTGGACATGGCGTGTGATGGCGGGAATAAAAAGGGTCAGGCGCGCGGGTGGTGCTTGGCATGCAAAGCCTTGAGCCGCTCGCGCGCGACGTGAGTATAAATCTGGGTGGTCGAGATATCGGCATGCCCCAGCAGCATTTGAACGACGCGCAGATCGGCGCCATGATTGAGCAGGTGGGTGGCAAAGGCGTGCCTTAAAACATGGGGCGACAGCGGAGTGTTTATATCGGCCAGCAAGGCGTATTTCTTGACAATCAGCCAGAACGACTGGCGTGTCATGGCAGCGGCCCTGGCGGTGACGAACAAGGCGTTGCAGCTGCGGCGCCCAAGCAGCGCGGGGCGCGACTGCTGCAGATATAGATCGATCCAGTGCGAGGCCTCGGCGCCCAATGGGACCAGGCGATCCTTGCCGCCTTTGCCCATGATGACTCGTACCACGCCTTCGTTAAGGCTGACGTCGAGCAGACTCAAGTTGACGAGTTCGGATACTCGCAGGCCGGTGGCGTACAGTGTTTCGAGCATGGCCCGGTCGCGTCGTCCGAGGTCGCTGCGTTCGTCGGGCGCGTCCAGTAATTGCTCAACCTGGTTTTCCGATAGGGTTTTGGGAAAGCGCGCAGCCTGTTTGGCGGCATGCAGGGTCAGGCAAGGGTTGCCGTCGGCTCGTCCCTGGCGCAGGGCCCAGATGTAATAGCGCTTCAAGGCCGCCAGGCGTCGATTGGCCGTGCTGGCCTTGGATGTGGCGTGGCGTGCCGCAAACCAATCCTGGATATCGGCTGCCTGGGCCTGATCGAGGTTTTTTTTTGTCTTGCCGTCGAGCCACTGGGCAAAGGCGGTGAGATCCCGGCGGTAGGCAGCCAATGTGTTCTCGGCCAAACCGTCTTCGAGCCAGACGGCGTCCAGGAACGTGTCTATCGAAGCGGGGGCGGGAAAAGTCAAGATGCTGGCCAAAAAGGTGGGTTCATGCATGAACAGGGTATCTGGCTTTTATTCTATACGACACGAATCAGGGCTTGTGAAGAAGGATGCGGATTGGGATGCTGACAGAGCGATTCCGCCAATCAGGGTTTGACTATCGTTATATACCTATATATATTTCGATACGGTACCGCCGGAAGTTGCGATGGTCGGCCGTGTTGGGCCAGCGCCGTCCCGGTCGGCCGCTTGTCAGCCGAAATTGAAAAAGGAGACCGCAGTGAAAAAATGGTTGCCCGCAGCAGCTATGGCCTTGAGTGCCCTGCTTTGCATGCCGGCCGCGTCGGCCGATGAACTGGTGATATCGGCAGCGGCGAGCTTGACCAATGCATTCAAGGCAGTGGCCCAGAAATTCGAAAGCCAGAATCCCGGCGTGCATGTGCTGCTGAGTTTCGGCGCGTCGGACGTAGTCTTGCAGCAGATCATCAACGGGGCCCCGGCCGACATATTTGCCTCCGCGGATCAGAAATCCATGGACAAGGCGGTTGCCGCCAAAGTCGTCGATCCGGCTTCACGGCGCGATTTTGCACGCAATGAAGTGGTCTTGATTGTGCCGGCCGATAGCACGCTGGGCTTGCATTCGGCCAAGGATTTGACCAAGGCCGGCGTCAAGCGTGTGACCTATGGCAATCCGGCTTCGGTGCCGGTGGGGCGTTATACCCAGGCGGCGCTGAAGAGGGTGGAATTGTGGGAACCTTTGCAAGGCAAGGCGGTGCTGGCGCAAAACGTGCGCCAGGCGCTGGATTATGTAGCGCGCGATGAGGTGGACGCGGGCTTTGTGTTTGCCACCGATGCGGCCATCATGCCCGACAAGGTCAAGGTGCTTCAGTCCCTGGCCACGCCCGAGCCGGTACTGTATCCGATTGCCCTGACTGTGCGCGAACATCGCAGCTCCCATGCGCAGGCGTTCCTCAAGTTCGTATTGTCTTCCGAAGGCCAGGCGATTTTAGCGCGCTATGGATTCAGGAAGCCATGACGCCATGGCAGGATGCGCCGGGCATCGGCCCGTCGCCAAATCGGGAATAGAACGGCTCAAGGCCATAGCCATATTCAAATAGCCATGAACGGATACGGATTCACGGTCCCATTATTGCTCTCGCTCAAGGTTGCGGGCTGGGCAACTTTTTTTGCGACAGTGCTGGGTGTGGGCCTGGGTTTCGGGCTGTCTCGCTGGCGTTCGCAGTGGTGCGATTTTGTTGATTCGGTGTTGACGCTGCCCATGGTTCTGCCGCCTACGGTCATGGGCTATTACCTGCTGGTGCTGTTTGGTCGCCGCGGCTGGCTGGGCGAAGTCCTGGCCCGATGGGGCATAGACCTTGTGTTTACCTGGCAAGGGGCGGTGATGGCCGCGACGGTGGTGGCGTTTCCGATGGTGTTGAAGTCGGCGCGCGCGTCGTTTCAGGAAATCGACCCGCAGCTCGAAAACGCGGCGCGCATTCTGGGGGTAAGCGAGGCGGCGTTGTTTTTCAGGGTGATGCTGCCGCTTGCTTCACGGGGTATTTTTGCCGGTGTTCTGCTGGCATTTGCGCGTGCCCTGGGCGAATTCGGCGCAACCTTGATGATAGCGGGCAGCATTCCGGGGCGAACCCAGACCTTGTCGATCGCCATTTATGAAGCGGTACAGGCCGGCGATGATAGCCTGGCGAACATACTGGTACTGATTACCTCTTTGACGTGCATAGTGGTGCTTTGGGCCGCAAGCCGCCTTTTGCCGGCCAATTCGCGCAAAACGGTCCGTCGGATGCGTTCATGAGCATCAGCATTCAAATTGCCCGTCGGCTCCTTGCCGGCGATCGCGAATTCTCGCTGGATGTGGCCTTCGACACAGACCAGCGCCGGATCGCCCTTTTTGGTCCGTCCGGGGCCGGGAAAACTTTAACGCTGCAATCGATAGCGGGTTTGATGCGGCCCGATAGCGGACGTATCGTTCTCAACGGCAGGACGCTTTTCGATTCGGACAAGCAGCTTTGCCTGATGCCTCAGGCACGCAGGGTAGCGTATTTGTTTCAGGACTATGGCTTGTTTCCGCACTTGACTGTGCTGCAGAACATTTGCTTTGGCCTGAGCCGCGGCTGGCGCAATCCCGGGCGCCGTATCGTTCCGGAGGCGGCCGGCAAGTGGATAGCGGCCTTTGAGCTGGAGGCCATTATTCACAGCTATCCGGCGGAAATATCGGGTGGGCAAAAGCAGCGGGTGGCGCTGGCGCGTGCGCTTGCCGTCGAGCCCGAGATATTGCTGCTCGATGAACCCCTGGCTGCGCTGGACGCCACTTTACGGAAGAAAATGCGCATCGAGCTGTCGGCTTTGCAGCGGCGGCTCGATATACCCATGATAGTCATCACGCACGATCCGGACGATGTGCGGGAATTGGCCGATCATGTCTACGAAATCCGGGATGGAAAAATCACAGGCTCGGCCAGCCCTTTGGAATTGCTTGCGCGCAGCGTGTAATGCTGCGTCTGTTGACTAGAGCGTTTTTGGTTCGAGTGGGTTACGGCGTTTGGGTGTTTACGGCATTCTTCGATGGATGGGGTATTGGTATTTACGTTTTGGTAGCTTTGGTATTTAAAGACGCCGTCTATCGGGGCTTGGGGTCAGGGCCGGCACGGCGTGCTTGATCCGGATCTACCTCGTCCAGGCGGGCGTCGGGCCAAACTCGCTACGCCGCTGGCGCGGCTACGCTCAAACATGGCCCGCCGAAAGCCCCCGCCTTCCCTACGGTAGCATCCGGCGCACGCCTTACGCCGGCCCTGACCCCAAGCCCCGATAGACGGCTCACGTTACGGCATGCCTGGAATTGCATCACGGGATGCCTGGAATTTACGTGCTCGCACCTACCGTTAATGGGCCTGCACCCATAGAACCGTTAACGTGCCCGCACTCATGCCCTCTATCACGTGGCCGTATCTACTTCGATTGACTTCTTGATGGATTGACGACTCGATTGACTAAACGCCCGCCGCCTCAACGTATCCCGTGATTGGCTAAACGCCGCTTCCCCAACATATACCCCGATGCATTGCTTCAACGCGAGCCGCAGGGTGGGCGGTGCTGTGTAGTCCGGCGGTAGTCCAGCGCCGGGTGCTGACGAAGGGAAGGCGGGGGCCTTCGGTGGGCCCTGTCTGAGTGGCGCCCCGCATCGCGGGGCGACGCGAGTTGGCCCGACGCCCGCCTGGACGAGGCAGACCCGGGCAGTCGGGGTGCGTAGCACCACGACCGCTGGACGTGCCGGACTACACAGCACCGCCCACCCTGCGGCGTCTTTATAGAATTAACCGCCGCCTACACAGCAACGCACAGATCAAAGTCACGACCCAAGCCTAAAAACAGCTCAAAACGAAAGTCGCTGAAACGCGCCCAGCGTCGTAAACACTCAAACCAAAATCGTCAGTCTGTCACCCCCAGCATCACGCTGGAGGCTTTGAAGATGGCAATGGCCGGATCGCCTTCCTTCAGATTCAAAGACGAGACGCTTTCCAGAGAGACTATCGCGGCAATGATACTGCCCTGATCGAGCTCAATGCACACTTCGGCATTGACGGCCCCGTTGACAATGCGGCTGATGCGTCCCTGCAATTGGTTGCGGGCCGACAGCCTCAGCCCTGCGCCCGGCAGCCCGACGATGACCGACGAGGCCTTGATGAAAGCCAGGGCCCGCTTGCCGGGTGCGAGTTCGAGGTTCTGCACGCTTTCTTTGGTAATCGATGCCACCAGCTCGTAGCCCTTGCCGAGATCGAGAATCACTTCGTCGTTGACAGCCCCCGATTTGATCTGCCTGATGCTTGCTGCCAGTTTGTTGCGGGCGGATGTTTGAATCATCATGTGCTGGATCAGTTCGAGGTTGTGGGCGGATTGCCGGCCCGCCTTGGCTAGAATAGCCATGAAACGCTGGTGCTCGGCATTGAGCGTCTGGTAGATTTGAATCAGTTCCAGGGCACGTGCAGTCAGACGCGCGCCGCCGCCTCGCTGGCCACCGGTATTGCGTAGCACCAAGGGTTCGCCGGCCAGATTGTTCATGGTATCGACAGCATCCCAGGCGGCCTTGTAGCTCAAGCCGATTTTTTTTGCAGCGGCCGTAATCGAACCTTCCTGGCCTATGGCGTCAAGCAAGGCCATGCGCTTTTGATTTCCCCAGCTCTGGGTGCCCGAACGAAATGAAATCGAGCCAGTAAGTTCTACCGGTTCGGGCATCGGGGGGTTTTTGCGTGGGCTGCTCATGCTTCCAGTGTAATGGCGCTGCGGCTAGGGCGGCAACCTGCTTTAATATGCAGACACGCGGCAGCGGATTATTTGTGCCTGGCTATCGCCGCTGCTTGACCATCATGGCTTGTGGCCTGGGAAAATGCAAAAAACAATGAATGCTATGCATGCTCCAATTTCTTTAATTGATCTGGCCGGCCTGCCCAGCACCGAAACGCTGGTGCTGACGGTCAACAACCGGTATGCGCGTCGCATGATTTCAGAGTTGTCCGCCGGGCTCGGGGCCGAACGCGGGGTCATGGCGCTGCCCGATATTTTGCCTTTGGGCGCCTGGCTGAAGCAGGCCGACGATCAATTGGCTTTCGCGCCCGAGAAGGCGCTGCCTTCCTATGCATTGGATGCCTTTGGCGCGCGGCAGCTATGGCAGAGAACCATTGCGGAAGCCGAGTCGAACCATGTTTTACTGGATGTGGCGCAGGCGGCGCGCCTGGCTATGGAGGCTGACCGGCTGCTGTCGGAGTGGCGCATAACCGTGAGCGTGGAGAACGAAACCAGCGATTATCAACGCTTTCATGTCTGGCGGGACCTGTACCGGGCTCGCCTGGTCGGCCTGGATGCCGAAGATGGCAACCAGGCGTACGAACGCATCCTGAAAGCCATTGAGGCAGGGCGTCTGGCAGCGCCTTTTCGTATTTTGATCCTGGCGGGTTTTAACGAGCTGTCACCGCGGTTCTCAAGTTTGCTGCGGGGTTTGTCGGAACAAGGGGTAGAGATCAGGAGCTTGCAGGTCCGGCAAGTCCGTGCCGATCGGATTGCGCGTATTCAGGCATCGGACCCGGATTCCGAATGGCGTTTGGCGGCCCAGTGGGCCGCGGACAGCTTGCGTCAGAATCCGCAAGGGCGTTATGCCATTGTCGCCGCCCGGCTCGAGACGGATGTGGCGCTGGCCCATCGGGTGTTGCGCGAGGCCCTGGGAGAGACGCAGACCGAGACTGCCGCACCTTATAACGTGGCGGTGGCCCGTGCCTTGTTCGAGTGGCCTTTGGTGCGTGCGGCTTTAGCCTGGCTGGAAATAATTGCCACCTACGCGCGAAAGAAATATTGCACGCCCGAGTTATTGGGGCAAGCGCTGCTGGCGGGGTACTGCGAGGCGGATTTTCCGGAATCGTCGGGGCGCGCCATGATCGATGCGCTGTGGCGCAAAAAAGCGCGGCTCAGGGTGTCGAATGCGGCGTTTGGCGAGTTGCTCGCTCAATTTGCGCCTCGCCTTGCGCAGGCATGGCAGGCTTTGACGGATGATGCGGCGCGCGATATCGGGCGTGCCGCCGTCGATACCTGGGTGCGGCGTTTCCGAAGCATGTTGCAAGCCTTGGGGTTCCCTGGAGACGCGGCGCTGGATAGCCATGCCTATCAGGTCATGGAGGCGTTTGATGCGTTGCTGGCTCGTTTGGGCAAGCAGGCGCCGGTACTGGGAGACATCGATTTCCCTGTCGCCTTGGGCCTGCTCAGGCAACTGGCCATCGAAACTCCATTTCAGCCGCAGCGCGACCCCTCGGCTCGCCTCGACGTTCTGGGGTTTCTCGAGGCGGAAGGAGGGAGCTGGGATGGGTTATGGATATTGGGCTTGAGCGATGAGGTCCTGCCGGCATCCTCCAAACCCAATCCGTTCATTCCGCTGGCCGCTCTGCGTCAGGCCAATGCCCCACGAGCCACGCCGGAGCGGGAATTGCAGTGGGCGGGTGATATGTATGAAGCCTTGTTGTGCTGCGCGCCGCAAATCTGGCTTAGCCATCCCCAGCACGAAGGAGAGCGTGAGCTGCGGCCGAGCCCCTTTATAGCCGAGCTTGCTGCGCAAGTGTGCACGTCGCATTTGCCCGAGCAGGCTCCCGCACTGCTCGAAAGCCTGGCCGACGATCAGGGGCCGGCGCTGGGGGCCGGCGGCGCGACCAAGGGCGGCATCGGCGTTATCGACACACAGGCGCGCAATCCCTTATGGGCGTTCGTCAAATATCGTCTGGGTGCGAGCCAGCTCGGCAGTTATGCCGAAATCGCCGATCAGAATGCGCGAGGCCTGTTTTTACACCGCGCCATTGAACTGGTGTGGCACATGATCGACAGTCAGGCTGCATTGCAGCGCTTGCAGGCAAGTGCGCGCTTGCGGGAACTGGTGGAAGAATCCGTGCGGCAGGCTGCGGATGAATGCCTGGCCGACTATGGCCGGGTTCTTAAAAGCCTGGAGGTCGAGCGCGGCATCAAGGTGTTGCACGCATGGCTTGAGCTGGAACTGGCGCGCACGCCTTTCAGCGTACGCGATGTCGAGCAAACCTACAATTGGTCGCACGGCGCCCTGGAGCTGAGCTTGCGCCTCGATCGTATCGACCAGCTTGCCGACGGGCGTCTGGCGATTATCGACTACAAGTCGGGTGCGGCGCGGATCGACCCGAAAAGCAGCTGGATGCGGCCACGGCCGGTCGACTTGCAGTTGCCGTTTTATGCGGCTGTACTGGCCCATGAAGACAGCCGGGTTGCTGCGCTGATTCTTGCCAGGCTGCATGCAAAGCAGGTCGAGGTCAAAGGCCTGGCCGATGGCGATTACGGTTTTGAAGGCTTGGGCGGCCTGGGCGATTGGCCGGCGTTTTCAGATTATTCGTGGGAGCGGTTGATGGACGAGTGGCGGCTGGCCATAGAGAGCCTGGCCCAGGAATACGAGATGGGCGTTGCACATAATCAGATTGCGCGTCCGGCCGACCTCGATTATTGCGATGTACTGCCTTTCTTGCGCTTGGGCGAGGAGATCAAGCATGTCGGTTAATCTGCCCAGCGACAGTGGGGTGCGCGCCGCGGCCATCGATCCCTCCCGTTCTTTTCTTATCCAGGCACCGGCGGGATCGGGTAAAACCGAGTTGCTGACGGACCGTATCCTGGCTTTGCTGGCCACTGTCAAGCGGCCGGAGGAGATCGTAGCGATTACGTTTACGCGTAAAGCGGCCTCGGAAATGCATGCCCGCGTACTGGCCAAGCTGCAGATGGGCCTTGGGGAGGCTCCGGCCGAAGCCCACAAGCAGCGCAGCTGGCAACTGGCTCGTGAAGCGATGCGGTGCGATGCGGAACAGGGATGGAATCTGCTGCAGTATCCGGCCCGCTTGAGCATACGCACGATTGATTCGTTCTGTACCTATCTGGTTCGAGCCATGCCGTGGTTGAGTTCATTGGGGGGCCTGCCGTCGATTACCGATGATGCGCGCGAGCATTACGAAGCAGCGGCGCGGGCAACCCTGGAGATGGTCGACGAATCCGAGCCGGTGGCAAGGTTGGTCGCTCATCTTGATGTCGATACGCGGGCGGCGGAAAGCCTGGTCGCCGATATGCTGGCCAGCCGCGATCAATGGCTGCCGTTGCTGGGCAGCGGCGCCGACGCGCAGCAGTTGCTTGATCACCTGAATGAGGCGCTTGAAGAAGACTTGACACGCCTTGCATCGCTCATGCCTTCGGGTTGGTCTGAGGCACTGGCTCCTTCGGTATCGCGCGCCGCGGCAAACCTGGCCGCCGGCAGCGAAACCATGGATCTAAATGCCTTGCAGGACTGGCAGGGCGAGCCTCTGGGAACCAGCGCCCATGACCTTGAGCAATGGCAGGCGCTGGCCCAGGTATTGCTGACTTCGACCAATGCCCTGCGCCGTACGGTGACCAAGAAACAGGGTTTCGAGGCCAAGTCCGACTACAAAGAGAATTTTTTGCGTTGGCTTGAAGGCGTCGATGCGCAGGAACCGTGGCTGTCCGCCCTGGCCGATGTGCGGCAGGCTCCGGCGCATGGCTATAGTCCCGATCAGATCGAAATCCTGCGCGCCTTGATTCAGGTTTTGTGGCTGGCTTCGGCCCAGCTTACTTTGCGTTTTACCGAGAAAAGCGAGATCGATTTTATTGAAATTTCCCAGCGAGCCCTGCTGGCCTTGGGTCAGGCCGACGACCCCAGCGACCTGCTGCTGAAACTCGACGCGTCGATCAGGCACCTGCTGGTGGACGAGTTCCAGGACACCAGCCAATCGCAAATCGATCTGCTGGAGCGCCTGACCGCGGGCTGGAACCAGGGCGACGGTCGTACGGTATTTCTGGTGGGCGATCCCATGCAGTCGATTTACCGTTTTCGCAAGGCCGAGGTGGGCTGGTTCCTGAAAGTGCAGGAGCGCGGTTTGACCAATGTCCCGCTTACCGCCCTGAAGCTGACGAATAATTTCCGGTCCCAGGCGAACGTGGTCAAATGGGTCAATGACGTTTTTGAGCCGCTTTTTCCGCCGCAGGCCAACTCCGCCATGGGGGCAATTCCCTATACGCCGTCGGTTGCGTTCAATGGCGGACTGGCGGGCGATGCCGTCGTATTCCATCCTGTGTGGGATACGGCTGGCGAGGAATCCGCGGAGATGGAAATTTCGTCCGTTGCCGCGGAGTCGATCGCGATCCGACTGGCCGGCGAAGCCCTGGCACGCAATCCCGATAGTGAGCATCCGGTGGCGATTCTGGTCAGAGCCCGTTCTCATCTTGATAATCTGGTGGGGCGGCTGGCACAGGAAGGCATTCCATGCCGTGCTGTCGAACTGGTGTCGCTCAAGTCCCGCCAAGTAGTCAGCGACCTGGTGCAACTGGCGCGAGCCCTGCTGCATCACGCCGATCGACTGGCCTGGTTATCGGTCTTGCGCTCACCTGTCTGCGGCTTGACGCTGGCCAGTTTGCATACTCTGTTCGGAAGCGACCATTTCCAGGCCGCTCCCATGGTGTTGTCGGCGTGGCTGAAACTCGATGCGCAAGGCAAGACGGGCCTGGAGCCTGGCGAAGCCAGGCGTTTACGCAGGGTGGCGTCAATTTTGCTTGACCAGGGCAATCGCTCCGGCAGCGTGCCTTTTGCGGCGTGGCTCGAGCGCTGCTGGCAACGTCTTGGAGGGCCGGCTGTGTATCCCGGCGCAAGCGACCAGGCCGATGCGGAGCGAGTCTTCCGCCTGATCGAAAAGCTGGCGCCTTACGGTGCCCTCGATCCGGCCGACCTGGACCTGCATCTGGATCATTTGTACGCTGCGCCAAATAGCGCCGGCCACGCGGTCGAAGTCATGACCATACATAAATCCAAGGGCTTGCAGTTCGACACGGTTATTTTGATGGGTCTGCACCGCCGGCCCCGTCCCGAGGCCCAGAAGCTGGTTCGTTTCGAGCAAAGCGAAGGGCGTCTCTTGTTGGGGCCGATCAGGCACCGCGCCTCGGATGAGCCGGATCCTGTGTCGTCCTATCTGGCCGAGCGCGAAAAGAAACGCGCCAGCTACGAGACCGATCGCCTGTTGTATGTGGCGGTGACGCGCGCGCGCGAACAGTTGCATTTGATAGGGATGCTGGGATTGGACGATAAAAAAGAGGGGCGTACGATCAAGGCGCCGGCAGCGGGCAGCTTGCTGGGACGCTTGTGGGAACATATTCAGCAGCCCGCCGCGCCGTCTCTGGTAGAGCGGACTGACCCCATCCCGCCGTTGGCGCCGGTGGCGGCCTCGCGCCGGCTTGTGCGTGTGGGCGAGAACGATCTGCCGGCTGTCGAGCCGCCACGCGTTGCGGTGCAACGCGGCGCGGCCTGGCAATGGCAGGAGGAATCCGGCGACGAGGCGGCCATAGGTACGGTGGCGCATGCCTGGCTGGAGCACATCGGCAAGGAAGGCCTCGAACAGTGGCCCGCCCAGCGTGTCGACGACAGCGTGGAAATCATGAGGACCCAGCTCGGCCGTGCCGGTGTGCCGCGAACTGCGCTGGATGCGGCTGCGGATGCCGTTCGCCAAACCCTGGTGGCGACGCTGGCGAGCAGCCGCGGACAATGGCTGTTGCGGGCGGCAAGAGCCTACCGCGAATGGTCTCTGCTGGATGCGGCCGGACGTGTGTCGGTGATCGATCTGGCTATTTCGGAAGAAAAAGGCTGGCTGGTGGTCGATTACAAAACCGGAATACCCTGGCCGGACGATACGCCGGACACATTCGCCGCCCGCATGCGCGAGCGTCATGGCGCGCAGATACAGCGCTATTGTTCGCAGGTGTCGGCGCTGGACGGCCGCCCGGCGCGAGGGGCGCTTTATTTTCCGCGGGCGGATATCTGGGTGGAGTGTTAAAAAGCCGTGTGGAATCATCATTTTGCGATTCAGGCCGGCCGTGCGCCCAGCCCTGCAGGCAACTCCTGTTAAACTCTCAATCGGCGGGCCCCTTCGCATGGTTCGGCGGTGAACCTGGTCAGGTCGGGAACGAAGCAGCCATAGTCGCTTAGGATCAGTGCCGAAGTCAGGCTCGCCTTTCTTGCTTTAGCCTCGTTTGTCCTTCAAATACCCCCCAAGCCCCCTCGAATCCGGTAAACTTTTCGTTTATCTTTAAATAGTCTCAGGGCTTTACACTCTCGCATGACTTATTTGGTACTGGCGCGTAAATGGCGGCCTCGTTCGTTTGACACCCTTATCGGGCAGGACCATGTGGTCCGGGCGCTGACGCATGCGCTGTCGACCCAGCGCCTGCACCATGCGTGGCTGTTCACGGGAACCCGCGGTGTCGGTAAAACCACCTTGTCCCGCATTCTGGCCAAATCCCTGAATTGTGAAACAGGTATTACGGCAACGCCCTGCGGCGTATGCCGCGCCTGTACCGAGATCGATTCCGGGCGCTTTGTCGATTACCTGGAGCTCGATGCCGCTTCCAACCGCGGCGTCGACGAAATGACGCAACTGCTCGAGCAGGCGGTGTACTCGCCCAGCGTGGGTCGCTTCAAGGTTTACATGATCGATGAAGTGCACATGCTTACCGGGCATGCGTTCAACGCCATGCTCAAAACGCTTGAAGAGCCGCCGCCTCACGTCAAGTTCATTCTGGCTACAACCGATCCGCAGAAGATCCCGGTCACCGTGCTGTCCCGCTGCCTGCAGTTCAATCTGAAGCAGATGGCATCCGAGTCTATCGTCGATCATTTGCAAAGCGTACTCGGACAAGAGGGCATTGCTTACGAGAAACCCGCTTTGCGTTTGCTGGCCCAGGCCGCATCGGGGTCCATGCGCGATGCCCTGTCGCTGGCGGATCAGGCGATTGCCTACAGCGCGGGCCATCTCACGACCGAATCCATTCAGGGCATGCTGGGTACGATCGACCAGCGCCATTTGCTGCGTCTGTTGCAGGCTCTGTCGTCCGCCAGCGCCAAAGAGGTTCTGCTGGTGGCCGACGAACTCGCCACTCGCGGCTTATCCTATTCCGGGGCCTTGGCCGATTTGGCCGTGCTGTTGTCGCGCATCGCCATCGAGCAGCGCGTTGGCGGCACGATCCCCGACGACGATCCCGTTGCCGGCGATGTCATGGCCTTGGCCCGCGGCATGCATCCGGATCTGGTGCAGCTGTTTTATTCCGTTGCGGTGCATAGCCGCCACGAGTTGGCGCTTGCGCCAGACGAATATGCGGGATTTGTGATGGCCTGCCTGCGCATGCTGGCCTTGGCGCCCACCTCCGGTGAAAGCGACGCTCAATCGATTCCAGCGCCGGCCCCGGCTGATATTCCGAAGCCTGTGCCAGCGGTTTCGGAGCCTGTTGCGCCTCGAGTCGCCGCTCCAGAGGCAGCCAGTGGCCCCGTTCACTCCGCCACGGCAGCGGAGCCTTTGCCTGTCGTCCCGGCGGCTCCGCCTGTTGAAACGCGTGTCCCGACTCCGGAGGCATCGCCGCCTGACTTCCCGGCCGAGCCGGAGCCCTACGATCCCGGCGACATTCCCGCCTGGGAGAACGAACCTCTCAGCGATCCCTCCGGGTTCGAAGCAATCGATCAGGCAAGCTTCGATAATGCCGATCCCGAAACGTTTCTGGACGCCGGCGCTCAGGCCGCACCGGTATTTGTTCCAGAACGATCCAAGACGAAATCGCCCAGGCTGCGCGACATGACCGCCGCCGCCTGGCCGGCATTGGCGGCGCGCCTGCCCTTGAGCGGCCTGGCCGCCGAACTGGCGCGCCAGAGCGAGTGGCTGGGGTCGCAGGGCGATCAGGTCAATCTGCGTGTGGCCATCCGCTCTTTGGCGGAAAGTCCGGGCAAGTCCCGTCTGTGCACGGTGCTGTCCGAGCATTTCGGTACGGTAGTTTCCGTCGACGTGGAATACGGCCAGACTGGCGACGAAACGGCGCATGCGGTGGCGCAGGCGCATCGCGCGGCACGTCAGCAAGAGGCCGAGCAGGCGGTTCAAACCGACCCGCTGGTGCAATCGCTGATCAACGATTTTGGGGCAAGGGTGGTACCGGGATCGGTCCAGGCCGCGCCCATTACACCCAAGGCAGCTTAAGCCGCCTTTATCTTTTTATTCAGGACAGTTCATTATGATGAAAGG
Source organism: Paralcaligenes sp. KSB-10 (assembly GCF_021266465.1). Classification (NCBI taxonomy): domain Bacteria; kingdom Pseudomonadati; phylum Pseudomonadota; class Betaproteobacteria; order Burkholderiales; family Alcaligenaceae; genus Paralcaligenes; species Paralcaligenes sp. KSB-10. Next base: position 1,672,286 of record NZ_CP089848.1, on the reverse strand, counting down.
CCAGATCGCCGGCTTGATGCGTCAAGCTCAGCAGATGCAGGAAAACATGAAAAAGGCTCAGGAAGCCTTGGCGGAAATCGTGGTGGAAGGCGCTTCCGGCGGTGGCCTGGTCAAAGTCTCCATGAGCTGCCGGCACGATGTAAAGCGGGTCACGATCGATCCCAGCCTGCTGGCCGACGACAAGGACATGCTCGAAGACCTGGTTGCCGCGGCATTCAACGATGCGCTGCGCAAGGCTGAAGCCACTTCGCAGGAAAAAATGTCGGCTGTCACGGCCGGCATGCCTATGCCTCCCGGGATGAAACTGCCGTTCTGATGGATGCTCCGCTGCCCGAACCCGAACCGCTCAAGGCGCTTATAGAGGCGCTGCGCCGCTTGCCTGGCGTAGGGGTGCGCTCGGCACGCCGCATGGCTTACCACCTGCTGCAGCACGACCTGGCTGGAGCCGATTTGCTCAGCCGTGCCTTGGCGGGCGCTGCGCAGGGGCTGCGCCATTGCGCGCGCTGCAACAGCTTTACCGAAGATGAAGTTTGCGCCACGTGCCTCAATCCCAAGCGCGACCAGGCTGTGCTGTGCGTGGTGGAGACGCCCGCCGATCAGAACATGATCGAATCAAGCCACGGATACCGGGGCCTGTATTACGTGCTGATGGGCCGTTTGGCGCCGCTTGAAGGCGTGGGGCCGCAGGAACTGGAGTTCGACCGCTTGCTGCAGCGCGTCGGCGACGGAGTGGTGCGTGAAGTCATCCTGGCGACCAACTTCACGGCCGAGGGCGAGACCACGGCTCATTATTTGTCCGAATTGCTGCGCTCCAAGGGCTTGGCCGTGACGCGCCTGGCCAGAGGCGTTCCGGCCGGCAGCGAGCTTGAATACGTGGACGCCGGAACGATTGCATGGGCTCTCATGGAGCGCCGCGTCACTTGACGGTTTTTTGATGCGGCTTGAAGTATCGTCAATGAAATGTAGTGAAATACCCGATTAGCCGGGCTTGTGTTCTCGGGTAATATCTGGAAATTATAAGCCAGACGCGGCCTTTGTAAGGTGTTTCAGGCAAGCAGGCTCCACGCGCTGCATGTCACTTGCTGCTATCTGATATATGAATGCCGGCTTGCCCGGTTTGTTTTTATTCGATGGACAACTCAGGAGGTCACTTATGTCTATATCTCGTCGTGATTTACTAAAATTGGCGGGTGTTGCAGGTGCTGCGACGATCGCTCCAGGTCTGGTGCGCGCCCAGGGAATCGAGAAGAAAGATGTGCAAATCGCCGTAGGCGGCCAGGCTCTCATTTATTATCTGCCCCTGTCCATCGCCGAACTCAAAGGCTATTTCAAGGATGAAGGCCTGAACGCCAAGGTCATCGACTTTGCCGGTGGCTCCAAAGCCTTGCAGGCCGTGGTGGGGGGCAGCGCCGATGTGGTGTCGGGCGCCTTCGAACATACCATTCTGCTGCAATCCAAAGGGCAGTTCTATCGCACTTTTGCTCAGCAGGGGCGCGCTCCCATGATTGTTTTGGGGGTATCCACCAAAACCATGGCCGGCTATAAAACCCCTGCCGACCTCAAGGGCAAGAAAATCGGTGTTACCGCACCGGGCTCGTCCACCAATATGATGGCCAGCTTCTTCCTGGCCAAGCATGGCCTGAAGCCTTCCGATGTTTCTTTTATCGGCGTGGGCGCGGGCTCCGGCGCCATCACGGCGCTGCGCACCGGACAGATCGATGCCATAGCCAATCTCGATCCGGTCATCAGTACGCTGGTGCATGCCAAAGAATTGAAGATCATCGCCGATACGCGTACGCTCAAAGACACCAAGGAAATCTTCGGCGGCAATATGCCTTCCGGTTGCCTGTACACCTCGCAGGCCTTCATCGATAAAAACCCCAACACGACCCAGGCGCTGGCCAACGCCATTGTGCGCGCCGACAAATGGATACAGGCGGCCAGCTTCGACGACATCGCCAAGGTTGTGCCTAAGTCTTATTTGCTGGGCGACCCCGATCTATACAAGCTTGCCTTGCAGGGCAATAAAGAAGCGCTCTCGCCCGACGGCATGGTTCCGTCCGATGGCCCGCAAACGGCCTTGAAAGCCCAGGCTGCCTACATCGCGAATTTCGCCGCGGACAAAATCAATCTCTCCAAGATCTGGACGAACGATTTCGTCATCAAAGCCAACAAGAAATATCCTCATGCCTGACGCAGCGCTTTTACTGGATAACATCACCTGCACTTTTGTATCGCGCGAGGGTGATCAGCAGCGCTACACGGCTGTCAAGGAGTCTACTCTGGCCATTGCACCGGGCGAGTTCGTCTCGGTCGTAGGGCCAACGGGCTGCGGCAAGTCGACCTTGCTCAACGTGGGGGCCGGCTTGCTTGCTCCTTCGTCGGGGCAGGTCAAGGTCTTCGGAGAAACCTTGGCCGGCATCAATCATCGCGCCGGGTACATGTTTCAGGGCGAGGCATTGCTGCCCTGGCGCAATGCGCTCGACAACGTGACGGCGGGGCTCGAGTTCGCGGATGTGCCACGCGCCGAGGCCCAGAGCAGGGGCAATGAATGGCTGAAACGTGTAGGCCTGGGAGGCTTTGAAGACCGTTACCCACACCAGATGTCCGGGGGGATGCGCAAACGCGTGATGCTGGCCCAGACACTGATACGCGACCCCGACATCATCCTGATGGATGAGCCGTTTTCCGCGCTCGACATTCAAACCCGGCAGCTCATGGAAAACGAGGTGCTCGATTTATGGATGGCCAAGCGCAAGGCGGTCTTGTTCATTACTCACGACCTCGATGAAGCCATCGCCATGAGCGATCGGGTCGTGGTGTTGTCGGCGGGCCCGGCCACTCATCCCATAGGTGAGTTCGATATCGATATTCCCCGGCCGCGCGATGTGGCCGAAGTTCGAACCAATCCCCGGTTCGTGGAACTGCACCAGGCGATCTGGGATGTTCTGCGTGAAGAAGTACTCAAGGGCTATGCCCAACAGAAGCGGGCCTGAGATGTCCAAGTTATTCAAATTCAACTCTTCAGCCATGCGTTTTTGGCAACTGCTGCTACTGACGGTAATTCTTGTCAGCTGGTATTTTGCGTCGCAAAACGTGAATTTCGCATTTTTCTTCGGCCAACCCGTCGAGGTCGTCAAGATCATCTGGGCCTGGTTCGTGGTCAATGGCGATATCTATCAGCATCTTGGCGTTACCCTTACCGAAACCGTGCTGGCATTTTTCATCGGAACGATTTCGGGCCTGGGAGTGGGGCTGTGGCTGGGCCTGTCGCGAGGTGCCAGCGCCATTCTCGATCCTTACATCAAGGCGGCCAACTCCATGCCGCGGGTCATCCTGGCTCCTATCTTCGGCATGTGGTTCGGCCTGGGCATATGGTCCAAGGTGGCGCTGGCGGTAACCCTGGTGTTTTTCATCGTGTTTTTCAACGTATACCAGGGTGTGCGCGAGGTCAGCAGCACCTTGCTCGACAATGCGCGCATGCTCGGTGCGAACCGCAAGCAATTGCTGCGCCATGTGTATATTCCGTCTGCAACAAGCTGGGTGTTTTCAAGCCTGCATACCTCGGTGGGGCTGGCCTTTGTAGGGGCGGTCGTCGGCGAATACCTGGGTTCGGCCAGCGGCGTAGGCTATCTCATCCTGCAGGCCGAAGGCACTCTGGATGTGAATACGGTATTTGCGGGAATCGTGGTGCTCACCGTTTTTGCGCTGGTACTCGATGGCATCGTGACCTTCGTGGAACAGCGACTGCTGGTCTGGAAGCCTCAGTCAGGGGAAACCGAAAAGCTGTAGAGGCTTGAGGAAGGCCGGCATGGTGGTAGATACTGTCTTGGACGTCAATAGACGGTAGCGTAGAGAGGGCCCTCGTGGCCGTCATTCGGCGTTCAGAAAACCGCTCCCTTGTTTTCCGACACAGGCTTGGGCCGCTACACCTGCCCGTATGAGCCCGTCCGTTCAATTCAAAGACACTGGCGCGCCTGCTCGATGAGTGCATCCAGCTTGACGGCATCGGCGGCAAACAGGCGTATGCCTTCGGCCAGCTTTTCGGTAGCCATTGCATCTTGATTGAGTTCCGTGCGGAAGGCGATTTCGTTGCTGATAGCCAGCGGTGGCGGGTTCTTCCTGGATTGTGCGGCATCGAGCTGCGGTGTAACCGGTTCATTGCTGCCGGCCAGCAGGCCGAGCAATTCCGGGCTGATGGTCAGGAGGTCGCAGCCGGCCAGCGCCAGGATCTGGCCAAGGTTGCGAAAGCTGGCCCCCATGATTTCCGTGGCAATATCGTGGGCCTTGTAGTAATCGTAGATTTGGCTGACCGACTGTACGCCCGGATCGTTCTTGCCCGAGTTGGCTGCCTCGTCCCAGTGTTCGCCGGCGGCTTTTTTGTGCCAGTCGTAAATTCGGCCGACAAACGGCGAAATCAGCTGGACCTTGGCGTCGGCGCAGGCGTAGGCCTGGGGCTTGGAGAACATAAGCGTCAGGTTGCAGCGGATTCCCTCTGTTTGCAGTATCCGTGCCGCCTGTATTCCTTCCCAGGTAGCGGCGATTTTGATCAAGACCCGTTCGCGCGGAATGCCCGCCAGGCGATACAGATCGATCAGGTGGCGGGCGCGTTCGAGGGTGGCCTTGGTATCGAAGGAAAGCCGGGCATCCACCTCGGTTGAAACACGTCCGGGCACTATATTGAGGATTTCCAGGCCAAAGGCCACCAGCAGGCGATTGCCTTGTTCGGTAACCGAGGCGCTCGGGTGATCGGTGACCACTTTGTCGAGCAGCGGCCGGTAGGCGTCTTTCTGTATGGCTTTGAAAATCAATGACGGATTGGTCGTGGCATCGGTCGGCCGATGCTTGCTCATGGTTTCAAAGTCGCCGGTATCGGCAACTACCGTGGTGTAAAGACGCAAGGAATCGAGTTGGCTTGGCATATTTATGAGAGTAGAAGGTAAAAAGGCGCTGCGGCCATTGTGGGTGATTTTCGGTTACTGCTCAATATAGCAATATAGGCCCTGTTCGGACCTCGATTGTCGCCCAAATCGTGTCTCAAGGTATAATCCCAAGGTTTACTTATTGACTTTATAACCGGGGTTTACTGTGCTGCCGTCACTTTTTCCCGAGGGATCCGCTGCGTTTCCTCCTGCAATCCTAGCTTTGGCGGACGGTACCATCTTCAAGGGTGTCTCTATCGGCGCCGATGGCCATTCCGTCGCCGAGGTTGTTTTCAACACCGCCATGACGGGTTATCAGGAAATCCTGACCGACCCCAGCTACAGCGGCCAAATTGTTACCTTGACTTACCCTCATATCGGGAATACCGGCGTGAACGCCGAAGACGTCGAGTCGTCCCGTGTTCACGCCGCGGGCCTGGTGGTTCGGGACTGCTCCCTGCGGGTTTCCAGTTTCCGGGCCACGCAGTCCCTGCCCGATTACCTGAAAGCGCAGGGCGTCGTGGCGATCGCGGGTGTCGATACCCGCAAACTTACCCGTATCTTGCGCGAGGGTGGTGCGCAGGGCGCATGCATCCTGGTGGGATCCGACGCGGAACGCGCAGTCAAGCTGGCGCAGGGGTTTCCGGGCATGTCCGGGCAAGACCTGGCCAAAGTGGTTTCCATAAAAAACTCCGAACCGTGGCAAGAAGGCACCTGGCAGCTTGGGCAGGGCTTTAGCCGACCCGCATCCGGCAAATATCATGTGGTGGCTTACGATTTCGGCGTTAAAACCAATATCTTGCGCCTGATGGCGGATCGGGGTTGCCGCATTACGGTCGTGCCCGCTCAAATGCCCGTGGCCGATGTGCTGGCGCTCAAACCCGACGGACTGTTTTTGTCGAACGGGCCTGGCGATCCGGAGCCCTGCGACTATGCCATTGAAACGACCAAGGCTGCATATGCCAAAAAGATCCCCTTGTTCGGAATCTGCCTCGGCCAGCAGATCATGGGCCTGGCACTGGGCGGCAAAACCATCAAAATGAAAACAGGCCACCATGGCGCCAACCATCCAGTCCAGGAATTGAGCTCCGGCCGTGTGTTCATTACCAGCCAGAATCATGGCTTTGCGGTTGATCCCGCTTCCTTGCCGGCCAATGTGCGCGTTACCCATGTATCGTTGTTCGACGGCACGCTGCAAGGCTTCGAGCTGACTGATTGCCCTGCATTCTGCTTCCAGGGCCATCCCGAAGCCAGCCCCGGCCCCCACGATATTGTGGTGTTATTCGATAAATTCATAAGCCTTATGGCCGGACAGAACCAGATCTAGCATTATGCCCAAGCGTACAGACATACAAAGCATTCTTATTATTGGCGCCGGCCCGATCATTATCGGCCAGGCCTGCGAATTCGACTATTCAGGGGCCCAGGCCTGCAAGGCCCTGAAAGACGAGGGTTATCGCACCATACTGGTGAACAGCAATCCTGCCACCATCATGACCGACCCTGAAACCGCCGATGTAACCTACATCGAGCCCATCACGTGGCAGGTGGTCGAAAAAATCATCGAACGCGAAAAACCCGATGCCCTGTTGCCCACCATGGGTGGGCAAACGGCCTTGAATTGCGCGCTCGACCTGGCACGCCATGGGGTGCTTGAGAAGCATGGGGTCGAACTCATCGGCGCAAACGAGCACGCTATCGAGAAAGCCGAAGACCGTCAGAAATTCAAGCAGGCCATGACCTCCATCGGTCTTGAGTCGGCCAAGTCGGGTGTGGCTCATTCCATGGATGAGGCCTGGGAAGTGCAGCGCCGCATTGCCATGGACGCCGAAACCTCGGGTTTTCCGGTGGTAATCCGCCCGAGCTTCACAATGGGCGGATCCGGGGGCGGAATTGCCTATAACCCGGAAGAGTTCGAAACGATTTGCCGTCGCGGCCTGGAAGCCTCGCCTACCAATGAGCTCCTGATCGAGGAGTCCTTGCTGGGCTGGAAGGAATACGAGATGGAAGTCGTGCGCGACAAGGCCGACAACTGCATTATTGTCTGCTCCATCGAAAACCTGGACCCCATGGGCGTGCATACCGGCGATTCGATTACTGTGGCCCCGGCGCAAACCCTGACTGATAAAGAATATCAAATCATGCGCAACGCCTCGATCGCGGTGCTGCGCGAAATCGGCGTCGATACGGGTGGTTCCAACGTGCAGTTTGCCGTCAATCCGGAAAACGGCCGCATGATCGTGATTGAAATGAATCCGCGTGTGTCCCGTTCGTCGGCGCTGGCCTCGAAGGCCACCGGCTTTCCGATCGCCAAGGTTGCGGCGCGGCTGGCCGTGGGTTATACGCTGGACGAGCTCAAAAATGAAATCACGGGCGGAGCTACGCCTGCGTCATTCGAGCCTTCGATCGATTATGTGGTCACAAAAGTGCCGCGCTTTGCGTTCGAAAAATTTCCCCAGGCCGATTCACGCCTGACGACGCAGATGAAGTCTGTGGGCGAAGTCATGGCGATTGGGCGTACGTTCCAGGAGTCTTTCCAGAAAGCGCTGCGCGGCCTGGAAGTCGGCGTGGACGGCTTGAATCAGAAAACCACCGATCGTGAAAAATTGCAGGTCGAGCTGGGCGAGCCCGGCCCCGAGCGGATCTGGTACGTGGGCGATGCATTTGCGCAAGGCTTCAGCCTGGAAGAAGTCCATGCCCTGACCCGTATCGATCCGTGGTTTTTGGCCCAAATCAAGGAAATCGTCGATATCGAACTGGCGCTTGAACAGAAAACACTGGCTGAACTCGATCATCAAACCATCCTGGAACTTAAACGCCATGGTTTTTCCGATCGCCGTTTGGCATTTCTGCTCGATACGTCCGAGGCTGAGGTACGCAAGCTGCGTCACCAGTTGGGTGTACGTCCCGTGTACAAACGGGTGGATACCTGCGCCGCCGAGTTTTCAACCCGTACCGCGTACATGTACTCCACCTATGAGGAAGAGTGCGAAGCGGCGCCTACCGATCGCAAGAAAATCATTGTGCTGGGCGGCGGCCCGAACCGGATCGGACAGGGCATCGAGTTCGACTACTGCTGCGTCCATGCCGCGCTGGCACTGCGTGCGGACGGCTATGAAACCATCATGGTCAACTGCAATCCCGAAACCGTATCGACCGATTACGATACATCGGATCGCTTGTATTTCGAGCCCTTGACGCTCGAAGACGTGCTTGAAATCGTGCACAAGGAAAATCCCGTGGGCATGATTGTCCAGTACGGCGGCCAGACGCCGCTCAAGCTGGCGCGCGCCCTCGAGGCCAATGGCGTGCCTATTATCGGCACCAGTCCGGAATCGATCGATGTTGCCGAAGATCGCGAGCGGTTCCAGAAGCTTCTGACCAAACTGGGCTTGCGTCAGCCGCCCAACCGTACGGCACGCACCGAAGGGGAAGCCCTCGCGCATGCGGCGGAAATCGGCTACCCGCTGGTCGTACGCCCCAGTTATGTGCTGGGCGGCCGTGCCATGGAAATCGTGCATGAACAGCAGGATCTTGAGCGTTACATGCGCGAGGCGGTGAAGGTCAGCAACGATTCTCCGGTGCTGCTGGACCATTTCCTGAACAATGCCACCGAGGTCGATGTCGATTGCCTGGCCGATGACGAAGGAGTATTCATTGGCGGCGTGATGGAACACATCGAGCAGGCGGGGGTGCATTCGGGCGATTCGGCTTGCAGCCTGCCGCCTTATTCTCTGTCGCAAGAGGTCATCGCGGAGATCAAGCGCCAGACCTCGCTGATGGCCCGGGCGCTCAAGGTCAAAGGATTGATGAACGTTCAGTTTGCCATTCAGGATGGCGATGTATATGTGCTGGAAGTCAATCCTCGCGCTTCTCGCACGGTGCCTTTCGTGTCGAAGGCAACGGGCTTGCAGCTGGCCAAGATTGCGGCGCGCGCCATGGCCGGCAAGACACTTGCCGAGCAAGGCGTGATCAACGAAACCAAGCTGCCTTATTTTGCGGTCAAGGAAGCGGTATTCCCCTTCGTCAAGTTCCCCGGCGTCGACACCATTCTCGGGCCTGAAATGAAATCGACCGGCGAAGTAATGGGCGTAGGCGAAAGCTTTGGCGAGGCCTTCGTCAAATCGCAGTTGGCGGCAGGAGTGCAATTGCCCGAATCCGGCGTGGTGTTCATCAGCGTCCGCACACAAGACAAGCCTCGTGCGGTCGAGGTTGCCCGCGGCCTGGTCGAGCTGGGTTTCAAAGTGGTTGCCACGCGCGGTACGGCGGCGGCCATTGAAGCCGCGGGCCTGCCGGTGCAAGTCGTCAACAAAGTCACCGAGGGGCGCCCTCACATCGTCGACATGATCAAGAACGGCGAAATCTCGCTGGTCATCAATACTGTCGAAGAGCGCCGCAACGCGATTGCCGATTCACGCATGATACGTACTCATGCGCTGGCGTCGCGGGTAACGTTCTTCACGACAATCGCCGGGGCCAGCGCCGCCGTCGAGGGCCTGCAGTACATTCGGCGCGGCGGCGGGCTGAAAGTGTATTCCCTGCAGGATCTGCACGCCTCGTTGCGGACTCATTGATGAATGCGGCCCGGTGCGTGCGGGCCGTTGCAACGGGTGCTCGATGACTCGCGTGTTCATCACCGGCGCCAGCAGCGGCATAGGAGCTGCGCTGGCTTCGGTTTATGCGCATCGCGGGGCGCAACTGGCCTTGCTGGGCCGCCGGGAAGATGCCTTGCAAGCCCTCGAGGCCTCTCTGCCGGGCGAGCATCGCATCTATGTGCTCGATGTTCGCGACCGGCAGGCATTGCATGCTGCGGCGATCGATTTTCTGGCGGCCGGCGATGTCGATGTCGTGATAGCCAGCGCGGGAATCAGCGTCGGCACCTCAACGGAAGAGCTGGACGACTACCAGGTCTTCGAGTCGATTATCGCCACCAATCTGAACGCCACCGTGGCGACTTTCGAGCCGTTTATCGCTTCAATGAAAAAGCGCGGCCAGGGACGGCTGGTAGGCGTTGCCAGCGTGGCCGCGGTACGCGGCTTGCCGGGGGCCGGTGCTTACAGCGCGTCGAAAGCGGCGGTTAGAAATTACTGCGAAAGCTTGAGGGTCGAGTTGAGCCTGTCGGGGGTCAAGGTGGTCACCCTGGCCCCGGGCTTTATCCAGACGCCCATGACGGCCCATAATCCGTACAAAATGCCTTTTTTGATGCCCGTGGGCCAATTCGCCCGGGAAGCCGTGCGGGCTATCGATCGGGGCCTGTCTTATATTGTCATTCCATGGCAAATGGGCTGGGTGGCGCGACTCCTGCGCGTCGTGCCCGATCGTCTGTACGATTATTTTGCGGCGCGCCGCAAGCGCAAGCCGCGACAAACCCGGTAAACGGAAAATTACGTTTGGCGCCTCGTGCCGGGCGCCTGAGTCGAGTTTTTTGTTTCCGTTCGGATCTGTCGGTTCAGGATCCGGGATCGGGCTCTATTTCGCCGTCGACATAGAACCACTGCTGGTTCTCTCGCACAAAACGGCTTTTTTCTTTGAGGCGATGGGCCCGGCCGGCTTCGCGATAGCGCGCCGTGAACTCCACCTGCGACTGATTTTCGCTGGGCTGGCTATGGTTGTGTACCCTCAGGCCAAGCCAGCGTACCCCATGAGGAGCCCCGGGTGGCTCCAGATCGAGTTGCTGTGGACGCGTGGACTCATGCCAGGTGGACAGGATGTAGGCTGCCTCGCCGAGCGTATATGCCGTATAGCGCGAGCGCATCAGTTGCTCGGCGGTGGGCGCGTGACGAGTGCCGTCGATATAGGGTTGGCAGCACTGGGCGTAAGCGGTGCTTCCATTGAATCCGCCGCAAGGGCAGGTGCTTGGCGCCGGTTTGATTGTTGAATGTTTTTTCATCGGGTTTCGTGAGATTGTAAACGGCCGATCTGGGTGGCTGCCGTGTAAATCATATAAATCTTGCCGCCGGGGGCATGCGAAACGTACACTCTCGCCTCAGTGAATCCTTTAAATCCTTACAAGGCCGCGACATGTTCAATTCGTACTTTCCCCGTTGGCGTCAAGTGCCCGGCGGCTCCCAGGGCCTGGTGGTACAGCCCGACGAGCGATTGTCGTGGACTCAAAGTATAGCCATGGGTGCGCAGCACGTGGTGGCGATGTTCGGTTCGACCATCCTGGCTCCTTTGCTCATGGGGTTCGATACCAATGTTGCCATCCTTATGTCGGGCATAGGCACGCTGGTGTTCTTTTTATTCGTGGGCGGGCGGGTTCCCAGCTATCTGGGGTCGAGCTTTGCATTCATTGGCGGGGTGATCGCCGTGACCGGCTACGCCGGGGCAGGCGCCAACGGCAATATAGGCCTGGCTCTCGGTGCAATCATCGCCTGCGGCCTGGTCTATACCCTGATAGGCTGCCTGGTCTGGTGGCTGAATGTCCGGTCTGGCGGAGGTGCCGGCTGGATCGACGCCTTGATGCCGCCTGTGGTCACCGGTGCGATTGTGGCCGTGATCGGATTGAACCTGGCTCCTATTGCCGCCAAGGGCGCCATGGGCGGCAGCACTTTTGATGCATTGATGGCGCTGGTGACGGTTCTGTGTGTGGGGGGAGTCGCCGTATATGCCCGCGGCACCATGCAGCGACTGCTGATTCTGGTGGGCTTGCTGCTGGCATGCGCGCTGTATGCCGTGTTGACCAATGGCCTGGGTTTTGGGCGCCCGATCGATTTCAGCGCCGTGTCTGCGGCGGCATGGTTGGGCTTGCCCCGGTTTCAGTCGCCTGTGTTCAGTGTTCATGCCATGAGCGTGATTGTGCCGGTCGCCGTGATATTGGTGGCGGAAAACCTGGGGCACATCAAGGCGGTCAGCGCCATGACGGGTAAAAACCTGGATGTTTACCTGGGCCGGGCATTCGTGGGAGACGGCGTGGCAACCATGATTTCCGGAGCGTTCGGGGGCACGGGTGTGACGACCTATGCTGAAAACATTGGCGTGATGACCGTGACGCGAATTTATTCCACACTGGTATTCGTGATCGCGGCCGTCGTGGCCATTTTGCTGGGTTTTTCGCCCAAATTCGGTGCCTTGATTCAAACCATACCTGGCCCGGTTCTGGGCGGCATGTCGGTCGTGGTATTTGGCCTGATCGCTATTGCCGGAGCGCGGATCTGGGTCGTGAATCAGGTCGATTTCAGCGATAACCGCAACTTGATCGTCGCTGCGGTTACCCTGATTCTGGGGGCGGGGAATTTTTCCCTGCAATTCGGCGCTTTCAGGCTCGATGGCATAGGCACAGCCACCTTCGGCTCCATCATTTTGTATGCATTGCTGAAATTGGGGCATGGTCGAGGGCCGAAAAAAGCCTGAAAACTTGTTTTTTTTCATGATCTTAGGTATATTTATAAGGGAAAACCCTTATAAATAGATGGTGGAGCTTGCAATTTACTCCAACATTGCCGACAATAGCTTCACATCCCCGGTTCTACCGAGCCGGGGATTTATTTTGAGCCGAGTCAAAGCTGCCATAGCTAAAAAACCAGCACATCTTTCCGGCTCGTAAATCGGTCAGTCTGTAGCTGCCCACGTATTTATTACTAATTAGGCGCTCCTATGTGAGGAGCGTCTTTTTACTTTTTATTCAGGAAAATTATGTCTGCGATCCCGTTAACCGCTCGCGGCGCTGAGCGCTTGCAAGTAGAATTGCATCGTTTGAAAACTGTCGAGCGTCCCGAGGTTATTAATGCCATTGCCGAAGCGCGCGCGCAAGGCGACCTCTCCGAAAATGCCGAGTACGATGCCGCACGCGAACGCCAGGGCTTCGTCGAAGGCCGCATTCAAGAGCTCGAAAGCACCTTGTCCAATGCGCAAATCATCGATCCATCCGCGCTCGATGTAGAAGGCAAGGCGGTGTTCGGCGCTACCGTTGAAATCGAGGACCTCGCATCCGGCGAACGGGTGACCTATCAAATCGTGGGCGATGTCGAAGCCGATATCCGTTCCAACCTGATTTCCGTTTCCAGTCCGGTCGCGCGTGCCCTGATCGGCAAGGGTGAAGGCGATGTGGTCGAAGTCAAGGCGCCGGCCGGCATTCGTGAATACGAAGTTTTGGGAGTCAGCTATCTCTGATGCGGGGAAGGGCCGCTTTGTCGCGGCCATTGGCGCCTGGCGCTGCGATTGCCGCGTTTAGCGTTTGTCTCCGCGGCCGGCAGTTCGTCGCGCACCCGCGCGCAGCGACAAGGCGCTTCCGCTGCGGCGAGGGATGCCATGCGCGGGTTTGTCACCCGCTATGACCGCGGCGGCACGGCGCGCCCGTGGCGAGACTGTATTATTGTCGCGCTCTGCCTTTTTGGCGGCGCGTTCGGCTTTTTCGGTGCGGCGCGTACGTGTAACGCCCGATGCGGCCTGTTTCTTAGGGGTGTGTGGCTCTGACGGCTTGCGTCGCGCACGTGTGGCATTGACCGCGTCGGCCTGGGCGCGCATGGCTTCTACGTCGGGGCGGTAGATAATCAGGGTTTTGCCCAAATGGTGCACCGGGGCGCAAGACAAGGATTCGCAAATCGCCTCGAGCATGGTTTCGCGCGCGTCCCGCTCTTCTCCGCCGACACGCACCTTGATAAGATGATGGGCGCTCAGGTTGCGATCGATTTCTTTGAGTACGGATTCAGACAAACCCCGGTCTCCGATCAGGACGACGGGGCGCAGTGGGTGGGCGGCGGCGCGTAAGGCGCTACGCTCTTGAGATGATATGTCGAGTTTTGGCATAATGAGATTGTACGGGAATGGCCAAAAAAAAATTTTCAAAAGAATGGATACAACAACATATTAACGATCCTTACGTCAAAATGGCGCAACAAAAAGGATATCGGGCGCGGGCTGCCTTCAAATTGGCCGAAATTCTCGATACCGAAAAATTGATGCGCCGCGGTAATATCGTGGTTGATTTGGGCTCGGCGCCCGGAAGTTGGTCGCAGATAGCGCGTGAGCGCCTGCTCGGCGCGGGCGGAGTCATAGACGGCCGCATCATTGCGCTGGACCTGCTGCCCATGGAGCCCATAGCGGGAGTCGAGTTCATCCTGGGAGATTTCCGCGATGACGCGGTGCTGGACCAGCTAAAAAAACTGGTGGGCGACCAGCAAATCGATCTTGTAATCTCGGATATGGCCCCCAATCTATCTGGGGTAGGCTCGGCCGATTCGGCGCGAATCCAGCATGTTTGCGATCTTGCCCTCGAATTTGCCTGCCAGCATCTCAAACCGGACGGCGCTCTTATAGTCAAAGCTTTTCATGGCAGTGGCTTTTCCCAAATTGTGGAGTCGTTCAAACAGCATTTTCAACGGGTAGTCGAACGTAAACCCAAGGCATCACGCGATAAATCCTCGGAAACTTTTCTGGTTGCCCGCCGGCTCAAGTCCTGATGATTCCTAAACAAGATTTTTTCTATCGGGTTAGAATGAATCATTGACATACTTGTCTGGCTGCCGTAAGTGCGGGGGCGCTCGACAAGTCGAAGTTACACGTAGGAGGTTGGCTTTGAACAACTCGTTTTCCAAGGTGGCGATCTGGATGGTGATCGCTCTGGTGCTGTTTACGGTTTTTAAGCAGTTCGACGGGCGTGCCGCCTCTACCGAGACGGTCACCTATACTCAATTCATGAGCGACGCGCAAGCCGGGCGCATCAGCAAGGTCGACATCCAGGGCGATACGCTTTATGTGACTCCCGATGCCGGGCGTCCCTATAATCTGACCTCGCCGGGCGATCTCTGGATGGTACCGGAGCTGGTCAAATATGGCGTTCAGGTTTCGGGCAAAGCGCGCGAAGAGCCCTCGTTCCTGACCAGCCTGTTCATTTCCTGGTTCCCCATGCTGCTCCTGATCGGTGTATGGATATTCTTCATGCGCCAAATGCAGGGGGGAGGCAAGGGCGGTGCGTTCAGCTTTGGCAAATCGCGCGCGCGCATGCTCGATGAAAACACCAATAACATTACGTTTGCCGATGTCGCCGGGTGCGACGAGGCCAAAGAAGATGTGCAAGAGCTGGTCGATTTCCTGCGCGACCCGACCCGGTTCCAGCGCCTGGGCGGGCGTATTCCGCGTGGCGTGCTGATGGTGGGCTCGCCCGGTACGGGTAAGACCCTGCTGGCCAAAGCCATTGCCGGTGAAGCCAAGGTGCCGTTCTTCAGCATTTCGGGTTCGGATTTCGTTGAAATGTTCGTGGGCGTGGGCGCGGCCCGCGTGCGCGACATGTTCGAAAATGCCAAGAAGCAGTCTCCCTGCATTATTTTCATCGATGAAATCGATGCCGTGGGTCGCCAGCGCGGCGCCGGCCTGGGTGGTGGCAACGACGAACGCGAGCAAACGCTTAACCAGATGCTGGTCGAGATGGATGGCTTCGAGTCGGGGCAGGGCGTTATCGTGATTGCCGCTACCAACCGTCCCGATGTGCTCGATCCGGCGCTGTTGCGTCCGGGGCGTTTCGATCGTCAGGTGGTGGTGAACCTGCCCGATATCCGTGGGCGCGAGCAAATCCTGAAAGTGCATATGCGCAAGGTGCCTTTGGCGACCAACGTCGATGCGCTGGTTCTGGCACGCGGCACGCCTGGATTTTCGGGCGCCGATCTGGCCAATCTGGTCAATGAAGCGGCGCTGTTTGCCGCACGGCGCAGCGGCCGCACTGTCGACATGAGCGACTTTGAGAAAGCCAAAGACAAAATCATCATGGGCGCCGAACGCCGTTCCATCGTCATGCCCGAGGAAGAGCGTAAAAATACGGCTTATCACGAGTCCGGTCATGCGCTGGTGGCGCGTATGCTGCCCAAGACCGACCCGGTGCACAAGGTTACGATCATTCCGCGCGGCCGCGCCTTGGGCGTCACCATGCAATTGCCTGAAGGCGATCGCTACAGCATGGATAAAGAGCGTCTGCTCAATACCATTGCCGTATTGTTCGGCGGACGTATCGCCGAAGAAATTTTCATGCATCAAATGACTACCGGCGCCTCGAACGATTTCGAGCGGGCCACGGCGATTGCGCGCGACATCGTCACGCGTTACGGCATGACCGACTCTCTGGGGCCGGTCGTATACGCCGAGAACGAAGGCGAAGTATTCCTGGGACGCAGCGTAACCAAAACCACGCATGTCTCCGAGGCCACCATGCAAAAGGTGGATCACGAAATCCGTTCGATCATCGATGAGCAATATGCTGTTGCACGCAAGATCATCGAAGACAATCGCGACAAAATGGAAGCCATGACGGCTGCCTTGCTCGAATGGGAAACCATCGACGCCGATCAGATCAAAGACATCATGGAAGGCCGCCCTCCACGGCCGCCCAAGGTGCCGCAGGTACCCTCGGATACCTCCGACAATACACCGCCCACCGGCTTGTCGTCGGCAGGCGGCAGCAGCAGCGCGGCAGCCACCCCCGTCTAGAAGCGCTTCGCATTCCAATGGGCACAACGACGTGGCTGTGTGGGCGCTTCGAACTGCGGTTCGAGCGCCCATTGGTTATGGGAATCGTCAATGTCACCCGGGATTCCTTTTCCGACGGGGCCTTGTATTTTGAGACCGACGCCGCGATTGCCCATGCCCAGGCCCTGATTGCCGAAGGCGCCGATATCGTGGATATCGGCGCGGAGTCGACCCGCCCAGGCGCTGATGCCATCCCCGCGGACGAAGAGCTAAGACGGCTTTTGCCGGTGATTGAAGCCTTGCGCGACAGCGGTGTGCCTTTGTCTGTCGATACGTTCAAGCCGGAAGTCATGCGGGCCGTGCTGGGAGCCGGGGCCGACATCATCAATGATATCTATGGTTTTCGCCAACCTGGCGCCATCGACGCTGTAGCGCAGTCGCGCTGCGGCTTGTGCGTGATGCATATGCAGGGCGAGCCGCGCACTATGCAGCAGGCCCCTAAATATAATGATGTATTGCAGGACGTCAAACAATTCCTGCAGGAACGTCTGGATGCAATGCTGCGATGCGGAATACAGCCGCGGCGTATAGTGCTGGATCCTGGGTTCGGTTTCGGCAAAACCCACCCGCAAAATTATTTATTGCTGCAGCACCTCGCGCAGGTCCGGATTGCGGGCTACCCTTTGTTGCTGGGTTTGTCGCGCAAATCGATGATAGGCCATATTACCGGCCGCCCGGCCCCCGAGCGGGTGGCAGGCAGCCTCGCGGCCGCCCTGGCTGGCATTGCCCGTGGCGCCGAAATCGTGCGTGTGCACGATGTATCGGCAACGGTCGACGCCATCAAGGTGTGGCAGGCAATAGAACATGGAGTCTCTTTATGAGTCAACGCAAGTATTTTGGTACCGATGGTGTCCGTGGCGAGGTGGGAGGCCCCACCATCAATGCCGAGTTTGCCCTGCGCCTGGGCTACGCGGCCGGGCGTGTGCTGGCGCGGCAAAACCCCGGGCGCGGACGCCCGACCGTGCTTATCGGCAAAGACACGCGGATATCCGGCTACATGCTCGAGTCCGCGCTCGAGGCCGGGCTGTCCGCGGCGGGCATCGATGTGCTGCTGGCGGGCCCGATACCGACGCCTGCCGTGGCTTACCTGACGCGCACCTTGCGTCTGGTGGCGGGCATCGTCATCAGTGCGTCGCACAATCCGTATCAGGACAACGGCATCAAGTTTTTCTCGGCCCAGGGCATGAAGTTGCCCGACGATGTCGAAGAGCAGATCGAGGCCGCTATTGCCGAGCCTTTGGGCTGCGTGAGTTCCGAAGCCTTGGGCCGGGCCCGCCGCATCGATGATGCCGCGGGGCGCTATATCGAATTCTGCAAGAGCACCTTTCCCAACGAGCTTGATTTGTCGGGCTTGAAAATCGTGGTCGACGCCGCGCATGGCGCGGCCTACCATGTCGCCCCTCACGTATTTCGGGAGCTCGGCGCCGATGTTCACGCCATCGGGTGCCAGCCCGACGGCTTCAATATCAACGAAGGTGTGGGGGCTCTGCACCCCGAGCAGCTCATCGCCGAGGTGCAGGCCAAAGGCGCCGATATCGGGATTGCCCTGGATGGCGACGCGGACCGGCTGCAAATGGTCGATGGCTCCGGGCGGCTCTTCAATGGCGACGAGCTGCTGTACGCCATCGTCCGGGGCCGTATGGCCGCAGGCAAGGTCGATGGTGTCGTGGGTACACTGATGACCAACTTCGGCTTTGAAAAGCAGATGCAGGCCCTGGGAGTCGGTTTTGACCGAGCCAAGGTGGGCGATCGCTATGTGCTTGAAAGCATGCTCAATCGCGGCTGGCTATACGGCGGCGAGAGCTCCGGGCATCTTTTGTGTCTCGATTGCCACACAACGGGCGACGGCATTATTGCCGCGCTGCAGGTCCTGACCGGCATGCGGCGCAGTGGCGAAACCTTGGCCAGCCAGGTGGCTGAATTGAAAATGTATCCGCAAAAAATGGTCAATGTACCTTTGGCGCCCGGTATCAAATGGGAGTCTCATGCCGGACTCATGCAGGCCAAGTCGCAGGTTGAACAGCAATTGGGTGGGCGGGGCCGTGTGCTGATTCGCGCTTCGGGAACAGAGCCCAAGCTGCGTCTGATGGTTGAGGCCGAAGATGCCGCGCTGGCCGAGCAGGGCGTGCGGCAACTTGTTGCGGTAAATTTAACAAAGGGGTAACGTGGCTATCAAAAACCTGTAACATTTAACGTGCACAATCGTGAAATGTTGGCGGAGTGATCCCTATGTTAGAACTTGCACGAATACAATCCAACGCGATTCCTGGCGGGGCCTGGCCCAGTCTGCCGACCAGCGGCCTGGTCATGGGCCTGGCCCGTACCAACGAAGAGCTGGAGGCGATCCAGCGCTTGCGGTACAACGTATTCACCGAGGAAATGAATGCGGTTTTTCCCGATGCTGTCGATGGTCTCGATTGTGATCGCTTCGATCCCTGGTGCGAGCACCTTATGGTGAAGGAAATCGATTCGGGTCGAGTCGTGGGCACCTATCGCTTAATGACGGCGGCCAACGCCAGAAAAGCCGGAGGCTATTATTCCGAGTCGGAGTTCGATCTGAGCGGCCTGGGAACAATACGCGAGGATCTGGTCGAGGTAGGGCGTTCATGTACGCATGCCGATTATCGCAGTGGTTCGGTCATCATGCTGTTATGGTCGGGAGTCGCCAGGCTGGTCGACAGCATAGGCGCACGCTATGTGCTGGGGTGCGCCAGTGTGAGCCTGCGTGACGACGGCATCACGGCCGCCGAAGTATGGCGCGCCGCCCGCAAGGCCTTGCAAAGCAAGCCCGATTTGCCGATTGTGAAGCCGCGTTATCGTTATCCGACCGAACGGCTCGACAGCACATTGCCGGCTCGCGTGCCGCCTCTCATCAAGGGGTATCTGAAGCTGGGGGCAACCATTTGCGGTGAGCCGGCCTGGGACCCCGATTTCAACACGGCCGATTTCCCGGTGTTGCTCGATATGACATGCATGGACAGCCGGTACCGCCGCCATTTTGGCCTCGACGAAATAGTCGCTGTTGCGGCCTGAACGGCGTGGCCCTGGATTCAGGTTTCGTCCAGTTCGAACTTGAAGTCGCCCTTGTTCCATTCTGCCATTTCACCACGCAAGGTATAGGCGGACAACGCGTGGTCGGCGAGCCATGATTTTTGCACGCGGACGCGTATTGTATTGGCGCTGGCGTTGATGGCAAGAGGCAGGGTATTTGTGTCTTCACGCCGCCGCGACAACAGTACGGCCAGGCGCAAACACAGTAGCGTAAGCCATTGCGCCCGGCTAGACTCGTGTACACGCAGTTTGTTTATTTTTCCCTGATGGCCAAGCGCAAACCAGGCCAGCAATGCCTGCGCATCATTGGAAAATCCCGGCATGTCGGCATGCTCGAGTATGTAGGCGCTGTGCTTGTGGTAATCGGCGTGCGCAATCGATATGCCGATTTCGTGCAGGTCGGCGGCCCAGGACAAAGTACGTGCAAGGTCTTGTTTTTCGTCGTCGCCGAAGCCGATTTGCTCGAAAAAACTCAGGGCCAGTTTTTTTACGCGCGCCGCCTGGCTGGTATCGACGTGATAGCGTTTGATGAACTGGAGTACGGTTTCATAGCGCTTGTCGTGCGGCGAATCGCGTCCGAGCAGGTCGTACAGAACGCCCATACGCAAAGCCCCGTCGCCGGGCATCATCAGCTTGATTTTCAGCTCATGGAAGGCAGCCAGCATGATGGCCAGTCCACTGGCCAGCACCGGTGCCCGGTCGGTCTTGAGCCCGGGTAGTGTGCCGACCACGACCCGGCCGTCGTGTATCAGCTTGGCCTTGAGCTTTTCCAGGCCGCCCAGCGTAATGCCTTTTTTCGACATGCCGCCTTCAGTCAGCACGGCGTAGAGGCCTTTGGCCGTTCCGGATGATCCGTACGCTTCCTGCCAGCCGGTTTTTCGGTAGAGTCTTGAAATAGCTTCGAGTTCGCGACGGGCCGCCAGCTGGGCCTGTTCCATTCTAGCCTCGGTAATACGCCCATCGGGGAAAAAGTGTTGCCCGAAGCTCACACAGCCCATATATAGCGATGCCATGTGCAGCGGATCGTAGCCCCGGCCAATGATGACTTCGGTCGAGCCGCCGCCTATGTCGATAACCAGCCGCTTGTTGGTGGATGGCGGAAGTTCATTGGCCACGCCGGAAAAAATCAGGCGTGCTTCTTCCTGGCCCGCAATGACTTCAATGGGGAAGCCCAGAGCCGCTTCAGCGCGAGGCAGAATATCGCCCACGTTGCGCGCCACCCGGAATGTATTGGTGGCTACGGCCCGCACGCGGTTGGGGTGGAATCCCGAAATACGCTCGCCGAATCGCTTCAGCACCGTAATGGCGCGTTCTATGGCTTCCTGATCGAGTTTTTTGTCGGGGCCCAGGCCGGCAGCCAGGCGTACGGACTCTTTAAGCCGGTCGATGGCATAGATTTGTGCAATGCCGTCGTGCTGTACGACGCGGCCGATAGACAGTCGGAAGCTGTTTGAGCCGAGATCGACTGCAGCAAGTAATTGGTCCATTCTGGGGAATTTATAATGAATACTTCCAGATTATAAGGACCGAAACCGCCAGTGTTGGGTCCGGGCCGCGATTATGAGTGAAAAGCACGGTTTTGCGTGGAGTTGGGCCGACGCTGTTGCATAATCTCTTAGAGTGTCACATAACTGTCAAAAAAATACTGTAAAAGATTCTGCCCCCCGTCTTATGGATACTGTATGTCTCTTTCTTTTCCCGAGTCGACGCTGCTGAATCGCGAACTGTCTTTGCTGAAGTTCAACGAGCGTGTATTGGCTATGGCTGAAAGCCGCGCTACTCCGCTGCTGGAACGGCTACGCTATCTATGCATAGTCAGTTCAAATCTGGACGAATTTTTTGAAATCCGCATTTCCAGCCTGAAAGAGCAGCAGTTGCAGAACTCGGGCCTGATCGGAGGAGATGGGCTAACCCCGAACGAGGCCTTCGAGCGCGTCCAGGTGGCGGCGCACAGTGTGATAGAACGGCAGAATGCGCTATTGATGACGCAGATCCTGCCCAAGCTTATGGCCGAAGGCATCGGATTGCTCGATCCTTCCTCCTGGACCGACGCTTTGCGCGAGTGGGCTCATGCCACTTTCAATCGGGATGTCATGCCGATGCTGACGCCCATAGGGCTCGATCCGGCCCATCCCTTTCCACGGGTTTATAACAAAAGTCTGAATTTCATCATTTCGCTGTCGGGACAGGATGCATTCGGCCGCCGCGCCTCGATCGCAATTGTCCAGGCGCCCCGCGCCTTGCCGCGATTGATCAAAGTACCCTCCGAGATTGCCGGCATCCCCAACGGATTCATGTTCCTCACCGCCCTGATCAGCGCCTTTGTGGGCGAGTTGTTTCCAGGGCTCGAGGTCAAGGGCTGCCACCAGTGGCGTGTGACACGCAACAGTGATTTGTTTGTCGACGAGGAAGAAATCACGAATTTGCGGCAAGCTCTGCAGGGCGAGCTATCGCAGCGTAATTTTGGCGCCGCGGTCAGGCTTGAAATCGATCATCTCATGCCGCCCGAACTGGCTTCTTTTCTTCAGCGCGAGTTTTCTCTGGAACCCCGGGACACGTATCGGGTCAGCGGCCCGGTCAATCTGTCGCGTTTGATGCATCTGTGCAACACGGTTGAACGCCCCGATCTGCTGTTTCCCGATTATCGGCCCAAAGTGCCCGCGCCGTTCGACGAAGTCCTGGACAAGCCCGACGAGCTGTTCGCGGCGATTGCCGAGCGTGACCGCCTGCTGCACCATCCCTATCAGTCTTTCCAGCCTGTGATCAGTTTTTTGACGGCCGCCGCGTTCGATCCGAACGTAGTCGCCATCAAGCAGACCATCTATCGTACCGGCGAAGATTCCGAGCTGATGCGCCTGCTGCTGACCGCGGCCAAGGCGGGCAAGGAAGTGACCGTGGTGGTCGAACTGATGGCGCGCTTCGACGAACAAACCAATATCAATTGGGCGGCAAAGCTCGAGGCGGTAGGGGCGCATGTCAGTTACGGGGTTGTAGCGCACAAGACTCACGCCAAAATGGTGCTTGTATTGAGGCGTGAAAAAGGCCTGATCAGGCGCTATGGCCATTTGGGCACAGGCAATTATCATCCGCGTACCAGCAAGCTTTACACTGATTTCGGCCTGCTGACGGCAAATCCCAAGATGTGTGAAGACATGGACAAGATTTTTTCGCTGCTGACGGGCTTGGGTGCGCGCCGTCCCCTGAAAATGCTGCTGCAGTCGCCCTTTACCCTGCATGAAACCATGGTGGCCATGATACGGGCCGAGGCCATTCAAGCCAAGGCGGGCCAAAAGGCGCGTGTCATGGCCAAAATGAATTCGCTGCTGGAACCCATCGTAATCGACGAGCTCTACAAGGCGAGCCAGGCAGGCGTCAAGATCGATCTGATCGTCCGCGGGGCGTGCGCCCTGCGCGCGGGTGTTCCCGGGCTGTCTGAAAATATCCAGGTAAGGTCCGTGATCGGGCGTTTTCTGGAGCATTCCAGGGTGTTTTATTTCTATAACCAGGGCGAAGAAAATGTGTATCTGGCTTCGGCCGACTGGATGGACCGGAATTTCTTCCGTCGGGTCGAAGTGGGTTTTCCCATTTTGGACAAATCCCTGAAAAAACGCGTCATCAGCGAAGCGTTTACCTGCGCGCTGCGGGACAATCAGCTGTCGTGGCGCGAGCAGCCGGACGGAAGTTATGTCAAGGTTAAAAGCCGTGGCGCGGCTTTCAACTTGCATAATCATCTGATGCAGGTGCTCGGGGCGTGACATTGATTTGAATTGTCACGAACATGTCATATTCGAGGTTTAGCATTGCGTTTGTTCAGGTTATGCCTGTACTTATTGTTCATCAGTCCTAAAGGATCTCTTGATGTTTAAACGCGTTATATTGCAAATCTCGATCGGCATGGCTATTGGTGCAGCGGCACTGTCAGCTCATGCTGCGGACATTACCGGCGCAGGCGCGTCGTTCCCCTATCCCGTTTATGCCAAATGGGCGGCCGAATACAAAGAACAAACAGGTAACCGTGTCAATTACCAGTCCATCGGTTCCGGCGGCGGCCAGCAGCAGATCATTGCGAAAACAGTCGATTTCGGTGCGTCTGATGACCCGATGAAGGGCGATGCCCTGGACAAGAACGGCCTGTTTCAGTTCCCGGCCGTAATCGGCGGCACCGTGCCCGTTGTCAATGTCGATGGCATCAAGGCCGGCCAGCTCAAGCTGTCTGGCGCGGTTCTTGCCGACATCTTCCTGGGTAAAGTCGCCAAATGGGACGATGCCGCCATCAAGGCGCTGAACCCCGGCTTGGCGCTGCCAAGCAAGTCGATTATCGTGGTCCATCGTTCGGACGGTTCGGGCACGACTTTCGGCTGGACCAACTACCTGTCCAAGGTTTCACCTGCCTGGAAATCGCAGGTTGGCGAAGGCAAGGCCGTCAAGTGGCCTGTCGGTCAAGGCGGCAAGGGTAACGAAGGCGTTGCCGCGTATGTGCGTCAGTTGAAAGACTCGATCGGCTATGTCGAATATGCCTATGCCAAGCAAAACAATCTTGCCTGGACCCAGTTGCAGAACAAGGATGGCAAATTCGTGCAGCCTACTCAGCCTGCCTTTGCCGCAGCGGCCGCCAATGCCGACTGGAAGAGCGCGCCTGGAATGGGCGTGGTGCTGACCGACGAGCCCGGTGCGCAGTCCTGGCCTGTGACATCCGCCACGTTCATTCTGGTGCACAAGAAGCAGGACAAGCCGGAAGCAGCCAAACAAGTACTGGCCTTTTTCGACTGGGCCTTCAAAAAAGGCGGCAAATCGGCTGAAGCGCTCGACTATGTTCCTTTGCCTGACGCGGTAACCAGCCAGATTACCGCACTCTGGAAATCCGAGATCAAAGGCCCCGACGGCGCCCCGATCTGGAAATAAGCGTTAAATCAAGGGCTTGTGTGTTTTTGCAAGCCCTGGAGACGGTGCCGTCTGCATGGCACCGTCTTTGTTGTGTAAAAATGGCAGTGAATTTCTTTGTGATCCCCTCTAAAAACAGGAACCTCGCGTGCTTGCATTACTGAGTGTAATAAAGAACCGGCTGTCATGAAAAACCCCCAGAACGTTTTCATGGACACGCTGTTCAGGAACCTGACGCGCACTTTTGCTTTCCTGGTGTTTGCGCTGCTGGCGGCCATCATGGTGTCGCTGATCTATGGCAGCCGCGAATCCATCCTCGCCTACGGAATATCGTTCCTGTGGACCAACGATTGGGATCCCGTCCGCAATATCTATGGCGCCATGGTGCCGGTCGTGGGCACTTTGCTGACCTCGCTGATCGCCCTGGCCATAGCCGTTCCCATATCCTTCGGCATTGCCATGTTTCTGACCGAATTGTCGCCTACCTGGCTGCGCAGGCCGTTGGGCACCGCAATTGAAATGCTTGCGGCGATACCTTCGATTATCTATGGCATGTGGGGGCTATTTGTTTTTGTGCCGGTTTTTCAGGAATACATACAGCCGCCCTTGATTGCGTTTTTTGAACCCATACCTGTATTAAACGAGCTGTTTGCCGGTCCTCCGTTCGGGATTGGGATTTTTACGGCGGGGCTTATCCTGTCGATCATGGTGATCCCGTTCATTACGGCGGTGATGCGCGATGTATTCGAAGTGGTTCCGCCCATGTTCAAGGAATCGGCATACGGTCTGGGCAGCACGACCTGGGAAGTCGTTTGGAAGGTGGTGCTGCCTTTCACTAAAAACGGCGTTATCGGCGGCATTATGCTGGGCTTGGGGCGTGCCCTGGGCGAAACCATGGCGGTGACCTTCGTGATCGGCAATGCATTCAACTTGCCAAGCTCTGTTTTCTCGCCGTCCAACTCGATCGCATCGGCTCTGGCCAATGAGTTCAACGAAGCGGGGGGTATGCAAAAATCCGCCTTGCTCGAACTGGGGCTTATTCTGTTCCTGATTACCACGGTGGTCCTGGCGTTGTCTAAAATGCTTTTGCTTCGTTTGTCCAAAAACGAAGGCACTTCGCATTAACCGGATACATTCATGTTCAATCCCGACTCGACCGTCAGCGTTTCCAATAAAGTATATAAGCGCCGTCACCGCTTCAATCGCCTTATGCTGACTTTGTCGCTGGCGACTCTGTTGTTTGGCCTGTTCTGGTTGTGCTGGATCATTCTTACCCTGATCTACAAGGGCGGCCCGGCTCTTTCCTATACTTTGTTCACGCAAAATACTCCACCGCCCGGTGCGAACGGAGGGCTGCTCAACGCCATTTTCGGCAGTGTGATGATGTCGGCGGTGGGTACCCTGATTGGTACGCCTATCGGGGTGCTGGCTGGCACTTACCTTGCCGAATACGGAAAACGCGGCTGGCTGGCGCCGGCTACGCGATTCCTGAACGATGTGTTGTTGTCGGCTCCGTCGATTATTATCGGCTTGTTCATTTATGCGATTTATGTGGCCCAGGTAGGCCATTATTCCGGCTGGGCAGGCGCATTCGCCTTGGCGATTCTGGTCATACCCGTGGTAGTGCGCTCTACCGACAATATGCTGATGCTGGTTCCCAATAGCTTGCGGGAAGCCGCTGCCGCGCTGGGGTGCCCGCAATGGC
The DNA here is from genome assembly GCF_021266465.1 of Paralcaligenes sp. KSB-10. NCBI lineage: Bacteria > Pseudomonadati > Pseudomonadota > Betaproteobacteria > Burkholderiales > Alcaligenaceae > Paralcaligenes > Paralcaligenes sp. KSB-10. The sequence continues at coordinate 1,646,270 of NZ_CP089848.1, read as the reverse complement.
GCATTATTACCCTGATCTGCTACCGGGCAGCCCGTTCGGGCATCATGACGGGGGTGCTTCTGGCGATTGCCCGCATTTCGGGCGAAACCGCCCCCTTGCTGTTTACCGCCTTGAATAATCAATTCATGTCCGTGGATATGAATACCCCCATGGCCAACTTGCCGGTCGTGATTTTCCAGTATGCGGCGAGTCCGTTCGCCGACTGGAACAGATTGGCATGGGCCGGTGCTACGCTGATCACTTTGCTGGTGCTGGGCATCAATATCGCCGCACGCTCTTTTTTCCGTAAATAAAATAGAACGAGGGCCAATGCCTTCGTGGCTGGACTGACTATGCAAACTTCCATACCCGCAGGACAAGTAAAAATCGATGTCAAGAACCTCAATTTTTATTATGGCAAGTTTCACGCCATACGCGACGTTAACCTGTCGATTCAGGAAAACAAGGTAACGGCTTTTATCGGGCCGTCGGGCTGTGGGAAATCGACGCTGCTGCGAACCTTCAACCGTATGTTCGAGCTGTATCCGGGGCAACGCGCCGAAGGCGAGATCAATCTTGATGGCGAGAATCTGCTGACGTCGAAAATGGACATCTCGCTGATACGGGCAAAAGTCGGTATGGTGTTTCAGAAGCCGACTCCATTCCCCATGAGCATCTACGACAACATTGCGTTTGGCGTGCGTTTATTCGAAAAACTCAGCAAAGGCGAAATGGACGAGCGTGTGGAATGGGCGCTTTCCAAGGCGGCTTTGTGGAATGAGGTCAAAGACAAGCTGAACCAAAGCGGCAACGGCCTGTCGGGCGGCCAGCAGCAGCGCCTGTGCATTGCCCGCGGAGTCGCCATCAAACCCGAAGTCCTGCTGCTTGATGAGCCGTGTTCGGCCCTCGACCCCATTTCCACCGCCAAGATCGAAGAGCTGATCGCCGAATTGAAATCGGACTACACGGTGGTCATTGTGACCCACAATATGCAGCAGGCCGCGCGCTGCTCCGACTACACCGCGTACATGTACCTGGGCGAACTCATGGAGTACGGCGAAACCGATCAAATCTTCGTCAAGCCTGCACGCAAAGAAACCGAAGATTACATTACCGGCCGATTTGGCTGAGGCCTGTATCGGCCTGGGTGGAAGCTGCTGCCGGCAAGAACCGGCAGCTTGCCCGGCCTGCGGGCGATTGCGTGGACCGTTTCAGTTCCAGGAGCCGCCTTTGCCGCCGACGCTGTAGCGGCCGGCGCCAAGCAGCAGGATAGCCACGCTGCCGAACAAATAGAAATACTGCAATTCGACTTGCGCGCCGCCGTTGTTGCTCAGGTGGAATAACTGTGCGCTGTGAACCAGGGCCAGCGCCACCACCATGTTGATCGCGGCGAGCAGGCCGCCCAGGCGAGTATATAGGCCCAGGATAATAAGGACGGGTGCAAGCACTTCACCCAGGTAGACCGCCCAGGCGAAGAATGCGGGCAGGCCGTGCGCCGTCGCCATGTTTGCGATAAAGCTAGTCCCGTGAAGTATTTTGGAAATGCCGTGCAGCAGCAACAGAATGCCCAGGGTCAGGCGCAGAACCAGCTTGCCAAGATCGTCGTGTGAGTTTGCGGACATAGAAGTAATACCCCGTGATAAAAATAAAATGCCGGTTTTTGGCAACTGGCCGACATTATAGGGGGAGTATGGCTGGTTTTTATAAACCGGTACCGACAAACGCCTGCAATTCCTTGGTCCCGGGCCGATCGAGAATCTCGGGGCCGCCTGTTTCCCAGACGAACCCGTCCTTCATGTATATCACCCGGTCGGCCAGTTTGCGGGCAAAGCCCATTTCGTGGGTGACCAGGATCATGGTCATGCCGCCGGCGGCCAAGTCTTCTATGACCTTCAGGACTTCTCCTGTAAGCTGCGGGTCGAGCGCCGATGTGACTTCGTCGAACAGCATGACCTTCGGGGCCATCGCCAGCGAGCGGGCGATGGCCACCCGCTGTTGCTGCCCCCCCGATAGCTGCTCGGGGTAGCTATCCGCCTTTTCCACCAGGCCTACTTTATTCAGGACATTCAGTGCAATTTCCCTGGCTTCGTGCTTGGGCAATTTCTTGATGTGCCGCAAGGAAAGAACAATGTTTTTCTCGACGGTCAGGTGGGGAAACAGGTTGTAGCTTTGGAACACAATGCCCACGTCTCGCCGCAACTGCTTCAAATCGACGCAGTGCGCGCCGACATTGTGGCCGCAAACCTGGATATGCCCTCCATCGATTTTTTCCAGGTAGTCGATACACCGCAAAGCCGTACTCTTGCCCGAGCCGCTTTGACCGATGATGGCCACAACCTCGCCTTTCTGCACTTCAAAACTGATGCCTTTGAGCACGGCATTCGAGCCGAACTTCTTGTGGACATTGTCGAATTTAACTATAGCTGTCATGCCGGTTCTCTAGAGGGATTTCACGAGGCGTTTGTGATTTTTTCCGGCAGATCGACTCCGTTGTATTTTTTGTAGAACTGATTCAGCTTTCCATTTTTCAGATTTGTCTTGATCCAGCCGTTGATCCAGTTTTTAAGATCTGTGTCGCCTTTGCGCACTCCCACCCCAAAAGAGATTTCCTTCAAGGTGAATTTGCTTTCCAGATGCAGCGCCGGATTTTTTTCATTCATCAGCTTGACCATTGCCGGGTTTTGCGCAACCAATTTGACCTGCCCGCTGGTGACCGAAGTCAGGGTAGTGGCTTCGTCGTCGAACCTGACGATTTGCGCCGAAGGCGGTGCCACTTTGGTAACGGCAACGTCATTGGTAGTGCCACGGGTCGCGGCAATGCGTTTGCCGGCCAAGTCGGCGGGAGTATGAATGTTCATCGATACCGGGGCGGCAAGCACGTTCAGAACGGCTGCGTACGGCATCGAGAAATCAATGACCTGCTGACGTTCCGGCGTCACGGCCAGCGTTGAAATAACGATGTCGGCGCGCTTGCTGATCAGAAAGGGAATCCGGTTCGGCCCCGTGGTGGGCACGATTTCCAGTTTGACACCCAGATCCTGGGCCAGCAGTTGTGCCGTATTGACGTCATATCCTTCGGCTTCCAGGTTTGGCCCTTTGAAGCCGAACGGAGGATTGCCCAAGTCGATGGCTACTTTGATGACCTTATGGGCCTTGATATCCGACAAGGTATCCGCCTGGACGGCGCCGTGCGCCATAATGAATGCGGACAGCATGCCGATCATGAAGAGTTGCTTTTTCATTCCTGCTCCTGTGATGTTTAGCTATTTTTTTAGCTTGTCTTCCATTTTTTTGCTTAAAACGGAAAGGGGGAAACAAATGACAAAATACAGACAAGCAGCCAAGCCGAAATACAGGAATGGCTGAAAAGTGGAGTTGTTCAATATTTTCGAGTTGTAGGCCAATTCGGCGTAACCCACTACCAGCGACGCTATCGATGTATTCTTGACGAGCTGAACCATGAAGCCCACGGTAGGGGGTAAGGCAAGCTTGAATGCTTGTGGCAGCACGATCAGGAACAACCTCTGGGTTTTGTTGAAACCCAGGCATTCCGAGGCTTCCCATTGCTGCCTGGGCACCGCCTTGATGCAGCCTTGCCATATTTCTCCAAAATATGAAGACGCATAAAACGTAAGCGCCACGGTGGCGGCAAGCAAGGGGCTTAGTGTGAGCCCGAACAGACTGGGCCCGTAAAAACTGATGCCCATCAGGACAAGCAATGGAATGCCTTGCAATACGGCAACATATATAGAGCCGGAAAAATGCACATATCTGTTTTTTGATATTTTCAGCAGACTGACGATAAAACCCAGCAGGCCGCCAAATAGGAAAGCCAACAGACTAAGGATGATGGTGCCTTTGAAGCCATCCAGCAAAAAGAGAAGTTGATGCGTATTCATGTCGGTTGGCGTGATGATCAGCTACAGCGGCGTGCCCAGTTTGCGTTGTCGTGGAAATATGAATTTGCCGAACAGTACAAACAGGTAACGCACCAGGAAGGACAGGAGCAAATAGATCACGCCCAGTACCAGGAAAGCCTCGAAGTTTCGGAAGGTAAGGCTTTGAATCCTGGCGACCGCGCCAAACAGTTCATCCACGCCGACAGCCGACAATATGCTGGAGGCCAGCATCAATAATACATATTGGCTGATCAGAGACGGATAGACTCGTTCCATGGACGGAGCCAGTACAACGTAAAAAAATGTTTGGACTCTGTTGTGCCCTAGGCATTCCGCAGCTTCTATTTGGCCTTTGTGTATGGATTCGATACCGGCGCGCATGATTTCCGCCGTGTATGCACTGACGTTGATAACCAGGGCTATGGTGGCGCCTGCAAGTATGGGCAAATCGATATTGATGCTGGCCAGCCCGAAAATCAGAAAATAGGCCTGGATCAGTAATGGAGTATTGCGGATGATTTCTATATAGGCTATGGCTAGAAGGCGCCCGGGCCTGAACGTGCTGATCCGCATATAGGCCAATGCGGTGCCAACAATAAACCCCAGGACCGTTGCCAATGCCGTCAGCTTGACTGTGGTCCACAGTCCCTGCGCTATCAAGGGCCAGTATTGGAGAATAATTTCAAAATTGAACGTGTAATTCACGGTTCGGGCCGCTCCCGCAGAGTGCCAGCGGCCTTGGAAATTTCATTTAAAAGAAAAGGCATAAACTGCCGATAGAGGATTTCCGGCCTGATGATTGGTTCAAAATTGTGGGTACTCATGCGTACAACGCTGATCATGTGTTGGGTAAGTTATCGGACATGGTAGGTTGCGTGGCCGAGCAGGGTCAACTTAGCAATTACCCTGATATACTAATATATAAGTATTGGTTCAGCATTGATTTATTGGCGATTTTTCAGGCTGACCGTGATAGGATTCTTCAAGAACTCCAGTTAATATTTTTCATGCAAGGTGAAGAGCGATGTGGGAAGTAAGCCAGCGGTATCCCGATCCCAGGATTGAAATCTTCCACAGGAATTTCGAAAAATACCGCTTGTTCAGCGCCGCCGTTGAACAGCTGGCTACAGGAACGCGCTGGGGGGAAGGCCCTGTCTGGTTCGGTGACGGACGATACTTGCTGTGGAGCGACGTGCCCAATAGCAGAATCATGAAATGGGAAGAAAGCAGCGGCAGCGTGTCGGTGTATCGCGGGCCCAGCAATCATGCCAACGGCAATACACGTGATCGACAGGGAAGGCTGGTCACATGCGAACATGGCTCGCGTCGGGTCACCCGAACGGAATACGACGGGTCCATTACGGTTCTGGCCGATTCGTTTGACGGCAAGCCCCTTAATTCACCCAACGATATTGTCGTGAGTTCCGACGGAGCGGTCTGGTTTACCGATCCGCCGTTCGGTCTGCATAATTTTTACGAAGGCACTGTGGCAAAGCAGGAGCTTCCCGCCAATGTCTACCGCATCGACGGCGGCACAGGAAAGCTTTCTGTCGTGGCGTCCGATATCGAAGGCCCCAACGGCTTGTGTTTTTCGCCCGACGAAAAATTGCTATACATCGTGGCTTCGCGCGCGCGCCCCAATCGCCTGATCTACGCCTTCGATGTCACCGCCGATCTCCAGGGCATAACGAACAAGCGGACCCTGATCGATTGCGGGGCAGGTACTTCCGACGGCATCCGATGCGACGAAGACGGTAACTTGTGGTGCGGGTGGGGCATGGGGACCGAAGAGCTGGACGGTGTGCGGGTATTTGACAATACCGGCGCGCCGCTTGGGCATATACATCTTCCCGAGCGATGCGCCAACATCTGTTTTGGCGGGCAGCATAATAATCAGTTGTTCATGGCGGCCGGGAAAGCCTTGTACCGGCTGTTTGTCAATACTCGCGGGGCTATTCGATAGCGGGTGGCCAAAGTATCAACAGCCTACCGAAGTTGCGCCCGCAAGCTTTTGCAGTGCCTGCATATCAAGAAGCTGGACTTCGCGCTGATGGATGCGAATCAGGCCGTCGCGTCCAAAACGGGACAGCAGGCGGCTGACTGTTTCCAGTGTCAATCCCAGGTAGTTGCCCAGGTTTTCCCGGCTCATGCGCAAGAGAAATTCAGTCGACGAGTAGCCCAGGGCCGACAGGCGCTGGGACATGTTCAATAGAAATAAAGCTATGCGTTGCTCTGAACGCAAACCTCCCATGGACATGGCCATCTGCTGGGAGCGCTGGATTTCCTTGCTCATCAAACGCCTGAATTGTTGTTGCAAAACAGGCAGATGCTGAGCAAGCAGATCCATTTCGTCGAGGCGAATGACGCATACCTCGGTGTTTTCCATGGCGATGGCGTTTGACGGCTGCCGCATGTCGGCCAGGCCGTCCAGGCCAGTGATTTCCCCGGGCAATAGAAAACCGGTGATTTGAACCTGGCCGGATGCATCTTCAAGCTGGGTTTTGATTGATCCGGAACGTATGGCATAGACGGCTTCGACCTTATCGCCAAGGCGAAACAACGCAGTGGCTTTTTGCAGCTGGATCCGTTCCTTGATGAGTTGGTCGAGCGTGGTGCGCTGCTCATGCGACATGCCCAAGGGCAAGCACAGATCGCTCAGCATGCAAGTCGAGCAATGGGTCGCATCGGCCGTGACGGAAAAGGTCTTTCGCATACGTTTCTTACATTATCAGAAAATTTGTCTACCGCTTACCAGCGGTCGAATCGAAAGAATCGGCAACTTTTGATGGCATGACAGCATGCCCTGTCTCATCCACTACCTGGATGCAAGTTTAGCATTGACATCTTCCCTGTGCCTTTGTCGTTGTAATTCGTGGCATTCAAGGAGGGTCAGGGCACCTGTGCGAGGCGCCCGTTACCTGCGGGGAGCTATCGGCGGCCTATTCAGCTTGGGCCAAATAGCAGGGCTTGTCCGTGCGCATCAAATGGAATAAAGGCATCGGCGGCACCGGCCTTGATTGCTTCCACCATGCTGTTCAAAGCGGCTTCGACCTGCTCCGGGGTAGGCGGGACCCCGTTTTTGCCCGAAAGCGCCGCGGTGAAAACAATGGCCCACTCCGGCAGGAACTGGTGGGATTCCTCAAGCAGTCCGTTGAACTCGCCCAGTTCTTCCGGCGCCTTGTCGAGGCATATCAGGGGTATCAGCGCGCCCCCCGTTCCAGCTTCGAAGGCGGAACGTTGCTCCGGCGTACAGTCATCGGGCAGCTCCGTTTTAGTAAATACGAAAAGAAGCTTTTGCGGCTCTTTTTGCAACCGTGCCGCCTGCACCAGATCGTCGAAACTTGAAATTTCCATTAGGTATGTTCCTCCCACCTGGTGGCGATAAGGGCAGCGCGAGGCGGACGGCTTGGTTGAGCGTCACCGCTTCGCCCATCTAGCTGAGTATGCCTTACATTGGATTGATACAGTAGTATCAGCGATACCCAGACAATCCCATAAAGCAGCATGAAGCAACTGGAACGCACAGCGAACCAGTCGAGAATAATACCGAACAAAATGGGCAGCAAGAATCCACCTAGACCTCCCGCCAGGCCGACAATGCCTGTCACCACACCCATTTGTTCCGGGAAATCGTCGGCGACATACTTAAACGTGGACGCCATGCCGAACGCAAACACCACGCCTAGAATGAATAGCAGTGCGATGAACACCGGGACCCCAAGATGGATATGGAAGCTGCGCGGGCCGTTGATCGTGTTCACGATGAAAGAGGTGTCCGGATACGACAGCAGGAACAGGCATATCCATGCGACCCAAAGCCCCCACCAGGTGACTTTATGTGCGCCGAATCGATCGGCAAGGCTGCCTCCGACGGCTCGCAGTATCGAGCCTGGCAGCGAGAAGCCGGCAGCCAGGGCTGCCGCGGCCACGACCGAAATCCCGAATTCCCCCTTCAGATACTGCGGAATCCAAAGCGACAAGGCGGTGAAGCCGCCGAAGCAGATTGAATAATATTGACAGTATTTCCAGACTTTGGGATCTTTCAGAACCAAAAACTGTTTGGTCCATGGTCCGGTTGCGTTTTTCCGGGCGCCGGGGTCGGCCATGGAGCCGAGCCAAAAAACGATGGCTGTCACGAGTAACGCGACCGCGTAGATCTTCGGCACTGTCCTCCAGCCGTAGGTGGCCTGCAGCGAGGGCGTAATGAAAAGATTCACGGCGGCGCCTACCGTTCCCGCGCCGAAAAAACCCATGGCGAAGCCTCGCCTTTCGGGTGGGAAGAAGCGGGCCACGTAGGGAGTTCCCACCGCGAACGATGCCCCCACGGCCCCCAGGCACAGTCCGATCGCAAGAAACTCCCACAACACCGTCGCATACGAGACCAGGTAAACCGGAACAGCGCAAAGAACCAGTAATAGCGTCATGACCAGGCGGCCGCCGAAACGATCCGTCCAGATGCCCAGCGGCAAACGCAAAAGGGCGCCGGTCAGAACCGGCATTGCGGTCAGTAGCCCGAATTCGGTGCTGTTCAGCCCAAGCTCGGTTCGCAGTTCGATACCGATCACGCCGAACATCATCCAGACTACGAAGCAAACCATAAATGCCAGCGTAGTGACGCATAAAACCAGCATCGGACTTTTTTGCGAGGCCATAAGCGCTCCAATGATTGTTACTGCAGCAGAGGCCCTGGCCGTACATCCAGCGTAATGCCGGTCACGTCGGCGCCGGACACCAGAAGCGTCAGGTATTGCTGAATCGATTTATGCCGCACGTGCTCTGAGAGATAGAGCCCGATTGACTCCCGCACACTTTCGTACGGAAGTGGGGTGCCTGGAATCCGGCGCTCCACCAGCACAATATGAAAACCGTAGCGTGAGTTGACCAGTCCGGGCAGCAAGCCGGTGCGTGTGGTGCCGAAAATCGCCGCCTCAAATTCGGGTACGCTTTCTCCTTGAGTCAACTGCCCCAGGTTTCCTCCTGCCTGGCCCGAGGGGCAGTTCGATAAAGCCGCGGCGAGCGCTTCGAAGCGCTCGGGATATTGCATGAGTTCACGGTGTGCTTGCTCCGCGCGGGCACGAATTTTCGTCATTGTCGATTTCTTCGTCAAGGCGAAGAGAATGTGGCGGGCAAAGACCAGTTCAGGGCTGCTGAATTTCTGTGCGTTTGCGGTGTAGTAACGTCGGCATTCCTCGTCCGATGGGGTCGGAGTCGTGCAATCCATTTCCAGCAGATGGTCAATGGCCCCGTCGTCAAGTTCAGCGCCTTTTTGCAATATGCCGTTTTCGACGGCCTTTTGTGTCAATAGTTCGCGCACCACCAGCGCCAGGCGCGCCGCGTGGCTGGCGTCGGCCTTGTCCGCATGGCAAGCCAATTCGGTCACGATCGCGCCGGCATCGATCGTGACGCCATTGACGCTTAGTTCTATATTGTCAGCTGTTGATGTATCCATTGTGGTTGAGTGCATGGTCATGTTCTCGATTCAGCGCTTGCGCACGATTTGTTGGGGGCGAAACAGATAGCCAACAGTCGCCACGCCGCTCCATATGTGAACCAGGCGTGTAAATGGAGAGATCAGAAAGATCGTGAATCCGAGCGCGATGTGGGCTTTATAGACCAGCGGCACATGGGCGATAAGGCCGGCGACTCCGGGCTGGAACGTGACGATTCCCTTTACGTAGTCGCTAAGGATTTCGAACATGACGCCGTCCATATGGGCCAGCGATATTGGAACCGTAGCCAACCCCAGGGCGAGTTGCAGCCATAATATCGCGGCGACCAGAATATCCATGCGCGTGCTGTTGGTGCGGATTCGCGGATCCGATAGCCGGCGATAGAGCAAGACCGACAAGCCGATGATCGCCACGATTCCGGCGCTACCCCCCGCAGCCATCGCCACGAACTGATGTTGCGAAGCGTTCAGAAAGGGAGCAACCATCCAGTGCGGCGCGAGAAATCCAACGAAATGGCCGCCAATCACGATCAATACACCGACATGGAACAGCGTGCTGCCCAGGCGCAGCTGCCGGCGTCTTAGCAGTTGAGATGAATCACTTTTCCAGGTGTACTGTTCGCGGTCAAATCTGATCAGGCTGCTGGCCAGCCATATCGCAAGACAGATGTAAGGATACACACCGAACAAGAATGAATTAGTAAAAGCTTGATTCATGAGGCATTTCCAACAAGACTTTTGTTTTCGGAGGCCTGCGGCATGTACCAATGCCGTTGCTTTTCACTAGCGTGAAGGCCGTTTTTCATAAAACCGGATGGGCTGGGGCTGCGCTGAACCGGGGGCTTGCGCACCAAGAAAACTCACAGGCTCGTCTTCCCATTCGCGGTCCAGCGCAGGGCCATCGACCTCGCGGTTTGCATAGGCGTCGGCGACGGAGATGGCCGCGGCCAACGGCTTTTCACCGGCAAGTGGCAACAATGCGGCGACCGCGGCGAAATAAGGCGTATTGCGTTCGGCAAGCCGGGTCGCAATGGCCCGCACGATATCGGCGATTTCGCCCAGTAAGGCAGTGGCTTGTTCGAGTGTTTCTTGCGCCAGAAATTCCAGGAATACGGGTAAATAGTCCGGCAGTTCGGACTGGCCCAGGAATAGGCCTTTTGCTTCGTACATGGCGATCAAGTCGACCATGGCCTGCCCGCGATCGCGCGACTCGCCATGGACGTGTTCAAACAGATAGAGGGACGTAGCCTGGCCGCGGTCGAAGGTTTCCACATAATCTTCCTGCAGATCCATGAGTGGGCGTGTCGACAGCAGGTCGAGCAGATCGCTCAGGCTTGAGCGTGTGGCCGGCGTAAACGCTGGATGCTGGATCAGCACGGCGCGAATCTCGGCCAATTGGCCGACCAGCGACTGATCGGGATAATCCAGCAGCGCGCTCAACATGCTGAAAATGGCTTGATTGTCTTTCATCTTATTTGTCCGCCGCATGTATTGGAATCGTCTTTCGTTCCTTGCTGATGCCTTTGCGGCCGCCAAACAGACTGGTTTCAGAGGTGCCGTCTGAACAACCGTTGCCGAATGAGAAACCGCAGGAGGCGCGCAGGTCGAAGGCATCTTCCGCGTATTCGCGGTGCGTGCTTGGAATGACGAATCGATCTTCGTAGTTGGCGATGGCCAGATAGCGGTACATTTCATCGACTTGTGCGATGCTCAGATCGACTTCGTAGAGCAATTCCGGGTTTTCTCTACGATCGACATGGCGCCCGCGCATGAAGGCGCGCATCGCCAGCATGCGCTTGAGTGCCAGGCGCACGGGCGGTTCGTGGCCGGCTGTGAGCAGGTTGGCCAAGTAGCGCAGCGGGATGCGTAGCGAATCGACATCGGGCAGCAGCCCATTCATGCCGAGCCGGCCGTCATTGGCGGCCGAGTTGATGGGTGAAAGAGGGGGCACATACCACACCATGGGCAGTGTCCGGTATTCGGGGTGCAGCGGAAAGGCGACTTTCCACTCAACCGCCATCTTGTATACGGGCGAGCGGCGAGCGGCCTCAAGCCAATTGTCCGGCACGCCGTCGCGAGCGGCTTGCTCGCGCACGGCCGGATCGTCCGGATCGAGAAAGATCGAGAGCTGGGCTTCATACAGATCTTTGGGATCGGTAACCGATGCGGCGGCCTGGATCTGGTCTGCGTCGTAAAGCAGGACGCCCAGATAGCGAATCCGCCCCACGCAAGTTTCCGAACAGACGGTGGGTTGGCCCGCTTCGATACGCGGATAGCAGAAAATGCATTTTTCCGATTTTCCGCTTTTCCAGTTGTAGTAAATCTTCTTGTAGGGGCATCCCGAGACGCACATGCGCCAGCCGCGGCACTTGTCCTGATCAATCAGAACGATTCCGTCTTCTTCACGCTTGTATATCGCTCCGGAAGGACAGGAGGCCACACAGGCCGGGTTAAGGCAGTGCTCGCATAGCCGCGGCAAATACATCATGAAGGTATTTTCAAACTCGCCGTGAATATCCGTCTGTACTTGGTCGAAATTGTAGTCTTGCTTGCGTTTTTCGAACTCGCCGCCAAGGATTTCCTCCCAGTTTGGCCCCCATTCGATTTTTTCCAACCGATCGCCGGTGATGAGCGAGCGCGGCCGTGCAACCGGTCCGACCTTGACGTCGCCGGCTTCTTGCAAATGCGCATAGTCGAACGTGAACGGTTCGTAGTAATCGTCGATCTCGGGCAAGTTCGGATTGCCAAAAATGTTGGCAAGCACGCGCCACTTGCTGCCGGCGCGAAGCTCAATCTTGCCGTTGGCCTTGCGCTTCCATCCGCCATTCCAGCGATCCTGGTTTTCCCAGTCCTTGGGGTAACCAATGCCTGGCTTGGTTTCGACATTATTGAACCATGCGTACTCCATCCCTTCGCGCGAGGTCCAGACGTTTTTGCATGTGACGGAGCACGTATGACAGCCTATGCACTTGTCCAGATTCATCACCATGCCGATTTGGGCGCGGATTTTCATCGTTTTCCTCCCATTTCATCGCCGATCGCCGAAAGCGCCTGGTCGCTTTCTTCATCCGTCCAGTCGACCGCCTTCATCTTGCGTATGATGACGAATTCGTCGCGATTCGAGCCGACCGTGCCGTAATAATTGAAGCCGTAGGAAAGCTGCGCATAACCGCCGATCATGTGAGTAGGCTTGATCATGATGCGCGTGACTGAATTATGGATGCCGCGTACACCAGTGGTTTCGGTTCTGGGTGTGTTGATGATCTTTTCCTGCGCGTGGTACATCATGACCGCACCCTCGGGAATGCGCTGGCTGACGACCGCCCTGGCGCTCAATGCGCCGTTCAGGTTAAAGGCTTCGATCCAATCGTTGTCGACCACGCCGATTTTCCTGGCGTCGACCTCGGACATCCAGACGATCGGGCCACCACGCGAAAGCGTGAGCATCAACAGATTGTCGGAGTAGGTGCTGTGTATGCCCCATTTCTGATGAGGCGTCAGAAAATTCAACGCGATCTCGGGATTGCCATTGGAGCGGCTGCCTTCCATGCCCGTCGTGCTGCGTGTGTCGATAGGTGCCTTGTAGACACATAGCGACTCGCCGAAATCTCGCATCCAGGCGTGATCCTGATAGAGCTGCTGGCGCCCGGAGAGGGTACGCCATGGGATCAGTTCATGCACATTTGAGTAGCCTGCGTTATAGGACACATGCTCGGATTCGATTCCGCTCCAGGTGGGCGATGAGATGATCTTGCGCGGCTGCGCCTGGATATCGCGAAAGCGGATTTTTTCGTCTTCGCGTGCGCGCGCCAGGTGTGTGTGATCGATCCCGGTGAGCGTCGACAACGCTTGCCATGCCTTGACGGCCACTGCGCCGTTGGTTTCCGGCGCGAGCGAAAGAACCACTTCGGCCGCGTCGATTCCCGAAAGAATTTGTGGCCGCCCGTGCGATACGCCTTCGTCGACGACGGTATGGTTCAATGCTCGAAGCTGTTCGATTTCTTCGCCGGTTTTCCAGGTGATGCCTTTACCGCCGTTGCCCAATGAGTCGAGGAGCGGCCCGAGCGAGGTGAATTTACGATAAGTGTTCGGATAGTCCCGTTCAACGGCGACAATACTTCCCATGGTTTTCCCTGGAACCGGTTCGCATTCGTTCTTACTCCAGTTGGCTATTGCCCCGGTCTGGGCTATCTCCCCCGGGCTGTCATGCTGGAGCGGCGACAGCACGATGTCATGCTCGACACCCAAATGCCCTTCGGTCAGCTCAGAGAATTTTTTGGCTATGCCTTTGTAAATCTCCCAATCGCTTTTGGACTGCCATGCGGGATCGACCGCCGCCGATAGCGGATGAATGAACGGATGCATATCGGACGTATTCATATCGTCCTTTTCATACCAGGTCGCGGTGGGCAGAACGATGTCTGAATACAGGCAGGTGGTTGACATCCTGAAGTCGAGCGTCACAACCAGGTCGAGCTTGCCCTCCGGCGCTTTTTCATGCCACTTCACTTCCTTTGGCAAAATACCAGCGCTCGAACCCAGGTCCTTTCCTTGCACGCCATGCTTGGCGCCCAGCAGGTGTTTGAGAAAATACTCATGCCCTTTCCCCGATGATCCAAGCAGGTTCGAGCGCCAGATGAAAAGATTTCTGGGGAAATTTTCTTCAGCATCGGGATCGATGCAAGACATCTCTAGAGTACCGTTCCTGAGTTCTTTCGCGACATAGGCAGCGGCGTCCGAGCCGGCAGCTGCTTTGCCGATCTCAAGTGGATTGGTCTTGAACTGCGGCGCGGAGGGCAACCATCCCATCCGCTCGGCGCTGACGTTGTAGTCGATCGGACTTTGAGCAAACTGTTTGCGATCGGCCAGCGGCGACAGCAATTCGGTGACATTCATCGTTTCATAGCGCCACTGATCGCTGTGCGCGTAGAAGAACGAGGTTCCATTCATGAAGCGCGGCGGACGATGCCAGTCGGTTGCGAAGGCGAGCGGCAGCCAACCCGTTTGCGGCCGAAGCTTTTCCTGACCCACATAATGCGACCAGCCTCCGCCTGACTTGCCTATGCATCCGCACATGACGAGAAGATTGATGATGGATCGATAGCTCATGTCCATGTTGAACCAGTGGTTCAAGCCGGCGCCGACGATCACCATCGATTTGCCTTCGGTCTTGTGGGCATTGTCGGCGAATTCGCGTGCAACATTGATGACATCGTTGCGGCTGACGCCCGTGATTTTTTCCTGCCAGGCAGGCGTATAAGGCACATCGTCGTCGAAACTGGCGGCGACATTGGGGCCGCCCAGCCCTTGATCCACTCCATAGTTGGCAATGAACAGGTCGTACACGGTTGCTACCAGCACTTCGCCATGGCGGGTCGCAACCTTACGCACCCCGATGCGGCGCTGCAGCACGCCGGCGTGGCCCGTATGCGTGAAATGGGTGTGTTCAACGTTGCCGAAATAGGGGAAGGCAACGTCGATTACCTCATCGTGGTTCGCGGCGAACGACATGGCTGGCCGAATCGGATTGCCACGGCTGTCTTCTTCGCGCAGATTCCATTTTCCGGCGTCGCCACCTTCTTTTTGGCCCCAGCGAAAGCCTACCGAACCTACCGGCGCCACAAGCTTTCCGCTCAATTCATCGAACGCGACCGTTTTCGAGGCGGCATTGTTTTCCTGCCCAAGAGCATCGTCGAATTCCTCGGATCTCAGCAAGCGCTCCGGTACGTAATGATCTCCTTGCTTGACCACTCGCACCAGCAGCGGCATGTCGGTAAAGCGCCTGCAGTAGTCCGCGAAGTAATCGCTTTTGCCTGAAACGTGAAATTCCTTGAGCACGACATGCCCCATGGCCAGGCCGAGTGCAGCATCGGTGCCTTGCTTGGGGTGCAGCCAGATATCGCCGAACTTGGCGCCTTCGGCATAGTCGGGAAAAACCGATACGACCTTGGTGCCGCGATACCGGACCTCGGTCATGAAATGGGCGTCGGGGGTACGCGTTTGCGGTACGTTCGAGCCCCACATCATGATAAAAGTCGAGTTGTACCAGTCGGCCGATTCCGGAACGTCGGTTTGTTCTCCCCAGGTTTGCGGCGAGGCGGGCGGCAGATCGCAATACCAGTCGTAAAAGCTTAAGTTGACGCCACCGATCAGCGACAGATAGCGGCTGCCTGCCGCGTAGGAAATCATCGACATCGCGGGTATGGGTGAAAAGCCGACCACCCGGTCCGGGCCATGCCGCTTGATGGTGTGAATGTTCGCCGCGGCGATCATTTCGTTGACTTCATCCCAGCTTGACCGGATGAAACCGCCAAGGCCGCGGCGGCGCGTATACGAGGCGCGAGCCTCCGGGTCGTCGACAATGGCGCTCCAGGCTTCCACCGGCGCGAGCGTCAAGCGTTTTTCACGCCACCGTTTGAGCAAGGCGCCGCGAACCAGCGGGTATTTAAGACGATTTGCGCTGTAGAGATACCACGAATACGATGCGCCGCGCGCACAACCACGCGGTTCGTGATTCGGCATGTCGGGGCGGGTGCGCGGATAATCGGTTTGCTGGGTTTCCCACGTGACTATCCCGCTTTTGACATATATTTTCCACGAGCACGAACCGGTACAGTTGACGCCGTGAGTGGAGCGGACGATCTTGTCATGCTGCCATCGTTTTCGATAGGCATCTTCCCACCCTCGATCTTCATTGGTGGTCATGCCGTGGCCATCCGAGAAAGTGGGTCTTGACGTGGAAAAATATTTCAGGCGATCAACAAAATGGCTCAACTGAACTGCTCCAAGTCATGCAAAGCATGAAATTTAAATGCCGGGATTGCATTGTCGACGTGACTTGAAGCAGCTTAATGGAGTACTCGTGAACGACATTTGCGCTAGCGCAAACTTTCTGCAACTTTTTTTAGTTATTGTGTAACCGCAGCAAATCGCAGTCTTGATTTAAGTAGACGGCACAGCTTCGTCTCCGGCATGAAACCACACTCAAATCAATTTTAATGTTAGGATTGCGTGGATTGCGGTTCAGGTGCGTCATCGGATTCAGTAAGCCGGCTTAGATAAACTGGCAGGAGATACGTGTGGAGCATGAGCAGCGTACGCAACAAGAATCTCTCGAAGTCAAGACTACGACCTGCTATATGTGCGCCTGTCGGTGCGGCATACGGGTGCATCTGCGCGACGGCGAGGTCCGCTACATAGACGGCAATCCCAACCATCCTCTCAATCAGGGGGTGATCTGCGCCAAAGGTTCGTCGGGCATCATGAAGCAGTATTCGCCGGCGCGCCTGACCCAGCCGCTGATGCGCAAGCCCGGTACCGAACGTGGCGCCGCGCAGTTCGAGCCGGTGTCCTGGGATCAGGTCTTTTCCTTGCTGGAAAAGCGCCTTGCCCATTTGCGCGCCACCGACCCCAAGCAGTTTGCGCTTTTCACCGGCCGCGACCAGATGCAGGCGCTGACCGGCTTGTTCGCCAAGCAGTTTGGCACGCCGAACTACGCGGCGCATGGCGGCTTCTGTTCGGCCAACATGGCGGCGGGCATGATCTACACGATAGGCGGATCGTTCTGGGAGTTCGGAGGGCCCGATCTCGATCAGGCCAAGCTATTCCTGATGATAGGCACCGCCGAAGACCATCATTCGAATCCCCTGAAAATCGCCATTTCCAAGTTCAAGCGCGCGGGCGGGCGTTTTATCGCGATCAACCCGGTGCGTACCGGTTACGCGGCGATCGCCGACGAATGGGTGCCGATCCGGCCCGGGACCGATGGGGCGCTGTTTATGGCGTTGATTCACGAACTGATTGAACAGGATGCCTATGACCATGAATTCGTCGCGCGTTATACGAATGCGGGCGAACTGGTCGACATGGCGGTTGGCAGCGACACATTCGGCCTGTTCGTCCAGGATAGCGGCAGCCCCGAATTAAATTCCATGTATGCGCAGAATCGCATGTGGTGGGACGCGAAAACCGGCAAGGCGGTGTTGCAGCACACGCCCGGCGCAGAGCCGGCGCTGGACGGCCGCTACACGCTTGAGGATGGCACGCCGGTCGCGCCGTCATTCGCCTTGCTGCGCGAGCGCGCCGCCGCCTGTACCCCCGAGTGGGCCGCGTCGATCACCGGCATTGCGGCCGATACCATACGGCGCATCGCGGGCGAAATGATCCAGACTTCGCGCCAGCACAAGATCGAACTGCCGATCCGCTGGACCGATTCATGGGGCGTTATGCACGAAACGGTGCGCGGCAATCCTGTTGCGTTCCATGCCATGCGCGGGCTGGCCGCACACTCCAACGGCTTCCAGACCATACGCGCGCTATCGGTGCTGATGTCGATGCTTGGCACGATCGATACCCCGGGGGGGTTCCGGCACAAGTCGCCGTATCCGCGCGCGGTGCCGCCATCGGCCAAGCCTCCGAAGAGCCCGGACGAAGTCAAACCGGATACGCCGCTGCCCAGCGGCCCGCTGGGTTGGCCGGCGGCGCCCGAAGACCTTTTCATCGACGAGCAGGGCACTCCGGTACGGATCGACAAGGCGTTCTCGTGGGAATTTCCGCTGGCCGTGCACGGCTTGATGCACAGCCTCATCACCAACGCATGGCGCGGTGATCCTTACCCCATCGATACCTTGATGATCTTCATGGCCAACATGGCGTGGAACTCGTCGATGAACACCGTCGAAGTCCGGAAGATGCTGGCAGACAAGCGTGAAGACGGCGAATACAAGATCCCGTTCCTGGTGGTGTGCGATGCGTTCCAATCGGAGATGACGGCCTTTGCCGATCTGATCCTGCCCGATACCACGTACCTTGAACGGCACGACGTGATGTCCATGCTGGACCGTCCCATTTCCGAATTCGATGGCCCGGCCGATTCCGTGCGCGTGCCGGTCGTGCCGCCCACGGGCCAGTGCAAACCCTTTCAGGAGGTGCTGGTCGAGCTGGCCGGCCGGCTCAAATTGCCGGCGTTCACGACTTCTGAAGGCAAGCCCAAATACCGAGACTACCCGGATTTCATCGTCAATTACGAGACGGCACCCAATTCGGGCATAGGCTTCCTGATTGGCTGGCGTGGCAAGAACGGCGACAAGTCGCTGGTCGGCGAACCCAATCCGAACCAATGGGAGCAGTACGCGAAGAACGATTGCTTCCACCACTACGTTCTGCCCGAAACATTCCAGTACATGCGTAATTGCAACGGCCCCTACCTGAAATGGGCGGTCGAAAACGGGTTGCGCAAGTTCGATCAACCCATCGTAATCCAGCTGTATTCGGACGTCATGCAGAAGTTCCGGCTCGCGGCTCAGGGCAAGACCCGCGGGCGGCAGCCCCCGGACCATCTGCGCGCCCGGATCGACCGCTATTTCGATCCGCTGCCCTTCTGGTACGAGCCCCTGGAAAGCGGTGTGACCGATTTACAGGAGTTCCCACTGACGGCGATCACACAGCGGCCGATGGCGATGTACCATTCCTGGGATTCGCAAAATGCGTGGCTGCGGCAGATCCACAGCGAGAACTATCTGTTCGTCAATCCGAAGGTGGCCGCGCAGAGCGGCATTGCCGATGGCGGCTGGATATACGTGGAATCGCCCTGGGGCAAAGTGCGCTGCATGGCGCGCTACAGCGAGGCGGTAGAGCCCGGCACGGTCTGGACATGGAATGCGATCGGCAAAGCGGCGGGCGCCTGGAACCTGGGGCCGGATGCCAACGAATCGCAGCGCGGCTTTTTGCTCAATCACTTGATCACCGATGAATTGCCGGCGGAAAATGGACAGGCGCGCCTGTCGAACTCCGACCCCATCACTGGGCAAGCCGGCTGGTTCGACGTCAGGGTGCGCATCTATCCCGCGCAGGCCGACGAGGCCGGCACAAGCTTGCCGCAATTTGCGCCGATGGTGCCGATGCCCGGCTCCATCAACGTCGTCACGCGGATGGTTCAAACCTACTTCGCGGGGCGCGGCGAATTTGCCGCAAGGCTGCGCCGCGCCGTAAAAAACAAATAAGGAAGGCGATATGACCCAGATGGCGCTGGTAATCGACTTGAATGTATGTGTGGGTTGCCATGCGTGCGTGATGAGCTGCAAGGAATGGAACACATCGGGCGAGGCCGGTAGCCTGGCCGACTTGCAACCGTACGATGCCGATCCCGAAGGCACGTTCTTCAACCGGGTGCAGACCTACGAGGCTGGCGAGTTCCCGGCAACGGATACGATCCATTTTCCCAAATCCTGCCTGCACTGCGAAGATCCCCCGTGCGTGCCGGTTTGCCCCACCGGCGCCAGTTACAAGCGTGAGGGAGACGGTTTGGTCCTGGTCGATTACGACAAATGCATAGGCTGTAATTATTGTGCCTGGGCCTGTCCTTATGGGGCGCGCGAACTGGATCCGAAGCGCAAGGAAATGACCAAATGCACGCTGTGTGCGGATCGTATCGGCAACGAAGCGCTGCCCGAGCCTGACCGCAAGCCCGCGTGCGTGCTCGCCTGTCCGACTTCGGCGCGGCTGTTCGGCGATATCCACGATCCGGACTCAGATGTTTCGCAGGCCATCCGCGAGCGCGGCGGCTATCAGCTAATGCCCGAATGGGGCACGCACCCGGCCAATCATTACCTGCCGCGGCGCAAGACTGAAGCGCATGGATGCTCGACGCACACATGTTCCTGCGGCTCAGCGTCGCAGCCGCAAGCCGAGAGCCTGGAAGGGCAGCTCGAAAGTGGCCATCTGCATCTTGCGTCTGTGGCGGCTCATGCCTGATGTTCGATTAATCGCCTACACAACGTGGTGAGGTCGCGCAGCCCGCACCGGGCCCGCGCAGACCTATCAGCAAGGAGAGTGCAATGCGGCCCGCCTTTTCGGTCGTGTTCTTGACAACATTATGCGGCGCTGCGCAAGGGCTGATCCTGGCGCTGGTCGCGATGGAGCTTGCGGCTGGCGCGGGCGTGCTGGCGCCACCTGCGCCGGCATTCTATGTTGCCGGGGCGGCCACGGCCGTCGTGCTTGGCGGTCTGGGCCTGCTGGCGTCATTTTTCCATCTTGGGCACCCGGAGCGCGCCTGGCGTGCGATTGCCATGTGGCGTACATCATGGCTGTCGCGCGAATGTCTTGCCTTGCCGGTGTTTCTTGCGCTTGCATTCATGTATGGCGGCGCCCATGCGCTGAGCCTGCCGCAAGGCTATACGCTGGCCCTGGGAATCGTCACTGTGCTTGCCGCAGCAGTGCTGTTCGTGTGCACGGCCATGATCTATTCGTGCCTGCGTTTTCTGCAGGAATGGGCAAGCCCCTGGACGATGGTGAATTTCGTGTTGCTGGGCTGCGCTTCGGGCTTCACCCTGGCAGCGCTGTGCGCCGCGTGTTTCGCTCCATGGCTCGCAGGGAACCTGGCGCTTTGCGCGTGTGTGTTGACGGTGGCCGGATGCCTGTCGCGGCTGGCCTCGCTGGCTCGCAATGCCCGGCTGCGGCCCAAGTCGACGGTGCAAAGCGCCACAGGTATTGTGGCGCAGAAAGTGGTTCAGAAGTCCCGCGGCTTTACCGGAAGCACGTTCAATATGCGGGAGTTCTTTCACGGCAAATCCCCGCGCACGCTGCAGACGGTCAAATACGGTTTTTTGCTTGGCGCGTTCCTCGTTCCTTTCATCTTGCTGGTGCTGTCGCTGTTCTTGCCAACGCCCGTCGCCCTGCTGCTTGTCGCTTTCGTGGTTCAGTATGCCGGCTTGGTCGCCGAACGATGGTTCTTCTTTGCCGAGGCGCAACATCCGCAGAATATCTATTACCAGCAGGTGTCTTGATCGGCCCGCGGCGGCGGTGAAACGCCAGGCTCTACAGGGCCTTTATGGTCTTTGCGCGTGATTGGGCTGGCGTGTCGGGTGAAGCCATTCATTAGGGTGGGTACAGACTGAACTCTGAGCCGTGCTTATTTGCATGCTCAAGGCCATTTCTTTCGCGGGGCTGATTGTGCAAGCTACCAAGACGGCGCCCCGGCAATCTGGTATGATCATGGACTTTTCGGGGCGTAGCGCAGTCTGGTAGCGCATCTGGTTTGGGACCAGAGGGTCGAAGGTTCGAATCCTTTCGCCCCGACCAATAAAATCAAGGGGTTAGCTACTTTCAGGAGCTAACCCCTTTCCCATTCTGACCCAGCCTTCAATTTTGCGCTATGTCAGGCGGCCTGGCCTTGCCCCGCCTCGGGTTCGTCGCGCCGCCGTTCGATCCGCACCCGGGCGATCCGGTGCCCGTCGATGTGCAGGATTTCAAAGCGGATGTGGCCGTGGGCCTGCATAAGCGTATATTCGTCGCCTGGCTCGGGCAGGCGCCCGAACTGGTTCAGCAGGTAGCCGGCCAGGGTGGTGTAGTCGTCGGATTCGTTGACCAGGCCGTCGATCTCCAGTTCTTGTTCAAGCTGGTGCAGATCGGTGGAGCCGTCGACTTTCCAGCGGTTTTCCCCGTCGGCGAGTATGTCTGGGGCTTCGTCTTCGTCGGGGAAGTCGCCGGCTATGGCCTCGAAAACGTCGATGGGAGTCACCAGCCCTTCGATGGTGCCGAATTCATCTGTGACGATCACCAGTTGCCCTCGGGCGCGCTTGAGCGTATGGATCAGATCCAGGATGGGGATGGATTCGTGCACGATGATGGGCGGACGCAAGCCCTGCACTTTTATTTTTCCGAGCAGGATGAGGTCGCTCATCATGTCTTTGGCGCGGCCGATGCCGATGATCTCGTCCAGCGAGCCCCGGCAAACCGGGAAGAAGCCGTGCGGGGTATTTTTAATGTTCTTTTCGATGTCCCGTGCGTCGTCGTCCAGGTTGATCCAGCTGATATCGGTGCGCGGCGTCATGATGGAGTGGATGCTGCGGTCCGCCAGCTTGAGTACTCCGCTGACCATATTGCGTTCTTCGACGCCGAACGGAACCTGGCCCTGGGCGGCGACGAGATCGGTTTCCGGGGATTCGTCCTGGACGACAGGGCGCTTGCCCAGCATGCGCATAATGCCTTCGGCTGTACGCTCCCGCATGGGGCGGCGGGAATTCGCCGTCATGAGGTTGCGGCGGGCGATTTGATTCAGCGCTTCGATCAAGACGGCAAAACCGATGGCGGCATATAGGTAGCCTTTGGGCACATTGAAGCCGAACCCTTCGGCCACCAGCGCAAAGCCGATCATGAGCAAAAAACCCAGGCACAGGACAATGACGGTGGGGTGGGCATTGACCAGCCGGGTGAGCGGCTTGGAGGCAACCGCCATGGCGGCGACGGCAATGATTACGGCAGCCATCATGATTTCAATCTGGTTGACCATGCCTACGGCTGTAATGACCGCATCAAGGGAAAATACCGCGTCCAGGACCACTATCTGGGTCACGATGACCCAGAAGCCCGCATGAAGGCGCGCCCCGCTGGCCTGGGGGGCTTTGCCTTCGATGCGCTCGTGCATTTCCGTGGTGCCTTTGAACACCAGGAAAAATCCGCCCAGAATCAATATCAGGTCGCGCCCCGAAAAATCGAACGGGCCAATGGAGACCAGTGGCGTGGTCAGGGCGAATGCCCACGACACGACAGAAAGCAGGGCCAGTCGCATGAGCAACGCCAGCGACAAGCCTATGATGCGCGCTTTGTCGCGTTGTGCCGCGGGTAGTTTATCGGCCAGAATGGCAATGAAAATCAAATTGTCGATGCCCAGGACAATTTCCAGCACGACCAGCGTCAGCAAGCCGACCCACATGGTGGGGTCCAGCAGCAACTCCATCCGGAACTCCATATACCAAAACGAAAAGTATAATGAAAAACCGACGGATTTTTAGCGGATTTGGCCAATAATCGGAAATACTGAAAAATCGGCCCGATCTTCGGCATCCTGTCACAAAGTTGTTGAACAAATGGCGCTACAGTGGGTGTTGATGTTGAAATGCATCTCCTATAAGTACACATTGCGTGAGGATATTGAACATGAGCAAGAAATTATTGATGCTGGTGGGCGATTACGCCGAAGACTACGAAACCATGGTCCCGTTCCAGACTTTGCTGACGGTGGGGCATGTTGTGCATGCCGTGTGTCCGGATAAAAAGGCTGGGGATTCGGTTGCCACGGCAATCCACGATTTTGAAGGTGCGCAAACCTATAGTGAAAAGCCCGGCCATCGCTTTGCGCTCAATTACGATTTCGACAAAGTGGATCCTGCGCAATACGATGGGCTGGTGATACCCGGCGGACGGGCGCCGGAGTATCTGCGCATGAACGCCAGGGTGCTCGATATTGTGCGTCATTTCGACTCGGCTAAAAAGCCGATAGCGGCAGTGTGCCACGGCGCGCAAATCCTGGCTGCCGCGGGAATTTTAAAAGGGCGCACCTGCTCGGCCTACCCGGCTTGCGCCGCCGAAGTCAGGCTGGCTGGCGGCACGTATGCCGAGATAGCCATTGATCAGGCGCATACCGACGGCAATCTGGTTACCGCGCCGGCGTGGCCGGCCCATCCTGCCTGGATGGCGCAGTTCCTGGCGGTGCTGGGCACCAGGATCCAGCTTTAAAGGCCCGTTGGGATGCCGGCCTTCCGGGCCGGCATCACTTGCCCAGGCGGGTGCGTAATTCCGTGGCGGCCTGCCGCATGGAGATTTTCGTAGCGGGAACGTCGGCCAGGGCATTGAGCAGGCCCCAGTCGTGGATCAGGCCGTTATAGCGCGTGACGGTAACATCCACGCCGGCGGCGTCAAGCTTGCGCCCATAGGCTTCTCCTTCGTCGCGCAACACATCGAATTCGGCCGTTTGAATCAGGGCGGGGGGTAGGCCTTTCAATTGATCGAGACTGGCCTGCAAGGGCGACGCGTGAATTTCCTGGCGTTGGCTCGCATCGGGCGCGTAGTTGTCCCAGAACCATTGCATCATGCTTCTTGTCAGAAAATAGCCGTCGGGTATTTGCCTGTACGACGCCGATTCGAAGTCGGCATTGGTCACCGGCCAGAGCAGGACCTGGGCTTTAAGCTCGGGCGTGCCTTTTTCCCTGGCCATGATGCTGACAACTGCGGCCATGTTGCCGCCCACACTGTTGCCGGCAACGGCCAGTCGCGTGCCGTCGACATCGATTTCGTGCCCATGCTCGGCCACCCATTTTGTGGCGGCATAAGCCTGGCTGGTCGGTACGGGGTAATGAGCATCGGGTGAGGGCGTGTAGTTTACAAAAACCGCTACCGCGCCCGACCCGGCCACCAGGTCCCGCACCAGGCGTTCGTGCGTCGGGTAGTCGCCCAGTACCCAGCCGCCGCCGTGAAAGAACATGAATGCCGGCAAGACTCCCTTGGCTCCGAAGGGGCGCACGATGGTCAGCCGGAGAGTGTGGCCGTCGGCTGTAATGGTTTTTTCGGAAACATCGGCCCTGGGAAGCTGCAGCGGCACACTGGCCTGCGCGCCGGCCAGGACGGCACGCGCTTCAAGGGGCGACAATTGCTCCAGCGGCTTTCCTCCACCCGAATTGAGTATGTTCAGAAACGCCCTGATGCGGCGATCGACGGGAAATTCATCTGCGCAGGCGGATGGGGTATTCGAATGTGTATTCATGGATAGAATCCTTTTCTGGTTGAGGCTCCTTCGTGGGAAACAGAATAGCGGCCTGGATGGCCCGGAACTCCGAGGCTTTTCAGTGCATGTGATAGCCTGGCCTGGATGCACGGATCTTGGTCCGTTTGCCCAGTAGCCTGTGATAAACGCCGTACCAGCGCAGGCGACCCAATCCGAAGCCGACGATGAGGAAAAAAATCGCATTGGAAAGGTATGACCACATGGCAATCTCCTTTTAATCCCGCATCATGGTTCGCGGTGCCGGATGACTTGAGGTTTAAGTTTCAGCAGATCGCCTATTTTCTGCGCGGCGGCGTCGGCCTCCTGTCTGGTCTTGTAGCCACGGACCACGACGTTGGTATATTCCTTGCCGTTCAAACGTATGGGAGCTTCCATGGTTTTGTAGTGGTTCGCATCCAGGGCCTTGAGCACGTCTTCGGCATGCTCGAACACGCCAACCTGCACAGAATAGGATTCCGGGCCGGAAGGCTGCAAGGCGGCCCGAACGGGTTTGCCTGGGAGCGGCGGTTTTGGTTTTTGCGGCGGCTTGATCTGCTCGACTGGCGCCGCGGGCGCGGGAACAGGCGCCACGGCATTGACCGGGCCCATGCAGACCGAGACGATGCGTTCGGGCAGGAGGAGGCTGGCCTGAGGCGGAGCCGTGGCGCCGGCCGGTGGATCGAGCGCGGCGATCTGATCTTTGTTCTGTGCAAGCTGTGCGCTCAGGCGGTCTGCTTCCTGGAAGGCGGCAAGTAGCGGGGCTTGTCCCTGCTGGCTATATGTCAGCAGAATGAATTTGATGTTGGCCGCATTCAGCGATTTTGCATTGGCGGGAAAATCTCCAGGAGTATAGCGATGCTGGCCGCTGGAAAATTCACGCAGGAAATCGATGAATCCGCGAGCGCCTCCCCAGCGCTTGACCAGGCTGAGGTCCCCGATCTGTATTGTCAGCACGGTATCGCCGCACGTTGCCAGCGACCACGGAAAGATCGCACTGTTTGGAAAATTCAGGTTTTCCAGCGTCAGGGTCTTGGAGGCGCATTGCACACTAAGTGTGACACTCTGCGGCAAAACGCGGGCACCCGGATTGACCAACGCGGGTACCGTGCTCAGCGCCACGCTGGCAACGGTGGCTTCCTGCTTGGCGATTTGCTGCTCGAGCGCGGCATTCTGCTGCGTCAGGGCGGCAACCTTGGCCTGTGAGCTTTCGTTCTTGCGCTGATCGACCAGCAGTGTTACCTGGCTCAATTGCGAGTGATTGGCAAATGCATAGAATTGGCCGTTCAACGCGATTTCCCGGCCCATGGCCAGGCGCGGAGTATACCGAATGGTGCCGCGATCGACGAAATTCTTGATTGGCCCGTCGAGGAATGCTTTTACCTGGCCGCGATCTCCATAAAGCAGCTTGTTGATCAGTCCGACATCGGTAACGCCTTGAATGGCGCTGACTACCGAGCTTTCCCACTCGCTCTGCAAGCCGCAGGCGGCCGACCGGCCGGCATAGTCCAGCGTAAAGTCGAGCGGGCCCTGCATCAGTTTCCAGATCGGGTCGGTGCTCGAATCGGGGACGCCGCCTATTTGTTTGCGCAGTGCGTCGAAGGATTGTTTGGCATCGATCAAAGGCACCGCCTTGACGTTCGGATCGTGGCCGAAAGACCAGATCTGCACGGCAGCCTGCATTGCGGTGCCCTGGCCTTGAAGCAGAGGTGTAATGCTTGCCTGGACCCCTTTATGGTAGGCATTCAGCGTGTCGAGGGACTGTTGGTCGTTGCGCAGGTAATCCAGGCTCTTCAGTGACCCGCCTTTGGGCAGGTGTTGCAGCACGTCCGCACCCAGGCCATTGACTATGCTGGCCTTTTGCAAGGCGCCCGACAACCCGGTTTTTGGGGATTCCTCTGCCAGTTTGACCAGATTTTCAAGGTGGATAACCTGCCTGACCCATTCCGGCCGTTTCTCCTGCGGCACTCGGCTTCCGACCGTGGCAAGATCGCTTACCAGCCGGCTGTAGGGGCCGTTGCGGCCCATCAGGGCGGACAGGACCGCACGTCGTGAGTTTTCGTCGGGTAGCCGATCTGCCGCATAGGGGAAATTCACGACAAATTCGTGCCAGTATTTCAGGCCAGCCTGAAGATAATGTTGTTCAAAGGTTGCATGGCGTTCCTCCCAGACGGCTGTGTTGCCGCTGGCGGAGCCAATCTGGGCAAGGAATGCCGAGACGGCGCGTTCGCCGTCGGAGGTGAGCGCCGCGGGGATCTCGACCTGGTCGCTGGTTTGCGGAATGTTCCAGTAGTCGGTAATGCGTATTGGCGACAGATACCCCTGGAGTTGCACCCACGAATAGATCCATTGTATGGGCCGGTCCGGTAGCTCCAGGCCATTCAGGGTATGGCGCAATGCATCGCGATTCTCGGCGAGCAGATCGGGGTTGATTTGCCATGCAAGGAAATGCCGATACAGATCGCCCAGCATCTGGATATCGACCCCGCTGGGTGCCGATGCTCCGGTGCTTTTGTATATTTCGGACAATTCGGGGCCCGGCGCGGGCAACTGCGAGATGTCTTGCTTCTGTAAAGCGCCGTTGATCAGGTTGATGCGGCGCACCAGGGTTTGCGCCCAGGCAGCGAGAAGCAGATCGTTTTTTTCGTGTGGAATTAAAGGCAGGCTGGTGCTCAGCAGGGGGTCGAGCTGCGCGTTGATAATATGCTTCTGGAAGTTATCGATATAGTGTGCGCGCAAGGTGTTTTCCACCGTATCCACATTCCGCTGGAAGGGTAGCCACCGGGTTTTCCAGTCGCGCCGCTCCTGCAAGGTAAGGATGGTGTCGCGAGTGCGTTGCAGTACCGCGAGATCGGGGCCGAGCTTGCCGGAAAATTGGCTTTGGGCCATATCGTTGATGCCGGCCAACTGATGTCTGGCGACCCGGGCGCCCTGTATCAGCACAAGAGCCACTCCAACGCACACGACTAGCCAGGCGATTACGGCAGCATGCCGCAGCAGGCGGCGCCAGTGGCGCCAGCGTTCGATGGGTTTCCAGGCATGGCGCTGCATGGGCAGCAGCCGGTCGAAAAGCTCGGGCATGAACCAGCCCGTCTCGCTGGCCTCGCCCGGCTTGGCGGTTAGAAACAAACCCTGCAGCAAAGGTGTTTCCGCATAAGGCGTTGCCTGAAATGCGGAGTGCATAACCTTGTCCAGACGCAATGCCAACAGATTCAATCGTTCCGGCAATCCGAAGGCGGTGTTGTCGGGGAGCTTGCGCATGCCTTGCAGAATGCGCAGGTCGAGCATCCGCTGCACCAGGCTTGCGAATGCCTTGGCAATGAATTGCGCCGCGCTGACTTGCGAGTCGGCGCTCAAATAGCCCATAGGCTGATTGCGTAGTTCGGGATCGAGCGATTCTCCCCAGGCGCGAAAGCCTGGAAATGTTTCGCAGCCGGTCAGTACAAGGTAGACCGGCATGCGTACATCGTAGATTCGGGTGAGTTCGTCCAGCCTTTTACGCAGCCTGCGGCCGGTCTCGGCCAGTTCGGTATCGTCGCTGAGCATGAGCCATTCGACGCCCAGGGTCGCGATTACACCATTGAGCGGTTCGCGGCGGCGGGTGTGCATCATCCAGTGCAGCAGGCGGCGCCAGTACTGGGAGCCGGGTATGGCGTTATCGTCGCTCAGGTCGTCGGCCGGGTCCAGTACGACGCCGTTGCGCAATAGCCACCAACGCAATGCGGGCGGTTCGTCGCTTTCGGCATGGACGGGAGCGGCTCCCGAGATGCGTTGCAGTAAATCGGATTTGCCGCTGGCTTCATTGCCCAATGAAAGGAACCATGGCAGCACGTAGAGAGGCGATCCAAAGCGCGACAGACGGGATTGTTTGAGTGTGTGTATTCCCGCCTTCCAGTCTTTGTCGACATGCTTCAGGTCGACAGCGCCGCTGTTGCCGACGGGGCGCGCCAGCCTGCGGCGCAGGCGCCAGGCCAGCCAGCGCCGCCGCAGCCAGGCCAGAACCCACCCTCCTGCCAGCAGGGCGATGAACACCAGGACCCATCGCCACTCGGGCCAGCCCAAATACAATCCCAGTATCCAGCAGGCCAATGCGAGGACAACGAAGCCGATCAAGCAGGCGAGTAGGACGAATAGTTTTTTTATCATTGCAGCAGTAAAAAGAAAGTCGGTTTCATGGCTTGAGAGTGGATGTAAGCGGGCCCAGCAGTTGTGCCGCCTGTTGATCGACGCCGTGATTCAGGAAAAAATAAAGAATGAGCAGGCAGAACAGAGGCAGAGCGACCAGCAAAAAGGCAGGGTAGGACGGGCCGCTGTTGCGTGCCGGCTGCGCAGGTGCCTTGGCCTCCAGGCCCGCCATGGGAAACAGCAGCTGGTTTGTCTCCAGAGGAGCCATTGCGCGTTCCTGTGCCACGCGCGCCAGGACTTTCTGGCGGTATCCGGCGAGTTCGCCCGCCGGGCGATGGGAATAGCGGCCGTTGAATCCGGCCAGCAACATCAGTGCGTAAATTTCACGTACCTCTATGTTCTCGTCGGGCAAGGCTTCGAGCCGTTCGAAGAATTCTGTGCCGGCCCGTGTGGTCGAGAAATAATGCCGCTGCAGAGGTGCGATGCGCCAGGCGGAGGCTCCTGCCCAGGTATGCGTCATGGCCAGTTCGTCGATCCACGCAACGACTGCAAAAAGCGCGGACTGGATATCGGGCAACTGGAAGCCTTGGTTCAGTGCTTGCGCGCTGGCGTCATCCAGCATGGTTTTCATTTTTTCAGCGAGTGTCGTGGTGGTTTGCGCCGGATCGTCCGCAGCAGCGCCAGCCGCTTCCATCGCAGGTATCCAGAATTGAGCTAGACGCACGGTTTCATCCTTTTATGACAATCAGTTCCAGGCGCAGATCGGCCGGTGCGCCAGGCAGGAACAGCGCCAGGCTTCCCGCACGTGTAACGGCATCCCATTCTTCCGATAAGCTTTCCAGGCGAAAGTACGTTGCACCGGCGCGTCGAGGCATTCCCAGCGGCAGCGTTTTCAGGGGAAGCATTTCGATGCCGGGCAAAGAGCGCGTGATCAGTGTTTCTATTTGATCGGGCACACCGAGTTTGGCTTCCAGCGCCATTTTTTGACCAAGATCCAAGGGGTCCAGCGTGCTGCGGGCCATTAAATAATAACGATGGCGGGCGCCGAAAAACTCCGGCCGCATTTCAGCGCGGAACAGGTCCGACGAGGCGCCATCCTGTTCAAAGTGGACCAGCATTTCCGGCCCTACCGTGATTTCATTGAGCAGGCGGCGCGTGACATCGATAATGCCCTTCAGGGATGGGCCGATTTCCATATGGCGATAGGTGTCGATCAACCGTTGGCCGTCGCGAGTCTCGCCCAGCAAATCGCAGTATTCCGAAAAGGTGCTGAGTTCGCCCACCAATTGGCGCAGCAGGCTGTAGACGAGCCAGGGATGTGTCTGCGGCGTTTCCAGCATGCCGTTCAACTGAGGTCCGTAGCGGTTCAGAACCGACAAGGCCAATACCGGCCCGAACTGGCTATCATTGCCAGCGCGGCTGTTCATGGGTTGCTTGAAAATTTCCAGTTGACGTGCGCGGCCGATGACATCGTCGCGCAGTTCGCGCACTAGTTGCTGCAAGGCCGGCGATGCGGCCAGATTCAGGCAGGGAGGCACAAAATTCGGGCTTATGCGAATGACATCGCCATCCTGCTCCAGGCGAACCAGCGGCAGCAATTCGTATTGGCCCAGGTTTTCCAGTTCGTCGTCCCAGAACAGGCGCAGCACATAATTCATGAAGGCAACGCGTCCCGCCGGCCCGGCTGTGTAGCGATCGGGCACGGTGGGCGGATCCGCCGCGACAATCAGGCGGGCATCGGCCTGGCTGGCATCGTCGAGCTTTTCATATGTCTGGACATTGACCTGTTCGTCTTCAAGACGCCGCAAGCCGATATATACGGTGCGCGGGCCGCTGGAAAAATCGGATAGCTCGAAGGTCAGGGCGCCTATCAGCGCATTGCCCGGACTTTCTGTAAGAGCGCCGTCGCGCCATCGCACGGCAACTTGTTCGACCACCAGTTGGCGCGCGGCGAGAGCCGTCTCGCTGATCTTCAAGGCACCCAGGCCCCACATCCAGGGGGCCGTCAATTCCAGCATGCGGGCCTGGGTTTGCTCGATCCAGGCGTCGTGATACTGGAAATGGTGAGGCTGCAGGAACAGGCCCTGATGCCAGAATAGCGGTTGATTGCGATTGATGCTCATGCGTTGCTTGCCTGGGTCATTTTTTAGAAGGGGTTGTCTTGGAATCGGTCGCTGCCTTGTTGGGTACCAGACCGGCTTCGGGCTGCGTCGGAGTGATCGAAGGTATGCGGCTGTCGGGCGCGTCCAGAATGCTGTTCGGGCCCAGAAGCAGGTCGATTTTCAGTGGTGTGGGCGTTGCATTGTGATTCTTGATGAGAAACCCGCTGGATTCGATATCGACGCCGATACGGTAAAGGCGCGTGCTGCGCGGCGCGTCCAGGTGGTAGTAGCCTGCGGCCAGGCCCACGTACTTGGCGTTTTCAGCGCGAGGCACCGAAATGCTGCGCTGTTCGCCCGGAGCAATGAACAGCCGTTGCAGGGAAAGCATGCCCACCGGCGCGCTGTTGGCCAGCAGAAGCTGCGTCAGCTTGGCCGGGTCGCTGGAGTAGGGGGTAAATACCGTGGGATCGGCAAATTGAACTACGGTCAGGGCAAGTGTATGTGCCTGTCCCTCGGACAGGTTCAGCTGCGGATTGGCTCGAACATCGATCTGTATGCCGTCGGCGCCGTAGGTCCACTTCAATGCTTTCAGGGCGTCTGCCTTGGACGAGCCGCCCAGCATGCTGGACGAACAGGCCGACAGGGCCACCACGCAACATAATACGGCTGCGGTACGCAGCAATGAGAAAGGCAATGAATAGTGCCGTGCGGACATATCGGTTCCTTAGCTCATGGCCATGACGACGACCTGCTCGCCGGGGGAGACGGCCAGGCCGATTGTATTTTCGGAATTCTGGGTCGTCATGTCGGTTAGCCGGACGGCGGGCATGCCTCCGACCATGACGGACACGCTGGAAGTGGTGAACATGACTTCTCCCATGATTTCGCTGCTGACAACCCCGCCCTCGATTCCGGCCTGATCGCCGTTGCTCATCAGAATCGAGGAACCGACGTTAAGCGCGGGCATGGCCACGACAAGCACATTTTCCACTATGGCTCCCGGGTTGGCCTCCAGCGTCGTGGCCAGATTCGGGTAAGGTATGGGTACGACGGCGGGTCCGACCTGCGTCTTGCAAATGTCGGGGACCGTGGCGCTGGTCATTGCCCCTCCGGTGGTCAGCATAAACATGATGTCATCTCCTGATTCATCCTATCTGAATCGAATCGGCATTCAGCGCCACTCGATCCTGGGCGTTCATATCGGCCGTTCCGGCCTGCAGTGTCCAGTCGCGATCAACCAGTTGGCGCAACGATTGCGCGGAAGACTCTTCGTGGCCTGTCACTTTGCGCACACTGCAGCCGAAATGAGTTTCGCTGCGAGCGGCAATATTCAATCGAGTCCCGCCGCAGACATCGGTACGTGCCTGCCAGGTACTCTGGATGGCGTCGCCCGATATGTGCAGAGTCTGGCACGATACATTCGCCTGTTCGAAGGCGGCGCTCCACTGCTGCGCGCTGAATTCCATTCCTGCGCCGGAGTCTAGCGCTATTCCGTGGCGTGCGGTAATTTCAAGCTTCCCCTGCGGCAGGTTCAGACGCAGCGTGCCTGGAACTGAAATTTCCGCCGGCTCGTCGGGTTTGGCCCGTTCCAGCACGGTCAGGATATAGCCTTGATTGCCGACGACCGATGCCAGCACCAGATCGCCCACCTCGGGCTGCAGCAGGCAACCGGCCGCGGCCGTGAGCCATAGTCGTCCAGTATCCAGCACAGCCCCGAAGCGCTGTCCGTCGCGCATCGCCAATCGCATGTGGTGCAGCGAGGCGTTGGCGGGCGTTGCGGTGGCAGCGCGGCCGGCGAGCTTGTCGGGAATTCGAATTGGGCTGCTTGATATCGACATGGCAGGACTCATTGCAAACGGTTAAAAAGGCGGGCGCCATAATTCGGCGGCTCGAAGTTCAGGGTCGTCGCGACGCACATTGAGCAGAATCGCGTCGCGCCATGCGGCGTCAGGCAATTCTGCGGCATGCAGGCGTGCTCCGGTCAGATCGGCATGGGAAAAATCGGCATGCGCGGCTTGCAGGTATCCGAGATTCGCATCCGCCAGTTGGGCGTGGCTGAATGTCAAGGCAATGGATTTGGCTTCGGAGAAACGCGCTCCGGATAGCTTTGCCCGAGAAAAATCGGCATGATCCAATCTTGCCAGATCAAAAATTGCTCCTTCGATATTGGCATCGCAGAAGCGGGCCTTTTCGAGTTCGGCGCAATAGAATGAGGTATTCGGCGCGATCATGCCGCTGAAGTCCGCATCGCGGGCCTGCACTCTATTAAATGAGCATAGGCGCAGCGTTGCTCCTGCCAGCGTTGTGCCATTCAGCTGGCTGTCGGGCAGGTGGGTTTTCTCCCATACCGCGTTGCGCAGATCCAGCCCGCTGATGTCGCACATCGAAAGCCGTGCTTCTTTCAGTCGTGCCGTGGCCATCCGGCAGCCGGGGAAAGCGCTGGCGGCGACGGATAGGCGGGTCAGATCGGCCAGGCTGAAATCACAATCCTGCCAGCGGCAATCTTTCATTTTTGTAAAGCCCAACAATGCGGACTTGAACGATGCGGCCGTGCCCCGGCACGCATGAAAGCCGGACTTTTCCAGCCTGCATTCATCGAATCGCGCGTTATCCAGCTGGCAATCGTGCCAGGTGGTTTGCGATAGGTTGGCGCCATCGAAACGGGCGCCGCGGGCATCGGTTTTGTCAAAGCGCACGCCGGATAGATCCGCATTGCGGTAATCGCCGTTTGCCAAAATTCCCTTTGGCAAAGGCCTGTTTTGTGCCTTGGCGGCCAGCAGAGTATCCAGAGTGAGCACAGCGTCGGTCATGCGTGCTCCTGTATCAAACGGCAACGTGTCAGCAAGGCCTGGTCCAGCAGTATGCCTTGAGCGCTTGCGGTACGTGTCGAGGCCGCATGCAGATTGGCACCGCTCCAGTCGATATTTTCCAGTATTGCGCGGGCAAAGCGTGATTTCATCAGATTCGCTCCGCGCCAACTGGCGCCGGCAATACGGCTGCCGGTGAAATCCGCATGGCGCGCCACCAAGTGCCAGCCGTCGCTTGCGCTCAGATCGCATTCTTTTATAAAGGCCTGGTCCAGGCAGGTTTCCCGCAAGGACGCCTGGACCAGCAGGGTATTTTGCAGGCTGGCGCGCGTCAGGTTGGCGCCGTCGAATCGGGCCTGCTGCAGATTGGTGCCAGCCATGCTGCGCAGCCCTTGCATGCGAGCCTGCCTGAAGCTGGCCGCGATCGCCTGACAGCCAAGCAAGGTAGTGCCGGCCAGAGACGCGTGGTCGAAGCAGGCCGCATCCATGACGCATTTGCTGAATCGTGCACGGTCCAGCACGCCTTCGGCCGCGTTGGCCGCGTTCAGGCGGCATTCGCTGAAAGAGGCCTTCGCTGCCTGGATACTCGTGAGATCGGCATGCTCGAAGCCGCATTTATCCGCGTTGGCGTCGCGCCACTGTGTGGCGGCCAATTTGGCATGGGTAAATTGGCAGTTTTTCAACCTGGCCTGCGTCAGGTCGGCAGCGTTCAGCGACGCGTGATCCAGACGGCAATCGGCAAGTTGTGCCCGCTGCAATTGAGCCTGGTCCAGATGGGCTCCATCGAGATCGCAGCCGTCCAGTTGTGCTTCGGTCAGGCGCGCCTTGTGCAGCGTAGTACCGCGTAGAATGCAGGCATGCAGGCGCGCGCGGGACAAATCGATACCGCTCAGGTCCAGCCCCGAAAGGTCTTCTCCATCCAGCTCGGTCCATGCCGCTGATAAGCCGGCGCGGTGGCGGGCCACCAGTTCGTCCCGGCCGAGCTTGCGGCGCGGACCGTCGGGCAGCGCGTCGCCGGCGAGTGGGGTGTCGGCCGCGGCATCGGCGCCGGCTTCGGTTTTACCGCCGGCGGGCTTGAGCGAGGCAACCTTGGCTTTGATTTCCGCGGCTTTCTTTTCCACTGAGTCCATCTTGCCCAGAGCGGCTTTCATTTCCGCGGTCAGGGCGGCTTTCTTTACGTCGGAAACGGACAGGCCGGCGATCAGCGCAAGCGGATCGGGCTCCGGCTGAGTGCGGGCGCTCGCAGCCGCCTTGTCCATGTCGATGCCGTATTGCGCCAGGTGGGCGCGTGCTTCAGCCTGGGCTTGATTCAATGCCGCTTTGACTTGCGATCGAATGGCATCGGCCGTCATGGGTGTGGCCGACCTCGAAGCCAATGCATTGGCTGTGGAAGGCGGCATATTTTCCAGCGGCGTTTTTATGCCGTATGCCTGGAAGTGAGCCTCGGCCTCGCTCCTGACTTCTTTTTGGGCCTTGGCAATTGCCTGGGCAATACCGGCGCGGTGCGCCTCGGCCTTCTTGGCCAGGGCGGCGCTTTGTTCAGCCAGTGCGGCCGCAGACAAACCCGTGGCGGGAGCCGACAGAGTTGTACTGCCCGAGGTTCCCTTGATTTTGACCTTGTCCGCGGTACGCCACATTTGCGCATAGTGTTCGCTGGACAGTGCCGTGTCCGATAACTTCTCGGTAAACACGGCCAGGCCGGCAAGGTCGCTTGCGTCTTCGTAACGCACCGCAAGCTCTGCTCTATACAGCACAATGACACGCGAGTCGTTCGGAAACAGCCAGACGGTATCCAGGTCGAGCGGCAGCTCGCGGCTTTGTTCGGGGCTGGCCTTGGCGCTGGCAAGCAGGCGCGGCCGCAATCCCGGCAGTTGCCCGCTTTGTTCCGGCAGCGTGGCATGCATGTGGGTGGCCGACCAGCCCTCGTTGCCCTGCCAGTACGTTGTGGTGCATTGATCCTGCGGCACGCCGTCGAACCAGCGCGGGTCCGTGTCGTCGGGCAGCCAGGGCATGCGTTCGCGCTCCCAGCTTTGATCGAGCTTGCCAAGCCAGCGAGTGATATCGGGGCTGCCTTGGGGCAAGGGGCTGAATGTGGCGACGGGCGCTACATCGGATGGCGACAGCACGGGCGCATTGGGAAGTTCCACATTGGGCAGCATTTGCCCCTCGGCGCCCCCGGGCTCGATAAAATGGCCGCGCCCGTATGGATTGGCGGGCCAGTCGCGCGCGCCATAGGCATAGGCCAAGCCTATGTCCTGGGTCAGGAAAGCTTGGGGTTCGCTGGCGCGCCAGCCGGTCGCCGCACGCACCCAGCTGCGATTTCCCTGCACCAGCAGGCGCTTGCCGAGCGTTCCGACTGTGGCGGCAACAGTGAGCCCGGTAACAGGAACACCACCCGGCGCACATGCGTGACCGGCCACGGCAAAGACCCCGCGCCTGCGTTTTACGCCTATGTCGAAAGGCTCGTTCGGAAACTGCGGCGCCAGCCAGGCCCAGGCCGCCTGTTCGCTCAGCCGGGATCCGTCGCGCTCGCAGACATAACCTACCGTCACGGTCAGCAAGGGCTGTCCTCCGCGGGACTGACGTCCCAGGATGATTAGCGTGTCGGAGGGCTTGGCAATTTTCATGTTTATGGCCTAGCCTATTTCGACCAGGGCGCCGATGATGGTTACGTCAGTGCCCTGGATAACGACATCGGCGGCGGAAAATAGGCTTGCGAGCCCGGTGCCTCTGATCAATACTTCCCCTCCCGCCGCCGCTATGGATGCTGTCTCGTCGATCGTGCCCGCCTTGAATGCTTCACCCAGTACGGTTGTCGAGACAGCACCTGTAATGCTGATGTCACCTGTGCTGTCCAGGGTTGCCGTTGCCGGGGTGAGATTGAAATCCGTTGTGCCTGTGGAGAGAGTTATGTCCGGTGCCGTAACCAGGTACGTCGCACTTGCCCGGGTATTGGAAGTGGCGACATTTTCTTGTTTGTCGATGATGGTGGCTGTCCAGTCGCCTCCGGTCCAGGTAGCGCTGCCGAAGTTGAAAGTATGGTCGGTATAGGTGGTGGTGGTCTTTACCGCGCTGAAGTCCTTGACGGGGCTCAGGGCGTATTTGAAGATGGCTGAGACATTGGTGTCTATTGCTATGCCTTCCGTGGATACCACTTTTGCGCCAAGGCAATGGACCACCGACAGCCCTTCGATGCTCTGGATATTGGCACCGACGAAGTTGCTGACTACCAGGCCGCCCGTCGCGCCCACCGAGACGCCGGGCGGCAGGCCCTTTGCTATGGTCGAGGCGAAGCCCGAAAGGGCATCTTTGCCTGCTTTCATGCTCAGATGGCCGGGCACATTGATCCACATGCTGGTGTCGGCATGGAGCTCGCCGTGGCCTTCCGTGCGCAGATTGAAACCGTCGGCGACCGAGCTTTCATCGGACTTGCCCAGATTGAGTGCGGTTTTTTGAGTTGGCGAGGAAAGCAGGATTGCCGGATCGGAGCCGGTTGCGGTGTTGCCCGCATCGGCGGCGGAGTCGCGCAATGCAAGCATATTGCCTGCCGGTGTGACCACTAGATGTTCGGCCGTATTTTTCGAATTCACGACGCTGGGCGCTTCGGAGTTGGGAAGCGCCGACATGATCACCGGGCGGTTCGGATCGCCGTTGATGAAAGAGATCAGTACTTCCGTTCCTTCGCGTAGAGGAAAATGCATGCCTGCGGGAGTCAGGTCCTTGCTGGAAGCGCCACCTGCATAAGGGGTCGCCATGCGCACCCACGCCGAGTTGCGTGTACCTTTGTACTGTTGTCGGATGAAGCAGAACCGCACCTTGTAGCGGCCCAGGTCGTCTGTTTGCGCGTAGCGTTTTGCTTTTACGACAGTGTCTGTATCGGCCGTTCCTGTGTCTATAAAGCCGTTGACCACGCGCGTGATCTCAGGCACGGGTGTAGTGCGTGGGGGCCGGAATTGCAGGGGAGTCTTGTTCGCGACAGGGTTCTGCCAGCGGGGCAGGGCGACAAAATGGCCGCGATACGGCGGTTCGTCGTCGTCCTCGGAGGTTTCCAGCGCCTGATGGCCCCGATGCGAAATCTCCACGATGTAATAATCCTTGGCCGAACTTTGACGATGATATTCGTATACGGTCAATGCGCGTCCCGCACCCAGGCCGGGGGTGCGTGATTCGCCGTTGACATGCAGGCTCTGGCAAAGCGCTTCCTCTGCCCGCCACTTGGCCAGTGCGGCGCCGGAGGTATCGTTATTGCCATCCAGGTGCTCGAATTGATCATCGTACCGATGGCGTTCGCCCTGGCTGTTGATCGGCTCGGATACGCTGGCCGTACTGGTCAGATTGATTGTGGTGTTGTCATACACGGGTGAAGTGTGCAGGGTGACCGTCTTGGGGTGCAGCCCGATTTGGCGGTTCAGGCGCTTGATCGCGATTTCTTTTGCATCGGTGTTGAGTTCACCCTTTGGATAGAATACGGCCGTGATCGCTTCTTGCGGCTGCTGGCTTGCATCGTTGGCAAAGACCACCGATTCCTGGCCGCCTGCCTGTTCAAACCAGAAATAGACTCCGTAGAATTCGAGCTGCCGCATCAGGAAGTCCAGGCAGTTTTCTTCGAACTGACAGACGAATTCCTGCTTGGTTGCCGCCAGGTTGCTTGCCAGAATGCGATAGTCGTATGCGGCTCCCGCTGTGTACGGCTGCACCAGGCCTATCTGTTTGAGCAACTGGACAATGATATCGTCAAGCTGCTTGTCCAGGTAAATATCCGACCAATGCCACGAACGCAGGCGGACCAGGCGCGGCTCCAGAACTACCTTGTAGAAATCGTAGACATCGTCGCAGCCATCCTGGCTCACCTGCGTGATAATGCCGCTCCAGCTGGAGCGCGACCCATCGGGCTTCCTGGCGGTGAGAGTGGCAGCCTGGTCCAGGAGCTTTTCCAGCTCCAGTTCGAGCTTGCGCTCTTTGAGCGCCAGCGTTACCTCAAACCGGTATGGCCTGGATACGGCTTCCGTGCCGGTCCAGTGCGTGACCACGCCGTGATGGCCGGATAGCTGGCTTTCCAGTGCCTCGCATTGAAATTTGAAGTTGTGTTCTTCTGCCATCGTCCCTAGTCCTCCGTCATGGCTATCTGCCAATCATCGGCTTGCCCGGGGGACACGTGCAGGCCGGTAAGCTTGCGGCCTTCCGCCAGAGCCCCGAGTACAGCGTTGGATAGCTGTGGCGTCAAGCTTTTGCGCAAGATGAAATCGATGTTGCGCGCGCCGCTGTCCACCTCGGTGCACCGTGCCGCAATAGTCTCGGCCACGGTGGGGTCGAAATCCAGCCGGATGCGATTGGCTGCCGCCAGCCGTTGCGTCAGCCGCGACAGCTTCAGGCTCACAATGCCGGCCAGTTCGGAAGGTGGAAGAGTGTAGTACGGCACGACATTCATGCGTGCGAGGAGAGCCGGTTTGAAATGGCGTGCCAGCACCGGGTGAATGGCATTGATCAGGGTGTCGGGATCGGGCCTGCCGTCACGCGACAGGGTGGTAATTTCATCGGTCGCCAGATTGCTGGTTAAAAACACGACCGTATTGCTGAAATCGATGATCCTGCCTTCGCCGTCAGCCAAGGTGCCTTTGTCGAACACCTGGTAAAAGATATTGACCACATCCAGGTGCGCTTTTTCGACTTCGTCCAGCAGCACCACGCTATAGGGGCGTTTGCGTACCGCCTCGGTCAGGACACCGCCCTCGCCGTAGCCTACATAACCCGGAGGCGACCCCACCAGGCGGCTGACAGTATGTTTTTCCTGAAATTCGCTCATGTTGATGGCCACCAGCGCCTGGTCGCCGCCAAACAATTGATCCGCGATAGCCAATGCTGTTTCGGTTTTCCCCACGCCCGACGGGCCCACCAGCAGAAACACCCCCATCGGCTGTTGCGGGTCGCGCAAGCCCGATTGTGCCGCCTTCAAGGTGGCCGTGATCTGATCGACGGCGTGATCCTGGCCTCTGATGCGCTCCTTGACATGGCCCGCCAATGCCAGAATGCCGTCCACGGCATCGCGCTGCATTTTTCCCAGCGGCACGCCAGTCCAGTCGGAGACGACCTTGGCCACGGCATCGGGATCGGTTTCTATGAATACGCGTGGCGTATTGCCTTGAAGTGTGGCCAGGGCCTGCCGAGCCGCTTCAAGTTCGGCCTTGACGGAGGCTATGTCTGCGGCCGGCGCAGAGGGTTCTGTCTGGGGGGCGTCGGCTTGGACGCCATCGGCCTCGGCAACTTCGGGCGCAGGCATGGCGACGGATTCGGCTGCCTGGCCGGCTTGCGCTGCCTCGACTTCACCCAGCTTGCGGCGCAATTCCAGCACGCGTTCCGCGGCTTCCTTTTCCGCCTGCCAGCTTGCTTCGAGCGTTTGCCGTTGTTCATCCACGGCGGCGTGCTCCGCTTCAAGCGCAGCGATTCGTTCGTCGTTATCGTTGCGGCCGAACCGTGCGTCGCGAACCAGCGCGACACGTTCGCGCTCCAGCCCGGCGAGCTTGCGTTCCAGCTTTTCCAACTCGGCCGGCTTCATGCCCAGCCCGATACGCACACGGGCAGTGGCGGTATCGAGCAGGTCGACCGCCTTGTCCGGCAGCAGGCGGCCGGTAATGTAGCGGCTGGACAACTCAGCGGCGGCCACGATGGCGTCATCGCGGACGGTCACGCCGTGCGCCGTTTCATACTGGTCTTTCAGGCCCCGCAGAATCTGCACGGTAGTGGCCACGTCCGGCTCGTCCAGTTTTACGACCTGGAAGCGGCGGGCCAATGCCGGGTCTTTCTCGAAATATTTTTTGTATTCGGACCATGTCGTGGCCGCGATGGTGCGCAGTTCGCCGCGGGCCAGCGCGGGCTTGAGCAGATTCGCCGCATCCGAGCCACCGGCCTGGCCGCCGGCACCGATCAGCATATGCGCTTCGTCGATAAACAGAATGATGGGGTGAGCCGAGCCCTTGATTTCATCGATGACGCCGCGCAGGCGGTTTTCGAACTCGCCCTTGACGCTGGCGCCGGCTTCCAGCAAACCCAGGTCCAGCCCGAGCAGGCGTGTGTTGCGCAGGAATTCGGGTACTTCATTGTTGACGATGGCCAGGGCCAGCCCTTCCACCACGGCGGTTTTTCCCACGCCCGGTTCGCCGACGCAAATCGGATTGTTCTTGCGGCGTCGAGCCAGAATGTCGATCATCTGGCGGATTTCGTCATCGCGCCCGAATACCGGATCGATTTTTCCGGAACGCGCCTTGGCTGTGAAATCTTCGCAG
The DNA here is from genome assembly GCF_021266465.1 of Paralcaligenes sp. KSB-10. Classification (NCBI taxonomy): domain Bacteria; kingdom Pseudomonadati; phylum Pseudomonadota; class Betaproteobacteria; order Burkholderiales; family Alcaligenaceae; genus Paralcaligenes; species Paralcaligenes sp. KSB-10. The sequence continues at coordinate 1,605,094 of NZ_CP089848.1, read as the reverse complement.
AAGCGGTTGATGGCGGCTTCACCCGGACTTGCGCCGGCGGCGGGTCCGCCTGCCGCGCCAGGCTGCGCGTCGCTATGCGCGGAGACTTCGGACGAGCCGTCGACGATCTGGTCGAATTCCGCGGTCAATGTTTCGCGCGATATATTGCGCAAGGTGTCCGCGTAGCGTGTGCCCGCTCCGTAATAGCTCAGCCGTGCCAGCAGAGCCAGCAGCATGGCACCGCTGCGCACCCGGGTTTCGCCCAGGGTAACGGAGGCAATCAGCCACGATTCCTGCACCCATTCGGTCAGCAGGCCGGAAAATGTGGGGCGCCCCGGATTGCCGTTCTTGAGGCCGGCCAGGGTGTCGTCGATTTGCGCGGTCAGGCGCAATGGGTCGATCTCGAAGCGGGCCAGAATTTTATATACATCGCACGAGGGATCGTCCAGCAGGCGGCGCAACATATGCTCGATGCTGATTTCGTAATGGTTGCGAGCCAGGGTCAGTCCCGCAGCACCTTCCAGCGCCGCCGTGCAAGCCGGGTTGAGGCGTCCGAATAGCGGTTTCAGTTCTACCAGCATCATTGCAAGGTCCTTTCGTGAAAGCGGGATGAATCAGTGTCTATGGGCAGATAGATTTCGTCATAGTGCGGCCCGGGGTGCCGCGTATCCGGTTCGGGCAGCCATGTATCCCAGCCCAGCTGGTGCCATCCTCCCCCAAGACTGACACCTTCGCGTTGCGAAGGCGGAACTTTGAGGCCAAGCACGCAGCGCAGCGGTGTTCGGAGATAAAGCGCGATGCTGCGCGCCAGGCGCTCGTGCAATGGCGCGCCGGGCAGCAAGGCATGAAACTGCGCGCGCGGAATGGGTCCCACATGCACGATCAAGCTGCTCGATCGTTGGGTAATCTGTTTGCCCAGCAGAATGTCTTCGCCCAGTTGGGTGGCTTGTTCGCCCAGCAGGCAGCGGGACGGCAGGGGGATGGCGACGGTTTCGGTTACGCATGGCTCCACGTCCACAGGCAAGCCATCCAGCAAGCCCGAAACCAGGGCCTGCAAACCCAGGGCCGAGCGCGGAAACTGGTTGAAATTGCCGGCATGAGGCAATAAGGAACGCGCATCTGCCAGGTGCTGAGGGCCACAACTGGATAGCCCTACAAGGGCAAACAGCTGGTCGAGCCGGTTTGTGTCGTGACGTTCGCCTATCGTCAGCCACAGGCGGTTCTTTTCCCAGGCGCGGAACAGCAAGGGATACAGTTCGGCATGCAGAATGTCGAGAAAATCGCGCATCGAGGAATTGCCCTGCAGCTTTTCCTCGATCAGGTCTTCGGTATAGAACGTCGGCAGGGGCGATGTAACCCCGTACAAGCCGAAGAAATTTGCAGTGATGCTGTATTTGCCCGAGTCGTCGAGCCTGATGGCTTCGATGTCGCTTTCAGGAAATGACAAGGTCACGGCAGGCCGCACCCGGACGTTATCGGTCAAGGCCTCGTCGTGCGGCGTGCGCAGGCGGATCAGCCGCAAGGCCTGGAAAAAGGCGTAGCGGTGTCCTTCCGTCAGCAGTGTATCGGGCGTTGGCCCGGCTACAGCAGGCGCGCGCGGCCGATCTTCGCTGGCCATGTCAGAGTTTCTCCGTTAACAGTGTCCACCAGCGTCAATGCGCTGAAGGTATTGAGTGCAGTGGTGCCCGCCAGGAATTCGTCGAGCACGGTGCCGAACAGGAACAGGTTGCCGGGGCCCGGGAAATGGTCGCCGCGGCATTCGATGCGCACCTCGCTGCCTTCGACGGGCATGCCGCGCACAATTCGGCGGCGTGTGTCGACCTGGACATTTTCAATTGATTCAAGGCTGCGCTGGGCGGCTGCGTGGCGATGCGCGTCGAACTGGCGGGGAGGTACATAAAGCGCCAGCAGATCGCGTAGCCGCCCTTCCTTGGCCAGCGCCAGATGATTGGCATTCAGATGCGACAGCACACGCCACAGCAGCGCGTTGTCGACGACGGGCGGGGAGTGTGCCGTGACCCCGAGAATATTGCGAAAGCCGATGCGGGCGGGCGAGTTGTCGGTAGGTTCGCAGATATCGCCCAGGCGCAGGCTTTCGGGCAGATTGCCGTGGGTGCAGGTCACGCGTATGGACAGTGTCTGGGTTTCGGGCGTAGTGCCCTTGGCATAGGGCAGGCTTAAGTAATGGTCGTAGTCCTGTGTCAGCGCCGAGGGGTGAATGCGCAGATTGTAGGAGGCCTCGTCGCCTTCGGCGAAGGCAGAAAATGGGTGGCATTCGTATTCGGTGCCGTCCGCCATTCGCGCACGTACCTGATCCACGGAAAATATGCCTTCGGTGCTGCCGTTTCGATCGGTGGGGTGAATGCGGTACTCGGGTTGGCGGTGGTCCACCCGGATGGGATGCGCGTCTTGGGTAAACAGATTGACGGCCGGAGTGGCGTTCAGTATGAAGCTCGATTCGCCGATGTTGGGCGCCCAGTCGGGTATTTGATTGAACACGAATTGCACCGAGAACCGGGTGCCTGGGCCGCGCGACTGCCATCGGGGGAAGCCGGTGATGTCCAGAAACAGCAGTTTTTCAGGCAGCGCAAAGTATTCGTACAGTACCCGCCACGCAGGATGTGCGCCGGCGGGCCAGGGCAGAAGCTCAAGATCCGGGCGCAAGCCGGCGGCTTCTATGGAGGAAGCCGGCAGTATCGTGAGCGGGCCGCCTTCCGTGCCGACGCGCACTTCGCGCACATATCTTTGCAGCAGCAGAAAGAGGCGTGCCGCGTCGGCCTGGCTATCGCCCAGGAACAGGCGCAGCCTCTCGCCCTTCCAGTCCTTGGGCGCAACGCCTGTGAAGTTGAATTCCAGCCGCAGCGAACGGGCCTGGGTGCCTCCGCCTTCCCAGCGGGCCGCAAGCAGTTCCAGCGGCTCCACGGTAACCGGGAACGACGCACGGAACAGGGTGCGTAAACCATCTACCGGCACCGAGGCGAATTCCGTGCCGGCAGGTATGAGCACAGGGCCTTCGAGCGCCGCACGAGGCTCATATTGCATGATGGTCATGCACGGCAAGGGGCGCAGGGTGTGCGGAAAAAGCAGCTGCGCCAGGGTCTGGATGAATTCGGGAAAATCGTCGTCCAGCCGCCGCCGCATGAGGCTGGTCAGGAATGCAACCCCTTCGAGCAGGCGTTCGACATCGGGGTCGCCGGCGCTGTTGGCTCCCAGCATGGGGGCCAACGCCGGATTGCGCGCCGCAAATTCTGTGGCGAGTCCGCGTAGATGTCCGAGTTCCTGTTCGTAATACCGGTTGAGCATGCCTCAGGATTTCCTTAGTGATACTTTGCCGTTGGGCAATACCTGGGTAGACAGCCGGATGGGAATATCCAGATTGTCGACCTCGATCAGCCCTGTTATGGAAAAAGCCAGGGTAAGCACGCTGTCCTGGATTTCAATGAATTCAATCAGGGGCTTTTTCAGCCTGGGTTCGTACCGCTCGATCATGCGTGTCATGTCGTCGCTGATCTGGCTTGTGGTACCGACGCTGAACGAACCTGCCAGATTGGTGAAGTCGGGTACGCCGAATTCGGGATCGATGGGAACGCTGCCCTGGCGGGTGTTCAGAATGCGCCTCAGGTGGCTCAAAATGGAGTCCACCAGGATTTCGGCGCGCGTCATGTGCGACCTGCCCCCCCCAGCGTTGAAACTGGCGATGCGTTCGAGGAGGCGCTGCTCTTGCATAAGAAACCACTAAAAATCGGCGAGTGGGTGGCTCGCCGGTCTTTGGGGTATTACTTGGGCGCCAGCCATGAATCTTCGGCCTCGATGCCGTCGGGAACCCATGTCCAGACGATTTTTTCGTAGGTCAGGCTGATGTCTTCCATGTGCCCGAGCTGACTGTTATCGGGTAACAGGCAGTTCGACACCCACAGCCGGGTCGATACGAAAACGGCATTCGTCAGCTCGATGGTGTAATACTTTTCTTCGGTGCCTTTAGGGCTGATGCGGAAGAATTCGAGCTGGGCGGTTTTCATTTGCTCGCCCGAGCACAAGGCCTGATAAATTTTCGGCGAAGATTTATCGATTTCTTTGGTCAGGGTAATGCCCAAATGCTGGCGTTTCCCGGTCGGGAGGCCGGTTTGCGGGCTTTTGGGCAGTTCGATCTTGTGCTCGATCGCTTGTATCAGGATTTTTCCCTGATGGCCGCTTACTTCACACGAACCTTCGATCTTTCCTTGATTGTTGCCTTGCAGGCTAAGGTAGCACGGCATTGCCATAATAAATACTCCTTGTTGTCAGTTGTGGAACAGCCAGGTGTTTTGCATGTTTGTCGGAAATAGCGGGCTAGCTCTTGTCGAGTTTGCCTACCAGGGACAAAGTGAACGATGCGCCCATGTACTTGAAATGAGGGCGCACTTTCATGCTGACCCGGTACCAGCCTGGGTCTCCTTCGACGTCCGACACGGTAATTTCCGCTTGCCGCAGGGGGCGCCGGCTACGTACGCCTGGCGATGGATTGTCCATGTCTGCGACATACTGGCGTATCCAGTTGTTCAGCTCTGTTTCCAGGTCGGTGCGTTCTTTCCATGTGCCGATGTTCTCGCGCTGGATTACCTTGATGTAATGCGCCAGGCGGCTCACGATGAAAATATAGGGAAGCTGCGAGCCCAGCTTGTAATTCAGTTCGGCTTCCTTGCCTTCCTTGCTGTTGCCGAAGAACTTGGGCTTCTGGCAGGAGTTGGCGGAGAAGAAAGCGGCGTTGTCGGTGTTCTTGCGCATGGTCAGCGCTATGAAACCCTGCTCGGCCAGTTCGTACTCGCGCCGTTCGGAGATCAGCACTTCGGTGGGAATCTTGACCTGGGTTTCGCCCATTGCCTCGTAGTTGTAGACAGGCAGGTCGCCTACCGTGCCGCCGCCCTGTGGGCCGATGATGTTGGCGCACCAGCGAAACTGCGCGAAACTTTCCGACAGGCGGCTGGCAAATGCCAACGATGCGTTGCCCCAGAGAAAATTCTTATTGCCGTTGGAAACGTCCTCGTTGTAGCGGAATTTCTTTGTCGGCACGGTTTCGTCGCCATAGGGCACGCGCAGCAGGAAGTGCGGCAGGGTCAGGCCGACAAAACGTGAATCTTCCGATTGCCGGAAGGCGTTCCATTTGATGAACTGTGGGCCTTCGAACACGGCCGCCAGGTCTTTCAGGTTGGGCAGCCCCGAATAGGAATCCAGGCCGAAGAACTGCGGGCCCGCCGACGCGATGAATGGCGTGTGCGCCATGGCAGCGACGCTGGCCACCGATTGCAGCAACTTGATGTCCTGGCCGCCGGGGCCGAAATCGTAATTGCCTATGATGGTGCCAAATGGCTGGCCGCCGAATTGGCCGTATTCCGCCGTATAGACCGCTTTGTACAGGCCCGAGCGAGTGATGTCGGGCGCATCTTCGAAGTCGGCCAGCAGATCCTCTTTTGATACGTTCAGGATTTCAATTTTGTTGTTCTCGCGAAAATCTGTGCGGTCGACCAGAAATTTCAGCGAACGCCACGACGATTCCAGTTTCTGGAAATCGGCCTGATGCATGATTTCGTCGACCTGGCGGCACAGCTTCCGGTCCAGTGCCGAAATCATGTCGTCGATAAGGCCCTGGCTTACTTTTTCCTGCGAGCGGCTGGGCTCCAGCAGTTCCGCGACAAAGGCTTCAAGGCCCTGGCGGGTAATCGAGTACGCTTCATCACCGGGCTTGACGCGGGTCGTCTCGATGAGTTGGTCGATCAGGGAGCCGCCGGCCTGGGCAGCCGCGCCCTCGGCGGGTTGTTGTTGTGGTGAATCCTGACTCATAAATGTGCTCCTTATTTCTTGGGGGCCGGGGCCTGTTCTTGGGCGCCGAGCTCGGATAGCAAGCGTTCGCGCGTGCCTTCGTCATGAACCAACTCTTGGATCTGCTTGCGGAAAGCCGGCAGATTGCCAAGCGGACCCTTCAGCGCCTTGAGCGCGTCGCGCAGTTGAATCAATTGCTTGAGTTCAGGGACTTGCTCCACGAGCGAATCGGGTTCGAAATCACGAATTCCCTTGAATTCGAGATTGACGGCCAGGTTTTCGTCTGTTTCGCCATCGGCCAGGCGATTGGGTACGGACATGGTCAAGTTCAGTCCCTGGGCTTTCAAGACCTCGTTGAAGTTGTCCTTGTCGACCTGAATGGGCTTGCGCTCGTCCAGCGGAACCGTGGATTCCTTAAGCGTGAAATCACCGACCACCAATTGCTTCAAAGGAAGTTCGACATCTTCCTTTGCGTCGCCGGTTGCGGGCTTGTAGACAATATTTACTCGTTCTTTTGGTGCAACAGATCCGTCGGTGGCCATCAGTGTTCTCCTTAAATATTCAGGATGTAGGTGCCTGTGAAAGTCTCCAGGCTGCATGACAATCCAGTCCGGCCAGACGCGTCAGCATCGGCGCAGGCGGCTGGCTGGGTTCGGCGCCGTGGCGCCGCTCGACGGCTGCTGCCAGCTCCAGGGTTTGCCGGGCAAGGTCCGGCTCCCAGCGAGACAGCTGGTAGACATCGAGTACATCGATTAGTGGCGCCAGCAAGGGACGCAGATCGGCGCGCGAATCGAATCGGTGGAGCAAATCGCACTGGGCTACCCTGAGGCGAAAGGCGTCCCGCGTGCTATTGGTTTGATCTATGGCGGATTGCAGCGAATCCAGCGCGGCTTCCAGCTTGCCCGCGGCGGCGTCGGCATCGGCTTTTTCCGTCAAGTCGTTCAGGGCGTCGCTGTCGGCGCCATTCTGAGCAGGGCGCGTGTTGGTCAGCGTATTGAGCCAGATGCGCGTTGCCGCGTCGGCGAACGGACGACCGTCGCTAAAGGATAAGGTAGCCAGTTCGGGGAGGCGGGCAATTAGCCGCGTTGTTTCGAATGCGACAGTGGCTGCCGCTTCGCTGGCGCCCATCCGGCTTAGCGCGGCATGGGCGGCTCGATTCAGATCGAGCCAGTAACGCTGGTTGATCAGGCGCGCCTCGACGAAATGCACGACTGCCTGGGCTTCCGTGCCTTGCTCGACCTGCGCCAAGCCGGTGGTCATCTGATCGGGCGGTGGTGGTATCCGGGTGGTACCGCCTGTATTGGGAGGGATTGTGTCCAGCGAGGCCCAGGCACAGATGCGATTCAGGCGGAATAGCAAGGGTAGAGTAATGTGGTCGTTGAGGCACCATTCGATCAGCGGCCGCAGATTGGTCAGGGCGCTGTCGATGACGGTTTCGGGGTCGGCGCCTGAGGCCGGCACGGATGTGGGAAGCAATGCGGGAGAGGGCGCCGCCGGGGAATTCGTATTGGAGGGTGCGCCGGCAGGCCCGTTGGTGGGCTCGGCCGATATCGACGAGGGGGAAGGTTCGGGGGCCGCTGCGCCGGCGGCTGTATTTTCGATCGGTACCGCGCTCAGAGCCCGGCGCAGGCCGTAAAACGCCGGCGCCTCGGTGTCGTGAGATTGCCAGGCGGCGTCCAGTGCCTCCCAGTCTGCCAGCAATTCGGCATGAACTTTGTCCGGCAAAGCCTCGAGTTCGCCTTGAAGGTACTCGCCCAGGTGGTCCAGCAGCCATTGCATCTGGTTGCGGCGCCCGCGCAAGCGAGCGGGAGGGGGGGACATTTCTTCCCAGTATGTGTGTACCAAGTCGTTCAGGACATGTACACCGCCGGCTAGGCCGATGGATCCGTATAAATGCATCCAGGCTGCCAGAAGCCAGATTGCCGCCGATAAATCCTTGCCTTCTTCGCGCAGTATCTGACTCGTCAGCGAGGCTACTTTATCCCAATTTACTGCGCCATCGGTGTGGATATCGGTGAGGCGGTCAATTTGCGCTTGTACTTCCGAGAATTTTTCACCCTCGCGAGGATTTTCTCCCGCGGGCCGCTGAGGCCCTACAGGGTCTAAACCTAAGGTGCGCTCGGATGAATTAATCGGCACGTTGCCTGATCCTTGGTGCTACAGCAGGAAATTAACTCACAAATACTAACATTAAAAACGAGATGTTTACCAAATATTTTTTTTGGTATTGGTGTTGCCAGACCTATGTTTTATGATAGAAATCAAGGAAGTAGCAGCCATATTAAAAGATTATGATTATTGTATGATTTGTTATTATTTATATCGAATAATCGTTTTTAGGACGAATTCCGTAAATTAAAGTAGCTTGAATTTCCAACAAATAAGCGCTTGTTGTATTGATACTTTGTTTATATTTTTGACCGTAAATGCGGCAGCGTGTAGCGCTGATGTCTATACATCCAGGCAGGCCACAGCACATGAGCCAGCGCTTCGCGCGCAAGATCGGGGTCGACCGCCATGGGGGTGTAGGTCTCGGGGGCAGTATAGCGGTATTGCAAAGGTTCGCGATGCGGTTCCAGCACCAGCAGGGCGTCGCCTTTCAGGTAGCCGTAGTTGTCGCTGTATTGCATCATGGCGCGGCCGCCGCCGGCCGCTGTCAGGTCGTGCCCTATCATGGGGTGCTCGGTGCGCAGGCCCATGAGCGACAGCAGGGTAGGCGGCAGGTCGATCTGGCTGATCAACCGGTCGTCGCGCCGGGCGGGCACATCGGCGCCCAGAATCAGGGCCGGGATGTGGAAATGCCGCAGGGGCACGAGGCTGGCGCCGAACACGCGCGAATCGTGGTCGGCCACAAGCAGGAAAACCGTATTTTCCCAATAGGCCGAGCGTTTGGCTTTTTCGAAGAACCGGCCTATGGCCCAATCGGCGTAGCGCACGGTATTTTCGACCGTTGCCGGGTCGCCGTCGGGTTCGATACGGCCACTGGGATACTCCCAGGGCGAGTGGTTGGTGACTGAAAAAGCCAGTGTAAAAGTAGGCTGATCGGGCGGATTGCTGAGCAACTGATCCAGTTGTTTGAACATATCTTCATCGGACGCGCCCCACGTGCCGACGAAGGCCGGGTTCTTGAATGTGGCGCGATCGTACAGGTCGTCGAAGCCATTGCCGAAAAAGAAGCTTTTCATATTGTCGAAATGCGCTTCTCCGCCATAAATGAACCGTGACCGGTAGCCCCGCTGCTTGAGTACTTGGGCCAGTGTGAAGAAATTGCCCTGGGCGCCCGGCAGGCGCAGGGCGGCATCGGACACGGTGGGAGGAAAGCCGGCGACCACAGCCTCGAGTCCGCGCACCGAGCGTGTTCCCGTGGCGTAGGCGCGACTGAAATTCCAGCCCTGTTGCGCCAGCTTGTCGAGTTCGGGGGTGAGATTGGCGCCGCCCAGATTGCCAATGTATTGAGCGCCCAGGCTTTCTTCGACGATCATCACCACATTGAGCGGGCGGTCGCGTTTGGCGCTGGGTTCCTGGGTGTGCAGGGATGGAATATCTTGCTCGGTATCGCCCAGGCCGGCGCAATGATTGACAATGCGGTTCATGTCCTGGGGCGGCAGATCGCCGTAGACGTCGGCGGCCGAGCGCTCGTTTTTCATGCTGTAGATGGCGTAGGCGACGTTGTAGAGCGAGTTCAGCGGCAGGGTATTGAGCATGCTGTCGCCGCAGTAGGCGACCGTCGACGGATTGATGGGGCGGTGGCTGAGCGTGCCGCGGATCGCCAGAAATATGATCGCGGCCGCGGCCAGGCTGAACAGGGGGCGCAGCCACCACGCCATGGCCGTGTCGGGCAAGGCGTGCCCAAAGAGTGCATGGCCCATCCATAAAAACGCGGCGAGCGCGAGCAGGCCGCCGATAATCATGATCTTGTAGCCCTTCCAAAGCATGCCGAACACTTCTTGCGGGTGTTTCAAATATTCAACATAAAGGCGGTTTGGGCGTGTATCGTATTCATAAATGAACTGGGGGGTGGAAACCTCGAGCAACACCAGCAGGAACCAGGCCAGTTGAAACCACCAGCCGGTTATTGTCACCGCGGTCGGCCAGTGCCCGATCCAGGGGGCCAGCAAGGCAGGTATGCCGACGATAATCGCGATTTGATTGGCATCGATGCGCAGCCCCCCTTTCAGTATGGGAAGCAGCCCGCCGGCTTGTTTGACCCTTTGCCATTGCCATGCCGCAAGCAGGCAACGGCTGAGCGTCAAAAGGCAAAAGCCCGACACGATGAAAATCCAGATCTGTTCGCGCATATTGTGGGTAAAAAAGCGTTTAACTACCTAAGTGTATATGCTTATTCATGAGCACTTCGGTCTTATATGTTTATATTGCGTACAATTTATTCGCAGCAGACGTCCCCGCTTTGTTAAAACAGGAACCACGCATAATGTATCGCACAGGATATTACGCCAAGTTGTTCGGATCGATTGCCTTGAGCGCCTTTGCCGCTTCATCATTTGCCCAGGGTACGATCAGGATAGGCGAGCTCAACAGCTATAAAACCCAGCCCGCCTTTTTAGGGCCCTATAAAAAGGGCATGGACCTGGCGATTGAACAGATCAATGCGGCAGGCGGAGTGAATGGCAAGTCGCTCGAGCTGGTGACTCGCGACGACAATTCAAATCCCGGCGATGCGGTCCGCGCGGCCGAAGAACTGCTTGCCCGCGACAAGGTCGACGTGCTGTGCGGCACGTTCCTGTCGAATATCGGTCTGGCCGTTACCGATTTTGCCAAACATAAAAAAGTCTTTTTTCTGGCCAGCGAGCCCTTGACCGACAAGATCGTCTGGGCCGATGGCAATCACTATACCTATCGCCTCAGGAACTCCACCTATATGCAGGTGGCCATGCTGATTCCGGCCGCCGTCAACATGCACAAGAAGCGTTGGGCGGTGGTTTATCCGAATTACGAGTATGGCCAGTCGGCGGTTGCGACATTCAAGCAATTGCTCAAGGCCGCGCAGCCCGATGTAGAGTTCGTGGCGGAACAGGCAACGCCTCTGGGCAAGATCGATGCCGGCAATGTGGTGCAGGCCTTATCCGACGCCAAGCCCGAGGCCCTGTTCAATGTCTTGTTTGCCAGCGACCTGGCCAAGTTCGTGCGCGCCGGGACGCAACGCAATTTCTTCAAGAATTTGCCTGCTGTAAGCATGTTGACGGGTGAGCCCGAGTATCTGGACGCCCTGGGCGGCGAAACCCCCGTAGGCTGGGTGGTGACCGGTTATCCCTGGTACGCGATCAACACGCCTGAGCACCAAAAGTTCCTGAAGGCATACCAAGCCAGGTTCAATGATTACCCCCGCTTGGGCTCCGTGGTGGGCTACAACACGATTCTGTCGCTGGCGGCCGGCATAAGCAAGGCGGGCTCCACCGACACCGAAGCGATGGTCAAGGCTTTCAGGAACCTGCCTGTGGACACGCCATTCGGCCGCATCGTGTATCGGGGCATCGATCATCAATCCACCATGGGCGCGTACGTTGGAACCCTGGCCGTAAAAGATGGCAAGGGGATCATGACCGACTTCAAGTATATAGACGGTGCGCAAGTTCAACCCAGCGACGAGCAAGTCAGGAAGTGGCGCCCGGCCGATGCTGATTAATTCATAAGAAAGTGCGCTGCCGCGGGGGCGGCGCCGGATCACATGCACCTTACCGGCTTTATCGTTCAGTTCCTGAATGGCCTGGCGGAGGCGTCTTCGCTGTTCCTGGTGGCGGCCGGGTTGTCGCTTATCTTCGGCGTGACGCGCATTGTCAATTTCGCGCACGGCTCCCTGTACATGCTGGGCATTTATATTGCCTACACTCTGGTACGGCATTGGGGGCAAGATCCGGTGGGCTTTTGGCTGTGCCTGCTTGCGGCGGCGCTGCTCGTGGGCGTTCTGGGCGCGGCGATTGAAATTGGCTTGCTGCGGCGCATCTATCGGGCGCCCGAAATGTTTCAGTTGCTGGCAACTTTTGCCTTGGTGCTGGTTATCAACGATGCAACGCTCTGGACGTGGGGGCCCGATGACCTGCTGGGCCCGCTGGCGCCCGGGCTGAACGGCGCTCTGAAACTCTTCGATCGCTATTTGCCGGTTTACGATTTGTTGCTGATTGCCATAGGCCCCATAGTGCTCGTTTGCCTGTGGCTGGTATTGACCAGAACACGTTGGGGCACTCTGGTGCGGGCGGCTACCCAAGACCGTGAAATGCTGGGCGCCCTGGGTGTGAATCAGGCCTGGCTGTTTACCGGGGTGTTCGCGCTGGGGGCTTTTCTGGCGGCGCTGGGCGGATCCTTGCAGATACCGCGGCAGCCGGCCAGCCTGGGCCTGGATCTGAGCGTGATTGGCGATGCCTTTGTGGTGGTCGTGGTGGGTGGCATGGGATCGATCCCCGGCGCTTATCTTGCCGCCCTGATTATTGCGCAGGTCAAGGCGCTTTGCATTGCGCTGGGGCTGGTGTCATTCTGGGGCTTCGATATTGCCTTTCCGAAACTGACTTTGGTGGTTGAATTCGTTTTCATGGCCATTGTGCTGGTGTTTCGTCCATGGGGCTTGCTGGGCCGGCCTTTGGCGGCCATGCGCAATGTCGGTTCGCCGGAACGGCCCTTGCGTGCGGCAAGCGCTGGATTCAAAGGCGGCATGCTGTTGCTTGTAATGGTTTTGCTGATTTTGCCGCTGCTGGCCGGATCTTTTCCGTATGCCCAGGTACTGGCCCTGGATATTATCCTGGCGATCCTGTTTGCGGCCAGCCTGCATTTCATGATGGGACCCGGCGGCATGCCTTCGTTTGGACATGCCGCTTACTTCGGCCTGGGTGCTTACGGGGCGGCGCTGCTGTTCAAAATGGCGGGCTGGCCCATGATTGCCTCGATGACCGCCGCTCCTATACTGGCGGCTTTCGGGGCCATTGTTTTTGGCTGGTTCTGCGTTCGCCTTTCGGGCGTCTACCTGGCTATGCTGACCCTGGCGTTTGCCCAGATCGTGTGGTCGGTGGTGTATCAGTGGGATGCTGTGACGGGTGGCTCCAACGGCATAATCGGCATCTGGCCCGCCGACTGGCTGTCGGGCAAGGCCTATTATTATTTCGCGCTGGCTATCGTAGTGCTGGCGGTGCTTGTTTTGCGACGCATGGTGTTTTCCCCGTTTGGCTATGCTTTGCGGGCGGCCCGTGATTCCGCGCTGCGCGCGGATGCGCTGGGAATTCATGTCCAGAGAGTGCAATGGGCCGCATTTGCCATTGCCGGCGCGTTTGCGGGGCTGGCCGGCGCCCTGTACGTTTTTTCCAAAGGCAGTACCTCGCCCGAAGTCATTGCCGTAGGCAAGTCGGTCGATGGCCTGGTGATGGTTCTGCTGGGCGGGGTGCAAGCGCTCGCGGGGCCCATTGTTGGGGCCACCGTATTCACGGTGCTGCAGGATTATGTCGTGGGTATTACTCAGTATTGGCACGCCTTGTTCGGTGGCGTGATTCTCGTGCTGGTGCTGGCCTTCCCTCAGGGAATAGCCGGTTTCCTTGACTTGCTGAGCAGTTCTTCCAGGGCGTCGGTGCGTGATCGGATTGACGATAAACGGGAGTCGGCATGAGCCTGCTGATGGTCCGGGGTCTTGAAAAACGGTTTGGCGGCAACGTGGCGGTAGACGGCATCGGTTTCGACCTGGCGCAGGGAGAGTTGCTGGCGCTTATCGGGCCCAACGGAGCGGGCAAATCGACCACCTTTAATATCGTGGGTGGGCAAATGGCCGCCGATGCGGGGTCGGTGCTGTTCAACGGAACCGAATTGCTGGGCTTGCCATCGCGCAAGATCGCGCACCTGGGGGTAGGGCGCACTTTCCAGATTGCAGCCACGTTTTCGTCTCTAAGCGTTGTCGAAAATGTGCAAATGGCCTTCCTGGCCCATCGGCGCAAAATCCATGCGTTCTGGCGTTCGGCCCGGCGCACTTATCGCCATGAGGCGCTTGCCTTGCTGGAGCAGGTGGGCATGCGAGAGCAGGCGGACCATCCATGCAGCGAACTGGCGTATGGCGATGTCAAGCGCGTTGAGCTGGCCATGGCCCTGGCCGGCAATCCGGAATTGTTGCTGATGGACGAGCCCACTGCCGGCATGGCGCCGCAAGAGCGCAATGCCCTGTTTGCGCTTATCCGCGAGCTGGCGGTTCAGCGCCGGATGGCGGTATTGTTTACCGAACACAGCATGGATGTGGTGTTTGCCTATGCGGACCGGATCATCGTTCTGGCGCGCGGCCAGTTGATTGCCCAAGGCACGGCCGAGGAAATACGTCGTCACCCAAGGGTTCAGGAAGTGTACTTTGGCTCCGGCAAAACCTTCGAAGCCACGGCCGGCGAGGTGTCGTCATGATCGCAGAGAATGCGCCCGGTTCGGCCCTGTTGTCGGTGCACGGCCTGGATGCCTGGTATGGCGCCGCGCACATTTTGTACGGAATCAATCTGGAAGTGCGATCCGGTGAGGTGGTCGCCTTGATGGGGCGCAACGGTGCGGGTAAATCGACAACGCTGAAATCGATTATGGGCCTGGTTCCGAAATGCACAGGCGCGGTGCATTTCATGGGGCAATCGATAACACGGCAGAAAACCTATCGGATTGCCCGTTCGGGTTTGGGTTATGTCCCCGAAGACCGCCGGATATTCACCGATCTTAGCGTCGGCCAAAACCTCGATGTAGGGCGGCAGCCGATGCGTCATTGGCCAGATGGCCGGCCTGCCTCGAACTGGACCATGGAAGCTTTGTATGAATTATTTCCGATCCTCGATACGCTCAGGAACAGGCAGGCAGGATCTTTAAGCGGCGGCGAACAGCAGATGTTGACTGTGGCCAGAACGCTGATGGGGAACCCCTACCTTGTGCTGCTCGATGAGCCGTCGGAAGGCGTGGCTCCTGTGCTTGTCGAGCAAATGGTTGCCATGATCCTGGCCTTGAAGAAGCAGGGGACGAGCGTTTTATTGTCCGAGCAAAACATGCACTTCGCGCAGCTCGTATCCGACCGGGCCTATGTGCTGGAAAAAGGCTTGGTCCGTTACGCCGGCACGATGAGGGAACTGAAGAGCAACGACGACATCTTGCGTACCTACCTGGCCTTGTAGTGACGGTGAGGGGCACCCGCAAGGGGTGCCCCTGCCCACAGGGCGGCATAGACGAAATCAACCAACGTGGGCATGGATGGGGATAGGGGAGGCCCTTGTGGCCCCCCGATATTCCTCGAGCAAATCGTCCCGTCGTTGTTGTGCGGCGGCCAGGTTTTTTTCCTTGACGTGGCCGAAGCCGCGTATGTCGTCGGGCACATTGGCCAGGTCGATGGCGACCGCCAGGTTCTGCTCGCTGACGGTTTGCGCCAATTCTTGAACCAGGGCCAGGTAGTCGCGCACGAGCTGACGCTCGTGCCGCCGTTCTTCGGTCTTGCCGAAGACGTCGAGCGCCGTGCCGCGCAGCCCTTTCAGCTTTGCCAAGACTTTGAAGGCGGTCATGATCCAGGGGCCGTACTGTTTCTTGATCAGGTGACCCTTGTCGTCCTTCTTGGCCAGCAAGGGCGGCGCCAGGTAGAACTTGAGGTGGTAATCCTTGCCGGGTTCGCCGTCGAACTGGGCGCGCAGCTTCTCGGTAAAAGCTGGATCGGCGTAGAGTCGCGCTACTTCGTATTCGTCCTTGTAAGCCATGAGCTTGGCCAGGTTTTTGGCAACGGCGCGAGTTAATCCCAGGGCCTTGGCGTCATGCAATGAACTTTCTTTAGTGCGAATCAGCCTCACTGCCTCGATGTATTGTCTGGCATAAGCCTTGTTCTGGTAGGCCGTCAGCATTTGCGTGTTTCGCTCGATGAGCTTGTCGAGCGTTTCAGGCATGGCAATGACCTGGGCCACAGTTTCAGGCTTTTTCAGATCGGGCGCAATGGCTTGCGGGCCATGATGGGCAATGGCGCGGCCCCATTCGAAGGCCGCCTGATTCTTTTCGATCGTTACGCCATTGAGCTCTATGGCGCGTGACAGGCTTTCGTGCGAGAGCGGAATCCATCCCTTTTGCCAGGCGTAGCCCAGCATCAGAGGGTTGGTGTAAATCGCATCGCCCAACAGCCTGACGGCCAGCGCGCCGGCATCCAGAAATTCGCAGGTTTGTCCGATGGCTTCTTTCAAGTCATGTTCGGCCGAGGCCTCGGGAAATTGCCATTTCGGATCTTTGATGAAGTCGGCGGTAGGCATGTTGGCGCTGTTGATGGCCGCGTGCGTGGTTCCCTTCTGTACTTTGGCGAGCACTTCGGCCGAGGTCGATACGATCGAATCGCAGCCTATGATGAGTTCGGCCTCGCCGGTGGCAATGCGCGTGGCGTGTATATCGTCTGGCGCGGCCGCGATCTGAACGTGACTGAGCACGGCGCCGCCTTTCTGTGCCAGGCCTGCCATGTCGAGGACTGTAACCCCCTTTTTTTCAAGGTGCGCCGCCATGCCCAGCAGGCCGCCGATCGTGACGACGCCGGTGCCGCCTATGCCGGTCACCAGTATGCCGTATATGCCTTGTATGTCGGGCAATGCGGGGGCGGGCAGTTTATCCGCGTCGGCAGCGCCCATCCGGGGCGCCTGCGCCTTGGGTTTCCGAACCTGCGCGCCTTCGGCTGTCACAAAGCTTGGGCAAAAGCCGTTGACGCAGGAAAAGTCCTTGTTGCATGAAGATTGATTGATTTTGCGCTTGGTACCCAGTGGGGTATTGAGCGGCTCGACCGACAGGCAGTTGGATTTCACCGAACAGTCGCCGCAGCCTTCGCATACGGCGTCGTTGATGAAGGCGCGCCGGGCGGGATCGGGGTAGGCGCCGCGCTTGCGGCGCCGGCGCTTTTCGGTGGCACAGGTCTGGTCGTAGACCAGGACAGTGGTGCCTTCGATTTCACGCAATTCGCGTTGCACCCGATCAAGTTCATCCCGGTGGTACACAGGGGCATTGCCCGCCAGCGACACGCCCCGGTATTTCTCGGGCTCGTCGGTAACCACCACGATTTTTTTCGCTCCTTCGGCATAGACCTGCGCAATGACATCGGTGACTTTCAGCACGCCGTCCACGGGCTGGCCGCCCGTCATGGCAACCGCATCGTTATACAGGATCTTGTAGGTGATATTGGAGTTGGCGGCGATGGCGGCGCGTATGGCCAGGATGCCCGAATGGAAGTAGGTGCCGTCGCCCAGGTTCACAAATACATGTTTTTCTTTGGTAAACGACTTCTGGCCTATCCAGGCTGCGCCTTCGCCTCCCATATGGCTGAAGGTTTCGGTTTTGCGATCCATCCAGATGGTCATGTAGTGGCAGCCTATGCCAGCCATGGCGCGCGAGCCTTCGGGCACGTTGGTCGAGGTGTTGTGCGGGCAGCCCGAACAGAACCAGGGCTTGCGTTCGGCGGTGATGATGGGCTGCAGCAATTCACGTTCCTTGGCTTCGATTATTGCCACGCGTGCGGCAACGCGAGCCTGGATGTCCAGCGGCAGCACGGCTTTTTCGAGGCGCTTGGCGATGGCCTTGGCGATCAGTGCGGGTGACAGCTCGCTTTGGGCGGGCAAGAGCCAGTTGCCGCGCGGCACCGACCATTCGCCGCCGGCATTGTCCTTTTCATCGAACTTGCCATAGACCTTGGGGCGCACATCGTCGCGCCAGTTGTACAGTTCTTCTTTAAGCGCGTATTCCAGAATTTGCCGCTTTTCTTCGACGACCAGAATTTCGTCCAGGCCGGTGGCGAATTCGCGTGCGTCCAGTGCGTTCAAAGGCCACACGCAACCCACTTTCAGGACTCGTATGCCGATTTGCGCACAGGTGTTTTCGTCCAGGCCCAGATCGGCCAGGGCCTGACGTGTGTCGAGGTAGGCCTTGCCGGCGGCCATGATGCCGAAACGGGCCCGCGGTGAGTCGATGACAATGCGGTTCAGTTTGTTGGCGCGCACGTAGGCCAGCGCGGCATACCACTTGTAGTTCATCAGGCGCGCTTCCTGCACCAGCGGCGGATCGGGCCAGCGTATGCTCAGGCCTTCGGGCGGCAAGACGAAGTCGGACGGAATGACGATGTTGGCGCGGTCGGGATCGATATCGACCGAGGCGGTGGATTCGACCACATCGGTGACGCATTTCATGGCGACCCACAGGCCCGAATAGCGGCTCATGGCCCAGCCGTGCAGGCCGTAGTCCAGGTATTCCTGGACATTCGATGGATACAGAACCGGCAGGCCCGCGGCCTGGAATACATGTTCGGATTGATGCGCCAGCGTGGATGACTTGGCGGCGTGGTCGTCGCCGGCGAGCACCAGCACGCCGCCGTGTTTCGACGTGCCGGCGGAATTGGCATGCTTGAGCACGTCCATGGACCGGTCCACGCCGGGACCTTTGCCATACCACATGCCGAATACGCCGTCATGCGTGGCGTCGGGATAAAGATTGACTTGCTGCGACCCCCAGACCGAGGTGGCCGCCAGGTCTTCGTTCAGGCCCGGCTGGAAAACGATGTCGTTGTCGATCAGGTGCTGCTTGGCTTTCCAGAGTGCGAGGTCCAGGGAACCCAGGGGCGACCCGCGATAGCCGGAAATAAATCCGGCCGTGTTCAGCCCGGCATGCTTGTCGCGCAGTTTTTGCAACATGGGCAAGCGCACCAGCGCTTGCGTGCCGCTCATGTAGGCGCGGCCTTTTTCGAGAGTGTACTTGTCGTCAAGGCTTACCTTGGCGAGTGCGGACAGCACCGCCTGATCAAGGGGGGCGTTCATCTCGATTGTCTCCTGTAGGGATGATTTATTTTATTAGTGTATGTATTTATATTGGTATCGTAAAATCAAATTTTCAGGTATCAGGTATTAAAAAAACAGATGAAGAGCGAAGTTACGTTGAGACAATTCCGGTACTTCATCGCCGCGGCGACCTCGGGGCAGTTTTCCACGGCGGCCATCTCCGAGCATGTGTCGCAGTCGGCGATCACCAGCGCGGTCCAGAGCCTGGAGAGACAGTTGAAAGTACGTTTGTTCGATCGCCTGCCTCATGGCGTGGTTCTGACGGCGGAAGGGCAGGTGTTTTTTCACCATGCCCGGCATGTCATGGACTCGGTCAACGATGCCATGCGGCATGCCAGCTTGCGTACCCAGACGGTGCAGGGAACGATCCGGATCGCCGCCACCTATACGGTATTGGGCTATTTCCTGCCGGATTTGCTGAGCCGTTTCAAGCACAGTTACCCGCAAGTGGAGATAGACCTGGTGGATATGGACAGAATTACGCTGGAACAGGCGCTGGCCGACCGGAGCATAGACCTGGGAGTGGGGCTGATATCCAATATTGCCGATGTGCAGCGTTATGGCCATCGATTGCTGGTGCGCTCACGCCGCAGAGTATGGGCGGCGGCTTCGCATCCTTTGGCCAGGCAGTCCGCCGCAAGCCTCGACGAGATTGCAAAATACCCCTATATATTGCTGACTGTGGATGATGCCGATTCCGCGGCCACCGGTCATTGGGGAGCGAGTGGTCACGCACTCAAGATCGCGATGCGCACCAGTTCCCTGGAAGCCCTGCGTGGCCTGGTCGCATATGGTTTTGGCGTATCGATATTGTCGGACCTGGTGTACCGCCCGTGGTCGCTGGAAGGCAAGAAGATTATGGCCATTCCCATTGCGGATCCGGTCGCGCCCATGGATGTTGGCCTTCTTTGGCCCAGGCAGGCGGAGCCGAAAGGGCTGGTGGACACATTCCGGCAGTTCCTGATTCATGCTTGCGATAGTGAGTCCGAGGCCCCTGCGGCAAGCGCGGCCGCACGGCCGGGAGCGCGGCGGAGATAACGCGGGTCCCTTCTCCCGAAGGAGTTATTGTTCTTAAGGCGCGGGGGTGGCGGCCCAGGCGGGGTGGCGCATCACCGGCATGCGCAAGGAGTTTTTTATGGCACCAGCGACAAACCGACACGGATTTGCGAATCGCTGTTTTGCCGATATCCCAGCAAGGTTTCGCCATAGCCCTTGAAAAACTGCACATGCAGATAGCCGTTCATGTTCAGGAATGTGCGCTGCAGAGGCCAGGCGGCTTCGATCTGGGTAGCCTGGTGGCCTTGATTGCCGTGGCGATACATGCCCGACAGTACCAGCCCGTTATCTTGCGCCCAGCGCAACTTCCAGTCCACATGGCCCGCATAATCGGCGTAATCTGGATTGTCAGTGATTCCCATATAGGCTTTGACTCGTGGGGCGAAGGTAAGCGTACTGCCGCCATCGAAACGGTAATTGAACTGCGGTTCTATAAATCCGTCGTTCAGCGAACGCGAGTCGGCGCCGGCCTTGCCGTTGGATTTGTGCTCCACGCCGGTGCTCAGGCCCACAAACCATTGTTTGCTGTCTGCCTGCCAGAGCGCGTCTTTATGCCAGAAAATGCTGGGATTGTAGGTAGTGTCGATAAAAGGGCTGGAACTGGCCGATAGGTCCCACAAGGAGGTTTGGGTATAGCCCAAATACATATTGTCGAAAAATTTTGGATTTTCCGGATCGGCTGGCGTGAACAGGCGATATTTAAAGCTCAGCTGGAAACGCGCATTGGTCCCGCCCTTGGTGCCGACATCGAAGTAAATCGGTTCGTATGGAGACAAGGCATTTCTGAAGTTATCGAATGCCGAGGGCGTAGTGATGGGCTTTTGCAAGGTGTCGATGGCTGGCCCTTCGTTGATCGAAGCACCTGTCGCGGCAACAATGTTTTTGGGCAAAACAGGATCGGCCTTGCGACCTTCGGGGGCGGCACCGGCGTCCACGATTTGCGCATGGGCTGGGGTGCCTGCGATCGGGCTTTTTTCCAGCGGATTGGTATCAAGCGCCAGCAGGGTCGGCCGACCCTCGACATTGATTGCCTGCAAACCTTTGACGCCCTTGGGTACCACCGCGCGCCAGGCAAACTGAACGAAATTGTTCACGGGCACATTGACCTGGCTTGGAGCCGTTTCCAGATAGGCCAGACTGCGTATAGCCTGGCCGCTTTCACTACGCCATTGCAACACCAAGGTTTTGGAGGGACGCCAACTAAGAGTGTTGCCCGTGTCGTTGAAGAGCACAGCCTTTACATTAATTGTTTCGCCTGCGATGGCGTGTGTCTGGTCCAGTTGGTAGGCCATGCCCGCCCAAGCCTGGCTCATGTTGAGCAAGGTTACTGCCAAGGTAGCTGCGAGCGTGAAGAACAGGGTATGCAAAGGTCGGACAATGAGTTTCATAAGGCGATAACATGGTGATGCTTCGACTGAATGGGCAAGGCGCCCATTCAGTCTGGACAGGCTGAATGGGTATGCATCGGATTCAGCCGCGGGTTTGCCCGAAACTTTAGCATTGCGCCGGTTTGATTGCGCTACCTGATGTAAGCGTGCTGTGACATATCGATTCAGGGCAGGATTTTCTACCTTTTTCGATTTTGCGACCAACAAGGTAAAATGCCTGCGCGTTACCTGATGCGGCAGTAGCTCAGCTGGATAGAGCACGGGCCTTCTAAGCCCGGGGTCGGGGGTTCGAGCCCCTCCTGCCGCACCATTGTCGCCCAAACGGGTGGGCACAAGGCCCACCCCTACCATATGCCGTTATTCGTAGGGGCGCCCTTCGTGGGTACCCGCGGCCCCGGGTCGGCCGGATTGGCGTAGACGCAAGGCTCGCTCTGTGTCTGTGGGTAGGAAAATGTTTTCAACCCAAAATTATTAGCTTGCCGAATATTTTATGCATGTCTGCCTGGCAATTTCGGCAATGGGAAGTGCAACCAGAGACTCATGTTTCAGATGCGCGCCATAATAATTTATATGTTCGACAGGCATGCTGGTGCCGAACATTTTTATTTTATTTTGATTGAGTTGCGCCAGGAAAAGCTCTTTGGGCAGGTAGCTAACCCCAAGCCCCGCCTGTACCAGGCTGCATAAGGAAACCAGGCTGTTGGATTCGGAAATACTCGGCGGCCTGATGCTGCTTACCGCGAAAAAATTATCACAAAGCGCGGAGGTGATGGAGTCGTCGTGCTGTCTGATCAATGGCAATCTGAATATTTCATCGAGAGACAGCTCGCGAGACGGCAGCAGCATTGAAGGAGAGCAAAACCACGCAAACTCTGATCTTTTCAGGAATGTCCGCACCATGGCTGGAGTTAGAAAATGTTCTGGAATGACAATGAAGTCAAGCTTGCCTTCCAGCAACTGGCTTTGCAATATGGGGGCATGGCTTACGCAAGTACTGACAAGAAGGTTTGGATAGCTGTCCTTCAATTCTTTGATGAATTCCGGAAACCATGTCAGAGCACTGAGTTCGGTGATTCCCACTGCTATTTTCTTTATTGTCTGGGATGATTGCTCTGTCAGACCCATCAGGGCAATCAACAGTTTTTCGGTGGATTGCAATACCTCCCGCCCTAGATCGCTGAGCTCGGATTTCTTGTTTCTGGTGTGAAACAGGGGTGCGGAAGATAGTCTTTCCAGTTCCTGCAATCGTTTGGTCGTGGCGGATTGGGTAATGTTCAATTTTTGGGCGGCCTTGTCCATGGTTCCCAATTTGGCCGTCCAGTAAAACGCCTCCAATTGCTTGATTGTGATCATGGCTGGCCTGGTTTTCCGTTAACGGAAAACGGCTGATGCTTTTGATGCAGCCGGTCGAAATTGCAAATGGCTTGCATCAAGCTGATGATGTTTTTGTGGAAGATGTTGTATTTCGAGGTGGGAATGATTGCCACATAGCTGACGGAGGGTACCGGGGGAGATGAAATAATTTCCTTTAGCTGGCCATCGGCGAGCAGGTTCGTAAATACGTTGCGAGGCAGATAGGCAACGCCTAATCCGGCAAGAACTATACCGACCAGGACGGTCAGGCTATTGGTGCTTATTTTTGTTTTTGCAACAATACCTCTTTTTTCCATCCATTCAGACATGATAATTCCCGCGCCCGATGTGCTGTTTTGAACAAGCGAGGTGAAGTTTCCTATCTTCGACACGGGAAGGTCGGCTTCCACGTTGTGTAAGCTTGGATGACACAGCCACGCTGATTGAACGTCGGCCAGTTTGGTTTTTATGAGCCCTGTCGCGTTGAATGCATCGGGCACAATAATAATGTCCAGAGCCCCTGTCTTCAGCTTGTTTAATAAGACCGTGCTTGCCTCGACCTCAATTTCAATATCCGCCGCCGCGTATTCTTCTTTCAATTTTTCTATCAGCACCGGCAGCCAAGTCATGGCTGTCAATTCTGTAACCCCCAAGCGAACTTTTGTCGATAACAGGGTTTTATTGATCATCTGATCGACGATGAGGTCCCGTTGCTGCAACAGGCCCCGCGCTTTGCTTAACACTTCCTGGCCACTCTTTGTGAATTTTGCCTGTCGGGCGGAGCGATTGAGCAACTGGCATTTCAAATGATTTTCCAGTTCCTGAACTTGCCGCGAGATGGCGGATTGGACGACGCCCAGTTTATGGGCGGCATCGCTGAATGAACCCGCTTCGGCAACAGCCACGATTGCTTCCAATTGCTTGAAGCTTGTCATATTCGGGTTTACCTTGGTAATTCATCTAATTTATTCATATTTTATTAGCTGAATATATCACTTTTTTATTATTTTCCCGTGTGTGAGAATTTCGTTTTCACAGATTGCTTTACGTGTTAATTAAAGTGTAGAAAAAGGTAATGGAAGATATTCAACGTTCCTTCAACGGAGTTTCTACTTCGATCATCAGCGATGTGATGGATCGCCTGCCTGGTACTAATCAATTGAAGCCGATGCATGGCAGCACGCAATTGATCGGTCGAGCCCTTACTGTAAAGGTTGCCGCCGGCGACAACCTGTTCATACATAAAGCGTTGCGGACTGTGCAGCCTGGCGATGTTCTGGTCATCGACGCGGGAGGCGGGGTGGATAGAGCCCTGATCGGCGAGATTATGCTTGCTGTCGCGAAAATGAGAGGGGCGGTCGGCTACGTGGTTGATGGAGCAATCAGGGATGTGGGGGCATTCTCCAAAAATGATTTTCCATGTTTTGCCAAGGGAGTTACGCATCGGGGTCCATACAAGAATGGTCCCGGGGCAGTGAATATTCCTGTATCTATAGATGGGGCCGTCGTTCAGCCGGGAGACATTGTGATAGGCGATGAAGATGGGGTGGTCTTTATTCCAGTCGAGAAGGCAGAAGAAATTCTTGGCCTGGCCAGAAAAAAAATGAAACTGGAGGCCGATACCCTCAGCGGTATCGGCCGCAATGTGTATGACGATAGCTGGATCGAAGCGTCATTGTTGAAACAAGGTTAATGCCTGAACTGCACTACTTATCGAAGGTAAAAAAATGCTATTTATCAAAAAAACAATCGCCGCGGGTTTTGCTGTCAGTATGCTGTTGGTGACAGGGGCAACAGCGAATGCGGCCGATTTCCCGGATCATGCAATTCAACTGGTTGTTCCCTGGGCGCCCGGGGGAGCAACGGATGTGATTGGCCGTTTTATCGCCAAAGGCTTGAGTGAGCGGATCGGCGAGGCCGTGGTGGTCAACAATAAGGCCGGCGCGGGTGGAAATATTGGGACGACTTCATTTGTTCGCGAAAAGCCTGATGGTTACACCCTGCTGGTGGTGACCAGTTCAACCAATGCGGCAAACCCGCATTTGTATTCGCATCTGGGGTTCGATCCTAAAAAGGACTTTGCACCGGTTGCATATATCGGTTCGATTCCCAATGTTCTGGAGGTACCCAAGGGATCTCCATTCAACTCCGTCGGTGACTTGTTGAGCTATGCCAAAGAACATCCGTCCAGGCTGAATTACGGTTCGGCCGGCGTGGGTTCGTCGCAGCATTTGGCAAGCTCCTTGCTGGTGCACCTGACTGGGATCAAGGTCACGCACATTCCCTATAAAGGTAGCGGCCCGGCCGTCAGTGATTTGTTGGGGAAACAACTGGATTTCATGATCGATACGGGATCGATTTCGCAGGTTAAGGCCGGCACACTCAAGGCTTTGGCCGTGGCCTCGAAAACAAGGTTGACGGAACTGCCCGATGTTCCAACCTTTGCAGAGGCGGGTGTAAAGGATATGTACGCTTCAGCCTGGTATGGCATAGCGGCTCCGGCCGGTACGCCAGTAAAAATTGTGGACGAACTGAACAAGAAAATCAATCTTGTCCTGAAAGATCCAGATATCAACAAGAAGCTGGAAGCAATGGGTGTACAGGTAGGCCCCGCCCAAAGCCCCAAGGAATTTGCCGGGTTCATGTCCAGTGAGTTGAGCAGATATGGTGAGCTGGTCAAACTGTCGGGCGCGAAAATGGATTGAGTATGCCGCTGTTGCCGTGTTTTGGCGGCACCCACGGCCGCCCCGCACACCATCATTCGGGATGTATCTTGTGGACATCCGCAATTCCGGTGCCGCCTCATGGAGGCGGCGTTTTTTCGAAATGATTATTCCCGCGGAATTGTGTCCTGCGCCTGGCCAATCCCACTGCGGATTGCCGCTTCGACGGCGGTGCGTCCATGCGTGGATTTTTGCGCCAGGTCGTTGAAGCTGATAAATTCTTTGGGGCGCCCGCTTGTTTCATCGCTGGAAAAAGAGGGGAAGATCGCGACGCCGGCGACAGCCTGGGCTGCTTTGATGGCGTTACGGTAGCTGCCGCCGAGTTTGGTATTGCGTTCCAGATGCCGGTCGTCATTGCCGCATATCAATAGAGGCTTGTCGGGAAAGCGTCCACGCAAGGCTTGGGCGACGGGCGTCAGGTTGTCGCTGTCAAAGGCCACAACAGTGGGATGGGATACGGTTTCCGCTATGGTGGCGGCCGTGGCATAGCTTTCGGCAAGAATAATGACCGAGGCCTGGGCCAATACGGCAACACCCTGGCCGGGTGCCGCGTCCAAGACGTGGAAACAACCGGGCTTGAGATTGTCTGCCTGGTAGCACTGGCTGCCATCCGTATAGATTTTTTGGGCGGCCCATACCTTGCCGTGTATGTCTTGCGCGGGAATCACGAGGTTGCCATAGCAGTTTTTCTTGAGACCCTCGTGGGCGCTGATTCCTTTGCGGCGCAAGTAGGCATTGGCGTCCGTGGCGCGTGGAAAGGTAGGCAGCTTGGCCGCAAGCATGATGGCTGTGCTTTCGTGTTTGGCATGTAGTTCTCGTTTCCTGTCCGTTTGTTTTTGTCCGGTCTGGGCCTCGGATGTGGCTTTTCTTGCTTCTTTTTCAGTTCTCTCATGGGCTTGCCGGCTCGGGAATTGTTCGAGATTCGTCGTGCCCCATGCACACCATCGTTGCCTTTTGAGGGGCCACTGCGCCTCGGCCCAATTTTTCTCCGGAAACGACAACTCCGATTTTGCCAATGTCATGCTGCCTCCATGGTATTGTGAATACCCACTATCTTGAGTGGTTGGTTCAGACTGACGCAAGAACCGTGCCAGGGGCGTCAAAAACCTACAATAGGTATGAAAGGCCGGTACGGTGGGGCATTCGAGCAAAATTCGTCAGGCCTGGCATACGACTCAAGTGTGTAGATCGGCAGAATTCAGTGTTTTTTGTGTGTACTTTTCCATCCTGCCGGGGTGGGACGCAGTGGCAAGTTTGTTCCTACTGGTTATTCGCAGGCTGCATTTTCCGCGTGCTTCTGGTATATATTCACCGGCGCGGATGCGCGCGGGCATGCACGAATAACAAAGCAGCCAGACCCTGAGCCCTGGCATGTCATCGGGCTTGAGATGAGCCTGGTCCGGACCAATGGCGATTCCGCTTTTGTTGAACTTCAATGTCGATTGGACGATTACATGCGATATCTTTTTGCCCGACGGCGCTTGAGCATTTATTTGTTGCTCGCCGCCTGTGTCGGGATAGCCTATATTGCCGATTGCATCGTCTTCGCCCAAGAGACCAAGTCCACACTCGCGCAAGCGCATCAACGTGCCGTGTTTTATTCCCTGAGCCTGGAGTCGACCCTGGCGCGGTACGAATCGCTGCCGAAAGTGATCTCGTTTGAAAAGAAAATGAGCGTCCTGCTGGACAATCCGGGCGATGCGGTGGCTCAGCAAGCCGCCAATCAATACCTGCGCGCCGTTCAGGTGACAACCGGTTCGCGGGTTGCTTATCTCATTGATGCCGATGGCTTGACTCTGGCATCCAGCAATTGGGATAAGCCCGATACCTTTGTCGGTCAGAACTATACCTTTCGGCCTTATTTTCGCGATGCGCTGCAATTCGGCCAGGGGCGCTTTTATGGTCTTGGCACCACCAGCCACGAGGCCGGCTATTTTCTTGCAACATCCATTCGTACGCAGGCGGGAACGCGCGGCGTTATTGTTGTGAAGATCAGTCTCAGTGAGTTTGAATCGGCGCTCTCGCAAAGCAGCGATACGGTCATGCTGCTTGATTCGGGCGGGATTATTTTCCTGTCCTCGGTTCCCGCCTGGCGATACCATACCCTGGTTGCGCTAAGTGCGCAGAAACGTGCTGCAGTGAATCGGAATCGTCAGTACGGTAAGAATCCGCTTGATCCCCTGGAGGGCGTTGTTCTCGACAATACCTTGCCGCAAACCCTCGATCTGGCGCTTCCAGGCCAGCCCAAACGTACATTGCTCACCGAATACGTACCGGTGGGGCCGCTTGGGTGGAAGCTGGCAATATTTGTCGACCCACAGCGGGACCGTCAATTATCCCGGGTGGTGGGTATAGGCGTGGGCTTTGTCGCCGCGTTCGTAGCGGCCCTGTTCATGGTGCGCAATCAACAGCGCAAACGCTACGAAGAGCGGCGCCGTGCGAAAAATGAACTGGATCAGGCGCATGCGGAACTGGAGACGCGGATTGCCTTGCGCACGACCGATCTTACCGAAAAAATTGCGGCGCTGGATCGTGCCCAGCATATCTTGCGGGAAACACGCGACAGCGCGGTGCAGGCGGGCAAACTGGCCGTACTGGGGCAAATGGCGGCCGGTATCACGCATGAACTCAGCCAGCCCCTGACTGCCCTGACCACGCTTTCCGACAATACGGTTCACCTGGTCAAGCGCGGAGAACTTGAGGAAGTCAGCAAGAATGTTTTTCTGATCAGCAAGCTGGCCGCCCGCATGGGCAACATCGTGTCCAGCATCAAGGCTTTTTCCCGCAAGGACAATGTCGGACGCGAGCCGGTCAATGTCAGCAATTCCATTCATCAGGCGCTGATGTTGGTCGAGCCGCGCCGCAAGCAGGTCGCAGCCAAAGTCCAGTTGGTGCGTACAAGCTCGGAGGCGTTGGCTTGGGGTAACTCCATACGGCTTGAACAGGTGCTGGTCAATCTATTGCGTAATGGCCTGGACGCCGCTGCCGATCAGCCAGGCAGCGTACTGTCGGTAACGGTTCAGGTGCAAGAGAAACACGTACACATTATCGTACGCGACCAGGGTCCGGGTATTTCGGACGCAGTGCGCCAGCACCTTTTTGAGCCATTCTTCACCACCAAGCCCACCGGCCAGGGCATAGGGCTGGGCCTGGCCATTTCCTTGGCTATCATTGAGGAAATGCGCGGCCAGCTGCAGATAGGCAATGCGCCCGATCGGGGCACCGAGGCCACCATCATCCTGGAACATGTATGAACACGGAAAACCCCATTCCCGCCGCTGAAGGCAGCCTTGTGTATTTGATCGAGGACGATGAAATCGTCATGCATGCCTGCGGGCAGGCTTTGCGTTTGGCGGGCATTTCGGTGCGCGGCTTCGGCGATGCGGAAACCGCGCTGGCCAGCGTTGGCGGCGAACGGCCGGCAGCCGTGATCTGCGATGTACAGCTTCCCGGCATGGGTGGAATGTCGCTGCTGGTCGATTTGCTGCGCCTGGATCGTAATTTGCCTGTGATTCTGATTACCGGGCACGGCGATATTTCCCTGGCAGTGGAAGCCATGCGGGCTGGCGCCTACGATTTCATCGAGAAACCATTTCATTCGGAGCGGCTCGTCGATGTGGTCCGCCGGGCCATGGAGCGCCGCGCCCTGGCCACCGAAAATCAGCGCCTGAAAGATCAATTGCAAGAGTTGCAGGTAACCCCCCTGATTGGCCAATCGCCCGCGATCCAGCATGTCCGCAAGCTGATCGCCGCGCTGGCGCCGACCTCGGCCGATTTGCTGGTTTGCGGCGAAACTGGATCGGGCAAAGAGGTGCTGGCAAAAGCCATCCACACCGCCAGCGGCAGGCGTGGCGCCTTTGTTGCGCTGAATTGCGCGGCAGTGCCCGAAAGTATTTTCGAGAGCGAAATATTTGGCCATGAGGCCGGTGCGTTTACCGGAGCGCATCGCCGTCGTATCGGAAAAATCGAATATGCCCAGGGCGGCACGCTGTTCCTGGACGAAATCGAATCCATGCCGCTGAATTTGCAGGCTAAATTGCTGCGCGTGCTGCAGGAGCGCTACGTGGAGCGGCTAGGCAGCAATACGCCGATACCGGTCGATTGCCGGGTAATAGCGGCAACCAAGCTGGACCTCAAGCAGGCCTGCGACCAGGGCGAGTTCCGGGCCGACCTGTATTACCGCCTGAATGTTGTGTCCATCGAGTTGCCGCCCTTGCGTAAACGGCTCGATGACATCCCGTTGCTCATGGCGTATTTCATTGCCATTGCGGCGCGGCGGTATCAATGCGAGCCGCCGCAATGGTCCGGCCAGGACTTGCTGCGCTGGCAACAGCACGACTGGCCGGGCAATGTGCGTGAATTGCGGAACACCGCCGAGCGATTCTGCCTGGGTGTTGAAGACGGTCTGGCGCAGCCTCCCGACAATGCCGACTCCCTGGCGTATCGCATGGAACAAACGGAACATGAATTGATACAGGAGGCGCTGCGCAGCGCTGCAGGCAATGTGGTGCATGCGGCAAAGCTATTGAAGATTTCGCGCAAGACCTTGTATGACAAACTGAATCGCCTGGCGATCGATCCCGGCAGCTTCCGTCAGTGATACGCGGCGTGTTAAGACATTAGCTTGCAGCGCGATACCAGGCGACTCCCTCGCCATCCAACTGCATCACGGCTTCACTCCGCCGGATCAGGTAATTCAAATGGGCGACGCTTTCACCTGTGGCCAGACTGAGCTGACTGTGATCGGCGGCAGTGATGGGCCGGGAAAATAAGGTCGGGAAGACATCCACCGCGCGCTGCGGTTGCCGCAATACCGCACGCAATCGTTCAAGCGCGTCCAGCTGGCTGGATTCGAGATAATCGAGGCGTTCATGCAAGCCTCGGAAGGGTTCGTTGTGGGCCGGCAGCACGAGCACATCGTTGGGAACTTCCTTCTTCAGTTTTTCAAGCGAGGCCAGCCAGTCTCCCATGGGATCGGCGTCGGGCTCGGTCGGAAACACCGATACATTCGATGAAATGCGGGGTAGAACCTGGTCGCCCGATATAAGGAGTTTGAGATCGGGACAATACAGGCAGGCATGTTCAGGCGAATGGCCGTTGCCCACGACCACTTTCCATTGATGGCTGCCTATGTTCAGGGATTCGCCGTCCTGCAGACGCCGATAGCTGTCTGGTAGGGCATGCGTCATTTTTCCAAAATTGCCGAACCGTGCTCGATAATTTTCGATGGAATGTTCGCTCCAGCCAGCCTGGCGGTAGAAGCGGATGCCGTCTTCGGGCGCCTCCCGCCCGGTGTCGGCCACGAGTGTGCGGCACGTCAGGTATTCCAGGCGAGTCATCCACAAGCGGCAGCCGAACTTGCGGGTCAGCCAGCCTGCCATGCCGACATGATCGGGGTGCATGTGAGTGACCAGAACACGGCTGGCTCTTTTCGCACCCAGCGGGCCGGAAAACAGTTTTCCCCATGCCGCCGTCGTGTCGCTGGTCTGCAGGCCCGTGTCAACGATGGTCCAGCCATCACCGTCTTCCAGCGCCCACAGGTTGATATGCGTGAGCACAAAGGGCATGGGCATGCGTATCCATAAAACCCCAGGCGCTATTTCTCGAACCGCGCCGGGTTCGGGTGCGTCCCCGCAGGGATAAACCAGGGTTGGCCGGTTGTTTTTCTTGGCTTCGTTGTGGGCTTCGACCATTGGAGGGGCTCCGCTTTAATGGGGTATTGGCTCGTGTTGGTCAGTGTAAAGTAAATTGTGGTGAGGCACTCAGGGAAGCCGATTGATGATTCATGTCCGCGTGCAGCGCCCGGCCTTGTGAGAGGCGGGCGCTGTACCTATTAGTTATTAGTCGATCTTGATATGAGCGTCGTGCACCACCTTTGCCCATTTGCTTGTTTCCTGTTTCATGTACGCGACAAATTCTTCCGGCGTCGAAGACATGGGGTCCAGGCCCAGTGTGCCCAGCAGAGTCTTGAAATCCTGGCTGTTGATGATTTGTACCAACTCGGCATTCAGCTTTGCAATAACAGGCTGAGGAGTATGGGCCGGTGCGAGAATGCCAAACCAGGATCCGACGTCAAAGCCCGGCAGGCCCGATTCGGCCACGGTCGGGAGATCCGGCATGGCCGAAGCGCGCTTTAGCGTGGAGACCGCTATCGGGCGGAGGCGGCCGTTTTTTACATAGGGCAGCGACGAGGTCATGCCATCGAACAGCATGTCCACATGGTTGCCCAGAAGATCCATGACAGCGGGCGCATTGCCTTTGTAAGGAACATGAATCATGGATATGCCGGCCATGTTCTTGAGCATTTCACCTGCTAGGTGGGCGCCTTGGCCGGCTCCTCCCGATGCGAAGGTAAACCGATTGGGGGTGGCTTTCGATAGATCGATAAGCTGCTTGATTGAATGAATGGGGGACTTCGGATTGACGACGAGCATCAAGGGCAGGTTTGCGACGGTCGTGACCGGTGCGAAATCCTTGACGGGATCGTATGGCAATTTGTCGTAGAGACTGGGGTTCACCACCAGTGTGCCGAAAAACGCGACCAGCAAGGTGTATCCATCTGCCTGGGCGTGAGCGACCGCATCGGTTGCGATGAAGGAGTTTCCGCCTGGCCGGTTTTCGATGATTACAGGGACGTTCCAGGCCTTGCTCAACTTGTCTCCAAGAGCGCGTGATACGGTATCGGTGGGGCCGCCTGGAGGAAAGGGAAGCACCAGATGGATGGGCTTGGATGGGTAGGTACCGGCATCAGTGGCCGCGCTTGCCGGCATAGCTGCCGCGGCCAGGCAGGCCAGGCCGAATAGTTGAGTTTTCCAGAAACGGGATTTCATAGTTGATGTCTCCTTGTCTTGATCGATCGAAGCGATACTCGGGGTTTTTACTTCATGCAAAAAAACTCACTCAACAGGACGCGGCGGCATTGTTGCCCGCTATGCGGCCAAAGACGGCGCTTTTACCCAGCGACGAGCCGGTCATATACGCGGCGCCGTGAAATCCACCCATCAATTCGCCGGCTGCGAAAAGGCCGTCGATAGGCTGTCCGTAGACGTCAATCACGCGCG
The DNA here is from genome assembly GCF_021266465.1 of Paralcaligenes sp. KSB-10. Classification (NCBI taxonomy): domain Bacteria; kingdom Pseudomonadati; phylum Pseudomonadota; class Betaproteobacteria; order Burkholderiales; family Alcaligenaceae; genus Paralcaligenes; species Paralcaligenes sp. KSB-10. The sequence goes on along the minus strand of NZ_CP089848.1, from coordinate 1,572,956 downwards.
CTTTGCTATCGACGGCGAGTCCGGCGTAAGTGGCCAGCACGGCGGATGTCGACGGATAGGCGTAGAAAGGAGGCTGGTCGATTTTTCGCAATTTGCCATAGTGATTCGCCAGCCCATCGCGGCCGAATTGTGTGTCGCGGCCCCGCTCGACGTCGCCGTTGTACTGGTCCAGGGTGGACAGGAGCGCTGCGGGATCGATATTTATGCGCTCGGCCAGCGTCGCAATGGAGTCGGCCTGGATCAGATGGCCGGAGCTGAGCGCCGAGCGGAAGTCCGAGGTGGTAACGCCAGGAACCGACAGATCCATGATGCCTTCGTCGAATATCTGGTAGGCCATGCCATCGGGCTGGGCAAGGCATGCGTCGCCGCTGATTTTGTATGAAACCGATTCGTCGACGAAGCGTCGGCCGTTCGCGTTGACGGCGATCGCCCCTTTGAAGATGGGATGGATCAGGAGACGTTCCTCTGCTTCGGCGGAGGGATGTACCCCGAATGTTCCCTTGATGAAGCCCATGTCGCGCAGATTGGCGCCAAGCGCCATACCCATCCTGAGGCCATCGCCGGTATTGCCCGGGCCGCCGATGCGCAGGGCTTTGATCTGCGCTGGCGCAAACACGCCCAGCCATTCTTCGCTTCGTGAAAATCCGCCTGTGGCCAGCACCACGCCGCCTCGAGCATGCAGCGCATAGGATGGCCCGCCGGCGGACGATACGATGACCTCCATGCCGCCGTCTTCCATCCGGTGCAAGCGTAGCGCCTGTGTGTTGCAGCGCAGTTCGAAGCGCTGCGAGGCCTGGGCCTGTTTATCGAGCGCCTCCATCATCTGGCGGGTGTCGACCCGATTCGAGCGGGGCACCGATTGGCCGCCGCCAAGCTGAACTGATTGGAATTGCACACCCAGGCGCTTGAGCCAAAAGTAGGTATCGAGTTGAGCGGCAACATAGGCTTCGAGAAGACTGACGTCGTTGTGGTGTTCTCCCATTGCCTTCAAGTCGGACAGCAACAGGGAATTGGAATCGGAGATGCCGGCTTCGCCTTGCTCATCGGTGCCGGCGAACGCCATGGCTCCACCGCTGATGACGGTGCTGCCGCCCGTCGCCGCAAGTTTTTCCAGCAGGATTACTCGTTTGTCGCGTTCCAATGCCGCGGCGGCCGCACAATATCCGGCCAACCCTCCGCCACACACGATGACATCTGTTTCTTCCATTGTTCCTTGACTGGGCGAATTGGCGTCGGGACGGGCGGCTGTATACAAAGTAATCTCCTGAATATCATTGATTCGATGTGCAAATTATGAAATCGCCGTGACGGTCGCTGTGTGAGGCTGTGCTGGTCGATGCGCGACGCTTGCTAGCGCGATGCGCCGAGTGCCTGCAATATTTCGTCGGGCGGCCGGCAATAACCCCAGCGGCGTCCCACACCGAGTCCGCTGGTGCGTTTCAGGCGCACCAGCATGCAGGCATAGGCCAGGCTGGTTCCGATACAGTCCATGACGGCGGCTTCGTCGATCCGGCGTACCCCATTCCAGTACAGTAATTCGCTGATCACACCTTCGGCAGGAATAACCAGATCGGCGCCAGCTTCCACCAGCCTGCGCGCCACGGTTTCGAAATCTTCGATGACTTCCTGCGGCGCATCGAAGGCCGCTTCCAGTTGGGCTTCGGTGACCGGCGCCGACAAGGCCTCGATGCCGCAGACCCGGCCCTCTAGGCCATGGCGCCGCACCAGCGCACGCACTCGCCTTACACCGGCCGGGGCCAGCGGTACCAGGGCGAACTGTTCGGCCAGAGAACAGGCGACCAGCAGTGCGCTTTCCGGCATGGACACCACGGGAATGTCGAGCAGTGACCGGATCTCGGCCAGGAAAGGCTCGCTGAAGCTGCCGAGTATGACAGCGTCATAGCCTTCGGATTCCGCTTTGCGGCAGAAGTCGATGGCTTCGCGCTGGATGATGTGTTTTACATACGGAAATTTGAGCATTTCGGCCGGTGTGCGTTGTCCGTACCAGGATTCGGAAGCGCCGTTGAATGTGACCGCGACCTCGTCGCCGCAGGTCTGGCTGGCATGGCGCTGCAGGGCTTCTACATAGCATGGCAGGCCGCCTAGCGGTGCCATGGATTGATACCAGATTTTTATGCTCATGGGTCGATCTCCTTTGCGGTGGCGTTCAGTTGGCCTTGGCACCTGTCAGCTTGACGATGCGCGCATACTGCGGAATTTCGCGTTGCAGTGTTGCGGTGAATTGCTGCGGCGTACCGGCGACTTTTTCCAGGCCGCCCTTTTTGAAGAGCATGTCATCCACATCGGGTTTTTGCAGCGCGGCGATGATCGCGTCGTGCAGCTTATCGATAATGGGTTTGGGTGTGCCGCCCGGGGCGAGCACGCCATACCACGATACGATTTCAAAACCTGGCAGGCCCGATTCCGCCACGGTGGGTATGCCGGGCTCCAGCACGGAGCGCTGCGGAGTGACTACCGCCAGTGCTTTCAGCGAACCGCTCTTCAGCGAAGGCAACGCCGCCAGTAAGCCTCCTACCATGAAATTGACGTGTCCGGCCAGCAGATCGGTCGTGGCCGGAGCGACGCCGCGGTATGGAACATGGATGATGTCGATGCCCGCCATCGAAGCCAGCAGCGCGCCGGCAAGATGGCCGCCCGAACCCATGCCCGAAGAGGCATACGTAAGCTTGCCGGGGTGGGCCTTGGCGTAGGCGATGAGTTCCTGTACCGAGTTGACCGGTACGGACGGATGAGCCAGAAGGACCAAAGGAATCGTGGCTACCTGCGAGATGGGAGCGAAATCCTTGAGTGGATTGAATGGCAACTTGTCATAAAGGCTGACGTTGACGACCAGCGGCCCGTTGGTGCCTAAAAGCAGCGTGTAGCCATCCGGCACGGCTCGTGCTACTTCCTCTGTGCCGATATTGCCGCCGGCGCCGGAACGGTTTTCGACCACAAAAGTCTGGCCCATGCTTGCGCCCATTTTTGCCGACAGGGCGCGCGCCACGATATCGGCTGGACCACCGGGCGGATAGGGCACGATGATTTTAACGGGATGTGAGGGGTAGGAGTCTGATTTGGCGGCAGCCGAACTGGCCGTCAGCGTAGCGCCCATTGCCGCCAATGCCAAGGTGAAGCTGCGGACGAGATGTATGCATGTCATGATTGTTATAGGACACCCTCCGATTGCCAGAGACGATTTGATGTGGCGAGCCGTATGCTGCGGCTTTATACCCGGCTTGTTTGCCGTCGCGTTTGTCGTCTCTTGCGCAAGCATTGGGTGACCCGTCTCCTGGTGGGTTAATACAATGACAGCTAGGGAAATTACTGCGGCTGCAAGCCCGCATTTTTCACGGCTTCTTTCCAACGCACGAGATCCTTGCTGATCTGCTTGGCGTATTGCTCGGGCGTGGTGCCTTCCGGGGCAAGGCCGTTCATGGACAGGGTCTTGACGATGTCAGGCATTTTCAGAATTGCGGCAACATCGCGCTGCAGCAGATCAATGATGGCTTTGGGGGTTTTGGCCGGCGCCATGAGTCCGTACCAGGAATTGACTTCGAACCCAGGATACGTTTCGGCTATGGCGGGCAGATCGGGCAGCAGGGTGGATCGTTTCAAGGTGCTGACAGCTATCCCGCGCATTTGGCCGGACTTCAGGAAAGGAATCACTCCGGCGATATTCAGGAATGCCATGTCGATCTGCTTTCCAAGCAGGTCGGTGACGACGGGAGCCGCGCCCTTGTAGGGCACATGCAGCAACTTGACGTTCGCCATACTGGCAAGCATTTCTCCCGCCAGGTGTGTCGTGCTGCCCGGCCCTACAGAGCCATATGTAAGCTTGCCGGGATGGGCGCGCGCATAGTCGACCAGCTCTTTCAGATTGTGGATAGGCAGGTCGGGGCGCACCACGAGCACGGTGGGCGCCGACACGACTTGGGTGATGGGCGCCAGGTCGCGTACGGAGTCATAGGGCATATGCTTTTGAACGGCGGGACTAATGGTAATGGGACCCACGTGCGAAAACAGCAAGGTGTAGCCGTCGGGAACCGCATGCGCGACAAAATTGGAACCGATCGTGCCGTTGGCGCCTGCTTTGTTTTCCAGGACCACCGGCTGTTTCAGCATTTCCGACAGCTTTTGCAGTATCGGCCGCGCCACGGTATCGGCGGGTCCGCCCGCGGTCCATGGATTGATGACTGTAATCGAGTGGTTCGGATAGGCTTCCTTCGCCACCGATGGCGCAGGGGAGGCCAGGGCAACGGCTATCGCCAGTACGCCACAGGCGGTGAGTGTATGACGTGTGAGTTTGCGTAATTTCAACATGGTTTTGTCTCCTTGTTTTTTGCCGGTAAGTACTGCGTTCGATTTTTCTTCAACGCTGGAATTCGACCTCGCGAGAGGTAGTGAGTTTTGCGAAGCGGGATACTGCGGTCATGGATTGATCATGATCCTCACCAGAAAAGGATGCGCAGCAGTCCTCAAGCACAATGCACTCATAGTCCCTGTCGTGGGCTTCGCGAACGGTCGCTTGCACAACCGCGCTGGATGAAACGCCGCCCAGGTAGATGCGCCCGATTCCGTGCGCGCGCAGTATGGGTTCCAGGTTCGTGCCGTAGAATGGACTGACGCGGTGCTTGACGATGTCGAAGTCGCCGGCCGATGGCGTCAGGTCCGGATGGATTTCAGTGCCCCATGTCCCCAGCTTGAAAAGGCCGTTCTCTCGCGCCTTGGAAAAGATGGGCGAGGCGGGCGGGCATTCGAGGTAGTCGCCGGAAAAGCCGACACGCACGTAGCCTATAGGTAGTCCGGCAGCGCGCGCCTTGTCCAGCGCGTGGCGGGTGTTTTTGATGATTTGGCGCGTGCGGATTTGTTCGCCCAGCGGCCCCTTGCCGTTGGGGCCGTCATTGTGCACGAGGTCATTTATCAGGTCCAGTGCTAGATAGATGGATTTTGCTGTCATGAGAACTCCGTGTTGCATTGAATAGGAAATTGTTTATCGGCCGGTGAATTTGGGGCTGCGCTTTTCGCTGAAAGCCCTGGCGGCTTCCTGGCGGTCCTGTGTATTGATGAGGTGGGTGAACAGGTCTGTTTCCTGACGCATGCCGGCCGCCAGAGATATTTCGGCGCCTGTGTGAACGGCCTCTTTGGCAAACTGAGTGGCGAGCGGCGGCCGGGAGGCAATTTTCTGTGCGATGCCGCGCGTCAGCTCGTTTAGCGCCGCCGGTTCGACCACGCGTGAAACCAGCCCCATCGACCACGCGTGCTGCGCGTCGATTCGTTCGCCTGTAAGAATGAGGTCGAGGGCTACACCCATTCCCAGCACTCGTGTAATGCGCTGCGTTCCTCCCGCGGCGGGGATAATGCCGAGGCTTGTTTCGGGGAATCCGAAGGATGCGTCAGTGGCGGCGATGCGGATATCGCAGGCCAGGGCGATCTCCAGGCCGCCGCCGAGGCAATAGCCATGAATCGACGCAATCAATGGTTTGACGGCGCGATCGAAGGCCGCGATCCAGTGGCGCTGCACGCGCGACTGGCGATGCGCGGCCGGTGCATCGACGGTGGCGAACTCTTTGATGTCGGCGCCTGCGCAGAATGCGCGCGGCCCTGCGCCGCGGATTACCATGACCCGTACATCCGGATTGGCATCGGCCGCATCGATGGCATCGGGCAACATCCGCCGAGTATCGTTGTTGATGGCGTTCAGCGCATCGGGACGATTCAGCGTTATCCAGGCGACGGCATCTTCGATATGGGTAATTACGGCGTCGGTCATATATTCTCCTTGGTTTCATCCGATTCGAACAGCGGTTCGGGCGCTGTGGCCATGTCGAGCACGCGAACGCGCATTCCAATTCGCACCCGGGCGGGATCCACGCCTGCAACACGGGTCAACAGATGAGGACCTTCATCGGTGGCGACTATGGCTATTGCATAAGGAACATCGCCGGCAAAAGCCGGGCCAGGGGCGCGATGCACGACGGAGTAGCTGTAGACGCTGCCCCTGCCACTGGCCACGGTGGGGAGCACCTGGTCGCTGCCGCAGAAAGGACAGGCGGGACGGGGGTAAAAATGAAACCGGCCGCAATCGGAGCAATGAGGCAAGGCGAATCCCAGGCTGCGGGTCCGCTCCCAGTAGTGGGCGCTTTTCATCATGGGGGAAGATTCAGACATGATTTACCCCTGGGCTATGATGAGAGTGCTGTGCAGCCCGACGATCCCGCCGTTGCCGTGCACCAGGGCCACTTCGGCGCCGGGTACTTGGCGCGCGCCAGCTTGGTTGCGTACTTGGCGCACACCTTCCAGCAGATGAAACATGCCTCCCGATAGACCGGGATGGCCGGCGGATAGAAGACCGCCATGCGTGGTGACAGGCAGTTTTCCGCCCAGCGCAATCCCGCCATTTTCGACATAGTGGCCACCTTCGCCCTTGGCGCAGAACCCCAGGTCTTCGAGTTCCACGATGACCGTAATTGTGAAGCAGTCGTACAGTTCGGCCACATCGATATCGGATGGCGTCAGCCCCGCCATGTCGAACGCATCCCTGCCGGATTGCACTGCGCCGGTTGTCGTGATGTTCTTGTAGTCGCCTATATATGTGTGTGAATGCCCATAGCCATGCCCGAGCAGCTTGGCGGCGGGCTGGCGCAGGTCGCGCGCGCGTTCGGGCGTGGTGACTATGAAAGCGGCGGCGCCATCGGATACGAGGGCGCAATCCAGCATGCGCAGCGGCGACGTAATGGTGCGCGATTGCATGACATCGGCGATGGAAAGAAGGTCTTTCTTGTGTGCGTTGGGGTTCAGCGCGGCGTGGCCGCGCAGGGTGACGGCCACCTCGGCCATCTGCTCCAGCGTGGTTCCGTACTCGTGCATATGGCGCTGTGCCACCAAGGCATAGAGCGTGGGTATGAGCGGGCCGTATGGTGCTTCGAATTCCGGGTGAGCCCATCCGGCGTCGGCGAGCTTCTGCACGGCGGCGCCGCGCGAACTGAACGACAGCATGTTTTGGCCGGCGACGCACAGCACGGTCTCACACTGGCCCGTGGCCACCGCCATGGCCGCGTGGTGAGCCATGGCCACGCCGGACGCGCCGGCAACATCCAGTGTTGCCAGATAACGTGGATGGAGGCCCAGGCTTTCCGATACCACGCCGCAGGGCATGGCCCAGTTTTCCACCCGGATGGGAGTGGTCAGCAGGCCGTCTATATCGGCCAGCGTCAGGCCCGCATCTTCCAGCGCCGCGAGCGCCGCCATGCGCTGCAAGCCGAGGGAGTCCAGATGCGGCACGCGGCCCACTGTGCTTTCGCCGACGCCGGCAATGACGGCATTCAGCGGTGCGCGAGCTTTCATCGCAATACCTCGCGGGCAATCAGCATGCGCTGTATTTCGGAGGAGCCTTCGCCTACGCGGTAATGGCGCACGTCGCGGTAGAAGCGCTCCACCGGGAATCCGCGCAGCAGACCCATGCCGCCGTGAATCTGTACCGCCCGATCGGCGACCTGGCCGACCATTTCCGAAGCCGCCAGCTTGCACATGCTGGCGGCGGAACCGACGTCTTCGCCGGCCTGGATGCGGCGCAGGGTTTCGTAGGTCAAGGCGCGCGCCATCGCCAGCTCGGTCGCGGAGTCGGCCAGCATCCACTGGATTGCCTGCCTGTCGGCCAAGGGCTTGCCGAAGGTGGAGCGCTCCTTGGCGTAGGCCGCGGACATTTCCAGAAGACGGTCGGCCGCGCCCAGGCACGAGCACGCCACACCCATGCGGCCGCTGGTCAGCGACTCCATCGCCACCTTGAAACCTTGGCCGACTTCCCCCAGCACCGCGCCGGCCGGCAGTTCGCAGTCGTCGAAGGACAGCTCCGCCAGCTTGATGGGATCGGAGCCGATGGTGGTATCGACCCTCGTGACACTGAAGCCCGGCGTGCTGCTATCCACCAGGAATGCGGTAATACCGCCGCGCCCGCGTTTTTCGGGATCGGTGACGGCCATGACGAGCACGACGTTGGCCAAGTGGGCGCCGCTGATGTAGTGCTTGCGCCCATTTAACACCCAGCCATCGCCGCGTGGCTGCGCCCGGGTTTTGATGGCCTGGGCGTCGGAACCCGCGCCAGGCTCGGTCAAGGCAAACGAGGCGTGCAGGGTGCCGGCGCATAATCCCGCTAGGTATTTTTCTTGTTGCGCACGGCTGCCGAAGCGGGCAATGGCGATGGGGTTAAGGCCGCTGGTGGCATCCAGCATTAACGTGAACATGCGATGGGACCGGCTGAATTCTTCCAATACCAGGCAATAGGTGGAGAGATCGAAGTCGCCGCCGCCGAACTCCGCCGGCATGCGCATGCCCAGGTAGCCCTGGGCTCGCAGCAAAGGCAAGGTTTGCTCGGGCACTTCGCCTGTCTGGTCGATTTCCAGTGCGATGGGTTCCAGTTCGTCCTGTGTGAAGCGGCGTACGGCCGCGCGCATTTCCGCGAGATCCGGGCTGATTTCCAATTGCATGGTCTATCTCTCGTTCCATTTGATTTGATGGCTAATGAAAACTATAGGTGCTGGTTGGCTGTCGCGGCGTTGGCCGCATCGGCCAGGTCCCGCTTGAGTTCACGGTGCATCCAGCGCTTGTTCACCGCATATGCATGGCCGGCACGGGCGGCGCAGTCGCCGGCGCGCGCAGTGCAATATGCTTTCAGCTCGGCCGGCACTACCACTTGATCGGCCAGCCCGGCAAGCAGCGCGTCTTGGGCGCTCAGACGCTGCCCGAGCTGCACCAGCCGCTGTACGATCTGTCGAGGGGCGCGGTGGGCAATCATGGCGACCCCCATGGGCGAGGGCAGACCCAAAGTGATTTCGGGGAACGACAGCGAGGCGTCGCTCGCCATCAGGATCTCGTCGCAGGCCAGCGCCAGCATGGCACCCGCCCCGATGGCCGGTGCCTGTACGGCCGCCAGCAGCGGCTTGGGAAAGTCCAGCATGGCAGTCAAAGTGCGCAATAACAGTTCCCGGCGCTTGAGCGCAGCCTGGGCGGAGGCAATCTGGGAGAATTCTTTCAGATCGGCTCCCGCGCAAAAAACCCGATCGCCCGCGGCCTGCAGCACGACCGCGGCCACATCGTCATCCGCGGACGCGCGTTGCAGTTCGGCGACCAGCGCATCGTGGGTTGCCGCATCGAGTGCGTTTGCCGCCCTGGGGCGCGTGATCGTAAGCCAGAGCACGCTTTCTTCCGCTGCCGCAGTTATCATGACGATGATTCTCCGTATTTAATCGGCAGTTCTGTGGGGAATGACCAATGCGTCGACTACACGCGCGCCGCGGCCTTTCGGCAGTACGCAGAGCGGATTGATGTCGAGCTCGGCGATCCGCCCACCCAGGTCTATCGCCAGCCAGGAGACACGCACCAGGCAATCCACCAGAGCATCCACATCGGCTGCGGGCTTGCCGCGGACTCCTTCCAGGAGCTTGAAGGCGCGCAGTTCGCCCAGCGCGCGCCGCGCCTCGTCGGGCGTCAATGGGGCCAGGCGAAATACCACGTCTTTCAGCACTTCGACGTATATGCCTCCCAATCCGAGGGTCAGCACCGGGCCGAAAGTGGCATCGTGCGATATGCCAACGAAGATTTCCTGTGCATCGGCGATCATCTCTTGAACCAGCACGCCTTCGATGCGGGCATCGGGCCGGTATGCCTTTGCCGCAGCGATCACCGCGTCGTAGGCGGCCGTAACGGCGCGCTCGCCGGTCACATCCAGACGCATGGCGCCTGCTTCGGTCTTGTGCGGAATATCGGGCGACTGGATTTTCAATGCTACCGGGCCGTCGATTCGCGATGCGGCGGCGACCGCGTCCCCAGCCGACAAGACAAGAGTCTCCGCCGTCACCGGTAATCCGTAATGCTGCAGCAGCGCTTTCGATCGGTATTCGCTCAATGGGCCGTCGGCCTCGTCCAACAGGTGCCGGGCGGCGGCTGCGTCGATATTCTTGGGCCGTACAGCTTCGGGGCTCGAAAGGCGTCGGCGAAATTCAGCATATTGCATTGCGCGGTGGACGGCTTTCAAGCAGGGCAGGGCATCGCGATATACAGCCAGACCTTCGGCGACCAGCACTTCGGGCGTAAGCGCGGCGTCATTGCTGGCGCAGCCCGTCCACAAGACGGCCACGGGTTTGTCGCTGCCGGCGGATACCTCCGCTATGGCGCGGACATCGGCCGCGCTGTTTATGGTCAGGACCGGGATGAGTATGTCTACAGCAGGGTCTTGCAGAATCGTCTGCGCCGCATTTTTATAGGCGTCCCGTTGTCCGATTGCGGCGGCGGTCAAGTCCGTGGGGTTGTTGGCGGAGCCGAAACCCGGCAGGGATTCCGCGAGTTTCAGGCAGGTCTGTTCGCTATACGAGGGCCATTCGATACCAAGGGATGCGCCCAGGTCGGCCACCATTACAAGATTGCCGCCGGAGATGGACATGGCGGCCGCGCGGCGGCCACCCGGCCGCCGCCCCTGGCGCAGCAGCATGGCGGTTTCATACAGCTCATTGCAATCGTCGACTCGCACGATGCCCATTTGCCTCAATGCCGCGTCGCAAACGCCATCGGCGCCGGTCACCGCGCCGGTATGGGATGCCGCCGCCTTGCTGCCCGCTTCGGTACGGCCGACTTTGACCATGATGATGGGCTTGTCCAGTTCGGCGGCGCGCCGGGCCAGGGCGCGCAGACGATCGCCGTCCGCCAGCCGCTCGGCGAGCATCAATACCACTTTGGTGGCTTGGCTTTCCAGCATGAATGCGGCGTAATCGACCAGGTCCAGGTCGGCCGCATTGCCGCAACTGACTTGGTAGCTTATGCCCAGGCCCGCCTGCTGGGCTCGCCACATGATATTGACTTGTCCCGCGCCGCCCGATTGGCTTACTACCCCGATATCGCCGGCGGGGCGCCGTGGACCTTGAATAGTAGCGGTGGAGGTCAATGCGAAGCCATTGACGAAATTCACCATGCCATTGCAGTTTGGCCCCATCAGGCGGATGTTGCCTGCCCGGGCAATATCCAGAATGCGCCGCTGGTCGGCCAAGCCCTGGTCGTTGCCGGTTTCGCCGAACCCCGACGAAAACACGGTTGCAAAGGGGACGCCGCGTTCCGCGCATTGTTCCAGGGCGGCGGGTACCGCGTGGGCCGGCAAGACGATGCCGACATGATCCGGAGTGTCGGGAAGCGACGCGATCGATGTATGGCAAGGCAGGCCGAATATCTGCTCGCGTTTCGGGTTGACGGGATAGAGAGCGCCTGTGTATCCGAAATCGATCATCTGCCGCATGCAGCGGCCACCGAATTTACCGAGATCTTCCGTGGCGCCCACCATGGCCACGCGGCGAGGGCTGAAAAAATGCGTTAGATCGGGAAACTGTTCAGTAGGAACAGCATGCCTGCCGTGGTGGCTTGTCATATCCAATTTTTTATCCTATAATTTGCACTGCAGTTTTCTAATCTGCAATACGAGTAAGTTTAATGACGGGCCCTGCGGCTGTCAATGGCTGCGCGCGCATGAAATATTTGTTTATGCCTGCGGCGAAAGGTTTAAATGAAAGAAGACCGGCATTTCGTTACTGCACTGGCGCGCGGCCTGGACGTGCTGCGCTGCTTTTCAGCGGAGCGCATGGAGCTGGGCACAACCGATATTGCACGCCTGATCGGCCTTTCCCAATCGACGGTCTGGCGCCTTTGCTATACCTTGCAAAAAGCCGGTTATCTGGTTCCCGGCAACGATCCGGAACGTCTTCGAGTAAGCCCCGGTGTGTTGGCGCTGGGCTGCGTATGCCTGTCGCAACGGGGCGTTACCGAAGTGGCGTTGCCGCATATGGCCGAAATTGCCAATCGGTTCCATTCCTCTTTATCTATCGCCGCGCGCGATGGCTTGCAAATGATCATCATGGGCAGGGAAACCGCCCCAACCGTCCTGAAGCTGAATTTCCATGTGGGGTCCGCGCTGCGCATTGAACGGTCCGCGGTTGGCTGCGCTTACATGGCCGCCATCGGCGAGGAGGAACGCGAGCGCTTGATGGAAGAGATTGCGCGCGCCTATCCAAGCGACTGGGAAGAAAACCGCCGCTATATACAGGAATCGGTACGAATGTACCGGGAGCACGGCTATGTATTGAATCTGCGCTGGTATCACCCCGATGTCAACGCATTGGGTGTGCCGGTTGTGTCTCCCAACGGCAAGCGCGTTGTGGCCATAAATTGTGGTGGCGCCAGTTCCGTCATAAGCCGCGATAAATTGGAAGGCCCCATTGCCCAAGTCATGAAAGACCTGGCCAGCAAGCTTTCGACCATGATGATGTTTTGACGGCATCTGCGTGAGCGCGAGCCTGCCGCGGTCTTATTCCGTCGCCAGCCTGTTTGGCTGCGAGCCTCGCTGATCATCCCTACGAGCAGTTGATTGGCTTTGGGTAAAGAATGGGTTTACCTCCCGCAATACCCCGAAATAAGTATTCGCACCTCATCGCCCAGCCTGTGTTATCCCTGGGAAGACGTATTTCCCGACGACAACAGCCGTCTTCATTTTCGACACGGGATACTTTTTATGGCAAAGAACAACTTCAGTACGGCGATGGATACAGCGAGGGTAGGCGCGTGCTTCATGGTGGTAATGCTGCATGTGGCGGCAATGGGCTTCTCTAGTTTTGACGGCCAATGGTGGGCCAGCAATTTTTACGATTCTCTGGTCCGCAGTTGTGTGCCGATTTTCCTGATGATCTCGGGCGTGCTGCTGTTGGGCAAGCGGGAAGCCTTGCGGGAATTTTTCAAAAAGCGCTTTGTGCGCATATTGCCTCCCCTGATCTTCTGGTCGCTGTTCTACATGGCCTGGAACACATGGCAGGGCAAGGATTACGGGGGTTGGACCGACTGGGTACGGAAAGTGGCCAGCGGGCCTGTGACTTTCCATTTGTGGTACCTCTACGCAATCGTGGGGATCTATCTGTTTGTGCCTTTTTTGCGCAATATCTGGAGCGCATCGCAACGGGCCGAAAAAAGAACCTACCTGGCGCTGTGGGCTTTGGTATCGGCCTTGCCGACGGTGCAGACCGCGCTGAACCTCAACATCGATGTGTTGAAGACGTACAGACTGGGTTCTTTTTTTGGACTGGCCGGTTATCTGTTTCTTGGCGCCTATGTGTGCGAGACGTATGAGCAAAAGACCGACAAGACCCGGTACTGGTGGATCAATGTCTGTCTTTTCCTGATCTTCAGTGTGCTCATCATGCTGGCCACGTATGCCTATTCGAAGAGAGCCGGCGCGCCGAACCCCTTGTTCTACGATTACCTGTCGCCGCTTGTGTTGGCGTCTTCGATATGCGTCTTCAATATCCTGTATGGGCTGGGTACAAAAGTGGGAGAGTACGCAGAATCTTTGAAGCAGGTGTCCGCCTGCACTTTGGGCATCTATTGCATCCACGTTTTTGTGCTGGATCGCATCGAGACAATGGCGGAAGGTTGGGATGACGCCAGCATCTCGTCCTGGTGGTCTATTCCGCTTACGGCGCTGTGCGTGTTCGGTGTCTCATTGGGCGCGATCATGCTGCTGCGCAAAATCAGGCCGTTCGAGTTTGTGACCTAGCGAAGCAGAACTGCGTCGGAACGTTAAGCAGGTTCCATCAACAACTGGACATGCTGCGCATAGGCCCGCACGTGACGCTGCATGCGGCGTTCCGCCGTATCCGGGTCTTTGGCGACGATGGCATCGAGAATCCGGTCGTGGGCCTTGATGACCGCAGTTCGGACGTCGAAGGGGGCCATGTTTTTGATAGCGGTGGCGTCCCGGATAAGTTGCGCGATGGAAACGGTAAAGGTATGCAGCAGTTCGTTGTGGCTGGCTTGCGCCAGGGCGCAATGCCAGTTGACGTTTTCGTCGAGATAGGTGGGAACATCGTCATAGGCCGCGACGATGCGTTGCGAAATTTCGCGCAGTTGTTTCAGGTCGTCGTCTGTGCGATTCAGGGCTGCCAGCCTTGCCAGCGCGGGTTCAAGCGTTACGCGCGCTTCAACGATGGAGATCAGCGAAATACCGCTGACCCGGGCGAATAAATTGATCTGATTCGATACCATCGCGCCGGATGGGCGGGTAACCGATGAGCCGCCGTAGCGCCCTGAGCGGGTTTTGATGAGCCCCTCGGCTTCAAGAATGCGCAAGCCTTCCCTCACTGATCCGCGGCTAAGGCCGGTTTGTTCGACAAGATCGCGCTCGGGCGGCAGCATGGCGCCGTCTGCGATGGAGCCGTCCAGGATCTGCTCGCGCAGTTTGTTTGCCAGCATGTCGCAGGACTTGGGTACATCGATGATGCTGAGGCGGGCAGTGGCGGAAGGGGCTGCAGTATTCATGGCCTTTGTCAGTAAAACACAACCGTCTGAAGTCTAGCATGGAATAATCGATTTAACTAATTGTTTGACCATTGACTAAACGGACCATATTCTTTAAGGTGGGGTTTTGCCGGAAATGCGCTTGACCCGGCATGCTGTGACGCCAACCAGGAGACGTGAGTTGAAAACCTCGAAAAAAGTCATTATTACGTGTGCGGTGACAGGATCCATACATACTCCTTCCATGTCGCCTTATCTGCCGATTACGCCTGCGGAGATTGCCCGCGATGCCATAGACGCGGCGAAAGCCGGGGCTTCCATGCTGCACTTGCATGCGCGCGATCCCGAAACAGGCCTGCCGAAGCAGGATCCCAAGCTCTTTGCACAGTTTCTGCCTGTCATTAAAGAACAGACCGATGCGATTCTGAATATCACCACCGGCGGCGGGCTGGGCATGACGCTCGACGAACGTCTTGCGCCGGCAAAATGGGCGCAGCCCGAGGTGGCGTCCATGAATATGGGGTCGTTCAATTTCAATATCTCGGGCGCGGCAGGCAAGCTGGACAAATTCAAATTCGATTGGGAAAAGCCTTATCTGGAAATGACGCGCGATTTCATTCTTTCCAATACCTTTGCGCAAATCGAACGGGGGCTGAACGAATTATCGGCGATGGGCACGCGCTTCGAATTCGAGTGCTATGACGTGGGCCACTTGTACAACGTGGCGCATTTTGTCGATCGCGGCCTGATCAAGCCGCCGTTCTTCCTGCAGTGCATTTTCGGAATTCTGGGCGGTATCGGCGCGCATCAGGAAAACTTGCTTCATATGCGCTCCATCGCAGACAAGCTTTTCGGCGACGATTACTACTTGTCGGTGCTGGCGGCCGGCAAGCATCAGCTTCCGTTTGTCACCATGAGCGCCTTGCTGGGCGGGAATGTGCGTGTGGGCCTGGAAGACAGCCTGTATGCCGGGAAAGGCCGTTTGGCAAAGTCCAATGCAGAGCAGGTGACAATAATTCGCGCCATTCTCGAGCAACTGTCGATGGAAGTGGCAACGCCGGAAGAGGCTCGATCCATGATCCAGACCAAAGGTAAAGACAATGTTGCGTTCTAGGACTTTCGCACGAACATCAGAAGGAGCCTTATATGG
Organism: Paralcaligenes sp. KSB-10; assembly: GCF_021266465.1. Classification (NCBI taxonomy): domain Bacteria; kingdom Pseudomonadati; phylum Pseudomonadota; class Betaproteobacteria; order Burkholderiales; family Alcaligenaceae; genus Paralcaligenes; species Paralcaligenes sp. KSB-10. Next base: position 1,557,484 of record NZ_CP089848.1, on the reverse strand, counting down.
CCGGCCTGTATTTTGAACAGTTTTCCGTTGGGCAGACATTCAATCATGCGATTCGACGCACTGTGACGGAAGCCGATAATGTCTTCTTCAGCGCTCTCACTCACAATCCCGCTGCGCTGCATCTGGATGAGGAGTATTGCCGCAACCATACGGAGTTCGGGCAGCGGCTGGTCAACAGCGCGTTCACGCTGGGATTGATCGTGGGCATTTCGGTTGGAGATACCACGCTGGGGACGACGGTGGGAAATTTGGGCTGGGATGAAGTACGGTTCCCGGGTCCGGTCTTCCATGGCGACACATTGCGTGTTGAAACCGAAGTCGTTTCCGTGCGCGAAAGCCGGTCGCGACCGCAAAACGGCATAGTCGTTTTCGAGCACCGCGGCTATAACCAGAACAATGTGCTGATCGCCACATGCAAGCGCAGCGCGCTCATGCTCAAGAGTCCCGAACATCGGGACGGAGCATGAGCGCGCTGCCTTGAGCTTGAGGACGCGTTGCGCAGGCTATTGCGGAACGATCCCGGCTTCCTTCACCTTTTGGCCCCAGATCGTTAATTGTTGTGCAACAAAAGGCCCGAATTTCTCCGCGGGTTCGGGAGTGGGTTCGGCTCCCAGTCTGGTCAGACGCTGCCGCATATCCTCCGAGGAGGCGATTTTTACTATTTCGGTGCTTAGGCGATCGACCACCGGTTTGGGCATTCCGGCCGGGCCGAAGATTCCCACCCACGCGGCGAGATTGAAGCCGGGCTGGTGGATGGCATCGGCTATGGTGGGCAAATCGGGGGCCAGGGCCGTGCGCTTGTTTGTGGTGACGCCCAGCAGCTTCAATTTTCCGGACTGTATGTAGCCGGCCGCGGAAGCAAGGTCGGCAAACATGAAGGACGCCCGGCCGCCGATGACATCGGTCATGGCCTGTGGCGAGCTTTTGTAGGGAACAGCGGTCGCGGCAAGCCCCGTGACCTTGTCAAACGCGGCGGCCGACACCTGGCCGGTGCTGTTTCCATAGGCGTAGCTGAGCGTGGACGCGTGTTTTTTTCCGTAGGCCAGCAATTCCTTGATATTGGAAACGGGCAATTTTCCGCTCACAGCCAGCACAAAGGGGAAGTTGCATATTTGGGCTATCGGCGTGAAATCCTTGATCGGGTCATAGTGCAGTGTCTTGAACAGATAGGGATTGGCCGAGTGCGTGGTGTTCGTCGCCAGCATGATGGTGTAGCCGTCGGGCGGGGCCTTTGCGACGAAGTTGGCGGCTATCTGCCCCGAAGCTCCTGCCTTGTTCTCGACTATCACGGGCTGGTGCAATGCGGCCTGCAGGCGCTCGGCAATCAGCCGGGCAACGATATCGCTGGCGCTGCCCGCCGCAAAAGCGGTGATGAAGCGGATTTCCTTCGTAGGATAGCTTGGCGAGGCCGCTGCCGTGCTGCCCGCGAGCGCTGCGGCAAGGCAGGAGGCGGTGAGGATTTTCCTGAATGAATTGTTCATGCATTGTCTCCTGAGGGTGTTGTACGCCGACCTATATTGATCAGTGGCGGTGCTGGCACATATTTAGATGCGGGCTCGCATTGCCAGTGTCTGCAAAGCCTGTTTGAGGTGGGGGCGGTCAAGCATTTGTCCGTCCAGTTGCACGGTTCCGGCGCCTTGGGCGTCTTCAAAGGCCTGTACGACCTGCTGCGCATGCCGCAACTCCGCTTCATCCGGAGTAAAGGCTTCGTTGATGATGGGCACCTGGTCGGGATGGATGGCTATCTTTCCCGCGAAACCGGCCTTTCGCGCCAATGTCGCGTCGTTGTGCAAGCCTTTGGTGTCCTTGAAATTTCCCCAGATGGTGTCGATCGCCGGCACGCCGGCGGCATGGGCGCCCAACAGGCACAAGGAGCGTGCAAGCTGGTAGGTGAATTCATATTCGCCATTTTCAAGACGGTTGGTACTGGCGCCAATCGCGGCTGCCAGGTCTTCCGCACCCCACGTCAATGCTTTCAGGCGGGGGCTGCTGTTTTTGTATCCTCCCAGTGCAAACACCGCCGTGGGCGTTTCGCTTGCAACGGGAATGATGGAGACCGAGCCCGGCTCCACTCCATCGCGAATCTCCAGGGCTGCCAGATAGTGGTCGAGTAATTCGATGTGCGCCGCACCGGACCCCTTGGGCAGCAGGATGCCGTCGGGGCGGCCGCGTACCACGGCGGCCAGATCGTCCAGGGCCAGGCCCGAGTCGAGCGGGTTGATTCTTACCCAGAGTGCCTGCGTCCGGCTTGGCCGCGACGCCAGATACTGATGCACCATTTCCCTGGCCACCGGAAGCCGGGAGACATCGACGGCATCTTCCAGATCCAGCACCAGCGCATCGGCGCCAGAGGTTTCGCCCTTGGCGAGTTTTCGTTCGCTATCTCCGGGCACAAACAATAATGACCTGAATATCATTTTTACAAGCTCCTCGATGGGCAGCGGGGCGGCAAATCCGCGATGGACTCCGCTGCGATGTTGTGTTTAAGGTATGAGTCGCCAAGCCAAACGGCACACTAGAACCCTTGGAAACGGGGAGGGCGTTTTTCGGTGAATGCGTCGGCTCCTTCCTGGATATCCTGGGTCTCCTGCAAAATGCGCAGGAAAAGCTGTTCCATGCGCAGCCCGGTTGCCAGATCGGCATCGCGGCTTCGCAAGGCGAGTTCTTTGGCGGCCTGAACCGCCAGCGGGGCGTTGGCGGCAATCCGCAGGGCATACTGCTGTGCCGTCGCCATCAGTTGTTCGCTGGCAACTACCTGGTTGACCAGGCCCCAGCGGCTGGCGGTTTGCGCATCGAATTGATCGCCAATCAGCAGCATTTCCATGGCTATGGCGTGCGGCAATTGCTGGGCAATGCGCTGGGTCCCGCCATTGGCGGGAAATGCGCCGCGCTGCACTTCGGACAGGCTGAAACGGGCATCGGGGGTACAGACTCTGATGTCGGTTGCCAGCAGCAGAGTCATGCCTCCGCCCAGGCAGTAGCCATTGACCGCGGCCACCACCGGCTTCCAGACCTCGAGGCCTCTGTTGAGCAACTGCGATTGCTGGGTTCGCATCAAGGTGGCAAGAGAAGGCGGGGCAGCCAGAAAAGTCTTTATGTCGGCGCCGGCGCAAAAGGCCTTGTCGCCGGCGCCGGTGATGATCGCCACGCGGATGTTATCGTCGTCGCGCACTGTACGCCATGCGTCGGAAAGCAGATCATAGTGATGCTGGTCAAGCGCATTGCGGCTTTCAGGGCGGTTGATGGTAATCGTGGCAATGCCGTTGTGTTCAACTGAAAAATCGATAGACACAAGGTTTTCCTTTTAGTGAACATGCCGAAGCCCTTTGGCTGGACGAGGTGCTTCGTCGCTGTTGGACATGCATTGACGTGAGAAAGAATAGTTAATAATATTGATTTAGTCAACGGTTGGACCATTAAATTATCATCGGTTTTAAATAACAAGACCATTACGAGGAAACCATAAGAGATGAGCACCCTGAGCGGCATCCGTGTAATCGATTTTTCAAAAGTACTGGCGGGGCCGCTGTGCACCCAATATCTGGGCGACATGGGCGCGGAGGTAATAAAGGTGGAGACGGTAAAAGGCGGCGACGACACGCGCCGCTGGCCCCCTTTTCACGGAGACAAGGGCACGGTTTTCCTGAGCGCGAATCGCAACAAGCAAAGCGTTGCCCTGGATTTGAAAACATCTGAAGGGCTCGAGATTGCGCATAGGCTGATCAAAACGGCCGATGTCGTCGTGGAAAGTTTCGGGCCTGGAGTGACGTCGCGCCTGAAAATAGATTATGAAACGGTCAAGAACATCAATCCGGATATCGTGTACTGCAGTATTTCGGGTTTTGGCCGCACGGGCCCGCTGAAGAACGCAAAAGGATACGATGTGATCCTGCAGGCGTTCAGCGGGATGATGGCGATTACCGGCGAGCCCGACGGCGCGCCCGTGAGAAGCCCTTTTTCGCCTATCGACCAGGCGACGGGCATGCACGCAGCCATTGGCATCCTGGCCGCTATCATCAAGCGCATGAAAACCGGGCAGGGCACGCTGATCGAAGCTTCGCTGTTCGATACATCGATCGGCTTTCTCGGCTATGTTGCGCAAAGTTTCTGGGAGCGCCGGTCCGAGCCCAGGCGATGGGGATCGGCCCACGAGTCATTATGCCCCTACCAGGTGTTCGACGCAGAGGATCGGCCCTTTCTGCTGGGTGTTGCCAACGATTCCTTATGGCAGGCCTTTTGCCGCGCGACCGCCGCGCCTGAGCTGGCCCGGGATGCGCGTTTCATGACCAATGCCGATCGTGTCGAGCACCGCGCCGAAACGCTTGCCGAGGTGCAGCGCATCCTGTTGCAACATCCCCGCGACTATTGGCTCGAACACCTGACGAACGCAGGCATACCCTGCGCGTCCATACAAGAGATCGGAGAAATGCTGTCGCATCCCCACACCAGGGAAAGCGGGATCATCCAGGAGTTCACCCAGGGGGAAGGGGCGCCCATCAATGTCGTTGCGCAGCCTTTGCGGTTCAATGGGGAGCGCAATGCATTACGGTATCCGCCTCCCGCCCTGGGGCAGCATACAAAAGAAATCCTGCTCGGCCTCGGGTATGGTGCCGCGGATATCGACGCATTCGTTCAGAATGGATCGGTACAGGCCTCTGCGCAATAAACTGTCTACGCACAGCCCATTTCATCAGGAACGAAACGGAAGAAAAATGAATTTCTCATTTACCGAAGACCAACTTGCGATCCGCTCGGCGGTAGAGGAACTTTGTGTTCCCTTTGACGATGACTACTGGCGCAAGAAAGACACAGTCGGGGGGTTTCCGCAGGATTTTTACTCGGCAATTGCCAAGGCGGGCTGGCTGGGTATTGCCATGCCGGTCGAATATGGCGGCGCGGGACTCGGCATCTCTGAAGCAGCGCTCATGATGGAAACCATTTCCGGGTCTGGAGCCGGACTGTCGGGGGCGTCGGCGGTGCACATGAACGTTTTCGGACTGCATCCCGTTGTCGTGCATGGCAGCCAGGAGCAAAAGGCGCGCTGGTTGCCGCCGATCATCAGCGGCGACAGCAAAGCCTGCTTTGGCGTCACCGAACCGAATACAGGATTGAATACGCTCAAGCTCAAGACCAGGGCGGTAAAGAAAGGCGACCGTTACATCGTCAACGGCCAGAAAATCTGGATCTCGACGGCGCAGGTTGCGCACAAGATTCTTTTGTTGGCGCGCACGACTCCCGTGGAGAAAGTCACCAAGCCCACTCAAGGTCTGAGCCTTTTCTACACGGATCTGGACCGTGCAAAGATAGCGGTGCGCGAAATAGAAAAACTGGGGCGCAAGGCGGTCGACTCGAACGAATTGTTTATAGATGGCCTGGAAATACCCATCGAAGACCTGATAGGGGAAGAAGGGCGTGGCTTTGAATATATTTTGCACGGCATGAACCCCGAGCGTGTGCTGCTGGCCGCGGAGGCGGTAGGCCTGGGGCGCGCGGCATTGCGCAGGGCGGCGTCCTATGCCGGCGAGCGAGTGGTATTCAACCGGCCCATCGGCATGAACCAGGGGATCCAGCATCCGCTCGCCGAACGCTGGGTAGAGCTGGAGGCGGCCGCACTTTTATATCAGAAGGCCGCCTGGCTGTACGATCAGGGCAAGCCTTGCGCGGCCGAAGCCAACGCCGCAAAGTTCTTTGCCGCCGAGTCGGGATTCAAGGCCTGTGAAACCGCCGTATTGACCCATGGCGGCATGGGTTATGCAAAGGAATACCACGTGGAGCGGTATTTCCGCGAGGCTATGCTGCCGCGCATTGCACCCATATCGCCGCAACTGATTCTGTGCTTTATCGCGGAGAAAGTGCTGGGCTTGCCGAAATCGTATTGACACGTGCCTTCCGCTTTGGGCAGGGAGTCAGTTTGCGTCCATGGCGATGATGATCTTCCCAACCGTTTGGCCCGATTCCAGGGCTTCATGGGCGTCGATAATTCGATCGAGCGCAAACCGGGCCGCGATATGGTGTTTCAGCGTCCGCTTGGCAAGTGCATCGGTGACAGCGGCAATCGCCTTGGCATGGGCCTCGCGGCTCATTGCATAAACCAGGACATATCGTACCGTGGCGTTGAGCCTTATCAATTGCCAGAAGGGCAAGGCGGGAACCGGAGTCTGGTCGGACGCGTAGGAAGCGATGGAACCGTTTGTTTTCAAGACTTTCAGGCTTGTGTCCAGGTTTGCGCCGAATGCGACATCAACGATGCGATCGATGCCCCGGCCGTCTTCCACGCCTGTAATTCTGGCTATGCCGGCAACCATATCGTCTTTCAGGCGATAGAGAATGTGCTGCGCGCCTGCTTCCCGTGCGACCCGTGCCTGTTCTTCCGTTCGGACGGTCGCTATGACGGTCGCGCCCTCATGCCTGGCGAACTGAACGGCGTAAAAACCGACCGCCCCGGCACCGCCGGTGACCAGGACAAATTTTCCTTCGAGTGGGCCATCGGCCGTGACGCAGTAATGAGCCGTGAGCGCGGGTACACCCAGGCAGGCTCCTTCTTCGAAGCTTGTCGTGGCTGGAAGCGCAACGGCGTTGATGGCTGGAACGCTTGTATAGTCGGCGGCGCAGCCGAAAGGACGGCCCAGTTGCGCTTCGTATACCCAGACCCGTTGGCCGATGCGGCCGGCATCCACGCCTTCGCCCACGGCTTCGATGACGCCGGCTCCATCCTGATGAGGAATGACTCTGGGAAAAACATTGGGCCGCGCGCCCGCACCGCTGCGCGACTTGGTATCGGAAGGGTTGATCCCGCTGGCGTGGATTCGCACCAGAACCTCGCCGGCCTGGACGCTTGGCTTGGGCAAGTCTCCGACCTGAAGCACATCGCGTGCGGGTCCTCTATCGTCGTACCAGGCTGCTTTCATCACTATTTCCGTGAGTATGTGGGAGGTATGGATTTTTCAAGTGTAGCGGCTATGTCAGGCGTGTTCCAGGGCCGCCAGGGCGCTGCCCAGGTCGGCCTTGAGGTCTTCGATATGCTCGACTCCAACCGACATGCGTACGAAATTCGCTTCGATTCCCGCCGATTGCATCTGGGCTTCCGTCATGGTGCCGGCCCACATGGCGGCGGTGTGGACAATCAGAGTCTCGACGCCGCCCAGGCTGACGGCATGCGTGGCGAGCTTTAGCGAGGCGACGAATTGGCTGGTCATGTCGAACCCGCCCTTGATCGAAAAAGCGATGACGGCGCCAAATCCTTTCATTTGCCGCAGCGCCAGATCGTGCTGCGGATGGCTGGCCAGGCCGGGATAAAAGACGCGCTCGATCCGCGGCTGGTTTTCCAGCCAGCCGGCCAGGGCCAGTGCGTTGGCATTGATGCGTTCCAGGCGCAGCGGCAAGGTTCTGAGCCCGCGCAAGAGCAGCCAGGCGTCCATCGGGGAAAGCACCGACCCCAGGGTGACGTGCATTTTCCAGATGAGCTCGGCGTGCGCGGCCGAGCAGCAGACCGCGCCGGCCGTGATGTCGTGATGCCCGCCAAAATATTTGGTGGCGCTGTGCACCACGATATCGATGCCCAGCGCATGGGGTTTTTGATTCAGCGGCGAGGCGAAGGTGTTGTCGGCAATGGTGATGATGTTGCGCGGCCGGGCCATTGCGGCAACCGCCGCCAGATCAGTCAGGGACAAGGTCGGGTTGACGGGGGTTTCGAGCATGATCAGCCGGGTTTCGGGCCGGATGGCTGCGGCCATTGCGGCCAGGTCGGTCTGGTCGACGATGCTGACCTCGACTCCGAAACGCGGCAGCACTTCTTCGAACAGCTTCGAAGTGCTCATGTAATGACGTTTCTGGGCGATGACATGATCGCCTCTGGACACCAGGCTTAATACTGTTGTGCTGATGGCGCCCATGCCCGAAGCCATCAGCAGGGCTGTTTCGGTGCCTTCGAGTTCGGCAAGAATGGCTTCGACGCGTTTGTGCACGGGGTTGCCGTAGCGCGTATAAAAAGCGGGGGGTCTGGGCATATTGGCCATGTCGGCGAAATCGGCTGGCGTGTCGGCCCTGAATGTCGCGCTGTACTGGATCGGAGCCACCACGGATGAGTCGCAAGCCAGTGCCGCGTCGCCATGCAGGACGGTGGTTTCGTCGTGCCATTGAGTGTCTGTGTGATTGGCGGAGGACGGCGTTACGACCTTCATTGTGTGCTCCCGAAGCAGTGGATGGTTTGACTTGCCGGGACGTCTTCCGTGTCTGGAATCGGAAACGTTTCGGCTTGCCCATGATACAACCGATGGGGTTTTGCCATTAAGCCAGGGGTCAGGATTGTTACCGGCCGTATGGGCGATTTGGGCGGATCTTTCAATAAATCAGGGTTTATTTCGATTTTGACCTTTGTTCGGGGTATTAACTGGCTACAGTTAATGCACTTGTTTGCATATTCGCTCCGAACTAAATGTTGGGGGTTGGTTCTTAACGAACATGAGTCGTGCAGTGTTTGTCGGCTCTAACCCTCGAATGCACAGGCATTTCGACAACTGTTTCTAGGAGTCACTTCAATGACCAAACAATCGCGTATTGCTCTTGCCCTGTCCACCTCTGCTTTGTGCCTGGGTATTGCCATGGCTCCGTCGGCCTTTGCCGCAAGCGCCACGCACGCCAAGACCACTCATCATGCGAAGCACAAGGCCAAGTCGGCTACAGCGAAAACCGCAGCTCCCGGCGCAATGAAAACGGCGCCTGCGGCGAAGACGCAAAAGTAAGCAGCTTTTAGTGGTTCCTTCGAGCTTGTACAAAGCCCGGATCTTCATTTGAAGGTTCGGGTTTTTGTATTCCAAGTGGGTAACCTTAGGCCTTGCGGGTTGCTAATGGATGCTTGGGGTGGTCTTGTGGCTGGCTGTGGGCTGTCTTATCGCAACTATTCGTGTTCTTGAGGCGCGGGGGTGGCGGCCCAGGCGGGGTGGAGCTCGCATCGTCCGGTCCTGGCTTTGCCAGGACTGCCCGCGGCCGCAGCCTGGATCGGGCGGTCGCGGAACTCGCGTCGTCCACAGCCCCCCGGGCTGTGGACACCCTTGACGCGCAAGCAGCCGCTCCCTTGCATCCCGATCCAGGCTGCGGCCGCGGCGGACTCAAGCTCGCTCACCCTGCCTGGGCCGCCACCCCCGCTCGTGTTAGAGTTTTTTGGGTGGTCGCTAACACCTTTTTCTGCGGGCACGGGGTAACGCGACAATACATCACGGCACGGCCTATTTGGTAGGGAGCCGAGCCCTATAAAAATACCGTCCTGGATTACAATCCATTATTCATAACAAAGGTTCCATCGAACAACGTTCTTCGGTTATCAGGGGGCTCGTCCATGACCATACTAGAATCAGGCACTCGTGAGCTGGCTGATCCCATGCCTGAAGAAGCCATTGAAAAAAATCGTGGCGAGGCGCCGGGCCTGATTGCCCGACTGGGGCGCTGGCTGGACGGCGATCGATCGAACAATCCGGTGGAAACGGAAAGCCTGTTTTCGGCGCGGTTAACCGATGTGGCGGCAAACCGGTTGGCCAAGCAGTGGTGCACCCGATACGCGGCGGCTGAGGACAAAGAACGGCGTTTCCTATTGAATAATCTGGCTCAGACAAGCTCAGGCATCGAGCCGCGCACCGATCAGGGGCTGCGCCTGTTCAAGCGTTTCAATGCGCAAGCCGATGGTTTGCGGTTCCTGGTGGGCTTGCGCGCCGATATGCTGCGCTGGCGCAAGCAGATTGCCGGCTTGACCGTGCTGGAGCACGAGCTTGAAGGCCTGTTATCGACTTGGTTCGATGTGGGTATGCTCGAACTCAAGCCCATTACCTGGGATTCGCCGGCGTCGCTGCTCGAAAAGCTGATCCAGTATGAAGCCGTGCACGAGATCCATTCATGGGAAGAGTTACGGCACAGGGTTGCGAAAAACCGTCGCTGCTATGCATTTTTTCATCCCGGCATGGACGATATCCCGCTGATTTTTGTCGAAGTCGCGTTTGCGCCGCAAATGGCCGGCAATGTACAGGCGCTGCTGGATCCTCAGTCGCCGGCGGCGGATCTGGACAAGGCTCGTTGGGCTATTTTCTATTCCATTTCCAACACGCAGGCGGGCCTGCGGGGCATCAGTTTCGGCAATTTCCTGCTCAAGAGAGTGATCGAAGAATTGCTGCGCGAATTGCCGCGCTTGAAGTCGTTTGCGACTCTGTCGCCGATTCCCGGCTTTGCGGCATGGCTGGGTAAACAGGATGGCCAGGTTTTGCAGGAACTGCTGCACGATCGCAGCGATAACCAGTATGCCCACGAGAGCGCCCGCGCCGGCGTGAGATGGGTTGCTCAATTGCAAAAAGCCGCCGTCGGCCAGGCATCCGAAGTGGTGCAGCGTACCGGCCTGAAATTGGCGGCCCATTATCTGAAAGCCATGAAGAATGGCCAGCCGCTCGATCCGGTGGCGCGCTTTCATTTGGGAAACGGTGCGCGTATCGAACGCATCAATTGGGCTGCCGACTGCTCGGCCAAAGGCCTGGAGCAATCGTGCGCGATCATGGTGAATTATCTTTACGACCTGGATGAACTGGATGCAAATCTGGTGCAGTTGGCTGCGGGAAAACCGAGGCTTTCCCGCAGCCTGAAATGGCGCTGATTGTCCTTTCCGCGCGCATTGGCGATTATTGACAGCCAGGCTGGCGGGGCGAATTTGCCCTTGCCGGACGGAGCAGAATATTTTGGAGACTTTTTGAGTGAGCAACACAAATCTTTACGCGGTACTTGAGTCGGGCTTCCCGGACGATCGAAGCCAGGTTGCGATCCAGACGCCGGCACGCGATTACAGCTGGGACGATATCGATCATTTGTCGGCGCGTTTTGCCAATCTGCTGCGCCGGCTTGATCTGCCGGCGGGCGCCCGTGTTGCGGTGCAAGTTGAAAAATCTCCTGAGGCCCTGATGCTGTATCTGGCGACGATACGCGCGGGCCTGGTTTATTTGCCTCTGAATATCGCTTATCGGGCTGCCGAGGTTGAATATTTCCTTGGCGACGCCCAGCCATCGGTATTGGTCTGCGCAAGCAAGAATCTTGCCTGGATCGACAGCCTGGCGAAGAAAACGAATACCGCTCATGTGTACACGATGGACGACGATGGCAGCGGCACGTGCCTTGCCGCCGCTGCGGACCTGTCTTCGGAGTTTCAGACCGCCATGAGCCAGGACGATGATCTGGCGGCTATTCTCTATACATCCGGGACGACCGGCCGCAGCAAGGGGGCGATGTTGACGCATCGGAACCTGGTGTCGAATGCGCAGGTGCTGAAAGCGTATTGGGGCTGGCGTGCGGACGATGTGTTGCTGCATATGTTGCCGATTTTCCATGTGCATGGCCTGTTTGTGGCCTCGCACGGGGCTTTGTTGGCGGGAGCCAGGATGATCTGGCTGCCCAAGCTCGATATCGAGCAGGCGCTGCGCTATTTGCCGCAAAGCACCATGATGATGGGAGTGCCGACCTATTATGTGCGCTTGTTGGCGGACACTCGATTTACCCGCGAGCTTTGCGGCAAAATGAGGCTGTTCATTTCCGGCTCCGCGCCGCTTCTGACGGAAACGTTCAGGGATTTCCAGGCCCGTACGGGGCATGTCATTCTGGAGCGCTATGGCATGAGCGAAACAGTAATGCTGACGTCCAATCCCTATGATCCGGCCTTGGGCGAGCGTGTGGCCGGCACGGTCGGGCAAGCCCTGCCTGGTGTGTCGGTGCGTGTGGTCGACGATGCCAATGGGGCGTTGGCCGGGGGCGAAATCGGCAATGTGCAGGTGCGCGGGCCCAATGTATTCAAAGGGTACTGGCGCATGCCCGAGAAAACCCGCGAGGAGTTCACCGACGATGGCTGGTTCAAGACCGGCGACGTAGGTCGATTTGGCGGCGATGCGCGCATTCCGGGTAATTATCTTTCGATAGTCGGACGCAGCAAAGACCTGATCATTTCGGGCGGCTTCAATATCTACCCCAAGGAAATTGAAGCCATCATCGATGAAATGTCGGGTGTGGCCGAGTCGGCGGTTATTGGTGTGCCGCATCCGGATTTCGGCGAAGCTGTGGTGGCTGTGATTGTTCCGAGGCCGGGGGCGGTTATCGATGGCCTGCGCCTGCAAACAGAACTGAAGGCGCTGATTGCCAATTTCAAGGTGCCCAAGCGTATTCATGTCATAGATCAGTTACCGCGCAACACCATGGGCAAGGTGCAGAAGAATGTGCTGCGCGAGGCCTACAAGGAACAGGGCTAAAGTATTTTCGGTTCGAGTGCTTATGGCGCTGAATGTGTTTCGATGACTGTTGTTTTGAGCTGTTTTTGGGCTTGAGCGATGACTTTGGGCTGTGCGTTGCTGTGTAGGCGGTGGTTAATTCTATAAAGACGCCGCAGGGTGGGCGGTGCTGTGCAGGCCGGCACGTCCAGCGGTCGGCTAGCTGCGCTATCCGACTACCCGGGTCTGCCTCGTCCAGGCGGGCGTCGGGCCAACTCGCAGTGCCTCGCGCGCGAGGCACTGCTCAGACAGGGCCCGCCGAAGGCCCCCGCCTTCCCTTCGTCAGCCCCCGGCGCTGGACTACCGCCGGCCTGCACAGCACCGCCCACCCTGCGGCTTGCGTTGAGGAAATGCACCGAGAGAAACGTTGAGGTCATGCATCGAGGTATACATTGATGCCGGCAAGTTCATTCCAGGCATGCCATTACGCGAGCCGTCTATCGGGGCTTGGGGTCAGGACCGGCGTAAGGCGTGCGCCGGATGCTACCGTAGGGAAGGCGGGGGCCTTCGGCGGGCGCTGTCTGAGTGGCGCCCCGCGCCGCGGGGCGACGCGAGTTCGCCCGACGCCCGCCTGGACGAGGTAGATCCGGATCAAGCACGCCGTGCCGGTCCTGACCCCAAGCCCCGATAGATGGCGTCTTCAAATACCAAAACGTCAAATACCATAAACACCCGAGTACCATAAACACCCGACCCAAAAATACTCTAGCGAACTACCCCACCAGGACACTGCCGCCCTATTGTGTCAGCCTAGCGAAGGGACCTGTCCAGCCACTTCAATACGCCGGGCAGCGTACGGAAATCCGATACTGAACGGCTTTCTATTGTCGGGTGTCTTGCTCGCAGCATGCGCGATAATGCTCCGCCCGGGCCCAGCTCGAGAGCAACGGTTATACCTGCTTCAGCGCACGCGTCCATGCATCCCGCCCAGTCTATTTTTTCAGCAATCTGGCGCGGAAGAAGCGTAACTGCTTTCTCTTTTGTGGCTATCAGCTCGGCCAATACTCCTGATATTACAGGGCTTGTGAAATCCGCAAACGCACAGTGTTCCAATTTTTCCCTGAATGGGGCCACCGCGCCCAGCATCAACGGCGTGTGCGAAGCTATGGCAACGGGAATGGCAACGGTATGGCCGCCCATTTGCGCGAGCAGGGGCTCGACAGCCTGCAAATCGTGATGCAGGCCACCCAGGATCAGGCTGTCTTCCCCGTTTTCAATCGCGATCGATAGTCCGTGCCGGGTAATAAGTTCATGGATAACCGTGCTGCGCAAGCCTGAGACCGCCATAAGGGATTGTCTGGCCGACGCTTCGGCGTGCGCATCCATGCAGCGTGCGCGGAATGCTGCCAGGCCGATGGTTTCGTCGGCGGAAAGCGCGCCCGCCACTCCGTAAGAGGCAACTTCCCCGACGCTGTAGCCGGCCACCAGGGCTGGTGGGGGGATACTGAGTTTGATGGCTTCCCAGACAGCCAGCTCGGCGGCAACGATCAAAGGCTGCGCGATGCGGTTGGAGAACAGCAGCTCGTGATCGTCGAGTATTTCCTGTAAAGGCATGCCGCATACGACTTCCGGCAGCCAATGCTCCAGCAGGCCCTCCACACGTGTATCGGTTTTGGCCAAATCGAACATATGTGGATGTTGGCCGCCCTGGCCAGGACATAGAATGGCTAGGCGCTGCATGGTTTTTTGTATAGGTGCGGGCTAAGACAAGTCATTGTTCCACCGGCAATTCGAGAGCACTGAATGGACAAGGCAGGTTGCAGCCAGTAAATCGGCGGCGCCGCCGGGCGAGAGCCGTTGACGCACGAAGGTGTGGTGACAATCCAGCGCGTGGCTTTCCCAATTGGGGTGTGCGGTTCCCCCAAGAGCCAGGAATTGTTGCGCAAGATTCCTGACGGTTGCCGCGCCTGCCATGCCGCCGCGATGGTACACATTGGTATCGCTGATATGCGCCATCAGCGAAAAAAAAGAGTCGATCCGTGCGCAAGTCGTATTGCGCCCGGCCTCCAGCGTCCGTTCCAGTGCGGGTAGGGCAATGTCGAAAATGGAAGGAAACCCCAATGCGGCTTCCTCGCGGGCACCGCTGGCTGCGTGGTGCATTGCCACTTGCGCGCCGTGCGATATGGAAGCGTCTGTCGATGTTGAATGCATATGTCCGGCCAGCGCACCACCCCATGTGGTCGATAAGGCGCTGCGTATGGCCCGGGCGGACAGGGTGACTCGATGGGCACGACAATGGCCCATTGCCGCGCACAGCAAGCCTAGAGAAAAAATTGCGCCACGATGGGTATTGATGCCGCCCGTGGCCGACAGCATGCGGACTTCGGCCTCCATGCCTAAATGCTTGAGTGCGGCAAAGGGCGCATTGTTCATTCCCGCTTCCGCTATATTGATGAAGTAATGCCGCAATGAGAACATACTGTGCAGGAAAGTCGCCGCGGTCATGTCATGGTGGCTGCCGCAGTCGACCAGCGATACCAGCCCCGGCTTGGGATACAAGATCAGTTCGGCATGCAGGCTGCGGATCGCAAGGCGGCCCAAGTGCGTACAGAATGGCTTGTCCATACCTGAAGCCGACTTTGCGGCGGGCTTTTGCGCCGGTAAGTATTGCGACCGGGCCGCTGGCCTATGCGTGGATGCTAGCCCGCGCATGATATTGCCTCGATGTTTCCAAGCGATGCCACCAGCGCGGATGTCGTGGTCAGGTGCACGCTGGAATTTTCCTTGACGAGAACGCGCGAATTGATTCCGCAGCGTATCGCCTGTACCCATTCTTTCCAGGCGACCGCTTGTCCCGAAGGGAATAAGATTTCCCCATCCAGTGGCAAAATTCCTGCATGGTGTTCCAGAAGGGCAAGCCCGTCTTCGAGTTGGATACAAGTTGTCGGCGAAAACAGCATGTCGATATCCGAGCTTGCCGTCACATAAGATACGGCAGTCAATGCTTGCCATGCGACGGAGCCATAAACCTTGAGCGCCAAGTCGCGTTCGACGGCTTGCCCAGCCAGCAATTGCAGCCGATGTCGCCAGGGCGCAGGCGCGGTGGCGATGATGGCATCGATGGCAAGCGGAGGCATGGTCCGGCTTGTCTCGGAAATGGGTGCGCGCAATGAAATACGGATTTTTTGGCGGGTGACCGAATCGGGCGGCAGCGCGATGCCCAAACAGACTTGATTGGGCATCGCATCGGGATCCGTGCGCCGTACAACCGCTGGCCAACCGCCCCGTTGCCAGCGCTCCAATGCGGGATGGTACTTTGGCGCAACGCTGTCGCGGCTCGCCCGCCAGCCTGCGTCCGTTAGCCAGGCCAGGTCATGCCGCTTGAACATGAGCCCCGGAAATCACTGCTTCCGCCACAGGATAGGCCAGTTTGCGACCTCCTCGGCTCAGGCCCAACGAAGTGCGTTGATCCGATGAATTCGTACTTGCAAGCGCCGCAATCAATTGTGCGGAGAAATTGCTGTCCCAGATTGCTTCAATTCCGCCCATGCGAAAATAGTTTTTCGGGCCGGGAGCGAAAACGGGATTTTCCTTGGCCAGTTCGATCAATGTCTGTTCCGGAACCTTGGTAATGCGCGCCATTGCCGGCAGGCCCATGACGCGAATAGTCGATTCCGGCAATGCATAGCAGGCATCGGCCATCAGGCCGCTGGCAATGAAGCCGCCCGAAAGTGCCTGGTCGTATACAAGGGCGATGACCTGGTGGCCGCGGCGTCGCGCCAGGTCGACGCATTTTCCCAAATGCGCCATATAGCTGTTGATTCCCAGCATTTCGTCACGATGGCGCAGGCGCTGCCCCTGTGTATCGACCAGAAGGAGGATTGTTCGTTGCGGATGATCGCGAACGACTTGCAGTACCGCCTTCGCCTGGGACAAGGCAATCTCGATGCCGATCGATGTGTGATTCGTTGTTCCGATAACGGCGATGGTCTTGCCTTGTACCTGCGCCGTTCCCGACAGGAAGCTATCCTGCTCGATAATGGACTGGCCTTCGGGGAACAGTTGCCGTGCAAGCTCTTTCCATTCCATCATCAGGCCCCCAGGCGATATTGAGCGGCATATTCGCTGAAGGCCTGGGCTTCCAGCATGGGAACGATTTCAGGATTCGGTATGCCAAGCTGATGCCAGATATCCATGGGCTCGGTATGTGTTGAGAACTCGTGCAGGCGATTTTCAAGCAATCTTTGTTCGGATTCCAGCGCGGTGAGCGTCAGTTCAGCCCCCGTTTCAATGCACGCCTGCATCGCGTCGTAGGCGGCTTGCCGGAAAGCTGCCGTATCGTCGGCTATGAGGGTTTGGCAATCTCCCAGCAGATAGCGGTGCTTGCCGCCTGTGGTACGCCAGACCAGTGCCCGGTCGAGCGAATCGAATTCTTCCACTCCGTTGGCTGTTTCAATGACTTCCGGCCCCGATATCGCCATCCGCCCCTCTTCCGACATTACAATCGCGTTCGTGCATCGAGCAACAATACCCATGCCTCCAAAGCAGCCGTTCGACCCGCCGATCAACCCGATCACAGGGATACCCGCGGCTCGGGCATCCAGTACCGCCCGCATCACTTCGGATACCGCGATGAGGCCGGCGTTGGCTTCGTGCAAGCGCACGCCGCCGGTGTCCAGCAACAGGATAACGGCAGCGACATTTTCGGCAATGGCGCGTTTCAATAGGCCAACCAGCTTGGCGCCATGAACTTCCCCCACCGCGCCACCCATGAATCCGCCTTCCTGCGCCGCGGCGAATATGCGCGTGCCGCAAAGCAGACCTTGCCCGATCACTATGCCGTCATCGAATGAAACCGGGGCATCGAGCTGCGCCAAATGGGGGCTGACGAGCCGCATTTCAGGCGGCAGGAATTCTTCGAAAGTGCCTTTATCCAATAAGCCATGTATCCGCTCGCGGGCGTTTGATTCCAGATAGCTGTTCATGACGCGTGCTCCAGCAGCGTTTCTATTGCCTGGTCCAGGCGCAGCCTGACGACCGCGGGCGTTGCCCCCATATCATTGATTGAAATGCGTGCGTCGGACAATTGCCAGCGTTGATTGAAATCCGTTACCACTGCTTCCCATATCGCGGCAAAGCCGTTTGCCGCGGTTTTGATTTCAATCGCGCAGCCGCCCTGTAGCGCTGCGTTTTCGACCAATACTTCCAGGTTCCCGGAACTGACGACACCGACCAGCTCAGGCTGCGCGGGTATGTGGCGCAGGCCATTTTCAAAGTGAAAATTCAAGGTTTCCATGTGTGTATTACCAGTTTCTGAAAGACTTTGGCGGGTTGTATAAGCCACCCGATGCGCGGACCAGGTCCTTCATTGTTTTGGCTGCGAGCAAATCCCGGGTTGCCGACCGCTTGTCGACGCCGAGATCTTCGGCCCTTTGAATAATGCCGCGGTCGCGAAGGTTTTCCACCATGCGCCTGTCGCGGGCCCGCCCAACGGGTGTGTAGCCCGCCACACCGCGGATTGCCTGCTCCCGCTCTTCATCGCTGCGGCACAGCAGTAGATTTGCAATCCCTTCTTCAGTCAGGATATGCGTGACATCATCGCCGTAAATCATGACCGGCGGGATAGGCATGCCGGTTTGTTCGGCAAGCTGCCATGCGTCCAGGGTTTCCACAAAAGCGGGCTGCATGTGTTCGCGAAAGGTCTCGACAATCTGAACCACCAGTTTCCGGCCATGGGGGATAGCGGATTTTCTGTCGCGCGCTTGCTGGCCCGCCTTTAGCCATGCGGGACTGGCATGGCGCCGTCCGCGCGCATCGGCCCCCATATTGGGGGCTCCGCCAAAGCCCGACATTCTGCCCAGGGTCGCGGTCGATGAATTGCCTTGCAAATCGATTTGCAGTGTGGAGCCTATGAACATATCGCAAGCATAGTGGCCGGCGGCCTGGCACAGTGCGCGATTGCTGCGCATGGACCCATCGGGGCCGACAAAGAAAATATCGGATCGGGCGCGAATGTATTCTTCCATGCCTAATTCAGAACCGAAGGAATGGATTGATTCGACAAAGCCGGCTTCGATTGCCGGAATTAATGCGGGGTGGGGGTTGAGCGCCCAATACTTGCAGATTTTCCCTTTTAATCCGAGCGACTCGGCGTAGGTCGGCAAAAGCAATTCGATGGCGGCGGTATTGAAACCGATACCGTGATTCAGTTTTTGCACTCCGTATTCGGCATAGATGCCTTTGATGGCCATCATTGCCATCAGGATCTGCAGCTCTGAAATTTTTGCGGGATCGCGGGTAAATAGCGGCTCGATGTAATACGGCGCAGGGCTTTGCACTACAAAATTTACCCAATCGGCGGGTATATCCACGCGTGGAAGCACATCCACGATTTCGTTTACCTGGGCGATCACGATGCCGCTCTTGAACGCGGTGGCTTCGACGATTGCGGGGGTATCTTCCGTGTTCGGGCCGGTGTACAAATTGCCGTTGCGGTCGGCGGATTGCGCTACCACCAGGGCAACACGCGGGGTCAGGTCGATGAAATAGCGGCCGAATAGTTCCAGATAAGTATGGATTGCGCCGATATTGAGTTTGCCGGCCGATGCAAGCCTGGCCAGCCGTCCGGCTTGAGGCCCGGAGAACGAGAAGTCCAGCTGCGACGCAATGCCTCGTTCGAACACATCGAGATGTTCGGGCAGCGCCAGCACCGACAACAGCATGTGTAAACCGTTGATGCGCGTCGAGTCGAGACTGGCCAGCGCTTTTGCGAGAAAGTCGGCCTGTTTCTGGTTGTTGCCTTCGAGGCAGACCCGGTCGCCCGGCTCGAGCACGCTGTACAGGAGATCGTTGATATGCGCTGCGGGCAGCAACTTGCCTGCAAGCACAGCACCCAGTGCCGACCTTGCGCGGGCGAGGCGTTGGGCTGTGTTGCTTCGCCTGGTATCCCAGGCCCGGTCAGCCATGTTCATTTATTGATTCCCATCAGGACATCCGGTATTCCTGTTGCGATTCCAGGGAACAGACAGAGTAGCAATATCCCCAGGAACATCAGTGCCAGAAATGGCAAGGTGCCCTTGATTACTTGCGCGAGCGAGATGTCCGGCGCAATATTTTTAATGATGAATATATTCAGTCCGACAGGGGGGTGAATCAGGCCCATCTCCATGACGATGGTCATGACTACGCCGAACCAGATCAGGTCGAATCCAGCCGCTTTCAATGGCGGCAGGATAATCGGCGCCGTCATCAATATGACGGATACCGGCGGCAGGAAGAAACCCAGGCACAGGACCAGTATCAGGATCGTTCCCAGCAGCAGCCACTTTGACAAATGCAGGTCGACGACCCATTCCGCCGCGGATTGGCTGATGTGCAGATAGCTCATTACATAGGAATACAACAAGGACATCCCGACTATCATCAACAGCATTCCGGACTCGCGGATGGCGGAGGTCAGGTAAGGCGCCAAGTCTTTCGGCTTCCAGATCCTGTACACCACGACAATCAACGAGATTGCGAGCAAAGCTCCCACGCCGGCCGTTTCAGAAGGCGTGGCAAAGCCGCCGTACAACGCGACCATTACCCCGATCAGCAGGAATACGAATGGCAAGACGCGCGGCAACATTTCCATTTTTTGTCTTAGCGTGAAATGCTCGTTTTCCAGGCAAGTCGATTTTTCGCCGCCGTTCTTGTAAATATCGTAGGCGATGCGATATTCTTTGCGAGCGCGGAATACGGCGTAGCCGGAAAACAGCGCCACCAGTAATATGCCCGGCCCGATTCCGGCCAGGAACAGGCGCCCCAGCGACTGTTCCGCCGCGACCGCATACAGGATCATCGTGATCGACGGAGGCAGCAAGATGCCCAGTGTTCCCCCCGCCGCAATAATCCCGGCGGCGAAGCTCGGCGAATAGCCGCGTGCGCGCATTTCGGGAATTCCGGCGGAACCGATGGCAAAACAGGTTGCGGGCGAGGAGCCCGCCATCGCGGCGAATATGGCACAGGCAAATACATTGGCGATGCCCAGGCCGCCCGGAACGCGATGCAGCCAGACATGAATGGCCGAATACAGATCCCTGCCTGCCGGAGACTTGCCTATGACGGCGCCCTTCAAAATGAATAGCGGTATTGACAGCAGGGTGATCGAAGCGATTTCTTCATAGACGTTTTGCGTCACTGTGTCGAGCGAAGCCGCCGGCATGAAAAAATACATGAAGCCCGTGGCTACCGCGCCCAGGGAAAAAGCAATCGGCATGCCCGTGAACATGACGATCAGGGTTACGATTCCATACAAGGAACCTAAGACGAGTGGGTCCATTTCCGGTTCCGTGTGTCATTGATATGGGCCAGAACCTGAGCCAGGATCTGGAGAGTCAAGGCACTCATTCCGACCGCCATCAGGGAATACGGAATCCATAGTGGCGGTGCGAAATTGGATGATGTGGTTTGGCCTTCGGCCCATGCCTCGTAGCAAAGCGTCCAGGATTTCCACGAAAAAAACAGGCAGAAGAGCAGGGATGCCAGATCGGTGATGAACATCCGTACTTTGTTGACGCCTGCCGGCAGCATGGAGGCCAGCGCTTCGATCCCGATATGGCCGCGATGCGATTGCACGTAGGCGG
The DNA here is from genome assembly GCF_021266465.1 of Paralcaligenes sp. KSB-10. Taxonomy (NCBI): domain Bacteria; kingdom Pseudomonadati; phylum Pseudomonadota; class Betaproteobacteria; order Burkholderiales; family Alcaligenaceae; genus Paralcaligenes; species Paralcaligenes sp. KSB-10. Next base: position 1,536,639 of record NZ_CP089848.1, on the reverse strand, counting down.
CCGTCAGGAATACCACTCCGACCAGCATGAAAATTGAGGCTTCATCCTGCCAGTCGGTTGGAATGCGAAGAAAGTAGCGGGCCACGACTGAGTACGTCAGGATTACCGATGTTACCCAGAGCGCGGCCATGGACAACCACAGCGCGGCTTTGTTGAAACCATCGAGCAATGCGATGAATGCCTTCAGGCCGGGATTGTTGGAGACATCATTTATGACGGACGGCGTTGTTTCGACGCCTTTGCTCACAGAAGCTTCTCCGCCAATGCCAGCAATTTGGCGCAATTGGCATTTTTGCCGGCATAGTCTTTCCAGGCGGTGGTGCGCGCGATGTCCTGCCATTTCTTGACTTCGGCGGCGTTCAGGTCAACCACCTTGACGCCGGCTTTTTCATAAACCGTTGCCAGTTTGACGTCGTCCGCCTTCGCCCCTTGCAGCGCGAATTGCTCCATTTCCGCGCCCACTGCCATGATGGCGGCCTGTTGATCCTTGGTGAGCTTATCGAAGATTATTTTCGACATCAACACGGGCTCGAACATATACCAGTACGCTTTGTCGCGGCCGCTGGTCAGGCTTTTGGAGACTTCTTCAAGACGGAATGAGATCAGCGATGTCGAGGACGTCATGGCGGCATCCATTGTGCCGGTCTGCATCGCTGCGTAGATTTCGTTGGAGGGCATCGAGACGACGGCGGCGCCGGCTGACTTGAGTATCAAATCCATGTCGCGCGACCCGCCGCGAACTTTCAATCCTTTGGCGTCTTCCGGGTTGACGACGGGCTTGCCGCGGGACGCGACGCCGCCCGCCTGCCAGATCCAGCTAACGATGATGATGCCTTTTTGCGCCAGGATTCGGGCCAGCTCTTTACCCACTTCGGCATTTTTCCAGCGGGCGCCTTGCTCATAAGAGGTTACCAACCCGGGCATGAGCCCGATGTTCGCTTCCTGTACTTCGCCCCCGGCATAATTCAGCGGTACTAGCGATATGTCCAGTGCGCCCTTGCGCAATGCGGAAAACTGCGCATTGGTCTTCATTAGCGACGAGCCGGGATAGATGTCGAAGCTCAGGCTGCCTTTGGTGCGTTTGCCGACTTCCTCGGCAAACGTGCGGGTCAGGCGATCGCGAAAATCGCCTTCTTTGATAGTGCCGCCCGGGAACTGGTGCGAGATTTTCAGCTTGACTGCTGTTTGCGCCCACGCCGAAGGAATTCCCCAAAAAGGGGTGGTGGCCAGCGCGCCGAGCAGTGTTCTGCGTGTGAGTGATGTCATTTGTCTTCCTCAGTTGTAGTAATAATTAAATATATTTTTTATTAGATCTTGTATACTAGATTCTACTAAATTGCATTCACTGTCAAGAAATAATTGCGGTCAATAACAGGGCGCCGAATACAATATGGCTACTACGTCAAATGTCAAAAACAGGTCCGAAGCCCTGCGCGAATCGATTGAAGAGATGATTGCGGTCGGCACTTTGAAGCCAGGCCAGCATTTGGATGAAGCCACGCTGGCGGAAGAGTTTGGGGTGTCGCGCACTCCGATTCGAGAGGCGCTGATTCAGCTTTCCTCCACGGGCATCATCGTCATGCGTCCGCGTCGCGGCGCGATTGTGGCCGAAGTGGGGCCTCAGCAGCTTATCGAAATGTTCGAAGTGATGGCCGAGATCGAGGCCATGTGCGGCCGGCTGGCCGCGCGCCGCATGTCCGCGGTCGAGCATCGCGCGCTATTGGCTGCGCATCAGGCATGCAAGGATGCGTGCGATGCGTCCGATCCGGATGAGTACTTCTATAGGAACGAAGCATTTCACGAACAAATCTACTCAGGCAGCCGCAATACATTTCTTGCGGAACAGGCGCGATCTCTGCATCGGCGATTGCGGCCCTATCGGCGGCTGCAGTTGCGGGTACGCGATCGGACGAAGGCGTCTTATTGCGAACACGAAAAGATCGTCGAGGCAATTATTGCGGGCGACAGCGATTTAACGGTCGAGCTTTTGCGTCAGCATGTCACTATCCAGGGGCAGCGCTTTGCCGACCTGGTTGCATCCTTGCCGTCATTGAACGTAGAAACTCTATAAGCCCCTACAGATAAGGGCTGGCAAGCCAGATGATTTTGTTGCGCAGCCGTTTTCTGAAGGGGATCTCAGCCAGTCCAGCCAGCGATACAGGGTCGGCGTGTTCGATTTCGCTGTCGATCATGCGTTCGATGTCCTGGGCGATGCCGCGATTGTATATTTCGATATCCAGCTCGAAGTTCAGGCGCAGGCTGCGGGGATCGAGGTTCGACGAGCCTACGTAAGACCAGGCGCCGTCAATGGTGATCAGCTTCGAATGGTTGAAGTTGCCGCTGGCGCGCCAGACCCGGCAGCCGTTGCGTATCACTTGGTCGAGTTGCGCCGTCATGGCATAGTTGACCAGGCGCAGGTTGTTGCGCCCTGGAATGACAATATCGACCTGGATGCCGCGCCGCGCCGCGGTATTGATGGCGCCGATCAATATTTGATCGGGCAGGAAATAGGGCGACTGGATGCGTATGTGTTGTTGGGCTACGGCAAAGGCGCCAAGCAGCATGTTGTGCGTGCTGCTGATGAACCGGTCCGGTCCTGAACGTATGCAGCGCGCCGGCATCTCGGGCAATGGCACGTTCCAGTCGTCGCTGCACCACGTCGCGTAGGGTAGTGTTTCCTTGGTGGTGAATTCCCAGTCGTGGGCAAACACGGATGTGAGCTGCAGCACGATAGGACCTTCGACCTGAAAGTGTGTATCGCCGGCCACGTGCTGTTTGGCAATCGCCGATACAAAGCCTTCCCGTATGTTCATGCCGCCGGTGAATCCATGCTGGCCGTCGACGATCAGGATCTTGCGGTGGCTGCGCAGATTGGCGTAGGGCATTTTCATGCCCAGGGGGTTGGTCATGAACAGGGCCGTCGTAATGCCGTGTTTGTGCAGCAGGCCGATAATGGGAGGGCGGGAGTATTTCGAACCGATCGAATCGATCAGGATCCGTATTTCAACACCGCGCTCCTTGGCCTGGGCCAAGGCCTGGACAAACTCGCGGCCGACCTCGTCGTTGTCGAAAATATAGGTTTGCAGGGCGATGGTTTTCTTCGCGCCGTGAATGGCGGCGATCATGGCCGGGTAGGCCTGGTCGCCGCCCACCAGAATCTTGATGTGGTTGTTGCCGCGCAGGGGAAAGCCGCTGATGCGGTCGCCCAAGGTGCGAAGGGAAATGAACTGGGGAGCCGAGTCGGCGCCGACATCGGCGACCGGCACTGCCTGCTTATTCGAGTAATCTTTCAACGCCTCGTCGCGTTGCTGCGAAATCCGGTCGCGGCGCACCCGGTTGATTCCCGCCACCAGGTAAAACAGCGGTCCGAATATGGGCGACATCAGGATGACGCCTACCCATCCTATGGCCGCACGTACGTCGTTCTTGGTCATGGCGGCATGGGTGGCCGCCGCTGCGCCTGAAACAAAGCTGATTAAAAAAACAAGATGAGGCCAATATGCGAGGATTAAATCATGCAATGAGTACATATCTGTCGAGGCCAGGGCAATGTCGTGAATGACCGCAATGGTGTGGCGAGTTATCGCCGGGTACTCGCACCCAGGCGGCAAGATTCCGGGCCTTAGTAGTATATAGAACAGATGTGTTCCGGAATATAGATTGATGCCGTGGCGTTCCAGGAATGCAAAAAAGCCCGCTGAAAGGCGGGCCGATACTGAGGCGTCGATTTTGTTTAGGTTGCCGGGCCGTGGTATATCGCGAAAGCCGAAAACGCAACGCGCGCGGACTTGCAAGTGTTTTTTGGGGTGACCGATGGGGCTCGAACCCACGACAACTGGAATCACAATCCAGGACTCTACCAACTGAGCTACGGTCACCACTGCTCAATCGAACGCATGGCTCTGAAAGAGAACGTGATTCTAGCATGAACTTGGAAAGTTGTTCCAGGCCGTGCCCGGTGCGCATGCGGATCGAAGCGGCCGTTCCGTTGGGTCGATGCGCATGCCTTTCTTCGCTTTTCCGGAACTAATTTTCAATTCGATTGTTCGAATAATGTATCGGACATTGCGCCTGCCATACAGGTTCGGTGCGCAATGCTTGAATATCGAGGACTGGCCGGGCGCGCAATTCGTTTCTTGCCAGGGCCGGTCGGTACTTTGTGTAGATACAGTTGGCCCGGTTTTGGTTTGATAATTGGAAACTGCCGGTAACATTAATTTCTGGCTAACTCTATGGAAACAAGGGAAAACCCTTAAATTGTTCAAGCCCGATATTCGATTTTGTAACTGATCGATACGATCGAGTGGTTACAAATGACTGTCTATCCTCTACGATAGATATTCGGCAATCCTTCAAAAAAGGTGTTAGTTATCATGAAAAAACTTTACACAACTCTTTTTGTTGCAGCCATGTTGGCAAGTCCTTACGCTGTTGCGGCCCCGGCCCAGCATAAAATGTCGCACGAAGCCTGGATAGCTGCGCAAAAGATAGATATTCCTCCTACCATCAAAATGACGGAAACCAAGATCCCGGCCGGCTCCGAGGCGTCGGGTTCGTCCATGCAGCATCAGATGCCGTCATCGACCCAAATGCCGACGGAATCCATGCCGGCCAACCAGATGCCCACTAGTGGGCAGCCCATGACTATGCCGCACAAGTAAACGCATCAGGCGGCGTGTGGCGGTCAGGCCGGTCGACTAAGACAGCGAATTTCCGGTGAAGGTGTTGCACTGGCCCGTATCGCCGCTTTTGAAGCCGCGTGTGAACCACTGCACTCGCTGTGCCGAGGTGCCGTGGGTAAAGGAGTCGGGCACCACATAGCCCTGCGCCTGTTTTTGCAGGCGGTCGTCGCCAATGGCGGTGGCGGCGTTCAGGGCTTCTTCTATGTCTCCGGCTTCGAGTGTCTGGCGGTCCGCATTCGAGTGAAACGCCCATACACCGGCAAAGCAGTCGGCCTGCAGTTCGACTCGTACCGATAATTGATTGGCCTGGGTGGAGTTGGCACGGCTACGCAACTGATCGATTTTGTCGGTAATGCCCAGCAAATGCTGTACATGATGGCCTATTTCATGGGCAATCACGTAGGCTTGGGCAAAGTCGCCGGGTGAATGAAGCTGTTGCGCCATTTGCCGGAAGAAGCTCATGTCCAGATAAACCTGGCTGTCGCCCGGGCAGTAGAAAGGGCCCATGGCCGCCTGGCCCACGCCGCAGGCCGTCTGCGTGGCTCCCGTGTAAAGAACCAGTTTGGGCTGCTTATAGGTACCCCAGCCTTTTTGCTGGAACATTTTGCCCCAGGTGTCTTCGGTATCGGCCAGCACCTTCGCGACGAAGCGTGTTTCGGTATCGCTGGCCGCAGGCCCCGCGTTCTGGCTGGGTTGGCTGACGGATGAGCCTTCCAGATTTTGCAGTACGACGCTGGGATCGACGCCGAAGTAGATGGCGACGAGGGCCAGGACGATGGCGCCTATGCCGATTTTGCCGCGACCTGCCGGCAGCATGCCGCGCCGGTCTTCAACGTTTTCGCTTTCTCTGGAGTTATCTAGACGCATGACGGATTCCTTGGGTTGTGGCGGCTGTGTATTTTAGTGCGCTGTGGATTTGCTGCTGATTTTATGGCCATAGGGCGTTGGAAAGCCTGAACTCGGGCATCAAGAATGTTAGGATACGTTTCATGACTCAATTTTTTGTTGTCCACCCCGAAAACCCCCAGTCGCGCTTGTTGAAGCAGGCTGGGCAATTGCTGGCCGACGGAGGCCTGGTCGCGGTGCCCACCGATTCCAGCTATGCTGTCGTGGCTCGCCTCGACGATAAATCGGCGGCCGATGCTCTGCGGCGCCTGCGAGGCCTCGACGAGCGCCATCACCTTACCCTGTTGTGCCGCGACCTGGCCGAAATCGGCCATTTTGCGCGTGTCGACAACCGCCAGTATCGTTTGCTGAAAATGGCTACCCCAGGGCCCTGGACATTCATCCTCGAGGCAACGCGCGAGGTTCCCCGCCGAGTGTCGCACCCGTCGCGCAAAACCATAGGAATACGTGTTCCCGATCATAAAGTGGCACGCGACCTGATCGAATATGCCGGCTCGCCGCTGATGTCCACAACGCTGATCCCGCAAGACGAACACGAGCCGTTGAACGACGCCCAGCAGATACGCGAGCGTTATGGCAATCAACTGGCGGCCATTATCGATAGCGGCTCATGTCCGTTCATGCCCACGACGGTAATCGATCTCACGGGGCCCAGCCCCGAAATTATTCGGAAGGGGCAGGGGGATCTGGCAGCTTTGGGGCTGGATTAGTGTGCTGTTTTGCTAATTTGAATACATGGGCCGAGCAAACAGCACACTGAACTTTCTTTCATTTAAATGGCCCAAGCTCTTGCTTGCGCCAGCGCCCTCGGGATTTTATGAATTCTTTGATTCAGACCATTACGGTCTATGCTTTACCTGTGCTTTTCGGAATTACCCTGCATGAAGCCGCTCACGGTTATGTAGCGCGGATGTTCGGCGATCCGACGGCTTATCTGGCCGGACGCATCAGCCTGAATCCGATTCGCCACATCGATCCCATGGGTACAGTCGTGGTTCCTCTGGTATTGCTGTTCAGCACCACGCTTTTGGGCGGCGGCGGCCTGCTGTTCGGATGGGCCAAGCCGGTGCCTGTCGACTGGGGGCGTTTGCGCAATCCGAAGCGCGATATGCTGTGGGTAGCCCTTGCCGGCCCCGGGTCCAATCTATTGATGGCTATTATCTGGGCCCTGGGTTTGCGTTTACTGGCCGAATCGGGTGCGTCCCAGGGCGATTTCTGGGTGCAAATGGCGATTGCCGGCATACAAATCAACCTGGTGCTGATGGCGCTTAATTTGTTTCCAATTCCGCCGCTGGATGGCGGCCGGATTGTGTTCAGTTTGTTACCAAGCCGTATGGCCTGGCAATACTCCAGAATTGAGCCCTATGGCATGCTGATTCTTATCGTGCTCATGATAACGGGCATTTTGTGGGCACTACTGCAACCTTTATTAGGGTTTGGGCAATTAATTATCAATTGGTTCTTATAAATCCGGGCGCTTATCCGGTAAACTTGCGTGTTAATTGATTTGGCAAGTTCACCGTTTGGGTGAGTTCGAGGAGATGGTTCCCATCATGGCAGCAAGTACGGATTCTGCGATTCCTACCTTTCAGGGCAGCATGGTTGCCCTGATTACCCCCATGTACCCCGACGGTAGTCTGGATCTTGATTCCTATCGCAAACTGATCGACTGGCACGTGGCCGAGGGAACCGATGCCCTGGTCGTGGTCGGCACTTCGGGCGAATCGCCGACCGTCAGCATCGACGAACACGCCGAACTGATCCGCATAGCCGTCGAGCATGCCGCAAGCCGTGTGCCCGTCATAGCCGGAATGGGGGCGAATTCCACGGTCGAGGCCATTCATCTTGCCCGCCACTCGCTGGCGGTGGGGGCCCAGGCTGGCTTGTCGGTAGTGCCTTATTACAATAAGCCTACCCAAGAGGGCATGTATCAGCACTTTCGCGCCATAGCCGAGGCCGTTGAACTGCCGTCGGTTCTTTACAACGTACCCGGCCGTACATCGGCCGACCTGTCCAACGAAACCATTTTGCGTCTGGCGCAGGTGCCCGGCATTATCGGCATCAAGGACGCCACCGCCAATATTGCCCGCGGCGCTTTGCTGCTGCGCGATGCTCCAACCGGCTTCCAGGTATTCAGCGGCGACGACGCAACGGCGGCAGCGCTTATGCTGCTCGGCGGCCGCGGCAACATTTCCGTTACCGCCAATGTGGCGCCGCGGCTGATGCACGAATTGTGCATGGCTGCGATTGCGGGCGATGCACTTCGCACTCGGCAGCTCAACGGACAATTGGCACATCTGAATAATGTGCTGTTTGTCGAGTCCAACCCGATTCCAGTCAAGTGGGCGGTGGCCGAACTGGGCCGGTCCCAATTGGGCTATCGTTTGCCCCTGACGCCCTTGCACGAGCAGTATCACGCCGTGGTACGCGGTGCGCTCAAAGACGCAGGTTTGATTTAAAAATGATGAGGATGCGCATGAACAAACGCTACGCCGGCTTAACCATTGGTGTCGGCTTGCTGTTGCTGTCTGGGTGCTCGCAACTGAAAGAGTTGACGGGGCGTGAAGAGTCGGTCAACTACAAAAGTACGGTAGCCGGCGATCCGTTGAGCATTCCGCCGGACCTGACCCAGGCCAACCAGGATGCCCATTACAAGGCGCCTGAGGGCACAACCACATTAAGCCAATTCAAACAAAACCAGGAAGCGCATAAAGCAGCCAATCCCAGCGACAGCATTCTGCCCGCCACCAGCGGAGTCAGTGTGATGCGCGATGGCAATCTGCGCTGGCTGGTGGTGGATCAGCCGGCCCAGGCCATCTATCCCAAGGTTGTCGATTTCTGGGGCGAGCAGGGGTTCACCCTGCATTCCCAGGATCCCAAGGCCGGCCTGATGCAAACCGACTGGGCTGAAAACCGGGCCAAGATCCCCGAAGGCTGGATTCGAAGCGCGCTGGGCGGTATTCTGGATCAGGTCTTTGACAGCGGCGAGCGCGAGCGTTTTCGTACCCGTGTGGAACGCGTCAACGGCAAAACGGAAATTTATATCAGCCACGAGCAAATGGTCGAAACGCCCACGGCCGATGGCGCCGCCTTCAAATGGGTATACGGTAAGGAAGATCCAGGCCTGGACGCCGCCATGCTGGCTCGTTTGATGGTGTTTCTGGGTACCGATGTTACCAAGGCGCACGATATGGTTGCCAAGGCCGAAAAAGATCCGAGCCAGCCGCAAATCGTTGCCGCGGGCAGCAATCAGGCCGAAATCAACATGACCGAGCCTTTCGATCGCGCCTGGCGCCGCGTGGGTGCGGCCCTCGATTCGGCCGGGTTCTCGGTTGATGACCGTGATCGTTCCAAGGGCGATTATTTCATACGCTATCTGGATTCCGATACCGGCGTGAAAATCGATCAGGGCAATTTCCTGACCCGTATGTTCGGCGCAAAGAATACGGCTCAGGCAACGGCTTACCGTGTGCACGTGGCCGAGCAGGGCTCCGGTTCGACGGTGACGGTGCTTGATCAGAACGGCCAGCGTGATAACAGCGCGACGGCCAAGCGCATAATCACTGTGCTGACCAGCAATATGAAATAAAAGGCAAGTGGGTGTGTGGATTAGTGGGGGCGCTCCTTGTGGGCGCCCTTGCTTTTATTGTGCACTCTTGTCTATTTTGGACGCATCGCCGGCGGCCCGGATGGGGCGGCGCTCGCCTCGTCCGGTCCTGGCTTTGCCAGGACTGCCCGCGTCCAAAGCCCGGGTCGGGGCGGTCGCGGAACTCGCGCCGCGCACAGCATGCTGTGCGCACCCGTGGCGCTCAGACAGCCGCTCCCTTTTTCCCCGCCCCGGGCTTTGGACGCGGCGGACTCGAAGCTCGCCCGCCCCACCCGGGCCGCCGGCGATGCTGGCGTCAATGTGTGATGATAGAGTTGAATGGCCGGATTGGGTGTGTTGCGGCCTTTGCATGGAGTACGGGGCATGTCAAGTCCGTAGCGGCGGCCAGTGGGGGCCGCGGTTGGTGGCGGACTCTCGATTCAGGCGGCCTTTGCCAGGCCTTTGGCCTGGGCGGCCGATTCGTCTGACGCTGTATGCGCACTGATGCTGGCGCCGAACCACTGAAGCTGTTCGGCCAGCGCGGCAACTTCTCCGATTACAAGCAGGGAAGGGGCCTGGAATGCGTGTTCGGCGGCGAGCGCCGGCAGATCTTTCAGCGCTCCATGCAATACCCGCTGGTTGCTGCGCGTGCCATTTTCAATCAAGGCAAAAGGGGTGTCGCCGGCACGCCCGTGTTCGATGAGCCGGGCGGTCAGCCACGGCAATTGGCTGACCCCCATGTAAAACGCCAGCGTTTGCCTGGCTTGTGCCAGCGAATGCCAGTCGTTGCTGTCGCCGTCCTTGCAGCTGTGGGCAGTAATCAGGCGAACGGATTGAGCATGGTCGCGGTGAGTCAGGGGAATGCCGGCGTAGGCGGCGCAAGCGAGTGCCGCGGTAATGCCGGGTACCACTTCGTAGGGAATGCGGTGTTCGCTCAGGAACTCGAGTTCTTCGCCGCCGCGTCCGAAAACAAAGGCATCTCCGCCTTTGAGCCGCACCACGTAGCTGCCTGATCGAGCGTGATCCAGCAGCAGGTCGTGAATACGCTGCTGAGTTGCATTGTGATCCTCGCCGGGTGTTTTGCCCACGGCAATCCGCAGCGCATCGCGGCGCGCCAATGCCAGGATATCCGGGCTGACGAGGCGGTCGTACAGAATGACATCGGCTTCGTTCAAGGCGCGCAGGGCCTTGATGGTCAGCAGGCCTGGATCGCCCGGGCCGGCTCCTACCAGTGCCACTTTGCCTTGGGTTGCCGACTGGGTTTGCTCCAGCTTCTTCTTGAGCTCGCTTTCCGCTTGAAGCCCTTGCTGCTTGCGCAAGGCGGCGGCTACCGGGCCATCGAGCAGCCAATCGTAGAACTCACGGCGCTGGCGCAGTTTGGGCCGAAGCCGCCGTATGGCTGGACGATATTTTTCGGCCAAGGTCGCCAAGGCGCCCAGAGAATGGTCGAGCACGGTTTCGATACGTTCGCGCACGCGCCGCGCCAGCACCGGAGCCGTGCCCGATGACGATACGGCAACGATAAGCGGAGAGCGATCGATGATTGCGGGCATTTGAAACGATGATAGTTGCGCATCGTCGACGACATTGATGAGAATACGGCGTTTTTCGGCGCAGTGCGCAATATGGCGGTTGGCGGCCTGGTCGTTGGTGGCGGCGACGACCAGCCAGGCCTGGTCCAGCCAATTTTCTTCAAAGAGGCCTTCGATCGTTTCGATCGAGCCCTGGTTTTTCAGGAGCAGAAGCTCCGCCGTAAAGGCCGTGGCGCCTACAACGACGCTGGCGCCCGCGGCAAGCAGGCTGCCGACTTTGCGCTCCGCTACAGAGCCGCCGCCAACCACCACGACTCGGCGGCCATTGATATCGGCAAAAAGCGGGAACAGCGTCATACCACCGCATCCAGGATAATAGGGATCAGGCGTTGCGATGGGGCTGCAATGACTTCGGTGCGAACCAGAAAGTCGCCGAATTTCTCGTTTTGTTCCCGGTTCTGGGCGTAGGCGCCAAACAGCGTATCGAGGCTGCCGAGAATTTCCGGCTCGGTGATGTTCTCGCGATAAAGAGTATTGATTCGCTGGCCGATAAAGTCGGCGCCGATTCTCAGGTCGTAACGGCCGATGGCGCGGCCCACCAGAGTGATCTCACCCAGGTAGGGGCGCGAGCAGCCATTGGGGCAACCTGACAGTCGCAACAGGATGGGCGCGTCGAGCAAATTGTGCTTGGCCAGCAATGTTTCGAGCTTGGGTAGCAGCTCCGGCAGGTAGCGTTCGCTTTCGGCCATGGCCAAGCCACAGGTAGGCAAGGCGACGCAGGCGATGCTGTGCCGGCGTATGCCGCTTTGCTTGATGTATCCGTCCAGTCCATATTGCCGCACGAGTTCGTCGATTTGCGCACGGTCGGCCGCGGCTACGTTGGAAATGATCAGGTTTTGATTGCAAGTCAGGCGAAACTCGCCTTTGTGCACCCGGGCAAGTTCGCGCATGCCGGTCAGGAATTGTTTTCCGTCTACGTCTTCCAGCCGTCCCGATTCAATGTACAGGCCCAGATGCCACTGCCCATCTTCGCCTTCGATCCAGCCGAAGCGGTCGCCGTTATGATCGAAGTGGTAGTCGCGCAGGGGCTGCAGACTGTAGCCCAGGCGTTGTTCCAGCTCGGATTTGAACCAGTCCAGGCCATGATGATCGATGGTGTACTTCAGGCGGGCATGCTGGCGTTCGACGCGGTTGCCGTAATCGCGCTGCACTGTGACGATGCTTTCGGCGACTTCGATGATCTGTTCGGGGGGTACGAAGCCGATCAGGCTGCCCAGGCGCGGATAGGTGGTGTCGTCGCCATGAGTGGCGCCCATGCCGCCGCCGACTGCGATATTAAAGCCCTGCAGTATGCCGTTTTCAATAATGGCGATCAGGCCTAGATCCTGTGCGAATACATCAATATCGTTAAGCGGAGGAATGGCGATCCCGATCTTGAATTTTCGCGGCAGATAAGCGTTGCCGTAGATGGGCTCGTGGTCGGGCTCGTCGGTGATTTTCTTGCCGTCCAGCCATATCTCGTGATAGGCGCGTGTGCGCGGCAGAAAATGGGCCGATAGTTTTTCGGTCCATTCCTGGACGATCTGGTGCTGGCTGGAAAGCAGGGGGTTGACAGAGCTGACGACCTGGCGGTTGACGTCGCCGCAGGCGGCGAGCGTGGTGGCCAGGGAGTCGTGGATGGCCTGCATGGTGGCTTTCAGGTTGCGTTTCAATATGCCGTGCAATTGAAAGGTCTGGCGTGTCGTGATGCGCAGGCCGCGGCCCGCCCAGGTGGTGGCGATGTGATCGAAACCCAGCCATTGCTGCGGAGTGACCACGCCGCCGGGCAGGCGGGCGCGCACCATGAACGCGTAGGCAGGCTCGAGCTTTTGTCTGCGTCGCTCGTCGCGCAGGTCGCGATCGTCCTGCTGGTAGCTGCCGTGGAATTTCAACAGCTTGGTATCGTCGTCGCTGATGGCTCCCGTGACGGGATCGTTAAGCCCTTCTTCAATGGTGCCACGCAGATAATTGCCGTCTACCTTGATTTTTTCCAGATGCGAAAGAGTGCTGCTCATTGTGTTCCTGATTAATAAACGTCGCGGGCATAACGGCCTTGCATAGCCAGGTCGTCCAGCCATTGCCGGGCCTGGTCCTGATCGAAGCCACCTTCGGTCTGGGCGATCTGCAAGAGGGCCTGGTGTACATCTTTGGCCATGCGGCTTGCATCTCCGCATACGTACACATGGGCGCCCGCCTGAATCCAGTCATAAATATCGGCGGCCGACTCCAGCAGTTTGTCCTGTACATAAACCTTGTCGGCCTGGTCGCGCGAAAAGGCGAGATCGAGCCGATGCAGGTCGCCATCCTTCAGGGCGCGCTGCCATTCGGTTTGATAAAGAAAATCGGAGCTGAAGTTCGGGTTGCCGAAGAACAGCCAATTGCGGCCGCTGGCGGCGTTGGCGCTGCGTTCCTGGACGAAGGCGCGAAACGGGGCTACGCCGGTGCCCGGGCCTATCATGATGACATCGCGCGATGAGTCGGCCGGCAGGCGGAAGCGCGGATTTTCTTCGATGTAGACCGGCAGCTTGTCGCCTTCGTTCAGATGGCTCAGGAAATGCGAAGCACAGCCCCAGCGCGATTCTTCCTCGTATTCGTACTCGATGTGAGCGAGAGTCAGATGAACTTCGGCATCGACCGCGGCCTGGCTTGAGGCAATGGAATACAGCCGAGGCGTAAGCGGGCGCAATGCCTTGACCAGGGCTGTAGCCTCCCAGGCTGCCGGATATTTTTTCAGCACATCGATCAACTGGCTGGTATCGAGCAGGTTTTTCAGGGTTTCGACGGCGCTTATCTGCTTTTGCAGGTCGGCGCTGCCGGCCAGTTGGGCATGCGCCAGCAGAAAGGGCTTGGTCAGCAGGGTCAGTTCGCGGTGGTGGCCCAGCCATTCTTTGAGAGGGCGGGAAACGCCATTGATCTCGACGGCTTCCTCGGCATTCAGGCCCAGGATGCTGATGACGGCATCAACCAGCGTTGCTGCTTGAGTGGGCCATACCCCCAGGGCGTCGCCCGGCTGATAATCCAGATGGCTGCCTTCGAGCGAAATCTCCAGATGGCGTATGTCTTTGATACTGTCTCTGGCGGTAATGGCCTGATTCAGCACCAGTTCGGCCAAAAAGGGCTGGTCGCGCGAAATTTTGCTTGGCACAGGGCGCAGCGGCGTTACGCTGGCAGTGGGAATTTCGCTTTGCTTGAGTGCTTTTTGTGCCTGATCGACCGCCTTGTCCTGCCAGGGCAGGGCGACGGTTTCGATATCGAGATCGGCGGTGCCCGCTTCTTGCAGGCGTTCGGCACCCAGTTCCTCCAGGCGCGCATCGATGCGTTGGGACACGCCGCAGAACAGGGGGTAGCTGGAGTCGCCCAGGCCCAATACCGCATACTTGAGCTGCGGCAGCTTGGGTGCGCGGCGGCTGCTCAAAAATTCGACAAAGCCCAGCGAGTCGTCCGGAGGATCTCCATCGCCCTGAGTGCTCATGACGATATACAGCAGTTGTTCGTCCTTGAGTTCGCGGGTGGCATAGCGATCGGCGCGCACCAGCCGCGTGTTCAGCCCCAGGGCGCCAGAGCGTTCCGCCAGCGATTCAGCCACACGCTTGGCGTTGCCGGTCTGGCTGCCGTAAATGATGGTCAACTGCTTGGCCACGGCGGTGTTCGGGACAGCCGCTACAACGGCCGGGGCGCGTACGGCTTGCCTGCCCTGGGCGACCCCCGCGAAGTAGCCTGAAAGCCAGCTGAGCGCATTGGGCTCCAGCCCATCGACCAGGTCGCTGACAAGAGAATGTTTGGATTCAGGCAGATAGGAAGGCGACAACATTGTGCACTCGCAATAATAAGGCAGCTTCCATTCTAGATAGCACCGCCTTATACGCGAACGACTAGATTATTATTTTCTTATGCTCGTATATGTTTATATTGAAAACCAGCAGTAAGACCTGCCGATCTGCCGGCATTCTTCGCCGTTGTTACTTTTCCATATAGTGCAGCCAGCCTTCCCGCAGCCAGTCGGTGAGGGTTGTCCGTTCATCGATACTCAATGCCTTCAGCCGGCGCGCATCCAGGGCCAGCCGCCGCGCGTCGGCCAGCTCGCGCAGCGCCCGGGATGCCGGTACCGGGGCAACTTCGCCGTTAATGAAAAGCTGACGCTTCCGATACATCAGGCGTGTGCAGCGATCGAGCCGCAAGAGGCCGGGGGGCACGGGCGCACGCAAGTCGATATGCCCGCTGCCGGGCTCAAAATAGGCCAGGGGAGACAATTCGGTTAGCCACAGCCCCAGGAATCGCGTCGCAATGGCTTCGTCGAAACGAATTTTTTGCGCCGCCTGACAGGCGGCGTTCAATAAAGCATCGGGCAGCTTGGCTGGCGTTTCGGTGGCCGATACTCCAGGGTCGCGAAAAATGCGGCTCAGATCCGGTCCCGGAAGCGGCGGATTGGCATACAAACCGCTGCTGTCGCCAATGCCGGCCATGATCTGGTCGCCGGCCGCTTCCAGCATGCCGCGAGCCAAAGTCGCCTGGCTGGGGGCGCGAAAGCCGATGGAAATGGTCATGCAAGGGCCGATCGCCACGCCATCGTGGGCAATTTGCGGCGGCAGGTACAGCATATCGCCCGGGTCGAGCTCATATTCGTGTTCGGCCCGGAAATTTTTCAGTATTTTCAGGGGCAGTCCGGGGCTGAGCTCCAGGTCTTTCTGGCTGCTGATGCGCCAGCGTCGCCGGCCATGGGCCTGTAGTAAAAATACATCGTAGCTGTCGAAATGCGGGCCGACTCCGCCGCCATCGCCAGCAATGCTGATCATGGCGTCGTCCAGCCGTGCATCTGAAATGAAGCGGAATTGATGCGCTAGTTCCGCTGTTGCGTCGTCGTGCAGATCCACGCTTTGAGCCAGCAAGCTCCAATCGGGCCGTGTGGCGGCGGGCAGGCGGGCGAACGGGCCGGTTTTCATCGTCCAGCCAGCCCGGCCGTGGGAAATCAGGCGCGATTCCACTTCGTCGCGCCTGGCCAGTTGCCGGATGTCATCCATGGACAGCGAGGGTCGGAAATCGGGTATGGCCTGGCGGATGAGCAGCGGTTTGCGCTGCCAGTGGCGCTGCATGAACATCCGCGGCGTGAGTCCGCCCAGCAGGACAAGGGGTCGGTCGATATTCATAAGTGGGTGTTCCGCAAACGATACAGAATATCCAAGGCTTCGCGAGGCGTGAGCTGGTCGGGGTCGATGGCCGCCAGTTCGGCCTTCAGCGCTGAGTCGGGCTCGGTGGCGAGGGGCTCATCATCTTGCGTGGGATCATTGCCGTTGGCCGATTCTGCGGGTGCTGCAAACAGGTCGAGCTGGGGCGTGGGGGCTCCCTGGGCTTCCAGGCGGCCAAGTTCCTGGCTGGCTCGGCGGATCACGGCCGGCGGAATGCCCGCGCGCTGGGCAACCTGTATTCCGTAGCTGCGGCTGGCCGGACCGGGCTGGACTTGATGCAGGAACACAACGCCCGATGCCGATTCGGCCGCTGCCAAATGTACATTGGCGGCGCATGGAACTTCGTTGGGCAGGCGGGTGATTTCGAAATAATGCGTGGCAAACAGAGTCAAGGCCTGATTGTGCGTGAGCAATCGATGCGCTATCGACCATGCCAGCGCCAGCCCATCGTAGGTCGAAGTGCCTCGTCCTATTTCGTCCATCAGCACCAGACTTTGCGGGGTGCTGGCTGCCAATATGGCCGCCGCCTCGGTCATTTCCATCATGAAGGTCGAGCGTCCGCCGGCCAGGTCGTCGGCGGCGCCGATGCGGGTAAAAATGCGATCGATTTGCCCAATGCGGGCGCGTTCGGCCGGAACGAAGCTGCCAATTCTGGCCAGCAGCACAATAAGCGCGATTTGCCGCATATAGGTCGATTTACCACCCATATTGGGGCCGGTAATCAACAACATTCGTCGTTGGGGGGCAAGCTCGCAATCGTTGGGCGTAAAACGCTCGATGCTGTGTTCGACCACGGGATGGCGGCCCGCCTCGATCGTGATTTCGCTTTCGTCGCAAAGCTGGGGCGCTGTCCAGCCGTTTTGCCGTGCGTGTTCGGCCAATGCCGCCAGCACGTCGATTTCGGCCAGGGCCGCAGCGCAGGAAGAAAGCGCCGGGGCATGGGGGGCGAGTTGATCGAGCAGATTTTCGAACAACCATTTTTCGCGCGCCAGGCTGCGATCCTTGGCCGAGAGTACTTTGTCTTCCCAGGTTTTCAGCTCGGGCGTGATGTAGCGTTCGGCATTTTTCAAGGTTTGCCGGCGGCGGTAATCGGCTGGCACCTTATCGGCCTGGCCGCGCGATACCTCGATGTAGAAACCATGCACGCGATTGAATTCGACCCGCAGCGTGGCGATGCCTGTGCGCTCGCGCTCGCGCGCTTCGAGTTCGAGCAGGAATTCGCCATTGTCGCTGGCCAGGCGGCGCAACTCATCCAGTTCGGCATCGTAGCCGTCGGCAATGACGCCTCCGTCGCGTATCAGAAGCGCGGGTTCGGCAGCGACTGCGTGTTGCAGCAAAGAGTGGAGCTCGGGCGTGACATTGAGCTGCAGCGCGAATTGCTGCAGTTTGGGCACGGGCGCAAACGCCTGGACGATATCGCCGGCTGTGGCTGGGAGCTCCAGCAGGGCGTCGCGCAGGCTTGCCAGTTCGCGTGGACGTACCGAGCGCATGGCCAGGCGTGTGGCGATACGCTCGATATCGGGGTAACGGTTCAGTTCCCGCCGCAAGGTATCGAGTGGCGGAGCGGCTTCCAGTGTTGCGTTGTCTGTGGAAGCGGCCAGCAACGCTTCTATGACTTGCTGGCGTTCTGTGACAGGGGCATTGTCGCGCAGGGGGTGATGCAGCCAGCGGTGCAGCAGGCGGCTGCCCATGGGGGTCTGGCAATGATCCAGTGTGGACAGCAGGCAGGGGCTTGGGTCGCCGCTCAGTGTTTCGGTGATCTCCAGGTTCTTGCGTGTTACCGGATCCAGCACGACATATTCGCTGGCCCGGTCGATGCGTATGGACTGTATATGCGAAAGCGTCCCTGTCTGGGTGCGGCTTACATAGCGCAGCAGCGCACCGGCGGCGCAGGTGGCGATCGGCATATCGGTCAGGTCGAAACTGGCCAGTGAATCCACGCCGAAGTGCTGATGCAACACGCCGCGTGCACCGTCGAGTTCGAAGTGCCAGTCGGGGATCGGGCTGACGGCCATGCCCGGATCGGTGTGCGGCCGCCTGCTTTCGGCGCACACCAGTTCGGCCGGCGCGACACGGTGCAGTTCCGAATCGAGCATATCGGGTACGCATTCCGTGACGCGGAACTCGCCATTGGCCAGATTCATCCAGGCCAGGGCGGCGCGCTCCGTTTTAT
The DNA here is from genome assembly GCF_021266465.1 of Paralcaligenes sp. KSB-10. Classification (NCBI taxonomy): domain Bacteria; kingdom Pseudomonadati; phylum Pseudomonadota; class Betaproteobacteria; order Burkholderiales; family Alcaligenaceae; genus Paralcaligenes; species Paralcaligenes sp. KSB-10. Next base: position 1,518,538 of record NZ_CP089848.1, on the reverse strand, counting down.
TGTGCCGCCCTGTGTACATGGCGGCGATCATGCGATCTGCCTTGGCCGGCAGCAACGCGTCATCAGTAAGTGTGCCGGGCGTGACTATGCGTACGATCTTGCGGTCTACCGGCCCCTTGCTGGTAGCCGGATCGCCTATCTGTTCGCAAATCGCCACGGACTCGCCCAATGCCACCAGGCGCGCCAGGTATTGTTCCATGGCATGCACCGGTACACCCGCCATCGGTATGGGAGCGCCGTTGGATGTGCCGCGTTTGGTCAAGGTGAGGTTCAGCAGCCGCGCTCCGCGTTCGGCGTCGCCATAGAACATTTCGTAAAAATCGCCCATACGGTAGAACAGCAGATACGGCCCGGCCTCGGCTTTGAGGCGCAGATATTGCTGCATCATGGGGGTATGGTTTGCGGAACCAGCGATGATTGGTATGTCGTTTTCGGCTTTGCCGGCACGGGGTTTTACAGCCATTCAGCCCTCGGGACGAGTGTGAGGTATTGGGTATTTCGGAGTGTTTTCCAGCGCGTCTTGGTGCTTGTCTGACAGGATAAAACGACTCGATATGCCATGGTAACCTGCCTGGAAGCATACTGAAACCGCAGTGCCGGATTTGGAGTTGTGGCAATATATACGGCAGACTGAAAATCCTTCTGCTTTTTTTTGAGGAATCGCCATGAGCCAATACCAAATCGCAGTCATTGTCGGCAGCCTTCGCAAAGATTCGTTCAATCGCAAGCTGGCCGGGGCTATTGCCAGGCTGGCGCCAGCCGAGTTTTCCTTCAAGCAATTGCAAATCGGCGATTTGCCGCTTTACGACCAGGATAGCGACGCGAATCAGGCCGAATCGGTCAAGCGGCTGAAAAATGAAATCAAGTCGTCCCAAGGCCTTATTTTTGTAACGCCTGAATACAATCGCTCGATTCCAGGCGTGCTCAAGAATGCCATCGATAACGCGTCGCGCCCCTATGGCCAAAGCGCTTTCCAGGGCAAACCCGCAGGCGTGCTGGGTATCTCGGTCGGTGCCATCGGCACCGCCCTGGCGCAGCAGCATTTGCGCAATACCCTGGCATATCTGGATGCCCCGACACTGGGCCAGCCCGAAGCATTTCTTCAGATGAAAGAGGGGTTGTTCGACGAGGCCGGCAATATCGGCAATGCCGATACCAGGAAATTCCTGCAGGGCTGGATGGATGCCTATGTTGCCTGGGTAAAAAAGCACAACGCTTGATGCGGCCTCGGGGTATTTAGTGGTTTGCGGCCGGCGATGCGCGCGCTTATCCCAGCCGTCGCTGCGCCAATACCACAAGGGCTCCGACCATGGCCAGAACGGCTATCAGGCGGTACACATCTTCGCTGGCAATGAGCAAGGCCTGTTGGTCCAGCAGGCCCGTCAACTGGGACAATGCGGTCTGGCCGGCTTCTTTGGCGTCCATTCCCCGCGCGGTCAAGGCATTTTGTATGTGTTGCATCCATTGCATGGCAATGGCGGGCCGCTGGCCGACTGAGTCGGCAAGGGCCGCATGGACGCTGAACTGGCGATTCTGCAACAGCACGGCGCCCAAGGCCGCCGCAAACGAACTGGCTACCTGACGCATCAGGTTCTTGCTTTGGTAGCCATGCGCAAAGGTGCTGTCGCTCAGACCGCGAAAGGTCAGTCCGGCAATGGGTATGATGACCAGCACGCCAAACAGGCCTTTTGCCGCGAGGCTTGGAATCAGGGAATCGGGGCCTATATCGGGTGGCATGCTGGAGAACTGCCAGGCCGCGGCCGCCATGATCAGCAGGCCCGCAATCATGAGTGGCTTCTTGCGTTTCAGTCGCGGTGCGTAGCGTATATAGGCCAGGATGCCTGCCAGGCTCACCATGCCGGCCAGGGTGTTGAGCCAGCCTACGGTGGCCACGGGAATTTCCAGCGCTCGCTCGGCGTAGATGGGAAATACATAGCCGCTAAGATAGCTGATCAGGTAATACATGAAGTACATTGCCAGCCCGGTGAGGTATACCGGGTTATGCAAGACGCGCAACTGAAGCAAGGGTGTGTTGTGACGCCATTGGTGCCGCAGAAAACCGATCAGCAGCAATGCGCCTGCCATGGCTAGCGCAATCAGGCGTACGGGATGCGAAAAAATATCGAAGCGTGCTTCCGACATGGCTATTTGCAGCGCGGCAATGGCCGCGCCGAACCACAACAGGGGGATTAGCGCGGGGCGTTCGGCCTTGCCCTGAGGCTCGGCGTCGGGCAACAGCAGCCACGCGCCGGCCGCCGCGATGAACGCAAAGGGCAGGGCGCCGTAAAAAATATCTTGCCAGACGCCGTGATCGATCAGTTCCGCCGCCAACGCCGGCGCCAGTGCAGAGGCGGTGAAAATTCCGATCATGAAAATACGCTGTGCCCGTGGCCGGTCGCCTGGCGCAAACATGATCGGAATCAGGACGCGGCTGCTGGTGAATAGCGCGCCGCCCCCTACACCCTGAATGAATCGCGCCGCAACAAGTTGGGTCAGTCCGGCGCTGGTTGCCGCAAACAGCGTACCCACGATGAAAGTGCCCAGGGCTCCGGTCAGGTAGCGCCGGTAGCCGAAACGGCGCGCGAGCCATTGCTGCTTGACTATCATCAGCATGCTGCCTACGGCATAAGCCGACTGTACCAGTGCGAAGCTGCGTGGATCGGCATCGACGCCGCCCATGATGTGGCTGGCCGAAAATACGAACATGATATTTTCGAGGAACTCGACGGACACGATCAGGGATAGCAATATCATTGCGCACCACTGTCGCTGCTCATGCGTCAAGAAACCTGTGCTTCCGAAGAACCGAAGGCCGCCCAAAATCTTGCGATTGAATTTCATGATTTCTATTGCTGCAACCCCGCATGCAATCGCTGGAGATACTGGGTAGTGCGTGACTGTTCCGGTTTGTCCAGAACTGCCCAGGCTCGCGCATAAGCGGCGTGCACGGCCGGTATTGCTTCTTGCAGCAAGCGATGCCCGCTAGCGGTCAGTTTGAGTTCGAGGCTGCGCCGGTCCTGTTTCGAGGCGCGGCGATTGAGCAGGCCGCGCACTTCCAGGCTATCCAGAAAGCGTGTCATCTGGGTTCGCGTGGCATCCATGGTGCCGCCTAGTTCAGAGGGCGAACTGGGCCCGGTTTCGTCCGTGGAAAGCATGCTCATGATCAGATACTGCGACATGTTGAGTTCGAATGGCGCCAGGGCCTGATCTATGTATGAACGCAGCAATTGCGTAGTGCGAAACAGCAATCGCGTGGCAAGGATGTCGTCGCGCGGTGCGTTCGGGTGGATTTCGCAGAAACGGTCTATGCGGGTTTCGAAGGACATGGCGGCTCGGTATTGGCTGGTTCAAATATAATTTCATTTGTAATTATATCAAATGTAGCTAAATAGGCAATGGACAGGCCGGCCCTACGCTGCCGGGAAGGCGGCCGGCCTCGGGAGCGCAAGGCCGGCCTGCCCCGGGAGCGGCTCATTCCAGCATGCGATCTGCAGCGCGCGGCCCTATCGGTTATAAAGTCCCAGGATATTCATTGCATTTACCGAGGACGACAAATCAATCATGAGAGCGAATCGATTAAGGGAAGTTGTTAAAGAGCGGGGCCATGCGACGAATGCGTGGCTGTCGATTCCTTCGTCCTACAGTGCCGAGTTGGTGGCGCACTGCGGTTTTGACGCCATTACGGTTGATCTTCAACACGGCATGATCGATTTTGGGCAGGCCGTGACGATGCTTCAGGCGATATCCAGCACCGGGGCGACGCCTTTGGCCCGGCCGCAGAGTTCCGATCCGGTTCAGATCATGCAATTGCTGGACGCGGGCGCTTACGGGGTGATCTGCCCTCAAGTGGACGATGCCGATATAGCCAGGGCGGTGGTGGCTGCGTGCAAATACCCGCCAAGCGGAGAACGCTCTTTTGGGCCGGCCCGCGGCCTGCTCTACGGCGGTCCGGATTACTTTGCGCATGCCAACCGGGAAATTCTGGTCTTCGTCATGATTGAATCCAGAAAGGCGGTGCAGAACCTGGACAGTATTTTGTCGGTGCCGGGGATCGATGGCGTGTATATAGGGCCCAACGACCTGAGTCTGAGCTACGAGGGAACGCCAAGCTCCGACCCCAAGGGGGAGGCGGCCCAGGCGATCGAATACATTCGTACCCAGGTTGCGCAGCGTCAAATGCTGACGGGCATTTTTTGCGCCGATGGCGCCATGGCGCGCAAGCGTGTCGACCAGGGTTTCCAGGTGGTGACGCCAGGCAATGACGCTGCCATTTTGAAGAATGGCTGCCTGCAGCAATTGGCCGGGCTGGGGAACGCGACCGCCGACGGCGGCGGCAGCGGCTACTGAACCTTCCCTGAAAGGAATGCTCGCGCCACGCGCAAGAATGCTTCTGCCGCGGGCGTCGGGCGTTGCTCCGTGGAAGAGGCGAATGCCAGTTTCTGGGCCGGGATGTTTCCCGACAGGGGCTTGCACACGATACGCTTGCCGTCGTAGCTGAAATCTTTGGCGGGCCGGGTGGTCAGAATGGAAAAACCATGACCGTTGGCGACCAGGGACCTGGCCATTTCAATGGAGCCGGCTTCCATGGCTATGCATGGGGATACTTCGGCAAAGCTGAAAATAGACAGAAAATAGTCCCGGCTGTGGGGCAGATTGATGAGAATAAATGGTTCCTGGGCCAAATCCCCGATTGCCAGCGTGTCGCGGCGGCTTAGCGGATGGCGCAGGGGCAACAGCGCATAGGGCGAATGTGCGCCCACATAATGAAGCTGGACGGGCCGCGCCAGGCCCATATCGTAGACCAGTGCCAGGTCCAGCGTGCCGCGTTCGATCCGGCTGAGCAGCTCTTCCGTGTTGCCTTCGAGCATGGTGAGCCGGACGTGCGGATGGTCCCGGCGAAATTCACGCATGATCGCGGGAAAATACATCGGCCCCAACGTCGAGAAGCACCCTATGGATAATTCCCCTTCGATGCGGCCGTCCGTTTTGCGGCCCAGTTCCTGAGCCTGCAGCAATACATTTTGCGCCTGCCGGTAGCGCTGTTTTCCGGCTGCGGTCAGCTCCAGGCCTTGCGCATGTATGCGATAGAACAGTTTTTCATCCCACAGCGCTTCCAGCTCGCCAATTGCGTGAGATATGGACGGCTGCGAAACGTTCAGGGCGTGCGCCGCCTTGACGGTGCTGGCATGCCTGGCCGCCGCGGCGAAATACTCAAGCTGGCGTAGCGTAATGTGTATCAATTTTATTAATTCAGATAATTTATAAATAGTATTTTTAATTATACATAGAGGAGCCTAGCATGAGGATGCAGCAACAAATCATAGGTGTGCGGGCGGGCCGGGAAGATGGCTTGGTCCGGCAAAGGAGAGCGAATTGGACGAGAAAGCGGGACTGCCTTTAAGCGGTATTCGGGTGCTGGACTTCACTCGTGTTTTGGCGGGGCCTTTCAGTACGGCCTTGCTGGGCGATCTGGGGGCGGAAATCATCAAGGTGGAGCCGCCCGGGGGTGACGATTACCGTTCGGTGGGCCCTATGCGCAACGGCGAGAGCGCGATGTTTACGGTCATGAACCGCAATAAGAAAAGTGTCGTGCTTGACATGAAGACAGCCGAAGGCCGGTCTCTGGCGAGAGATCTGGCCGCGCACGCGGACATTGTGGTGGAAAATTTCCGCCCGGGCGTGGCCGACAAGCTTGGAATTGCCTATGCCTTGTTGAAAGAAAAAAATCCTCGCCTGGTTTACGTGAGCGTTTCGGGATTCGGCCAGGACGGCCCGGCGGCCCATCGGCCAGCCTACGACATTGTTATTCAGGCCTTGAGCGGCCTGATGGACGCGACAGGCTCCGCCGACGGCCCGCCGACTCTGGTGGGCGAGGCGGTCTCGGATGTATTGAGCGGATTGTTTGCCTCGTGGGGAGCGCTCGTTGCCTTGTATTCGCGGGAGCGCACCGGCCTGGGCACGCATGTCGATGTGTCGATGTTCGATACCATGCTGGCCTTTACCGCCACGTCTGTGTCGCGTTATCTGTTCACAGGGAAAGAACCGGTGAGAGTGGGCAACCGGCATCCCCTGTCGGCGCCGTTTGGGGTGTTTGGCGCCAGGGACGGTCATTACGTGCTTGCCGTGCTGAATAACAAATTATTTCGGCAGCTTGCGGCTGTGATCGGCTGCCCCGCGATTGTGGACGATGCCCGTTTCGCCAGCGACGAGTTGCGGGCCGCGCATGAGTCCGAACTTCGGGCGGTCATCGAGGGCTGGTCCGGCTTGCTGGATGTGGCCCAAGTGATTGAACGGCTGGAAGCCGCTGCGATTCCGGCGGCTCCGATCTGGAATGTCAGGCAAGCGCTGACGTCCGAACAAAGTGTATTTCGCGGTGTACTGACCGACACCGGCGACTCCAGGCTGCCAGGTTTGCGCTTGCCTTCGCAGCCGATCAAGTTTTCGGCTTTTGGCAGTAATCGCGTTACGCGCGCGCCGCGCCTGGGCGAACACACCGATCAGGCATTGCACGAATTGCTGGGGCTGGCGCATGGCCGGATAGCGGAGCTGCGCGCGGCGGGCGCCTTTGGCGCCGCATGATGCCGAGCTCGTCGCAACGCCTGGCAAGCCAGGCATTTCATCCAATGATTCCAAGGAAGCACACATGAATACACGTCTTGGCATTACCGCAGAAGATCAAGCTGTCGCCGACGCCATTGCCCGCTTCGCGGCCATGCAACTGGCCCCGCGTGCACAAGAGACCGATCAGCAAGAGATTTCCACCGCGCGCTACGTGCCGCTGCTGGCCGAGCTGGGGGTCATGGGCATGAATCTGCCCGAGCAATGGGGAGGGCCGGGTGTGTCGCCAACCGCCATGATTCTTTCACTTGTCGAGATTGCCAGGTGCTGCGCCGCCACGGCGTCCATGGTGGGTGCGCATTATCTTGCGACCGACTCGATTCTTATCGGTGGCAACGATGAGCTCCGGGCCCGCTACCTGCCGGATGCGGCCATGGGCGCGAAGCTGGGTGCGTTCGCGCTGACCGAACCCAGGGCTGGCTCGAACCCGGCCGATATGGCGACGCGCGCACAGCGGCAGGGCGGCAGCTACCGCCTGACCGGCGTCAAGCACTTCATTTCCAATGCGGGCGATGCCGATTTCATCGTGGTGTACGCCAAAACCGATCCGGGCGCCGGGCACAAAGGCATTAGTGTGTTCGTGGTCGACACGGCGACGCCGGGGCTGTCGATTTCATCGCCGGAAAAACTCATGGGTATCCGGGGCGCCCACGCGTTCGAAGTTGCTCTTGATTGTGAGGTTCCTCTCGAGAATCGGCTCGGCGCCGAGGGTTCGGGTTTTCGCACAGCCATGCAAGTTCTGGACAATAGCCGGATCGATGTGGCCGCCAGCAGCATCGGTATTGCCGAGGCGGCGCTGGATGCTTCGCTGGCCTGGGCCAAAGAGCGTCGGATAGGAGGAGAGCCGCTGGCCGACAAGCAGGGCATTCAATGGTTGCTGGCCGATATGAAACTGCGGCTCGAAGCCGCATGGATGCTGACTTTACAGGCCACGGCGGCGCGCAGCGCGGGCCGGCGGTTCTCGCTTGAATCATCGATGGCCAAGCTGTATGCCTCGGAGGCGGCCGGATTCATCACCGACGCCGCATTGCAGATCCATGGCGGATATGGCTATACCCGTGAAATGCCTCTGGAGCGCTATGTGCGCGATGCCCGTATCATGCGCATCTATGAAGGCTCCTCGGAAATTCAGCGCACTGTGATAGCCCGCTCGATACTTGCATGAACAAGGCCTATGCCGAAGTGGCCGGTCAATGGCGCAAGCCGGCGGTGCCTGGTTCCAGCCTGCGTTGCACGACCCTCAGGCCGCTTGCGGGAGATGCCAGGGCGGCGGAATAGCCCGGTGGGGCATCCAGTTCATTCACGGTCCAGGATTGTGGATTTGCCCAGCCGGGAATACGCAGCAGCTTCACCGGCCGGCCAGGGCCGAGGCTGAGCTCCACTGTCGAGGGTTCCCGCAGCAAGCCTTGGCCCGAGGCTTTTGTTATGGCTTCTTTATGAGTCCAGATCGCGTAAAAGGCCGAGGTGCGTTCTGGTTCGGTAAGCGTCTGCCAACACTCCCATTCCGAGGGTGAAAGTATCATGCGCGCTACCGCTTCGAGGTCGTCGAGCGTGCGCTGAATTTCAATGTCGACGCCTACGTCCGCACCCTGTGCTATGGCAATCAGCGCCTGTGTTCCGGAGTGCGCAACATTGAAACGCAAGTCGCGCGCCGGCGCGCGCAGACAGGGCTTGCCGAACTCGCTCCGCGCGAAGCGGCAGTCGTTCGGGGCAATGTCGAGATAGAGGCCAAGCAGCGTGCGCAGTGTGCCTCGAGTCAGAACGAACTGCCGTTTTGCCGCCGCCAGACGAAGCGTGTCGGCCCGCTGCTTTTCATCGTCGGCCAGTATTTCCCATAAGGCGGGATAGTCGGCGTTCGCCTGGTCGAGCGACAGCGCCCAGACATGGCAGCTTATGGCCTCGATATGGAAGTCGGGATGGTGTCTATGCCATTGCTGCATGCGCTTCGGAGACAATTTCGTAGGAACGCAAACGCGCGGCATGGTCGAATATGTTCGAGGCAATCATCAGTTCGTCGGCTCCGGTGTGCGCGATGAATGCCCGCAACTGGTCGGTCACTGTCTTGACTGAGCCTATGGCCGAGCACGACAGGATCTGGTTCAGCAGCGCCTGCCCCTGCGGGCCGATGCGATCCAGGTAGTCGGCCATGGGCGGCGGCAGGCGCGAAGGCCGGCCGGTGCGTGAATTGACAAACGATTGCTGCGCCGAAGTAGCGAGGATTCGGGCCTGCTCGTCGGTGTCGGCGGCAAAAACATTGAATCCCAGCATGACATGAGGCTTTTGCAACTGCTTCGACGGCTTGAAGGTGGAACGGTAGACATCGATCGCCTGCATCATTTGCGCTGGGGCGAAGTGCGAGGCAAAGGCGTACGGCAGGCCCAGCGCCGCGGCCAACTGAGCTCCGTACAGGCTGGAGCCCAGTATCCAGATCGGTACATTCAGGCCGGTGCCGGGCACGGCTTTGACCGCTTGCCGGGGTTCCGATGAAAAATAATCCATGAGTTCCAGGACATCGTGCGGAAATTCGTCCGAATCGGAGGCCAGGTTGCGGCGCAGGGCGCGTGCCGTGGTCTGGTCCGAACCCGGTGCCCGCCCAAGCCCCAGATCGACGCGCCCGGGGTGGAGCGATTCCAGAGTGCCGAATTGTTCGGCGATGACCAGCGGCGAATGGTTGGGCAGCATGACGCCGCCCGCTCCTATCCGGATCGTTGAGGTGCCTGCGGCCACATGAGCGATGAGGACGGCGGTCGCGGCGCTGGCTATGCCCGGCATGCCATGGTGCTCGGCCAACCAGTAGCGGTTGAAGCCCCAGCGCTCGCCGTGCTGTGCAAGATCGAGCGAGTTGCGGAATGACTGGGCGGCGGTGGCGTTCTCGGTGATGGGCGAGAGGTCGAGAATGGAAAAGGGAATCATGGGTTCTATATGAGGCCGGCGGGGAAAAAAACAATATATCCGATATTGCGGCGCCAATCGGCCGAAGGTGCCGATAGTCAACTAAAATCGGCTATTCCTCTACTCATTCTCGCACATGCCCATCCTGCTTGACCGAATCTTCCTGCGCACGGCCGATGAGCTGGTGTTGCAACTGAGCGCCGAAGCCTATCGCGGCTCCAAGGTACAGCTATGGTTGTTCGAAGATCTTCCAAAAAGAGTTTCCGTGCGGGCCGAGCTGGGCGCGCTTGGCGTGCATGCACAGGTATTCAGCGCCTACAAGCCTTTGGTGCATTTTTTTCTCGATGAAATCGACTCTTCCGGATTGACGCACGCTCGCATCGAATATCCACGGCATGCGGCCTGCGCGGAAAATCGATTCCTGTTGGAGGCCTATCCTTTGACCGGCCTGTTCCCCGATGTGGAGATCGAATTCGTGGCTGCACCCGATGTGTCGGAGCAGAGCTGCTATCGGTTGGACCTGCGCTATGCGGATCGCACCGAAGCGCATGAAGTGTTTGCTCCCAACGTCATGCAAACCGATTTTCTGGGAAAGGCCGTATATGCGCCCTCCGCCTGGTTAAAGACAGGCCATTGCGCCGGCGGCACCCCGGTGGCGGCCGAGTATCAGTTGGCTTGCCAGGAGGTGATGAGCGCCGTGATGGGGCACGAATGGGGCAAGACAGAACCTTATTTCAAGCGTTTGACCATCGACATGGTCTTGCCCGGCATTGAGCGCCGCCTGGCGTGCGGCCACGAGCACATGAGTACAAGCGAGGCCATGCACGAGGAAATTTATTTTTCCCTGCTTGAATATTTTCAGCATTATTCAGGCCGCGCCGCGGGTAGCCGGGGCTTGCAGCCGGGGCAGATCGTGCCGCTTGTGCATCTGGATAACGACGGCACACCTCGCATACAGATCTCTTTTGAGGCTGCGGAGCACAATAAGTCTCAGGCGCCGTTCCAGCCGCCAGCGTTGGACACAAGGCAGATTGAAGGCGACGCGCCCGATCTGGCGCAGGTGGACCGGCCCTTGACCATCGCTCAGGTCGAGCGATCGCTGCAGGCCCTTCCTGGGCGGCATTTTGCCGAAGCGTCGCAACAGGGGCGAGCCGTCAACGTAGTGTATCTTGCCGGAGACTTGCCCGCCGTGCTGATCAGCGGCGCGCAGCATGCCAATGAAACGTCCGGAGTGGTGGGCTCCCTGCGCGCCGCCGCTCAGTTGAAAACTCGGCCAGGCGCGCATTTTGCGCTGATGCCGCTCGAGAATCCCGACGGCTATGCCTTGCATCAAGCCCTATGCGTCGAGCATCCGGCACATATGCATCATGCCGCGCGCTATACCGCCCTGGGCGACGATATCGAATATCGCGAACAGGCACCCTGGTACGAGCGCGAGGCGCGGCGGCGCGCTTTGGCCATCAGCGGCGCGCAATTGCATCTGAACCTGCATGGGTATCCGGCGCATGAATGGATTCGGCCATGCACCGGATATCTGCCTCGCGGATTCGAAGCGTGGAGCATACCCAAAGGATTCTTCCTGATTGCGCGTTTCAAGCCGGACTACAAAGAAACGGCTTTAAGCCTGCTGGAGCATCTGACACGTCAATTGTCGGCGGACACGCGCCTGATGAGCTATAACACTGAGCAGTTGCGGCGCTATCAGCGCTATGTGGCCCTGCCGCCGTTTCAGGTTCGGCACGGAATCCCGTATACCGCAAGCGAAGCTCCCGGCCAGGGCCCCGGCATTACGCTGATTACGGAATTTCCAGATGAAACCCTCTGCGGCCCCGGGTTTTCGTTTGCCCATACGGTACAGATGCAAACGGTTTTACTGGCGTCGGAATGGTGGTGGGCGAATGCGCCGAAGCGGCAGGGAGGCGCCTGAGGTTGTCAGTCTTGATTGGCGGCGGTTTTCGTGGTGCTGATGGCAACCGGGTCGCTGGCCGGAAAGCTTTCCGTCAAGGCGTGGTCCAGGGCCGCTTCCCGATGCTTTTCCGATTTGTGACGGATGTTTTCCTGCTGGGGCGCGGGGGTTTTCCGGGTGGGGAATTTGAAGGGTTTGTCCATGGCGCGGCTCCTTGCAAAAATGATGAATCGCCCGGTTGGGAAAAGGGCGCATGACAGATCGCGATGCCATCAGGAATAGTCGGTCCCGATATCTTTTATTTACCAAGCGTATCATATAAGTTGTTGAAAAATAATATATATTACTTATCGAGTCATCTTGAGACCATCGGCTACAGCACCTACCTCATGACACAGCATTCAGACCGGATCCGGCAGATCAGCGCGCCCACGCTTGCTTACTACAATCAGAATGCCGAAGAGTTTCGCGAAGGAACACGCAATCACGATGTTGCCCAGAATATTGCCGCTTTGCTGCGGCATATTGAAGCCCGGCCACCCTTTCGCATCCTGGATTTTGGCTGCGGACCGGGGCGTGACTTACACGCTTTTGCCAGGCTTGGACATGTTCCAATCGGTCTCGACGGCACCGAATCGTTTGCTGTCATGGCGCGTGCCGAGACGGGTTGCGAGGTATGGCAGCAGGATTTTCTGAATCTCGATTTGCCTCGTGATCATTTTGATGGTGTCTTTGCCAACGCCAGCCTGTTCCATGTGCCTGGCGTCGAACTGCCGCGTGTATTGACGCAATTGTGTGCGGCCTTGAAGCCCGGCGGTGTCCTCTTCAGTTCGAACCCACGTGGCCAGGGCGAGGAAGGCTGGCATGGAGGACGCTATGGCGTATATCACGATCTCGACTCCTGGCGTGCCTTTATGGTCGCAGCCGGATTTATCGAGCTCGAGCATTATTATCGCCCTGCGGGGCTACCCCGCGAGCAACAGTCCTGGCTTGCCAGCGTTTGGCGCAAGCCCGCGTCATTTGCTAAGGGTGGGCTAAGTGCTGGCTTGAATAATGACGGCGATTAACCATTTTTTTGAGCCTCGCCTCGATAACCTGAAGAGGCCTTATGATGCGTTCCATGAATTCAATTCTTAACCACACTTGCTTGCATGACCATGATTGAACAAGCTTATATGTACCGACCCTATGATCCGATTACGCGTTTTTTTCATTGGGCGACGGTGTTATTGATTGTCGCCCAGTTTGTCCTGGGCTGGATTATGCCTGACGTGCATCGCGATACTCATCCCGATGGGCTGATCGGATGGCATTTATCGATTGGTGCCGCCTTGGTGTTGGTCGTTGTCTTGCGTGTACTCTGGCGGTTTACGCATCAGCCTCTTCCCGATCATGACGCTTCTTGGCTGCATCTGATTTCGCGCGTCACTCATTTTTTGCTGTACGTAGTGCTCGTTATAACCCCGTTTCTGGGATGGGCCAATGCGTCTTCGCGTGGCTGGTCGATTCGGGCGTTTGGCAGCGTGCCTTTACCGCCGTTGGCGCAACAGGGATCGTCCGTGGGCCATTTCATGGGTGATGTGCATGGCGTGATGGCGTGGGTTCTTTTTGCACTGATTTGCCTGCATGTGCTGGCCGCCATATTCCATCACTTGGTGCTCAAGGATGGGACGCTAAAAAAAATGGCGCCATGGTAAACGGCTTGATGCGTGAGCGGTTTTCATGCTGCGCGTGTAATTACCTGTTATTACAGAACTATTTCCAGTAATCAAATTGTTTTCCCGCCGCTTATCCACAATTTGAGTGGATAAGTCAGGCGGGTATTTTTATGGCTGTCGATAGTGCTGTCGGGAAGTGGGTATTTCGCTCTCTGCCATCGAAAATCGCCGGTGTTTGAGTGGAAATTGCAAAGAACTTCCTATTTTGGGCGTTTTGCATCCCTTAGTAATAATTGATTGATCTATAAACGGTTTTCCGACTAATGCCCAGGTTATCAATGATTTTATCCACAGTCGACGGGGATAACTCGGCGCCACGGAGAGCGAGGGATGCACTATTTTCCCTAAAAGCCCAAAACACTAAACCTTAGGCAAGGCGGCAGCAGACACAATGATCGAGATGGGTTGAGTGATGATTCAGCCCTTGCTGATTTCGTCGATAATTTCTTATGCGACCCGTTATGCCTGTTCTAAGGAAGTGGTATCGCACCTCGGAGCGGGAAAGATTCACCGCCCTACTTATGCCGATTGCAGGCCTTTGATTACCTCAGCGGTAATCTCAAGAAAACGTTGGGTCACGGCCGACAGAATACGATTTTTCTGAGTAACCAGGCTTAATTTGGTCTCGAGCAGTGGTTGTTTGATTTCGACTAGTTTCGGCAGACCTGGCAATTTGAGCCCGCCAAAGCTCTTAGGAGCGAACGCAATACCTAAACCTTTCTCGACCATCAATAGCATGGGCAGAGTCTCTGTTCCCCAGTACACCACATTGGGGGAGAAACCGCAGAGTTGGCATGACTCGATAAGCAGATTGCTGATGCCTTGCCCTTGAGTGGGGCTATGCATCAAAAATCGTTCGTTTTTCAGGTCGGTGAGCGAAACGCGGTGATTTTTCAACAAGCGATGGCTCTTGGGTAAGGCCAGCAGCAAGGGTTCGGAATACAGAGTCATGGTCTGGAGATCTTCGGTTTTGTACGAAGTTCGAAAAATACCTATATCGATCTGGCGATTTCGCAGTCGCTCCAGCATATGAGCCGTTTCGCCTTCGTGGACTTGTACCGAAATATCCAGTTGCCTGGCCCGCAGTTCTTCCATGACTTTCGGAATAATAAATAAGCTGGCCGCGGTGGAACAGCCAACTGTTACCGTGCCCCGGAGGCCTTTGCTGCTTTCCGCCACTTCCTGGGCCAGCGCCTGCATCGAGGCGAGCAGTTCCTTGGCTCTTCTGTAAAAAATCTGGCCAGTATCGCTAAGGATCAGACGATTGTTAATGCGCTCGAACAGCGTGGCTTCCAACTCATCTTCCAGCTTGCGGATCAGAATGCTTAACGGAGGTTGAGTCATGTGCAACTTGATTGCTGCTTTGGACAGATTGCCTGTTTCAACGACCGTTACGAAACATCGCAAGCGATGTTCATCCATCGATGTCTTCATTTATAACTATATAAATAATATATGGAAATTAGATTAATTATATATTAGACGCGAGAGTTTTGTGTTCCTATACTTCCTGACCCAGATGTAGGTCAGCGCATTGACCTGGCCTACAACTTTGCACGGCACCGGCTTTTTTCGAGTCTGGGTGCGGGTGTGTATCGGTAAATCTAGAAAGAAGCGTCAATTCGTGGAATTAAGGAAGACAGGAGCAATTCAGTGAAATATGTAAAACAGTTGTTGGGCATGTTCGTGGCCGCCAGCATGGCCGTGGCATTACCGGTTTTTACCGCACAAGCGGGGCAGCAGTGGCCGGCCAAGCCATTCAAAGTGGTGGTTCCTTATCCTGCAGGTGGTTCGGCTGATATTATTGGTCGCCTGATTGCCAAGAAATTAAGCGAAAAATTTGATCAGCACGCCATCGTTGATAACCTGTCGGGGGGAGCCACGGTACCAGGTGCGTTGGCTGTGTTAAGAGAACCGGCCGATGGCTACACCCTGTTCATGGCCAGCGATAACACGCTGAACATCAATACGCATTTGATGAAGAAGCTCCCGTATGACGGCGACAAAGATTTCACTCCGATCACTGTTGTCAATACCTATCCGCATTGGTTGATTGTGAGCGCCACCAGTCGTTATAAGAACTTCAGCGATTTCAAGCACTACATTGAAATGCATCCGAATAAAGTTTCGATCAGCGTCAACACAATCGGCGGGGCTGCATACCTGGCTTTGTCCAATTGGCGCCAAGAGAATCATCTGAATTTTGAAATAATTCCTTATCGTGGTTCGCCTCCGGCCGTATCGGATCTTATCGGGGGTCAGACGGATGCCCATGTGGATGTTGTGGGCTCGTCGATTTCCTACGTAAAAGGCGGAAAAGTCAGGCCGATCGCGGTATTGCAGTCTACGCCTCTAAAAGAGTTTCCTGATGCTGAAACTCAGAATTATGACGATCCCAAGGCCCTGACCGTACGTTCCAATTTGTCCGTCGTGGTGAAAAAAGGTACGCCCAAGGAAGTGATAGACAAGTTATATGCGGCAATCAAAGCAGGGGTGCAAGAGCCAGATTTTGTACAGGCTTTGGATTTATTCAAATATGCACCTGTACTCACACCTCCCGAACAGGCTGCGCAGTTTCTGAAGGATGAAACCGTGCGCTATGGAAAATTGGTTCAGGCCTCGGGCTTGCAAAAACAATAGATTGGCATTCCCAGGAGTTTTTCATGAAAGTGGTTGTTGCTCTGGTTCGACATGAAACCAATACTTTTTCACCCCTGCATACTGAACTTAGTTCTTTTTGCCGAGGGACAGGTGGCGACGGCCCCGCTTATGCAGAACAGGCTCGGCAAGCTTGTCTCAATACCAATAGTGCGGCAGCCGCCTATATGGATTTGGCTGATCGGCTTGGGGCGGATGTGGATTTTTCCATCTCGGCCAATGCGGTACCTAGCGGTACAGTGACCCGACACGCGTTCGATTCAATCGCCGACACGATTGTCGCGTCGGTGCGAAAGGGTTGCGATGTGGTCATGCTTGATCTTCATGGCGCGATGGTAGCCGAAGGCTATGCGGATGCAGAAGGAGAGCTGCTGAAGCGGATACGGGCGGTTCTGCCTGATGGTGTTCCAATTGTAGTGGCGCTCGATTTTCACGCTAACTTTAGTCCCGAACTGATTCACAATTCGACGATCATTACCGGCTATTGCACGTACCCCCATATCGATGTTTACAAGACCGGGGAGCGCGCAGGAAAGACTTTGGAATCCTTGCTGAAGAAGGAGGTCGATCCGGTCATTTTGTGGCGCCGTTTGCCGATGCTGACTCATATGCTCAAGCAGACTCCGTCTATGCAACCCATGAAAGACATCATGGATAAGGCCATGGCCGCCGAAGCACAAGGACAGGTTCTGAATGCATCCGTTTTTGGCGGCTTCCCTCTTGCCGATATTCCTCACGTGGGTTTGTCGGTGGTTCTTGTCGTGGATAGGGAAAAGCAGCAGGACGGACAGTTATTGCTGGATGAGCTATGCGAACTTGCGTGGCAGCGGCGGGAGGAGTTCATTTTTCCAATCGAGCCTTTGGCAGAGTCGATTGCCAGAGCGAAACAATTTTCAGAGGGCCCTGTTGTACTGGTTGATCACGGCGACAATTGCGGGGCGGGCGGTCCGACGGATGTGATGGCTGTGCTGCGTGAAGTCATGCGCCAGGGATTGACGGATGTGGTGGCTGGCCCGTTCTGGGATCCCGTTGCCGTAGATCAGTTGATCCAGGCGGGCGTGGGAGCGGAATTGACGCTGGATATCGGTGGTAAGACCGATATGCCTGCTTTGGGATTGAAGGGCGAGCCGTTACGCGTCACGGGTAAAGTCGTTAAGATTACCGACGGCACGTACACCGTGACTGGGCCGATGTTTACCGGCATGCGGCTCAGCATAGGGAAAACGGCAATCATCGATACGGGTGGCGTGCTGATCTTCGTATGCGAAAAACCCCAAGAGCCCTACGATACCGGTTTGTTTACCCATGCCGGAGTCGATCCTGCCACGAAAAAATATGTGCTGATCAAATCGCGCCAACATTTCCGCGCCGGGTTTGAGCCTCTAGCCAAGCATATCGTTTTGATAGCAGGGCCAGGCGTGTGCAGTTCCGATTATTCGCTATTTCCGTTTCAGCATCTTGCCAGGCCCATCTACCCGCTGGATGAGGACATCCAGTTGGAACAGAGTACGGAAACGTTTTAGGCTTTGCTAATTTCGAGTTTGCGGCGCGCAAAAGTCTCGTCTCATTCGAGGCAGGATTTGGCCGTGTTCAGGCCGGTGCGCGCCGCCGCGTCATTTTGTTTTGGCTCAAGTATAGGTACTATCGATGGTTTAGCACTTTGTTAGTGGATTTCTATCGTGAACAGCCTGCACCAATTTTTTCTGTGGATCCCCAGTTTTGCGGATTTTGGCCTGAACCTGCTTACTGCTCTGGTCATACTGATTGCGGGGTGGACAATTGCGACCCTGGTGGGCAAGGCAGTACGCTCCGCAGCGGCCAGATCGTCCAAAGTCGACCCCACAATAGTGCCCATGCTCCGTTCGATCGTGGAGTGGTCCATTCGTGGTTTTACCCTGATAGCTGTACTAGCCCGGTTCGGGGTGCAAACGGCCAGTATTATTGCCGTGCTGGGTGCTGCCGGACTGGCTATCGGCCTGGCTTTGCAGGGAACATTGCAAAACATCGCTGCGGGGATCATGCTTTTGGCTTTGCGGCCGCTGCGTGCCGGAGAGTACATTTCGGTCGTGGGCAAGGCCGATGGCACTGTTGAAGAGGTGGGGCTGTTCCTGACGCGTATTGTGCAAGTGGACGGCATACATCTTACGTTGCCCAACAGCCTGGTTTGGGGCAATCCCATCCTGAATTTCAGCCGCAACGCTACGCGCCGCCTCGATCTGCAGGTGGCGGTGAGCTATGGCGACGATCTCGATCTGGCCATGGAAAAGTTGCGTACGCTGGTGGAACATCACGAGCTGGCTTTGCAGACGCCCAAACCGCAAGTCATGGTCAACGAATACCGCGATAGCGCGGTGATGATCAATATCCGTGTCTGGGCTGAAAGCAGCCGGTATTGGGATCTGAATTTCGACTTGTATCAAGCGGCACGCAAGACGCTCGAACAGGCCGGCCTGCGTTTGCCCATACCGATCCGTGAAGTGCGGACTTTGAATGGCGCGGATCAGGCCGCGTGAACCCGGTGCGAGATTTCCTGTAGCTCGGCCTGTATCAGGGCGGCGATTTCGCGTTGCCGCTGCGCCGGCATGCGTTCGGTGATGGCGGTGACGCTGATGGCCAGGTAGGGGTTCTTCTGTTTGTCCAGCAAGGCGCATCCTACTCCCAGCGCGCCACGCACCGCGTGGTTTCCCACGACCGAATAGCCTCGCGTGCGTGTGTTTTCGACCAGACGCCGCATTTCGCGCGCCGTCATGCCGCCATACAATTCGATTTGATCGCTGTTGCGAGCAATGATTTGTTCAATACGGGCGTCGGGCAGGGCCGCCAGCAAGGCCATGCCGCCCGATCCCACACCCAGGGGCTGGCGTTTGCCGGCATAGGTGGCCAGTATCTGCACAGGGTAGGGGCCGATCTCCCGCCACAGGCTGAGCGACTCATGGTCGTCCTGCACCACCAGGAAGACCGCGTCGCCGGTGGCCTGGGCCAGCTTTTGCATGGATGGGCGCGCCAACCCGATGCGCGGATCTTGCACGGCCGGCACGGCGGCCGGCTCGCCCAGATTGGATGCAAACCGCTTTGTGTTGCCCACGCCCTTGACCAGTTCGCTTTCGATCAGTGCCGCAAGCAGGCGATAAATGGTGGGCCGCTGCAGACCGGTTGCGCGTGCCAGAGCGGTTACACTCAGGCCGGTATGCCCGTGCGCTCGCAGTGCGGCCAGCACCTTCAGGCCGCGCCGCAGAGTCCGCGGTCCGGCGGCGCTGGCTTCGGTGTCTTTATCGTAGTCGGACATGTCTGTATGGGCTCAAGTGTCCGCAGGGCGTACAGGTGGTTTTTAAAAAAACCGATTTTATCGGAAAATCTTTGTCTAATTATAAAACTGTCCAGCTCATGGACATTTAATCCTGGAGAGGAAAGTGTCAATACACACGAAATTATCTATCGCCATCAAGGCGCTTGCGGCAACAGCGGCGATTTCCGGCGTGCTTGGTTTTTCGGCCACGGCGTCCGCAGCCTATCCCGACCA
Source organism: Paralcaligenes sp. KSB-10 (assembly GCF_021266465.1). NCBI lineage: Bacteria > Pseudomonadati > Pseudomonadota > Betaproteobacteria > Burkholderiales > Alcaligenaceae > Paralcaligenes > Paralcaligenes sp. KSB-10. The sequence continues at coordinate 1,499,226 of NZ_CP089848.1, read as the reverse complement.
TCCGATCCGCATGGTCGTCGGTTTTTCGGCCGGCGGCACGACCGACGTGGTCGCGCGCATCCTGGCCAAGGAAGTCAGCACCGAGCTGGGGCAGTCGATTGTGGTGGAAAATCGCCCCGGCGCAGGCAGCAATATAGGCGCCGAGATCGTTGCGCGCGCCAAACCCGATGGCTATACCCTGTACATGGTCGCTGTCACGAGTGCGATCAATCAAACCCTGTACAAGAATATCAAATTCAATCTGCTCAAGGACTTCGCTCCGATTGCGCTGGCGGTCAAGGTGCCTAATATATTGGTCGTCAACCCCAAGCTGCCGGTGCATAGCGTCAAAGAGCTTGTCGAGTACGCCAAGGCCCACCCGGGTACATTGAACTTTGCCTCCTCGGGCAGCGGCACCTCGATCCATATGGCGGGCGAGCTGTTCAAGCAAGTGGCCGGGGTCGATATATTGCACGTTCCCTACAAGGGCAGCGCGCCGGCCGAAACCGATTTGATGGGCGGCCAGGTGCAGCTGATGTTCGACAATATGCCCGCGGCATGGCCACACGTCCAGGCCGGCAAGTTGCGTGCCCTGGCGGTAACCACCGCAGAGCGTTCCAAGACGGCGCCCGACCTGCCCACCATGCGGGAATCCGGCTTTCCCTCATTCGATGTGTCGTCATGGTTTGGCGTGATCGCTCCGGCCGGCACGCCGGCTGATGTCGTCAACAAACTTAATGGAGCGATTGAAAAAGCCTTGCTCAAGCCTGATGTCCAGGCTCGTTTCAAGGATCTGGGCGCTGTGTCGGTCCAGACGACTCCGGCCGAGTTCGGCGAGTTCATGCAGTCCGAAGTCACCAACTGGGCCAAGGTCGTGAAGGCGTCCGGCGCGACGGTGGATTGATTCCTTGTCAGCGTCAGCCATCGGCGTTTGCCGATGGCTGAATCCCTTTGTTTTTCAGTTGTTTCCCGATTTTTGATGTTTTTCCACGCGAGCGTGAGTGCAGCATGATTTCGAAAATATTTTCCAGTGTCCGAGAGGCGGTTGCCGATATGCCTGACGGTTCGACCGTCATGGTGGGCGGGTTTGGCATGGCAGGCCAGCCTCTGGAACTGATTGATGCCTTGCTGGAGCAAGGCGCCAAGGATCTGGTGATTATCAATAACAACGCCGGCAATGGCGATACGGGCCTGGCTGCCTTGCTGGCGGCGGGCCAGGTACGGAAGATTATCTGTTCATTTCCGCGCCAGACCGATTCATATGTTTTCGATGGCTTGTACCGGGCCGGCAAGCTGGAGCTCGAACTGGTGCCGCAAGGGAATCTGGCCGAGCGCATACGCGCGGCGGGGGCGGGCATAGGTGGATTCTATACGCCTACAGGCGTTGGTACCTTAATTGCCGAGGGCAAGGAAGTGCGGCATATCGACGGCCGCGACTACATGCTCGAGTATCCCTTGCATGCCGATTACGCCTTTATCAAGGCCTTGCGTGCCGATCGCTGGGGCAATCTGGTCTATCGCAAAACGGCCCGCAATTTCGGGCCCATCATGGCGACGGCGGCCCGTGTAACCGTGGCCCAGGTCAGTGAAATCGTCGAGCTGGGCGAGCTCGATCCCGAAACCGTTGTGACTCCAGGCCTGTTTGTGCAGCGCGTGGTCGCTGTCTAGGAGGCTGAAATGAAACGTTTGAATCGTGAGCAAATGGCGGCGCGGGTTGCACAAGACATACCCGAAGGCAGTGTTGTCAATTTAGGTATAGGTTTGCCGACCAAAGTGGCGAATTATCTGCCGGCGGATCGCGAAATCATGCTCCACAGCGAAAACGGAGTCATAGGCATGGGCCCGGCGCCGGCGCCGGGCAGCGAAGACCCCGATTTGATCAATGCTGGGAAGCAGCCGGTAACACTGCTTCCGGGCGGAGCTTTTTTTCATCATGCCGACTCGTTCGGGATGATGCGCGGCGGTCATCTGGATATCTGCGTGCTGGGTGCTTTCCAGGTGTCGAAAACCGGCGATCTGGCCAATTGGCATACCGGCGAGCCCGATGCCATTCCGGCTGTCGGCGGTGCCATGGACTTGGCCATGGGCGCCAAGTCGGTCTATGTTCTTATGGAATTGCTGACGCGCGAGGGCCAGAGCAAGCTGGTCGAGCGCTGCAGCTATCCCCTGACCGGCGTAGCCTGCGTGTCGCGTGTCTATACCGATGTGGCCGTGTTCGAATTCAGGAACGGCCAGGTGATTCTGCTGGACGATCTGGCGGGCATAGGGCTGGACGAACTGCGCCGCCTGACAGGCCTGGACATTGTCGCAAACTAGCGTGTTTTTGGTTTAAGTGCTTACAGCCGCTGATTGTGTTTCAGCGGCTGTTGTTTTGAGCCGTTCAGGTTTTGGTTATTACTTTGGACGAGTAGTTCTATAAAGACGCCGCAGGGTGGGCGGTGCTGTGCAGTCCGGCACGTCCAGCGGTCGTGGTGCTACGCACCCCGACTGCCCGGGTCTGCCTCGTCCAGGCGGGCGTCGGGCGAACTCGCCCGGCCTCGCGAGGCCGGGCTCAAACAGGGCCCGCCGAAAGCCCCCGCCTTCCCTTCGTCAGCACCCGGCGCTGGACTACCGCCGGACTGCACAGCACCGCCCACCCTGCGGCTTGCGTTGAGGTAATGCCTCGAGGTATACATTGGGGAAGCCGCGTTTAGCCAATCACAGGCTACGTTGAGGCGGTGGGTGCTTTTAGTACACCCAGTCGTCAATCCAGGTAGATGTGGCGACGTGATGGAGGCATGAGTGCGGGCACGTTAACGGTTCTATGGGTGCAGGCCCATTAACTATCGGTGCAAGCACATTGGTTCCAGGCAAGCCCTAACGTGAGCCGTCTATCGGGGCTTGGGGTCAGGGCCGGCGTAAGGCGTGCGCCGGATGCTACCGTAGGGAAGGCGGGGGCCTTCGGCGGGCCATGTTTGAGCGCAGCCGCGCCAGCGGCGTAGCGAGTTTGGCCCGACGCCCGCCTGGACGAGGTAGATCCGGATCAAGCACGCCGTGCCGGTCCTGACCCCAAGCCCCGATAGACGGCGTCTTCAAATACCAAACCGTCGAATGCACAGTAAACACTTCGAACAAAAAATGCGCTGGAAATGACGCTCCACCGAGGCAAGAACGGCTTATTCGACCATGCGGTTCAGGCGCTCGGCATCCAGCGGCGTCTGACCGTTTTCCACGCGCTGTCCCAGTTCCTCCATGGCCTTGCATAATTTACCGATGCGTTTTTCCTGGCTCGCCGCATGATTGATAAGCTCATGCAATACCTTGACCAGAGGATCGTCGTCATTTTGATCGACCCCGTACGGGGCAAAGCCCTCCGTATGCTGGGCGGTTTGTTCGGGCCGATTGTTACGGCGCAACAATTCTTGCAGGGGCTTGCCGTTCCAGTCGGTTTCACAGGGCGAGCGCTCGCCTTCGGCGGAATTTGCCGGCGTCGCGGCCGGCGTCGGTACAGCGGCGCCGGCTGCGCTATCCGGAACGACAAGCTCTTGCTCGGCGTCCAGGCCGGCAGGCTGCGCTTCACTACTTGGCGCAGTTGTCGCGCCCGTGTCTTCCCTGAGTATGATGCGGGCTGGATTGCCGACTGCGGTAGCGCCGGCTGGAACCGGCTTGACAACGACCGCGTTGGAGCCGATGCGCGCATCTTCGCCCACGGTAAAGCCGCCCAGAATTTGCGCTCCGGCGCCCACCACCACTCCGCGCTCAAGAGTAGGGTGGCGTTTTTCGCCTTTGTACAGACGCGTGCCACCCAGCGTTACACCCTGGTAAATGGTGCAATCATCGCCTATGGCGGCGGTTTCTCCGATAACCACGCCGAAGCCATGATCGATAAACACGCGGCGTCCAAGCGTAGCCCCGGGGTGGATTTCTATGCCGGTCAGGATGCGGCCCAGGTGGGAAATGAAACGGCCCAGCCATAGCCAGTTGCCGCGCCATAGGCGGTGTGCCAGGCGATGCACGAGAATCGCATGCAGGCCCGGATAACAGGTCAGGACTTCCAGACGGCTGCGAGCGGCGGGGTCGCGCTCGAGAATGCAGGAAATATCTTCGCGTAGTTGTGTCAGCATAGGGGGAATCTTAATGCAGCCTTGTTTGCATTACAGGCTAAACCATATATTTTGTCGGATATTCCAGTATATGGCTATGACTTGTTTGCCGTTTTTATCATGGCCGTGCATAGTCCGCGCAGCATATCGACTTCGTCTTTGCTGAGCGCATTGCGCGCGAACATGTGGCGCATGCGCGGCATGAGCTTTTTGGGGTGCAAGGGATCCAGAAACTGGACGCTGACCAGAGCCTGTTCCCAGTGTGTCATGAGCGCCTGGATTTTTTCATTCGAGGCGGGCTCGTCGCCCGCCTGTGCGTGGCCTTCGGTTTGAGGCAGCAGCGGCAGGGATGCGCTGAGAGCAAGCGCATAGCGCAGCTCCCAGGCAGCCAGTTGCAGAGCCTGCGCCACATTGAGCGAACTGTATTCCGGATTGGCCGGTATGTGGCAAATGCGCTGGCACAGGGAGATGTCGTCGTTGGTCAGCCCGGACCGTTCCGTGCCCAGAACGATGGCGATTTGCCCGTCCGGGTATGAATTCAGGTGCTGGCAGCCCAAGCCGGCGGCTTCGCGAATGTCGCAGGCGGGAGGGCCCAGCATCCGTGCCCTGGCCGTCAAGGCGAAGGCCAGGGTGACCGGAGCCAGGGCCTCGGCCAGCGTTGGAACAATACTGACCGCGGCGAGCACGTCGCCGGCTCCGCTGGCCAGGGAATGCGCTTCAGGAAGGTCGAGCACATCGGGGAATCGAGGGGCAACCAGGCAGAGATTCTGGAACCCCATTGTCTTGATGGCGCGTGCCGCCGCGCCGACATTTCCCGGGTGGCTGGGATGCACCATAATGAAGCGAACGCGTGAAAATGCCTGAGTCATTTAAAATAACTGGTTTCCATAAGGTGTTGACTGACTATTTAGGCCTTGTTCAGGCCAAATTTGGTTAAGCTAAGCACTTACGATCTTTTTGTTTAATACGGAATTTTATGCACCCGATGCTCAACACCGCCATCAAGGCGGCACGCCGTGCCGGCACGATTATCAACCGCGCCAGTCTTGACCTGGAACGTTTGCAAGTGGCACGCAAAGGGCCTAAAGATTATGTCACGGAAGTCGACCAGGCGGCTGAAGAAGCCATTATCGACGTTTTGCGTACAGCATATCCCGATCATGGCTTTTTGGGCGAAGAGTCCGGCCTGCAACTGGCCCCAGGCCAAAATGCCGATGCTCAAGCTGAATTCCAATGGATTATCGATCCCCTGGACGGTACCACCAACTTCATCCACGGTTTTCCCGTGTATGCGGTGTCGATTGCCCTGGCCCATCGCGGGCAAATTACCCAGGCCGTCGTATACGATCCGTCCCGCAATGAACTGTTCACCGCCAGTCGTGGCGGCGGCGCTTTTTTGAATGATCGCCGCATTCGCGTATCGGGACAGTCCCGCTATCACGATGCCCTGCTCAGCGCCCATGTGCCCGGGTCGGCGGGGGGGGCCACTCTGTCTTCGCAGTTTTCCAGCCTCTTGTCTGAATGCGCCAGCGCGCGTCGCGTTGGGTCCACCGTGCTTGATCTGGCCTATGTGGCCAGTGGCCGTTTCGATGGCTTTTGCGGTGTCAATCTGAAGCCATGGGATGTCGCCGCCGGAAGTCTGCTCGTACTTGAGGCGGGCGGCCTGATTGCCGATTTCGACGGCGAGCAGGGCTGGATGAAAAGCGGCAGCGTGCTGGCGGCCAGCCCCAAAATATTCACCCAGATGCTGAGCTACGTCCAGGCATAAGCGGGGTGTTGCACGAACGCGGTGGCGTATGGCTTGTCGTGGCGATAAGCGATTGTTTTTCCATTAACGGAGCTCTCTGATGGAGTGGATGCTGGACCTGTCGTCATGGGTCGGCTTGTTAACCCTGGTCGTTCTTGAAATTGTTCTGGGGATAGACAATTTAATTTTTATTGCCATTCTGGTCGAGAAGCTGCCGCCCGCCCTGCGCGACCGGGCCCGGGTAATGGGATTGTCGCTGGCGCTGGTCATGCGCCTGTTGCTGCTGTCGGTGATGTCGTGGCTCATCAAACTGACAGACCCCTTGTTTTCTGCCGGCCCCCTGGCTTTTTCGGCGCGCGATCTGATACTGATCGTGGGCGGTTTTTTCCTGCTGTTCAAAGGCACGATCGAGCTGCACGAGCGTATAGAGGGGCGCACCGCGCACGTGTCGGGTTCGCGCCTGCATGCCAGTTTCTGGGTCATCGTCACGCAAATCGTGATTCTGGATGCGGTTTTTTCCATTGATGCCGTAATAACCGCCGTGGGCATGGTCGATCACCTGGCCATCATGATGATGGCAGTCATCATTGCCATAGGCGTCATGCTGGTAGCGTCCAAGCCCTTGACGCGTTTTGTCAACGCCCATCCCACCGTTGTGGTCCTGTGCCTGGGGTTTTTATTGACGATCGGCTTTTCACTGGTGGCCGAAGGCTTCGATTTTCCCGTGCCCAAGGGCTATCTGTATGCCGCCATTGGTTTTTCGGTGGGTATCGAAGCCCTCAACCAGATTGCGCGCCGCAACTTGCGGCGCGTGGATGCCAAGCGCCCCATGCGGGAGCGAACGGCAGAGGGCGTGCTTCGCATGTTGGGCAAGCGCCCGATAGAAGGCCCCGAGCAGCAGGCTGAGGTATCCGAGGCGCCGGTGCCTGTGTTCGGCGTGGAGGAACGCAATATGGTCAGCGGCGTGCTGACGCTGGCGGATCGTTCCATACACTCGATCATGACGCCGCGCACGGATGTTTCCTGGATCAACCTGGACGATGCGCCGGCCACGCTGCGCCAGCAGATTGCCAAGGCGCCGCACAGCTTTTTTCCGGTATGCCGGGGTTCGCTGGACGAGGTCATCGGTATAGGCCGCGCCAAGGAAATGATCGCCGACCTGATCACGCAGGGAAATATCAAACTGTCGCGCCTGCGCGATCCCATCATTGTGCACGAATCCATAGGCGTTCTGCGACTGATGGATACACTCAAGCGCTCGCGCGGCCAACTGGTCCTGGTTACCGATGAGTTCGGCGAAATCGAAGGGGTGGTCACGCCTATTGATGTATTCGAGGCGATCGCCGGCGAATTCCCCGATGAGGATGAAACTCCCGACATTGTTGCCGAAGGCGATGATCGCTGGCGTGTCGATGGCGCGGCCGACTTGCATCATCTGGAGCAGGTGCTGAATACCGAAGGCCTGGTCGATGACGACGAAGGCTATTCGACCCTGGCTGGATATTTGCTGGAGCGTTTTGGGCATCTGCCCGCTCCGGGCGATAGCTGCGAATTGAAACAACCTTACGCCACTTACCGGTTTACAGTACTGCGTCTGGATGGACGGCGCATCGCTACTGTGCAGATCGAACGCCAGCATGGATCGCAGATCGACGATATCGACGATCAGGATTAGCGTGTGGCGCCGGATTGCTCCCCTGTCGAGTGACGATTTTCTTTATGTCTTGAGGATGTATGACCGAAAGCACGTTTTATTTTATCAAGGCCTTGTTTCTGGGCATTATTGAAGGTTTTACCGAATTCATTCCGGTATCAAGCACCGCGCACCTGCTGTTGATTGGCGACTGGATTCATTTTTCCTCGAACGACGCCAAAGTCTTCGAAGTGGTGATCCAGTTCGGGTCCATACTGGCCGTCATGTGGGTGTTCCGGGAGCGCTTGTGGCAATTGATACGCGGCACGTTTGGCGGTGTGCGCAGCGAGATGATGTTTACGCGAAACCTGCTCGTTGCCTTTTTGCCTGCGGCGGTGATAGGCGCCCTGGCAATCAAATACATCAAGGCCATGTTTCATCATCCCGCTGTGTTTGTCGTGACTCTGATTGTGGGCGGCCTGATCATGTTGTGGGTGGAACGCAAGCCCCATTTTTCCAAGCACGCGACCGAGGCCGACGATAGCGTGGCCAACGAGCATGTGTCGGCCCGCACCCTGGAAGAAATTACCTGGAAGCAGGCACTGATCGTCGGTTTCGCTCAATGCCTGGCAATGGTGCCCGGCACGTCGCGGTCGGGAGCAACCATTATCAGCGGCATGATGGCGGGAATACAACGCAAGACGGCAACCGAGTTTTCGTTTTTCCTGGCCATGCCCACCATGCTGGCGGCCACGGCCTACGATCTGTACAAGCACGGCAGCGTGCTGTCCGGACAGGAAACCACTGCAATTGTCATTGGCTTTGTCGCGGCGTTTTTAAGTGCGCTGGTGGTTGTGCGTGCGGTGTTGCGCTTTGTCTCCAGGCACACATACCGTCCTTTTGCCTGGTACCGGATTGCCCTGGGTCTGGTGGTGCTTGCCTGGCTGGCCCTGGCCTAAGGCAGCCGGCAAAATTCGGGACCGTTCCGATCGATTGTCAGCCAGCCGCCGCGTGGAGGCTGGCTGTGGTCGTAATCCCAGTCGGGCAATACGATACGGGTGCAGGCCCGAGTGCCGATCTGGATACGATGGAACGCCGGGCGGTGCGTGTGGCCATGCACCATCAGGTTGATGCCGGTGGCTGTAAAGGCCTGTTCCACGGCGCTGGGCGCGACATCCATGATGCGGTTTGTCTTGTAGCGGTTCGACGATTTGCTGCGGCCCCTGGCCCACGCGGCAATCTTGCTTCGCAGGCTCAAGCTTAGCGATAGAAACAGGCGCTGCACGCGCGGGTTGCGCACCACGCGGCGAAAGCGCTGGTACGCGAGGTCTTCGGTGCAGTATTCGTCGCCATGGCTGAGCAGTACGTCGCCATAGTCTGTCTGCAGGCAGCAGGTATCGGGCAGCAATTGCGCACCCAGGTCATCGACCAGGGTGGCGCCCATTAAAAAATCGCGATTGCCATGGCCCAGCCAGAGCGGGATGGCTTGCGCCGTCTGGCGGAATTTCCGCATTGTTTCGATCAGCCAATCGGGGGGCGCCGCCAGGGCAAAGTCATCGCCTATCCAGGCATCGAAAATATCGCCGCATAAAATCAAGGCATCCGCCTGGGCGCATGCCTTGTCGAGAAATGCGTGGAAGGCAGCTCGCGTGGCCGGTGTTTGGGGCCCCAGATGAATATCCGAGGCAAACCAGACCGCGCCCGCGAGCCGTATCTTATTCAACAATCGAGGCTTTCTCGATAATGACATCTTCAAGAGGCACGTCTTGGTGGAAGCCTTTGCTGCCGGTTTTGACGGCTTTGATTTTATCGACGACATCGGTGCCTTCGACCACCTTGCCAAAGACGGTATAGCCCCAGCCGTTGGGAGTGGGGGCGGTGAAATTCAGGAAATCGTTGTCGGCGACATTGATGAAAAACTGCGCGGTGGCCGAATGCGGATCGCTGGTGCGGGCCATGGCCAGGGTGTAGCGGTCATTCTTGAGGCCGTTGTTGGCTTCGTTGTCGACGGGCGCGTGGGTTTGTTTTTGTTTCATTCCAGAATCGAAACCGCCGCCCTGGATCATGAAGTTGTTGATGACGCGGTGGAAAATGGTGCCGTCGTAAAAGCCTTCTTCCACATAGGTCAGGAAATTAGCGACGGTTTTGGGGGCTTTTTCAGCGTCCAGGGCGATAATCATGTCGCCCATATTGGTATGTAGTTTGACGCGGGGAGTTGTGCTCATTACAGATTTACCTTGAGTAGAGGTTGAAGAGGCTGCCTGCGCTGCGCCACCAGGGCAAAAAGCCAGCGACGCGGCGCAAACAAGGGCAAAAGTGCGTACTGAAGGACTCAAAACGCGGGTAATAAAGGAAAGTAGGCGCATTAGTCTGCTTTGTTTTCAGATGGTTTCTTTTGATTCGGGCTGTTTTCGAGAATGGACTGGGTTTCCACGGCTTTGCTGCGCGCATTGCTGACTCCCAGTTGGGCGGCCTGTTCGAATGACTGCCGGGCAAGCATAAGCTGCACCTGCCCCATATTGGCTTTGGCGGTAGGGTAATTGGGGTTGGCGGTCAGGGCCATTTGCAACGCATCCCGGGCCATTTCCAGTTTTCCCTGCTTGATATACAAGGCGGCGAGATTGTTCCAGGGCTCGGGGAGTTCCGGATAGAGCGTGGTCATGTTCTGGTAAATCGTGATGGCTTTATTGCTGCGCCCCAGGGCTGCCAGCGCCCGCGCATGCAGGAACAGCAGTTGGACATCGGTACCCAGCATATAGCCTGACTGCTCCTGGGCAATGCGCTTTTCGATAACATCGAGAGCTTGCTGGTTTTGTCCCTGGTTCAGCATGGCGCTGATGCGGTCGGTGATCTGCGAGGCCGTCAATGGGATTTCAGTATCTACGCTGGGTGTCAGAGCCTCGAGCACATTGGCCAGCCCCTGCCAGCCGCCGTCCTTTTTGGGAGGTTCGGTAAAGAGCTTGGCGCCGTTTTTTTGATGAGCGGGTGTGCCGACCGGGACCACCATTGAAGTAGACTGTGGGCTTATTCCCTGGGCATCGCCCAGGCCGGTTGACGAAAGAGACGCGGAGAGATCGACATGGGGCTGGAGTCCGGTCGCCGTTGTTTGAGCAATGGCAGCGCGGCACGACAGGCTGCCGGTGAGCAGGGCGATGACTACAAGAGGGCTGGCTAGGTTTCGAAACACAGACTGCGTACCTATATATGTGTAAAAGAGGTTGGTTTGGTGTGAGCGCGCTATTATTTTTTCCCGCTTGCTATACTTATCGACCGCCATTTTAGCCTTGGTTCGAGCCTGGGACGAGTTTTTCGGCATTGAAACCCTGGCCGCTTCGGCGTTAAATCGTCATTTAATCAGAGATCCATCACTGCGCATGCTGCACATTTATAACACCCTTTCCCGTGCCAAGGAGCCTTTGAAAACGGTCGAGCCCGGCAAGGTTCGCATGTATGTTTGCGGCATGACCGTCTATGATTTTTGTCATTTGGGGCATGCGCGCATGCTGGTGAGCTTCGATGTGGTGCAGCGCTGGCTGCGTGCCAGCGGCTACGACGTCAATTATGTACGCAACATCACCGATATCGATGACAAAATCATCCGACGTGCGGTGGAAACCAATCGGCGCCTGAATCAGGTTACCGAGTTTTACATTGCCGCGATGCATGCCGACGAGCATGCGCTGGGGGTTTTACCGCCCAGCGCGGAGCCGCGTGCAACCGAACATGTCAGTGAAATGCTGGGTATTATCGGGCGGCTTCAGGCCAATGGCCTGGCCTATCAGTCGGCGGACGGCGACGTTAATTATTCTGTGCGCGGGTTTGCCGGGTATGGAAAGTTATCGGGTAAATCGCTCGATGACCTGCGGGCGGGCGAGCGTGTGGCCGTCGCCTCCGGCAAGCGCGACCCGCTTGATTTCGTCTTGTGGAAATCGGCAAAGGCCGAAGAGCCGCCCGAGTCCAAGTGGGAGTCGCCCTACGGTCTTGGGCGCCCCGGCTGGCACATTGAGTGTTCCGCCATGAGCAAAGCGCTTCTGGGCCTGCCCCTGGATATACACGGCGGCGGCCCGGACCTTAAATTTCCCCACCACGAAAACGAAATTGCTCAAACCGAGGGGGCATTTGGCGGTACGCTGGCCAATATCTGGATGCATTGCGGGCCATTGATGGTGGATGCCGACAAGATGTCCAAGTCTTTAGGCAATTTTCGTACCATTCGTGAAACCGTTTCCGGCGGCGCCAGCCTGCCCGACGATGCCGCATCGTACCCGGTGAATCATCGGGAGGCGGAAATGCTGCGTTTCTTTATCGTGCGCAATCATTACCGCAGCATGCAGAATTACACGCCTGATAATCTGCTCGACGCGCAGAATTCGCTTGACCGCCTGTACCAGACGCTGCAAAACGTGCCTCCCGCATCCGTGAAAATCGATTGGCAAGACCCGGCGGCTCAGGGCTTTCGTGCCGCGATGGACGATGACTTCAATTCTTCGGGCGCGGTTGCCGCCCTGTTCGAACTGGCTTCGGAGGCCAACCGCACTGGGTCCGCGCAGTCGTCGGGCTTATTGCGTGAGTTGGGGGGCGTGCTGGGACTGCTGCAATCCGATCCAGCCGCCTATTTGCAGTCGCCCAGCCGTTATCAGCGCGGTGGCAGTGTTGCCATTGCGCTTCCGGAAGAGCGTATCGATGCCTTGATCGAAGCGCGGGCCGCGGCCAAAAAAGAACGCAATTTTGCCGAGGCCGATCGGATTCGCACCGAACTGCACGAGGCGGGCATCGAGCTTGAAGACAAGCCCGGCGGTCTTACTCAATGGCGCCGCGCTTAAGGGAAGGGGCATGACGATTCAATCAGCAAGCATAGCCGCCGACAAACCCCATTTTTGGGATGAGGCATCCGCGCATTTGATGAAACGCGACCGGATACTGAAAAAACTCATACCCAAGCATGCTTCCGAGTGGCTGTCACCCACGGCCACGCCTTTCATCACTCTGGCGCGCGCCATCATTGGCCAGCAAATTTCGGTCAAGGCCGCCGATGCGGTGTGGGCCTGCTTTACCGAGCATTGCGGGCGCCGGCCCACGCCCGGGGCGGTCATGCAGGTAGAGGAAGAAGTACTGCGCGAGGCAGGCCTCTCCAAGCGCAAGGTCGTATACATACGTGATCTGGCGCAACATTTTGCCGAAAAAAAGATACGCCCGGCCGCCTGGACCGATATGGACGACGAAGCCGTTATTGGAGAGTTGTGTGCGATTCGCGGCATTGGCCGCTGGACCGCCGAGATGTTTTTGATTTTCAATTTGCAGCGTCCCGATGTTTTGCCTTTGGACGATGCCGGCTTGCTCAAGGCAATTTCGTTACACTATTTCAGCGGCGAGCCCGTCTCGCGCTTTGAAGCGCGCGAGGTAGCGCAAGCCTGGGCCCCGTGGCGTACTGTCGCAACCTGGTATTTATGGCGCAGTCTTGACCCTCTCGCCATTCAGTACTAAACAGAGTGAATTCACTCGTCTGGAAACCTGCACTTATGCGTAATACTTTCCTCGAATTTGAACAACCCATGGCCGAACTTGAGAACAAGATCGAGCAATTGCGATTTGTTCAGACTGACTCCGCGGTTGATATTTCCGAAGAGGTCGGGCGCCTCCAACAAAAAAGCCAGACCCTGGCCAAGAGCATTTACGCCAAGCTGACTCCCTGGCAAACGGCCCTGGTGGCGCGCCACCCGCAACGGCCGTATACCTTCGATTATGTGCGAGAGATATTTACCGACTTTCATGAGCTGCATGGCGACCGCATGTATGCCGACGATCTTTCCATTGTGGGCGGTCTGGCACGCTTCAACGGCACGCCCTGCATGGTGATCGGCCATCAAAAAGGGCGCGACACCAAAGAGCGCGCCATGCGCAATTTCGGCATGCCGCGGCCTGAAGGCTACCGCAAGGCCCTGCGCCTGATGCGCCTGGCCGAAAAATTCCGCGTGCCGGTGTTTACTTTTGTCGATACGCCGGGCGCCTATCCCGGCATCGGTGCTGAAGAACGCGGGCAATCCGAAGCCATAGGCCATAATCTGTACGCCATGGCCGAGCTCAGGGTGCCCATAATTTCCACCATTATCGGGGAAGGGGGCTCGGGCGGCGCGCTGGCCATTGCGGTGGGCGATGTGGTCATGATGCTGCAATACTCCACCTATGCGGTCATCTCGCCCGAAGGGTGCGCTTCGATCCTGTGGCGTTCCGCCGACAAGGCGCCCATCGCGGCGGAAGCGCTGGCCGTCACTGCTCCGCGCCTCAAGGAGCTGGGCCTGATCGATCGCATCGTCAACGAGCCTGTGGGCGGGGCGCACCGCGATCCCGTCATGATGGCGCGCCAGCTCAGCCGCGCTCTGGCCGATTCCCTGCGCCAGCTCTCCGGCATGACGGCCGACCAACTGATCGAGCACCGCCTGCAGCGGCTGATGACCTACGGCCGTTTCACCGAGACCCGTGCTTAAAATTGGCCCCGGAGCGTTTGGCTCGGCGGCGCTGGTTCAGGCTATTGCCGCAGCGGTCGCCGGCTTGCCCGATCGACCTTCCAGTCTTGGTGTAGGCATTAGCGGCGGCGCCGATTCGGCCATGCTGGCGGTGCATGCCACGCTTTTTGCCCGGCAGCAATTATTGCCCCTGCATTTTTTCCACATTCATCACGGCCTGCAAGACGCGGCGCAGCAATGGCAGGCGCATGTCCACGACCTGGCCCTGCGTCTTCAAGTCCCTTGCCACAGTGTCAGGGTGCAGGTCGATCTGTCGCAAGGAGACGGTATCGAGTCGGCGGCCCGCGACGCGCGTTATCAGGCTTTTGCGCGGCTCTCGGAACAAACGGGCGTGCGGCATGTTCTATTGGCGCATCATCGCAACGATCAGGCCGAAACCGTGCTGCTGCGCTTGCTGCGCGGTGCCGGCCCCGGCGGTCTGGCTGCCATGGCGCCGTGTTCCACGCAATACGGCCTGACGTACCTGCGTCCCTGGCTGGATGTGGATCGCCCGGCCATTCTTGCCCTGGCGGATTCTTTTTCCGAGTTGAGCGGCTGGCACCCGGTGCTCGACCCCACGAACGCCAACGACCACTACACGCGCGCCGCCCTGCGTGAGCGCCTGGTACCCGAGCTCGATGCGCGCTGGCCCGGGTGGCAGCGCAATCTGGCCCGCCATGCGCGCCTCAGCGGCGAAACACAGCAGATTCTGGATGAGGTCGCGGCCGCCGATTTTGCCGGCCTCGAACCCGCGCCCGATCAGGGCAGTTTTTCGCTTGCCGCCTGGCGCGAGCTGTCGCCGGCGCGCCAGGCGCTGGTCTTGCGCTACTGGTTGGCGCTGCAGGGGCAGCGCATGCCGACCGAGGCCCGTTTGTCGGACCTTATGCGTCAAATGCGCAGCCTGCATGCCTTGGGCCATGACAGGCAAATGCAGGTCAAGCATGGCCAGGTATGGATTCGCTGCCGTGTGGGACGAGTGTTGCTGAGCGCAGCCTAGCCGGGTTTGCCGCGGTTTCCGCGCCGCAAAGCTAAGGCATTGAAAAAAAGCTAAAATAGTCAGCTTTGTCTGTCTAAAGACAGTGTCCTTGATGCAGAGTGGAAGATGTCCCTGATTGTTCACAAATATGGTGGCACGTCGATGGGCTCGGTAGAGCGCATCCAGAACGTGGCGCGCCGCGTCGCCAAATGGCATGCTGCCGGCCACCAGGTCGTGGTGGTGCCGTCGGCCATGTCGGGCGAAACCAATCGCCTGCTGGGTCTGGCCAGAGAAATCAATTCGCAGCCCGATGGCCGCGAGCTCGACATGCTGGCCTCAACTGGCGAACAGGCCAGCAGCGCCTTGCTCGCCATGGCCTTGCAGTCGCAAGGCGTGCCGGCTCGCAGCTATACAGGCTGGCAGGTTCCTGTGCGCACGGATTCATCCTATACCAAGGCGCGTATTCGTTCCATCGACGATGCACGCTTGCGCGCCGATCTCGATCTGGGGCGCGTTGTCATTGTGACCGGTTTCCAGGGGATTGACGACGAAGGCCATATCACCACTCTGGGGCGTGGCGGGTCGGATACATCGGCCGTGGCCATCGCCACGGCCCTCAAGGCCCATGAATGCCTGATTTTTACAGACGTGGATGGTGTCTACACGACCGACCCGCGCGTGGTGCCCGAGGCTCGGCGCATGACCGTTATTTCCTTCGAGGAAATGCTTGAAATGGCGTCGCTGGGGTCCAAGGTCCTGCAAATTCGTTCCGTGGAATTCGCAGGTAAATACCGCGTACCGGTGCGTGTGCTGTCGTCGTTGACCGATCCCCTGTTGCCGCTTGAAGAAGAAATGACTTCGGGCACTCTAATTACTTTTGAGGAAGACCAGAAAATGGAAGCCGCTGTCGTATCAGGCATCGCCTTTAGCCGCGACGAAGCCAAAGTCACTCTGTTGGCCGTACCGGACACCCCGGGCGTCGCTTATTCGATTCTGGGGCCGGTGGCCGCCGCCAATATCGACGTCGACATGATTCTGCAAAATCAGTCGGTCCAGGGTACGACCGATTTTTCATTCACCGTCAATCGCAACGACTTCGTCCGCACGCTCGACTTGCTGAACAACCAGATCGGCCCCGCTGTCGGCGCACGTGAAATCGTATCCGACGACAAGGTATGCAAAGTGTCCATCGTGGGTATCGGCATGCGCAGCCACGTCGGCGTTGCCAGCCTGATGTTCCGCACGCTGTCCGAAGAGGGCATCAATATCCAGATGATCAGCACCAGCGAAATCAAGACCTCGGTGATCATTAACGACAAGTACATGGAACTGGCCGTGCGCGCCCTACACAAGGCATTTGAACTGGATCAGGACAAAAGCGCGGTCTGATCCAAAGAGTGGGGGCAAGCGATTGCCGGTTTTGACACCCCAAGGGATGGCTGCTTCCTGCGCACAAGGTCTTTGATCATGCCTTTGCCAGACAAGCAGTCTATTCTCGTGATAGAATTCTGGACTCTTTCGGAGACGTGGCCGAGTGGTTGAAGGTACTCCCCTGCTAAGGGAGCATGCGGCTTATACCCGCATCGAGGGTTCGAATCCCTCCGTCTCCGCCAATAACCTGTCTAAGGTTGTCTGAAGTAGTCTAAAAACCCGCATGTTTAAACGCATTGCGGGTTTTTTGTTGTCTGGAATAGTCTGGGGTAGTCTATTGCCATCTACCCCCAAATAGGGGTAGATTCGGGGGTATCGTCAAATACCCCCTGGATGAATACCCCCAAAATGGCCCTGACCGATACCACCATTCGACAAAAAGCCCGCCCCCAGGCCAGTGCATTCAAACTGACTGATGGTGGTGGCCTGTTCCTGTATGTCACCCCAGCGGGTTCCCGGCTTTGGCGCTGGAAGTACCGGCACGGCGGCAAGGAACGATTAATGAGTTTCGGCGCGTACCCTGATGTATCACTTGCCCAGGCGCGCGAGTTGCATAGACAGGGCAGGGCCGTTCTAGCCACGGGTATCGATCCAATGGCGGCGCGCAAGGCGGAAAAGCAGACTGACGCCATGACGTTCCAGGCGGTGGCCGAGAAGTGGTACCGGCACTGGAAGCCAGGTAAGACGGCGAAGCATGCCAAGGACGTATGGCACCGGCTGGAACTGGATATATTGCCCACATTGGGCAGTGTGCCGGCCGGCGATCTGACGGCGGCCAATGTCCGCGACTGTGTGAAGGCTATCGAGGTGCGGGGCGCGCTGGACATCGCCAAGCGCCAGCTACAGAAGTGCAGCCAAATCATGCGCTATGCGGTGGCCCATGACTTGGCCGAGCGCAACCCGGTGGCTGATATTCAGCCATCCGACATTTTGCCCGCCCGCAAGAAGCGTAACTATGCGCGCCTGGATGCCAAAGACTTGCCGCAATTGCTTCGAGACATGGACGCCTATGTGGGTGGCGAACATACCCGGCTGGCCCTGCAACTGATGGCGTTGACCTTTGTCCGCACCGGCGAATTGATCGGCGCGAAGTGGGGCGAGTTTGATTTAGATGCAGCCCGCTGGAACATACCCGCCGAGCGTATGAAGATGCGCACCCCGCATATTGTGCCTTTGAGCAAGCAGGCCGTGGCAGTGCTAGAAAAGCTGCAAGCCGTGTCCTATGACCGGGAATTTGTCTTTCCGGCGGATACGGGCAAGCCTACCCACATGAGCAATAACACCATCCTGTATGCGCTGTACCGCATGGGCTACCGGGGGCGCATGACTGGGCACGGGTTTCGGGGCATCGCTTCCACTATCCTGCATGAGCAAGGTTTTAATCACGCACACATTGAATTGCAGCTTGCCCACCAAGAGCGTGACAACGTATCAGCGGCCTACAACCATGCGTTATATCTGGTTCCTAGGGCCAAGATGATGCAGGTCTGGGCCGACCATCTGGACGCCCTGCGCGTTGAAAATGTGGTGGCGATACGGCGGGCCTGATTCTGCTAATGGCATGATGTGCTTGCATAGATGCCACGCCCTGGGCATAATGACATCGTGCCCGCAGACATCGGGCGCCTGGTTTAGCAGCCAGAAACTACAGGCGGGACGACCGCCATAGGCGGTATTTTTTTGTCCTGCGTCAGCGTCCCCTATGGGCGGCGGTGGCGGGGATACCTTCGGGTATGCCGGTTACCTGTAGCCGGTCTGCTAACCCTGTCACTTGCTGCCCACCCCGTTTTAGCAGCGGGCGGGTAGCGTAATCGCTACTACAGGAAGCTTCGCCATGAAGACACAACGTAATTCATCCCATACCAATCCCGTGACCCGTGAACAGGCCGCCAGCGCCATTCTTGCGCTGTGTCGCACAAGGGGTAGGGCATCCGCCGTGGTGGCATTGTCCTTGTTCGGCGCCAACCATCTGTCCAACGTTCGCGACTCCCAGTACGGCGCTTTGGTCGGCGTGTGCGAAGCGGCAATGAGTGCGTGACACAAGAGGCCAGGTATACAAGCCGCCTTTTCAGATGTGCGGCATACTGCGGCCTTATGCCGGTGAAGGGACAACAAGAATGGGTGTGAATTGGAATGAGGGCTTGATGCGCTGGAAGCCGCACACTGACGCGATGGGCAAAGCGTATCCGCTGAACCACCTGCACCCATTTCGGTATACGCTGGCCGTTAATTGTGGCATAGAGCAGGCCGACGTTGAAATACGCGTGGCATTTGCTATGCATTGTTTCACGCGTGCCTGCGCTGATGGTGATGATGAAAGCCTGCTATACCGCGATGCGCGCGAAACCCGCAGCTTTTGCCCAGACCGCTACGTGCTGTCGCTGCATTTGCCTGATATTGCCCGTACGCTGGCGGATAGACGCTGTCGCTTTGCCAAAGCTGACAATTACGTAACTATTGATGTGCCGATGACGGGCGGGGCGGCCGCGCAATATGGTGTCTTTTTCAACGTCATGCGCAAGGATGGCAATGCTGTGCTGCTGACCATCCAGAGTGCTTACCAACTGGGTGCCGGAAAACAGGTGCCTGGGCGCGGTTCGATTGGGTTCGCCCGCTTGGTGGAACTGACCCTTACCGGGGTCAAGCCACGGGCGCCGCGTTGAGCCGCCCAGAAAGGCGAAAGCCCCGACAAGCGGGGCTCCGTAGTCTGGTGGTCTGTTACCTCTGCTTTTGGCAGAACCGCTTGCACGGCAGCTAACGCTTTTGCCCGAAGGCTCACCAGCTATTGCGTTAAGCCTATTGTACCGAATTCCTGCCCCGATGCAACCCCTATGTTCCCCTGACAGCCTCAACGGTCGGGATAGATGCAGTTTGGGGGTATGCGTACCTTTATAGCAGGCGGCGGCATGGTGTTGTGTGGTGATAGGTTGCGTTTCTTGGTGTTGTATGTATACTTATCGCACTATCTCGACCCCCCAAAAATCCGCGATGGCTGACCGCAACGACAGCCGCAGTACGAGGTAACGCCCCCGAGCGAAAGCTAAAGGCGATGCGTAGCCACCCCAGGGTTTGCACGGCCCACCTGGAAGCGCGCAACCAGGGCAGTACCTGGACAGGGCCTTAGAGACAGAGACCGGAGCATGTTCTATGCTGCCGGTCTTTTGCGTTTTTAAGCACCCGGCGGCGCTCTGTGAGGTGCACCATGCAGCCCAGCACTGTTTTGTTGGACGACCTGCGCACTATCGATGCCCTGGTCTCCGAATACCCCAATATTCTTTCCGCTTCTACGTTGCGATGGCAGTTGCGCCGCCGTGGCACTAATGGCTTGGCCCGCGCTTGCGTGCGTGTTGGCCGCCGCCTTCTTATTTCCAAGTCGCGCTACGATCAATGGTTAGCATCCCAAACTGAACTGCCTGCATGCGGTGCTAAGGGCACCAAGGGGGCAGCATGAACAGCCCCGCAAACTTGCCGGCAACCGGGTACGTGCGCCTACCGACCGTAGCGGCGGTCTGTGGTATAGGTAAGTCCACCGTATGGGAGTGGTGCCGAAAAGGGCGCTTTCCCGCCCCCATCAAACTATCCATGCGCGTGTCGGCGTGGTCTGTGGATGATGTACGTGCCTGGTTGGCAGACCCTAATGGGTGGCGACCTACACAGCCACAGGGGCGCCCATCATGACGGATACCTTAACCATCCTGCGCCACCAATCCAACCTGCTGGCAAAGACCTGGCGCGCCGACGGCACCGTGACGGCCTACGATCAGGCCAAATACTTCACCCTGTCGTCGGTACCGCTGGCGGGCATCGCCGATTTGTCCACGCAACTGTCCAAGCTGGAACACGACCCGCACGCCTGCGTTATTCGCGGGGTCTATCGTGGTGACGCCCATGCGGTCGAAGCGGGCCTGGCACCTGAAAATGGCCGGGTGCGTCGGCTGCTGGAACTGTTTGATGACACGCCACACCACTGGGTATTGGTCGAAATTGATAGCTTCGAACCGTTGACCGCCGACCCTGTGCGCGATCCGGTACCGGCCATTGATGAATATGTGGCCACCTGCTTGCCCGATGGTTTCCAGGGCGCGGCCTACCACTGGCAGCTATCGAACAGCGCGGGCCACGCCACCAAGGGCGGCATCTTGAAAGCCCACGTTTGGTTCTGGCTGGAAACCCCGTACACATCAGCGCAACTGAAAGCCTGGGCTAAGGTCGCCAGCATTGAACTGGATGATTCGGTATTAAACCCCGTGCAAGTCCATTACACCGCCGCACCGGTCTTTGATGCTGGCGTGGTTGACCCGGTACCGGTGCGTAGCGGCTTTGTGCCGGGGCTGCTGGACGATGCGGTGGCGCTTACCATCGACCAGGCCGTGCTTGACCAGGCTCTGGCGTTGAAGCCCCGCCAGCGTGGCGACTTGGTAGAAACAGATGACCCAGTAGCCGACCTGTTGTACACACAGGGCCGGGTGCTGGATGAAGCCCGCGACGGTGGGCTAATTATTGCCTGCCCCTGGGAAGACGAACACACCAACGACACCACGGGTACCGACTCGACGGTGTGGTTTCCAGCGGGTACCAATGGGTACGACCGGGGGCATTTCAAATGCCTGCACACGCATTGCGCTGACCGCCTGGACATTGAATTCTTTGAAGCCATCGGGTACCAGGAAGACGTACTGGCCGGGTTTGATGTCATCCCACCGCCTGCTGGTGGTGAATTGCCCTTGCCTGCTTTTGAACGTGTTCGTAGCGGCAAAGACGAAGGGAAAATTCTAGCCACGGTCGAAAACGTGGCGCTGGCTGTGCGACGGTCGGATATATGCAGCGCCTTTATTGGCTACGACACGTTTCAAGGCGGTATGGTTATCGCTGATCAGGCGGGCCAATGGCGCGCGTTCGAAGATACCGACTACACCCAGCTTCGCATTACCCTGGAACACGGCCCCACGGGCTTCAAGCCGATCAGCAACTTGATGATGAAAGACGCCGCTAAACTAGTCGCCAAGGAAAACCAATTCGACAGTGCGCAGCAATGGCTAAACGGCTTGGCGCACGACGGCACCCCGCGTGTGGAAGGCTTCATGGCGCGATATTTCGGCACCGAAGATACGCCCTATATGCGCGCCGTCGGGCTGTACCTGTGGACGGCGATGGCCGGGCGGATCATGGAACCGGGCATCAAGGCCGACATGGTGCCTATCCTGGTCGGCCCCCAAGGGGCGGGCAAATCAACGGGTGTGGCCGCCATGGTGCCAGGGGGCGACCTATTCGCCGAACTTAATCTGGCTGACAAGGACGCCGACCAAGCACGATTACTGCGCGGCAAGCTGTTGGCCGAAATATCCGAACTGCGCGGCCTTCGCACCCGTGAATTGGAAGCCATAAAGGCGTTCATCACCCGCACACATGAGCAGTGGGTGCCGAAGTTTGAAGAATTCGCCACCGCCTACGCCCGCCGATGCGTATTCATCGGTACGACCAACCAAGATGAATTCCTAGCTGATGAAACCGGCAACCGGCGGTGGTTGCCCGCGCGGGTCGGCGTGGTGGACGTGCAGGCGCTGCAACGCGACCATGACCCTGCCTCGTTTCCACGTACAGCAAGAAGGTGGTAGTTTCTTGTTAACGGAGAATGAAAATGAAAGACAGCAATGTGCCCAAGCGTCAATATACGGATGACTATAAGTTGGAGTCGGCGCGTTTGGCGCAGTCGTTAGGCACGAATGAAGCGGCTCGACGTTTAGGGATTCCTTCGGCGACGTTGGGGCGTTGGCGCCGCGCCCTTGACGTCCAAAGCCTGTCGCCCTTGATCACAGGTAGTCAGCCGCCTGGGACACCACGGCGTGCTGTGTCTGAGCTGGAAGCCGAGAACAGTCGCTTGCGTAAAGAGCTGGCCAGCGCCCGTCTGGATATTGAAATTCTGGGAAAAGCGACGGCGTACTTTGCCAAGGGGTCACGGTGAGGTACGCTTGGATCGATACGCAGCGCGGCCTGTATAGCGTGTCGCGGCTATGTCGCGTATTGGCGGTATCGCGTTCCGGTTACTGCCAGTGGCGGGTGCGCGGCCCGAGCAAGACAAGCTTGGCCAACGCGGCGCTGGATAGGCAGGTTCAGGTGGTTCACGAGGCCAGCCAGCGCAGCTACGGGCGTCTTCGTATCGTGCAGAAGTTGCGTGATCAGAACCACCGTGTCGGCCATGAGCGTGTTCGCCAGAGCCTGCTACGACAAGGCCTGAGGCCGGTTTACAAGCGCCGTTATCGGATCACCACAGACTCAGATCATGCTTTACCTATCGCGGCCAATGTCCTTGGGCGCCAGTTTGATGGGTGGGCACCGAACCGCGCCTGGGTTGGTGATATTACCTACGTGGCCACCCAGGAAGGCTGGCTCTATCTGGCGGCGATCCTGGATTTAGGCAGCCGCAGAATCGTGGGCTGGTCCCTGAGTGATCGGATGAGTTCAGACTTGGTCTGCAACGCCCTAAAGGCGGCTTACTGGCAGCGTAAACCGGCACGGGGCCTGATTATGCATACCGACCGCGGTAGCCAATATGCGAGCCTGGCTCATCGCACGCTATTGCATGATTACGGGATGGTGGCCTCCATGAGTCGGCGGGCCAATGCCTGGGATAACGCGGTAATGGAAAGCTTTTTTAAAACCTTGAAGGTGGAGCGGATTTACCAGGTCCGTTACGCCACCCGAGCCCAAGCCAGGCTCGATATCGTCAATTGGATCGAAGGCTTCTATAATCGAACGCGCCTGCATTCGGCCATCGGCTATCGTACGCCGGTGCAAATGGAAGCGGCCCTTAAAGCAGTATGAGCTGCTGTACGTGAAACCGAGGCAAGTTCACGACTGTAGCACGGCGATGGTTCGACGTCGACAAAGTAGACGTGATCGTAGATCTGCCGACCTCATCAGTGTTGCTCGCGGTCAATGAGGTCGTCAAGGAGAAGAACAAAGTAATGCTGGTGTCTGGCGGCGGAACATCGGACCTAACCGGCAAGGCGTGCACCCCAAATGCGATCCACTGGACCTACGACACTTGGGCGGTCGCGAACGGCACGGCAAAGGCGGTCGTCAAGAATGGCGGCGATACCTGGTTCTTCCTGACCGCCGACTATGCATTCGGCCACGCACTTGAGCGCGATGCTGCGACAGTGGTCACGAAGAGCGGCGGCAAGGTGGTGGGAAGGGTGCGTCATCCCTTCCCCGGCACCGACTTCTCGTCTTACCTGCTGCAGGCGCAGACCTCGAAGGCTAAGGTCATCGGACTAGCGAACGCTGGCGGCGACACGATCACCGCGGTGAAGCAGGCGGCGGAGTTCGGCATCACGGCGGGCGGGCAGAAGCTCGCTGGTCTGCTGGTGTTCATGAGCGACGTGCAGGCGCTCGGCCTCGCCGCCGCGCAAGGCCTCACGCTGACCGAAGCGTGGTACTGGGACATGAACGACCCGAGCCGGGAGTTCGGGCGTGCTTTCGCCGCGGCTAACGGCGGCAAGTTCCCGACGATGGCGCAGGCCGGCGTATACTCGGCGATCACGCACTACCTGAAGGCCGTCGCGGCACTGAAGGCCGACGGCGACGGCGCTAAGGTCGTCGCGCAGATGAAGGCAATGCCCACCGACGACAAGCTGTTTGGCCAGGGCACGATCCGGGCGGATGGCCGCAAGATTCACCCGCTGTATCTCTTTGAGGTCAAGAAGCCGTCCGAATCGAAGGGACCTGGCGACTTCTATAAGGTGCTCGCGACGATCCCGGCCGACGAGGCCTTCCGCCCAATGAGCGAAGGCGGCTGCGCGCTGGTGGCCGGAGCAAAGTAAGCGGAGCGGTGGAGAGCCGCATCCGTCCTGCTCGCAGACTTCTCCCCCTGGCTGGTCCCGTCCGTGCGATTGGTCCCAATCGCACGCGGGATTAGCCATTCTTTTTGTTCGCATTTCCAATTTCTAAGGCCGCGATAACGTCCTTTGCAGTTCCCACGAAGGCGCGGATCAGCGGGGACGTGTTTCTGCTACGCCAACCGAGCATGACTTCGACCGGCAGCGATCTGCCGCGCAACGGTTTATAGACGACATGGTCGAGGTGGACGCGCTGCACCGACGACGGCACGAAGGCGAAGCCAATACCGGAGCTTACGAGACCGAGGCACGTGTATACCTGACCTACCTCTAGTGCAACGCGCGGCGTGAAGCCGGCGGCTGCGCACATGCGCAGAATCATATCGTGAAAGTCGGGCGCGAGATGGGGCGTGTACATCACAAAGCGCTCCGCGGCGCAGTCGCTTAGCGCGAGGCTGTCTTTGGCGGCGAAGGGGTGGCTCGCCGGTACGGCGATGACGAAGGGCTCGGTCACGAGCCCTTCGGTCGTGATGTCTTCGAAGTCGCCCACCGGACGCATGAAGGAGATATCGATTTCGCCGCGGCGCAACGCGTCGGCCTGACCAATCACCGGGAACCACCGCACGTCCACTTCGACATCCGGGAAGCGCTCCCGATAGGAGCGGAAGATCGGCGGGAGCAGCGTGTAAGAAGTGTGTTCGAAGAAGCCAACCGACAGGCGCCCGATCTCGCCGCGCTCGGCACGCCGTGTCTGCACCGCTGCGACCTCGGTCGCGCGCATGATCTGCCTGGCATGCTCGAGGAATACCTGGCCGGCACCCGACAGTTCGACACGGCGTTTCGTCCGATGCAGCAGCATGACTCCCAACTCTTCCTCTAGCTGGCGAATCTGCTGGCTCAGCGGCGGCTGGGCGATATGCAGACGGTCGGCGGCGCGCGTGAAGTTCAGCTCCTCGGCGACAGCAATGAAGTAGCGCAGGTGACGCAGATCCATACTTAGACTCAAAAAGTATTAATCAATGACGAATTATATATTGGACGTTAATTTGTGGAAAGCCTAGGATGGCATCACGCGGCGCCGAAGTGCCTCCAGGCTACTGGCGTGGCGGGCTGAACCGGCCGGTGCAATCTGTTGTTCCGGTCGGTCTCGATCGGCTAGCGCCGCGCTAGCTGCGGCCGATCCGGACGACATGGCGCGGCCGGCTATCATGAAGGAGCGAAAGGTGAACAAGACAATACTGGACCAGGCTATAGGCCACATGCTCGCGCGAATCGACGCGACGCTGGCACAGTCTGGGCGGGGCTTTCCGCATTACGCGAGTATCGAGGATGGCGTGTGGACGCGCTCGCATGCGGGTGACTGGACGGGCGGCTTCTGGGTAGGCCTGCTGTGGCTCGCAGCGCTGCGCACGGGCGAAGCGCGCTATCGGGAGGCGGCACGTGATTGGGCGCAGCGATTGCGTCCGCGCGTCGCGTCGAAGTCAGTATTCAAGGGCTTCCTGTTCTGGTACGGCGCGGAGTTGGGCAACCAGCTCTTCGGTGATGAGGTCGCGCGCGATTTGTCGCGTGCCGGAACCCAGGCGCTGATGCAAATGTACAACCCAGCCGCGCAGCTGATTCCGCTCGGTACCGAGGCCGAGGAGGCGTCCGACGTTGGCGCGAACGAAGCGAACATCGACGCGCTGCCCGGCACCGTCGCGCTGTTGTTCGCACACGACGCCGAGCTTAGCTCGGGCGAGATCGCGCTCAACCACCTGCGCCAGCATATCGCGCTATGCGTGCGAGAAGATGGCTCGGTATGTCAGTCGGCGAGTTTCGATCCGGCCAACGGTAGCCTCGTGCGCCGTTACACGCACAAGGGCATCCAAGAGAACAGTACTTGGGGCCGCGCGCAGGCCTGGGCCATGGTTGCCCTGGCACAGGCGCTGTACGCCGGCAAGACCGAATTTGGGGACGTCGCGGTACTCGTCGCCAACTGGTGGCTTGATCATCTGCCAGCCGACGGCGTCGCGTTCTGGGACTTTGACGACCCCGCGATCCCGAACACGAGCCGCGACACCTCGGCGACGGCAATCGCCGCCGCGGCGCTGTTGAAGCTCGCGAAGATGTCGCCCGAGCACGCAGCGCGCTACCAGGCAGCCGCCGAAGCCTCGATTGAGGCGCTCGTAACGCGTCACCTAACCCCAGTGTCTGCCGACGACCGGCGCCCGCCGGGCATCCTGACCGAAGGCTGCTTCAACAAAAAGCTCGGCGTAGCAACAGCGAACGAGCTGATCTGGGGTGACTACTTCCTCTTCGAATCCCTGCTTGCGTTGGCCGATACGGTGGCGACCGAGCGCATCTGACCCACACCAACAATCAAAAGGAGACCATGTCATGACCGAATCTCTCAAATTTACGAAGCCGCATCAAGGACCTGTGTCGAATCTGATCGGCACCGAGACCAGCTACACGCGTACCGTCAGCGAATATGACATCTATGCGTTCGCGGGCATCAGCGGCGACAACCACCCAAACCATGTCGACGAGGAATACTGCAAGCGCGTCGGCCTCGGCGCCCGCGTCGCGCAGGGCGCGATGTTTGTCGGCTACATCGCCGGCGCAGTGACCAAGTATCTCGGTCTGATCGAGCGGCCCGCCGTGTCCTATGGGTACGACCACGTGCGTTTCACGAAGTCGGTGTTCATCGGCGACACGCTGACAATCCATTACCGCATCGCGCGCGCCGACGACGAAAAGAAGCGGCTGTGGGCGGACGCAACACTGACCAACCAGCGCGGCGAAATCGTGTGCGTGGGCACCCACATCATCCACTTCCAAGAATGAGCGGGTCGGGAGAGCACGACATGAACAAGATATGCACAGCGGCCGAGGCGGTCGCCGATATCCGCACCGGGCAGGCGATTGGCAGCGTCGGTGTAATCGGCTGGCTGACGCCTGACGCGCTGCTCCAGGAGCTTGCACGGCGCTTTCGGGAAACCGCGGCGCCGCGCGACCTGACCTTCTTCTTCCCAGTCAGCGTCGGCGATGCAATGGGCATCCGCGGCATGGATCACGTCGCGATAGAGGGGTTGATGAAGCGCGTCGTTTCGGGCAACTTCATCAACACCATCGATCCCGCGACCGGCAAGCGGCCGGAGATGATGCGCCTGATTCGCGAGAACAAGATCGAGGCCTACTGCTGGCCAATCGGCGCGACAATGCACTGGCTGCGCGAGGTTGCGCGTCGCAGCCCGGGTTACCTCACACGCATCGGCATCGGCTCCTATATCGATCCACGCCAGCAAGGCGGCAAATACACGCTGCGCGCCGAGAAGGATCTCGTGCGGCTGATGGAGATCGACGGCGAGGAACACTTGTTCTATCCGAGTTGGCCGCTCGATGTTGGCTTCCTGCGGGCGACCAGCGCCGACGAGTACGGAAACCTGAGCTTTGAAGACGAACCGATCACGTCCTCAGCACTGGCAATGGCGCTTGCAGTAAAGGCTTCGGGCGGCACCGTGATTGCGCAGGTTCGCAAGATTGTACCGCGCCAGGCGCGCCTAGTGCACAGCGTGCGCTTGCCGGGCGAGCTCGTCGATCGGATCGTCGTCGAACCGACGCCGATGATGACGACTGATGTGCGCTACGACGACGCCTATCTTGGCGGCCAGATCTTCCCCGGCCACGGCGCCGACCGCCTGCCGCCGGGAGCTGACAAGATCATCGCGCGGCGCACGGCGCGCGAGATCCGCCCCGGCGTGCCGACGATCTTCGGATTCGGTGCGTCGTCTAACGTGCCGGCGGTGATGATGGAAGATGGTGCCTTCGACGGCAAGGGCCTGCTCGATTACCGCTTTACAACCGAACATGGTCCTTTCGGCGGCATCGTGATGAGCGGCTGGCAGTTCTCGGCTAACAAGTATCCCGAGGCGCTCATCGACGGGCCCGCGCAGTTCGACTTCATCAATGGCGGCAACTGCAAGACTGCGGCACTCGCGTTCGCCCAGCTCGACGCGGCCGGCAACGTCAATGTGAGCCGCTTCGGCGCCGCGAATCCCGGCCCCGGCGGTTTCATCGACATCGCCTACAACGCCGAGACACTGCTTTTCACCGGCACCTTCACCACCGGCGGGCTAGAGGTCAATGTCGAGGACGGTCAGCTCGCGATTGTGCGCGAAGGCGAGGTGCGCAAGTTTGTCGGACAGGTGCAGGAGATCACCTACCCCGTGGGCGCAAACGTCGCCAAGCGCAGACAGAACGCGAGGGTCATCACCGAGCGTGCAGTATTCGATATCGAGCCCGAGGGCCTTGTGCTGACCGAGATCGCACCGGGCATCGACCTTCAGACCCAAGTCCTCGCACTGATGGATTACCCACCGATACGCATCGCCGCCCCCCTGCCCCTTATGGATGCAACGCTATTCCGGCCCTGACCTCCTAAAAAACGCATGCGACAGAGATATACAGACACATGACAACGATCAACTACCTGACCACGATCCAATTCGACTTCGGCGCAGTGAAGCTGCCGGCGGTGCTGCGGTTCAATCACCCGACGATCGGTGCCAAGCACGAGCAACGCGCCAAAGCCATGGGGCTTGCGCCCAGCGCCGATCCGGCCTCCATGCGATGGGGGTTCCACGCGATGTGCTTCCGGGAATCGCCCAAGCCGCGACGAAGGACCATTGCCACAGGACCAATCCCCGCACCGCGACCGCCGAGAACTATCTGCGCATGCTTGAAGACTCATTCTGAGGCTTGAACATGACGAGCGATGACATGAATTCCAACTACATTAACAGCAAGTGGGTCGGCTCCACGAGAAGGTTGATCAACGTGACTCCCTCCGGTCTTGACGACGTTGTCGGCCGCTATGCAGAGGCGAGCACCGAGCAGGTAGCCTACGCACGCGAATTCTACACACGGTCAAGACCGCCTACGTGCTCGCTCAACCTGCAAGGAAATCCATCATGAAATGTTTGATTAATGAACAACACGAACTAATTCGCGAGTCGGTGCGGCGCTTCGCCGAGAATGAGGTCGCTCCGATCTCCGAGAAACTATGGGAAGAACAGGGCTTCGCCTATGATATCTGGAAACAGGCTGGCGAACTCGGCTTCTTAGGCCTACCTTATCCCGAACAATATGGCGGCGGGGGCGGTGACTGGCTGGGCTTCACGATTGTGCTCGAAGAGCTCGCTCGCGTCGATGCCGCGGTCGCCTCGTCGGTGATGGCGAACTCAACGCCAGCGAGCTTGATCAACAACTTCGGCACTGCAGCGCAGAAGGAGCAGTATTTACGGCCCATATTGGAAGGCAGCCAGGTCGGCTGCATCGGCCTCACCGAGCCGAATGCAGGTTCGGATGCGGCCAACATTCAAACTCGTGCAGTGCTGCGCGACGGACATTGGATTATTAACGGCTCGAAGACCTTCATCACGAATTCCGGTACCGACATTACCGGCCCGGTCGTGATCGCCGCTTTGAGTGGAACTCGGTCGGACGGACGCAAGGAGATCTCGAACTTCATCCTGCCGGTCGGCACGCCCGGCTTTTCTCTCGGCAATAAGCTGAAGAAGATAGGCTGGAGAGGCTCGACGACCTACGAACTGTTCTTCGAGGACTGCCGGCTTCCGGCCAACAATCTCCTGGGCGAGCCGGGCGCGGGCCTAAAGCAGACGCTCTCTAACATCAGCACCGGCCGCATTCTGATCGGGGCGCTGGGTCTCGGCATTCTGCAGGGATCGGTGGAGCGCTCAGTCGCATACATGAAGGAGCGCACCGCGTTCGGCAAGCGCCTCGAGGAGTTTCAGGCGCTGCAGTTCAAGGTTGCCGACATGGCCACACACGCGCATGCAGCACGGCTGATGCTCTACGACGCAGCCGTGCGCAGGGACACCGCGCAACCGTGCGACGTGCAGGCATCGATGGCCAAACTCTTCGCGACGGAGCGCGCGATGGAGGCCGCGCATCAAGCGGTCCAGATCCACGGAGGCAACGGGATCATGGCCGAGTACCCGGTGTCACGCGCTTTCGGCGATGCGAAGGTGTTGGAGATTGTTGAAGGCACCTCCGAGATCCAGCGCTTGATCATCTCCCGAGACGTGCTGCGTTAGATGATGCGCATCGGCCGGTCCATGCCTAGGGACGGGGCCGCGATTCTTATGAGGTTTGTGAAATTGGCTCGCAACAATCCCTACGAAACCGATCTCGGCCGCCAAGCGGCAAATCATATGCCGCTAAGTCCGCTTTCCTTTCTCAAGCGCAGCGTCGCCGTCTATCCCGAACGCATTGCGGTGATACACGGCGGGCGGCGCTACACGTGGGCGCAGTTCAACGCACGGGCCTGCCGGCTCGCGTCGGCGCTGAAGGCGCGGGGCGTCGGCCGTGGCGACACCGTCGCGGTGATTGCGGCAAACACGCCGGAGATGATCGAAGCGCATTTCGGTGTGCCGATGGCGGGCTCGGTCCTGTGCACGATTAACACGCGACTCGATGCCCAGGCGATCGCGTTTATCCTCAGGCATTGCGAGGCACGGGTACTGATCATCGATACCGAGTATTCGGCGACCGTCGCCGACGCACTCGCGCTGCTCGGTGAGCCCCTCCTGGTAATTGACATCGACGACGCCGAAGGCCCGGGCGGCGAACGCCTCGGCGAGCACGATTACGAGGCTTTCATCGCCTCGGGATCACCAGACTTCGAAGGCGAGGACCCCGCCGACGAATGGCAGGCGATCGCCCTCAACTACACATCGGGCACGACCGGTAGCCCGAAGGGCGTCGTGTACCACCACCGAGGCGCGTATCTAGCAGCGCTCTCTAACATGATCGACTGGGAGATGCCGCACCATTCGGTGTTTCTGTGGACGCTGCCTATGTTCCATTGCAACGGTTGGTGCTTTGCCTGGACGCTTGCGGCGAACGCAGGCACCCACATCTGCCTGCGCCGCTTCGAACCGCGTCAGGTCCTGGCAATGATCCGAGAGCACCGCGTCACGCATTACTGCGGCGCGCCGGTGGTGCATGCGATGCTCGCGGACGCGCCGTCGGCGTGGAAGACGGGCATTGCGCATCGCGTGCATGGGCTCATCGGCGGCGCGCCGCCGCCTGTACCGGTGATCGAGGCGATGCAGCGCATGGGCTTCGAGATCACCCAGATTTACGGGCTCACCGAGGTCTACGGCCCGGCCGCGGTATGCGCCGAACCGCCCGAGTGGCGGGCGCTCGACATCGCGGCGCTCGCAGTGAAGAAGAGCCGGCAGGGCGTGCGCTACACCGCGCAGGAGAGCATGGCGGTGCTCGATCCGGATACCCTCGCGCCGGTGCCGCGCGACGGGCACACAATCGGCGAGGTCATGTTCCGTGGCAATATGACCATGAAAGGCTACCTGAAGAATCCGCAGGCGACCGCCGAGGCCTTTGCGGGCGGCTGGTTCCGTTCGGGCGATCTTGCCGTCGTGCATCCAGACGGCTATATGCAGATCAAGGACCGCGCCAAGGACGTGATCATCTCGGGCGGTGAGAATATCAACTCTGTCGAGGTCGAGGAAGTCCTGTATCGCCACGCTGCCGTGCGCGAAGCCGCAGTCGTCGCGATGCCGCACCCTAAGTGGGGCGAGACGCCCTGTGCCTTCGTCGAGTTGACTCCCGGCACCGCGACCGGGGAAGCTGAACTAATTACACACTGTCGCGCGAATCTGGCACATTACAAAGTGCCAACGCGAGTCGTGATCGGTGAACTGCAAAAAACCGCCACAGGCAAGATTCAGAAATTCACGCTCCGCGAGCGCGCAAGGCAACTCGAGATCGAGGGCAAGTCAGAGAGGGGGGCGGCTCTTGATAAGGGAGTTAAACAGTAAAGACCCCAGTTCTTCGTAAGCGGCCGGGCATCACACATTGACGTCCTGGGTGGGTATATGTTGGCTAACAGATTAACCCCAGAAGCATCCATAGGGGTCGGCGTCGACCCCCTCTAGAACGTTATCAAGGGTGCGCACCTTGGCGAGAGGTTCATAGCTGTGCCACCGAAGGTCGGCCCGCATCCAGAAGACTCTCCAGACCTTTTGCGTCCTGACCCACGTTGCCTTCGCTACGGGTTCTAACAGACGCGAGCCATCGTACAAGCGGCGGTCTTCATGAATAATGACAGACTGGCCCTCAACGGAGTAGCCAATATCAAGCTCCTCTCGTATCTCTGGGCGAGGACGACGGCGCGCAATGTATGGCGTCATGGTGCGATGCACCCTTGCAAGTTCTAGTTCAGTAAACTCCATGACTTTCCTTATGATCGTGAGGCCGCAACGGGCATCCAGTTTTGCGGCAGCAGTTCTTCAATCCGGTTATTCGGATGCGTAGGCAGGCGCGTGAGCACATCCTTCAGATAGGCATACGGATCATGCCCGTTCATCTTTGCGGACAGGATCAGACTCATCACGGCAGCCGCACGCCGGCCCGCCCGCTGGGAGCCAGCGAACAACCAGTTCTTGCGCCCAAGGGCGATGGGCCGGATTTGGTTCTCGATCCAGTTGTTATCGATGGGTAATCGACCATCATCCAGGTAGCGCGTCAGCGCCGCCCAGCGCTTCAGGTTGTAGTCCAGCGCTCGGGCAATGCCGGTACCGTCGGGCACCTTCAGACGATGGGCCGTCATCCAGGCGTGCAGTGTCTCGGCAATCGGCCTGGCCTGTTGTTCACGTAGGCGCTGGCGCTGCTCAGGAAGCAAGTCTGTCCCTTGGGCTTCGATCTCATAGAGCTGTCCGATGGATTTGAGCGCCTGCTCGGCAATCAGACTTTTGCCCGACTGGTGCAATTCGAAGAACTTGCGTCGGGCGTGCGCCATGCAGCCGACCTCGGCAATACCTTGCTCGAAGCAGGCTTTATAGCCACCGTAGTCGTCGCAGACGAGCTCGCCGCGCCAGTCGCCGAGGAAGGCTCGAGCGTGTGCGCCGCTACGTCCCTCAGTAAAGTCATAAACGACCGCCTTCAGGTCCTGGAAGGCGCCCGGGGCATAGGCCCACAGATACGCGCGATGGGTCTTCTTGCTACCCGGTTGCAGGACTTGAACAGGTGTTTCGTCCACATGCACAACAGGTTCGTTCAGGATGGCCTCGCGCAGGGCATCGACCAGCGGCTGCAAGCGCACCCCGCATACGCCTACCCATTCAGCAAGCGTGGAGCGGGGGATCTTGACGCCGGCGCGTGCAAATATCTGTTCTTGGCGGTAGAGCGGGAGATGATCCGCATACTTCGCTACCAACACTTGAGCCAGCAGACCCGAGGTAGCGATTCCCTTGTCGATGACCTGTGCCGGCATGGGCGCCTGGGTCAGCGTTTCGCACTGACGGCAAGTCCACTTGCCCCGGATATGTTGTTCAACGTTGAACACGCCAGGAATGTAATCCAGCTTCTCGGTAATGCTCTCACCGATGCGCTGCATCTGGCAGCCGCAAGTACACGTGGTGCAGTGCGGTTCGTGGCGCACCTGGATACGGGGCAACTCCGGCGGCAAGGCCTGACGCTTGGGCTCAGAGACCGTCTTCTGCGCAGGCGGCTGTCCGCCTAGACTGATCAACTCCTGCTCGATGGCAGCGATGTCAGCATCGACGGCGTCTTCCAGCAACAGCCCCTGCTCGCCGCCGAGCTGTTCGCTCTTCTTACCGAAGCGATAGCGGCGCAGCACCGCAATCTCATGCGTGAGCTTGCGGATGTGGGTTTCCTTGAACTGGATGTCGTGCGCTTGCTTGGCCACGACCTGGCGGGTCTCATCGAGCTCACCCATCAATTGCCTGGCCAATGCCCGCAGGGCCTTGGCATCAAGCTGTTCGAGGGCAGGAGCAGATTTCAAAGACATGGCCGCCATGATGCCATGCCTGTGAGCGGCGTACCATTCGGATTGCACCGGATTGCAAA
The DNA here is from genome assembly GCF_021266465.1 of Paralcaligenes sp. KSB-10. Taxonomy (NCBI): domain Bacteria; kingdom Pseudomonadati; phylum Pseudomonadota; class Betaproteobacteria; order Burkholderiales; family Alcaligenaceae; genus Paralcaligenes; species Paralcaligenes sp. KSB-10. Next base: position 1,465,143 of record NZ_CP089848.1, on the reverse strand, counting down.
TCCGTGGTCATAAGATAGCGATAGACTCGTACTCGCCCAAGCGTTGCCATGGCAGGCCAATGACCAGGGCCCGTGCCTGCTCAGCAGTCAGTTCAATCTGGGTGTCGCCGGATCTTGGCCAGTGCACACTGCCCTGATGCAAGCGGCGCACGGCCAGCCAGATGCCGAAGCCGTCACACACCAGGACCTTTAGCCGTGTGCCCCGGCGGTTAGCAAATACATAAGCGTGATGCGGCTGCGAGGCGCCGAAGACTTCCACTACCCTGGCCAGTAGCCGATCCATGCCGCTACGCATGTCCACGGGTTCGACGGCTAACCAGACCCTCTCGATGCGGATCACCGAAACAGTTCCCGCAGCCAGGCAGCGCACTCGCCAGCGGCCTGTGCGGGCCAGCTCACCCGCGCTTGCAAGCTACCCCGTTGCAGTTGAACCTCGATGGCCTCCGACGCAGTCTGTGCGCTGTGGTGTGTGCTCATCGCGCAGCCCGCCGTGGCAACGACAGGAATAAACGCCGGCGCGTCCGACAGTGTCAATTCACCGCGTCTGGCTTCGCGGCGCCAGCGCTGCACCATGTTCGGGTTCAGGCCGTGTGCAATGGCGATGCCCGCGACCGAAGCGTCAGGCTGCTCACAAGCCTGAAGAATCTGTGCCTTGAGAGCCTTGCTGTGCTTGCGCCGCGCGGGCCGCTGGACTGAAGGGTTTGGATCCATGAATAGTCCCCACTAAAAACAAGTGGGAACTATCGTCCCGATCGCTACACTCCATCAAGGTGTGTTCGGCAGACGCTTACAGTTCTTCAATAACTTAGGGATGCGGCACCGGTTAGCAGGCCGCCAGGGACTGATATTACAAGAAAAGCCATGGCGTTAAGTGACCTGGAGCTTGCAAAGGTGCTTCGCACCATGGCTGCGTACATTGCGCGCCATCGTCCTCGTCCAGAGAGTCGCAAAGCTTGATATTGGCTCCTCGGTTAAAGACCCTCCGCAATAATCTACGGGGACCAACGAGTCTATACCAATCCCTACGGCTGCTTCTGGGACTAGCTGCCGGCCATCGCGTTTCTCCGACTACTCTTCGTCCGACCAAGCCCGCCCGCTTGCGTGGGCGTCAAGGTGTGCTGACCGGAACCCTTACAACCTCAATGTTAAGGACGCGTCACAAAGAATGGCCCACCGTCCATCGGCAAGTCTCGAGAGGCTGGCTCTCATGTTCATTGGGTTCGTCAACTTCCCGTCTGTGATGGATGGATTACGTTTGTACTAACACTCCGTAGGCATCCAGACCTTCGCACACAATCACATTGGAAACTGAGACGCCTTGTCGCGCCTGCACGGCCATTTTCCATTCATAGGAGGCATACCATTCTTTGGCTTTGTCAACGCTATCGAAATGCAGGACCACCATGCGTGAGGCGCGCCAATTTCCCTCTAGCGTTTCAACCTTTCCGCCTCGGATCAAATAACACCTCCATATTTCTCAGTCGCAAGTTACCCAACGTTTATATACCTCGTGCTGCTCTGGAGCTATCAAGTTGGCGCCGACAATGATATATCCGGCCATGCCGTCTCCTCCATAGAATATGCGGCTCTTTATTCCTTCCCACGTCAGTGGCTAATAGTGTTCATCTCATTTTGAGCCGATGCACGATTTCACCCACAATGCCACGGCGGAAGGCCATGACGCAGATGATGAAGATCAGCCCGATCACGATGGTGACCGACTCGCCCAGGATCTGGAACCATTCCACCCCGGTTGAACGGCTCAGGAAGCGGCCGAGTTCACCCACCTTATTCTCGAGCATGACCACGATGAAAGCGCCCAACACCGGGCCGGTGAAGGTACCCAGGCCGCCGATGAGGGTCATGAGTATGACCAGGCCGGACATGCCCCAAGTGGCATCCGACAAGGTGGCCGAGACGAATACGAGGGCCTTGGTTGCGCCGGCCAGGCCGGCCAGGGTCGCCGACAGCACGAACGCCAGCAGCTTGAAGCTGTTGACGTTGTAGCCCAGCGATATGGCGCGCGGTTCATTTTCGCGTATGGCCTTGAGCACCTGCCCGAAGGGCGAATTGATGGTGCGCCAGCAAATGGCGTAGCCGATAAAGAAAATGGCCATGACCACGTAATACAGATTCAGGTCGTTGGACAGATCCAGGCCGAAGAGATCGCCGCGCGGTATGCCTTGCAAGCCATCCTCGCCATGCGTGAAAGGCGCCTGCAGGAAGAAGAAGAACACCATCTGGGCCATGGCCAGGGTAATCATGGCGAAGTAAATGCCGCTGCGGCGAATTGCCAGTAAGCCCATGACCAGCCCCATGACGGCAGCCACGGCAGTGCCGAATATCAGCCCCGCCAGGGTTGGCATGCCCCATGCCGTCAGGGCATAACCCGCGGCGTAGGCGGCTCCGCCCAGGAAGGCGGCATGGCCGAAGGAAAGCAGGCCGGTGTAGCCCAGCAGCAGGTTGAAGGCGCAGGCGAACAAGGCGTAGCACAATACCTTCATGACGAAGATGGGGTAGGCGCCCATTGCCGGCAGCAGGGCAATAATGACTACGGCCAGCAGATACGCGATTAGTTTACGATTCATTTCTCTTTCCCGAACAGGCCTGCGGGGCGCACCAACAGCACAATGACCATAATGATGAAGACAACCGTGTTGGATGCTTCGGGCCAGAACACTTTGGTGAGGCCTTCGATAATGCCCAAAGCCAGACCGGTGACGATAGACCCGAGGATGGAGCCCATGCCGCCAATAACCACCACGGCAAAAACCACGATGATCAGGTTTTGTCCCATTAGCGGAGAAACCTGCAGTATCGGGGCGGCCAGCACGCCGGCGAATCCGGCGAGGCCGACGCCGAATCCGAAGGTCAGGGTCACGACCAGGGGCACGTTGACGCCGAACGCCTCAACCAGTTTCGGATTTTCGGTGCCCGCGCGCAGCAAGGCGCCAAGGCGTGTTTTTTCGATGACCAGCCAGGTTCCCAGGCATGCAAGCAGCGAGGCCACGATAACCCAGCCGCGATAAATGGGCAGGTACATGAACCCGAGGTTGACGCCGCCTTGCAAAATCTTTGGAGTGGCGTAGGGCTGTCCTGAAACGCCATAAAGGCTGCGGAAAAGGCCTTCGATGAGCAGTGTCAGGCCGAAGGTCAGCAAAAGGCCGTACAAATGATCGAGCTTGTACAAGTGTTTGAGGAGCAGGCGTTCGATGACAATGCCGAACAGCCCGACAATAATCGGCGCGATGATCAGCATGGCCCAGTAATTCAGGCCCAGATACTGCAAGCCCATCCACGCAACGAAGGCGCCCAGCATATAAAGCGCGCCGTGAGCAAAATTGATGACATTGAGCAGACCGAATATGACAGCCAGACCAAGGGAAAGTACCGCGTAAAACGAACCGTTTACTAAGCCCAGCAATAACTGACCCAGCAGCGCTTGTATGGGTATGCCGAATATTTCAGTCATATTTGTTAAAAATCCATGACAAAATGCAAAATTCCCGGGTTAATAAAAGATCTGCCCCCCGCAGGGCAGGAAGCAGATCTTTTATAACAAAGTTTTATTTTTTAACGAGTTTGCAGGTTGATTCGGCCAGCGTAGTGTAGATTTGCTCGCCTGGCAGGGTTTTAACCAGTTTGACGTAATCCCAGGGTGATTTGGATTCGGCCGGCGATTTGACTTGCATCAGGTACATGTCGTGTATCAGCGTGCCGTCTTCGCGCACATAGCCGTTGCCGGCGAAGAAGTCGTTGACCTTGTGCGATTTGACCCATTTCATGATGGTATCGCCATCGTCGGTGCCTGTGGCCTTGACGGCTTTCAGGTAGAACGACACGGCGGAGTAGTCGCCCGCTTGCAGGTACGAGGGCATGCGGTTTTCTTCTTTGTAGAAACGCTGAGCCCATTTGCGCGATGCATCGTCTTTGTTCCAGTACCAGGCGCTGGTCAGGTACAGGCCCTGAGTCGCTTCCAGGCCCAGGGCGTGGATATCGTTGATGAACACCAGCAAGCCGGCCAGCTTCATGGTTTTGGTAATGCCGAATTCCTTGGCGGCCTTGACCGAGTTGACGAAGTCGCCGCCCGCATTGGCCAGTGCCAGGACCTTGGCCTTGGAGGACTGAGCCTGCAGCAGATACGAAGAGAAATCGGTGGTGCTGAGCGGCGCATCGACGCTGCCTACCACTGTGCCGCCGGCTTTCTTGACAACCGCGGTGGCGTCGCGCTGCAGGGAATGGCCGAAGGCATAGTCGGCCGTCAGGAAGAACCAGGACTTGTCGCCTTGCGCAACCATATGGTTGGCGGTGCCGCGGGCCAGCGCCACCGTGTCGTAGCCGTAGTGGATGCTATAGGGTGTGCAGCTGGCGTTGGTCAGGTTGGACGAGCCTGGTCCGACCGCGAACATGGGTTTGTGTTTTTCTGCCGCAACCGTGACCATGGCCAGGTTTACGCCGGAGTTGGTGCCGCCCACCAGCATGTCCAGGTGTTTTTCGTCGAACCATTGACGTGCGGTCGCGGAGCCGATGTCGGCTTTGTTTTGATGGTCTGCAACAAGCAGTTCGATTTTCTTGCCGTTGATTTCACCGCCGGCGTCGGCGATGGCCATGCGGATGGCATCGGCGCCGGCCTTGCCGTCGATGTCGGAGTAGACGCCCGACATATCGGTGATGAAGCCGATGCGTATAACGTCGTTAGAAATGCCTGCCGCGTGGCTTAGCCCGGTAAAGCTAAGTCCTGCTAGGGCGAAGGCTGCGGATAGTGTACGCAGTTTCATTGAAGGCTCTCCTTTGTATTGTTATACCGGGTACTCCGGCAGTATTTTGTGATTAAACGCCGAGCAGCGTGTTAAGCACGTCTTGTTTGGCTGGCAATTCAGCCGCACTAAATTGTTCTACGATCTGGCCGTGCTCCATGACATAAAAGCGGTCGGCCAAAGGCGCCGCAAAACGGAAATTCTGTTCCACCATGATGATGGTGTAGCCCTTTCCCTTGAGGATCTTGATCATGCGGGCCAGGGCCTGGACTATGACCGGCGCGAGCCCTTCGGAAATTTCGTCGAGCAAAAGCAGATTGGCGCCGGTGCGCAGAATTCGGGCAACCGCCAGCATTTGCTGCTCTCCTCCCGACAGGCGGGTGCCGGGCGAATACCGGCGTTCCTGCAGGTTGGGGAACATTTCGTAGATTTCGGCCAGCGACATGCCGCCGCCCAGGGTGTCTCCGACCGTGGGGGGCAGCAGGAGGTTTTCTTCGCAGGACAGGCCGGCGAAAATGCCGCGCTCTTCGGGGCAATAGCCTATGCCCAGATGGGCGATTTTGTAGGTGGGAAGATTGATCGACTCGGTGCCGCGAATGCGGATGGAGCCTTTGCGCGAGCCGGTCAGCCCAAGCATGGCCCGCAGCGTGGTGGTACGGCCCGAACCGTTGCGGCCCAGCAGCGTTACCACCTCGCCCTGATGGACGGTCAGGTTGACGCCATGCAGTACATGGGATTCGCCGTACCAGGCATGCAGGTCGGAAATCTCGAGTGCGTGGGTGCTCATCCGTGCGCTCCTTCGAGTGCGACCTCGGTGGAGCCCATATAGGCTTCCATTACGGCTGGATTACTCGATACCTGCTGATAGTTTCCTTCGGCCAGCACCGCGCCGCGCGCCAGCACAGTGATTTCGTCGGCGATAGAAGAAACGACATTCATATTATGTTCAACCATGAGAATAGTGCGGCCCGCGCTGACTTTCTTGATCAGTTGCGTAACGCGGTCGACGTCTTCGTGCCCCATTCCCTGGGTGGGCTCGTCGAGCAGCATGAGTTCGGGTTCCATGGCCAGCGTGGTGGCGATTTCAAGCGCTCGTTTGCGGCCGTAGGGTAGATTGACGGTGTGTTCGTCGGCGAAATCGGCGAGATCGACTTGATCGAGCAGGTGCATGGCGCGATCGTTCAGGCGCTTCAGGCAGGAGTCGCTGCGCCAGAAATGAAACGATAGCCCTGTGGTGCGCTGCAGGCCGATACGCACATTTTCGAGCAGGGTCAGTTGCGGGAATACGGCGGAGATCTGGAAGGAGCGGATAATGCCGCGGCGCGCGATTTGAGCGGGCTGCTCATGAGTGATTTCAACGTCGGAGAAAATGATTTTGCCCGACGTGGGAGTGAGAAATTTCGTGAGCAGGTTGAAGCAGGTGGTTTTGCCTGCCCCATTGGGGCCGATCAACGCATGGATATGACCGCGCTTCACTTGCAGATTGACATCGCTTACCGCGACGAAGCCCCGGAATTCCTTGACCAGGTTTTTGGTTTCTAGGATGTAGTCGCTCATGCCAGCCAGTTTGATAGAAAACTATTTTCGAATAGGCGCGAGTATGCATTCCACCCAGGCAAAATGCCATCGGGGTTTTACATAGGTCTATGGAAAACCCTTAAGTGAATTTCATTTTATAGGGCTGGGGTTTTGCCCTTGAATTCGCACAAATCGGCAATTCCGCATTGCGGGCATTTCGGCTTGCGGGCTATACATATGTATCGACCGTGCAAGATCAGCCAATGATGGGCATTCAGAATGTACTCTTTGGGAATGAGCTTTTCCAGCTTTTGTTCGACCTGAAGCACGTTTTTTCCGGGAGCCAGGCCGGTACGGTTGGCGACCCGGAAAATGTGCGTGTCGACGGCAATGGTTGGCTTGCCAAATGCCGTGTTGAGCACCACATTGGCCGTTTTGCGGCCCACCCCTGGCAAGGCTTCAAGGGCGGTTCGATCGCCGGGCACCTGGCCCTGATGCTGTTCAAGCAGGATCCCGCAGGTTTTAATGACGTTTTTGGCCTTGGTTTTGTACAGGCCTATGGTTTTGATCAGATCGGCCAGGCCGGCCTCGCCCAGGGCCAGCAGGCCGGCCGGAGTGCCGTGATCGGGGAAAAACCGCCGTGTGGCCAGATTCACCGATTTGTCAGTGGCCTGCGCCGAGAGCATGACGGCAATCAATAGCTGGAATGTGCTGTCGTAAAGCAACTCGGTGGTGGGTGCCGGGTTGGCGGCTTGCAGGCGGGCGAAGATCTGGGCGCGCTTGGCGGCGTTCATGAGTTGCCCTTGTTGCGCCGGGCCCGAGCCCGGGCGAGTGCGTCGGCAATCACGTGCTGCCTGGTGGCGGCATCGCTTTGCGCCGCGCTGGCAACTGATGCTTTGTTGGCCAGAGTGCGAGCCGCCAGCGCCGATTCGTCAGGGTGGCGGGCCTGCAGCCGGGCTTGCCGTTGTTGGTGATGAACGCGAGCCGCCGAGGCCCGTGCGGGCGTCCAGTCGTGGCCGGCGGGAACCATGTCGATGCAGTCCACGGGGCAGGGGGCTACGCATAGATCGCAGCCGGTGCAGCGGTCGGCAATGATGGTGTGCATAAGTTTGTTGGCGCCTACGATGGCATCGACCGGACAGGCCTGAATGCACAGAGTGCAGCCGATGCAATGTGCTTCGTCTATAACGGCGACCTGCAGCGGCTGGTGCTCTCCGCATTCGGAGTCCAGTGGAATTACCGGCTTGCGCAACAGCATGGCCAGTGCCTGTATGCCGGCCTCTCCGCCGGGAGGGCAGCGATTGATGGCTTCGTTATCGTGTGCCAGGGCTTCGGCATAGGGGCGGCAGGCATCGTAGCCGCACTTTGTACACTGCGTTTGCGGCAGGATGGCGTCGATTCGATCGATCAGCGGCGATGGGTGCATAAGATAAAAATCGGGGACCATGACGGCCCCCGATCAGATGTGGCAGGCCAGGAGGCTTACGCGGACTGGCGTATGAATTCCGCTATTTTAGGGCAAATCGTCTGACGCCAGCGGCGTCCGGCAAAAATGCCGTAATGGCCGCAGTTTGGCGCGGTGTAATGCTGTTTGCGGTCTTTGGCGATGTTGCGGCACAGGCTTTGGGCGGCGCGCGTCTGGCCCTGACCGGAGATATCGTCGAGTTCGCCTTCGATAGTCAGCAGGGCGACAGTGGTAATGGCCGCCGGATCGACCCGCTGGCCGTCGACTTCCCAGGTTCCCGACGGCAACTGATGTTCCTGGAATACCGTTTTGATGGTGTCCAGATAAAACTCCGCCGGCATATCGAGTACGGCATTGTATTCGTCGTAAAAGCGCCGGTGTGCGTCGGCGTCGTCGTTATCGCCTCCAAGCAGATGCAGGTAGAAATCGTAGTGCGAGCGCAGGTGCCGATCGGGATTCATGGCGACGAACCCCGCATGCTGCAGGAACCCCGGATAGACCAGCCGTCCCGAGCCTGGATAACGAGTGGGAACGCGATGTATCAGGTTGTTCTCGAACCACGAGTAAGGCTGGGTCGTGGCCAGCCGGTTGACTTGTGTGGGGGCTTTGCGGGCGTCGATGGGACCGCCCATCATGATCATGCTGCGCGGCAGGCAGGGCTCTTTGTTGCTGGCCATGAGCGATATCGCCGCAAGCACCGGCACCGTAGGCTGGCATACCGAAATAACGTGCACGTCCGGGCCCAGGAAGCGGATGAAATCCTGAATGTATTTGACGTAGTCGTTCAAATGAAAAGGACCTGCCGAAACAGGCACCATGCGGGCGTCGATCCAGTCGGTGACATAGACATCGTGCTCAGGCAGTAGCGTGCGCACGGTATCGCGCAGCAGCGTGGCATGATGCCCTGAAAGAGGCGCCACCAGCAGGACGGTGGGGTTTTTCTTGGATCCGGCCGGCGATTGCCGCTGGAAATGCACCAGATTGCAAAATGATTTTTCGATCGCATTATGCGGCGCCACCGGTATTTGCCGGCCGTCGACCTCGATCGTATCGATACCCCACTGGGGTTTTTCATAGTCTTTGCCCAGACGATGCACCAGCTCGTAGGTGGCGGCTATCTGCCGCGAAAGCGGAGTGTAGGCAAATGGACTGTATGGATTGGAAAACAGTTGCGACCCGGTGTCGGTGAATGCTGCGAGCGGCGTCAAAAAAGACCGTTGCATTTCGTGTAGCTGATACAGCATGGACATAGATAAAGCCCCTCGTGGGAGTATTGTTCTTGTTTGCCGGTACGGGTCAGGCGGAATGATAGCCAGGCCAGCTAATACAATGAACGTTGCAAATCAGGATGCTAACGCTCGTAAGGTTATTAGCTAATCACAAAGTAAACGGGATTACCAGTAGTTTTCCACTGCTAGATTCCCTAGGTTGCCGCGTCGGCCCACCGCAAAACCGAGTCCGGTCAGCAGTTTGCGTGCCTCGCCCAGCATGTCCGGGTTGCCGCACAGCATGACTTTCGAAACCTGGGGATCCAGCGGGCGCCCAGCAAGATTTTCGAGCTGCCGATTGGCGATCAGGGTCGTGATGCGCTCCTGGGGCATGCCCGGCAGGGCTTCGCGGGTGGGAATGGGCAGATACGTCAGTTGGGCACGGGGGGCGCCGGCCGGTCCGGGAGACGAAAAATTCCGGCCCCAATCGCGAATTTCAGCTTGATAGGCCAGCTCGGCAATCGTGCGTACCCCATGCACCAAAATAATCCGGTCGAACTGTGTCCAGGTGTTGCCATCTTGCAACATGGACAGGTAGGCCGACAGGCCTGTGCCGGTGGCCAGCAGCCATAGGTCGCCGCCACGGGCAAATCGGTCTATGGTCAGAAAGCCAAAGGCCGTCCGGTCGATGCAGATCGAGTCGCCGGGGCGCAATTCTGCCAGGCGCGGGCTGAACTCGCCTTCGGGCACCACAATGGAATAGAAGCCCAGCTTGTCTTGCGCGGGCGCGGTAACCATGGAGTAGGCTCGCCAGATTGTGGGTATTTCCGCATTGTCGTGGCCGGCGGGCAGGCCCAGCCGGGCAAATTGCCCGGCCTTGAAATTAAATTCCGGATCGCGCGTCGTTTCGATCGAAAAGAGCTTTTTGGGCACCCATTCGATAAGCTTCGTGACGGTCTGTCTGGTGTATTTATGGTCCGGCATGAGAGTGGGCGGGCCTTTTAAAGCAAAGTTGGCGGCTAGGGCGTTTTTTGGTCGAAGAGTTTACTGTACTCGATGGATTGGTCGCTTTGGTATATAAAGACGCCGTCTATCGGTGCTTGGGGTCAGGGCCGGCACGGCGTGCTTGATCCGGATCTACCTCGTCCAGGCGGGCGTCGGGCGAACTCGCCCAGCCTCGCGAGGCTGGGCTCAGACAGCGCCCGCCGAAAGCCCCCGCCTTCCCTACGGTAGCATCCGGCGCACGCCTTACGCCGGCCCTGACCCCAAGCCCCGATAGACGGCTCACGTTGCGGCCTGCCTGGAATTGCATCATGGGATGCCCGGAATTTACGTGCTTGCGCCCACCGTTAATGGGCCAGCACCCCTAGAACCGTTAACGTGCCCGCACTCATGCTTCCATCACGTGGCCACATCTACCTCGATTGACGACTCGATGGATTGACGACTGGATGTACTAAAAGCATCCACCGCTTCAATGTAGCCTGTGATTGGCTCAACGCGGCTTCCCCAATGTATACCCCGATGCATTACCTCAACGCAAGCCGCAGGGTGGGCGGTGCTGTGCAGTCCGGCGGTAGTCCAGCGCCGGGTGCTGACGAAGGGAAGGCGGGGGCTTTCGGCGGGCGCTGTCTGAGCCCGGCCTCGCGAGGCCGGGCGAGTTCGCCCGACGCCCGCCTGGACGAGGCAGACCCGGGCAGTCGGGGTGCGTAGCACCACGACCGCTGGACGTGCCGGACTACACAGCACCGCCCACCCTGCGGCGTCTTTATAGAACTACCGCCCAAAGTACAAAGTAATAAGCTAAAACCTGAACGAACGGCTCAAAAAAAAACGACTGAAACGCATTCAGCGCAGCAAACACTCGAACCAAAAATGCCCTAACGTTCCAGATACTTCAGCTTGTCTTCGACGCCATTCCATTCGTCGGCATCCGCTGGCGGCTTTTTCGAGCGATTGATCATACCCAGGCCAGGTGCCATATCGGCATTAAGCTGGATGAACTGCACTTGGTCTTGCGGCACATCTTCCTCGGCAAAGATCGCGTTCGCGGGACATTCGGGTACGCATACCGCGCAATCTATGCATTCATCGGGGTCGATCATGAGGTAGTTGGGGCCTTCGCGGAAACAATCTACCGGACACACATCGACGCAGTCGGTGTATTTGCATTTGATACAGTTTTCGGTCACGACATGTGTCATTCGGGGGCTCCAGCGTCAATCTTTGCAATGCGAACCATTGCTCTACGGCGTGATTTTACCCAATAAGTAAAGGTAACCACGGATTGACCTGCCGGCAGGTCTGGTCTTTGCCGGCGCACCGGGCGAGACGTCCGCCAAACAAGAGCCCATTGTGCTATGGTAGCTAAAAGGATTTATGCGCATCGATGATTATCACCTCGCTACTCGACTCCGATCTCTATAAATTTTCCATGATGCAGGTTGTGTTGCATCATTTTCCGGCCGCCCAGGTCGAGTACCGCTACAAATGCCGTACGCCAGGTATCAATCTCAGTGCGTACCTGGACGAAATTCGCGCCGAAATACACAGCTTGTGTCAACTGAGATTTACCGAGGAAGAACTCGGCTACCTGCGCGGCTTGCGTTTCATCAAGAGCGACTTTGTCGATTTTCTCGGACTGTTCCACTTGCCCGAAAAGTGCATCTCCATCACCGAGGGAGCGATACCCGGCGAAATCGACATTACGGCAAAAGGGCCGTGGCTGCATACGATCCTGTTTGAAATCCCCGTACTGGCCATTGTCAATGAAGTGTATTTTCGCAATACATGCCGCGAACCCGCCTGGGTCGAGGGGCGCAAGCGATTGCAGTCGAAAATGCATCTGGTCACCGATGATCCGGCAATGGCCGGTTTCCGGGTGGCCGAATATGGCACGCGCCGGCGATTTTCCAAGCAGTGGCACGAAGAGGTCGTGACCACCATGAAAGCCCAGATGGGGCCGAATTTTGCCGGAACGAGCAATGTCTGGTTTGCCATGAAGCATGGCGTAACGCCTTTGGGCACGATGGGGCATGAATACTTGCAGGCGTGCCAGGCACTGGGGCCGCGCCTGCGCGACTCGCAGGTGTTTGCTCTTGAGGTCTGGGCCAAGGAATACCGCGGCGACTTGGGCATCGCGCTGTCGGATGTCTACGGCATGGACGCCTTTTTGCGCGATTTCGACATGTATTTCTGCAAGCTTTTCGATGGGGCGCGGCACGATTCCGGCGACCCTTTCCTGTGGGGCGAGCGGCTACTGGCGCACTATACGGCCAATCGAACCGATCCGCGCACCAAGACTCTGGTGTTCTCCGATAGCCTGACCATTCCGCGCGCCATTGAGCTGGCCCGACGTTTTGCCGGACGATGCAAGGTGTCGTTCGGGATCGGTACCAACCTGACCAACGATCTGGGCCACGAACCCCTGCAAATCGTCATGAAGATGGTGCGTTGCAACGATCAGCCGGTTGCGAAGGTATCGGATGCGCCCGAAAAAACCATGTGCGACGATCCGGCTTATCTGGCTTACCTGCGGCATGTATTCAAGCTGCCGCCCGCGTGATGTCATATGCCTGGTTTGCGCCTGCGCGAGCGGCGCTTGCCGAATCTGCGGCGGCGACCTACTATCACGAACCTGATTCGGGAATCGGTGTTCCGGTGGACACCGATCTTACTTTTCAATCAATACGGAGAACACGATGAGCGACATCAAGCGCGTCAATACGGGAAAACGCATGTCGGATGCGACGATTTTCAATGGGGTGGTGTATCTGGCGGGGCAGGTTGCCGATGACGATACACTTGATATCGAAGGCCAGACCAAGCAGGTATTGGCCACGATCGACCGTTTGCTGGCCGAGGCCGGCACCGACAAGACCCGTATTCTTAGAACCCAGATCTTTCTGGCCAACATCGTCGAGTTCAGCGGCATGAACAAGGCATGGGATGCCTGGGTGCCCGCGGGCCACGCGCCAGCGCGTGCCACCACCGAAGCGCGCCTGGCCAGCCCGGACTACAAGGTTGAAATCATGGTGACCGCGGCGCTGTAGGCGGTTCGAGCGGACGGCCACCAGGGCCGCCCCTACACCAGCAGGGCGGCCAGCGTGCCGCCCAGTGTTTCACATAAGGCCCGGTCTTCGGGCTTTATGTTTTTGGGGGCGGCGATTCGTTCGGGTGTTTGAGCATCGGTGTGGACTATGAGCGCGGGTGCGATGGCTTGCAGCCGCCATCCGGTGCATATGCGTTCGGCCTGGCGGACGGCCGAGCTGCCGTCGCTGCCGGCGCTGATCAACAGGGCGTAGGGCCGGCCGTTGAGTTGATCCAGTACGGCATAGTAGTTGCGGTCGAAGAATTCTTTCATGGCGCCGCTCAGGGCGGCGAGGTTCTCCGGGGCACAGAATATAAAACCACTGGCTTGCAGAAGGTCGGGGGCCTGCGTTTCATGAGCGGGCTTTATTACAATATCGAGTTGCGGGCCGGCCTGCAGTTCCTTCAATACGGCCTGGGCGCCACCGCGCGCGGCTTCGGCCATTTGCAGGGCGGCGCCTGTGCGTGAATGCCACACAATAAGCAGGCTTTTTTTGCTGGAAGAATCCATGATTGCCGATTCGCTATCGTTTGCCAGACACGCTAGTATAGAGTGGCCTGGACACACATCCCTGATGTCATTGATTGGTTTGCGCAGTATCCACTATGTCTACGATTGCACCTCCCACTAACGATTTACTGCCTTTCGATGCCGATTGGCTGGCGCAGGCTTGCGCCGATCTCGATCCGGCGGGACGGGCGCTGGTCGAACAGGCCGCTGCCTGGGTGCGCGAACCGCTCAAGGGCTTGCGGGCAAGCACCGGAGAACCTTTGGCCGAGCACAGCGCCGCCGTGGTGCGCATACTGGCCGAATTGGGTACGGATGCCGTGACGCGTGCCAGCGCCCTTATTACGGTCATGCCGGTCGAGGCATCGGAATCGATGGCCAGCGCCAAGCAGAATCCTTTGCTCAAGACCTTCGGCGCCGAAGTGGTGTCGCTGGTGCAAGGAACGCGCGCCTTGCTGCGTTTGAGCCATCTGGCCGGACAATCGAACGACGATTCGGCAACGGCCGGCGATCAAAAGGAAATGCAGCGCAAAATGTTGCTGGCCATGGCCGCCGATCTGCGTATTGTCTTGATGCGCCTGGCTTCGCGCCTGCAATCCCTGCGCTGGCATGCCAGCTCCAAAACTCCTTGTCCGGTGGAGTTCGCGCGCGAGACCATGGAGCTCTATACCCCTTTGGCCAATCGCCTGGGAATCTGGCAGATCAAATGGGAAATGGAAGATCTTGCATTCCGGTTTCTGGAGCCCGACACATACAGGGCCATTGCTCGCCAGCTCGAGGAAAAGCGCGGTGAACGCGAAGCTTTCATCCGTGCCGCCGTGGACCGCCTGCACGCGGCCCTTGAAGATGCTCATATCGCGGCCGAAGTCACGGGGCGTCCCAAGCATATATACAGCATATGGAACAAGATGCGCATCAAGCATCTCGACTTCAATCGCTTGTTCGATCTGCGCGCCTTGCGAGTCATTGTCGACGATGAGCGCAGCTGTTATGCGGTTTTGGCACTCGTCCACTCGCTGTGGACACCGGTGTCCGACGAATTCGACGACTACATTTCCCGGCCCAAGCCTAACGGCTATCGCTCTTTGCATACAGTCGTCGCCGATAGCGAAGGCAAGCCTTTTGAAATCCAGATCCGTACCTATGAAATGCATCAGTTTGCCGAGTACGGCATGGCGGCGCATTGGCGCTACAAAGAGTCGGGCGCCAAAGGCGGCCAGCAGGCGGCAGCCAGCGGTTACGACCGGAAAATCGCCTGGATGCGTCAATTGCTGGCCTGGGACAAAGAAGGCGCCGCACCGGAGCAGCAGGCCGCCATGGCTGCTCCGGCGGCTACCGTATCCGCAGACCGTATTTATGTGATGACGCCGCAGGCGCGGGTCATCGAGCTTCCGGCTGGCGCCACGCCGATCGATTTTGCCTACTACCTGCATACGGATTTGGGGCATCGCTGCCGCGGCGCTCGGGTCGACGGGCAAATGGTGCCCTTGCTCACCCAGCTTTGCACGGGGCAAACCGTTGAGATCATCGCCGCCAAATCGGGCGGTCCGTCGCGCGACTGGCTGAACCCACAACTGGGCTTTCTGGCCAGTCCGCGTTCGCGCGCCAAGGTGCGGGCATGGTTTAACGCGGTCGAACTGCAACAGCGTATATCGCAAGGCCAGGCCCTGGTCGAAAAAGAACTGCAACGCCTGGGCAAAACCGCTATCAACCTGGAGCAGTTGGCGCAGCAACTGGATTTTGCCCGAGCCGACGACCTGTATGTCGCGGTGGCCAAAGAAGAGTTCAGCCTGCGCCAGATCGATTACGTACTCAAAGAGCCGTCGGCTGCCGCGACCGCCCCGGTCGCGAAGCTCAATTATTCGAGCGGCGCGGACAATGTCGTGAAAACCGGCAAAAGCGGGGTGCTGGTGGTGGGTGTCGGCTCGCTCATGACGCAACTGGCCCGTTGCTGCCGCCCCGCGCCGCCCGACTCGATCGCGGGGTTCGTGACGCGAGGCCGCGGCGTATCGATACATCGACACGATTGCCCGGCTTATGCGGCGCTGGCCTTGCGCCAGCCCGAGCGCGTCATTGATGTCGGCTGGGGTGACACCGGCGAATCCGTTTATCCGATCGACATCAGCGTGCGGGCGCAGGATCACTCCAGCCTGCTGCGCGATATATCCGAAGTCTTTGCGCGGCTGCGCCTGAGCGTGGTGGGGGTCAACACACAGAGCCGCCGTTCGCTGGCGCACATGATTTTTACCATCGAGGTAAAAAACGGTGAACAGATTGTGCGCGCGCTTGCTGCGCTGAACGAACTTTCGGGAGTCAGCGCCAGCCGGCGTTGATGGCTTGGCGCCTGCTGCGCGCGTTTATTTCGAGCTGAATTTGCGCTACCCTGTATTCGTGGCCCCGCGCTGCTAAAATGGCGGATTGCATTCGATTCGTCTGCCGCGCCAGCGCTGCAACAATATTGCGTAACCTGAGAGTAATTCCTTGAAATCTTACAGCTTGCCCGATAGCCAGGGGCATTTTGGCCGATACGGCGGTTCCTTCGTCGCCGAGACTCTGGTGCACGCGCTCGACGAGCTGCGCGAGGCCTACGACAAGTACCGGACCGACCCTGAATTCCTGAATGAATTCGCCTACGAGTTGAAGCATTTTGTCGGGCGCCCCAGCCCCGTTTACCATGCAAAGCGCTGGTCGGAACGGCTGGGCGGCGCGCAAATCTGGTTCAAGCGTGAAGATCTCAATCACACGGGCGCCCATAAAATCAACAATTGCATAGGCCAGATCCTGTTGGCGCGGCGCATGGGCAAACCGCGCATCATTGCCGAAACCGGCGCAGGCCAGCACGGGGTGGCCACGGCAACGGTTGCGGCGCGCTACGGCCTTGAGTGCGTGGTCTACATGGGCAGCGAGGATGTCAGGCGCCAGGCTTCCAATATGTATCGCATGAAGCTGCTGGGCGCTACAGTGGTGCCGGTCGAATCCGGCTCGCGTACGCTCAAGGATGCCCTGAACGAAGCCATGCGCGATTGGGTCACGAATGTCGAGAACACGTTCTACATCATTGGAACCGTGGCCGGGCCTCATCCGTATCCCATGATGGTGCGCGACTTTCAATCGATCATCGGTACGGAATGCCTGGAGCAGATGCCGGCCAATGCCGGCCGGCAGCCCGATTACGTGGTGGCGTCGGTGGGGGGCGGATCCAACGCCATGGGCATTTTTTATCCGTACATCGACGACGAAAACGTGCAACTGATTGGTGTCGAAGCCGCAGGCGAGGGCTTGCAGTCCGGACGCCATGCGGCGTCCTTGAATGCTGGCTCCGTCGGGGTGCTGCACGGCAACCGCACCTACGTCATGCAGGATGAAAACGGGCAAATCCAGGAAACCCATTCCATTTCCGCCGGTCTCGATTATCCGGGCGTCGGGCCCGAGCATGCGTGGCTGAAGGACAGCGGCCGTGCCCAGTACGTGGGAGTCACGGATCAAGAGGCGCTGGCCGCCTTTCACGATTGCTGCCGCACTGAAGGCATCATGCCGGCCCTCGAGTCCTCGCATGCCATTGCCCATGCGGTGCGTCTTGCGCCTACGCTGGGTAAAGACAAGATCATTCTGGTCAATTTGTCGGGACGTGGCGACAAAGACATGCACACCGTGGCCGACTATAGCGGCATCAGTCTGTGAAGGAAGGACGCTTGAACATGAATTCCCCGATCGATCGGCTGCAGGCTGCGTTTAAAAAGAATGCCGGCCGAACCGCCCTGATCCCCTACATTACTGCCGGCGATCCCTCAATACGGGCTACGCCTCGCCTGATGCATGCGCTGGTCGAGGCCGGGGCCGATGTGCTTGAGCTGGGCGTGCCGTTTTCCGATCCCATGGCCGATGGCCCGGTCATTCAGCGCGCCGCTGAAAGAGCGATAGCGCGGGGGGTTGGCCTGACCCAGGTCCTGGCCATGGTGGCCGAGTTCCGGCTCCACGACACGCAGACTCCCGTTGTGCTGATGGGCTATGCCAATCCCATCGAACGCATGGGGCAGGCCGTGTTTGCCGCGGCCGCGCAGCGGGCTGGCGTCGATGGCGTGCTGGTGGTGGATTATCCGCCCGAAGAAATCAGCGAGTTTGCGCTCGAGCTCGATGCCGCAGGCATTGCGCCTATTTTTCTGCTGGCGCCGACCTCCACCGAAGAACGCATCAAGAAGGTTGCGGGGGTGGCTCGCGGCTATGTGTATTACGTGTCCCTGAAAGGGGTGACGGGTGCCGGCCATATCGATACCGACGACGTAGCCCGGCATGTAGCCGAGATCCGCCGCCATGTTTCGGTGCCGGTCGGTGTAGGGTTCGGCATACGCGACGCCGACAGCGCCAAACGCCTGGCGCGGGTGGCCGATGCGGTGGTCATAGGCAGTAAGCTGATTGAAACCATGGAAGCGGCTGTTGCCGCCGCCTCGCCCAGGCAGGCCGGCAACGATGGCGGCGAATACAGCGACGAGGCCGCCATCGTTGCGGCCAAGACCTGGCTGAGCGGAATACGCCATGCGCTGGATCAGGTTTAATTATCCGCAGGAACTCAGGTAAAAGAACAACGGGTTCGATTGAAAATCGAACCTCATCAAGAGGGATACACAATAATGAGCTGGCTTGAAAAAATTCTGCCTCCACGAATCAACCGCAATAACGATGCCAGCGCGCGCCGTGTTCCCGAGGGTCTTTGGGTAAAGTGCCCCGCTTGCGAAGCGGTGCTTTATAACGAAGATCTGGCGGCCACGCTGCATGTCTGTCCCAAGTGCAGCTATCACATGCGGATAGGCTCCAGGGCTCGTATTGAAGCTTTGCTGGATGCGGAAGGCCGGGTCGAGATCGGTTCCGACATACGCCCGGTCGATCCCCTCAAATTCAAGGATACGCGCAAATATACCGAGCGCGTCGCCGAGGCGAGCAAGCAAACCCAGGAGTCCGACGCCCTGGTCGTCATGAGCGGCAGCATCCTGGCGGTGCCGGTGGTGCTGGCCTGCTTCGAGTTCGACTTCATGGGCGGGTCCATGGGGTCCGTGGTAGGCGAGCGCTTTTCGCGAGGCGTCCAGGAAGCCATCAAGAATCGCACCCCGTTTATTTGCGTGGCCGCGTCGGGTGGGGCGCGCATGCAAGAAAGCCTGTTTTCTCTTATGCAAATGGCCAAGACCAATGCCATGCTGACCCGTCTGTCGGCCGCCGGGCTGCCGTTCATCAGCATACTGACCGATCCCACCATGGGTGGCGTGTCGGCCAGCTTTGCCTTCATGGGCGATGTGGTGATGGCCGAACCCAAGGCCCTGATCGGTTTTGCCGGGCCCCGGGTCATCGAGCAGACCGTACGGGAAAAATTGCCCGAAGGGTTTCAGCGTTCGGAATTCCTGCTGGAAAAAGGCGCCATCGACATGGTGGTCGATCGCCGTCAAATGCGCACTGAACTGGCAAATCTGCTGGCGCTGCTGACCCGTCAGCCGGCCGACGTCGTTGCCAAGGCAAACTAGGTTTTTCCAGCCTGGCTAATGCGGGCATGCGGCGCGTGTGCGCTGCGTCCGAAATGAAACGGGCGGCATTGTTCGGCAACTACACCATGCGTACTGCTTTTCCCTACGACTATAACCGGGTCGAATCCGAGGTTCTGGCTCATGTGCCGGACTGGCGGGCCATGAATTTTGACGCAGTCGTGGCTATTGCGCGGGGTGGCCTGGTTCCCGCCACCATGGCGGCAAGCTCGCTGTCTTTGCCTTTGTATGCGCTGGGATACCAGCGTCGGAACCGGTCCGTGCATTGGTTCACGGCCGGCTCTCCGAAGGCGGGAGCACGGCTGCTGCTGGTTGAGGATGTGGCGGGGCGCGGCACCACTCTGCTGGATTGCCGCGATTTTCTTGTGCAGGCCGGCTACAGCCTTATCGTGTTTACGCTGGCCTACGATGACGAGTCCCGCATCCAGCCAGATTTCGGCTTGAGGATTCCGCAAGGCTATGGCGCCCGATTTCCCTGGGAGCGCGAATCCATGACAGCCGCCTTTGCCGCCACGCGCAATGCGCCGGATCGGCCCGAACACGACTATGCTTCGTGGGCAACCGATCTGGACGGAGTGCTGGTGCCCGACTTGCCGTCTCGGCTTTACGACGATACGCTGGATGTTGCCCTGGCGCTGCGTGACACGCTGGCGCCTTGCATAAGCCGGCCGCCGATCGACCTGTCGCAGCTTACCGTCATTACGGGCAGGCCGGAGCAGGATCGGGCACGAACCGCAGAGTGGCTGGGCCGTCACGGATTCAATGGCCCATTGCTGATGCGCGATCCGTCTCGTTATAGCGCTCAGGACACAGCCCGTCACAAGGCCGATTGCCTGCTCCGGCATTGCCACACCCATTTCATCGAAAGCGATGCGGCGCAGGCGATTGAAATTGCGCGCCGTGTTCCGGTGGGGCGCATATTCTGGTGGGATGGCCTGCAGGCCGTAGCGATACACGCGCAAACAGCCAAGCCGCTGGCCCTGGCCTGAGACAGGCCATCGGCCGCTCGTCTGGCGGGATGCCGCGGTTGTGTCTGGCACAAACGATACAGCCCCTGCGTCGCGTGACGCAGGGGCTGTATGTTTTTACGACTTAACCCTTAACCCGCGTGGGTTTCAACCTGTTCCAGCGCTTCTTCGCGAGAAGCCTGGTCGCGGGGTTTGCGGGCACGGCCCAGGCGAACCGGGGCTGCGGGCGCGGGGGCTTGATAGCCAGCCTTGGTTTCGATCCATTCCATCCCGGCGGCAACGACAGTATCGCGCAGCAAGGTGCTATTGCCGGCCTCTGCCGTTGTGCCAAGGACTATGGCCTCGACCGGAGCCGGGCTTGCCGCGACGGTTGCCGTTTGAACTGGTGGTTCGACCGGGCTTGCCGCGGGCGGCGCTACCTCGGGGGCAGCCTCTTCGTGACTGGCTGCGGCTGCGACGTGTTCCGCCGGGGCCTCCGCCGGCTGTGGCGCGACTTCGGCTGTGTGGACATGTTCCGCGTGTATCGCTTTTTCGATGGACTCCGGCGATATGGTACGCACGGGAGCTTCGACCGGTTCCGCCGAAACGGCGGAGACGGCCGAGACGGCCGGTGCGAAGCCCGCGGGTTCCTCGGCGAGGACGGCGGGGAACGCGCCCAGAGTGGCTGCGGCCACCGGGAGTGCCGTCGGGTTGAATGACGGCGTTTCGTGCGCTACGAAATGGGTGTGCGCCTGGGCCGGTGTTTCAGGCGATTCGCTGCCGGTAGACTCGGCGCCGCCTGCTTCGGAACCACGACGGCCGCGACGGCTGCGACGGCGACGGCGTTTGCGTTCGGGATCGAGCTGTTCGTTCTCGGCATCTGGCGCCATGGCGGCGGAAACGATTTCGGCATCCTGCTGCGGGATGTCTTCGGTGCGCGGAAGTGTTTCAGCTACGGGACGATCTTCGGCCGCCATGGAGGCAGCTGCCGTGGTATCCAGAACCTGGGTTTCAGCCGGGTTTTCCTCGCGGCGGCGGCCGCGGCCGCGACGATTGCGGCCGTTGCGATTGCCCGTGGAGGTGTCGCCGGTGTCGGCCTGTTCGGCCGGACGTTGCTCGGACCTGGGTTTGTTGTCGTCGATATCAGTTTCGCTGCGACGGGCGTTGCGTACCGGCTGGCGGCGGGTTTCATCGACGCTGTTTTCCAGATTGTCCGGGCGGCGATTGCCGCGGCGCTGGCGATTGCGGTCGCCGCCTTCATGGCTGCGTTCGCGTCGATCGGTGCCGCGCGCGGTTTTGTTGCGGCTGGCCGATGAGCGAGTATCGCTGGTTTCCGTCTTGGATTCGGGTGTGGCCGGCGTGCTGGAACTTGTAATCCAGCTCATGAAACGCTTGAACAGGCCGGTGCCGCTGGCTTTTTCCGCCGTGGCTCGCTCGGGGGTGGATGTCACTGGAGCGGGTTGGGCTGGGGTAATGCCTTTGACCAGCGCTTCGGGGCGCGCCTTGGTTTCCTGTTCTTTGGGAGCCCAGGTGACTTCTGTACTGGGGCTTTGGGCCAGTTCGAAGCTGGTCTTGATTTCTTCGAGGCGAGGGTCGTCGTGGCGCAGGCGTTCGATGTGGTGGTGCGGGGTTTCAAGATTCTTGTTGGGGATGAGAACCAGGTTGACCTTCAGGCGCGACTCGATCTTGGTGATGTCGCCGCGCTTCTCGTTGAGCAGGAAGGTGGCCACATCGACCGGCACCTGGGCGTGCAGCGCCGCCGTGTTCTCTTTCATGGCCTCTTCCTGCAAGAGGCGCAGGACGTGAAGGGCACTGGATTCGGCGTCGCGAATGACACCGGTGCCGTTGCAGCGCGGGCAGGTGATGTGCGAGCCTTCGTTCAGGGCCGGCCGCAGACGCTGGCGTGACAATTCCATTAGGCCGAAGCGGGAAATCTTGCCCATCTGGACACGAGCCCGATCGAAATGCAGGGCGTCGCGCAGGCGCTGTTCGACGGCGCGCTGGTTTTTGCCTTCTTCCATATCGATGAAATCGATGACGATCAGGCCGCCCAGGTCGCGCAGGCGCAATTGGCGAGCCACTTCGTCGGCGGCTTCGAGGTTGGTGCGCAGCGCGGTTTCTTCAATGTCGGCGCCGCGGGTCGAGCGTGCCGAGTTCACGTCGACCGCAACCAGTGCTTCGGTATGATCGATGACGACCGAGCCGCCCGAAGGCAGTTCTACGGTACGCGAATAGGCTGTTTCGATCTGGTGTTCGATCTGGAACCGTGAAAACAGCGGAACGTCGTCGCGATAGACTTTGACGCGCTGGACATTGTCGGGCATGACCACGCTCATGAAGGCGGTGGCCTGCTCGGCGATGTCGTCGGTATCGATGAGAATTTCGCCAATTTCAGGCGAGTAGTAGTCGCGTATGGCCCGAATGACCAGGCTGGATTCGAGGTAAATCAGGATGGGGGCGGCATTGTCGCGGGCAGCGGTATCGATCGCGCTCCAGAGCTGCATCAGGTAGGACAAGTCCCATTGCAGTTCTTCGACATTGCGGCCTATGCCGGCGGTACGGGCAATGATGCTCATGCCGCTGGGGATATCGAGCCGCTCCATGGTTTCGCGCAATTCCTGGCGGTCTTCGCCCTCGACGCGGCGCGAGACGCCGCCGCCGCGCGGATTGTTGGGCATCAATACCAGGTAGCGGCCGGCCAGCGAAATAAAAGTGGTAAGCGCCGCGCCCTTGTTGCCGCGCTCTTCCTTTTCCACCTGGATGATCAGTTCCTGGCCTTCGCTCAGGGCGTCTTGTATGCGTACGGTACGTACGTCGACACCTTCCTTGAAGTAGGTGCGGGCAATTTCCTTGAAGGGCAGAAAACCGTGGCGGTCTTCGCCGTAGTTGACGAAGCAGGCTTCGAGGCCCGGTTCGATGCGGGTAATGACCCCCTTGTATATATTGCCCTTGCGCTGTTCGCGGCCAGCGGCTTCGATGTCGAGGTCTATGAGTTTTTGACCATCGACAATCGCAACGCGTAGTTCTTCTTGGTGCGTTGCATTAAACAACATTCGTTTCATGAGTGTTTTTCTCCGTAGTCATGGCGCACCGTTTATCGGCGCACGACCGCGGGTCACTCGGTGTGTGGCGCTTAATCGAGCAGTACAGGAGGGCTAGGCTGACGACGTCAGGTAGTACCCACCTTCAGGTCAGGTAGGCACGGCATGCCTCAGGGCACGCAGTTCGGTCAGCAGGAGGGTCAGGTTCACAATTGTGGTTGACAAAAAAGATGCTGGAACGGCAGACGCGTGTGTAAGTTCGCGGCTGGTGCATTAAACAATGACTTTACTTGCAAGAGCTTCAGCGCCGCACGCGGTTGATAGTCGATCTGTATTGCCAGCGGGCACATGTGCCACACCACTGTCGAGCAGACCAGGACTAGCCCGGCGACCTAATGACCCAGAAGCTGAAACTCAGGCAGTACAATATGGCCTTGTTTGCTTAACGGAGACGCATCCATTGCATCTCTACGTCAGCAATTTTTCAGCTTCTATAGGCTGATGTGGATTATATGCCGCTTTTCCCTATGCGCAAACCCGAAAATCATAAAGACTCCACTCCTATAGTGCGTTTTGTCGAAATCGACACCGAACAGGCCGGGCAGCGAATCGATAATTTTCTGCTGCGCTTGTGCAAAGGCGTGCCCAAAAGCCACTTGTACAAGGCGCTGCGCCACGGCGAAGTGAGGGTCAACAAAGGGCGCATTTCGGCCGACTATCGCCTTGAACTGGGCGATACCGTGCGCATACCCCCTTTGCGTCTGCCGCAGGCCGGGGAAGCCAAAGCCGTTCCGCCCGCCGCATTTCCCGTTGTTTTCGAAGACGAAGCCCTGATCCTTGTCAACAAGCCAGCGGGGGTCGCGGTTCATGGCGGCAGCGGAGTGGCATTCGGGGTCATCGAACAGATGCGCGCCGCGCGGCCCGATGCGCCGTTTCTGGAATTGGCCCATCGTCTGGATCGGGAAACATCGGGCCTGCTGATGATCGCCAAGAAACGCTCCGCGCTGGTGGCGCTGCACCAGATGATGCGCGAGGGGCGAGGGCGCAAGCACTACCTGGCGCTGGTGGTCGGCGACTGGGTCAACGACAAGCAGCATTTGCGCCAGCCCTTGCTCAAATGGCTGACCGCCTCGGGCGAACGGCGCGTCAAGGTCGATGCCGAGGGTAAGGCAGCCCATACCATTATTACGCTGCAAAAGCGTTTCGGGCGCTTCAGCCTGCTGGGAGCCGAACTGCGCACCGGGCGCACCCACCAGATACGCGTGCACCTGGCTGCGGCGGGCTACCCGATCGTCGGCGACGACAAATACGGCCCTGACGAGGTTCGAGCAAAATTCAGCCGCTTGGGGTTTAATCGCATGTTCCTGCACGCCTGTCGTCTGGAAATTCCTCACCCTTTGACCGGTGAAGAACTGGTCTTCGAAGCTGGCTTGCCGCCGGCCTGTGAACAGATTCTGGCCGGCCTGGAGCAAAATTCGTGAAGCGTTATGCGGCTGTAGTCTTCGATTGGGATGGAACCGTCATGGATTCCACTCATAGCATCGTGGCGGCCATGCAGGCCGCCTGCATCGACCTTGGGCTGCCGGTGCCGGCTTCCGCCGATGCCAGTTGGGTAATCGGCCTTTCCCTGGAAAGCGCACTTTATCGCGCCGTTCCAACCTTGACCCATGAACAGATGCCTTTGTTTTTGCAGCGATATCGGGTGCATTTCCTGACGCGCGATCCGGATATCAAATTGTTCGATGGCATTCTCGGTTTGTTTTCGAGCCTGCGGGAGCGCCAGGTGCGGCTGGCGGTCGCCACGGGCAAAAGCCGGGTAGGGCTGGATCGTGCCCTGAACAGCATGAATCTGCGCGAGCAGTTCGCGGCTACGCGCTGCGCCGACGAGTCCAGCAGCAAGCCGCACCCTGGCATGCTGCTGGAAATCATGGACGAGCTCGACCTCAAGCCCGAACAGCTTATTATGGTGGGCGACACCATTCACGATATCCAGATGGCAAGCAATGCCGGAGTCGACAGCATGGCCGTCACTTATGGCGCCCACGACAAGCAGACACTTGTCGCGGCCGAACCCACGGTTTTGGTACCCGGCGTCAGGGAAATGCAGGCCTGGCTCATGGATCGGGTCTAAGACGGCACAGTTTTGCATCCAAATGGTGCTGTCGGACGTATATCTGGTATGGAATGCCGAAAAAGGTATTCAAAACACGCGCCGCAAGGAATAATCGTCTGCATAAGTGCGTATACAGGGTGTCCGTTGCGTCGCAAACGGTTGATGAGCGGGCAGTGCTCCAGCCTGAATCCTCGTCCCGATCGCGGTGAACTTCCACCGCCGCGGCGCATCCAATCAGGATCCAGCACTGCGTTTCACGAGGAATATCATGCCCAGATTCAAAATCCCCTCAATAGCATCCTCCGAAATAACTCCGGAGTCGGTCTGGCTGGCGCGCCGCCACTGGATGCGCCAGCTTGGCCTGGGCGCCCTGGCCCTGGGGGCCGAGGGATTGTTGCCAGCCATGGCGGCCGGTTCGGGAACGGCAGCCGGCGCCTTTGCCGGGACGCCAAACCCCAAGTACCAGCTTATGGAAAAGCCTACGTCCGAAAAAGATGTCAGTTCTTACAATAATTTCTACGAGTTCGGCACCGGCAAAAGCGATCCCGCCGAATATGCCGGCGCAATGAAGACCAGCCCGTGGAAGGTGCTTGTCGAGGGAGAGGTGGCCAAACCTCGTACCTTCGATATCGACGATCTGCGCAAGCTCGCGGCCATGGAAGAGCGGGTGTATCGGATGCGCTGCGTAGAGGCGTGGTCCATGGTGATCCCCTGGGAGGGTTATTCCTTGGCCACCCTGCTCAAACAGGTTGAGCCCACCAGCAAGGCTAAGTACGTGGAATTTGTAACAGATGTGCAGCCGGATGCCATGCCTGGCCTGGGCGATCGCATTATCGATTGGCCCTATGTCGAGGGACTGCGCATCGATGAGGCCATGAATCCGCTGACCATGCTGGTATTCGGGGTTTACGGCAAGACGCTGCCCAACCAGAACGGCGCGCCCATGCGGGTGGCCATTCCCTGGAAATATGGTTTCAAGTCGGGTAAATCCATTGTAAAGATCCGTTTGACCGAACAGCAGCCTGATACCAGTTGGGCGAAGATTGCGCCGACCGAGTACGGTTTCTACGGCAACGTCAACCCTAGCGTACCTCATCCGCGCTGGAGCCAGGCCACCGAACGGCGTATTGGCAGCGGCCTGTTTGCTCCACGGACGCAAACCCTGATGTTCAACGGTTATGGCGAGCAGGTGGCTTCACTCTACCAGGGCATGGATCTGAAGCGTTACTTTTAGCTTGTAATCATTTTTGATCCAGCTCCACCTTTACTCCAGCACATACCCGGGCTGCCATCGATGCCATCTACTCTTTCCGATTCCGTCAATGCCGCCCCTGCGCGCGCCGAGCTCGATCTGGCGTCCGCCAGGCCGGCGCCCAAATCCGAAGGCCGCGCGGCGGCGAGCCGCGCCCCGAACTGGACGGCGGCGCAAGTGGGGCGCGTCAAGCCGCTGATTTTCCTGTTGATGCTTTATCCCGTGTTCCGATGGGTGGTTCTGGGCCTGAACGATGGGCTCACGGCAAATCCTCCGGAATTCCTGATCCGTTCATCGGGTGTGTGGGCGCTGGTCGCCCTGTGCCTGACTTTGGCTGTTACGCCGCTGCGCCGGCTCATTGGCCAGCCGGCGCTGGTGCGGTGCCGCCGGATGCTGGGCCTGTTTGCCTTTTTCTATACGGTCTTGCATTTGCTGGGCTGGGCCTTGTGGGAACGAGGCTGGTCGCTGGTTTCGATGTGGGACGATGTGGTGCAGCGCACTTTTATCACGATAGGCATGCTGGCGTTCATACCTATGCTGGCGCTGGCTTTTACATCCACGCAGGGTTGGATGCGGCGCCTGGGGCGGCGCTGGCAATTTTTGCATCGCAGCATCTACGCGATAGCGGCTTTGTCGGTATGGCATTTTTGGCTGATACGGGCCGGCAAGAACAATTTCTTCGAGCCTTATGCCTATGGGGTGATCCTGGCGGTGCTGCTGCTGGTTCGCCTGGGTTATTTTATTAAGAATCAAAGGTCTTGATGGGGGTAAGGGTGTCCATTGTGGTTACTTGGGTTGTTTTGTAGCGATTATTCGTGTTCTTAAGACGCCGCAGGGTGGGCGGTGCTGTGCAGTCCGGCACGTCCAGCGGTCGTGGTGCTACGCACCCCGACTGCCCGGGTCTGCCTCGTCCAGGCGGGCGTCGGGCCAACTCGCGCCGCCCCGCGCTGCGGGGCGTCACTCAAACAGGGCCCGCCGAAAGCCCCCGCCTTCCCTTCGTCAGCACCCGGCGCTGGACTACCGCCGGACTACACAGCACCGCCCACCCTGCGGCTGCGTTACGGGAATGCATAGAGAGAAGCATTGAGGTCATGCATTGAGGTATACATGGCCACGTGATCGAGGCATGGGTGCGGGCACGTTAATGCCAGGCTTCCCGTAACGTCATTCCAGGCATGCCATTACGCGAGCCGTCTATCGGGGATAAGGTCAGGACCGGCGTAAGGCGTGCGCCGGATTTAGCTCGGCAAGGCGGGGGCAGTCGTCGGGCGCTGTCTGAACGGAGCCTCGCGTGCGAGGCGCAGTGAGTTCGACCGACGCCCGCCTTGCCGAGCTAAATCCGGATGAAGCACGCCGTGCCGGTCCTGACCTTATCCCCGATAGACGGCGTCTTCAAATACCAATCCACCGAATCCCGTAAACAACTTGAACCAAAAATGTTCCAGGACTGCTCGTAGCTCAGGCCTGGTTCGAGCGGCCGCGGAGCTTGAGGAGGCGAACAGTCGAGACTGTTTACAAACGCGATAGGCGGTCAAGGCAAGGCTTTCAATATGGCGAGTGTTTCGGCATCGGGCACGCCGTTGTGGCGCCTTGGGCGATAGTGCATCTGGAAGGCCGCGATGACATTTTTGGTGGCGCGGTCCGGCACGCCGCTGTTTGGCACCTGGTAGCCCACGCGCCTCAGCTGCTTCTGGACCCAGCGCATATTGGGCAGGCCGTGCCGCCTGAAGCGCCGCTGGAATTTGCGCACCTGAGCCTCGTCATACCAGCGTCCGATACCGGCCTGGGCAAGCTGCTTCCAGGGGAACATCGGGCCGGGATCGGTCTTGCGCTGCGGGGCGATATCGCTATGGCCCACGATATTGAAGGGTTTGATCTGGTGGCGCTCGATAATGCCTTTGAGCAAAACGGTGAGAGTCGCGATTTGCGCAGGCGTGTAGGGCGCCCAATGGGAGCCTTGCGGGCCGGCATTGACGATTTCGATGCCGATCGAGCTCGAGTTCAGGTGGTTGCGGCCGTACCATTCGCTTGCCCCCGCGTGCCAGGCGCGACGGCTTTCATCCACCAGCTGGTAAACATGAGGGACGGGGTCGTCGCTGATCAGATAATGGCTGCTGACATCTTTTTGGGACAGGATTTTCAGGGACGTGGCGTTATCGGCCGCGGTGTAGTGCAGGACGACCACGTCGACCCGGCTATCCTGGCTCCTGGCCTGAATACTGCGATCGATCGCCAGGCCACCCGGCGCATAGCTGCTGCAGGCGGCCAGAACGACGGTTGCGCAGGCGGCCAGCAGGCATCGCGGCCCGGACCGGCGGGCTGGCCGCGACAAGCCGAGAAGCCCATGCCATAGGGCGGAGATCTTTTGCATGATCGACCTTAGCGGGCCGCCAGAAACAGGAACAGGGTGGGCATTTTGTTCAGCTCGGGCGCGGGCAGGGCTTTCCATTCGGCAATGGTATGGGTCTGTATCCATTCGTCCGCGGTGGTCAGGGACCGCGCTACGCATAGACGCGTGCCGGCTTTGAGCGCCTGTTTCAGCGTGTCGAACATGGCGCCGTTGCGGTAGGGGGTTTCGATCAGTATTTGAGTCTGCTCTTGTTTTTGCGAGAGCGCTTCCCATGATTTGATCTGTTTGGCGCGCTCGGCAGCGTCGACAGGCGCATAACCGTGGAAGGCGAAGCGCTGGCCATCCAGGCCGCTGGCCATCAGTCCAAGCAGAATCGACGACGGGCCAACCCAGGGGCGGACCCGCAAGCCCATGCCATGCGCGACGGCCACGACTTTGGCGCCGGGGTCTGCCACAGCGGGGCAGCCGGCTTCGGATACCAGGCCGATTTCCCCTCCCGTCAACAGGGGCTTTAGCCAGGTTTTCATTTGTGCGGCGTCGACTTTGCTGTCGAGAGTGTGGATGGTGATTTCCTGGAGCGGCGTCGCGGTACCCATGAGTTTCAGGAAGGCGCGCGCCGTTTTGGCATTTTCGGCAATGTAGACGGTAAGCCGGGAGGCCAGCTCGTGTACGGCCTGCGGCAGCCATGTTGCCGGCGCTGCGTCTCCCAGGCCCACGGGTATCAGATGCAAGGTTCCGGTTGTTTTCACGATGTCTCGGCGAAGGTTAGAGGGTTAAGCCCGAATGAGCGCAGCATGCGGCTCAGGGTAATCAGCGGCAAGCCTATAATGGCGGTCGGGTCGTCGGAGCGCATGCTTTCCATGAGCGCGATGCCCAGGGTTTCAGCCTTGGCGCTGCCCGCGGTATCGTAGGGTTGTTCGAGCCGCAGGTAGGCGTCGATTTCGTCGTGGCCCAGTTTCCGGAATTGGCAATAAGTGACGACATCGGCGCTTTCGTGGCGGCTGCCGTTGCTCACGCACAAGGCGCTGTGGAATTCCACGGTTTGGCCGCTGAGCTGCCTGAGTTGCGCCTGCGCCCGTTCAAAGCTGCCCGCCTTGCCTATGGGGGTGCCGTCGATGGTGGCCACTTGGTCCGAGCCGATAATCAGGGCGTCGGGATACTGGCCAGCCACGGCTTGCGCTTTGGCAATGGAAAGCCGCAAGGCGAGTTCGGAGGGAGTTTCGCCGGGCAGGGGTGTTTCGTCGATATTCGGGGAAATCGCGGTATAGGGCACACGCAGACGTGCCAGCATGGTTTGGCGATAAAGGGAACTTGAGGCCAGAATGAGACGCATGGAGGGCTTTTATGGTGTCTGGTTTGACTGAAAATAGCCGAAAGCGTTATTATCTAATGTTTTCCCTGTTTAAGAAAAGGGCGGATTTAAAAACGCCCTTTGTGCGGCTTGTGAAGTATTGTGGGCAAGGCATTGGGAAAAGTATTTGGGTCTGCGGTATTTTGAAAATGCGTGGAAATGCGGTGTTGCGTATAAAGGGATGGCGTGGATACGGCAAAGTATGTTGACACGTTCGAGCTTACGCGTTTGGGCCTGGAAATCAGCGGCCAAACGCCTTTGCTTCATTTGGAGCGCCTGATCGACGATTTGCCCGAACAGGGCGATGGTATTGCGCAATGGTCGATGCGGGGCGAGAAAGATTCGCTCGGGCGGTGTTTTTTACACCTGCGCGTCAAAGCCAGCCCAGTACTTGAATGCCAACGCTGTCTGGCACCCCTTGCATGGCCGATCGACGTCGAGAATCGTTTGCAGGTGGTCAATACCGAGGCGGCTCTTGAAGACGATGCTGTCATCGACGACGATAAGCCCGACGATTTCATCGAGCGCATTGTGGGCTCGCGACGCCTCGATGTGCTGGCGCTGGTCGAGGATGAAATCATCCTGAGCGTGCCTTATGTGCCCAAGCACGATGTTTGTCCGTCGGTGCCGGAATCCATTGCCCCGAGCGATGGGCCCGACGCGGACGAAAGCCGGCCTTCACCGTTTGCGGTGTTGGGTCAGTTGAAGAAAGATTAGGTTTGTTCAAATTAACTTGCGGGATTCATCGCGTACAATTGCGACCCGTTTTCCAGGAGTCATTATGGCCGTTCAACAAAACAAAAAGAGCTCGTCTAAGCGCGGGATGCATCGTTCGCACGATTTTCTGACCACGCCGCCTTCGGCAGTCGAGCCTACTACCGGTGAATTGCATTTGCGTCACCATATCAGCCCCAACGGCATTTACCGCGGCCGCAAAGTTCTGAAAACCAAGAACGACGAATAACTGCGTTGTTTGTGCAGCCTGGACTGTAAGTTACGCGTTCGATGTCGGCAGCTGTGATTCGAATCGCTATTGATTGCATGGGTGGGGATATCGGCCTTCCGGTCACGGTTCCGGCCGCCTGTCAGTTTGCGCGCAAACATCCCGATACCAGGTTCTTGCTGGTCGGCAACGAGGCGGCTATCGGGGCCAAGCTCAAAGAACTGGGTAGCGACGGTGGCGACTGGTATGAAGTCTTGCCCGCGTCCGAAGTCGTCAGCATGGACGATTCGGTCGAGGTGGCCCTGCGCCGTAAAAAAGACTCGTCCATGCGCGTGGCCGCTCAAGCCGTCAAGGACGGCCTGGCCGATGCTTGCATTTCCGCCGGGAACACCGGCGCATGGATGGCCATTACCCGTTATGTGCTGAAAACCCTCGATGGCATCGATCGGCCGGCGATTGCCACGTCCATTCCCAACCAGACCGGCGGCGCAACCACCATGCTCGATCTGGGCGCGAATGTGGATTGCACGGCCGAACATCTGCTGCAATTTGCAATCATGGGCGCGGCCCTGGCCAAGACGGTGGATCGCCGCGAGAATCCGACCATAGGCCTGCTCAATATCGGTGAAGAAATTATCAAGGGCAACGAGGTCGTGAAGCAGGCCGCCGAGCTTTTGCGCACCAGCGGCTTGAATTTTTATGGCAATGTCGAGGGCGACGATATCTGCAAAGGTACGGTCGACGTGGTTGTCTGCGATGGCTTTGTGGGGAATGTCGTGCTCAAGTCGCTCGAAGGGCTGGCCAAGATGGTTGCCTACATGATGCGCCAGGAATTCAAGCGCGATCCTTTGTCGATGACGGCGGGTTTGCTGGCTACGCCGGTGCTGAACCGTTTTCGCGACCGGGTCGATAATCGGCGCTATAACGGTGCCGCTTTGCTGGGTTTGCGCGGTATTGTCATCAAAAGCCATGGCTCGGCCGATATTTATGCTTTTGATTGCGCACTGCAACGGGCACGTGAAGCCGTGCATAATGGCCTGTTGCACGGAACCACGAGCGCGATCGATCATTTGCGTCAAAGTTTGCAGGCCGCCGCGGCCCAGTCTGTGGAACTCTCGAACGGCGTGCCGAAACCTGTGCTGTAGCCAAGCGTCTGATGGAATCTAGTATGTCCTATGCCAAAATAGTGGGGTCGGGTGGTTATCTGCCACCGCGGATCGTCTCCAACGATGAACTTGCCGCCGAGTTGGCGACGCGCCAGATTGCAACCTCGGATACCTGGATTGTCGAACGCACGGGTATCCGGCAGCGCCATATCGCCGCCCCCGACGTTACCACCAGCATGCTGGCGACCAAAGCGGCACAGCTGGCTCTGGACGACGCAGGTGTCACGGCCGCCGAAGTCGACCTGATCATCGTGGCGACATCGACCCCCGATTTCATTTTTCCCAGTACGGCGTGCCTGGTGCAGGCCAATCTGGGTGCCAAGGGCGGGGCGGCCTTCGATGTTCAGGCTGTTTGCAGCGGTTTTGTCTACGCCCTGGCTACGGCCGATGCCTTCATCCAGGCGGGCCGCTCCCGGGTGGCCCTGGTTATCGGAGCGGAAGTCTTTTCCAGTATTCTCGACTGGAGCGACCGCGGCACCTGCGTGCTGTTCGGCGACGGCGCCGGCGCCGTCGTATTGAAGGCTTCCGAAGAGCCGGGTGTTCTTGCCGCCCAGTTGAACGCCGACGGCAGCCAAATGAAGATCCTCTGCGCCGCCGGCAATGTGATGCATGGCAAGGTGGTGGGCGATCCATTTCTGCGCATGGATGGCCAGGCCGTGTTCAAGCTGGCCGTGACTGCCTTGGCACGCTCGGCCAAAGAAGTTTGCCAGCAGGCCGGGATCGATCTGGCCGACATAGACTGGCTGGTGCCGCATCAGGCGAATGTGCGAATCTTGAATTTCCTGAGCCGAAAACTCGGCATCCCCGACGAAAAAGTAATCATTACCGTTGATAAGCACGCTAATACCTCGGCGGCCAGCGTGCCTTTGGCCCTCGATGCCGCGCGTCGCGACGGCCGCATCAAATCGGGCGACTTGGTCATGATGCAGGGCGTCGGGGGCGGTTTTACCTGGGGTTCCGTGCTGGCCAGAATGTAAAATGGCGTTTTTGGCGGCTGACCGGCCGTCTTCGGATTTCGAATTCTCTTTCTTCTACCGCTTATGAAAATCGCTTTTGTCTTTCCCGGGCAAGGATCGCAGTCGGTCGGCATGCTTGATGCCTGGGCCGGCAATGCCGCCGTTGCAGATACTCTTGAGCACGCTTCGGCGGCGCTGGGCCAGGATTTGGCGGCATTGATCGCCCAGGGGCCTGCCGAACAGCTGAATCTCACCACGAATACCCAGCCGGTCATGCTGGCCGCCGCAGTTGCGGTGTACCGGGCGTGGATTGCGGCGGGCGGGGCCGCTCCGGCCATGGTGGCTGGCCATAGCCTGGGCGAATACTCGGCCCTCACCGCCGCCGGCGCCCTGGCGCTCGAAGACGCTGTCCGGATAGTGCGCATTCGCGCCGATGCCATGCAGGCGGCGGTGCCTGTCGGCACCGGCGGCATGGCTGCCGTGCTCGGGCTGGATGATGATGCGGTCAGGTCGTTGTGTGCCCGGGCGGCTCAGGGCGAAGTGGTGGAGGCCGTCAATTTCAATGCGCCGGCGCAAGTGGTCATCGCCGGGCACAAAGCGGCTGTCGAGCGGGCTTGCGAACTGGCCAGGGCCGAAGGCGCCAAGCGCGCCCTGGTATTGCCCGTTTCCGCGCCATTCCATTCCAGCCTGTTGAAGCCTGCCGCCGCTGTGTTGCAGCAGGCCCTGGCCGGCTTTGACCTGTCTGCGCCGGGAATCCCGCTGCTCAACAACGTTGATGTCGCGAGCCCTGCCGATCCGGCCGCCGTCAAAGATGCGCTGGTGCGCCAGGCGTGGCATGCGGTGCGATGGGTTGAGACCATACAGGCCATGAAGGCGCAGGGAGTTACACATATCGTCGAGTGCGGCCCCGGCAAGGTGCTTAACGGCTTGACCAAGCGGATCGACCGCGACCTGACGGGCCTGGCCATTACGGACCCGGCGTCTCTGCAGGCCGCTTTGGAAATTTTACAGGGGTAAGGGGCTATGCAAGACAAACAACTCGAGGGCAAGCTGGCCCTGGTAACGGGCGCCACGCGTGGCATAGGCAAGGCGATTGCCCTTGAATTGGCCGCCCGCGGCGCATGCGTCGTAGGCACGGCGACTTCGGCG
The DNA here is from genome assembly GCF_021266465.1 of Paralcaligenes sp. KSB-10. Classification (NCBI taxonomy): domain Bacteria; kingdom Pseudomonadati; phylum Pseudomonadota; class Betaproteobacteria; order Burkholderiales; family Alcaligenaceae; genus Paralcaligenes; species Paralcaligenes sp. KSB-10. The sequence continues at coordinate 1,430,802 of NZ_CP089848.1, read as the reverse complement.
GCGGGCGCTGAATCCATTTCCGAGATGCTGGCGGCGACGGGCGGACGCGGTGTGGTGCTCAATGTGACCGAGCCGTCCGCGTGCGAAGCCTTGATCGACGAGCTGGGCAAGCAGGATGGCGGCGGCCCTCATATCCTGGTGAACAATGCCGGAATTACTCGCGATAACCTGGCCATGCGCATGAAAGACGATGACTGGAACGCCGTTCTCGATACAAATCTTTCGGCGGTATTCCGTTTGTCGCGCGCCGTCATGAAAAGCATGATGAAGGCCCGCTGGGGGCGTATCATCAATATAACGTCGGTAGTCGGCTCCAGCGGCAATCCGGGGCAAGCCAACTATGCGGCGGCCAAGGCCGGGGTAGCGGGCATGGCGCGTGCTTTGGCACGCGAATTGGGCAGCCGCAATATTACCGTCAACTGCGTCGCCCCCGGTTTTATCGAAACCGACATGACCCGGGCGTTGAACGAGACGCAAACCGCGGCCATATTGTCACAAATACCGTTGGGCCGCCTGGGGGCGTCCAGCGATATTGCCAATGCGGTGGCTTTTTTGGCCAGCCCGCAAGCGGGGTATATCACCGGTACTACGCTGCATGTCAATGGCGGTATGTATATGTAATCAGCTGAACGGGGTAAAATCCGTTCAATCGAGAGGTATTGCCGATGGGGTAGCTTGGGCGGTACACGGCCAAATACCTTTTTTATCCGGGAATGCCGTTTTTTTATCATGGCCAGCAACTATAAATTTTTCGTTTGGCTATAATTCGCGGGAATTTTCCCAACTTGGAGATCTGCATGGAAAGCATCGAACAGCGCGTCAAGAAGATCGTCGCTGAACAACTTGGCGTCAACGAAGCCGAGATCAAAAACGAATCTTCCTTCCTTGACGACCTCGGTGCCGATTCGCTCGATATGGTCGAGCTCGTGATGGCACTTGAAGATGAGTTCGAAACCGAAATTCCGGACGAAGAGGCCGAAAAAATCACGACGGTCCAGCAAGCTGTTGACTATATTTCGTCGCATAGCAAGCAATAGTTTTAACTTTCGTGGCGCGGGTTCGATACTTGATCGAACCACGCCAGGGCGGTTTCTAGAGGGTATCCCTGCCGCGGCGCCAAATCCTGGCGCAGGCGGTGGTGTATCCGCTTTGAGCCGCCTTTGTCTTTATATGAGGAGCCATCCTTGAAACGACGTGTCGTCATCACTGGACTTGGCATTATTTCGCCGGTCGGCAACGATGTTGATAATGCCTGGGACAATATCGTCAACGGGCGCTCGGGCATACAGCGTATTTCGCGTTTTGATCCGTCGGCGTTCACTGCCCAGATAGCGGGTGAGGTCAAAGATTTCGACGTTACGCAGGTCATGTCCTCCAAAGAGGCCAAGCAAATGGATACGTTTATCCATTATGGCGTGGCTGCGGGAACCCAAGCCTGGCGCGATTCCGGCCTGGAAGTCACCGAGGCGAATGCCGAACGCATAGGCGTGATCGTCGGCTCGGGCATTGGCGGTTTGCAGCGCATTGAAGAAACCCAGACTGAATACCTCGAGCGCGGCCCTCGCCGGATTTCGCCTTTCTTCGTGCCGGCTTCCCTCATCAATCTGATTTCCGGCCAGTTGTCGATCATGCTGGGCATGAAAGGGCCGAGCTATGCCGTGGTCTCCGCCTGCACGACCGGTCTGCATTCCATAGGCGATGCGGCCCGTCTGATCGAGTATGGCGATGCCGATGTCATGCTGGCCGGCGGGGCCGAATCGACGGTTTCACCTTTGGGTATAGGCGGCTTTGCGGCAATGCGGGCCTTGTCCACGCGCAACGATGATCCCACCACCGCCTCCCGCCCCTGGGACGTCGACCGCGACGGTTTTGTGCTGGGCGAAGGGGCGGGCGTGCTGGTGCTCGAAGAGTACGAGCATGCGCGCAAGCGCGGCGCACGCATTTATGGCGAATTCGCCGGCTATGGCATGAGTTCCGATGCCCATCACATTACTTCGCCTGATCGCGATGGCCCGCGTCGTGGCATTGTCAATGCCTTGCGCAACGGGGGGATCAACCCCGACCAGGTCGATTACGTCAATGCGCATGGCACATCGACGCCGCTGGGCGACAAAAACGAAACCGAGGCGCTCAAGCTGGCCTTTGGCGACTATGCCAAGAAGCTGGTCGTCAACTCCACCAAATCCATGACCGGCCATTTGCTGGGCGCGGCGGGCGGTATTGAGGCGGTCTTCACGACCCTGGCGGTTTATCATCAAATTTCACCTCCAACGATCAATATCTTCAACCAGGACCCGGCTTGCGATCTGGATTACTGCGCCAATCAGGCGCGCGATCTCAAGATCGACGTGGCTTTGTCGAATTCCTTTGGTTTTGGTGGAACGAACGGATCGATGGTGGTTCGACGACTGTAGGCCGGAGCGCATCATGGCCCGCATCAGGCAATGGCCGGCCCAGCGGCGCCCTCGCTGGGTAGCCGTGATTGCTGCGGGAGTCATCCTGGCTGCCGCGCTGGGCCTGGCGCATAGCCTGGCCTTGTTCTTCATGGCGCCCCTGGCGATGGTCGGCGGGTGGATGTTCTGTTTCAATTATTCATCCCGGTCTTGTCCGCCAGATGCGCAATTGCGGCTGGACGACAGCCAGGGCTGGCTGCTCGACAAGGCTGGCGCGCAAAGGCCTTTGCATCTGGCGCATGCCTGGCCGGCTTTCGCGTGGATGAGTTTGCGTTTCAATGACCCGGGGGCTGCCAATCCAAAGGAAACCATGCTGGAGTTAACCGTTTGGAAATCGAGTGTATCGCCCGAGGCGTGGCGCCAGCTGTGTGTGCTGGTAGCCAGGCAAACGGCGATGCCCGAACCGTTGGCGATACAGGAGCCGCGATGAGCGAACGCGACGTCGACGCTGAGCTGGTTGCCCGTGTGCAACAGGGCGATAAACGCGCATTCGATTTGCTGGTCTTGAAGTACCAACGCAAAATCATGCGACTTTTGTCGCGCATGATACGCGACTCGTCCGAGGTCGAAGATGTGGCCCAGGAAGCCTTTATCAAGGCTTATCGCGCCTTGCCGCAGTTTCGCGGCGACAGTGCGTTTTACACCTGGCTTTATCGCATTGCCATCAATACCGCGCGCAATTGGCAGGTGGCCAATGGACGCCGCCCAAGCACCCCAAATGCAATTGAAACGGAAGATGGTGAAACTTTTAGTCAAATCGACAACCTAACCGATATCAGTACACCAGAATCCATGATGGCAAGCCGTCAGATCGTCGAGACAGTCAATGCTGCGATCGATGCCTTGCCCGAGGAATTGCGTACGGCTATCGTTTTGCGTGAAATAGAAGGCATGAGCTACGAAGATATCGCCCAAAGCATGAATTGTCCCATCGGGACTGTGCGTTCGCGCATATTTCGTGCCCGAGAGGCGATTGCAACGCAGTTGCGCCCTGTTTTGGGCACCGACGCCGAACGTCGCTGGTAAGGAGAGAAAAATGCAAGTAGCGGCTACAAACAGGCAGGACCCGGAGCAGCTTTCCTGGGAGTCTTCCGTTTCGGTATGGATCGACGGTGAAGGCAGCGATATCCGCCCCGAAGATCTCGAATCCCCTTACGGACGCCAAGTGTGGGATACCTACCACCTTATCGGCGATGTGTTGCGTAGTGAAGACCTGGCGTTGAAGCCCTCCGATTTCTTTTACGCCCGGCTCTCCAAGGCTATTGATGCGGAGCCTCCCATAGTGGCGCCGTATCGCCGAAAATTCTCCTCGATGCGGCTGGGGCTGTCTGGCCTGGCTGTTGCGGCGGCGGTCGTGTCGGTCGCATGGGTTGCCCTGCCTTACTTTTCGGGTACCGGTTCCGCCCCGAGCCAAGGTGCGACGCAAGTGCTTGCCAGCGCGGGCGACGATGCGGGCTTGCGTGACTATCTCGAAGCACATCGTCAAATTGCCGGGGTCAGCCCGGTGCGGCAGGTTTCGTTCGACGCCGGAGACCAGCAGTAATGGGCACAGCGGTTCATCTTGCCGCCGCCCTGAGCGAAGGGCGCGTCCCCAGAGCGGCCGCCATGGGCCGGATTTCAGGATTTTTAATGGCGGCCGCATGTGCCCTGGCGCAACCCGCCTGGGCCGAAACCTCACCCGCTGCCGACCCGATCGTGACCCTGCTGCAAAAAGTGCAGACTGCGGCCCGTGAAAATGATTACTCGGGCGTATTCACTTACCAGCAGGGTTCCGTGATGCAATCCACGCGAGTGGTCCATGTGATCGACGGCACCGGCGAGCGTGAGCTGCTGGATATGCTCGACGGGCCCGCGCGCGAGTTCGTCAGGCACAACGATACCGTGCAGTGCCTGATCCCCGAAAAGAAATTGGTTATTCTCCAGCGTCGGCGTGGCGATCGTTTCCCGGGCTTGTTATTGGGCGATGGCAAGGAAATTCCCGCGCACTATGAGGCCAGGGTGGGCAAGGATCCGAATCGCGTTGCCGGCCGCGAATGCACGATGCTCGAACTGGTTCCCAAGGACAAAGTGCGCTACGGCTTTCGGTTCTGCATCGATACGGCAAGCAATTTATTGCTCAAGGCCCAGACGCTGGGCTTGCATCATCAAGTGGTTGATCAGGTTTCGTTTACATCCTTGCTCATTGGCCCGGGGATTTCCGCCGACCAACTGGCCTCTCGCTGGAAAACCCAGGATTGGCGTGTGCTGGAATCACCCATGGTTTCCATAGACTTGAAAAAAATGGGCTGGCGTATTCCCGCGCCCGCGGGTTTTCAGACAGTGACGCAGGTGTCCCGCCTCATGAAGGCGGACAGGCAAGTGAATCAATTGGTTTTGTCGGATGGTTTGTCGGCTATTTCGGTATTTATCGAGCCTATGGATCGTGCGCACAAGATAGCCCCACCCAAAGGGGCTGTACATAAGGGAGCAATGAATATTTTTGGCACAAGAATCGGTGATCACTGGCTTACCGCCATTGGTGAAGTGCCGGTCGACACGCTGCGCGATATTGCGCAACATGCCGAGTATGTGCCGTTGATTGCTCCTCGGTAATTTCAGATTTTGTCAAAGGAGTTTTACGATGTTTTCAACACTTGTAGCCGACAGCAAAATTAGACGAATCATGGCATCGGCATCGGTGAGCGTATTACTTGCGTTTGCTGCGTTAGGCGGAGCCCATGCCGAAACGGCCGTCCCAACGATGGGGCTGCCCGACTTTACCTCGGTGGTTTCCAAAACCGAAGGATCTGTGGTCAATATCCGCACAACCGAAGCCGTCCCCATACGGGCGCAAGGTGTGGGGCCCAACAGCAACGATCCCTACGATATGTTCCGCTGGTTCTTTGGCCCCGATTTTCAGATGCCGGGGGCGCCTCCTTCGGCGCGTCATCGGAATACCCCGGCGCCCAAGGGCAAGGAACGTACTGTGCCGCGTGGCGTGGGTTCCGGTTTCTTCATATCCTCGGATGGTTACATTCTCACCAATAACCATGTGGTGGCCGATTCCAATGGTATTTTTGTGACGCTGACCGACGGCAAGGAGTACAAGGCCAAGGTCATAGGCACGGATCCGCGTACCGACGTGGCCCTGATCAAGATCGACGCCAAAAACATGCCGCCGCTGCCTATCGGTGACTCCAACCAGATCAAGAAGGGTCAATGGGTACTGGCCATTGGTTCGCCATTCGGGCTCGACTCCACCGTCACGGCGGGTATTGTCAGTGCCATCAATCGCGATACCGGCGATTACTTGCCCTTCATTCAAACCGATGTGGCGGTCAATCCCGGCAATTCCGGCGGCCCGTTGATCAATCTGGCTGGCCAGGTAATAGGCATCAATTCGCAGATTATTTCGCAAAGTGGCGGCTTCATGGGCATTTCCCTGGCCATTCCCATCGACGAAGTCATGCGAGTGGTCGACCAATTGAAATCTCACGGCAAGGTAACGCGTGGACGTATCGGCGTACAGATCGGCCAGGTGAGCGACGACGTTGCCAAGGCCATAGGCCTGAGCAAGGCGCAGGGCGCCATGGTCAGTAATGTCGAAAGTGGCGGTCCGGCGGCGGAAGCCGGTGTCAAGCCCGGCGATGTGATCACCAAGTTCAATGGCAAGAACATCGCCCACTGGACCGACTTGCCGCGCATCGTGGGTGCGACCCGGCCCGACAGCAAGGTATCCATGGAAGTCTGGCGCAAGGGCAAGACGGTGTCGCTCAACGTCAAGGTCGCCGAACTGACGGCGGCGGCGAGCAAATCCGGCCCCGATGAGCAACAGGCACCCAAGGCAACGCCTACCGATGCCCTGGGCCTGAAGGTTACCGAGGTTCCTGCCGACGTCCGCAAAAAGGAAAAACTGAACGGCGGCGTGCAGGTGACGGAAGTCGAAGAGCCGGCGGCGACGGCAGGCATCAATGTGGGCGATGTGATCCTTACCGTCAATGCCGTCGATGTAACCGGCCCCGAGCAATTTGCCAAGCTGGTTTCGCAGCTGCCCAAAACGCAGGCCTCGGCACTGCTGATTCTGCGGGGCAATGAAACTCAGTGGGTTACCGTCACTCCCGGAAAATAATCCTTAGAAACAGCTAAAATGGCAAGATAGCCGCAAGGAGCGCTACTATGCGCTCCTTTTTTTGTCTGGCCTCCTGTAACATTTATTTCCCGCCTGGCGGGTTTGTCTGGTGTATGGATCATATCCGCAACTTTTCTATTATTGCCCACATCGACCATGGCAAGTCTACCCTTGCCGATCGCCTGATTCATCGTTGCGGGGGCTTGGCGGATCGCGAAATGTCTTCCCAAGTGCTTGATTCCATGGATATCGAACGTGAGCGAGGCATTACCATCAAGGCGCAGACCGTGGCCTTGCACTACAAGGCGCAAAATGGCCGGACCTATGCCCTGAATCTTATCGACACGCCGGGGCACGTCGATTTTTCGTACGAGGTGAGCCGCTCTTTGTCGGCGTGCGAAGGCGCGTTGCTGGTGGTTGACGCCACGCAGGGCGTCGAGGCCCAGACCGTTGCCAATTGCTATACGGCCATCGAACTGGGTGTCGAGGTCATTCCCGTCCTGAATAAAATGGATTTGCCTTCGGCCGACCCCGACGGAGCGCGGCAGGAGGTCGAGGATGTGATCGGCATCGATGCCTCCGAGGCGGTTCTGGCCAGCGCCAAGACAGGCATGGGCATCGACGAGATCCTGGAACAGATTGTCGCCCGGGTGCCCTCTCCCAAGGGAGACCCTGGCCAGCCTTTGCAAGCCCTGATTATCGATTCATGGTTCGATAATTATGTGGGCGTTGTCATGCTGGTCCGGATTGTCAATGGGATCTTGAAGCCCAAAGACAAGTTGTTGCTCATGGCCTCCGGTGCAACGCATCTGTGCGAGCAGGTTGGTGTCTTTACCCCCAAATCCGAGCCGCGCAAAGAACTGTCTGCCGGCGAGGTCGGTTTTGTGATTGCCGGAATCAAACAGCTGGAAGACGCCAAGGTCGGCGATACCGTCACGCTGGCCGGACGTGCCGCTGCCGGGGCGCTGCCCGGTTTCAAAGAGGTCAAGCCACAGGTGTTTGCCGGGCTGTATCCGGTTGAAAGCAGCGAGTACGATCAACTGCGCGACTCGCTCGAAAAGCTGAAGCTGAACGATTCCTCGCTTATGTTCGAGCCCGAGGTTTCCCAGGCCTTGGGGTTTGGCTTTCGCTGCGGCTTTCTCGGCTTGCTGCACATGGAAATCGTGCAGGAACGCCTGGAACGCGAATTCGACATGGATATCATTACCACGGCGCCGTCGGTGGTATACCAGATCGAGCAGCGCGACGGTTCAGTCATATCCATCGAAAGCCCTTCGCGCATGCCGGAAGTGGGCAATATCGTCGAGGTTCGCGAGCCTATCGTCACCGTTACCTTGTTCATGCCGCAGGAATATGTCGGGCCGGTAATGACTTTGTGCACGGTCAAGCGCGGCGCTCAAATCAATATGTCGTATCATGGCCGGCAAGTGCACCTGGTGTACGAAATCCCCCTGGCTGAAATCGTGCTCGACTTTTTCGACAAGCTCAAGTCTGTTTCCCGCGGTTATGCGTCCATGGATTACGAGTTCAAGGAATACCGGGCTTCGGATGTGGTGCGGGTCGATTTGCTGATCAATGGCGACCGCGTCGATGCGCTGTCCATGATTGTGCACCGCGCCAATGCCCGCTATCGAGGCCGTGAAGTCGTCTCGAAGATGCGCGCCCTGATTCCGCGCCAGATGTTCGATATTGCTATCCAGGCGGCCATCGGTGCCGAGGTGATAGCCCGCGAAAACGTCAAGGCCTTGCGCAAGAATGTGTTGGCGAAGTGTTACGGGGGCGATATTTCCCGCAAGAAAAAACTGCTTGAAAAACAAAAAGCTGGCAAGAAACGCATGAAACAGGTTGGCAATGTTGAAATTCCCCAAGAAGCGTTCCTGGCAATTCTGCAGGTCGAGGATAAATAAGAACTCAAGATGAGAGCGAGAAAGGTATGTTTGGTATGAGTTGGGACTTTGCACTGATTTTGTTTGTGCTGTTGGTAATTACCGGCCTGGTCTGGTGTCTGGATTTCTTCGTTTTGCGAGCCCGGCGCCGAGCGGCGGCGCAAGCAGCCGTGGCCAACTCCGACTATGCCTTGGCAGGGGTCGATGCCCAGGAGGCGGCGCGTCTGCGCCAGGAGGCCTACGACAAGGTGAACCGTGCCCCCTGGTGGGTGGAATACTGTGTCAGCTTCTTTCCCGTCATCCTGTTCGTGTTTGCCTTGCGTTCGTTTGTGATCGAACCGTTCCGGATTCCATCGGGTTCCATGCTGCCCACCCTGGAAAATGGCGATCTGATTCTGGTGAACAAATTTCAATATGGCATACGCCTGCCCATCATCGACAAGAAAATCATCAAGATCGGATCGCCCAACCGCGGCGATGTCATGGTTTTTCGTTATCCGGTGGACCCAAGCGTCGATTACATCAAACGCGTGGTTGGCTTGCCCGGCGACGTGGTCTTGTACCAGGATAAAACGCTATCCATCAATGGCAAGGAAGTGGCTCATATGCGCGATGGCGATTATTTCGAGCCTGACCGTTCCGCGTACGTCGGGCGCTACACCGAACAGTTGGGAGCGGTGCAGCACAGCATTTTGCTGAACAAGCAGGCTCCTCAAGACTTTATGCCTATTTCGGATTATCCTTACCGCAAGAACTGCGAATACCTGAGCAACGGCGTGCGTTGCACAGTTCCGCCCGATCACTATTTCATGATGGGTGATAACCGCGACAATAGCCTGGATAGCCGTTATTGGGGCTTTGTGCCCGACCAGAATATTGTGGGACGCGCCTTTTTCATCTGGATGAATTTCAGCGAGCCCAGCCGTATAGGCCGGTTCCACTAATGATCAGTCTCGCCTCTCTAGAATCGGCCCTCGACTATCAGTTTCGCGATATTACCCTGCTTGAGCAGGCTGTCACGCATCGCAGCCATAGTGCGCACCATAATGAACGCCTCGAGTTCCTGGGGGATTCGGTCCTCAATTTTGTCGTAGCCGCGCTACTGTTCAAGCGTTTTTCCAAAATCGACGAAGGCGATTTATCGCGTTCGCGAGCCAATCTCGTCAAGCAGGCCTCCCTGGCCGAGATTGCGCAAAAGCTGTCCTTGTCCCAGTATCTGCGCCTGGGCGAGGGCGAATTGAAAAGCGGCGGGTTTCGCCGTCCTTCGATTCTGGCGGATGCGCTCGAAGCTGTTTTCGGATCGGTGTTTCTCGATTCGGGCTTCGATTCGGCACAGAAGGTGATAGCACGGCTTTATGCGCCCATATTCGTCAATATAGACCCTAAAACACTGGGTAAAGACCCTAAAACTCTGCTTCAAGAGCTATTGCAGAGTCGCAAGATCGCCTTGCCGGTGTATACCGTCATCGCCACGCATGGCGCGGCTCACAATCAGCTCTTTGAGGTCGAGTGCGGCATTCCCAAGCTGGAAATCACGGTGACCGCGGGGGGGGCGAGCCGCCGAGCGGCCGAACAATCCGCCGCCACACTTGCCATTGCGGCTGTCGAAGCGCTGGCGCCGGGCAAAGGCGCCCGCGCCGTTTCGCGCGCACGCAAGGCGACGCAATTATCCTTACCGGTGGCTGTGCCCCAAGAGAACAAATGAACGAAGCTTTCCGTTGCGGTTTTGTGGCGATAGTGGGTCGGCCCAATGTGGGCAAATCCACATTGGCCAACGCACTGATCGGCAGCAAGATATCGATCGTGTCTCGCAAGGCGCAGACAACGCGCCACCGCATACACGGAGTGCTGACGCGCGAGCGCGAGCAGTTTGTGTTTGTCGACACTCCCGGGTTTCAAACGCGCCATGGCGGAGCCATGAATCGCATGATGAATCGCGTTGTAACCCAGGCCCTGGCCGACGTCGACGCCGTAGTCCATGTGGTTGAAGCGGGCAAGTGGTCGGCCGGCGACGCCCAGCTTGTTCCGTTGCTGCCCAGGGATGGCCACACCATCCTGGCCGTCAACAAGATCGACGCCCTGGCCGACAAAAACGAAATGTTCGCGTATGTCGGCAAAATCATGGCGCAGTTCCCGTATACGGCGGTGGTCCCGGTCAGCGCCTTGCGCGGCGTGCAGCTCGAGAACCTCCTGACCGAGATCCGGGCTTTCCTGCCCGAAGGCGAACCCATGTTCGAGGCCGACACGCTGACCGATCGCCCGGTGCGTTTTATCGTCGCCGAACTGGTGCGTGAAAAGATCTTCCGCCTGGTGGGCGATGAACTGCCATATGGGTGCACGGTCGTTATCGAGCAATGGGAAGAAAACGAGAAGGGCGTAAGGATTGGGGCCTGTGTGATCGTGGAACGTGAAAGCCATAAGCCCATATTGCTGGGAACCGGGGGCGTGCACATGAAGCGCATCGCCTCCGAGGCCCGCCAGGACATGGCCAAGTTGCTCGACAAAACGGTTTATCTGGATGTGTATATCAAGGTGCGCAAAGGCTGGTCGGATCGCGAAGGGGCCTTGCGCGAATTAGGGTATGAGTAAACGAGGGCAGCGTGTACATGAGGCGATCGCCTATTTGTTGCATGCCGCGCCGTGGCGGGAAACTTCGCTGATCATCCAGGCCTTTACGCGCGATCACGGCAATGTGGCGCTGGTGGCCAAGGGGGCCAAACGGCCTTTTTCAACCTTGCGTCCGGTGCTGTCGATGTTTCAGCCGCTCGATCTGTCCTGGAGCGGCGGGAGCGAAGTCAAGACCCTCACCCGTGCCGAATGTGCCGGCATCAGGCCTTTGACCGGCCGGGCTCACATGTCGGCCTGGTATATGAACGAACTGCTGCTGCGTTTGTTGCCGCGCGAAGACCCCCACGCCATTTTGTTCGATGCGTACGATGCCGCCTTGCTGCAACTGGCTCAGGGCTCATCCGCGGCGGGTGCGCTGCGGCGCTTCGAATGGACCTTGCTCAATGAAACCGGATACGGAGTGGATCAGCCGACCCCCGATTTTGAGGACGCGCGGCTTGAGCCTGAACTGCGATCGTTTCTGCGTGAGCGGCTGGACGAGTTGCTGGTTGGGCGGCCTTTATTGACTCGCAAGGTCCTGATGGAATTGCAACGATACTAATGAGTGTGCCATGTTGATGACGCTATCGGGGTCGGGGCAAATGAACGGCGGCTTTGGGTTTTGCAAGGCGAGGCACAATGGCGGTTGATTTACCGGACGTCGTGGTCGTCGATACCTGTGTGTTGATTTCCAATATCTTGCGCCGCATGTTGCTGCGGCTGGCGCAGCAGGGGTGCTTCAGGCTGGCGTGGAGCGCGATCATTGGCGACGAATGGCGGCGCAATGCGGGGCGGTTGTGGGATGTCGCCGCGGCGGAAATGCAGACGCAGTGGGATGCCTTGCAGCATGAATTCCCCGATGCCGACCAGGGCGATATAGAGCCGTTCAAGAACGGTTTGCTCCGCAGCGACCCCAAGGACTGGCACGTGATTGCGGCCGCGCGTGCGGCACGGGCCAAGGCCCCCTCTGCCGCGGTAGCGATCCTGACTCGCAATATCAAAGACTTCAATCGCAGCGAGTTGCGCGGGCTTGGCTTGACGCTGTACGACCCTGACCAGTTCTTGCTACAGTGCTGGCTGCAGCATGCCGGGCCGGTACTGGCTGCGCTGGCATGTATTCCGGCCGATCTGCGGGAGGCTGGCAGGGCCGACGAACCGATAGTTGAAATTCTGCGGCGCGAGCGTCTGTTCCGGCTGAGCAAGGCCAGCGCCCCCGCGATCGGATGTGCGGCTTGATATTTGTCCGCGGCCTGGCGGTTCCTGGGCCAAGCACATAAAAAAACAAGAGGTATCGTGAAGCAGGGCATAGCGTTATCGGTTTTATCGTCCGGATTGTTTGCCGCGCTTTATTACTATTCGACGGTGCTTCATCCCTTGACCGGGAGTGAAATTTTTGCCTGGCGCGTTATCCTGGCGCTGCCCGTCCTGGCCATATTGATTTCCCGCGAGCGCTCCTGGAGCGAAATTGGTCTGGCAAACAGGCGCTTGCGCAGCGAGTGGCCGCTTTTTCTTGCCAGTGCCGCACTGATCGGCGTACAGCTTTGGCTGTTCATGTGGGCGCCGCTGCATCAGAGGGCCCTGGATGTGTCCTTGGGCTATTTTCTGCTGCCTTTGTCGATGGTGGTCGTGGGGCGTTTCTTTTATGACGAGCGCCTCAGCAGGGTGCAATGGCTGGCCGTCGGCGTGGCTGTCGTGGGCGTGGCGCATGAATTCATTCGGGCAGGCTCGTTTTCCTGGGCGACGGCTTTGGTGATGTGCGGCTATCCGCCGTACTTCATGTTGCGCCGCGCGATGCGCCTGCGCTCCCTGGCCGGCCTGTGGTTCGACATGCTGTTGCTTGCCCCGATCGCGCTGGCGATTGTGCTGTTTCAAAGCCCCGGCCTGATGGCCCAGTTTACCGGTCGCCCGTCTCTGCTTGCCCTGGTGCCTTTGCTGGGCGTGATCAGTTCGGCCGCCTTGATCGGATATTTATCGGCCAGCCGCCTGCTGCCATTGAGCCTGTTCGGGATTCTGGGTTATGTCGAACCGGTGCTGCTGTTCTGGGTTGCGTTCCTGTTTCTGGGTGAAAACATGACAGCCAGCGCCTGGTGGACGTATCTTCCCATCTGGCTTGCGGTGCTGTTGATGGCCGGCGAAGGCCTGTGGCTGTGGAACAAGGAGGTTCGCAGGCGTACCGGATCCGCGTCGGCGCGTGGGGCCGGGCGGCGTTGATGCGCCGCCCAAGACGGGCGGCCACAAAGGCCGCCCCTGCCGTCACCGCCTATTGATTTCCAGAACGGGGGGCACCAGGCCCCCGTCCCTACTTATTGGAGTTGCCGCCGAAGATGCCCAGCAGCATGAGCAGATTGACGAATACGTTGTAGAGGTCCAGATAAATGGCCAGGGTGGCCGAAACGTAATTGGTTTCGCCGCCGTTGATGACGCGTTGCAGGTCGACCAGCAAAAAGGCCGAGAAAATCACGATGGCCATGACGGAGATGGTCAGCATGAGGGCCGGCAAATGCAAAAAGATATTGGCCAGCGAGGCCACGATCAGCACGATTACGCCGATAAACAGGAATTTTTGCAGATGCGAGAAATCACGCTTGGTGGTGGTGGCAATGCTGGCCATGGCGCCGAAGACGACGGCTGTGCCGCCGAACGCCAGCATGATGAGCTGCGAGCCATTGCCCAGGCCCATGATGTGCCCAAGCAGGCGCGACAGCATGATGCCCATGAAGAACGTGAAGCCCAGCAGCAGGGCGACGCCCAGGGAGTTGTTCTTGTTGCGTTCGATCAGGAACATGAGGCCGAAGGCGCCAACCAGGAAAATGATGGTGCTGGTGCCGGGACTGGCTCCCATGGCCTGGTTCACGCCCGTGTACAGACCTACCAGCGCTCCAAGTACCGTGGGGATCAAGGACAGGGTCAGCAGCCAGTAGGTGTTGCGCAACACGCGGTTGCGTACGACTTCGCCCGGAGCGGCGGCATAACCGTCGTGGGGCGAAAGCGGAGATTGCGGGAAATCGCTCATGGTGAATCCTTTAATATCAATAGACCGGGCGCTAGGTAGCGATCGGGCGCTGCCAGTCAAGCCTTGTACATGGAGCAGAATAACTGACAAATAGCTGAATCTGCAAGTAAGCCGAGTATCTGGCTGGGCAAGTATCAGTATGCTTGACCTATATTGGAGCGGTGCTGGGCCGCTTGGTTCCGAAGACTCATTCTAAGGCATTTATCGGCTGGATACGTCATGGGCATGCAGCGTGTGCCCATCGGCCTGGTATTGGCGCCAGCGCTGGCGCGCGGCCTGCTTGTCTTCGGGCTGGTCAGACACGATTTCCAGCACCCGTTCGAAATGCTCGATGCCTGGCGGGCACTGCGTGTCCAGATTGACCAGCCAGGCGGGCTGCGCCGCATTCGCAGGCGGCTGCGGAGCATTGGAAGTGAGCCAGACCGGCGTGTGGGCGGCAAGCGGGTCGCCGGCCGTTACGTGAGGCACAAACGCCGTGGCATCGAAGCTCCATAGCAGGTGATCGAAGCGGGCCAGCATTTCGGCATCCCCGCTGTATACGATCAGGCTGCGCCCCGACAGATAGTGCTTGCGTGCAACGTCGCACGCCATTTGCAGACGGTCGGAGGCGCCAAAGGCGAAATCGATGCGGGTCATCGACCGCCTAGGCCTGGTCGAGCAGGTATTGCACCAGCAAGGGAACAGGGCGGCCGGTTGCGCCTTTTTCCTTGCCGCTGCGCCAGGCAGTCCCGGCTATGTCCAGATGAGCCCAGGGATAGCTTTTGGTGAAGCGCGAAAGAAAGCAGGCCGCCGTGACTGAACCGGCCGGTGGGCCGCCTATATTGGCAATATCGGCAAAATTGGAATGGAGCTGTTCCTGGTAGGCATCTTCCAGGGGCAGGCGCCATGCCGTGTCGTTGGTATCGCGGCCGGCCCGCAAAAGGCTTTCGGCCAAGGCGTCGTCTTTGCTGAACAGGCCCGAGTTGACATGGCCAAGCGCCACGATGCAGGCGCCAGTCAGGGTGGCGATATCGATGACCGCCGCCGGCTTGAAACGTTCCGCGTAGGTAAGGGCGTCGCACAGGACCAGGCGGCCTTCGGCGTCGGTATTGAGAATTTCTATGGTTTGCCCGGACATGCTGGTGACGACGTCGCCCGGTTTGTTGGCACGGCCGCTGGGCAGGTTTTCGCAGCTTGGAATCAGGCCTATGATTTCCCGATCGAGTCCGATTTCGGCGACGGCACGCAATGCGCCCAGCACGCTGGCAGCCCCGCACATATCGTATTTCATTTCATCCATATTGCCGGCCGGCTTGATCGAAATACCGCCGGCGTCGAAGGTGATGCCCTTGCCTACCAGGACAATGGGAGCCTTGCGCGTTTTACCCGCTGTTTTGGCCGAAGCGGGAGAGTGTCTGAGAATAATGAACGCCGGCGCTTCGTACGAGCCTCGGGCCACGGATAAAAACGAACCCATCTTGAGTGCTTCGATCTGCTTGCGCTCGAGTACTTCGGCCTTGAGGCTTTTGAATTCCTTGGCCAGTTTTTTGGCGGCCTGGCCCAGGTAGGTGGGGGTGCAGATATTGCCGGGAAGATTGCCCAGCTCGCGTGCCAGATTCATGCCGGCGGCGATTGCGCCGCCGCTGGACAAGCCCTGCTGCGCCTGGCCGGCCTGGTTGCGGGCGACCGACAAGATGATTTTCTTGAGTTTCGGTGCAGCGTTGTGCTCGCGTTTGCCGAAAGTGGCATCGTAATAGTAGGTGGCCCGGCCCGCGGCCACGGCCGCAGCCTGCGCACGGCTGCGCATCGTGGAATTGGGGCATTCGATGGCCGCCAGGGTGGAAACCCCTTCGGACAGATGCGCCTGCACGCAGTAATTGGCGAAAACGAATTCGGCATTGGCATGCGTTGCCGCGTTATAACTGTCTTGCTTGCCCAGGCCGATTAAAATGATTCGCGCCGCGACCACGCCGGTCAGGCGGCGCAAGGCCAGATGAGTGCCGGCTTTGGCCAGGAATTCCGATTTAAGTACTTCACGCAGGGCGCCATTGCTGGCATGATCGATAATGTCGGCTGCCGGACTCAGCATTCCGTCGGCGAAAACGCCCACAGCAAGCGCCGCTGTTTTAATTTGATGCAAGGAAGCTGTGGTCTGTGTGCTAAATTCCATTCGAATTTCCCAAAGTGTCTGTAGGATGCTTACGATTATCTCGCATATTTTCTCATGTCACTATTCAAACGTTCTGTAGTTGCCGAAATCTCTAGCCATGCGGGTGTCGTGTTCTCCACGCTGCTTATTGTATGGCTTAGTGTGCTGCTGGTGCGTTTGCTCGGCGAAGCGGCCAACGGAACGATAGGCGCCGATGTCGTGTTGGGCCTGGCGGCGTTTTCAAGCATCACCGCCTTGCCGGTCATTTTGTCGGTCTCCCTGTTTATAGCCGTGCTCACGACAGTGACGCGGAATTTCAGGGAATCGGAAATGGTGGTGTGGTTCGCCAGCGGTTTGTCGCTGAAGGATTGGGTTCGGCCGGTGTTGCGTTGCGCGGTGCCGGTTGCCATCGTGATTGCCGTGTTGACCCTGGTGGCATCGCCCTGGGCATATCGGCAGATTGCGGAATATCGCCAGCGCTACGAGCAGCGTTCCGACTTATCCAAAGTCACCGCGGGCCAGTTCATTGAAACCGAAGACGGAGCCAGGGTGTTTTTCGCCGAAGATCCGACCAAGCCGGGAGACCAGCTGGGCAATGTGATTGCCCGTGTGATCGAACCCGACTGGCTGACGGTGGTGTCGGCCGACAGCGCCCGGGTCCAGACCGAGCCCAACGGCGACCGCTTCCTGGTGCTTAGCCAGGGGCATCGCTACGATTTGAAGCCGGGTACGCCCGAGTTCCGCATGTTCGATTTCAACCGGTACGGATTCCGGCTCGAAAGCAAGAACGATGCCGGCTCGATAAAAGTCGCGCGTGAAATGGCCGAGCGCCAGCTCAAGGCCCGGCCTACCGACCAACTGATTGGCGACAACACCAATAACTCCCGCTCGCAAATGATGTGGCGAATATCCTTGCCCCTGGCGGCGCTGAATCTGGCCTTGCTGGCCATTCCCCTGGGGGCGGTCAATCCCCGGCTGGGACGTTCCGGCGACGTGCTGATCGCGGGCCTGGTCGGTTTGCTTTATATGAACCTGATCAATCTTTCGCGCGGCTGGATCGGTAACGGCAAACTGAGCTTTGGCTTGGGCGTATGGTTGGTGCATGGGGTATTTTCGCTTCTGATGATGTACATGATGTGGCGTAAATTGCGTGTCAAAGCGCCTAAACCGCCCAAGGTGGAAGCCCGGCCGGCTGCGAGTTAGTGTATTGTTGGGTTGAGTGTTTATGGCGTTCTTCGATTGATGGGTATATAAAGACGCCGTCTATCGGGGCTTGGGGTCAGGGCCGGCACGGCGTGCTGGATCCGGATCTACCTCGTCCAGGCGGGCGTCGGGCCAAACTCGCTACGCCGCTGGCGCGGCTGCGCTCAAACATGGCCCGCCGAAAGCCCCCGCCTTCCCTACGGTAGCATCCGGCGCACGCCTTACGCCGGTCCTGACCCCAAGCCCCGATAGACGGCTCGCGTAATGGCATGCCTGGAATGAGCTTGCCGGCCTCAACGTATACCTCGATGCATGACCTCAACGCAAGCCGCAGGGTGGGCGGTGCTGTGCAGTCCGGCGGTAGTCCAGCGCCGGGTGCTGACGAAGGGAAGGCGGGGGCTTTCGGCGGGCCCTGTTTGAGCAGTGCCTCGCACGCGAGGCACTGCGAGTTGGCCCGACGCCCGCCTGGACGAGGCAGACCCGGGCAGTCGGGGTGCGTAGCACCACGACCGCTGGACGTGCCGGACTGCACAGCACCGCCCACCCTGCGGCGTCTTTATAGAAAGAACCGCCGCCCACACAGCAACGCTCAGTCCAAAACCATCGCCCCAGCCAGTACAGGCAGCTCAAAACAAAAGTCACTGAAACGCGCCCACTCCCGTAAACACGTAAATCAAAAATGCGCCAGATCATTCGCCCAACCCGAGCTGGCTTCCCGGTTCCGGCAAGTAGCGCAATCGGTCCGATCGGCCCTGCAGCAGAGGCTCGTTCAACTGCACCGTTTTTTTCAGATAATCCCACAAGGCCATGACCCGCTTCGAACGGCGCAGATCTTCATGGCAGTACATCCAGAAGCTGCGTGTGACCGAGATATCGTTGTCCAGCACAGGCTGCAGCCGCGGGTCCTGGGCCGCCATGAAACAAGGCAGGATGGCCAGCGACTGCCCCTGCAGCGCGGCCTGGTACTGCGCAATCACACTGGTGCTCTTGAAAATGACCCGGCTGCTCGGCAAAATGTCTTCAAGATAGCGCAAGCGGTCGCTGAACAGCAATTCCTCAACATAGCCTATGAACGTATGTCCGGCCAGGTCGCCCTGGCTGAGGATGGGAGCCGAGCGCGCCAAATAGGCGGTGCTGCCGTAAAGTTTGAGCGAGTAGTCGATCAGCTTGGTGCACATGTACGGGCCGCGCTGCGGCCGTTCCAGAGAAATGGCAATATCGGCTTCGCGCTTGGACAGGCTGATAAACCGCGGCACCGGCATGATGTCCAGAGTCGTTGCGGGAAAGCGGCGTTGAAAATCCACCATGAGCGGCGTCAGCACATAATTGCCGAAGCCCTCGGTCGATCCGACCCGCAAATGACCCGACAGGGTTTGACCTACGCCCGAAAGCTCCTCGCGCGCCGAAAACAGCGAGCCTTCAATCTGTTCCGCATGGGCAAAAAACCGCAGGCCATCCTCGGTGAGGGTAAAGCCGGTGGTTTTGGACTTGTCGAACAAGACAGTGTCCAGTTCCTGTTCCAGAGTCTGGATGCGCCGCGAAACGGTGCTGTGCTGAACTCCAAGGCGCAGTGCCGCGGCGCTGACGCGCTGGGTGCGGGCCACTTCCAGAAAATAACGCAAACCATCCCAATCCAGCATTGAAGTCCCCTGAAATCATGGGCGCCCGAGCCCCTGGCGCGTTGTGCATTTTTTAGCAATGAATGTGCAAATATTGTGATAGTAATAAGTTTTTTACACAACTACACTGCATAAGTGCCCCGGCACGCCCAATCATATAAATAAAGAAAGATGAAAACGGAGACGACAATGAAAAACTTTTCCCTGACCCTGATGGCCAGCCTTTGCCTGGGACTGACGTTTGGCGCGCAAGCCAAGACGCCGCCGGTCAAGATCGGCGTCTTGACCGATATGTCCGGCCCCTACGCCTCGATGGGAGGTTCCGGCTCCGTTGTGGCGGCGAAAATGGCCATCGACGACTGCCTGAAAGCGGAATGCAAGGGCATGAGCATCGATCTGCTGTCGGCCGATAATCAAAACAAGGCCGACGTGGGCGCCGCCAAGGCGCGTGAATGGTTCGATCGCGATGGCGTGACTGCCATAGCGGATCTGACCAATTCGGGCGTGGCGCTGGCTGTGCAGGCTGTCGCCAAGGAAAAGAACAAAATTGCCTTGTTTTCAGGCCCGGCCACGACGGCCTTGACCAACGCCAATTGTTCGCCGGTTGGCTTTCACTGGATGTTCGATACTTATTCGCAGTCGGTCGGCGGGGTAAAGGCGACCGTCAATAAAGGCGGCAAATCCTGGTTTTTCATTACCGTGGATTATGCGTTCGGCCATTCCTTGCAAAAAGGTTCCGAAGATATGGTCAAGGAACTGGGCGGCACGGTAGTCGGATCCGTGCTGCATCCGCTGAATACCGCCGATTTCGCTTCCTATCTTTTGCAGGCGCAAAGTTCCAAGGCACAGGTTGTGGCTCTGGCCAACGGCGGCCAGGACACGGTCAATGCCATCAAGCAGGCCCGCGAGTTCGGGATCGTCAAAGGCGGCCAGCGGCTGGTGGCCCTGCTGGTGTTCCTGTCCGACTTGCGCGCGCTGGGCTTGAGCAATGCCCAGGGCCTGACCTATGTCGATGGCTTTTACTGGGACTTTGACGATGCATCGCGCAAGTGGTCGGCGCGTTTCGCCAAGGCTTACAAAGATCTCAAGCCCACCATGACGCAGGCAGGCGTATATTCGAGTGTGTTGCATTACTTGAAGGCCGTTGCGGCATCGGGCTCGACTCAGGGCGATGTGGTGGCCGCCGAAATGCGCAAGTTGCCCATCAAGGATCCGATCATGCACAATGCCTCCATACGCCCCGATGGTCGCGTGATACACGATATGTATTTGTATGAAGTCAAGACGCCGGCGGAATCGAAAAGCCCCTGGGACTACTCCAGGCTGGTGGCGACCATCCCGGCCAAAGACGCGTTCCAGCCATTGTCCAAATCGACCTGCCCCCTGGTCAAGAAATAAGCCGGGCGCAAAGCCCGATAGCCATCGCCAATCCATCACACAGCGCGCATGATGGCATGCGCCAAGGAGACCTTAATGAGTGCCGTACCCCGTATCCCTCTGCTTATCGGAGGCAAATTGGTCCAGTCGAAAACCACCGAGTGGCGCGACGTGATCAATCCCGCAACCCAGGAAGTCGTGGCGCAAGTGCCGTTTGCGACCAAGGACGAACTCGACCTGGCTGTCGCCGACTCGAAAAAGGCATTCCAGACCTGGCGCAATACGAGTCAGGGCGCCCGCATGCGCATCATGCTGAATTTGCAGAAGCTGGTGCGGGACAACACCACAAAACTGGCCGAGCTGATTACTCTGGAGCATGGCAAGACCCTGCCTGATGCCGAGGGCGAAGTCGGTCGCGGCCTGGAAGTCATCGAACATGCCTGCTCCATGGCCAGCCTGCAATTGGGCGAATACGCTGAAAACGCCGCCACGGGTATCGATGTCTATACCTTGATTCAGCCCCTGGGTGTTTGCGCCGGGATTACCGCCTTCAATTTTCCCATCATGCTGCCTTGTTTCATGTTCCCGATAGCGGTGACGGCAGGCAACTCGTTCATATTGAAGCCCTCGGAGCAAGACCCCAGCTCGTCTTTGCTGCTGGCTCAGCTGGCTCTCGAGGCGGGCCTGCCCCCGGGCGTGCTGAACGTGGTGCATGGCGGACCCGAGATTGCCAATGGTTTGTGCGATCATCCCGATATCAAGGCTATTTCCTTCATCGGTTCCACGCATGTCGGGTCGCACATCTATCGTCGCGCGTCTGAAGCCGGCAAGCGCTGCCAGGCCATGATGGGCGCCAAGAATCATTGCGTCATTTTGCCCGATGCCGATCGCGAAGCGGCCTTGAATCAACTTCTGGGCGCGGCTTTTGGAGCGGCCGGCCAGCGCTGCATGGCGATTTCGGTGGCAGTGCTGGTGGGCGAGGCCCGCGATTGGCTGCCCGATTTCATCGAACGCGCCAAAAAGCTCAAGGTCAATGCCGGGCTGGATCGCAAGGCCGACCTGGGCCCGCTGGTATCGCCCAATGCCCGTAAACGGGTCGAGAGCCTGATTCAGAAAGGTGCCGACGAGGGTGCCGCGCTGGTGCTCGATGGCCGCAATATTGAGGTATCGGGCTACGCCAAGGGCAATTTCGTCGGCCCTACGGTGTTCAAGGACGTCAAGGCCGATATGTCGATTTACCAGGAGGAAGTGTTCGGGCCGGTGTTGTGCGTGGTAGGCGCCGAAACGCTCGAAGAGGCCGTTGAGTTCATCAACCAGAATCCGAACGGCAATGGGGTGTCGGTGTTTACGCAGGACGGCGGTTCGGCGCGCTACTTCCAGAATAATATCGACGTCGGCCAGATCGGTATCAATATTCCGATTCCTGTTCCCGTCGCCTGGTTCAGCTTTACAGGCTCGCGCGCTTCCAAGCTGGGCGACCTCGGGCCCAACGGCAAGCAGGCCGTTCAGTTCTGGACGCAGACCAAGACCGTGACGGCACGCTGGTCGGCGCACCATACAGGGGTCAATACAACCATCTCCATGAAGTAAGCTTATAACTAAAAATAATTAATATTTATTCTTATATAACATACAATAGCCCTTCCTAAAGGGCTATTTTTTATGAATCTCCAGCAATTTCGTTTTGTGCGTGAAACCATACGGCGCAATTTCAATTTGACGGAGGCCGCACGCACGCTTTTTACCTCGCAACCGGGGGTGTCCAAGGCCATTATCGAATTCGAAGACGAATTGGGCATCAAGATTTTCGAGCGGCATGGCAAGCGCATCAAGGGCCTGACCAAGCCGGGCGCGGTTGTGTCGCACGTAATCGACCGCATTATGCGCGAAGTCGATAATCTGAAAAAAGTCAGCGATGAGTTCGCGCGCCGCGACGAAGGCGGCCTGGTGATTGCCTGCACGCATGCGCAGGCCCGGTACATTCTCCCGCGGGTCATTCCGGCTTTTCGCGAGAAATTCCCCAAAGTGCGCTTGTCGCTGGCCGAGGGCAATCCTCCGCAACTGGCCCAAATGGTGCTGCATGAACAGGCCGATGTGGCGATCGCGACCGAAACGCTGAGCATGACGGCGGGCCTGGCCGCCTTGCCGGTCTATTCGTGGGAGCATGTCATTGTGGTGCGCCCCGATCATCCCTTGGCCGAGCTTACCTCGAGCGAGGCTAAAAAACTGACACTCGAGCAATTGGCGCAATATCCGATTGTGACGTACGACAGGGCATTTTCGGGCCGCTGCACGATTGACGAGGTTTTTGCCGCAAGCAACGTGACACCGGATATCGTGCTCGAGGCGATTGATGCCGATGTGATCAAGACCTATGTGGATGTGGGCATGGGTATAGGCATTATCGCGGGCATGGCCTTTGATCCGCGCCGCGACAAGGGCCTGGTGGGCTTGCCGGCGGGCCATCTGTTCGGCACGCATGTGACCCGGGTTGCGGTCAAGTCGGGCGTATTTCTGCGTGATTATGTTTTTGTGCTGCTCGAAATGCTGGCGTCCAACCTGACCCGTGAAGTGGTTCAGCGTGCTGTCGACGGTGCCGCGCCTGCTGAGGAATAAGTTGTCCTGTTCGGAAGCTGGGGCAGGGCTTGTGAGCCGCCGTCGGTGCATCTCCGACGAGTGGCTCACAGGGCCCGACGGGAGTCAAAGTCCCAGGTAGGCGCGTTGCAGGGCGGGGTCGTCTATCAATTCCTTGGCGGGACCCTGGCGTACGATTTTGCCGGTTTCCACCACGTAGCCGCGATCGGCTGCGGCCAGGGCCAGGTGAATATCCTGTTCGACCAGCAGGACAGTGACACCTTGGCCCCGGATGCTGACGAGCACATCCATGAGCTGGTCGACAATGATCGGGGCCAGGCCCAGGCTCATCTCATCGACCATCAGCAGCACCGGCCTGGCCATCATGGCGCGCGCCATGGCGCACATTTGCTGTTCGCCGCCGGACATGCTGCCGGCCAGTTGTTTGCGCCGTTCGGCCATGCGTGGGAAGAGCGCGTAGATCTTTTCCAGATCCTGGGCGACTTCAGCGCGGCTGGGGCGGTGATAGGCTCCCATCAGCAGATTGTCCTGCACCGACATGCGGTCGAACAGTTGCCTGCCTTCGGGGACTTGCACCATGCCCAGTTCAAAAACCTGGTCGGGTGTGTATTCGGTAATGAGCGTGCCGTTGAAGCGGATATCGCCTTTGCAGTGCAGCAGGCGGGACAAGACGCGCAACAGCGTTGTCTTGCCTGCACCGTTGCTGCCCACCAGGGCGACGATCTCGGATGGAAAAATGTCGAGATTTATATCGTTGATGACCGACATTTCTCCGTAGCCTGCCGACACGCCGTTCAGCTGCAGCAGGGGGGAGGCGCCAGGGCTGGGATTCATGTTCGTTTTTTTCCTAAATAAGCTTCGATCACGGTCGAGTTTGCAAGAACCTCATCGGGTACTCCGTCGGCAATCTTCTCGCCGTGGTGCAGCACCATGATCCGGTCCGACAGTGTCTTGATGGCTTTGATGACGTGCTCGATGACGATAATGCTGATGCCTTCGCTGCGAACCTTGCGTATGACTTCGATGACTTCATCGATTTCGACCAGGTTCAGGCCGGCCATCACTTCGTCGCAAAGCAGAACGCGAGGCTGCATGGCCAGGGCCTTGGCCAGTTCAAGACGCTTGCGGTCGGGGCCGCCCAGTTCTTCGGCGCGATGATCCACATGTTTGCCCAGGCCCACGAATGTCAGGCATTCACGGGCTTTTTCCCGGGCGACGCTGAGCTTTTTTTCGCCGCCGCCGCGTCCGAACAGTGCGCCTACGGCCACATTGTCCAGCACCGACAGGCCGGGGAAGGGGCGCATGATCTGGAAGGTCCGGCCTATGCCCAGCCGCGCGCGCTGATAGGCGGGCACCGAGTTGATGGGGCGGTCCTGGAAAAAAACCTCGCCTTCGGTGGGAGGCAGGGTGCCGCTGATCAGGCTGATCAGCGTGGTCTTGCCGGCTCCATTGGGGCCGATGAAGCCCAGGATCTCACCTTGGTTGAGCGTGAAACTGACGTTGTTGACGGCCAGCAGGCCGGAAAAGCGGCGTGTCAGATGGCGTGCTTCTAAAATGGGTGTCATAAGCGATTGGCCCGAATATTTTCCACAAAATAGCGCCAGCCCGAGCGGTGAAAGCGCCGTATGACGTCAGCCAGGCCGCGCGGCATCAGGACTACGGCAACGACGATCACCGCGCCAAAGAACAGGCCTGCGATGCTGGTGACTTCGCTGGACAACACTTCCGAGATGGCCGACAGGATGAACGAGCCGACGATAGGTCCCAGGATTGTGCCTGGCCCGCCGAACACCGCCATGATGATCATCTTGACGTTAAGCGTGATGTCGAAGGCGCTTTCGGGGTCCAGGAAGGTGATCCAGTAGGCATGGATGCCGCCGGCCAGGGCGCTGAAGATCCCCGCCAGTGCGAACGCCATGATCTTGTAGCGCGTGGTGTCGACGCCCATGACCACGGCGCCTTCTTCGTTTTCGCGTATCGCGATCAGGCCAAAGCCGAAGCGGCTTCGCGTCAGCCAATAGATCGTCAAGGTGACGAGTATCAGCAGCCCTAGAGAGAGTTCATAGAACAGGGGGTCGTTATTCAGCGGCGGCAACACCAGGCCGATGTTCTGGCCGGCGATCTTGACGTTGGAAACGATGGCGATCATGACCTGGGCGAGCGCCAGGGTGGCGATGGCGAAGTAGTGGCCCTTGAGCCGCAACACCGGAAGCCCGAGGCACAGGGCGAATATCACGGCCAGGATCACCCCGAACGCCATGCCGAAGGCAAATGGCAGGTGCCACTGAACCATGGCTATGCCGACCCCGTAGCTGCCCAGTCCGTAGAAGACCGAGTTGCCGAACGAGGCGTAGCCTGTGTATCCGCCGATGATATTCCAGCCTTGGGCCAGAACCGCCAGCAACAAGGTGCTGATTCCGAATTGAATCACCACGTCGGAGCCGTATTTGGGCAGCAGCACCAAGGCGATGATGACTGCCACGAGCAGGATTGCGCGCATTGTTTTCATGCGGTTCTCCCGAGCAGGCCGCTAGGCCGCACAATCAGAACCAGGACCAGCACACCGAAACTTGCGACATCGGAGAAGGTTGGGCCGATATAGAGTGCGGTCAGTGCTTCGATAAGCCCCAGGAACAGGCCGCCTACGATTACTCCCAGAGGGTTGTCCAGGCCGCCGATAATCGCTATGGCAAAGGATTTGGCGGTGAGCGTGGCTCCGATATAAGGGTTGATTTGCGAGACGGTCCCGTACAGGCCGCCGGCCGCGCCGGCCAGGGCCAGCCCCAGGCCGAAAGTCACGGCATACAAGTGCCTGGGCTCCACGCCGTAAAGGCGCGCGGCAACCAGGTTCTGGGCGGTTGCCCGGATGGCGCGCCCCAGACGGGAGCGCAGCAGGAAATACCACATGGCCAGTGTCAATACCATGGCCACGCCGAACGCGGCCAGCCTGACGGCGGGGATGGTGAGATGGCCCAGGGTAAAGCTGCTGCCGGCATAAACGGGGTTGATGGTTCTGAAGTCGGCGGAAAAGATCAATTGCGCCATATAGGTCAAAACCACTTCAAGCCCGAAAGTAATCAGCAAGGTGTTGAACATCGGCGCGCGGGCGATCAGGTTGAGCAGGCCGCGCTGTATGCCATAACCCACCGCGAACATGACGCAAGCGGTGATGGGCAAGCCAAGAAACGGATCGATGCCCACGTAAGTAAATAAGTACCAGGAGATATAGGCTCCCAGCATAATAAAGGCCCCATGGGCCAAGTTCACAATATTCAACACACCCCAGACAAGGGCGAGGCCGAGCGCCATGATGGCGTACAACCCCCCTTGCAGGATTCCGTTGACGAGGATTTGTAAAAGTAAATCCACGTTAACTCCTTAAAGACGCACTATTTAACGACCAGACCAGGATGGCATGGGATATTTGGCCTGGTTGATGAAGGCTTTGCCGTCAAACACAGGTTTCAGCGCGCCGTCCTGGACTTGGACCACGGTTTGGTCGAGGTCGATCTGCCCGTTCTTGCCAAAAGCGATTTTGCCGTAGAGGCTGTCAAAATTGCTTGCGGCGATGGCATCGCGGACTTTCTTGGGGTCCAGCGAATTGGCTTTTTCAAGAGCGACAACCAAGGCTTCGACATCGGAAGCGCCCGAAGCCGCATGGTAGTCGGGCTCGTAGCCGTATTTGGCCTTGTAGGCGGCGGCAAATTGCTCCGCATCGCCAAACCACTTGTCTTTAAGCGTCGGGCCCGGCAGCCAGGCGGTCATGCCGAAAGCGTAATCGGCATCTTTGCCCAAAGCCTTGCGGAAGTCTTCGCTGGGCACGCCGACCGTAAACGAATACATTTTCGGTGCCACGTTCAGGCTCTTCGCCTGGCGGACAAAATTGAGAATCTCGGTTTCATGGCCGGCGACAAGTACCGCGTCGACTTTCTTGGATTTGATTTGCGACAGCAAGGAGTTGAAGTCGCTGGCGTTGGTGCTGTAGCGTTCGTCCATGACGATGTTCAGTCCGGCTTTTTTGAGCTGGGGCCGTGTGCCGTTGGCCACCGATACGTCGAAGGAATCGTCGGCGTACAGCAACGCCACCGATGCGGGAACCGGCTTGACCTGTTTCAGCATGGCTATGGTGCTGCCGAAGTAATTGCTGGCAGGGGCCAGGGTGCCGAAGATGTATTTGAAATTACGCGCGAAAATCTGATCCGAGGCGCCGCCGCCCTGGACCATGGGGACCTGGTATTTTTCCGAAACCGCCGAGTCGGCCAATGCAAAATTACTGGCGAAGGGCCCGAGCAGCAGATGGATTTTGTCTTGGGAGACAAGTTGTGTGTATTGGCGCACGCTCAGGTTGACGTCGGATTGATTATCGTAGATTTTGAGGGCCAATTTGTACGACTTGCCATCTACCTTGACGCCGCCTTTTTCGTTGATTTTATCGATCGCCAGTTGATACGCGTCCCGATAATAGCGCCCGGTATTGGCACTCGATCCGGTCAATTGCACCGACGCACCCAGAACAATGGTGGGTTCTGCGGCCTGCACGGTTGACAGGGATAGCGCCATGGCGAGTGTGCCAAGAGCGAAGGGTATTGCGTGTAAAGATTTGGAAATCATTATTCGATACCTCCTTTAAAGATATCTTTATTCTCCCTATATCGCTTTACGGCAAACTGAATTGCTTACACTTTGTCAGCTTTTTTTTGCCTTAAAAGCTCTGTTTTCGAAAGCGGTTCTGCGGCTGTGCTCGGGATAGCCGCCAATTTCCGGCACTTCTTGAAATTTCATAAGCCGTTAATTTTTAATTATTTAATTTTTCATACTGGGAGCCATCTTATTTTTTCCCGGGCTGATTATTTTATTGACTATGATAATAGGAATTATTATCATTACCTAAATATTAGCCTATGGAGCCACTATGTCTGGATTTGTCAGTGCTATTGTCGTGGGCGCCGATCGCCTGGGCAATATTCCCGATCTGCTGAAAGGGCACAATATTGCCATCAGGCACCACATCAGCGGACGCGATCCCGCCCACCAAAAAAGAACCCTGCAATTGCCGTCGGGCACGGATCTGCTTATTTTGCTGACCGATTTTCTGGGTCATAACGTCATGAAGACATTCCGGGCCGCCGCCCAGCGCTCGGGAGTGCGCGTTGTGGCGTGCCGCCGTTCAGTCTGCAGCATGAAGCAGGCTTTGAATCAGTGTGGGTACTGCGAGTCCTGCCCGAAGGACAAATCCGGGGCAGAGCAGACCGTGCAGTTTATCCCGCCCCTGAAACAGAAGGCGGGCGGCAGAACACGCTGAGGGCCGGCCCCGGCATGCAGGCCTGCGGCAAACAAAACGGGCACCCGAGAGAGGTGCCCGTTTCAATATGCAAGAACGGTGGGCCGGCTTAGTGCTGCTTGAGGGCCTCGCTGGCCAGTTTTGCGGACGAGTCGTTGGCAGCCAGACGGCGCGCGCCGTTATAGCGTTTTTTCCAGTAGCTCTGGTCCATGTTTTCGACACGGACTACCTGGCCTCTGCGTGGCGCATGAACGAACTTGTGATCGCCGAGGTAGATGCCGACGTGCGAAAAGCGGTGCCCGAGGGTATTGAAAAAGACCAGATCGCCTTTTTTGAGATCGCCAAGCGAAATCCATTTGCCTTCGTGCGCCATGTCGGCGGCGCGGCGCGGTAGTTTGAGCCCCAGGGATTTTTCGGCGGCGTAGGCAACCAGGCCGCTGCAATCGAAGCCGCTTTTTGGGGTGCCGCCGCCATAGCGGTATTTGATGCCCAGGAAGTTCAGTGCGGTCGAGGCCAGGGCCTTGGTGGCGGCGGGGTGTACTGTGGAACTGCTGCTGTTGAAGCTGTCGTCGTTCGGGCTGCCGTCGGCAAGATAGGCGCCGAGCGGATCGGATTGGGTACGTGAAAGGTAGTTGTCGCGAAGATTGCGCGAGCTGGAGTCGGCAAATTTGCTTTGAGCGTTGGTGGCGCAGCCCGCGAGGGCTATTGTGGTGGCGAGTATCGCACACTTGGCCGCGCGCCAGAGAGTCTTGTTATTTATGCATGAATATAGTCGTATCGGGAGTCGATGGGGCGGCATAGTCTTCAATTCGGATGACCGCGCTTCGCCCAGCGTTTTATAACGTTAATATTAACGAAATGTAAACATTCAACCCTGAACTTGGCGCAAATTTGACGAGTAATTTTGGTGTAAGCAGGCCGAGTTTAACTAATCTTGCTTAACACGTAAAGCGCTTGTAACGTTTACAGAGATTCGGTATAGATCTACCCTATAGGGCCTAGCGCTCCTATGGCGAAAGACAAATCGGTGATTGAAACTCTTGTTTTTGAAATAAATTGATACAAATAAATTCGTCTGCCGCGGATGCAAAGAACAGTCGCGGCCGATCACAACTACCCGCCTACCAGGAGACAGAAAATGCAGAAAATCCGCGAGTTTCATCGTCAGTCGATAGAACAGCGCGAGGAATTCTGGCGACGAGAATCGCAGCGTGTCCATTGGGAAACGCCATTTACCGAGGTACTGGATTATTCCAATCCTCCTTTTGCCCGTTGGTTTGTGGGCGGCAGAACCAATCTCTGCTACAACGCGGTGGATCGCTGGCTGGCAACGCAGGCCGACAAGCCCGCGCTGATCTGGGTGTCGACGGAAGTCGATCAAGAGGTGATATACACCTGGGCGGATCTGGCGCGCGAGGTGAACACGGTGGCCGCCATGCTGCG
Organism: Paralcaligenes sp. KSB-10; assembly: GCF_021266465.1. Classification (NCBI taxonomy): domain Bacteria; kingdom Pseudomonadati; phylum Pseudomonadota; class Betaproteobacteria; order Burkholderiales; family Alcaligenaceae; genus Paralcaligenes; species Paralcaligenes sp. KSB-10. The sequence goes on along the minus strand of NZ_CP089848.1, from coordinate 1,401,089 downwards.
CAGCCTGGGGGTAGGCAAGGGCGATCGCGTGCTGGTATACCTGCCGATGATTCCCGAGGCGGCGTTCATCATGCTGGCTTGCGCGCGTATCGGGGCGATTCATTCGGTGGTGTTCGGCGGCTTCGCCTCGCACAACCTGGCGCAGCGCATCGACGATGCCCGGCCCAAGCTGGTGGTGTCGGCCGATGCCGGCTCGCGCGCAGGCAAGGCAATTGCCTATAAGCCCCTGCTGGACAAAGCGATGGGCGCGGCAAGCTATCCTCCCGAGACTGTTTTGCTGGTCGATCGCGGCCTGATCGGGTTTGAGCCCGTGGCGGGCCGGGATATCGACTATGCAAGCCTGCGCGCCCGCCACGATGGAGTCCAGGCGCCGGTCGAGTGGCTGGAGTCATCCGAACCCAGCTATATTCTCTATACCTCGGGTACGACGGGCAATCCCAAGGGCGTGCAGCGCGACACCGGGGGGTATGCGGTGGCGATGGCGGCTTCGATGCACTATGTCTTTGGCGGCAAGCCCGGCGATACCTACCTGTGTACCAGCGATATCGGTTGGGCGGTAGGGCACTCTTATGTTGTGTACGGGCCTTTGCTCAATGGCCAGGCCACCATTATGTACGAGGGCCTGCCGACTCGTCCCGACGGCGCGATTCTGTGGAAAATGGTTGAAAAATACCGGGCCAATGCCATGTTTTCGGCGCCCACGGCCATCCGGGTTCTCAAAAAGCACGATCCGGCGCTGTTGAAAAAACACGATTTGTCGAGTCTTAAAACCGTTTATCTGGCGGGCGAGCCGCTGGACGAGCCGACGGCCACGTGGATTTCCGAGGGCCTGGACAAACCCATCATCGACAATTACTGGCAAACCGAAACGGGCTGGCCTATTTTATCGGCCCAACCGGGGGTCGAGGAAGTGCCGACCAAGTTCGGCAGCCCCTCGTTTCCGGTCTATGGCTATGACGTGCGCGTGGTCAGCGAAAGCACCGGCGAAGACCTGGGGCCGAATCAGAAAGGCGTGGTGGCGATTGCTCCGCCTTTGCCGCCGGGCGCCATGTCCACGATCTGGGGCGACGACGAACGCTTCGTCCGCACTTATTTCTCGTCCTTTCCGAATCGCATGCTGTATTCGACCTTCGATTGGGGGCTCTACGACCAGGACGGCTACTGGTTTATTTTGGGGCGCACCGACGATGTCATCAATGTGGCCGGCCATAGGCTGGGCACGCGCGAAATCGAGGAATCCCTGAACAGCCATCCCGCCGTTGCCGAATCGGCGGTCGTCGGGGTGGCCGACACCGTCAAAGGTCAGGTCGCCATGGGGTTTGCCGTCCTGAAGGATCCCGCTGCGTTGAGCGAGCAGGCGGTGGCCGACTTGGAAAACGATATCAAGCGCGTCATCGAAGAGCGTATCGGCGCGGTGGCCCGACCCGCCCGGATCCGTTTTGTGGGAGCCTTGCCGAAAACCCGTTCGGGCAAGGTCTTGCGGCGTGCGATTGTGGCATTATGCGAGGGGCGGGATCCGGGCGACCTGACCACGATTGAAGATCCCACTGCCCTGGAACAAATCAAGGATTCTTTATGAAAACCAAACCTGTATTGAGTGCTTCCGACGTCAAAACCATATTGGCCGCTGCCGAGCAACATGCTATTGAGCATCAATGGGCCGTGACCATTTCGGTTGTGGATGACGGGGGGCACTTGCTGGGCTTGGTGCGTCTGGACGGAGCGGCTCCTGTTTCGGCCCATATTTCTCCGGCCAAGGCGCGCACAGCGGCCTTGGGCCGTCGCGAATCCAAGGGCTATGAAGATACCATCAACCAGGGCCGTTATTCGTTTTTGTCGGCGCCCACCCTCGAGGGCATGCTCGAAGGCGGGGTGCCGATTGTGGTGCAGGGAGACGTGGTGGGCGCCGTGGGCGTTTCGGGGGTGAAGTCCTCCGACGACGTGAATATTGCTCGCGCGGGGATAGCCGCCCTGAATCCATGACGAGCAATGTTCCTTCAGGGCAGGATGCTGCCGCGTCCGGTTCCCCTACTGGTTCGGCAGGGTTCCGCGATACCCTGAATCCGGGGGTTGCGAAGCGCGAGGTCTGGGCCTGGGCCATGTACGATTTCGCCAATTCGGGGTATACAACCGTGGTTCTCACCACGGTTTTCAGTGCGTATTTCGTTGGGGTGGTCGCCGCCCAGAAGACCTGGGGTACGCTGGCATTCACGGCCGCCCTGTCGTTTTCTTACCTGATGGTCATGCTGACCATGCCGACCCTGGGCGCTCGCGCCGATGCCAATGCGGCCAAGCGGCGCCTGCTGTTTTCCAGCACGGTCGGTTGTGTTGCCGGAACCCTGCTGCTGGCGCTGATTGGTCCGGGCGACATTGCCTGGGGGCTGATCATACTGGCGCTATCGAATTATTGTTATTGCGTGGGCGAATCGATCATTGCCGCCTTTTTGCCGGAAATCGCCAGGCCGGAAGCGCTGGGCCGTGTTTCGGGCTGGGGATGGAGCTTCGGCTATTGCGGCGGCATGCTGAGCCTGGGCCTGGCACTGGCGCTGGTATCCTGGGCCGCAGGCCGGGGCGAGGGCGCCAGCCAGTATGTACCGCAAGTCATGGTGCTGACGGCGCTTATTTTCGCTTTGGCGGCGATACCGTCTTTCATGCTCTTGCGCGAGCGCTCGGCGGCCACTCACAAACCGGCCGAGGGGCTGTTTGGCCGGCTCCTGGCGGCCTGGCGCGAAACAGGTAAAAATTTCCCCGATTTCCGTCGCCTGCTGTTTTGCGGTGCCTGCTATCAGGCCGGCATCGCCGTGGTCATTACCTTGTCGGCGGTGTATGCCACCGAAGCCATGGGCTTTACCATGGCCCAGACCATGATGCTGGTGTTCACCGTCAATATCGGCGCGGCGGCCGGCGCTTTTTCGTTTGGACATGTGCAGGACCGCATTGGCCACAAACGGGCACTGGCCATTACCCTGTGCGGCTGGATCCTGATGATCGCGGTGGCCTACGTGGCGGTGCAGGTGTGGGTATTCTGGATTGCGGCGGTACTGGCCGGCTTGTGCATGGGTACCAGCCAAAGCGCGGGACGGGCCATGGTGGGCGCTCTGGCCCCCCAGCAGCGCCTGGCCGAATTCTATTCGCTCTGGACGTTCGCCCTGCAATTGGCGGCCGTGATCGGGCCCTTGTGCTATGGCCTGGTTACCTGGGTGACCGGGGGCAATCATCGCATGGCCCTGCTGTTTACCGGCGTGTTTTTCGTGGCCGGCCTGGTGGCGCTGGCACGTGTGGATTTTGCGCGTGGCCTGCGGCAGCGCGATACTATGTCCTGAACGCCCAGGCCAAGGAGATTTGCCGTTTTATCGGTTTTGTCAGCCCTTAGTAAGCCTGATTGGTTACGGTTAGCAAGCAAAGTCTGAATAACATCTGTTCATCAAAATATATAAGGAGCCTATGTCATGTCTGCAGAGATCGAATCGGTTTTAGTGGAAAATCGCGTCTTTCCGCCATTCGCCAACCTGGTCAAAGAAGCCAATATTTCCGGCATGGACGCTTACCAGGCGTTGTGCGACGAAGCCGAACGTTCTCCCCGGGATTTCTGGGGGCGCCTGGCGCGCGAAAATCTGGTTTGGGACACGCCTTTCACCGAGGTGCTCGATGAATCGAATGCGCCGTTTTATCGCTGGTTCGGCGATGGCAAGCTGAATGTGTCGGCCAATTGCCTCGATCGGCATCTGAACACCCCCACGGCCCAAAAAACAGCGATTATTTTCGAAGCCGACGATGGCCGGGTTGAGCAGGTCAGCTATCAGCAGCTGCATGCCCGGGTCTGCCAGTTTGCCAATGGTATCAAGGCCCTCGGATACAAGGCGGGCGATCGGGCGATTATCTACATGCCCATGGCCGTCGAGGCCGTCGTGGCCATGCAGGCCTGCGCACGGCTGGGCATTATTCATTCAGTGGTGTTCGGCGGGTTCTCCTCGAAAAGCCTGCACGAACGGATTGTCGATGTGGGTGCGGCGCTGGTCATCACGGCCGACGAGCAGGTGCGCGGCGGTAAAAAGATTCCGCTCAAGCCCGCCGTCGACGAGGCCCTGACCATGGGCGGGTGCGAGGCGGTCGGCAAGGTCATTGTGTACAAGCGCACTGGTGGCTCAATCGCCTGGCAGGCGGGCCGCGACCTGTGGATGCACGATGTTTCGGCCAAGCAGGCCAGCACCTGCGAGCCGGTTTCCCTGAGCGGCGAGCATCCGCTGTTCATTCTTTACACCTCCGGCTCCACCGGCAAACCCAAAGGCGTGCAGCATGCCACGGCGGGATTCCTGTTGTGGTCCCTGTTGACCATGAAGTGGACCTTCGATGCCAAGGATACCGATGTGTATTGGTGCACGGCCGATGTGGGCTGGGTCACGGGCCATACCTATATCGCATACGGGCCGCTGGCGGCGGGCCTGACCCAAGTGATGTTCGAAGGGATTCCTACCTATCCGAACGTGGGCCGTTTCTGGGACATGATCCAGCGCCACAAGGTCAGCGTGTTCTACACCGCGCCCACGGCCATCCGTTCCCTGACCAAGGCAGCCGAGGCCGCGCCTGAGTATCATCCGCGTCAATACAATCTGGACAGTCTGCGCATCATAGGTTCGGTGGGCGAACCCATCAATCCCGAGGCCTGGATGTGGTACTACACCAATGTGGGCCGCGAGCGCTGCCCCGTGCTGGATACCTGGTGGCAAACCGAGACGGGTGCCCACATGATTACCCCCTTGCCCGGCGTCACGCCGCTCAAGCCGGGGTCGTGCACCTTGCCCCTGCCGGGCATCGCCGCCGCAGTCGTCGACGAAGTCGGCGAAGAGGTCGAACGTGGCAAGGGCGGGTTCCTGGTCATGAAACGGCCCTGGCCCGCCATGGTGCGCACCATATGGGGTGATCCGGAACGTTTCAAAAAGAGCTATTTCCCTCCCGAACTGAAAGGCTATTACCTGGCCGGCGATGGCGCGCAGTGCGACAGCGACGGCTATTTCTGGATCATGGGCCGTATCGACGATGTCCTGAACGTCTCGGGTCATCGTCTGGGCACGATGGAAGTCGAGTCGGCGCTGGTGTCGCACGAGCTGGTGGCCGAAGCCGCGGTGGTTGGGCGTCCGGACGCCACTACCGGCGAAGCCGTGGTGGCGTTTGTGGTACTGAAGCGCTCCTTGCCCGAAGGTGCCGAAGCGGTGGCTATTGCCAAGCAGTTGCGCGACTGGGTGGCCAAGGAAATCGGACCCATCGCCAAGCCGAAAGACATTCGATTCGGCGAGAACCTGCCCAAAACCCGTTCCGGTAAAATCATGCGCCGCTTGCTGCGCGTGGTGGCCAAGGGCGAAAAAGTGACGCAGGATGTATCGACTCTTGAAAACCCGCAAATCCTCGATCAGTTGTCGCAGTCGGTGTAGCGGGGACAATGAATCGCCATGGCGCCAGGTGTCGTCATGGCGACGGGAATCGCGGCGGCGGTGTAAATTACTGTGTGCCAGCCCGTTTTCCCGGGTTGCAGCGGCACCCCGGGCGGGTGCCATTTCTTTTGTGGAGCCTTTTCTTGAAAACGAACCAGCCGGATCGCGGTGCTTTCCTGTTGATGGCGCTGACGGTGCTTTTGTGGGGTTTCAGCTGGATCGTCATGAAAGATCTGTCGCACTATATTGGTCCGTTCGATCTGGTGGCCCTGCGCTACGCGACTGGATTCCTGGCCTTGTTCGTCATACTGCTGGGATCGCGGCAATCGCTGCGCTTCCCGCCGTTCTGGCTGACCATCGGAATCGCCTTGTTTCAGACAACCGCTTTCCAGTGCCTGGCGCAGTTCGCGTTGGTGGCCGGGGGGGCGGGGCATGTGGTGATGCTGTCCTATACCATGCCGTTCTGGGTGTTGATATTCGCGTGGCTGTTGCTGGGTGACCGGCCCACGAGCCGTCATGCGCTGGGCTTTGCGCTGGCGGCATTGGGCCTGCTGGCCGTGATTGCGCCCTGGGAGGGTTTGGGCGGCGTGCTCAGTTCTTTGCTGGCTTTGGCCGGTGGGGCGAGCTGGGGGCTGGGCGTGGTGCTGGCCAAAATGCTGTTCCAGCGCCATTCGGTCAATGTCCTGAACGTAACGACCTGGCAGATGCTCCTGGGCGCCTTGTTTACCTTGCCGCTGTCCATGGCAGTGCCCCAGATGAATATTCAATGGGGGACGCATCTGGTGCTGGGGGTGCTTTACATGGGCGTCATGGCTTCGGCGCTGGGCTGGGTCATGTGGATGATGGTGGTGCGCCGGGTAAGCGCCACCATCGCCGGCATGTCCAGCCTGGGCGTACCGGTATTGACGATCCTTCTTGCCTGGCTCTTGCTGAGCGAGCGGCCCACGCCTCTTGAGCTTGTCGGCGTTGCCTTCATGCTTGCCGGCCTGGTCGTCGTAACCATCGCACCGGCGCGCAGACAGACGTAAGGGTGGGCCTTATGCCCCTTTGTGCGGAGGGGCAGCGCTGCTGAAGTCGCCTACATGCCGCTGTAGACAGGGCCTTCGCCGCCTTGTGGCGCCACCCAGACGATGTTCTGGGTGGGATCTTTGATATCGCAGGTTTTGCAATGCACGCAGTTCTGTGCGTTGATTTGCAGCCGGTCGTCGCCGGTATCGGTTTTGACGAACTCATAGACTCCGGCCGGACAATAGCGCGTTTCCGGGCCGCCGTACTTGGCCAGATTGACCGAGACGGGAATCGAAGCGTCTTTCAGCGTCAGGTGCACGGGTTCGTTTTCGTCGTGGTTGGTATTCGAAATGAATACCGAACTGAGGCGATCGAAGGTGAGCTTGCCGTCGGGCTTGGGATAATCGATGCGCGCGCATTCGGCCGCAGGCTGCAGGCTGGCGTGGTCGGGCTTGCTGTGGTGCAGCGTCCAGGGCATTTTCCCTTTGAACAGCCACTGTTCGATGCCGGTCATGAGCGTACCCATGGTGCGGCCCTTCTTGAACCATTGCTTGAAATTGCGCGATTTGTTCAGCTCGGCATACAGCCAGGATTTCTCGAAGGCGGCCGGGTAGGCAAGCAGTTCGTCGTGGCGGCGATCGGCCTGCAGTGCGTCGAAAGCCGCTTCGGCGGCCAGCGCGCCGGTTTTGATGGCCGAGTGGCTACCCTTGATGCGCGAGGCATTCAGGAACCCCGCCTCGCAACCGACTATGGCCCCGCCCGGGAAACAGAGTTTGGGCAGCGACAACAGGCCGCCGGCCGTCAAGGCGCGAGCCCCGTAGGCGATGCGCTTGCCGCCCTCGAAGATGGGGCGTATGGCCGGATGTGTTTTATAGCGCTGGAATTCTTCAAAGGGAGAGAGCCAGGGGTTGGCGTAGTCCAGGCCCACCACCAGCCCGACCGCGACCAGGTTGTGGTTCAGGTGGTACAGGAACGAGCCGCCATAGGTATCGGCGTCGAGAGGCCAGCCGGAAGTGTGCATGACCAGGCCGGGTTGCGATTGAGCCGGGTCGACCTCCCACAATTCCTTGATGCCGATGGCGTAGCTTTGCGGGTCGCGGCCGGCGTCCAGTTTGTAGCGTTCGATCAGTTGGCGCCCCAATTGGCCGCGCGAGCCTTCGGCAAAGATGGTGTAGCGGGCCAGTAGTTCCATGCCAGGCTGGTAATGGGATGTATGCGAGCCGTCGCGCGCAACCCCCATGTCGCCGGTGGCTACGCCTTTGACGGCTCCTGAATCGGTATACAGGATTTCACCGGCGGCGAAGCCGGGAAATATTTCCACACCCAGGGCCTCGGCCTGTTCACCCAGCCAGCGTACGAAGTCGCCCAGGCGCACTATGTAGTTGCCGTGGTTTTGGAAGCATTGGGGCAGTAGCCAGTTTGGCGTGGCGCGCGCGCTTTTTTTCGTCAGGAAAAGGAATTTGTCTTCGGTGACCGGAGTTTCAAGCGGAGCGCCTTTTTCTTTCCAGTCGGGAATCAGCTCGGTAAGCGCCTGCGGATCCATGACGGCGCCCGATAGAATATGAGCGCCCAACTCGGCGCCTTTTTCCAGGACACAGACACTGACTTCCTGGTTACGCTCGGCGGCCAGTTGTTTCAGGCGAATTGCCGTAGCCAGGCCTCCCGGCCCTCCGCCGACAACGACTACATCGTATTCCATCGATTCGCGCTCAGCCATTTATAAAGTTCTCCCTGTAATGTATTTGTGTTGAAGCGATTCGCCGTGGATGGCTCTGGATTTATTAATCCGGATTGTATTGCAGTCTGCGGCCGGCCTGACAATATGTGGTGGGGCGATTGTGTAACCCGCCGCCGCGGCGGCGCGCCGATCCTATTTGTTACCGTTATACTTGGTGCTCGACATCGAATAAAACCAAGCAGGAGGCACGGAGCACATGCAGGTTGCGGATCAATCGGGACTGCCGCGTATTGGCGGCGTCTTTTCTTGTGTCATGCCCTTGCGCTGGGGTGATCTCGATGCCTTGAACCATGTCAACAATACGCTTTATTTTCGCTATGCCGAAGAGGCGCGTATTCATCTGTTTGCCGCCGCTGGAATCGTCCTGCCGTCGGCTCGAGTGGGCGTGCTGGCGCACGCTTCCTTCGATTTTCTCAAGCCCCTGCTTTACCCCGCCACCGTGGTGATCAGCCTGGTCCTCACCCGCCTGGGGCGTTCGAGCATGGAATTCGAAGTGCTGGTCGAATGCCGGGAAGACCCCGGGGTGGTGTATGCCAAAGGCAGGAATGTCATGGTCGGAACCGACTCGGCCACGGGCAAGTCCCTGGCCTGGACGCCCGACGAGCTGGCGGGGTTTGCACCATGCTTTGTGGCATGAACCGGAATTTAGTCGATGCTGTTTCAAGTGAATTCTTTTTATTTTTAATCAGAAGGATGGAGTAATGGATAAAGTCTATGCAAGTGCCGCAGAAGCACTTAAAGGCGTCGTTGCCAACGATCAGACCATTGCCGTAGGAGGCTTCGGGCTTTGCGGCATTCCCGAAGCATTGATCGCTGCCTTGCGCGATTCAGGCGTGCAAAACCTGACCTGCATCAGCAATAACGCCGGGGTCGACGGTTTCGGTTTGGGCCAGTTGCTCAATACTCGCCAGGTCAAGAAAATGATCGCGTCCTACGTGGGCGAAAACAAGGAGTTCGAGCGCCAGTTCCTGGCGGGCGAACTCGAGCTCGAATTCACGCCGCAAGGCACTCTGGCTGAAAAGCTGCGTGCCGGCGGCGCCGGGATTCCCGCGTTTTTCACTAAAACGGGTGTCGGCACGGTGGTTGCCGATGGCAAGGAAATTCGCGAATTCGATGGTGTCAAATATGTCATGGAACGTTCGCTCGCGCCCGATGTGTCGCTGGTCAAGGCCTATATGGCCGATCGCAGCGGCAACCTGGTTTTCCGCAAGACGGCGCGCAACTTCAACCCCAATGTGGCCATGGCCGGCAAAATCACCATCGTCGAAGTCGAAAAACTGGTCGACACGGGAACCTTCGACCCCGATGCCGTGCACTTGCCGGGAATCTACGTACACCGGATTGTGGTCAATGCCCATCCCGAGAAACGTATCGAACAACGTACCGTCAGCAAAGCGTGAGGAGATGAATAATGGCTTGGAATCGTGATGAAATGGCGGCGCGCGCCGCTCGTGAATTGCAGGATGGGTTTTATGTGAATCTGGGCATAGGCCTGCCCACGCTGGTGGCCAACCATGTGCCCAAAGGCGTCGAGGTCTGGCTGCAGTCTGAAAACGGCTTGCTGGGCATAGGCCCGTTTCCCACCGACGACCAAATCGACGCTGATCTGATCAACGCCGGCAAGCAAACGATTACGACTTTGCCGGGGTCGTCGATTTTTGCCTCGGCCGACTCCTTTGCGATGATACGGGGCGGCAAGATCAACCTGGCCATTCTGGGTGCCATGCAGGTGTCCGAGAAGGGCGATCTGGCCAACTGGATGATTCCGGGGAAAATGATCAAGGGCATGGGAGGCGCCATGGATCTGGTCGCGGGAGTCGGCAAGGTGGTCGTGCTCATGGAACATGTGGCGCGTAAAAAAGACGGCACCGAAGACATCAAGCTGCTGCCCGAATGCAATCTGCCCCTGACCGGGGTGGGTGTGGTCGACCTGATCATTACCGATCTGGGGGTGATGGAAGTCACCGAGAATGGCTTGAAGCTGACCGAGGTCGCCCCCGGCGTCACGGTCGCCGAAGTACAAGCCAAAACCAAGGCTCGGCTCGACGTCTCCGCCGTGGCGTAACGGCCCTCGGATCGTTGTATCATGGCTGTGCCACTCCTGTACGGGATGGCACAGTTTTTTTATAAGGAATCGTTGTGGGTAATTCCGTTTATGCCGAACGTATCGGGGCCTTGCGGGCGGCCATGTCCGCACACAAAATCGATGCCTGCGTGGTGTTGTCGTCGGACCCTCATTTGTCCGAATACCTGCCCGGGCATTGGCAGGCGCGCAGCTGGCTGAGCGGCTTCGAAGGTTCGGCGGGAACGCTGGTCGTGACGGCGCAATTCGCTGGCCTGTGGACCGACAGCCGCTATTGGGTGCAGGCCGAACACGATCTGGACGGAACGGGCATACAGACCATGCGCGCCGGCGCCGATGGGGTGCCGAGCTTTATCGATTGGCTGGCCGCGGAGCTGCCCAAGGGCAGCCGGGTCGGGGTCGACGGCCAGGTTGTGAATGTGCAGTCATATCGGCAATGGCAGGCGGTGCTCGGCAAGCGGGACATAAGCCTGGCTGGGGATCTCGACCTGCCCGGCGCCGTCTGGGCCGGTCGCAGCCCGCTGCCGGCGGAGGCCGTCTACGAGCACACCGCGCCGTTCGCGTGCCGTACCCGGGCGGAAAATCTGGCCGCGATCCGGGCGGGCATGGCCTTGCACAAGGCCGACTGGCACTGGGTATCGTCGCTCGATGACATCGCCTGGATTTTCAATCTGCGCGGCAACGATGTTTCGTACAACCCGGTATTCCTGGCGCATGCCCTCATAGGCCGCGATTCGGTGCGCTTGTTTGTCGCCCCCGAAAAAATTGATGCCGCGCTGCGCGCAAGGCTGCAGCGCGACGGTATCCAGATCGAACCCTACGATGCGGCGGGCGCCGCCCTGGCAGCCCTGGCGCAAGGGCAGACTCTGCTCATCGACCCGGCACGCACCACGGTGGGTGTGCTGGCCGCCGCGGCCTATGTCGAGAAGGTCGAGGCGGTCAACCCTTCGCACTTGCTCAAGTCCCGCAAGACCGACGCCGAGCTGGCTCACGTCCGGCTTGCCATGGAACAGGACGGCGCGGCCTTGTGCGAGTTCTTTGCCTGGTTCGAGTCGGCGCAAGGCCGGGAAACCGTGACCGAGATCACGGTGGATGAAAAAATATGCGCGGCGCGCGCGCGCCAGAAAGATTTCGTTTCTCCCAGCTTTGGCACGATTGCCGCGTTCAACGCCAACGGTGCCATGCCGCATTACCATGCCACCGAACAATCGCATGCCCTGATCCAGGGCGACGGCCTTTTGCTGATCGATTCGGGTGGGCAATATTATGGCGGCACCACCGACATCACCCGCGTGGTGCCGGTGGGCCAGCCCAGCGTTGAGCAGCGGCGCGATTACACGGCCGTGCTCAAGGGCATGGTGGCGCTTTCGCAGGCGGTGTTCCCGCGCGGCACGGCTGCGCCTTCGCTGGATGCCATTGCCCGCCTGCCGATCTGGCAGGCTGGCGTCGAGTACGGGCACGGCACGGGCCACGGTGTGGGCTATTTTCTGAATGTGCATGAAGGGCCGCAAGCCATTTCCTACCGTACCCCGATCAATCCCAATATGGGTATGGAACCCGGCATGATCACTTCCAACGAGCCTGGCTTGTATCGGCCCGGGCGCTGGGGGATCCGCATTGAGAACCTGGTGGTCAATCGTGCGGCCATGACGACCGAATTCGGCGAATTCCTGAAATTTGAAACGCTCACCTTGTGCCCCATCGATACGCGCTGCATCGAGCGCGGCTTGTTGACCGAAACCGAGACCGCCTGGTTGAACGCCTATCATGCCGAGGTTCGGCAACGCTTGCTGCCGCGAGTCCAGGGCGATGCCCAAGCCTGGCTGCTGCGTCGCACCCAGGCATTGTAGGAGCGGTTAAAAAACAACGGCCGCCGAAAAAAATAATCCTGCCAAAACGCCGCCCTGTCTGGATATGGACAGAATTCCGCGGCGGATTTCGGCGGCTGGCCGGAAACAAGTCCTGGCCTGCGGCTATAATCCAAATTTCCTGCTCATGCCCGGCGGCCCCGGGCGCGAATTACAATGACCAAATATGTGTTTGTTACAGGTGGGGTAGTGTCCTCCCTGGGTAAGGGCATTGCTGCTGCTTCGCTGGCTGCGATTCTTGAATCTCGCGGTTTGCGCGTCACACTTCTTAAGCTGGATCCCTACATTAACGTCGATCCGGGCACCATGAGCCCGTTTCAGCATGGCGAGGTTTTCGTGACCGAAGACGGCGCCGAAACCGATCTTGACCTGGGCCACTACGAGCGTTTCATTTCGCCCCGCATGCGCAAGGTCAACAACTTCACCACGGGCCAGATCTACGAATCGGTGCTGCGCAAAGAGCGCCGCGGCGATTATCTGGGTAAAACCGTACAGGTGATCCCACACATTACCAACGAAATCCAGGACTTCATCGCGCGCGGCGCCACCTCGGCATGGAACGGTTCCACCGATGTGGCCATTGTTGAAATCGGCGGCACCGTGGGCGATATCGAGTCCTTGCCGTTTCTTGAGGCGGCGCGCCAAATGAGCCTGCGCCTGGGGCGCAATAATGCCGCATTCGTGCATCTGACGCTGGTGCCGTTCATTGCCACGGCGGGCGAACTCAAAACCAAGCCTACCCAGCACTCGGTGCAAAAATTGCGCGAAATCGGCATTTACCCCAACGCCTTGTTGTGCCGCGCCGATCGGCCCATCCCCGACGACGAGCGCGCCAAAATCTCGCTGTTTTCCAATGTGCCGCTCGACGCGGTGATTTCGGTCTGGGATTCCGATTCGATCTACAAGATCCCGTCCATGCTGCACAAGCAGGGCCTGGACAATCTGGTTTGCGATGCGCTGGCCATTACTCCGCCGCCCGCCGATCTGACCATGTGGGATCGTCTGGTCGAAGCCATCGAGCACCCCAAACACGAGGTTCGCATCGGGATGGTCGGCAAGTATGTGGACCTGACCGAATCATACAAGTCCCTGAGCGAAGCGCTGGTGCATGCTGGCATTCATACCCATTCGCACGTGACGATTGAATACCTGGATTCCGAAACCATTGAAACCGAAGGCACCGATTGTCTGAAATCCCTCGATGCCATTTTGGTGCCGGGGGGCTTCGGCAAGCGTGGCATCGAAGGCAAGATTGCCGCTATCCGCTACGCACGCGAAAATGGCATTCCGTATCTGGGTATTTGCCTGGGAATGCAGTTGGCCGTTATCGAATTCTCACGCGATGTGGCCATGCTGGGCGGGGCCAACAGCACCGAATTCGATCCGGCGGCGCCTCATCCGGTCGTTGCGCTGATTACCGAATGGCAGGATCGTGAAGGCAAAATCGAAAAGCGCGATTCGTCTTCCGATCTGGGCGGCACAATGCGCAAGGGTGCGCAGCGCTGCCCGGTCAAGCCGGGGACGCGCGCCTATGAAATCTATGGCAGCGAGGTCAACGAACGCCACCGCCATCGCTACGAAGTCAATAACGTGTATGTGTCGCGCCTCGAAGAGGCCGGCCTGGTGATCAGCGCCCGCACGCCGACCGAGAATCTGCCGGAAATCATGGAGCTGCCCGGCCATCCCTGGTTCATGGGGGTGCAGTTCCATCCCGAGTTCACCTCGACCCCCCGCGATGGGCACCCTCTGTTTTCGAGCTATATTCAAGCGGCGATCAAACACCAGGAACAGCGCGTCGAGCATTCCGGCGCTTGACGTCCGGAGCCCCCTGGAACAGAAGGGCATACGCCGGGCCCTGGCCTTAATCCTCATTAGCCCCGCCCGCTGGCCATTCAGCACCGGGGGCGGCATTGCACAAAGGCATCGGTATGAAACTATGCAGCTTTGAAGTCGGCCTCGATCAGCCCTTTTTCCTGATAGCGGGCCCTTGCGTGATCGAGTCTCGTCAAATGGCTTTCGACACGGCGGGGCAACTGAAGGAAATCACGCACAAGCTGGGTATTCCGTTTATATACAAAAGCTCGTTCGACAAGGCCAATCGCAGCTCGGGCCGTTCGTACCGCGGCCCCGGCATGGACGAAGGCTTGAAGATTCTTGCCGATGTGCGCGCCGAACTGGGCGTGCCCATACTGACCGATGTGCATGATATCGGGCAGGTGCCCGAGGTGGCTGCCGTGGTCGATGTATTGCAGACGCCCGCTTTCCTGTGTCGCCAGACCGATTTCATTCAGGCTTGCGCTGCCAGCCTGAAGCCGGTCAACATCAAGAAGGGCCAGTTTCTGGCCCCGCACGATATGGTGCAGGTAGTGGCCAAGGCGCGCGCGGCGGCCATCGCGGCCGGCGGCGACGGCAATACGATCATGGCGTGCGAGCGGGGCGCATCGTTCGGCTACAACAATCTGGTGTCCGATATGCGCTCGCTGGCTATCATGCGCGAAACCGGTTGCCCGGTCGTTTTCGACGCGACTCATTCGGTGCAGTTGCCGGGCGGGCAAGGCACTTCGTCGGGCGGACAGCGCGAGTTCGTACCGGTGCTGGCGCGCGCCGCCGTGGCGGTGGGTGTGGCGGGTGTGTTCATGGAAACGCATCCCAGGCCCGACGAGGCCTTGTCCGATGGCCCCAATGCCGTGCCTCTGCATCATATGGCGGCATTGCTGGAATCCCTGATTCAAATAGATCGCAGCGTCAAACAGAACGGGTTTATTGAAGATCAGTTCAATTGAAGCAGCCTGCCGGCGCCGAACGCAGGGTGTCGACGAGACCCGTTAGAATATAGGCATCGCAGCGCCGGGTCGCGCGTGCTTGCGCACCGCCCAGGCCTGGTTCAATCATATTCCATGAGACACACATGACTGCCTATCTTATCGCCAATATCCATGTCACCAAGCCCGAGAAATACGAAGAATACAAGCGTTTTTCGTCGCTTGCGATGCAGGCGCACAACGCCAAGGTTCTGGTGCGCGGCGGGAAAACAGAAGGGCTGGAAGGCGACACTCCCAGCCGCACGGTAGTGCTGGAATTTCCTTCCATTGCCGCGGCCAGAACGTTCTACAACTCGGCCCAGTATCGCCGCGCCCGCAATGTGCGCGAGGGCGCCGCCGTCATGACCATGTATATCGTCGAGGGTGTGTAGTCGGCGGGGGTTTCTTTTGTAGGCTTTTGTAGAGGTGGTTGCCTAGGGGGCTGTCTTATCGCGACTATCCGTGTTCATCCGTGTTCTTAAGAGGCGAGGGTGGGGGGCCAATGGCCGTCGCCAATGCTGGTGGCATGATATGCGTTCTTAAGGCGCGGGGGTGGCGGCCCAGGCAGGGTGGTGCTCGCCTCGTCCGGTCCTGGCTGCGCCAGGACTGCCCGCGGCCGGCGCCTGGATCGGGCGGTCGCGGAACTCGCGTCGTCCACAGCCCCCCGGGCTGTGGACACCCTTGACGCTCAAACAGCCGCTCCCTTGCCTCCCGATCCAGGCGCCGGCCGCGGCGGACTCAAGCTCGCTCACCCTGCCTGGGCCGCCACCCCCGCTCGCGTTGAAGTTTTTGTACCGTTGCAGGCCTGTTTTTACGTGCCTATGAGCCAGCGCAAGCCAATGCGACCATGAGATCGCGTGGGCACTTGGTGAGCTTGCCTGGGTTTGTGTGCAAGTGGCAGGTCTTGTTTGTATATGCCTGACATGAAAATATCGAAAACCGCCACGAGGCAACCTTCAGGGCGGGGGCGTTGCAAATTCATCGAATATTAGGGTAATCCCTTGTGTTTGGAGGGCAATCGGCCTAAAATTATTGACTTGTCAATGATTGTGGTATCAAGGTATTTAATGGCGCCGGTAGCTGCTCCTGGTATGACCGAAAGCGGTCGCGTATTGTCGGTGCGTCAGTCGTTCATGGCGATGCTGGGTTTGTGTTTCGTCACTATGATGGTGGCGGTCGATCAGACGGTGGTGGGCACGGCCTTGCCGACCATTGTTGCAGAGCTCAACGGCTTCGAGCTGTACGCCTGGGTTGCCACTTCGTATCTGCTGACCTCGGTGATTACCGTGCCGATATTCGGCCGGCTCGGCGATTACTACGGGCGCAAACGGTTTGTGGTTGCGTCGATCGTGGTGTTCACCGCTGCCTCGGCTTTGTGCGGCATGTCCAATTCCATGCTTCAGCTGGTACTGGCGCGCGCCCTGCAGGGCGTGGGCGGCGGCATGCTGGTGGGCACGGCTTTCGCCTGCATTCCCGATCTTTTTCCCGATTCGTATGTACGCTTGCGCTGGCAGGTGCTGATGAGCGCGGCATTCGGCATTGCCAACGCGGTTGGACCCTCGCTGGGCGGGTTTCTGACCCAGTACGCGGGCTGGCGTTCGGTATTTTATGTGAACCTGCCCATAGGCCTGCTCAGCCTGTGGTTCGTATGGCGTTATTTGCCCTTGATACGCCAGGTTCAGAAGGGCGTCATCCGGCTGGATTGGCCGGGTGCCCTGATGGTGGCTTTAGGGCTGGGCAGCCTGCAGCTGTTTGTTGAGTTGCTGCCCTCGCGTGGCCTGGGCCTGTCGATGATCTTGCTGTGCGTGTTCAGCCTGCTGGTGTTTGTGGCCCTGTTTTATTGGGAGAAGCGCTGTCCCGAACCCTTGCTGCCATTCGAGATGTTCCGCAACAAAAGCCTGGCGGCCCTGTTTTCACTGTCGCTGCTTGCCGGCTTTTCCATGTTTGCGGTCTTGTTTTATGTTCCCCTGCTGTTGCAGGGCGGGTTTGGGCTGACCCCGCAAGAGGCCGGTGTGCTTATTACGCCACTGGTGGTGTGTATTACCATCGGCAGTATTATCAACGGTCGAATAATTACACGCCTTCCCAATCCGAATGGCATGCTTTATGCCGGATTCTCGCTGCTCATCCTGTCCTGTCTGGGGATTATCAGCATGGGCCAGGGCACGCCGGGCTGGATCGTCATCATCTATATGATGCTGGGCGGCCTGGGCCTGGGATTTGTCATGCCGAATTTGACTGTCTTCGCTCAGGAAACGGCGGGGCGATCGCACCTGGGGATTGCCACAGCCTTGCTGCAGTCGGTGCGCATGATAGGCGGCATGCTCGGCACCGCCATAGTCGGGACCCTGGTCACTCACTATTACATCAGCGGGGTGCGGCAGGCGGCGCAGGGTCATCAGTCGGCCGTCTGGTTCAAAACCCTGGAAGATCCTCAGATATTGGTGAATATTTCAGTGCAGAACCGTTTTCTGACACAATTGCACCATCTGGGGCTGGACGGAGGCAGTTTCATTGAAGCGGCCCGGCTGTCGTTGGTCGGCGCGGTTCACTCCGGCGTTGCCCTGGCGTTGCTGGTGGCGATTATTGCCTTGGTGTGGGTGCGCCGAGTCCCGTTCATAAGCTTGTCGCGTCGCGCGACCGTCACTGTTCCGGCTGGAGAATAGTATGCCCGATGACGATTTTCCGCAGATCAGGGTGATGCAGAAGCTGGGGCGGACGTATCGCACCCTGCTGGCGGCCTTCAGTGCCAGTATCGGCCAGCCCATGCCCCGCTGGAGGGTAATGCTGATGCTTTATCAGCAGGGGGAAATGTCGCAGAAGCAGTTGTCTGAGTTGCTGCGCATGGACCCTGCCGCCCTGACCCGGCAAATCAAGGTCATCGAGCATCTGGGATGGGTGCGGCGCCATAACGATGCGCTCGACAACCGCCTGACCAATGTCGCGCTGAGTCCGGTGGGAATCCAGGTGGTGGAACAGGCCATGCCCGCACGGAAAGCCTTCATACAAAGGGCGCTTTCCGATTTGTCGGATGCCGATCTCACGGCCCTCAGCGGTACGCTTGATACGCTCGAGCGGCGTCTGCGCGACGAGCTGGCCGCAGGCAATGCGGACAAGCCCTGAGACTTTGAGGGCATTCCATAATTGTGGAAGTGTGCGTTTTGGTAACGCCCGATAACAGGAGTTTGACCCTTGGCCTTGGATGTTTCTGGCGGCCATCCCTCGCGCAGTCAAGGATTTTGGCTTATCCAGTGGCCTGAGTTGTGGTCAAATTTTAGCGTGGCGCATTAAAATTCATGGCCTGTGAATTCAAACCGGGCCTCATCGGGCCTGGCGCAGGTACAATCGAACCTTTATCCGATTTTTCGCCTGGGCATGGTGCCCGGGTGAATGCCAAACCCATTAATTCAGGCAGGACAGTCAATATCATGAGTGCAATCGTAGATATCATTGGGCGCGAAATTCTGGATTCGCGTGGTAACCCGACCGTTGAATGCGATGTGTTGCTGGAGTCCGGGGCGATGGGCCGCGCGGCTGTGCCTTCGGGGGCTTCCACCGGTTCCCGCGAAGCGATCGAGCTGCGCGACGGCGATGCCGCACGGTATTCGGGCAAGGGCGTTTTGCGCGCCGTTGAAAACCTCAACACCGAAATATCCGAAGCCCTGATGGGGCTCGACGCACAAGAGCAAACCTTTGTCGACCGTACCCTGATCGATCTGGACGGCACTGAATCCAAGGGGCGCCTGGGTGCCAATGCCATTCTGGCGGCCAGCATGGCCGTGGCGCGCGCGGCGGCTGACGAATCCGGCCTGTCCCTGTACCGTTATTTCGGCGGCAGCGGCCCCATGCAAATGCCGGTGCCCATGATGAATGTCATCAATGGCGGCGCTCACGCCAATAACACGCTCGATCTGCAGGAGTTCATGATCCTGCCTCTGGGGGCCGGCAGTTTCCGCGAGGCTCTGCGTATGGGCGCCGAGGTTTTCCACGCTCTCAAGACGCTTATCAATAAACAAGGGATGTCTACGGCGGTTGGCGACGAAGGTGGCTTTGCGCCCAGCGTGGCCAATCATGAAGCGGCAATCCAACTGATACTGCAGGCTATTGCCGATGCGGGCTACGAGGCCGGCTCCCAGATTGCGCTGGGCCTGGATTGCGCCAGTTCCGAGTTCTACCGCGACGGCCGCTATCATCTGGCGGGCGAGGGCGGCGTAGTCCTGACTTCGCAAGACTTTGCCAATTTGCTCAGCACCTGGTGCGATAAATATCCCATCATCTCCATCGAAGACGGCATGGCTGAAAACGATTGGGAAGGCTGGAAAATCCTTACCGACCAGCTTGGCAAAAAAATACAATTGGTGGGCGACGATCTGTTCGTGACCAACACCAAGATCCTCAAGCAGGGTATCGATCAAGGTGTTGCCAATTCCATTCTGATCAAAATCAACCAGATCGGCACCCTGACCGAAACCTTTGCAGCCATCGAAATGGCCAAACGTGCCGGCTATACCGCCGTGATTTCCCATCGCTCGGGCGAAACCGAAGACTCCACCATTGCCGATATTGCCGTGGGCACCAACGCCATGCAGATCAAAACGGGCTCATTGTCGCGTTCCGACCGCATGGCCAAATACAATCAGTTGCTGCGTATCGAGGAAGAGCTTGCCGAAGTGGCTACCTATCCCGGACGCGACGCCTTTTATAATCTGCGCTAGGCTTGTGCGCCCGGCCTGGCCGCCGGGCGATCCCGGTTCCAGGCAGGCCACGTTTGTTCCGGATTGATATTTCGAGAAACCCGTTATACCGAAGCTCCATTTTCTAAACACAATGCGATTGCTATTTCTCGTTTTGCTGCTGCTGGCGCTTGCCGTCCAATACCCGCTCTGGTGGGGCAAGGGAGGGTGGTTGCGTGTGCACGATCTGCAAAAACAGGTCGCCAGCCAACATGAAACCAACGATGCATTGCTGGCACGCAATAATGCGCTGCAGGCCGAAGTCCAGGATCTGAAATCGGGGACACAGGCCATCGAAGAACGCGCGCGCGGCGAGCTTGGCATGATTAAAGACGGCGAGATCTTTGTGCAGATCCTGGCTCCTCATGAAAAAGAGCCCACTGTCAATACCCCCGTACTCGCCTCTCCCGAGCAAAAGAAGGGCAACTGAGCCTGTATGCCTTCACGGCTTGTTCAAGGCATGCCGCCCGGCCGAACGCCGGAACAGTCAGGGGAAAATGTCGCGAGTTTCAGCCGCTTCCATTTGATCCGCGGCGGATGTGGCCCGGCTGGCCGTCGATACGGTTTGAGTGCTCAGGAAGTTATTGGCGATATGCTTGCCCAGGCGGTGCGATAAGGCCATGATCGTCAAGGTAAGATGTTTGTCGGGGAGCACGGGTATGACACCGCCGTCGCAGACGAACAGATTGTCCATGTCGTGCACTTTGAGATTCGCGTCGACGATGCCTTCGCCTTCGCGGGCAGAGATTGGGGTTGTGCCTGCATAATGTATACCGGTGCCGCTATTGTCGCGCGAGGTGTGCAAGGCGGTCGCCGAGGCTGAGCGCAGCACTTTGCGGCCCCAGGCCATCATGGCGTCCATTCTGGAAACCGCGCCGGGCGGTGTCGAGAAGTCGACATGCACCTGTGGTACGCCATAGCGATCCACGGTGTCGCCAGGGCGCACGCGGTTGCCTGATGTGGCTTCCCCTGCGCAGAACAGGCCAAGCGTCGCATAGCTGTGAAACATCATTCGCGCCAGCCGCTCTTTCAGGAACGGGGGAAATGGCTTCAGGCCTCCCAGATAATGGGGTACGTCGGGCAGCCCGTGGATGGCGTGGCCGATGAATGGAAACGATGAGCCGTCGGGAAGCTTTCCACGCGACAGGAGTATGAGGAGATCTCCGTAGCCGATATCGTAATTGCGCCGCTTGCCCCACAAACGCCACAAGGAAGTCGACAGCACCACTTTGGGATTATCCTGCAGGCCGCGGCCCAGCAGCCCATTGCGGTTGCCCAGGCCAGCCGGATTTTGCTCATCCGCGGAATTGAACAGAATGCGGGGTGTTTCGACGGCGCCTGCGGCCAGTACCACGATTTTGGCCCGCAGCACCCGCCGCTCGCCGGTGGCTGTATCCAGGTATTCCACGCCCGAGATGCGCTGTGTGTCGGGCTGGCGGATCAGCCGTGTCACTTTGGCGTGGGTGCGCAATTCATAATTTGGCAGGTCCGCAATTTCCGGCAGGAGCCGGGACGAGAATTTATAGACGGAACCCACCGGGCAACCTGAAGTGCATATTCCGGTCGATATGCACGACGTTGCCATGCCTGCCCGTGTATTGATTGCCTTGCGGTTCGGGATGGCATGGGAATCGGGGTCGTTCAGTCTGTCGACCGCGGCGACTATCATTTTGTCGACTGGCCGCAAGGGTTTGGGCGGCACAAAAATGCCGTCCGGCAATTCCGCAATGCCTTCAGCGGTCCCGCATACGGTGATGAGCCGCTCGACCGCCGAATAATTCGGGGCAAGCGTGGCGTAGCCTATCGGCCAGTTGCTGAAGTCGCTTTCTCCAAACCGGACGCTGACTCCGTTCCAGAGGTTCTGCAGGCCGTTGACGGCCAGGATCTGGAAGTGCTGGAAGCCGCCTTGCGGACGTTGGGTCGAACCGATTGAACCATCCGCGAACAGGGCGTGCGTGAACAGGCTGTCGTGAGGGTCGTTCGGCCATACCGTATGCGGGTCGATGCCGAAATTCTGCGCGCCGGTGAGCGGCGATATGGCCTTGAACTGGTCGGTGGGCAGCATGCCGCCTTGTTCCAGGGACACTACCCTGAACCCCGCCTGGGCCAGCTCATAGGCAAGAATGCCGCCGCCGGCCCCGGTCCCGACGATACAGACGTCGCAATCCTGGATTTTATCCACGCTTGCCTCCCGCGGGCAGTTCGCCGACCGACTCCAGAAATGCGGGAGAGGCAAAGCGTACGTGCTCCAGAAAAGCTTTGAGGGTGGCGGCTTCCGAACCCAGGTCTGTGGCGCTTAGCCGGCCTGTGTTTTCAAAGTTGGTGCGTATCGAAACCGATTGGAGCGCGCCTCGGACCTGATGGTTTTCGAGTGCGATCCGGGTGACCTGGTCGGCCAGGGGCATGAGCACGGATTGATAGGGGCCAAGAGATATCAGGGCGCGTATCAGCATCCCGGTGTCGTGGCGCGGCGCCAGGCCGCCCGGACTCGCGCCAGTCGTGCCGGCTTGGTCGCCGCGGTCGTGCGGAGCCTGGCCAAGCAGACGCAAGGGCCGGCCTGATTTCAGGTGGCGTTCGATTTCCTCGAGTGAGACGCCGTTGGTTTCAGGAACCAGCTTCAAGGTGAAGAGGATCCCAATAAGGCATGCCAGGGTGTATATCGCGAAGACACCGCCCAGGCCTAGCGAGGAGACCAGGACCGGGAAGGAAAACACCACGATGAAGTTGAAGCCCCAGTTGGCGAGCGAGGCAACGCTCATGCCCAGGCCGCGGGCGTGCAAAGGGAATATTTCCGACATCATGACCCATGGCAAGGGGCCGATACTGGCGGCAAAGGCGGCGATGTAAAGCACGAGGCCCCCCAGTGCCAGCATGTCCAGCGACTTCGCCTCGGTTACCGCTCCGACGGCAATCAGGCCCAGGCTGAGTGCCGTGCCGGCAAAGCCGATGAGAAGCAGGCGCCGGCGTCCGATGCGGTCGATCAGCATCATTCCCACGACCGTCATGGCGACGTTCACGACGCCCACGCCTATGGTTGCGAGGATTTGCGTGGCATGTGAGTCGAATCCGGTTTCCTTGAAAACGGTGGGCGCGTAATAAATGACAGCGTTGATGCCGCTGAGCTGTTGCAGCAGGAACAAGCCCACGCTGACGATCAAGGCGGGGCGGACCGAGGGTGTCAGCAAGTCGGCCCAGGAAGCGGCATGCCTGTCGCTCTGGGCGGTGCGGTTGATGTCGGCCAGCTCGGCGGTGATGGCTGGCGCATCGGGCGAGACGCCATGCAGGCGGGCCATGGCCGCCCTCGCCTCCGGCTGCCTGCCTTTGAGGGCAAGCCACCGTGGCGTATCGTGCAATACATACATGCCGAAAAACAGGGCGATCCCGGGCAGCGCGCCCATCATGAACATCAGGCTCCAGGAGTGATCGAAAGCGAAACTGACCAGATAGGCGCTCAGGATGCCCAGCGTGATTGCCAATTGATAAATGGAGACCAGCATGCCGCGCTTGGCGGGCGGCGCGCTTTCGGAGATATACAGCGGCGCCACCAGGGCGGCAACGCCTACCGCCACGCCCAGCATCAGCCGTGCCAGGCTTAGCATCCATATTGCGGTAATCAATGCGGAAAACACCGCTCCGAGTATGAACAGTATGGCCGCCCAGAGCAAAAGGGCGCGGCGGCCGAAGCGTTCCGATGCCCGTCCGGCAATGAGTGCGCCAAAAAGCGCGCCGAAGGGCACAGCGGCCGTCATCAGCCCCTCGTCCAAAGGGGTGATGCCAAATTCCCCCCGCAGCAGGCTGAGGGCGCCGGCTATGATGCCTTCGTCAAAACCAAACAGAATGCCGGCTATGCCGGCGACAGCCGCAACAAAATAAATCATCTGGAGCCTCCCTCGGGGATCAGGACAGAGCGTTTCATCGCAGAATGCTGTTGGCGACTTTGCGGGCGGCGGTGATGATATCGTCGACATCCTGATCGGTGAGTGTCGACGCAATGGCGAGCAGGGCGCCGCGGGCATGGAATTCATCGCATTTGGCCAGCGCCCCGTGCCGGTAGTCGTAGCCGGCCGCAAAGGCATTCTGCGGATGCGTCCAGGGATAGCCGTCCCGGCTATTGGAACGGCGGTGAACCAGGCTTGGAATATTTGAATACCAGTGCATGCCCCATTCGCGCATGGTGATGCATGCCAGGCTGCCTTCAGGCCCTGCAATGCCCTCGGCTTTCAGCGCATCGATAAACCGCCGGGCGGTGGCTTCGTCGGGCAGCGTCATCAGCAAGGCGGGCCCGGTGTCGCCGGCGGGATCCGGGATGTGGCGCCAACCCAGGCCCGGGATGTCTTTGAGCGCATTGCGGATTTTCCATTTCGCGCTGCGCATTGCATGGGTGATTTTGGGCAATTTGCGCATCTGGGCAAGCACCATGGCGCCTGTAAGTTCCGACATCCGGGCTCCGATGCCCCAGAGCTGGCAGTCCTCGACAGTGGTATCCAGGCGGCCTGCCTCGTTTCGCGGGTAGCCGAGGTCATGCAGGGCGACGATACGACGAAAGAGCGCGTCGTTTTCGCAGACGATGAGTCCGCCATCGCCCGACGTCATGTTTTTGTTGAGCTGGAAGCTGAAGATGCCGATATCGCCGAATCGGCCCACCGCACGCCCATTTTGGCTGGCCCCCGCAGCCTGTGCGCAGTCTTCGACGAGAAATAGCTTGTGCTCGCGGCAGATGGCGGCGATTTCGGCAATATTGCCGGGAGCGCCGCTCATGTGGACACACAAGACCGCCCGGCTTTGCGGCCCGATCTTGCGTTTCAAATCTTCCGGGTCGATGCAGAATGTATCATCAATGTCGATCAGTTTCGGTATGGCTCCTGTCCGTACGACGGCTGACACGCAACTCACCCAAAGATATCCGGGAACCAGGACTTCGTCTCCCGGTCCGATATTCAGCGCCGACATGGCGATAGTCAGGGCCGCGGTGCCCGACGACACCCCCAGCGCATGGCGATGGCCGTAAACCTGGCACCATTCGTTTTCGAACGTGTCCACCATTTTTTGCGGATCCAGTCCGTAATAGCGAAATGGGCTGCGGGCGCTTATGACGCGATTGACCAGTTCACGCTCTTCTTCGCCGATCCAGTAGGCGCCGGGCAGTTCCCAGGGCAGGGGCGTGGTGCGCACCGGCTGACCGCCATCAATGGCGAGCCGAGTGTCGATTTCCGAATTTATCGGCTGATCGGCGGTCATTGAAATAGCCATGGCTTGTCTCCTGGACGGTTGTTGGTGTTGCTGCGACAGTCAGCGCGAACCCGCACCGGGATCGGCTTCCGGATGATAGTCACAAATTGTAAATTCAGCGTAGGCGCCGCGTTAGGTAAAGCGTCTCAAGGTTTAGTCTATTTGTTGCATCGTGCGCTCTTTTCCGCCCCCCTGCGCGAAGCTATCGTCATGATGCGTTTGTAATGTGGCAAGATGCCCAATTCGGCCGTTTCCCGACTGTGCGTGTTCAGCGAGGTATCCCGAGTTGTCATTTTCAGGCCCGATCTTACGCAGCCCAACCTTACGCATATCGCTTCTTGTGGTTTGCTTCGGGATGCATTTTGGATTCAGCATCACCTCCATTACCGGGGTTCTGGATGCTCTTGCCCGAAATTTCCAGCTCACGCTGCAGAGTGAGCAGATTCTAGTTGCGTCCCTTGTTATTTCGTGTTTTTTTGGAGCCGCCCTGGCCGGGCCGGTGTCGCTCAGGGCAGGGCGCCGATTTACGATATTCCTTACTGTGGCGCTTGCCCTGGCCGGCTACGCCATCAAGCTCGCCGTACCCGATTATGGCTGGCTTATAGTCTCGCGCATGCTGGTCGGACTGGCCACGGGGCTTTCGTCGATGGTCATTCCCATGTATGCCGCCGAGACGGCACCCGCTCGCCATCGCGGTGCGATCGTTGCGCTGTTCCAGCTTGCGATCACCGCCGGAATACTGGCCGCTTACGGTATCGCGCTGGCCTTTGCGTCAACCGTCCCCTGGTCCCGGATTCTTGCCGCCGGAGCCGTACCCATGCTGCTGGGCCTGGTGGCCATTCTGCTGTTGCCGGAGAGCCCGCGCTGGCTGGCCGCGCGGGGCGATTTCAAGCGGGCGCGGAGCGCGGCGGCTAATCTGGACTTGTTGGGCGACTGGGCCGAAATTTCCGCCACGGCCATGCATGGCCGCAAAGAAACAGCATGGGCGTGTTTGAGGCACGGCAGCACGGCAGCCGTGCTCGCGCTGTGCAGCCTGTTGTTCATATTGCAGAATTTGAGCGGCATCGACGGCATTCTCTACTATGCGCCCCGTATATTTCATACGCTGGGTTTTTCTCCCGGCACGGCGGCGCTTTCCGCGACCTTTGGTCTCGGGTTCGCCAATTTCGTGGCGACGCTGGTGGCGCTTGCCGTTGTTGACCGAGCCGGACGGCGGCCACTGCTGATTTGGGGATCGGCCGTAATGATCCTCGGGCTGGCAGCCGTCGTGGCGGCGGCGACTTTCGATTGGCCGTGGGTGGGGCTTGGCGGCCTGTGTCTGTACATTACGGCTTTTGCCGTCAGCCTCGGGCCTTTACCTTATGTCTTGATGTCGGAACTCTTCCCCACGCCTATCCGTGAGCAGGGGATCGCCGTGGCTTCCGCCGTCAGCTGGCTTTTTAACGCACTGATCGCTTTTACATTCCTGTCCATTGTCGAGAGTATCGGGCTTGCCGCGGCCATTGCGCTGTTTCTGGCGGTATGCGTGTTGTCCCTGGTGGTCTGCGTCCTGTTCGTGCCCGAGACACGGGCGAAACCCCTGGAACTGATCGAAGCCGATGTATTGGCCGGCCTGCCCTTGCGTCAGTTGGGTTCTACCCAGCAAGAAACCGGTTTCGACACGATTCCCGGCATGGCTCGCGAGTGCAGAACAGGCCCCGCACAAT
Source organism: Paralcaligenes sp. KSB-10 (assembly GCF_021266465.1). NCBI lineage: Bacteria > Pseudomonadati > Pseudomonadota > Betaproteobacteria > Burkholderiales > Alcaligenaceae > Paralcaligenes > Paralcaligenes sp. KSB-10. The sequence continues at coordinate 1,374,494 of NZ_CP089848.1, read as the reverse complement.
AATTTGATTCGGTATTTTTTTGGGGTAATCGGTGTCGAAAAAGAATAGAATGGGCCACTGCCAGTAATTTCGGCAGGCGGGCTGGCTGTTTGCCAAGGATCGACACAATGTCTATACACGACCATTCTTCTCCGGACAGCCATAGTCCGGACGGGTTTGAAGAAGGGCATATGCCGGCTTTTGTTGCGTGCCCGAAACCCGCAAACGAGAATTACCGGTACTACAGTGCCGACATATCCGATTTCAGTCCTCGAGATCGTTTTGAAGCATGGCGCCAGACCGCCTTTCAAACCGTCGACCTCCTGCGGCCCGTAGAAAAAGGCAAGGAGTTTCAGGGAAAAACAAGCTGGGTAAATGGCGTGTCGGGAAGTTTTCGCAGTTATGCCGGATCGGCGCATCAAACACATGCCAAGCGTCATTACGACTGGCATGACGGGGTGATGGTATTAATGCTGCTTGAAGAAGGGGCGGTGGATTTTCAAAGCCGGACGGGCGGCTGGCTGCACATGGAGGCGGGCTCGCTGGGTTTGTTCGATTGCATGCGGCTCGAGCGTTTCCGCTGGAGCGATTCGCGGGAAATTCATCTTATGCTGCCGCGGGCGCTCGTTGCCACGGCATTTGGCCGGGATCCAGGGCATTTCAGCGATGCCATTTCCTTGAACTCGGCGGCGCTGTCGCCTTTTCTGCAGGCGCAAATGATCGCCCTGCATCAATGCGCGGGCACTCTGGACAAGGAAAGCCTGGCCAGCATGCTGAACCTTACCATCGACATGGCCTTGATGCTGCTCGGCACCATGTCGGCGCACGGCCATCTGGATCGGGATAAATCGCCTTCCATTTGCTATGCCAGTGCAATCCGTTTCATCGAGGCAAATTACCATCAGCCCGGTCTGGATGCGGATGTCATTGCTCAGGCTTTGGGGGTTTCGCGCGCCAAGCTGTACCGTTTGTTTGCCGGCCAGCAGGCAACGGTCGGCGCCGTGTTGCGCGATATCAGGCTTGATCGGGCACGGCGGCTCATCGAAAATTCGGGGCCAGGCGCGAATATCGGCGCGCTGGCATATGCCTGCGGTTTTGCCGATCACTCAGCCTTCGGAAAATTGTTCAGGAGCCGTTATGGCGTGTCTCCGAGCGAGTGGCGCTCGTCCTGGCTTGCGTCCCGGATGCGGGGAGAACCCTCGTTGACCGCGGCCGGCCGGATATCAACTGCCGACACAGCACAGCGCCACGCCGCAGGCGGGATCGTCTGGCGCAACGGCGGGGCCGTCGGCGAGTCCCTCCGCGGAGGGCGGAGCTGAAGGTGCCGGTGCTACGTCCGAAACGGGCGAGGAAGAATCGAGGCGTGTACCGTCGGGCGGCATTTGGCCCGGCTCGGGCGCCACTGCGCCAGGCAGCGTGAATAGCGGCAGATTCAGGCACCATAGGCCATGGCAAGGGTCGGCCGCAGACATCGATTGGGCCTTTGCGGGGACGTGTTGCCAGACGATTTTCCGATTCGCCGATACCGGCCAGTCCACCGGGTGCGACTGCATGGTAAGTTCGAGTTCCTGGCTGATGGGCAGATAGCCGCCATGCGCCATGGCCTGGCCGGCATAAGACGACTGCGTGCCTAGCTGTTTTATCAATGCCTTCATGCCGGGCAGAATTGGTTCGTGCAGATACGTGACGCGCAAGGCAAGTACATTGGCCTGATAGATCGAAAGGCCGGACCGAGGGCCCTGGCCTTGAGGCCAGCCGAGCGCGCGGTAGCGCTGGTCCTGCTCCGCCTGATAATTGTTGTTGATGGCCGCCAAACCGGTTTTGCGCGCGATGTCCAGGCGCGAATCCGCAAAGTCCTGGAATGACGCTCTGCTGGGAGAGAGGAGTTCGATTTTCCAGGGTGGATTGCCGGTCGTTTGCATCCGCCTGGCGAATGCGATTTTCATCCGGTCGCCGGCAGTTTGATTGGAACCCGATATATACAGCGGCAGCAGGGCTTGCTCGAATGCCGCTTCGATTGCCTGCGGGCTGGCGTGCTGGGTAATGCCGGCACGGGCCGCCTGCAACAGCGCCACGCTGACGACTTGTTTGACGTAAAACCATTGGGCAAGTTCTATGCTGCCCATGCCGATCAGCAGGATCGGAATGGCACTGACCGAGAATTCAATCAGGCTGGTACCGCGTTGTGCTGTTTTTTCCTTGCATGGCGTACGAGCCGGCAGGCGGGGCCCGCGACGGCTGTCTGGACCGGGAGCACGGCGATAGGGATAGGTGGGCCACATGCCCTCAAGTGTGCCTTGAGCGCGATGCCGCGTCGATTGTGGATTATGCGCAGCGGGATGTGGCTTAGTGTGTTTTTTGAAGTGTTTACGGGATTTGGTGGATTGGTCGCTTTGGTATTTGAAGACGCCGTCTATCGGGGCTTGGGGTCAGGCCCGGCACGGCGTGCTTCATCCGGATTTAGCTCGTCAAGGCGGGCGTCGGTCGAACTCACTACGCCTCGCACACTGCGCGAGGCTCCGTTCAGACAGCGCCCGACGACTTCCCCCGCCTTGCCGAGCTAAATCCGGCGCACGCCTTACGCCGGTCCTGACCCCAAGCCCCGATAGACGGCTCGCGTTAGGGCATGCCTGGAATTCACTTACTCGTATTCGCAGTTATAGGCCTGCACTCATGTCTTTATCGCGTGGCCACTACATCACGATGTGCCAAACCCTGGATTTATTAAGCGCCCGACGCCTCAACGTAGCCTGTGATTGGCTCAACGCGGCTTTCCCAATGTATACCCCGATGCATTACCTCAACGCGAGCCGCAGGGTGGGCGGTGCTGTGCAGTCCGGCGGTAGTCCAGCGCCGGGTGCTGACGAAGGGAAGGCGGGGGCTTTCGGCGGGCGCTGTCTGAGCCCGGCCTCGCGAGGCCGGGCGAGTTCGCCCGACGCCCGCCTGGACGAGGCAGACCCGGGCAGTCGGCTAGCGCAGCTAGCCGACCGCTGGACGTGCCGGACTGCACAGCACCGCCCACCCTGCGGCGTCTTTATAGAAATACTTCCGCCCAGACAGACAACACAGCAACACAGCCCAAAGCCACAGACCAAGCCTAAAAACGGCTCAAAACAAAAGTCACTGAAACGCGCCCACCCCCGCGAACACTTAAACCAAAAATACTCTAGTGCACCGATTTGCGGTCGGGCTGCGCAATGTTCGCGCTTTCCACGAATAGGCCCGCGCAGTCGACCGCGTCGAATTGGTATGGCTTGCCGCAAAAATTGCAGGCAATATCGATATGGTCTTGTTCGCTGAGCATGCTTTCGATTTCGCCTCGGCCCAGCATGCGCAGCATATCGGCGACGCGTTCGCGGGTGCACGGGCAATGCCAGCGTACCGCCTGCGGTTCGAAGGCGATCAGCGACTCTTCCCAGAACAGGCGATGTATGAGTGTATCGGTATCCAGGGCCAGCAGTTCGTCGGTTTTCAGTGTGCTGGCCAGATGACCGGCGCGCTCCCACGTGCTTTCATGTGCTTCGGCGCTGGTCGCCGTCGTGCCTCCATGATTGGGCAGGCGCTGCATCAGCAGCCCGGCGCAGTGCTCCGCGTTCGATGCCAGCCACAGGCGCGTGTCCAGTTGCTCGGAATTGCGCATGTAAAGTTCCAGCACTTCGGCGACAGTAGCGCCTTCAAGAGGCACTATGCCTTGGTACGGCTGCATATGGGGCGCTTTCTTGCCCGGATCGAGCACAACGATAAAGCGTCCCTGGCCGTGGGCGTTGAGCAGGCTTTGCAGCGTTCCGTCCACGGGGATGTCGTGACCTTCACGCAGCGTGGCTGTGGCACGTATTGACAGGTCGGCATTGCATTCGACCACGATGAGCGCAACCGGCCCGTCGCCCTGCAACTGCAGAACCAGGGAACCTTCAAACTTGATATTGGCGGTGAGCAATACCGAAGCTGCAACGAGCTCGCCCAGCAGTTGCCGGACGCATTCAGGGTAATGCTGATGAGCCAGGCCGGTTTGCCAGGCACTGGTGAGCTTGACGGCCTGGGCCCGTGTACTGTGGTCTTCGAAAAGATATTTTTTCAGTTGATCGGTCATGGAACCATTTTAACGTATGGTCATGATATTGCGGTTCAGGGGGCGCTCAACCGGGCGGCCAGCCAGCCCCTATCATGCCTCATCTGTAGAGGGCCTTTTGTCTGGGCCCCCGCCGTTGCCATGCCGGCATACGGCGGTATGTCAGGGCAGGCGCTTGAGGCTTTTGCGGTATTGACGGCCCCGCTCTACATAATGGCTGGTATTCTCGTGCATGTTGCGAATTTCGTCGGCCGATAATTCGCGCACGACCTTGCCGATGCCTACAACCAGGGAGTTGTCCGGAATCTGGCGGCCCTCGGGCACGATGGCGCCAGCGCCGATCAGGCAGTTGCGGCCTACATGGGCATTGTTAAGCACGATGGCCTGCATGCCGACCAGGGAGCCTTCGCTGATGGTGCAGCCGTGAAGCATGGCCTGATGCCCGACGGTTACGTTGTCGTGGATCGTCAGCGGGCAGCCGCCATCGACATGCAGCACGCTGCCTTCCTGCACATTGCTGTTGCATCCTATCCTGATCGGGGCATTATCGCCGCGAATGTTCACATTGGACCAGATGCTGACCCCGGCCGCTATCGTTACATCGCCGATAATGTCGGCGCTTTCGAAAATAAAGGTGTCTTCATCGATGCTGGGGCTTAATGCTTCGAATTGGTAAATCGCCATCGGATATCCAAATAAGTCGGGTTGCTGCGCGTAAAGTCGCCGGCCTGCGCCAGCTGCCTTCTGGATTGTACCGTTTGCACAGCCTATTTTTTGTGCGGCTGGCCGTGCCCGGAACTGAGTTGCTGTTCGCGCGCCCGCAATACATGGCGGCGGATTTTCCCGGTTGTGGTCATGGGCAGCGCGTCGACGAACTCGATTTCCCTGGGACTCTGGTAGGGAGCGAGACGGGACTTGACGTGTTCCTGCAGCGTCTTGACCAGGCCCGCCTTGTCTGTATCGTGAAAGCCGGATCGTAAAACGACGTATGCCTTGACCAGGGCGCCTCGGGTGGCGTCGGGCTTGGGTACGACGGCGGCGTTGGCCACGGCCGGGTGGGTGATGAGGCAGTTTTCGACTTCGCCAGGCCCGATGCGGTATCCTGAGCTCTTGAAAACATCGTCGCTGCGGCCGGCATACCAGAAATAGCCGTCTTTATCGACCTGGGCCAGGTCGCCGGTTAAACACCAGTCGCCGATGAATTTTGCCTGAGTGGCCAGGTCGTTGCGCCAATATCCAAGGAATAATACGGGATCGGGATACCCGTGCATATCGTAGCGGTTAAGCGCGATTTCGCCGATCTGCCCAACGGCGCAGGGCTTGCCTTGCGCATTGAGGACGGCAAGCCGGTGGCCCGGATACGGGCGGCCGATGCTGCCTGGTTTGGCGGGCCATTTATGGCGGCTGTTGCCGATCAGGTAGTTCATTTCGGTTTGGCCGAACATTTCGTTGGGGGTAATGCCCAGTTCGCGCTCGCACCAGTCGAAAACGGCGGTTCCCACGCTTTCCCCGGCGCTCATGATGCAACGCAAGGCAAGTTTGTAGTGCTCGCGCGGCGCCCGGATTTCGTCCATCATGATTTTGATGGCTGTGGGAAACAGGAATGTATTGGTGACCTGATAGCGCTCCATGATTTCGAAGGCGCGCGTGGCGGAGAATCGACCCAGGGTGCCCACGATGGAGTGCCCGAAATACAGAGTGGGCAACAGCGAGTCGACGAGCCCGCCTGTCCAGGTCCAGTCGGCCGGACTCCAGAAAATGTCGGACTTTTGAGGAAACCAGTCTTGCGAGGCGACAAAGCCGGGCAGATTGCCGATCAGGGCGCTGTGGGGCAACAAAGCGCCCTTGGGGGCACCCGTGGTTCCCGACGTGTATAGCAGCAGGGCGGGGTCGGACGACTTGGTGACGACGCTTTTAAAACTGGTGGCTTGCCGAGCCAGAAGCGAACGCCACGGAATGATGCTGTCGTGCAGAAAGCCCAGCCCTATGACTTGCGTGAGCGCGGGACATTGCGTTTGGGCCTGGAGCAAATCGGGCCCGGTGGTGTGGTCGACAATGGCGACACGGGCCTCGGAGTCGCGCAGGCGCACGCTCAGGCCGTCGGCGCCGAATAGCGCCGACAGAGGCATGGCGATGGCGCCGACGCTGAAAATGGCCATGTAGGCCGCGGCGGTTTCGGGGCGTTGCGCCATGACGACAGCCACGCGGTCGCCGGGTACGACCCCCATTCTGCTAAGGCCATTGGCCAACTGATTGGCGGTTTCAGACAGGCGGGCGTAGGTCCAGACTTCGCGGTGGCCGAGTTCGTCTTCGAAGTAGATCGCGATGCGCCGGCCTTCATGCGGATTTTCCGCCCAGCGATGCACGCACGCCTGGGCGATATTGAATTGAGAAGGGACAAACCATTGGTAAGACGGGTACAGATCCGAGTATTGGTCGTTCATTGTCTTCTGTATCGAATGGCGCGGGGGGAGGTGCGACCTACCCTAAAGCATGACGGACAAGCAGGTTCTGTGCAATCCCCCTCGATAAGAAAGCCGAATACCCTAGGGTTTATACGGGGTGTTTGGGTGTGTCCGGCACTGCGATCAGACGTGTCCCCAGCAGGCGGTCGTGGAGAAACTGCTGATCGGCATCGATCCAGGTCCAGAGAAACAAGGTGAATGGGGCCGCGACGATGAGCAGGTCGGTAGAGCTGTAACCGCTGGCATGCGAGGCGGCGCGCACCAGCATTGCCGCAACCAGGGGAATCGGCCAGATCAGGATATAGCGCAGAATCAGACGAGAGAGCGGCGGAGAGGCGCCGTTGCGATCGATCAGCCGGATGTTCCAGGTTTTCATGGGCAGGGTTTGCCCCTGCTTGCGCCAGCAAAGCACAAAATACAGGCCGATTGCAACAAATAGCAAGGCTTGCCGGGTATGGCGCAGCATGAGTCCGCTGCGGCTTTGCGTAAGCGTGTCGAACAGGTAGCCCGCGAGGAAAATCACCCCGAACAACAGTACTGCTTCATACATCATGCAGGCGAACCGGCGCCAGCGCGAGGGGGAGGTGGACATGGGGGGCGACATTGGTTGCCGGACGGCGTCAGCGGACAAGGATTTGCTTGAATTCATAGGCGCTATTATCCCGCAATTCGTGGCCCCACAGAATAAAAGCCGCTGAGCGCGGCTTTTATGTGCTTAGGGCATCGGATGCCCTGCAAGGCTGTCATGGCAGCCTTGCCGTCAGCTTTTAGCTGGCGGATTTGACCTGAGCGTGGCTCGGTGCCGACTGAAACAGGCCGGCAATCCTGCCTGCCAGGTTTTTGAGCGCGACGGCCGGCTTGAAGCGGAACTGCTCTTCAATCGCTTGCAGCATCAACTGGCGTTCGAGTTCGTCGGTAAGGCGGATGTTTTGGTTCAGGTCTTTCATGGCTATTTACTCTACTTAAATTGAGCGTTTCGCTCAGGGTTAACCCTATTATAGGGGTTAACCCTAGATTTAAGCAAGAATTATGTTGCACTGCCATAAAAATGTTGCGCTACAGCACAGTATGTGTCAGGAGCCTGGGCGGCGATAGCCGGCCGCGACCATCTCGAAGCTGAACAAGCGGCAATCCAGGGCCCCGTTGTACAAGGGGTAGCGGCGCTTGGGCTTGAGGCGCAGCAATTGCGGCAAGTCCATGTCGCTGGAAATAATGCTGATTTCCCAGCCACTATAGTTCTTTTTGAGATTTTCCGACCAGGCGCGCCACAGGCCGGCCTCGTCGTTGACCAGGCGTTCACCGTAGGGGGGGTTGGTAATAAGCCAGCCCGATTCGGCCGGTGGCCGGACCTGTCGGGCATCGCCTGATTCGAAGCGGATTGAATCGGTGGTCAACCACGCGCGTTCCATATTGAGTTTGGCGGCGTCGATGGCGGCGGGGTCGATATCGTAGCCGACCAGCGGGCTTTCAAGCTGCGGCGCGATATGTGTGCGGGCCTCGTCCTTGATGTCGCGCCAATGCCGCGCGTCGTGGTTGCGCAGGCGCTCAAAGCCGAATGGGCGCCAGATGCCGGCCGGCACGCCCAGCGCGATCCAGGCCGCCTCGATAAGTATTGTGCCGCTGCCGCAGAAAGGGTCCAGCAGAGGCTGGGACGGGTCCCAGCCGGAAAGCGCCAGCAGGCCCGCCGCCAGATTCTCGCGTAGCGGGGCGCTGCCCTTGTCGAGTCGCCAGCCGCGTTTGAACAGCGATTCACCCGAAGTATCGAGATAGAGTGTGCCGGTATCCTCGGTGAGGAACAGGTGTACTCGGGCATCGGGCCTGACCGTATCGATATCGGGGCGGCTGCCTTCGCGGTCCCGCAGGCGGTCGCAGATGCCGTCCTTGGCGCGCAGATTGCAGTATTGCAGGCTTTTCATGGGGCTGCGTATGGCCGAGGTATCGACACGCAGGGTTTGTTCGGCGCCAAACCAGCGTTCCCAGGGAGTGCGATAGGCGAGATCGAGGATGTCGTCTTCATGATGAACCGGGCCGTGGGCCACTTGCACCAGAATGCGCGTGGCCAGCCTGGAATACAGATTGGCACGTTGTATGCCGGTCCAGTCGGCGTAAAAGCTGCATCCCGCGCGGGCGGGCTGGACCTGGTCGAAACCCAGGGCTTGCAGTTCGGCGGCCAGTGCTTCTTCGATACCTTGGGGGCAGGGGGCAAAGACAGGAAATATTTCGGCGCGCGACTGCGATCGGGAGCCCCGATGCTCGGTGTGCCGGGCATGAAATTCGTCGGTTTCGGGTGTGGCGGCCGCTGGCGCGGCGTGTTCCTGGCTGGATGCGTTGCGGGAGCGCTGTTTGCGGGGGGCGGACGCCACGGCGATGGGAGGAAGAGGAGCAGGCTCGCGTGTGTTGCGCTGCTGATCGCGTGCGCGCTCGAGCTGGGCAACCTGGCGAGCCCGTCCTCCGGCTCGTTTGCGGCGTTCAGCCGGCGCTTCGGAGGGGCGGGCGGCCGCTGTTTTTTTGAGCGTAAGCGTTTTTTTGGGCTTGGGACTATCGGTCATGGTCGCCTGGACTTAAAAGGGTCGGACTACGACCAGAATAATGATGATCAGCAGCAGAATAACGGGTATTTCGTTAAACCATCGGTAAAACCGGTGGCTGCGGGTATTTTGCCCCGCCGAGAATTTTTTGAGTAGTCGTCCGCAGGCATGATGATAGCCGACGAGCAGGACGACGAAAAAAAGCTTGGCGTGCATCCAGCCGCTGCCCTGGCCTATTTTGTAACCCAGGAAAAGCCATAGTCCGAAGATCACCGCCAGAACCGCCAGGGGAGTCATGAACCGGTATAACCGGCGGGCCATGCCCAGCAGGCAGTCGAAGGTTGCGCCGTCTTGCGTTTGCGCCAGATTGACGTAGATGCGCGGCAAATAGAACAGGCCCGCAAACCACGAAACGACAAATAGAATATGGAAGGTTTTAATCCAGAGCATGACGCCGTTCAATAAAAAATGACCTGCGCGCAAACCGCGAAAGCCGTGCGGCTTGCCGGTGGGAAGCCGGCGTTTTCAGCCGCGCAGTTGGCCTTCGCCGGTAAGTACCCATTTGAGCGTGGTCAGGCCTTCGAGGCCGACCGGACCGCGGGCGTGCAAACGATTGGTCGAGATGCCGATTTCGGCGCCCAGGCCGTATTCGAAGCCATCGGCGAAGCAGGTGGGCAGATTGATGTAGACCGAGCTTGAGTCGACTTCGCGCTGGAACTGCGTGGCGGCGGGCAGGCTTTCAGTGACGATCGATTCGGTATGGCCGGAGCTCCAGCGCGCAATGTGCTCGATGGCCTGATCCAGGCTGTCGACGACTCGGATCGCCAGTATGGGCGCGAGGTATTCGGTGGCCCAGTCTTCCTCGGTGGCCGGTATGGCGCTTGCAACCAGGGCCCGGGTTCGTTCGCAGCCGCGCAACTCAACCCCTTTGTCGCCCAGTGTTTTAGCCAGGCGCGGCAGAATGCGGGCGGCGATGTCCTGGTGCACCAGCAGGGTTTCCATGGCGCCGCAGACGCCATAGCGGTAGGTTTTCGCATTGACGGCGACATTGTGCGCCTTGTCGAGATCGGCGGCGGCATCGATATATACATGGCAATTGCCGTCCAGATGCTTGATGAGCGGCACCTTGGCCTCGGCCGAAAGCCGTGCGATCAGGCCCTTGCCGCCGCGCGGAACGATGACGTCGATATAGTCGGTCATGGTAATCAATTGACCCACCGCCGCGCGGTCGGTGGTGCCCACGACCTGCACGGCATGGGCGGGCAGCGCCGCATCGGCCAGGCCTTCCTGGATAATGGAGCCCAGCGCCAGGTTGGAATGCAGGGCTTCGCTGCCGCCGCGCAAAATGACGGCATTGCCGGATTTCAGGCAGAGCGCGGCGGCGTCGATGGTAACGTTGGGGCGCGATTCGTAAATAATGCCGATCACCCCAAGAGGTACGCGCATCTGCGCCACACGCATGCCGTTGGGCCGCGTGGTGGATGCCGTCTGGCTGCCGATGGGGTCGGGCATGTCGGCAATTTGCAGCAGGCCCGTGGCCATGGTGTTCAGTGCCTTGTCGGACAGCGTCAGGCGATCGATCATGGCCGGGGCCAGTTGATTCTTCCTGGCATGGTCGAGGTCTTTGGCATTTTCTTCCCGCAGATATTCTTTATTGGCTTGCAGGCGTGCGGCCATGGCACGCAGGGCGTGAGCCTTGGCGTGGCCCGCGGCTTTCATCATGAGGCGCGAGGCCTGGCGGGCCTGCATGCCCAGAACGGTCATGTCGTGGATGACTGCGTCGGTTGACGCTGCGTCGAGAACGGTGGAGTCGGTCATGATTCAAATAAAACAGGGGATACCGGGATTATCCCAGCTTTCCGGGCTTTCACAAAAACGGGCGGCGACGGTCAATGTGCGGCCCTGGGTTTGCCGGCGGCGATACGCAGGGCAAGCCGCCCCATTTCTTCCCATGGGTCGTCGAGCCGGCCGGGCACCTTCAGCCCTTTGATAAGGCGATCGACATCGTGGGCGTGCTGGACGGCGGCCGGCCACGCCTTGTGCGGCACGCGCGCCAGCGTCTGGCGCACCAGCTGTTCGCGTGCCCCGAAAATCCGTTGATTGCGCATCTCGCTTCCCAAGTCGCGACCCAGCGACTGGGCCAGCGCCAGCCGGGCCATGATGCGGATTTCGTCGCCGACCGCCCAGAGTACCAGGGGCAGCGCTTCTCCTTCGGCGCGCAGTCCGGCCAGTATGGTCAGGGCCTTGGCTGCCTGGCCGGCCAGCATGGCATCGCGCAGGCCGAATACATCGTAGCGCGCCACGTTCAGGACGGCGCGCTCGACGTCGGCGGCGTCGATCTTGCCTTCGGGGTACAACAGGGCCAGTTTCTGTATTTCCTGAAAAGCCGCCAGCAAGTTGCCTTCGACCTTGTCGGCCATCCATTCGAGCGTTGCCGGATCGAGCTGCTGATTCTGCCTGGCCAGCCGTTGCTGTATCCAGCGGGGCAGATCGGTGCGCTCGACGTTGGCCAGTTCAATGGCTGTGCCGCACTGCATCAGGCCCTGTGCCCATTTGCTGGTGCGGGTTGTCTTATCCAGCCGCGGCAGGCTGACCAGCACAAGCGTATCGGCAAGCTCGCCGCTTTGCGCCATGCCGGCCAGTTTGAGGAGGACTTCGCCGCCTGTCTTGCCAGGCTTGCCGGTGGGGATTTTCAATTCGATCAGGCGTCGATCTCCAAACAGCGAGATGTTCTGCGTTGCCGCGGTAACGGTGCTCCAATCGCTGCGCGCGTCGAGCATGAGGCTGGTGCGCTCGGCATAGCCCGCCCTGGTGGCCGCGGCACGCAAGCCATCCATGGCTTCGGTGATCAGCAGGGGTTCGTCGCCCGACACAATGTAAAGCGGATCAAGCGCGGCTTGAGCCTGTTGAAGGCTTTTCAACAGGCTGTCGATGTCGAGTCGGCGTCCCATGGCAGCCTTACTGCAGCCCGGTTCCCGGCGAGATGCGCGGCGTGATCCAGGGCGTGGGTTTGGGCGTATTCTGGTACCGTGAAGAGCCTTTGGGGTTTTCTTCGATCGGCTGCTGGTCCAGGTTCTTGACGGCTTCGGTCACATCGGGCGAGCTCAGGCGCCGAACGACGCGGTCCACCAGGCTCTTCTGCATTTGCTTGAACATGGTGCCGATTTCTCCCTGCTTGGCCTGAATCGCATTTGGATCGTAAGGCATGTCCTGGCTGGAAGTGAGTGTGGTGGGCGGCAGCAGTATGTGGCCCTTGGCATCGATCAGTTCGAAGACGAAGGTCAGGTTGAGCTCGTATTCTTCGACCAGGCCCTGGGCATTGATGGAAACTTCGCGCAGGGACTGGTTGTTGGCCAATTGAATCAGCTTGGCCTGGGCATCGCCCGGTTTGTCGACAAACCGGGTATTGGGCGAGCTGGCCTGGATGGCGCGCCGCATTTGCGCGCCGAATTCCGAGTTTTCGGGAATATTGGTATACAGCGTGTCGAACGGCAAAGGCGCAGTGCCCCGCAGCTTGAAGCCGCATGCCACCAGCAACGCGCATAACACAACGCAGACAAGCCCCCGCAAGCCGCGTTGCGTCGATGGGGAAGGGTGCCTGAGCTGGAAATTGTGCATAGCTGATTTTATCCGACAATATTGACGAGTTTGCCAGGAACCACGATGGCTCGCTTGACGGGCCGACCCTCGAGAAAGCGGGCTACGGCATCGTGGGCCACCGCCAGTTGCTCGATGTCGGCCTTGTTGGCGCCGTTGGCGACGGTGAGAGAGCCGCGCAGCTTGCCGTTGACCTGCAGCATGAGTTCGATTTCATCGGCAATCAGCGCCGCTGCGTCGACATCGGGCCAGGGTGCATCGAGCAGGTCGCCGTAGGCGCGATCGAAACCAAGATCCTGCCAGAGCTGCCAGGTGATGTGGGGCACGACCGGATACAGCACGCGCAGCAGGATGCTCAGCGTTTCGGCCACGGCCTGCGATGCGGCCTGGCTGTCGCCCAGTTTGGCCGACTCGATGGCGTTGAGCATTTTCATGCAGGTCGAGACCACCGTGTTGTACTGAATGCGCTGATAGTCGTAATCGGCCTGCTTGAGCAAGCCATGGATTTCGCGCCGCAGGGCCTTGATGGCTTCACTGGCCTGGGACCAGTCGGCGGCGGCAGCCGGCGCGCCCAGTACGGTTGACTGCCTGTCGAGGCAGAGCATCCAGAGTTTGCGCAGGAAACGGTTGGCGCCTTCCACGCCCGAATCGGACCATTCCAGAGTTTGTTCCGGCGGGCTGGCGAACATGACGAACAGACGGGCGGTATCGGCACCCATGGAGTCGATGAGCGACTGGGGATCCACGCCATTGTTTTTGGATTTGGACATGGTGCCTATGCCGCCATACTGGACGGCCGATCCGTCCGATCGCAGGTGCGATCCGCTGATCGCACCCTTGGCGTCGTAGGTGTTTTCGATCTCTTCGGGCCAGAAGTATTCGATGCCGCCCTGCGCGTTCTTGCGCGAGTAGATGTGATTGAGCACCATGCCCTGGCATAGCAGCCGGGTGAAGGGCTCGCTGAATTTCACCAGGCCCAGGTCGCGCATGACCCGCGTCCAGAAACGGGCGTACAGCAGATGCAATACGGCGTGCTCAATCCCGCCTATGTATTGATCCATGGGCATCCAGTAGTCGTTGCGGGCATCGACCATGGCCTTGTCGTTGTTGGGCGAGGTGTAGCGCATGAAGTACCAGGATGAATCGACAAAGGTATCCATGGTGTCGGTTTCACGCCGCGCCGCTGTTCCGCATTTCGGGCATTTGCAGGACAGGAATGCCTCGTGCTTGGCCAGGGGGTTGCCGCTGCCGTCGGGGATCAGGTCGTCGGGCAGCACCACCGGCAGGTCTTGCTCGGGCACCGGCACCGGACCGCAATCGGGGCAATGGATAATGGGGATTGGCGTGCCCCAGTACCGCTGGCGCGAAATCCCCCAGTCGCGCAAGCGCCAGGTGGTTTGTTTTTCACCCAGGCCCTGAGCAGCCAGATCGGCGGCCACGGCATCGACGGCCGCGGCGGTGCTCAGGCCGTCATATTTGCCCGAGTGGACGGTGTGCCCCTGCTGCTTGTCGCCATACCATTCCTGCCAGGCGTCGGTGGAATAGGTTTTGCCGTCGATGGCAATGACGTCGCGGATGGGCAGGCGGTATTTTTTGGCAAAGGCAAAATCGCGCTCATCGTGGCCGGGCACGCCCATGACCGCGCCGTCGCCGTAGCTGATCAGCACATAATTGCCGACCCATACATCGACCTGGGCCCCGGTCAACGGGTGTGTGACGGTCAGCCCTGTGAGCATCCCTTCTTTTTCGCGCGTGGCCAGTTCGGCCTCGGTCGTGCCTCCTTGCTTGCAGGCTTCGATAAAAGCCGCGAGCTCGGGGTTGCCGCGTGCCGCGTGCATGGCCAGCGGGTGCTCGGGAGCGACGGCGCAGAATGTAACGCCCATGATGGTGTCGGCGCGGGTCGTAAAGACATACATGCGTCCGTCTTGTATGAGTTCGCCGGTATCGTTCTTGATGTCGTGCGTAAAGGCAAAGCGCACGCCCGCGCTTTTGCCTATCCAGTTTTCCTGCATCAGGCGTACGCGCTCGGGCCAGCCGGGCAGGCCGCTTTTCACGTGATCGAGCAGTTCATCGGCGTAGTCGGTGATGCGCAGGTAGTAACCCGGAATTTCGCGCTTTTCGACCAGGGCGCCCGAGCGCCAGCCGCGTCCGTCTATGACCTGCTCGTTGGCCAGCACGGTTTGATCGACCGGATCCCAGTTGACAACCTGGGTTTTGCGATAGGCGATGCCCTTGTCGAGCATCTGCAGAAACAGCCACTGGTTCCATTTGTAGTATTGGGGGTCGCAGGCGCACATTTCGCGCGACCAGTCTATGGCCAGACCCATCGCCTGCATCTGCTTTTTCATGTACGCGATATTGTCGTACGTCCATTTGGCGGGCGGCACCTTGGATTTGATGGCGGCGTTTTCGGCCGGCATGCCGAACGCGTCCCAGCCCATGGGCATCAGCACGTTATAGCCGCGCATGCGCAACTGGCGCGCCATCATGTCGTTGATGGTGTAGTTGCGTACGTGCCCCATGTGCAGTTTGCCGCTCGGGTAGGGCAGCATGGAGCAGGCATAGAACTTGGGCTTGGCCGTGCCGTCCGGGAACGTGGCGTTTTCCACGACGCGATACGCGTCGCGTGCTTGCCAGTTTTGGTGGGAGGCCGCTTCGACGGCAGTGGGGTTATAACGTTCCTGCATGGGATCCGGGGGTTCAGTGAAATTCAGTAAGGTAAACCCCGCATTATAGGGCGGCGCGGCCGCCGAGGTCGAATGCGGGGTTGGCCCAAGGGGCGGCGTGTTTGGGGCGGGCATGAAAAAACCCCGCCGCGGCGGGGTCTTCGATAAAAAAACCGCTTTTTTTATTTAAGCTTGGTTTCTTTGTAATCGACATGCTTGCGAGCAACGGGATCAAATTTTTTGATCAGCATTTTTTCGGGCATGCTGCGTTTGTTTTTGGTGGTCGTGTAAAAATGACCAGTACCGGCGGTCGATTCGAGTTTGATTTTCTCGCGTATACCTTTTGCCATGATCAGCTCCTGATGGTTAGAACGCTAGCGTGGCTTAAGCCAGTTCGCCGCGGGCGCGCAAGTCGGCCAAAACGACATCGATGCCGTTTTTATCGATTGTGCGGATCGCTTTGGTGGAAACGCGCAAGCGTATCCAGCGGTTTTCGCTCTCGACCCAGAAGCGGCGCGATTGCAGGTTAGGTAAAAAGCGACGCTTGGTTTTATTGTTTGCGTGCGAAACATTGTTGCCCGTCATTGGGCCTTTGCCGGTAACTTGGCATACGCGTGCCATGGTCATACCCCTTGATAATTTAGATTGGCCTATCACCGTCACTTGCCCCACCGGCGACTCGGGCCATACATACATTGCATGCGGTTTGGCATGCAGCTTGGTATTCGGGCCTGTGCCTTGGTGGATAATCGTGTAGGCTAATTAAAAGACCGGTACATTCGTAAAGCCTAGTATTCTAATACGAAATGCCCAGTCTAATCAAGCGGTACGTAAGGCCACGCGCCCAAATAGCCACGACAGGCAGGCACAAAGCGCCAGCATGCCTGTCAAAGGCAGGGGTGTACTGGATTGCCATTCACTGACGGCCAGGCCCGACAGGGCTCCGCACAGCATTTGCAATGTACCCATGAGGGCGGATGCCACTCCCAGGCGATTGCCCTGCTCGGACAGGGCCAACGCGGCGGCATTGGGGCTTACGAACCCCTGGCTTCCCATGAAGCCGATCAGGCAAAGCATGAGCAGAGGCAGCGTCATTGCGCCCGCGAGGGTGACCATCAACGCCGCCAGGGTTATGCCGGCCAGGCAGATTTGCGCGATTTTAAGCAGGGTTTCGGGGGAGTAGCGGTTCAGCAGCCTTGCGCTGATCTGCGAGGTAATGATGAGCGCCGCTGCGTTAAGTCCGAATAAAAATCCGAAATATTTCGGATCGACATGAAAAATCTCGATGAATACACGTGGCGATCCGGAAATGTAAGCAAACATGCCTGCCGATCCGAACCCTCCGGCAAGCGTGTAGCACATGAATCCCCTGTGGCGCAGCAATCCCGTGTAGTTGCGGGCAATCGTGGAGACTCTCAGCGGAATGGCCTTTTCGGGTGGGAGCGTTTCGCGCATGTAGCGGATTACGCCCACCAGCAAGAGCACGCCGCAGATTGTCATGATCGCGAACAGGCCGCGCCAGCTTCCGAAAATCAGGACTTGTCCACCTAGAAGCGGGGCCAGTATGGGAGTAACTCCCATGACCAGTATCAGTACGGACAGGGCCTTGGCCGCTTCGCGGGTGTCGAAGTTGTCGCGTATGACGGCCCGCGGGATGACCATGCCCGATGCTCCGCCAAATGCCTGCACGATACGCCACAAGGTCAGGTGTTCGATACTACTGGTCAGGCCGCAGGCGATCGAGGCGATAATGAACAGGGCCAGCCCCATGACGAGAGGCAGCTTGCGACCGTAGCGATCGGCAAAGGGCCCGTAGAAAATCTGCGCGATGGCCAGGCCGAACAAATAACTGGCCAGTGTCCGCTCTACTTGCCCCTGTGTCGTGTTCAGGCCTTGCACTATCGCGGGGAATGCGGGCAGATACATATCGATGGCCAGCGGGCCGAGGGCCGTAAGCAGGCCCATCAAGATCAGCCACCGGGGGAAAGCGTGTTTTTTTTGCACAGAAGACATATCTGGAAAGGGTAAGGCGCCGGGGCGCCGGTGGCGTGGTCGCTGGTGCGTCAGGGGTGGCGCGCAGCCGGCAATCCTGCTGAATTAATGATACGGGAAATGGGGGACAGGGTGGTGGCCGGGTATTCGCGATCGGCCATTTGATGATAAATTGGACACAAATTGAGGGTGGCTGGCATCGTAGCACGTCTCAATTCGTCTTATTTTTGTGAAAACTTGGCTTTATTCAGAATTTCATCGCTTAAAAATAGGAGATTGCTTGTGAGTTCGGTTGTGTCTGCTGTCGAAAGTAAGCTTGCGCTGTTACCGTTGCCCGTAGAACTCGTCATGCCCGATGGAGCGCGTTTGGGAGCGCCCAATCCGCAGGTTCGCATGACTATCAAAGATAGAGCAACTCTGGCGCATCTGGCCACTGGTGAAGTGGGAGTACTGGGAGAAGATTATGTCGAGGGGAAGCTTGATATCGACGGCTCCATGCGCGATCTTATGCGGGTTGCCGCGGCTATTTTGCCCGGCTCGCCTGTTGATGCGGCTCGCGGCGGTTGGCTGACGGGACTGGTGCAGCGCCTGGTGTCGGTGTGGCGCCATTCCATCGAACGCGACGAACGCCAGATTCAGTTTCATTACGACTTGTCCGACGAGTTTTATGCCTTGTGGCTGGATCCGCGCAGGGTTTATTCCTGCGCTTATTTTCGCGAACCCGGCATGTCTGTCGCCCAGGCGCAGGAAGCCAAGCTCGATCATATCTGCCGCAAGCTCATGTTGAAAAAAGGCGAACGTTTCCTGGATGTCGGCGCCGGCTGGGGAGGGCTGCTGATGTGGGCCGCCGAGAATTACGGGGTTGATGCAACAGGCATAACCTTGTCCAAAAACCAGCATACCCATGTCAATCGCCTGATCGAGGCCAAAGGCCTGGGTGGGCAGGTACGCATGCATCTGCTCGACTACCGCAAGCTCGACGAATCGACGCCCTACGACAAGATTGCCTCGGTTGGCATGTTCGAACACGTGGGCAGGGCTCAGCTCAACGGCTATTTTTCCAAATTGCGCCGTCTGGTGCGCCCGGGCGGCCTGGTGCTCAACCATGGAATTACGGCCGGCGGCGTAAAGAACGCCGAACTTGGCGCCGGCATGGGCGAGTTCATCGAGAAATACATTTTTCCGGGTGGAGAACTGACCCACATCAGCAATGTGCTCGCCAATCTGACCGACGGCGGCCTTGAAGATGTCGATATCGAGAACCTGCGGCCGCACTATGCGCGTACCCTGTGGGCATGGAGCGATGCGCTCGAGGCATGTTTGCCGCAAGCCCGGGCGATTCTCGGAGGCGAGCAGGGTGAACGCTCGCTGCGTGCCTATCGAATGTACCTGGCCGGTTGCGCGATGGGTTTCGAGCACGGCTGGATAGCGCTGCATCAAATATTGGCCCAGCCCATTTCGATAGGGCGCACCGATGAACTCGACAGCCCGCCGGACTTGAGCTACCCATGGCGCCGCGACTACATTTATTCGTAGAAGCGTCGCCCGCAAGGGCCGGCTCTTGTGGCCGTCCCTTGCGGGCCTGCATCAAGCGGCTTGGCGGGAGTGGCGCTGACCGTGAATCCGCACCACGTGCCAGTACCAGCTATGCAGCAATAAGGCCGACAGGCCCAGTCCGGTCAGCGCCATGAGCCACATGGTTGCGGCACCGGTCGGTGCGCCGGGCATCAGGGCGTTGATGAGGGGGCGCAGGGCGCCGGCTCCAGCGCCGAAACCCAGCCACCAGCCTCCGACCAGTCCGATGCCGGTCAGGGCCACGATCTGCAACAGCAATGGGACGACCGCGACTTTATAGGCCCGCAGCAAATAAGACCCTATGCATTGCATGGCGTCGCATAGATGGAAAAAAGGAATGATCTGCAATAACGTTGCCGCGACGGCGGCGACCTGCAGATCGTCGGTATAAGCCTCCAGGATGAGCGGGCGGCCAACGATCAGCAGGGTTGCGGTGATCAGCGCACCGCCGAGCACCACAAGCAGCCCCGCCAGCCCGGTTTTTTTTGCGCGCTTGAAGTCATTGGCTCCTATCGCTTGCGCGGTGAGCGATGCCGAGGCGACCCCCACCGCCATGGGCATCATGTAGCACAGCGCGGCCAGATTGGCGGCAATTTGATGCCCGCCTGAAACAAACATGCCTTCCCGCGCAATCAGCAATGCCATGAAGCTGAAGGCGCAGACCTCAACCAGGTAAGAGCCGCCCATGGGCAGCCCCAGCCGCAGCAATTCCTTCAGAACAGGCCAGTGCAGGCGGCCGAGGGTGGGCTTGAATCTTGTGTAGTAGGGGTCGCGTCGCAGCACCCAGAGGCCCGTGCCCAGGCAAAGCCAGCTGACTACCGCAGTCGACAGGCCGGCGCCGGCGGCCCCCATTGCCGGCAGGCCGAGCTTGCCGAACATGAACAGCCAGTTGAAAAGGAATTTGAAGACGATGCTGATCAGGTTGATCGTCATTACGGTTTTGGGCCGCGACACCGCCGCCCCCAGTGCGTAAATCGTGCGAAAAACCAGTGTGGCCGGCAAAGCCAGAATCAGGGCGCGCAAGTACCAGGTGATTCCGTTGCGCACGGCAGGCTCGACATCGCCCGACAGCATCAACCAGACATCGGGGAACAGCATGGTCACGGCACCCACCAGCGACAGCCCCAGGGCCAGCCAGACACCCTGGCCCCAGGTTCGGCCTACTTCCAGATAGCGCCCGCCTCCGTAATGTTGGGCAAGAATGGGGATCAGGGCGTGCACGACGCCCATCAGGCCGACAAAAATGGTGATGTAGATGGACACGGAAAGCGCCATGGCCTGGAGGTCTGCGGCGCTTGCGTGGCCGGCCATGGCGGTATCGATCACGCCGAATGCGATACCCGCCCAGGAACTGACCAGCACCGGCCAGGCCTGCCTGAGTGTTTCCTTGATGTAAAACCCCAACGTTACCGGTGAAGGTATGGTGGATCTCATTTCTTGATTACGCGCAGCAACCGGAAGATTTCATGGCGGTCCGGCCCGCGCTTGCCCTGCCACAACACTTCGGCTGTGCCGGACTCGGCCGCTCCCGAATAGGCCGCCGTACCATTTTCGAGGCTCTGCGGTGAGGTTTGCTGCAGAATCAGCGTGCAATGGGAGTCGTAGCTGAAGTTAATTTGGTTGAAGACCAGGAACGAGGCGCGCTGGCCCGATCCGACTCCTTGTGCGCGCACGCATTCGTGCGGCTTTTTATAGGTTTGCAATGCTGTTTTCAGCTGGGCCGACACATCGCGATAACTGCGCACGTAGTCCAGCGCCGGCATCCAGAGCGTGGCCAGCAGCACCCAGGTGACAATCAGGCCTCCGGCCGACAGGACTGTTCCACGCCACAGGGCAAGGGGTTTTGAATGGAGCCGCCAGCGCACCAGCCCCACCCAGGTCAGGGTAGCCGCCAGGGCGATCAATACGGCTGCGGGCGCCACATGGGCCTCGTAGCCGGTCGTTTGTCGCGCGATGTTGTGGGCAATTTGCCGCGGCCAGCCTGTTTGCAGGGCAACCCATCCGAGCCATACCGTGGCGGCGGTGAGCGAAAAGCACATGACGGCAAACCAGTCCAGCGAATTGACGACTCCGCGCCTGAGGGTGGGCAGCGAGAAGGCGGCAAGCACGGCCACCGGCACAGCCATCAGGCTGTATTCAGGCTCGAATACGTCGGCCAGGAAAAACATGGTCAGCAGCGGCCAGGCGGCGAACATCAGCGGGATCCAGATATGCGGTGCCGCCAACCATGAGCGCCAGCGCCAGATCGCCAGCAGCGCAAAGGGCCAGGTGGGCCACAAGAACCAGGGCAGATCGCGCAAAATGCTCAAGCTTGTTTCGTAACTGGGCCAGGAGAAGGAGCCGAGATTCCATCTCCACCAGTTTTGCATCCAGTAGTCGCCGATCCGGTTGGCCGGGATCCACCACAGGGCAATCAGCGATATGGTCACTACTATTGTGATGACGAGCCAGTGCTTGGCATGCCACAACACGCTGCGCGGCTGAAATATAAAGGGCACCGCCAGCATGATGGGCAGTGATCCGATCCAGCCCCGTGTCAGGAAAGCCCCGGCCAGTGCGACGCCCAGGGTAATCGCGCCGGACAATGGCCGGTCCAGCATGCGGGCCACGGCGTAAAAAGCCAGGGCCTGGAATGCGATAAGGGCGGGCACCTCGGAGGTTTCGTGCATGCGCCACAGGATGCCCACCGTAGCGACAATGAGCAGGAGTGCGGCATCGGCAATCATGCGCCCGTAGTCGCGCACGGTGGGTTCCCCGCCAAACGGCAGGGCCAGCGGTTGCGGTTCCGGACGGCGGCCCAGCAGATAGGTGCCGTACCATATCGAGCTTGTAACCAGCCCGAACCACAGCAGATTGGGCAGGCGCGAGGCAATCAGGGCGGCGTTCAGGGAGGAGGTGAAGTACTCGAAAAACGGCCCGAAAAGCCAGATGCTGAAAGCCCCGACCCAGGTAATGAGGGGGCCGTCCTGCGCGTGGGCAAGCACCCCGACCTGCGGCAGCAGCCAGGCCTGCGCCGGGCCGTGCAAGGCGGTGAGCATCGTGGCCAGCCCCACCACATCGTCGGTTTTCCAGGGGTCTCGAAAAAACAGCCCCGCAAAAATGTAAACGACTCCAAGAACCAGGAGCAGGATTCTAGGCAGCTTGATCGTAGCCGGCGCAGTCAGGCGAGCGGGGGTGGATCGGGAGTCGTTGGGTGACACGGAAATGGGCGCCCCGAGAGGTAAAAAGACAATGCTATCTTAAAGTAAAAAGGCAGCCGCTAGGCTGCCTTCAAGGAACGACGCAGGATCGTTCGATTTACGATGCTTTCTTGGTTGTGCCAGCGGTGCGGGCAAAACGGGCGCGGAATTTTTCAACGCGGCCGGTTTCGACGATGCGTGTTTGAGCGCCCGTGTAGAACGGATGCGATTCAGAAGTTACGTCGCACTTGAAAAGAGGGTATGTTTTACCGTCGAGTTCGACTGTTTCGCGGCTGTTGAGCGTAGAGCGCGAAATAAATTTAGTGCCTGTTTGCTGATCCAGAAACACCACGTCGCGGTATTCGGGGTGGATGCCTTCTTTCATGTCGGTTTCCTGTTATTCCTGGGATGCTATCCCAAATAGTCCGGGTCGCCAGCCAGGCTTGAAGGCATTTTGCGCAAAACCCCAAAGGGCGCCGCAGCTGTTTTTGCCAAACCTAACCACGTATCCAATAATTAGCCAGAAATTCTAGCATGGAAAGCCGAGGTTTGTAAATCGGTTGGCAAACTGTTTTTGGCGGCCGGGCCATTGCCTGGGGTATTTTGGGTTTAAGTGTTTTATGGCGGCTGGGCGCGATTCAGTCGATTTTTTTTGGGGCCGTTTGGGTTTGATATTATTACTTTGGACGGGTAATTCTATAAAGACGCCGCAGGGTGGGCGGTGCTGTGTAGTCCGGCACGTCCAGCGGTCGTGGTGCTGCGCACCCCGACTGCCCGGGTCTGCCTCGTCCAGGCGGGCGTCGGGCCAACTCGCCCGGCCTCGCGAGGCCGGGCTCAAACAGGGCCCGCCGACATCCCCCGCCTTCCCTTCGTCAGCACCCGGCGCTGGACTACCGCCGGACTGCACGGCACCGCCCACCCTGCGGCTGCGTTACGGGAATGCATTGAGTGCCGTAAACGCTTGAATCCAAAATGTTCTAGTTCAGCGACCGCAGCACGGCGCGCACCGGGCTGGCGTCGGCCTCTATAAAAGCCAGGGGTAGCGCAATAAGTTCGTAATCGCCTGCCGGAACCGCGTCAAGCACCAGGTTTTCGAGTACTCGCATATTGTGGCGCAAAATGGTCTGGTGGCTGTCCAGGGTTTTACTCGATGCTGGGTCGATGCTGGGGGTATCGATGCCGATGAGCAGGACGCCTTTATCGGCCAGGTACGCGACGGTTTCCGGGGCGAAGGCTGAAAACTCGTCGCTCCAGAGCTCGGTCGCGGCCCGCATGCTGGTTCGCACGAGTATCCGGGGTGGGGCACCGGCCAGGGACGGCAGCAGATCGTCGATGGTTATCAGGGGGCGGCTGTGGATGGCGTGGATGACCCGGCAGGGCCCCAGAAATGGTTCAAGCCCCAGCGTGCCGACGGGTGCTCCTTCGGCGTCGTAGTGCAGGGGGGCGTCGGCGTGGGCTCCCACATGCGGCGACATGGTTATTTCGCTGACATTGACTGGGCAATTGGCGCCGATGGACCAGCGCCAGTGTTGTTTATAAGGCGTGTCGCCCGGAAATACCGGCGAGCGCGACGATACGGCGGGTGATATGTCCCACAGATGTTTCATGGTCTTGTGCGGGAACCTCCGAGGCGTGGCTCGGAGAGGGATAGCGTGCCATGTGCGGCCCGGCCCCCGCTTCCTTTATGCGAGTGCTATCAACAGTTTGCAGGTGTTTGAAGCTTATACCATTCCGGCGGTTTTTGTTTGGAATGGCGGAGTGTTTGCACAGGGCCGCCACTACGTGTCCTCTGCGGATTGCCCCAATTCCTGATCGTGGGGCAACTCTTGCGGGCCCGCTGTCGCGTAAACCCGCTTGTGCAAGCGCGGGCGGCGAGCTGCGTTTAAATCTGCCCCCGTTCGGCCAGTGAAATGGCTTGGCCGCCCGTTACGATAAGGTGATCCAGCAATCTGATGTCGACCAGCGCCAATGCATGTTTCAGGTGCCGGGTGAGGGTCAGGTCGGCTTCGCTGGGTTCGGCCACGCCCGAGGGGTGGTTGTGGGCCAGGATCAGGGCGGCGGCGTGGTGCCTGAGCCCGGCCTTGATGACCTCGCGCGGGTATATCGACGCCTGGGTGAGGGTGCCTCGTGATATTTCCTCGCTGACGATCAGGCGGTACTGGCTGTCGAGGTACAGGGCCATGCAGTGCTCGACCCGCAAATGTCCCAGAGTGGCGGTACAGTAATGCTTGACACGCTGCGGCTGATCCAGGGCGTGGCCGGCCTTGAGGTCTTCGGCGAGGGCGCGCCGATTCAGTTCGTTGATGGCCAGGAGTTCGCAGGTTTTGGCCATGCCTAATCCGTCGATGGACAGGAGCGTTTGCGCGTCGGCCGCCAGCAGGCCGCGCAGGCCTCCGAATTGCGTCATCAGGCGATGTCCCAGGCTGACGGCGTCGCAGCCTTTTATTCCGGTACGCAGGATGATGGCCAGGAGCTCCGGCGAGGTCAGAACCGCTGCGCCGTGAGCGATCAGGCGTTCGCGCGGACGCTCGGGATTCGTCGGGGACGTGTGAAGTGTCATAAGAGGCTCTAAAATAGATCAATAGCAATGACCTCCACGGTGACAGATTTTGACTTCCATTTCCGATTCAGTGAACGCTTTTGTCCGCCCCGACTCCTACTTGACCCTGCATTATCGTATCGTACTGGCGTCCGGCCCCGGGGCGGGATCGGTGTTTGCCGACACCTTCGATGGCCGCCCCGCCACGCTGCAGATGGGCAACGGACAGTGGGCGCCCGGCATGGAAGAGGCCTTGCTGGGCCATGAAGACGGCACGCGTTTCAGCGTCGAGCTGCCGGCGGCCCAGGCTTATGGCGAGCGCAATCCCGATCTCCTGCAGCGTGTAACGCTGGCCATGCTGGCCGAGCACACCGAGCCCGGATCCCGGTTCCAGCCTGGCGATATGGTCGAGTTTTCGGCGCCCAACGGCGGTCGCTATTCGGGGGTATTCAAAGAGCAGGGCGATACCTGGGCGCTTTTCGATTTTAATCATCCGCTGGCGGGCGTCGATCTGCGCATCGATGTGTCTTTGTTGGGAGTATTGTAATGTCTGCGACACGCAACGAGACGCAGTCCGATGTCGAAGTCGTTCTGGCCCAGCCCCGGGGTTTTTGCGCCGGCGTGGATCGCGCCATCGATATCGTCGAGCGGGCGCTTGAGCTTCATGGCGCCCCTATCTATGTGCGTCACGAGATTGTTCACAATCGTTATGTGGTGCAGGATCTAAAAGCCAAAGGCGCCATTTTCATCGACGAGCTTCACGAGGCCCCCAAAGGCGCCATTGTCGTGTTTTCAGCGCATGGGGTGGCCAAGACCGTGCGTGCCGAGGCCGAGCTCATGGGTTTGCAGGTCTTCGATGCCACGTGCCCGCTGGTTACCAAGGTGCATGTCGAGGTTGCCAAAATGCGCGCAGCCGGGCGTGAAATCATCATGATCGGCCATCGCGGCCATCCCGAGGTCGAAGGAACTCTGGGGCAGGCGGACGGCGGCATGTATTTGGTCGAAACTGCCCAGGATGTGGCCCAGTTGCAGGTGCGCGATCCCGACAATCTGGCGTTCGTCACGCAAACCACTTTGTCGGTCGACGATGCCGCCGCGGTGGCGCACGCTTTGCGCACGCGTTTCCCGACTATTACCGAGCCCAAGAAAAGCGATATCTGCTACGCCACGCAGAATCGCCAGGACGCGGTCAAGATCATGGCGCCGGGGTGCGACCTGGTCTTGGTCGTCGGCAGCCCCAATAGCTCGAACTCCAATCGTTTGCGCGAGGTGGCCGAACGCAAAGGAGCGGTCGCGCACCTTATCGACGACCCAGGGATGATCGATCCGGCCTGGCTGAACCAGGCCCGGCGGGTTGGCGTAACGGCAGGTGCGTCGGCGCCCGAGGTGCTGGTGCAGCAGGTGATAGGCCGTCTTAAGGAGCTGGGAGCGGTTTCGGTGCGCACCTTGCCTGGAGCCCAGGAAAACGTGGCTTTTCCTCTGCCTAAAGAATTGTCGCGCAAACGTTAGGACGATGTCATGAAGCTATACAGCTACTTTCGCAGTTCCGCCGCGTATCGCGTGCGTATAGCCCTGAATCTGAAAGGCCTGAGGTATGAAACGATGCCGGTGCATTTGCTCAGGCACGGGGGGGAGCAGTTGTCGGACGCGTATCGCGCCTTGAATCCGACGGCGCTGGTGCCTACGCTGGTCGATGGCGATCTGACGGTGGGCCAGTCCATGGCCATACTCGAGTATCTTGAAGAAACTCATCCCGAGCCGGCGCTGCTGCCGGCCGATGCGCCGGGCCGCGCGCGGGTGCGCGCGATTGCCCAGATTATCGCCTGCGATATACACCCGCTGGATAATCTGCGCGTGCTCAGGTATCTGAAGCACGAGATGAATGTTTCTGAAGAAGCCAAGAATGCGTGGTACAGGCATTGGGTGGTCGAGGGTTTGACGGCGATTGAAAAACTGCTGGCCGGCAAGCCGCAGACCGGCCGTTATTGCCACGGCGATCGGCCTGGTTTCGCCGATTTGTGCCTGGTGCCGCAAGTGGCTAATGCGCGCCGTTTCGAGTGCGATCTGGGCGCCATGCCGACTATTGTGCGGATCGACGCCGCTTGTGCCGAACTTCCGGCGTTTCAACAGGCCGCACCCGCCAATCAGCCGGATGCCGAGTGATCGCTGGCGTAGGTGGCTTCTGCGGCCAGTCGCCCTCTGTGTTCTTTAGACGCGGGGGTGGCGGCCCAGGCGGGGTGGAGCTCGCATCGTCCGGTCCTGGCTTTCGCCAGGACTGCCCGCGGCCGCAGCCTGGATCGGGCGGTCGCGGAACTCGCGTCGTCCACAGCCCCCCGGGCTGTGGACACCCTTGACGCTCAAACAACCGCTCCCTTGCCTCCCGATCCAGGCTGCGGCCGCGGCGGACTCAAGCTCGCCCACCCCGCCTGGGCCGCCACCCCCGCTCGCATTGGAGTTTTTTGTACGATCCAGGCCTGCGTTTTTCGGATGATCACAGGCTTGCGTTTTTTGCACGCTTATGGGGCTGCGTTTTTTGCATATCCCCTATGCCAGCGTTTTTTGTAAGCGCACGGTGCTTCAGGACAATGCGGCAATAGGGGCTCGTACAGGTCCCTTGTGGCCGCCTGTCAGGTCAATCCGCCCGTACCCTTGCTGGGCGCCGCAGCCATTTGCGGATGTAATCGAAGCGGTCGTAGCCCCAGAACGGTTCGTTGTCCACGAAGACGAACGGAGAGCCGAATACGCCGCGCGCGATGGCCGCATCGATACTGGTTTTGAGTGAGGCTTTGATGTCGTCCTGCTGGATTCCCTCGGCTAGCCGAGCCGGTTCTACCTGCGCTTTCTCGGCCAGTTGCAGCACTGTATCCAGCTTGTCGATGTCTTGCTGCTGCGCGAAGTAGGCGCGGTATGCCGCGTGTGCGAACTGCCTGCTTTGGGCGGCGCCCAGGTTTTGTTGGATCCAGAGCATGGCGCGGGCGGCCAGCAGAGTGGAAATCGGAAATCGGGCCGGATGGTTGTACGGAATGTCGAAAAGGGCGGCGGTGCGGTCGAAATCGTGCCGCGAGTAATCCCCTTTGATAGGCACTTCGATCAAGGGCGGAACGCCCATTATCTTGAACATCGGGCCAAGCAGAATGGGGTGCCAGTTCACGGTACGGCC
Source organism: Paralcaligenes sp. KSB-10 (assembly GCF_021266465.1). Classification (NCBI taxonomy): domain Bacteria; kingdom Pseudomonadati; phylum Pseudomonadota; class Betaproteobacteria; order Burkholderiales; family Alcaligenaceae; genus Paralcaligenes; species Paralcaligenes sp. KSB-10. The sequence continues at coordinate 1,346,745 of NZ_CP089848.1, read as the reverse complement.
AAATTCCGCCGCCAATTGGTCGATGCGGGTACTGGCAAAATAGCCGTACGGCGATGAAAAATCAAAATAAAAATCGATGGGAGTGCTCATGGGTGTGGCTGCTCGCAACAAATGTTATTGGGATGGACGGCAACGGCCCTGGCCCTGAAGCGCCTGTTCGCAAAAACATGTAATTCTGGCTCGGTGCCGACAGGTCTGTTTGAGTGTATAGCGATTTTTGCTTTCTATTGGTTATGATTGTGGATTGCATGGCTTTTGCGCCATGCGTCGAACCATCATAAATCGGCAGGCTATCAATGAAAAAAAGCGCGAAGGTACTGGGTGTAGTGCTTGTTCTGGGAGTCGCCTACCTGGGCGCCTCCTGGTATGTGGGCAAGCGCGCCCAAGCCGTAATAGAGCAGTCCGTCCAGCAGGCCAATGTGCGCCTGGCCAAAATGTTGGGGCCGGATCTGGGCGGTAGCGGCCTTAAGGTTTCCATCGGCGATTACAGCCGCCATGTATTTTCATCCGATGTGACGTATGTGCTTGAAATGAAGGGCGCTGACGGCAAGCCGATCGATTTCAAGCTGGCCGATCATTTGCAGCATGGCCCCTTTCCGTTCGATGCGCTCCGTTCGGGCGATTTTTCTCCCATGCTGGCGTTCAGCCGCGCCCGATTGGCGCCCACGGCAGCCTCGCAAAAATGGTTTGATAGCCTGAAGGGGCAAACCCCGGTTGCGGCCGTGACCAAAGTCGATTTTTCAGGGGCAGGTCATTCGCAGTGGACGCTGCAGCCTTTGGATTACGCCAATGGCGGCGACAGCGTCAAGTTCAGCGGCGGCAAAATCGATATGGTGTTTTCCCGGAATTTCGACAACAGCACGATTACCGGGCAATTCGATTCGTTTGGCCTGGCGCAGGCCGACGATCATGAGAATCTGCAGTTCAAGAATATCGAGCTGAAAAGCAAAACGATCACGGCTGGTGAAAACGATACCCAGGTGCAGAGTTCCGCGAGTGCCGACAATATGGTTTTTTCATCCGATGTGAATGAGCCGCTGCAGGTTGAAAAGTTGACGGTCAACCTGGAAAGCCAGCAGAAAAACCAATTGCTCGACGGCGCCTTGCGATACGATTTCGGGCGCATCGTTGCCGGCAAGGCCGATCTGGGCAGCATTTCGGCCGGAGCCAAGGCCAGCCATTTCGATGTGGCCACGCTGAGCGCGCTGGCCAATCAGTACGATGCCATTAAAGCCAAGCACGGCAATGCTACCGATGAAGACTTGACACTGACCGATGCTGAGTCGGCCCTGCTGCGCCAGAAGTTCCTGGACGTGCTGGCCAGCAATCCTTCTGTGTCGATCGACCCTCTGGTCTGGAAAAACGACAAAGGTCAAAGCACAATTGCGCTGAATGTGAATCTGGTCAGCCCCGCCGACAAAGAGGCGGCTCTCAACGCGGGCGCCGATACGCTGTTGCCGCAAATCCTGAAACTGGTGACGCTGGATATCTCGATATCCAAACCCATGTTCATCAAGACAATGAGCCAGTTGCAGGGCGGCGGGCCGGCCGGCGGGCAGGCCGATATGCTGGGCGCCATGCTTTTCGATCAGTATCTGGGCAAGCTGCAGACCACCGGCCTGGTCAAGCTCGACAGCGACAAGGCCGTGTCGGCGATTCGGTACGAAAACAACAGTATCGATGCCAATGGCAAGAAAATGTCGGTGCAGGAATTTGTGCAAAGAGCCATGGCCGCGGTCATGTAATTTCGACAAATGTGTATAATGGCGGGCTTGGTCGGAACGGTCATCCGCCACGCCGATGTAGCTCAGTTGGTAGAGCAGCTCATTCGTAATGAGAAGGTCGAGGGTTCGACTCCTTTCATCGGCACCAATAGAATCAAGCACTTGCGCCAATCTTCACAGATTGGCGTTTTGTTTTGCGGCCTGCCCGCCCTCAGGGGATCAGCAGCACGCTGCCGGTGGTGCGGCCTCCTTCGAGGTCGGTTTGTGCCCTGCCGGCTTCGGCCAGGGTATATTCGTTGCCGATCTCGGCCACGACACCTGCTTGCATTACGGCGATGAGTTCCTCGGATGCGGCCAAATAAGTATTCGGGTCAGCCGAATAGGCCATGATGCTGGGGCGGGCGAGGGACAACGAGCGGCGCGGGCCCAATTGGTCGACGCTGATCGGCGGTATCGGGCCGGCCGCCTGGCCCATGCTGGCGACTGTACCGAAGGGGCGAACACAGGCAAGCGTCTTCAGGAGCATGTCGCCGCCTATGCCGTCGATGGCGAAGTCGACGCCGCGGCCATCCGTCAAGGCTGCGATCCCAGAGACGATATCGGCGTTGCGCCCAACGATGACATGATCGGCGCCGTGCATTTTGGCGGTCTGCGCCTTCCTGGCCGATCCGGCGGTGCCGATTACCCTTGCGCCAAGATGCTTGGACCAGCGCACCAGCATGGCGCCCAGGCCGCCTGCCGCGGCATGAATAAGAACTGTGCTTTCGGCATTGACCGGATACGTGCGCGTGAACAGCATATGCGCCGTTAGCCCTTTTAGCATCGAAGCCGCCGCAATGCGCGGGCTGATGTGGTCGGGCACCAGGATTGCCCGCACCCGTGGCAATAGCCGTGTCGTTGCATAGGCTCCGACCGGGGCGCCTGCGTAGACGATGCGATCCCCAACAGCGAGATCCGCGACGTCGTCTCCCACGGCTTCGACCACTCCGGCGCCCTCGACACCGAGGACCGCCGGCAGCGGCGCAAGCGGATACAGGCCGATGCGGTGGTAGATGTCGATGAAGTTGACGCCAATTGCCTGGTGCCGAATGCGCACTTCGCCTGGCCCGGGTGCCTGTGGCTCGCACGAGACGACTTCCAGTTGATCCACGCCGCCCGTGCCTCTCATTCTGATCATTTGATCCATTGCTTCCTCCATTAAGTTGGAGGTATTTTCATTGATTGCAGTTTGTTTGAAAATTCCCTAATATTTGTCATATTATGTGAAAAATTTAACAATAATGGATTGGGAAAACCTCCGTCATTTCGCCGCGCTGGCGCAAGCGGGCACCTTGTCCGGGGCGGCTCGGGAGCTTCACGTCGAGCACGCGACCATAGCGCGCCGCATTGCCGCGCTTGAAACCGAGTTGAGCCTCAAACTTGTGGATCGGCGCGGCCGCAGGCTGTCGCTTACGGTGGATGGCGAGCGCGTCGCAGCCCTGGTCGAGCGCATGGAGACGGGCGCCCGGGCGATCGACCGGGCAGCCGGAAGCGCCCGCTCCGCTCTGGCGGGCAATGTCACTATCAGCGCGCCGCCGACCTTGGCCGCGGCAATGTTGGCACGCCCGCTGGTGGCCCTGCGCACGCAACATCCCGCGCTTACGATTCGTCTGTTAGGCGAAACCCGCCAGGCTTCGCTGGACCGCCGGGAAGCCGATATAGCCATCCGGCTCAGTCGGCCCGCCGAAGGCGAGCTCATCATCGTGAAGCTCGCGGAACTTGCCTTTCGCCTGTATGGCAATCCTGCTTACTTGGGCCAGACGCAGCCGCAGGATTGGGCCTTTGTTGCTTATGATGAGGGCCTGGATCTTGCTGCGCAGCAAGCCGCCCTTATCCGGCAGGTGGCGGGCCGACCCATCCGTTTTCGGGCGAGTACGCTGGAGATCCAGCGTGCCCTGGTGCGGGAGGGGGGAGGCGTGGGAATGCTGCCGGATTTCATGGCAGGGGATGATTCGGCACTCGTTCCCGCGGTACCCGGCCAGCCGCCGGTGATGCGGGATGCGTGGCTGGTATTCCACGCCGACATGAAAGGCTCGGCCGCCATCCGCGCCGTCGTCAAGTCTATTCGTGAAGGTTTCGGAACAGTTTCCTGAAGTATTTTGAGCTGAAGCGACTCCCTGAATCAGCATGCTGAAAAAGAAAAATCACCACAAGCCGTCGGTGGATTGAAATCTTGTTCCGGCCGCGTACTGTGGCCAAGCTTCAGCTAAGCCACATTTCCTGCTCCAGGGCTAGCTCCCTGATGATCTGGATAATCAGGTAACGGCGATGTTCCGTCAACAAGCGCATTTTTTCAATCAGCTCGCGCTCCTCGTCGCTGTATCCGACGCTGCTCGCTGCGGGCTCCTTGGACACCAGCCGAGTTGGCTGCGCACGTATCTTTTCACCGACGCCGTAGCGCAGCCACTGAGCGGACACGCCCAGCCAGTCAGCGAGCGTTTCAATCTTGTCCGGCATGGGGCGGGACTTGCCCGACAGCCACTTTTGAGCCGCCTGCGGCGTGACAGGTTCGTTGGAATGCCGAAGATTGAATTGCAAGGCGAGATCCGCCGCCGTTTCGACTTTCTTCCGGCTGCGTTTCAAGGCTTGTTTGAGCCGTTCCGCGAAGGCAATTTTTTCATCATGAGATGGCATGCCGAAAGTGTGGCCCAAGAGAATCCGCAATTGAGAACCATTCGGTTGTTTAATAAAACCAAATGGTTTATATTGGCAACCGTTATCTTCTGAATCAAAATGTAAATATGCCTGTGCAACACCCCGCATCGCCAGATAGCGATGAAATAGATTTGTTCGAGTTGTGCCGCATATTATGGGAAAAAAAATGGGTGATTCTGGCGTTTACCATGTTGGTAACCGCCGTGGCGACGTTCTATGCATTCACCGCCGCGCAGCGGTGGACGTCCGTGGCCTATGTCAGTCCTCCCAGGGTCGAGCAGATAAAAGCCTATCTGGAGCAGCGGCGGGCGCTGGCCCGCGCGGATGGCACCAAGACGGTGGATACCGATCTTCTTATCAAGAACCTGTTTGCCAGTTTTGTTGATTTGAGTTCCGCGCAGCGCACCAAGCTGGAGTTCCTGGCCACCGCGCAATACTATAAAAATTTGAGTGCCAATGCCGATCCCGAGAATGCCAGGCGGATATTGACTCGCCTGGCCGACCATAGCCTATTGGTAAAATCTCCCGGCAAGGATCAGATCGCTCCGTATTACACCGTTTCCTTCACAGCGCTCACCGCCAGGGCGGCGCAAGAGGTTCTGGGCGCGTATATCGCGATGGTCAATAAAAAAGCTTTTGATTTGATCGATGGCGAGTTTGAAGATTCCCTCAATGCGAGCGTCCAGTTCCGGCAAGCCGAGCTGGAGAGTATTGAATTCAAGCTCAAAAGCGCTCGCGAGAATCAAATCGCCACGTTACAGACGGCACTGGCCACCGCGGGCAAGGCAGGCTTGAGGGATTACGCAGTAGGGCGAAATAATGCCGGCAACACGGTGATTGAATTGAGGGACGCCAATCATCTGTTCATGCTGGGCGAGAAATACCTGTCCGCCGAGCTTGACACAGCCAAAACATACCCTTTGATTTTTCCGGCCCGTTATTACGAGATCAAGCGCGAACTGAGCTTGCTGGAGCCTTTGCTGAAATACAGTATTGCGACATCCAACAGTTACAGTTTCCAGCTTTCCCCGACCTTGCCTGCATCACGCGATGCGCCAAAAAGGTCTTTGATCATCGCATTGGGCATCTTGTTGGGCGGAATGCTCGGTTGTGGGTGGGTTCTTGTGAATGAGGCCGTGCGAAAATACAAAATCGCAAGCCTGGAACGGACGGTGGCCGGCATGGAAAACAACCAGGGCCGTTCATAAAACGGACAGAATGACGCGGGTATCCGGTCGAGCGCGTCTCTTGATACTATTACCGGCAGAGCAGGGGCGAACAAGCCCGGTGTCGATGGCATGTCTGCCAGACACGAAAGATCTGCACGCGTACAGGAATCGTCTCGATGGATACACTCACGGCTCAGGAAACGGATGACTTGCGCAAGGCGGTGCGCCTGCTGGAAGAGCCTGGCCTGGGGATAAAGATTGCCAATTATGTCGGCAAGCCGCTGGCCCTGGGGGTCGACAGGCTGCCCCGCAATTGGCAACGAAAAATAGGCGAATATACAAAAAAATCCCTGCTCAGGGTTACGGACGCCGCCATTTTCACGATGGATGCGCGGAAAATACAAAAGGCATCGTGGGACTCGTCGCACAAAATAGCGGCGACGCTGGCTGGTGCGGCGGGGGGCGTGCTGGGCCTGGCGGGCCTGGCTGTGGAACTGCCTCTTTCGACGACCGTTATGTTGCGTTCGATTGCCGATATTGCCCGCAGCGAAGGGGAGGATCTATCCCGCCCTGAAAGCCGGCTGGCTTGTATCGAGGTTTTCGCGCTGGGCGGCAGGTCCAAAGACGATGACGCGGCCGAATCCGCCTATTTTATGGTCAGGACCGGCTTGAGCCAGGCCCTGGCGGCGGCCGCCGATTATGTGGCCGCGGCTAAAGCCGGCGAACTCGCGGGCAAGGCCGCCGCGGCGCCGCTGGTAGGTCAATTCATTGAAAAAGTCGCCAGCCGTTTTTCCGGGCAAGTGGCGGACAAGGTATTGGCGCAGGCCATTCCTGTGCTGGGGGCTTTGATGGGAGGTGGCGTAAATTATATTTTCATCGACCACTTCCAGGATATGGCCCGAGGCCATTTCATTGTCCGGCGACTTGAGCAGCGCTACGGGAAAGCGTTTGTCCAGGCGCAATATCAAGAGATATTCGCCGAGATTCTGGCTCGGCAACGTGGGCGTTAGTGTATTTTTGGTTTGAGTGTTTATGGCATTCGATGTTTTGGTCGGTTTGGTATATAAAGACGCCGTCTATCGGGGCTTGGGGTCAGGGCCGGCACGGCGTGCTTCATCCGGATTTAGCTCGTCAAGGCGGGCGTCGGGCGAACTCACTGCGCCTCGCACACTGCGCGAGGCTCCGTTCAGACAGCGCCCGCCGACTACCCCCGCCTTGCCGAGCTAAATCCGGCGCACGCCTTACGCCGGTCCTGACCCCAAGCCCCGATAGACGGCTCGCGTAATGGCATGCCTGGAATGAACGTGCTGGCCCCAGCGTATACCTCGATGCATGACCTCAACGTTTCTCTCAGTGCATGACCCCAATGCTTCTCTCTATGCATTGCCTCAACGCAAGCCGCAGGGTGGGCGGTGCTGTGTAGTCCGGCGGTAGTCCAGCGCCGGGTGCTGACGAAGGGAAGGCGGGGGCTTTCGGCGGGCCCTGTCTGAGCAGTGCCTCGCGTGCGAGGCACTGCGAGTTGGCCCGACGCCCGCCTGGACGAGGCAGACCCGGGTAGTCGGCTAGCGCAGCTAGCCGACCGCTGGACGTGCCGGACTACACAGCACCGCCCACCCTGCGGCGTCTTTATAGAATCAACCGCCGCCTACACAGCAAACACAGCAAACACAGCAACACACAACCCAAAGTCACTACCCAAGCCTAAAAACGGCTCAAAACAAAAATCGCAGAAACACGTCCAGTGCTGTAAAACACTTGAATCAAAAATCCTCTAACGCCTGGCCGTCAGAAGAAACTGGCTACACCCCAAAGCACCAGGGTTACGCCCCCGAGCATGCCGACCAGCAGCAGGAACGCGCCTTGCGAACCCTGGAGCATAGCCGGCCGCTGATCTTCGGGAATGGCGTACGCTCTGGCTGCCGCACGCGCTATTACCCAGCCGATCATGATCACTATGACGCTCATTACAGCGCTCACATACTTCTCCCCGCAAACGCCCGGTCACGGGCAAAACATGGCGCCAAGACTAGCATATTTCCTTCTGCCCTTGAGTTCAGTCGTCGGCGGCGGGATCGAGATCCGGAAACAGTATCTCGGTATAGCCGAACTGCGAAAAATCCTTGATTCGCGATGGGTACAGGCGTCCGATCAGATGATCGCATTCATGCTGGACGACGCGTGCGTGGAAACCTTCCGCCGTGCGTTCCAGCGGCTTGCCTTGCGGGTCGAAACCCGAGTAGCGGATATGCCGGTAGCGGGGCACCGCAGCGCGCAGGCCCGGCACCGACAGGCAACCCTCCCAGCCGTCTTCCTGTTCATCCGACAGCGGAGTAATGACGGGATTGCAGAGGATGGTTTGCGGCACGGGAGGCGCGTCCGGATAGCGGTCGCTGGCATCGAAGCCAAAAATGACCAGTTGCAGATCGACTCCTATTTGCGGCGCTGCCAGGCCTACGCCGCCCGCATCGCGCATGGTGTCGAACATATCGGCGATCAATGCGTCCAGCCCGGCGCTGTTGAAATCGACCACCGGCTGGGCAATGCGCAGCAGCCGGGGATCGCCCATCTTGAGTATTTCACGTAACACTATGATTTCCTGTCCTATGCAATAGTGGAAATATAGCGCAAGACGAGTCAGGCGGAATCTGTATCTATTATGGCGACCACTTGCCCTTCCGTCACGGGATCGTCTTCTTTGACCAATAGCTGGGCGATGCGACCCGATTCAGTGGTCAGTATTGGAATTTCCATTTTCATTGAATCGATAATCATCACAGGCTCTTCTTCGCCGATTGCGGCTCCTTCCTGTACCTCGATTTTCCATACCTTTCCAGATACTTCCGACAAAATTTCCTTGCGCGTCATTTTGTTCCTCTATAGCAATGCTTCAACTGCCCGGCGGGATTGGGCAGAAGATTTTTCAATTTCTGGGTCCCGGCCCGGCCACTTCCATACCCAGTCCAGTATGCACTTGCCCGGAGCGGAACTGAGGGCTTTCGAGCATGCGTCGCACAAATGGAATGTTGTGCTTGACGCCTTCGATGACCGTGGCATCGAGGGCGGCCAGCAGGCGGTCGATGGCTTGGTTGCGATTGTTCCCGTGTGCAATAAGTTTCAGGATCAAAGGATCGTAGTGGGGCGTTATCTCGTCCCGTTCCGAGTATCCGGTTTCGGTGCGTATTCCTGTTCCGGCCGGCAGCCTGAATGTTTTGAGCGTGCCGGGCGAAGGGTAAAAACGTATGGGATCCTCCGCATAAATGCGGGCCTCGATTGCGTGGCCGCCGTTCGGAATGGCTTCGGGCAGGACATCTTCGAGCTTTTCTCCGGCGGCGAGCCGGATTTGCGCAATGACCAGGTCGATGCCTGTGATTTCCTCTGTGACGGCGTGCTCCACTTGAAGCCGTGTATTCATTTCCAGAAATCTGAAGTCTGTGCCTTTCTCGTACAGCGTTTCAATGGTGCCAATCACGTCATAGGGAAGCCTGCGCAATACTTGCACAAGGTCGTCCGCCGCCTTGTCCAGCAAGGCGCGGGAAAGCAAAGGAGCTGGGGATTCCTCGATCACTTTTTGATAGCGGCGCTGAATGGAGCAGTCTCTTTCAAATAGGTGCCTGACATTGCCGTACTGGTCGGCGAGTATCTGGAATTCGATATGGCGCGGTTTCAGCAGCAGGTTTTCCAGATATATTTCTGCGCTGCCGAAACTTCTTTGCGATAATGAACGCGCCTGGTCGAGGGCCTTGGCCAGCTCGGCGGGATTGCCCGCGCTTATCATCCCGATACCGCCGCCTCCCGCCGCGGGTTTCACAAGTACGGGATAACCCAGCAGCTCCGCCGCGGCAAGCGCGGAAGCGGCGTCTCCATTCAGAAGGCCCGAGCTGGGTGCCATTGAAAGGCCGTGATGAATCATCAGGTCGCGGGCTCGCGTCTTGTGCCCCATGGCTTCAATCCACCGAGGGCTTGGGCCGATGAAGCGGGCTCCGGTTGCATTGACGCGCTGCGCGAACTTGGCATTTTCCGACAGGAAACCGTAGCCTGGATGGATGCCGTCGGCACCGGACTTGCCCAGCACATCCAGCAATGCATCCTGATTCAGATAGCTGGCCTTGGGTTCGGATTCGCCTATATAGAATGTTTCATCCGCCTCCGCCAGGTATTGAAGGCCCGCATCGGCCTTTGAATATACGGCGACCGATTCGACCCCTAGCGCGCGCAGCGCGCGAATGATGCGTGCCGCAACCGCGCCTCGATTTGCAATGATGACTTTGTTGAACATGTCTTGGCCTGTGGAAATTTCACTTCAGAATTATTTGGATTTGATTTCCACAAGATCAGGCAGTTGCTTGGCGACTTGCTGCCACATCGTCAGGTCGCGGCGAATTTGCGCACTGAGTTCGTCGGGGCGGCTGGGAGCCACTTCGCCGCCCACGGCCAGCAGTCTTTGCGAAAAATCCTTTTGCTGGATGATTTCCCGAGTAGCTTGCGCAAGCCGGTTCTGTATTGATACTGGCGTGCCGGCCGGTGCATACAGGATGTAGCGGATGGAGATGTCGTAATTCACACCGATCTCGGCCAGCGTCGGCACTGAAGGAAGGGCGGCGCTGCGCTTCAAGGAGGTGACGCCCAGCGGCTTCAGTTTCCCGCTTTGGATGAACGGCAATAGCGCGGGCAGCGCCGCAAATACCATATCGACCTGGCCCGCGATGGCATCGCTGGCCGCCAGCGCTCCTCCTTTATAGGGGATGTGAAGCAGCTTCATGCCCGCCCTGGCGTTCATCAACTCTACAAAAATGCGCACCGATGCGCTGGAAATCGTGAATTTCCCTGGTGCGGCTTTGGCCGCGGCGATCAGTTCTTTTATTGTTGGGAATTTTATCTTCGGGTTGGCGGCCACCACGAATGGCATCTGGGCAATCAGGCTTACCGGGAGGAGGGCGGACAAAGGATTGAATGGCGGCTTTGGGCCAAAAACCGAGTTCCAGATGTGGGCGCCGTCGCTGATGAGCAGCGTATAACCATCTGGCGCGGCTTTTGCAGCCGCATCGCTGCCGATATTTGTCGAGGCGCCGGGCCGGTTTTCCACAATGACCGCCTGGCCCAGCCGCTCCGAGAGGTTCTTGGCGAACAGGCGGGAAACAAAATCCGTGCTGCCGCCTGGTGAATAAGGAATGATGATATGGATGGTTCGTGTTGGATAGCTCTCGGCGAGGGCTGGCTTCAGGCCGCAGACCAGTGTCATGGCGATTATCGCGGCAAGGCGGGAAAAGTGGATGTTCATAAGTCTCCTTTGTGCATTTTTTAACCGGCGGGTATATGTTTATTTTCCTGCTCGGAGCTATAGCCGCGTGGAGGGCCGGCGCTGCGGCGGCTGGTTCCTTACAACTGCCTCGGTTCATACTCCAATTGTGGTTTTTTGAAATGAAAATTCTCATAGTTGGCGAGCGCTCTCAATGCGCAACCCGCCATGGCGAAATTTTCGAATACAGGTACGCCCGCCGCCGCTGCGCGATCCCTCTGCAAGCGGCGTGCCGCATCGGTTTCGGGACTGCCGTCCGAGCGTAATATGACTGCCAATGCCGTACCTCCATCTTTCGATTGGCGGTGGGCTATACAGGCGTCCATGATATGTTCCATCGTGCGTCGGCCTCGATAGCTCAGTAAGGCTGGCAGATTCAGATGCACTACGACCGCATCGGTGCGGCTATCGCTGCACAAGGCATCGAGAATCTCGCTGGCGACGCGGCCTTCGGTTCGGTCAAATACATTGGCCGGCACGTCGATGGGATTGTTGTCGCTGGCACCGTCGGGCAGATTCAAGGCGTGCAGCCGCTCTTTGGTTTCGGCGGAGAATTCCGCCAATGAGAAGCCGAGTTGGGCGAAGCCATCGCTTGCCACGACGCTGGCGCCGCCGCCGTTGCCCATAAGGGCAAGATTGCATGTCGGCCGCGTGAAATTCGGCCTTATGGTCTGGAACAGCAATAAGGCGTCGACCAGCTCTTCCATGGTATTGACCGGCACACAGCCGGTTTGCGTGGTTACCGCCTGCCACACCTGAATGTCTCCCGCCAGCGATCCCGTATGTGAAGCAGCCGCCTTCTGTCCCTGGCTGGTGCGGCCGCCTTTCAATAGCACGACAGGTTTCTTGGCGCCGGCTTTGCTTAGAAGCTCAAAAAAAAGTCTTCCGTCCTGAATGTCTTCAAGATATAGCCCGATGATGTGCGTTGCATCGTCGGCAAGAAAATATTCCAGCAGGTCGTTCGGCCCCAGATCGATGCTATTGCCTATCGTTACGACTCCGCTGAAGCGCAAGCCGCGCAATTGTCCGTACCGCAGCATGTCGATGCCAAAGCCGCCGCTTTGCGAAATGACGCCGACATGCCCGACCGGATTCTGAATCTTGTGTGTTTCCGTAAAGCTTACCCGCCCTCGGGGGGTATAGATACCCAGGCAATTGGGCCCAAGAACGCGCATTCCTCCGATCTTTATGGCTTCCATCAAATCGTGTTTACTGCCGCTGCCTCGCCCCCCCTCACCGAATCCGCTGGTCATGATTTGCGCAAATCTCAGCTTTCCCCTTGCGTTTTCCAATAGCTCCGGCACCGCTGCTCGAGGCACGGCTATGTAGGCATAATCGACCTGCCGGGGCATGTCGGAAAAGTTCCGGTACACGGGCCTGCCGTCGATTTCGGCCAGGCTGGGATGCATAGGGTATATTTCCCCTTCGAAACCGAGGATTTCCAGATTACGGATAAAACGGTTTCCGGCACCCCGGCCCGAAGCCGAGACACCCGCCACTGCGATGGTTTGCGGTGCGAATAGCGGCTCGAAATCCACGGGCCGGGCTTTTGGGCCATGCCATGCCCGGCGGCGTTCGGACGCGAAAGTGATACGCACATCCACCGCCACCGCGGTCTTTGTATCCACGATCAGCGGATTGATATCCAGTTCGTCTATTTCATCGGCCAATGTCATCAGGATGCCTGTGCTGCCCCCTACCTTGACAAGGGCATCGACGATGGCTTCTTCGTTCGCCACCATGCCTGCCCGCGCGCCTCGAAGAATTGGCAATGCGCGCAACTCCTTCAACATGGCCCACGCCTCGCGCGTGTCGACGGGGCACACGCGGAACACCACATCGGAAAAGATCTCCACGAACACACCGCCGAGACCCACCATCAACATGGGTCCGAATTGGGGATCAACGTAGCCGCCAATCACCAATTCATGACCCGGGGAGGCCATTTCCTCAACCAGAAATCCCTCTGGCTGTTGCCGCTCGGCAGGCCAGCCATCGCGAATTCCACATGCCGCGGCACGTACTTCATCGGCATTTTGCACACCGAGCCGCACACCGCCAAGATCACTTTTGTGCAAGGCTTGTGACGACAGTACCTTGACGGCGTAGGGAGATGACAAGCTTGCGCAGGCCAGTGCCGCAGCGTCGGGATCCGTCACGGCCAGCGAGCGCGGAACCCGCAGGCCAAAGGCGGCCAGCAGGGTCTTCCCGGCTTTTTCATTCAACGCCGTCAGGCCCAGCCGCCTGCATCGGTCGAAGTAGGCCGGCAGGTTATTCCGTTCAATGCTTTCCCTATTTGCCGTATGTGGATCCACGGAATTCAGTCCCTATCGAGGCTTGGATGACGCATTCAAGATTTGTTTCTCCAGATGATTTTCATGCTTGACCGCTAATAACTGGTCGGCCAATTGGCAAGAGCATGTTGACCTACGAAGCCTTCCCCGAGGTGAACCTTCAGCAAGCCTTTCAAGGTCTTTCGCGTATGGCGGGGATCGATGATCGCCTGCGTTTCGTAGAGCGCCGCGAGCGACCATGCCGACGAATCCTGCCGGATATCGGCAAGCAAGGCATCGAACCGCTCAGGGTCGTCTTCCCGTTTGAGTTTATGCAGCATATGCACGCCCAGCGCCGGATCGACAAAACCCAGGTCCGCTGTGGGCCAGGCGAGGACTTCATGGGAGTTTTTGCCACCGCCCATATTGAGATAAGCCTGGCCATAGCTTTTGCGCATGATCACTGAAATCTTTGGCACACTGACCAGACTCAGGGCATTCATCCAGTTCATGATGCGGCCCGGAGCCCAGCGCTTTTCACTGTCCACCCCGATCAAGAAACCTGGCTGATCCACGAGAAAAACGATGGGTATATTGTAAGAGTCGCATAGCACCATGAAGCTGGTCGCTTTGCGCATGGCGTCGATATCGATGGCGCCACCTTTGAATTTCGGATTATTGGCGATTACTCCCACGGAGTATCCGTCTATCCTGGCCAGCCCGGTGGTGATCGACTTTCCGAACCGCGCTTTCAACTCGAAAAAACTATCGAGATCGGTGATTGAACGGATAATTGCGCGAACGTCATATACCGCGGTGCGGCTTTCGGGAAGCGCCTCCAGCACCGCCTCGCCGGTTTCGTCGCTTCCTTCCGGCACCGGGCATCGAGGAGGCGTTTCACCCGCGTGGCTTGGCAGATAGCTCAGGAACCTGCGGATGATTTCGAGCGCCTGCTGGTCGGTATCGACGACGACATCGACCAGCCCTGTTGTTTCGCTGTGCAGGCGCCAGCCTCCAAGTTCTTCGGGATCCACCTTTTGATTGATCGCTATCGAGGTTACGCGGCTGCTGGCTACCGCCATGGTGGCACCTTTGCGCATTACGGCAAAATCCGCCATGCAGCTGTACCATGTCGACGAGCCGTAGCAATTGCCCAATAGTGCGGATACCCAGGGCGTCTTGCGACTACGCAGATATTCGAATGGGTCCTGGCCCAGCATCGCTCTGCCGGCCCCTCCCATGCGGTCTGGCATACGGGAGCCGGCGGACTCTCCCAGAAAAATAAGCGGCATGCCCCTTGACGTGGCTGTTTCCCGAATGTGACGGATTTTCTTGCCGTTGATGGCGCTGCTGCTGGCACCCAACACCGTAAAATCGTTCGACACCACGGCTACGTTGCGGCCGCTGATGGTGCCGTAGCCGGCGACCTTTGCATCTGCGGGTGTTTTCCCGCGGGTTTCGGGACGAATGCCGCGCGCGAACATGCCGGATTCGATAAAGCTGCCAGCATCGAGCAGGATATCCAGCCGTTCGCGTGCGTTCAATTGTCCGGACTCGCGCCGCGCGGCGAGCTTTTCTTCCCCTCCCATGGCGAGAGCTTCTTCCGTGCGACGCTTAAGCTCGTCAAGTGGTCCGCTGAATTTCATTGATACTCCGACAAAAATTGGGTGCTCCGGCGTCAAGCAAGTGTCGGGTAGAATGAACTATGCAGTCAAATATAAAATTAGCATCCATGTATGCATTTACATCATAGGTTTGCAGCCATGGTCAATACCGGATTCCCGGGAATATGATGAAATTTTGCGCGAGAGAAAAATGGGGCTCAAGGTCAATCTGAAACAGATCAGCGCGTTCAGGTCAGTCATGATTTCCGGCTCCACGAGTGGTGCCGCCGAATTGCTCAATATTTCACAGTCGGCTGTCAGCAGGCTGATACAAAATCTTGAAGCCCAGACCGCTTTCCCGCTTTTTTTGCGGCAGAATGGAAGGCTTTATCCTACGCCGGAAGCTTTGGCTTTCCTGGAGGAAGTCGAGCAGGTCTATAGCCGGCTGGATCATCTGGGCAATGTGATGGGCAATATCCGGATGCTGGAGAGCGGACATTTGCGCGTCATAGTTTCGACGCCGTTCGCGCAATGGCTATTGCCGGAGGCGCTGGCGCGCTTCCGAAAGAAGCGTCCGGATATCCGGGTGTCGGTGGAAATTGTCGTCAGGCGCGACATGCCCAAGTGGCTGGAAGAGCAGAAATTCGATGTTGCCTTGATTACCTTTCCCGTCGACTATCCCGTGGCGCATCTGCGCAATCTTCCAAGCCTTAACGCTGTGTGCATATTGCCGCTGGGCCATCCCTTGGCCGACGTTCCCGTCGTTCGTGCCCGCGACCTGGCAGGTCAGCCATTCATATCGATCATTCCAAACACGGTTCCGAGAATGAAGATAGACCAAATATTCAGCCAGCTTTCGATTCAGCGATCGGTGATGATCGAGATACAAACAGGGGCTTCGATCTGTTCCCTGGTCGCGGCGGGCCTGGGTGTGGCGATTGTTGATCCCGTTACGGTTGGGCGCCCCGAGGGCAAGAAATTTATCGTGAAGGCATTCCGGCCGACCATTAGATTCGATTTCGGCATGTTGCTGCCCATCCAGCGTCCCGTATCGAGCCATGCAGACGAATTCATCGGCATAGTGCGCGAGCAAATGAACGCTTTTCAGCAAGTCTGCAAGGCTTTATAGCGGCATGGACTGATTTCCGCCCGAACTCAGTCCCACAGTATGCGGTTGCGGCCCGCTTGCTTTGCCGAGTACAAATGCTTGTCGGCCACACTGACCAATTCCGCGGAACTGCGGCTGTTGGCCGGTATGGTCGAGGCAACGCCGATGCTTACCGTAACGCATGATGCATCGGGCGAGGCGGGGTAGGGAATGGCCAGCGATGCGATGGCGGCGCGGATCGATTCGGCGACATGGGCGGCTCCTTCTTCATCGGTATTGGGCAGCACGCAGGCGAATTCCTCGCCGCCGTAGCGCGCCGCCAGATCGGTTTTCCGCAGCATGGCGTCATCGATTGCCCGGGCGATTCGTTTCAGGCATTCGTCGCCGGCCTGATGGCCGCAGGTATCGTTGTAGCGCTTGAACGTATCCACATCTATCATGAGCAAAGCCAAAGGCTGGGCAAGTTCGGCCATGCGTTGCCATTCGCGTTCAAGGGTCTTGTCGAATTCCCGGCGATTCGCGATTCCGGTCAGGCCGTCGCGGTGCGACAGGCGTTCCAGCAAGACACGTTGCCGGCTCAACTCCAGGTGGTTGCGGATTCGGGCCCTCAGGACAGGGATGCTGAACGGCTTGGCGATGTAGTCGATTGCTCCCAGGCTCAAGCCTTGCTCTTCGTTTTCTTCATCGGTGAGCGAAGTCAGGAAAACGACGGGAATCGACGCGGTCGACCGATTCGCCTTGAGCCGCCGGCATACTTCCAGGCCGTCCATGCCCGGCATGCGGATATCGAGCAGAATCAGGTCGGGCTGATGCTCCATCGCCAACTGCAAGGCCTCGGCGCCGCTATAGGCGGTGAGGGCGCTGCACAGAGGCTCCAGTGCAACACTGGCGAAGGTGACATTGATAGGAAGGTCGTCGACGATCAGTACCTTTTGTCGGCGGCTTGGCATGTCTGTGGTGAACATGGCCTACATATTCCTTCCCATTGAGCGAGGTGCGAGGTTGTTATTCATGTTTGTCGTCCCATTCGGCGGATTGAGGTAAAAAACGCTCTTGCAGCAGTTGTATGCTCTGCAGGGTAGCTTGGCGAATTTGAGCAGCCAGCTGTTGGCTTTGCAAGAGATCGGCGCGCTTCACGGCCTGCTTCAGCTGTGCACCCAAAGCCGCCAATTGGCTCAGGCCCGCGTTGCCGGCGACACCGATCAGATCGTGCGCCATTTGGTCGAGAACCGTAAATTCCCCCTTTTGCGCCGAGCTGGCAATGTGCAGGCTGCGTACCCGGCTGTCTTCAATCAGCACTGTCAGCAGATTCTCGAAATGCTCGGCGCTCATGGTTTGCTGCATTCTACCCAAAACCAGGCCTTCAAGGGATATCTGCGCGGAATCGGCCGGCAAGTAGGCGCCGGGCGCGGACATGAACGCTGCATCGCCGCGGCGCCTGCCCGTCGAGGGCGGGGGAGCCGGGGCTTGCTGTTCGGCGGCGGGCAGCGCTGTTGCGTCAGGATCGTCCGGCCGCGGTACCTGTACGCAGCGCAGCAAGGTTTCCCATAGCACTTTCTCGTCTATAGGTTTGGCTATATGCGCCACCGTGCCGGCATCCTTACCGGCGGCGACATCGTGCGCGCTGGCGTTCGCCGTCATGGCAATGATGGGCAATGCGAGGAATCGCGGGTTGGCGCGCAATGTGCGAGTTGCGCTTAATCCGTCCATGACGGGCATCATCATGTCCATCAGTACAGCGGCGTAGGTACCATCGGGTGCAGCCTGCAATATGTCGATCGCCGCCTGGCCGTTTTCAGCCACATCGACGGCGATTCCTTCCGATTTCAGCAGTTCCACGCCGATTTGCCGATTCAGATCGTTGTCGTCGACAAGCAGGATGCGAAGGTTCTTCAACGTCGAAACATCGGGCAACGGCCGATCGGCAGGCGCCGGCACGTGGCGATGGCCGTCAGGCCTGTCGGCAAGTCGCGAGCGGGCCAGCCGAACCGTAAACCAGAATGTGCTGCCCCGTCCCTGGACGCTGTGCATTCCGACCTGGCCCTCCATAAGTTCCGCCAGATGTTTGGAAATGGCCAGGCCCAGTCCGGTACCGCCAAAGCGCCGCGTGATCGATTCATCGGCCTGCTGGAACGCCTGGAAAAGACGTTCCATCTGTTCGGTGCTCAGGCCGATCCCCGTATCCTGGACTTCGCATCGCAGCAGTATGCCGTCGGCGCCATCGGGCTGCGCATCCATACGCAGGCGTACTTCACCGCTTGCAGTGAACTTGATGGCATTGTTGAGGTAATTGAGCAGAATCTGGCGAATGCGGGTTGGGTCTCCAATGGCCATCGCGGGTACGGTGGCGTCTATGGCCACGCGCAAGGCGAGGCCTTTGTCGGCAGCCTTGGGCCGCATCATTTCTGTTACCTCATCTACCAGGCGTGGGAGGTCGAACTCGATTGCTTCTATGGTCAGCTTGCCGCTGTCGATTTTCGAAAAATCAAGAATGTCGTTGATGATTTCGAGCAAATGCCTGCCGGCCTGCAGGATTTTTTCCAGGCAGTCGCGCAAGCGGGGCGTCAGATCGTCTTTTAACGCAATTTGCGTCAGTCCCAGCATGCCGTTGAGCGGCGTGCGGATTTCATGGCTCATGGTTGCAAGGAATGCTGCTTTGGCCTGCGCCGCCTGCTCGGCGATATCGCGCGCGTGGGCGCTGGCAGCCGCTTCCCGCTCCAGTTGGTCGGCGCGCTGCATGGTGTCCTTGAACACCTGCAATGCTTTGGCCATGCTGCCTACTTCGTCGCGCCGCGACGTGCCGGTAATTTCATCGTCATAGTTGTTTAGCGTGAGTCTGCCCATGATGCGTGTCAGACGAACGATGGGCCGTGAAATCTGGATGATTGTCACGTACCCCGAAAGCACCAGCACCAGCACCAGCACGATCCCCACCGCCAGCGCCGTAGTCATGATCGTGCTGTTGGTGGTTTTGTTCAGCGTTACGGATGTTGTCTTGAAGTTATCGATGGAATTGTTGCGCAACGCATTCATTTCGCTTTGCAGGGTATGCATCGACGGTTCGAATTGCTGGTGGATGATGGCCAATGCGCGATCGCCGCGCCAGCGGGCGGCCCAATCGATCACCGATGCGGCCAGGGCGAACGATTCTTTTGAATGATCCAGAATGCGCTCCAGCTCGGCCTGTTTTTTTGGCATCAAGGGGCGGATCCGCTGTATTTTATCGTTGAACTGCGCCTGAAGACCGTCAATGATTTTCTGGCTGGTGCGCATTTTTGAAACTTCCTGCTCGGTCAGGACGGAATACAGCAAACGACTCGAATCGCTCATGCGCAGCAAGGCGTCGCCGATCAGCAGCGCGCTTTGAGCTTCGTGATTGATCAGTGCGCGGTACTCGCGGTCTACGGATCGCATGTTCGACAGGGCATACAGGGTGGTGAGCGCCGCCATTACCCCCAGCACAGCCACCATCAGAACGATCTTGGTGGCCAGTTTCAAATTGGAAAAACGCTTTTTCATGGAGTTTTCCCCACCTGGCTCACGTTGCTCCGCAGTCGTTGCGACGCCTTATTCCGGTAGCGGGCAATCACGTCGTGCAACTGCTGCGCGGCCTGTTCGTCGGTGATCTGGCCAAGGAAATGACGATGTACCACATCGTAAATGCCTTCCTTTACAAGAGGGGGATTTGCATTGCCCATGGCCACAGAGCCCATCAGGGTGCGCCGCATATTGGCACTGCGCATATCGTTGATGGCTTGTTGACCGCACGCATCGAAAGGCGCCTTGGAAACATCCACCCGTGCCGGCGCCGCGCCGGTCATGAGATTGAGGGCTGACTGGAAGTCCGGATTCATCAATGTGGATTCGAGACGCTGCTTGGTCAGTTTGCTGCCTGGCCCCTGTTTGAATACTACATATTGATCGCTATTGAACAGATAGACCCCTTGCGTGTCAGGGAACCGGAAACAATAGAAATCGCGGTCGGCCTTTAAATGATCGTGTACGAACTCGCCGTCTACCCAACTGCCTTGCACCTGCAGCAGTGCCTTGCCCTTGCGCACGAGATCAGTTGCCTGATCCCAACGCCGAGTATCGAAACCAGGGTCGACGTAGGTTTTCAGTATGCGCATCCGCCGGAAAATGGTTGCGGTCACAGGCGCTTCGAGCGTCTTGGCATCGAGCTCTATAAAAGCTTTTCGATAGAACTCGGCGCCTGCCGTTGAAACGGCCACCGATTCGAACAACAAGGTCTGCTCCCAGGCGTCGCCGCCAATGGCCAGTGGCAAGATTCCGGCTGCTTTGGCCTTGTCCAGCAATGTGATCAGGTCCGGCCATGTGTCGGGCGCCTGGCCGCCGATACGGTCCAGCGCCGCCTTGTTCACCCATAGCCAATTGGTCGAATGGGCATTGATGGGTGCTGCCATCCAATTGCCCTGATATTTCGATAGCGCCTGAATGCCTAGCGGCACCACCTCATCCCATTCTTCGCGGCGGGCCACTTCATTCAGATTTTCCAGCAAGCCGGTTTGGGCCCATTCGTGGATGGCAAAACCAATCATTTGCGCTGCTGTCGGCAGTTTGCCCGCGTCTACGCGTTGTCGCAGCACATCGGTGTAACGCGCCGTTCCGCTGCCCGAGGCAGACGCTTCGTGCCAGATGATTCCTTGCTGTTCGATATAGCGTTTCAGCACATCGATACTTGCGCGCTCGCCCTTGGACACCCACCAATGGAAGATGTCGACTTCCGCCGGCTGGGCGGATAAGGGCGGTCGTGCGGGCTCGGGCGGCTGGGCGGGAACGGCCGATGGGCTCAATGCCGCCAGCGCAACTATCCATCTGCATAAGTAGGACAGGGTCCACATGGCTGATTTCCGGGTAGGGGCCAGCTATCGGATGTTCTACACAAGAGATAAGAGTTCTGGGGTTTTGTAACTGGCCTTTCCAAAATACTACAACGAAAAGAAGCCATGGTTTCGTCGAACTTCATCAAGATTTGTCAAGACCGCCCTGTGGTGCGGCAGTCTGCGGAAGTGGCGACGCCGCGTGGAGGCCTGGTGGCGTGCGGATGGCGCAAATCATGGTGAATCCGCCGCTTTCAGTGAATCGCCCGATTCAGTCGCAGCGGGCGGAAATGATCAATGCGCTTTCCAACAGTTTTTTCTTGATGGATTGGGTGCGTTCATTGGAAAAGCGGTGGTCGGGCCCGGCAACGCTGAGGGATGCTATGACCTGCTTGCCCTGGTTCCAAATGGGCACGGCCACCGCGGCGGCGTGAGGCGTATTTTCCCCGCGCGAGATGGCGTAGCCATTGGCCCGTATCCGGTCAAGTTCCTGAGTAAGCTGGCTGCGCTTGACCAGGGTATCGCGTGTTCGCTGCGCCAGGGGCTGGCTCAGCAGGGCATCGAACACCTCGGGTGGGCTATGGGCCAGCAGCACTTTACCCGAGGCCCCCACATAGAGAGGCCGGCGGGCGCTGACATCGTTATGCACCCGATCGGGATCCACGGTGTCCCAGCGCGCTATGCACAGGGTTTCGAGGCCGTCGCGAATGCGCATCTGTACATTTTCGCTGAACAGTCGTCCCAGTTCGCGCAGATGAGGCCGCACCAGGCCTATGAGGCGGGTTTGCTCCTGGGCCGACAGTCCCAGATACAAAGCCTTGGGGCCTAAATAGTAGGCCGGTTGCCTGCCTTCTTTGCGAATCAGCCCACGGTGTTCCAGGGTGTACAGTAGCCGGAAAGCGCGGGCCTTGGTGTTATGGCTGGCCTGCGCCAGTTCCGTTAATCCCAATCCGGGGGTTTGGGCGATCTTGAGCAGCAGCGCAAGAGCCTCGTCGACAGCGGCGACGGTATAGTCGGGCGCGCTCAAAGTCTTGCACGGCTCGTTCACGGAGCGAAATCCAGGCTGTTTTTCAGCTCGGCCCGGATGTAGTCGGCGGTACGCCTGGCCACTTCGTGCAGATGTTTTTGCAAAGGCATAAAACCCTCGTGTTTGCTGAAATCCTGCTCGTCCATATACAGGCGGCGGTTCAGCTCGATCTGCAGACTGTACCGGCGCGCGGCCGGATTGCTGTACGCTTTGACGAGTTCGGCGCCTTTGTACGGCCGGTTGATTGACACATGGTAGCCGAGATCCCTGAATTGGTCGGCCAGCCACAGGCTGAATTCAGGCAAGGCGGTCGTGTGGTCGATGTCGCCGATGACGATATCGGGGCGCAGGGCGCCGGCATCGATGTTCATGGCATTGCCCACCGATTTCATCGAATGGCAATCGATATGCCATACCGCGCCGAACCGGGCGTGAGCCTGGTCCAGCAGCGTTTTGAGTTGATGATGGTAAGGCAGATAGTAATGATCCAGGCGGCTTTGCACTTCGGGCACGCTAAGCCGCTTGTCGTAGAGGGGCACACCCGGCAAGGCGTAGCGGCGGATCAGGCCCATGCCGGCGCGGGTCTTTTCGCTTGTCGAGATGGGGCCGGGCCAGGGCTGGGCCAGCAGTTCGGCGTCTATGTCGAGCATGCTGCGATTGGCGTCGATATAGCTGCGGTGAAATCGGGCGGCCAGCAAGTGGGCGCCTTCAGCGACCGCCCCTTGCCAAAGTTCGTCAACCCAGGCATCCCAGCCCGAATCCAGCGCCGCTTTCGGTGCGCATGTCGGAACGGTAGCCGGGAAGTCGTTGCTGCTGTGCGGCGAGTCGATGACCAAAGGGACCGCCGGGCCGGTGGGGGCATAGAGGGAATAGGCGCTTGTCATGTCTGGCTCTTGCGATGTTTGTGGCCGATGTGGTTTATTTAGTAGCCAATGGAAATGGCATAAGCCATGATGGCCAGCGACAGCACGGTCAGGATCAGCACCAGCGGCAGTATGAATTTCAGCCATTCGATGAAGTTGACCTTTCCGGCCGCCAGGAAAGCCAGCAGCATTCCCGATGTCGGGGTGATCATATTGGTCAGGCCATTGCCGAACAGGAACGCCTGCACGATGGATTGCTTGCCGATGCCCGATAATTGTCCGATGGGGCCGAGTATCGGGATGCTCATGGCGGCCTTGCCCGAGGTAGACGGCACCAGCACATCCAGGATCATTTCGACAAACATCATGCCTTGCGCCGCGAAGCTTGTGGAATGGCCTTCGGCCATGGATGACAGCTTGTAGATCACCGTGTCCAGCACCAGGCTGTCTTTGAGCACGATATTGATGGCCGATGCCAGGCCTATCAGCAATCCCGCCAGTACCATGCCTTTCATGCCTGTCAGGAACGCTTCGCAGGCATCCCTCAAGGGCAGGCCGGCGATCAGGGCCGATATGATCGCAACCACCAGATAGAATGTGCTCAGGTCTTTCGAGTGCCAGTTGTACTGGTTGACGCCATAAATCAGGCCCAGTACGCTGATGCCAAGAACCGATAGAATCGCCAGATGGCGCCCTCCCAAGGGCCGCCCGGCGCCGGCATGCTGGACGGGACTGGCGCTTGTGCCGGCGCGTCTTACATAAAACAGCATGTAGGCGATGCCTATAGCCAGATAGAGAACGAAAACGAAGACGCGCAAGCCTACGCCATTCAAGGCGGGCAGGCCGAGCAGGGGCTGGGTGATGTTGAGCGCAAGCGGGTTGGTAATCGACGCGATGTAGCCGATTTTCGCGGCAATCAACACCAGGCCCACCCCGAACAAGGGCGGCAGGCTCAGGCGCTCGGCCAGCAGCACAACCACGGGAATGAGCACCAGGTACTCGGAGATCAGGCCCAGGAAAGTGCTGCCGCAGGCCAGGGCAAGCATCAACAAGGGTGTGAGCCAGTACACGTTGCCGCGAGTCAGTTCCAGCAGCCGGTCTATCCCCGTATCAATGGCTTCGCTTTTGCGGATAATGCCGAACATGCCGCCGATAATCATAACCATGAAAATCAGGTCGGCAGCCTGGCTGAGTCCTTGGGGTATGGTGGCCAGGGTTGAAACCAGGCTGGCTGGCGCCGCCTCTTTTCCGGATGAGTGCGCGGCGCCGACAAGGACATCGCTGAAATGCCGGGCTTTCGGGATCACCTGATAGGTGCCGGCGATGACCAGCTTGCCCTGACGCTGGAACGAGCCCGAATCGAGCACATACGTCAAGGCCATTGCAAACAGCATGATCAGCAGCATGATGGCGACCGGGTGCAGCATTTTCTTTTCGGGTTTTCTTATTACCGCCGGATTGGAAATATCCACGGAATGTCTCCTGGTATCTTGTTTCGGGCAATGAAATCTTTTGTGCGCACCTAGTTGGCCATTGAATTTCCAGGCCATAAAGACATTTTCTCTAATTGACGGAAAAATAGGTCTTTTGTTTTGTTCAGTGAAACGGAGCCCGGTGGTTTCTGCAAGTCATGCCGGGCCAGCGGACCTTAACTCTGTTCCGAGCAGGGTTACGAGGGAAAAACCGGAAGGCGGACACTATACTCGAACGGTATTCTGGAACTGGAACGCCACAATGAGTCATCCCGCGTTTTTCGATAGCGCCCGCAAAATCACCATGCAGGATCCCCTGGCCGGCTTGCTTGGTGCCGCGGATCAGGGGGTCATCGACTATTCTTATGCCGACGCCGTCAAATTGGCGGGCCATTCATGCCCGACAGTGGCGGGAGCCTATTTAATGACACTCGCTGCTTTGGAGCGCTTGTATGGCAAGAATCTGCCGCAGCGCGGCGCCGTCAAGGTAGAGTTTCGCGCCGACCAGCGCAGCGGCGTCACCGGCGTGATCGCCAATGTGGTTGGCCTGATTACCGGGGCAAGCAGCGACAATGGGTTCAAAGGGCTTGGCGGTCTGTACGATCGCCGCAATCTGTTGTTTTTCAATGTGCCGCTGGCTAACGGCGACATTCGTTTCCAGCGCGTCGATAGCGGCGCCTGCATAGAACTCGCCTATCACCCAGAGGTTGTGCCGGCTTCACCTGTTGTCATGCAGTTGCTGCAGAAAATATTGGGCGGCGATGCGCTGGAAAGCGAAAAACGGGAATTCGCCCAGGGCTGGCAGGCGAGGGTTGAACGCATTCTCGAACAGGCCGACAATCCGGCGCTGATCACCTTTGCGTGACAGACTCCGATTCGGGTGGGCAGCTTCGGCCAGCTCGCTGTCACGAAGCCCGCCGCTCGCCCTTTCTTCTGTCGTAATGGGTTTTCTTGTCGTCGTACATGGCGATATCCGCCCTGCGCAGAGCGTCTTCGAGGCGCTCGCCGCCCCGGCAGGTTGCAATACCTATCGAAAAACTCAATAAGGAGCCGGAGTAAAACTGGTTGTTGAGTTCGATCAGCTTGTGAATGCTTTCGAGCATGGCTTCACCGTCGCGCTCATCGGCGCCCGGCATCAGTATGACAAATTCGTCGCCGCCTATGCGCGCGGCCTGGGCCGGCTTGTCTATGGCCTTGGCCAGCACTTCGCCGACGCGGCGCAGCAGGGCATCGCCGGCTGCGTGGCCCAGCTGGTCGTTGACGGTTTTCAGATCGTTCAGGTCGATCATGATGATGGTTACCGGGAATGGGCCTTTCCGTTCCAGCCGGTTCAGTTCGTCGACATAGAAAGACCGATTCTTCAATTTTGTCAGGACATCGTGCTTGCCGAGGTATTCAAGGTACGATTCGGCCTTTTTCCGTGCGGTGATGTCCGTCAAGGCCAGCAGCACGAGATCCCACTCTTGCTCATGCCCCGGAAATACGGAAAACTGCAGGTGGATATTGATGGCATTGCCGTCGAGCGCATAGTTGATCACTTCGCGTTGGTGGAACAGACGCCCCTCCCACAAGTCCATCAACTGTTCGCGGAAATGGGGCAGCATGTCGTCGCGGAACACTTCCGGCAGGCGGCTCAGCAGGGTGGCTTTATCGGCGACCTTGAGCATATCGAGCGTGGCTTGATTGACGTCCAGCACCCGAATCTCGGCCATGCAACGCTCGACGAATTCCGGGTGCACATCGGTAAAGGTGCGGAAATCGCTAATGCCTCGCATACGCACTTCGTCGAGCAGTCGCTTTATGGCCTGGAAGTCTTCGACCCACAATGACACCGGCGCGTATTCGAACACGCTGCGCGCGTACAGCTCGCTTGCGGCAACCCGCCTGCCGGCCTCTTCGAGCTCGGTGATGTCATCGACGGCGACCAGCACGCGGTCCCAGCGTGTTTCATGGCCAGGCAGGATAACGCCTTTGAGCAGGATGTCGAGGCGGCGGCCATCCAATGTGTAATTGACGCTCTTGCTTTGAAAGTGCAGTTTTCCGGACCACATCTGCACGAGCTCGCCGATGTGCGCATCCAGCATATCGTCGCGCAGCACGTGGTCGAGGCGGGCCGCCAGCTCGTCGAAGCTGCGGGCCCCGTAAAGCGTAAGAGTGCGCTGATTGACTCGCAGCACTTTGATGCAGGCCGAGCAGGCCGCGACACGGCTGGGGTCTTCTTCGAGGAAGCTGCGCAGATCGGAGACGCCCGCCGCGCGCCAGGTTTCAAATAAGTCGCGCAGCTTGCTGTAGTCTTCGAGCCACAGCGAAGTGGGTGTCACATCGAAAAAATCGACCAAGGCAACGCCCATTGTTTCGAGGTTGCGTTCGCTGTTGCCGGTGCCTGGCTGCATAGAGAGTCTCAGTGGGTTTGGTGTGTCGATGGGGTTGAATGGCAAGCAGACCCTGTCGATGACGGCTATTTTATAACGGCTTACTGGATTCCTTTTGTTTTTATAAGGATTTGCGTGGATTGCGCCGCGATCCGGCAACAGTTTAAAAATCGGATGAATTATTTATTTCGTATCAGCATTTAGTAAAAAAATACTTCAGGAATATCAGCCGCCTTGATAGGATTTGCCTGTCGGCCTCTGTAGAAGCCTAAGTCATGCAGAGTGCGGCTATCGACAAAAATTAATTTCCCGAGACGAGATATCAAGCATGATTCGTGATCATGAGGTGCTGAATATATTGCTGGATAGTGTCAGGCGCTTTGTCAGGGAGCGCTTGGTTCCTGCAGAAGCACAGGTTGCCGAATCCGACCAGATCCCAGAGCCGCTGATAGAAGAAATGAAGGCGATGGGCTTATTCGGCCTGACGATTCCAGAGGAGTATGGCGGCCTGGGATTGAGCGCCGAGGAAGAGGTATTGACGGTATTTGAATTGTGCCAGACCTCGCCGGCGTTCCGTTCGATGGCAGGCACCAACCTGGGTATAGGGTCCCAGGGCATCCTGATTGACGGTACCCAGGAGCAAAAGCAGACCTATCTGCCGAAGATGGCCAGCGGTGAATATATTGCGTCTTTTGCCTTGACCGAGCCCGGTTCGGGTTCGGACGCTGCATCGCTGCAAACCACGGCGATGAGGGACGGCGACAACTATATTATCAATGGCACCAAGCGCTACATCACCAATGCGCCTGAGGCCAGCGTGTTTACCTTGATGGCCCGCACGGACCCGGGCAATCGTCGGGCGGGCGGAATCAGCGCATTTATCGTCGACGCCAGATCTAAAGGCATTGCACTGGGTGCGGTGGATAAAAAGATGGGGCTCAAAGGCTCGCACACCTGCGATGTGATTTTCGAGGATTGCGTGGTTCCAGCCAAAAACATTATTGGCGGCAAGCCTGGCCTGGGGTTCAAGACTGCCATGAAAACTCTCGACAAAGGGCGTATGCATATTGCCGCGATTTGCGTCGGCGTTGCTCAGCGCATCTTGAATGACGCATTGAAATATGCGGTCGAGCGCAGGCAGTTCGGCCAGCCGATCGCGAACTTCCAGTTGGTGCAGGCCATGCTGGCCGATAGCAAAACAGAGCTTTATGCGGCTCGCACGATGGTGATTGATGTGGCGCGTCGCCGCGACGATGGCCTGGAGCATACGACGGAAGCGGCCTGCGCCAAATTATTCGCCTCGGAAATGTGCGGGCGTGTGGCCGACAAGGCTATCCAGATTTTGGGTGGCGCCGGTTATATGGCGGAGTACGGCATGGAGCGGTTTTATCGGGATGTTCGCATTCTGAGAATCTATGAAGGCACCAGCCAGATTCAGCAATTGGTGATTGCCAAAAACATGATCAGGGATTTTGCAGGATAAAAAGGGTTCGATTTCAATTTTTTCTGGAGACTTTATGGTGCGTAAAAAAATAACATCGTGTTTTGCGGCGCTGGTGCTGGGTTGTTTCTCTATGGCATCCCACGCGGAATCAAGCTATCCCTCGCG
The DNA here is from genome assembly GCF_021266465.1 of Paralcaligenes sp. KSB-10. NCBI lineage: Bacteria > Pseudomonadati > Pseudomonadota > Betaproteobacteria > Burkholderiales > Alcaligenaceae > Paralcaligenes > Paralcaligenes sp. KSB-10. The sequence continues at coordinate 1,318,693 of NZ_CP089848.1, read as the reverse complement.
ATCGGTGGCAGTGGTGGTGCCGTATTCGCCTGGAGGATCATCGGACATAGCGGCCCGCCTGGTGGCCAGCAAACTGTCCGAGATGAACGGCCAGACGTTTATCGTTGAAAACAAGCCCGGTGCAGGTGGAAATATCGGTGCCGCGTTTGTGAAAAGGGAGAAGCCGGATGGCTACACCATCCTGCTGGCGACTACCGGCCACGCCATCAACCAAACCTTGTTCAAGAAATTGAACTACAGCCTGATCAATGATTTCACGCCTGTGACGACCCTGGTGTCGGGCGCACTGACTCTGCTGGTGAAGGGCGACAGCCCGATGAACAATACCGGGGACCTGTTGTCTTATATCAAGGCGAACCCCGGCAAAACCTCGTTCGGTTCGGCCGGCATTGGTTCGTCTCCGCATCTGGCGGCCGAAATCATGAGGGACAATACGCCTTTCGATTCAATCCATATCCCGTTCAGCGGCAGCTCCAATGACATTACCGCCCTGATCGGCGGCCAGGTGACCTTCAGTTTCGAAACCTTGCCGGCCTCTCTGGCGTTTATCAAATCGGGCAAGGTCAAGGCCTTGGCCATCAGCACGGCAAAGCGCGATCCCGATCTGCCCGATGTTCCTACCATGCAGGAGCAGGGGTTCACGGGTTTCGACGTGGCCTTCTGGAATGGATTCTTTGTGCCTAAAGATACGCCGGCGGCCGTGTCGGAAAAACTGAACGCGCAGATCAAACAGATTCTCGCGATGCCCGATGTCGTGCGGAAATTCAAATCGATGGGGGTCAGCCCGGATTGGCGTTCGCTCGCCGATAGTAAAGATTATATGAAAGGCGAGGTCAAAAAATATGCCCAGGTTATAACCAAGGCGAAAATAAGCATCGAATAAACAGTTTGATGGGCCGCATTATCGCTTGTTAAAAAAGCTTGCCGCCCCTCATGGTGCCGGCAAGCTTGTTATTTTTTTTCTTGCGAAATAATCGACGAAGCCATTTCCAGAAAACGCAGCGTGGTTAGGGATTTGTACTTTGGGTTATATGCCAGAGCCAATCCCATAGCGGGCTGCGGGCTGCGCTTGGCCAGGTTTTTATACACCACGTTTTTCAGGGGCTTGGCCAATGCGCTGGACGGAACGAGCGCAATGCCCATACCTATTTCCACCAGAAAAAGAATGGTTTCGACCTGCTCTGCGGCCTGTGAAATCGTAGGCAGGAATCCGGATCCCTGGAAGAGCAGCATGGATATGGCATGCAAGCCAGGAACGGATCCGGCGGTATAGCCGATAAATGATTCGTGCTTGAGGTCGGCCAGTGCTATTTCTTCCTTTTGAGCAAGGGGATGCTGCCTGGGCACTGCGACCAGGAATCGGTCGTTTTCCACAATCTCGTACTTGATCGAGCTCATCAGGGTCAAGGGAACCCGGATGATACCTATATCTATTTCATTCTTTTCCAGTGACTGCACAATGCCCGAATTATTGTTTTCATAAAAATGCAGGCTGACTTGAGGATAGGTTTTTTTGAATGGTGTCAGCAGCTTTTGCAGCAGGGAATATTTGGCCGACCCGACGAAGCCCAAGGTGAGCTTGCCGTTCAGGCCCTTTTCGGTCATTTTTGCAATATGAGGAATTTCATGAATGCTGAACAAAGTTTGCTTGGCCAGTTCGAGTATGGACTCGCCCGCCTTGGTCAATTGGACACTATGCGTGGTGCGGATAAACAGCGGCACGCCGATTTCGTTTTCGAGCTTCTTGATGGACACCGAGAGGGGCGGCTGTGAGATATGCAACCGTTCTGCCGTGGCGCGAAAGCTGAGAGTTTCGGCCAGGATGACGAATTGCTGTAGTTGCCTGACTTCCATGCTAATACTTTTTATGACATAAATTTTGCATATTTAATATTATACAAGAATGTCTATCGATGTCATGATTTAAAAAATCGTGGCCCTTGAGAAAATGCCAGGCCGTCGATGCATGAATGACAAGTGTGGAGATAGAGATTGCATTCTTTTGACAAGGTGTTTTGTCCTCATTCCGTGGCCATTGTCGGGGCCTCTAATGATCCCGCCAGGATTTCGGGGCGTTCGCTGCACTATCTCATCCGGTCCCGTTATGCGGGCGCGATATTTCCCATTAATAATCGCAGCGACGTAGTGCAGGGATTGCCGGCCTACAAGTCCTTGTTCGATTTGCCGCAGGTGCCTGATATGGCATTGATTTGCGTGTCGGCGGCTCAGGTCACGGGGGCGCTTGAGGATTGTGTGGCGCTGGGGGTCGGCGCCGCCGTGATTTTTGCGTCGGGCTATGCGGAAACGGACACCCCGGGCCGGATCAAGCAGAAGGAACTGGCCGATATCGCCAAGAAAGGCGGACTCAGGCTGATAGGCCCGAATTGTCTTGGCCTGTTGAATAGCCGCAATGGCTTCACGGGTACGTTCAGCAGCGGATTCGACAAGCGCCTGCCCGATCCAGGACCCGTGGCCATAGTCAGCCAGAGCGGTGCCTATGGCGGACACGTGGCCTATCTGTGCATGCAGCGCGGCCTGGGTATCAGCTACTGGATATCGACTGGAAACGAGGCGGCTACCGATGTGGCCGATTGCATAGACTGGTTGGCTCGGCAAGATGAGGTCCGCGTAATACTGGCCTATGCCGAGGGTGTCAGCGATGGCAGGAAATTCGTCGACGCTTTGCGTGTTGCTCACGACAACAAGAAGGCCGTGGTTTTCATGAAAGTCGGTCAATCCGAGAAGGGCGCGCTGGCGGCTCAATCACATACGGCCAGTCTGGCGGGCAGCGACGCGGTTTACGAAGGCCTCTTCAGACAGTATGGTGTTTACCGAGCCCGTACGACGGAAGAGCAGGTCGATATCGCGTACGCCTGCAGCCGGGGGGTGTATCCCGAGGCACGCAAGGTGGGGATCATTACGGTGTCGGGCGGATTCGGCATTCAACTTTGCGATGCCGCTGAACGCTACCAACTGGACGTCTCGCCGCTGCCGGCTGCGGCCGGGAAAAAGCTGAAGGAAATAAACCCATTGGGTACGGATAACAATCCGTGCGACACCACAGCCGGCTGGCTCAACGACATGAGCCTGATCACCAGGACCTATGAAGTCATGTACGAGGACGGTGGCTACGATAGTACCGTGGGTGCGTTCACGATTCTTCCCGCCACGCCATCGTTCGGCGAAAGAATCAAGGAGGCCATAGGCAAGGGCACGGCCGCGCACATCGACAGCAAGCCGACGCTGCTGTGCATGGAGGCCGACGATGAGGTGGTGCGTTCTTACGAAAAGGCCGGCTTCCTGATTTTCAAGGACTCGGACCGGGCAATGCAGGCACTTGGCGCGCTGGCACGTATCAAGGAAGGCTTTGATATGCCTGTTCCGGAACCTCGCGATGGCAAGGCGCTTGCTGTGCCGTTGCAAAATGGGCCGTTGTCGGAAGTATCCGCACTGAGGTATCTGCAAAAGGCTGGTGTCGACTTCATGCCTTGTGAATTGGTCACGTCGGTGAATCAGGCTATTGCGGCGGCGCGGCACATCGGCTATCCGGTAGTCATGAAAATAGTGTCTCCGCAGATAGTGCATAAAACAGAGATGGGTGGAGTCATCGTTAATATCGGCAGCGATCAGGAGGTCGCCGCGCACTTCAATGTGCTGATGCAGCGTGCGAAAAGCCTGGGCGATGATATCCGGATCGAAGGGGTGCTGGTTGTCAAAATGGCGCCCAAGGGTGTGGAAACCATTATTGGAGTGAACAACGACCCGCTTTTCGGGCCTGTAGTGATGTTCGGCCTGGGTGGAATTTTTACCGAACTGTTTAAGGATGTGGTGTTCAGGGTGGCACCTTTTGGCGTCGATGAAGCGCGACGCATGATCCGGGAAATCAAGGGCCATGCGCTGCTGGACGGATTCAGGGGCAGCGCCAGGGCCGATGTGAACGCCCTGGCCAGGTTGCTGAGCAGTATTTCGGAATTTGCCGTGGCCAATTCCAGCCAGTTCAGCAGCATGGACTTGAATCCGGTGATGGTTTTCGAGGAAGGCCAGGGTGCATGCGCTCTGGACGCGGTGGTGGTCGGGGCGTGCCATGATTGACGCCCATCAACTGTTGAGCAGGAAGTTCGAGGAAATCATCCAGACCTATAACCCCAGGGATGCCATGTTGTATGCCTTGTCGATAGGCTTGGGGGCGGATCCTCTGGACGAACGACAACTCCGATTTGTGTACGAGCAGAATCAAATTGTTTTCCCCACGTTTGCTCTGGTCCTGGGCTATCCGGGGTTTTGGGCCAAAGAGCCCGACACCGGCATAGACTGGAAGCGGCTGGTGCATGCCGAACAATCGATCCATTTTCATGAGACGTTGCCGGCGTCGGGAACCATAAAAAGCACCAATAAGGTCAAGGCCATCTACGACAAAGGCCCGGAAAGGGGCGCTCTGCTGCTTCAAGAGCGACAGCTTGCCGACGCGGCCAGCGGCCGGCTGCTGGCCACAATATCGCAGCTTTCCCTGCTGCGCGGCGACGGTGGCTGCGGAGACAACGGCGAAATGCCTCCCAAACCGCATCAAATGCCGGATCGCGTTCCGGACTGTTCCGAGGTCGCTAAAACTTTGCCGCAACAGGCGCTGCTGTATCGATTGAATGGCGACTTCAATCCTCTGCATGCCGATCCGCGGGTGGCGGATGAGGCCGGATTCGGCAGGCCGATATTGCATGGACTGTGCAGCATGGGCATTGCCTGCCACGCCGTGCTCAGGAATCAGCTCGATTACGAGATTCCGCGAATGGCCGGTATGCGAGCAAGGTTTACGGCGCCGGTCTTTCCCGGCGATGAACTGCGTACCGATATGTGGCGCGATGGCGACGAGGTGTCGTTCCGCATGGTCAATACCGAAACGGGTAAGGTGGTTTTGAATGGCGGGCGCGTGACGCTGGGTTAACGATTTGACGACAAGGATGGAGAGGCTTTATGGATTTGGGATTGAAAGACAAGGTGGCGATAGTGACGGGATCAGGCCGGGGGCTGGGCGCCGCAACTGCGCGTTGCCTCGCCCGGGAAGGCGCCCGGGTGGTGTTGACCGACATTGAGCCGAATCAGCTGGAAATCACGAAAGGCCAGTTTCTGGAGCAAGGCCTGGAAGTCATTGCGCTGCGGGCCGATATCACCAAAAAACAGGAGGTGGATGATCTGGTGGCGGCCACCGTGGAAAAATTCGGCGGTGTGCATATACTGGTCAATAATGCCGGTTTTCCGAGAGATAGGGTGGCCACCAAAATGACCGAGGAAGATTGGGACCTGGTCATCGAAGTCATCTTGAAAGGTTCGTTCCTGGCTTGCAAGGCGGTATTGCCGCACATGATCGAGCACAAGTGGGGTCGCATCATCAATATTTCATCCAGAGCGTATTTCGGTAATCCTGGCCAGGCCAACTATTCGGCCGCCAAGGCTGGGTTGCTGGGCCTGACCCGAGCCCTGTCGCTGGAAGACGGCAAGCACAATATCACGGTCAACGCCGTGGCTCCCGGTTTCATGGAAACCGAGGCCATAAAAATGCTGAGCTATTACGAGAAAATTCGTGAACTGGCGATAAAAAATACACCCATGGCCCGCACCGGGCTGCCCGACGACATTGCCGATGCCGTGGCATTTCTGGCTTCCGAGCGCGCCAGTTTCATTACCGGCGAAACCCTGCATGTGACGGGAGGCCGCTATGGTTGAGGCGCAAGTCGTTCTTTCATTCCTTATGGAAATTAGGGGCTGTTCACATCGCCGGTGGTCTTGGTATGCCTGATCTTGTGGAAATTCGCGTCGATGGCCCGGTGGCTATTCTGACGCTGTGCAATCCGCCGTTGAATGTGGTCAATCTTGCCTTGACCAGGGATTTGAATCGGCACCTCGACGGTATTGCTCAAGACACGGCCGTACGGGCGGTGATTATCACTGGTCAGGGGGAGCGTGCATTTTGTGCGGGCTCGGATGTCTCCGAATTCAAGGACATGACCCTGCCAGGCCAGGTGGTGGAAAAGAAATTGCTGTTTCAAAACGCAGTATTCAGGAAACTGGAAAGCCTGCGTCAGCCGACCATTGCGGCGATAAACGGCCTGGCGTATGGCGGTGGACTGGAGATTGCCTTGTGTTGCGATCTCCTGGTGATGGACGAAAAGTCCAGGCTGGCCTTGCCTGAGATCAAGCTGGGCGTGTTTCCCAGTAGCGGCGGCACGTTTCGCCTGACTCGAAAAATTGGCGCAGCACGGGCCAAAGAGATGATTTTCCTGGGTGAGCCAATAGACGCCGAAACAGCGTTGCGCTACGGGCTCGTCAACCGGATTGCCAGGCCCGGAGCCAGCCTGCGGGCAGCCGTGGAATTGGCTCACAAATTAAGTATCGGGCCGCGTCGGGCCCTGGCCTTGGCCAAAGCCCTGATCAATGACGCGTTCAATAGCCCGACCAGCGAGCTGATTGAAAAATCGCTGGCGGCCAGCGATCAGGCTTTTACCTCGCCGGAGTGCCGGGAAGGGGTCAGGGCGTTCTTTGCCAAGGAACCGGCGAAGTTCGATTGACAGTCATTGGAATTAAAGGAATACAAAATGATCAGACGTGCTGCGATTGTGGCGCCGGTCCGGACGGCCATAGGTGCATTTGGCGGCGGCTTGAAGAGTATTGCGGTGGAGCACCTGGGGGCGGCCGTCGTCAGGGAAGTCCTGGGCCGGACACAGATAGACCCGGTATTGATCGACGATGTGGTGTTTGCCCAGTCCTATGCCAATAGCGAAGTTCCCTGTGTCGGTCGCTGGATTGCGCTGGAAGCGGGGCTGCCGGTCGATGTGCCGGGCATGCAGCTGGACCGTCGCTGCGGCAGCGGTGTACAGGCTGTGGCGACTGCCGCCATGATGGTGCAAAGCGGAGCGGCCGACGTAGTGCTGGCTGGCGGCGTTGAAAGCATGAGCAATGTGGAGTTTTACACCACCAGCATGCGCTGGGGCGCGCGCGCGGGGTCCGTTGTATTGCACGACCGCCTGGATCGTGGCCGCGAGCGCGCCCAGCCCGAGCATCGCTTCGGTCCTATTTCGGGGATGATAGAAACCGCCGAAAATCTGGCCAGGAAATACGGCATCAGCCGTGAAGAGTCCGACCAGTATGCCTTGCGTAGCCAGCAGCGTGCCAACGCAGCCTGGGATGAGGGCCGTTTCGATCAGGAGATCGTGCCGATTTCCGTTCCTCAGCGTAGAGGCGACCCGGTTATTTTCAAGCGAGATGAAGGCCTGCGTGCCGATCTGAGCGTGGAGTCACTGGCTCGACTCAGGCCGATCGTGAAAGGCGGCGTGGTCACGGCCGGAAATGCCTGCCAGCAAAACGATGCGGCCGCCGCTTGCCTGATCGTGGCCGAAGACAAGCTCCATGCCCTGGGCTTGCAGCCGCTGGCCTTTTTGAATGGCTGGGCGGCCGCTGGATGCGAACCCGGTGTGATGGGAATCGGCCCGGTTCCTGCCGTGAAGAAACTGCTCTCCCGGCTCGGCCTGTCCCTGAACGACATGAGCCTGGTCGAAATCAATGAAGCGTTTGCCTGCCAAGTATTGTCCGTACTCAAGGAATGGGATTGGCATGATGCGGAAAAATTGAACGTCAACGGCTCGGGTATATCGCTGGGCCACCCGGTGGGCGCAACCGGTATGCGGATCCTGGCCACGATGCTGCATGAGCTGTCGCGCCGTCAGGGCCGCTATGCCCTGGAAACCATGTGTATAGGTGGTGGGCAAGGCATTGCCGCCGTTTTTGAACGAGCCTGATCGGTTTGGGAGTGTGTCCATCATGACAGTCAACCAAGAAATGGGCGCGCCCTTGGCGGGTTTGCGCATTGTTGAAATTTCAGCCTTCATTGCCGCCCCGCTGGGAGCGATGACGCTTGCCCAATTGGGCGCGGAAGTCATACGCATCGACCCGGTCGGCGGGAATATCGATATACACCGCTGGCCGGTCACCGACAAGGGCGACAGCTTGTACTGGGCCAGCCTGAACAAGGGCAAAAAATCGGTTTCGCTGGATTTGAGATCGGAGCAGGGCCAGCGCCTGGCGCAAGAGATCATTTGCGCGCCCGGCAAGGATGCCGGGATCCTGATCACGAATTTACCGTCCCGTGGATGGATGAGCTACGACAATCTGTCCCGTCAACGCGACGATCTGATCATGCTGCGGCTTACCGGCAATCATGATGGCTCGGCGGCCGTCGACTACACCGTGAATTGCTCAGGTGGCTTTCCCATTGCCACAGGGCCGGATGAAGAGCCCGTGAATCACGTTCTGCCAGCCTGGGATGTTGCGGCCGGTTTATATATAGCCACAGGAATTCTCAGCGCCGAACGCATCCGTGGCCGGACCGGCAAAGGGCAGGAAATCAGCCTGGCTTTGTCCGACGTGATGCTGGCTACCGTTGGCAATCTGGGTTATTTCAATGAAATCCAGGTCAATGGGACGCATCGGCAGCCCATGGGGAATTATCTGTATGGCGCATTTGGCCATGATTTCAAGACCCGTGATCATCGACGCGTCATGGTGGTGGCCATCACAAATCGACAGTGGCTGTGTCTGAAGAAGGCAAGCGGCCTGGCCGAAAAACTGGACATGATAGGCCCGATGCTGGATGTGGACTTGAGCACCGAAGGTGGGCGCTTCGCGGCCAGCAAGGCGATCGTGGCGGTATTGGAACCCTGGTTTCAGAATCGGACCTTGGCCGAAATAAAAAGCGCGCTGCTCGATTCAGGTGTGTTGTGGGGGCCGTACCAGGATTTCTCGCAACTCTTTCATGAGGATGATCGGTGCTCCCTGAATAACCCGCTGTTCGGCGAGGTTGAGCAAGATCGTATCGGTACCCTCCGGGTCCCGCGTACGCCCCTGAGCTTTGGCCTGAGCCCAGTTCCGGCGCCAGCCGCGGCTCCCTGCCTGGGCGATCAGTCGATCGAAGTCCTGCACAATCTGCTGGGCTTGCCGCAAGCCGAGTTGCGCCGCTTGTGCGAGCAGGGTGTCGTTCAGCCCGGAGCGTCCGGCTTGGCCTGATGCCGCGCCTTTTTGCAAGGGTTACTTCAGGCTGCCCGACAGGAATTGGGCCAGGCGGCTGCTTTTGGGCGAGCCAAGTACCGTTGCCGGGTCGCCTTCTTCTTCGACGACACCCTGGTGGAGAAACATCACGTGGTTGGAGACATTGCGCGCAAAGCTCATTTCGTGCGTGACGACAATCATGGTCCGTCCTTCTTCGGCCAGGGCTTGCATGACTTTCAAGACCTCGCCCACCAGCTCCGGATCCAGCGCGGAGGTCGGCTCGTCGAACAGCATGACTTCGGGTTCGAGGGCAAGCGCCCGGGCAATGGCCACACGCTGCTGCTGGCCGCCCGACAGATGCACCGGATATTTATTCGCCACGTCCAGGGAGAGGCCGACTTTCTGCAGATAGTGCTCTGCTTTTTCAGCGGCGGCTCTTTTGTCCAGCCCCTGGACGCTAATGGGCGCCGCCGTGATATTTTCCAGCGCGGTCATATGCGACCATAAGTTGAAATGCTGGAAAACCATGGCCAGCTTGGTGCGCAGGCGCTGCAGTTGCTGCTTGTCCGCGACGGCCAGCTGCTTATGCCTGTCGCGCACTGTTTTCAGCTCTTCGTTAAGGATGATGATCCTGCCTTCCTGCGGGGCTTCGAGAAAGTTGATGCAACGCAGGAAGGTACTCTTGCCCGATCCGCTGGAGCCGATGATGCTGATCACATCGCCGCGGTTGGCCTTCAGCGAAACGCCCTTCAGAACTTCCTGCGAGCCATAGCTTTTGTGGATATTCTCCACTCTCAGGTTTTCCATGAATTTCTCAATTCTAATGAGTGGGCAGCGGTTTCAAAAAGGCCAGCCACCTTTTTTCCATTAGCCTGAAGGCAGCGACCAGCGCTACGGCGATGACCGCGTAAAAAATCCCCGCAATGCTGAAGGAAGAGAAAGCGGCATAGGTTGCGCTATTGACGTCGCGCGCCACTTTCAGCAATTCGGGAACCGTTGCCGTGAAGGCAATCGAAGTGCAATGCAAAAGGATGATCACTTCATTGCCGTAGTAGGGCAAAGCGCGCTTTAATGCGGAAGGCAGGATGAGCCGGGTGTAGATTTTCACTCTGGAAAAGCCGAAGGCCCGTGCCGCTTCGATTTCCCCTGCCGGGATGGAGCGGATGGAGCCGGCCAGGACTTCGGTCAGGTAAGCGCAGCAATTGAAGCTGAATGCCACAATGACGCAATTGAAGCCACTGCGGAAAAATTCGGACAAAGAAGGCGTATGACGGATGAATTCCAGGCTGAAAAAGCCCGTGTAAACGATCAGGAGCTGCACATACAGCGGCGTACCTCGGATAACGAAGGTATACAGCTGCACCGGCCGGCTCAGGCGCTTGTTCGATGACGCCCGCAGTATCGCAAGCGGTATCGAAGCCAGGAAAGCAATCAGCATGGTAAGGACCAGGATCCAGAGCGTCATGGCCGCGCCCGAGATGTTCCAGCCGTTGCCGATGCCCAGGTACTGAGGCCAGTATTCCTTCAATATGTCTATCAAAGCTGTGCCTCTTTCACGCCGACGCCGAAACGCTTGCCGACACGAGCCAGCGCCAGCAGGGTTGCGCAGGTAAACGCCAGATAGATCAGGGCCGCCAGGATATTGAAGAAAAACAGATGCTGGGTCGATCGGCCCGCCTGCTGGCTGATGCTGATGATATCGACCAGGCCAATGATGGACACCAGCGCGGTCGATTTGATGACGACCTGAATATTGTTGCTGAACCCCGGCAAGGCAAAGCGTATCATCTGAGGCAGGGTTATTTTCCTGAACACCTGGCTGTCGCTCATGCCCGTGGACAGGGCCGCCTCGATTTGTCCGCGTGGCACCGATTCCAGCGCCCCGCGAAACGTTTCGGTCATGTAGGCGCCGTAGATGAATGCCAGGGTGACGACCCCGGCGGTGAAGGCATTGATTTCAATCAGGCCGATGCCCAGCATGTCGCATACCCAGTTGATGAAAATCTGCAGGTTGTAGAAAACCAGCAGCATGATCACCAGGTCTGGGATACTGCGAATCACGGTGGTATAGGCGGCGGCAATATAGCGCAGGGCACTGTTGCCGGAGGTCTTACACAGGGCTCCCACAATACCCAGCAGGGTGGAAAAGAAAGCGGATAGCACGGTGAGCGCCAGGGTCATGAGCGTACCTTGCAGAATCAGCGTCCCATACCCGTACAGCATGCTTCTTGCCTTGATATCCGTTTGAAGAGCTTCGACAAACGCCTGTTTACTGCTTGGGTTCCACCAGGCCGTATTTGGAGTATTTGTCGAGAATTTTCTTGTATGTGCCATCGGCCTTCATGGCGGCGATCGCTCCATCGATCTTGCCTTTCAGTGCCGTATCGCCAAGCCTCATGCCGGCGCTGGCGCCATATCCGAAAACCTCGGGATCATCAACCGGCTGGCCCGTCAGGTGAAAGTTCTTGCCGCTTGGGCTTTCGAAAAAGAACTGGGCCGCCGCCGCATTCTGCAGGGTACCGTCGATTCTTCCCAGCGCGAGATCCTGTTTTGCCAGATCGTCGTTCTGGTAGGTAACCAGATTGATTCCCTTGTCCTTCCAGTGTTTGTTCGCATAGGCGGCCTGCGTGGTTCCCTGCACGATGCCTATGGTTTTACCCTTGAGCGATTCGACGGTCGTATCGAGCGTGGTGTTCTTGGGCACCATCATTCGCGACGGGCTGGCATAGAGCGGCGTGCCGAACAGGACCTGTTTTTTCCGCTTCTCGGTGATGGTCAGCCCGGACAGGATTGCATCGATTTTTCGCGCGTTGAGGGCGGGGATGGCGCCATCGAAATTTATTTTCACCCATTCGCATTTGGCATGCAGGTGTTGGCAGATCGCGTTGCCGGCATCGATATCGAAGCCCACCAGGTTTCCCTTGGCATCGACGGATTCGAACGGCGCGAAGGTGGGATCCACTCCGTATCGGATGTTTATCGCATCCTGGGCGTGGGCTGCAAACGCACCAAGCGACAGCAAGACGGCAAGCAGGGTTTTTTTCATATCGGCTCCGGGAATATTCGGCTCATTGAAAACGCATGATAGTTCAAAACCGTAATCTCGAACTATGTATATACTTTAGGGCTATCCCTAGTATCCTAGTATCATTCAAGCTACTTCCATACAGCGGGACACCGCCCATGCGCCGCTCTTGTACAGGCGCCGGGCCCTGGATTGAACAGTCAAAAGGCAGGAAAACCAATGATGCACTATATGATGGATGCCGAACCCAGCTACACGGCCCTGAGATTGCAGTTTCTGGCAAATGCGGAACAGCACAACGCCCGGATCAAGCATTATCTTCATCCCTTGAAAGGCATGGATGGCGAGGATCTGTATACGGATGTCGCCGTTTTAGCAAAAAATGGGACAAAGAAGTGGCTGGTTTGCGTCTCGGGCACACATGGCGTCGAAGGCTATTACGGTTCGATGTGCCAGGCCCATTACATGGATCATCTGGCAGGCAGGGCGCAGGACGGCGATGTTGGAATCCTGATGATCCATCTGATCAACCCGTGGGGTACGTCGTGGAAACGCCGGGTCAATGAAGGCAATATCGATCTGAACAGGAATTATCTGGATTTCGGCAAGCCTGTGCCGGAGAACCCCGCGTACGAAACGATTCACGATCTGTTCGTCAAGGAATCCGCCCAGGGCGAAGGGCGCCGAAGAGCCGAGGGAAAATGGGCCGAGAAAGTCAGGCAGGTCGGCTATGCCCAGGTAATGAATCAATTGGGGGCGGGCCAGTACAAGCATCAGGATGGCTTGTATTTCGGCGGCTTTGAGCCCTCGTGGTCGAACGTCACCCTGCGTGCCATTGTCCAGGAATTTCTGGGCGACTGCAGCGATGCCATCAGTTTCGATCTGCACACGGGGGCCGGCGCATATGGCCATCCGATGCTGATGGCCATTGCGGAGCAAGAATACCCGGGAATGGCCGATGCGCAGCGCTTATATGGCGCGTGGCTGTACAAGATCCTGACCGGCGTCAGCCGAACCACCGATACGGGGATTTCCGCGGCGGCAACCGGCTATACCTCTCAGGCCATGGTAGACATGATGGCGGGAAAAAGATTTACTCAGCTGGTCATAGAGTGCGGCACCTATGATTCGGAGAAAGTCGGCCATGATGCGCTTCTGAATGATCATTTCGCGCATCTTTCGGGCACGCTGCAAGGTCGGGAGTTTACCCGGGCGAAAAATGGCATCATGGAGTTCTTCTTTCCCAAGGACCGTGATTGGCGGGAACTGGTGTGGGTAAGGACCCGGCAGATCTTTGATCGGGCTTTGGCGGATCTGGCGGACAGATAGTCTAGGAGCGTGGGCGGTAGAAATCCTAGGTCCGAAAATTCGCAATGCGTTTTTGGCTCAAGTGTTTATTGAGCTGAGCGTGTTTCAGTGACTTTTGTTTTGAGCTGTTTTTAGATTTGATCTGTGAGTTTGGGCTGCTTGTACAGGCTTGAACGATGAGGTTGGACTGTGTGTTGCTGTGTAGGCGGCGGTTAATTCTATAAAGACGCCGCAGGGTGGGCGGTGCTGTACAGTCCGGCACGTCCAGCGGTCGTGGTGCTACGCACCCCGACTGCCCGGGTCTGCCTCGTCCAGGCGGGCGTCGGGCCAACTCGCGTCGCCCCGCGTTGCGGGTCGCCACTCAAACAGGGCCCGCCGAAGGCCCCCGCCTTCCCTTCGTCAGCACCCGGCGCTGGACTACCGCCGGCCTGCACAGCACCGCCCACCCTGCGGCTCGCGTTGAGGTAATGCATCGAGGTATACATTGGGGAAGCCGCGTTGAGCCAATCACAGGCTACGTTGAGGCGGTGGGTGCTTAGTAAATCCAGGGTTTGGCACAGCGTGGTGTAGTGGCCACTCGATAGAGACATGAGTGCGGGCACGTTAACTGTTTCTATGGGTGCAGGCCCATTAACGGTAGGGGCGAGCACGTAAATTCCGGGCACCTCGTGATGCAATTCCAGGCATGCCATCACGCGAGCCGTCTATCGGGGCTTGGGGTCAGGGCCGGCGTAAGGCGTGCGCCGGATGCTACCGTAGGGAAGGCGGGGGCTTTCGGCGGGCCATGTTTGAGCGTAGCCGCGCCAGCGGCGTAGCGAGTTTGGCCCGACGCCCGCCTGGACGAGGTAGATCCGGATCAAGCACGCCGTGCCGGTCCTGACCCCAAGCCCCGATAGACGGCGTCTTTAAATACCTATCCATCGATCCCCGTAAACAATCGAGTGTCGTAACCACTCGAATCAAAAATACCCTAGTTTTCCGGCATGAAGCGCATTCTGAAGCGGCGGCCCTTGATATTGCTGTTGCCCAGCTTGGCGTAGGCTTCCTTGGCAATACGCCGGTCCAGCGCCACAAAGCTCACGAAATTGAAAATATTTATCTTGCCGACCTGATCCGCATTCAGGCCCGCATCTCCCGTGAGGGCGCCCAATAGATCACCCGGGCGCAGCTTGTCTTTTTTGCCGCCCTGAATGCAGAGCGTGACCATGGGTGCCCGCAGGCGGCCGCCGGGAGCCGGCTTGAGCGCGGCCAGATCCGACCAGACCAGGGGCTTGCCTTGATACTGTTCGATCAGATTGGCCCAGCGCATTTCGTACGGAGCGCACAGGCTCAAGGCCAGGCCTTTTTCCTGGCCGCGCCCGGTGCGTCCGATGCGGTGGATATGCACCTCGGCGTCCGGCGTGACATCGACGTTGATCACCGCCCCCAGGGTTTGTATGTCCAGGCCGCGCGCCGCGACATCGGTCGCCACCAGCACTGAACAACTCTGGTTGGAAAACTGCACCAGCACATCTTCGCGTTCACGCTGGTCCAGATCGCCATGCAGCGCCAGGGCGCTGAAACCGCGGCTCCGCAACTCTGCCGCAAGCGTTTCGCATTGTGCCTTGGTGTTGCAGAAAGCCAGCGTGGATACCGGACGGAAATGCTCAAGCAACTGAGCCACCGCCGCATTGCGGCTTTCCGGGGCGATTTCATAGAAATGCTGTTCGATCTGGCTGGCGTCGTGCTGCGACTCCACTTTGACTTCGGTTGGCTTGACGAGGAAGCGGGCGCTGGCCTTGCGGATATCATCGGGATAGGTTGCCGAAAACAGCAGCGTTTGCCGCTTTGCCGAGCACGCGTTCACGACGGTGACGATATCGTCGTAGAACCCCATGTCGATCATGCGGTCGGCTTCGTCCAGCACCAGGGTTTGGATAGCCGATAAATCGATGCTGTTGCGGTCGATATGGTCGAGCAGCCTGCCCGGGGTGCCCACCACGATATGCGCGCCGCGCGCCAGGGATTCGATTTGCGGCCGGATGGGAGTGCCTCCGCATACCGTCAGTATTTTCACATTGCCGGCGGCGCGGGCAAGACGGCGCAGCTCGTTGGCCACCTGGTCGGCGAGTTCGCGGGTGGGGCACAGGACCAGGGCCTGGATGGCAAAATCGGCAGGGTTCAACTTGTGCAATATGCCCAGGCCGAAGGTGGCGGTTTTGCCGCTGCCGGTTTTGGCCTGGGCGATCACGTCGCGGCCTTCAAGAATCGAAGGCAGGCTTTGCGCCTGGATGGGCGTCATGTCGACGTAGCCCAGGTTATTGAGGTTGTCGAGCGTGGCGGGCGTAAGGGGAAGGCTGGAAAAGGAAGTCGTGGTCACAATGATGTTTGCCCGCATGGAAGAGCGTCAAGTGTAGCAGGCGACCGTAGGGGTCGCCCTTGTGGCCCTCCGCGATCAATGCGTGGCCAAACGGGCGGGTACAGGGCCCGCCCCTACCGCGGATTGTCAGGCTGAGGCATGGCGGGGCAGCCGTGCCAGGCGGTATTGGCGGGTATGTTCTCGCCCTTCATGACCAGGGTCAACGGACCCAGGCGTACATCGTTTGCGATATTGGCGCTGTACAGGATGGTACTGCGCGGCCCCATGTAGGTGCGCGCACCGATGCGCACATCGTCGATTTTCATGACCCTGTCCTCAAACAGATGGGTCTGTGGGCAGCACAAGGCGTTGAGCTCGCTGTAGTCGCCTATGTGCACGCAATCGAATTCGGTGATGTCGGTGGTGTCCAGGTAAACGCCACGTCCGATGTGGCAACCCAGCAGGTTGAGTGCCTTGGGCAGGAAAGGCGTGCCCCGCAGGTAGCGCAGGAAATTCGGAACGGCAATGCCTTCATACATATTGGTGGTGGCCTCGGACAGCCACACGAATGGAGTCCACATGGGTACCGCGCAGCGCCGGTAGCGGCCCAGCAGCACCCATTTGAAAAAGGCCACGAACAGAAAGGTCGCAAGGCCGAACAGCAGTCCGGAAATGGCCAGTTCGCGGATCGTGTAGAGCCAGTGGCCGGCCCCCGCAATGGGCATGACATCCAGCACGATCGCATAGCCGGCGGCGATCACCAGGGAATGGGGTGCCACGATACGGAAGGTCTCAACCAGGCCGCGCTGCAGGCGTCGCGAGGGCGAGGGGTGGTATGTCAGCTCTTCGGGAAAGCCCTGCACCGTCTCGCGGGCGGGTAGATTGATGGGAGGCGAGCCCAGCCAGGTATCACCGCTTTTGACCTGCGTCGAGCGCGGCAGGCTGGAAAGCACTCCGATCAGCACATTTTCCGGCAGGTTGGTGCCGTCGGGTATATAGGTGCCATTGCCGACAAAGCTGCGGCGCGCGATAACGGTCGGCTTTACGGTCATCCAGCCGCCGTCGATATGTTCGTCGCCCAGCATGACCGCGTCGGCGATAAAGGTCTCGTCGCCCAGAGTCAGCATGTCGGGCACTACCCCCAGCGCGGTAGAGATCTCCGCATCGCGGCCGACCCGCGCGCCCAGCAACCTATACCAGGTGGAGGAAAACACCGTGGCGTAGACGCCATGCAGCACCTGCAGGCTGGACTCCTGAATCTGGTTGACCAGCCACTTGAGGAGGAAGACCCTGCCATTCACAGGGTAGCGGCCTGGCTTGAGTTTGGGCAGCAGCGCCCAGCGTATGCCCGCGGCCAGCAGGGCGGTCAGGACAATCATCACGACGCTGGCGGGCAGCGCCAGCAGGAAGTATTTGATCAGGCGCAAGGCGAAGACATCGTAGCCGTTGACGAAGCCGGCGCGCTGCAGCGCGCCCACGGACAGGTTGTCGATGTCCAGGTAGTCAACCAGAATGAAGGTCGGGAACAGGGGCATGAAAAACAGCACGCTGATGAACAGGGCGCCCAGCACGAAGTAGATGTTCTTGCCGATGATGTGGGCTCGCGATTCGACGGGCCGCAAAGGCAGGCTGGCGGGATCGAATTCCCCGTGGTCGATGGCGGGCGAACCGCCCCAGATGCGGCGGGCCGGCACCCGCGAGCCATCGCGCAATGCCGACTGCCCGTCCACGTGCCCCCACTCGCCGATATGGGTGTTGCCTTCCATTACCACATAGGCGCCCAGCGAGACCTGGTCTTCCAGCGTGATTTGGCCCAGTATCAATTCGCCGTTCTGTACGCGGGCGTTTTCCAGGTTGACGCCGTTGCCTATGCTGACGCCGTCGCCGACGCTGAGCAGATCCGGCACACGCAATGTAATCGAGCCAATCAGCACGTCGTTGCCGATCCGGGCCCCGAGCGCGCGAAGCCAGTAGACATATAAGGAAGAGCCGTTGAGCATGTACAGGGGTGTTGCTTCGAGTATGCGATCGGTAAGCCACCAGCGGAAGTAAGTCACGCCCCAAAGCGGATAGCGCCCGGGTTTCAATCGCCCCAGAATCAGCCATTTGCCGGCGCAGGCCAGGACGAACTCCAGCAGGGTAGCCAGCAAAAACACCACGACCGACACGGCAACGGCCCGGGTGATGGAATCGCCCGGGTCGCCCGTAAGATATTGATAGGCAAAGAAGGGCAGCAGCCATTGCGCCATTTTGAACGTCACCAGGAACGGCACGGTGACAGCCTGCGCGACCCCGCAACGCCAGCGTCGCCATCGCGAATGCATGATCCGGGGCGGGGGGACAGTCCGTTCTGCGCCGTGAAGCGCTGTGTCGCTGGCCTGGCGATCCATGACGGTGGACAGCACTTGGGCCAGTCGGCCGATCTGGCGGTTTTGGTAGATATCGCGCACGGTCACTTGTGCAAAGCGCTGATCGGCTCGCAATGCGGAGGCGAGTCGTGCGGCAAACAGCGAGTGACCTCCCAGGTCGCTGAAAAAATCCAGCTCCCGGCGTACGGCCTGGCCCGGAAAGAGCGTTTCCAGCGCGGCAAACAAGGCTTCTTCCGCCGGGGTTTCCGCTGCGTCCGAGCCTTCGGCCGGGCCGCTGGCAGCCAGCGGCAGGGCTTTGAGCGTTTTGCGATCGATCTTGCCGGAAGGCAGGCGCGGCATTTCCGCCAGATGTTCAAAGCGCACCGGCACCATATAGGGAGGCAAGCGTGCTCCCAGGGCCGCGCGCAGCGTTGCCGTGGAGGTATCGGCATCCCCGGCGGCGGTTCCGTTCCCGTTGTCTGGCATGGCGGTGGCTTCGCCATTGGCGCCCACCCAGAACGCAATCAACTGGTCCATGCCGGCATCCTGGCGCAGCACCACCGCTGTGGCACCTATGCCCGGCTGCTGAGCCAGCACCGCTTCGATTTCACCCAGCTCTACCCGAAAACCGCGGATCTTGACTTGATCGTCGGCGCGGCCCAGGCAATGCACGCGATGATCGGCGTCGATGCGGGCCAGGTCGCCGGTGCGGTAAAGCCGTTGGTCGTGCTCGCCAATGCTCCAGGGATTGGGCAGGAATTTTTCCCGGGTCAGGTCGGGCCGCCCCAGATAGCCCGCCGCCACGCCGGGGCCGGTAATACACAGCTCACCGATCTCGCCGTGAGGCAATATGCGCAGCGTTTGGCTTTCGGCGCCTTCCGTCCCGGTTGCGACCACCAGCAAGCCATAGTTGGGCAAAGGATGGCCAATTGTCACGGCCTCGCCCGGTTTCAACTGGGCCAGGCTGGCCGAGACAGTCGCTTCGGTGGGGCCGTAGGTGTTGAACATCTGCCGTCCGGGCTTTGCCCAGCGCTCGACCAGCGTTTCGGGGCACATTTCCCCGCCCAGGTTGATAATCCGCAAGCTGGGCACATCCTGGGAGAACAGGGCCAGCAAGGTCGGCACGGCGTGCAGAACCGTGATGTTTTCCGCCGTCAATGCGCGCGGCAGGGCCTCGGGATCGGCCGCGATTTCCTTGGGAGCTATCCAGAGGGTGGCACCCACCAGGTAGCTGATCCATATTTCCTCGAACGACATGTCGAATGCCACCGAGAATCCCTGGTATACCCGGTCGCTTTCGCGCACTCCCAGTATGGCATTTTCGCTTTGCAAAAAATGGCAGATACTGGCTTGCGTGATGGCAATGCCCTTGGGCTTGCCTGTGGATCCGGAGGTGTAGATGACATAGGCGGTGTCTTCGCCCTGGGTGCCGGCGCGGTGGCGCAAGGGGGGGGGATCGTTGTCCAGCGGTGCCAGCAACTGTTCCGCCGTGTGCACCGGCGCAGCCAGGGAACCCAGTTGCGGCAGCAGGTCCGCGCAACTGAGCAGGGCGCTTGCTTTTGCATCCTCCAGGCATACGGCTATGCGCTCAACGGGCGTATCCGCGTCGAAAGGAAGCCAGGCTGCGCCGGTTTTGGCGATCGCCAGTTGCATGATCAGCAAATCGATGCCGCGCGGCAACCATAATCCAACGATATGTCCGGGCTTTACCCCGGCTTCGATCAGGCGATGGGTGGCGCGATCGGCCTCGACATTGAGTTCGGCGTAACTCAGGCTGCGTGTGCCGAAAATCAACGCGGTGTTCTGGGGGTGGTGTGTGGCGCTTGCCTCAAACACGTCGGCCAATGTTTTACGGTGCAGCAATTCCGGCTGTTGCGAGCCATGCAAAACATAGGAGTCAGACATGTAGTAAGAGGTGTGTTGAAGCCGAAAGTAGAATTATGGTGTTGAACTCATGCCAACCCAATCAAATTCTTTGATCCGCCATTTTAATATCGTTGTCGCGGCATGTTGTGCAAAGAATTGTTGCGTGCGCGCCATAAAACCCCATAAAGAATGTAAAGAGTGTTACGGTGGCGGCGTATATTTCAGCCTCCTTCGCGACGATATGCCCGCGCATGGCGACAGGACGCCTGACTACCGCCAATAGAATAGGTGTCTAGGTGTCCGGCCGCGGCGCAGGTACGGCTGCCTGAAATTGGGACAAATAGGATACCCGTGATGGATACCTGGTATATCTTGCCTAACGGCAATATCAAGCACGTCGATGGCCTGGAGATCCAGCCGGAAAATGACTGGTTCCCTACCGACGAGAGTCTGGAAATTTTCAGTAGCGCCCAACGCGCGGCGGGGAAGACCGAGGTGCAAATCATCCAGCGCATAATGAGTCTGGCGCTGGAGTGTGAACAATGGGTCCGCGACAATCTGGCGTAGATTGCCGCGGGCGGGTCGAAGTACCCAGCCTGTTCAGGCGGCCAGTGCGGCGGCGCTTTCGTTGGCGGCGGTGTCCAGCGCCTTGATTTCCTGCTCGGCGGCGGCAATCGCCTGGGCCTTGGGCGCATCGCCCATTGCCACGCCTTCAGCACGCACAAAACGAACATCGGTGATGCCGAAAAAGCCGAATACGATTTGCAGATAGCTTTCCTGGTGTTCCATGGCGCGGCCCGCATCGCTGGTGGAGTAGATTCCGCCGCGGCTCGAGGCCACCACTACGGTTTTGCCCGCTGCCAGGCCGATGGGGCCGTTTTCGGTGTACTTGAATGTGCGGCCGGCTTGTGCAATGCGGTCGATCCAGGCCTTGAGCTGGCTGGGGATCGAGAAGTTGTACAAGGGAGCGCCCACCACGATGACGTCGGCCGCCAGGAATTGCGTTACCAGCGTTTCGGAAATTGCATTTTCCTGCCGTTGCACTTCGCTCAGGCTTGCGGTGCTGGGAGGAAGCCGGAAGCCCAGCGAATCCGCCGACAGGTGGCTGGGGGCCGCGGCGGCCAGATCCAGGTAGTCGACTTCGATGGCGGGATGGTCGGCGCGCCACTGGGCAACGATACGTGCGGTAAGTTGACGTGAGACGGAGCTTGCGCCGGTGACGCTTGAATCGATATGCAGCAGTTTCATGATTTTCTTCAACATAAGTAAGCCACACCAGGCGGCGATGAATGTATTATGAATAAGTATCGAATCATTGATAAGTTGGCAAAACTGCAATAAATTGTCCTGTTTATTGATCTAATTGAGGCCGCTGATGCTAGACCTGAACGATATGCGCTACTTTGCCGAGGTGGTGAACCGTGGTGGTTTCGCCGCGGCCGCACGGGCCATGGGGCTGCCCAAATCGCGTTTGTCCCGGCGCGTGGCCAAGCTCGAAGCGGATCTGGGCGTCCGTTTGCTGCAACGTACTACGCGCAAGCTGTCCCTGACGACAGTCGGCGAGATGTATCTGCGCCATTGCGTGGCCATGTGCGCCGAGGCCGATGCCGCCGCCGCCACTGTGGCCCAGGTGCAAAGCGAGCCCTGTGGCATCATTCGCCTCAGTTGCCCGGTGACGCTGGCGCAAACCGTGGTTGGCCCGGTCCTTCCGGAGTTTCTGGCCCGCTATCCGCTGGTCCAGGTCATGATGGAGGTCAGCAATCGCGTCGTGGACCTGGTTGAAGAGGGCATGGACATTGCGCTGCGCGTGCGGCCTAGCCTGGCCGACAGCGGCAGCCTGGTCGTCAAACATCTTGGTTTGTCTCACGCACTGCTGGTGGCCAGCCCATCGCAGTTGCAGCGCCAGGGGCAGCCTGTCGAGCCCGATGACCTGTCCCGATTCGATACCGTGGCCATGTCGGTGGCCGATGGCCGGTCGAGCTGGAAGCTGCTTGGTCCCAACGGCCAGGAACACACGGTTCAGCACCGCCCCCGTTATGTGGCCGACGATTTGCTGACCATCAAGTTTGCGGTGCTGGCTGGCACAGGTATCAGCATGTTGCCCGACTATATGTGCCGCGACGAGCTGAACGATGGCCGTTTAGTGCCGGTGTTGCCCGGCTGGGCCTTGCAGCCCGGTATCGTGCACGCGGTATTTCCGTCCCGTCGGGGGCTGGTTCCCGCCGTAAGGCAGCTGCTGGATTTTCTGGGCGAGCGTGCGGCAGGCATTTCCAATGAAGTGGAAGAGTGTATTGCCCGAATCGAGGCCAGTACGCGTTCGGCGGCGGCTTCCAGCCGGCCGCAAGGGTTCAGCCCGCCGCCGGCACACTGAAGCCGATTGTGTTCATGCCGTTTGCGCTGCTGGCGAAGACTTCGCCCCCATGCATGGTGGCAATCGCCTTGACAATGGCCAGGCCTAGGCCATGGCCATGCGTTTGGCCGTTATGGCGCGCGGCGTCGACCCGGTAAAACCGGTCGAACAGCAAGGGCAGGTGATTGTGAGCGATGGGTTCGCCCGGATTGGAGACCGCAATCCGGATGAGCGAGGATTCCTGGTGAAGATTGACCAGGATCTGCGCGCCGGAACGGGAATGTTCAATTGCATTTTGCAACAGGTTGGTCATGGCGCGGCGAAACAGGGCGGTTTCGATTTTTGCCTCGGCAGCGGTGTCGCCGTCGATTTTGACGGTTTCCTGCGTCTCGTCCAGGACGAACTCCAGAAACTCAATGGTTTTGCCTATTTCCTGCACAATGGGCGTCTGCACCAGGCCTGTGGCGGCTTCGCCCTGATCGGCGCGTGCCAGAAACAGCATGTCGTTGACGATGGAGCGCAGGCGTTCCACCTCTTCGAGGTTCGATTGCAGTACTTCCTGGAACTGCGGAGCCGTACGCTGGCGCGACAGGGCAACCTGGGTTTCGCCGATCAGGTTGGTCAGCGGCGTGCGCAGTTCGTGAGCCACATCGGCATTGAAGGCCTCGAGCTGGTTGTAGGCCGCCTCGAGCCGGCCCAGCGCGCCATTGAAGGCTGTGGCGAGATCGGACAGTTCCGCGGGAAGCGGCGAGATCCGCAAGCGCTGCGACAGCGTTCTGGGACTCAGGGTTTGCGCTTCTTTCGACAATAGCTTGAGGGGGCGCAAACCCACCTGGGCAATCCAGTAGCCCAGGACCATGACCAGCAGCACGGCGGTCAGCGACAGCGCCATCAGCGCGATCAGGAAGGTATGCAGGGTGTGCACATAAGGCATGGCATCTATGCCTATGGTAAGTTCGACGGCCGGCCGGTCCTGGTAGGCGGCGATGGTTTTGGTCAGGGTGTACAGGGGGTAGGCGCGTTCGGGCAGTTCGAGCATGCCCATGCCATTGGCCGAGTGGGGGACGGCCTGAATTTCGGACAGATCCCGGCCGTACCGATAGCGCGGGTCCGGGCTGTTTGCCCAGAAGCGTTTGCTGCCGTTGGCCAGGGTCAGGGTATCCATTTTGGTGACGACATGCGACCAGCGCTTGGGGGTTCCGGCACGCTTGATCATGTATTCCATGTCCTGGTAAGCCGTTTGCAGTTCGTCGTGCTGATGCCGGGCCAGTTCGCGCTGCAGTACGCCATAGAGGGCGGCGCCGATCAGCAGAAACGTGGCCAGCGTGGCAAGCGCGAACATGGCCACCAGCCGCACGGTGATGGAGCGTTTCATCTGGAGGCCTCTTCCCGGCGCAGTTCCAGCACATAGCCCATGCCGCGGATGGTATGCAGCAGGCGAGGACTGAAGGGAGTATCTATCTTGGCTCGCAAGCGCTTGATGGCGACTTCCACCACATTGGTATTGCTGTCGAAGTTCATGTCCCAGACCAGTTCGGCAATGGCGGTTTTGGAGAGGATTTCGCCCTGGCGTCGCGCCAGCACCGCCAACAGCGAAAACTCCTTGGCCGTCAGGTCGATGCGGATATTGCCGCGATAGGCTTTGCGGCTGATCAGGTCGATATGCAGGTCGCCGATGCGCAACTGCACGGGTTCCTGTGTGCGCCCGCGCCGGTTCAAGGCCTGCAGCCGAGCCAATAATTCCATGAATGAAAAGGGTTTGACCAGGTAGTCGTCGGCGCCTTCGTGCAGGCCTTTGACACGGTCTTCGACACGGTCGCGCGCGGTCAGCATGATGACCGGCGTCTGTTTGACGGCGCGCAGGGCGCGCAGCAGCGAAAAGCCGTCCTGGCCGGGCAACATGACATCGAGCACGATGACATCGTAATCGTGATGCAGGGCCAGATGCTGGCCGTCGATGCCGTCGTGCGCCAGATCTACCGCGCAGCCTTGCTCCGTCAATCCCTTGTGCAGGTAATCTGCGGTTTTCAGCTCATCTTCGATGATCAGTATTTTCATGGGAAACACCGTTGCGACTCCCTAATAGTTTAAATCATTCAGCGGTGTTTCCAGGGGCCGGCAAGGCGCGCCGGGCCAGGCGTTCTTTCCTGACTTTTTTTGCCTTGCGAGCCTTTTTGCGGCGCATGTACCAGTAGTGGGCGCGGTCCAGGTACAGATAGATGACCGGCGTCGTGAACAGCGTCAGGGCTTGTGACAGGATAAGGCCTCCGACCATCGCGAATCCCAGCGGCCGGCGCAGTTCCGAGCCCGCGCCGTGGCCCAGCATCAGCGGCAGGCCGCTGAGCAGGGCGCACATGGTGGTCATCATGATCGGACGGAAACGCAGCAGGCAGGCCTGGTAGATGGCCTCTTTGGGCTCCAGTCCGTGCTGGCGTTCGGCGGTCAGGGCGAAGTCGATCATCATGATGCCGTTTTTCTTGACGATGCCTATCAGCAAAATGATGCCGATCAGGGCGATGACGCTCAGGTCGTAGCCGTTGGCCATCAGGATCAACAGGGCACCCACACCGGCCGAAGGCAGGGTCGAGAGAATCGTCAGCGGATGAATGTAGCTTTCATACAGCAGGCCCAGCACGATATAGACCGCTACCAGGGCGGCCGCGATCAGGTAGGGCTGGGTTGCCAGCGATTCTCCGAACGCCTTGGCCGTGCCCTGGAAGGAGCCGACCAGGGCCTGGGGCACATTCATGGTGGACTCTGCCTTCTGGATGGCCGTAACGGCTTGTCCCAGGGCGACGCCCGGCGCCAGATTGAACGAAATCGTCACGGCCGGGAACTGGCTTTGGTGGCTGATCGATAAATATCCGGTTTTGGTGGTGTCCACTTTCACGAAGCTCGAAAGCGGTATCTGCTGGCCGGTCAGCGGCGAGGTGACGTAAAGCTTGTTGAACAGATCGGGATCTTTCTGCAGGCGCGGCGTTACCTCAAGCACGACGTGATAGCTGTTGATTTGCGTGAAATACTGCGCCACCTGGCGCTGGCCTATGGCATCGTAGATGGTGTTGTCGATCAGCGCCGGCGAAATGCCGAAACTCGAGGCGCGAGCCCGGTCTATGGTGACTGTTGCGGTGGCCGCGGCATTTTGCTGATCGGTCGCCAGGTCGGTCAGTTCGGGTAGTTGCCGGAATCGCTCCAGCAGTTTGGGCGCCCAGGTGTTGAGCTCGTCCAGATTGGCGTCCGTTACTGTGTACTGGTATTGAGTGCGCGACAGGCGGCCGCCCACATTGATGTCTTGTCCGGCCTGCAGGAAGAGCTTGATGCCTTCGACCTTGGCGAGTTGGGGGCGCAGACGTGCAATGACCTGGTCCGCGCTGACCGTGCGCCCGTCTTCCTTGGGTTTGAGGCTGATGAAGAACCTGCCGGTATTGAAGGTAGGCTGGTTGCTGCTCATCCCGAAACTCGTAATATCCGGATCTTCGCGCACTACATCGGCCAGCTTCATCATGCGCTGGTTCATGGCGTCGAAGGACGTATCCTGGGCCGACTCGGCAAACCCGAAGATGAAGCCGGTATCTTGCTGGGGAAAAAATCCCTTCGGAATGACAATGAACAGCACCACGGTGGCAGCCAGGGTGGCGATGAAACTGCACAGGGTAATGAACTGATGGCGCAAGACCAGGTTCAGTCCGCGCCGGTAGCCGTTGAGCAGCATGTCGAAACCGCGCTCGAACACCTGGTAGATGCGGCCGTGCGACTCAGCGTGATAATTTTTCAGGAAACGCGAGCACAGCATGGGCGTCAGCGTCAGCGAGATCAAGACCGACACCACGATGGTCAGCGTGACAGTAATGGCGAATTCCCGGAACAGGCGCCCGACGATGCCGCCCATCAGCAGCAGCGGTATGAATACGGCGACGAGCGATACGGAAATCGAGATAATGGTAAAGCCGATTTCGCCGGCGCCCTTATAGGCGGCTTCCATGGGCGACATGCCGTCTTCGATATGCCGGTAGATGTTCTCCAGCATGACGATGGCGTCATCGACCACGAAACCCACGGCAATCGTCAGCGCCATCAGGGACAGGTTATCCAGGCTGAAGCCGACCAGATACATGATGGCGACGGTGCCCAGCAGCGCCAGCGGCACTGTCGCACTGGGGATCAGGGTGGCGGGAACGCTGCGCAGGAAAACGAAAATCACCCCCACCACCAGCGCAATGGACAAGAGCAGGGTCAGTTCGACCTCGTGGACCGATGCACGTATGTTCTGGGTCCGGTCAATGAGCGTACTGACGTGGATCGTAGGCGGAATGGAGGCTTTCAGGCGCGGTAGCGCGGCGCGGATGCGTTTTACGGTTTCAATGACATTGGCGCCCGGCTGCTTGGTGATGCCGACCACCAGGGAACGGCCATTGATGGCCGCATCTTCGGCGGTCGCCGCTTTGCCGGCAAATGCCCATGCGGCCTGTTTTACATCTTCGGGACCCGCCACGGCCGTGCCCACGTCGCGTACCCGAATAGGCGTGCCGTGCCGGTAGGCCAGCACCATGTCGTTCCACGGTTCGGCGCTCAGCAGCTGGTCGTTGGTGTAGACGGTAAAACTTTGTTTGCTTCCGTCTATGGTTCCTTTGGGCTGGCTGACCGTGGTGCTGGCAATGACGCCGCGTATGTCTTCCAGGCTCAGGCCCATGGCGGATAATTTGTCCGGATCTACCTGTATGCGAACCGCGGGCTTTTGCTGGCCGAAAATATTGACCAGCCCGACACCTTCGATTTGTGAAATCTGTTGCGCCAGAATATTGTCGGCGTAATCGTTGACCTCGGTGATGGGCAAGGCATTCGACTGCACCGACAGGATCATGATGGATGAATCGGCCGGATTGATCTTGCGGAAAGTCGGCGGATTCGGCAGATTCGCCGGCAACTGCCCCGCGGCGGCGTTGATTGCGGCCTGCACATCGAGCGAGGCGCCGTCGATATCGCGATTCAGGTCGAATTGCAGGGTAATTTGCGTGGACCCCAGCGCGCTGACCGAGGTCATTTGCGTCAGGCCGGCAATCAGGGAGAACTGCCGCTCAAGTGGCTGAGCGACACTGGACGCCATGGTTTCGGGGTTGCCGCCGGGCAGTTTGGCCGTAACCTGAATCGTAGGAAAATCGACTTGCGGCAGGGGTGCCACCGGCAGCAGCGGAAACACCGCCGCGCCAACCAGGAACAGCGCCAGCGCCAGCAGCGACGTGCCGATCGGGCGCTTGATGAAGGTGGCGGAAATGCTCACTTGGCGTTTCCTTTCGCTGCAGGGGCGGTTTGCGCTTGCGCTTCGCTTATGCGCAGGCCCGGCCTGAGCTTGTATTGGCCATCCCGCACCACACGCTGCCCGGCGCTCAAGCCCTGGTCGACGATGGCGATGCCATCCTGGATGTTGATGACGTGTATGGCTTGAATCCGTACGGTTTCGTCGGAGTCGACGACATAGGCATAGGTGCCGTCGGGGCCGCGCTGAACGACTTCGGCCGGCACGGTCAGCGCCTGCTTGCGTATGCCCAGGTACAGTCGCGCATTCACATACTGGCCCGGCCAGAGCTTATGTTCGGGATTGGGGAAGCTGCCCTTGATCTGAACCGTACCTGTACTGGTGTCGATCTGGTTGTTCAGGAGAATCAGATGGCCGCGTCCCAGGACTTGCGCGCTGTTGCGGGGGTAAGCTTCCACGGCTAGCGGTTCCTGGCTGGCCTTGAGCGCATGATTGATATCCTGGAACGATTCTTCGGGCAAGGTGAATACGACTGCAATGGGGTCTATCTGGTTGATTACCACCAGGCCGTTGGCGTCCGCGGCATGCACAATATTGCCCGGGTCTACCAGCCGTGCGCCTGTGCGTCCGCTGATCGGGGCAGTGATGTGGGTATAGCTGAGCTGCGTCCTGGCAAAGCTGATTTGGGCGTTGTCGGATTGCACGGCCGCTTCGATCTGGGCCACCTGGGCACGCTGGGTATCCAGGGTCTGGCGGGTGGCGGCGTCTTGCTTGATGAGTTCGGTATAGCGGCGCAAATCGAGCTTGGCGTTTACCAGTTGCGCCTGGTCCTTGGCTTTTTGCGCCAAGGCCTGATCCAGCTGGGCCTGCTGCGTGCGGGGATCGAGTTGCGCGATCAATTGCCCTTTCACCACGTCCTGGCCTTCCGTGAAGCCGACCTGGTCGAGTTCGCCGTCGATCCGGGTCCTGACCGTGACGCTTTCTCTGGGAACCACGGTGCCTACGCCGGTGAGATAGATGGGCACATCCTGCTGCGTGACCGGCGCCGTCGTTGCCACGACCGGCGCTGCCTGGCTGTCGGGTGGTGTGGAGCTGTCGCTGTGATGATGGCTTATGTACCAGACGAGGCCGCCAAGCACGATCAGCGCGGGTATGCCGATCAGCAGCATGGAGCGTCGTGTGGAAGATAGTGTAGTCATGAATTTCTACTTGGATTTTTAATTGGATTTGGCGCGGGAGGCTGTTTCCGATGGGCCGGCCGGCAATTGGCTGGCGCTCCAGCCGCCGCCGGTGGCCTTGATCAGGGCGACGCTGGCAAGCAGTTGGCGGCCGCGCAGTTGCGCCATGGTGCGTTCGGCGCTTAATGCCAAGGCCTGCGCCGTAACGACATTCAGGTAAATGCTGGTGCCGGCGCGATATTGGGCCAGGGCCAGGTTCGCCGCGAGCCTGGCCGACTGTACGGCTTGGTCTTGCGCCACGGCTTCCTGCGCCAGAATCCGCAGGGTGGCCAGGTTGTCTTCCACTTCCTGAAAGCCGCCCAGCACGGTCTGCTTGTATTGCGCCACGGCAGCGTCATAGGCCGCCGTGGCCTGTTGATCGCGCGCCTTGCGCAGGCCGCCGTCGAAGACGGTTTGCGCCAGCGATGCGCCCAGTGCCCAGACTCGGCCCGGCACATTGAACCATTGCAGGAAACTGCCGGAGTCGAAGCCGCCGCTCGCGCTAAGCATAAGGGAAGGGAAGTAGGCAGCACGAGCCACGCCGATGTTGGCATTGGCGGCGGCCGCGCGGCGTTCCGCGCTGGCGATATCGGGGCGCCGTTCGAGCAGATCGCTGGGCAGCCCGGTGGGAATGGCCGGCAATTGCATGGGCAAGGACAAGGTTTGTTCAGAGTTTGACGGCACGGGCGGCAGCGAAAAGGCCGCCGGCGCCTTGCCGGTCAGGATGGCGAGCGCGTGTTCCAACTGGCTGCGCTGGGCCTGCAGGTCGAGTGCCTGCGCCTGCGCCGTACTCAGTTGGCTTTGTGCCAGCGCCACATCCGAACGCAGGGTCACGCCGGCCGCGTACTGGTTCTGCGTGAGTGTGAGCGCGCGCTGATAGGCCTTCAGGGTTCGGGCATAGAGATCCAGTTGCAAGTCGGTGACGCGCAACTGCATATAGTCTTGCGCCAGTGTGGTCTGTATGCTCAGGCGGGCTGCGGCCAGGTCGGCGGCGCTGGCCTGGCTTGCCGCCTGGCCGGCCTCGGCGCTGCGGCGTATGCCTCCCCAGAGATCAGGCTCCCACCCGGCGGTCACCCCAACCGTGTAGTTGTTGCCCAGCTTGGGGCCGTTGGTATTGGTTTGCGCACGTCCGGCACCGCCGCCGATGCCCAGGGTAGGCCAGAAGCCAGCCCGTGCCTCGGCCGCCACGGCAAGCGCCTGACGATACTGGGCTTCGGCCTGGCGTATGTTCTGATTGGTCTGATTGGCTTGTTCGATCAGGTGGTCCAATGTTAGGTCGCCATAGGCTTGCCACCAGTTATGCCCGCTGTCGATCTGCCGCGGTTGCGCCGTTTTCCAGGGGCCTGCTTCTTTGTAGGCGGCCGGAACCTCCATGCTTGGGCGTACGTAGTCGGGCCCGACGGCGCAACCTGCCAGCAACACAGCCATGGCCAGGCAGGCGGCGCCGGTGGTACGTCGCGGCGCGCCTTGTAATAGCAGCAAAGGAAGAAGCATAGGGGTTTACGGCACTCGGGCTATATCAATAAAATGTCGGCGGGCGGGAGCCAGTGGAAGTTCGCAGACATGAGCATAGCCTGACTTTACACTTTGTTGCAGGGCTTCAGGCTGTCGCGAATATGACAGTTTTGTCAGTTTCGGGCCAGCGCGCGTTCCAGGACGCAGGCAACGTGCTCCGCTTTGCGGGTATGGTGCAGGCCGTCGGCGATCTGATGGCGGCAGCTGGTTCCGTCGGCGACCAGCAGCGTGTCCGGCTCGGCTTTGCGCAGAGCAGGCAACAAGGACAGTTCGGCCATTTGCATGGATATGTCGTAATGCTGCGCGTCGAAGCCGAAGCTGCCCGCCATGCCGCAGCAGCTCGATTCGATCAGCTCGACTTTCAGCTCGGGAATCAGGCCCAATACCTGTTGCACAGGCTTGATCGCGTCGAATGCCTTCTGATGGCAATGGCCGTGCAGCAAGGCGCGTTTTTGCGGAAGCGCGGCCAGCTTCAAGTGCAAGCGGCCGGCTTTATGTTCGAGCGCCAGGAATTCTTCGAATAAATACGAGTTTTTTGCCAGGCTGGCGGCGCTGCTGCCCAAGCCCATTACCAGGAATTCGTCGCGCAGGGACAGCAGGCAGGACGGTTCGAGCCCCACAACAGGAATGCCGCGTGAGACAAATGGCTCGAGGGCCTCGATGACCCGGCGGGCCTCGACTTTGGCCTGGTCGACAAGGCCGGCGGCCAGATAGGTGCGGCCGCAACAGAGCGGCCTTGCGCGCGCGGCGTCGGACGGGGCGGGCTTGGCGATGTAGACGCGGTAGCCCGCGGCCTGCAGCACTCTGTGCGCGGCGCGCGCGTTTTCGGATTCGAAATAATTGTTGAATGTATCGGCGAACAGCACCAGGTCGGCCGCGGCTGCGTCGACCGATTGCGCATCGCGTAGAAAAGTGTCGCTGCGCCACTTCGGAAGCGAGCGGCGGGCCGAAAAGCCCAGCCATTTTTCCGATATCAGGGCCGCGCCGGGCAAGGTGTCGCGCATATTGAAAAATGCCGGAAACCTTGCCGCCCAGCGAGCCCAATGCGGCAATGTGGCAACCAGCCGATCCTTGAGCCGCAAACCGTGTTTCTTTTGCGATTGATACAGGAATTCGATCTTCATCTTCGCCATGTCGATGCCCGTCGGGCATTCGCGCCGGCAGCCTTTGCAGCCTACGCAGAGATCCATGGTGTCGCGCATTTCGTCCGAGGTGAACGCATCGGCTCCCAATTGCCCCGAGAGCGCGAGACGCAGTGTATTGGCGCGGCCGCGCGTCAGGTGCTGCTCGTCGCGCGTTACCCGATAGCTCGGGCACATGGTGCCGGCATCGAATTTGCGGCAATGGCCGTTGTTGTTGCACATTTCCACGGCCTTGGCAAAGCCGCCCGCCGGATCGCCGCCGGTACCGGGAGCGCTGGTGGTGTTTGCGTCCGGATCATTCTGTACATTCCATGCCGACCAGTCGAGTGCGGGCACCAGCGGTATGGCCTGATAACCGGGCTTGAAGCGAAACAGCGAGGCGTCGTCCATTTTGGGGCAACGAACGATCTTGCCGGGATTCATGATGCCGTCTGGATCGAACAGATCCTTGATCTCTTCGAAGGCGCGCGTCAGACGAGGCCCGAATTGCCAGGATACCCATTCGCTGCGGGCCAGGCCGTCGCCGTGCTCACCTGAAAATGCACCTTTGTACTCGCGAACCATGGCGCTGGCTTCTTCGGCGATGGCGCGCATTTTTTCGGCGCCGCCCGAGCGCATGTCGAGAATGGGCCGCACATGCAAGGTGCCGACCGAAGCGTGCGCGTACCAGGTGCCGCGTGTGCCGTGTTTGCGGAAGATCCCGGTCAGACGCTCGGTGTATTGGGCCAGATGCTCGAGCGGTACCGCGCAGTCTTCGATGAACGACACGGGTTTGCCATCGCCGCGCATGCTCATCATGATGTTCAGGCCGGCCTTGCGCACTTCCCACAGGGCTTTTTGCGCGCTGGTATCGGTCATTTCGACAACGCTGCCGGGCAGCCCAAGGTCGCTCATCAGTTCGACCAGCAATTTCAGCCTGCGGGTTTGTTCGCTTGCCGTATCGCCGGCGAATTCAACCAGCAGGATCGCCTGCGGCGCGCCGATAAGCGCCTGGTCGATGACCGGTTTGAATGCCGGATTATCGCGTGCCAGGTCGATCATTGTGCGGTCGACCAGTTCGACCGCGCAAGGCTCCAGTTTGACGATATGGCGCGTCAGGTCCATGGCCTGGTAGAAAGTGGGGAAATTCACCACGCCGAGTGTTTTGTGGCCGGGCAGCGGTACGAGATTGAGCGTGATCTGCTGGGTGTAGGCAAGCGTTCCTTCGCTGCCGACCAGAAGGTGCGACAAGTTGGCACTGCCGTCGGCCGTATAGGGCCGCACGCTTTGCGGATGGAAAATGTCGAGGTTATAACCGCCGACACGGCGCAGCACACGCGGAAACATGCGTTCGATTTCTTCGCGTTCGCGTTCCGCAATGCGATGCAGCGCGGCGACGATGGAGGTCATGCGCGAGCCGGCGGCATCGGCGGCATTGCCGAACCGGGCCTGGGTTCCGTCTGCCAGCAGGGCGTCGATATGGTGCACGTTGTGCACCATATTGCCGTATGCAATTGAGCGCGAGCCGCAGGAATTGTTGCCAGCCATGCCGCCGATGGTGCATTGCGCCGCCGTGCTGACATCGACTGGAAACCATACGCCATGCGGCTTGAGCCAGGCGTTCAGGTGGTCCAGCACAATACCCGGTTCGACGGTTACCGTCATGGCGTCAAAGTCGAATCCGGTTACGCGATTCAGGTATTTGCTGTTGTCGATGAGCAGCAGTTCGCCTACGGTCTGTCCGCATTGCGAGGTGCCGGCTCCACGGGCTGCCAGCGGTACTTTCATGTCGCGGCACAGGGCTACGGCGATGCGTACGTCGTCCAGGGTTCTGGGGATCAGTACGCCGACAGGGTCGGCCTGGTAGATCGAGGCGTCGGTGGCATAGCGGCCGCGCGAACCCCGGTCGAACAATATCTCGCCCCTGACTTCGTTGCGCAGCCGCCTGGCCAGTTCGCTGCGGACAGAGTCGAGACGGTTCAGGGCGGCTGCGGGCATGGGGGCGTTCATCGGAGTCCTGTAGAGGATAGGGCGGTTTGGGTCAGGCCAGGTCGGGAGACGTGTGGAAAAGGGCTTCGAGGACCGTTTCGCCCTTGCGCTGCAAATGCGTGCGCATGATGGCGGCAAGGCGCGGGCCGTCGCGGGCCGCGAGCGCTTCGACCATGTCGGTATGCTCGCGCATGGCCTTGTCCCATTTTTCGCGATTCAGGTTGGAGCGAAAACGCAGATTCTGTATGCGCAGGTTCAGCGTGGCATAGACCTGCGACAGCAGTTGGTTCTGGCCGGCCTGGTTGATGCGGTCGTGAATGGCTCGATTGACCCGGTAATAGGAAGACAGGTCCTGGCGGGCATGGCTGGCCTGCATTTCGAAGGTAAGCGCCTTGATTTCGTCGATTTCCCGATCGGTGACATGAAGGCAAGCCAGTTCGCCCGACAAGGCCTCGAGCGCGGCCATGACTTCGAAGCTTTCGCGCACGTCTTTTTCGGACAGGGCGATGACCTGGGCTCCGCGATTGGGCTGAATGTGCACCAGACCTTCGGCCGCAAGCAAACGGAACGCTTCGCGCAGCGGCGTGCGCGAGACGCCAAGCCGGTCGCACAGAGCCCGCTCGTTCAGGCGGGTGCCTGCAGGCAATTCGCCTTCGATGATCAGTTCGCGCAGCCGGCCGGCCACTGTGGTGGGCAGGGTACTGCGGTCTACCGCATCGATGGCCATCGATGCCAGGAGATTGGGCACGGCCTGACTGCCGGATTCAAGCGCCTGGGCTTCGCCTTGTATTGGCGGCTGTTTGTTCATTTGGTATACAAATAGTGATTGGAATCGGAAGCACGCATGGGGTTATTTTTTCCATGGATTTTCTGTTTTTTACACTTGAATTTTATTATACGTCAAATGATTATGCTGTTATGCAGCATTTTTTTTGCTTGCGTCGAACTGAATATATTCTTATTATTTTCCATATTAATGTTTTTTGTATACCAAAAATAGGATAAGCCCTTGCCATGATTCCGCTTAGTTCGCATCCCTCCGGCCGTCACTTCCTGCAAATTCCAGGGCCGACGAACGTTCCCGACAGGGTTTTGCGCGCTATCGATAATGTGACTATCGATCATCGTGGCCCCGAGTTCGGTGTTCTGGGTAAATCGGTCCTGGCGGGAATGAAAAAAGTATTCCAGACGCAGTCCGATGTCGTGATCTATCCGTCTTCGGGTACCGGGGCATGGGAAGCGGCGCTGGTCAATGCCTTGTCTCCCGGCGACCTGGTGCTGATGGCCGAGACCGGGCACTTTGCCGCGCAATGGAAGAAGATGGCGCTCAAGCTTGGCCTGCAGGTCGAATTTCTGCCGGGCGATTGGCGCCGGGGCGCCGATCCCGCGGAAATCGAGGCGCGGCTGGTTCGGGACGTAAACCGCGACATCAAGGCGGTCTGTATCGTTCACAATGAAACGGCCACGGGCGTGGTCAGTCCGGTCGATTCGGTGCGCCGGGCCATCGACCGCAGCGGCCATCCGGCTTTGTTCATGGTAGACACCATTTCGTCGCTGGGCTCGATCGATTATCGCCACGATGAATGGGGGGTGGATGTCTCGGTTTCCGGTTCGCAAAAAGGCCTGATGCTGCCTCCCGGCCTGTCGTTCAACGCAATTAGCGCCAAGGCGCTGGCTGCGTCGCAGAATGCCGCTTTGCCGCGTTCGTACTGGGACTGGAAAGACATGCTCGCCATTAACCCGACAGGCTATTTTCCTTATACGCCGGCGACCAATCTGCTCTATGGCCTGCATGAAGCGCTCGACATGCTGTTTGCGGAGGGCCTGGAAAATGTATTCGCGCGGCACAGGCGCCATGGCGAGGCGGCGCGCCGTGCGGTTCGCGCCTGGGGCCTGGAAATCCTGTGTCTGGATCCGAACGAGTACAGCCCGGCGCTCACCGCCGTACTCATGCCTGAAGGACACAGCGCCGATGCATTTCGCAAAACCGTCCTGGAGCATTTCAACATGTCGCTCGGACAGGGGCTGAGCAAGTTGTCGGGCAAGGTTTTCCGCATTGGCCATCTGGGCGACATGAACGATCTGACCTTGTGCGGCACGCTGGCCGGCATCGAAATGGGGCTTGCCGTGGCGGGCGTGCCTCACCGCAAAGGTGGCGCGCAGGCCGCCATGGATTATCTGGCGGAAACAGCCGCGGCCGCATGCAAGGCCGCGGCCTGACAGTACAAAGGCCCGGGTGCCCACGGTCCGGGCGCGCGTTGGGCATAAGGGCCGTAAACAGCCTGCGATGCGCGGGCGATGAGAAGTAGAAGGACCACAATCGAAATACCCTTGCAAAGGAGACATATCATGAGGTCATTCAATTTTCGCGCTGTGCGCATCGCCGCCCGTTTCCGGGCCTTTGCGGTTGTAGCGGCAATGGGCGCCATGTCCATGCTGGCGAGTCCGGGCACCGCGCAGGCGCAAATCGAACTCAAGCTGGGCCATGTCGGCAACCCGGGTTCCTTGTTTCAACTGAGTGCCGACGAGTTTGCAAAACGCGCCAATGCCAAGCTGGGTGGTAAATACAAAGTCGTTGTGTTCGGCTCCAGCCAGTTGGGCGGCGACAAGGAAATGCTGCAGAAACTCAAGCTCGGCACGCTCGACATGGCCCTGCCGTCGACGGTGATGTCATCCGAGGTCGATCTGTTCGGCATTTTCGAGATGCCTTATATCGTCAAGGATCGCGAGCACATGAAACGCATCGAAAAGGCGATTTTCTGGTCGAAGCTTGAGCCCGCCGCCGAAAAGAAAGGCCTGAAAATCCTGGCCGTTTGGGAAAACGGCTATCGCCATATCACCAACAACAAGCATCCCATCGTCACTCCCGCCGACCTGAAGGGCATCAAGCTGCGGGTGCCCAAAGGGAAATGGCGAGTGAAAATGTTCCAGGAATACGGGGCCAACCCCAGCCCCATGAGTTTTTCCGAACTGTTCAGCGCGCTGCAGACGGGAGTCATGGATGGAGAAGAAAACCCCCTGACGCAAATCTACTCGGCCAAACTCCAGGAGGTGCAGAAGTACCTTTCCCTGTCCGGCCACGTGTATACCCCCGCGTACCTGACCGTAGGCCTGAAGCGCTACGAGAAGCTGCCGGCCGATGTACGGAAAATACTGGAAGATTCCGCTCGGGAAACCCAGGCGTATGTCTATGAAACCGCCGCCAGGCAGGACACGGACCTGCTCAAGAAATTGAAAGATGACGGTATGAAGGTCAACGAGGTCGATAAAAATGCTTTTATCGCCGCCAGCAAGCCTATTTATGCGGAATTCGGCAAAGAGGTTCCGGGCGCCAAGGAACTGATCGACCAGGCCGTCGCGCTGGGCAAATAGTTGGGTCAACAGGCAGGGGAAACCGATATGCATGATTCTTCACAACGCGCGGCCGGCAATTCGATGCATCGCTTTCGCGATGGCTATGGCCGTGTGCTTGAATGGGTGGTGAGCGCCCTGATGATCATCCTGGCCGTGGAAGTCACCGTGGGCGTGGTGTTCCGAACCTTGGGGGAGTCCCTGGTCTGGTACGACGAAACGGCATCGCTGCTGCTGGCCTGGCTGACGTTCTACGGCTCGGCGCTGGCGTCGGTGCGGCGCGCGCATATCGGTTGCCCGGAACTGGTCGATCAACTGTCGCCGGGGCTGAAGCGGCAGGTCAATATTGTGGCGCAATTGCTGGTGATCGCTTTTTTCGCCTTGTTCGGCTGGGTGGGCCTGTCGATCATGCCGGTGCTGTCGGGGGAGTCGCTGGTGAGCCTGCCCGCGGTCCCGGTCAATCTCGTGCAGTCGGCCATCCCGATCAGCGCCGCGTTGATTGTCGTCGCCGAAATCATGCATCTGGTGGATCTGGTCAGGCGGACCGAGCCTGGACACGATTCCGAGGCTTTGGCCGACGGCCTGCAATGAATCTCAAAGGACTATCATGATCATGCTGCTGTTGTTCGGCGCGGTTCTGTTGCTGGTGGTGATCAATGTGCCGATCGCGGTGTCGCTGGGCATAGTCGCAGTCCTGGCGATGGTCTGGAGTCACGGCCTCGATGCCTTGCCCAATGTGGCGCTGGTTACCTTCAATGGCGCCACCAACTTTCCTCTGCTGGCGATTCCCCTGTTCATTCTCGCGGGCGCGATCATGAACGCTTCGGGGATTTCACGGCGTCTGATTGCGTTCGCATCGGCTCTGTTCGGCTGGATACGCGGCGGGCTGGCGCACGTGTCCATCGGCTCATCGCTGTTTTTCGCCGAGATCTCCGGTTCGGCCGTGGCCGATGTGGCGGCACTGGGGTCGATCCTGATTCCGGGTATGAAAGCCAAAGGCTATCCCGCCCCCATGGCGGCGGCCACGATGTCTTCGGCGTCCACGCTGGCCATCATTATTCCCCCATCGATCCCGATGATTCTGTATGCGGTCATGGCCGAGACTTCGGTGGTGCAGATGTTCGTGGCGGGTATCGTGCCCGGTGTCCTGGGCGGCTTGGGCTTGATGGGGGTGGCCTCGTTTCTGGCGCATCGCTACAAACTGCCGCGCGAAGAGGCGTTTTCGATGAGGCGCGTACGCAAGACGGCCCGCGAGGCTCTATGGGCATTTGTGCTGCCCATCATTATTCTTGGCGGCATATTCGGCGGCGTCGTCACGGCCACCGAGGGCGCCGCCCTGGCCGTCGTCGCGGCCTTGTTCGTCGGGCTGGTCGTTTACCGCGAACTCAATCTCAAACATCTGCGCCAGGCCATACTGGAAGGAGGCATACAGACCGCCATCGTGATGCTGCTGGTCGCCACCAGCGCGCTTTTGGGAAGCTATCTGTCGGAGGTCCAGGCGCCGCAGGCGCTGGCGCACGCGGTTGCCGAATTCACATCGAACAAATGGGTAGTGCTCGCTTTGCTTAATGTGCTGTTTCTGTTTCTGGGCATGTTTCTGCATTCGGCCGCCGCCATCATTCTGGTCATTCCGGTGGTCATGCCGCTGGTTCATATGGTGGGAATCGACCCCATCCACTTTGGACTGATTGTTACGATCAATCTTGGCATAGGCCAGCAAACGCCTCCGGTGGCCAGCGTATTGATGGTGGCGAGCTCTATCGCCAAGTCGTCGGTATGGGAAGTGACACGGGTCAATATCTGGTACATCGGGGTGCTGCTTGCGGTGCTGCTTGTCGTGACTTACGTACCGATCACCGGCCTGGGCCTGGTGGACTTGTTTTATCGATAACCATGCACGCGGGATATTTTCATGTCTGATCTGATTCAAGTCGAGCGCAACGACACGATTTCCACCGTTGTGCTCAATCGCCCCGAGAAACTCAATGCGATGACCCGGCCCATGTGGCAGGAATTGGGCGATACGATCAATGCCTTGTCGGCCGACGATACGCTGCGTTGCATCGTATTGCGTGGAGCCGGCGAAAAATCGTTCTCGCCGGGCAATGACATCGCCGAGTTCCAGACCGAGCGGGCCAACAAGTTGCAGGCAATCGAGTACGGCCGCGTCATGCACGCGACGGCCGCGGCACTGGCCCATTGCAGGCATCCCCTGGTGGCGCAGATCCATGGCATTTGCGTAGGCGGAGGGTTGGAGATCGCCGCGTTGTGCGATATTCGCATTTGCGGCGAATCGAGCCGATTCGGCGCGCCCATCAAGAACCTGGGCCTGGTCATGGCTTATCAGGAAATGGCGCCCCTGGTGCGTTTGGTGGGAGCCGATATCGCACTCGAAATTTTGCTGGAGGGCCGGGTCTTCGATGCGGCCGAAGCCAAGGCCAAAGGACTGGTCACACGTGTGGTGCCAGACGCGGCGGTGGCCGCCGAGGCACTGTCCAGCGCCCGGCGCATTGCCGACGGTGCTCCATTGGCCGCGCGCTGGCATAAAAAATTTGCCCGCAGGCTGGCAGACCCGCAACCCATTTCCGCTGTCGAATACGACGAATGTTTCGACTGCTTCGATACCGACGATTTCCGTATTGGCTACGCCGCGTTCCTGGCCAAGCAAAAGCCTGAATTTCATGGCAAATGAAGGATATTGAAATGAAGCCTGATACCGTCCGGCCCGGCCCCCTGGCCGGCATGCGCGTGCTTGAGCTGGCGCAGATCATGGCCGGACCCACATGCGGGATGATGCTGGCCGATATGGGGGCCGACGTGGTCAAGGTCGAGAAATTGCCGGGTGGCGACGACTCGCGCGGCTATCGGGAGCCACGCGTCAATGGTGTGTCGGCGCCGTTCATGATATTGAACCGGAACAAGCGGGGTATTGCGCTGAACCTGAAGCACGCGCAGGGCCGCGAGATTTTGCTGCGCATGGTGGCCGATGCCGATGTACTGACTGAAAACTACCGTCGCGGTACGCTGGAAAAGCTGGGTCTGGGCTACGAGGTTCTGTCGTCCATCAACCCCGGCCTGATCTACTGCGCCGTATCCGGCTACGGTCGAGACGGCCCTTATGGCGACAAGGCGGGCTTTGACTTGATTGCACAGGGCTTTTCCGGATTGATGTCGATCACCGGTGAACCCGGCGGGGCGCCCGTCAAGACGGGCAATTCCATCGCCGACATCAATGCGGGGATTCTGGCGGTTGCCGGAATTACCGCGGCATATGCGCACAAGCTCAAGACGGGCCGGGGCCAGGTTGTCGATACGTCGCTGCTGGAAGCGGCGTTGCAACAAACGTATTGGCACGCGGCCACCTACTTCGCGACGGGCGAGTCGCCGGGGCCGACCGGGTCGGCCCATTTGTTGGCCGCTCCGTACCAGGCTTTTCGGACCAGTGACGGCTGGATCAATATCGGGGGTGCGAATCAGGCCAACTGGGAACGCATTGCGGACGTGCTCGGGCATCCCGAGTGGCGCGATGATCCACGTTATGCCAGCAACAGTGCGCGCATGGAAAATCTGGAATCCCTGACCGGAGCCATGGATGCGGTGCTGGTGAAACGCAACCAGGCCTACTGGCTGGCGGCATTTGATCGCGCCGGAGTTCCCGCCGGGCCGGTGCACACAATAGGGCAGGCCCTGTCGCATCCACAGACGCTGGCGCGCGGCATGGTGGTCGACCTGGAGCACCCGCAGGCAGGACGGACCCGGGCGCTGGGCTGTCCCATTCATTTCTCCGAGACGCCGACGCAAATTACGCGGCCCGCGCCCATGCTGGGGGAGCATACCCGCGAGGTGCTTCGGGAGTACGATTACACCGATGCCCAAATCGACGGCTTTATTGCCGATGGCGTTGTCGAGGCGGGGCGTGCCGAGTCGCCGGCCGGTTGACGAATTGAATATTATCGACATCGAGAGAACTTTACATGCAACACAACGAGCTTCAGCAGGCGGTTCAATTTGCCATTGATCACGAGACCCGTTGGGATCGGAATGTCGATGGCAACTGGGGCGTTCACTTGCAGGATCCTCCTCCCTGGAATCGTCTGCTCGGCCCGGTGCATTCGCGCGGGCCGGTGTCCGGCACCATAGTTCTGGATGGACAGCCTTTGGTTTCATGGGGCGAGCCCAAACGGGCCGACCTGACATTCAGTATCGCCAAAACCTATCTGGGACTGCTGGCCGGTGTTGCGCACGATCAGGGTTTGCTGCCGGATGTCGACGAGCCCGTCCATGTTCGCGTTCCGGGTATTGGTTTTGATGAAGGCCGCAATGCTGGTGTGACCTGGGCGCATCTGCTGCAGCAGACCAGCGAGTGGCAGGGTGTGTGCTTTGGGGTTCCCGATCAAGCCGATCACTATCGCGCCGTGAAATTCGGCGCTGCGCCGGCAGGTAAAAAAGGCGATCTGCGGCCTTTGCACGCCCCCGGCACATACTGGGAATACAACGACGTGCGCATCAACCAGCTTTCCCTGGCCCTGCTGCACCTGTTCGGAAGACCTCTTCCCGAGGTGTTCGGCGAGGCGATCATGCACCCGATCGGCGCCAGCGATGAATGGAGCTGGGTGGGCTACGACAATGCCTGGGTGGATGTGGCGGGGCAACGCGTGCAGTCGGTCCCCGGGGGCACTCATTGGGGCGGCGGCATGTCGATAGGCAGCGTGGACCAGGCGCTTATCGGCCAGTTGTTCCTGGACGATGGCCAGGCGAACGGCCGGCGGATCATCTCTTCCGAATGGATGCGGCGCATGCGCGTGCCGTGCGCCATTGCTCCTTACTATGGTTATCTGGTGTGGCTGAACCATGAGCGGCGGGTGTTTCCCAGCCTGCCCGCGTCAAGCTATTTCGCCATCGGCGCGGGGAGTTCGTTCATGTGGATTGAGCCCGAGCGTCGCATGGTGCTGGTAGTGCGCTGGCTTGATCCCGACCATGCCGACGGGTTTTTCGGCCAGGTGCTGCGGGCGGTCGATGCCGGCGCCAGGCCGTAGCCCGGCCGCCGGCTTACGCTTTATTCTGCTGCGATACGTCCATAAAATGGGTAGCCGGGGTCGTTGTAGCCCGGCGATGAGGCATGCCCCGGGGTGACCAGGCTGTTTACCAGGGCTTCTTCTTCGGCACTGATCCGGATATCCATGGCCGGATAATAATCTTCCATTTGCGCCAGCGTGCGAGGGCCGGCAATCACGGAACTGATGTTGGCATTGGCCAGGACCCAGGCCGTGGCGAAGTGCCCAAGCTTTATTCCTCGCGCTTCGCAGTGCCGCAAAAGGGTTTGCGCTATGACCAGGGATTCTTCGCGAAACTCGGTTTCCAGAATGCGCTTGTCGCCGCGGGCCGCGCGGGTATTGTCGGCAGGGGCCTGGCCCGGCAGGTATTTGCCCGTCAGCACGCCTCGCGCAATAGGGCTGTACGACGCCACGCCCAGGCCGTAATGGGCGCATGCGGGCAGAATTTCCACTTCGGGTCCGCGATTGAGCAGGTTGTAATAGGGCTGGCACACCACAGGCTGGGGCACGCCGGTTTTTTCGCATAGGCGAATCATCTCGGCAATGCGCCAGCCGCGGAAATTGGATACCCCGAAAGCACGGATTTTTCCGGCGCGGATCAAGTCGCCCAGAGTGCGCACGACTTCTTCCAGGTTTTCTTCATGGAAGTCACGATGTAGATACAAAATATCTACATAATCGGTAGCCAGGCGTTGCAGGCTGTTTTCCACTTCAAGCATCATCC
Source organism: Paralcaligenes sp. KSB-10 (assembly GCF_021266465.1). Classification (NCBI taxonomy): domain Bacteria; kingdom Pseudomonadati; phylum Pseudomonadota; class Betaproteobacteria; order Burkholderiales; family Alcaligenaceae; genus Paralcaligenes; species Paralcaligenes sp. KSB-10. The sequence goes on along the minus strand of NZ_CP089848.1, from coordinate 1,276,200 downwards.
AGTTGCGCGAGTAGTGCGATTGATTCGGCTTTGCGCTCATGGCATTGCCCAGTTTGGTTGCCAGTACCCAGTCGTGGCGATTGGCTTTCAGCAGTTTGCCGACCATTTTTTCCGAGCCGCCCTTGCTGTAGACGTCGGCGGTATCGATGAAGTTGATTCCCTGTTCGTGCGCCGAGGCGACTATGCGCTGCGCTTCGTCCAATTCGGTTTGATCGCCGAACATCATGGACCCCAGGCACAGGGGCGAAACTTTCAGATTGCTTTTGCCAAGACGTCGATATTGCATGATTTTCCTGTCTGGTTTGCCGGCCGCGCCGCGGAGTGCGGGTCGGGCGATAAAAGAATAAAAATAGCACATCCATTGCGTGGTCCGGGAAAAACCGGGCATGCGGCTAGAGTATTTTTGGTTTAAGTGTTTACGGAGGGTGGACGCGTTTCAGTGACTTTTGTTTTGAGCTGCCTGTACTGGCTGGGCGATGACTTTGGACTGTGCGTTGCTGTGTGGGCGGCGGTTGATTCTATAAAGACGCCGCAGGGTGGGCGGTGCTGTGCAGTCCGGCACGTCCAGCGGTCGGCTAGCTACGCTAGCCGACTACCCGGGTCTGCCTCGTCCAGGCGGGCGTCGGGCGAACTCGCCCGGCCTCGCGAGGCCGGGCTCAGACAGCGCCCGCCGAAAGCCCCCGCCTTCCCTTCGTCAGCACCCGGCGCTGGACTACCGCCGGACTACACAGCACCGCCCACCCTGCGGCTTGCGTTGAGGAAATGCATAGAGAGAGGCACTAGGTCATGCACTGAGAGAAACATGTACCGAGAGAAATGCTGAGGTCATGCATCGAGGTATACCTTGGGCCGGCAAGTTCATTCTAGGCATGCCATTACGCGAGCCGTCTATCGGGGCTTGGGGTCAGGGCCGGCGTAAGGCGTGCGCCGGATTTAGCTCGGCAAGGCGGGGGAAGTCGTCGGGCGTTGTCTGAACGGAGCCTCGCGCAGTGTGCGAGGCGCAGTGAGTTCGACCGACGCCCGCCTTGCCGAGCTAAATCCGGATGAAGCACGCCGTGCCGGTCCTGACCCCAAGCCCCGATAGACGGCGTCTTTAAATACTAATCTATCGAATGCCATAAACAGAATGCCACAAACAACTCGAACCAAAAATACTCTAATCGCAAGTCGACCCACTTCAAACCCATCGATTGTTTTTCTGCAACAGGGAAATGCAGTTGTAACATTCGATAAGACTTCTGAACCGCTTGAACTATCAGGGGTCGAAGCTACATGAGGAAAATTACGACCGGCGCGGCGAAACGCCTTATCTTTTCGCTCTGTATCATGTCGGCTCTTGGGGGGTGCGCAGTCTATCCGGCCTCCCCGGGATACACCTACTACGATGGCTACGACGCTCCCGCGTATGTGGCGCCCGCGCCTGTCTACGTCGGGCCGCCAGTGTTTTTCGGTTTCGGTTGGAGCGGGGGCTATCATCACGGCTGGCGTGGCGGTCGCCATTGGCGCCGTTGATTATCCATTCTGTTAAAAGCGGCCCGGGCGGGCCGCTTTTTTTGGCCTGGACTGCCGATCCCTCGGTCGGTGAGACGTGCGGTCCAGTTCCGCTGGAAGCGCTTCAGTCGCGCCGGGCTTCTATCCAGACAGTGTCGATGCTGAACGAGTGATCGGCCTGGATTGCAAAATATTCATAGGCTTCCCTGGGCAGGGCTTTCATCGTGGCATTCAAGGCGGCCACGCGATCCGGCGGCGTGCCAATACGCTTGATCCAACTGTCGAACGCCAACGGCAATTTCCAGCTGTCGCTGTTCATGACCGAAAGGCCCGCGGCACCCAACATGGCGCGCCATTCGGAGAGTCGGTAATCGCGTACATGCGAAGAGTCCCGCAGCAACTCGACCGTCTGCAGTACGGTATCGTAGAGCGGCGTTTCAGGTGCCGCGACATCAATGATGATCAGCGTACCGCCGGGCGCCAGCACGCGCGCCGCTTCGGCGATCGATTCATTGATCCGCATCCAGTGGTGCGCCGAATAGCGGCTGGCAATCAATTCGAAGCTCGAATCGTCGAAGGGCAAGGCTTCTGCCGAACCCTGCCTGGTGGCCAGGTTGCCGAGGCCGCGCTGTTTGGCTTCCTCTTCCACGACCGCCAGCATTTCATCGGACAAGTCGTAGGCCACGACTTCGGACGCTGCGGCGGCCGCCAGCGCATAGCTTGCGTGGCCGCCGCCGCAGCCGAGGTCCAGGATCCGCTTGGGCTGCAATTGCCTGGCCAGATCGGAGAGGCGCTGCAGATCGGCGCCTTGGGCATGCACCGCGCTGGTCAGGTAGTTTTTTGCCGTGCTGCCGAATTGTTGGGTAACCAAGCCGTGCTGATCCATGATTTTCCTCATTTGTGGGGATAAGATGCCCAGTTTATGGAGCCTTTAATACTGGCACAAGTCCATAATTTATACTGGTATGTATTCTTATACCCTTGTGCTGCCTGGTTCATTTATTGCATCGGTTTCCAGGCTTTGACTTGTGGCTGGAACGGCTTTGGCGCTATGCGTAACCAGGAATATTCCGGCAACGGCCAGAAGCATTCCGAGCCAGGCCAGCACTGGTATGGTCTCCCCCAGTATGACGAACGCAATGAGCGCGGTCACCGGAGGCACCAGAAAGAACAGGGCCGATACCCTCGATGCTTCGCCATGGCGGTACATGGTCAGCAGCAGGGTAATGGCGATCAGCGAGTTGGCCAGTACCAGGTAGGCCAGGGACAAAAGCAGGGGTGTCGTCCAGGCGACCCGCATGGGTTCGAGCGCCATGGCCAGAGGCAGCGTGACGGCAAGACCTACCGCGTACTGGATCAGGTTCGCCGGAATCGGATGCGTTTCGGTGCCGAATTTTCTTTCCCATAGCGTGCCGGCCGTGATGGACAACAGGGCGGCGCAGGCGTAAAACAAGCCGGCGGGCGTTGCAATGTCCAACTGGGATTTGCCTGCAATCACGATAGCGGCGCCCGCCACTCCCAGGGTCAGGCCGGCCCAGCGCCGGAGGCTGATTTTTTCGTTTGCGAAAGCGGGCGCCAGCAAGCCGATCAGCAGGGGCTGCATGGAGGTGACCAGCGCCAGCGCCCCGGCCGAAATGCCGTGCTTGAAGGCAAGATAGGTAAACGAGAAGTAGGACGCCTGCAGCAGCAGGCCGACCATGGCCAGGTGGCCCCAGGCACGTGCCGATCGTGGCCAGGCCGGTCGCAGAATCAGGGCCGGCAGTGCCAGCACGGCCAGCACCAGGGCATAGCGCAGCGCCAGAAAAGTCAGCGGATCCGCATACGCCAGTCCGATCTTCAGGAATACAAAGCCGCTGCACCACAGCAGCAGGAAGATTGCCGGCGCCGCCTTGAGCCAGGGTGGGGCAGATCCTGTTTTCCGGTTCGTATCGTTCGAGCTCATGCGGGCAACAATCATATCTAAAGGCGAATCTTATCCCAGAGCGACTGCGCCAGTCTCGTTGCCTGCACGGTTGCCTTGCACGCTCAGTGCACACAGGCCTTTGTGTGTGTGCAGGTGTTCCGCATTGCCTGCCGCCGGCCATGATCTTTCCAGGAAATTACAGAATATTACGAAAAAGTAATTGTCCGATGTTCGCAAGTCTATTATATTTTGTATATATCAAAGCACTATGTACACATATGAGAACAGTTTCGGTCAAATCCGCGGCGCGCATTCTTGACGTGTTGGAGCTCATGGCTACCTTGCAGCAAGGCATACGTGTCAATGAAATCGCCAGGCAGCTGGGAATTCCAAGAAGCAGCGCATCGGCGTTGGTGTCGACCTTGGAGGGCAGGGGCTATATTCAGGCCGCGGCCGACGGCTACCGTCTGGCCGAATGCTATCGCGACGTGGGCTGGGTTGGCGGCGCAAGCGCCACGCTTCTGCGAGCCAGCCAGCCGGTCATGAATCGCCTGGTGGCTGCGACGGGGGAGTCGGCATTTCTAGGTGTTCCAACATCAAACCTGAGCATCCAGTACATCGCAAAAAAAGTCAGCGACAACCCCTTGCGCTATGACGTTGGTCTGGAGTTTTTACGCCCCGCCTACTGCACTTCGATTGGACAGGTAATTCTTTCCAGCCTGAGCGACACGGAATTCGAGCGCTACCTGGAAACGCACGATCTTGCCGCCATTACGCCTCGAACCGCGACCGATAGGCAAGCCATCAGGAAGGCCGTCGAGTTGGGGCGAAAACAAGGGTATGTCACGATTGCCGACAGCAATGTTCTCGGAGCATCGGGCGTGGCGGCGCCGATTTTATCGGGCGATCGTGTCCTTGCCGGCCTGGCAGTCATCGCTCCCAGTCAGCGCTTCGACCCTGCGCGTGAACAAATCATTCAAGCAGTCGTTGCGTCGGCCCGGGAAATCAGCGAGGCGCTGCTGCATCGGGGCGCAACGCCGGAGGGCGTCCCGGCACAGCAATGAGTCGCAGTCAGGGTTCCGGTTTCAGATCATTCCGGATATCGGCCTTCAGCACGTTTTTTCATATGAGAACCGTTCATGCATTCATCCGGCATTTCCAATCGTGAAGTCGTTGTCATCGGTGCAGGCATTATTGGCGCAGCGACTGCGCTGGTTTTGCAGCGGCAGGGGTTCTCGGTCACTTTGGTCGACAAAGGGCCGCCCGGAATGGAGTGTTCGTACGGTAACGGCGGCGCGATCAGCCCCGATTTCTGCGTTCCCGCTTCCTTGCCCGGAATGCTGAAAAGAGTCCCGCGGTGGCTGGCAGATCCGTCCGGCCCGCTTGTAATCCGCTGGGGCCGCTTGCCTGTGGTGCTGCCATGGATGGTGCGCTGGATTCGCGCCGGCAGCATCGATCGCGTCGAGGCTGCCGCCACGGCCCTGAGGGCGTTGCACGCCCCTAGCCTGACCGCCTATGCCCGCCTCCTGGGCCCGGAAGCCGCGGGCCTGATTGAAACGACAGGGCAGATTTATGTTTGGAAAAGCGAGCGCGCCGGTCCCACCGAAACACTCGCCCGCGCCCTGCGCGAGAAACACGGTGTCCAGACCCAGGCACTGGACGCGGCCCAGATCCGGCAGCTGGATCCGCAGCTTGCCCCTGGTTTTACGAAAGGTCTGTTTTTTTCCGATAACGGCCACACAGTAAATCCGCTGCGTCTGGTCCAGACTCTGGTCGATTTGTTTCAGCAGATCGGTGGGCGCTTGAGGCGCGCGGAGGTGCTTGGTTTGGAGCGTCAGGCGAAGGCGGTGAAGTTCGTTTGTTGCGACGACGGTGTGAAGCTGGCGGCCGATGCGGTCGTCATCGCGGCGGGTATGCGTTCCCGTGAATTGGCGGCATTGCTGGGCGATTCGATTCCGCTTGAGGCTGAGCGCGGCTACCACGTCATGCTTCCCGATCCGCATGTGCGCCCCGCCATAAAAATCAGCAACCGGGACCTGATGTTCGGCCTGACACCCATGGAGCATGGTGTGCGTATTGCCGGTACGGTTGAGTTTGCCAAACCGAATGCTCCGATGGATGAGCAGCGCGCCAGGGCCTTGCTGGCAAACGCGAAACGCATGTATCCCGGCTTGAATACCGATGGAGCGACGTTCTGGATGGGTTCCAGGCCTTCGACGCCCGATAGCCTGCCGGTCATCGATCGGGCGAGCACTGCTCCCAACGTCATTTATGCATTCGGACATGGGCACACCGGTTTGACTGGAGCGCCGATGACGGCCGAACTGACCTGCCAGTTGCTTTCCGGGGCAAGGTCCGCGATTGATATTTCGCCATATCGTTTAAGCCGGTTTTGACGATTGGCCTGGTGCGCGGCGCTGGGCGTTGTTCCGGCACCGGGCGGTATTTTTCCAGTAAGCGGGTTTTGAAGGACGAGCGTAGATGGCAAAGAGCACATATTCCGAGAAGCAGGGCCAAATAGCGATTGGTGTCGATACCGGAGGCACGCATACTGATCTGGTGCTGGCCGGCCAGGGCAAGCTGGTGACATTGAAGGTGCCGAGTACACGCGAGGACTTAAGCATAGGCATTATCGCCGGGATGGCAAAAATCATCGAGATTGCGGGCGTGTCCATGCAGGCAATCGATTGCTTTGTCTATGGCAGCACATTCGTCACAAATCTGTTTGTGGAAGGGAAAGAAACAGGTGTCGGCCTGATTACCACCGAAGGCTTTCGAGATGTGCTCGAAATCGGTCGAGCGTCGCGCAAACCAGACGTCTATGACATTCATTGGCGGCCGGCGGCTCCGCTGGTACCGCGCCAGTTGCGCTTCGGCGCACTGGAGCGGATCGATCATCTGGGGCGCATCGTTACCCCGCTTGACGAGGCAAGCGTGTGCGAGGCATTGCGCGCGCTTGCCGCGGCCCGTGTCGACAGCATTGCGGTTTGCCTTTTGCATGCTTACGCCAATCCATTGCATGAACGCCGCATTGCGGAACTGGCTGCCGAAATTTGCCCGGAGATCGACATTTCCTTGTCTTCCGACGTGGTGCGGGAGTTCCGTGAATTCGAACGTACCAGTACCACCTGCGTCAGCTCCTTTATCAAGAAACCCATTACTTTGCACTTGCAAGGGCTGAAACAGGCGCTTGCACAAAGCGGCGTACCCGCAGTGCCTTTCATCATGCGCGGCAACGGTGGCATATCGACCTTCGATATGGCATCGCAGGCTCCCACCGCCATCACCCACTCCGGTGTAATGGGAGGCATAGTCGGAGCCACCGCTCTTGCTGCGGCCTGCGGCATCAAGAACCTCATCACGCTGGACATGGGAGGGACGAGCGCCGATGTGTCTTTGATCACCAATGGTGCGCCGGTCCTGGCCAATCGCAGCCGCATAGGTTCACATCCATTGCTTGTTCCGACACTCGACATGGTTACCATCGGCGCCGGTGGAGGTTCGATTGCGTGGGTGGATGGTGGAACGGCGCTGCGTGTCGGCCCGCACAGCGCCGGTTCGGCTCCCGGCCCTGCCTGTTATGGGCAGGGCGGCGATTGCCCCACGGTCACAGATGCCAATCTGGTCGCCGGCCGCCTCAATGCCGACTATTTCCTGGGCGGAGCGCGGAGTTTGCAATTTCGGCTCGCTTTCGATGCTATCGAGCAAAAAATCGCCAGGCCGCTTGGCATGACGGTGGACGATGCGGCGTTGGGCATTATTGCCATAGCCGAGGCGCATATGGCCAATGCGATTCGTCTGGTAACGGTTGATCGCGGCCTGGATCCTCGCGACTTTACCCTGGTGGCATTCGGCGGGGCCGGAGCGCTGCATGCGGTCCGGTTGGCCGAGGCCTTATCGATACGCAAAGTCCTGATCCCTCCCGCTCCGGGCAATATGTCGGCCATGGGCTTGTTATGCGCCGACGTTCGCCACGACTACGCGCGGACCATCGTTCTCAAGGTTGGGCCGGCGATTGCGCCGCAGCTTGCAGCCATGTTCGATGAAATGCTGATCGAAGCCCAAGCTGCCCTTGCCGAGGACGGTGTCGAGCCTGATGCGCGCAGTTGCACGCTATCGGTCGATCTGCGGTATCAAGGCCAGAATTATGAACTGACATTGCCCTTGTCCAGATCGGAGCTGGCCGACGGCTTCGATGAGCTGGTGGCGCGGTTCAATGCCCAGCACCGGCAGGTCTATGGCTACAACCTGGCGGGCCGCGAAGTCCAGACCGTGAATGTGCGTGTGACGGCAATAGGTGCAAGCTCGCATGCTCGTTGGCCCGATCACGCCTTCTCGGATGCGCCCCCCGCCCCGGTCGGCCGGCGCGAACTGTTGGTCGAGGCGAATAAGCGCCTGGCGGCGCCTGTCTATCGTTTCGACGATCTGAGTGCCGGACAGGAAGTCGGCGGTCCAGCCATTGTCGAGTATGCGGGCGGAACCTTGTTTCTCGCGCCAGGCTGGAGCGCAGGCTTTGATTCGATGATGAATGCCCATTTGACTCACGCGCAGCCCACCCTCGCATCCATCGCAGATGTCCAATTATCAGGCAAGGAGTATGTATGATGCCGTCTTCCGTACTACAGCCGGATCGCGGGATTGCGCCGCCGCGCGTCGATCCCGTCACACTGGAGATCGTTCGCAATGGCCTGAAAGCCGTTGCCCAGCGCATCACGCGCCGTATGATCCGCTCCGCAAATTCCTTCATCGTGAAGGAAATGGAGGATTGTTCGGCATCGATTCTGGACACGCATGGGCAACTCCTGGCCGAGGAGGCGGGGCCGCCCATTCAACTGAATACCGTGGGTATTTGCCTGAAGACGATCCTGGAGCACTATTTTCCGCTGGAGGCATGGAAGCCTGGCGATGTGGTCATTACCAACGATCCTTATGCCGGCGGTGAATCGCTGGCGGCGACCCACACGAACGATTACCTTGCGTTCCATCCTTTGTTTTTCGAGGGTCGCCTGGTTGCGTTTTCCGGGTTGATGGTGCATCACTTTGACATTGGCGGCATGAACATGGGTACCCGTGGCTGGGGCACCGAGATCTACCAGGAGGGGCTGCGCATTCCACCCTTGAAAATAGTCGAAGGTACGGAGCTTGATACCAAGGTCATGGATATCATCCTGACCAATACACGCACGCGGGACATGTTGGAAAACGATGTCATCTCGCAAATTGCCAGCGTCAAGGTGGCGGCCGATGATGTGCTCGAGCTGTTCCGGAAATATGGAGCGCAGACGATGCAGGCCTGCTTCACCGAGTTGATCAACTACTCGGAGCGGCGCACGCGAGAGGTTTTGGCCGAGATTCCCGATGGCATTTATCGGCATCAGGAGCCTTTGCTGGACGATGGGGCAAAAGGGGGGCCGTACTATCTGCGCCTGGCCATCATTAAACAGGGCAGCGATGTCACGCTTGATTTCAGCGGCACCGATGCCCAGGTCAAAGGCCCCATCAACAGTCCGCTGGCGACCACCCTGGCCGCTGTCTACTATGCCATGCGATGCGTGACCGACGCCTCGATCCCCAGCACCGAAGGTTGCAAGCGGCCCATCCACGTGATTGCGCCGCCGGGTACGCTGGTCAATGCGCGCGCGCCCGCGGCCGTGTACCAACGCATGATTGTCTGCCACACCATTGTCGATCTCGTCATGGGCGCTTTGGCGCAGGCCATTCCCGAGCGTGTCATGGCGGATTCCTGCGGCTGCCTCTACAACTACACCATCGCCACGCAGCCGGGAAGCGGGGCGCGTACGGTTTTCGGTGAAGTGGTGCCTGGAGGAATCGGCGCCACCGCTCGGGCCGACGGCATCGAAGTTGTCGCCTGCCATGTGACCAATTGCCATATTCCGCCCAGCGAAGCCATCGAGATGGAATCGCCCGTACTTTACCTGCGCCGTGAAATGCGCTGCGACTCGGGGGGGGCGGGGCGTTTTCGCGGGGGTGTGGGCCAGATTCTTTCGTACAAAATTCTTGGTGGCGATCCTGAATTGCAGCATACCTCGCAGAAATCGGTATCGCTGCCTCAAGGCGTTGCGGGAGGCCATGCGGGAGACGGCGGTCGCTGGGTCATCAACGAAGGCCTGCCCGGCGAGCGTCAACTGCAACACGCCATTGGGGATATCGAGTCTTTGGCGGAAGGCGACACGGTCACTCACTACACCCCGGGCGGCGGAGGTTATGGCGATCCGTTCAGCCGCGAAGTCGATGCCGTGCGGCGAGACGTACGCAGCGGTTTTATTTCCCTGGCCTGCGCGGAAAGGGATTACGGCATCCGGTTTGATGCAAAAAACCTTGATGTCGTTGAGCTATTGCGATGAAACACGGCGGTGGCGCCAGTGCGGCCCGGGCGGCCCATGGCGTGCAGCCGGTGCAAGTTGTAGGCAGGAGAGGCAGGGATTGAATCGAATAACTTTTTAAGGTAAATAACATGAAGATCCTACGCAATATGCTGTTGCTTATGTTGTTTGGCACCCCTTTGGCCAATACGGCGCTCGCGGCCGGCCCGTCGGCGGGCAGTTATCCCGACCGGCCCATCCGCCTTGTTGTACCCTGGGCGGCAGGCGGCTTCACCGATACACTGGGGCGGCTGCTTGCCGACAAGATGTCGAAGAGCACCGGGCAACCCGTCATTGTTGAAAACCGTCCCGGCGCGAGCGGCAGCATAGGCAGCGAGCATGTGAGCCGGGCCGCGCCGGATGGCTACACGCTGCTGCTCAATACCAGCGATGCCTTTGTTTACGCGATCAATAGCACGGTCAATCCAACTCCCAGTTATGATCCGCTGAAAGATTTCACGCAGATTTCCTTGATCGCCACACAACCCGTGTATCTGGCCGTGGGCAGCAAAGTGCCGGCGCACAATGTCGCGGAGTTCGTCAAGATGGCCAAGGCGAATCCGGGTGGCGTGAGCTTTGGTTCTTCAGGCGAAGGTTCCGCCGTGCACCTGGCTATGGAACTGTTCAGCGCCGCGGCCGGGATAAAAATGATACATGTGCCTTACAAGGGAATAAATCCGGCATTGCTGGACGTTCTCGCGGGCCGGGTCCAGGCCATATTCATCAGCTATCAGGGGGCTGGCAGTTATTTCGAAACCGGTAAATTGCGGCCCTTGGCAATCACTTCCCTGGAGCGTTCGGCCATAACGCCAAAAGTCCCGACCCTCGCCGAATCCGGCTACCCGGATTTCAAATTGATGCTGTGGTACGAAATTGTTGCGCCCAAGGGAACGCCGCGTGCGGTGGTTGAAAAAATCAATCATGTGCTCAAGGCCGCCCTGGACGCGCCAGATCTCAGGCAAAAACTGACAGCGGCGAACACCACGCCGGTGGGTGGTACGCCCGAGCAGGCGCAGGCCTTTCTGGTCGACGAGCTTGCAAAATGGAAGGGTGCGGTCAAAGCGGCCAAAAATACTCCCTAGCGAGGCCGCCGCGGCACCGAAGTGCCATGCGTGGCCGTGCATGGCACTTCGGCGGCGGCGCACTTGATTGGCCTATAAAATGTCCTGATGCTGCGATGAGCGCTGCTTCCAAGGACTGAGTATGAAAACCATAGGCTTGCTGGGCGGAATGAGCTGGGAGTCCACTGTTCCCTATTACACGATCATCAACACCGTCATCAAGAAACGGCTGGGCGATCTGCATTCGGCAAAAATCGTTTTGTATAGCGTTGATTTCCAGGAAATCGAAACCTTTCAGCACGAGGGCGACTGGGCGGCCGCTGGCGATTATCTCGGAAAATGCGCGCAAGCCCTGCAAAAGGCCGGAGCGGATTTCGTGGTCGTCTGCACCAATACCATGCACAAGGTTGCTTCCCGAATACAGGAAACAGGGGGCTTGCCGGTGTTGCACATCGCCGACGCAACGGCGCATGCAATCAAGAACAGCAAGCTCGGAAAAGTCGGCTTGCTGGGTACGCGATTCACGATGGAGCAGGAGTTTTATAAAGGCTACATCGAATCGCACCATGGCTTGAAGATTCTGGTTCCCGATGCGGAAGACAGAAACCTCGTGCACAAGATCATCTACGAAGAACTTTGCCTGGGCATTATTTCCGACTCGTCCAGGAAAGAATATCTGCGGATCATCGAAACCCTGACCCGACAGGGGGCCGAAGGCATTATTCTGGGGTGCACGGAGATTGGCCTGCTGATCAAAGCCGCCGATGTGGCTGTTCCCGTTTTCGATACCGCCGCCATCCATGCGGAAGCCGCGGCGCTTCACGCCTTGCTGTAGCGGATATTCCTCTTGGCCCGCATTCCGCTTGCGTAGATGCGGTGCCGCTTATCGGCGCCCCCGCCGCGTTTGCCTCGAACCCTGATAAAGTGGCGGGAAGTATCAGGCCAATCACGAAAAGGAGCCCGTCCCATGCCGCAACCCGCACACATTTCAGCCTTGGGGGTCCCTGACGCCGCCACCCTGGACGATGATATCAAGGCCGTGTACCAGAAGTGCATGGACAAGCTTGGCCTGGTTCCCAATGTACTTTCGGCCTACAGCCTGCGACCCAACAAGCTGCGCAATTTCATGGCCATGTACAACGAACTCATGCTTGCGCCGTCGGGGCTCAGCAAGCTTGAACGCGAAATGGTCGCGGTCGTGGTGTCGAGCGCGAACCACTGCTACTACTGCCTTGTTGCTCATGGCCAGGCGGTGCGCCAGTTGTCCGGCGACCCGGAACTCGGCGAAATGATGGTCATGAATTATCGGGTGGCGAAACTGGATCCGCGCCAGCGCGCCATGCTGGATTTCGCCTGGAAACTGACTGCGACTCCCCACCTCGTCGTCGACGACGATCGGAATCAGTTGCGTGCGGTGGGGCTTGGCTCCGAAGACATCTTCGATCTGTGCGACACAGTGGGCTTTTTCAACCTGTCGAACCGGGTTGCCATTGGTACGGACATGATGCCGAATCGCGAATATCACGGCATGAACCGTCCCGAACCTTTCATAGCTCCCGAAAAGAAGTGAGGCTGCGCGAATAGCGCCCAAAAATCATTTCAGTGGCGTCCTGCAAACGGTGGTCGCGGCGTTCGAGCATGCCGATATCGCGGGTAGTTGAACCCAGATCCTCGGGCAAGGGCAGGATCCGCAGCTTATGGGCTTTGTTCCACTTCACGGTGTGAAGCAGGGGCAGGATCGTAACGCCGACACCGTGTCCGACCAGATCCAGCACCTGCTCGATGGCGTTCAGCTCGAGAAAGTCGTCGGGAATGACTCCCATTTTTTTTAAAACCCGGTCTATTTGACCTCCGGTATGCTGGGTGCGGTCAAAGCGCAGAAAAGGGTGGCTTCTCAGGATCTCCCTGGGGTCATCGCCAATGACAGTGCTCGGGGTGATGAGCCGCAAAGGCTCCTGATAAAGCATTTTCCATCGGGTGCCGGCCCACTTCTTGCCGACGCCCACCACGAACGCCGCATCGATCTCGCCGGCCTGGACTTTGTGGCTCAGCTCGCTGGATTTGCCCGAGACCAGGCGTATTCCCAACTCCTTATGCTCGCTCTTGAGTTCCGACACGATTTTTGCCAGGATACTCATGCAGGAGACGATGGCGCCGATGGTCAAATTCCCGACGAACTGCCCCGGCGGCGGCTTGGGCACTCGCATACGGTCGTAAAGCGCAAGCAGATGCTCGATTTCGGGCAGGATTTCCTGGCCCGCTGCGTTGAGCGAAGCCAACCTGCCGCTGCGATCGAACAACTGGCGGCCAAACTCTTCTTCCAGAGCACGCATCTGCAAACTGACCGCCGCCTGGGTCAGGGCGACATGTTCCGCGGCGTCGGAAAAGGATCCATGACGGGCCACAGCCAGGAACGTGCGCATGAAGCGTATGGTACTCATAAGAAAAACTTGTAGTTCAAATATGAAAACTAAATTGATTTAATGATTGATTGATAGTAGCTTAAAAGCCCCCCAAATATCTGTAGCGCTTGTATGAAAAACTTTAACTGGACCAATCCTTACCCTTCCATTCGCGCCCCCCTGTTTGCGCGCAATGTGGTTTCAACCTCGCACCCGCTGGCGGCGCAAGCGGGATTGCGCATGATGCTCAAAGGCGGCAATGCGGTTGATGCGGTGATTGCCGCGGCCGCCACGATGGTACTGGTCGAGCCGGTTTCCTGCGGAATCGGCGGGGATTGCTTCGCGATCTTGTGGGATGGCAAAAAGCTGCATGGCCTGAATTCATCCGGCGTGGCGCCGGCGGCCTGGAATGTCGAGTACTTCAAGCGCAAGCATGGCGTCGACAGCAATGGCCAGGCCAATCAGCCGATACGCGGATGGGATTCCGCCACCGTACCTGGTGTCGTGGCGGGCTGGGCAGCCTTGCATGAAAAGTTCGGCAAACTGCCTTTCGAGGTTTTGTTCGAGCCGGCGATCGAAATCGCCGAACGGGGCTATGCCGTTCCGCCGATCGTGGCGGGAAAATGGGCCAAGGCGGCAAAAGAGCTGAAAGACCAGCCGGGCTATGCCCAGGCATTCATGCCCGAGGGCCGTGCCCCCGAAGTAGGAGAGCATTTCCGTTTTCCCGATGCCGCCGTCACGCTGAAGCGCATTGCCCAAAGCCGCGGGCGCGATTTTTATGAAGGCGAGCTGGCCGAGAAGATCGCCGCGTTCAGCCGTGCAGGCAATGGCGCCATGACACTCGACGATTTGCGCAACTACCGGCCGGAATGGGTCGAACCCATATCCAGGAACTATCATGGCTATACGCTCCATGAAATCCCTCCCAATGGCCAGGGCATTGCGGCCTTGATGGCTTTGGGGATTGCCGAACATTTCGACCTGCGCAATATGCCGGTCGATTCCGTGCAGTCGCAGCATGTCCAGATCGAAGCGATGAAACTGGCCTTCGCCGATTTATACCGTTATGTGTCCGAACCGCGCACCATGGACATCACGCCGCTGCAGATGCTGGACGACAATTACCTCGACAGCCGGGCCAAGCTGATTCGCCTGGACAAGGCCGGGACCTACGCGGCCGGCCGGCCGTATGCGGGAGGCACCATCTATCTGACAGCCGCCGATGAAAGCGGCATGATGGTTTCGTTCATTCAGTCGAACTATATGGGCTTCGGCTCAGGCGTCGTGGTGCCGGGCACCGGGATCAGCATGCAGAACCGCGGAGTCGGATTTTCCATGGACCCCGCCTCGCCCAATGTGGTCGGAGGAGGCAAGCGGCCGTTCCATACCATTATTCCCGGATTCCTCAGCAAAGATGGCAAGCCGGTCATGAGCTTCGGCGTCATGGGGGGCGATATGCAGCCCCAGGGGCATTTGCAGACCGTTGTGCGCATGATCGATTACGATCAGCAGCCTCAGGCCGCCTGCTGCGCTCCGCGCTGGAAAGTGAACCGCGACTTTACCCTCGATATCGAGCCGAACATGAACGCCGGCACGGTCGAAGGCTTGAAGTCTCTTGGACATAAATTCAAGTCTGTTTATGATCCCTATATGGATTTCGGCGCCGGGCAGTTTATCTGGCGCATGTCCGAGGACGACAACGAGAAGGGGTATGTGGCGGCCAGCGACAGCCGGCGCGACGGTCAGGCCGTCGGGTTTTAAGACAATAAGATCAATCAGGAGACAAACATATGAAAAAAATCACGGTTTTGCTGGGCGGACTGGTGCTGGGCGCGGCGGCCACGGCCAGTTTTGCGCAAACCTTGCGCATCGGCATGCAGGAGGACCCGGATACCCTCGATCCGGCCCGTTCACGCACGTATGTGTCGCGCATCGTCTTTACGTCCTTGTGCGATAAGCTGGTCGATATCAATGCCAAGCTGCAGTTTGTTCCGCAATTGGCCACGTCCTGGTCCTGGAGTCCCGACAACAAGGTCTTGACGTTCAAGCTGCGCAATGATGTCTTGTTCCATGACGGCACCAAGTTCGATGCGGCGGCCGCCAAGGCCAATCTGGATCGCGACCGAACCATGAAGGAAAGCCAGCGCAAGGGCGAGCTGGCTTCGATCCAGCAGGTCGATGCCCCTGATCCCTCCACCCTGGTCATTACGGTGAAGCAGCCCGACGCGACCTTGCTTGCGCAACTGTCGGACCGTGCCGGCATGATGCTGTCGCCCAAAAGCTTCCAGGGTGCCGATAACGCCGCTACGGTGGGGCGCGATCCGATTTGCTCGGGTCCTTACAAATTCGTGGAGCGTGTGCAGAACGACCGCATCGTCCTGGAAAAATTCGACAAGTACTACGACGCCAAAGACTTTGCCTTCAAGAAAGTGGTGTTCATGCCCATTCCCGATACAACCGTGCGCCTGCAGAATCTGCGTTCCGGAAGCATCGATATTCTTGAGCGGCTGAATCCGTCCGATGTGGCGCAAGTCAAGGCCGATTCAAGCCTGGTGTTCGCACCCGTCACCGGCTTGGGTTTCCAGCAATTCATGTTCAACGTGGCCAATGGCCCCAAGGCCAAGACCAATCCGTTCAGCAACAAGCTGGTCCGGCAGGCCTTCCAGCTGACCATCGATCGCGATGCCATCAATCAGGTTATCGGGGGCGGCATTTTCATCCCGGCGCAGCAACCCTTTCCCCTGGCCAGCCCTTACCACAGCGACAAGTTCCCGGTCACCAAGCCCGATATCGCCAAGGCCAAGGCGCTGCTGAAAAAAGCCGGCATGGAAACCGTCAAGGCTGAATTGACCTTCGGCAACAATACGATTGCGTCTTCGACGGCCGAAATGGTGCAGGCCATGGCGGCCCAGGCCGGGTTCCAGCTAAGCCTGCGTCCCACCGAATATGCCGCCATGCTGGCGGACGATTCCAAGGGCAACTTCCAGGTCGACATGCGCGGCTGGTCGGGCCGGGTGGATCCGGATGGCAATATCTACAATTTCGTGACCTGCGGCGGTGCCCTGAACGACGGCAAATACTGCAATCCCGAGGTGGACAAATTGCTGAAGGAAGCCCGCACCGTGCCTGACGAAGCCAAGCGCAAGGCTATTTACGATCAGGCCCAGACTATTTTGCAGGACGATCTGCCCAGCCTGTATACGTATTACCAGCCCTGGCCGTTCGCCGTGCGCAAGAAGGTGCAAGGCTTCACGCCGTATCCGGATGGCATGATCCGCCTGAAGGGCGTGTCTTTCTCCAAAAACTAGGCCCCAGGCCTACGCAGCACGTCAAGGCCGCAACCAGGCAGCGGCTTTGACGCACACGGCCTGTCTTTCAATCTATCAAGCATTGCAGGGCACCCTGGCATGTTCAAACTTATTTTGCGCCGCATAATTGTGGCGATACCGACGCTGATACTGGTGTCGATGCTTATTTTCAGTCTGCAGAAAATCCTGCCGGGCGACCCGGTGCTGGCCATGGCGGGCGAAGAGCGGGATCCGGCCGTACTGACCTATTTGCGGGAAAAATACCGCCTGAACGATCCCTTGCCGGTGCAGTATCTGGCCTGGGTCAAGCAGGTTGGGCAGGGCAACCTGGGCGTGTCGCTGCGTACCGATATTCCCGTCACGGTTCTGGTCAAACAAAAGCTGCCCGTCACGATCCAGTTGGCGGTGATGGCCATGTTTTTTTCCATTCTCATAGGAATTCCCCTGGGCATACTGGCCGCGGTAAAAAAAGGCACGCGGCTCGAGTTCGGAGCCAATCTGTTTGCCTTGTCCGGAATGTCCATACCCAATTTCTGGCTGGGCATCATCCTGATCATGATCGTCGCCGTCCATTGGAAGCTGCTTCCCGCTTCGGGCTTTGTGCCGCCAAGCGAAGATCTCGGCCTGTCGCTTAAAACCATGCTCATGCCCGCGGCCGTGCTGTCGACGGTTATCAGCGCCTACCTGATGCGCCATACGCGTTCGGCCATGCTCGAGGCCCTGAGCGCCGACTACGTACGTACCGCGCGCGCCAAAGGCGCTTCGGAATGGGTGGTGGTGCTGCGTCATGCCTTGCGCAATGCCTTGATGCCGATCGTGACGCTGGTAACCATCCTGTTTGGCGAACTGCTGGCCGGAGCGGTGCTGACGGAGCAGATTTTCGGCATACCGGGATTTGGAAAATTGCTGGTCGACGCCGTGTTCAACCGTGATTACGCCGTGGTGCAAGGCATTGTGCTGTGCATCGCGATAGGCTTTATTACTCTTACCTTGATTGCCGATATCTTGTATATCCTTGTCAACCCCCGGCTGAGGTACGCATGAACGCGCAAGTCATGAATGCCGGCGCCGCTCCTCGCCGCAGGAACCGGTCCTGGGGCAAATTCAAGCGGAATCGTTCGGCCGTGCTTGGGGCCGTCATTGTCCTGTTTTTTGTCCTGGTTGCCATACTGGCTCCGCTCATTGCCGGCCACGATCCGGTGCAGGTCAGCTTTTCGGTCATCCGCAAGGCGCCGTCGGCGGCACACTGGTTCGGCACCGATGAACTGGGGCGCGATATTTTCAGCCGGATGGTGTATGGCACGCGCGCGTCCCTGATGGCGGGTATGTGCTCGGTCCTGATCGCCCTGATGGTCGGTGTGCCGTTCGGTTTGCTGGCGGGTTATTTCGGCGGCTGGATCGACGGCTGTATTTCACGCGTGACGGAAGCCCTGTTTTCGATTCCGTTTCTGATTCTTGCCATTGCACTGGCGGCGTTCCTGGGCCCCAGCCTGATCAACGCCATGATTGCCATCGGGATGTCGGCCGCACCGTTGTTCATACGCCTGGCGCGCGGCCAGGTCTTGTCGGTCAAGAATGAGGATTACGTCCAGAGCACGCGCTCGCTGGGTGCCTCGAACCGCCGCATCATCCTGCGCCACATATTGCCCAATATCATGCCGGCGCTGATTGTGCAGGCAACCATCCTGATTGCCAGCGCAATCATTGCCGAGGCGAGCCTGTCGTTCCTGGGGCTGGGTTTGCAGCCGCCCGATCCCTCCTGGGGGTCGATGCTGAATACGGCAAAGAATTTCATGATCCAGGCGCCCTGGATGTCGGTTTTTCCGGGCTCGGCGATTTTCCTGGTGGTATTCGGATTCAATTTGTTGGGTGATGGCCTGCGCGATGCGCTGGACCCGCGTCAGGATAGTTGACATATGCCGATGATGAATGCAGAGCGTGTCGTTCAGGTTGAAGACTTGAGCGTTTCCTTTAAAACCCCTGATCGCCTGGTCCAGGCGGTGCGCAATGTGTCCTTTTACGTGGAAAAGGGCGAGACACTGGCGATTGTGGGGGAGTCGGGTTCCGGCAAGTCGGTAACGTCCTTGTCGGTGATGCGCCTGGTCGAGTTTGGCAAGGGCCGCATTACACACGGCGAAATCCTGTTGCGCCGCCGCAGCGGCGACGTGCTCGATCTGGTGGCCGCAAGCGAGCCCGCCATGAGGACGATACGCGGCGCCGACATCGCCATGATTTTTCAGGAACCCATGACGTCCCTGAACCCGAGCTTTACCACCGGCAATCAGATTGCCGAGGCGCTGCGCCTGCATCAAGGCATGGATGCGGCCGCGGCCCAGGCGGAAACGCTGCGCCTGCTGGAAACCGTGCGCATTCCCGATGCCCGTGCGATACAAGGCCGCTATCCTCACCAATTGTCGGGCGGCATGCGACAGCGCATCATGATCGCCATGGCGCTGTCGTGCCGGCCGCAGGTGCTGATTGCCGACGAGCCCACCACCGCCCTGGATGTCACCATCCAGGCCCAGATCCTGCAGCTTATACGCCAATTGCAGCAGGACATGGATATGGGCGTGATTTTCATCACGCATGACATGGGGGTCGTGGCCGAAGTGGCGGACCGGGTCATGGTGATGCATCGTGGTGAAAAGGTGGAAGAAAACTCATCCGATGCTTTATTCAATCAGCCTCAGCACTGGTACACCAAAGCCTTGTTGTCCGCGGTGCCGAAACTGGGCTCCATGAAAGGCATAGGCCAGCCCACGCCCTTTGCTTTGCTGGGTGCCGACGCCGCGTCCGCTCATGAAGAGCCGCTGCCGCTGTCATCCACGGTTAAATATGAGCAAGGGCCGCTCCTGCAAGTCGATAAGCTGGTAACGCGGTTCGATATTGCCAGCGGCCTGTTTGGCCGCGTGCGTCGGCGGGTGCATGCCGTGGAGCAGGTCAGTTTCGATTTATATCCGGGCGAAACGCTGGCCCTGGTGGGTGAGTCGGGCTGCGGCAAAACCACCACCGGACGCTCCCTGGCCCAGCTGGAGCGGCTGCGTGCCGGGAAAATTCTTTTCGCGGGGCAGGATATAAGCCTTTTGAGTGCGGGCCAGATGCAGGCCTTGCGCAAGAACATCCAGTTCGTGTTCCAGGACCCCTTTGCATCGCTCGATCCGCGCGTGACCATCGGTTATTCAATTATGGAGCCGTTGCTGATCCACGGCGTGGCCAAAGGGCGCAAAGCGTACGAACGGGTGCGCTGGCTGATGGACAAGTGCGGCCTGAGTCCTGAAATGATAGACCGCTATCCCCATGAATTCTCAGGCGGGCAAAGGCAGCGCATTTGCATCGCGCGGGCCCTGGCCTTGAACCCGAAAATCATTATTGCCGATGAATCGGTGTCCGCCCTGGATGTATCCATACAGGCGCAGATCGTCAATCTGTTGCTGGACCTGCAGCGTGAGCTGGGCCTGTCCATCCTGTTCATTTCCCACGATATGGCCGTGGTGGAGCGCGTCAGCCATAGAGTGGTGGTGATGTATCTGGGGCAGGTGGTTGAAATCGGCCCGCGCAGCGCCATTTTCGAGAGTCCGCAACATCCTTACACCAGAAAGCTCATGGCTGCCGTGCCGATTGCCGACCCTTCGCGGCGGCACCGGGAGCACTCGCTACTGGTGGATGAAATTCCCAGCGCCGTGCGCAGTGTGGGCGATGATCCGCTGGTCGAGCCTCTGGTGGAGGTCGGCAAGGGTCATTTTGTGGCGCGCCATTCTGTAGGGGTCTATTGATGCCGGACGGTATTGCCGATGCCCGCGCCAGCGGTGCCGGTGGGCCAGGCTGGGCAGGCTCGCCTCACCCGGCCCTGGCTGTGCCAGGGCTGCCCACGCCAAGGACCTGGCTCGGGGCGGTCGCAAAACTCGCGTGGCGCACAGCCCCCCGGGCTGTGCGCAAGCGTCACGCTCAGACAGTTGCTCCCTTGATTCCCCGCCCCGGGTCCTTGGCGTGGCGGGTTCGAGCTCGCCTGCCCAGCCTGGCCCACCGGCACCGCTTGATGTTCCAAGAATCTAATCCGCCAACGAAACAACTCATTTCCATTGGAGCTTGATCATGAACAAGGTAATCCTGAAAATCGCGGCGATAGCGGGCGTGCTTTTATCGAGCGCGGCGTTTGCCCAGACTACCCTGAAAATAGGCTTGCAGGACGATCCGGACCAGCTTGATCCGGTGCGAGCCAGGACATTCGTGGGTCGTATCGTATTTGCGTCGCTGTGCGACAAGCTTGTTGAAATTACTCCCGACCTGAAAATCGTTCCCCAATTGGCCACCTTATGGACGTGGCTCGACAATAAAACACTTAAATTCACTTTACGCGATAAAGCCGTCTATCACGACGGCACTCCTATCGATGCCGCATCGGTCAAGGCCAACCTCGATCGCGCCAAGACATTGCCCGACAGCAATCGCAAAAGCGAGCTGGCAACGCTGGTCAGCGTCGACGCGCCGGATTCCAGGACAGTCGTGCTCCATTTGTCCGAGCCAGACGCATCGTTCCTGTCGCAGTTGTCCGATCGTGCGGGCATGATGCAGTCGCCGAAAAGCTTCGATAAAGATCCAGGAAAAAATCCCGTATGCTCCGGCCCTTATCGTTTCAAGGAGCGCGTCCAGAACGACCGCATCGTGCTGGAAAAATTTCCGCAATACTGGGATGCCAAGGATTTTCATATCGATACGGTCATCTTCAAGCCCGTTCCCGATGCAACGGTGCGGCTCAACGACCTGCGCGCCGGCGGGCTGAATATGGCCGAGCGCATTGCCCCGAGCGACGCCGAAACAGTCAAGAACGATCCCAGCCTCGTATTCATGCCGATTACCGGCCTGGGCTTCCAGGCCATTTCGGTCAATTTTGCCAATGGCCCTCGAGGGGCCAGCAACCCCTTTGCGAAAGATGCGCGGGTCAGGCAGGCTTTTGATCTAGCCATCGACAGGGACGCCATAAATCAGGTCGTGGGGATGGGCCTGTACCAGCCCGCTTTCCAGCCTTTCCCTCCCGCCAGTTTTGCTTACGACAAGAGCGTCGAGCGTAAAGGCCGCGATGTAAAAAAGGCGCGTGCCTTGTTGAAGGAGGCAGGGTTTGATCGGGTCAAGGTTGAAATCTCGTATGGCACCAATACTATTATGCAGCAGGTCATGGAACTGATACAGGCGACGGGGCGCGAAGCCGGATTCGACATCAGCCTCAGGCCCATGGAGTTTGCCGCCTTGCAATCCACTTTGGCGCGCGGCGATTTTCAGCTTGGGCAAGCCGGTTGGTCGGGCCGCGTCGATCCCAGCGGCAACGTGTTTCAATATGTCAGTTGCAAGGGCAGCCTCAACGATGGCAAGTTCTGCGACGAAAAACTCAACAAGCTGCTGGTCGATGCGCGAGTGGAGCAGGATACCGGCAAACGCAAGGCGCTTTATGCGGAATTCCTTCAGCGGATGCAGGTTGAACGGCCCATTTTCTACACCTACTATCTACCCTGGACCTTTGCCGTGCAGAAACGGGTAAAGGGGTTTGTTCCCTATCCCGACGGCCTGATTCGCCTGAAAGGGGTGGAACTGGCCAAGCAGTAGGCCATTGCCGTTTGGCTTATTCCAGTCTTTTTTCGTTTCAGGCTATCGATTATGTTTACGACTCGTCCGGAAATCACCGGCACTTTCGGTGTTGTCACCTCGACTCACTGGCTTGCCACAGCGGTAGGCATGTCGATGCTGGAGCGCGGCGGCAATGCCTTCGATGCGTGCGTGGCCAGCGCGTTCGTGTTGCATGTGGTCGAGCCCAATCTGGTGGGGCCGGCCGGTGAAGTGCCGGGCATTTTCTATTCGGCAGCCACAAAAAAAATCGAAGTGCTGTGTGGGCAGGGCACTACGCCGGGCGCCGCCACGCTGGACCGCTATCGGGCTGAAGGTTTAACGCTTATCCCCGGCAACGGGCTGCTTGCTGCGGTGGTGCCCGGCGCTTTCGACGCATGGATGATCCTGTTGCGCGACCACGGCACGAAGTCGCTGCGCGATGTGCTGGAGCCGGCCATTTATTACGCCCAGACAGGCCATCCGCTGCTGCCGCGCGTGTCCAACACCATTGCGAGCATGAAGGATTTTTTTGAGGCATATTGGCCGACTTCGGCCGAAGTCTACTTGCCTCAAGGTGCCGTTCCCAAGGGAAAGAAGCTTTTTTGCAATCCGGCGCTGGCCAATACCTGGCGCCGCTTGCTGACCGAGGCGGAAAGCGTCGGAGGCAATCGCGAAAAGCAAATCGAAATGGCCAGGCAAGTGTTTTACAAGGGCTTTGTGGCCGAGGCAATCGATCGGTTCGCGTCCCATACGGAAGTGATGGACGAAAGCGGGGCGCCGCATAAAGGAGTCATAAGGGGCGACGATATGGCCCGCTGGTCGGCCAGTTACGAAGCGCCGCTGCAGTACCAATATGGAAATATAAATGTCGCCAAAACGGGGCCGTGGAGCCAGGGCCCGACATTCCTGCAAGTGCTGGCCTTGCTCAAGCACACCGATATTTCAAGCCTGAAGCCGGGCGACCCGCGTTTCGTGCACCTGCTGGTTGAAGCCATGAAGCTGGCTTTCGCCGATCGTGAAGCCTATTACGGCGATCCCGATTTCATCGATGTTCCGCTGTCCGTGCTTTTGTCCGACGACTATAACCGGGTGCGCAGCTGCCTTATTGGCGACCGGGCATTCAATGAATTGAGCCCAGGCATAATCCCGGGCTACGAGGCGCAAGTCGCGCGCGTCATGGCTGTCCTGAACCGCCTGTCGCCCCAAACGGCGGATGACACGCCTCTTTCCGCCATGGATAAGGCAAACCGGCTCGTGTCGGCCAAGAAGGGCGATACCACGCACATTGACGTCATTGACCGCTGGGGCAATATGATTGCGGCCACGCCATCGGGCGGCTGGCTGCAATCGTCGCCGGTGATACCGGGCTTGGGCTTTGGCCTGAATACCCGGGCCCAAATGTTTTGGCTCGAAGAAGGTCTGCCCGGTACGCTGGCTCCTTATAAGCGGCCGAGAACCACGCTGAGCCCCACGTTCCTGTCAAAAGACGGGGTGCCTTACATGGCTTTCGGCACACCCGGAGGCGATCAACAGGAGCAATGGCAATTGATCCTGTTTTTACGGCATATTCAGCAAGGCTTCAATTTGCAGGAAGCCATCGATATGCCCATGTTTCACACACAGCATTTTCCCAGTTCCTTTTATCCACGCGGTCGCAAGCCCGGAAATATTACAATCGAAAGCAGCTATGGCCGCGAGGTGATCGACGACTTGCAGCGGCGCGGGCATCAGATTGAAGAGTCGCCGGAATGGAGTATCGGGCGATTGACCGCAGTGTCGCGTGACGAAGATGGCCTGATGCACGCCGCTGCTTCGCCACGGCTGCTTCAAGCCTATGCCGCCGGGCGATAACGGTGATCCAGGGAATGGAATGTCTGTCGAAATAAATGAGCCGGATTGGTCGGGCGCTCCGCACGGATGGAACTGGGTGGCGCAGGACGAAGACGGCCGCTGGTTCTGGTATGGCGTGAAACCGCTGCCGAGCATAGGCGGCGGAGTGTGGCGCGCACCATCGCGCGCCCAGGCCTTGGCATGGGTGGGCCAGCCCAACCCGGACTGGATCGACTCGTTGCGGCAAAGGCCTGCTTAGAGCATTTTTTGTTCGAAGTGTTTGCGGCATTTGACGTTTTGGTCGCTTTGGTATTTACGGTTTGGTATTTGAAGACGCCGTCTATCGGGGCTTGGGGTCAGGGCCGGCACGGCGTGCTTGATCCGGATCTACCTCGTCCAGGCGGGCGTCGGGCGAACTCGCCCAGCCTCGCGAGGCTGGGCTCAGACAGCGCCCGCCGAAAGCCCCCGCCTTCCCTACGGTAGCATCCGGCGCACGCCTTACGCCGGCCCTGACCCCAAGCCCCGATAGACGGCTCGCGTAGTGGCATGCCTGGAATGAACTTGCCGACTCAGCGTATACCTCGATGCATGACCTCAACGCAAGCCGCAGGGTAGGCGGTGCTGTGTAGTCCGGCGGTAGTCCAGCGCCGGGTGCTGACGAAGGGAAGGCGGGGGCTTTCGGCGGGCCCTGTTTGAGCAGTGCCTCGCGGGCGAGGCACTGCGAGTTGGCCCGACGCCCGCCTGGACGAGGCAGACCCGGGCAGTCGGGGTGCGTAGCACCACGACCGCTGGACGTGCCGGACTACACAGCACCGCCCACCCTGCGGCGTCTTAATAGAACTGCCGTCCAAGGTAATAAACTCAGACCTGAACGGCTCAAAACGAAAGCCACTGAAACGCGTCCACCCCCGTAAACACTTAAACCAAAAATTCTCTAGCGGCCGGTGAGCCTGACCGGGGAAAGCTCAGGTATCCTGATCGGGAATAAGCCTGCGCCCCAGGCTGACTGCTTCGTCCTGGGCGTAGCCCAGTTTCTGGTAGAACTCGATGATTTTTGAATTGGAGGAGCGCACCAGCAGATTCAGCTTGGGGCAGCCGCGCTGGATCAGCAAATGCTCTGCTTCCTGCACGAGCTGCCGGCCATAGGACTGATGACGATGCGTGAGCGCAACCGCAAGATAATAGAGCCAGCCGCGGTGGCCATCGAAGCCGATCATGGCGGTGGCGACAAGGGTTTGCGCTACAGTGCCCACCAGAAAGAGTTCAGGCTGTTCGGTAAGCTTGCGAGCAATGTCGCGCCGCGGATTATTCCAGGGCCGAACCAGCCCGCATTCGTGCCAGAGGGCGATGACAGCCTCTTCGTCGGCGGCTTGATAGGCACGGATTTGCATAGATGAGTATTCCTTAGCTGATTTCTGCAACCACACACCCCTTGCCCATCGCCTTTGCTTTGTACATGGCATGATCTGCGCTGTGCAAAAGCGCCTTGCTGGTGGTTCCCGACTCGGGAAAGCTGGCTACGCCGATACTGGCCGAAACCTCGACGGATAATGTGTCAAGCTGGTATGGAACGGAAAGACTCTTGGCGAGTTTCTTGGCGATCATTTCCGCGTCCGCCATCGAGGCATTGACCAGCAGGACACTGAATTCGTCGCCGCCCAGCCGCGCGGCAACGTCGGACTCCCGTATTCCCGCCTTGAGCCGTTCGGCCGCCAAACGCAGCAGCTTGTCTCCCGCCGCGTGGCCATGTTCGTCATTGACCGCCTTGAAACCGTCCAGGTCGATGTAGAGAATGGACATGTGGCTGTGGATTCTTCCTAGAAGCCGCAACTGCTGATCGACGATTTCCGTAAAAAGCGACCGGTTGCTGAGTTTGGTGAGAAGATCGTGGTTGGCCTGATGCCGGGCATGAAAAAGCATCTCGGAGGCTTTTACCAAGGCCAGCCCGACTTCGTCGGCTTCTTTGAGATGGTATGACGATGGCTTGACCGGTTCGCCGCGTCCCAGCGCAAGCGCCGGAGAGGCCAGGCCGCGTACCGATCGGGCTATCTTTCCGCCGATCAGCCAGGCGAAGCCCAGGCTGCCTGCCAGCAGTGCGGCGGTAGCGAAGATCAGCCAGAAGAATCTATCCCACAAAGCGGAATCCAAGCTTTGGGTCGGGATTTCTATCGCTATGGTCCAGCCTGATATGGGAGATTGGCTGAAAACAGTCAGCGCGGGTGCGCCCGCCAGGGTGGTATTTTCAAACGAGCCTTCGTGGTCCAGGGTCATATGCTTGATCAGGCTCAGGGGGGCTTGCATGCCTGTGAGCCGATGCGTGTCGTGGGTGGTGGCGACAATCGTTCCACTCTTGTCCACAATAGTGCCAATCCAGTTTGGGGGCAATGTTTGCTGGGCAAGCAGTTTGCTGAAATGCTCGGCGAACATTCCCGCGCTTAAGTTATAGATGGCCTTGTTTTTGCGTACGACCGGGACGCCCATGACAGCGAGAGGCCGGCGGGTTACAGGGCCGACAAACAGATTGGAAATCACCGTTTTTTGCGTCTCGGCAACACGTTGCAGCTGACGGGAATTGCTTTGTCGGGGAAGCGGTGCGCCATACGGACGAATGGTGTTGAGGTATTGTTTTCCCGCTGCGTCGCTTAATGCAATGGCGATGTTTGCCGGATCGCGAAGAATTTCGCTGGCCTGTCTATAAAAGGCGGCATAATCCTGAGTGCTCAGGTACGGTGACGTGGCCAGGGCAATCAGAGTGGACTCTGTGCTGGCGAAGTCCCTGTCAACCGCCAGGACCATCGCCCTGGCCGTCGACATTGAGTTGTGCGTGAGTTGTGTCCGGGCTTGATGATAGTCGTAGGTAATAAGCAGGACAGCCATCAACGAGGCAGGCACAATACATGCCGTGGCCAGCAATACAAGCCGCGAGAGGATCGACGGAGCGCAAGTTGTTTTCATTATTCGTTGTTCTTTGGCGAATAATAACGCTATGGTGCCCACAGCACCATAGCATAGCGTTTTCCCGTGCGGCCATGGCTGTCGGCAAGGGGCCGCGCAGGCTGCAATACATGGATCGCCTTACGACACATAGCCTTTGAAAGCATGCGCGATTTCGCTGCGTAATTCTTCTTCATCCCAGGGCTTGGTCAGGAATTTATATATTGAACCCCGGTTGATGGCTTCCGTGACCGATTTCAGGTCGGTGTAGCCGGAAAGTATCAGACGGACGGTGGCCGGATACATTTTCTTGACGCTGCTGAAAAATTCCGTGCCGGTCATTTCGGGTATGCGTTGATCGGACAGAATTACCTGAACATCGTGAGTCGCCAATATCGAGAATGCCTCGGGCGGCGTTTTTGCCGTCAGAATGCGATAGCCGTCGCGACGCAGCAGCCGTGCCAGGGCGCGAAGAATATTTTCTTCATCATCCAGCAACAAGAGAGTCCGGTCGGATTCTTTTTTGTATTTGGGTTCCGGCAGGATTTCGCAGCCTCCATGTTCTTTGAGCCGCTGCTCCAGGTCTCCGAATGACATGGGCTTGGCGAACAGATACCCCTGAAACTGATCGCAGAAATTGCGCTTCAGAAACCAGTACTGCGATTCTGTTTCCACTCCTTCCGCAATGACTTTTACATTCAGATGATGCGCTATGTCGATAATCGCTTTTGCAATAGCGGCGTCATGCCTGTCGCTGATTACCTCGTTGACGAAAGAGCGATCTATCTTGATTTTGTCTATGGGTAGATTTTTCAAATAGTTGAGGCTGGAATAGCCGGTACCGAAATCGTCTATGGATACGGCCACGCCTATTTCTTTCAGCTCTTTCAGCTTGGTAATGGTATGGGTGGCATTGTCCAGCAATATCCCTTCCGTAATTTCGATTTCCAGGCATTTTGCGGGCAGGGAATAGGTCTGCAGCTTCTTCCTGATGCTATCTATGAAATCGGTTCTCTGAAAATGCAGGGGCGAGATATTCACGACCACGGGAAAGTCGGACAGGTTTCGCGTTTTCAGGGTTTTGATGTGGCGGCATGCCGTGTTCAATACCCAATCGCTCAAGGGAATGATTTGCCCGGTTTCTTCGGCCAATGGAATAAAAACCGAGGGGGGAATATATCCACGAGTCGGGTGTTGCCAACGCAGCAGGGCCTCCACGCCTACTATACGGCCTGTGCTGCCGTCGATCAGGGGTTGATAGTGCAGCTCGAGGCCATCTTCATCCAGGAATTTCTGAAGTTCGGTTCGCAATGAAAGGCGCTCGGCCACGAGTGCGCTCAGATCGGTCGTATATTCATGCCACGTGTTGCGGCCGTTGTACTTGGCACGGGTCATGGCCAGATCGGCTTCACGCACAAGCTCCATCGGTTCGGCCGCGTGATCGTTGGTAACCGTTATGCCCGCACTGGCCGTCAGGCGAAATTGCATATTCTCGATATGGTACGGTCCGGTAACGGCGGCAATAATGCGCCGCGTGGCATCAAGCACATCTTGACGCGCAACACCCGCATGTACAACCACGAACTCGACTCCGCCTATACGGGCCAGAACCCCTTTTTTACCCACTTCTTCACGCATGCGCTGAGCGACTTCCACAAGGATTTTGTCGCCGATGTTATGGCCCATGGAGTCGTTGATGAGTTTCATGCCATCGAGATTGACCAAGACGACCCAAACGGCGGCGTTCTCAGCCTTTGCCGCCTGGCAGACCCTGCTTAGTTGCAGCTCGAGCTGCCGCTTGTTGGGAAGGTTCGTCAGGGCATCGTGGAGCGAGCCGTGATGCAACTGGATGGAGCGATGACGAATGCCTGATGCCAGTCGTTGTGTTCTGATCAGGAATGCGGTAAGTGCAAGGCCCACCAGCAGTACGATATTGGCCAGCAATGCCGCCAGCCCTTCGGTCAGCGGCCCTGTGCGCCATGACGATAAGGTCCAGACAGTGCCGTGGCGCAGGGATATCGCAGATTCGCCGACTCGCGAAAGATAGCCTTGGCTTGCCGCCTCGCCAAAAAGCGGCTGGCCATTTTGCTCGACACGAAAATGCAGCGGGCTGTCGCTCGCCCCGAAAGCTTCCGACAGCAGCGCTGAAATGTTTTCGACGGCAACGATAGTCCATCCCTGTGTGCCGGGGCCGGCCAGGGGGGCCGCAATGATCGCCAGCGTTTTTTTCGGAAAAATGGCCTCCGCATAGCCCAGATGCGCGCCTGGATTTATTCGCATGCGGTTCAGCCACCGACGGTAGTCCATGCCGGCCAGGTTCTGCTCTAGCCAGCGGCGGGCCACGCCGTCTTTGCTTTGTATCCATTGGATGCGGTGATTGTCATCCAGAACCGCAATAAGACTGAGCGATGCAACGCTGTCCAGATAACTGTCCAGTTCCTCGCGGACCAGTTTTTCCGGTGGCGTTCCATCCAATGCATTCCAGCGCCTGCTCATCCTGTCGAACAGGGCCAACTGGCCGGCGATCGAATTTTTTACGTTTAGCGCTGCGCGTTTGAATGCCGCCTGATCATGGTGGCTCGTTGTGCGTAGGCTTTGTTCAGTCACGACATGCCAGCCAAGCACCGATGCCAGTGTGCCCAGGACAATAGTGATGGCGATGGCTCTATCGCGCAATACATCTTCCAGGCTTGTCTTTCGGCTCAAGGCCACGACCGCACACCCACCCAGAATTCCCATGATGGCTGTTATCTTGGCGGCGTCGGCGCTGTCGTAGAGTCTTGAAGAGAATCCCCATTGAGCCACAAGATCCAGGACAGCGCCTGTTGTGGCGGCAATGCCCAAGTAGAACGAGGCGCGCCGGCCCGGCGCACCCAGATTGCGGCAGACCAGCCCCAGGGACAGGATGGTTGTCAACATGGCCCACGAAGCCATGACGTGAGGCAGCCTTCCAAAGGCCGAAGGCGCATCCAGGGGGGCGGCGGGCAGCAGATCGCTGTATAGATGCGATACGCTCACCAGCAACGCGCCGCAAGCCAGAATGCGCGAGATGTTGGCCCGGTCTCTGGCTGTAGCCATGGCTGTGCCGCACAAAAAAAACACTATGGCGCGATCCGGCGAAATAAACGCAGGGAGCACCGCGCCGCCTTCTGCCCATAGGTAATGGACGCCACCCAGAACGCCGAACCAGATCAAGGTAAAGGCCACCACGAGTACAGGCATGCGAGTCAATGTTTCGCGATTGTTTCCCGATGCCTCGCCTGGGGATATGGCTTCGGCAGGCCATATCGCGTCGGATAATGGCTTGTTATTCATTCTCCGCCCTCAGTGGCGTTTTGATCGGGGCGGCGCACATGCAGTGTGTATTGCGCCTGATCGGCATCCTCGAAGATCTGGAGCTTGTTGATCAGGCTTTCCGTCAGGGCCTGACCGCCTTTGAGCAGCAGCATGCCGCTGCCCGCATGCAGGTCCTGGGCCATTATCATCCCCGGTTCGAGACAGGGTATCGTCAAAGCCAGGATTGTGCTGTCTTCTTCTTCCTGGCCGGGGGAGTCGACTTTACCCGCCACTTCGATGAACTCGGGACACAGCAAGGGGTCGTAAAGCCGCATGGCATACTTTGGCATGTTGGCGAGTACCTCGTCGCGCGTCAGCCTGCGCGTCAGCACGATTCCTTCCCGCATTTCAACGAAATCCACGGCCAATTTCAGGATTCGCGCGCCCAGGGGAATCGCATGGCCCGCCAATCCATCCGGGAAGCCCGTGCCATCCCACCGCTCCTGATGGTGCCGTACGAATTTCGCCGCATCGTGGGTGGGGTCCAGCGCGGCCAGCAGGCTTCCCCCAGCGCACGGATAGTCGCGGTAGCGTTCCCGTTGCTCTCTGTCCATCTGGTCGGCCGGCACAGTGATGAGCGCATCGGGCCAAGTCAGCTTGCCGACGTTGTACAAAGTGGCCGCCAAGGCGAGGTCGTCCATCAACTTCTGGGGAAGCCCTTGGGCCTTGCAAAAGTTGTGCGCCAGGGCCGCGATTTCTTTGTTCAGGGATCCGCCCTGAGGCAGCCTTTGGTTTATCAATGATGAAAATATTTCCACCGTCTTGGCGTGACTTTGCCGCAGCTCTGTCCGCGTTTTCCGGCGTGCGTGGTTGCGGGATGCGAGAGCCCGCTCTATGGTTGTGCAAAGTTCCGCATCGTCCCAGGGCTTGCTTATATAGCGATAAATCCCGCCTTCGTTGATCGCGTCGATAGTGGCGCCGATATCCGGGTAGCCGGTCAGCAGCATGCGCATTCTGTCGGGCCAGCGGCGCCGCACCTCGGCAAGCAGCGCGGCTCCATCCATCCCCGGCATGCGGCCATCGGAAATGACCAGGTCGATTGAATTTTGTTCCAGCACCTGAAGCGCAGTATCGCCGTTTTCGGCCGTCAATACATGATAAGGCTTGCCCCGCAAGGTTCGTTGCAAGCTGCTGGTAATGTTTTTGTCATCGTCGACGATCAGCAAGGTCGATGTGCCTTCTACGGGCTGTGCATCATGCATTATATTTGTTCTCCTAGATATCAAGTAGATCGATGTGCCTTATGGGTAACCAGACCCTGAACTGCGAGCCTTTCCCCGGGGTGCTGAAAACTTCTATGCGGCCGTGATGCTTTTGAACGATGCTGTAAGAAAGGGAGAGTCCCAGTCCTGTGCCGGAGCCCACCGGCTTGGTTGTAAAGAACAGGTCGAAAACCCTGCTTGCCGTGGCTTTATCCATCCCACAGCCTGTATCTTCTATGTCTATCCGCACCCATGGCTCCTCATGCCTGGTTCTGATCGTGATCGTCCCAAAATTGTCAATGGATTGAGCGGCGTTAAGCAGAAGATTCAGGAGTACCTGATTGATTTGCGATGCGTTGCATTCGACTTTTGGCAACTGGGCGTAGTCTTTGATTATTTTTGCTTTATATTTGAGCTCGTTGTTGGCGACATTAAGAGTGGTGTCGATCCCGCGGTGCAGGTCCTCCAGGCGAAACACGTCTTCATCGATATGGGAAAAATCCTTGAGCGTCGTAATAATCTTTTTTACCCGATCGATGCCTTCTTCGGATTCCACGATAAGCGCTTCAATATCGCCCCGGATATAGTCGTACTCCAATGTCCGTTTTAACTGGCGCAGGTCGTTTATGCTTTCGGTATCGTCGATGGCATCGATAATCTTGAGCATGTCCTGCATGTAGCCGGCCAGTGCTTTAAGGTTGGAAAAGACATACCCGATCGGGTTGTTGATTTCGTGCGCGACACCTGCCGCCAGTTGCCCGATTCCCGCGAGCTTTTCAGACTGCAGAAGATGATTGTTGGCGCGTTCCAGTTTCTTTTGCAGGCGAAGCTGCGATGCGTGCGTGGACTGCAGCTGGTGGATAGCCGCAACAAGCCCTCGATAAAATAATTCTGTTTCCTCCGGATCGTAAAACAGCAGAGCGTGGTGCCGGCCGGGGGCCTGTTCTCCCAGGGGAAAACATATCAGGCCTCGGGGTTGCCGGTTCTGCGGCGATACGGCATTCAGGCTGATTTCGCTTATGTCCGGATTTTCATTCGTGCTGTGTCCTGCCGCCAGGCCTTCCAGGTTTTCCGCCTGTATGCTGCGGAAAGCCTCGCCATTGACTGCGGGAATGACAGACAAAAAATCCTGATTCAGCACGGTTTCCAGTGTCTGGCCGGACCATTGGAGCATGGGGGGGTTCATATGCTTGATTGCGCCATATTGATCCAATATGACCAGACCCAAGGGGAGGGCGTCGTCCAGGGCAATGAGCATATTTTGCATAGATGAATTGTTTCCCGGCATTGTTATAGTGGCGTCGCAGTAGGCGCCTGAGTCTCGTGGTACTTGTTGCGGCAAGCGAAACTACTAGGCCACCCGCCTGGCAAATTCTGGCTTTTTTGTGCTGCTCTGTGACGCCCTTCATAATCGCTGCGATGGGAACGGTTGCGCGATATTGGCGTACTGCCCCCCTGTTTCGAGTGATCTCGTGCGGTGTCGGCATAAGGTCGTACTCGACTGCGCTGGTATGAGCCAACTGCAGCAATGTAGTACTGAAGTTACAAGCAGCTGCCTGTTCAATGCAGGCGTAAGCCCCTGCTGCCTGGCGACCTCTCGACAGCCTCGGGTCTTGTAGTAATGAGGCTGACCGTAGCCGTGATGTTCGAGAGAAAATTTGTAGGGAATATCGTACCTTACAGGCACCGGTCTAGAAACAAAGATTCAAGGTTTAGTATCTTAATGATATACATTGTTAATAAAATGCAACATTTTTGGAGCGTATTTTATAGCTTGAACGAGCTTCTGAGCATTTTTGATTCGGCTGTTTATGGGATTCGGTGTTTTGGTCGCTTTGGTATTTACGGTTTTGGTATTTAAAGACGCCGTCTATCGGGGCTTGGGGTCAGGACCGGCACGGCGTGCTTGATCCGGATCTACCTCGTCCAGGCGGGCGTCGGGCGAACTCGCTACGCCCCGCGGTGCGGGGCTCCGCTCAAACACGCCCGACGACTACCCCCGCCTTCCCTACGGTAGCATCCGGCGCACGCCTTACGCCGGTCCTGACCCCAAGCCCCGATAGACGGCTCACATTGCGGCATGCCTAGAACGATTGCCTGGAATGGTGCACCTGGAACGGTGTGCCTGGAAGGATAGACGGCGTGTGGAGACGGCCTGCCTGGAATTAATGTGCTTGCACCTACCGTTAATGGGTCTGCGGCTATAGAACCGTTAACGTGCCCGCACTCATGCCTCTATCGAGTGGCTACTACACCACGCTGTGCCGAACCCTAGATTTACTAAGCGCCCGACGCTTCAACGTAGCCTGTGATTGGCTAAACGCGGCTTCCCCAATGTATACCTCTATGCATTTCCTCAACGCGAGCCGCAGGGTGGGTGGTGCTGTGCAGTCCGGCGGTAGTCCAGCGCCGGGTGCTGACGAAGGGAAGGCGGGGGCTGTCGGCGGGCCCTGTTTGAGCCTGGCCTCGCGAGGCCAGGCGAGTTGGCCCGACGCCCGCCTGGACGAGGCAGACCCGGGCAGTCGGGGTGCGTAGCACCACGACCGCTGGACGTGCCGGACTGCACAGCACCGCCCACCCTGCGGCGTCTTTATAGAACTACCATCGCACCCACACAGACTACACAGCAACGCACAGCCCAAAGCCATCGTTCAAGCCAGTACAGGCAGCCCAAAGCACAACCCAAGCCTAAAAACAGCTTAAAACGAAAACCACTGAAACGCATCCATTGCCGTATACACACTCGAACCAAAAATGCCCCAGAAGCTATGTGTCGTGTTGCAGCACTGCTGCGCTCAAGAACGTTGCCCATAAAAAAAGCCCACCATGCGGTGGGCTTTTTCGAACATTCCGTGTTTAGACGGACTGGATGTTCTTGGCTTGGGGGCCTTTGGGGCCTTCAGCTACTTCGAAGGAAACCCGCTGGTTTTCTTCGAGCGATTTGAAGCCGGTGCCGACGATGTCGGTGTGGTGGGCGAACAGATCTTTGCCGCCCGACTCAGGAGTGATAAAGCCGAAGCCTTTTTCGTTGTTGAACCATTTAACGATACCAGTTTCTGTTTTCATTTTTGCAACCTTTAAAATTACGAGCACGATACTCTAGGGGAGACTATCAAGGTGTGAAGGTTTGAGCAAAAAAGTACTGTTTCTGGTACTGGCTTGTACTAATTTCAACGAACTTGAAAATCTATTCGGCAATGTAGCCTTATCGAAGACGAAAGTCTAGGCCGAATGCGCTCTATTATAGGTTTTTTTTGAGTGATCGACACAGAAAGACCGTTATGCCCATCCTGACGGCCTGTTTTTCCGCTATACCTGTGTCTCCTGCCCGAGAAAACGTTCCACCAGCCTTGCCCAGTACGCGGCGCCAACGGTGAGGTTGTCGTCCGTGAAATCGTACGAAGCGTTGTGCAGCATGGGGCTGTGTTCGCCATTGCCCAAACGCAGGAAACAGCCGGGCTTGTGCTGCAGGTAATAGGCGAAATCTTCGCTGCCGGTGATGGGGCCGAAAGGCGCGATTACCCGCGCGGGGCCGACGAGTTCTTCGGCTATGCCCCGGGCGAATTCGGTTTCGGCTTCGCTATTGACCACGACAGGGTAGCCTTGCCGATAGTCGATATCCACGCTGCCGCCATAGCCCTGTACGTGCAGCGTGACCAGTTCGGTAATACGCTGCTGCAGTTTTTTCCGCACATCGGCGCTGAAGGAGCGCACGCTCAAGCCCATTGTGGCGGATTCGGGGATAACGTTGGGCGCGATACCGGCATTCAATGTACCGATTGTGACGATGGCGGTTTGCGTAGGGTCGATATTGCGCGACACGACGCTTTGCAGCGCCATGACCAGGCTGCCGGCGATCAGCACCGGATCGACGGCCAGATGGGGGCGCGCCGCGTGGCCGCCGCGGCCGTGAATCGTGATCTTGACCGTATCGGAGGCCGCCATGAAGGGGCCGCTGCCGAACATGAAGGTGCCCACTGGATATCCGGGATGGTTGTGCAGGCCGAAGATGGCGTCGCACGGAAAGCGCTCGAACAGCCCGTCGGCAATCATTTGCTGGGCTCCGCTATCGCGCCCGGCTTCTTCCGCTGGTTGGAACACCAGGTGTACCGTGCCGGAAAAATTCCGCTTTTGGGCAAGATGGCGGGCCGCACCCAGCAGCATGGTGGTGTGGCCATCGTGTCCGCACGCGTGCATCCGGCCGGCATGGCGGCTGGCGTAGGGCAGCTTGGTTTCTTCCTGGATGGGTAGCGCGTCCATATCGGCGCGCACACTGACACTGCGTGCCCCCTTGCCCAGTTTCAGCGTTCCCACGACGCCATGTCCGCCGACTTTGCGTGTAACCTGGTAGCCCCATTCTTCCAGGCGCGACGCGACCAGCTCGGCGGTATCCACCTCGTGAAATGAAAGTTCCGGGTTGTGATGCAAATGATGGCGGGTTTGTGTGAGAAAACCGGCTGAATCGATCAGGTCGTCGACCTGGCTGTAGCGGGTGTGGATGGTCATGAAAGCTTTACCTTTGAGTCGTCGCGTCAAGCCTGTTTCGGTGTTTTGCCGGCGCCCATGTCCCAATACAGGCCCGTCATGATGCTCAGGCCTTCGCGCAATATGGCGGGCGGCAAGTGTTCATTGGGCGCATGCTGCGAGCAGCCTGGGTAGGAGTGCGGTACCCACACGGTGCGCAAGCCCAGTATATCCGTGAAAATGTCGTTGGGCAGCGAGCCCCCCAGATTAGGCAGCACGGCCGGCTTTTTGCTACTGGTTTGGGCGATCGAGGCCACGGCCCATTGCACCCATGGATCTTCAGGATCGATGCGCGTGGCCTGGAACTTGCCTTCTCGATTCGGCTCGGCCTTGACCATGGGAAAGCCTTGCCGGTCCAGGTGGCGGCGCAGGGCGGGCAGAATATCGTCGGGATCGATTCCCACTACAAAGCGCAGTTGGCAACGCGCCCAGGCTCGTGGAGGAATGGCATTGACAGGGGTTTCCGGGTTGCCTGTCTTGTAGGCCAGAACCTCGAAAGAGCACCAGCCGAATACTCGTTCGGCCGGCGACAATCCGGCCTCGCCCCACCAGGGTTCGATCTCGGGGCCGTCGGTTCCTCCGTCGACTTCGCAATCGGCCAGCGCACGGCGTACGGACGCGGGCAGTTTTTCGGGAACCCATTCGGGGATGCGGATCTGCCCGGTGGGCGATACGATGCTGGCTATGGCGTGTGCCAGCTGAATGCCGGGGTTGGAGATCAGGCCTCCCCAATTGCCGGAATGATGCCCGCCCTTGCGTGCCTCGATGGTCAGATCGAAATTCATGCTGCCGCGTGAGCCCAGGAATACGGTAGGGCGCTCAATGCCAAGGCGCGGTCCGTCGGAGGCCAGCAGCAAATCGGCCTTGAACAGGTCTTTGTTGTTTTCGCACAGCTCGCGCAGGCCGGGGGAACCGGTTTCCTCGCCCATTTCTATCAGGTATTTGGCGTTGAAACCCAGTTTGCCGCGTGTTTCGAGAACGGTGCGCAGGGCTTCCATATTGACTGAGTGCTGGCCTTTGTTGTCGGCGATGCCGCGCCCGTACCAGCGGCCTTCGGAGGCCGTGAGCGTCCAGGGTGAGAGAGCATCCTTCCATTCGGGATCAAGACCGCGTATCACGTCTCCGTGCCCGTAGCCGAAGACCGTGGGCAGGCTTGGGTCTTCGAGCCGCTGGGCAAACAGGAACGGCGCCTTGGCCTTGGGATGTGTCAGGATCTGGCAGGCGAAGCCCATGGCTTCGAAAGCGGGGCGCATCTCGGTCTCGAGGTAGCTCGCCAGTATGGGTTGGCGTTCGGGATTCTGGCTTTCGGTGGGAATGGCGATGCGGCGGGCCAGGGTTTCCTGGAACTTGCCGGAATCGAAATGCTGCTGGGCGTTGGCAATGGCTTGAGCGCGGCTCATGATGTTTGTCCTGAAGTAATAGGCGGATATAGATGGCAGGCCACTTTGCCTTGCTCATACGAGATAAGGTCCGGCCTCTGGCTGCTGCACTGAAGCAGTTTTTGCGGGCAGCGCGGATAAAAGGAGCAGCCGGTCGGAGGATTTAGCGGATCTGGAAAGGCCAGGCCCAGGCCGATATCCGGAATGCCCAGGCCGGGTTCGGGCGTCAGCACCGAGGCCAGCAAAGCCTGGGTATACGGGTGGCGAGGCTTGTGGAACAAAGCGGCCGTGTCGGCCTGCTCCACGACGCGCCCCAGATACATGACCGCAACGTGAGTGGCAATGTGCTCGACGACGGCCAGGTTGTGGCTGATAAATACGTAGGTCAGTCCGAACTCGCGGCGCAGGTCGAGCAGAAGATTGAGGATCTGGGCTTGTACCGATACGTCCAGGGCCGAGGTGGGCTCATCGCAGATCACGATTTCGGGGCTCATTACCAAGGCTCGGGCGATGGCGACACGCTGGCGCTGTCCGCCGGACAACTGGCCGGGCGTATGGTCGGCGTAACGCGCCGGAAGCCCTACGCGTTCGAGCATCTCGATGGCCTTGCCGCGCCGCTCGGCGGCGGTTCCTATATGGTGGACTTCGAGCGGCAGAGCCACGATCGAAGCGATGCTGCGCCGCGGATTGAGCGACGAATAGGGATCCTGGAACACGGGCTGCACGCGTCGCGCCAGCTTGCGGCGATCCAGGCTGAGTATGTCTTGCCCATCGAGGGTAATGCGGCCGGTGCTGGAAGGCAGCAGGCCGAGCAGCATGCGGGCCAGGGTCGATTTGCCGCAGCCCGATTCGCCCACAATGGCCAGGACATCGCCGCGATTGAGGCTGAGGTCTACGCCGTTGACCGCATGCAGGGTGCGGCGCGGCTGGAACATGCTGCCGCCCACGCGAAAGGTACGCGTCAGGCCGTGGGCCTGCAGTAGTGCGCTCATGCCGTGGCTCCGTTCAGGATGCAGCGCCAGCTGTGGTCGGGCGGCGAGCCGTGCACGGGGATTGTCGCACCGCAGATGTCTTGCGCATGGGGGCAGCGGTCGCGAAAACCGCAGCCGTGGAATTGGCCGATGAGGGATGGAACCACGCCCGGTATGGTCCCCAGCCTGCCGCCAGGTTCGGTACGGCCCGGGATGGGTATGCAGCCGAGCAGGCCCTGCGTGTAGGGATGGCGTGGATTGGCGAATAGTTCGCGGGCGGTGCCTTCTTCGACGATTTCGCCCGCGTACATGACCGCCACACGGTGCGCGATGCGCGCCACCACCCCCAGGTCGTGGGTGATGAGTATCATGGCGATACCCAGGTCCTTTTGTATGTCGGCCAGCAGCCGCAGGATTTGCGCCTGTATGGTGACATCCAGCGCCGTGCTGGGCTCGTCGGCAATCAGCAGTTCGGGGTTGCACATGAGCGCCATGGC
This sequence comes from Paralcaligenes sp. KSB-10, assembly GCF_021266465.1. NCBI lineage: Bacteria > Pseudomonadati > Pseudomonadota > Betaproteobacteria > Burkholderiales > Alcaligenaceae > Paralcaligenes > Paralcaligenes sp. KSB-10. The sequence continues at coordinate 1,237,381 of NZ_CP089848.1, read as the reverse complement.
AATCATGACGCGTTGCCGCAAACCTCCTGATAATTGGTGCGGGTACTGGCCCAGACGTTCGGCCGCCGAGGTAATGCCGACTTTCCCCAGGAGATCGATGGCCCGCTCGCGGGCCTCGGTTGCGCTGCTGTTGCGGTGGTGCAGATAGGGTTCCATCAACTGGTTGCCTATGGTGTAGGCCGGGTTGAGGGCGGTCATGGGTTCCTGGAAGATCATGGCCATTTTATTGCCGCGCAGGGCATTGATGCGTTTTTTCCCCGCCTTGCCGAGGTCTTCACCCAGGAAGGAAAGGCTTTGCGCGCGGCGTTCGGCCGTCTTGGGCAACAGGCTCATGAGGGCCAGCGAGGTCATCGATTTGCCGCAGCCCGATTCGCCCACGATACAGAGCGTTTCGCCGCGCCGGACCTGGAACGACACGTTGCGCACCGCATGCAGGGTGCCGCGTGCTGTTGGAATATCGACCTCCAGGTTTTGGACATCCAGGACAATATCAGTCATATCGTCAGGCTCTCCCTTCGGGCGAGAGCAGATCGTGCAGCCCGTCGCCGGCCAGATTGATGGAAAAAATCAGCAGGGCCAGCGCGCTGCCCGGCAAGGCGATAAGCCAGAATGAAAAGAACATATAGGATTTGGCTTCTGAGATCATCAGCCCCCAGGACGGCAGGGGAGGCTGTACGCCCAGGCCCAGGAAGGACAGTGCGGCTTCAAGCAGTATGGCGCTGGCGGCTTCCAGGGTGGCGATAACGATAAGGTGAGGCATTACGTTGGGCAGAACCTCTGTGAGCAGGATGCGCGTGGTCGAGGCTCCGGCGGATTTGGCGGCTGCCACGTAATCCAGTGAGCACACTTGCTGCGTGGCGCTGCGCATGACCACGGCAAACCGGTCCCATTTGAGCAGGCCGAGCACGATGATGACGACCCACAAGGAGCTGCCGACTATGGCCACGGTGGCCAGCGCCACCAGGATCACCGGCATCGACAGACGGGTAGTAACCAGGAACGAGACGAACATATCCATCTTGCCGCCGAAGTATCCGGCCAGCATGCCTATGGTCGTGCCGATAAGGCCGGAGATCAGCGCCACGCTGGCGCCGATCAGCAGTGAAATACGTGCGCCGTAAAACAGGCGGGAAAGATAGTCGCGGCCGAGGGGGTCGGTGCCCAGGGGGTGCAGCCAACTTCCTTTGGCGTACCAGACCGGAGGCACGGTTCGATGAATCAGATCCTGTGAATAGGGGTCGTGCGGCGACAGCCATGGAGCGAAAACGGCGATCAGGAAAATCAGCAGCAGCAGGCCGCCGCCAACGGTAAAGGCCTTGTTGCGCCAGGCCCGGCGCCAGAACCCTTTGGTGGAGGTTGGGGCGGCGGCAAGGCTCACAGGGACGTCGAGCAAGGTGCTTGTGCTCATGGTCAGGCTACCCGGATGCGTGGATCAAGCCAGGCGTTGGCGATATCGGACGCCAGAGTCAGCACCACGTAAATCACCGATAGCAGGAGAACGATCAGTTGCATGACCGGGAAGTCCTTGTAGGTGATGCTCTGGTAGGCCAGATAGCCTAGCCCATCCAGAGCGAAGATGGTCTCGACGACGACTGAGCCGCCCAGCAGGAAACCCAGCTGTACGGCAGTGAGCGCCACGACCGGTACGACCGCGTTGCGCAGCGCGTGCTTGAAAATGACGCTGCCTGTCGACAGCCCTTTGGCGCGGGCGGTCCGGATGTAGTCGGCCTCGAGCACTTCGATCATGCCGGCGCGGATCAGGCGCATGAAGGCCGGTGCAACGTAATAGCCCAGTGCGACGGCGGGCATGACGAAATGCTGCCAGGTACCGCTGCCCGATACAGGCAGGATGCGCAGCGATATCGAGAAGAGCATGATCAGGAGCAATGCAAAGAAGAAATTGGGCAGGGCCTGGCCCACCACAGCGATGGCCAGGCAAAGCCGGTCTATCCAGCTGTTTTTGTAAATGGCGGCCAGAACTCCCAGCGGGATTGAAATGGACAGGGCCACGGCCAGGGCGGCGACGCCGAGAATCAGTGTGGTTTGCAGCTTCTCGAATATGAGCGGACCGGCGGGCGTCTTGAAATAGATCGAATTGCCGAAATCGCCGTGCAGTATTTTGCCCAGCCAATCCAGGTACTGTATGGGCAAGGGCCGGTCAAAGCCGTAGGTATGGCGTATCAGGTCGATATCGGCCTGCCGCGCACCTTCACCGGCAATTGCCAGGGCCGGGTCGCCCGACAGGCGCAACAGCAGGAAGGCGATGATCGATACGGTCAGCCCCACCAGTATTGCCAGTGCCAGCCGTTTCAGGATGTATGCAAACATGTTTCTAGTTCTCCGTACTGCCTTTTGAAGCAGGGCGCCCACAAGGGGCGCCCCTACATCGTGATTCCTTGATTTCCAAGACGGTCTTTACTAATCCGCAACTCCTTCGTTTGCAGGGGCGGCCCTTGTGGATGCCCGACAGGTGGGAAGCGCCATGCCATTGCCGGGGCACCCTTGTGGATGCCCCTGGCGTGCGCCATTTACTTCCAGCTCATTTCCCAGAAGCGAACCAGTTCATCGGGGTAAGCCTTGAACGACAAGTCCTTGTTCGCCACGTAATACACCGGCAGAGACCACAGCGGAACGCCGTAGGCCTGATCGGCGATGCGGGTCAGCGCCTTTTTATAGGCGTCTTTGCGGACCTGGGGATCGACCGAATTATTCCCTTTGTCGAGCCATTCCTTGACCTGTTTGTCTTGTGTGACGTCGTCTTTGCCACCGCCATAGAAGACGGGCGTGGAAGCGGACACGTCGTTGACCGAGAAGGAGCCCCAGGTTTGATTGATGAGTTCGGACTTATTGGCGCGATTCATGTCGCGCATGGCCGCGTACTGCAGGAAGTTCAGCTTGGCCTTGATGCCCACGGCTTGCAGGTAGTTGATGATGGCTTCAACCTGGCTGCGCTCCCGGTAGGCGAGGATGCTGATATTGAATCCGTTGGGAAAGCCCGCCTCGGCCAGCAGCTTTTTGGACAATGCCGGATCGTAGGTGTAGCGCGGCGCACCCTCGTCGGTGCAGCCGAACTGCGACGGGAAGCACATGGTGTTGAGTACGCGCGAGCCGGCGCCGACGATGTTCTTGGCGATGGTTTCGCGGTCGATTGCGTGAATGATCGCTTTGCGTACACGGATGTCTTTCAGTTCCTTGGCTGCCGGGGCGCCATCCTGCATGTTCATTTGCAGGAACGAAATACGCATGGTTTCACCGCTGACGACTTGCAGCGTTGGTACCTGGGCGGCCTGCTCAGCCTGGTCTTTAGGCACATACATGATGAAATCCACGCCCGAGGACAGGGCTTCGGCCATCTGGGTCTGGCGGTCCGGGATGAAACGGATTTCAATTTTTCCTATCTTGGCATGGGCCTTGGGCGAATCGGCGAAATAATGCGGATTGCGCACCAGCGTAATGGATTTGCCCGGCGTGTATTGCGACACCATGTAAGGCCCAGTGCCGACCGGCTTGGCGTTCATGCCCTGGGGGCCGACTTCCTTGTAGTATTTGGCAGGGTGTATGACGACCGGACCCGCCAGGTATTCGATGGCCGCCGGGAAGACCCCTTTGGTGGTAAGGCGCACCTTGTATTTGCCGAGCTTTTCCGCCTTGGCAATCCAGTTGACGTTCTGCTGGGTGGTTACCTTGTTGTTGGGATCGGCAATGAAGTTCAGCGTATACACGACGGAGTCTGCGTCGAAGTCTTCACCGTTATGGAACTTGATGCCCTGGCGCAGTTCGAAATCGATGGTGTGGTCATCGACCTGCTTCCAGCTTTTCGCGAGCAGGCCCTTGTATTCGTTGGTTTCCGGGTCGCGATAGATCAGCGTATCCCAGACGTTGGCGCCGATGATGACGCCGATGCGCACATTATTGAAATAGGGGTCCACGCTTTCCGGCGCCTGGTCGTAGGCAAAGCGCACGGTGTCGTCTTTTTTGTTGGCCAGGGCCGGGCTGCTCAGGGCCATCAAGCCGCTCATCAGAGCACACGCGGCAAGGCGTGTTAACAGGCTTCCAGTTTTTAGAATATCCATAATGTCCCCTAAAAGGTAGATGTGCGCATTCCGCGTCTGGGTTTTCACATGTGGTCTGACCACTTCTGGCCATTTAACTATAGACCTCAACTAGTTTGCTCTTGTGGTTTACCCTAAATCGCCATGACAGAAACAGGCGCAGGGGTGTGTTGTACAAACCCCAGCGCCTGCTTCCAGGTGCTTGATCGTCGCAATGGTCCCGCATGGCGATCAGGTTTTGGAAGGGAACACCCAAACCTGACCTTCAGGCAGTACCAGATGGTAGTCGCCAGGAGTGCGGCTGGCCGCGCCGTAGGCCCGCAGAGCCAGGGCCTGGGCCGGATTGTCGTTCGCTGCCCGGAACAGATATTCCCATCGATCCCCGAGGTACATATTGGTTAGCAAGGGCATTGCCAGGCTGTTGTCGACAGCGTTTTCGGACAGTTGCACTTGTTCGACGCGGATTACTGCCACGGCATCGTTGCCGCTTTCGAGGCCTTGCCCCGCCTTGCCCCACAAGGACCAGCCCGGGCCTTCGATGCGGGCTCGGCCATCTTGTATCTGGCTGACGCGGCCCTGCAAGCGGTTGTTGCTGCCCATGAATTCGGCACAAAACAAGGTAGTGGGGGCGCCGTACATTTCCTGGGGCGTGCCTTGCTGTTCGATTTTTCCGTTGTTCAGCAGCAATATGCGGTCGGATATCGCCATTGCCTCGCTCTGGTCGTGAGTAACCATCAAGGCGGAGAGGCCCAGCCGCATGATGAGTTCGCGCAGGAAGGCACGGGCTTCTTCGCGCAGTTTGGCATCCAGATTCGATAGCGGCTCGTCGAGCAGCAGTACCGGGGGGTTATAGACCAGGGCCCGGCCGATTGCCACCCGCTGTTGTTGGCCGCCCGACAGTTCGTGCGGATGGCGCTGGCCTAAATGGCCCAGGCCCAGTTGGTCCAGCACGGTTTGCACTCGTTCGCGTAATTCGGCGCCTGCAACCTTGCGCAGCTTCAGCGGGTAAGCCACGTTTTCAAATACGGTTTTATGAGGCCATAGGGCGTAGGACTGGAATACCAGTCCGAGATCACGGAATTCGGCGGCGACCTCTGTGCCTGCGACGCTATCGAACATGACGCGTTCATTGATGGTGATGCGTCCTTGCTTGGCGGCTTCCAGGCCGGCGACGGCTCGCAGCAATGTTGTTTTGCCGCTGCCCGAAGGGCCGAGCAGCGAAACGACTTCGCCGCGCCGCAATTCCATGGATACACCCTTGAGCACCGGATTGGTGCCGTAGTCGAGATGCAGGTTTTCAACCGTGAGTTCAATCATGAAGCTTTACTCCGAATCGCAAGGCCACGCCCAGGCCGGCCACCACCAGGACAATATTGATAAAAGACAAGGCGGCCACGATGTCGATGGCACCCGAGGCCCATAGGGAAACCAGCATGGAGCCTATGGTTTCGGTGCCGGGCGACAGCAGGTATACGCCGGTAGAGTATTCGCGCTCGAAAATCAGGAACATCAGCAGCCACGAACCGATCAGGCCGTAGCGCGCCAGCGGAATGGTGACATGGCGCGTGATTTGCGCGCGTGTTGCCCCCGTGCTGCGGGCGGCTTCTTCGAGTTCGGGCGCCACTTGCAATAGAGTGGATGAAATCAGCCGCAGGCCATAGGCCATCCACACCACCGAATAGGCGAGCCAGACGCTGAAGATGGTGGAGCGCAGGCCGCGCAGGCTTTCGATGACGTTGTCGCGCAGCCATTGGGCCATGGGCAGTACCGAGAGCCAGCCGTCATCCAGCGAGTTGTCCAGCAGCATGGGCACGAACAGGAAGACCCATAAGAAGGCCAGGCCGGCCAGCAGGCCGGGCACGGCGCGCGGCACCAGCACGCTGTAGTCCATGAAACGGGTGATGCCATCGGGCTTGCGATGCATGGCCAGGCCGATGGCTGTATAGCAGGCCACAGCCAGGGCACCGCCCACCACGCCTATGGCAATCGAGTTGACAATGGCGCGCATCAGGGTGGGTTGCGAGAGTATGGTGCGAAATGCCTCTACCGACAGTACGTCGAATAGCGAGACGCCCATTCCCCAGTTGGAGACGAACGAGCGCAGGAAAACGCCGGCCAGCGGTACCACTACGGCGAGCAGCAACCAGAAAACAACGACCGCGCCCGCCAGCCAGCGCCATCTCCCCAGGGGCAAGGGCCGCGCGCGCGAAGCCTTGCCCTTGAGTGTCACGTAGCGGTTGGCGGAACGCATGAGCCGGCGCTGCAGCATCACCAGCGGAATCGTGAAGGCAATAAGAACTACGGCAACCGCCGCCATCAGGTGGTAGGAAGGGGTGCCCAGCTTGTTGGTGAGTTTGTACAGATAGGTGGACATCACCAGATGGCCTTCGGGGTCGCCCAGCACCAGCATCAGGCCGAATACTTCCAGGCCCAGGAAGAACAGCAGCACCGATGCGTACAGCATGGCGGGGCGCACCATGGGCAGGCTGACCGACATCATGACTTGCAGGGGCCTGGCGCCGGCAATCCGCGCGGCTTCTTCAACGTCGGAGCCCATGCTGCGCAGTGCCGAAGAGATATAGAGGTAGGCGTAGGGGACGTGAGTCAGCCCGGCAATGATGACAATGGTGCCAAGGGAATAGATGTTCCAGGGGACGAAGCCAAAGAGGTCTTTTGCCCACAGCGAGAAGAAGCCGACAGGGCCGGCGGCCACCACGTAGCCGAATCCCAGGACCATGGGCGATACGAATACCGGCACGAGTATCAGCGGCTCGATCCAGCGGCGCCCCGAGAGATCGGTGCGGATCATGAGGAAGGCCAGCATTCCTCCCAGCGGCACGGCAATGATGAAAAGCCCGAACGCCAGAATGAAGCCGCTTGTAAGCGCCTTCAGAAAGTCGGGATCGGCGAAAATGAAACGAAAAGCCTCAAGCCCCACATGCTTGGACGGCATAAAAAAGGGCGCCGACAGGAAGCTCTGATAAATAATCAGCGACAGCGGTACATAAATTGCCAGTGCGGTAATAACTACGACTACGCCGCGTGGCAGCGATTGCCATTTTGTGCGCAAGGAATGCATGGGAGCCCCCGTGTTTTTCGATCCCGCAGGGGTACCCATGTGGGCGCCCCTGCACATGCCACCTTTTGTTCGAGGCACAAAGGGCGGCCACAAGGGCCGCCCCCGGTTAGCTTACTTGCCCGCGGCGGTGCGCCATTGCTTGATGAACGCAAGGCGCTTGTCTTGTTGCAAATAGTCGAGCAGGGATTCGTTGACCGGAATGGGCTTGAGGGATTTGCCCAGTTTCTTGGTCATGCCGTCGACATCGTTGTCGCCATCGATGTCATCGCGCACCGACGCCAGGTCTGCCTTGTTGGCCAATACATCCTGGCCGCGCTTGGACAGCAGGTAGTCGAGCCATAGCTTGGCGGCGTTCTTGTGCTTGGCCTTCTTGCTGATAAAGGCAACGCGCGACAGTACCAAGGTGTAGTCGGTAGGATAGGCTACGCCGATCGACGGATCTTTTTTGGCGCGTGTTTCGGCATAGGAACCAAGGATGTTGTAGCCGATCAGGTTTTCACCCGAAGAGACCCGTTCCATCATGGTGCCGGTGGACGACTGTACCACCAGGCCCGCTTTGCCCACGTCGCGGACGAAATCGAAGTATTTCGGATTATCGAGGTTGTCTTGTACGGCGAACATGAATCCCACCGCGGATTTCTCGATGTCGTAGGTGGTGACTTTGTTCTTGAAGCGGTCGACCTGGCTGCTGACCAGTTTGGCCAGCGCGGCGTGCGTGGTGGGAACTTCTTCTTTTTTGATCAGGCGCTTGTTGTAGATGAATACCGCAGGTTCATAGGTGGTGCCGTAGGCCTTGTCTTTCCAGACCGACCAGGAGGGCACCTTGGCTATTTCCTGGGATTTGTACGCCAGGGCGTAGTCGACAGCCAGTTTCAGGGCGGAATCCATGGACGAGCTCCAGACGATGTCGCCGCTGGCGCCGCCCGCTGCCTGTTCGCTGATGTAGCGGTTGTAGATTTCGGTGCTGTTCATGTCGTTGTATTCGACTTTGACGCCTGGATAGAGCTTTTCAAAGTCTTTCACGACGGGGTTGGCCGCTTTGGTGTCGGTGGTGGAATACACGACTACCTTGCCTTCCTTGTTGGCGCCATCGATGAGCTTCTGATAATCGGCCGGATAGCCTGCCGGCACCTGGGCCAGGGCGGTTCCGGTTACAACGGCAAAGGCGGCAGCGCACGCGGCCGCCAGACGTGATGGTCGTAGCATAAGTCTTCTCCTGTAGATTTTTATAAAGGGATAGTGAATTCCCGTTCCCGTGGCTATGATAGAGGAGCCGGCGATTTATGGCTACTGCCATGTTTGCGCCCGGCAGCCGAAGCGCTCTCGAACGGTGCTCGATTCGTTGACACGTTTGGATCCGCATTTGGCGGGAATCCGGCTTAATATGAGGCGTTTTCGTAGCTGTTTGATGACGGGGAGAAACCTCATGACGCACAGTGAAAACACCGATACCAGCCCGGCGTGGCTGTCCGGGCTGGCAAGCTCCATGACGGTGGAGCACGATTACTACGCGCAAGTCGAAGGGCAGTTGCCGGCGGCCTTGCAAGGTACTCTTTACCGCAATGGCCCCGGCCGTTTCGATCTGGGCGGCGTGCGCAAGCAGCATTTGCTGGACGGCGATGGAATGATCCAGGCTTTCGACTTTCAAGACGGCAGGGTAAGGTACCGCAATCGTTTCGTGCGCACCGAGAAATATCTTGCCGAGGAACAGGCCGGACACCTGAGCCTGCCTACCTGGACGACGAGGGCGCCGGGCGGTGTCCTGAAAAACATGGGCAATCGCATCAAGTCGCAGGCCGGAGTCACGGCAGTGGTCAAGCATGGCTGCCTGTATGCCTTTGACGAGGTCGGGCTGCCTTATGGCCTGGATCTGCAAACGCTGGATACGCTGGGCGAACAGCAGCTTGGCCCGCCCGGTACGCATATCGACTACAAGGCCCATACCAAAACCGATCCCAAAACCGGTGCCTGGCTGTTGCTGGGTATTGAAAACGGGCCGCGCATGCATCTGCACCTTGCCGAGCATTCCGTGGATGGTGCTTTGCTGCGCCATCAGCGTATTGCGGCGCCGCGATCCTTTTATATTCACGACTGGTTTGCCACGGAACACTATGCGCTGGTGCTGCTGCATCCGGTCAAGCTTTCTCTTGCAAAGTTCTTGAGCGGCTGGGCCAGCTTTACGGACAGTCTGCAGTGGAAGCCCGAACTCGGGAATTTGCTCCTGGTGATAGACCGCGAGGGTATCAAGGCCCCAATCGTACTGGAAACCTCGGCATGTTTCATGTGGCACAGTGTGAATGCCTTTGAAATGAAGGATTCCATCATCGCCGATTTTGTAGGCTACGACGAGCCCGATCATTTTCTCGGCTCCAATGCCGCGTTCAAGGCGATCATGCAAAAAAGGCAGGGCGAGCAGAATTATTCCGGCACGGTACGGCGCTATTTGATCAATCTCGAGCAAAAACAGATTACCGAAGACGTGCTGAGCCAGGAAAACCATGAGTTTCCCATTGTCAATCCTCGGCTAGCCTGTTACCGCAGCCGCTACGGATATTTCTCCACGGCATCGCACAGCACGGCTTTCCATAACGGCCTGGCCAGGCTGGACCTGGACACCGGCAAGCGCGATGCCGTCCACCTGGGCGGCGATTATCATCTGGGCGAACCGATATTCGTGCCCGATGGCGTGGCGGCCGACGAACCGGGCTGGCTGCTTTCCTTGGGCCTGGACGGTAAATCCGGGCATTCCTTTTTAGGTATTTTTCGTGCCGAACGCCTCGCCGACGGGCCGGTGGCCAGGGTGTTGCTGAATCATTCCACCCCGCTCAGTTTTCATGGCTGGTGGCATCGGCGCCCAGTTTGAAACCAAGGAGAATCTCATGCGCAGGAATTCAGTGTTTTGGTCGTTCGGCCGCACGGCATCTCGTGTGCGTTTGCCGATTCTGCTGTTTGCGCTTTGCTGGCCATCCATTGTCCTGGCGGCTAAGCTGACAGTCGAAGTTTCAGGCCTGCATAATGTACAAGGGAAGGTGGCGGTTGCCGTATTTGCAAGTGCCGAGGGTTTTCCGAAAGACGATTCCAAGGCGATACGGCGGGCGATGCTGCCTATAGATGGCGCATCGCATTCGGCGAAAACTGTTTTTTCGGACATTGCCCCGGGCACGTACGCTATTGCCGCCTTCCACGATGACAACAATAGCGGCAAGCTTGAAACCAATTTTTTTGGCGTGCCGAAAAAAGGCTACGGCTTTTCAAACAACCCCAGACCAAAGATGCGTGCGGCCAATTTTGATGAGGCCCGTTTTACGGTTCCAGCCGAAGGGGCGAGTGTCGGAATTCAGTTGCAGTATTGAGTCGTGAATACTTTTCGCTATTTTACAGAGCAAGCACATAGGACACAGTATGAAAATGATTGCGTGGTTGATGTTGGCGGCGGCATTGTTGCCGGTGGTCGCCGCGATGATATCCAAGGGAGGGGGGAAGGGCTATGACAACAACAATCCGCGCCCGTGGCTGGAAAGGCAGCAAGGATGGCGAGCGCGGGCCAATGCCGCGCAGATCAACCTGTTCGAAGGGCTGCCGTTCTTTTATGCGGCGGTGTTATTCGCCCTGCATGCCAATGTCGATCCGGTCTATCTGGGCAAACTGATGCTGGCCTGGGTGATTGTGCGGCTCGTGTATCTGGGTTTATATATCGGTGGCTATGGCGCCTTGCGGTCCCTGGTCTGGGGCGTTGGCATCGCTGTGAATATTGTCATTCTGTTTTCCGCTGTTTAGAGCATTTTTTGTTCGGGTTGTTTACGGGATTCGATGTTTGGATAGCTTTGGTATTTGCGGTTTGGTATTTAAAGACGCCGTCTATCGGGGCTTGGGGCCAGGTCCGGCACGGCGTGCTTGATCCGGATTTAGCGCGGCAAGGCGGGCGTCGGGCGAACTCGCATCGCCCCGCGGCGCGGGTCGATACTCAGACAGCGCCCGACGACTTCCCCCGCCTTGCCGCGCTAAATCCGGCGCACGCCTTACGCCGGTCCTGGCCCCAAGCCCCGATAGACGGCTCGCGTCATGGCATGCGTGGAATGAACCCGCTCGCATCCATAGTTCATGGGGTTGCACCTAAAGGATAGTGAACGTGCCCATCTCCATCAAGTGGCCGCGTATACCTCGATTGACGACTCGATGTACTAAGCGCCCGCCGCTCCAACGTATCCCTCTATGCATTTCCTCAACGCGAGCCGCAGGGTGGGCGGTGCTGTGTAGTCCGGCGGTAGTCCAGCGCCGGGTGCTGACGAAGGGAAGGCGGGGGCTTTCGGCGGGCCCTGTCTGAGCAGTGCCTCGCGGGCGAGGCACTGCGAGTTGGCCCGACGCCCGCCTGGACGAGGCAGACCCGGGCAGTCGGGGCGCGCAAGCGCCTCGACCGCTGGACGTGCCGGACTGCACAGCACCGCCCACCCTGCGGCGTCTTTATAGAATTAACCGCCGCCAACACAACAACGCACAGTCCAAAAGCCACAGATCAAGCCTAAAAACAGCTCAACACGAAAGTCACTGAAACGCACCCAGTGCCATAAACACGTGAACCAAGAAAGCTCTAATTCAGCGTAGTATTGGTGCCGAGCATTGCATTCAGAACCCGTAGAGTTCCGCTGGATTTTCGACCAGGATTCGATTTCGTACAGTCTCATCGGGAGCCCATTGCGTCAGAAGATTGAGCAATGCGATATCGTCGGGCCCATTCCCTTTTTCGGTCGGATGCGGCCAGTCCGAACCCCACACCATGCGCTGGGGCGACAAGCGGATAAGAGCCTGCGCAGTGGCGACAGTGTCCGAATAGCCGTCTTTGCCGGAATTCAGATAAGCGCCGGACAACTTGATCCAGGTGTTGCCGCGTGCGACCAGCCCGGCGACGACATCCAATGCTTCGTGCGTGGACCCAGCTTCTCCATGCAGGCGCAGCATATGATCGAAAACCAGAGTCCCGGGAAGGCGCTTGAGCATGGCGGCGTGTTCAACGATTTGGCCGGGAAGCAGATGCAATTGGAGATGCCAGCCCAGACGCTGCACCCGGCGGGCAAGCGGTTCGATCATATCGAATGTAGTTACCGCGGTGGCAGGATTGAATAGTGTGAATCGTATGCCGCGTATCCCACCCGCGTGCAGGGTATCAAGCTCGGAATCGGCCACATCCGGATGCACTACGGCGATGCCGCGAGCGTCTTTTTCGCCAAGTTCGGCGATGGCGTGCAAAGTCGCCCGGTTGTCTGTTCCGTAGATTCCGGGTGCCACCACAACGACTCTTTTCAGGCCCAGCTTGTGCTGCAGTAATTTATATTCGGGTACGCCCAAAAATCGTGGCGGCTCAAGGCCCGCGGCCCGCTTCGGAAAACGCTTGTCGTAGATATGAATATGCGCGTCGCATGCCTGGTCGGGCATTTGCGCCGAGTTTGCAGGCTTCGTTTCCATTCCTTATTCTTCCCTGTTCAATGCGATGGCCGCGGGAAAGAGATCCCAGCAGGCGATGAACAGTGCTGCGCATAATGGCCCGATCACAAAGCCATTCAGTCCGAATACAGTGATGCCGCCCAGCGTTGAGATCAGGATGACATAGTCGGGCATCTTGGTGTCTTTGCCTACCAGTTGAGGGCGCAGAATATTATCGACCAGGCCTATGACCAGCACGCAGAAAAGCGTCAGGACCACACCTTGCCAGATGGCCCCGGTAACCAGGAAGTAAATCGCCACGGGCGCCCAGACCAGGGCGGCCCCGATCGCGGGCAGCAGCGAGAGGAAAGCCATCAGCACCCCCCACAACAGGGCGCCTTGAATGCCCAGGAACCAGAAAATAAGGCCGCCCAGCGCACCTTGCGTGGCGGCCACGACAATATTGCCCTTGACGGTGGCGCGCACGACAGTGGCGAACTTGCGGTATAGATGCCGCTGGTGATCGTCGCTAAGGGGGATCAGCAGTTTGCTTTGCCGGGCCAGTTGAGCGCCGTCGCGCAGCAGGAAGAACAGCAGGTACAGCATGACGCCCATGCCGATCAGGAACTCGAATGTGTGTTGCCCTACGCTGACTGCCTGTGTGGCCAGGAATTTGCTGCCTTGCAAGGCTGCGGCGGAGAGTTTTTCCTGCAGGCTGAAGATGTCGCTGATGCCGAGGCGGGTTAGGGTATCGTGCACCGATGCGGGCAGGACATTGACGATCTGTTCGAAGTAATTGCCCAGATTCAGGTCTCCGGAACTGATCTGTTTGTAGATGATCGCCCCTTCCTTGAGCAGGACCCCGGTAATGAGGATCATTGGAATGATCACGATCAGGATAATGATAAGCACGGTCGTCAGGGCGGCGAGGCTGGGGCGCTTGTGCATTCTGGCAAGCAGCCGCCGGTGCAGCGGCGTGAAGACGATGGCCAGGATTACGCCCCAGAAAATGGCGCCGTAATAAGGCAGCAAGACCCAGACGAATGCCACGGTCACGGCAAGCAGCAGTATCAGGAATGAGCGGAAGTAGAGGTTGGAGTTTTCCATCCGGAATCCAATGAATAGGGGTGGAGGGCGAAAGCGGTTGCTGGCGCAGCACACCGCGCCATACCCCGGATAGCGCCACAGTTAGGCAATTCTAAGCGAAACTCTGGATAGTTACCGTTACACATGTGCCTGTTTGTGCCGCTTCGTCTGAGTAGCCGATATGCACTTGCGCTCCGATTCGACCGGCAATCGTCTGGACAATCGACAAGCCTAACCCCGATCCTATGGCTCCATTGCCCGCTATGCGATAAAAAGGGTCGAAAATCCGGCTGCGTTCTTCGGGAGAAATGCCCGGCCCCGAGTCGCGGACTTGCAAGACCACCTTGCCTTCGCTGACGTACTCGGACAGATCGATCCGTCCGCCGTCGGGCGTATAGCGAATGGCGTTATCCACCAGATTTCTGACTATGGTGATCAAGTCGATTTCGTTGGCCAGGATTTCCGCCTCGGCGGTACCTTCAACGCCGATATCGATGTTCTTGGCTGTCGCCAGAGGCATCAAGTCTTCCAGTACGCGCCGGTAAATGCGTTCCACAGGAACCGCCGCGACAGGCTTTACCGGCTCGGATTGCACTCGGGCCAGGGTCAGCAATTGATCGAGCAGGTTCCTTCCTCGTTCAATGCCCCGGCGCAGGGTAGCGACTCGCTCCCGGGCGGCGTCCGGCATCTCGGCGTCGGCGAGCCGCTCCGCCTGTAGAGACAGTGCGGTCAGCGGCGAGCGCAGCTCGTGGGCCGCGTCGGCCACGAAGCGGCGCTGGGCCTCCATGGACTGCGAAACACGATGCAGCAATTGATTGATGGCAACGACGAAAGGCCGAATTTCCGTAGGCAGCTTGTCTGGCGCGAGGGGGTGCAGCTCCTGCTCGCTGCGTTGTTCTATTTCGACGGATAATGCCGCGATAGGCCGGAACATCGAGCGTACGAGGGCGGCAACCACCAAGAGCAGGAGGGGCATCAGAATCAGAAGGGGCATCAGTGTGCGCAATGCACTGTCCCGGGCGATTTCGTCGCGGATGCCGGTTTCCTGGGCCACGGCGATACGCTCCCCGGTAGCCAGGGTTTTGACCAGGACCCGGTGCGGCTCGCCTTTTATCTTGACGGTCTGGAGGCCATCGATCAGGGAGGCGGGCAATGCCGGGGAAGGGTTCGCATCGGCGCTGTTCCCGTTTGCGGCGTTTCCCGACAGATACTGCACGATGACTCGCGACTCTTCGTTGCTGCCGGGAAGTCTGCCCCTGTCTCCCAAGTGGGCGTCGGGCAAATGCCGGCGATCGAACAGCGCCGCAATCTGGCGCAGTGTGTCGTCCTGGAGTTCCTGGGCTTCATTGAATGCCGCCGCGAAAGAAAACACGCCGGCGATCAAGGCTACCGCCAGAATCGCCAGCAGCAGCCAGAAGGAGAGTCGAAGCTGGATCGAGCGCTTCAGTCGCCCTTTGAAACCATCCATCCCACCCCCCTGACATTCTTGATGACTTCGCTTCCCAGCTTTTTGCGCAGTGTGTGGATCAGGAATTCGACCGCATTGCTTTCCACCTCGTCTCCCCAACCGTATATTCGCTCTTCCAGGTTGCTGCGGGAAAGAATAGCCCCAGGCCGCACCATCAGGGCTTGCAGCAAGGCGAATTCCCTGCTGGAGAGCTGTGTTGCCTCGATCCGGCCATGCGTATGAGCCTCACGTGTGGCCGGATCGAGCGACACGATTCCATTGCTCAGGACAGGGCCTGCCGTGCCTCCCTTGCGGCGCAGTACGGCCCGCATGCGCGCAAGCAGCTCGGCCATCTCGAAAGGTTTCAGTATGTAGTCGTCCGCGCCGCTGTCCAGCCCACGAATCCGGTCGCCCAGATCGTCGCGCGCTGTAACAATGAGCAGGGGCACAGGATTGTCTTTGGCGCGAATGGAAGTCAATACGTCCAGGCCGTCTTTGCCGGGCAAGCCAAGGTCAAGCAGCACGAGGTCGTAGTGCTGGCAGGCAAGCGTATCGAGGGCAGTTTGCCCGTTCTTCACCCAGTCGGTGGCATAGGAAGCGTCTTTCAGAGCGTCTTGTATGGCTTGCCCTATCATCGGATCGTCTTCAACCAGCAGTATCCGCATTCACCCTCCCTGTGGCGCCACTTATGATGTATTGGAATATTAATCCAGAGTTTGGCGCAAGAGGCTTAGGCCTGCCTTAGCTCCGCCGGGCGGCGTCCGGGGCAGCCCTTGTGGATGCCCATTGGAAAGTATGCATGCGCGCCAAACAAAAAAGCCTTTCGATTTCTCGAAAGGCTTGATTTTGTTGGCTCCCCGACCTGGGCTCGAACCAGGGACCTGCGGATTAACAGTCCGTCGCTCTACCGACTGAGCTATCGGGGAATTAAAGAAGCGAAACTATAGCATAGAATTTTAGGTGCTTGCAAACTGACGCGGCCTTCGATCATCAATGCGCGGCGGCGGCAACATCTCCCGCGCCGGAGTTCATCTTTCTGGGGCGCGCAAACCAGACCAGGATGATCAGCGCCAAAAAGATAATTGCCGAGGCGTAGAAAATATCGGTGGCGGAAATGGTAAACGCCTGCTGGTTGATGAGATTGTTGATCAGCGATGCCGACTGCGCCTGATTCAATCCTTTGTCGTGCAGGCCTGCCATGGCCATATCGAAGGCCGGCTTGCCCGGCCTGGCAATTTCGGTCAGTTGGGCGTGATGCAGGGCAGCGCGATTTTCCCAGAGTGTGGTGGTAATCGAGGTGCCGAATGCTCCGAAGACCAGGCGCACGAAATTGGACAGGCCGGCTGCGGCGGGAATGCGATGCGGCTCCAGCCCCGACAGGGTGATTGTTGTCAGGGGAATGAAGAACATCGCCATGGCCGCACCCTGGATGAAGGTGGGTATCATGACCGTGCCCAGATCAACTTCGGTATTGAAGTCGGCCCGCATGTAGCTGACCAGGGCGAAGATCAGGAACGACACAGTGACGATGTAGCGCGGATCGTGCTTGCCCAGCAGTTTGCCGACAATGGGCGAGAAAATGATCGCCAGGATGCCGACGGGAGCCGAGGCGATCCCGGCATCGGTGGCGGAATAGCCCAGGGTGCTCTGGAGCCACAGGGGAAGCAGTACCACTGTGCCGAAAAATACCCCGTATGCTACCGAGATGGTCACTGTGCCGGAGGTGAAATTGCGGCCTTTGAACAGCGTAAGATCTATCACCGGATGCTTGGCAGTCAGCTCCCAGATCACGAAAAACACAAATGACACGATGGCGACGACCGCCATGGTCGTAATGGCCGAGCTGGCGAACCAGTCCAGTTCCTTGCCTTTGTCGAGCATCAACTGCAGCGCGCCCACCCACAGGACAAGCAGTGCCAGGCCGGTGCCATCGATGGGCAGCTTGATTCGCGCCGAGTCGCGGGTTTTATAGATTTGCCACGAGGCCCATCCGGCGATCAATCCCACGGGCACGTTGATGTAGAAGATCCACGACCAATTGTAATTGTCGGAGATCATGCCTCCCAGCAAAGGCCCTGCAACAGGCCCGACCAGCACCGTGATCGACCACATGGCCAGTGCCATGCCCGCCTTTTCTTTGGGATAGCTGCCCAGCATGAGCGCTTGCGACAAAGGGATCATGGGGCCTGCAACGGCCCCCTGTATCACACGGAAAATCACCAGCGATTCCAGTGACCACGACAATCCGCAGAGCCATGAAGCCAGCACGAACAGCAGGGTCGACAGGACGAACAGGCGCACCTGGCCGAAGCGCTGAGTCAGCCAGCCTGTCAGCGGAACGGTAATGGCGTTGGCCACCGCAAACGAGGTGATGACCCAGGTGCCCTGCGTGGCGCTCACGCCGAGGTCGCCGGCGATGGTTGGAATGGACACGTTTGCAATCGACGAGTCGAGTACATTCATGAAGACGGCGGCGGACACGGCAATGGTACCGAACAGGCGTGCCTTGCCTTCGAGCGGCAGGTGCACGACGGGCTTGGGTTTGCCGGCCGGTTTCGGGGCTTTAGGCTCTTCGGAGCTCATGATCCAAGATTTTCTTTGATGATTTTATCGATGAGTGCATCAGCACCATTCTTGTTGTCTTCGAAGACACTGGTTTCAAGTTTGGAGTTGATGTTTTTGTCCACGGCTTGTTTGCCAGGGTCGACGAGATGGACTTCAGCCACCATCGACAAGCCTACGCGCAAGGGGTGATCGGCCAGCTGCTTGGGGTCGAGGGCGATGCGCACGGGGACGCGCTGCACGACCTTGATCCAGTTGCCGCTGGCATTTTGCGCGGGAAGCAGGGCGAAAGCGCTGCCGGTGCCGGCGGCAATGCCCTGTATCTTGCCGTTATAGCTGACGTCGCTGCCATAGAGATCGGCGGTCAGTTTCACGTCCTGGCCAGGCTTCATGTGGGCGACCTGGCCTTCCTTGAAGTTGGCTTCGACCCAGACCTGCTGCAGCGGCACAAGAGTCATCAAGGGAGTGCCTGGGCCGACGCGCTGTCCGACCTGGACGGAGCGCTGTGCGACCATGCCGTCGACCGGAGCGGGTAAAACGGTACGGGCGCTGGCGAGCCAGGCTTTGCGCAACTGATCGGCGGCTTGCTGCACGTCGGGGTGGGCTGCAATCGTTGTGTTGTTCGTCAGGGCCTGGTTGGTTTCAAGCTTGGCCTTGGATGCGGCCAGTGCTGCCTGGACCTGTGCCAGCCCTGACTGCGCCGCCTTGACGGCGGTTTCGGCATGAAGGATTTCTTCGCCGCTTATGCCGCCCGATTTGGCCAGTGTCTGGCGCCGCTTCAAATCGCTTTGCGCCTTGTTCAGATCGACCCGGGCACGCTCGATGTCGGCCTGCCGCACGGCAATATCGGCCTTGAGCGCATCGTTTTGCACAAAAAGCGTGTGCGTGTGGCGTACGGCCTGGGCCAGCGCCGCTTCAGCCTGCTTGAGGGCGACTCCGGCATCGGTGGGGTCGAGTTTGATCAGCGCCGTGCCTTTTTTGACGTGCTGGGTGTCGTCGGCATCGATCGCCACGACTGTTCCCGCTATTTGTGAAGTGACCTGCACCAGGTTGCCGTGCACATAGGCGTCATCGGTGGATTCGTAGTGCGAGGCCACCACGAACCACCAGACGGCGTAGCAGATGCCCAGGACAATAAAAATCAGTGCTGCGGTAAGAAGCAGGGGTTTGCGCTTGGAGGCCGATTTGGTTTCGGTAGTCATAACTGTCTCGTGTTTCAGTGAGTCGTGTATCAGTATCAGTGGAGTGCGCCGGCCTTGGGCATTGCGGGGACATTGCCGGGCGACGTGCCAGCGGCCGGCGCGGAGCGGTATCCGCCACCCAGCGCTGTAGCGAGTTGGGCATCCAGGTTATAGGCGCGCGCCTGCAGATCGGTGTCCAGAATGGCTTGTTTCTGAACCTCATTCTGTGCCAGCAGCACTTGCACATAATTGCCCAGTCCGGAGCGATAACGCTGAACCGCAATGTCATAGGCCGACGAAATGGCGGTGTAGCTGGCGTGCTGATCGACGATCTGCTGTTGCAAGGCGCGAATCGCGGTGCTGGCATCAGCCACCTCCCGCACTGCCGTCAGCACGGCCTGGTTGTAATTGGCAATGGCCAGGTCGCGTTCGGACCGCTTCGCGTTCAGTTGCGCATTGAGCGCCCCGCCATGGAAAATCGGCAAGGTAATAGCGGGCCCTGCGCCGTAGACCTTGCTGCCGTTTTTCAACAGGTTGTCCAGCCCCAGCGACATGAACCCGGCAAAGGCGGAAAGGTTTATATCGGGAAAGAATTCCGCCTTGGCGGCCGAGATTTCACTCGAACTGGCTTCCACCAGGCGCTTTGCCGCGACGATATCGGGGCGCCTTCCCAACAGATTCATGGGAAGCAGGGCAGGCACACCGGCGGCCACGGCCGGCAGCTTGGCGCGTTCAATGCTCATGCCTCGGTCCGGCCCGGCCCCAACCAGCGCCGACAACTGATGGCGCAGCAGGTCGGCATTGGTGCCGACCTGGCTTAACTGAACCTTGGCGGCTGAAACGGCTGAATCGGCCTGGTTGACTTCAACCTGTGTGTCGAGCCCGGCAACGACGCGTTGATGCGTGATCTTGGCGACGTCTTCAAGCTGTCTGACGATTTGCGCGATAACCTGGTGTTGCGCCAGTGCATTTTGCAGATTGAAATAGCTTTGCGTTACGGCGCTGACCAGAGCATTGCGCGCCAGCTGCGCATCGGCCTTGCTGGCTTCAACGCGCGACACGGCCGCGGCATAGCGCGCGCGGTTCTTGCCCCACAAGTCCAGGTCGAAACCCAGTTGGAGCTGCAGGGTGTTGTCGGTTTGCATGGAACCCGCGTAAGGCGGCGGATAGATGTAGTTTTCCGAAAAACGCTCGCGTGTCATTTGATAATTGGCGTTGAGCTGGGGCAGTTGCACGGCTCGGGCGCCGCTGACAGCTGCGTTGGCCATGCCTAAACGAGCCTTGGCCGCGGCCAGCGACGGATTGTTTTGCAAGGCCTGATCGATCAGGCTGTCAAGCTGTGGATCTTTATAGCGCAGCCACCATTGTTCGGTTGGCCAGTCGATGGCCGCTGTCTGCAGGCCAAGCTGCGCGCCCTGGATTTCCTTGAGTCCGGGCTCTCCAGGATTGATGGCCGCACAACCAGTCAGAGCGGCAAGCAGCAAAAGAGGTAATAGGGGTTTCATACTGACATTAAACTGAATTTGATTGATCGGGTCGTATCTGACTAGGCAATAATTTAAGCAGGACCTTGGAGGTTATGCAAAGGTACAGGCAAGCTATTTACGATGAATGTAAGAGTGCGGAATTAATGAGCGTCTTGATCGAACGAGGAGTCCATACAGGCGCCATTGTCTATCATGCGTCGCAGGAACTTTAGCAGCGTTTCGGTTTCCTTTTCCGAGAATCCGGCAAGATGGGCGTTCAAGGTATGGGCTACGGCAGGCAAGATGTCTTTAACCACCTTGGTGCCGCTTTCGGTAAGTTCCAGATTGACGACGCGGCGATCTTCCAGGCAGCGGTGCCGGGTAAGGAACCCCTTGGCCTCAAGGCGGTCGAGAGTGCGGGTCATGGCGCCTGTATCTACATTAGTGACACGTGACAGCTCGGCGGGCGTGTGGATGTCGCGGTGGCAGATCAATACCAGGGGCTTCCACTGCATAGCGGTCAGGCCCAGGGGGGCGACGCCCAGATCGATGTTGCGATTGATCGAGGCGTATACGTTCTTGATAAGATGGCCGATGTTGTTGGTCTCGCAAAGCGATTCTTCGTTGGGGCTGTAAAAAGTCGACTGGGCGTGTGCCCGCGCGCTTGCCGGTGCGGTGCCGCGCGCGGCTTCGTGAGCCGCGGACTTGCCTGCCGCTGAAGGTGTCGGGGAAAGAGAAGTCTTGTCGTGTGCCATGGAAAGAATTCTAGCGCGAATTTATTGCCTAGGCAACTACTGACTTCTCATTATTCTTTTGTGCAGCTAATAATTCCACAAAATAGCAACAGATCCGCCGGACTTTTTGGCCAGATCTGTTTGCCACAGGCCTGCCATGGCTCAATCGTGCCGCATGGATTGTTCGATTTCTTCGCGGTGTACATCGTGCGTGACGAATCCGGCGTCATTGTCGGGCATGGCCAGGCGATCCGGCTGGGCCAGGGTGTCGCGTATGTCCTGCAGCCCGCTGGCCCAGCGTCCGCGCATGGTGGCCAGGTCGAATTGATAATCCTTGTAGTACTGTTCGTAGGGCTTGTCGCGATAGATGAGGTGCACGACGTTATAGTGCTTGCTCGACGAAAGTTCCTGGGCCAGTTTGCAGTAGTGCTCGCTGGTCCGCGCCTCGGCCGGGACGTCTTCGAGCACATTGAGCAGCACGTGCCTCAGATATTGGGTCCAGCGCAGGTGTTCGGTAACCAGGCGCGTGCGGCTTGAGTATTGGATTTCCTTGATGCGATCGGATACTTCGCTCATATTGGCAGGCAGCCGGCCGCGCGCGCTCCACAAGTCCACCTGGAATACCAGTGTGTCCTTGCGTGGGCGCGTATTCAGCACGTCGGACAAGGGCGTATTCGAGACCAGGCCGCCATCCCAGTAATACTCGCCATCGATTTCTATGGCTGGAAAGGCAGGGGGCAGGGCGCCCGAGGCCATGAAGTGTTCGGGCCGCAAGGCGATTTTGGTGTTATCGAAATAATTGAAATTGCCCGTGCGTACATTGACGGCGCCCACCGACACATGCAGCTCGCCGGAATTGATCCGGTCGAAATCGCAAAGCCGCTCGAGCGTTTCTTTCAGTGGGCTGGTGTCGTAATAGCTGGCGTGGCCGGGGCCGCTCGAGGAGATGAACGCCGGCGACGGGAAACGGGGCTTGAAAAAACCTTTCTGCCCGTCCAGGACCGCGCTGGCGGCGCTCAGGGCGCTCATTGTCTGGCGCACGGCGTCGCCCAGGTTGAAAAAACTCTGCTCTATAAACGGGTTGGGCGCCAAACCCAGGTTCGGCTGGCAGATGGTTTCCCAGAACTCGACCAGTCTTGCAATGCGTTTTTCGGGAGGGTTGCCGGCGATGATGGCGGTATTCAGTGCGCCGATCGAGATACCCGACAGGCGGTCGGGCTCGATGCCTGCCTCGGACAAGCCCTGAAAGACGCCTGCCTGATAGGCTCCCAGAGCCCCGCCGCCTTGCAAGACCAAGGCGATAGTTTCATAGGGCGGCAGCCCGAGCTCACGATCCTTTTCGCTCCATTTGCCGCGTGCGGCGATTGCCTGCGGGATCTGTGCTTTGATTGGCATGTTCAATGCGCTTGTCTTGCGCCCGCGCGCTGGCGCGGCTTTGACGTGGCCCGTTTTCTTACCCCGGGTTTTCCCCGCGCGCCGCGAAGGCGAGCGGGGATTGTCGGTGGAAGCGGTTGCAGCGGAGAACAGTTCTAGTTGAGTTGTCATGGCAGTCCAAAGGCGCGTAAGGCGTTGGTTTTTAGTGTAGCCGACCGTGGGCGCCGGGCGAGGGACCTGCGATCAGCGTGCGCCGGCGTTCAGGCTGGCGATAAAGGCCTCGATAAGCGCTCCCCGATAGCGTGCCTTGTGCAGTACCAGCGACAGGCGCCGATGCAGATCCAGGAAGGGAGTATTCAGAATGGCCAGGCGCCCTACGGCAACGGCGTCGCCAGTCGCCGTGGCGGGCAGGCAGGCGATGCCCAGCCCAGCGATGACGGCCTGCTTGATGGCTTCAACCTGCCCGAGTTCCAGCACGATCTGGCCAGGAGGAAGTGAATTCATCGCCTGTTCTGCCAATGCCCGCATTGCCGAGCCCGGCTCGCGCAGAATCCATTTGGCGTCTTTGAAGTGGCTGGGTTGCAGTCGGCGATGTTGGGTCAAGGGATGATTGGCCGCGGCGCAGACGACCAGTGCGTCGTCGCGCCAGGGTTGGACGTCGAGTTGCGGGTGGTTGACAGGGCCTTCCACGCACCCCACGTCTATTCTGTGTTCCAACAGCCCGGCCACTATCGTATCGGTGTTTTCGACGCTGACAGTCAGGGAAACCCGAGGATGCGCGGCGACGTAGGGGCCCAGCAGCTCGCCTACCAGGTAATTGCCTATGGTGTTGCTGGTGCCCAGGCGCAATTCTCCTTTCAATTCCAGGGGATTGCCGCTGGACTGACGCAGCATTTCGTGCATGCGCTCAACGACTTCCTGGGCCATGGGAAGCAATTCCTTGCCGCGAGAGCTTAAATGCAGGCGTCCGCGTGTCCGATCGAACAGGGGGGCGTTCAACTGGCGTTCGAGTTCGGCCAGCGCCATGCTGACGGCCGGTTGCGTGACAAACAGGCGCTCGGCCGCCGTACGGACGCTACCTGTGGCGGCAATGGAGACGAAGACTTCAAGCTGTCGTATGCTGATTCCAATCATCAATAAATCTTATACGATAAATAAGTATTAATGAATTTTTTTATATTGTTGGCGAATTTAAAATAACTTCAGATTATTAAGATATGCGAGTCTGTAATGTTGACGTCAACGCCTTCCTCCTCTCAGGCAGTATCCCACCGGCCTCTGGCAGCGCCCATCCATCATGCCGGAGGCCGCCGCAGCAGCCGTCTGGCGCCGCCGAAATCATCGCCTTTATATGGATTGGTGCTGGCGATGGTGGTGGGCATGGCCGCCCTGTACCTGGGGCGCTGGGCTCCGATTATCGGCGGACCTGTATTTGGGATTGTATTGGGTATTGCAATCCGCAATTCCGTGGGGGTGGGGCCGATATTCAAGCCCGGCCTGGGGTTTGCTTCCAAGCAGGTGCTGCAGTGGTCGATTATCGCCTTGGGGTTTGGCCTGAGCATCCAGCAGGTAGCCAAAACGGGCGTGGAGTCGCTTTCGGTCACCCTGGTGACGATCTCAGCGGCTTTCGCCTCGGCGTATTTCCTGGGCAAGTGGCTGAATATTCCCGCCAAGCTGAAAATCCTGATCGGTGTGGGGACGGCGATTTGCGGCGGCTCGGCCATTGCGGCCGTCACGCCCATCATAAAATCCGACGATCATGATACGGCGTTTGCGATTTCCACGATTTTTATCTTCAATATTGTGGGTGTCCTGACTTTCCCCTTGCTGGGGCATTGGCTGCAGATGTCGGATGCGGGCTTTGGCATGTGGGCCGGTACGGCCATCAACGATACCTCTTCGGTGGTGGCTGCCGGCTATAGCTACAGCCACGCCGCCGGCGATTATGCCACCATTGTCAAGCTCACCCGCGCAACCTTGATCATTCCCATTTGCCTGGCCCTGGCTTTCTATGAAGCCTGGCGGCATAAAAAGCAGGGCGGCACCGATTTCAGCCTGGCGCGCATTTTTCCCTGGTTCATCCTGTGGTTCCTGGTGGCGTCCGGGGTACGTTCGGCAGGGATCATTCCCGAGGCCTGGAATGGGGTCATTCATTTCATGGCCGAGTTTCTGATTATCGTGGCGCTTACCGCTATCGGCCTGTCCTCGGATTTACGCCGCATGGCCACCGCCGGCATGCGCCCCTTCCTGTTGGGCCTGGGCGTGTGGTTGTCCGTATCGCTCAGCAGCCTGTTGGTGCAGCACTACATGGGGTCGTGGTAGTTCGCTTAAAGAACGCGAATGGCGGGTGATCGCAAGGGGAATCTCTTGCAGTCACCTTCGGCGCTCGCTTCAGCCGGTTTTCCGCTTGCCCGGCTGCCCCCTGTGCGGGCGTTCTTTTATGATTTCGACCTCCAGCATGCGCTGCGCGCGCAGGGTGATCTTGTCCAGGGCTTTCCTGAGCACACGCAATTCATCGGCATCCAGATCCTGGGTGACCTGGGCGTTCAGCTCGACGATGGTGGGCATGATCTGCCGGTAGAGCGCGTGGCCGGCCTCGCTGACGTCGATGAAAATATTGCGGGCGTCGCGCGAATTGCGATGGCGGATCAGCCAGCCTTTGTTGCACAGTGTGCTGATGGTTCGCGAGGTGCGTACCAGATCGAGATTGGCCGCTTTGGCCAGCGCCGCCGAGCCGAGCCGGCCGTTGACGGCCGCGGTGGCCAGGATGCGCCATTCCCGTCGCGTGATATTGAACCGGCCTTCGCACAGGCGCGTGAAGATCGGATTGGCCCCGGACCACGCTCGATAAATGCGAAACACCGTCATGTCCTGGATGGTTGGCTCGGGCACAACAGGCGCGGGGCTTGCGCCTGCCCGAGTGCTGCGGCCGGGTGAGGGCCGGGATGCTGCCTCGACCATAAGTGTTTTCCCTTGTTGCCAGATACTTGATTAGATCAATTACCGGCGTGCTTGTTAAGCTGCAAATCATAGTCATATGAAAATCAGGAGACCATCATGCACGGCAATCTATTAAAAATAAAGGCGATTGTTGCTGCGATCGCGGCGTGTTCGAGCCTGGCCATGACGGCCGCCCATGCCGAATCGGCAAAGCTCGATGGGCCCTTGACGCTGGTGGTCGGTTATGCGCCGGGGGGAACTTCGGATCGCACCGCCCGCATTGTTTCGCAAGAACTGCAGCACAAGCTCGGAGTTTCCGTGATTGTGGAAAACAAGACCGGCGCGGGCGGCCGCATCGCTGCCGCGTATGTCAAGGCGACGCCGGCGGGCAAGAATGTATTGCTGTTGGGCAATCCGGCGGTGATGGTGGTGGCGCCATTGGTGTACAAGCAGTTGAACTATGACCCCGTCAAGGATTTCAAGCCGGTGTCGATAGTGACCAAATATGGCTTCGGCGTGGCTGTGGCGGCCACAAATCCCATCAAGAATTTGTCTCAGCTCATCGAGTGGGCCAAGGCGCATCCCAAAGAGTTCAATGTGGGCGTGCCGGCTACGGGCAGCCTGCCTCACTTTTTTGCATTGATGCTTGCCGGGAAAATCGGTATCAAAGGGCAAGTGATAGGCTATCGCGGATCGGCGCCCGTCATGACCGATCTTATCGGCAATTCGATTCCGGTGGCCATCGATACGCTGGACGTGCAGACTCCGCAGCATGTGGGCGGGAAAATCCGTATCCTGGCCACTTCGGGCGCCAAGCGTGAAATCAGGACGCCGGATGTGCCTACTTTTACACAGGCGGGTGTCGGGCTCGAGGCTTTTGGCTGGAATGCGTTCTTTGCCCCCGCCACCATGCCCGATGCCAAGGTCAAGATCCTGAGCCGGGCTATCATGGACACTCTTTCCACGCCCAGCGTGCAGAAAATCCTGGAACAGAACGACCTGGTCCCTGTTGTGGCCGGCGCCGCTGAAACGAGGAAAATGGTCGATGCGTTCCGCAAACAATGGGCGCCGGTTGTCGAGAGTTCAGGCTATGTGGTGGAAAAATAGGCGGTCCAGGCGCTGAGGCCGCAGGCGGCTCGGGCCGTTCGCGGTTTGCGATAATCATTAACGGAGGTAGGCGAGGGCGGGGCGCCGGACATTGTGTGCCGTTGTTGTTCAGCCCAAAGGTTCTCGCGCAAAGTCGATGGCCCAGATTCAGAATGTCTTGTTCATTATGTCCGATCAATTGCGCGCCGATCATTTGGGGTGCTACGGACATCCATACATGCGGACGCCCAATATCGACGGCCTCGCGAAAAAAGGCGTGCGTTTCGAACGCGCGTTCGTGAATTCGGGCGTATGCGGCCCTTCGCGCATGAGCTATTACACGGGGCGCTATCCGTCTACCCATGGGGCTACCTGGAACCGGGTGCCTTTGCCGGTGGGCGAAGTCACCATGGGCGAGTATTTGCGTAATCATCAGCGCAAACTGGTGCTGGCGGGAAAAACCCATGTCATGCCCGACCACGCCGGCCTGGAACGCCTGGCTATCGATGGCGGATCCGAATTGGGACGCTTGCTGGCCAGTGGCGGATTCGAGGAAATCGATCGCTACGATGGCCACCACGAACCTGGCGAGGAAAGCGGCTATCCGGCATACCTGCGCCGCCAGGGGTATGTGTCGGACGATCCCTGGACCGATTTCGTGATTTCAGCGCGCGATCACACCGGCAAAGTGGTGAGTGGCTGGCATATGCGCAATTCCCGCTTTCCGTCGCTGGTGGAAGAAAAGCATTCCGAAACGGCTTACATGACCGATCAGGCTTTGGGTTTCATGCGGAAAATGGGCGGCCAGCCTTGGGTGTTGCACCTCAGCTACGTCAAGCCGCATTGGCCGTACATTGCTCCGGCTCCTTATCACGCCATGTACAGTGCGGACCAGTGTTTGCCTGTGATTCGCAACGAGTCCGAAAAACAGAATGCGCATCCGGTCGTGGCGGCATATCGCCAACAGGAAGAAAGCCTGAGTTTTGCGCAGGATGATTGCATACGGGTGGTGCGTCCGGCTTATCAGGGCTTGATTACTCAGCTTGACGATCATTTGGGGCGGTTGTTCGAGTACATGGAGCGTACTGGGTTGATGCAAAATACCCTCATCGTGTTCACGGCGGATCACGGCGATTTCCTCGGAGACCATTGGCTCGGCGAAAAAGAGTTGTTCTACGATACTGTGCAGCGCGTTCCCTTTATCGTGATGGATCCGTCGCCCGCCGCCGATGTGTCGCGCGGCCGGGTCGAATCGCGCATGGTGGAGTCGGTCGATGTCTTGCCGACGCTGCTCGAGGCCTTGAATATTCCTTTGGCGGCACATCGCCTGGAAGGGCGCAGCCTTTTGCCGATCTTGCATGGTGAACCCGAAGCCTGGCGCGATTGCGTATTTTCCGAACTCGACTACAGTTATCGGCTGGCGCGCCTGCTGGTGCACAAGACGCCGCAGACAGCTCGCGCGTGGTCGGTGCGCACCGATCGCTGGCTATATGTGTACTGGATGGGTGAGCCCGAACAGCTCTACGATTTGCAGGCCGATCCGGAGCAATTCCAGGACCTGGGCCGGGATGCCGGTCATGCGGCTGTTCGCGGGGAACTGAAGGCCAGGCTGTTCGACTGGTTTACGCATCTTAAGCGTCGTACCACGGTAACGGACGAGTCGGTCGAAAAGGGGACCGATGCCTACAAGAAGGCTGGCGTGTTTTACGGGCAGTGGTGATTGGTAATCCGCAGCGCACTAGCGTAGTTTTTGGTTTGAGTTGTTTACGGCATTTGACGGTTTGGTATTTGAAGACGCCGTCTATCGGAGCTTGGGGTCAGGCCCGGCACGGCGTGCTTCATCCGGATTTAGCTCGTCAAGGCGGGCGTCGGGCGAACTCACTGCGCCTCGCACACTGCGCGAGGCTCCGTTCAGACAGCGCCCGACGACTACCCCCGCCTTGCCGAGCTAAATCCGGCGCACGCCTTACGCCGGTCCTGACCCCAAGCCCCGATAGACGGCTCGCGTAATGGCATGCGTGGAATGAGCTTGCCGGCCCAACGTATACCTCGATGCATGATCTCAACGTTTCTCTCGGTGCATGACCCCAATGCCTCTCTCTCTATGCAAGCCCACCCTGCGGCGTCTTAATAGAACTACCGTCCAAAGTACAAAGTAATAAGCCCAAACCTGAACGGTTCAAAACGACAGTCACGGAACCACGTTC
Source organism: Paralcaligenes sp. KSB-10 (assembly GCF_021266465.1). Lineage (NCBI taxonomy): Bacteria > Pseudomonadati > Pseudomonadota > Betaproteobacteria > Burkholderiales > Alcaligenaceae > Paralcaligenes > Paralcaligenes sp. KSB-10. The sequence continues at coordinate 1,208,749 of NZ_CP089848.1, read as the reverse complement.
AGCGCAGTAAACATCCGAACCAAAAATGCGCCTAACCCAGCCACGACATAGGATTGTGCCGTATGGCCACGCCCACGATATAAAAGAAAACGGCAATGGCGACCAGGGCTGCCAAGGCTCGTGTCCCGGAGGTTTTGCCGCGCTTGATCGCGATCGTGCCTATCCCTATGTAAAGGACCAGGGCCAGCAATTTGGCCACGATCCACGGCTGCAGGCCGCCCAGCATGAAAGTAAGAATAATGCCGCAAACGAGCAACACCGTATCTACTACATGCGGAAGAATCTTGATTGCGCGCAGTTGCAGCTTGCCCGAACCGGTGACAGACCAATAGGCCCGCAGCGCGAACAGGATAATGCTTATGGCGGCAGCGCTTACGTGCAAATGTTTGACGATCGAATAGTTCATGATTGACCAAGTATCAAGGGCAGTGGATTAAAGTCGGCGTGGCCCGTAGGGCTGGACCCTCGGCCAGCGCCAGGCACCGGATTGGATGCCGCAGCAGGGCGTGATTCAGCTCAATTCCCAGGCTCCGCCCCCCTTGATGATAAGTTGCCGGGAATGGTGCGCCACCAATGTGCTGCGATGGCCTACGCTCAGCAATATCATGTCAGGCAGATGCTCGCGCGTCAGTCGGTACATGGATTCTTCCAGCCCTTCGTCCAGGGCTGAACTGGCCTCATCCAGGAAAGCGGCGTCGGGCCGGGCCAGGAGCATGCGGCCGAATGCCAGGCGTTGTTGTTCGCCCAGCGACAGGATGCGGCCCCAGTCCGCGACTTCGTCGAGTTTGTCGATAAGGTGGCCCAGTTGCACCTGCTTGAGCACCTCCTGGGCCTGGCCGTCGGAGAGGTTCGATGGCTGGGTTTCAAGCAGCGAGTCGCTGGAGACAAGAAGGGTATCGAGGTTTGCCGAGCCGCCGCGCGAACTTGTCATAGCGGCTTCCTGTTGGCGTTGGGGACTGGCGATAATGGATGTACCGGCCGCGCCCGGCAACTGGCTTGGGTAGTACAAGGCCTCGCGCAGGCTTCCGAGCGGCAGATACGGCTTTTGCGACAGGAACAGTGCGCCGCTCTCGGGCCGGATAATGCCCCCTTCGCAATAGGGCCAAAGACCGGCAATCGAGCGCAATAACGTGGTTTTGCCCGATCCGGAGGCGCCGCGGATCAGCAGCGGCGCGCCTGGTTGAACCTCGAGCGACAGGCGGTTGATCAGGAGCTGCCGGCTTGGCGTGAGCACGGTCAGATGGTCGAGCGCGACCCGTTTGCCTTGGGCTTGCACTTGCGGCGTGGGTAGCTCGTATGAATGCCTGATGGCGGTGGTGAAGCCGGTCAGGCGGTCGAGAGTGGCCCGGTATGCGGCAAAGCTATCGTAGGCATTTCGGAAAAACGACAGATTGTCCTGCAGGCGCCCAAAAGCCTGGGCGGTCTGGATCAAATCGCCCAGGCTGATTTTTTTCGTGAAAAAACGTTGCGCCTGGATAATGAAAGGGAAAACCACCGCCGCCTGCGTGATGGAAAAATTGAACCCCAGGAACTTCAGGGATCGGTACACAATTGCCCACGAGTTGGCGATGACTTGCGCAAAACGATTGCGCAGCAGGGCGCCTTCCACTTTTTCGCCGGCATAAAAGGCCACGCTTTCCGCGTATTCGCGCAAGCGCACCAGTGCGTATCGATAATCGGCATTAAAGCGTTCGTTCAAAAAATTCAGGCTTATGAGCGGACGGCCGATGCGTATGGCGAATACAGTGGCCACCAATACGTACAGGAACACCAGAAAGACCATGCCGCGTGGAATGTCCAGCCCCATGACAGACAGGGGGCCGGATAAATTCCACAAGATCAGGGTGAAGGCAAAGGTCGACACCAGCGCGTTTACCACGCCCATCGATAAGGTCAGCGATGTTGAGACGAAGCTGTTTACGTCCTGTTGTATGCGCTGGTCGGGGTTGTCTGTGGGTTTGTCGAGGTACTGGGTTCGGTAGTAGGCCTGATGATCGAGCCAGCGGCTGAGCATCTGTTCGTTCAGCCAGACGCGCCAATGAATGGTGAAGGCCTGTTCTACATAAAAATCGATGAGCGAACGGATGACATGCGTCGTTGCCAGAACCGCGAACAGCCACATGGCAAACCAGAATTCGGTTTCATCGAGCTTCTGCAGCGCGGTATACATATTGTTGTACCAGGACGAAAACAGCACATCCAGGCGCACGCCGCACAGCGTTAAAAACAGGATGAAGGCCAGCGCGATCAGAGGTTGCCAACTGCGTTTCGGAGAAAAATAGCCTTTTGCCAGAGTCCAGAACTGCCGCCCCCATATCGTGAATCGAACCAGAGCCCAGATTGCCAGTCCGGCAAGTACGACAGTGATGGCGTAGGCTTTTAATATCCAAAGCCCACTTTCAAGTAGCTCGTGATTCCAGTTCATTCATGCTCCGTAACGGGAGAGTGCCTGGCACTCCGGGGTTTGGCTGGCTGCTGGCCGGTCGTTCTTAATGACCTGGGTTTTTGGCAGAGGTTCCCCGGCCTTGTCGCCCGCGTTCACAAACCATTGACTGGAATTTTCAGATAGCGCACCCCGTTGGCCTCGGGTTCGGGAAAGTATCCCGCGCGGATATTGACTTGTATTGCCGGCAAAATCAGCGTCGGCATACCCAGTGTCTGGTCGCGCCGGGTACGCATGGCGACAAATTCATTCGCGCTGATGCCGTCGTGGACGTGAATGTTGGCGTTGCGCTGGGCTCCCACGGTTGTGAAACACTGCGGTGCACGCCCGGGGGGTGGATAGTCGTGGCACATATAAAGTACCGTATTTTCATCCAGGCCGAGTATTTCCTGGATGGACTCGTACAATCGCGGTGCGTCGCCGCCGGGAAAGTCGCAGCGCGCGGTGCCCACATCCGGCAAAAACAAGGTATCGCCCACGAATACACCTATATCTTCAATACGATAGGCCATGTCGGCGGGGGTGTGGCCAGGCACATGCAGGGCGGTGGCCCGCAGATTGCCGATCTGGAAGTGTTCGCCGTCGTTGAGCAGGCGATCGAATTGCGAGCCATTGGGCAGGAATTCTTTTTCCAGGTTGAAAATACTTTTGAAGACCTGCTGCACGCGCCGGATCTGCGCGCCGATGGCGATTTGTCCGCCAAGCTGCTCTTTCAAGTAGGCGGCGGCCGATAGATGGTCGGCATGGGCATGGGTTTCCAGAATCCACTGGACCGACAGGCCTTGTGCTCGCACCCAGGCAATGATTTTGTCGGCCGAGGCGGTGGACGTGTGGCCCGATGCCGCGTCGTAATCCAGCACCGAATCGATAATCGCGCATGCGGAGGAATCGGCGTCATGGACTACATAGGTGAATGTCGAAGTATGTTCATCAAAAAAAGCTTGAACAAGAGAGGACGGCATTGCGGTTCCTTGGAGTATGGCGGCTCGTGGCGCGTCGACCGGTATAGGGATGGGAGCGCGTCGGGATGACAGTGCACAAGTATAAGGGGGATTTGACGATGCGGGATCGGGATGCGCACCCGGCGCCGCCCGGAACGGAGAAGGGCACATTCCCGGCCGTGTTTGCCGCGGCCCTGCCGCGAATCAAAAAGAGTTACGATTGATCCCGGGGTCGGCGCCAGGTGCCGGATAATCGGGGCTGGCGGCGACGCATGCCTGTCGCTCAGGCATATCCTCTTTTATCCTCCTTCCGTTTGAGAGAGTTTGCATGCCATACATTACGATTACCGCTACACAGGGTTTGTCTTCCGATCAGAAAAAACAGCTGCTCGAGCGTTCGAGCGATGCCGTGGTCAGCAGCATAGGCGCGCCGATTACCAGTGTGCGGATCATGCTGCACGAGTTGTCGCGCGATCACTATCTGGATGCCGGCCAGTACGGCGCGCCTACCGTAATGTATCAAGTGGAGTTTATTGAAGGCCGCAATGAAGAGCTCAAGTCCGCGCTGATTGCCGCGCTGAGTAAAACCGCGCATGAAGCCACCGGCATTTCAGAGCAGAACATACGGGTAAGGCTGATCGATTTTCCCAAACCGAACATGGGTATGGCAGGCGGCATCAGCGCCAAGCAGGCTGGCCGCTGACACACCTGTCGAGCATCTTCTACGCCGAAGTCCTGTTGCCGGTCCCATGCCCAGGCATAGGGTTTACAGGACGTTCGGCCCCGTGTTTTGTCCGCGGCGCCCATCATGGGTTTTCAGCCGCAAAGTCGTGGCCGCGTATCAAATTCTTTTTTGACCGAGCCAAACAATATTGATCGAGCCAGGCAATATTGATCGAGCAAAACAATAATTAAAGTTCGATTTTGTATCTCCATCCCGAGAGCCATTTCGCCGCATCAAGCGGCTCGGCTCGCAATTTTCAATTTGAGTCAATGCGCTGAAGTAAGGGCGTTATTTGCCTTATTTCTTCCTGGTGTTTTCCCTAGAAAGTGTTAATTGCGTAGACATAAAACTTACATTAAGTTATGTTTGCAACCAAATTTAAGAATTGCTTGGCTTGTTTCGTTAAGTAACATTATTAAAAAACTCAGGCAAGCAATGGCGAAATTTTGATTATTTCTTATTCGATATATAAAAAAATCTATTTGTAAATAGATCGAATAGCTAATTTTTTACTTCAATGCGTAACTTGGGCTGTCGCATGAGAGGTGCGGTGGCCGGGATCGGGGAGCGCTGTTTAGAGCCGCCAGGCAAGCTGGGCGAGGGGACAAAATGAGCAATGCAATGAGGGCGGGCGCAAAGCGGGCCGCTTCGAGCCGCGATGTTTTCAGGTTAACGGCGCTGACGGCCGCGCTTTTGGGAATGGCTGGAACGGCTTGCGCCGATACGCTGCTGTGCGGGGGTCCGGGATGCACACTGGACCCTGCTTTGACATATACCAGCGTGGTGGTGAACAATTTGGGAATCGCGACGGGCAATAATTCCCGAATTGCCGGGTCCTTGTACGAACTTACGAAGGTCAATGCCGGCGGCGGCCTGACGCTGACCGGCGCATACATACTGAACGACGTCAGCACTCCGACCGGCACCAATGGACGAGGGGTAACGGCCAGCGGCGTGGGCGCCACAGCATCGCTCACCAATTCGGACATAGTCCTGAGGGCCTTTTCAAGCAATCCCGGCACGAATTATGCGCATGCGTACACGGCGGGGGTCGGGGCCGATGCGGGCGGGCATGTCGATATCAGCGGCGGGTCAATTACGGCTTCGGGCAGCAAACGCACTGTGGGCATGGAGGCCAAGGACGGTGGGTCCATCAATGCCAGCAACCTGGCCATTGATACTTATAGCTCGTTCGGTCATGCCGTCAATGCCTACAGAACCGTGACGCTGGGAGACTCGGTAACGGCCATTGACCTCGATCATGTCACGATCAACACACATGACTTGAATTATGCCGTTGGGATTCAATCCGCAAACAAAGGCGCCAGCGTCAATGCGACGGCCACCGATATCACGACTGTGGGCACTAATAGTTTCGGCGTTGAGGTATTCAACGGGGCCACGGTGGTATTGACGAATGGCAGTATTGCCACCTCGGGAGCAACGGCTGCCGGTGTGCGTGCATATGGCGGAGGGGTTCTGGGCCTTGGCGCTGTCACCGTCAACGGTACGCGGATTGCGACCAGCGGCCTGGGTGCGGCAGGGGTGGTGGCCGGAGCCGAGGGGTCTGCTGGAATCGTCAATCTGAACGGCGGTTCCATAGTCACGATGGGCGGCCCCGTGGGTACGGACGGCAGCGCGGGTGTGTTGGCCCAATACGGCAGTCAGGTCTCTCTTGTCAACACCAGCGTGACGACGAGCGGGGCGAATGCCCAGGGTTTGCTGGCGGCACAGGGAACGAGCAGCGGCCCCACGGTGATTAATGCCGTCAACACTACGGTTGCAACCAGTGGCGCGGGCGCCGGGCGTGTCCGGGGCGAATGGTGCCCAGATCATGGTGAGCGGCGGCTCCATCACCACCACTGGGGCGGGTTCGGCCGCGGTGCAACTGAGCAACGACAGCGATATTGCGCTGACGGGCACCAGGGTTGAATCGGCTGGCGCTTCCATCATGTCCAGTTTCGGCTCGACCGGGCAAACCCAGAATATTGCGATTGGATCGGGAACGGTGTTGACCAAGAACAATGGCGTGTTGTTGCAGGTCAACCGCAACTTGGCGGGCATGGACGGTACCGTCAACCTCAGCCTGGGGGCGGGGTCGATCTCGGCGGGCGATATTATTGATCTGGATGGCCTGGTCAAGGGCGGCAGCGATACGCGCAGCCAAGGCGGCAAGACCAATCTCACCATAGCGCCGGGTGCGAGCTGGACAGGCATTGTCCAGGGCTTGAACACATCGACTGTGGCCGATGGCGCCTCGATGGTCGACAATGGCGGCGCGCCGATTGCCGGCAACGTGGTCGGCGGCAGCAACTCAACGATAACCTTCAATAACGGTGCGCAGATAGGCGGGAATGTGGCTACGGGCGCCGGCACCCAGGGCACATTCCGCGGCGCGGCCACGATAGGCGGCAGCGTGGTGGGCACTGGCTCGACGCTGGCCTTTAATGGGCCGGCCACCATTGGCCAGGGCGTGACCGGAGATGTGGGCTCGAGCTTCAGTTTTGCCGGACCCACCAGCATTGGCCAGAGCGTTTCGGGCCAAAGCACGAGTTTCGTGTTCAGTAAGGGCGAGGCCACCACCATTGGCGGCGACGTGGTGCTGGGACGCAGTTCGAGCCTGAAGGGCGGTACGATTGCCACGCCGATCCGGATCCTCGGAGCGGCCACGGTCAACAGCGGCTCGACCCTGGGCGGCAACCTGATCGTCTCGGGTTCCTTGGGCGGCAGCGGCGGCACGGTCAGTCCCGGCAATTCGGTCGGTACGCAAAGCTATGCGACCAGCGCGGGCTTTGTCGGCGCTTATAAAGCCGAAGTCAATGCGGCGGGCCAGTCCGACTTGATCATCATCCGTTCGGGCAATCTGGACCTGTCGGGAATCGACCTGACGGTGGCGCAGGAAAACGGCACTGGCGGCTATCGCTTGCGGCAGAAATACACAATCATCCAGACCCCGGGCGGTGCGGTGCTGAACACGTTCAAGAGCACCGGGCTGGACGCGAGCTTTGCCGATACCCTGGTCAAACTCGATCCGGTGCTGTATGGCGCCCAGGACGTGGGGGTGAGCCTGTCGATCGATCCGGCCAAGGTGGCCGCCAAGACTTCGAGCCTGAGCATGAATCAGAATGCCACGCTTGGCGGGGTGATTTCGGTCGCGGGAAGCAACGCGGCGGCCGACGCGGCACTGGTCTCGACAGACACCAAGGGGGCGCTGAACCAGCTTTCGGGCGAACTGCACGCCAGCACACAGTCGGCTTTGCTCAGTTCGGGCGACCTGATGGTGAGCACTCTTTCGAATCGTATGCGTGGCAACCTGGGCGTGGGCCTGATGGCGGGCGCGCCCCTGGCGCAAGCCTCCGGGGCGGTACCCGCCAGCGCCATGCCTCAATCCGCAGCCTATCCTTTATGGGCCCAGGTGGTAGGTAGCTGGCAAACTTTCAAAGGCCGGGATAACAACACTGCCAAAAGCAGGCTGGCCACGGGCGGCTTGTATCTGGGGGGCGATGCCGATGTCGGTGCCGGCTGGCGCGTAGGGGGAGCCCTGGGCTTCACCGACGGCCAGGTCGACGTCGACGATCGCAGCGCGAGATCCAGGCTCAAGAGCTATACGGCTTCAGTGTATGGAGGCAAGAGTTGGGCAACGGGCAAAGGGCGCATCAACTTCCTGGTCGGAGCGGGCTATACACGCCATGTCATCGATAGCCGCCGCACCGTGAGCATGGGAGGCAACCAGGCGCTGGAGGCGAAGTACCATGCGAATGCCACCCAGCTCTTTACAGAACTGGGCTATGCGCTGCCTGTGGGGCAGGCCGGCACGATCGAACCCTACGTGGGGCTGGCGTGGATCAATCAACGCTCGCAGGGGTTTGACGAGACGGGCGGGGCGGCCGCATTGCATGGCGACAGCCGCACCGACAGCGTCACGACGATGACGCTGGGCGTGCGGGGCAAGACCATGGTGAATGTGGGTCGCCAGACGGTCAGGCTGACGGCGGGCCTGGGCTGGCGTCATGCGGGAGGTGATGTGAACCCCGAACGGCGTCTGGCTTTCCTGCAGGGCAATGGCACTGCCTTTACGGTGTCCGGCGCCCCGATAGCCAGAAATGCGGCCGTGGTGGATCTGGGGGCTGAAATGGCAATCGGCAAGAAGGCGGCCGTGGGCATGTCCTATAGCGGCCAGTTTGGTGCGGGAAATACCGATAACGCCGGTTCGCTGTACCTGAGGGTGCGTTTCTAAACCGGGGCTGGGCGCGGTGCCTGTATCGTTGTCGTGGCAAAACTTGTATATTGAAGGCCCATGCCACTGGATAGACCAGGTGCTTGAACAAAGAGCCGGAAATGAATGCAAGCAACTCAGCGACTCCGTCAGCAAGAACGAATGGGGCGCACGCCAGCGCCCATGCCGAGGCCAACGCCGTTGTATCGTTTTGGCGCAATGCGGGACCTGCCTCCTGGTTTGCCAAAAACGACGATTTCGATCAGGCCTTCCGCACCTCGTTTTGCGATCTGCACTTTGCCGCCGCGCGGCGCGAGTGTGATCGCTGGCTGGACGATCCTTATGGCAACCTGGCCCTGATTCTTTTGCTGGATCAGTTCCCGCGCAATGCGTTTCGCGGCTCGGCGCATATGTATGCCACCGATTCGCTGGCGCGAGCCTATGCCCGAACAGCCATTGATTCGAATGCGATTGCGGCGATTGAAGACACGCTCAAGCTCTTCGTGTGCCTGCCATTCGTACATTCGGAAAATATCGAAGATCAGCACTACGCGCTTGATTTGTACGAGCGGCACAGCCCCGATAATCTCAGGCATGCGCAAGAGCATTGCGAAATCGTGCGGCGGTTCGGGCGGTTTCCGCACAGGAATTTCCAGTTGGGGCGGGCTTCGACACCGGCGGAACAAGCCTTTCTGGATTCGGGCGGATTCTCCGGATAGCCGGCCATCGATCAGCCGCTCATGGATCACTGAGTACGCTTTGTCGATTAATCAGAACTTTTTACCTGTCACGGAACGCACTTATGGCCAATCTCAATCCATCCCGCCGCCGCTTCTTGAAGACTACCGTGATAGCCGGTATTACGGCTTATATCGCGCCGTTCGGCTCGGCCGCCTACGCGGCCTTGTTCGATGAAAAAATCCTCACGCCGATCGACTGGGATCCCGTCGCCGGCCGGGCACGGTTTCGCGTCGATGGCATGGCCAAGGTGACCGGCGCGAAGGTTTTTGCCCGCGATATCCGTGCCCGCGATTTGCCCCATTGGCCGGCACAGCAAAGCCACGCATTGGTGCTGCGCGCCACCCGGGCCGATGCCGTGTATCGGGGTTTCGACCTGGCTCGCCTGGGCGGCGACCTGAAGCCAGACCGCATTGTGACCGCGGCCGATTTGCAGCGCGATGGTGTGGCATTTACCGATTTCTACGGCGAAGACATGCTGTTGCCCGAGGGCAAGACACCGGCGTATCTGGGGCAGGCGGTGGCCATCCTTATCTACCATGATTTCGCCCATTTCCGTCTGGCCAAGAACACCTTGCAGTTCCAGGCCGACGTGATACGGTATGGCGCGAGCACGGGGCCGCTGGTGCGCGACCCATGGGGGACATTCCGTTTCGTGCGCGTGGGGGGCAAGACGCCCTACGACGACGATGTGTTTTCCAGCCTGAAAGACGCTCCGGTATTTCCAAGCCAGATGCGCAAGCAATTGCCGGTCTGGCCGGATGGCAAAGATCACGGCAATGTCGGCGAAGAAGGCATGTTTCACGCCGCAAGCATTCGCCGGGAACTCGATGACCCTCCCAAAGACTGGCTCGTGGTCGAGCGCCGTTATCAGACGCAGTCGGTCGATACGGCGGCGCTGGAGCCGGACAATGCCAATTGCTGGTACGACGCACAGGCCCAGGCCTTGCATATGGTGGTGCCTACTCAATCGCCCAGCGAGGTGGTTGAGACCGCCGGCGAGATGCTGGCCAAAGCGAAGTTTCCTGTGAAGTCCGTATTTTTGCATCCGTGCTACACGGTGGGTTATGGCTCCAAAGATCACTGCAATATGCCGTTTTACGGCCTGGTTTGTGCCCTGTACTCGGACGGGCACCCGGTGCGTCTCGCCAACGACCGCTATGAGCAATTCCAGACGGCATTGAAGCGCCATGCTTTCGACATAAGCTACCGCCTGGCGGTGGATCGCAAGACGGGCCTGTTTCAGTCGTTTACGGCGGACATGACGGCCAATGGCGGTGGCCGCTGCAATTTTTCGCCCTCGGTGGCGATGGTTGGCGCTACCGCGGCTCAGTCCATCTATTATCTGCCCAAGACCGACCTGACGGCGCGCGCCGATGCCTCGCGCGCGGTCGATGCCGGATCGGCGCGCGGCTATGGCACCTTGCAATCGATGGTCGCGACCGAGCTCATGGTCGACGACGTGGCCCAGCAACTCGGGCTCGATCCGATCGAACTCAGGTTGAAGAATGTTCTGAAGACCGGCATGAAAAACACCCAGGGGGCGATTCCGGCCGGTGCGGTGCGTGCGGATGAAATCCTGCGCAAGGCGCAGAAGCATCCCCTGTGGATCAACCGGGCCAGCCGCAAGAAAGAGTACGAGGCGAGCCATCCCGGCCGTGCCTATGGCATTGGGTTTGCCTGTGTGCAAAAAGATTTCGGCACCGGCGCCGAGTCGTCGTTCGCCAAAATCGAAGTCTCGCCCGAAGGGCGCATCATGTTGCGTCATACGGGTACCGAAATCGGCACCGGTATGAGCACTTCGCAAGCCATTGCCTGTGTTCGCTGGCTTGGTTCGCCGGCCACCGATCTGGGTTTTGCCATAACAGACTGGCCCGATTTGCCCATGAAGACCAGCGGAGATCCTTATCTGATGAGCCAGTCCGACCAGGACGGCGCCCAGGCCGATCCCCAGTGGACTCCGGCACTGGCTTCACCGGCCAGCGCGTCGAATTCGGCTTTCTATTACACGCACACCACGCGCGAAGCCTGCCGCGTGATATTTCAATATGGCTTGTGGCCGGCGGCGCTTGCGCTGTGGGGCAGCGGCACGGGCGGGGGACAGGCCGCCCCCTATGTGGTTCGGCAGGAAGATGCGCGTTGGGAGCAGGGTTTGCTGACTGCCAATGGCATGCAGGGCCTGAGCCTGGCGCAGCTTGCCGCGAAGGCTCACGAGATGGGGGGTGTGGTGGGTGTCGTGGTGCATGGTTTCAATCGCTGGCAGTGGGCCGAAGCCGAATTCCAGATCGGCAAAGCCGCTGCACGCCTGGCCGTCGATGGCCTGGCCCTGTATTTCGGCGCGGGGGCGGGCACGGCTGGTCCGGCCAGCGCGGCTGCAAAGCCGTACCGGGCGATAAAGCGAACCAGTGTTTATTACCCGCCCGTACAACGCAATAATGCGGGGGTGACCTATTACAGCGCCATGGGAAGTTTGGCTGAAATAGACATTAATCTGGCCAATGGCGAGGTTGAACTCCTGAACCATCACTCCATTATCGAATGCGGCAATGTGCTGTCCGAAGAATTGGTGTCGGGCCAGATACAGGGCGGGATAGCCATGGGAATCGGACATGCCCTGTACGAGTACCTGCCCTTGTACGAAGATGGCCCGGGCAATGGCACCTGGAATTTCAATCGTTACCACTTGCCGCGCGCCAAAGAAGTGGCCCTGTGGTCGCAAAGCTACGAGGTGCTGCCGCCCTTGTCCGAGACCGATCCGCCCAAAGGCATGGCGGAGGTGGTCATGATTCCGATCGTCGGGGCCATAGTCAATGGCGTCGCGCACGCGACTGGCCATCGTTTCAATACCTTGCCCCTTACGCCCGAAAAAATACAGGAGGCTCTGGCATGAGCGTTGCAAGCAAGTCGGTTTCCATGACCATCAACGGCACGGCGGTGGGGCCCTTCGATGTGCCGGAAAGCCTGATGATGATTGATTTTCTGCACGAATACGCCGGCCTGACCGGATCGCGCCTGGGTTGCGGCCAGGGCATTTGCCATGCCTGTGTGGCCATTCTCGATCACGAAGACGGCACCAGCGAGGAAATTCGCACCTGCATCACCGGAGCCATTTTCTTCCAGGGGAAAAAGCTGCGGACGGTGGAAGGCCATGCGCAGCGCAACCAGGCCGGCGAACTTACAGCCCTTTCTCCCATCCAGCAGAAGTTCCTTGAGTTTTATAGTTTCCAGTGCGGGTATTGCACACCGGGGTTTGTCAATGCAGCGACGGTCTTGCTTGAAAAATTGAAACGCCAGCCAATTGCGGGCGACCAGGTCGAAGCGGTGGTGACCGAAGCCTTGAACGATCATATCTGTCGTTGCACGGGGTATGTGCGTTACCACCAGGCCGTCAAAGACCTGATCATGACGACGCCCGGCCTGCTCAAGGAGACCGCTCATGGCAAGTAAGAAAAAGATATTCGGGGGCGTGGTGATTGTGGCCTTGGTGGCCGCGGGGCTGGTGTTCTCGGGTGTGCTGGACTCGTCTTACCCGACCTCGGATGTCGATAGGGGAGGGAATTCTCTCGAACTTCTGGCGCGCGGCAAATATCTGGCGAAGGCCGCCGATTGCACGGCCTGCCATACAACCCGCAACGGCGCGCTATTTGCGGGCGGAGATGCGCTGGATACACCATTCGGAAAAATATACGGCTCGAACATCACGCCCGATAAAGAGCATGGCATAGGCAAGTGGACTTCCGCGGATTTCTACAAGGCCCTGCACGACGGCCTGGCTCCCGATCGCTCCTTGTATCCGGCCATGCCGTATACAAGCTACCGCGGCGTGACGCGCGAAGACAGCGATGCCATTTTTGCCTATTTGCAAAGCCTCAAACCGGTTGCGCAGCCTGATAGAGGCAACGAGTTTGCCTTTCCGTTCAACTTGCCGATACTCATGCGTGGCTGGAATCTGCTGTTTCTGAAAAACACCCTGCCCGACGTGTCCTCGGGCAGCTCGCAAGAATGGGTGCGTGGACGGTACCTGAGCAATGCGCTGGGTCATTGCACGGAATGCCACACGCCGCGCGGTTCGATGGGGCAGTTGAACCTGGGCAGCACCCTGGCTGGAGGCGACCTGGGCGATATCAAGGCTCCGGACATCACGCCCAAAGGCTTGGCCTCCCGGGGCTGGACACCGCAAGACCTGCGGATATTCCTGAGCCAGGGTATTGCGCCTCAAGGGTCGGCGTTTGGCGAAATGTTTTCGGCCTTCCATCACAGCACCCAATACCTGAGTCCCGCCGACAATAAGGCGATGGTCGCCTACCTGATGGGCGACATGCCCTTGGCACCGGTAGCCATGCCGCGCGCCGCCGCCGGCAATGCCGATCTCACAGCGGGCAAGCTGCATTATCTGGCCCTGTGCGCGGCTTGTCACGCGGCCCAGGGTCAGGGCAAGCCCAATGTGGCGGTTGCAATGGACGGCAACACAACTGTGCGTAACGTCGATCCGCATAATCTGATTGCGGTGATGCTCAGGGGGATCGACGAGCAGAAGTTCCCGGGCAATCAGGCCATGCAGGCCATGCCGGGCTTTGCCGGCAAGCTGAACGATAGGGAAATGGCCGATCTGGCGAATTATCTGCGGGTAAGCTGGGGCGGGCAGAAAGCGGATGTTCAGCCAGAGGCTGTAAAGGCTTTGCGCAAATAACGAGGTTTTGAGTCATGGATTCAGTCGACTATCAAGTTCTTCAAAGTGTGCTCAAGTGGTTGCGTCAAGGCAAGGCTGTGGCGCTGGCGACGGTTGTGCGCAATTGGGGGTCGGCGCCGCGGCCGCCGGGATCGCTGTTTGCGGTCTCCAACGCCGGAGACTTCATCGGTTCGGTATCCGGCGGCTGCATTGAGGACGATTTGCTGGCGCGCTTTACCGCGGCCTTTCCTCAAGGGGTGTCGATAGCCCGCTACGGCATTGCCGCGGCCGATATGCGTCGCTTCGGCCTGCCTTGCGGGGGTACGCTCGAACTGGTGGTCGAGCGTTTGCATGATCCGGCCAGCATTGAAATGCTCTGCACCGGCATCGAGTCGGGGGAATTGCTGGAAAGGCATGTCGACCTTGCCAGTGGGGCGGTCAGTGTCAAACCCGGCGCCGCCGATTTTGCGGTTCGCTATAGTGACGCCGAAATGGTGCAGGTATTCGGGCCGCGCTGGCGCCTGCTGATCATCGGCGCGGGTGCCGTGTCGGAATGTCTGGCGCAAATGGCGCCGGCCCTGGATTTTGCGGTCTATATCAACGATCCGCGCGAAGAGCAGCAGCGCAATTGGCATGCGGAGGGTGCGCAGTGGCTGGCGGGCATGCCCGATGATGCCGTGCTGGAATTCAAGCCCGACCGGCGTACGGTGATCGTTACGCTTAGCCACGATCCCAAGATCGATGACATGGCGCTGATGGAGGCTCTCAAGACGAAGGCATTCTATATAGGCGCCATCGGCTCGGCGGCAAGCACCCAGGCCAGGCGCGAGCGCTTATTGACGCTCGATGTGACACAGCAGGAGCTAAGCCACCTGCATGCACCCATAGGCTTGCCGATCAACAGCCGCGCGCCGGCCGAGATAGCCGTATCCATCCTGGCCGAACTGGTGGCGCTTCGCAATGCCGCCAAGGACACCTCCCCCGCCAGCGCCTGCGCCTTCACGCCCAAAGCATCATAATTCGGCGTCATCACGAATATCGCAATGAATGTCGTAACGCGGATATGCCGACTGTCCTGATGGATATTTGCACGGATCGCGTAGAGGCGACCCTTGTGGCCGCCCGTCAACCAGCCACCGAAAGGAGCCTCGCAGTGGAAAAAAGTACGGCAATCGTTCTGGCCGCCGGGCGTGCGCGGCGATTTGGACGAGACAAGCGCCTGGAGCTTGTCGATTCAATACCCATGTTTTTGCGCACAGCGCTCAAACTGAAAAAAATCATTCCCGATACGCTGGTCGTGCTGGCTGCGGGCGACGTGGAGCATGCCCGAATCCTGGACAAGCACGGAATCGATGCGGCCTTTTGCCCCGATGCCGCCCTGGGCATGGGCCATAGCCTGGCTTATGGTGTGGCGCAGCGGCCCGCGGCGGCGGGCTGGCTCATCATGCCGGCCGATATGCCGTATATCCAGGACGGCACGCTATCGGATCTGGTCCAGGCGGCAAAAGGGCATGCCTTGGCGGCACCGGTGTTCCAGGGCAGACGCGGCCACCCGGTCTGGTTTGCACATCGCTACTATCACGCTTTGTGTGCGCTCAAGGGCGACGAAGGCGCACGCCGCCTGTTGCGGGACGCCGACCTGTATCTGCTGCCGGTTGAGGATGCAGGCAGCGTGCGCGATATTGACCGGCCGGAGGATCTGGCCCCCGCGTCAGAATGAAACCGCCGGGCCTGATTCGGCCCGTCTTGTTTTGCCGCGTGTCAGCGCCGCCAGCACAAAGGTAAGTGCCAGGGTAGGCAGGGCAGAACCCAGATTTGGTGCCCATTGCGCCAGGACATGGTACGTGGCTATGCCCAGCAGCCACAGGCCCGCGGCGAAGGCATCGATTTTGCGGATCTGCGGCGCGAATGCGGCATGCCCGAAACCCAGGCGCCCCAGTATCACGCCATATAGCGGCACGAACACTGAGCTGAGCAGCAGCAGGAAAGGCTCCAGACTGTGCATGGGCAGCACCAGCGCGAGCAGAGTACTGCCCACCGCCAGCAGCAATCCCCAGCGGCGTATGCTCCAGCCTGGCTTCAGGCTGTGCGCCGAGACCGAGCCTGAATATACGTCGCCGTACGCGTTATCGAGTTCGTCGACCAGGATCAGGCCCAGGGCAATCAGGCCGCCTTGCGCCAGCAACAAGGCACTGACCAGATCGGTATCGGGATTGGCCACACTGACCACGACCACGCCCAGGCCGTAGCACCAGATATTGGCGACGGTGTAGCCCAGCCAGGTTCCTCCCAGGGCGCCCCGGCCGCGGCGGCCGTAGCGGGCGTAGTCGGCCACCAGAGGCAGCCACGACACGGGCATGGCTATTACCAGGTCGATTGCCGAAAACATGCCCATGCTGCCGTCGCCCTGGCGGTTCCAGAGCGTGGCCAGTCCCGTGGTTTGCAATTGGCTGGAAAACTGCCAGCTCAACCACAGCAGTGACAGCACGACCAGCGGCAGACCCAGGCGGCTGACGAATCGCCGCACCAGAGTGATCATCGATCCCGCCAGCAGCGCGGTGAGCACGGCTCCCCAGAATACCGTGCACAGGATCAGCCCCCAGCCGCTGTCCAGATGCAGGCCGAAAGCGTGTTTTCCTATGGCCGCAGTACCTTCGCGCATGATCACGAGCTCGAACGTGGTCCAGCCCAATAGTTGCACGATGTTCAAGAAAACCGGCAGGCGCGCGAAGTGGCGGCCGTAGGTGACGTGAATCAGACCGGCGCTGGACAGGCCGCAGTCGCAGCCCACCTTGGCGACCCAGGCCAACAGTCCGGCGCCTATGAGGGAGCCTGCCACCACCGCCAGCAAGGCCTCCCGGGTGCCGATAGCGGGCGCCAGGTAGGCGCCGATCTGCATGACCAGCAGCCCGACACCCAGGCTGAACCAGAGCGAAGCGTGATCGGTCCAGCCAAAAACGCGGGCGGATGCGGGCAGTGGCGTCAGTGCCTGGTTGCCCGGGGTCGAGGAGGAAGAGTTCGTCACGTCCGGTTTGTTCCTTGAGTATGTCGTCGAGTCAGTTGGATACTGCCGCCAATGATAAGGGCAGATACGCGGGTTGCTCAGCCCAGATGCGACGCCGAAGGATGTTTTTCCTCGGTTTCCATGGATGCCAGGCCGTGGATTATGCCGCAGTCTTCAATCGGCCGTTCGGTGCCGCATTGTCGCCGCAGCGTGGCCAGCTGTTCCTGCAAGACCTGCAGTTCTTTGATGCGCACGGCGACGTGATGAATATGCTCGTCGAGCAGGCTATTGACCGGTCCGCAATCGCCGCCGCCGGGATCATCCATGTGCCCAAGCAAGGACCGTATTTCGTCATGGCCCATATCCAGCGTTCGACAGTTGCGTATGAAGCGCAAGCGTTCCAGATGGGCGGTCTGGTAGTTGCGGTAGTTGCTGTCGCTGCGATCGGGCGCAGGAAGCAGCCCCGCTTTTTCATAAAAACGGATGGTTTCTGTACTGCAATTGGCCAGTCTGGCGAGATCGCCGATTTTCATGGTGTGCTCCGGCATCGCGTAAAAAAGACTAAGGGTTGACCTTGTAGTTACTTTAAGGTGTTTACTGGCGAAATACAAATCCTTTGTCTGGGGACATCATGAAGCAAGCCGGAGATTGCGGCCATTCGGACCATGGAGGCGGTTCGGTCCACCAACACGAGTCTCATGGGCATGCAGCGGCGGCCGGGGGCTGCTGCGTCCAGGGCGATGCCGCATTGGCCGCGCTGGCTCGTCCTGTTTTCCACGAACGAGGCACGCGCACCGCCATGCGTATTATGCAAATGGATTGTCCGACTGAAGAAGCCCTGATACGCAGGAAGCTCGAGAGCATGGATTGCGTCCACGCCGTCGAGTTCAACCTGATGCAGCGGGTGCTGACCGTGGATCATGCCGTCGATTCCGAGACGCCGATTCTTGCCGCCATCCGCTCTCTGGGCTTTACGCCCGAACTGCCTGGCGCCGGCCAGAGGCAAGGCAAATCGGTGGATGCGCCTGCCAGGCATTGGTGGCCTCTGGCGCTGGGCGTAGCGCTGGCATTGTGTGCTGAAATGTTCAGCTGGTGGGGGTATGCCCCCTGGCTATCGGTCGTCGCGGCCGTTTCGGCCATTGCGTTCAGCGGGCTGGGCACATATAAAAAGGGCCTGGTCGCGGTGTTCAACGGCACGCTCAATATCAATGCGCTCATGAGCATTGCCGTCAGTGGCGCGGTGTTGCTGGGGCATTGGCCCGAAGCGGCCATGGTCATGGTGCTGTTCGCCATTGCCGAGCTGATCGAAGCCCGATCGCTTGATCGCGTGCGCCATGCGATTGAAAGCCTGATGCAGATCGTTCCCGAAACCGTGACGATGCGACAGGGCGACGGAACCTGGGCCGAGGTTGAAGCGGCCCAGGTTACCCCCGGCGCCATTGTGCGGGTCAAACCCGGGGAACGGGTCGGGCTCGACGGCGTGATTGTTTCGGGCTGCTCGGTGCTTGATCAGGCGCCGATCACCGGCGAGAGCCTGCCTGTGGACAAGACAGTGGGCGATGAGGTTTACGCGGGCACCATCAACGGCGCGGGCGCTTTCGAATACCGTGTCGTGGCGGCGTCGGACAACACCATGCTGGCGCGTATTATTCACGCGGTGCAAGAGGCGCAATCCGGCAAGGCGCCTACGCAGCGCTTTGTCGATCGCTTTTCAGCGATTTATACGCCCATAGTCTGCGGCTTGGCTTTGCTGGCGGCGCTGTTGCCGCCTTTGTTCCTGGGTGGCGCATGGCTGGACTGGGCTTATAAGGCGCTGGTACTGCTGGTTATTGCGTGCCCCTGCGCGCTGGTTATTTCCACGCCTGTGGCCATAGTCAGTGGCCTGGCTGCCGCGGCCCGGCATGGCATTCTGATCAAAGGCGGCGTGTACCTGGAGCAGGGGCGCAAGCTGATGCTCGTGGCTCTGGATAAAACCGGCACCATCACACAGGGCAAGCCGGTGCAAACCGATTTCGAGCCTTTGGCCGGACTCGATGCCGCGGCGTGCCGGCGTTTGGCCGCAAGCCTCGCAAGCGGCTCCGATCATCCGGTGTCGCGCGCCATAGCGGCGGCCCATATGGCCGATGGGGTCGAGGCGGGCGGCGCAGGCGGGCAAGACTTGCTTCCGGTAACGGGTTTCGAGGCCGTTGCAGGCGGCGGCCTGCGCGGCACGATAAATGGCAGCCTCTATCTGCTGGGCAATTATCGTCTGGTCCGCGAGTCCGGCTATGGCTCACCGGCGCTTGAGGCGCGTCTCGATACGCTTGAGCGCCAAGGCAAGACTGCTGTGGTGCTGGCGGGTGCCGGCCAGGCCCTGGCCTTGTTTGCTGTGGCCGACACGGTCAAGGAATCGAGTCGCCAGGCCATTGCCGATCTGCATGAAATGGGGGTGCGCACCGTCATGCTGTCGGGCGACAACACGCATACGGCCCAAGCGATTGCGGCCCAGGTGGGCATAACCGAGGTGTTGGGTTCGCAATTGCCGCAGGACAAGCTGGCGGCTATCGACGGCTATGCCACGCGGGGCATTGTGGGGATGGTCGGCGATGGAATCAATGATGCCCCCGCGCTGGCGTGCGCCGATGTCGGTTTTGCCATGGGGGCGATGGGCACCGATACGGCTATTGAAACGGCTGATGTTGCCTTGATGGATGACGATCTGCGCAAGATTCCCCGCTTTGTGCGTCTGTCGCGCAGTACCCATGCGGTGCTGGTGCAGAATATCGCGCTGGCGTTGAGTATCAAGGTCCTGTTTCTGGCATTGACGCTGCTTGGGCTGGGTACCATGTGGATGGCTGTATTCGCCGATGTGGGCGCCAGCTTGTTGGTGGTGGGTAATGCGTTGAGGCTTTTGCGCCGTTAGCGCATTTTCGGTTCCAGTGTTTACGGCGCTGAGCGTGTTTCAGTGACTTTCGTTTTGAGCTGCCTATACCGGCTGGGGCGATGACTTTGGATTGCCTGTATTGGCTTGATTGATGACTTTGGGCTGTGCGTTGCTGTGTAGTCTGTGTAGGCGCGATCGTATTTCTATAAAGACGCCGCAGGGTGGGCGGTGCTGTGTAGTCCGGCACGTCCAGCGGTCGTGGTGCTGCGCACCCCGACTGCCCGGGTCTGCCTCGTCCAGGCGGGCGTCGGGCCAACTCGCAGTGCCTCGCGTGCGAGGCACTGCTCAAACAGGGCCCGCCGAAAGCCCCCGCCTTCCCTTCGTCAGCACCCGGCGCTGGACTACCGCCGGACTACACAGCACCGCCCACCCTGCGGCTTGCGTTGAGGCAATGCAGCGAGAGAAGCGTGGCGGCCCCATGGCGAGACGCAGGGTGTTGCGTCACGATGACACTTCAGTATTTGGTTTCTGCAACTTTTATTTGCATAACATTATAATGTAAACCACATTCAATTGGTCCATCAAGAATAATGATGTTTGCCCTGCGTGAAGCGTATCGTGCAGGCCTGCTGCGGCGGCCGCACTGGTTCTCCAATATTGTTGCCGGCGTGATTGTCGGCGTGGTGGCTTTGCCGCTGGCGATGGCGTTCGCGATCGCTTCGGGGGTCAAGCCCGAGCAGGGACTGTATACCTCCATCGTGGCAGGTTTGGCGGTGTCGATATTTGGCGGTAGCCGAATCCAGATCGCCGGCCCGACCGGCGCGTTTATTGTCATCCTGTCGGGGATAACCGCCAAATATGGCGTCGATGGCCTGCAAATTGCCACCCTGATGGCGGGCGTCATACTGTTTTGCTTTGGCTTGGCCCGCTTGGGTGCCATCATCAAATTTATTCCGGCGCCGGTGATCGCCGGTTTTACCGCAGGCATAGGCGTCATTATCTGGGTGGGTCAGTGGAAGGATTTTTTCGGTTTGCCCAAAGTAGGTGGCGAACACTTTCATGAAAAGCTATGGCATCTCCTGCAGGCGCTTCCGCAACTCGATCCGGCCACTACCGGCTTGTCTCTGCTGTCGCTGCTGCTGGTGATCTTTACTCCCAGGATTCCTCGCTTCGAGCGTGTCCCCGGACCCCTGGTGGCCTTGGTCGTGGTGACGGTCCTGCAGTCCGTGTTCGAGTTCAAGAGCGTCGCCACCATAGGCACTACCTTCGGCGGGATCCCGCGTAGCCTGCCAACGTTTCAGATCCCGGCGGTCAGCTTGTCGCGTATCATCGAACTGATCGGCCCGGCCTTTGCCATTGCGATGCTGGGAGCCATCGAGTCTCTGTTGTCGGCGGTCGTGTCCGATGGCATGGCAGGGACGCGCCACAATTCGAACCAGGAACTGATTGGACAGGGCCTTGCCAATATAGCGTCGCCTTTATTCGGTGGTATTGCGGCAACCGGCGCCATTGCCCGCACTGCCACTAATGTCCGCAATGGCGGCACGAGTCCCCTGGCCGGCATTGTGCACTCGCTGACGCTGGTGCTCATTATTCTGTTCCTGGCTCCTTATGCTTCCAATGTGCCGCTGGCGACGCTCGCGGCAATTTTGTTCATGGTCGCATGGAACATGAGCGAAGCCCGGCACTTCGTCAGGCTGGTCAGGCGGGCGCCGCGCGCCGATGTGATTATCTTGCTGGTTACTTTTTGCCTGACGGTTTTCGCCGACCTGGTCGTGGCCGTCAATATTGGAGTAGTGCTGGCCATGCTGCACTTTTTGCGGCGCATGGCGGCCAGCGTCGTGGTGCATGAGGAGTCGGAGCAGGATCTCCATAGGGAACTGTCATTGGAAGGATTTACCCGTCTGCCTGCGGGGGTGCGGGTCTGTGCCGTAGAGGGGCCCATCTTTTTTGGCGCCGTCGAGGCCTTCGAACAGGCGTTCGACAGTGCGCAGGCCGATTTGCAGTTTCTGGTCATCCGTTTGAAACGAGTCCCGTTTATCGACGCAACGGGCCTGCAGGCGCTTGAGTCTGTGGTTCACGACTGGCACGGACAACGGGTCCGTGTCATCCTGACCGAGGCAAATGCGCGGGTGGAGCGTAAGCTGGGCAAGATGGGGCTGATCGACAAGCTGGGTCGCGAGAACGTGGTGGGAACGCTGGCGCAGGCCATGACCGCTTGCGGCGCGATCCCGGCCTGAAAACCTCTATTTGCCCACGGATGTCTTGATCTTGGGATTGGACGTGGCGGCAGCCTTGCCGTATGTGACCCCGTGCTGGGCGAGGTAGTCGCGGATCATCTTCCGTACGACTTGCGAAGGAGTGATGTCCTGTGCGGCGCACAAGCCTTCGAAGGCTTTCTTTTTATGTGGGTCGATCAAGACGGTAAGGCGGGCGGTCTTGTTTTCCATAAATACTTGAAGTGTCAGTAATGATAATTAAATTGTAATGCATGATGCAGACACTCGCGAATCAGCGCAGCCATAAATAGTGGGTCGGATTGTCCAGGCACGCTCCGAAACCGCATTCGAGCAGGGTGGATCCCAGGTTGGCCAGGACCAGCAGGAAAAACAGCCACATGATCAGCCGCGCATAAGGCCCGGTGGTGCGCGGCATGGTGTATTCGGCGTTGGCGCGATCCAGGCTGAGCATCAGGCCGCAATAGGCAATGAGCGCCACGAATGCGAGCAGCGCCCAGGTATAGAAATGCAGGCCCAGAAACGGAGCTCCGTAGCCTGGGTCCCCGGGCCCGATATGCAGCGCCACCTGGCGGATGGAGGCAAAAGCCCCTCCCAGCGCCGACAGGATCGTGACGCCGTAATGCAGCGGAGCGGGACCGAACCGCACATTGAGCAGCAGCCCGATTCCGGTCAGAATGAATGCGATTCGCTGCAGCAGGCACAGGGGGCAGGGCAGCTCGTGGAAGATCAATTGCCAGGCAAACGCGAACGAGAGCACGCCGCATACGCCCAGAAGCGCCAGCGAGTTGACGGAGCGCGATACATGAAAAGAATCGGTATGAAAGTGCACGGATATGAACCAGGAAGGCTTAAAGCGACAAGATCAAGGGATCATTCATGTGGACCTTGCACCAGGCGAGGAAGATAATTGAGCTGAGCAGCCAGAACCACAAGCATGCCCGGCGTTGGCCCCGTATTCCAAACCAGATTGACATGATTCCGGTCAGGAAGGGCAGCATCATGATCATAAAAGTACCTTATCTGTTAACTAACACAATGTAACGAATGGTATTGGAGGGATGCTATAAAGGTTTTCCCTTAGACTGTTTCTTGCTGTCATGGCCCGGGTTTTATTCATAGTATAAGTTTTTAAAACATATCTTTTTTTTGTTGGTAATTACCCTTTGTAAAAACAAAATAATATATAAGTCATTAATTATAAATAAGATTAAATCAATTCTTTCATGGTTCTGTAAGGCTAATATTTCATTGACAGACATCGTACGTCCTGTATAAAGTAGCGCAGTTGGATTAAATTCATAAAGGCTGGTTTTTATAAATAACCTTATGTTGGAGACACCATGAGACCACGCAGCAACTCGCTAAAACGCCTTTCACTATGCGGTTCCCTGGTTCTGGGCCTGTGGGCTGGAACACAGGCCCAGGCCGAGCCGGTGCAAATCAATATTGTCGATATCGCCGGCAATCTGGCGCTGACTCGACAGGCATTCGAGAACTTCCAGAAGCAGAATCCCGACCTGGTTTCCCGCATTACATTTACCAATGCCCCCGCACCGCAATTGCCGGGCAAGATCAAGGCCATGCAGGCCGCAGGCCGCGCTGAAATCGACCTGGTGCTGACCGGCACCGACGGCCTGGCCGCCGGCATACAGCAGAACCTGTGGATCAAGCTCTTGCCCGATCAGGCCGCGGCGTTTCCGGGGGTAATGGACAACTACGCTCCAGGCCCGCTGAAGATGCAAGGCCTGGCGCAAGGCTTTGGGCTGGAGGTCACGTACATGCCCGCGGGCCCCTTGCTCGAATACAACCCCGACAAGGTGAAGGCCGCGCCGAAAACCCCGGAAGAATTGCTGAAGTGGTGTCAGGCCAATCCCGGGCGGTTCATTTATGCGCGCCCGGCCAATTCCGGGCCAGGCCGCACCTTTCTGATGGGGCTGCCTTATTTGCTGGGTGACAAGAATCCGAGCGATCCTATCCATGGCTGGGACAAGACCTGGGCGTATTTGAAGCAGCTCAATAGTTGTGTGCCGTACTATCCCGGCGGCACTTCCGCCGTCATGAAAGAGTTGGGCGACGGGTCGCGCGACATGACGGTGACCGTCACGGGCTGGGACATCAACCCCCGTGCGCTGGGGGTGGTGCCGGCTTCGTTCAAGGTGCAGCATTTTGATCACATGACCTGGGTCAATGATGCCCACTATATGGTCATACCGAAAGGCGTGTCCGCGGCCAAACAGAAAATCCTGTTCAAGCTCATGAATTTCATGCTTGAGCCCAAGCAGCAGGCCATGACCTATGACGATGGCTACTTTTATCCCGGCCCAGCCATCAAGAACGTGACGATCAAGGATGCCCCCGAGCATAGCCAGGAGGTCATAAAGAAATACGGCCGCGCCGAATATGCCCAATGGCTGGCCGACTATCCCCATGTTTTGCCGCTGGATGCGACGACCATGGTTGCCGCTTTCCAGAAATGGGACTCCGACATCGGCGCTCTGAAGTAAGTATTCAACGTTCTTGTGCCGGCGGTCCTGGTGGCCGCCGAGCACCTGCCCGGCCTGATCCCGGTGCCTGCCGGGCGGCTTCGTCAATCACGCATCCACACCATGACACAGATTTTTAAAACCCTGCATCTCAATTCCGTCACTCGCAGCTTTGCCGACGCAAGCGGGAATCGCATCGACGCCTTGAAAGGTCTGGATCTGAAGATCGAGTGTGGGGAATTCATTGCATTTCTCGGCCCCTCGGGTTGCGGGAAAACCACCGCGCTCAATTGCCTGGCCGGTCTCCTGCCTTTGTCGGGGGGCAGTATTACCCTGGACGGCAAGCGCATCGACGTCCTGCCGCCCGAACGGCGCGGCTTTGGCATGGTGTTTCAAAGCTATGCGCTGTTTCCCCATATGAATGTGGTGGACAACGTGGGATTCGGCTTGAAAATGCGGGGCGTTTCGAAAAGCGAGATCGGCCGCCGCGTGCGCGCCGCCTTGTCTCTGGTTCAGCTCAATGGCCACGAGAAAAAGCTGCCTGGCCAGTTGTCCGGTGGCCAGCAGCAGCGCGTGGCCATTGCCCGCGCGATCGTGATCGAGCCTCCAGTGGTTCTCATGGACGAGCCCCTGTCCAATCTGGATACCAAGCTGCGCATCGAGATGCGCGCCGAGATCCGGCGCATACACAGCCAGCTCGATCGCGCTACCGTTTATGTGACGCACGATCAGGACGAAGCCTTGTCCATGGCCGACCGTATCGTGGTGATGCGCGAGGGCGTGATGCAGCAGGTCGGCACGCCCCGGGAAGTGTACGGCCGGCCTACCAATTTGCATGTGGCGCGTTTCATGGGCTATCGCAATGTGCTCGACTTTACCTTGAGCGGTGCACGGGAAGATTGCGCCTCTTTCGAGGCCAACGGCGTATCGCTGTCCGGAACCCTGCTCGCGCCGTCCAGCGGGCCGTCGGTCAGCGTGGCGATCCGGCCCGAAGATTTCGAAGTATGCGAGCGCGGCGCCGCCAATTCGTTCGAGGCCCAGATCGAAGCGGTGGAATACGGCGGCCACGACTCTCTGCTTTCCTTGCGTTCCGCGGTGGGCCCGCTTTATGCGCGTGTGGGCGGCGATTTCCAGTCAGGCCAGTCGGTATGCCTGCATATCTCGCCGCAAAAGGCGCTGGTGTATGCGAGGGAACACGCATGAGTCCGTTTCCCCGTGATTTGCGCAGCTGGCTGCTCGCACCGGCATTGCTGTGCATTATTGCCCTGTTTGTGTATCCCTTCGCCTATGGGTTCATGCTTACGTTTCAACCGATGAACGGGCATGGCATCTGGGCCAACTATATCGATTTCTTCAGCCATAAGCGTCAGTGGTACACCCTGGTCATTACCCTGAATCTGGCGGTGCCGGCCACCATCATCAATGTGGCAGCATCGCTGCCGATTGCCTTTGTATTGCGCCGCAAATCGCGCTACCAGAAGTGGGTGACCACGCTGCTGGTGGTGCCCGTTACCCTGGGTACGGTGCTGATTGCCAATGGAATGCTCAGCTACTTTGCTCCCAATGGCTGGTTTTCGCAGGCGGTGCATGGGCTCAACCTGTATAGCGGCGAAGTACGCCTGACGCATAACTACTGGGGGGTTCTGCTGTCGCTGATCATCTCGGGCTTTCCCTTTTCTTTCCTGCTGATACTGTCTTACGTGACCGGCATAGATCCCACCTTGGCCAAAGCGGCGTCCACATTGGGGGCTACGCCCTGGGAACAGTTTCGGCGAATTTACCTGCCGCTGCTGGCGCCCGGCCTGACCATGGCGGCGTGCCTGACCTTCGTGCAGGCCTTTTCGGTGTTCCCTTCGGCCATTTTGCTGGGTGTGCCGGCGGGGGCGACGCGCGTCATTTCGATTGCCGCCTACGAGGCCGCTTTCGAATCCTACGATTACGGCATGGCTTCCACCATCGCGGTTTTGATGGGGTTTGCGCAATTGTTGCTTGTAGGGGCGATGCTGGCGGCACGCAAGGCTTTCTATACGGGCCCGGTTTCCGGCGGCAAAGGCTGACGAGGTGTGCAGATGAACCAAACAATAAAACAATCCTCGCCCTTGCTGGCCAAATCATGGCGTTACCTGGTTTGGGGTTCTGTCATTTTTTTCCTGTTGAATGTGGTGCTGATGATAATGGCCGTCGCCGTCGACTCGGTGGCCACGCGTTGGTTCGGCACACTTCTGCCGCAAGGCTTTACCTTGCAGTGGTATGCCCGCGCCTGGAACGATTTTCAGTTGGGTCCGGTGCTGTGGGTCACTGTGAAGGTCGTCGGCGCAGTGGTGATACTGTCGGTTTTGCTGGGAGTGCCGGCCGCCTATGCGCTGGCCCGAGTCGACTTCCGCGGGAAAAAATGGGCCATGCTCGTCTTTTTGCTGCCATTGATGGTGCCGCCCGTCACGTACGGTATCCCGATGGCCACGGTCATGTACAAGATTGGCCTGGCCGGGACTCTCGGCGGCGTGATTCTGGCCAATCTTGTTCCCGCCTTGCCATTTGTCATTCTCGTCATGACACCGTTCATAGAGCAGCTCGACCCCAACCTGGAACTGGCGGCACGCATTTTCGGCGCCAATACGCGCCAGTATTTCCGGTATGTGCTGGTGCCGCTGCTGGTGCCGGGCATGCTGGCTGCCGCGCTGTTGGTGCTGGTGCGGACCATAGGCATGTTCGAGCTGACTTTCTTTACCGCCGGGCCGGATACCCAGACCCTGGTGGTGGCCTTGTATTACGCCGTGTTCTCGACCGGCGTGAGGGCGCCTCAGGCTATCGATGCCATGGCCATCATCTATATGGTGATCACTCTGGTATGGGTGCTGATTGCCTTGCAGTTTGTAAGCCCGACGCAGTTGGTCAGCCGTGTCAAGGCTGAGCCGCAGGAATAGCGCCCGTGGCTGTTACGGTTTTTATTCAGAGGTATTCATGATTACGCAGAAAGGGATTGATCCCCTATATATACGGGTTCACGACAACGACAATGTCGCCATTGTCGTGAACGATGGCGGCCTGCCCGCCGGAGCGGTGTTTGCCGACGGCCTGACGCTGGTCGAACGCGTACCGCAGGGCCACAAGGTGGCGTTGTCCGATCTGGCTGAAGGAGCGCCCATTGTGCGCTACAACGTGGTGATCGGGTACGCCTTGCAGGCGGTTTCCAAGGGCAGTTGGCTCAGTGAGGCCCGCATGCGCATGCCCGAGCCGCCGTCGCTTGAAGGCTTGCCCATTGCCACCGTCAAGGCGCCGGTTCTGGCCCCGCTCGAGGGCTACACCTTCCAGGGTTATCGCAATGCCGACGGTTCCGTGGGAACACGCAATATCCTGGCCATCAGCACTACCGTTCAATGCGTGTCGGGCGTGGTGGCCTATGCGGTCAAGCGCATCAAGGAAGAGCTGTTGCCGCGCTTTCCCAATGTCGACGACGTGGTCAGTATCGAACACGTCTACGGTTGCGGTGTGGCCATCGATGCGCCGGGCGCCGACATTCCCATACGCACTTTGCGCAATATCAGCCGCAACCCCAATTTTGGAGGCGTTACCCTGCTGGTAAGCCTGGGCTGCGAAAAGCTGCAGCCGGCCAGGCTCTTTCCCGAAGGAGCCATCGCCATCCAGCGCGTCGATCCCGACCTGGTTCGTTTGCAGGACGATGAACACGTGGGTTTCGAGTCCATGGTCGTCTCCATCATGCAGCGCGCCGAAACGCGGCTGGCCGAATTGAATTTGCGCCAGCGCGTCAGCTGCCCCGCATCCGACCTGGTCGTCGGCGTGCAGTGCGGGGGCAGCGACGCTTTTTCGGGCCTGACGGCCAATCCGGCGGTTGGCTTTGCCAGCGACCTGCTGGTGCGGGCAGGGGGCGCGGTCATGTTTTCCGAAGTCACCGAAGTGCGCGACGGCATCGATCAATTGACTGCCCGGGCGAGCACTCCGGAGGTAGCTCAGGCCCTGATTCGGGAAATGGATTGGTACGACCAGTATCTCAAGCGCGGCAGCGCCGATCGAAGCGCCAATACGACCCCGGGCAATAAAAAGGGCGGGCTTTCGAATATTGTCGAAAAGGCCATGGGATCCATCGTCAAATCAGGCTCCAGCGCAATCGTCGACGTCCTGTCGCCCGGCGAGAAGCTGCGCAAAAAAGGCTTGATATATACCGCTACGCCGGCCAGCGACTTTATTTGCGGCACTTTGCAACTGGCCGCCGGCATGAATGTGCATGTGTTCACGACCGGGCGCGGCACGCCTTATGGGCTGGCCGCTGTTCCAGTGGTGAAGGTCGCCACGCGCGACGACTTGGCCAGGCGTTGGCACGATCTCATGGATATCAATGCGGGCAAGATAGCCACCGGCCAGGCCACGATTGAAGAAGTGGGCTGGGAGCTGTTCCAGTTCATTCTGGATGTGGCCAGCGGGCGCAAGAAAACATGGGCCGAACAGTGGAAACTGCAAAATTCGCTGGCATTGTTCAACCCGGCGCCGGTGACCTGAGGGCGGATTGTGCCGGCCATGCGGTTCAGGAAAATGAAGTGTGCCGCTGTCGATGGCGATTCGAATGTGATGTACCGGGGGGGCGCCGCATTGGGTGTCATTGTTTGAAGAGCAAGGGTATATGGGTATGCTGTCTGTATTAAGGGCAGCTATAATCCAGCCTTGTAGGCTCAACTACTTACTATATAAATAATATGATTTCCAGCGGCCCAGAAAAAAAGCGTTCGCGCAGCCTGACCGACGATGTCGTGGCTGCGTTGTCCGAGCACATCCAGAACGGCCGTTTCAGGCCCGGTGCCAAGTTGCCCACTGAATCGGCCATCATGCGCGAACAGGCGGTCAGCCGCACGGTCGTGCGTGAAGCCATTTCCCGCCTGCAGGCGGCCGGCCTGGTCGAAACACGCCATGGCATCGGCACCTTTGTCATGGAGTCCAGCGTCGGCCATACCGTCCGGCTGGCGGCCGACAATATTTTCACCATGCTCGACACCATGGCGGTTCTGGAATTGCGCATCAGCCTCGAAACAGAGTCCGCGGCATTGGCGGCAATGCGCCGCACCGATGACGATGTACGAGCCTTGCGTTCCTTGCTCGATGATTTCGAAGGGCATATCGACCAGGCCGATGGCAGCGCCGTTTCGGCCGACCTGGCGTTTCACCTGAAAATCGCCAATGCGACCGGTAATCGGTACTTCCAGGACATCCTGGGCCAATTGGGCAAGAACCTGATCCCTCGTACCCGTATCGATACGGCGAATCTGGCCTTGAACGATGAGCACACCTATTTGCAGCGCGTGAATCAAGAGCACGAAGACATCTACGCCGCCATCGACCGGCACGACCCTGAAGCGGCTCGCGCGGCCATGCGCACCCATCTTACCAATAGCCGCGAGCGCCTGCGCCGGGCCTACGAACGCATGACCCGCGAACCCGCAGCGACCTGATTGCCTCTTGTTGTGCGGGCTCGCACACAGCGGCTTCGGCCGCTGTTTTGCTTTTTGCGTGACTGGGGTATTTTTGGTTCGGGTGTTTACGGCGTTCGATGTTTTGGTATTTGAAGACGCCGTCTATCGGGGCTAGGGTCAGGCCCGGCACGGCGTGCTTGATCCGGATTTAGCACGCCAAGGCGGGCGTCGGGCGAACTCGCCCGGCCTCGCGAGGCCGGGCTCAGACAGCGCCCGCCGAAGGCCCCCGCCTTGGCGAGCTAAATCCGGCGCACGCCTTACGCCGGTCCTGACCCTAGCCCCGATAGACGGCTCACGTTAGGGCATGCCTGGAACGATTGCCTGGAATGGTGCACCTGGAACGGTGTGCCTGGAAGGAGAGATGTCTTGTGGAGACGGCATGCCTGGAATCAATGTGCTTGCATCTACCGTTAATGGGCCTGTATCCATAGAACAGGTAACGTGCCCGCACCCATGCCTCTATCGAGTGACCACTACACCACGATATGCCAAACCCTGAATTTACTAAGCGACCGATGCCTCAACGTAGCCTGTGATTGGCTCAACGGGGCTTCCCCAACGTATACCTCGCTGCATTGCCTCAACGCAAGCCGCAGGGTGGGCGGTGCTGTGTAGTCCGGCGGTAGTCCAGCGCCGGGTGCTGACGAAGGGAAGGCGGGGGCCTTCGGCGGGCCCTGTCTGAGCAGTGCCTCGCGCGCGAGGCACTGCGAGTTGGCCCGACGCCCGCCTGGACGAGGCAGACCCGGGCAGTCGGCTAGCGCAGCTAGCCGACCGCTGGACGTGCCGGACTACACAGCACCGCCCACCCTGCGGCGTCTTTATAGAATTAACCACCCAAAGTAGCAACTCAAACCTGAACGAACGGTTCAAAAAAATCGACTGAAACGTCTTCAGCGCCGTAAACACCTAAACCAAAAATACTCTAGCTCAGAGTAAGGCGAGCATGCCAATTTATTTATTTGTTATACGTCATCGTATCATATGGATAATTCATAACAAAGCTCAAAAAATTTAAGTGATTAAATGGTATTGACCGCTATAAATCACAAATTTATGAACAAATTATAAGGAAAACCCTTGTAAAGCCATGCGTTTATGTTGTACGATGACATGAATGAATTCTTGGTTAAACAAAGACAAAGAGGATTTTTAAATGAGCCCCAACGAGTTAAAGCATACGGTTTCCAATGGCTTGCTTTCCTTCCCCGTAACGGATTTCGACGAACATGGCGATTTCCGGCCTGACACCTATGCGCGCCGCCTGGAATGGCTGGCTCCCTATGGCGCCAGTGCTTTGTTTGTAGCGGGCGGAACGGGCGAATACTTTTCCTTGGCCCCCAGCGAATATGCCGAGGTCGTCAAAGTCGGTGTCGATACCTGCAAAGGCAAGGTTCCCATTATTGCTGGCGCGGGCGGCGCAACGCGCAACGCCATCGCCTATGCACAGGAAGCCGAAAGACTGGGCGCGCAAGGCGTGCTGCTAATGCCGCATTATCTGACCGAAGCCAGCCAGGACGGCGTGGCCGATCACGTCGAACAAGTGTGCAAATCCGTGTCCCTCGGCGTGATTGTGTATAACCGTTCACTGTGTCAGTTGAATGCCGAACAGCTAACGCGCCTGGCCGAACGCTGCCCCAATCTGGTCGGCTATAAAGACGGTCTGGGCAATATCGAGTTGATGGTTACGATACGTCGCAAGCTGGGTGATCGTTTTGCCTATCTTGGCGGCCTGCCGACGGCCGAATTTTATGCCGCTGCCTACCGCGCCTTGGGTGTACCGGTCTATTCCTCGGCGGTGTTCAATTTCATACCCAAGACGGCCATGGAGTTTTACCAGGCCGTCGTCAAACAGGATACCGCCACTATCGACCGGATCATGGATGATTTCTTCATTCCTTATGCCCAGATCCGTAATCGTTGCAAAGGCTATGCTGTCAGCATCGTCAAGGCCGGCGCGCGCCTGGCGGGCTACGACGCAGGCCCCGTCCGGGCTCCGCTGACCGACCTGACTGACCAGGATCGCGCCGACCTGGCCGTTCTCGTTAAAAAACTCGGGCCCCAGTAAGGGGAAGAGGCGCGATGGGTGCTGATTTAATGAGTCATTGACCTCGTGCATTGACTCCGTGTTTTGTTAGGGGCGATTCTTGCACAAGCAACTGCGAGAACCGCCCCTACGAACGCAAAGACAACCGGGCGATCCCCTCATTGTCGCACTGACTTGCAAGCATGTAAGAACCGCTGGCCTGTGAGCATGCAAAAGACGTTGCCTTATAGGCATGCAAAAAACACAGACCCATAAACATGCAAAAACAGGCCTGCAATGGCACAAAAAACTCCAATGCAAGCGGGGGTGGCGGCCCAGGCGGGGTGAGCGAGCTTGAGTCCGCCGCGGCCGCAGCCTGGATCGGGATGCAAGGGAGCGGTTGTTTGAGCGTCAAGGGTGTCCACAGCCCGGGGGGCTGTGGACGACGCGAGTTCCGCGACCGCCCGATCCAGGCTTCGGCCGCGGGCAGTCCTGGCGCAGCCAGGACCGGACGATGCGAGCTCCACCCCGCCTGGGCCGCCACCCCCGCGTCTCAAGAACGCGGACAGTCGCCCTAAGGCACCCCCACGAGCAGCCACAACAGCCACCCCCACGCATGGCTTGTATTACACATCGAGATGCGCCGGCACGCAATTGGTGGGCGCACTGGTCTTTTTTATTTGCCCGATCAGGGACTCTTTCAGCCCCTGCATGAAGGCTGCGGCCGGTAAAGTGCGCGACGCAGGCAGGCAGTCATGCAGCGAAGCGATCCGGGTCGCGTCGTAGCGCTTGCCGCTGCCCAGTTGCCGCTCCAACAAATTGGCGCGTTCGGTGAGCGACGCCGCATCGATCGCCGCCAGCAGAAGGGCATGCACGAGCACGATTTGCCGCTTTGTTTGATCTTGCCCGACGCGCCGCCAGAGCTGTGCCGTTCCCGCCACCTTGCGCGCTGAGTTTTCAGGACCCCACGCCAGATTGTAGCGGCCGTCGCAGAAAGACCCGTCCACAGCCTGAATCCGGGTTTCAACATCCCAGTCTTCCTTCAGTGCATTGCGAATCATGGAGCAGATCAACAGATACGCGGCATCGGAATGCCGCAGCGGCGGCCCGTCGAACGCATAGGCCATGCTCAGATTGACGATGCCGGTGCCTTGCGGGACCACGCCGCCTCCCGACAGCCTGACGGCAATCGGCCATCCCTGGGCGGCAAATTCTTCGCTGACCCTGGCAAAAGAGTCATGGCGTTGATAGGTGCGTGGAACCACCAGGCCCTGCTGCGCTTCCCAGACGCTGGCGATCGGGCCGTCGCAGGCCGCCAGACCCACGAGCGACTCGTCGAATCGGGCCCCTTGGCGCGGGTCGGAAGGGAAGGTCAGAAGCTTGAATGGCATGTTGGACGGCGGCGCATATCGTGGATGCAGTCATGCTCGGCCGGGATGGAATTCTTCGTCGCTCATGAACAGATAGCGTATGGCATCGATCAGGCTGATGACGACGACCAGGGGCGTGAACAAATAGAAAATAAGCAGATACACAATTCCCCATCCGACCTGGCCCAGGTAAAAGCGGTGGCCTCCAAGCCAGCCCAGGAAAATGGCCAGGATGATGGCGATTTTACGAGGGCTCGCCGAACGGTTGAGTTCGGCGCCCTTGTTGCGAATCAGCCATAAACTGACGGGTACCGTCAGCACCAGCGCAATCACCACCTTGGTGGCATGAGCCTGCACGTAGTTGCGCGCCGCATAATAAATGTCGGAAAAATTGTGGATCACCAGACCCGTCAAGTACGAGATCCAGGCAAAGACTTCGTGCGCGATCGTCTCCCCAAAGGTAAGGGCGATCAGGATAATGATGAAAACAACGCAGGCCAGGATGATTTTTTGCAACATGAGGGTGCTATGCCTTGTGTGCCATGGTAAAGAGTTCAAGTTTAATGGCTATTGCGGCCCATATTGTTAAGAACTGGTAAGAACTGTATGGGGGCGTACGCGGCGCACACCGACCGCCGGCATGCCGTGATCGCGAGTGGTTCGGGCCGGGCGAACACTACGGAACTTTCCTGGCCAGCCGCCACAGCGACGTGACTTCAGCCTTGCGCGCCTTATGCAGGGCGTCGTTCGCATCCAGTGCCTTCGGGTGCAGGGGCCGGGCGTCGTGCCTGGCCAGCACCTTCAGGCCGGCGTGTTCCATGGCGTTCAAGAGAAATTCGCGACTGCGCAAACCCAGGTGTTCGGCCAGGTCGGACAAAATCAGCCAGCCTTCGCCGTCATTGCGCAGATGCGAGGCCAGGCCGTTCAGGAACCCCAGCAGCATGCGGCTATCGGGATCGTAGATGGCATGTTCCAGAGGGAGCGTGGGGCGCGCCGGCAGCCAGGGTGGGTTGCAGACGATAAGCGGGCTTTGCCCGGCGGGAAACAGGTCGGTGTCCTGGAGCTCGATGCGTGGCTCCAGCCCCATGCGCTGGAAATTCTCGCGCGCACAGGCCAGGGCACGTGGGTCCTGGTCGGTTGCCACGATTTTCTTGACGCCGCGCCTAGCCAGAATGGCGGCCAGCACGCCGCTGCCCGTGCCGATGTCGAACGCCAGGTCGGTGGCAGGCAGAGGTGCTTTGGCGACCAATTCGATATATTCGCCGCGGATCGGGGAGAAGACGCCGTAGTGGACATGGATATTATGGGGCAGGCCCTCGATCGCGATGCCCTTCTTGCGCCATTCGTAAGCGCCGATAATGCCTTGCAAGGCGCGCAGCGACAAGAGCAGAGGCTCGTGCTTGTTGCTCAGGGCGGCGAGGCAGGCCGCCGCGACATCCGGAGCGCGGCGCAAGTCGATTCGAAAGTTCGCGTCCAGCTCGATAAGCAGGCTGTTAAGGAGGCGGGCACGCTGGGATTGCGCCAGCCGGTGCAAATTGAAGGCGTCGGCGGGCGCCGGCAGCGTGTCTTCCTTGTGCTTTTTCCGTTTATCGACACGCCGCGCCAGCGCTTGCAAAAGTTGCCTGGCATTTTGAAAATCGCCGCGCCACAGCATGGCGGTTCCGCCATTGGCCAGGCGGAAGGCCGAATCCGCTGTGAGCGTATCGTCCACGATGCTGATGTGCTTGGGCGGCGCACTATGGTTTTCCATGCACCACAAGGCGCGCCGGGTTTGTTCGTTTTCTTCCCAAACGGCATAGGCGGGGACAGCGGGGTGGGCAGTGGTGGTCATGAAATAGGCAGTGTATGCGGAGCCTTCATTGTATCGGGATGAGGTTGCGGGCTCACAAGGGCTCGACGTGGTCCAGCAATATGTCGATGAAATGCCGGGTCAGCAAGGATGGCGCGGTATGTGTGGGAATGGCCATCTGTATGGGAATGTCGATGGCCGGTTCCAGTTTTTTGATCAATAGCTGGCCGGCGAAGGTACTGGCAACGTAAGGGTTGACGATGGCGATGCCATTGCCGGCCGCGACCAAGGCGCAGATGGTGATGGACGAAGTCGTCTCGATGACGAATTCGTCCGAGTCCTTGCCTTCGGTAAGCAGCGCCTTGATTTTCATGGTGATTTCTTCGGCGTCGCTCAAGGAAAGCACCCGATCGCCCCGCAATAGCGCCAGGTCCACGGTATCGGCGTTCTTGAGAGGGTGGTCCAGCGGCAGCACGCA
Organism: Paralcaligenes sp. KSB-10; assembly: GCF_021266465.1. NCBI lineage: Bacteria > Pseudomonadati > Pseudomonadota > Betaproteobacteria > Burkholderiales > Alcaligenaceae > Paralcaligenes > Paralcaligenes sp. KSB-10. The sequence continues at coordinate 1,173,288 of NZ_CP089848.1, read as the reverse complement.
GACGGCCCGGGAAGTTTTAATGACGGTGGGCTGGAAGTCCTTTTGATCCAGGGTGCCGGTCGTCAGGGCCACGTCGCACAGGTCCTGGTGCAGGTAGTCCGTCAGTTGCTGCGTGCTGAGCGTTTGTATATTGATATAGGTCTTGGGGAATTTTTGCAGAAACCGATTGACGACTTGAGGCAGCAGCCCGATTCCCAGGGTGGGGGTGCATCCGATCCTGAGCGCGCCGGTGCCGGACTTGCGCATGATGGATACGACCGATTCGATTTTTTCCAGGCCATCGAAATGCCTCTGTATTGTTTTATAGAGCAGCTTGCCTTCGCTGGTGGGGCGCAGCCGTCCATGATGCAGCTCGAAAAGCTTCAATTCGGTCGCGCTTTGCAATTCGGCGATGCGGCGGCTGATCGAAGGCTGCGTGGTGTTGAGCATCAGGGCTGCGCGGGTGGTCGTGCCCATTTGCATGACGGCCTTGAAGGCTTCGATTTGCTGGAAATTTAAGGGTCTGGCCATGTTTTAGCGTGCAGGAAGAAGGGGGGGGGGTGAGGGCCCGGGCGCATTTTTTGGCGCTCGGACCAGCCTCGTTTAATGTATATCAAATCTGAATAGATCATAAACAAAAAAGAATTTGATCGTATGGCTGTCTGGGAATACTCTTTCCCGCTGTCCTGTTTGTGCAAATAATTTGCTGTTCGAGGCCTGGCGTCCGGTGTCGTGTTCTGCGGCATAGGGAAGCGTACGGCCCATCATGGCATCCTGGAATTCGATTTTTCATGACTCAACATATTCTGAATGCATTGTCGCCTTGTCGCCGTGTCGGTGCGGGGAAGCTGCATCATTTTTTCGGTTACTACAACAAGAGCGCCTGGGACGCGAGTGATCGCTACCTGCTGGCCAATCGAGTGCCGGTGATGGATGCGGACCTGACTCCGGAGCTCGTGGCCGAAGTCGGTTTTTTCGATCTGCAGGATCACGATAATTATCACAGCCTGGGTAAAACCACAGCCTGGAATTGGCAAATGGGCTGCCAATTGCAATGGCTCGATGGCATGCCGGGACGGCAGTTCATTTACAACGTCCGCACGATGGATGCGGCTTCGTTCTACCCCGGCTTTGCTTCGTGCATTTATAACGTGGACACGAAAGAAGAACGGCTTTTGCCCCTGCCGGTTTATGTGGTCGCGCCCAATAGCCGCTATGCCCTGAGCGTCGATTACAGCCGCCTCTACATTACGCACGAAACCATAGGGTATAGCGAGAATGGGCCCGCGCGCACCTTCCCGCTGGCGCCTGCCGGAGACGGAATTCATTATATGGATCTGGCCTCGGGAGAAACACGCCTGCTGGTGAGCTATGAGGATTTGCGCCAGTTCCATCCGCGCGCCTCCATGGACAAGGCAATCCATTGGGTCAGCCATATCGAGATCAACCCCGCGTCCTCGCGCATTCTATTCCTGCATCGCTGGACCGAGCGCGTCAAGGACGAGACATGCTTCCTGCATCGCCTGATCACGATGAATCCCGACGGCTCCGGCCTGCGCCTGCTGGAATGCTCGGACCATCCTCTGCCGCAACTGGCCGACGATTTCGATCCCGCGGCGGTGGGTACGTTCGATTACGAAAAATCCGAATACCAGATTTCGCATCCCTTATGGAAGGACGATACGCAGATAATCGTCTGGGGGCCGCATGACGGCGAGATCCACTATCATCTTTATACCGATAGCGATCAGGGCGAAGTCCGGGTCATAGGCCCGGATATCCTGACCGAAAATGGCCACATGACATTTTCGCCTGTGGACAAGCGATGGCTATTGAGCGATACCTATCCGGATTCCACAACGAATCAGCGCATCCTGTTTTTGTTCGATATCGAAAACAATGTGCGCCACGACCTGGGCAGCTTTTATACAGATCCCGATTTGCGCAAAGAGAATCGCTGCGACCTGCACCCCCGCTGGAGCCGCGATGGCAGCCTGGTGTGCATAGATTCGGTGCACGAGTCGCAGCGCCAGATGTACATCATCGATGTGTCGGAAATCGTAGGCGCCGGCGTCTGATGGTCGCGAGGCGATCCCGGGTACCGGGGACTCAGGTTTGATTCATTTCAGTTCGAGCAGGCAAGCAAGAGAGTTTTTCTTTATAAATACCGACTCTCCATTCATGCAAAGGAGCAGCAACAATGAAGCGTAAATACAATCTATTTTATAAAAGCATTTTATTGAGCCAGTGCGCCGCGGCGGTAGCCCTGGCTCTGGGCGCCGGTTCGGCATTGGCCGACGATGCCTTGTCGGGCACCTTGAAGAAGATCAAGGACGAAGGGGTGGTGGTCGTGGGCTATCGCGATGCGTCGATTCCATTTTCGTATTACGACGCAGATCAAAAGCCCATTGGCTATTCGATGGATTTCACCAACCTGATCGTCGCCGAGCTTAAAAAGAAATTGAATCTGCCGAATTTGAAAGTCAGGCAGATTCCCATTACTTCGCAAAACCGGATTTCGCTGCTGCAAAACGGGACTTTCGATTTCGAGTGCACCACCACCACTCATAACGAGTCGCGCGCAAAGCAAGTCGATTTCAGCAATAGCATCTTCGAGATCGGTACCCGCTTGCTGGTCAACAAGAATTCCAATATCAAGGACTTTGCCGATCTGAACGGCAAGACCCTGGTGGTCGGCGCCGGCACGACGTCCGAAAAAATCATCCGCAGCATGAATGTCGAGAAAAAACTGGGCATGAGCATCATAAGCGCCAAGGATCACAGCGAATCGTTCCTGATGCTGTCGACCGGCCGCGCCAAGGCCATGATGATGGATGACGCCCTGTTGGCCGGGGAGCGCGCCAAAACCAAGAATCCGTCCGACTATATTATTACCGGCACGCCGCAGTCGTACGAGGTTTACGGGTGCATGGTACGCAAGAACGATGAAGGCTTGAAGTCGCTCATGAACGAAGTGATCGCCAAGGCCGAGACCTCGGGCGAAGGCGAGAAGATTTATAACAAATGGTTTATGAGCCCGATTCCTCCCAAGGGCTTGAATCTGGACTTCCCGCTGTCGGACGCCATGAAGAAGCTATTTGCGCATCCCAACGACAAGCCTGTGTCGTGATGGATGTTTGGACGCTAGCGGTCGGGGCGACGTTTTCGGCCGCTGCTGTTTGTACGAGGTGAGGACCTGATGGATTACAAGTGGAACTGGGCGGTTTTGCTGCAGCCGGTCGCAACCGGGGAACCCTCGACCTATTTGGGTTGGCTGTTCACGGGGTTTCTGAATACGGCTCTTTTGACGGCACTGGCCTGGATACTGGCGCTGGCGGTCGGCTCGGTGTTCGGAGTCTTGCGTACGCTGCCCAATAAGCCTTTGCGCGCCTTGGGGACGATCTATGTGTCCATATTCAGGAACATTCCCCTGATTGTCCAGTTTTTCATTTGGTACTTCGTGGTGCCTGAACTCTTGCCCCGGGGTTTGGGCGACTGGCTCAAAAACCTGCCGCCGTATACGCAGTTTTTTGTGGTGTCGGTATTTTCCCTGGGCATCTACACCGGTTCGCGCATCTGCGAACAGGTGCGCGCCGGCATCAATTCCTTGCCGCGAGGGCAGCGCTACGCCGGGCTTGCCATGGGCTTTACGCTACTGCAAACCTATCGCTATATTTTGCTGCCCGTTACGTTTCGCACCATTATTCCGCCGCTGACCTCCGAGTTCTTGATTATTTCCAAAAATTCCGCCGTGGCATCCACCATCGGCTTGCTGGAACTGTCGGGCCAGGCGCGTCAGCTGGTCGACTATACCGCCCAGCCCTACGAGTCGTTTATCTGTGTAACTCTGGGCTACGTACTGCTGAATTTCCTGATTATCCGCTTGATGGGCTGGGTGCGTAATCGCACCAAAGTGCCGGGCCTGTTGGGGAACTGATATGTTTGAAATGGATTGGAGTTCCATCGTTCAATCTCGTGCCCTGCTGTTCACCGGCATGTGGATTACCCTGAAAATCACGGCGGTGGCGATATGCTGCGGCCTGGTCTGGGGCACCGTATTGGCGATGTTCAGCATTGCCAGAAACAGATTGCTCAATGTCTTTGCCCAATCGTATGTGTCGCTGTTCAGGTCGATTCCGCTGGTGATGCTATTGCTGTGGTTTTTTCTGATTGTGCCGCAATTCCTGAAGGCGATTTTCGATCTTTCACCCAGTGTGGATATTCGGCTGGTCTCGGCCATGGTGGCTTTTTCCTTGCTGGAGGCGGCCTTTTTTTGCGAAATCATGCGCGCCGGGATTCAAAGCCTGCCCAAGGGGCAATTCCATGCGGCGCGAGCGCTGGGCATGAATCCCTTGCAATCGATGCGATTCATTATCCTGCCGCAAGCTTTCAAGGCCATGCTGCCTATTGTCCTGACGCAATGCATTGTGATTTTCCAGGATACTTCGCTGGTGTACGTGATTGCGCTGGGCGATTTTTTCCGGCGTGCCACCAGCATCGGCGAACGTGACGGCACCATTGTGCAGATGCTGCTATTTGCCGGCGTGGTGTATTGGATTATTTGTTCATTGTTGACTCTGGTGGTTAAGTTGATTCAGTTGAGGGCTGCGCATGATTGAGCTGAAAAGTGTTTCTAAATGGTATGGGAAATTCCAGGCGCTCAAAGATTGCAGCGTCCGCGTCGATCAAGGCGAGGTTGTCGTGTTTTGCGGGCCATCGGGCTCGGGAAAGTCGACCTTGATCAAGCTGATCAATGGGCTGGAAGATTTCCAGGCCGGCGATGTCCTTTACAGGAACCAGTCGATTCACGGCGGCGATATCAAATTGACCCGGCTCAGAACCAGAATCGGCATGGTGTTTCAGCACTTCGAGCTGTTTCCGCATCTGTCGGTGCTCGAAAACCTGACCATTGCGCAAATCCGGGTGCTTGGCCGCTCGGAAGGCGAGGCGGTAAAGAAGGCCAGTGCCTTGCTGGATCGGGTCGGTCTGGCGGCGCACATCGATAAGCATCCCGGCCAGTTGTCGGGAGGGCAGCAGCAGCGCGTGGCTATTGCGCGGGCCTTGTGCATGGATCCCGAAGTCATGCTGTTCGACGAGCCTACCTCGGCGCTGGATCCGGAAATGATCAATGAGGTGCTGGCGGTCATGATCGAGCTGGCTCAAGAAGGCATGACCATGCTGTGCGTGACGCATGAAATGGGCTTTGCCAAGAAGGTGGCCGATAAAATCGTCTTTATGGATGCGGGCGCTATTGTCGAGGAAACACCGAAAGACACGTTTTTCATCGAGCCCCAGACGGACCGCGCCAAGGATTTCCTGCAGAAAATCATTCATTGAAGAAGCATTAATGGCATTGTCTAACTGCACGCCTGTCGTACCGCGTGTTCCCAGCCGTCCATCAGCGCCTTTGCATGTGCGGCGTCGTGTTGCGGGGTAAATGTGCGCTCGACCTGCCATAGCTCCGAAAGCTCTTGCTTGCTGCGATATACGCCGCTGGTCAGCCCCGCCAGGTAGGCGGCCCCCAGCGCGGTGGTTTCGATGACGGTGGGGCGCACTACCGGAATGCCCAGCAGATCGGCCTGGAACTGCATCAGCAAATCGTTCACGCAAGCGCCGCCATCGACACGGACTTCGGCCAGCGGCGCCGCACCCGCCGCCACGGCATCGCGGCTCATGGCCTGCAGCAAGGCCGTGCTTTGATAGGCTATGCTTTCGAGTGCGGCGCGTGCGATATGCGCCATGGTCGAGCCCCGGGTCAGTCCGGTAATGGTGCCGCGTGCATTGGGTTGCCAGTAGGGGGCGCCCAGCCCGGTAAAGGCCGGCACCAGCACTACTCCTCCCGAATCGGGAACGCTGTGTGCCAGCGCTTCGATTTCGCTGCTGCGGGTGAATGCATGCAGGCCATCGCGCAGCCATTGGACGACCGCCCCGCCTATGAATACGCTGCCCTCTATGGCAAATTCAGGCTGCGGTGCCGTTTGCGCGGCGCTGGTGGTAATCAAGCCGTTCTCGGACGTCTGAAATTTTTCCCCGGTATGCATCAGCGCGAAGCAACCTGTGCCGTAAGTATTCTTGGCCATGCCTTCGCGAAAGCACGCCTGGCCAAATAATGCACTTTGCTGGTCGCCCGCGACGCCGCAGATGGGGATGGCGTGGCCAAGGAGATCGGCATGCGCTACGCCATATTCGGCGCTTGACGGCAGGACCTTGGGCATCAACTCCGGTTCGATAGTCAGCGCGCGCAGCAGTTCGTCATCCCACTCGTTGCGATGCACATTGAATAACATGGTGCGAGAGGCATTGCTGACGTCGCTGGCGTGCACGGCGCCGCGGGTCAGTTGCCAGATAAGCCAGCTGTCGATAGTGCCGAAAGCCAGCTCGCCCTTGCGTGCCAAGGCGCGCGCTGAAGGGACGTGATCGAGGATCCACTTGAGCTTGGTCCCCGAGAAATACGCGTCGATGCGCAAGCCGGTTTTCTCGAGTATGACCGGCTCCAGGCCTTTTTCGCGCAGTTCGGCGCAGGCTGGCTCGGCGCGGCGGTCCTGCCAGACGATGGCATTGTAGAGGGGTTGCCCAGTCTTGCGGTTCCACACCACGGTGGTTTCCCGCTGATTCGTAATTCCGATCGCCCGGATATCGTTGCCCTTAAGCCCGGCCTTGGTCAAGGCTTCCTGGGCAGTGCTTAATTGGGTTTGCCAGATTTCCAGGGGGTTGTGTTCGACCCAGCCGGGTTCAGGGTAAATTTGTGTGATTTCCTTTTGTGCCAGCGCGACGATTTTTCCGTTTGCATCGAAAACGATGCTGCGCGAACTGGAGGTTCCCTGATCGAAAGCAAGTAGATAGGTCATGGCATTTTCTGTGGGAAAGAGGACTCAAAGCGTTTTTAGCATACTCGCTCGCCGTCTCATCCCATTTTCCGGCCAATTGCGGCCTTGAAATCGAAAGAACGACACCAAGCGGCCAAACAGACAAAGCACGCAGCCTGTGCGGAAATGGAATTACACTAAAACCTGTCTGGTTTAATGGCGACTTGCATATGTCGATTCCTCCTACTCCTTTATCTACCGATCGGCCTCGATTGCTGGCCGCGCTGGCACAGCCCAGGATCTACGACATGGCGATTATCGGTGGCGGAGCGACCGGCTTGGGCGTGGCGCTTGACGCGGTTTTGCGTGGCCTGTCGGTAGTGTTGCTGGAGTCGCACGATTTTGCCAAGGGGACATCGTCCAGGGCCACCAAACTGGTGCATGGCGGGGTGCGATACCTGGCGCAAGGCAATGTTGCCCTGGTGCGCGAGGCCTTGCACGAGCGTTTCACTCTTCTGCACAACGCGCCGCATCTGGCGCGGCCGCTGCCCTTTGTGATGCCCAGTTACCGTTGCTGGGAAATCCCGTTTTACGGCATCGGACTAAAGATATACGACGCGCTGGCCGGCAAGGCCGGCCTGGGCTCCACCGAGTTCCTGAATGCCAGGAAAACCGAACAGTGCCTGCCCGGAGTCAGGACGCAAGGGCTGTGCGGCGGAGTCAAGTACTGGGATGGACAGTTCGACGATGCGCGCCTGGCCTTGGCCCTGGCCCGAACCGCTGCGTCGCAAGGAGCCTTGGTGCTCAATTATTGTGCGGTGACGGATCTGATCCACGAGCAGGGCCGCGTAGCGGGCCTGCGTTGCCAGGATTCGGAATTCGGTACCGAATATACGGTTCGCGCCAAATGCGTCATCAATGCGGCCGGTGTATGGGTCGATGAATTTCGCCAAAAAGACGGCGCTGCCCTGCATCGACCCACCAAACCCATGGTGGCGCCTAGCCAGGGAGTGCATCTGGTGGTGGATCGCGATTTCCTGCCTGGCGACCATGCGTTGCTGGTGCCCAAGACCCGTGACGGCCGCGTGCTGTTTGCGGTGCCTTGGCTGGGCAAGCTCATTTTGGGCACGACCGATACGCCGCGCCACGACCTGGCGCGCGAGCCTGATGCCTATGCCGGAGAAGTCGAATTTATTTTGAGGGAGTCGGCCCATTACTTGCAGCGGGCTCCTACGCGCGCCGATGTTAAAAGTATCTGGGTGGGTTTGCGCCCCTTGGTCCGTCCGCCCGACGACGAAGGGGACAACACCAAGAAAATCAGCCGCGAGCATACGGTGCTGGCCAGCCCCAGCGGCCTGATCACCGTTACCGGGGGGAAATGGACGACCTACAGGGCCATGGCCGAAGACGTGCTCGCCAAATGTGTCGATGCCTCTGTGTTCAATAGCTTGCCGCCGAGCCGAACGGCCGATTTCAGGCTGGTGGGGGCGGACACGGATGCGCCTCGTGCAACGCTTACCCAGGCACCGGGTCTCGACGCCTACGGTTCGGAGAGCGGCTATGTACAAAGTCTCGAGGGCCACGATATGGAAGTTGTCCCGGGCCTGACCGAAGCCATGGTGCGTTTTGCGGTGCGCTACGAGTACGCGCGCAGCGTCGAGGACGTGCTTGCCCGTCGTTTCCGCTTGCTGTTCCTGGATGCCCGGCTGGCGGCCAAGGTCGCTCCGCAGGTGGCCGAGATCGTACAACAAGAGACGGGCCTCGATCCCCACTTGAGTATGTTTTTGCAGCTGACCGAGCATTACCTGAGCCTGCCATCCTGAGCGCTTTGGGGAAGGCTTGCTGCGTTGCCATGCCCTTGAACAGGGCTGAAAAACATCGGCCGGGAGTCGCGCTGGCCAGGCCGGGAAGGAATCGATGACATTGTCAGGCGTGGCCTTGCCTCGATTGTTCGCGCTTAAACCCCTCTGTCTTGCCGGCCCTGTGCCGGTATATTTCGTCCATACAAAATAGCACGCAATGTCGCCGGCTTACGCCTGTGGTAGCTGGCAATTGTCGATCATCCCTTCTTTGGAATGCTGTTTTCCACACTGAAAACAGGGTGAAATCGCGGCTGGAAATTTGACGTTATATGCAGATGCATGTTTGTGGTTTTTTTGTTACGTATGTTGCACTGTTTCAACATACGTTGGGTATTAAATGTAAAAAGCCACCAAACTTTTCACTTATATAGTATCTTTCGTCAATAAATGGTATGAAATGCTGGTTTAAAATTCCATATTTTTCATTAAATTGAAACTTGAAATACCGATAATTAAAATTATTGGCAATATTAAGATAAATAGATACAAATCTAAGATTTTGTTATACTTCCGCCTAGGAACACAGGCTTTATTGGCTTGATTTGGTAACTTTTTGTTTGAAATTTCGTGCCTTACCCTACAGAATGGAGGACGCTTGTGTCTGGAACTGATAATTCATCGTTAAGCGATATTCGGGAAGTCAATTTGTCATACCTGATGCTGGCTCAGCGTTTGTTGCGTGACAATTATGCGGCTGGCATGTTTCGTCTCGGCTTTAACGAAGACGTTGCCGAAACCCTGATGCGCCTGTCTCCGTCCCAATTGGTAAAGCTGGCGGGCTCCAGTTCCCTGATTTGCCGTTTCCGCCTGGACGACCATGGTTTGTTGTCCGCCTTGACCCAGGATGTACTGGGCGGGGTATTGCAGCAGGCGCATTCAACCATCCTGCTTTCGCAGCGTCCCGTAGAACAAGCCATTTAGCATTCACCTTGTTGTAGGACATCCATAATGTCAACAAAAAGCGTCGCCAAAGAGGCCGAAGAAATACTTTTGGCGACCGATATGATTCGGCTGGGCGCAAGGTTGCAGGTGCTGCAATCGGAAACGTCTTTAAGCTATGACCGTCTGGCCAGGCTGTATCGTGAAATAAAGGGCTGTTCCCCACCCAAGGGAATGCTGCCGTTTTCCGTCGACTGGTTCATGACATGGCTGCCCAATATCCACTCCAGCACGTTCTATGGGGCATACAAGTTCCTGGATACGTTCACCCCTGCCAAAAAGGCGCGTGCTCTCATCGAAGCCTATCGTCTTTATCTTGAACAGGCTTTCACAAGCCGTGGCTCGGTCGAAGAGCCCGTGCTCAGCTTTACCCGGGCGTGGATGCTGGTCAGGTTTTTCGAAAGCGGCATGTTGCAGCAGTCCCGCTGCGTGCGCTGTACAGGCGAATTTGTGGCGCACGCGCACGACCCTCAAAACGATTTTGTCTGCGCCATTTGCCGTCCGCCGCCGCGGGCCGGGAAAACCCGCCCAAGGCAATCCACTGCCTGCGATTCCTGAGCGCCAGGGGCAGGGGGATTTTCAGAGTCCTGATTTAGGATGAAAAAACCCCTCTGACAGCCGCTTTTGGACTACTCAAAAAGAGTGATCATAGCCACACTGTTTTAGCAAGGGTGTTCTTGTGTTCATTATTTTCGGGTTTCTTCTCGTCCTGGTGTCGGTGTTTGGCAGCTATACGGCGCTGGGCGGGCATTTAGGCGCTTTGTATCAGCCCTTCGAGTTCATCCTGATCGCCGGTGCGGCGCTGGGCGCGTACATTTCGTCGAACAGCGGCAAATCCGTCGCTCTGCTGTTGCAGGCCATTCCGGGGGTACTCAGGGCAACGCCCTACAGCAAATCGGTGTACATGGAGTTGATGGCCTTGCTGTACGTGATTCTGAACAAGGCCCGGCGCGATGGCCTGATGTCGATCGAAGGCGACATCGAAGATCCGAAAAGCAGCGCTATTTTTGCCGAATACCCGAGCATTCTGCGCGACGCCAAGCTGATTGAGTTCATTACCGATTATTTACGGCTCATGATCAGCGGCAATATGAGCGCGTTCGAAATCGAAACGCTCATGGACCAGGAAATCGAAGCCTACCACCATGAGCGCGATATTCCCGCCCACGCCTTGCGTGCCGTTGCTGATGCTTTGCCGGCATTTGGAATTGTGGCGGCCGTGCTGGGGGTCATCAAGGCGCTGGCCTCGGTCGACCAGCCGCCCGCGATACTGGCGGATCTGATCTCCAAGGCCATGGTCGGCACGTTCCTGGGGGTTTTGCTGGCTTATGGCTTTGTCGCTCCGCTGGCGTCGACGATCGAGAGGCGCACGGTCGGCTCGGTCAAGATCCTGGAGTGCATCAAGGTCACTTTGCTGGCGAGCATGAATGGCTACCCGCCGCAACTGGCGGTCGAATTTGGGCGCAAGGTTTTATATTCGGGCGTTCGCCCGTCGTTCATAGAGCTTGAAAACCACGTGCGGCAGACCCGATCGCAGTCCAATAAGAATGCCTGACGGGTTCGGGTCATGAAACAGTCGAACTCCGATCGCGTGGTTATTCGGCGCAAGCGTGCCGTGGTTGCGGCCAACCACGGCGGCAGCTGGAAAATTGCCTATGCCGATTTTGTCACGGCAATGATGTCGTTTTTTCTGGTCATGTGGCTGATTTCGCTCGTGCCTTCCAAGGATCTCAAAACCATCGCCGAATATTTCCGCATGCCGCTCATGACAGCCGTGACGGGCGGGCCCAAGGTGGATAGGGGTTCGAACGTGATTCCAGGCGGCTCGCCCAGTGTCATACCCAACAAGAACCCCTTGCCCCCAAGGGATATTCGCGATGAATCATTGCCGCCCGGTCTGGGCGGCGGCGACGATGCGGAAGGAGACCGCCGGGACACGCGTCGTCTGGAGGATCTGAAAGGCAAGCTCGACGCTCTGATCAGATCGGATCCTGTGCTGAAGGAATTTCAGCCGCAGTTATTGCTGGACATGACACCGGATGGGTTGCGCATTCAGATCATCGACAAGCAGAATCGGCCGATGTTTACGACAGGGAGCGCTCAGGTCCAATCATATATGAGTGCGATCCTGCGCGAACTGGGGCCTGTCTTCAATGAACTGCCCAATTCCATCAGTATTGCCGGCCATACCGATGCTCAACAGTACGCGGCCGGCGATCGCGAATACAGCAACTGGGAGCTTTCGGCCGACCGGGCCAACGCGGCGCGCCAGGAACTGGTTGCCGGCGGCATGGAAGCGCTGAAAATCAAGCGCATCCTGGGCCTGGCTTCGTCGGTCAGCTTGATTAAAGATAATCCCAATGCTGCCGTTAACCGCCGTATCAGTATTGTTGTATTGAATCGCCGCGCCGAGCGCCGCATCGATGAACAGAATGCAGCGGGTGCCTCCGCGGCGAAGTTGCGGGAGGCGCTGGAGTCCACTTTGCTGCCCGACCCGCCATTGCCCGCAAGCGCCGCAGGCGCAGCCTCCTCGGATGGCAAGGCGGCGCCCGTTCGGGCTGCGCGCGAATCGGAACGTAAAGCCGGGACATCGATGTCCGGAGGCCGGCAGGCAACACACTGACGAGTGCGGCGGCGCTGGGGCAGTGCAGTACGTGGGGCGGCCGTTGCTTGACGGCACGCTGTTAAAGGGAGCGATCATGAGTGGTGCCGGTGTTGATCTGAGTCAGTTTTTCGAAACATTTTTCGATGAGGCTGACGAGCTGCTGAGCGAAATGGAGCAATTGCTGCTGGGATTGGACGTGGCCAATCCGGATATGGATCAGCTCAATGGAATTTTTCGGGCAGCGCATTCCATAAAAGGCGGAGCAGGCACTTTTGGCTGTTTTGGCTATCTGGCCGAGACCACGCATTTACTTGAGAACTTGCTGGATTTTTTGCGCCGGGATGAGCTTTCCCTGCGCAAAGACATGATAGACCTCTTTCTGGATACCAAAGACGTGCTGACCGATCAGATCGCCGCATATCGCAATGAGCAAGACCCCGATATCCAGGCTTATGAACGCATATGTGCGCAATTGCGGGAATTGGCTCTGGAGCAATCTTCCGCGGTTGCCGAGCCTGTCGCCCGGGTTTCGGCGCCGGTCGCGGCGGCCGCGCCCGCGCAGGCTGCGCCGACCGATATTCTGCATGTCCGTGTCGATTTGCGGGAGCTCAGTGCCAAGGACGCCGATGCGCTGGTCGCCGAAATGGCCATCCTGGGCGAGGTGCTGCGGCAGGACCGAGGCGATGGCGTCTTGTCTTTGACGCTGCAGACCAGCTGTTCGGCCAGCGATATCGAAGCGGTGTGCTGTTTTATTGTGAATGCCGATCAGGTGCGGGTGTCCGGCGCCAGCGCCCCGGACGCGGCCGGTATTGCCGCCCAGGGGGCCTCCACGGACTCAGGGCCAGGCGCTGGACTCGGGCTTGCGGCCGTTTCGGCACCGGCTGCCCAGGCTACACTCGAAGCGGCGGCGGAGCCGGCTCATGCGGCATCCGGGTCGGAGGCGCTGCAGAATAAAGGCGGCAAAGAGAAAAGCGGCAAAGAGTCAGGCACGATTCGAGTCGGAGTCGAAAAGGTGGATCAGATCATCAATCTGGTGGGCGAACTGGTCATCACCCAGGCCATGCTGGTGCAAACAGCATCCACGCTTGATCCGGTCGTGCACGATCGCTTGCTGAACGGCATTGAACAGCTGGAACGCAATGCCCGTGATCTCCAGGAGGCGGTCATGTCCATACGCATGATGCCTATGGACTATGTATTCAGCCGCTTTCCCAGGTTGGTGCGCGAGAGCGCGTCGAAGCTGGGCAAGCAGATCAACCTGCAAACTTACGGCCAGGCTACCGAGTTGGACAAAAGCCTGATCGAACGCATTATCGATCCGCTCACTCATCTGGTGCGCAATAGCCTGGATCACGGCATCGAGTCGCCCGAGAAGCGCATCGCAAACGGCAAGAGCCCGGAAGGCCGGCTTCGCTTGTCCGCGCAACACAATGGCGGGCAAATCGTGATCGAGGTTTCCGACGACGGTGGTGGTCTGGATCGGGGGCGGATACTCAGGAAAGCCGCGCAGCAAGGCATATCCATCAACGAGAACGCGCCCGATGACGAAGTCTGGCAGCTTATTTTCGCGCCTGGATTTTCCACCGCCGAGCAGGTGACCGATATTTCGGGACGTGGCGTAGGCATGGATGTGGTGCGGCGCAATATCCAGGGGATGGGCGGGCATATACAGTTGTCGTCGCGTGCCAATCAGGGTACGACGACCCGCATTGTGTTGCCGCTGACCCTGGCCATTCTCGATGGCATGTCGGTGCGGGTGGGTGACGAAACCTTTATCTTGCCGCTCAGCCATGTGACCGAATCCATGCAGCCCACGATGGATCAAATACATAATATTTCGGAAGACGAGCATGTGCTGCACGTGCGCGGCGAATATTTGCCTTTGGTGGCCTTGCACAATGTGTTTTCTGTAAAGAATGCCCAAACCGAAATTGCGCGCTCGATCGCCGTTATCTTGCAGGCCGAGGAAGTGCGCTTTGCGCTTTTGGTGGATCACCTGATTGGCCAGCACCAGGTTGTGGTCAAAAATCTTGAATCCAATTATCGGAAAATACCGGGCGTATCGGCGGCTACCATTTTGGGCGATGGCAGTGTCGCCCTCATTGTCGATGTGTTTGCGCTAATGCGCATGACACGTGAGCGGGCAGTGTAAGGGATCGAGGAATTATCGGAGAACATGATGATTAATAAATTTGAGTTCAATTCGGGCCAGCTCGACAATACCGGCAAGGAGTTTTTGGTCTTCACGCTCGCGGCGCAGGAGTATGGCATCGACATCCTGAAGGTTCAGGAAATTCGCGGCTACGACAGCCAAAGCGTGACTCGTATTGCCAATGTCCCCGCATTCGTCAAAGGGGTAACCAATTTGCGCGGGATTATCGTGCCCATTGTCGATATGCGCATCAAGTTCAATCTTGAAAACGTCGAGTACAACCATCAAACGGTGGTAGTCATACTGAATCTGGGTTCGCGGGTGGTGGGCGTGGTGGTCGACGGGGTTTCCGACGTGCTTATGCTGCAGCAGTCGCAAATCAGCGCGGCTCCGCAATTCGGTACGGCATTCTCGACCGAGTACCTGACCGGCATTGGCACCTTGGGCGAGCGCATGCTGATACTGGTCGACATTGAAAGGCTGATGACGAGCGAGGAAATGGCCCTGGTAGAGCGTGCTGCGGCCTGAGGCCCGATCGCGGCTTCACGGAAATCGCGGAATCCATCTTATAAGACTGCAAAACGTATGCGCGCACTATCCTTGCTTTCCAATCTGAAAATCCGCACGAGTCTGATACTGGTGCTGGCTTTCTTTTTGTTTATGGTGTTTACAGGTGCGGTATTGGGCGTGTTCTCGATGCATGGCAATAACCGTGCCTTGACGCAGGTGGCCCAGAATCAGCGCGCGGGGGCCTTGATCGGCGAGGCGGGGTCGGTGCTCAAGTTCAGTGGAGGGGAGGTGATCGAGGCGGGGTCCTCAGGGGCCTTGTCGCACGAGGGCCGGTCGCCAGCTCTCGTGCATTCCTTTCCCTCCCTCGCTGGCCAGGCTTGATTCGTGACATCGACCGCCCGCCAACCTCTTTTCCTGATGGAGTCTCTGGCTCAGGCGAGCCAGCATGACTTCGACCGGGCAGTACGCCTGTTGCGCGACCGTGCCGGTATAGTCCTGGGCGGCCACAAGCGCGAAATGGCTGCGCGCACGCTGGGGCTGCGGGCCAAGCGCCTGGGCAAGAAAACGATTGAGGGGTACTTGAACTATCTTGAACAGGACACTGGCTTGCCGGAATGGGAGCATTTTGTGAACGCGTTCACGATCAATCACACCGCGTTTTTCCGGGAAGCCCATCATTTCGAAACCTTGAATAAATGGGTTCGCGACCGCAAGCGTCCCGTGTCCGTCTGGTGCTGTGCGGCATCTACGGGCGAGGAGCCTTATTCGATAGCAATGACCTTGCGCGAAGCTCTGCCCGGGGCCGATTCGCAGATATCGGTATGGGCAACCGACATCGATACGCATGCCATCGAACGCGCCAGATTCGGAGTCTACTCTCTCGATCGTGTTCAGCCTGTGCCGGATGGCATGCTGAAAAAATACTTTTATCGCGGCAAAGGTACGCAAGACGGCATGGTTCGCGTCAAGCCGGTAATACATAATCTGGTGCAGTTCGAGCCGTTCAATCTGGTCTCGCCCATTTGGCCATCGGACAAGAAGTTCGATGCCATTTTCTGTCGCAATGTGATGATTTATTTCGATAAGGAAACCCAGACCCAGGTCCTTGGGCAATTCTCGAAAATGCTCAAGCCCGAGGGTCTGCTGTTTGTTGGGCATTCGGAAAACTTTACCTATTTGAGCAAGGCATTTCGCTTGCAGGGGCAAACGGTGTATGTCGAGGCCCAGGGCGGCAGGCGTCCGTGAGGCATTTTTATATATATGAATGAAGGGCCATAAGGCGATGAAAAAAATCCGTGTTTTATGTGTGGATGATTCGGCGTTGGTGCGTGGCCTGATGACGGAAATCATTAATGGCCACCCCGACATGGAAGTCGTGGCGGTTGCTCCCGACCCGCTGATCGCGCGTGAGTTGATCAAGCAGCATAATCCCGACGTACTTACCCTGGATGTGGAAATGCCGCGCATGGACGGCCTGGATTTCCTGGAGCGCCTGATGCGGCTGCGGCCCATGCCGGTGGTCATGCTGTCGTCCCTGACCGAGCGCAACTCGGAGGTGACCCTGCGCGCCCTGGAGCTCGGTGCCGTTGATTTCGTAACCAAGCCCAAGCTGGGTTTGCGCGATGGCCTGGTCGAATACACCGATATCATCGCGGAGAAAATTCGCGCCGCGGCGCTTTCCCGCCCGCGCCAGCGATCGCAATCCGCGGCAGCGCCAAGGCGCCTGTCACAACTGTTCTCAACGACTGAAAAGCTGGTCCTGGTCGGCGCCTCGACTGGAGGCACCGAGGCGATACGCCAGGTTCTGGAGCCTCTGCCCGCCAATAGCCCGGCCATACTGATCACGCAGCATATGCCGGCCGGTTTTACCCGCTCGTTCGTGCAGCGCCTGGACAGCCTTTGCGCAGTAACCGTGCACGAGGCGGAACAGGGCCAGCGTGTCCTGCCGGGGCATGTCTATTTGGCTCCCGGCGGTGTGGCGCATATGAAGCTTGCCCGTTCCGGGGCCAATTACACGATCGACCTCGATCATGGCGAGCCGGTCAATCGGCACAGACCGTCGGTCGATGTGCTGTTCAATTCGGCGGCGGCGGTGGCGGGCAAGAACGCGGTGGGAGTTCTTTTGACGGGCATGGGCAAAGACGGCGCGCAAGGCTTGCTGGCTATGCGGCAGGCGGGAGCGCTGACCTTTGCGCAGGATGAAGCGAGTTGTGTGGTATTTGGCATGCCGCGGGAAGCCCTGCATATTGGCGCTGCGATCGAAGCTGTCCCTTTGCAGGACATGAGCGAACGTATTCTAACTAGTTGTGGTGCATATGGCCATCGAGTCTGAGCGTGTTTGACGGCTCGCGGCTATTTATTATTTTTGGAGAGTAACAAGTGGTACAGAAAACCATGAAAATATTAGTGGTTGACGACTTCCCGACCATGCGTCGCATTATCAAGAACCTGCTCAAGGATTTGGGGTTTGAAAATGTCGATGAGGCGGAAGATGGGGCGATGGGCCTCGAGAAGCTGCGCAACGGCACGTTCGACTTTGTGGTTTCCGACTGGAATATGCCCAATATGGATGGATTGACCATGCTCAAGCATATCCGTGCCGATGCGGTCCTGTCCAAAATGCCGGTACTCATGGTAACGGCGGAAGCCAAAAAGGAAAACATTATCGCGGCAGCGCAGGCGGGAGCGAACGGCTACGTGGTGAAACCCTTCACGGCGGCAACCCTGGAAGAGAAGCTGAACAAGATATTCGAAAAAATCGGAGCCTGAAAAAGGGAGCATGAATATGTCTGAAAATCCCGTGAACGGCGCGGCCGAACCTATCGACCTGATTCATCGTATCGCGCAGCTCACACGCATGCTGCGTGAAAGCATGCGCGAACTGGGCCTGGATCAGGCCATCAAGGATGCCGCGCAGGCCATACCCGATGCCCGCGATCGCCTGCATTATGTCGCTCATATGACCGAACAGGCCGCCAACCGGGTGTTGAACGCCGCCGAGAAGATGCAGCCTTTGCAAGAACAGATGCAGCGCGAGGCACAGGCGCTCGATGTGCGCTGGCAATCATGGTTCGATCATCCGGTCGAGCTCGACCAGGCGCGCGAACTGGTCGACGACACGCGCTCATTGCTGCGCGGCATTCCCGACAAAACGCAGGCTTCGCAGAATAGCCTGATGGAAATCATCATGGCCCAGGACTTCCAGGACCTGACGGGCCAGGTCATCATGCGCATGCTTGGGGTGGTGGGCGCTATCGAAACCGAACTGGTGCAAGTGCTTATCGACAATGTTCCCCAGGAACGCCGCGACGAAGCTGTAACCCTGTTGAATGGGCCGCAGATCAGCCCGCAGGGCAAGGCTGATGTGGTAACCAGCCAGGATCAGGTGGACGATTTGCTGGCGAGCCTGGGCTTCTGACGGCGGTTTGGGCCCTGTTGGCTTCGGGATATCCGTGAAACAACAGGTTTGGGCCTATGCGCCGAGGTAGAACGCTTTTTTTGTGAGAGACCGTGCACAGGGACAAGGAGACAAAACATGAAGAAAAAATCCAATCGCATGTTGGGTGTGGGCCGATTGTTGCGGCGCCTGAGCAATGGCCAGGCAACCCTGGCCGACCGGGCCTGGACACTTAATCCTGTTGCGTGGCCGTTGTCGCGATTCTTGAGCTCCTTGCGCGATCGGGTGATCACCATGCGCCAGGCCAGCATCGATATTGCGCTCAATGCGGCGCGCCTGCAGTCGCAGGCCCAGGCATGCCGCGACATGGTGCGCGAGCAGGCTTCCGAAGCAGATGCCCTGGCTATCAGCGGTGGGCAGATTGAATCCTTGTCCGAGCAGACTTCAGTGCGCGTCAACGAGATTGCCAGCACCTTCAATTCGCAATTGCAGGTGGCGCATCAGACCCTTTCCCAACTGAATGACCTGCATCAGCGTATCTCGCGAGTGTCGGCGCAAATGGAAGTGTTTTCGGGTGTGGTGGCGCAACTGAGCCAGCGTGCCCAGTCGGTCGAAAGTACCAGTCGCCTGATCAAGGATATTGCCTTGCAGACCCATTTGCTGGCGCTGAATGCCGGCGTCGAGGCGGCACGGGCCGGAGAAGCCGGAAAGGGGTTTGCGGTGGTGGCCAGCGAGGTGGGCAAGCTGGCCGAACGCGTCAACGCGGCCACGGGCGAAATTGTTACACATACCGGGGAAATCCTGGATCTGGTATCGGATACGCGTGAAAAAACCACGCAGATCCATCTCGATATGACCAGCTCCGATCACGTGGTGTCGCAGTTCACCGCCAACTTCGATCAGTTCGTCAAGGATTTCGACCGTATGGAAGGCGAGATGGGCGAAGTGGTGCAGGCGGTATCGCAAGTGAACGGCACGAATCACGATATGGGCAGAAAAATCGCCCGTATCGCCACCCTGAGCTCGCATGTGCAAAATCGCATGGTGACCATGAATGATCAGGTCACCGGGGTGCGCAATGAAACCGAGAGCATGCAGGAAATGCTGGCGTCCCTGCGCACCGGAAATACCGCTTTCGACTGGGTGGCCAATATGCTGGAATCGTTTCGCGAAGCCTGCGGCCAGCTGCTGCAGCAAACCAGGCAGCAAGGCGTGGATGTGTTCGACCGGCAGTACCGGCGTATCCTCAACAGCAATCCGCCGAGGTTTCAGACTCTGTACGATACGGCGATAGACCAGCCCCTGACTCAGATACTCGACTATGTGCTGAACCAGGTGCCTGCCTGTTCGTATGCCCTGCTGATCGACCAGAACGGCTATTGTCCCGCCCACAATACGCGTTATTCCCAAGCGCCCACCGGCGATGTGGGGCACGACACCGCGCATGTGCGGCACAAACGTATTTTCGACGACTCGGTAAGTTTGGCGGCAGTGGCGAATTCGCTGGGAGTGCTGTGTCAAACCTATATGCGCGACACCGGCGAAATCATCACCGACTTGTCCCTGCCCCTCGATCTTGACCACGGACGCTGGGGCGCAGTGCGCATCGGTCTCGACTATAGCCAGTTCGAGACCGCCTTTCGCGGCACTGCAGTGTAGTTGCCCTCTGCAAGTTCCTGGCCTGCGCTCCTGGGGGTAGCCCTGGTGGCTATCCGTCGCATCGCGCCGGCCCGAATTTTGAATTAAGCGGGTTTATCGGGTTTGCTCGACCAATCGTGCGCGGGGGGTTCCTTTAGAATCGTGCCAACGATCCCGTCTTGAATTTTTACTGAATGGCAGCCGTGGCTTAGCTTGATCCTCGGGATACAAGCGGGCGGCGCATCCCCGAATGGCTGAGGAAAGCGACCTCGAAAAAACCGAACCGGCTTCCCCGCGGCGTCTGGACAAGGCGCGCGAGGAGGGCCAGGTCGTGCGTTCCCGCGAGCTCAATACCTTCGCCCTGTTGGCGGCAGGCGTTGGCGGCTTGTGGATAGGCGGCCCCGATCTTTACCGCAATCTGAGCGAAATCGTGCATTCCGGCTTGTGGTTCGATGCCCGCCTGGGCCGGGATACGGGGGTGATGCTGGCGGTCGCCTCGCGGTCGGCCATACAGGCCGTTATGGCTTTGCTGCCGTTGTTTGGCGTTTTGGCGGCAGTTGCAATCCTGTCGTCGCTGGCTTTGGGCGGACTATTGTTCTCGGCCAAACCGCTGGAGCCTAAGTTCGAACGCCTTAATCCCGCGAAAGGCCTGCAGCGCATGCTGTCGTCGCAAACCCTGGTGGAGTTGATCAAGACGCTTGCCAAGGCCACTGCGATCGGAACCGTAGGGGCCATGGTGATCTGGCATTATCGCGACCGGATGATCGGACTGATGCGGTCCACTCCCAGCGCCGCCCTGACCGAAGGCATGTCTCTGGTGGCCTTGTGCTGCGCTTTGATCGTCGGTTCGCTGCTTCTTATCGTGCTCATCGATGTGCCCTGGCAGTTATGGAGTCACTACAAAAAATTGAAGATGTCGCGTGAGGACGTCAGGCAGGAACACAAGGAAAGCGACGGCGATCCGCATGTCAAAGGCCGCATACGCCAGCAGCAAAGAGCCATGGCGCGGCGCCGCATGATGGCCGAAGTGCCGCGCGCCGATGTGGTCGTGACCAATCCCACTCATTTTGCCGTTGCGCTGAAGTATCAGGATGGTCAGGGTGGAGCGCCGCGTGTAGTGGCCAAAGGCTCGGACCTGCTGGCCGCCCGCATTCGCAAGCTCGCCGAAGAGCACAGCGTGCCCATGCTGGGGGCTCCGCCACTGGCCCGGGCCCTGTATCGCAACGTCGATGTAGGCCGCGAGATACCGGCCGAATTGTATACGGCAGTGGCCGAGGTGCTGGCCTGGGTTTATCAGTTGCGCCGCTGGAACGCGGGCCAGGGCGTGGAGCCCATCAGGCCCTCCAATTTACCGATCCCGCGGGAACTTGATTCTCCGGATCTTGACACAATGGCAGCAATCGCTTCATGAACAGCTTTATCGCACTCTTGAAGGCCAACGGTCCGCAGCACGCGCGCCTCATGGCCGGGCCGGTACTGATCCTCATGGTTCTGGCCATGATGATCCTGCCTTTGCCGCCTTTTATCCTCGACCTGCTGTTCACCTTCAATATCTCCCTGGCGGTCATGATTCTGCTGGTCGCCATGTTCACCAAAAAGCCGCTCGATTTTGCGGCCTTTCCGGCTGTGCTGTTGTTCGCGACCCTGCTGCGCCTGGCGCTGAATGTGGCATCGACCCGGGTCGTCCTGCTGCACGGCCATAAAGGCCCCGATGCGGCCGGCCAGGTTATTGAAGCCTTTGGGCATTTCCTGGTGGGCGGCAATTTTGCCGTCGGTATTGTGGTTTTCGTCATCCTGGTGATTATCAATTTTGTCGTGATCACCAAGGGGGCCGGCCGTATAGCCGAAGTCGGCGCGCGCTTTACCCTGGATGCCATGCCCGGCAAGCAGATGGCCATCGATGCCGATCTGAATGCCGGCCTGGTGGGTGAGGACGAGGCTCGCAGGCGGCGCAGCGAAGTGGCTCAGGAGGCGGAATTCTACGGCTCGATGGACGGCGCGAGCAAATTCGTGCGCGGCGACGCCGTGGCGGGTCTGCTGATCATGGTCATCAATATCCTTGGCGGGCTGATTGTGGGCGTGGCGCAGCACGGCCTGAGTTTTTCCGATGCGGGCCGCGTCTATACCTTGCTGACTATCGGCGATGGCCTGGTGGCCCAGATACCGGCTTTGGTGATCTCGACGGCGGCCGGGGTGGTGGTATCGCGGGTTGCGACCGATCAGGATGTGGGGCAGCAAATGGTCAGCCAGCTGTTTGCCAATCCGGCAGTCCTGTTCATTACCGCCGGTATCCTGGCGGCCATGGGGCTGATTCCGAATATGCCTCATGTGGCATTTCTGTTGTTGGCAGCCATATTGGGCAGCTCCGGCTGGGTAATGTACAAGCGCCAGCAGGGCGAACGGGCCGAGTTGGCCGCAGAGCCGCAAAAAGCGCAGGCCGCTGTCGATGCGGCCGCGGCTGAAGCCAGTTGGGATGACGTGGCTTTGGTCGATCCGCTGGGACTGGAAGTAGGCTATCGCCTGATTTCATTGGTTGATCATGCCCAGAACGGCGAACTGCTGCACAGAATCCGCAGCCTGCGCAAGAAGTTCGCCCAGGATGTGGGGTTCTTGCCTCCAGTGGTGCACATTCGCGACAATCTGGAACTCAAGCCCAACGATTATCGTATCCTGCTCTCGGGCGTGGAGATCGGGCGTGGCGCAGCCACGCCCGGGCAATGGCTGGCCATCGATCCGGGCGGCGTGGATATCAAGCTTCAGGGAAATTCCACCACCGATCCGGCCTTTGGCCTGCCCGCGGTCTGGATCGATGTGGCCATGCGCGAGCAGGCCCAGGTTGCCGGCTATACCGTGGTGGATGCGGGCACGGTGATCGCCACGCACCTGAACCACTTGATGCATCGGCACGGCGCCCATTTGCTGGGCCGACAGGAAGTCCAGCAGCTATTGGATCATGTCGGCAAGGAAGCCCCCAAACTCATCGAAGATCTGGTTCCAAAAACTGTTTCTCTTACTTTGCTGCAGAAATTGCTGCGCGGCCTGCTGGATGAAGAGGTATCGATCCGGGATGTGCGATCCATCGTCGAGACGGTGGCCGAGCATGCGCCTCGGCTGGCCGCGCTCAATCCCAACGGAACCGGGCCGGATCCCAACGAATTGCTTGCCTTGACGCGGGTAGCGCTGGGCCGGGCCATCACGCAGCAATGGTTTCCCGGCGAAGGTGAACTGCGGGTGATCGGGCTTGAAGCCAGGCTCGAGCGAGTGCTGGTGCAGGCCTTGTCGACCAGCGGGGCGCTCGAGCCGGGATTGGCCGAGACGTTGCTGAACGACACGCTGCGGGCGGTTCGCGAGCAGGAAACCAATGGCGATGCGTCGGTGCTTGTGGTGCCGCCCGCGTTGCGCGTTTCACTTGCGCGTTTTCTGCGACACCATATACCGCAAATCGCGGTGCTTTCGAATACCGAAATTCCCGATGAACGCATGTTGCGCGTGACTGCCACGATAGGCGGGGCGATGGCATGAATATAAGCCGTTTTTTTGGCAGCACGAACCGGGAGGCCATGCGGCAGGTGCGCATGGCCTTGGGAGCCGATGCCCTGATCGTGTCGAATCGCCGTGTCAACGGCGGCGTCGAAATCCTGGCTACCGATCCGACCTTTGTTCCGCCCGAGTTCAATACGGCAACGGCGGCGGCCGATCCGCCGCCGCGCGCTGTCCAGGAGCCTGAGCGGCAGCGGCCGCGTCAATCGACAACTGTTGCGCCGCAGGCCGACGTTATGGGAGCCATAGGCGATTTGCGCGGCTCGCTCGAAACCCGCATCGACGAGTTGCTCTGGGGTAGCCAGTTGCGCCGGGCGCCTCAGGCGGTTTCCCTGTTCCAGGCCATGCTGGGTTTTGGTTTCAGCACCGCTTTGTTGCGCGCCATGCTCAAGCGTCTTCCTGAACACCTGCCGCCCAAGGCCGCGTTGCAGTGGGCGCGCCAGGAACTGATCGATCATTTGCCGGTGCTTGCCAGGGAAGACGATCTGTGGACATCGGGGCGGGTTCTTGCGCTGGTGGGGCCAACTGGGGTTGGCAAGACGACGACCATTGCCAAACTGGCGGCACGCTGCGTCAAGCGCCAGGGTGCGGAAAAAGTGGTGCTGTTGACGACGGATACCTACCGGATCGGCGCTCACGAACAGTTGAAGATATACGGGCAGATGATGCGCGTGCCCGTGCATGTGGTTCAGGATATGGCTGAGCTGAATCGCATTGTGAGCGGAATCCGCCCGGATCAGACGATTCTGATCGACAATATCGGAATCAGCCAGCGCGACCGCTATATAGCGGAGCAGGCGGCGATGCTGGCTGGCGCGGGGCGTCCGGTGCAGCGCCTGCTGGTGCTGAATGCATCCAGCCACGGCGATACGCTGGACGAAGTGGCGCGTTCCTATTGCAACGATGGCGGCGAACCGATATCGGGCTGTATTGTGACCAAGCTCGACGAAGCCTCGCGCCTGGGCGCCGCGCTCGATACGGCGATTCGCTATCAACTGCCCATCCATTATGTATCAAACGGCCAGAAAGTACCGGAAGATCTTTTGTTCCTGTCGGCGCGCGACCTGATCGACCAGGCTCTGGCGCACAAACCGCAGGGCCAGGCTCTGTACGCGCCAACCGAAGCGGATTTTGCGGCATTGATGTCCCTGGCCAAGACGCCTGAAGCAGAGTCCGGCGGTACTGTGCCGGAGTCGCGGCGCCGACTGTTGCTGCCGCCGCTGATGGCGATGATGAGCGCAGGCGCCGCGGCATCTGCCAGCCTCGCGAAAACCGATTTAACGGCCGCCTGGGATTTCGTCAAGGGCGATCTGGCCTGCGCCTCGGCACTGGATTTATGGCGCACGCACGCCGGAACCGGACCAGCCGTTTCTTTGCGGCATGCGATCGATCAGCACCTTGCGTCCATGCACAATGAACTTGCCTGCGGCGATGGTTCCTATGTATTGGCCGTTCATGACGGAGTGGCGCTCCGATCGGCCCCTGACAGCCAAACTCATTTGCGCGCCAGCTTATTGCTGACGGAGCGTGGCGAAGCATTGGGCTCTCCCTTGCAGTTGTTGACACAGGCCGAAGGCTGGTCGACATCGGCGGGAGAGTCGGCCCTGGCGGCGCCCAGCGCAGGCGACGCGCTGTTCCATCAGGTCGAATGCCTGGACCAGGCCACTGATCTATTACCTTGCGTGCATCTGATCGAAGCGGGCGGCCCCGGCGTGTGGCGGCGGCTATCGTCGCAGCGATGGCTTGCCCATGTGCCGGGCGCCACGAAACTGGATACCGAGTCGGGTCCGACCATAGTCACGGCCCTGGCCAAGACCCTGGATTATCGTCTTGCGGCCAGTGCATTGCAGCACTTGAGCCTGGTTCAAGTGGCCGGCGTCGCCATTGACGATTTGGCATTCTGGGTGGGATCGGAGCGTGTAGGGTTGCCGGCGCGCCAAAAGGCCGGCGTGCAGGCTCTGAATATGTTGGCGGTGCGTGTTGTGAATCGCCACGATGGCCGAATCGTTCAAACGCATTTCGGCTTGAGCAATTTGCCGTCCGAGCAGATCGGGATCGACCTGCAGGCTTCATGGCTGATCATGCAAGCCGAACTCAAGACCTGCTTTCGCTATACGGCATGCGGCTGGGGTGCTCTGGCCGGCGGCGATCAGGCCGATTCGCCGCAGAAAAAGGCCTTGCTCGCCGTGCGCTTGGCACTGGCAGCCTGGCAGCTTAGGCAGACGCCAGCCGCCGCTGCGGCTCGCAGTCTGCTTGACAGTCTGGCGGGAAAATCCAGCCCCGCGGCGGTGATGAAGGGCCTGGTGAAGCTATTTGCCCTGCATGAAATAATCGCTTGACTGTGCGGGGTATTTGCCGCAAGTTCCATCGGTATCGATGTGCAGCAGGCCTGCATCCCGGCATCGGGCTCTGCCGGGGAGTTTATCCGGCTTTGATGTTTGTTTTGTGTGCCGGCATGGAATGCGCGCGGCCGCTGGCATCGTACAGATGATCGACGCCGACCAGGCGGCGCAAGGTATCGATGGCTTGCTGGTTGTGCTGCAGATAAATATCGATGATGGCGCCGTTCGACGCGTTCAGGTCGCTGGCCTGGCGGGCGAGATCGAGGAGCGACTGGCAGGCCGGTTGCAAAGAGGGATGTGCAAGGGCTGCGGCATCCAGGCCGGTCTTGTTCGGTTCGAAGCCGAGTTTGCGAAGCTGTGCCTGGCGGTCCTGGTCCATTTGCGTCAGCAAGCCGGCAAAACGGCTTTTTTCCCGGGTGACTGCCTCGAGTTCGTTGATCTCTTTGGCTTGGATAAGCGTTTCCGATTCGGTCTGCAATACGGAAATGAATTGTCCGACCAGAGTGGATTCCCGCTCCAGGCTGTCTTGCAGTTGTTCCAGTATTGCGCTCATGATGCGGAAAAAGGCAGGGTTACTTGAGCAGATCGCGGACGCTGGCAATCAGCCCGTCGGCAATGCGGCTGGGGTCGATTTTCAGTTGTCCCGAGGCGATGGCGTCGCGAAGCTGGTTCACGCGTTCGACATTGATATCGTTGTCGCTGTTTTGCAGATTCGACAATTGCCGGGCGGCGGCGCTCAGGTCTACCGCGCTGCTGGACGAAACGCCCGGTGCAGACGCGGAGGATCCGCCCACGCTCTCGGCACGGGTCGGCGCAATGCTGCCGGCCAGCGGGTTTTTAAGAGGCGAAGGGTAGATTTTCAAGCAGGTCTCCGGAGTGAGGCGGAACCATTCATTTGTGGCTCCCATGATACAGGGTAACGGCGCGACAGCGCCGAACTTTAGGCAATTCTTGCCCGGTTATGTTTGTTTTCCATCATTGCGTCGTGGTGATGCCAGCATGCCGTGCTCCCGAGTCGCGTCTACATCATGACCGAGACGGTCGCGCCGTCGACGATGGTGCCGGTCACAATGCGCCCGGTCGCTGTACGCACCTGTATCTGGGAGCCTGGTGCGCCGCCTTGTACCGCCTTGCCTTCGCTGCTGGCTACAAAACCATTGCCGCGCGCCTCCAGACGCACTGTCTGGCCGCGCAATATCGACTGAGGGTCGCGTAGCCCATTGCCTTTGATCGGTGCGCCCGCGATCAGGCGGTGCCTGGCGATACGGCCGAGCAGCTGAGCGGGGTCGATAACCGTATCGGGCGGCAGCGACAGCAGATCGGTCTGGCGAGCGTCGAGATTCTCGGGGCCCAGGGCTTCGCCTGGATTGAGATTGCGCGCAGGTACGTAGTATGTGCCTTGGATGCTGATAGAGGCCTGCACATAGCTCGTCCAGGGTTCCGGTGCGAGACAGTGCACGCCTACCGACAATCTGGATCGCAGGTGCCCGCCGCTGGGCAGGGAAAACTGCAATTGCGAACAGGCGGGCAGGTTTTCCAGGCGCGATGCGTCGATGGTGATTTGCGGCGTGCCGGGATAGATCAGGGCCTGTTTGCGCAGGAATTCCTGGGCCTGGGCGACGATGGCGGCGGGATCCTGCGCCCCCCCCGATGCCAGGCCGGCGTGTGCAAGGCCTCCACAGACAGTGGCCAGGCCGAGGAAGAGGGCGGAAATCTTGAACATATCGATATTTTATAGAGGATGCGCCGCCTGCATCGCTGGAATTGGGCGATAAATTGCGGTTTGTTTCTTACTTTATGCCATGGCTCGCGACCTTACTATGTGCCATGTGATAAAGCCCGGATACCGCTCCGCGGGGTCATGCTAGCCGACCCTCCAGCCGCGGCTTGCGGGGCAGATTCCAAATACTTATCGAGCCGCCAATGATCGATCGCCTTAACCAGGATTTCAGCTTTTATCAAACCGCCATCAATTTGCGGCAGCAGCGCCAGGAAGTGCTGGCCTCGAATATCGCCAATGCCGATACGCCCAACTACAAGGCGCGCGATTTCGATTTCAAGGCCGCCCTGCAGGGCGCCATGGGAGATCAAATGCGCCTGCCGGACACACAGCTTACGCTGACGTCTCCGCGGCATATACCCGCCAAGGCGGTCAGCCCCGATCCGGCCGACTTATTGTATCGCCAGCCTCTGCAGCCCAGCCTCGACGGCAATACCGTGGACATGAATGTCGAACGCGTGCAGTTTGCCGATAACACCCTGCGTTATCAAAGCGACCTGACTCTGATCTCGCAGCGCGTAAAAACCATGATGGCCGCCCTGCAGCAATAAGGGCCAAAGGAAACCCGATGTCTACCATGAGTATTTTCCAGATTGCGGGATCGGCCCTGACGGCCCAATCGCAGCGCATGAACGTCTCGGCCAGCAATATGGCCAACGCCGATAGCGTCGTGGGTCCCGATGGCCAGCCGTACAAGGCGCGTCAGGTGGTGTTTCAAATGACGCCCGAGCCTGGCCAGCCTTACACGCAGTCCATCGGGGGCGTCAAGGTGGCGGGAGTCGTGGAAAGCTCGGCGCCGCCGCGCATGCAATACGATCCGAAAAACCCGTTTGCCAATGCCGATGGCTACGTCACCATGCCCAACGTCGACGTGGTGGCGGAAACCGTCAATATGATCTCCGCTTCGCGTTCGTACCAGGCCAATGTCGAAGTCATCAATACCGCCAAAAGCCTGATGCTCAAGACGCTTGCCATCGGACAATAACTCGTGTTCGCTTGCGCCGCGCGAAATTTTTTACGGAGTCTTTTGTAATGACCGTTACCAATACGTCAGCAACGAATTCAACCGATGCAACAGCGGCGGCATTGGCCGCGGCCAATGCCAATACCCAGAGTCTGACCGCCGATACGCAGGGCCAGTTTCTTACCTTGCTGGTCACCCAGTTGCAGAACCAGGATCCCCTGAATCCCATGGACAACGCCCAGGTCACCTCGCAAATCGCGCAGCTGTCGACGGTCAATGGCATCAACCAGCTCAACAACACCTTGCTGGCCTTGTCGGGGCAAATGGATGTGTCCCAGTCCATGCAGGCCGCCGGCTTGATTGGTAAAAACGTGCTGGTGCCGGGTTCCAAAATATCGCTGGGCAGCGATCCGGCCAATCCCACGGTCAAGCAGACGACTCCATTCGGCATCGATGTCATTTCTCCGGCAACGCACGTGACCGCCACGATTCTCGATTCGGGCGGCAAGGCGGTGCGGCAAATCGATCTCGGCGCGCAGCCGGCCGGCATATTGTCCCTGCAATGGGACGGCAAGGGCGACGGCGGCCTTGCATTGCCCGATGGCGCGTATACCGTCCAGGTGGCTGCCAGCGATGCCGATTCCAAGCCGGTTTCGGTCAGCGCCCTGACTTCCGGTACGGTGGGCAGCGTGTCCTACGCCTCGACCGGCCTGCGCGTGGATCTCGGGCTGACAGGATCCTTTGCTTTATCGGACATCAAGAAAATCATGTCGTAGCGGTGGCAACAAATTCAGGGGCGGCGCGCATCGCTGTCATTTCACACGAATACACTAAATTTCAACGAGGTAGATCATGGGTTTCGGACAAGGTTTAAGCGGACTGAATGCCGCCGCGCAGGATTTGGATGTGATCGGCAACAATATCGCCAACTCGGGTACGGTCGGCTTCAAGTCGGGCTCGGCCACGTTTGCCGACGTCTATGCCAATTCACGTGTCGGGCTGGGCGTGCAGGTGTCCGGCATCAACCAGGACTTTAGTATTGGTTCCGTCACCGGTACGGGCAACCAGTTCGATATCGCCATCGATGGGGCCAATGGCTTGTTTCGCTTGCAGGATCCCAGCGGGCAGGTGCTCTATTCGCGCAATGGCCAGTTCCATGCCGACAAGGATAACTACATTGTCAATGCGCAAGGGCAGCGCCTGACCGGATACCCGGCCGGCGGCAGCGCGACCGACCTGCAGCCCATCAAGGTGCCCGTCGGCAATATCTCCCCCACCGCAACGTCTACCACCACCACCCAGGCCAATCTCGACGCCAACGCCGCGGTCATCGATCCGGCTATCACACCGTTCAATCCCGCCGTTTCGGGCTCGTACACCCATGTTTTGCCGATCACGGTCTATGACTCGCTGGGCAATCAGCACCAACTGACCCAGTATTTTGCCAAACGCGCCCCGACGGCGGGGCCGCCGGCGCAAAGCCAGTGGGATGTGTACTACAGGCTGGATGGTGCCACGATTACCTCTCCCGCCGGGGCAACAAAAATGTTGTTCGATGATTCCGGCCGCCTGACGTCGGCGCCGCCGGTGGTCAATCTGTCTATTGCCGCGCCAGGGGGCGCAGGCTCGCCCGCGGCGGCCTTGGCCATCGCCGTCGACTACACCGGCACCACTCAGTTCGGCGGTGCTTTTGCCGCCAACTTCACGCCGAACGGCTACGCTTCCGGTGAATATGCCAGCATGTCGATCGGAGCCGATGGCTCCATTGTGGCCAGCTATACCAACGGCCAAACACAGTCGCTCGGTTCCCTGGCCCTTGCCAATTTCAATAATCTGCAGGGCCTGCAGCCAGTCGGCGGCAATGCCTGGATCGAAACCTCGGCTTCAGGCCAGGCGATACTCGGTCGTCCCGGCTCCAACGGCCTGGCCTCGATCAAGGGCCAGTCGGTGGAAGGCTCCAATGTGGACATGAGCAAGGAACTCGTCAAAATGATTATTGCGCAGCGCACCTATCAGGCCAACGCGCAAACCATTAAAACCCAGGATCAGATCATGCAGACTCTGATTACAGGGCTGTAAGGCGCCCGGTCATGGATCGCGTCGTTTATACCGCCATGAGCGGGGCCTCCCGGGTGCTCGAACAGCAGTCGGTGATCAGCAACAATCTGGCCAACGTCAGCACGACCGGCTTTCGCGAGCAATTGGCGGTTTACCGTTCGGTGCCGGTGGTCGGCGAACAGGGCTTGCCGACCCGGGTGACGACGGTCACCTCGACCCCGTCCAGCAATTTTCGCCAGGGAACCATGCAGGAAACCGGCAGCCCCCTGGATCTGGCGGTGAGCGGCGACGGTTGGCTCAGTGTGCAGACGCCGACTGGCGAGGCCTACACCCGCGACGGCGAACTGGCCGTCAATGCGCAAGGCATACTGGTTACCCAGCAGGGGCAGCCGGTGCTGTCGACCGGAGGCGGGCCGATCAATATACCGGATCGCGGCACCTTGACGTTTTCCGCCGACGGCTATGTAAACGTGCTGGGTGCGGGCGATACCCCCAAGGATCTGCAGATTGTCGCTCAATTGAAGCTGGTCAATCCGCCTGCCGCCAGCCTGGAGCGCGGCGGGGACGGCCTGTTTCGCATGGCCGCGGGCCAGCCGCCCGTCGCGCAGGCCGATCCCAATGTACGGGTGGTGCCGGGATTTGTGGAAAAAAGCAATGTCAGCCCGGCTGAAGCCATGGTGGGCATGATCAGCAATGCGCGGCGCTTCGAGATGCAAATGAAAGTCATCGGCGACGCCAGCACCAACGAAGACAAGGGCAATTCGATCTTGTCGGTCAACGGCTAAGGTAAAAAGGAATACACATGATACGTTCACTATGGATCGCCAAAACAGGTCTCGAGGCACAGCAGACCAATATGGATGTGATCTCCAATAACCTGGCCAACGTCAATACCGATGGGTTCAAGCAGACCCGTGCGATTTTCGAAGACCTGATGTATCAGACCGTGCGTCAGCCGGGCGCCCAGGTGGGCGCGGCCAATCAGTTGCCTTCGGGCTTGCAGGTCGGGACCGGGGTGCGTACGGTGGCGACCGAGCGCATTCATACGCAAGGCAATATGAAGAACACCGGCAACTCCATGGACATTGCGATCCAGGGCAAGGGGTTTCTGCAGGTACAGATGCCCGACGGCACTTTTTCCTATACGCGCAACGGCAGCCTGCAGGTCGACCAGAACGGCCAGCTGGTGACGGCCGGCGGGTATCCGATACAGCCGCCCATCAATATTCCGGATAATGCGCTGACTGTGACCATTGCGCGCGACGGCACGGTATCGGTCACCCAGCCTGGCGCTGTGGGCACCAATGTGCAGATCGGCCAATTGCAGCTTTCCACGTTTATCAATCCCACCGGCCTGCAAAGCATGGGCGAGAATCTGTACGTCGAAACCGACGCCTCGGGTCCGGCCAACTTCTCCCAGCCGGGGCTGAACGGCGCCGGGCTGGTCATGCAGCAATATGTGGAATCGTCCAATGTGAATGTGGCTGAAGAACTGGTCAATATGATTACGACGCAGCGCTCTTATGAAATGAACAGCAAGGCCGTCCAGACTTCCGACCAAATGCTTGCGCGCCTGACCCAACTTTAATGATGCAACATCGCTTTTTTTCCGGCCTGTGCTGCTGCGTGATGGCGGTGTTGTCAGGTTGTGCCCTGATTCCGCCCGAACCCGTGGTGACAGGGCCCCTGACGGCGCGGCCGCCAATACCCCAGCCGATTCCGGAAGAGAACGGTTCGATCTACCAGCCTACCGCGTACGGCAACTACCCCTTGTTCGAGGACCGGCGCCCACGCAACGTAGGCGATATCGTCACGATCGTGATCCAGGAAAAAACCAATGCGGCCAAGAATGTGGCGACGTCGACGGATCGCTCCGGCAGCGCCACGGTGGGCATGACGGTAGTACCCAGCTTCCTGCCCAGCGAATTGGGGGCCAAGCAGAACCTGGATGCATCGGGCGCCAACAAGGCCAGCGGAAAGGGATCGAGCAGCGCCGACAATACCTTCTCGGGCACCTTGACGACCACGGTCATCGGCGTGCTGCCCAACGGCAACCTGCAGATTGCCGGCGAAAAGCAGATAGCCATCAATCGGGGCAGCGAGTACATCCGTTTTTCGGGTGTGGTGGACCCACGCTCGATTACCGGATCGAACACAGTTCCCTCAACGCAGGTGGCCGATGCGCGCATTGAATACCGCAGCAAAGGCACTATGGACGAAGTTCAAACCATGGGCTGGCTGCAGCGCTTTTTCCTGAATATTTCACCGTTCTGACATGATGCCGATCTTCACATTCCCTTGTTCCGCCAGGCCGCGTCTCTGGAGACAGTGCGCAGTGCTGGCTGCCGCGCTGCTGCTGTCCCTGAGCGCCGCGCATGCCGAGCGGATCAAGGATCTGGCATCGATCCAGGGGGTGCGTGCGAACCAGCTGATTGGCTACGGTTTGGTGGTGGGCCTGGACGGCAGCGGCGATCAGGTTCGCCAGACGCCGTTTACCCAGCAAAGCCTGACGAACATGCTGTCGCAGTTGGGTGTCACCATGCCCCAGGGCACCAATATGCAGGTTAAGAATGTGGCCGCCGTCATGGTAACCGCGCGGCTGCCGGCTTTTTCCAGGCCGGGCCAGACGGTGGATGTGGTCGTGTCGTCCATGGGCAATGCCAAGAGCCTGCGCGGCGGCACTTTGCTCATGACGCCGTTGAAGGGGGCCAATGGCCAGGTGTACGCCATGGCCCAGGGCAATTTGCTGGTGGGCGGGGCGGGCGCGCAGGCAGGCGGCTCAAGCGTCCAGGTCAATCAGCTCAATGGCGGCATCATCACCAACGGCGCGATCGTCGAGCGCAGCGTGCCTACCGCGTTTGCGCGCAATGGCGAGATCAATCTCGAGATGAATACCACTGATTTCGGCGTGACGCAGAGCGTGGTTACGGCCTTGAATCGGGCCTTTGGGCCGGGTGTGGCGCGTGCCATCGATGGCCGGGTAGTGCAGTTGCGAGGCCCTGTCGATGCGTCGAACCAGGCCGTGTTTCTTTCACAGGTCGAGAATGTACAGGTCAATCTGCCGCCGGCTCGCGCCAAAGTCATTATCAATGCGCGCACCGGCTCGGTTGTGATGAACCGGACGGTAACCATCGACGAAGCGGCCATTGCCTACGGCAATCTGTCGGTGGTGATCAGCCAGCAGGCACAGGTCAGCCAGCCCACTACGCCTTTTGCCGGCGGGCAGACGGTGGTGACGCCCAGCACCCAGATCGAGATGCGCTCCGACAAGGGCAGCATCAAGCGGGTGCGCACCAGCGCCAATCTGGCCGATGTCGTCAAGGCACTCAACGCTCTGGGAGCGACACCGCAGGATCTGTTGTCGATTCTGCAGACCCTCAAGAGCGCGGGCGCCTTGCGCGCCGACCTGGAAATCATATAGGAGCGGGGGTTCTATGGCTTTTACTCAATACACCCCGCGCCCCGGCAACGATATGTCGATCTTCGACATGAGCCAGTTGAACTCGCTCAAGCGCGATGTTCAGAGCGGTGCCGACGCGAATGCGACCAAGAAGGTGGCCCAGCAATTCGAGGCCATGTTCATCCAGATGCTGCTCAAGCAGGCGCACCAGGCATCCACTTTGTCCGGGCCTTTCGACAGCGAGCAGACGCGCATGGCGCAAAGCATGGGCGACGAGCAAACGGCGTTGCAACTGTCCAATCCCGGGATAGGCCTGGCGCAGGCGCTGCTGAACCAGATCAGCGCGCAACGGGGCGGCAATGCCACGCAACAGCAGGCTTCGGCCACGCCGCCCGAGCTGGCGGCCTCCCGGATACCTGGCTTGCGGTCCCGCGTAGGTCCGGACCGCCCCAATGTCGCGTCGTCCATTTCGGACCTGATCGATATGCTGGGCAAGCAGTCCGCCGCCGGCGCGGCCTTGTCCGCAATCCAGGGAGCGCCTGAGCACATACGCAGTTTCATCTCGGCCATGACCGACGCCGCGAAAGCGGCGGCCAGCCAGAACGGTGTGCCGCTCAAGCTGATGCTGAGCCAGGCGGCGCTGGAATCAGGCTGGGGCAAGCGCGAAATTCAGGGGGCGGATGGCAGCCCGAGCTATAACCTGTTCGGCATCAAGGCCGGCGGCAGCTGGAAGGGCAAGGTGGTCAATGTGCTGACGACCGAATACGAGGGGGGAGTGGCCAAGAAAGTGATGCAGCCGTTCCGGGCCTATAGTTCGTATGCGGAATCGTTTGCCGACTACGCTCGCCTGATAGGAAATAGTCAGCGTTATCAGGATGTTGTAAGCGCTCCCAGCGCCGAAGTTGCTGCGCAGAAGATCCAGGACGCGGGCTATGCGACCGACCCCGATTATGCCAAGAAATTGATTTCGATCATGGGGTATTTCAATGCCGGCGCGATCTAGGGTGTGTTTTCCTGCTTGCCGGGCCGGGCGCGCTAAACATTTTCGCTTTCTGGCCGTAAATACATCAAACGGTTGTCCCGCACACGTGGAGCTTGCTCCCATTGTTTAAGAGTGTAATTCGTTCATGAATTTGGCTAATCTTGGTCTCTCGGGTTTGACAGCGGCGCAGGTTCGCCTGCAAACGGCGGGCCACAATATCGACAATGCGGCGACCGTCGGCTACAACCGCCAGACGGTGCTGGTATCCACGGCCGGAGCGGCCAATACCGGCAACGGCTTTATAGGCTGGGGTGTCCAGGTCGATAGCGTTACCCGCTCTTATGACAATTTCCTGGCCAAACAGTTGGTCAATTCGCAAACCACGGGCGCGGCACTGGCCTCCTATGGCAACCAGATCACCCAGATCAACAATCTGTTTGCCGATCGTACGGTAGGCATTTCGCCGGCCATCCAACACTTTTTCGACAGCGTGCAAGCCGTGGCGTCGGCGCCGGCCGATAGCGCCGCTCGCCAGGAAATGCTGGGACAGGCGGGCAGCCTGGCCACTAATATCAATAGCGCCAATGCCTTCCTGAATCAGCAGCGCAACGATGTCAATACGCAAATTACCACCACGGTTACTCAGGTCAACAGCTATGTCGAGCGCATACGCGATTTGAATCATCAGATTTCCAGCGCGCTGGCCGGCAGTTCGGGCCAACCGCCCAACGATCTGCTCGATCAGCGCGACCAGGCGGTGTCCGATCTGAGCCAGCTCGTCGATGTCAAGGTTCTGCAGCAGAACGGCAATGTCAGCCTCACGGTGGGCAATGGCCAGATTTTGCTGGGCGGCGATACAGTATTCCCCTTGACGGCGGTGCAGTCGGCGGCAGATCCGTCGCGCACGGTGGTTGCCTATAGCGTGCCTTCGGGCGCCGGCGGTGCCATGACCTCAGTGGAAATGCCCGAGCAGGATATCACCGGTGGTAGCCTGGGCGGTTTGCTGAGTTATCGCAGCCAGACGCTTGACGCGACCCAGAATAAGCTCGGGAGGTTGGCGGCGGGCCTGGCCATGGGCGTCAACGCTGTGCATGAAAACGGCAAGGATTTGAATGGGGCGGCTGGAACGGAATTTTTCAAGCTGGGCACGCCCAAGGTCATATCAAACAGCAATAACCCAAGCTCCGCCACGATTACCGCTTCATTTGCGGTTCCGAACGATTCCAATGCGCTGGCCGGGCTCGATTACACAGTGCAGTACGACGGCAGCAACTATTCGGTATTCAGTCTGCCGGATGGCAAACAGGTCGGTGCAAGCAGCGCCACGCTGGACACCCTGCCGACCGACGCCGGCGTTCCGGGGCTGAAGCTTACGGTATCGGGTACGCCGCAAGCCGGCGACTCCTGGCTGGTACAGCCCACCCGCACGACAGCCGATGATTTGAAACTCGAGATCACCGATCCCGCCAAGATTGCGGCTGCCGATACCAACGGCGGCTCGGCCAACGGCGTCAACGCTCTGGCGCTGGCACAGCTGCAGACAAGCAAGGTTTTTGGCGGCGGCACCATGAGCTTGAACGAGGGCTATTCGCAGATCGTCAACCAGGTTGCCGTGGCGACTCAGCAAAATGCGGCCTCCGCAAAAGCGCAGAACACGCTGATCCAGCAGAACTATGCGGCCCAGCAAGCGGTGTCCGGCGTCAATCTGAATGAAGAGTATGTCAATCTCGATAATTATCAGCAGCAGTTCCAGGCGGCCTCGCGTCTGATCGACGTCAGTTCGAAATTGTTCGACACATTGCTGACCATGGGTCGCTAGCCTGGCAGGCTCGCAGTGTTGCACATAAATTTTCTTTCAGGATTTCGCCATGCGTATTAGCTCCAGCCAATTTTTTCAGACCGGGCTGAATTCCATTAACGCCCAGCAGGCCGATCTGATGCATATATATCAGCAGATTGCCAGCGGGCAACGCATGGTGACGCCGGCCGACGATCCTCTGGGGGCGGCGCAAGCCATCAATATTGCGCAGTCGCAGACGCTTAATCAGCGCTTTGCCGATAATCGCGGCGTGGCCACGCAAAACCTGGGAACCGAAGACAATGTCCTGGGTTCCGCGACCACCTTGATGCAGAATATCAAGACCCAGCTGATCCAGGCAGGCAATGGAACTTTGTCGGATGCCGATCGTGCAACGCTGGCCAATGTCCTGACCGAGGCCAAGGCCAGCCTGCTGGGTCTGGCGAACAGCACCGACGGCAACGGCCAATATATGTTCTCCGGCTTCAAGGGCGATACCATGCCGTATGTGACCGATCCGGTCACAGGCAAAGTCACCTATACAGGCGATACCAATCAACGCTTGATTCAAATCGATCCAACCCGGCAGATGGCGGGCAGCGATGTAGGGTCCGATATTTTTGCGCGTGCTGTGCCGGGTATGAGGGTTTATGTAACCACAGGGGATCCCGCCAACACGGGTACGGCACAGATCAATACGCCCACGATTACCAATCCCGCGGGATCGAATGTGGGGAATTCTTTCAAGATTACCTTCAGCGCCGGATCGCCGCTTCAGTACCAGGTCGATACAACAGATGCGACAACAGGCGTGACAAGCAGCGCTACATTTCCCTATCAGGCGGGCGGCACCGTGCTGGACTTGACCGGTGGCGTGCAAGTGCAGTTCTCGGGCGACCCCAAGCCGGGCGACACGTTTACGGTCAGCCCCGGCAATGCCGGCAATCTGGATGTATTCGGCACGCTCGACGACATGATCACGGCGCTCAATAAGCCCGTCAATGGGAACGATACGGCCAGTGCCAATCTGGGTAATTCGCTGTCCACCGCGATACAGAAATTCAATGCCAGCTACGACAATCTATTGACCGTGCGCGCCTCGGTGGGTTCGCGCATGAACGAAATCGATGCCCTGAATGCGAATGGCACGGCGCGCGGGCTGGGCTACGCCAGCCAGCTGTCCACGCTCGAGAATGTCGATTACTACAGCGCCACCACGCAGTTGCAGTTGCGTCAGTCCGCGCTTCAGGCGGCTTCGCTGGCGTTCAAGCAGATCCAGGGCACCAGTCTGTTCAATACAGGCAGCAGCGGTTAATGGTAGGCGGATGTTTGTGCCGGGCCGCGTGCAATGGCGCCGCGATCGATTGTTTTGCAAGCAGGCTAGCCTGCCGGGTAAAAGAGAGTACTTGATGAAGTTCAAACGATTGCAACTCAAGACAAGTCTGTCGCTGATGGTGTTTTTCCTGTCTTTATTGACGTTCTTTGCGGTAGGTATAGGCTGGAATAGCCTGTATACGGCGCGCCAGCAGATGAATGCGCTTTCGACCAGCAGCATCGAGGCGGGCCGTGAGGTCAAGAATGCGTATGAGCAATCCCGGTATGCGCAGCCGGCCGTTGCGGCCCAGGGGCTGGAGGCCGCCTTCAAGCGTTTCGATCAATACCTTGCGGGTGAATATTCCGACACTTCCGCGGATGCCGCGAAGCTCTATCAGCAGGCTCTTTATGTTTTTGGCTGCTTGATCGTTCTTGCCATTGTGCTGGCACTGGCGGCGTACCGGACCTTGTCGCGCACGGTGCTGCGGCCGTTGAAGCAGGCCGGCGCCCATTTCGATCGCATAGCTTCGGGCGACCTGACCGAGCGTATCGAAGTCACCACGCAAAACGAGATCGGCATGCTGTATGCCTCGCTCAAGCGCATGCAGGACAGCCTCGGCCGCATCGTCGGAACCGTGCGCCAGGGTATGGATCAGATCAATACCGGGTCGCAGCGGATCGTGCTGGGCAATACCGATTTGAGCAGCCGTACCGAGCAACAGGCGGCGGCGCTGCAGCAGACGGCGGCCAGCATGGAGCAACTGGCCAGCACGGTCAAACAGAATGCCGATAATGCGCGCCAGGCCAATCAATTGGCAGCCAGCGCATCCGAAGTGGCGCAGCGCGGCGGGCATGCCGTGGGCGAAGTCGTAACGACCATGCAGGGTATTTCCGCCAGTTCGCGCAAGATTTCCGACATTGTAGGCGTGATCGACAGTATTGCCTTTCAAACGAATATTCTGGCATTGAATGCGGCGGTCGAGGCCGCCCGGGCCGGCGAACAGGGTAAAGGCTTCGCTGTCGTTGCGGCCGAGGTGCGGGCGCTGGCGCAGCGCAGCGCCCAGGCGGCCAAGGAAATCAAGGGCCTGATCGAGGATTCCGTCAAGAAAGTTACGGAAGGCTCGACTCAGGTTGAACAAGCCGGCGCCACCATGGAAGAAATTGTCGTGTCAGTGGCGCGGGTCACCGACATCATGGGTGAAATCTCGGCGGCCACCACCGAGCAGTCGACAGGTATAGACCAGATCAATCGCGCCGTAACGCAAATGGACGATGTGACCCAGCAGAACGCCACCCTGGTGCAGGAAGCCGCCTCGCTCGCCGCGGCTTTGCGCGAGCAGGTAGCACAGGTCAGCGATGCGGTGTCCGTGTTCAAGACGATCGACAAGCAGGTGATCGATGTCGCGGCGACGGCCATTGCCACCACGGCCGGCAAGGCGCGCGCAGCCACGGCCGCCGGTAGCCAGGCAACGGGCCGGGCATTGCCCTCCGCCAATTCGGCAAATGCCGCCGGCGCGGCATCGGCGACTGCCTTGGCCGCGGCTTCCCTGCAGGCCGCCGCCCGAATTCCGGGCCAGCTCCCAGGCCGGGTGCCCGCTTATGCCGGAGCCACTGGTGCTGCGGCGGCGCACAAGCCGATAAGCCAGGATGATTGGGAAGAGTTCTAGCATGTTTTCCACTTCCGTCTTGTTTCGATTTTTCCTGCTGGCCCTGGGTTTGTCCCTGGGCCTGGCCGCGTGCAGCACTTCCGGACGCGCTTTTCACACGTCGGATCTCGAACAGATAAAGGTGGGGCAGACTACGCTGGAACAGGCCAGCGCCATTCTCGACGCCGAGCCGGACAACATCTATATGCAGGGCGACGGTTCGGCTCTGGCCGTTTGGGCCCATAAGGCCTCGCTCGTGACCGATGCGATTTATTTTCGCCGCGAGCTATGGCTCGACTTTGGGCCGGACGGTAAATTCAGCCGTGTCGTGAAGAGCACTAATGTGCCCACACGATCCCTGCAGCCTGTCGCAGCACCCCACACGAGCGTACAGAATGCGGCAGGCCCTGCGGACAATAGCCCGATGGGCAATATGTCGCAGGCCCCACTATATGCACCCGCCGTAAGCTACAGCCTGTCGCCCCAATAGCTTTCATTTCTGTACCGCGAGGTACGCAATCGAAATCGGATTCAATCATGTCCATGACCATGCAATTTCCACAAAATGAAGTAAAAAAATCGAAACGCACCCGAAGCCCCCGTTTTCGGCTGGGAGGCTCAAAGGTCAGTTCCATGCTCATGACCGGGCTTGCGCTGTTCATGCTGCTGATCATGGCGGTGGGCGGGTTGGGCGCTTACTTTCTTTATCTGAATGTTCAGGCTGTGCACACCATAGGCGAGCAAAATAGCCGAGCCCAGCAGGTTCTGCTGATGAGCAACGATATGCTGCATGCCCGGGTGTCCTTGCTGGTCGCGGCCCGTTATCAGCAGGAGGCCAGCTCCTCCATGGATCCGGCCCTGAAACAGAAAGCCAAGGACATGCTCGACCAGGCAACTCAAAAGCTCGATGCGGTCAGAAAGAGCTTCGTGGATTTCCGCAAGAACCTGCCTGAAGATCCAGAAGCGCGGCGCCTGTCGCTCAGGCTGGTCAGCACGTATCAGCCTTATGTGGACGATGGCATCGACCCGATGGTTCAGGCCTTGACGATACAGGACTACACGACTTTTTATTTTGTCAATAATCAGTTTGGCATCGAGCGCAGCATTACCTTCGAGAAAGCCATCCAGACTTATTCGGCCTATATAGACAAGCAGGAAAAGCAAGCGTTTGCCGCCGCCGGAGAAAAATTCCATCAGGCCCTGATGGCGATCGGCGCCGCGGTGCTGGCAGGCCTGTTGCTCATGATTGCCGCGCGCATTATTTTCGGCCGGGCGGTGATCAAGCGCCTGATCGAGGCAGGGGGACATTTTGACCGGATTGCGGGAGGGGATTTGACGCAGCGGATCGAGGTGAGGTCGCGCAACGAGATAGGGGTGTTGTACGAGTCGTTGAAGCGGATGCAGGAGAGTCTGACGCGCACGGTGACGACGGTGCGCCAGGGGGTAGAGGAGATCACGCTGGGATCGCGCGAGATATTCATGGGGAACACGGACCTGAGCAGTCGCACGGAGCAGCAGGCGGCGTCGTTGCAGGAGACGGCGGCGAGCATGGAGGAGTTGGCCAGCACGGTCAAGCAGAATACGGAGAATGCGCTGCAGGCGGACAAGCTGGCCAAGGGGGCTTCGGAGGTGGCGCAGCGCGGCGGGCGGGCGGTGACGGAGGTGGTGGGGACGATGGAGGAGATCACGACGAGCTCTGGCAAGATAGCGGAGATTGTGGGGGTGATAGACGGGATAGCGTTTCAGACGAACATCTTGGCGTTGAATGCGGCGGTGGAGGCGGCGCGGGCTGGGGAGCAGGGCAAGGGATTTGCGGTGGTGGCCGGTGAGGTGAGGTCGCTGGCGCAGCGCAGTGCGCAGGCGGCCAAGGAGATCAAGGTATTGATTGAGGAGTCGTTGCACAAGATCAAGGCTGGGGCGACGCAGGCCAAGCAGGCAGGCCAGATCATGCAGGAGGTGGTGGGGTCGGTGCATGGAGTGACGACGATCATGGGGGAGATTTCGTCGGCGTCGCGGGAGCAGTCCGAGGGGATAGAGCAGGTGAATCAGGCGGTGGCGCAGATGGATGGGGCGGTGCAGCAGAATGCGGCGCTGGTGGAGCAGGCGGCGGCCGCGGCGGGCTCGTTGCAGGAGCAGGCGGGTCGGTTAAGCGAGGCGGTGTCGGTGTTCAAGCTCAGTGGAGGGGAGGTGATCGAGGCGGGGTCCTCGGGGGCCTTGTCGCACGAGGGCCGGTCTCCAGCTCTCGAACACTCCCTGGCCGTATAAGATAGATGCGGGGCCGGCCCTACGTGCCGGCCAGCGCCATGGCCAGGCGTCCCATGGCTTCGTAGCCGGATTGAAACAGATGCGCCAGGAACGGCGTGGACTGCGGCAGCACCACCGTCAGCAGTATCAGTCCTACCATCAGGCTGATCGGAAACCCAACGGCGAATACGGAAAGCTGCTGCGCGGTTCTATTTAAAATTCCCAAAGCCAGATTGATGGTGAGCAGGGCAATGATAATCGGCAGGGCCAGCAGCATTCCCGAAATCATGATCTGGCTGCTCCAGTCCAGCAGTACGCCCCATCCGCCCGAATCCAGGGATGACCCGCCTATGGGCAGCACTTCGAAGGTGCGGACCAGGCCGGCCAGCATCAGCAAATGGCCGTTCAGCGCCAGAAAAATCAGCATGGCAACCACATTCATCAGGCGTGAGAGCACGGCCGTATTGGCCCCCGTGCCGGGGTCGAAGAATGATGCAAACGACAAGCCCATCTGCAGGCCGACGAACTCGCCGGCCGTCTGCACCGCGGCAAAGGCAATACGCATGGTCAGGCCCATGGCGATGCCGATCATGACTTGCTGCGCGGCGATCCATAGTCCCGCAAACGAAGCGGGAGCGATGGGCGGCATGGGGCCGAGCGCGGGAGCAATGGCAATGGCCGTCAGCGCCGCGAAGCCTACTTTTACCCGGGCTGGAATGGCGGATTCACCAAGCAGCGGAGCGGTGCTGAGCAAAGCCAGCAAGCGCAAAAATGGCCAGATAAATGCCGTGATCCAGCCGTAGAGCTGATCGAGCTGGAAGGAAACCATGAACCTGGGGCGTCGCAGTCGATGTCAGGATACCAGGCCCGGTATCTGCGCAAGCAGTTGCTGCATATAGTCGACCATGGTGCTGATCAGCCAGGGGCCCAGCAGCACGAGTGCGGCGCCCACCGCCAGCAGCTTCGGGATGAATGACAGCGTCATTTCATTGATCTGCGTCGCGGCCTGGAAAATGCTGATGAGCAGTCCCACCACCAGGGTCACCAGCAGCAGCGGGCCGGCCATGATCAGCGCGATTTTCATGGCCTGATAGGTCATGGACATGATGGCTTCGGAATTCATGGAGGTTCCTTTATTGATAAAAGCTGCGTGCCAGCGAACCAAGGAGCAGGTGCCATCCGTCGGCCAGCACGAACAGCATGAGCTTGAAGGGCAGCGAGATGGTGACAGGCGGCACCATCATCATTCCAAGGGCCATCAGCACGCTGGCAATCACCAGGTCGATAATCAGGAACGGGATGAATATCGTGAAGCCGATCTGGAATGCGGTTTTCAGTTCGCTGGCGACGAACGCGGGCACCAATACACGCAAAGGCACTTCATTGGGGCTGTCGAGCTGTCCTATCTTGGCCATATTGGCAAACAGCGACAGATCGGCCTCGCGCGTTTGATGCAGCATGAAGGTTTTCAGCGGCTGTGCACCCCGGTCCAGCGCCGTTTCAAAGGAGATGGTGCCGGCGCTCAGCGGTTGGTAAGCCTGGCTGTATATCTGGTCGAAAACAGGCGACATGGCAAAGAAGGTTAAAAACATGGCCAGGCCGATCAGCACGGAATTGGGCGGCGAACTGCCGGTGCCCATGGCATTGCGCAACAGGCCCAGTACGATAATGATGCGCGTGAAGCCGGTCATCATCAGAAGCATGGCCGGCAGGAACGACATCATTGTCAGCAGCAGCAAAGTCTGGATGCTGAGCGTATAGGTCTGGCTGCCGTTGGGGCCGGTTACGGCGGTAATCCCCGGCAAGGTAGCCTGGGCCAGTCCCGAAGCCGGGTACAGCAAGGCGAGCGACAACAGGCTCCAGACGGCGAGCCCGGAAAGGGTGCGCAGTCCGGGAACGCGGA
This sequence comes from Paralcaligenes sp. KSB-10, assembly GCF_021266465.1. Lineage (NCBI taxonomy): Bacteria > Pseudomonadati > Pseudomonadota > Betaproteobacteria > Burkholderiales > Alcaligenaceae > Paralcaligenes > Paralcaligenes sp. KSB-10. The sequence continues at coordinate 1,129,429 of NZ_CP089848.1, read as the reverse complement.
GTCGAGCGGAGATGGAATGATTCATGAAGATAGTGCGGGCCAGGCCGGTTTCAGCGGCGCTTCGCCATGATGTGCCGCAGCGTGCGAGCGAAGGCGGGGGCATGTTCCGCCTGCATGGGTTCGTTTTCCGGCCTGGGCAGTGTATGCAGCAGGGACACATGGCTTGTCGTTACGCCCAGCACCAGCCGGGTGTCTTCGACATCGACCAGCGCCACATACGTGCGCGATCCCAGGTTTTGCGTGTCGATGAGCTTGATCATGCGCTTCGTGCCGGGATGCAGCCAGCCGGCACGGCGCGTCAGCCATGCGCCGGCCAGAATAAGGGCCAGTACAAAGAATAGACTGAGTATCAGGCGCAGCGCCGCGGCTTCGGTCATGGGGCTCAGCGTCTGTTGTTCAGGCGTTGCAGGCGATCGGAAGGGGTAATGATGTCGGTCAGGCGAATGCCGTATTTTTCCTCGACCACCACGACTTCGCCTTGTGCAATCAAATAGCCGTTCACGAAAATATCCATGGGCTCGCCGGCCAGTCCGTCAAGTTCGATCACCGAGCCCTGGCCAAGCTGCAGGATATTCTTGATGGTGAGCCGGGTGCGGCCCAGCTCGACAGTGAGCTGGACAGGGATGTCCATGATCATGTCGATATCGCTGCCGGCGTCGCTGGGATTGTCGATCAGAGGCTGGAATACCTGCTGCGATGCCGGTGCAGGTGTCGCGGCGGTTTGCTCGGCCAGTGCGCTGGCCCAGTCGTCCGTGTTTTGATTCAGGCCGGCGGCCTGGGTGCTGCTGCCCTGGCTCGCCTGTTCGGCAAGGGCGTTCGCCCAGTCGGCGTCGGCACCGGCCGAGGTGTCCGGGACGTGCGCAGGCTCTTCTTTTGGCTCAGTCATGATGGGTCGCTTTAGGTAAATCGGTTTCCGAGTTGGCCAGCAGTTTTTGTACGCGCAACGCATACTGGCCGTTGAAGGTTCCGTATGAACATTCCATTACCGGCACTCCTCCGACATGCGCCGTGATGGACGACGGAATATTCAGGGGCAGTACGTCTCCGACCTGCAGTTTCAGCAGCTTGGAAATGGAGGAGGAAATGTGGGCAAAATCGGCTATCAGTTCGACATCGGCGCTGCGTACCTGACGCGACAACTGATGCATCCAGCGCTGATCGATCGAGCCGATCGACGCATCCTGCAAGGGCCGGGTCAGTACATCGCGTATCGGTTCGATCATCGAATAAGGCAGGCAGATGTTGAGGCTGCCTCCGGTCGATCCGAATTCGATATGGAAAGACGAGACCACGACAATTTCATTATTGCCGGCGATGCTGGCAAATTTGGTATGCATTTCGGAGCGTATGTAGTCGAATTCGATCGGATGGACCGTATCCCATGCGTGCCCGTAGCTTTCAAGTGTCAAATTGAGCAGGCGCCGGATAATGCGCTGTTCGGTCGTGGTGAAATCGCGCCCCTCGATGCGGGTGCTGTAGCGTCCATGGCCACCGAACAGGCTGTCGATGATCAGGAAGACCAGGTTGGGGTCGAAAGTAAACAGGGACACGCCGCGCAAGGGCTTCATGCTGACCATGTTCAGATTGCTGGGCACGGGAAGATTGCGTTCGAAGTCCGAGTATTTCTGCACGCGTATCGAACCTACCGTTATGTCGGCGCTGCGGCGCATGAAACTGAGCAGCGTCGAACGCAGGCGCCGGGCGAATCGCTCGTTGATCAGCTCCAGCGTTTGCATGCGGTGGCGCACGACCCGATCGGGGGAACTTAGGTCGTAGGGTCGTACTCCACCCGGATCGTCGGCCTGGCGGGTTGTTTTTTTGCTTTCGCCCGTTACGCCTTCAAGCAGGGCGTCGACTTCGTCTTGCGAGAGAAAGTTTTGATAAGACATTATTGCACTACGAAGGCCGTGAACAGCACATTTGAGATGCTTGGGCCGCGCGGTTGCGGCACGTAGGGGGCCTCCAGAACCTTGGTCAGGTTCGTCGCCAGTTGAGTCCGCCCTTCGGGCGTCTGCACCGCCACGGGGCTTTGCGTCGAGAGTTCCAGCAGTACGCGGTTGCGCACTTCGGGCATGTAGGTGCCAAGCAGATGGCGCGACTCTTCGTCGGCAACCCGCAAGGTGATGGCTACATACAGAATGCGTGTGATGCTTTCATTGCGCAGCGTAACGGTAAAAGGTTCCAACGGCACGAATATGGGGCCCGGCAGCGGAACCGGTACAGACGGCCGTGTTTCGGCATTGACCGCGGGCACCGCGCGCATGGAATAAAACAGGGTGGCGCCGACACTGGCCGCCACGATGAGAATGACTCCGAGAATGGTCTTGATCATGGCAGTATTTTGCCGATAGGGCAGGTGGCGGCCAACAGCGGCGTGTTTTCAGAATGAGCGGGATGGTTGGGAATATACATCTGAGACAATGAGTGTATTGGGTGCATGATGGGCATACTGGTTTATCCCTGACATTCTGCATCAAGTACGCACGCCGAATCCTTTTGAATAATGGGCTTAAATCTTGTCAGCTCGTGTCTTTGCATGGGAATGGCCTGAATGGGACAAGTGAGTGGAGCTCTATGGATAGAGATGTGGGCAGAGGGATGGATAGATATTGCCTCGGGAGTCAAGAGACGGCCGGGCAGGGGCGGCTCTTGTGCCAATCCGGCTGCATGAGTTACCCGAAATGAGGTTGGGCTGCCGTTTACGCGAAGGTATCGACAAGCGAGTCGGGCGAGACGCTGCGTGTGCGGGCTTGCCCGACAACACCTTGTTCTGTGGCCGCTCCGGCGATGGCCCCAACCGCGCCGCGGCGCTTTTGCCCGGTGGGCTCGTGGAAGCTTCCTGCGGACGGCCGCTGGTCGCTGACGTTTGCCTGGCCCAGCGAAATGCCGTTTTGCGCCAGGGCCTGTTGCAATTGCGGCAAGGCATTTTCCACCGCGCCGCGCACCGCGGCGTGGGGGGACATGAATATGGCATGGGCCACGTTGTCGCTGATATTGATTGAAATGTGCAGAGGCCCCAGGTTGGGCGGATTGATATGCAGCTCGGCGGTTTGGCTCTGGGCGTGATTCGAAGTCAGGCTTACGAATTGCCGGCCGAAGTCGCTGGCCCATTGCGGGTTCTGCAAAGGCGTGTCGATTCGAAGAACGGCCGGCGACACGGTTGCCGCTGTGCCCGATCCGGCTCCGGGTGTGCCTTGCGCGCCCGGTGAATTGATGTTTACGACGGCAAGGGTGCTGGTTTGCGCGGCATCCTGGGCCAGGTGTAAAGGCTTGGGATCGGCCGGCGGGGAGTTCGAAAAAGGGTGGGACGCAAGCGCAGCTTGCTGACCCGCCGCCGCGATTGTCGCGCCGGCAGTTCCCGGCAGCGGGATTGCGGTATGGCTTTTGAGTTTATCGTTTACCGGGTCGCCGGGTTTGCTGTCGCGCCCGGCCGCCGGTCGGGACGATGGCCCGCTGGGCGTATTCGTGGCGGCCAATTGCTCTTGTATGACACGGGCGATGGCGTCGGGCGATATCTCGGAGCTGGGCGGCGTATTGGCCGGGCCGGTGTCCGGCATGACATGGTCTGTGTTGGCGCCGCGTACTGATCCGCCGGGGCTGGCCAGCGCCGCCTGGCTCCTGAGATGGGACTCGTGCATTTCCGCAGCCGAGCCGGCCTGGGCGGCCGCATTCAGGGCGAGTGGTTGCTGTATCAGGCCTTGTCCGGCCACCAGCAGGCTCAGCACCTCTTCATCCGATTTCGCCGGGGCATCGTCTTTAGCCTGGCTGGGTTTGCCCGCCGGTTTGTGCCCTGCTGGGACAAGTACCGCCTGTGGCGCCTGCTGGCTGTCGAGCACGCTGGAAAAACTGGTTTTGGCGTCTTTGGCTTCTTTTGCGTCTTTGGCGCCAACCATGGCAGCGGAGCCCGCGACTTTGTCCGTCTGACTTGTTGCCGCGGAAACTATCGGAATCTTCATGGCGTGGTCAATTTAATGTACTTTTCCGGAACGGCGCAGTTGCCTGGCCGAAATCTCGTCGTTATCGCGCTGTTCCTTGCGGTTATCGCGTATCGTGCGCTGCTGAACTTGTCTGGACAAGAGCGTGGCATAGGAATTCAGCCTGCGTTTTTCGTCATACCAGCTTTGGCGTCCGGATTCGAGCTTTGCGCCTATCTGGGCCAATACCTTATTTTGCTGCGCAATCGCCTCATCCAAAGTGGCGATAAACTGCCTGAAATTATGGTAGTTCGACGCTGAAATCCCGTCTTCCGTGGCTTTCTGCAGGCGTTCGGCGTAGTCCTGGCGATATGTTTTCAGCGTATTCAACTGCTGTTCCGCATCGCGGCGAGTGCTGTTCAACTGTTGCAACTGTTTGGCCGCCTGGTCCGCGTTGTTCTGGGCCAGCTCAATCAGCGTATTCAGCGACGAGGGGCTAGCCATGCTGGACGCCGCGGCTTAGTACCGCGCTCAGTTCGGCGGCTGCGGCCGGGTAATTGACGGGGTTTTCCATGCCTTGCTGCAGAAATGCTTCAAGCCAGGGGTATTTTTCAATGGCCTCGTCGATCTTGGCGTCATTGCCGGGTGTGTACGCTCCTACGGCTATCAAATCATGATTGCGCTGATAGCGCGACAGCATTTGCTTGAACCGGTGGACTTCGGCGAATTGTTCTTTAGGCACGATGGCCGCCATGACCCGCGATATCGAAGCCTCGATATCGATGGCCGGATAATGCCCCGATTCAGCCAGTTGCCGCGACAACACGACGTGCCCGTCGAGGATGGCGCGCGCCGAGTCGGCGATGGGGTCTTGCTGATCGTCGCCTTCGGTCAACACGGTATAGAAGGCAGTTATGGACCCGGCCGGCCGATTGTCCACCGATGCGCCATTGCCCGCGCGCTCGACCAGGGCCGGCAGCTTGGCGAACACCGAGGGCGGATAGCCCTTGGTCGCCGGCGGTTCGCCAATGGCCAGGGCGATTTCACGCTGGGCCATGGCATAACGTGTCAGTGAATCCATGATCAGCAGTACATGCTTGCCCTGATCGCGGAAATACTCGGCCAGCTTTGTGGCGTAGACCGCTCCCTGGAGCCTGAGCAGGGGAGAGACGTCGGCCGGCGCGGCCACCACGACCGAGCGCCGCAGGCCGTCGGGCCCCAGGTTGTGTTCGATGAATTCCTTGACTTCGCGGCCGCGCTCGCCGATCAGGCCTACGACGATCACATCGGCCTGGGTGTAACGCGCCATCATCCCCAGCAATACGCTCTTGCCCACGCCCGATCCGGCAAAAAGACCCATGCGCTGGCCGCGTCCTACCGTCAGGAGACCATTGATGGCCCGCACCCCTACATCGAGCACGCTGTCGATGGGAGCGCGCATCAGCGGATTGATGGTCGGCGCGGCAAGAGGAACCAGGGTGACTTCGCCCAGTGAGCCCAGGCCATCCAGCGGTCTTCCGGCGCCGTCCAGTATCCGGCCGAGCAGCGCATCGCCCACGGGCAGATGCCGGCTGCGTTCCGGAGCCAGGCTTTCATTCGAATGCTCGCGAGGCAGGGAAATGGGGCTTTGCAGCGCCGGCTCCACGGGCAAGACCCGCGCTCCGGGCGGCAGGCCTGAAATATCGCTTTGCGGCATGAGATAGAGGGTGTGGCCGTCGAAGCCCACGACTTCGGCGTCGGCCCAATGATCGCGGCCAGGTGTAATTTCGATTTTGCATGCCGCTCCCACGGCAAGGCGCAAGCCTGTAGCCTCGATGACCAGCCCGGTGGCGCGCCTGACGCGGCCTGTCGCTTGCAGGGAATTCGTGGCGGCAACGCGCCTCGCGCCAACGGCCAGCTGGGCTTGCCAGCGTTCGGCAATGGGGATGTAGCGCATTTTCGGGGACGGACTCATAGGGAGGTTCTCCAGGGATGATCCTGGCCCAGGGCGGCTGTGATTCGCCGCCAGCGTGTTTCAAGCGTGGCGTCGATATCGCCCCGCGCCGTCGAGGCGATGCAGCCACCCCGTTCGATGCTGTCATCGCTGATCAGCCGCCAGTTTTTAAAAGCAGGATCGTCGGTCAGGTGAGTTTGTATCAATTCCAGGTCGGCGGGATGGACACGCAATTGCAATTTGTCTTGAGGGTCGCTTTCGTCATGAAGGATATCGCGTACGGTATCCAGCATTTTTTCCGGCTCGGCGGCCAAGGTGCTGCGCAGTACCTGCCGCGCGATATCGATAGCCAGTGAAATCAGGTTCTGGCCCATATCGGCCTCTACGGATTCCAGGGCGTCGGCGCATGTTGTCAGCAGTGTCGCCAGTTGCCCGGCTTCTTGCTGGCTGACTTCGCTTCCTGCCGCGCGTCCCTCGGCAAAACCCGCCTGATAGCCTTCCTGGTGTCCCGATTCTGTTCCGGCCCGGATACCCTCGGCCAGCCCCTGGGCATGGCCGGCGGCGTAGCCTTCGGCTCGCGCCTCGGCGTGCGCGGCCTGCCGGATTCGTTCAATCTCCGCGTTCAGTTCCGGCGGGAGTGGAGGGGAGGCAAGCGCGGCCAATGCCGATTTGCGTTTGGGCAAATCGAAAGCTCTCATCTCCCAGCGCTTCCATGCATCGGGCGATGACCATGCTGCCTCGGACGGCCATTTGTCAGACATACTCGTCGTTCCCCATGCCGCTCAGGACGAACTGGCCGGACTCCGCCAGCCGGCGCGCCACCAGGAGTATGTTTTTCTGCTCCTGTTCGACCTTGGACATGCGTACGGGGCCTTGCGCCTCCAGGTCTTCGCGCAGCAGTTGCGCTGCCCGGTTCGACATATTGCGGAAGAACTTGTCGCGCAGCTCTTCGGGGGCTCCTTTCAGCGCGATCGTCAGGGCGGCCGTATCAATCTCTTTCAGGATCAACTGGATGGCACGGTCTTCGATTTCGGCCAGGTTTTCGAAGACGAACATTTCGTCGACTATTCTCTGCGCCAGATCGGCGTCCAGCTCGCGCAGGCTGGCGACAACGGCATCTTCGTCGGCCGAGCTCATGAAATTGAGAATCTCGGCCGCGGTGCGCACGCCGCCCATTTTGCTGCGTTTGGCGCCCTGGCCGGAGAGCATGTTGTTGAGCACGTCCGTCAGCTCATGCAAAGCGGCCGGCTGGACGCCGCCAAACGTGGCAATGCGCAGCATGACGTCATTGCGCAGGCGCTCGGACAGCAGAGCCAGTACGTTCGAGGCGCGGTCGCGCTCCAGATGCACGAGAATTGTGGCGATGATCTGCGGGTGTTCGCCGCTTATCAGCTCGGCCACGCTGGGTGCGTCCAGCCAGTTCAGGGCATCGATGCCGCTGCTGGCGTTATCGCCCGCTTCAAGTATGTCTTCGATCAGGCCGGCGGCGCGATCATTGCCCAGAGCCTTGGTCAGCACAGAGCGTATGTATTCGTCGGACCCCAGGGTCACGGCCATGAATTGGTCGGCTTCCTGACGGAATTCTTCCAGCACATTATCGACGTCCTGGCGCGTTATTTGCTTGAGATTGGCCATGGCGCCGCCCACCATTTGCACTTCGCGCGCCGACAGGTATTTGAAGACTTCAGCCGCCGCGTCTTCGCCCAGCGACATCATCAGAATCGCACAGCGCTCCAGGTTGCTTTCAGTTGCTGCCATTATTTCCCATCCAGGATCGCAATACCATGGCCACGGCGCGGGGGTCTCTCTCGGCCATGCGTCGAGCGGTAGCCAGGTTTTCTTCGTAGCGGTTGATTTCCGAATCGCGTTGCGCCGCGGCTGCTTCGCTTTCGGCGGCGGCGCTGGCAGCGCTTGTCATGGGGGCTGCCGGGGGCATGCCGCTGGAGGTGATGCCGGCCAGCAAGGGTTTCAGCAGGCTGCGCCAGAGCATGAAAATGATGAGCGCAATCAGCAGGTATTGGCCAAGCCGCAGGGCCAGGGCCTGATAGGTGGGATTTTCCCAGATTGCCAGCTTGTCGGGATCTTCCGTATTGAAGGGGCTGTTAACGACACTTAGCGTATCGCCGCGCGCCGCGGAGTAACCCATGGCTTCCTTGACCAGATTATTCAGCTTGGCCATTTCACCAGGGTCCAGCGGTACGAGTTTGCCGGCCGCATTGCGCTGATAGTTGACTACCACGGCTACCGACAGGCGCTGCATCGTACCCACGGAGTGTTTGACGTGATTGATCGTACGATCCACTTCGTAGTTGACCGTTGCGTCGTGGCGGCTGTCGCCCGGCTGATTGCTCTGATTTGCCTCGGTGGCAGGTGTCGTGGCATTGGCGACGGCCCCGGGCGCCGCTCCTGGCGCGGCGGCCGCTGCCGGGGCGCGTACGGCGGGCACGTTGGGCCTTGTGATGGGCGCCGTGGCGTTGGCGGGCGGCTGATTGGTCAGGGCTCCGGGCACACCTTCGGGAGGAAGCAGGCCGTGGCGCGCCGACGAGCTGGTCTGTTCGCTGCGAACCGCGGCTTCGCCGGGCTTCTGATTGGGACGGTAGACTTCCGAGGTCTGCTCGCGCTGCGAAAAATCGATATCGGCGCTGGCCTGGGCGCGTACATTATTGGCCCCCACGAGCGGGGTCAGGAGGGTAAGTATCCGTTGGACTGTGTGCTCTTCCACTTCGCTGGTGAAGGCCCGGCGCGTGCCGTCGGCGCCTGCCTGGCCCGAGGGGGCGGTCAGCAGGCGGCCATTCTGGTCCACGATCGACACTTTGTCGGCGGTCAGGTTCGGGACGCTCGACGATACCAGCCAGGTAATGGCGGCTACTTGCGATTCATTCAGCGAGCGGCCGGGGTATAGCGTAATCAGCACCGACGCGGTCGGCGACTGGCGCTCCCGCACGAACAGGGATTCGCGCGGAATGGCCAGGTGCACTCGTGCCTGCTTGACCGAGTGGACGGCCTCGATGGAGCTGGCCAGTTCGCCTTCGAGCGCACGCTGGTAGGTAATTTGTTCGGTAAACTGGCTGGCCCCGAACTGTGTGTGGTCAAGCAGTTCGAAACCGACTTTGCCGCCGCGCGGCAAGCCCTGGCTGGCCAGTTGCAGGCGGGTTTGGTAAACCTTGTCGGCGGGAACCAGCAAGGCCGATCCGTTATCGGAGAATTTGTACGGAACATTCATCTGGCCCAGGGCCGTCACGATGGCCCCGCCGTCCTGGTCCGCCAGGTTGGAAAACAGTACGCGGTAATCGGGTGTTCTGCTCCATAGCAGCAGCGCAACGATCAATGCAACGACGGCAGCGGCCGCGCAGATCTGCAGGGATTTGGGCCAATTACCGAGTTTTGCCAGAGCCGGGAAGCGAGCCAGGAACGCTGCCTGCGAGCTCATTGAGACCCTTTGCCGGTGCCTTGATGAGGGCGCAATATTAACGTCGGGCAGATGAAAAGCAGGGTACGCATGCGACAGGTTCGTGTTTTTTGGAGAATGCATTATTGCCCGGAATGCAAGCGGCTCAAGTGTTGAAAAACATGGTTTTTGGGGCTTATTTAAGTCTTATGAATCATTGCGGGAATATTGTTTGTGGGGTTGGCAATCTTGTGGGTTGCTCGTGACTCTGTGGGGGTGGCCCTTGTGGTTGCTCGTCTTCCGTGTTCTTTAGACGCAGGGGTGGCGGCCCAGGCGGGGTGGAGCTCGCATCGTCCGGTCCTGGCTTTGCCAGGACTGTCCGCGGTCGCAGCCTGGATCGGGCGGTCGCGGAACTCGCGTCGTCCACAGCCCCCCGGGCTGTGGACACCCTTGACGCTCAAACAACCGCTCCCTTGCATCCCGATCCAGGCTGCGGCCGCGGCGGACTCAAGCTCGCCCACCCCGCCTGGGCCGCCACCCCCGCTCGCGTTGAAGTTTTTTGGTAAGCCCCGAATTGGGTGGGGTTTTGCCATTTGTTGCGACGCTTGCCAGCCTGGTTTTTGCGTACCATGACGTCATAGTCGGTGTGGAATGCCGTGCGCGAAATGGCTTGCTTCGGCGATGTATTCGATCGACAGCAATGCGCCGGCTGTTTTCCCGCTCCGGCCCCTTCTTCATATGGTTTGCAATAATGGCTATTGATCGCTTATCAAGTATAGAAACCGTGCTGCAGCAGATGCGTGCCGTGGCCGATCTGGCGGCTGCGCCCAAGGCCAGCGCGGCGGCATCGTCGTCCGCCAGCGGCGGGTTCGCGGCCGAGCTGCAGCGCTCTTTGCAGCAGGTTTCAAGCATGCAGAACGCCGCCAATACGCAGGCGCAGGCCTTTGAGCTCGGCGCGCCGGGTATATCGCTGAACAATGTGATGATCGATATGCAAAAAGCAAATATCGCGTTCCAGTCTACCGTGCAAGTGCGCAATCGCCTGGTGGCCGCCTACCAGGAAATCGCCAGCATGGCGGTGTGAGTATTGCGGCTTCATGCCGCATGGTTGCGCATTGTCGATTACCCGCTCAAGCTGAGGGTTTTCCTGCCTTGGCTTCGAATGGCGCACCGGTTTTGGACTCCAGCGAGTATAGCCAGGCCAGTAACTCCGCGATCGCCAGGTAGAGTTGCGGCGGAATATGCCGGTCCAGGTCGACTTGCATCAGCAGGCCCACCAGTTCGGGCGATTCATGCACATACAAATTGTGCTCCCGGGCTGTCCGGATAATCGTTTCGGCCAAGGTGCCATAGCCTTTGGCAACGACGCGTGGGGCCGAATCGCTTTTGTCGTATGTGATGGCCACCGCACTGGGCCGGACGAGTGCCTTGGGCGGGCTTTTCATTGGATGATCTCTTCGCTGGCCGCGGACGCCGATTCTGTCTGGGCGATCGACAGACGGCTCAGTTGCAGGCCTCCGCCAAGCAGCCGTGAACGCAGCTCGGCGCTTTGTTCGCTTAGTTGATCGGCGGATTCGGGCGCCACCAGGTGCATCACCAATTGTTGTCCCGCCAGGCTCAGGCGCGCTTCGACATTGCCAAGCCGGGGTAGAGTCAGATTCAGGCGGGTTGCCCAATGATTATCGGCTTCGGGCGTGTCGGGTGAATCTGCCTGGCGCCTGATTTCCCACTGCATCGGGGCATTGGGCCATGCTTCGCCGCGCCATATGAAGGCTTGATTGGCCAGCACTTCCAGCTGCTGGCGCACCAGCAGGTGAGTATCGGGGTGCAGGCCGGCCAATTGAGCGGTTTGAGCACTGGAAGGCGCGCTGGATGTTGTCTGGGCCTGCGCGCCGGCGGCAGACGGGTCGCTGCGCGCAGCCGGGGCCCCGGCAAGGGAAGCGTCGGCATCGCGTGCAGTGGCGCCCGCGGTGGAGGGCTGGTATGCCGAGGTATCTGGCTGCGCATGGCCCGGTGCGGCCCGGGCCAGTTGCGCTTGAGGCTCTGGCAAAAGGGAATCGACGCTGCGTTGGCCAAATGAGAGATCGCTCAGATGCGATTCATAAAACAGGCCGCTGCTTTGCAGTGCCTGCGATAAGGCTTGCACGAATACTCGGGCAGGAATTCCCGCGTTGCCTGCTTCGCCGGCGCCGCGTGTCATGCCCGCTCCGGCAGTGGCGGCTGCGGCAGGTGCGGTGGATGCGGCATTGGCCGGGCTGGCCGAAGCGGTGTCTGCGCGGGTGCCGGGCGGCGGCGCGCCTGCCGTTTGAGAATTCGCGGCAGTCGGCTCGGGATTGGCCGGATTCGCCAAAGGCGCCTTGCCCATCATGGCCGGGGCCTGTTCCGGGAAGGTGTTGAGCAGGGCGAGTATGGTTCTGGCGGCGTAGCCCAGCGTGGTGGGGGCCGAAGGTGTGCTGTCTGTTGCCGTCGAGCTGTAGGCCAGATTGGAGTCGGGCCGGTTCGCGCCAGGCCGGGATTTGTCCAGGGGGCTTTGTTGCCCGGCTTGGCCTTTGGCCTGGTCCACGGTTTCGCGCGGATGGCGCAGCATTTCGTTTTCGGCGGCTCCCAGCCAGGAAGGATTATCGGGCTGGGTGACGGCGTCGGGCCGCGCGCCGGACACTATATTGGCTTGCTGCGACAGCGTGGTGCCCAGCACAGCGTCCAGCCTTTGTACCAGCAGTGTGCCCAAGGCGGATGGGCCGCCTATGCTCATTCTTTATTGGCGGCAGGGGCGCAATAGGCCTGCAGCACGGATTGCTGGCGCCTCATGGTGCCCAATAAGGAGCGCAGGCGCTTCAGTTCGGGGCTGGCCAATTCCCGGATATGGGCGTCGTTGGCCAGAATCTGGTTCAGCAGGTCTCTGCGCGCCATGCGGTCTTCGTTGCTAAGCTCACTTATGTTGCGCAGCGCTTCGACTTCCCGATGGTATTGATCCCCCAGTTCGACGAGTTGGTCCCATTGGTTGGCGTGAGCCGCGATGAACATACTGTTCGAAATGGCGGCGATGATTTGATACTGGCGCAAAACCGAGTTTGTGATAATCATATTTGTCGCTCACCAAAAAATGCCTGCGGGCATTCCGATGATTAGTATATTAATAGTGGGTCTGCGTGAGTGTGGGTTCAAAGGCTTGTTATAACAGGTCTTTTGGTATCTACGGCGGTGCGCCAGGCATCGCCGATATTGCATAGCAACTGCTCGGCCAGGGCCAGATTCTCGGCGTCGGCATTCAAGTTGGCCAGCAGGAGCTTGCGCGCGATCAACTCGTAGGTGGCTACCAGGTTGTTGGCCAGTTCGCCGCCTGCTTCCAGATCGACACTGGCTTTGAGCCCGGATTCGACAATATTTATGGCCTGGGATATCGCTTTGCCGCGACCTTCGATATTTCCCTGCTGCAGGTACAGACGGGCCTTGCCGATGGCGGCTTGCGCGCCGTCGAACAGCAGGGTGATCAGGCGTTCCGGGCTGGCGCTGAGCACCTCTGTTTCCAGGCCGATGCTGGCATAGGTCTGCGCCGATTTCATCCGCCCGGCTCCGCGTTGTTGCATGGTATAGGTCATTTTTTAGTGCTGCTCTGAGAAATGCTTAAAGACGACAATTGCTGGGTAAGGTAGCTGCTGACCGAGTTCATCTGCGCCACCATGGTATCCAGATTGGTGAACTGCGTTTGGTAGTTGGCCATGACCGCATCGATGCGGGCCGATGTGTCGTCGTACTGTTTTTGCAGATCGCTGCTGATGCTGTTGGCGCTATCGGTGGCGGTACTTAACAAGCCGTTGGTGCCAAGGATGTTATTCGTTACGGTCGTAAGCGTTTGGGCCACGCCATTGGTGCCGCTCAGCAGGTTCTTTACATCGTCGGGATTGCTGTTGACGGCGGCAGCCAGCTTGGTGCTGTCTATGGCCAGGGTGCCGTCCTTGTTGGTTGAAATACCCAGTTGCGACAATGTACGCACGGTCCCCGTCGTAGACACCACATTCATCACATTGCGAACCTGGTTCTGAATGCTGCGTGCGACGCTGTCGCCAGTCAGTGCGCTGCTGGTTTTCGCTGTGGTGTCGAATGCCGTCAGCGATTGGAGCGTGGTTTGCAGGCTGTTATAGGCGGTGACAAAGGCATTGACGGCCGCGCTGACGGCGCTGTTGTCGCTGGTAATGGACAGATTCGAGGGCGCGGTCGTGGTTGTGTTCAGATTGAGCGTAACGCCCTGGATGGCATCCGTGACCTGGTTGTTTTGACTGCTGATGGCGATGCCATTGATGTGCAGGCTGGCGTTGGTGGCCGCCGTTGCCGTCAGCGCTGGGCTGGAGCCGCCGAAGCCGACTACAGATTGCAGGGCTGTGTTGTCGGGGGATACGCTGATGCTTGTCACCGAAGCGTCGGTACCGGTCTTGGCGGCGGTCAGCAATAAGTGGTAGGGAGTGCCCGAACCGTCGTTGATCAGGGTGGCCTGCACGCCCAGGGTCGAATCGGAGTTGATGGCGCTGACCAGGCCGTTGAGCGAAGTGTCCTTGCCTGTCATGTCCAGCACTTTGCTGCTGCCGTCGGCCAAGGTAATGGTTACCTGGCCGCCCGTGCCGTTGGCGGCGGTCTGGCTGGCCTGTCCGGCGCCAATCAGGGTTTGCGCTGTCGCCAGGGTATCGACCTGTATGCTGTATTGCCCGGGAATTGCCTGGTTGGTGGCGCTGGCGGTAAAGGCACTGGTGCTCACGCTGGTTTTAAGCGCGCCGTAAGTACTGCTGCCGGAGAGTGCGGCGATGGTGCCTTGAAGCGTGGTGACGGTGTTTTTAAGCTGTCCGTAGGCTGAAATCCGGCTCTGGACTCCGGATTGTTGAGTTTGGATGGCTACGAGCGCGGTGTTTTCACTATTGCGTAAGTTGGTAAGCAGGGTATCCAGCGGCAAGCCAGACCCGACGCCGAGGGAAGAAACGTTTGCCATGATAAATCTCCTGGTGGGAGTATTGTGCTGTGGTTCGAATGGGTTTAATCCCTGTGTCAGCGGCTATAAGCTGCGCCATTTTGGGCATTTGCCTTCGCTGGACTCAGGCTTTGGTATCAATTCCGGTACCCTGCAATTGGGAAATCATTTTGGCGACCCGTATAACCGCGTCGCTGGGTACAGTGCGCAGCACTGTACCGGTAGCGTTGTCGATAATTGACACCACAATGCGTTTGGAATCGGGGTCTATGTCGAAGCGCATGCCGGTGGACCAGGCTTGCAGGTTGGAATTGACCAGTTTCAAGGCTTTTTCCAGGGGATCCATGGCTTGGCCGTTTGTACCCGGCTGCGACTTTCCCGCAGTGGCGGTGTTGCTATTCAAGGCATCCTGGGCAGCGGTGACCTGCTGAGCGGGGTCGGGTACAGTGGCGGGGCGAACTGCTTCCGCAGGTACCGGGCTGGCCTGGGCCTGAATGGGCGCAAGGGGGCTGATCATGGGACTCGCTCCTGGGATATGTAGCCAAACGGGCGCTGGGCGCAACGTTTTTGCGTTTCGCCCAGCGCATGGGTTTGAGCATGGGTATACATGCTTGCCTGAAGCTTTAACGGCCGCACTGCCAGGAACTTTAGTTTTTCGGGGTTTCGTCGCTGCGGCGGGGCCGCGCCTATGGTGCGTCAATGCCTGGAACAGCCCATGAAATCCCGTCTTGATCGTGGCATGGCCGTGGCGGGTCTGGCGCGAGAATAGCTTGTCTGTATTTTTGTTTGCTCGCGCATGTCCAGCTCGGAAGACCTGTTGGTCGGTCAGTACGCTCCCATGGTTCGCCGCCTGGCATTGCAGCTTGTTGCCAAGCTGCCTGCCAGCGTCGAGCTCGATGATTTAATGCAGGCCGGCATGATCGGCCTGCTGGACGCCGCGCGCCGTTATCAGCAAACTCCTGATGCACAGTTTGAAACCTATGCCGTCACGCGAGTGCGCGGGGCCATGCTGGACGAGTTGCGCAGCCAGGACTGGCTGCCGCGCAGTGTGCGCAGCAAGGCCAAAAGCATCGAGCAGGCAATTCATGTGCTTGAGCAACAGTTGATGCGCCCTCCCACTGAACTGGAAATCGCACAAAAGCTTGACCTGCCCCTGTCCGATTATCACGAACTGCTGGATGATGCGCGTGGAGTGCAGATCGTTCATTATGAAGACCTGTTGCGCCATCAGTCCGATTCGCACGACGCGCTGGACCACACCGTGCTTGATTCGGATCGGCCGGTCGCTCAGGGTAATCCCCTAAATCAATTGTTGTCGCAGGGTTTGCGGCAAGCCTTGGCGGATGCCATTAAAAACCTGCCTGAGCGTGAGCAGTTGTTGCTGTCGCTGCAATTCGAGCAGGACCTCAATCAGAAGGAAATCGGCGCGGTCATGGATGTAAGCGAAGGGCGCGTGTCGCAGATACGTTCGCAAGCCGTTGCACGCATCCGAGCCTCCCTGACTCGGAAAAACTGGCACGAAGCGCCCAGCGAAATGGAATACCAAAGCCTTCTGTAGGGGGGGCCTTGTGGCCCTCGAATCCGATGCATGGTCCCGCGCCCGGTTTCCAATTGCATCGCCGCCCGAATTCCCGCTTTACCCTTTCTGCGATCTCTCGATTGCGGGATAGAACTCTGTGTTTTCCTTTTGCATGCGTTCATGTACCCGCCGCAACACCGTATTGGCTTCGACCCTGAAGCTTTCAGGGTCGTGCGCCACCTGTGTTGGCGTATTCCAGCGTCGTGAGAACGCGATATAGGCCGATGCAATGTCTTTCATTTCTTCCTGATAGCGGCGCCCCATGTCGGCCAGGGCTTTATCTTTGCCGTCTTGCAGAGCCGGGTACAGGAGACGATCTTCCACGGCCAAATGCACCTTGATTACGGTGTTCATGGACACAATCAAGCCAGCAATGTCGCCGGCATGTTCTTTGATGCCGGCGTGAGCGTATTTTCTTAGAGCGGCAATGGCAGTGAGTATTTCAACGTGCTGCAGCTTGAATTTTTCGATTTCCATGATGATTCCTGGCTTGCGTGATCCCGCTTCCCTTCGTTTATTGACGCTTTTTCAATTTAACGGCAGAAGTGGCGCGTTCTTTAAAGGATCGGGCAGTGGCAGTGCGTTTCATCCTTTTGAGCCAGCCTGCGCCAGCGCTTAATCCTGTCCAGCTACCTCCAAAATCCGCCATAGTTCGGCGGATTAGCTCGTTGCTGCGCCTGTTACGCTACTGCTCATTATCCGTTTTTATACCTTCAGGAGTCTGGCTTGAATTCGCCCGATACCGTCAATCAGCAAATCGCCGGGCAGAGCGACTGCGCGTCGTACACATCGAACGCCTTTTTTTATTCGTCGCCCGGCCATTTGAGGGCGGCGGCGCATTTATACGGAGTGGAAACGGAGCCGCTGGAAAAGGCCAGGGTGCTGGAGTTGAGCTGTGGGTCGGGTGGAAACTTGTTGCCGTTTGTACTGGCATATCCCGGCGCGCAGGCCGTGGGCGTCGACTTATCGCCGGCGCAGATTGAGCAAGGCAGGAAGGTTGTGCAGGATTTGGGCGGTGAAAACCTGCAACTGCACGCCATGAGCTTGGCAGACATCGACAAAAGCTTTGGCGAGTTCGATTACATCATCGTGCATAGCGTGTTCAGCTGGGTGCCGCTTGAGGTGCGCCAGGCAATCTTGCGCATCTGCAGTGAAAACCTGTCGCCCAAAGGCATAGCCTATATCAGTCACCACACGTATCCTGGCTGGAAGGCCGGCGAGACAGTGCGCGACGCCATGTTGCTGCACAGCCACTCGGCCACTGACGGTGAAGAAAAGCTGGCCAGCGCCAGAACCATGCTGACCTTGCTGTCGGATGGGGTGGCGGTACACAATCCGCAGGCGGCTGCGCTCAAGTCGGCGGTGGAGCAGTTGCACAGGTACGCGGACTACTACAGTACGGCGGAAGAGTATCTGGAAGCGTTTAGTTCCCCCTGCTATTTTCTTGATTTCGCCGGCCTGGCTCAGGAGGCCGGCCTGGCGTACGTGGGCGATGCCGAACCCCAGGAGGAGCTTTCAGCAAGCCATGGGGTGAATGTACAGCTTAACCACAGCCTGATTGCCTTTGGGCAGCCCAAGGTTATGCGCCAGCAGTACCTGGATTTTGCGGTTGGCCGCCAGTTGCGTAAAAGTCTGCTCGTGCGACAAGAGCGGGCCGAAGGGATCCTCATTGGGCCGGATCTTGCGCGCTTCGCCGACTTGCGCTGGGCCGGTGGGTTTCGACGAGCGGATCCGAAACCCGGCGTGTCGGTTAAAGGAACGAGCTATATCACCCACACAGGCCGAAAAATCATGGTGGGGGAGCCTCTCGAGATTTCCATCGTCGAGGCCTTGAGCTATGCCTGGCCCGCCTCGCTAAGCTTTCAAAGCCTGGTTCTCAACACTGCAGATGTGACCTCCTTGCCCGGTGAGGGACACGATCATTCGAAAGCGGTGCAGCGAACGCTGGAAGTCTTGTTCAAGGCAGGCCTGTTGCGCTATAGCTTTGGACCGAGCCCCTACGACGCGGTAGCGCCAGGCAATTTGTGCCTGGTGCCTGGGCTGGCGAGCTTGTCGCAGCCGGGCAAAGAAGCCGTGTATGGCGTGGCCAGATTCAACCTCTGGCATGACGGTGTGGATTTTAAGCTGAATGACATAGAGGCCGCTTTGCTGCCGGCCTTCAATGGGCAGAATAGTTTTGCACAGATTGTTGCCTTGCTGCGCAAGGCCTTGCAGCCGGACGGCATGCCGACGCAAGACACAGAAAAGAATGCAGTCGATGCCAAAGCACGATATATGGCGACGCGTTTGATTGATGTCTTGAAGCGGCAGGGCGCGCTTATGGGTACGAGCGCTGCCTGGGTGGACTATTTCAAGATAGCGCTGGAAGTGAATGCAGGACACGGGTATTACGACTTAGGCTATCTGGATCCGCTGATTCTATATGCCAGCCCACTTAAGCAGGGCGGCCTGCATTCTGGTAAATCCGGATTGCCGGCCCAAATCCAGAAAACGTCGGGACGACATGCTTTGCCGGCGGGACAGAGCCCTGCTCAGGAAACAATACTTCGCGTTTCGCGTTTACAGCAGCAAGAGCTGTTCCAGGAGGCGGAGTCTCTGGCACGGCAGCTTACCGTCCAGTTTCCGCAACATATGTTTGGCTGGCATGCACTGAGCCAGGTGTTGAGCCAGACAGGACGCGCCAAGGAGGGGCTGGAGCCTTTATTCAAAGCGATCGCCTTGCGGCCTATGGAGGCGGGCCTGTATTCGGATCTGTGCGCGGCTCTTCTTTCTTTGAGATTGTTGGAGGAATCCGAGATAAGTGCCCGCAGAGCCCTGAGGTTGGATCCTCGTAATGTATTGGCGTGGAACCATTTGGGCAATGTTTTCCGGCAACAGAAGAGAATATCGGAGGCCGAGGCCTGCTATCGCCGCGCAATCAAGGAAAAGCCTGACTATTGGGCGGTGTATAGCAATCTGGGCAATGTATGCGCCGAGCAGCTTCGGGTCGCCGAAGCCATGGCATCGTACAGAAAGGTGCTTGATGCCCAGCCTGATAATTTTGAGGTGTTCAGCAATTGGCTGTTTATCATGACTCATGACGAGGCGGCCAGTCCTGTTGAGCTGTTCAAGGCGCATAGGTCTTTCGCGCTTAGGGCTGAACAAAAAGCAAGCGCCTCGCCCGCTGTCATGCATGCCAATTCTCGCGATCCGGGGAGGCCGCTGCGTGTGGGTTTTGTCTCGGGCGATCTCAGGACTCATGCTGTTGCGCACTTTCTGGAGCCAGTGTGGCGGGCTTTGGACAAAAAAGTATTTGAAATATACGCATACAGTAGTTGCAATGAGGCGGAGGACGATATCAGCCTGCGCTTGCGCGGCTACACAAAAAAATGGACCCTGGCTACCGGCATGAGCGATGGCGGGCTTGCACAAGAAATTCGGCGCGATGGCATCGATATTCTGTTCGATCTGTCTGGCCATACTGGCTATAACCGTTTGCCCATGTTCGCGCTGAAGCCAGCTCCTGTGCAGGTCAGTTGGATCGGATATCCGGCTACTACCGGCCTGACTGCTATGGATTATCGGATCGTGAATAAGCATTTTGCGCCGGCAGGTTTGTTGGACGAGCAATTTACTGAAAAACTGGTACATCTTCCATCTGTGCATGCATTTGAGCCTTTATCCAATAGTCCAGATGTGAATGTTTTACCTTCGTTGAGCAAGGGTAGCTTTACATTTGGGAGCTTCAACCGCCTGAGCAAGGCAAGCGAAAGTGTGTTTGCTTTGTGGGCGCGGGTGCTTAAGGCCGTGCCCGACTCGCGATTGCTTCTCGGTAATATGCTGGGAACCACAATGCCCGCGGACGTGACTGCGCGATTTGCGAAATATGGGATTGACGTGGGACGTTTGATTTTCCACGAACGGGCGTCGATGCAAACTTATTTGAGTTTGCATCATGAGGTGGATTTGCTCCTGGATACGTTTCCTTATGCGGGCGGCACGACCACTAAGCATGGTCTTTGGATGGGGCTCCCGACGCTTACGTTGGCAGGAAAAACCCTAGCCGGGCGAGCGGGAGCTGCCCTCATGAGCCAATTTGGGCTGGACGAGTTTGTTACCGTCACCAAGGACGAGTATGTGGACAAAGCGGTTTTCTGGAGCGAAAAACGCGTGGAATTAGCGGCAATCAGGGCGGGCATGCGAGGGCGTATTGAGAGCTCGCCTATAGGTTCCCAAGATTTTATAACTCAGAGTCTGGAAGCCGCCCTGCGCCGGATGTGGCAAGTCTGGTGCGCTGGCAAGGCACCGGAGAGCTTCGAGGTGGAAGTATGAGGCATCTGAATAGGATCATCGATGGTATAGGGGAGCCAGAGGAATTGGCCCGCAAGGCCGAGTTGATAGCGGCGTCGAAATTATTCGGCAAGAATGTTCATGGGCAGTCTCCTGGTTTCGCGGGGCAGGACAGCTCGATTGCTGAATCCATTTTTGTCACGCAGCCATATCTCCCTCCATTGGCCGAGTTCTTGCCTTATCTTGAGCAAATCTGGGCTAGCAAGGCCTTGACCAATGGCGGGCCGATGCATCGGCAATTGGAGCCGGCTCTGTGCGATTACCTCGGTGTGGAGCATATTGCACTGTTCAATAACGGAACCATCGCGTTATTGACGGCGTTGCAGGCGCTGCGCATATCCGGAGAAGTCATCACAACGCCGTATTCTTTTGTTGCCACCTCTCACTCGCTGTTGTGGAACGGTATCAATCCTGTGTTTGTAGATATTCATCCCCAGACACTGAATCTCGACCCCTCGAAAATCGAGGCGGCCATCACTCCCCGGACGACGGCCATCATGCCGGTTCATTGCTACGGCAATCCCTGCGATGTCGCGGCCATACAGAATATTGCCGATAACTACAACCTCAAAGTCATTTATGACGCGGCTCACGCTTTTGGCGTTCAGGATGCTGGCGGCAGTGTTTTGCGACACGGTGATCTTAGTGTCCTCAGCTTCCATGCCACCAAGGTTTTCAATACTTTCGAAGGCGGCGCCATTATCTGTCCGGATGCCAAAACCAAGCAGCGTATCGATCATCTTAAGAACTTTGGCTTCGTAAACGAAACGACTGTTGTCGCCTCTGGCATCAATGGGAAAATGAGCGAAATCAATGCCGCATTCGGATTGCTGCAACTGCAACACATAGATGGGGCACTGGCTCGCCGCAGGGAGATACGTCAAACCTATCGAAGGCTGCTTGGTGACATAGAAGGTATTTGCATTGTGAACGACTCCGGACAGCTTGTCTCAAATGGCTCTTATTTTCCTATCCTGGTTGAAAAGAGCTTCCCCCTTTCGCGTGATGGGCTGTATCAAAAACTAAGGGATAACAATATTTTTGGACGGCGTTATTTTTATCCCTTAATTAGTGAGTTTCCAATGTATAGAGGCATGCATTCAGCGCGACGCGAGAATCTTCCTGTAGCGAACGAGATTGCCGAAAAAGTTTTATGCCTACCGATTTATCCCGAGCTTCAAGATAGTGCGGTTGAACGTATTGCTAGCCTGATCGCAGGATAGGAATTCCAGTGTTTTTTTCGAAAAATACTGGAATTTAAGATGTAAAGGCCAGCCCAAGCATCCCACATCAGTGCCACATAGCCCTGGCTGGCGCTGCTGAATTGTTGCATCTTTAACTCAACGCCTGGAGTAAAAATCGTTGGAATCCGATTACAAAATTCATCCGAAAACATTACCCGCAAAAGATTATTGGGGGCAGGTAAAACGAACTGTAAATGGGCAACCGATCCTCGATCGTGAAATAGAGGTAATAGTCAATGCCATTACCCGCAATCTATTGTTGACGAATCAAGGGAGTGACGTCCTGCTTGATCTTGGGTGTGGAAATGGTGCATTGTCAGAGCGTATTTTCAATACATTGCATGCATTCTTTGGGGTGGACTATTCTGAATATTTAATCTCTGTTGCGAAGCGGGATTTTGAAAAGGCACCAGATTTCTGCTTCGAAGTAGGTGATGTGCTGGATTATGTTTTAGCTGAAAAAATACCGGAGCGATTTACCAAAGTGTTGTGCTATGGATGTTTTTCTTATTTTCCCGATCCTGAAAAATTATTGGCGATCCTCAGCCAGAGGTTTATTAACGCTTCCCATGTTTTTATTGGAAACCTGCCGGACAGAGAGCGGGCTGAATTATTTTATAAGAATGGATTGCCAGGCGATGAGGAATTGACAGACTTTGATAGCAAAATTGGTGTTTGGCGCAGCCAACAAGAAATTCGAGAAATGGCGCAGAAAGCTGGCTGGGAGGCCAGATTCAGTTTTATGCCGCAGGGTTTTTTTAATTCGCACTATCGTTATGACGTTACCTTGATCCGGAATTCATAATGCTGAAAAGGCAAAAAAACAGCATCTCGGAATTGGCATTATTCAGCGGTGGCAGGTTATTTGAGAAGCCTCGCTCCACATCTAATCTTGTTCGGCCCGATATTGAACGATTTCTGGAGTACTCGAAAGCGCTTTATCAGGCAGGTCAGTATGAAACCAGTGATTCTTTGGCCACCAGGCTTGAACGCCGTCTTGCCGAATTCCACAACACTCGCTATTGCGTATGTTTTTGCAGCGGCTTCTGGGCTCTTGTTTTGGCGATTCGTAGTTTGGCTGTTCCTGGCCGGATGGAGGTGGTAATGCCGTCGTTGACGTATCGGCGTTTGGGCGATGTTGTTGCCTGGGCCGGCCTCGTACCGCGTTATTGTGATGTTGATCCAAACACCCTTGCGATTTCGCCCCAAACCGCTGAATTCAATATAGGTCCGAATACAGCATTGATCATCGGAGTTCATCCAATTGTCAATTGCTGCGATGCTTTGGGGCTTGAACAGCTGGCAGGAAGGCATGCTGTCCCAATTCTTTTTGATGGAGTCGAGTCGGTATACGAATCAGTGGCAGGACGGAAAGTCGGATCATTTGGCGATGCGGAATGTTTCTCGCTTCATGCCAGTAAATTGCTTAATGGTTTCGAGGGCGGCTATCTCACTACGAACAATAAAGAACTCGCCGATAAATTGCTTGGGATGCGTGAGTTCGATTTCACGTCCGAGCATACGGAAACCAGCTATGGAACGAATGCCAAACTGAGCGAAATTCACGCTGCGATGGCTTTGGCCAGCCTCGACGATTTAGAAGAGCAGGTTGCGCGCAATAGGGAACGCTACAGGGTTTACCAAGACGTTCTTCAAGATATTGCGGGAATCAGGCTGCTTCCTTTTGATGAGTCGGAACGCTGCTCATTCAAGAATATCGTCGTAGAGTTGACCGGCGAATGGGAGCTGACAAGAGAGCTGACCCTTGAGCTTCTTAACGCAGAGGGAATGTTGTCCAGGGCCTATT
This sequence comes from Paralcaligenes sp. KSB-10, assembly GCF_021266465.1. Lineage (NCBI taxonomy): Bacteria > Pseudomonadati > Pseudomonadota > Betaproteobacteria > Burkholderiales > Alcaligenaceae > Paralcaligenes > Paralcaligenes sp. KSB-10. Next base: position 1,106,278 of record NZ_CP089848.1, on the reverse strand, counting down.
ATTCGCCACCCCTGCATGTAAAAAAGACTATGTACCCGACGATTAGCGGAAATTTGCCCGTAACCGAGCACTTGGCTGAACGTTTTATGCTGATGCCTTGCGGTCATTTTGTTAGCAAAGAAGATATATTGGAAATAGCTCATTTCCTGACTTTTATCAAAGGCAACGCGGCTGATATCAAGAGTAGGGTTACTCAATGACCAGCCCGAACTTTGAGCGCTCTCTGGATTTGGCTGTTCTTGATGGCACACCGGCTTTCCCGACCCCAATTCCGTGCGGGCAGGCTTACTTTCCAGCTTGGGGCGAGTATGAGCATAGTTTCCGGGAGTTATTTGAAAGACAGTACTACACCAATCAAGGGCCGCTGACTAATCTATTTGAATTGCAGCTTGCTGAACGATTGCAGGTACGTCACGTCGTTTGCGTGACGAATGGAGCGATTGGTCTGTCGATGGTGGCCGAAGCGTTAGAGCTAAAGGGCCGAGTCGTTGTCCCGTCATTCGGGCACGCTGCAGCGTCTCAGTCACTCAGGTGGAGCAACTTGACACCTGTGTTCTGCGATGTTGATCGTGAAAGCCATGCTATTGATCTAGACAAGTTAAAGTACTTCCTGGATCAGGGAGCCAGCGCTGTTCTTCCTGTGAATCTTTGGGGTGGGGCTTGTGATGCCGGACGCCTGGAAATCCTGGCGCATGATTACGGCATACCCATCTACTTCGACTCTGCGCACAGCTTTGGATCCTCCATCGGTGGCCGGCCCATAGGCGGGTTCGGCAGGGCTGAGGTGTTTTCGTTTAACGCCACCAACATATTGAATACGACGGAAGGAGGTTGCATTGCGACAAGTGACGATCTTCTGGCTGAGCGTCTGCGCAATATCCGCAGCAGCTATGGCGTCCGCCAAGTCATTCCGGTAAGCCGGACTGCAAATGGGCGCATGTCAGAGGCACAAGCAGCCATGGGTTTGCTGAGTCTGAAGTCTCTCGATTCGGTGATGGCTCGTAATAGGGTGCTGCACAATATGTATTGTCGGGAATTGACAGGAATACCTGGGCTTAAGGTTTTTGTCCCTCGTGGGATGGACGTTTGCAATTACCAATATTTGATCTGTGAAATCGATGAGTGCGATTTCGGTATGCCCAGAGGTGTTTTGCGGCGAGCTCTTCAGTTGGAAGGAATCGTAACGCAGGAACATTTTCCCCCGATGCCACGTCGGGCGTCCGTATCCGATGCCGAGCCTTCGGCGACTTCTGAAACGTTTCCTGTCGCCAATGCTTTGTGCGTAGTGGCCCTACAACTTCCCCTTGGGGCGTGGGTCGAGGACTCTATGGTATCGATTATATGTAGCAAGATTCGGCTCATTCAGCAATCGGCAGATGCAATCTTGCGTGTGATGGAACGCTAAAGATGAAGATAGGCATTATGCAGCCCTATTTCTTTCCCTACCTGGGGCATTTTGCGCTAATTGCCAATGTCGATCGTTGGTTGGTATTTGATATTACCCAGTACACACCAAAAACATGGATGAATCGAAACCGCATTCTGCATCCCGCAGGTGGCAGCCAGTACGTGACTGTAGCCTTGGCAAACTCGTCCATATCGATCAAAACCTGTGAAGCGCGTATCCTTGATAAAGAAGCCTCTCGCCAGGCTGTACTAGGAAAACTCACTCACTACCGACGTTATGCTCCTTATTATGGGTCTGTGATTGCACTAGTCGATCAAGTTTTTTCTTCGTCGATGAGCGATAGTCTTGTTGCATTAAATGTATCGGGCTTAAAAGCAACTTGCGATTACCTCTGTATTCCGTTTGCCTTCGATACGTGTTCCGCCATGGGTTTGAATCTACCGTCAGGCCTGCGGCCTGGCGGCTGGGCTCCTGAAATTTGCGAAGCTATAAACGCTACCGAGTACATCAATCCAATTGGTGGGCGGCATTTGTTTTCTTCTGAAGATTTTCTTCAAAAGAAAATCAAGCTGTCTTTTTTGGACTTTCAGGGGTTTTCCTATCCGGTAGGCAACTATTCATTCGAGCCTAATTTGTCGATCCTCGACGTTCTGATGTGGAATAGTCCCGAGATAGTCAAGAATTACATTGATGGTGCGGCAAAGATAATTCCCGCGGAAGAAGTGCCGGGTTCTTTGCCAAATGGAATATAGAGCGCTTGTATGCGTCCAGGCCATAAATTGCCATATGTGCTGGTTTTCACCAGGGAGTGATGTGTTTTTTCGTGAAATCGGTGGTGATTATGGGTTGGAGTATTGACTGACGGCATACAAGAAAGCCAGCCCTTGGGCTGGCTTTCTCCGTTTTGATGAACGGATTCATCGCGGCGGGGTACTGCAAAGAAGCCGAAGGTGAATCCGACTTCCTTACCGGCTGATCTGATCGAATGTCAGATTATTTCAGCAGCGACAACACAGTTTGTGGAACCTGGTTGGCCTGGGCCAGAACCGAAGTACCGGCTTGTTGCAGGATCTGGGCGCGGGTCATGTTCGACACTTCAACCGCGTAGTCGGCGTCTTCAATGCGTGAGCGTGCCGACGACAGGTTGGTTACGGTATTGTTAAGGTTGGCGATCGACGATTCGAAACGGTTTTGGACCGCACCCAATTGGCCTCGCATGGAGTCGATTTGAGCCAATGCCGTGTCGAGCGCCTTCAATGGGCTGCTGGTGGCTGCGCCGGTTGGTGTGTATTCCGTCGCGGTCGCCAGCGTGGCTGCGCTGGTGATGGTGCTATCCTTGAATGTTACAGCCCCTGCTGTGCTGACCGCACCTTCGTACTGGGCGCCATTGGACAGGCGGATCACATAATCGCTATAGGTGCCGTCCGCGCTTGCGCTGCCCACGCCGTGAACCGTAAAGCCGCCGGTGCCGGCAATTGAGTCCACTGCGCTTGTGTCGAGATCTTTGATAGTGGTCGTGCCGGTTACCGAGGTATCGGTCAACTGCGTGATGGGGCCGGTTACGCCCGAAACGCTGAAGGATTTGAGGTTCAGTGCGGACGTATCGATTTTCTGCAGATTGATGGAAATGGTTTCCCCATCGTTCGTGCCGACCTGGATTTTCAGGCTGGAGTTGCTGGCCAGAACCTTGACGCCGTTGAACTGAGTTTGTGCCGATACGCGGTCGATTTCGCTCAGACGCTGGTCGATTTCATCCTGGATCGATTTCAAATCGGAAGCCGAGTTCGAACCATTGGCGGCCTGCACTGTCAATTCGCGCACGCGCTGCAAATTGTTGTTCATTTCGTTCAGCGCGCCTTCGGTCGTTTGAGCGATCGAAATGCCGTCGTTGGCATTGCGCGTGGCTTGCGTCAAGCCATTGATATTGGCGGTGAAGCGGTTGGCGATGGCCTGGCCGGCGGCGTCGTCTTTGGCGCTGTTGATGCGCAGGCCCGACGACAGGCGCTCGATGGCGCTGCCTAGAGCCGATTGCGATTTCTGCAAGTTGCCTTGGGCAACCAAGGAAAGCGTGTTGGTATTGATAACTGACATGAGAACTCCTGAGAGGAATAAATACGGCGAATCTGGTGCTCCGCCTGGTTGCCAAGAAGAAAGAAGCCTGTTTTGAGCACAAGGGCCTTAGTCCCGTACTTAAACCAAGCCCGCTTCTTCCTGTTCACAGACATTAACGGCGAGGGGAAGGGGAACTTTAGGGTGGGGTAGCGGTTTGTGTGGGCTGGGGCGGGTGTCTATCTATAAAACGCCGCAGGGGGGCGTGCCGGTCCTGACCCCAAGCCCCGATAGACGGCGTCTTTAAATACCCATCCATCGCATGCCGTAAACACCCATCGTCTTAAACCATATGCTTGCCCATATCGATGCTGCGCAAGATATTGGCGGTTGTCTCGGACAGTTCGGGGTTGGGGCTGTTGATAGGCATGGCCAGGACCAGGTTGTTCATGATGACCGGGTCTTTGATGGCTGAAAATGTCAATTCCCGGTGGCGCGCGGTGTCGTGGATGGCCGAGCGCGGAATAATCGTGAATACCTGATCGTAGGATATGGTCTCCACCGCGGTCTGCACTACGTCGACTTCGGCCACGATATTCAGGCTGACCTCGAAATCGTTGCAGATATTTTCCACCAGGGTGCGTATGGAGTTCGGCATGCTGGGCAAGACCATGGGGTACTGGCCCAGTTGAACGGCTTTGATCAGGCGGGGCGGCCTGGGCTGGCAGGCTTTTGCGTAGGCCAGCACCATGTCTTCGCGATAAATGGTTTCATAGGCCAGCATGGCGGCCGGGGAAGGGTCGTACAGCAGCGCCAGATCGATGCGGTTCTTGATCAGCCAGCCGCGCATGTCCGAACTCAGGCCCTCGGCAATGCTGATGGAGGAGCTCGGCGCCTGCGCCCTGAATTCCTGGACGATCAGCGGGGTCAGGCGCCGGGCAACGCGGGGCGGCAGGCCCAGCCTGACTTTGCCCTGGGCGGATGAGCGAAAGGTTTGCAGATCCTGCTTTGCGTGGCCGGCCAGCTTGTGCAGTGCCCTGGCATGATTCAAAAACCGCAGGCCGGCTTCGGTGGGTTCCACGCCACGGCCGGTTCGGCGCAACAGGTGCTGTCGCAGTTCAGCTTCCAGCAACTGGATCTGCCGGCTGATCGAGGGCTGGGAGACATCCAGGATTTCAACGGCGCGGGAAAAGCTGCGCTGCTCGCACACGACGATGAAATAGTTGATTTGTTTCAAGTCCATAGCGGCATGATATACGTTTTTTGTATATCAGAAGTCACATATCGGCCATTGCTGCCCTGAGTTGGTCTGACGCATCATGGCGTTGATTCACTGATGAGAAAGCCATGTTCGATTACGCTCCGCCACTGGAACAGATTGCACCGGTCCGGCACCGATTTCCGGCCCATGCCTGCGACAGTCATTGCCATATATTCGGGCCGTCCGCTGTATTTCCATTTGCCGAAAAACGGCCTTATACCCCGCCGGATGCGCCTTTTGAAAAATTGCAGGCCATGCACGACAAGCTGGGCATCAGCCGTACCGTGCTGGTTCAGGCGGCGTGCCATGGCTACGATATGTCGGCGGTGCTCGATGCCATCGCCCGCAGCCGCGGCCAGTGCCGCGGCGTGGCGCTGCTGGCGCCCGATGTCAGCGCCGGCGAGATAAAAAGGTTGCACGAAGGCGGCATACGCGGTGCGCGCTTCCATTTCATGTCCCATCTGGCGGGCTCTACCCGGGAAGAGGTCGAACATATCGCCGGCTTGATTGCCCCGCATGGCTGGCATATTTGCGTACATGGCGATGAAGCCTCGGTGATCTCGGTATTGCCCTGGTTCACCAGCCTTAATGTTCCTTTCGTGATCGACCATATGGCCAGGGTCTCCGCGGACAAGGGCGTGGAGAATCCCAATTTCCAGGCCTTGCTGGATCTGAAGAGCCATCCCGGCGCGTGGGTGAAGATTTCCGGCATCGACCGGGTGTCCAGCAGCGGCAAACGGCCTTTTGCCGACGGCAGGCCGCTGATGCGCGCACTGATCGAGCATATGCCCAATCGCCTGTTGTGGGGCACCGATTGGCCGCATCCCCGGGTGCAGGGCGATATGCCCGACGACGGCGATTCGGCCAATACTCTGCTCGATTTGTGTCCGGACCCGGCGGTGCTGGAGCAGATATTGGTCGCCAATCCCCAGGTTTTGTACGGATTTGACGAAGAGGTTCAGGCATGACCCTATTGAATGCTTATATGGAACAGGTGCGCGTGGCAATATGAAAAATGGTTTGATCAAGTTTCCAGGCTTGCGGCTGAGCGCCGCCGAAGTTCGGCACGCCCTGACAGCCGTGTCGTCTGCCGAAGTGCTGTCCTCGCTCGACGTGCAGTGTGCCATCGAGCAGGCCGAGACCTATGTGTACCTGAAGCTGGCCGCCGCCGACACTGATGGCCAGTGCCAAAAGCTGCAGGCGGCATGCATGGGGCTGTGCCCTGGCGCCGCGGTCATTGCCCTGGAATGTACGCTGGATTTGCCTGGACATTCCTTTGGCAAGAAAGCCGCCTGGCACTATGTGGTGGAAACGGATGTGCGGCCCGAGGCCGAGGGCGATTTCAATGCGTGGTACCAGACTGAACACATGCCCGGCCTGGCGGCCGTGCCTGGAACGGTCCAGGCCTGGCGCTATACCGACGGCAGCGGGTCTCCCAGGTATTACGCCGCCTACGATCTGGAGACCCTGGAGACTTTCGGTTCGGAGCCCTGGGTGGCCGTGCGCGCGACCGACTGGAGCAGCCGGGTGCGGCCCAATTTCTTCAATACCAAAAGAACCATGTTCAAAAAAGACGGCGTCTCGCCGGGCCGGGGGTAGATCGCAATGCCCAGACTTTTGCCACCCGACCCCGAACGGATGAACGAGCATCAGCGGCGCGTCTACGAGGCGATCCAGTCGGGGCCCCGGGGGCGCGTGCGCGGACCCCTGGCCATATGGCTGCATCGTCCCGGGCTGGCGGAACCCGCCCAGGCGCTGGGCCAGTACTGCCGCTACGACTCGAGCCTGCCGCCGCGCCTGTCCGAGCTGGCGATATTGACCATCGCCGCCTTGTGGCGTTCTGAATTCGAATGGTGGGCGCACAAACCCATTGCCATCGAAGCCGGTATATCGAGCGACATCGCCGAGGGCATACGCACGGGCGGCCGCATCGAATTCCGGCAACAGGACGAACAGGTCGTTTACGAGTTCGTTAAAACCCTGGTCGAAACACGCCACATACCCGAGCTGCAATATCGGCGCGCAATCGAGGTGTTGGGCCAGGATCATGTGGTGGATCTGGTCGGTTTGGCGGGGTACTACACGCTGATCTCCATGACCTTGAATGTCTTCGAGGTCGCGCCTGCGGATGCCGCGGCGCCGAGCGCATTTGGCGCCGCCGGCTGAAATTCTCATTCAATGCACAGGAGGTCTTCGTGGCAGGACGTTTGCACAACAAGGTAGCCATTGTGACGGGCGCGGGCAGCGTAGGCCCCGGCTGGGGCAATGGCCGGGCGATTGCCTTTCGCTTTGCCGAAGAGGGCGCGCAGGTTTTTGCCGTCGATCTGAATGCCGGGGCGCTGCTTGAAACTGTCGCCCGGGTCCGGGAGATTGGCGGCGATATCACGACGCATATTGCGGATGTCACCTCGAGCGCCTCGGTCCGGGACATGGTCCAGGCCTGCGTCCAGGCTTATGGGCGGGTCGATGTCCTGGTCAATAATGTGGGCGGCTCCCGCAAGGGAGGTCCGGTCAATTTGTCGGAAGACGATTGGGACGCGCAGATCGACTACAACCTGAAAAGTGTGTTCCTGACGTGCAAGCATGTGTTGCCGCTGATGGAGCAGCACGGCGGCGGGGCGGTCGTCAATATCGCGTCGACCTCGGGCATACGCTGGACCGGGTCGGCCCAGGTGGGCTACGCCAGCGCCAAGGCGGGGGTAATCCAGTTTTCGCGTGTCGTCGCCATTGAGTATGCGGCAAAGAACATACGCTGCAATACGGTGATTCCCGGCCAGATGCACACGCCCATGGTCGAAGCCAGGCTGGCCGGCCAGAGGGCCGGGGGCGACGTGGAGCAATTGCTTGCACAGCGCCAGTCCCGGATTCCTTTGCCGTTCATGGGCGACGGCCGGGATACGGCCAACGCGGCTTTGTTCCTGGCTTCCGAAGAGGCTCGGTTTGTGACCGGAACCGAATTGCTGGTTGATGGCGGCATGAGCGCACGTTGCGGTTGATTTTTACATTCACACAGCCCCAAGGGTGATCAAGGGGCGCAAGGGAGACACTATGTTTACTGGAAAAATTTCATTCATATCCAAACTGGGGCTGGGCGCGGCATTGGCCATGGCGGCACTAAGCACCTATGCGGCCCCGCCGACCACGGTCGTAGTGGCTTTCCCGCCCGGCGGGCCGGCCGATACCTTGGCCCGCGTGGTGGCCAAGCAATTGGAAAGCTCTCTGGGCTCTTCGGTTATCGTTGAAAACAAGCCGGGCGGCAACGGGGCGATTGCCGCGAATTTTGTGAAACGCGCCGCGCCCGACGGGCATACGCTGTTCCTCAGTTCAGCGGGCGCCATTTCCATCAACCCCACGCTTTATCCGCATCTGACCTATAACCCTGAAAAAGACTTTGCGCCGATTTCCACGCTGGTGTCCACGCCGGAGGTCCTGGTGGTGCCGGCCACCAGCAAGGTGAAGTCGGTCAAGGAATTCCTCGATTTGGCCAAAAGCAAGAAGGAAGGGGTGACCTTGTCCTCCTCGGGGATCGGCAGCATGCCGCATATGGCCATTTCACTGCTGCGCATTGCCACCAAGGCCAATATTTTGCATGTGCCCTACAAGGGGGCGGCGCCGGCCATACGCGATACGGTGGCGGGGCAGGTAGGCGGGTTTTTCGGCGACATTTCCGGCCTGCTTCCTTTTATCCAGGATCACAAACTGACCGCGATCGGCATCGCCGATTCCAAGCGTTCGCCCAAGCTGCCGGACGTTCCTACGTTTGACGAATTGGGTTTCAAGAATGTGTATGCCAGCAACTGGTACGGTATTTTTGCGCCTGCGGGAACTCCCAAGCAGACTATCGATGCGCTGAACAAGGCCATGCAAGTGGCCATGGCGTCGGAGGATGCCAGGAAGTACGCAGAGACTTCAGGCGTGGAAGCCTCGGTTATTTCGCCCGATGCATTTGCCAAACTGATCCAGCAGGACACCAAGAAATGGGGAGCCCTGATCAAGGCCGAGCACATTACGGTCAATGAGTAGTCGTATGCCTAGGGGAGCGGGCGATCCAATGCGTTGCCGCGAGCCCCTAACGAGGCACCCCTGCAAATCCTGGTGTTTCGTTTAAAGCCATTCTCCTGGCTTGACCTGCGCCCCGAGGGCCGGACACTCGTTCCGGCCCTCGGGGCGCAACTTATTTGGCCAAGCTTTTTAGCGTAAACCCTCATTCCAGAATGGAAGATTGTATGCAATTATAAAAAATAACACGCTTTGATCTAGGTATTTATCAGTAATTGTATGCAAAATGAAAATGCTTCCGCGCACTTGATGACGAAGTCGGTCAATACGGCTTATGAGTACATCACTCGCGAGATCGAGGCCGGTCGTCTTGCGCCGGGCGAATTCATCCGGGAAGAATCGATCGCCGACACCGTGAAAGTCAGCAGAACGCCCGTCAGGGAAGCGCTCAGGATCCTGGCGGCTGAAGGGTGGCTGGAAATCAAGAAAAATCAGGGCGTCAGGGTGAATGACTGGAACCTGAAGAATATCGAGGAAATATTCGATGCGCGGGTGTTGATCGAGCCGTATCTGGCAAGACTGTGCGTAAGCAATATGAGCCCTGACGACATTGAGCAACTGGTGCAATTGGCGGAGGAAATGTCGCTCAATCAGGACAATACGCCCGAGGCCATCAGCCAGCGGCAGGTTTCGAATGACCGGTTCCACAAGCTGATAACCGAACGCTCCAATAATCAGGTGCTGTGCACATCCCTGAATACGATCAAGAAGATCCCCCTGATCAAATGGACCTTCAAAGGTTATTCCGAGCAAGAGCGCATCCGCAGCAACACCGAACACTTTGAAATGATCGATGCCATCCGGACGAAGAATGCCGAGCTGATGGAATCCATCATGAAAAGCCATATTCTGCATGGCAAGAATTCGTTTTTACTGAACCTTAAAAAGTAACGATTCAATAAAGGAGACATAGGTGGAGACAACCGAGAACATAGGGCCAAGACTTGATCGCCTGCCGATAGGCCCCTTCCACAAGAGGATCATATGGCTTATTGGCGGGGGGATGTTCTTCGATTCCTTTGACATCTATCTGGCCGCCGGCGTGCTGGGGGCGCTGGTCAAAAGCGGCTGGTCGACGATCGGCTCGAATGCCACGTTTCTATCCGTCACATTCATAGGAATGCTGATTGGTGCGTTCACGGCCGGCTATCTGGGCGATTTGAAAGGCAGGAAGTTCACCTACCAGTTCAACTTGGCCATTTTCGGCATAGCCTCGATTGCGGGCGCCTTCGCCCCGTCGATAGACTGGCTTATCGTGTGCCGGTTCTTCATGGGCCTGGGTCTTGGCGCCGAGATCGTGGTTGGCTACGGATGCCTGGGGGAGTTTGTTCCTCCCAAGGTCAGGGGCAAGTGGTCGGCTTATTTGTCGCTGATTACCAATTCGGCATTGTTCTTCTCGACACTGCTGGGCTTTATCGTTATTCCGAATCTGGGCTGGCGTTTCATGTTCGCGATTGCCGGCGTTGGGGCGCTGATCGTCTGGTTCCTGCGTAAAACAATGCCGGAATCGCCGCGGTGGCTGGAATCGAAGGGCCGGTATGCAGAGGCCGACAAGATAGTCAGCGATGTCGAGGCCGGCTACGACAAGTCGAAATTGCCGCCGCCCGCGCCGGTCAAAGCAACGATAGACAGCACTTTGAAAAGCATCGATTTGTTCAAGCCGCCCTATTTAAGAAGAACGATACTCGGCATCTGCATCCATGTCGTCTCAAACATCGTGATATACGGATTTATCGTTTGGGTGCCTACGTTCCTGGTCAAGCAGGGCATGGGGGTGACTTCGTCCCTGGGTTATGCAACGCTGATGTCTTTAGGCGGCCCCTTCGGCGCCTTGATCGGCGCACTTATTCTGGACAAGGTGGGCAGGAAATACAGTATTGCCCTGGTGTGCCTGCTGGCCGCCATTACGGGCTGGCTGTATCTGTCGTCTCCTTCCATATACGTGGCGACCTTATTGGGCTTTATCCTGTTTACCCTGATCTACCTGCTTGTTGCGCTGGGCATAGCAACTTATACGCCGGAACTGTTCCCCACAAAAATCAGGATGCGCGGAAACGGTATCGCCAACACAATGGGCCGCATAGCGGGAATTGCGACGCCGCAGATCATTGTGGCCATGTATGTGGTGGGCGGCGTCAATAGCGTAATGTCGCTCATTGTCGGCGCCTTATTGTTTTTAACAGTCGTGATGCTGGTGCTGGGCATCGAAACACGCAAAAAGACACTGGAAGAAATTGATGTTTTGTAAATGGGAGCAAATTGCATGAGCAGCTTGAAGCAGAAACTCAATGGCGGCAAATTACTTGTCGCCCCTGGGGTATATGACCTGATATCGGTGAAGCTGGCCGATCAAATGGGTTTCGATTGCCTGTACATGACAGGCTTTGGCTCGGTGGCGTCGTACCTGGGCCTTCCCGACGCCGGGCTGGCGACGTATACCGACATGGTCAACCGCGTAGCGGCGTTTTGCGGCGCCAGCAAGACCCCTATTATTTGCGATGGCGACACCGGTTATGGCGGCCTGCTGAATGTAGCCAATACGGTCAAAGGCTACGAAAAAGCCGGGGCGGCCGGCATTCAGCTGGAAGATCAGGAGTTTCCCAAAAAGTGCGGGCATACCGCGGGCAGGAGGGTGACTTCCGCCGAAGATATGGTCAGGAAACTCCAAGTCGCATCCGACAGCAGGACAAGTTCCGAATTCCTTATTGTCGCGCGCACCGATGCCCGAACTTCGCTTGGCCTGGACGAAGCCTTGAGGCGGGCCGAGAAATATGCAAAAGCCGGGGCCGACATCCTGTTCATCGAATCGCCCGAATCGGAAAAAGAACTCGAAATCATCGGCAAGTCTTTTGACCTGCCGGTGCTGGTGAATATCGTCGAAGGCGGGCGCACCCCCCAGCTCAAGCCGCAAGACCTGGAGTCCCTGGGTTTTTCCCTGGCGATTTATCCGGGCACGGGCTTTCTGGCGGTTGCCAAGGCTTTGGAGAAGGTTTATTCAGAGATCAAGAACGGCCAAGGTACCTTGAACGTCACCTCGGATTTGTATTCATTCGAAAAACTGTGCCTGTTGATGGGGTTCAAGGAAGTGTGGGATTTCGATGCGAAGTACAAAGAATAAGGGCTGAACGACAGGCGGGCTGTAGGGGCGGGCCTTGCGCCCGTTCGTTCGACCCGATGCGTTACCCCGGGGGGGCTACAAAGGCCACCCCTACGCTCATCGTCAACGAGGCCGATGCGTTATCCGGCCGCTGCACATTAGAAATGTTCCTGCAGCCAGGCGCCAATTTTCAGGGCGATGTCGTCGCTGTTGTTGTCCATCATCAGCATGTGCGAATTGCCGTATATGCCCATCTTGGCCAGCTCCCACCATTCGGCGCCGATGCCCGCGTGAACCAGGGCATTCCTGAATGCGGCGCCTTTTTCCATGAGAGTTTCCCAGGTGGGAGTGGCGTCCAGATAGTCGCCATAGACAAACAGGCCGGCCCGCAGGCCCAGCGATGGAATCGCGTCGGCAGGGCAAAACCCGGAAGGCTCGACCGCGACCATGCCTTGCACCACGTCCGGGCAGCGGGCGGCAGCGCGGAAAGCCACTTCGCCGCCATGGCTGTGCGCCAGCAAAAGACAGGGGCCGATATGATTCAGGGCCGCACACAAGGTTGTTACGGCCGTGTCGTTGTTGGACAGCCAGCGCGGCACGGCCCCACAGATGAACGCATCCAGATGTTCGACTGGAAATCGCTGGCCGGCAAAGGCCTGCCGAGCCGGAAAGTCGGGTGCCTTGCCGAATCGGAACAGGCTCCAGGCTTCTTCGGCGCTGCGGATGATAGGCGCATCGGGCCAGACGCCCGGAAAAGGAGCCCAGCCTGCGCGTCCGCGTTCGACGTTGTCGACAATGTATACAGCGAAACCCTGGTCGACAAAGGCTTGCGCCCAGCCGGTGCGGCCATCGGGCGTGTGTTCCCACATGGCTCCGTTCATGCCGCCGCCATGCAGCAATACCAGCGGCAGCGCGCAACGCTGTTCGGCGGGAATGAAGTACTGCACATAGGCCTGTTCGATATGGAACAGGCCATTCGGATCGTACTCGTACGATGCCGTTTGAGTAAAGGCGATGGATCGAACCGGCTCGCCCGTGATGCGCAGTTGCCGGCCGCCCGCGTAAAAGCTTCCGAATCGGGCTATTCCTGTTTTTGACGCGGTCATGGGCGGCGGGTTGGCCTTGCTATGATTTCTTGTCGTTCTTGAGCAGTGGGCACTGGCTTTCGGCTAAAGGCCACACCAGGTTTTCGCCGGGTATGGTGGCAATGATATTGTAGTAATCCCAGGGCTTCTTGGATTGCTCGGGGGTTTTGACCTGCGCCAAAAGCATATCGCGCACGACCAGGCCATCGGGACGGATTTGAGCATGCTGGCTGAAAGGGTCGTCGATGGGCAACTGGCGCATTTTTGCCATGACGGCGTCCGACTGGTCGGTGCCGGCGGCTTTTACCGCCTTGAGGTAATGCCTGACCGAACCGTACACGCCTGCCTGCAAAAAGGTGGGCGGCTTGCCGACGCGGGCCTCGAATTTCTTGGTAAAGGCGCGCGTACCGTCGTTGGCGTCCCAGTAAGAGGGCGTGGTCAGGTAGGTGCCTTGCGCCACTTTAAGCCCCAGGCTGTGCACGTCGGTGATCATGAGCAGCATGGCAGCCAGTTTCTGTTTGCCCGTGCCCAGGCCGAATTCGGCAGCCTGTTTGATGGCATTGATGGTGTCGCCGCCCGCGTTCGCCAGCGCAATGATCTGTGCGTTGGAGGATTGAGCCTGCAACAGAAAGGACGAAAAATCCGCCGTATTCAGAGGGTGGTAAACCGTGCCCAGCACGTGCCCGCCGTTGGCGGTAACGACCTCGCTGGTGTCCTTGGCCAGTTGTTTTCCGAAAGCGTAATCGGTGGCCAGTATGAACCAGTTTTTTTCGCCCGCCTTGACCACTGCGCTGGCGGTGCCTCGAGCCAGGGCATACGTGGTGTAGGTCCATTGCACACCATAAGGCGAGCACTGGCCTTGGCTGAGAGCCGTGGTTCCGGCGCTGGAAAACATCACGATTTTCTTTTTCTCGCGAGCGATGTTCTGCACGGCCAGGGCGACGGAGGAATTGGGCAGATCGACGATGACATCGACTCCGTCGACGTCGAACCATTTGCGGGCGATCGCGCTGCCTATATCGGGACGATGCTGGTGGTCGGCGGCAATGACTTCGATGGGGCGGTCCAGCACCTTGCCGCCTGCTTCTTCGACGGCGATGCGCGCCGCCTCCACGGATCCTTTGCCGGTCGCGTCGGCAACGACGCCGGATAGATCGGTCAGCACGCCGATTTTAATGGGTGCGGCCGGGCTCGACGGCGTTTGGGCATTTGAAGAGGCAGGCAGGACAAGCAGGGCGCTTGCCGACAGGGCAGCGGCTATCAGGGTGATTTTCACGGAGGCCTCCTCGGGCGGATTGGGGAATATTTTTTGTGCTGGTCGCTTGCGGCTTATTTAATATCCTTTTGGCCCTTCGGGCAAGCGGCAATCGGTAACACGCGCCGGGCTGTCAGCGCTGGAACAGCGTTCGGGCGCCTTCGTAGCGCTTGGCGAAGTAGGGGCTATTGAGCGCATCGATGCGCACATGGCCGCCGCTGGACGGCGCATTCACGAACTGCCCATCGCCAATATAGATGCCCATGTGGGAATAGGCGCTGTGGAGCGTATTGAAAAATACAAAATCGCCCACGCTTAAATCGCCGCGGGATACAGGTCGGCTGATCTGCGCGATTTCGGCCGTGTTGTGGGGAAGCTGCTCGCTGGTGGCGTCTTCAAACACGTATTGCACCAGGCCGCTGCAATCGAACCCGCTATCGGGGCTGGAGCCGCCATAGCGATAGCGCGTGCCGACCAAGCCCATGGCTGTCAGCGCGACGTTGTTGCGCTTTGTTCCGTCGATAACGATGTGTCGATATGAACGCAGGCCTTGGGATGACTTGAGGCCCGACTCGCCGGCGCAGCCGGCCAGCAGGATCGACAGCATGCTGATCAACAGCAGGGAATAAGGCCGGGCCTGACGCCCGCGTTCAGGTGTCTCCATGCCTGCATTATGGTGGGGTTCATCTGTGCAGACAATAGCGCAGGCGGCGAAATGGGCCCGAAAAGCCTTAAGATGTGCGCTTATGGCCACAAATCGAGTGCCTACAACATTGATTTCCCCCACGCTGTTGCGCGCCTATCGCGAAACGGACTATATCGTGAGCGGTGCCAGCGGCTTCACGCTGCGAGTCGGAGTAGCGAGCCCTGCCTTGTCGGCCCTGTTCGAGCGGCATGGCGTGCGGTGCGCGGCGTTCATCACGGCATTCAATCCGCTCAGCCGGGTTACACCCGAGCCAGAAAATCGCCGGCGCCAGCGCGAGCTGCAAGACTGGCTGGATCGAAGCGCGTATACCTGTATGCAAGGAGTCGGGCGGCATCCATCGAACTCATGGCCCGGCGAGCCGAGCTTTCTGGTTTTGGGCATTGATCGTGCGGATGCCCGGGCTTTGGGCGGAAAATTCCGCCAGAACGCCATAGTGTGGTGCGGCGGCGATGCCATGCCCCAGTTGTTGCTTCTTTAAAGTTATCAGATAACCTGATATTATTGCCGCTATGCAAATTTCACCGCAAACCCTGACCAGCCGCGTGGCCGATGCCCTGATCGAGCGTATCCAGCAGGGGGTTTATGCTGTCGGCGCCAAATTGCCAGCGGGGCGCCTGCTGGCGCAGGAGTTCAATGTCAGCGCCGCTGTCATACGCGAAGCGACCGAACGCTTGCGCACCAAAGGGCTGGTGGAAAGTCGCCAGGGGGCGGGGTGCCGCGTGCTGGCCAGTTCGGTCGATGAAGGCTTCCAGCTTATCGTACCCGCGGATGTAGACAAAACGGCGCTCAGGCATATTTACGAGTTGCGCTGCGAAATCGAGGCGGGGGCGGCCAGCCTGGCCGCCTTGCATGCCGGCCCCGATGAAATTGCACTGATGGAAGATATTCTGCGCTCCCTGAAAAAAAGCCTGGGCGAGCCCGATCAGGCGCTGGAGTGGGATCTGGCTTTTCACAAGGCCATTGCAAAGGCCACGCATAATCCGCACTACATGCAATTGATGCAATACCTCAACGAGCAATGGCGCTATGGTGTGCGGGCGGCAAGGCTCAATACCCTGGCGCTCGATCGCGCCCGGAAATCCACGCCGTCCAAAGCCGGACTGGCATCCTATGTGCATGACGAGCATGTAGCCGTGCTGGCGGCGATCAAACAACACGACCCGGCGCTGGCCCGCAGCATGGCCAGAAAACATTTGCACAATGCCAGCCAGCGGCTGGGCCTCGATGTTTCTTTTTTGTAGATCTGAATTTTGAAAGCATGGATATCATGAACCGTTTCCAGGAAGAATTGAAAAACGCCCTGAGCCCGGACGTCGTGCAAACCGCAGCCGAGGAAATAGTGCCATGGCTAAGCGATTGGCGTGGTATCTACACAGGGCAGGCACAGGCGCTTGTGCGGCCGCGGTCCACGCAGCAAGTAGCCGAATGCCTGCGTCTGTGCCATGCCCACAAGGTGCCCGTGGTGCCGCGGGGCGGCAACACGGGTTTGTGCGGCGGGGCCACGCCCGACGCCAATCCGGCCAATGTCATTCTGTGTCTGGATCGCATGAACAGCATTCGTTCGCTCGACACCATTGCCAACACGCTGGTGGTCGACGCGGGCTGCATTCTGGGGAACCTGAGGCGTGCGGCAAACGAAGCTGGGCGCATGCTGCCGCTTAGTCTGGCGGCTGAAGACTCCGCGCAAATCGGCGGCAACCTGGCCACCAATGCGGGCGGCGTGAATGTCGTGCGGTATGGCATGACGCGCGAGCTGGTGCTGGGCGTCGAGGCAGTGCTGCCCGATGGCACGATTTTCAATGGGCTGCACACCTTGCGCAAGGACAATACCGGCTACGATCTGAAGCAGCTGTTCATAGGCTCCGAGGGCACGCTGGGTATTATTACAGGCGTGGCTTTGCGCTTATATGCCCAGACGCAAGTGCGCTCGGTGGTGCTGGTGGCCGTCGAGTCCGCGCAGCAATCGCTCGAGTTATTTCGCCTGCTGTTTGGCGCCTGCGGCGCGCGCCTGCAGGCTTTTGAATTTTTCACCGACGCTTGCCTGGACCTGGTGCTTGCGCATACCGAGGGCCTGCATGAACCTTTCGAGCAGCGCCATCCCGCCTATGTGCTGATCGAATTGGCCGACACCGCCGACGGTGAAGGCCTGAACCGTTTGCTGGAAGAGGTGATAGGCCAGGCGCTGGAGCAGGAACTGTGCCAGGACGCGGTCGTTTCGGCATCGCTGTCGCAGTTGCAGACCTTGTGGCGGCTGCGCGAAGAAATCTCGGAAGCGCAGCGCGCCGACGGCCCGCATCTGAAACACGATATTTCCCTGCCTATCGAGCGCATTCCCGATTTCATGCGCACCGCCGTGCAAGGCCTGCATGCGGTGGCGCCCGATTGCCGGCCTTACATATTCGGCCACTTCGGCGATGGCAATTTGCACTACAACATTTCCCGTCCCCAGGGCGCCGATAAAACCTGGGCTGCCGAACATGAAGAAGCGGTGGCCGATGCCGTGTTCGATGAAGTGGCGGTTTACGGAGGCAGCATCAGCGCCGAGCATGGCATAGGGCAGCTCAAGCGCCGTGCTTTCCACCACTACAAGGATCCGGTCGCTATTGCGCTGATGCAACAGATCAAGCAACTGTTCGATCCGCACAACATCATGAATCCGGGCAAGTTGTTGTAGTGCCGCCAGGGGCGAAATGGAATTACCAGCGCGCGCCGAATGCCTGGCGCAGTTCTTCGATCTGATCGCTGCTCAGGGGCGTTGCGCTGTGCCGGCTGAGCATCCATAGTTTGGCGGTTTCTTCCAGCTCTTCCAGAATTGCCATGGCGCCGCCCGGGGTTTCGCTCCAGACATTGGGCCCGAGCCGGTCCAGCATGACAGCGCAAATGGGTGAGCCTTTTTTCCTTGCCTGCAGAATTTGCTGTTCCACCAGCACGCCTGTTTGCGGACTGCCGGGGCGATGATAGGGGATAAGCGGGACGTGCCCGATCTTCATGACGAAATACGGTGTGATGGGTGGCAAGAGTTCCGGTTCGCCTGTTGTGCGCGTGAGCGTCAGCGCCACCAGGTGAGTGGAGTGGGTGTGTATGACGCAGGCGGCGCCTGGGTCGGCGGTATAAATGTGTTGGTGCAAGGCCAGGGTTTTGCTGGGCTTGTCGCCGGCAAGCCAGGAGCCGTGCGCATCGACCCGTGCAATGCGATCGGCATCCAGGAAGCCCAGGCAGGCGTCGGTGGGGGTGATCAGAAAGCCATTGTCGAGCCTGCAACTGATATTGCCGGCGGTGGCGTGCACGTAGCCGCGTTCAAAGAGGCTGCGCCCGACCCGTACGATTTCGTCTCGAAGCTGGGTTTCCGTCATGTGGCCGATCCGGCAAGCCGTTCCCGCCAGCCCAGGCCTTCGGTCGTGGCGCCAAGCGGCGCGTATTCGCAACCTATCCAGCCCTTGTAGCCCAGGCGTTCAATCTCGGCGAAAACAAAAGGGAAGTTGACCTCGCCCGTTCCGGGTTCGTGTCGCCCCGGCACATCCGCAATCTGGATATGGCCCGCAAATGGCATGCTGGCGCGCATCCGTTCAACCAGATTGCCTTCGCCGCGCTGCACATGATAAAGATCGAGCATGATCTGCAGATTGCCGCAGTTCAGTGCGCGGATGAGATCGATGGCCTGGGCTTGCCGGGTGAGAAGATAGCTGGGGCGGTCAAGCGCATTGAGCGGCTCTATCAGGACCTGGCGGCCGTAATCCTGTGCAAGGGCGCACGCCGTCTTGATGTTGCCGCCATAGACTTCCCATGCATCGGCAACGCTTAGCGAGGGCGGTGCAACGCCCGCCATGACATGCACCTTGGGGCAATCGATTGCCTGGGCATACACCATGGCCTGGCGCACGCTTGCCATGAATTCGTCGCGCCGGGCGGGGTCGGCGGCCAGCCCCCAGTCGCCCGCGGCCGCATTGCCGGACGGCGAGTTCATGCCTACGCAAACAAGGTGGTGTTTCCGCAGCTGCTCTTTCATTTCCGGTGCAGGGATATCGTAAGGGAACCAGATTTCTATCGCCCTGAAGCCGGCGTCCGCGGCGGCCTTCAGGCGTTCCAGTACGGGCAGTTCCTGGAACATAATGGAAATATTGGCTGAGAATTTCAACATGGTTATGGCCTATCGCGTATGGTACTTGCACAGCAGCATTATGACGCTATGCATGTGCGTAACGTCATGGTATTAGCTTGCGTTGGTTTGCGCCAGCCCCGGTTTCCAATAAGCACTATTTTCGCAAGCTATGGCTCGACCCCATCTTGTTCGAGAGGGGCTTCTTCAAATTGACCGTATACGCGCCGCCAGATTATATCGAAACGACTTTCTGGCATTGCTGTCCCAGGCCGTCGATGCCCAGCTCCACAAGATCTCCATGCCGTAGATACTTGGGTGGGGACATTCCCATGCCGACGCCAGGGGGAGTGCCCGTGGCGATGAGATCTCCGGGCATCAAGGTGATGTACTGGCTGATATAGCTGATCAGGCGCGCCACTCCGAAAATCATCTTGCTGGTATGCCCGGTTTGGCAGCGCACCCCATTGACGTCCAGCCACAAAGCCAGGTTTTGCGGGTTGGGAATATCATGTTGAGTGACCAGATAAGGCCCCACGGGGCAAAAGGTGTCCAGACTTTTCCCTTTGTGCCATTGCCCTGCGCTACGTTCGATTTGTAGTTCGCGTTCGGACACATCATTGACGATGCAATAGCCGGCCACGTGCTCCAGGGCTTGCGTTTCGGAAACATTTTTGGTTTTTTTTCCTATCACTGCACCGAGTTCCACTTCCCAGTCGACTTTCTCGCAACCAACTGGATATACGACATTGTCGTATGGGCCATTCAGGCTGGTGATGGCTTTGCTGAACAAAATTGGTTCTTTGGGCAACGCCATATGCGCTTCGGCGGCATGGTCTGAATAATTCAATCCTACCGCGACTATTTTTTGCATGCCGGTATAAGGTACGCCTAGCCGTTGCGGTTCACGCACCAAAGGAAGCGTAGTGGGGTCGGTCTGTATGAGATGATCGAAGACACCCCCGTCAAATTGGCTTGCGGCAATGTCGGGCACTATCTGGCTCAGGTCGCGGATATTGCCCTGAGCATCAATCAGGCCCGGCTTCTCGTATCCTGCGGCCCCGTACCTCACTAATTTCATTTGTTACTCCTTCTGTGTATTTCCGACAGTTCAATGCGTAATGCTGATGTGGGTCAATTCAGCCACGTGACGCCAATAGGCCTGATCTTGATGTATGTATTCCGCGAACTTCAAGCTATTCAATGGATGGACTATTGTTCCTTGTGCTATGAGCTGTTCGCGTATATTGGGCTTCTGCATGACCTTCAATAGTGCGGTGTTGAGCGTTGTGATAATGGAATCGGGTGTTTTTGCCGGCACTAGAATGCCGGACCAGAAACTCACGACAAAATTCTTGCTGCCCGCTTCAGCCATGGTTGGAACGTCTGGCAGGACAGGCAGACGTTCCTGGGTCGTCTGAGCCAGCGCGACCAGCTTGCCGGTCTTGATGTACGGCAAGACCGGCAGCACATTGCTGAACATGACTTGCACCTGGCCTTCCAGCAGCGCGCTCAATGATGGTCCGCCACCCTGGTAGGGTACATGCAGCCAATCGAGGCCAGTTCGTTTTTTGAAAAGTTCGGTGGCCAGTTGCTGGGGCGAGCCGACGCCGGTCGATGCGTAATTAATGGAGCCTCGATTCTTTCGGGAAAGCTCCACGAGATCCTGCAATGTCTTGATCTTGAGCGAGGGTGTTGCGACCAGTGCAAATGGCGATTCCGTTAGCAAGGTGACGGCTTTGAAATCGCGCGTGACCGAGAACTTGGCGGTTTTGTCGATGGCGGGTGTAATCGTTACATTGGACGTTGCTAGGAGAATCGTATATCCATCGGGATCGGAACGCGCAGCAGCCAGCGTGCCGATTGCCCCGGATGCGCCGCCGCGATTGATTACGATAATGCTCTGGCCCAGTTCGCGGCCGAGTTCAGCGCCTACCAGACGGGCCAGTATGTCGGTTCCTCCGCCCGGTGGATAGGCAACGATCATTCTTATTGATTTGTCGGGATAGTGGGGCGTGGTCGCCCATGCTATATGACCCGCACTGGAGCACGCGATAGCAAGCCCCCATCCAAGCAGTCTGGTCAGTTTCATGTGCTTATCCTCTTTAATTGATTTTGACGTTGGCGTCAGCCACTATTTTTCTGAATTTCGCGACTTCCGCAGCTTGGAACGCTGCAAACTGTTCGGGAGTGCTGCCTTCGGGCTCCATATATGAAGCCGAAATCTGTTTGCGAATCGCAGGATCGGCCATGATTTTCATGACGGCCTGGCTAAGCGTACCGACCACAGGCTTGGGCATATGTGCAGGCCCGAACAGTCCGAACCAGCCGACCTGATACAGGCCTGTCAAGCCAGCTTCTTCCAGTGTGGGCACGTCGGGCATGATTTTTGAACGAGTTTGCGAACTGACCGCTAAAGCCCGTATTTTTCCTGAGTGGATAAAAGGCATTACAGCGGCCGGTGTGACAAACATGCTGGTCAGACGCCCGCCTAGTAAATCGGTCAAGGCAGGGCTGCTGCCGTTATAGGGTACATGCAGCATATTGATGCCAGCCTGTTTCATCACCCGCAGCGCCAGAATATGCTGTGGTTGGCCGATACCTGGGGTTCCGTAGGTGGCCGCACTGGGCTTTGCCTTGGCGAGCCTGAGCAGATCGGCAAACGTCTTTATAGGCGATTTCGCCGGCACTACCAGGACTTCGGGCGCCGTGGCAATTAGGCTGATGGGGGTGAAGTCCTTGATCGGGTCGTAGGTTGGATCGGTATGTATCAAAGGAAGAATGGCATGGGTCGCGGCATGTCCCATAATTAGGGTATAGCCGTCGGGCTGTGCTTGCCGGACATATTTTGTTCCTATCAAGCCCGATGCGCCAGGCCGATTCTCGACGATGACAGATTGCTGAAATTCCTTGGCCAGCTTATCGGCCACCAATCGGGCCAGAAAGTCAGTACCTCCTCCTGATGGTCCGGCTACGACAATTTTGATAGGTCTTGTTGGATAGTTCTGCGCCTGGGCTACGCTCATGAATGCAGCAAGCGAAAACACGGCCATACTTATTTTTCGTATTGCATCAAGTAGTAATGCTCTCATATCCTGTCTCCTGTTCCAGCTTTTTTTGTTAATAAATATCTCGCATGCGCAGCGTATGCGCATTCAGAACACTGCGATCAATGCGTGGCCAGTAACCGGCAGGCAAATGAATAGCCCCGTCAGTGAAGGGCAGCGGATTTTCAAACAAACGGGTTCGCGTTTTTAAAAAGCCGTTCATCTCGCCTGCGTTGGAAATTCCCTTGGCCGCTACGCAGGCCTCCATCCAGCATCCAAGTTCAATCGATACGCCGTCTCCCAGCACTGGCGTCATGCCCAGGTCTCGTATTCGTTGTAGAGCAGCGCTCAATTGCTGAGCGCTGCCGATTTTTTTCAGTTTGAGCTTGACATAGCCGACATTCGGAATAGTGGCTGCGCGATCGATGTCCGAGACCTTGTAGATCGATTCATCCAGCATCACAGGAACAGTCGATACCGCCGCGACTCGGGCATTGGCTTCCCAGTCTGCAGAAGCGCATGGTTGTTCCAGAAGCTCTATGCCTTGAGGATGCAAACGAGAGGCGAAAGACTGGCCGTCCTCGTTGCTATAGCCCTGGTTGGCATCCAGTCTCAGGCTAGCTCGTCCCGCAACGCAGCCCTGTATGATCGACATGCGGTCCAGGTCGTCCTGCCATTTATAGCCGACCTTGATTTTCAGGGTTCCGAAGCCGGCTTCCAGAAGCGCATCGATCTCGTCGCGTATTGCATGCGCTTCATGGGCCTGGCACGGGGCGAGCAAGGGAACGCGAGTTTCCTTGTCAACGCTGAAGGGCGTCTCGCTGCACAGCATGTCCAGGGCTGCATAAGCTGTGCTTGCCATGCCTGGATACCGGCCGCCATATCCGGCGATGATCGAATGGGCTTGGCCTATGGCCACTTTCTTCAGCCGTTCGCCCAATTCGATGGCGGTATTCCAGGATCCCTCTACCGTTTCTTCGGTATAGCCGGGAATGATCAAGCATTCCCCCCATCCCGAGCGCCCCTCCTTGTCCAGCAATTCAAGCACTATCGGATCGAACAAATGCAGATTGCCCATCGACAGCTTATAGGGTGTGATCAGGGGAAACGACAACTGTCTGACGACAGCTCTTTCGATAATCATTAATGGATTCCGGATTGGGTGTTATAAGAAATATCAGATGACTGCTTCACCGGCAATTTGTGTACGGTAGAGTAGCCGCCTCGTCGTGGCATCGAAAGAATCCCGCCTATGCATGGTGCAGCGGTTATCCCATAAAATCAGGTCGTCCAATTGCCATACTTGAGTCCAGACAAACTTCTCTTGGGTCGCGTGGGCCCATAAACTATTCAGGAGATCTTCGCTTTCTTCGACCTCCTGGCCAACGATATAGGCATTGCGCCGCCTGCCCAGGAACAGGGCGGGTTTTCCTGTTACGGGATGGATACGCACCAGTGGATGGGTGGCACCAACGGTTTTTCGTGGGTCGCTGATATCTTCATAGCCCTTGCGGAGTTCGCCCGCGCTATTCCGGCTTGCGTCATGTATGCACTGCAGCCCTTGGATTCGCGTCTTCAGATTGGCAGGCAGAGTCTCGTAGGCCGCATACATATTGGCGAACTGAGTATTGCCCCCACTGGGTGGAATTTCAATGGCATACAGGGCGCTGCCTTTAGGCGGCTTGGGGTTGTAGGTCATATCTGAATGCCATACCGCTTCGTATGCGCCAAGGGCTCCTACAGGCTTGCCATTAGTCGTGACATTTGAGATGACGGTTATCTCAGGATGTTGCCAGTCGAAATCGTCGCCTAGCTTGGAACTGGCAGTGGGGGCTTTGTCCAGAGATCCAAAATGGCGGGAAAAGTCGGCCAGATTTTGCACACTGAGTCTCTTTTGCCCTCGCAGCCTTAGAACCAAGTGATCTGCCCACGCCTGTTTGATAGCTTCTACCGCCGGCTGCGTAATGGGCTGCGACAAATCTACATTATGCACATCGGCGCCCAATGCGCCTCCTGAAGCGGTAACGCGAACCGTATCGTCGATATGTAAGGTTTGCATCGTTATCTCCTTTAAAAAGATCTATTGGATGTTGGGATGATAAAAACAGGCTATTTATCAGTCCAATTTATTTATGTTATAAATTTATTTGTTATGAAAATAAATATCACTTTCCGGCAATTGGAAGCTTTTGTGGCGCTGGCGCGCACACTCAATTTCAGCGAGGCTGCCAAAAACGTCTATTTGTCGCAGCCTGCGCTTAGCGCTGCCATACGCAAGCTCGAAGAAAGGGTTGATGCTGTTTTGTTTGACCGGACGACCCGGACCGTGATTCTTACGCCAATAGGGGCCGAATTGCTGGTAGTGGTTTCGCGTATGCTTGACGACTTTGATTCTTCGCTTTCGAGTATCAGCGATTTGGTCAGCGGGAAGCGAGGTAGCCTGGCGATATCGGCCGCCCCCTCATTGGCGGCGACCTTTCTGCCCGAGGTGCTTAATGCGTTTCAACAAAAGTATCCTGAAATAGCCCTGCGCGTGCACGATGCGCTGTCTGAGGTGTCGATCGAGCTTTTGAAGGCGGGGACGGTTGAGCTGGCATTGGCGCCGGCGAAATTTCTGGACGAAGATTTAGTGCATCGCGAGCTGTTCCTGGATCGCCTGGTCTTGGTTTGCCCTCCTGATCACGATCTGGCCAAGTATAAAAAAGTGACCTGGACTAAGTTGCAGCCGTATCGTTTGGTTTCGCTGAGGAGCACAAGTAATGTCAGGATTCTGATGGAGGCCGAATACCTGCAGCATGGGAAAAAATTCCAGCCATCATTTGAAGTCGAACAAACAAGCACCTTGATCGGCTTTATTCTCAATAAGCTGGGGGTAGGGATTCTGCCGGCATCGTTGATTCCTTTGGTCAACTCCGGCAATCTTGCGACCGTCGATCTTGTATCTCCGGAGATTCATCGTTCGATTTGTGTGGTGCGGCTGAAGGCTAGGTCGCCGTCGCCAGCGGCGCAGACTTTTATGGAGCTATGCGACCAATATGCCAAAAAATACCAGCGCTAATCCGAAATTTTTTTGAAAAAAATTGTTCTGTGACGATGCCGTCGATGTACCTGTATTAGTCCGGGGTTTTGTTATTTAAAATGGTGACCTATAGAATTCCAATCTTGGGGAAGCGTTCCATGAATAAAAACCGCCTTGAAGCTTTCAGCGACGGCGTGCTCGCGATCATACTGACCATTATGGTGCTGGAAATGAAGGTGCCCCATGGGTCGGATTTCGCGGCGCTTGTGCCTGTGGTGCCGGTATTCCTGAGCTATGTCCTGAGTTTTATCTACCTGGGGATATATTGGAATAACCACCACCACATGCTGCATCTGGTCAATAAGGTAAATGGAACGATACTTTGGGCAAATCTGCATTTGCTGTTCTGGTTGTCGCTATTGCCGTTCACCACCGGCTGGATGGGGGAAAATCATTTTGCGCCGGCGGCGTTGTTTCTCTATGGCCTTAATCTGTTGTGCTGCGCAATCGCGTATGTCATTTTGCAGAACCTGATCGTCAGGTCGCAAGGGGCGGATTCCCCGCTTGCCCATGCTGTCGGCGCGGACAAAAAAGGCAAGATCTCGCCGGTGCTGTATCTGCTGGGCATTGGCAGTTCGTTCGTGTCGTCGTGGCTGGCCGGCGCTTTTTATATTGGGGCGGCCTGCATGTGGTTGATTCCAGACCGGCGCGTGGAGCGTGAAATCGTGGCGCGCGGCAAAGAGTAAGCTTATGGTTCGTGGAACGGCGACTTGGCCCGCAAGCAGGGGCGGGCAAGCCGTTGGACAGATAAAAATACGCAGAGGGGCGAGATATGATTCCCGTATATTCTCCGAAGTCGGAGTCCGAGGCGGCTGTGATTGCATCGCTGATGCAGGCCTATGGCATTTCATTCTTTATGCGTGGCGGGGCATTCAGTTCGATGTACCCCGGGCCGATCTCGAACAGCCTCAACGCCCAAATGCTGATGGTCGAGGACGATCAGGCCGAGCTGGCCAAGGAGTTGGTCCGGTCGTTCTTGTAAGGAAGCGGGGCGCCGGATGCCGGGCCTTGCGGCGGGATGTTGGCATTGCGGGTGTCATCAAGCCGGTCGGGCCGATTTGAATTTCACTGTCGCCCGCAATCCTGTGCCCTGTCGGCCGGTGTGCAGGCTGACATGGCCGCCGCAAGCGGCGGCAGCCTCCTGGACGATGGCCAGGCCCAGGCCCGTGCCTTCCTGGTCGGTGGCGTTGCCGCGATTGAAACGCTCGAACACACGCGTACGCAATTCCGGCGGGATGCCGGGGCCGGTATCTTCCACCTCCAGCACGACATGGCCTTCGGGCGTTGTCGCGACCGATACCGTGACGCTGCCGCCGGGCGGGGTGTAGCGGATGGCGTTGTCGGCCAGATTGAACAGCAGTGCATACAAGGCGGGGCGGTGGGCGTAGAGCCTGGCCTGGTCGGCTCCGGGGCCGATGCCCAGATCGATTTCGCGGTGTGCCGCCAAGGGGGCGAGTTCGACCAGCACTTCGTGCACCAGTGGGAGCATATCCAGCGGTACCCGCGCCGCGTGCCCGGCGCGCAGGCTTTCCGCCTGGGAGAGGCTCAACAGCTGATTCACCAGTTGGGTAATTTGCTGCCGGTTCTGGCTTAACGCGGCAAGAATTTTTTTCAATTCCGGTGTCGAGGCCAGGCCGGCCGCATAATGCAATTGAGTGCTGAGCAAGGCCATGGGGGTGCGCAACTGGTGCGCGGCGTCTTCAATAAAGCGTTTGCGCGAATCGATCTGCCTTTGTATGCGTGCGCCATATTGATTGATGGTTTCCACCACCGGGCGCAGTTCCAGAGGGAGGTCTTTCAGTTGTATGGGGCGCAGATCGGTGTGCTCGCGATTGAGCACCGCGCCCCGCAGAGCCGCCAGGGGTTTCAGCTCGTGACGCAGGCCAAGCAGCATCAGCACCAGCACCAGCACCAGCATGCCGCTTTCGCGCAGCATATTGGGCCACCACAGCTCCCGGGCGTCCGCGGCAAGCTGATTCTGGGTCTTTGCCACGGTTACCGTGACTTCCCGGGATTTGCCCGAATCGAAAAAATCGCGAACCATGCTGTAGCTGCGCAGTTGCTGGCCCTGGTAGATCATGTCCTGGTAGCTTTCGCGCTGAGTCGTGGTCGGCGTGAATTCTATGGGTAGATTGGGCCAGCCGGCCAATAGATGGCCGTTATCGGTAGAGGCCGAAAAAAAAACCTGGTCGTGGCTTGCCGACGCAAATACTTCCAGTGCCACGGGCGGCACGGACGACATCAGGTGGCCGTCGACCCACTGTATCTGCCCGGCAATAATCTGGGCCGAGGTCCAGAGCTGGTGATCTTGCTGCGCCTGTGCATCCTGCAGGCCATCCTGATAGGAAAACCAGATGCTGAACGACAGGGCGACCGACAAGGGCAGCAGCACCCACAGCGCCAGGCGAACGCGCAAGCTGTTCATGCGGAGTGGCGCGGGGTCAGCAGGTAGCCCAGCCCGCGCAGCGTGACGATGGTGGCTTGCGAAGCGTCGAGCTTGCGCCGCAGGCGATGAATATAAATTTCCAGGGCATCTTCACTGGCTTCGGCGCTCAGGCCAAAAACGCTCTGCATCAGGCTGGCCTTGCTCATGGTCTTGCCTTGATGCATGAGCAGGGCTTCGAGCAGACTGTGTTCGCGGGGAGGCAAAGTCAGGGCTTCGCCGCCGATCTGGAATTGCCGCGTATTGGTGTCGTAGTTCAGGTCGGCACAGGCCAGCAACGGGGTTGCGCTGCCGCTGTGGCGCCGGATCAGGGCCTTGATGCGGGCCACGAGTTCGCGGACTTCGAAGGGCTTTACCAGATAATCGTCGGCGCCGGTTTCCAGGCACTCGACCTTCAGGTCCAGCGAGTCGCTGGCCGTCAGCACCATGACGGGGGTCTGGTTCTGCTGGCGGCGCAAGCGGCGCAAGACGCTTTGCCCACTGGCGCTGGGGAGTTTCAGGTCGAGCAGCACCGCGTCGTAATGTTCGTCGTTGAGCAGGACATTCGCCGTTTCCGCGTCGTGCACGCAATCCACCCGAAAGGCGTCTTCCTGCAAAACAGTGGACAGCCACAGTGCCAGTTCCTGGTTGTCTTCGACGAGTAGCAGTCTCATGTTTTTGAATCTATGGGAGCGTTGGCGGGTGGATGGCTTTGTTCATACGGGCAGTATTGGGTGTCAGACTGACAAAGCCCTTAAAGAAATTGCCGTGCCTGGTGTGGATAAGCCTGGTTTCGGGCAAAACACGGGTTTCCCCCTATGTTTTCGCTTGCCTGGCGAAAGCTGGATGAAAGTCGGCGCCTCTAGCATTGCAATTGTGGCATTTCCAATGTCAGGTCGATAAAAATCGCTTTTCAATCAGGAGACCCTTATGTCCAGTATTGCTCGTATTCTTAAATATACCGCGGTTGCCTCCGCCTTGGCTGCCTGCGCAATGAGCACAGCTCAAGCGGCAGACAAGATCACCATTATGGTGGGCGGCATCAACAAGATCATTTATCTTCCGGCCAAGCTGGCCGACAACCTGGGCTATTTCAAAGCCGAAGGCCTGAACGTCGATTTGCTCTCCGAGCCCGCCGGCGTCAATGCCGAAAACGAAATGCTGGCCGGCGCCGTCCAGGGCGTAGTGGGTTTCTATGATCACTCGATTGATTTGCAGGCCAAAGGCAAGAACGTCGAATCGATAGTGCAGTTTTCGCAGGCGCCGGGCGAAGTGGAAGTCATTGCCGCCAAGCAGGAAGGCAAGATCAAAGGCCCAGCCGACTTCAAGGGCAAGACCCTGGGTGTGACGGGGCTGGGTTCCTCCACCGATTTCCTGACGCAATACATGGCGTTCGTTGCCGGTTTGAAGCATGGCGATTACACGATTCTGCCGGTAGGCGCGGGCAATACCTTTATTGCTTCCATTCAGCAAAACCGCATCGATGCCGGCATGACCACCGATCCGACCGTCACTCAGCTTGTAGCCAGCGGGCAGGGCAAGGTATTGGTCGACATGCGCACTCCCGCCGATACGGAAAAAGCCCTGGGTGGCTTGTATCCCGCCGCCAGCCTGTACATGCCCAATGCCTGGGTGGACAGCCACAAGGCCGAAGCCCAGAAACTGGCCAATGCCTTTGTGAAAACCATGAAGTACATCCATACGCATTCGGCTGAAGAAATCGCCGACAAAATGCCCAAGGATTACTACGCCGGCAACAAGGACTTGTACATCAAGGCGCTGAAGGCCTCCATGCCGATGTTCACCGCCGATGGCCGCATGCCTGAAAACGGACCTCCGACTGTCCTGAAGGTTCTGTCGACCTTCAAGCCGCAGGTGAAGGCGGCTCATATCGATTTGTCCAAGACGTACACCACGGCATTTGTGGACGCCGCCAATAAAAAATAGCCGGTTGACGGCCGCGTGGCCCGGCTTTGCGGTGGATGCGATGTGCGCAAACCTTGATTCCGGGCCGGGCAGAGGCTCTGTAGCCACGGCCTTCGGGTTCGCGCGGCCAGGTCGCTTGCGCGCTGCCCGAACGGGGCGACACCGTAAACCTTATGCTTTAACTACTGAGTAAACCATGCAAGATCAATCCACGACGTCTGCCATCGAAATGCAGAATATCACGTGCCGTTTCATCTCTCCCGACGGCAAAGCCACCATTGCCCTGCAAGATTTCAGCATGAGCGTCAAGCGCGGCGAGTTTTGTGCGATTGTGGGCCCGACGGGTTGCGGGAAATCGACCACGCTCAGCCTGATCACGGGTTTGCTGAAACCGACCACAGGCACGGTTACCGTCATGGGCCAGCCCGTCGACGGCATCGATCCGCGGATTGGTTTCGTATTCCAGAACGATGCGATCTTTCCGTGGCGCAGCGTGCTCGACAATGTGGCGGCCGGCCCGATGTTTCGCGGCCAGAAGCCGGCGCAGGCCAAGGAACTGGCCCAGGACTGGCTGCGGCGTGTGGGGCTGGAAAAATTCGGCCAGCACTACCCCCATCAACTGTCTGGCGGCATGCGCAAGCGGGTATCGCTGGCCCAGACATTCATCAACAGCCCGGAAATCCTGCTGATGGACGAGCCTTTCAGCGCCCTGGATATGCAGACCCGCACGGTGATGCAGGATGAATTGCTGCAGCTTTGGGCTGCCAGCGGCGGCTCCGTGGTGTTTGTGACCCACGACCTGGAGGAGGCCATAGCCCTGGCCGACAAAGTCATTGTGTTGACGAGCCGTCCGGCGACCGTCAAGCACATTTACGACATCGAATTGCCGCGTCCGCGCGTTATATCGGAAGTGCGCTACGAACAAACATTCATACGCTATGCACGTGAAATCTGGGACGATTTGCGTGCTGAAGTCAAAATCGGTTAAAGGAGTGCTCCACCATGACCAGTCATGCTGATACTTACACGACGGCCAGCGATCGCGCCAATGCCGTCAAAGATACCCTGCAGCAAGCAGAAACCGAAGCGCAGCGCATGGTGCGCCGTCGCGCCCAACTGATTATTTTCTGGCGGCTAGCCATTCTGGTCGGCGTTCTGGGGGGCTGGGAATTATTCGCCAGCCTGCACTGGATCGACCCTTTTTTCTATTCCAAACCTACGCTGATCGCCAAGCAGATTTACGATTGGACCATGGAAGGCACCTCGCAGGGGCCCTTGTGGCTGCAAGTGGTGGTCACACTGGAAGAGACCTTGATCGGGTTCCTGATCGGCGGCGTCGCGGGTGTCATTTGCGGCATTCTGCTTGGACGCAACCAGTTCCTGGCCGATATATTCAGTGTGTACATTAAAGTTGCCAACTCGATTCCACGTGTCGTGCTGGGCTCCATTTTTGTAATTGCGCTGGGCCTGGGCATGGCCTCCAAAGTGGCATTGGCCGTGGTGATGGTGTTCTTTGTGGTGTTCGGCAATGCGTTTCAGGGAGTACGCGAAGCCGACCGCTACATGATTGCCAATGCGCAGATACTGGGCGCTTCGCCACGCCAGGTCACCATGCAAGTGGTCATTCCCTCGGCCTTGAGCTGGATCCTGGCCAGCCTGCATGTCAGCTTTGGCTTCGCGCTGGTGGGTGCCGTGGTGGGCGAGTTCCTGGGCGCGCGTGAGGGCATAGGCTTGCTGATTTCCACGGCCCAAGGCGCCTTCAACGCCAGCGGTGTGTTTGCGGCCATGATAGTGCTGGCGGTGGTGGCCCTGATCGCCGAGTACATTCTGACTTACATCGAGGGCCGTCTGCTGAAGTGGCGCCCGGCGCAGTTCGAGAACGCTTGAAGTCCGGCTGCCGGCGTGCGCCTGGTGCGCAATCGCCGGGGTCGCCGGAAATCGAAGCGTGCCGATCGTTGCGGATCGGCGCGTTTTTTTTTTGCGCAGGCGGCGAGGAATTCTTCTCTTATGGCTGGTGGGCGAGCAAGCTGAAATGACTGGACGGCGTAACAAAATACTACTACGATCCGTTTGCGATTTGTCCAGGCGGCGGGAGGAAAGCGTGGGTCCAGAATAGCGCCGCTTCCTAAAAGGGGTTCATCCATGATGTGCAAATTCATTCCGTGCCTGTTGCGTTCCAACGGGCTGTTTTATGTGGGTGTGGCGGCGCTGACGTTCATTTATTGGGCGAGCGGATTCACCAAGTTATGGGACTTCACCACCGCTCAGGCCGAGATGGCGCAGTTCGGCCTGAAGCCGCCGGCGCTTATTGCCGCGCTGGTCATATTGGTGCAGTTGGCTGGCTCGGCACTGCTTATTTTCGGGCGGCGCTGGGCCTGGCTGGGCGCGGGCATGCTGGCCGTGTTCACCTTGGCAACGATCCCGGTGGCGCATCAGTTCTGGAAGCTGCAAGGCCTGGCGAGTTTTCTGGACATGATGCTGGTGCTCGAACACTTCACCGTGATCGGCGGCCTGATCCTTGCCGCCATTTTGTCGGAACTCAAGTTCGGCACCATAAGGCCCACCCCTACACCAGGGCGAGCTTGAGTCGGGGCGCGCCCGGCAATATATAGTCCAGATCCCTGGCTCCCAAGCCGTAAAGTGCCGCGATGGCTTCGGCGGCGACGCCGCGGTAATCGTTGTAGACGGGCAGGTCGCGCTGCTCGTTCAACATGCTGTTTGTGACAGGCTCCTGGCGGCCGGCCAGGCGCCCGCCCCGTAATCCTCCGCCCAGTACCCACATGACTGTTCCGTGGCCGTGGTCGGTGCCCTGGTTGCCGTTTTCCCTGAAGGTGCGGCCAAATTCGCTGATCACCAGCACCATGGTGTGGCGCCAGGCAGGGCCCATTTCCCTTGCATAAGCGGCCAGACCTTTGGACAGATTGCCAAGTTTGCCGGATAGCTGGCCTTTGCCGTTTCCTTCCCCTACATGGGTGTCCCAGCCGCCTACATCGACAAACCCCACGGAATAGGCCTGCTGGGTTCGCATCAGCCGGGCTATTGAATGCATTTGTTTCTCGAATGCCGAAGCGTCGGGCGCGCCGCGGCTGGCCGCGATCATTTCTTTTTGCAGCGTATCGGGGGCATCCAGCGTGGCGGCGACGGTCTGTCGAGTCGCGATACCTTCATCGAGCAGCTTTTCCAGGGAGCTGCCTCGGTAAAGCTGCTGCATTTCCGCGTCGTGCCGAGGTTTGCTTCTGGCCATTGTGCCGCCGGACAGCGCAATATTGGGAACGGCGACATTGCCTTTCATGGAGAGCGCCAGGTTTTGCGTAAATGAAATGCCCGAGCCGCCGGAGTGGGCGACACCCAGGCGCTCGATCAGTCGTCCCATCCAGCCGCTGCGATGGCTGGGATGCGGATTGCCGGATGCCAGGCCAAGCTCCATTAAATCCTGGGCTTCAAAGTGGCTGCGTGGTGCGCCGGAGTTGCCCGAATAGGGTACCAGCAGCGCCTGGCCGGCTTGATAAAGCGGCAAAAAATGCTCTTTGACAGCGGGGTTCAGCCCCCAGTGTTCATCCAGAGCAAGGGCAGCGTCCGGGTTGCGCGGGTCAGGGCGCGCAACGGCGATGCGGGGGCGCGCCGCGTAGTAATCTTCGGAACTGATGGGTACAAGGAAATTCGCCGCGTCGTAACCGCCGCGCATCATCACCGTCAACAGCCTGGCGCCCCGGGCCGAAGGAACGGCCCAGACCTTGGCCGATGAAGATAGCAGCGCGAGCGCGCTTGCGGCTTTCAAAAAATCGCGGCGCCCGTATGAAGCCTGGCCGGGGAGTTCGGGGGCGAGGAGTGAATAAGGAGGCGGGCGCATGATGGGATTCCTAATATTCCATGAAAGTCGGCGAGGAAATGATCAGCGCGGCTTTTTGTGCTGCCTGGGGCGTTTTGTTCAGCAGGGGCGGCAGGTTCGGGGACTCATAGATCGGCTTCAATGCCTGCAGCCTGGCATTGTCCAGGTAGCTGTGAGCGGAATTTTCCGATATGGACTCGAGATAAGCGGCACTGGCTGGATCAAGGGCGATATTGCTTTCCCGCGAGGCCAGCCCGGAATCGGCAGGAGTGAACAATTTGTTTCGAGGCGACGCCAGTTGGCCGGCATAGCCTAGCCGCTTGGCCAACTGGTCGGCGTTGGCCCAGTCGCCGCGGGTCATGCCATAGCCTTCCGGCGTCAGGTGCTCGTACGGAGCTTCGGCCAGCCCCTTGATCCAGCGCTGAATGGGCGCCGTATTCCGCACGACGCGATCGCCGTACAGCAGGCGGATCGATGAATAAATATATTGAACAGGGTCCTTGAATTTGGGCTTTACATTGGCATCGAACAGCTTCGACTCGAACAGTGTGCGCAGGACCGAGGCAATTTCTCCGTCGGTCTTCATATAGGTTTGCGCCATTTGATCCACGACGGCTTTGGGTGGATCGTCCGACAGAAAATAGGTGGCCAGTTTTCTGGATATGAAGCGCGCGGTGGCGGGTTGGTGTGCGAGTATTGCGGCGGCGCGTTCTATTTCGTCGAAGCCGGGCGAACCTTTGAATGGCTTGCCTAGAAAAATCCTGTCGCCCGCATCGTGCCTGGCCGGATCAAAGATAAAAGCGCCGTGCTCCAGGTAGTACGCCGAGAGGCGCCGCACCTGCTTAAGCGGCTTGTCCTTCACGTAGAATCGTGCGCCGCTCAGGATTGCGGCAAGTTCCTGCACGTCGTTTTGGGTATAGCCGCTATCGACTCCCATGGTGTGCAGTTCCATGATTTCACGGCCGTAGTTTTCGTTGGGCTTGCCCTTGATATTGCGCGCATTGTCCAGGTACTCGAGCATGGCGGGGTGCGTCAGCGTGGCCATCAGCAGATCCTGGAACCTTCCCAGCACATGTGGGCGTATGGCCTGCTCTTCGTAATCGGGTACGAAGATCGGCGTAATCCCCTTGTGGCCATAGATATTGAAATGGTTGTACCAGAACCAGACCAGTTTTTCCTGCAGTTGATTGCTGCAGTACAAGGCACGCAAGGTCCGGCGTTCGAAGGCCTGCGCCAGACTTTGCCGATCGTATTCCCGGCGCACTGCCATCCTGGCCTGCTGCGAACCCTGTTCCCGCGCTTCTTTAAGCGCCGCTTGTCGCGCACGCCAGACCGCGGCGGGATTGTCATGCTCGATATCCAACTTCTCGATACGGTTGCGGATCTCGGCGGGCAGGCATTGATCGCCCACATAATGCAATTGGCTTTCCAGCCATTTATGCCGGCCTTCCCGGGAAAATGTTTGCAGCGTTTCGGCCGTAGGGCCGAACGTGACGCGCTGTATCAGGCGTAGATCCGCGGCGCTGATCGGTGTTGCAGCGCCAGCCGTGAACACACCGCATGCGGCAAGCAGGCCGGCGGCGCTCAGTATGGTTTTCAGCGGACTTGTCCACATGGGAAACACTCCGTGGCTTGGCCTGCCAATAGTGCGCTTCTTTGCCGGGGCTGTCTGTTTCAAAGGCTTGCTGCGGAGAAATTTTTATTTCAATGCGTTTCGCAGCTGCGCGGATTGGGCACAAGGGCCGCCCCTGCGCTTTGCGCCGTCTCTACATCTTGCGCAGTTCCTTGCGGATGATTTTGCCGGTTGCCGTCATAGGCAGGGATTCGACGAAGCTGATCTTGCGTGGATACTCGTGAGCGGCAGCCTTCCGCTTGACATGATTCTGGATATCCCGGACCAGGGCCTCGCTGGCGCTATAGCCCTCGTTCAGGATAATAAAGGCCTTGACCACTTCAGTGCGCTCATCGTCGGGCACACCCACGACTGCCGCCATTTTCACGGCGGGATGGCCCAACAGGCAGTCTTCGATGGGGCCCGGGCCGATGCGGTAGCCGGCACTGGTGATGACGTCGTCATTGCGGCCCAGGAACCGGATGAAATCCTGGTCGTCGCGTATTCCTATATCGCCGGTTACCAGGTACTTGCCGGCAAATTTTTCCCGCGTGGCCTGGGGGTTCTGCCAGTAGTGCAGCATCATGACCGGATCGGGCGCCAGCACGCCGATATTGCCTTCCTTGCCGTTTGGAACGGCTTGGCCGGCATCGTCCACGATATCGATGACATGGCCGGGAACAGCCTTGCCCATGGTGCCGATCAAAGGCGGGAAAAGCGTTGAGCACGAGGAGACAATCATATTGCATTCGGTCTGTCCATAAAATTCATTAATGGTCAGGCCCAGGTTTTTCTTGCCCCATTCGATCAGTTCCAAGCCCAGCGATTCGCCGCCGCTGGCTACCGATACCAGTTTCAGCGGCCAGCGCGCGCGGGGATTCTCGACTGTTCTAAGCATTTTCAAGGCGGTGGGCGGCAGAAATGTGTGCGTGACGCCATGGCGCGACATCAAGTCGTAGGCGGCGGGAGCGTCGAATTTCGCAAAACGGCGAGCTAGCACCGGAACGCCGTGATGCCAGGCGGGCAGCAGGACATCGAGCAGTCCGCCTATCCAGGCCCAGTCGGCGGGGGTCCACATGAGCTCGGCATGCGAAGGGAAAAAATCATGCGATATTTCCACGCCGGGCAAATGCCCCAGCAGTACGCGATGGGCATGCAGCGCTCCCTTGGGCTTGCCTGTGGTGCCCGAGGTATAAATAATGACGGCCGGATCGTCGGCCAGGGTATCGACGGGGGTGAAGTCCGGCGACTGTTGTTCAAGCTCGTGCCAGAACGATAAACAATCGGCTTGCGACTTTGCCGCGTCGATATTGAACAGGGTTGCCAGATCGGGCAGGGCGCTGCGGATTTCAGCCAGTTTCTGCCGGCCTTCCTCGTGGGTGACGAGCGCCTTGGCGCCCGAATTGCTTAAGCGGAATTGCAGGGCTTCGGTGCCGAACAGAGTAAACAGCGGGACGGCGATGGCTCCTATCTTGTAGATGGCCAAGTGCGCGACGGCGGTTTCCAGCGCCTGCGGCAGGAATATGCCAACGCGATCGCCCTTTTGCACCCCGTGGCGGATCAAGGCATGGGCGAACTGATTGGACAGTTTTTTCAGTTCGTCAAAGCTGTAGCGCGTTTGTTCTGTGGGGGATTTCTCGCTGATCAGAGCCAGGCGGCCCGAGCCGTCGGCCCATTTGTCGCAGGCATCGACCCCGATGTTGTAGTGTTCAGGAATATTCCATGCAAAGGCCTGGCAGGTGGCCTGGTAGTTTTGCTGAGCTTTGAGCATTTTGTCTCCTTGGTCTGTTTATTTTAGTAGCAGGAGTGCTCGACGTGGGCGGGCAGTCGCAGAAGCCACCCGCGATTCCATTCAATGTGTCGCCTCGGATGGAAATGCCTGGCCTTGCAACAGGCGAAGAAACAGCTTGCCGCCGTCCTGCAGCTTGAGTTCGTTGTAGTCGCGGCGTGGGATTTCTATTTGGATAGGGCCGGCGTTCGCGCCCTGCGCCATGCTCAATTCCAGTCGGACCACACTGCCCAAGGGAAGAATATGCTCGATTTGTACCGGCGGCAGCCCCGCGTCCGCTTGCCGCGTAAGCTCGGCCTCATGGGGCCGCACAAAGGCCGAA
Source organism: Paralcaligenes sp. KSB-10 (assembly GCF_021266465.1). Lineage (NCBI taxonomy): Bacteria > Pseudomonadati > Pseudomonadota > Betaproteobacteria > Burkholderiales > Alcaligenaceae > Paralcaligenes > Paralcaligenes sp. KSB-10. The sequence continues at coordinate 1,069,236 of NZ_CP089848.1, read as the reverse complement.
ATGCGGGCGGTGTCCGGATTGACCGGCCCGGTCAGGGGCAACTGCCAGTGCCCGAGATCGATGCGGCCGTCGCGGATGCGACCCTGGAACACATTGACGTTGCCGATGAAGCGCGAAACGAAAGGCGTAGCCGGCTGATCGTAGACGGCGGCGGGCGAACCGACCTGTTCGACGCGGCCCTTGTTCATGACGACGATTTGGCTGGCCACTTCCATGGCCTCTTCCTGATCGTGAGTGACAAAGATGCTGGTGACCTTAAGATTCTGGTGCAGATTGCGCAGCCAGCGCCGCAGGTCCTTGCGTACGCTCGCGTCGAGCGCGCCGAACGGTTCGTCAAGCAGCAATACCTTGGGTTCCACGGCCAGGGCGCGAGCCAGGGCAATACGCTGGCGCTGTCCGCCGGATAGTTGGTCGGGATAGCGATCGCCCAGCCAGCCCAGTTGAACCAGATCGAGAAGTTCCACGACCTTGTTGCGTATAACGGTTTCGGGCGGTCGCTGGCGCCTGGGTTTGGCACGCAGGCCAAAAGCGATATTGTCGAATACCGTCATGTGCCGAAAGAGCGCGTAGTGCTGGAATACAAAGCCGATGCCGCGGTTCTTGACATGCTGATCGGTCTTGTCCTGGCCGTGGATGGCAACGCTGCCGCTGTCGGCCTGTTCCAGGCCGGCGATGATGCGCAGCAAAGTCGTCTTGCCGCAGCCCGACGGCCCCAGCAGTGCGACCAGTTCGCCCTCGGGTATGTCGAGGCTGACATTGTCCAGCGCGGTAAAGCCGCCGAATTGCTTGCGGATGTCCAGAAGTTCGATACTCATGATGCGGCCTGTTCGGAATATAAAATGGGGTCTTGCGGAGTCTTGACGGCGCGCTGCCTGGCCTGCTGCCATTCCAGTATCGACTTGGCCAGCAGGGTAACGATGGCCAGCAAGGCCAGCAGGGAAGCCACGGCAAAGGCGCCCACGAAGTCGTACTCGTTATAAAGCTGCTCCACCTGCAAGGGCAGCGTATTGGTTTCGCCGCGTATATGCCCCGATACCACCGATACCGCCCCGAACTCACCCATGGCGCGGGCGTTGCACAGAAGCACTCCGTACAGCAGCCCCCATTTGATGTTGGGCAAGGTGACTTTGATGAATGTAGTCCAGCCGCCGGCGCCCAGGCTTAGCGCGGCTTCCTCTTCTTCCTGGCCCTGCTCCTGCATGAGCGGGATCAATTCACGCGCCACAAATGGAAAGGTCACGAAGACCGTGGCCAGCACAATGCCCGGTACGGCAAACAGGACATGGATATTGTGGGCATCCAGCCAGGGGCCGAACCAGCCTTGCGCGCCGAAGATCAGTACGTAGATCAATCCCGAGATCACGGGCGATATGGAGAAGGGCAGATCGATCAGTGTCATCAGCACACTGCGGCCACGGAAGCGGAAGCGGGCGATGGCCCATGCCGCGGAGATGCCAAACAGTGTATTCAAGGGTACGGTAATGGCGGCGACCAGCAGCGTCAGGCGGATGGCGGACAGGGCGTCGGCTTGTGTCAGCGCGGTCGCATACGCATTCAGCCCCTGATGGAAAGCTTCCGTCAGCACCGCAATCAGGGGCAGCACCAGGAACAGCGCCAGTATGCCGAGGGCGGCGGCGGTCAGGACGCCGCGTATCCAGCGCGGCTCCCTTGCATTCAAGGCAGCGGGGCCAAGGGCTATAGCGGTCATTTCTTGGCGTCCTTGCCGGCATGGCGCCGAGTCCACAGTTGCAGCAGGTTGATGATCAACAGCAGCGTGAATGAAATCAGCAGCATGCCCAATGCTATTGCCGTGGCGCTGCTGTAGTCGAATTGCTGGAGCTGGGTCACGATGAGCAGGGGGACGATTTCCGACCGCATGGGCATATTGCCGGCGATGAAAATAACCGAGCCGTATTCACCTATGCCGCGGGCAAACGCCAGCGCAAAACCCGTAAGCAGCGCGGGCAGGATATTGGGAAAGATCACCTTGGCAAACGTGTGGCCATAGTGCGCGCCCAGGCTGGCCGCGGCTTCTTCCATGGCTGGATCGAGTTCCTGAAGGACAGGCTGTATCGTGCGCACGACAAAGGGCAGGCCGATGAAGATCATGGCCACGACAATGCCCAAGGGGGTGAATGCAACCTTGATGCCCGCCAGGGCCAGCCATTGCCCCAGCCACCCTTGGGGGGCATAGAGCGTGGTCAGGACAATGCCGGCTACCGCGGTGGGCAGGGCAAAGGGCAGGTCGACCAGCGCGTCGAACAGCCTTTTCCCGGGAAATGCATAACGGGCCAGGACCCAGGCCACTATCAGTCCCAGTACAGCGGTGATGATGGCCGCCGCCAGTGAGCACGCGAGGCTTACTCGAAATGCGGCGACCACGCGAGGCGAGGTGAGCAGCGCCCAGATTTGATGGGGGCTCAACTGCAGGGTCTTGAGCACCAGGGCCGACAGGGGAATCAGCACGATCAGGCACAGGTAGGCCAGCGTATATCCCAATGTCGGACGCAGACCGGGCAAGATTGACGAAGAACGAAGCCGCCTTTTTTTCAGGCGAGTGGAGCTGCCAGGCGGCAGACGCACGCCTGGCAGGGTAGTCGATGAGATAGTTGCCATTAGTCTCTCTGGATGGAGTTGACCGCTTGTGGAAATTCTATTTCAGATAGATCTGGTCGAATACGCCGCCATTGCTGAAGTGCGTTTTCTGTACTTGCTGCCATGTGCCGAATACGTCCTGGAGCTTGAATAGAGCTACTTTGGGCAGCAGGGCCAGATCTTTGGCGTCGGCAAATTCGGGATGCTGGGGACGGTAATAATTGGCCGCCGCGAGTTTCTGTCCTGCGGGGGAATACAGGTAATCCAGATACGCCTTGGCGACTTTGCCAGCGCCATGCTTGTCGGCGTTGCCATCGACCACAGCCACCGGCGGTTCGGCCAGGATGCTGATCGAGGGTATGACAATATCGAAATCGCCCTTCAGTTTGTATTTCGACAGCAGCGCTTCATTTTCCCAGGCCAGCAGCACATCGCCGATGCCGCGTTTGACGAACGTATTGGTCGCTCCGCGGGCGCCCGAGTCCAGCACGGGGGTGTTTTTATAAATCCTTGCGACGAACTCCTTGGCCTTTTCCTGGGCGGCGGCTATTTTGTCTTTGGCGGCAGGGTCCTTGAGCACGGCCAGGTCGCCAAGCTGCTGCTTCAGTTCATAGCCCCAGGCAGCCAGGTAATTCCAGCGCGCGCCTCCCGATGTCTTGGGGTTGGGCGTGATGATCTGCACATCTTTGCGTATCAGGTCATTCCAGTCGCGGATATGCTTGGGATTGCCTTTGCGCACCAGGAACACGATGGTCGAGGTATAGGGCGCGCTGTTGTCGGGCAGGCGGCTTTGCCAGTTGGACGGAATCTTGCCGGTTTTATCGGCGATGGCCTCGATGTCATACGCCAGCGCCAGAGTGACGACATCCGCCCCCAATCCATCGATGACAGCGCGCGCCTGCGATCCCGAGCCGCCATTGGACGTTTTGATCGTCACTGTCTCGCCGGTGGTTTTCTTCCAGTGCTCGGCAAAGATGGGGTTGTAGGCGGCGTACAGTTCCCGGGTCGGGTCATAGGATACGTTCAGCAGGGTAGTGTCTGCGTGAGCGTTGCCCAGGCCCAGCAGGCCCAGGCTCAGGCCGAGCAGCAGGCGTTTGGCTTGAGCGCGGTTTGCGGCGATGGATCGGAAATGACGGAATTGCAAAAACATGGAACCTCCAGAATGAAAATGGGATTTTCAGCTTCCGGTGGTCCAGTCAGCAGATAAACGGATTGTTGGTTTGGGGAAAGCGTATGCGGCGGTTTGGAATCAGGCGCGGGCCTTGCCATCGGCAAGCCGCAGTTTTTCCTTTTTCTCCACTTGCACCAGCTTGCCTTGATGGAACGTCAATTCCACCGTGCCATAGTGCAGCGGCCCGACAAGCTGCTGGATCTGTTCCAACAGCTTGTCGAACTGCGCAGGGTCGAAAGTGTCGTGGGTCATGAGCGTGTTCTTCAATACGGTGTTGCCGGATGGCGACTGCCTTGGGGCAGGCCATGTTGAAGATTCTAAGTCCCGCAAGATAGAACTTATAGGAATATTTAGCGATTTCAATATGCAGTATGGATCTATTGCCTATCCAGATCTTTTCGCACCAGATGAATCAACGCCGGCACGGCCGTGGTGAAACGAGAGCTTTGCGATACTATGTGCCGGCCATGTCCGCGCCGAGGCTGGAGGTTCAGCGGTGCGACAGCGGCAGGGATTATAGTAATGGTTCTCATTAATATTCAGGAAATTGCCGCCATGTCGATCGAACATCCCTTGTGCAAACTCGTTGCTTATGCCACGCCGCTGGCATTGGCCCTGATATCGCAACCGGCCTTTGCCCATGCTCATCTTAAATCGGAAGTCCCTGCCGCCAAGTCAGTCGTCAGCGCTGCGCCCAGTGTGATTAAACTGAAGTTCTCCGAAGGCGTCGAACCGAAATTCAGCGGTGTTTCCATTAGCGGGCCGAAAAATGTGCCGGTGAAACTGAGCCAGCCCACAGTGGACCCGCAGGACAACTCCCGTTTGCTTATCTCCGTTCAAGGCCCAATGCCCGCGGGGCAATATCGGGTGAACTGGCATGCCGTGTCGGTCGATGGGCACAAGACCAAGGGCGACTACAGCTTCAGCCTCAAGTAGCCTTCATGAGTCTCGACGGGGTCTATATAGTCACGCGCTGGATACATTTTTCCGCGCTTTACCTGATGTTTGGCATAAGCATCTACGTAGAGTGCCTGACGCCAGGCGCGTTCAGGCCCGCGTCCAGATCCCGTACCCGGCTCATGCTGCATGGATGCACCATTGTCGCGTGTGTTTGCGCCGGGGTGTTGCTGTGTTTGCAGGCGGGGCAGATGGGCAATGGCTGGCCGGATGCCTTTGATCCCTCTACCTGGCTGGCGGTGCTGGGTACTTCGTTCGGTCGAGTGTGGCGCTGGCAACTGGGGCTTTCCGGCCTGGCGCTTTTGTGCGTGCTGACGGGGCTTGGCCGGCAGCGGCATGGGATATTGCCCGTTCTTTCGACCTTGATGTTGCTATGCATGGCCTTTGTCGGACATGCGGCGAGCCACAAGGGTTATGTGAACGCGATCGCGGGCGTCAATCAGGCCGTGCATCTTTTCTCGGGCGCGTACTGGCTGGGGTGCCTGATCCCCTTGCTCTGGACCATGGCCTATTTGAAAACAGCGCATCGCCAGGACGTCATCCGCACTCACATCCGCTTTTCAAGCATCGGTCATTTTGCCGTTATTGCCGTTGTTGTCAGCGGCCTGGTCAATATAGGGCTGGTGTTGGGCGCATGGCCTTTGCAATGGTCGTCGATCTACCAGCGCCTGCTGCTTGTAAAAATAATGCTGGTCGGCCTGATGACGTTGTTGGCTCTGGTCAACCGCTATGTGCTGGTGCCAAGGATGAACGGCGATTCGACTAATGCCGTAGACATGTTCGCCCGTCTTGTTGGCGTGGAAATTGCATTGGGCTTAGGAGTGCTGGGCCTGGTGAGCTGGTTCGCGACGCTGGAACCGGTGTAGCAGGCCGGAAAATTGTTGTAATGGGAAGATAATTGAGTGAGGCTCGAAAAATGCCAGGTTTATTTGATTTGACCGGTTCCACCGCACTGATTACGGGCTCATCCAGGGGGCTTGGCTTCGCCTTTGGCGAGGCTTTGGCGGCTCATGGCGCCACCATTGTTCTGAACGGCACGAGTGCCGAAAGACTGGACAGCGCGGTCAAGTCTTTACATGCGAAGGGCTATGCGGCGGAAAAAACGCTGTTCGATGTCAGCGATCAAACAGCGGTTGTCGAGGCCTTCAAGACGCTGGATGCCAAAGGGCTGATCATCGACATTCTGATCAACAATGCCGGGATTCAGCTCAGGAAGCCTCTGGTGGATCTCGAGTTAAGCGAATGGCAACGCGTGATCGACACGAATCTGACCAGCGCTTTTCTGGTGGGAAAAGAAGCCGCTAAAAGGATGATTGCCAGGAAGCAAGGTGGAAAAATAATAAATATCGGGTCTTTGATGAGCGAATGTGCACGCGCGACAGTCGCTCCGTACACCACGGCAAAAGGCGGCATCAAGATGCTGACTCGCGCAATGACTGCAGAATGGGCGCAACACAATATCCAGGTCAATGCCATTGGTCCGGGCTATATGGCAACGGACATGAATGCCGCTTTGATCAGCAACCCGCAATTTGATAGCTGGGTAAAGGGCCGAACTCCTTCCGGCCGGTGGGGCCTGCCCGACGAACTGGCCGGTACGGCGGTTTATCTGGCATCCCGGGCATCCAACTATGTCAATGGCCAGATCATCTATGTGGATGGCGGGATGCTGGCTGTTCTTTAAAAAGGTTTCAAGATATAAGCCTGAAAATCAAGAATTTGTCCGTGTTCGGCGTTTTCATGGCTTAGCAATCGGGCTACTTCAAAAAACTGCTGGCTACGGTGCATATTCAGAAATAGAAGTTCGGTTTTAATAAAACCTGGCTGCGTTGAGGCGTTTTTGGTTCGAGTTGTTTGCAGCATTCGACGTTTTGGCAGCTTTGGTATTTAAAGACGCCGTCTATCGGGGCTTGGGGTCAGGCCCGGCACGGCGTGCTTCATCCGGATTTAGCACGTCAAGGCGGGCGTCGGGCGAACTCGCGTCGCCCCGCAGAGCGGGGCGACGCTCAGACAGCGCCCGCCGACTACCCCCGCCTTGCCGAGCTAAATCCGGCGCACGCCTTACGCCGGTCCTGACCCCAAGCCCCGATAGACGGCTCGCGTAATGGCATGCCTGGAATCAACGTGCTTGCACCGATAGTTAACGGGCCTGCACCCATAGAACCGTTAACGTGCCTGCACTCATGCCTCCATCACGTGGCCACATCTACCTCGATTGACGACTCGATGGATTGACGACTGGATGTACTAAAAGCATCCACCGCTTCAATGTAGCCTGTGATTGGCTCAACGCGGCTTCCCCAACATATACCTCGATGCATTTCCTCAACGCAAGCCGCAGGGTGGGCGGTGCTGTGTAGTCCGGCGGTAGTCCAGCGCCGGGTGCTGACGAAGGGAAGGCGGGGGCTTTCGGCGGGCCCTGTCTGAGCAGTGCCTCGCATGCGAGGCACTGCGAGTTGGCCCGACGCCCGCCTGGACGAGGCAGACCCGGGCAGTCGGATAGCGCAGCTAGCCGACCGCTGGACGTGCCGGACTACACAGCACCGCCCACCCTGCGGCGTCTTTATAGAATTAACCGCCACCTACACAGCAACGCACCGTCCAAAACCATCGCCCCAGCCAGTACAGGCAGCTCAAAACAAAAGTCACGGAAACGCGTCCACCCCCGTAAACATCTGAACCAAAACACCTGAACCAAAAATGCGTTAGCCAGGCTTTATTTTTAAGTGCCCTTCGCAAGAACCACAACCCCATCCGCCGCCAGCACCCCATGGCCTTGGTCTTTCACAAAAATCGGATTGATCTCGGCCTCCAGCAAGCGCGGCCCCAGGCAATGAACCATTTCCGAGAAACCGACAATGGCCGAAACCAGGGCTTCGGTATCCCGCAGCGGCTTTCCTCGGTAGCCGTTCAGCAGCGGCCATGACTTCAGCGTTCGTATCATGGAATCCGCCTCCACCCTGGTAAGGGCCCGGTCTGGGGGTTGCATTACAAGCACCGTGTCGTTGAACAGCTCGGCAGCTGTGCCTCCCGTGCCCAGCAGTATGGCGCAGCCCAGGGGATCGCGGGCCAGCCCCAGAATCAGCTCCTCGCCGTTTCCAGCCATTTCCTGCACCAGAAACGATTGCGGTGTATCGCCTGTCTTGTCGCGCACCGTGTCTTGCATCTTGAGCAGGCCTTCAGCGATAGTGTCCGCCCGAAGATTGAGCATCACACCGCCTACATCGCTTTTATGCGTGAGTTGATCGGAAAGCATCTTCAGGGCAACCGGCCCGGCGAAAATTTTTGCGGCGTGTTCGGCCTCCTGTGGATTGGCGACAGTGATTTCACGGGTAACGGGAATGCCGAATCGTGCAAACAGTTGCTTGGATTGTGTTTCATTCAAAGGGCCGGACGGAATGTTTTCCTGCTGGCGGGTAGTGGAGGGCGTCGGTTCATATTCGGGCGCCGCCTGGCTGGCGGCCAGCATAGCCTTGAAGACCGATGCGCATGTTTCGGGCGCCGTAAATGCCGGAATGCCCAGCCGGTTCAATTGGGCTGCGATATGCGGCGCATGGGGGCTGATATAGGTGAACACCGGTTTGCCGTTCAGGCTCAGGCAGTCCTCGATCGCGCTTGAAACCAGTGTAGGCATGGCCAGGGCCGAAGATCCCACGATCGCTACGATGGCATCGTACGAGTCGCTGAGCATGAGGGTGCTGATGGCGCCGCGCAGCAGCTTCGGATCCAGCCCGGCCAGCGTCACGTCGATAGGGTTGCGATCCAGTGCCGCTTGCTGGCCGTTCTGGATGCTTCTCAGTTTTTCCGCCGTGGCCTCGTCGGGCACTGGAGTGTCGAAACCGGCCAGGCCCAGGCTATCGGCGACAAGCGTGCCCGCTCCACCGGTGGATGTCAGTATGGCAATCCGGTTGCCCTTGAGCGGGCGCCCAATCGATAAGCCCAGCGGTACGCTCAGCAGATCGGCGAATTCCTGAACGCGTATGACGCCGGCTTCTTTGAAGAGCGCGTCGTACATCCTGTCGGAGCCTGCCATGGCGCCGGTATGCGAGACGGCGGAGCGCGCTCCGGATTCGGATCTTCCTACCTTGAAGACGACTATGGGTTTTCCGGCACTGCGGGCCCTTTTTGCTATTTTGCGGAATTTATCCGGATTGCGCAGGCTTTCCATGTACAGGGCGATAACCGTTGTGGCTTCGTCGTCGATCAGGGCATCGGTGAAGTCGGCCAGATCAAGATCGGCTTCATTGCTGGTGGAGACCAGTTTCGAAAACCCTATGCCCTGCGTCGCGGCGCGCGACAGCAGCGAGCCCAGGATACCGCCGCTCTGGGACACGAGTGCAATATTTCCCTTGGGCAAAGAGTCGACCTCCAGCGCGCCGCTGGCGGACAGTGGAATGTTATCGGTCAGATTGACCAGCCCGATGGTGTTGGGTCCGAGCAGTCGCATGGAGCCGGCCGCTTTTTTCAGCTCTTCCTGCCGTCTCGCGCCTTCTTCGCCAAGCTCGGCATAGCCGCTGGCCAGTACGATAGCCGTTGCGGTGCCGATGGCGGCCAGGGCGCGTACGGCGGGTATGGCTTTTTCGGCGCTCAGCATGACGATAGCCACATCGGGCGCTTCGGGAAGCGAGGCGATATCCGGGTAGCAAGGCAAGCCTGCAATCTCGCGCGCGCTTGGATTCACAGGGTAAATCTGGCCCTTGAAATCATGTTTCTTCAGATAGGCCAGGGGTTTTCCGGATGTTTTCGTCACGTCCGACGAGGCGCCGATCACCGCAATGCTGCGCGGCTTCCATAAACGATTGATGGCTTCCATGGCTAGCGGCCCCGCTGGGTTTTGTTCAGAAAAGCAGCGATTGACTGCTGGTGTTCGCCGGTGGTGTAGCAGATGGCCTGGGCCTGGCTACCCTGAGCGAAAATCGTTTCGGCGTCGAGTTCGAAGCTCTTGTTCAATATCGATTTGCCCAGCGCGATGGCGGCGGAGGAGCCGCCGGTGAATTCGCGCGCCAGGTTCCTGGCCTCGGCCAGCAGGGTTTCCGCCGGCGCCAGCAGGTCGGCGACGCCGATTCGTTCGGCTTCTTGTGCGGTAATGGTCTTGCCCGAAAAGATAAGCTGTTTAGCTTTACTCAGGCCGACCCGCCGAGGAAGGAAATACATGCCGCCGCCATCGGGTATCAAACCTCTGAGCACATAGCTCCAGGCAAAAGTGGCCTCGTCGCTGGCCACGATAAAGTCGCAGCTCAGGGCCAGGTCCGCTCCCAGTCCGGTGGCTGCCCCATTGACAGCCGCGATGACCGGCTTGGGGAATGCATGGAGGAATGCAATGGCCTGGTGGGTTTTCTGCTGCCGGCTCCAGCCATTGAACGCGATTTCCCCGGCGGGCGCTCCGGCTCGTTCCTGCATGGCGGAGATATCGCCCCCAGCGCAAAACGCCTGGCCGCTCCCGGTAATGATCAGGGCTTTGACGGACGTGTCGTAAGCGGCCTGGCGCAGCGCTGTCAACAAGTCTTCCCGCATGCTGTCGTTGAGCGCGTTGCGTTTTTCCGGTCGGGCCAGCGTTATGACCGCGATATCGTTTTCGATGTCCAGCCGGATAGTGTGTGGAGTAGTCATGTAATGGGTTTACGAGGTAGTAAGTGTGTTAGTCGAGAGTAATGTGTGCGTCTTGCACAACTTTGTGCCAGAGCTTTTCTTCTCTTGAAATATATGCCTGCAGGTCCTGGGGCTGTCCAGTATGGGCATTCAGGCCTTCTTGTTCGATCCGTTGCTGGAAGGCTTTTGATTTGATGGCCTGTTGGGCCGCCGCATTCAATTTCTGTATGACGTCGGGGGGCGTTCCGGCTGGCGCCAGCAGGCCGTACCAGCTTTCCGCTTCATAGGCTGGCAGGCCTGATTCGGCAATGGTGGGTACCTTGGGGAAGGCGAAAGAGCGCTTTTTCGACGTGACGGCTATGGCCCTTAATTGCCCGCTGTTGACATACTGCGCCACACTGGCCGCCGTGCTGAACACCATATTGATCTGCCCGCTGAGCAGATCCGTGATGGCCGGGCTGCTGCCTTTGTAGGGCACATGCGTCATCTTGATTTTGGCGAGGTTCTCGAACAGGGCTGCCGCCAGATGGGCGGAGGTGCCTGTACCGTAAGAGCCGAAGGTCAGCTTGCCGGGGTTGGCCTTGGCATAGTCGATAATGTCCTTGACGCTCTTGTAAGGGCTGTGGCTGTTGACCACCAGCACATTGGGTGAGGTGCCGATCAGGGCTACGGGGGTGAAGTCCTTGTCGGTCGAGTAGGGGATGTTTTTATACAGGCTGGGGTTCACCGCGTGGGCGAACGTGGCCATGACCAGGGTGTAGCCGTCGGGTTTGCTTTTTGCAACGAAGCCCGTTCCTATGATGGTGCCGGCTCCGGGTTTGTTCAGGACCAGAACGGTTTGGTGCAATGACTTGGACATGCCGTCGGCAATGGTGCGGGATATCTGGTCGGTACCCCCGCCTGGCGAGAAGGGCACCACGATGTCGATCGGCCTGTCGGGGAATGCAGCGTTCGCGGGACTGGTGGACAAGGCGGTCAGGCACAGGGCGCTGGCCAGGATCAGGGTTTTGCAATGCATTGAAGTCTCCTTGGTTTTCAAACCAGATTGGTGGCGTTGCCGGCGGCAAAATTATTGATATTGTCGAAAGCGGTGCCGAAGTAGTTCTCGTAGTTGTCACGTTCAACATAGCCCAGATGCGGCGTGCACAAGGCATTGGGCAACTGGACCAAGGGATGGCCTGGGCCGGCCAAAGGTTCGTCGTCATAGACATCGACGGCGGCGAACCCGGGTGTGCCGATTTTCAGCGCCGCCTCGAGCGCACCGGTTTCAATCAGCTCGGCGCGGCTGGTGTTGGCCACCAGCGCAGAGGGTTTCATCTTTTTCAAGTCCGACAGCGTGACGATGCCGCGGGTTTGTTCCGAAAGCCTTATGTGCAGGCTGAGTACATCGCTTTCGGCAAAAAATTTATCGCGCGATTCGGCGACATCGATGCCGTCTTCCCGGGCCCTTGCCGTCGATTCCAGCCCACCCCAGACCCATACACTCATTCCGAACACCTTGCCGTACTGGGCAATCTGCTTGCCGATTCGACCGTAGCTCCATATGCCGAGCCGCTGTCCCCCTAATTGTTGCCCCAGGCTCGCCTGCCACAGCCCCTGCTTGACCCGATTGGCTTCCGCCACCAGATTGCGGCGGCTGGCCAGTATCAGCGCCCAAGTGAGTTCGGCTGTGGCCGCACCCGATCCCGAGCCTTGTGCGACGGCAATGCCCAGCCGGCGGCAGGCATCGAGGTCTATGTGCTGGGCGACTTTGCCGATCTGGCTGATCAGTTTCAAGCTGGGCAGGCGTTCCAGAAGCGCCGCTGTCAGCGCGGTGCGTTCGCGTGTCAGCACAATGGCTTCGGCATCCTGAAAACGTTCGGCCAGGACGTCGATGTTCTTGCTCGAATCGTTGAACACCGTTACGCGGTGTTGCGCGAGTTTGGCAAAGCAGTCAAGCGTGCGTACGCAGTCCTGGTAGTCGTCGGGAATAACTATGTGCATGACGGGCGCCTATTCGATTTTCAGATTCAGCTTTTTAACGATGCCTTTCCATGCGACCAGGTCTTCCTTGATGAGCTGGTTGAACTCGGCGGGCGTATTTCCGCCTGGTTCGATTCCCAGGGAATGGAAAGTTTTTACGACGTTGGGGTCTTGCAAGGATTTTTTCGTACTGCGATAGATTTTCTGGATGATGGATTGCGGAGTTCCCGCACGCGCCAGAAGGCCATACCAGGCGTGGATGTCGAAACCCGGATAGCCCTGTTCCGCGATCGTGGGCACGTCCGGCAAGACAGACACGCGTTTGGCGGGCGCGATGGCCAGCGCCCTGAGTTTCTTCGATTGCAGCAAGGGTATGGCCGTGGTCGTATCCAGGAACATGATCTGGATCTGCCCCGCCAGCATGTCCTGCACGGCAGGCCCCGAGCCGCGGTAGGGGACGTGTGTCACTGTTATGCCGGCGCGGTCCTTGAACATTTCCATCGCCAGATTGCCGGAAGAACCGTTGCCCGACGAACCGTATGAATAGGCCTCGGGCTTGGCCTTTGCCATGGCGACGAATTCCTTGAGAGTCTTGGCGGGGAAATCGGCCTTGACTACCAGTATGTGCGCGATGTAACCCACCACAGTGACGCCGGTGAAATCATGCTCCATATCGAAGGGGAAGTCGGATCGTAGCGCTGGGTTGGTGACCGCCTGGATGGAAGGGAAGGCCAGCGTATAGCCATCGGCCGCGGCGTTGCGGACTTCGCCCAGCGCGATTGCGCCGCCGCCGCCCGGCTTGTTGTAGACGATCACGGCTTGCTTCAGATCTTCGCTCAGCGGCTTGCCTATGGTTCTGGCCATGAGGTCGGTCGGCCCCCCGGGCGAGAACGGCACGATTATTTTTACAGGCCGGTCGGGAAAATTATCGGATGCTGCCTTTGCCATGCCTGGCAAAAGCGGAGCGGTCATCACGGCTGCGGCTCCAAGCAGGAACTGGCGTCGCTGGAAATCGGTTTGCTTCATTGTGCTGTCTCTCCATGTAGAGTCGATCAGTGTACGCAGCCTGGTGAGCACAGGCACTAGGCTATTTCCATCAAGTGGAAATATATAATCTGTAATCCATCGGCCTATTCCGCAGGTTTATCGCAAGGCATATGACTGGAAAATCGACATCGAATCGCTCTCTGATGAGCCTTTTGACAAGGCCATCGCCAGCTTGAACGAGCCGCTATTGTCGCTGGCGTCGGAGATTGGCCGGCTGGCCGAATCGCAAAGAATGGCGCGGGATTGAGGCAGGGCGGGCATTGCGGTTCGCTTATTGCTGCCGGCGCGCCGATCGCCATTCGACCATGCCGATGGTGATGCCGCTGGCGCAAATGATGGCGATGCCAAGCCAGCTCAGCGCGTCGGGAAACTGGCCCCAGATCAGCCAGCCCAAAGCGCTGGCACTGGCAATCTGGAAATAGAGGAACGGCGCCAGCATTGAAGCCGGTGCCTGCCGATAGGCCTGGATCTGCAGCAAATGCCCGAGGCAACCCCAGGCTCCGGTCGAGATCAGTATTGCCCATTGCAAGGGGCCAAGCGATGCGAGCATGGGCATCGCCGACGGCAGGATGAAGGGCAGGGCGATGGTCAGGCAGACACTGCCTACGGCGCCGCTCCAGATCAGTGTGGTGAATGGATCGTCGTTTGCCAGGCGGCGCGTCACGATATATTGCGCCGCAAAGACGCATGCCGTGATCAGCCCGAATACCGTTCCGACGGGGTCCAGGCCGGCGCCGGGCCGGATAACGATCAGGACTCCGGCAAAGCCGACCCCCGCCGCGACCCAGCGGGACAGGCGCGCGGGCTCGTGCAGAATCCACGGGGCAAGCGCAAGAATAATGAGCGGCGCCAGGAAATTGATGGCGGTGGCTTCCGCCTGCGGCAGGTGCCGCAAGGTCATGAAAGAAGACAAGGTCGCCGCCAGCATGATTGCGCCGCGCAGGGCCTGGTCGCGCATGCGCTTGCTGCGCAGCGCCCGCGCGCCCCGCGAGGGCAGCACGAGTGCCAGCACCAGAGCCAGGTGGACGACATACCGCACCCAGCACAGTACAAGCAGCGGCACCCCTGCGCCCATCACCCATTTTCCGCTGGCATCGAGGCCCGACAGAGCCCAGGTGGACAGTATCAACACCAGGATTCCGGCGATGGGGCGGGAGCCCGGGAATTGCGCCAAGGGCCGCGCGGCCGCGCGTGCGCCATGGGCCGTGTCGGAAGAAGCAGTCGGCGCAGCAAACAGGCCGGAATCCGCTCGAGACATCAGTAAACCCCCCGGACAGCCTGGGCGAGGACCTGGCTGGATGAATTATTTGAAATAAGGCTGGTAATCATACGCTGGATGGCTCGGGCTTATCTTAGATGTAAATTGGCAGTTGGCAAACCTGGAAAGAGGCTTTCTTCCAGACGGGGAGATCCTGTATATTCAATTGCGGATCTGGTCGAGAATCGTCTGAAAGGGCGCTGACACGACGCCTTGATGGAGCGAGCCGGGTTTCAGACCGGTCCTATGTTCCATATTCGGTGTTGTGACGGTAATGGCAGCCGGCATGGCCTGGCGGCGATATTGCCCGACGTCGAGGAATAGGCCGATTGCTCGATCAATGCATCACGCAAGGAGTCACAGTATGAGCAGCAAAATTGCAGTTGTAACCGGCGCCAGCCGCGGCCTGGGCAAGAATACCGCCTTGAAACTGGCTGCCCAGGGCGTCGACGTCATTCTTACCTATCACAGCAATCTGGCCGAAGCGCAAGCCCTTGTCGCGGAAATCACGCAGGCGGGGCGGCGTGCGGCGGCGCTGCAACTGGATGTCGGCCTCAGTGCCACCTTTGACGCCTTTGCCGCGCAGGTCCGGCATGAGCTAAGCCGGCAGTGGCAGCGCGAGAATTTCGACTTTCTGGTGAATAACGCCGGAATCGGCATTCATGCGGCGTTTGCCGACACGACGGAAGAGCAGTTCGATCAACTGATGAATATTCAGTTGAAGGGGCCGTACTTCCTGACGCAAAAGCTATTGCCGCTGATGGCCGACCATGGCCGGATTGTGAATGTGTCGTCGGGGCTGACGCGGTTTAGCCTGCCGGGATACTCCGCTTACGCCGCCATGAAGGGCGGCATCGAGGTGCTTACCCGCTACATGGCCAAGGAACTGGGCTCGCGCGGCATCGCCGTCAATGTTGTCGCGCCGGGCGCGATCGCCACTGATTTTGGCGGCGGAGCGGTGCGGGACAATGCGGAGCTCAATCGCTTCGTCGCGTCCAATACAGCGCTGGGTCGTGCCGGCCAGGCGGACGATATTGGTGGCGCCATTGCCGCCTTGTTCCTCGACAGCAACCGCTGGGTCAACGCCCAGCGTATCGAGATTTCGGGCGGAATGTTTCTGTAATGCGCCGGCTCAGTGATCGTGGTGCAGGTACGCGGCCTGTCGCGGCAAGCGCAGGCTGACCAGGAAGGCCAGCACCATCATTGCCGTCACGTACCAATAGAAGCTGGTCTCATGCCCCAGGGCCTTGAGGCCAAGCGCTACATATTCGGCGGAGCCGCCAAAAATGGCATTGGCGACCGCGTAGGCGAATCCGACCCCCAGTGCGCGCACCTCGGGCGGAAACATTTCAGCTTTCACAATCCCGCTGATGGACGTGTAGAAGCTGACGACCGCCAGTGCGAGTACGATCAGCACGAAAGCCATGACCGGATTCGTGACGCTGTGCAGCGCCAGCATGATGGGCACGGTGCACAGGGCGCCGAGCCCGCCAAACAGCAGCATATTGTTGCGGCGTCCGATACGATCGGACAGCATGCCGAACAGAGGCTGCAGGCACATATACACAAAAAGGCAGGCGGTCATCACGTAGCTGGCGGTCTTGATTGACATGCCGGCCGAGTTGACCAGGTACTTTTGCATATAGGTGGTGAAGGTATAGAAAATCAGCGAGCCGCCGGCGGTGAAGCCCAGGACGGTAAAGAAGGCAGCTTTGTGGTGCCGAAATAGACCGCCCAGGGTGCCCGCTTCCTTGTTGCCGCGTGTATCGGCCGTGGATGTTTCGTGCAGGCCGCGCCGCAGCAGCAGGGCGACAACGGCCGTAACGGCGCCGACCACAAATGGAATGCGCCAGCCCCAGTCTTTCAATTCCTGCTCGCTGAGCAATTGCTGCAGAATGACGATGACCAGTACCGCCAGCAGTTGTCCCCCGATCAAGGTCACATATTGGAACGATGAGAAAAAGCCGCGCTGGCCCCGCAACGCCACCTCGCTCATATAGGTGGCCGTGGTGCCATATTCGCCGCCGACCGAAAGTCCCTGGAACAGGCGCGCCACCAGCAGCAGGGCGGGGGCCCATGCGCCTATGCTTGCATAGGTGGGCAGGCAGGCGATGACGAGCGAGCCCGCGCACATCATCGTGACCGAAATCACCATCGAATTCTTGCGTCCGGCCCTGTCCGCGATCCGGCCGAACAGCCAGCCACCGATCGGGCGCATCAGAAATCCTGCCGCAAAGACACCGGCCGTGTTGAGCAGTTGGACGGTGGGGTTCGCCTGCGGGAAGAACGAGTGGGCGAAATAAATGGCGCAGAATGCATACACATAAAAGTCGAACCACTCGACCAGATTGCCCGACGAGGCGGCAACGATGGCAAAGATGCGCTTGCGCTTTTCTTCAGCGGTGTAGTGCGGAATGGGCGACGCCGCCACGATCGCGGCGGCGGAATTTGCGGGGTTATTGGCGGTCATACGTAAATGTTTGAATGTTTAAGGTGTCAAGGCAGTCGACGGGCCCGACGACATCTGCTGGACAGAACTGGCCTGCTTACTTGCGTTCGCAAGAAGGGCTCAAGACTGTCTGTGAAGCAGGGCAATGGAGTTTTTCCCTTTCGTTCATGCCAGATGACAACAAATGGCGTTCCGGGTACCTGGGCTGAATAAGGAAAGATGCCGGCCGCGGGAGGGGCGAACTGCGGCAAAAGTATACTTTTTTTTAATATTGGAAGTCTAATTGCGGGTCGGGGATCCGCTGGCGAGGCGAAAACCCGGGTATGGCGGCCCAGCCGCGGGAGTCAATAAGTTCCTGGATAGGCGCCGCCGTCCACGAGAATATTCTGGCCTGTCAAATATTCCGCGTGCACGCTGCAAAGGAATGCGCAAATTTCGCCGAACTCGGCCGCGGTACCGAAGCGATGCGCCGGAATGCTTTTTTGACGCGCCTCGCGCACGGTGGCCAGATCTTGCCCCAACTTCCCCGCGACAGCTTCCATCCCGCTTTTGAGACGATCCGTATCGAAGGAACCGGGCAAAAGGTTGTTGAGCGTCACGCCTTTGGCGGCGATCGCGCTGCGCGCCACGCCGGAGACAAAGCCTGTGAGTCCGCTGCGTGCTCCGTTGGATAATCCCAGAATATCGATCGGCGCCTTTACCGAACTTGAGGTGATATTGACGATGCGTCCAAAGCCGCGGGCCGCCATGCCATCGACCGTCGCCTTGATCAATTCGATGGGTGTGAGCATATTGGCGTTGAGCGCCGCTATCCAGGTATCGCGATCCCAGTCGCGGAAGTCGCCGGGAGGCGGTCCGCCGGCATTGGTGACGACAATATCGAATTCTTTCTGAACGCTAAAGACCAGAGCCCGGCCCTGGGCCGTCGTGATGTCCGCCGCGACGTGCCTGACAGAGGGCGGCGTCGGGCCGACGGTATCGGCGGTTGCCTGCAATGCCTGGGCTGTGGCCTCTAGCGCCTCGGCGCCGCGCGCGACAATCACTACATTGACGCCTTCGCGTACCAGCGCCTGCGCGCAGCCTCGGCCCAGTCCCTTGCTGGCTCCGCATACCAGGGCAGTTCTGCCCGCAATCCCGAGATCCATTTGATTTTCTCCTTGCCTATGTTGATCGATGCAGTTACGCATGCCGTATCGTAATCGGTGCCGGCCTTATCATCCTCGTTTTTTTCATGGGCTATCCAATAGCCTGGGGCGGTGCGATTCGATTTCGGTGGGCATTGAGAGGGACATAGGAAGGCAGGGGATTGCCTATTCTGAAGGACCGCCTGGCCGACACCGAGCTTTCCTGCACGTGCGGGGAGTCGCCGGCGAGACTTGGACGTCTGCCCGCATCGACTCGTGGCGGCATTCTACATTCTATACATAGCATGGGCCTTCAATCAGCGGGTGTTTTTTGATGAACTCCAGGTCCACTTCCAACCCTATTCCTTGTCCTTCCAGCGGGCTGACACAGCCATTTTCATCGAGCTCATAGGGCAGTGCGGAGCACAGTTTGTCCCGGAACGGATTGAGAGTGGTTACATCGGCTTCGAAATAGCCGCTGTTATCCAGCGCGCATAGATAATGGATGGAGTTGGCCATATTGACAGCGGTGGCCGAGGTATGCGGATTGACGGAGATTTTCTTGGCGCTGGCCATGGCCGCTATGCGCATGGCTTCGGTCAGGCCGCCCGTCTTGGATAAATCCGGTTGCGCGTATCCCACTGTTCTGGAATTGAGCAAGGCTTCGAATTCATATCTTGTGTAGTGGTTTTCACCGGCGGCCAGCGGAATGGTCGCGAAGCGGCTGGCCATTTCATAGCAATAATAGTCCTGGGCTGGAAACGGTTCCTCCAGCCAGCCGACATTCAGCTCGCGATAGGCCGGCATGGTCTGGCGGACGGCTTCCAGGCTGTAAGCGGTATTGGCATCGACCAGTATGTCGATCGAATCACCCACGGCCTTGCGGACGGAAGCGACACGCTCGATATCCCTTTGGGGGGTATCCCCGACTCTCAGCTTGAGCGCTTTGTAGCCTTTATCCAGATGCCCCAGGGCTTCGGCCGCCAAGCTGGCGGGATCCTGCCAGCCCAGCGAGATACCCCCGGCGTATGCCTTGATAGGCCTGGACGAGCCGCCCAGTAGCCGGTACAGGGGCTGGCCGGTAGCTTGACAGCGTATGTCCCACAAGGCCAGATCCAGGCCGCTCAAGGCCAGTGCTGCTGCGGCGCCCATACCATGGCTGGCTATTTGCATTCTGTAGATCTTGCTGCCCACCGAGACGACGTCCATCGGATCGAGCCCCACCGCCAGCTCCTTGATGGTAGTTTCCAGTAATTTGGCAATGGCTCCGGGGCAGCGGCCATGATGGGATTCGCCCCAGCCTACCAGGCCCTGGTCGGTTTCAACCCGGACAAGGACTGCGTCTCTTTTGACGCTACGGCCTATTCCCAGGGTGACGGAATGTTCGGGAGGGACCGGGAACGAGATAGGTACTGCAAGGATGTTTTGGATTTTCATGATAGGGCATTCAAGTGTTGAAGACTTCTGGATTCACCAAGAACTGGGAGGTACGGTGATTGAGCAATGACAGCAGTTCGTGCACCGCGGCCATGCTCATGCGCCGCAAGCTTGGTATGGTGGTGCCGGCGATATGCGGCGTAAGAATCAGGCGGGGACAGGTCAGCAGCGGGTCGTCGCCTGGCAGCGGCTGTTGATCGTAGACATCGAGTACGGCACCGCCCAGTTCATTATTGTTCAAGGCATTGATCAGCGCATGTTTGTCGACCACCGGGCCGCGCGCCACATTGATGAGCATGGCGTCTTTTTTCATCATGGCCAGCGCGGCAGCGTCGACAAGGCCGCGCGTTTCGTTGTTCAAGGGACAGCACAGCACCACGACATCCGCTCTCGAAAACAAAGCCGGCTTGTCGGCGGCCTGTATAGAGGCAGGCAAAGAGTCGGGCCTCCTGGTCAGTCCCAGTACCGTCATACCCAAGGCCGCCGCAAGCTGGCCCAGGTTTTTGCCAATTGCACCGACCCCGACTACGCCCAAAGTGGCACCGTTCAGTTCACCGCAAGCGGTGCCTACCTGTTTACCCGCGTCCCATCCTCGCTGGCGGAACAGGGAGTCTATTTTTTCCAGCGGACGGTACCTGCCGAGGATGGCGGACAGGCAATACTCGACCACCGCGGCGGTATTGGCGCCGGGTACGTTGGCCACGGGTATCCCCTTCAGTGTGGCCTGCCGCACGGGTATCATGTCCAGACCCACGCCATGGCGGACCACGGCGCGCAGCCGGTTCGCGAAGTCGAATATATCTTCCGGCAGTTGTGTCCGGACGATGAGCCCGTCGATATTGCGAACCAGTTCCGGCAAGAGGGCTGGATTCTCGTTCGACGGGATGATGACGTCGGCGTGCTGCTCGAGATAGCTCAGGCCATCGGGATGAATGGCGTTGGTCAGCAAGACTGTGGGTTTCATGTATTTGATCGCTTATGGACGCGGTTGGATAATTGACCGATGTGTTCGATATTGATTACAACTTCATCGCCGTCTTTTAGCCACTTTCCGGGCTGGTACGATGCCGCTACGCCCGCGGGAGTGCCCGTGGCGACGATGTCTCCGACATCCAGCGGCATTTTGCTGGATATGTACGAAATCAATTCCGGTATCTTGAACAGCATCTTTGATGTTGACGATTTCTGCAGTACTTCGCCATTCAAGGCCAGGGAAATATTCAGTTGATGAGGGTCCGCGATGCCGTCCCGGTCTACGATGATGGAGCCCAGCGGCCCGCTGGTTTGCTGGTTCTTGCCCCTGACGAAATTCTTGTCGGCCCTGACGAACTCGCTGACGCTGACATCATTGAAAATGGCATAGCCGAATACATGGTCCATGACTTGAGCAGGCGCAATGTTCAGCGCCTGCCTGCCTATGATCACCGCCAGCTCCGCTTCATAGGTGGTCTGCGTGGCGTTGTCGGGCAGCACTATCGGCTCTCCATCTCCAATAATGGTGGAGGCCGATTTGATGAATATGACCGGCTCCGATGGATATTCCTGCTGTTTCTCATCCAGCGCATCTTTATAATTGAAAGCCGCTCCGACTATCTTTCGAGGATTCGGAAGAGCTGCGATGGTTTGTACATGGGCCAGATCGATGAGGGCTCGTTCCTTGTCGGTTACGGCCTCGATGGCCTGCAGGAGGTCTGGAGTATGCAAGGCAATGAAGTCCAGCATCGAGTGGCCGGCATTGCCCAGTAAAGAAGCAAAGGCCGGATGAGACAAATCCAGGGCCAATGTCGCTGCGCCGGAACCCTGCAGGATGCCGACGGCTACCGTGCCGTTATTTTTGATGAATGAAATAAGGCGCATGAGTTGTCACTGAACCCGGTATTTTTCAAGGATGGCTCTATCGATTTCGATGCCGAGGCCGGGGCCTTCGGGCACATCGACGATGCCTTTGTGCTGTGTGATGGGCGTCTTGGCGAGATAGTCCCTGAAGGGATTCTCGCATTGTTCGAATTCGAATATGGGAGGCATGGGGCGGAAGCTGGGAGGTTGGTCGGGCAGGGCGGCAATAAAATGCAGTGTGGCCGCCACGCCGATGACGGAACCCCAGGCATGAGGCACGCATTCGACGCCATGGGCGCTGGCCAGGGCTGCTATTTTGCGGCATTCGCTGATGCCGCCAGCGGCGCAGACATCGGGTTGGATGATGTCCATTGCCTTGCGGGCCACGATGTCGCGGAACCCCCAGCGCGTGAATTCGTTTTCGCCGCCGGCGATCGCCATGTCCAGGGCCCGGGTGACCTCCACATAGCCGTCCAGGTCTTCGGGTGAAATTGGCTCTTCGAACCACTCAACATTGAGCTGCTCCAGTTCGCGTCCCATCCTGATCGCGGCAGGCACGGTCAGGCAGTGATTGGCGTCGACCATCAGGCGCGTGTCATCGCCGATGGCTTTCCTGACGGCGGCCACCCGTTCGATATCGGCCTTGATGGAACCCAGGCCGATCTTCATCTTGATGGCGGTGAAACCTTCATGTACATATTCCACGGCTTCCTCGACGGCTTCCTCGACCAGCCTCTCGGTGTCGATGAAATACAGGCCGGTAGCATACGCTGTGACGCTTTTCCTATGCGCGCCGCCGATCAGTTTATGCACTGGTCGATTGCATTTTTTCCCTATGATGTCCCACAGCGCGATATCTATGCCGCTCAGCGCAGCGATGGACATGCCCTTATTGCCATAGTCCTTGATGCGGTTGTATAGATCTTCCCATATCACTTCCACATCGAAGGCATCCCTGCCTATGATCCTGGGCGCATATTGCGTATCGATATACGCTTTGGCGACATGGGAAGGCCCATAGCATTCGCCCCAGCCGACTACGCCGTCGGCCGTTTCAATTTCGACGATGCATGAGCCGCGGGTTTTGTAGATCCAGCCCCGGGACGACGTGAAGGGCCGCTCTATGGGTGCGCTGACGAGATGACATACCACTTTCTTGATCTGATCCATACATTCTCACTTGATATTGAATACTTTGCTGCCGACGGTATCCAGGGTGGTTTGCACCGCTAGTACTTCTTTCTGCAAGTCGTCACCCACCAGTCTGTCCACCACGAAGCCATTCTTGTCGGCGAAGGCCTTGTATTCCTGGCTGTCTATGGCTTTGGAGAAAATCGAAATCAGCTTTTGGCGCACTGGTTCACTGATGCCTTTCGGCCCTACGATATAGGCCATCTGCAACAGGGGGCCGTAGGGATACACGTTGTATCCAAGCTCTTTGAACGTAGGCAGGTCCGGAAACACCTGCAGCCGCGTATCGGAAAATGTGGCCACGGGCTTTACCAGGCCGGCATTGATCTGCCCCAGACTTTCGGAAGGTTTGAGCACTGCCGCATCGATCTGCTTGCCGGCCAGGGCGGCCATGACTTGCGAGCCGCCGGTATAGGGCACATTGATGTAGCCCACTCCCGCGGATCTTGCGGTCATTTCGGCAAATATATGATTGATGTTGTGCGTGCCGGGAGTACCGATGGACACTTTGCCCGGATTCTTTTTCATGTAGCCGAGAAACTCATTCAGGGTCTTGTAGGGCTTGCCGTTGGGAATGAGAAGAATGAGAGGGTCGGTAGATACGCGCACAATCGAGGTGAACTGGTCGTTTTTTAGATTGGTCAGCTTCATGGCGATCTGGGCCAGGGTCGAACTGGTGCCCATGCCTAGCGTATAGCCGTCCGGATCGGACCTGGCCACCCGCCCGAGGCCGATGGCACCCGTCGCGCCCGGGGCGTTTTCCACGATTACATTTACTCCTTGGGGGGCTACCATTTTCTGTAAGGCCCGGGCGGCTATGTCGTTCGATCCTCCTGCATTCCAGGGAACGATCAGGCGTATCGGATGATCGGGAAATGAGGTATCGGCGGCATGGGCAGCCATCGGGAGCGCAAGGAAAATGAACAGTGTGGAAACCAATCTGGCTTTTAAGGAATGCTGGAACATCGATGTCTCCGGTTGAGGTTTTGTGAGGTCGGATGAAATATTATCATTCGTTATAACAAACAACAATATCTTTGATGTTAAATTAGCAACATTGTTTTGAGCGTCGCTTCTTCATCATTTCAGGAAAAAATTTGGATATTTCGGCTACAGCGCTCAAGCCCGCCCAGCGGTCCACCTTATGGGATCATGCCTACAGCGAGCTCAAAAAGGCCTTGCTGGTGGGGCGCTTCAGGCCCGGGCAACGCTTGTTGCTGCGCGATATCGCCATAGAACTGAATATCAGTCCGACTCCTGTGCGCGACGCGATCAACAGGCTGGTGGCTGAGCGCGTGCTGGAACGGGGAATAGGCGGACAGAAGGGCGGTGCAACGGTTCCCATGATCAAACGGCAGGAGTTCGCCCAGTTCATTGTCATGAGGAGCCTTCTCGAGTCTCGCCTGGCATTCGATGCGGCCGCTTATTGTGGCGACCGTGATATCCAGGAGCTGCAGTCATCGCTCAAACAGATGAAGCGCCTGGCTCTGGAGCACCGGTCGGATCTGTATCTCGAGGAGCATCGCAAGTTCCATTTTTCTATTTATTCGCTGTCCACCATGGGTGTACTGTACGATACGGTCGAGAATCTATGGCTGCGTTGCGGGCCGATGCTGAATATGATTTTTCCGGAGTACCTGCACCAGGTAAAAAAGACGGACTTCCATGCGCAGGCGCTGGCTGCGCTCAAACGCAAAGACGCCGAAGGCGTCGCGCAAGCCGTCAAAGAGGATATCGAACAGGCCGGCCACTACATTTGCGACATTCTGGAGCGTCAATAAGGCTGGCTGTCCGGGCCGTAAAGACGCCGTACGAGCTTCCTCCATGACCCATGCCCTGAATCTGAACGCTTATCTAGCCCGCATCGGCTATTCAGGGTCTCCCGAGGCAAGCTTGCCGGTTCTACGCACACTGGCACTTCACCATGCGCAGGCCATTCCATTCGAAAACCTCAACCCTTTTCTGGGCTTGCCTGTAAGCCTGAGCCTGGCCGACGTGGAGCGGAAACTCGTGCACGAGGGCCGCGGCGGCTATTGCTTTGAACAGAATCTGCTGTTTGGGCAAGCCTTGCGCGGCATCGGCTTCGATGTCACCGATCTGGCTGCGCGCGTGTTATGGACTCAGCCCGACGATGCAAAAACCGCGCGCACGCACATGCTGCTGGCCGTCGATCTGGGTGGTGAGCCTTATCTGGTGGACGTGGGCTTTGGCGGCCAGACTCTCACAGGCGTGCTGCGTTTGCAGGCCGATATGCCGCAGGCCACGCCGCATGGCGATTTCCGCCTGTTGCGCGACGACGGCCAGTGGCGCATGCAGAGCCGCATTCAGGGCGAGTGGCGATCTTTGTACCGTTTTGATTTGTCGCCTCAATATGCGGTCGATTACGAGATCACCAACTATTATCTGTCAACGCACCCGCGCTCGCACTTTACGCAGAACCTGATCGCGGCCAGGCCTACGCCGCTCGCGCGGCTGGCATTGCAAAATCGCGATTATGCGGTGCATGCCATCGGCGGCGAGAGTACTCGTCGCCGGCTGGAGTCGACCCGGGAAATCCTGCAGGTGCTGGCCGACGATTTCGGCATTGTCCTGCCCGATACCCCGACCCTGATTGCCCGCCTGGACGCCTTACTTTGACTGAGTGTCCAGAAGCAGATTGAACGCCTTGTCGAGCTTGATGTCGGCATCTTTCAGGTTCTGGCGCGTTTTCTGCATCCAGGCTTTATCGGCGGATAGGGTGGTTTGCGCCTCGGCCAGCATGCGTTCGACTTCCGCGGGCTGCGGGCCGCCGATACCTACCCGGGTCTTGACCATGAACTCCGGCGACAGCACTTGCCGGAACTCAGCCTCGGAAATCGGAAGCTTGGCGGGATCGGGCAATTTGAACTTGGCTATGGCCTGGGCATACAGTTCCACGGCCTTGTCATAAGGGAAGGTCTTGGGCTTGAATCCGTTGGCGCGGGCGTAGGTTACGATCGACGAGGCGAAACTGTGGCCGACGCGGAAAGGAATCTGATGCTCTTTTTGCAGCGTTTCAGCCAGTTCCATGGACGTGGTCCAGTCGTCTTCCAGCTCTTCCAGGGAGCGTTTGGGGTTGATCGTCAGGGCATCCATGACGGTATTCATGCCCTTGATCATTGTGATGGCTTGGGGGAAGAAGCCGATTTGCGCCCAGGGATCTTTGTAGTCTGTCATGCCGGTCGTGACATTATGGGCCCTGAATATAACCGTTTGCGCCAGGCCGACGACATTGGAGGCCGCTTCCCGCGCACGCATGATGACGCCTGGATTGCGTTTTTGCGGCATGGCGCTGCTGGTGTAGGTTGAGCCTTCGCTCAGCAATAGCCAGGGGCGGGTCTGGTGATATTGGGTATGGATGTCGCCCAGGATCGCGCCCAGGCGTATGGCCGTGGAGGAAACGATGCCGGTGGCTTCCAAGGAAATATCGGAAGGAGCGACCTGGCTGGAATCCAGCGAGTTTTCTATGGGGCCGTCGAAACCCAGCAGTTCCGCCAGTCTTTTCCGATTCAGCGGCCAGCTCGAGTTGGCCAGCACGGCGGTTCCCATGGCGCTGCGGTTCAGGCGTTTGTACAACTCGTGGATACGCTGCGCATCGCGGTCGAATGAGGCCTCGTAGGCCAAAAGATAATGGGCATAGGTGATAGGCATGGCCTGCACGCCGTTGGTGTAGGCCGGGATGATGGTATTGATGTTTTTGGCGGCGGTCGCCAGCATGCGTTCGCGCAAGGTATTCAGGGCATCGGAATAGTCCAGCAATTCGGTGCGCAGCTTCGCCATCCGGAATGTGGCGTACATATCCTGCCGGCTGCGGCCGGTATGAACCAGCGAGGCATCGGGCCCGATGGCTTCGGTGATAATGTGTTCGATCTGCAGCACATCCTTGGGGCGCCTGCCGTCGGGCTGTTTGGCCTGATCGATGACATGCTCGACGCCTTTGGCGATCTTGCGGCCCATTTCGGGCGTGATGATTTTTTCTTCGGTCAGCATCACCGTCGATGCTTTATTGATCTTGTTCAGCCAGAAGAACTGGTCCTGGGCCTGATCGGTCTTGCTGGTGGTGTTGCTGTCCTTGAGGAGCGATGAGGCCGTCGTGGCGCCGGCCTTTGCTGCCTGCTGATTGCATTCAACGGTGGTGCGGCAAGGCATCTGCCCGGTATCCGCGGCGGATGCCAGGACAGGGCAGGCCAATAAAGAAGAAATGACGAATGCGATTCGGGTGTTCATGATTGTGTCTCCCCAGGGCCGGTTTAATAATTTGTATGGCGCGGGTTAACTTAACATGAAATCAGCGGTGCTGAGCAGGCCGGGGTGGAACGCCTGCTCATGCCATCAAGAAAAATATAGGTCCAGCGCATTCGCGCCATACACCTGGCGGCGCGCGGATTCGTCTGGAATCGCTTGGGCGAGCCAGTCTATGGCACGACGGTAGTCGGTGTCTTTTTCGCCACCCACGAAGGGACAGTCGCTGGCCCATACCATTTTGTCGTAGCCGACCCGGCGGCACAGTTCGCGCGCGCAGTCCAGGGCGTTGGCGCCCAGCCGGTACGCGCCCGACAGCTTGACCCAGGTGCGCCCCTTCTCGACCGACTGCACCATGGCGCGAAAGCCGTCGCTGTCGATGCCTTTGACGTGATCGGGCCTGCCGATGTGATCGATGACGATTTTCACCCCCGAGCGTTCCAGATAGGGCAGGACCAGGGGCAGGCGCGGCCCGTCGATGTGCACGTGCACGTGCCAGTCCAGATCCGCCAGGCGGCGCAGGAACTTGCGGTAATTCCAGCTGTCCAGATCGGGCAACTGCGGCATGCTGATGAAGGGCAGACGTACGCCGACGATGCCGTCGCGGTCCATCTGATCGAGCACCGCGCGCTCGATGGATGGCTCGGCGATGATGGTTCCGCGCAGACGCGGGTTGCCGCGCACCGAATCGATGACGTAATCGTTGTAGTCGCCCCATGGGCTGGCGGCAGCGATGACGGCATAGCGCACGCCGTGTTGGTCCATCACCTGAGTCAACTGCTCCACCGTAAAGCTGTAGGTCGGGCTATGCCGCGGATTTGGAATCAATGGCATGTCTTGCTTGAAGACATGCACATGGGTGTCGACCAGCAACCCTTCCTTGGGATGCATAGTTGTAGTCGTCATGCAAAACTCCTGTGCTGTGTGATTCATTGACGTTTGATGCCTGCCTGCTTGATGACGGCGGCCCATTTGTCGGTATCGCTCTGCAGCCGGGTGGCCATCTCCGCAGGCGTGCTGCCCGCCGCTTCGGTACCCAGTTCCTGAAAGCGCCGTTTGACATCCGGCATCTGCAGTACTTCGTTCAGTTGGTGGTTCAGTAACTTCACCACTTCGGGCGGCACGCCGGCCGGCGCGAATATGGCATTCCAGCCCGTCACTTCGTAAGGTATGCCGCTTTCGCGTACTGTGGGCACCTTGGGCAGCCAGGATGAGCGTTGCCCACCTGTCGCGGCGATCGGGAGGATCCGGCCGGCATCGATGAAACCCTTGACGGCGGCATAGGACTCGAACGCCACGTCCACGTCGCCGCGTATCAATGCCGAGATGACATCCGAGGTGGTCTTGAAGGGCACAATGGTGGCATTGAGCTTGGTGGTGGACTTGAACAACTCCGCCGACAGATTCTGGGTGCTGCCGGGGTTGATCGTTCCAAACACAAGCGGGCGTTTTTTGGCCTGCGCCAGGACATCCGCCAGGGAGTGCAAGGGTCCTTTCGCACTGGTCACCAGGATCAGATCGAAATAGGCCATGGTGGAGACCGGCGTGAAGTCTTTGGCGGGATCGTAGGGCAGCTTGAACAGCGATCTGCTGATTGCGGTGCCATTGGCGAACACGATCAGCGTGTAGCCGTCGCGGGGTGCCTTGAGTGCGGCCACCGCGGCCAGAATGCCCCCGGCGCCAGGACGGTTTTCGATGATGACCTTGTCGCCGAAGCGGTCTCCCAGTTTCTTCCCCACCAGGCGCATGGAGATGTCAGCCAGGCCGCCGGGGCCGAACGGGACGATGACGTGGATGGGCTGGTCGGGATAGCCGGCCGCCTGGGCGGCGGGGGCCATTGCGAGCACTGCGGCCAGCGCAAGCAGCCAATGGCCTGCTTTCCGGATACCATACGGCAATGTTCGCATCATGGCACGAATCATGTCAGTCTCCTTGTTGTTATGTATTGCGGCGCATACCGGCGGACATTCGCCTGGCGGACAAGACCAATACAGTCTAGGCATACCTGCGCCGCGGCACAAATGAATTGTTTGGCGCGATTTATTCGTGTCGTTCATCCCGGCGGCTTCGGCTATGATGCAGACAACGCCACCTGATGGCCGTCCTGCCGTCCGCTTGCATGAACGAAACGCTCCTCACTGCCGTGCAATGGCATAAACTACGCGCATTTTCCGCCGTTGCCGAACACGGCAGCGTGCACCGCGCGGCGCGCGCCATCCATTTATCCCAGCCCGCGGTCTCGCGAGCGGTGCAGCAGACAGAGGTCGCGCTGGGTGCGGCGCTGTTCGATCGCACCACCAAGGGTATGGTGCTGACGACCGCGGGGCGCTATGTGCAGTTTCGCGTGGGACGAGCCCTGAACGAATTGCGTGTTGCCGTATCGGCCATCGCCGTCCGTATACCGGATGCGTGCGGCGTGCAGCAGCGGCGCCGCGGGCTGGTGGAGGTAGTGAATGAACGCATGCTGGCATCGTTGGTCGCCGTCTGGCGCGGCGGCAACGAGCGTGTTGCCGCGGATTTCGCCGGCTTGTCGGTGCCGGCGCTGCAGCGCAATTTGCGGCAATTGGAACAACTGGCCTGTGCGCCTCTTGTGACCCGCTCCGGTGGCGCCGCCCGCTTGACCGACGCGGGTGAAATTCTGTTGCGGCATGCTCAACTTGCCTTGGCGGAAATCCGCGTGGCGCGGGAAGAGCTGGCGTCGATGCAAGGGCGTCTGGCGGGGCGGTTGGTCGTGGGCGCTTTGCCCTTGTCCAGTGGGCATCTGGTGCCCGGGGCGGTGGATCGTACGCTGCGCGCCCATCCGGACTTGCATATCAGCATCATCGATGGCACTTACGAGACGCTCAGTCATGGGCTGCGCTGCGCCGAGGTCAACGTCATCGTGGGTGCGCTGCGCGCTGCCGAGAACGAGCCGTATGTGATCCACGAGACGCTGTTCACGGATTCACTGAACGTGGTGGCGCGTGTCGGACATCCGGTGTTCCGCCGTGGCGCGCTGCGGGGACTGCGCGATCTGATTGGCGAGACATGGCTGATGCCGCTTTCGGGCACGCCGTCGCATGCCGCGTTCGAACGCGCTTTTCGCGCCGATGGCGTAGAGCCGCCCGCCGCCAGGCTGCAAGGCAATAGCCCGGCAATCGTACGCAGCCTGCTGTTGTCCAGCGACCGGCTGGCTCTGTTGTCCGTACGCCAGGTACAGCACGAACTGCAGCAAGGCATCCTGAAGGTGGTGCCCGTCGATGTCCGGCATACCGAGCGCCGTATCGGCCTGGCAACGCTGCGCGACAGTGTGCCGTCGCCGGGCATGACTGTCTTGCTGGGCGCCCTGCGCGACCTGTCGGGCACGGCGCGGGGCGAGGCTGATCAATATTGCAACGCAGCATCACAAAACGCATCACTTTCCCTTTGAAACGCATTTGCCATGCACGCGTGTTGGCGGGATGCTAGAAAGGATGTTCCTCTGGCCATCCCATGGCCTACATTTCCGGAGTTCCAATGGTCAATTTCCCGTCTTCCGCCGGCAAGAGTGCTGGCCTGGTCGTCAGCGCTCATTCCGCCGATTTCGTCTGGCGTGCCGCGGGCAGCATCGCCTTGCACGTCAAGCAGGGCTTGCGCATGAAGATCGTCTGCCTGTCGTTCGGCGAGCGCGGCGAGTCCGCCAAGCTCTGGCGCAAAGGCGGCATGACCATCGAGAAGGTCAAGGCCGGCCGCCGTGACGAGGCGCAACAGGCGGCCGATATTCTCGGCGCGGAAATTGAGTTCTTCGACCTGGGCGACTACCCGCTGCGCGTGCCCGACGAGGCTCTGTTCCGGCTGGCCGATGTCTATCGCGAATTGCAGCCCGCGTTCGTGCTGAGTCATTCGGTGCGCGACCCCTACAATTTTGACCACCCGCTGGCCATGCACGTAGCGCAGGAAGCGCGCATCATCGCCCAGGCCGAGGGTTACAATCCGGGCGAAAAAATCATTGGCGCACCTTCCGTCTATGCTTTCGAGCCGCATCAGACCGAGCAATGCGGCTGGGTACCCGATACTTTCCTGGACATCACTGAAGTATGGGATGTGAAGCGGCGCGCCATCGAAGCCATGGCGGGGCAGGAACATCTCTGGGAGTACTACACGCGGGTCGCGCAGCAGCGCGGCGTGCAGGCCAAGCGCAATATCGGCATCGCGGCGGCCCGTAATATCCAGTATGCCGAGGCCTATATGAAACTGACTCCTACTGTTCTGGAATCGATGGCATGACGGCCATACCCTGCATCCTGATGCGTGGCGGTACGTCCAAAGGGGCTTATTTTCTGCGCGGCGACTTGCCTCGGGATCCCGCCGTGCGTGACCAAGTGCTGCTGCGCGTCATGGGTTCGCCCGATTCACGGCAGATCGATGGCCTGGGCGGTGCCGATCCGCTGACCAGCAAGGTAGCGATCGTCAACGTATCCGAGCGTGCCGATGCTGATGTCGACTATCTTTTCGCACAAGTCCTGGTTGACGAGGCGAGGGTGGATTACGGACAGAATTGCGGCAATATCCTTGCCGGAGTCGGCCCCTTCGCTATCGAGCGCGGGCTGGTGCCGGTGACGGGTGAGCGGACTCGCGTGGCGATCCATATGGTGAATACGGGGCAGATCGCCGTCGCCGAGGTCAGCACCCCGGGCGGAGAAGTGTGCTACGACGGCGACGCGCGCATCGATGGCGTGCCCGGTGCCGCCGCCGCGGTGCCGATCGAATTTCGCGATACCGCCGGTTCCACGTGCGGCGCACTGCTGCCCACGGGCAGGGTGCTGGACGAAGTCGACGGCGTGGCGCTCACCTGCATCGACAACGGCATGCCGCTGGTCCTGATGCGGGCGGAGGATTTCGGCATTTCGGGCTACGAGAGCCGCGAAGCGTTGGAGGCCGACGTTGCGCTGGCCGCGCGCATTGAGGCCATTCGCCTGAAAGCCGGGCCCATGATGAACCTGGGCGACGTCAGCCGGCGCACCGTGCCCAAAATGTGCCTGATTGCGCCGCCGCGTAACGGCGGCGCGGTCTGCACGCGTACCTGGATACCACACCGTGTGCATGCCTCGATCGGTGTGTTGGGCGCAGTCAGCGTCGCCAGCGCCGTGGTGCTGCCGGGGTCGGTTGCGCAAGGCGTTGCGCTTATCCCGGGCGGACTCAGGCGCCGCCTCGCCATCGAGCATCCCACCGGCGAATTCAGCGTCGAATTGTCCAAGGAGCGCGAAGACGAGCCGGAAGAATCCGCCCGCGCCGCGCTGCTGCGCACCGCCCGCTTGCTCATGGATGGCCGGGCGCATGTCCCGGCCTCGGTCTGGGCTCCCTGACCTAGGCTTGCCGCCGCGGAAAGGACGCCCACGGCCCGGCGTCTTGCAAACGCCGGTTTATTGCGGTGTGTCCGCGGGCAGGCCCGCGCGCAGTTCCTGCACCAGCAGTTCGCGCAGGGCCTGGGCCTGCCCGGACAGCACGACCCCTTTGCGTGTCAGCACAGCCAGCTTGCGGGTGACATAAGGCTGCAGCAATGGTCGGGTCACCACGCCGTCGATGGCCGCCGCGGCAAGGCAGGGAACCACTGTCAAGCCTAGGCCTTCCCGCACGAAATTCAGTGCCACTGCCGTATGCTGGGTCTCGTAGGCCCAGCGCAGTCGCAAGCGCCGTTCGCCCAGCGCATCGTCGATGGTGGAGCTGTTGCCCGCGGGCAAGCTGATGCGCACCAGCACCTCGCCCATCAACTGGTCCCAACGCACGCTTTGCAAGCGCGCCAGCGGGTGCCCGGCCGGGCATGCCAGCACGAAGGGCTCGTCGGCGAATGGCTCCACCGCCAGGCCGTAGCGGTTGGGTGCCGCGAGGGAAATACCGAAGGCCGTGGTCTCGGTCTGGATCAGCTCGGCGATTTCCTGGATGGAATTGTCGAATACGCGCACGGCAATATTCGGATGCAGTTCGCCGAAGCGCCGCAGCGCCGGCGCGATGCGGTATGCGGCCATAGTGGGCAGGCAGCCGAATGCCAGCCATTGCGGCGCGTTGCGGCTGTGCTGGCGCAGTACATCATAGGACAGTTCGAACTCGCGCATCGCCCCGCGTACGCACGGCAGCAGCGCGCGGCCGGCATCCGTCAATGTGACCTCCCGGGTCGTGCGCGCCAGCAGCGCCACGCCCAGGCTGGTTTCCAATTTGCGAATCCGGTGGCTGACGGCGGTTTGGGACAAGTTCAGATGGGAGGCTGCCTGCTGGAAGCCGCCGTGTTCCACAATTGCCAGGAAGGCTTGCATGCCTAGAAAGTCGATTTGCATGCGACATTCTAGGCCGTACCCGCGCCGGCTAGCAACCGGTCGCGGCCATGGTGCCGGCCGTAGGCCGAAGCAGGAAATCCGGGCTTGGGCAAAGGTGCGGATCGGTTGAAAAAAACATTATTCGACCAGAACTTTGCCCTTGGTCTCGGGCAGGAAAAGCGTCGACAGCAGAACGACGACGTAAGCGCCTCCGCCGAACAGGCCGATGGCAAGCGCCAGGCCGGTAGATTGGCTCAGGTAGCCGACAAGACTGGGAAACAAAGCCCCGATGCCGCGCCCGAAATTGTAGGCGAAGCCTTGCCCATTGGCCCGGATGCGTGACGGGAAAAGCTCCGTCAGATAGGCGCCGATGCCACTGAAAATGCCCGAGGCGGCAAAGCCTAGCGGAAAGCCCAGGAACAGCATTTGTTCATCGCTTAACGGCAATACGGTATACAGATAGATGCTCAGGCACGACAGCAATGAAAAGAAAACCAGATTGGCTTTGCGGCCGAACCTGTCGGTGAAATAGGCACCCGCGATATAGCCGCAGAACGAACCCAGAATAATGACCAGCAGGTATCCGCCGGTGTTCATGACCGACAAATGGCGTTCTACCTTGAGGTAGGTGGGCAACCACGTGGTGACCGCGTAATAGCCACCCTGGGCGCCTGTGCACAGGATGGCGGCGGGAATGGTTGTCTTGATGATGTCCGGAGAAAAAATCGCCCAGGGGCTGACTTTGTCGGTGTTGCTTTCAAGTTTCTTTTTGAAGATTTCCGGTTCGGGCACGTGTTTGCGAATATACAGAACAAGCAGCGCCGGCAGGGCGCCCACCCAGAAGAGCGTGCGCCAGGCCCATTCGATCGGCAATATCGAAAATGCCACGGTATATAGCAGTGCCGCGATACCCCACCCGATAGCCCAACCGCTCTGGACGGTGCCGACGGCTTTTCCGCGGTGCTCGGCGCGAATGATTTCGCCCATCAGCACCGAGCCCACGGCCCATTCTCCGCCGAACCCCAGGCCCTGCAGCGCGCGGAGCACAAAAAACTGTTCGAAGTTTTGGGAAAATCCGGTAAGAACTGTGCAGATCGAGAACCAGAGAATGGTAATTTGCAGGATTTTCACACGGCCGTATCGATCGGCGAGAATGCCGGCTCCCCAGCCTCCGATGGCGGAGAAGAGCAGCGTAACGGTTCCGAGCAGACCCGCCTCGCCTTTGTTGATACCCCAAAGCTGCATGATCGCCGCAATGACGAACGTGAAAATCATGAAATCGAGCGCGTCGATCGCCCATCCTCCGAAGGCGGCGATAAAAGTCTTTTTCTCTTTCTGATTCAGTTCTTTGTACCAGCGCATGACATGACTCCTTGTTTGTTTGGGGGCTATTCGAAATCGTAGAGCTTTGCCGGGTTGTCGACCAGGATGCGGTTTCTCTCTTTGCTATCGGGCGCCCAAAGGGCGAGCTGGTTGCGCAGGCGTCCTGTGTTGGGCATTCTGGGTATGGCGACATGGGGCCAATCGCTGCCCCACACCATTTGATCCGGCGCGGTTTTTATCAGTTCGCGAGCCCACGGCACGACATCTTTATAGTCCTGGAAGTCGTCGCTGATCCGATAGGCTCCGGACAGCTTCACCCACCAGCCGCGATCGCGGACCAGGCTTTGCAATGCTTCAAAACCTGGGTGCAATGTGCCCAGCGATACCGGCATGTGGCCCATGTGATCGACTACGCCAATCACCGGCAGCTTTTTCATTTTCGGCATCAAGTCCGGTAATTGACGGGCATCCATCAGGAACTGGATATGCCAGCCCATGTCGGCAATCCGGTGCGCCAGGCCTTCCATCGCGTCAAAGCCGGTGCCTCCTCCGAACAGGACGTTGATGCGCAAGCCCCGCACTCCCGCTTCGTGCATGTCGCGCAATTCTTTGTCGGTGACATCGGCGCGGACGACCGCCACGCCTCTTAGCCGTTTCGGATTGCGTTTCAGGACATCGAGCATGTATCGGTTGTCCGAGCCGTACACGCTGATTTGCACCAATACGCCTCGATCCATTCCTGTCGCATCGAGCATGGCCAGGTATTTTTCTTCGGGCGCCGCCGGCGGGGTATAGCTCCGGTTCGAAACCATGGGGTATGCGTCGCTGGCCGATATCACATGCGCGTGTGTATCGCAGGCTCCGGCGGGAATATCGAATGTCGATTCATCGACCTCGGGGAGCGGGCCAAGGCAATAGTCGCTATTGGGTTTTACCGGCGCGAGGCTCATATGCTTTCTTTCTCCTGTTAAGTCAAGACAAATACTCCACCCCGGCGCCCTGAAAATCAAGGCCGGGTTGCTGATTGTTTCAAGTAGCGGGCCGGCGCGCGGCCTGTGAAGGCCACACGAATCTGGCTCTTCGCATCAGGAATTGCCTTCCAGCAGGCACGCCGCGTCTTTGTCGGTCAGCTTGTTTTTCTGCAGCCAGGCTTTGGTTTCGGCGGCCCCGGAATCCTTGAGTGCCTGATTGATCGAGGCCGACGGCTGCGTGTTCAATGTCATCTTGTGCTCGCTCATGCGGCTATAGTTTGCCTGGATGCGTTTTTCAACCCCGGCCCAGGATGCGTCGGCAACTTCTTGAGCCGCCTTGTCCAGCACGGATTGCTGCTCTTTGCTCAAGCTGTTCCATGTGGCGTTGTTGATAATCGTATAGCTGAGCGGAATTGAATAGTTCACCGCGGTGAAGTAGGGCAGAAGATCCCATAGTTTTCGGCCGGCGCCGCCATCGCCCGAAGTAAGAACCGCGTTCAGATCGCCCGCTTTGAGTTTCTCCGCCAGCGCGGAGTACGGAAGATTCACGCTTTGCGCGCCCAGACGCTCAAACACCGACTTGCTGGTTTCATCGTAAGTACGGATCTTCAGCGCCTGTAAATCTGTTTTGGTGGCCAGCGGTTTGGTGGACCAGATGCCCGATGGCGGCCATGGCGTCACATAGAGCAATCTGGCATCGAGTTTCTTCAGCCTGTCTTCCAGTACCGGTTTTGCACAGGTAAACAAGGATTTGGCCTGCTGGAAATCCTTGGCGGCAAAAGGCAACGACGAAAGTAAAAACAGGGAGTCTCGCGCTCCCAGGATGCCGCCGAACAGTGTGCCCATTTGTACTTTGTTCTGGCTGACTGCATCCACCTGGCCGGCGCCTTTATAGGGATCGTTCTTTTCCTGCAGTGTCTCTACCTTGATTTTTCCATTCGACAGCTTGTCGACCGAGGCGGCGAAATCCAGATCGGCCGCGGCCGTGATGGAGGTTGCCGGATATTCATTGATGAGTTTCAGTGTGGTGGTCTGTGCATATCCCTGCGGACAAAAGGCGATCAAAGAAAATGCCGAACCGATGATCAGATACCTGGATTTAATGACCCTCATTTCCGTCTCCTTGGATGCTCCCTGGGATTTTCCTTTTAACATGGGCGACATAAACTGCGGCGACTTATTTTGCCGCAAAATTGCGGTGCTACGTTACTATTTGCTTCAAGGGCTAATGGATATACAGGAGATCGACATGGACCCCTTCATGCTTGCCGCGATCAACGAGGCGCAGCAGGGCCTGGCCGAGGGCGGCATTCCGATCGGCTCGGTGATTGTGCATCGGGGCCGCATCATAGGCCGTGGCCACAACCGGCGGGTGCAGCAGGGCAGCGCCATTTTGCACGGCGAGATGGACGCCTTCGAGAATGCCGGGCGCCAGCCTGCCAGTGTGTACCGGGAATCGGTGCTCTATACCACGCTTTCGCCTTGCGCGATGTGCAGCGGCGCCATCCTGCTTTACAAGATTCCTAAAGTGATCGTAGGCGAAAATCGTAGCTTCATGGGCGAAGAGGCCATGCTGCGCTCACGCGCCGTGCAGGTGGATGTGTTGCAGGACGAAACCTGCATTGCGTTGATGCGCGATTTCATTGCGGCCAAGCCTTCTTTGTGGAACGAAGACATCGGCACCTGAGCGACACAGTGTGTGGGCGCCGCGCACCGCGCCTTGCGTTTATGGCGTGGCTTCCGCCGCCGATGCCGCCGGTGGACGGGACTGTTCAAGCGCGTCTGGCGGTGTGGGGAAATGGATGCCCGCGCGCTGCGCGGCCCGCACAATATGACGCTCCATCGCCAGCCCGGCTGCCTGGCCGTTGCGCCGCCGCAGGCCTTCCAGGATTTCCAGGTGCTCGATATACGTGGAGTGCGCCAGCTCGCGCTGGTAGAAGGGCAGGCGCTGGCTTTCCATCACAATTTCCGTACTGCCGCGCAGGATGTCTGCAATGGCGCCGTTGCCTGCCATGCTGACTATGTGCAAATGGAAAGCGAAATCGAGTTGTGCCGCTTCATCGAAATCGCCATTGAGCAGAGCCGTGTGCATGGCTTCGACGTTATCGGATAGCCAGTCGATTTCATCCTGGCTCGATGCCAAGGCCGCGAGGCGGGTTGAAAACCCTTCAAGCGCGTAGCGCAATTGATAGGTATCGGCCAGTGAAATCTGATCGGCAAAGCGCCACGCAACGCCAACCCGCTGAGGCGCATCGGATACATAAACGCCTTTGCCCGGACGGATCACCACCAGGCCCAGCGCCTCGAGCGTCGACAAGGCTTCGCGCAGCGACGCCCGGCTGATGCTCAGTTCCTCCGCCAACTGGCGTTGCGACGGCAGCATCGCCCCGGCCGGATACACCTGCCGTTCGATCCGCTCGCGGATGGTCGTAATCGTTGTGTTGGTTACGGTATGCGGCATGTTTTTCATGTTGATCACCTGTTGGCCGGTTCCGGTCCCATTGTACGACGGCTTTCAAGCCCTGGTCTGACCAGTGTATGCCTATAGAGGCCAGCCAATCCTAGGGATATCCCGAGTAGAAAACTCCTTGACCGATACATACTCAATTCTTTATATTCTGTATAACACATCTGGTCAGACCGGTATGATGTGTATAAATACATTCAGGAGACACGCTATGCCTCGGTTCTTAAATTCGCTATTCGGACGTGTTGTGATTGGGCTGCTTATCGGCATTGTCGTCGGTGTGCTTTTTCCTCATTTCGGTGAAAGCCTGCGTCCGTTCGGCGACGGTTTTCTCAAATTGATCAAGATGATCATTGCCCCCATCGTATTTTGTGTGGTGGTCAGCGGCATGGCCAGCGCCGGCGACTTGAAGAAAGTCGGCCGCGTTGGTGTCAAGGCGATTGTCTACTTTGAAGTCATTACCACGTTTGCCTTGCTGATCGGCGCCGCGCTGGCCTATCTGATTCATCCGGGCACCGGCATGAATATCGACATCCACACGCTGGATGCATCGGCCATGACCGCCTACACCGAGCATGCCAAGAGCCTGAAGGACACGGCCGGGTTCCTCCTCAAGATCATCCCCGACACGGTGTTCGATGCATTCGCCCGAGGCGATATCCTGCAGGTACTGGTGTTTGCCGTGCTGTTCGGTGCGGCCCTGTCGATGATGGGCGAAAAGGGCAAGCCTGTTGCCCGGCTCGTCGACGGTCTGGCGCAAGTGTTTTTCTCCATCATGGGCTTTATTATCAAGCTGGCCCCGCTGGGAGTCCTGGGCGCCGTGGCGTTTACCACGGGCAAGTACGGTGCGGCCTCGCTCCAGCAACTCGGCTTGCTGGTGCTGGTGTTTTATGCGTCATGCATCGTGTTCGTGGTGGTCGTGATGGGCATCGTCATGCGGCTCGCGGGCTTCAATATTTTCAAGTTCATCAAGTATTTCCGCGAAGAGCTGTCCATCGTGCTGGGCACGGCTTCGTCCGACGCGGTGCTGCCGCAAATCATGCGCAAGCTCGAGTGGATGGGCGTCAAGGATTCCACTGTGGGCCTGGTGATTCCCACCGGCTATTCGTTCAATCTCGACGGCTTTTCGATTTACCTGACGCTGGCGGTCATATTCATTGCCCAGGCGACCAATACGCCTTTGTCGATCCATGACCTGGCTTTGATCATACTGGTGTCGCTGCTTACCTCGAAAGGCGCCCACGGCATCCCGGGTTCGGCCATCGTGATTCTTGCCGCAACCCTGACGGCGATCCCCGCCATTCCGCTGCTTGGGCTGGTGCTGATCCTGCCGGTCGATTGGTTCATTGGAATTGCCCGTGCATTGACCAATATGATCGGCAACTGCGTGGCGACCGTGGTCGTGGCTTCCTGGGAAAAGGATATCGACTGCGCCCGTGCGCATCGCGTGCTCAACGGCGAACAGCCGTTCGAGCCCGCCGCGGCGCCTGACCCGACCGGCGCAATCGACCATGGCATTACGCACCTGGCCCCTAAAACCGCTTAACCCCTGCTTAACGGAAGAATAGGCATGTCACTCGTATCTGTAGATCCCAACGCGCCGGACTTTGTGCGGCAGTACACGAACCTGGCCGATCCCCGGCTGGGGGCCCAGGCCCTGTTTGCCACCGATGAGTTCTTTGCGCCGGCCGAGCGTATGCTCAACCCCGATCCGGCGGTGTTCATTGTCGGCAAATACGACGATCACGGCAAATGGATGGATGGCTGGGAAACCCGCCGCAAGCGCGTCAGCGGCTACGACTATTGCATCGTCAAGCTGGCTCGCCCGGGAGTAATCCGCGGGGTGGACCTGGATACAAGCCACTTCACCGGCAATTTTCCGCCGGCGGCCTCGCTCGATGCCTGCCACAGCCCCGAAGGCGATCCAGGCGAACTCACTGTGTGGCGCAATGTCCTGCCTGCGACCAGCCTCCAGGGCAACAGCCATCACTATCATGCGATTGAGGCGGAACAAGCGTTTACTCATGTGCGAGTCAATCTGTACCCGGATGGCGGGCTGGCGCGATTGCGTGTCTACGGGTCGCCGCAGTGCGACTGGGAGCAGCGCGGCGCCCAGGAGCAGATCGACCTGATTGCCATGGAAAACGGCGGTTGTGTCATAGGCGCCAACAACCAGCACTTCGGTGCGGCTTCAAACATGTTGATGCCGGGGCGGGGGGGGAACATGGGCGATGGCTGGGAGACCCGCCGGCGGCGGGAACCGGGCAACGACTGGTGCATTATCGCGCTGGCGCATCCCGGCGAGATCGACAAGATCGAGGTCGACACGGCTTTTTTCAAAGGCAATTATCCTGACCGTTGTTCCGTGCAGGCCGCGTATGTGACGGGAGGTACGGCCGAGTCGCTGGTGACGCAATCGATGTTCTGGCCGGTGTTGTTGCCTGAGCAGACGTTGGTGATGGACCAGCAGCATTATTTTGCGGAGCAGATCGCGCGGCTGGGGCCGATCAGCCACATTCGCTTCAATATTATTCCGGATGGGGGCGTGTCGCGCCTGCGCGTGTGGGGACGGCTGGCAAAATAGGGTACCCATGAAAAGAATAGCCTGCGGCGCCGCAAGCGTAGAATCACTGTATCTTGTTTCGCGAACATTTCTATCAGTTTAAGGAAAATACCATGCGCACTCTGATTATCGAGAAGCTTACGCGCGAATCGTTCGAACCGTTCGGCGATGTCGTGCAAACGGAAGGCGCAAAGCACTTCATGATCAACGATGGCACCACCGAACGCTTTCACGATCTGGCCAGGGTCGAGACGGATGGCGGGCGCACGCTGATCAATCTGTTTCGCAGCCAGCCGCGGCAACTGCCATTTACAGTCACCATGCTGGAGCGCCATCCGCTGGGCAGCCAGGCCTTCATTCCATTGACAGGCACTCCATATCTGATCGTGGCTGCGCCTGCCGGAAAGCTGGATCCAAGCCAGGTACGGGCGTTTGTGTCGGACGGCTGGCAAGGGGTGAATTATGCTCCGGGCGTATGGCATCATCCACTGATGGCGCTGGAACGCGTGAGCGAATTCATTGTGGTCGATCGCGGCGGCGATGGGCACAATTGCGACGAGCAGGTTTTGGCCGAGCCGCTTTGGCTTATGCAAGAAGCGCTTGAAGAAGCCAGGGCGGAAGCCCGCGTCTGATTCGAGGCGAAGCTGTTCAGCCAATCGCCAATGGGCAGGCCCAGGCCTTTTTTACCAAGCTTCAGGCGGCCGCTGGCTTGCGGGTTGTACGGACGGCTCGTTTACGTGCCGGTTTAGCCGGGGCTTCCTGGGGCGCGCCGGCAACGGGCGCCTGAACGGCAGCCCGCCCTTCGCCTGCTTTCTGCCTGCCGCGTCGGCGTGTTTCCGGTTTATCGACGACAGCGCTGCGGTAAACATAAGCGCCTGATTTTTCGTCGCGGCCCACCTCGAACAGGCCGTGCGCCTGCGCCTCTTCTAGCAGATTGCCAAAGGCGCGAAAACCGTAGTACGACTCGTTGAAATCGGGCTTGCGGCGCTTGATTGCCTGTTTAAGCGTCGATGCCCATATCTTGCCGCTGTCTCCGCGTTCGGACAGCAGGGCATCGAAGGTATCGACCGCTATTTTGATTGCCGTATTTTTCAGGCCCTGCGATTCGTCCTTGCCGAGTTTTTCGCCGTCTATCGAGGGCTTGGACCCATGTTGGGTTTCTTCGGTTTCGCGCCCTTTGACCGTACCTCGATTTGCGCGTACCAGGTCATCGTAAAAGATGAATTCGTCGCAGTTGGCAACCAATAGATCGGACGTCGATTGCTTGACACCCACACCGATTACTTGTTTGGCGTTTTCACGCAGCTTGGAGACCAGCGGCGAAAAATCGGAGTCGCCGCTGATGATGACAAAGGTATTGACGTGTGCTTTTGTATAGCAAAGGTCCAGGGCGTCGACCACCATGCGGATATCGGCCGAATTCTTCCCGGACTGGCGGACATGGGGAATTTCAATCAGTTCGAAATTGGCTTCATGCATTGTTGCCTTGAAATTCTTGTAACGGTCCCAATCGCAGTAGGCTTTCTTGACGACGATGCTGCCTTTCAAAAGCAGGCGCTCCAGCACCGGCTTGATGTCGAACTGCTCGTGGCTGGCGTCGCGCACGCCAAGCGCCACGTTTTCAAAGTC
Organism: Paralcaligenes sp. KSB-10; assembly: GCF_021266465.1. NCBI lineage: Bacteria > Pseudomonadati > Pseudomonadota > Betaproteobacteria > Burkholderiales > Alcaligenaceae > Paralcaligenes > Paralcaligenes sp. KSB-10. The sequence goes on along the minus strand of NZ_CP089848.1, from coordinate 1,027,138 downwards.
GCAGAACAGCGCCATGCTAATGTTTTCAGGGTTGTGAGCCATATTGTTCGCCTGCGCAATGAAGGGTTGGAGGAAGTCAGGTGCAGCCGGTACTGGAATAATCAGTGAGTTTCGTATTCGCTAAAGGGCGCCAAACGCTCGACCAGCGCCGCACAGGCGAGGTCCACCGTGTGATCGATGCCGACGGACCTTCCCGTATTCGGGTCGCGTCCACTCAACCAGCTTTTATAGGTGGCAAGCGACGTACCCAGGGCCTTCGCCGCCTGGGCCTGGGTAAAGTCCATATGTGCCTGCCAGCGGCGCAAGTCGTCAGGTGTCATATCCACGCCATGATTTGCTGTAATTGATTCGAAATGGGTGCGCGGGCTATCGCGTCCCGAAAGTTAAGCGATTGCCGCGCCAAAACCAGTGCTTGTGTCATGTTTCGTTGACCTTATGATAAAGGCGATTGTGGTTTCACTCCACTTTTACTGATTTTTGTGATTTCTTACAGCCAAAGGCTTTGACGCAAGCTAAATTCATGGCGTAGCGATGTGTCGTGCATCTTGTGCAACTCTTTTTGTATTTTCCCTTGGAGAAAATAATGTTCAAGCGCAAGATGGTAATGGTGATCGGCGTCCTTTTGGCTAGTCCGAGCCTGGCTACCTTTGCTGGCGGCGGTGTTGGCGCCGCAGACAGAGCAAGTACGTCAGGACTGCCACATCAGTAAATCGCGGCGCTCCGCAGGTTGAGATAATTTCCAATATCCTGCAATTGCGGCCAAGATAATTAGTAACTGCCCACACCATGTGTATCATGCCGAAAAGGGAGTCTGTTTTGTAATTGATGAACCCATAGGGTTCTGAAATGACGTTGAGCCGTTTCGTTTACAATGCTGACTCCATATCGGTTTCTGTTACATTTAATTCTCGACTATGTTGATCCAGCAGGGAGCTGCGCGCAGCAGCTACAAAGATCGGCGCCTGGCCTGCACTCTGGCGGCCGTTGCTGGGGCATTGAACACTGCGGCCTTTCAGGCCGTCGGTTTTTTTTCCGCCAATATGACCGGCAATGTGTCGGCTCTGTCCGATCGTGCAGCGCTCGGTCAGTGGCGGACAGGCGTGTTCTATCTGGTTATCGTGCTTGCCTTCATTTTAGGTTCTTCGGTGTCGACCGTGCTGATCAATGCGGGCAGGCGGCGGCAGATAAATGGCATTTACGCGTTCAGTATTCTCACCGAAGCCATTCTGATGGCGCTGTTGGGCTACACGGATTTGCGGCTGGCAGCCGACTATAGCGGGCCGACGCTGATTCTTGGCTTGAGCTTCCTTATGGGCCTGCAGAATGCCGTAGTCACGCGTATCTCGAACGCCCGCGTCCGCACGACGCACGTATCAGGCATGTCCACGGACATCGGGATTGAACTGGGCATGTTGTTCGACATTATGCGTGGGCGTGAATCTCCTGCGCAGGCTGCCCGATACAAGACAAAACTTAGGCTGCATGCGGAAACTGTGGCCTCGTTTCTTGGGGGCGGCGTGGTGGGGGTCCTGGTGTATAAGACGATAGGTGGTTGGCTCCTGCTTGGGATAGCGGCGTGGTTGTTGGCGATAGCGCTTGCCGGCCTTTTGCAGGTGCGTAAGCTGCATAGTAATGAATTGTTGTCGCCAGGATCCAGCCCTGTGCCCCTGTCCGAATAATGCCAGCCCAAGGAACCTCTGAAATCAACGATATCAACTCATCGATGTCGGATTGATATTTTTAGAAAGGGGGTTGTCATGTTGAAAACGAAAACCTGTCTAGTTGTCGCTTCTGTTGCTGTCATGTCATGTTTTGCGCTTGACACGCAGGCGCGTGGCGGCGGCATGATGCCGCGGTTCAGTGCTTCAATAATGGGTAAATGATCAAGCCGATGACCGCTGCCGCCGCGACGATGGCCGGCTCTTGGAGTTTCTTGATTTTCCATAGCAGCGCAATCGTGAGAAGGGCAAGCAATGCGGTCGGAATATCGACGATCGAGCGTTTGGCGATCACGATCACCGACCCCGCGATGGCACCGATCGCGGCGGCCGTGATGCCGTCCACGAATGCGATGACGCCTGGCACTTTGCCGTATTTCTTGAAGTATGGCGCAGGGATTACCGTGAACAGGTAGCACGGCAGAAAGGTTGCGAGCGCTGCGACCGAGGCGCCAGGCAGCCCTGCCACGAGATAGCCGATGAAGCCAACGGTGATGACGACGGGCCCCGGCGTAATCATCGCTACCGCCACCGCGTCAACGAACTGCTTGTCGGTCAGCCAGTGATGTTGCGCCACCACACCGCCATACAGGAAAGGCACAATCGCCAGGCCGGAGCCGAATACGAAGGCGCCCGCTTCGGCGAAGAAGATTCCGATTTGTACCAATAGCGGAATATCCAGTGTGCTCAACATACTGCTGGCGATCGGCAACTGCGCCAACACACCTGCGTTCAAACCTCCTTTGTGCAAGCACCGCGGTGGCGCGCGCCGGAACCAAACCAATACACCTGCGGCGATGAAAAGCCACGCGATTTCGGATTCGGTAGCGATCGTAACGACGGCCAGCAATAGATAAATCGCCCATAGCAGCCTATCTTTACCCACGGTTTTTTTAGTGAGCTTTTTGGCACTCATCGCAATGATGCCGATCACCGCGGCGCCGACCCCGTAAAACACCGCCTGCATCCACGGCAAGCCGCCAAAGCGCAAATAGGCCCAGCCCAGCGCGACCACCATCAGAAAAGAAGGGATGACGAAGGCAATGCCCGCGAGTGTCGCGCCGAGCAGCCGGAAATGCACGAAGCCGAGATAAATACCCAATTGCGCCGCCAGCGGACCCGGCGCGAGCTGGGCCAGCGCCAGCCCTTCCTTGTAATCTTCTTGAGAAATCCACTGACGATCATCGACCAAGTCGCGGTGCATGTAGTCCACCAGGGCCACTGGGCCGCCGAACCCCCATGCGCCAAGCTTCAGAAAGTAGACAATGAGCTGCCACAGGGTGTAGGTTGGCTTTGGTACGATGCGTTCGGCGAGATTCATTTGTTGGGCCTAGCGTTTTGTTTCCGGGGTTTGCGGGTCATCGGAAAAATGCGCATACAGCGAATCGAGCACGACTTCGAGTTCGGCCAGCAGCTGGTCGTCGTCCGTGGCGCGTTGGCGCGCGCCGGACAGCACGGCCTCGAAGCCATTGGCCTCCGGCACGTAACCGTTGCCGACGTCGAGTGCGTGCACCATTGCGCCGAGCCTCGCCAGGCCAAGGTCCGAATCGAGTCCGAAACTTGCCAGCAGCACCTCGAACGTCACGCGGTCGCCGATGTGGGTGAAGGTGGCGCCATCAAAGTCGAAACCCAGCGCCTTGGCGGGACAGTCGCCCGGAGAATCCAGCCATAGAAAGCGCGCTTTGCGATCGATGAAGCGCCGGATCAGCCATGCACTGGCGACCCGATCGACCCAGAGATGGCGGCGTGTTGCCCAGATGCGTCCCTGATAACGGTTCGGGTCGAGTTGTGGGATGGAAGTGTCGATTGCATGCGGCTCGTTCGGCGACAGGATCAGTTCGGCGGCATTGACGAAATCGATCCATGCAGCTTCCGTCTGCAGGCTAATCTCATTGGGAAAATAATCGATGGCACAGAGCGCCTCGTAGTCTCTCCGCAGCTTGCGCAAAACGCGGTTGATTTCCTGTGGTGCCAGCGCGGCCAGCGTTTCGCGTGCGGCGGAGAATGCTTGCAGCAATTCAGCATAGTCATTGCTGCGGTCAAACAGCGCGCGGTAGGCATCAATCTCCGTTTCAGTTTGCGCATGAACCGTCAATAGCCACGCGCTACCGCCTTCACGTAGGGTTTCGTCGGATAATTCGGTGAGTTGCCGTTGGTGCGAAGCGTTATCGGGCAAAAGATAGACGCCATCGCGCAAAGCCCCGCAGCCTAGCGCTTTCAGTGCGCGCCAGATGCGCATGCGCGCCGTCGCGCTGTTGGTCGGCAGGCTGATAATAAGAAGCAGCCACTTCATATTTATAGTATCCATGTTTTAATATTAGAATAAAGTAGGATTTACTACAAATATTGTGGTATTTATTACATAAAATATATAAAGCTAAGGAAAAACTTGCTCAGTTTTTCGGCGTACGGGTGGGGTTTGTGACCCGTGGCACTGCTGCTGTTGATATCTTTGGCGCGTTCGACCTGTTTTAAAAACAACAAATGACACCGCTGTCGCAGAAGCTATGCGACCCATGCGTGGCCGATCTACTCGACGGCGTACCGATCCGGTTCAATCAATGCATCCTGTTCAAAACGGCCATAGCGCAGCGCAAGTATGGGCAGCACGATCAGGTTCAGCAGCGTAGAGGTGGCAAGCCCGCCAAGAATCACAATGGCCATAGGCCCTTCGATTTCATTGCCGGCCGCACCGCTCGTAAGCGCCAGCGGCAGCAGCGCGAATGCGGTCACGAGCGCTGTCATCAAAATGGGTATCAGGCGTTCGGCCGCGCCTTGCACGGCCGCCTGCATACACCAGGGCATCCGGTCGACGTGTACGAGGTGTTCATAGTGGCTTATCAGCATGATCGAGTTTCGCAGGGAAATGCCGAACAGCGTTACGAAGCCCACCATGGCCCCCAGCGAAAGATCGCCACCGGTCAGCGCTACGCTCAAGACTCCGCCCACCAGCGCAAATGGCAGGTTAGCCATTACCAGCGCGACGCTGCGGCGGTTTTTCAACGCAAGAAAGAGCAGCAGCACGATGCCGACGCCGGCCATGACGCCGTAGACCAGTAAATCGTGCAGCGATTGGCTGCGTGCTTCGTTTTCTCCCGCAAACACCGCATACGTTCCCTTGGGCATGGTGATTTCGTGTTTCACACGCGCCTGCGCTTCGCGAACGAAATCGCTCACGGCGCGCCCGCCAACGCTGACCGATACCGTCTGCATACGTCGGCCCCCATCGTGCGTGATCTGGTAGCGGCCCGATACTTGGCGCAGGTTTGCGAGGTTTCGCAATGGCACGGCGAGGCCGTCGGGATTGCGCAGTATGAGCGAGCCAATCTGGCCGATGTCTGTGCGGGCCGCCGGCGACAGGACTACGGCGACATCGTAGCTGCGATTGCCTTCATAAGCTTGTGCGACGGTCGTTCCCTGATAGGCATCCTGAATCGTGTTGAGAACATCAATGGGCCTGAAGCCCCAGCGGCTTAATTGATCCGGTTTGAGCCTGACGGCCAGTTCCGGAATACCGGGAGGTGATTCGACGCGTACATTGATGGCCCCATCGATCTTGCCCATCAACTGAGCAATTTCCAGCGCCTTGCGATCAATGACATCGAGGTTGTCGCCAAATACATTGACTACAACGGGTGCGGTCGAGCCGGAAATCGTCTCGTCGATGCGTTCAACAAGGAAGGTGTTGACCGAGGTGGAAACACCCGGGAAGCTCGCAAGTGCATCACGGATGCGTTGCAAAGTGGTACTTTGCTCGCTGGCGCTCCTCGGCTTTAGATCGACCTCGAACTCACTGAGCTGTACGCCTGCTGGGTCGACCACTTCGTCGGCGCGGCCTGCGCGCTGCGCTACCAGGCGCACGCCCGGGATCTGCATCAGTGTGCGGGAAATCCGGGCGCCGGTGCGCATTGACTCGGCCAAGGATGAGCCGGGCGCAAGACCCATATGAACAATGTAGTGCCCTTCCCGAAGTTCCGGAATAAAGTTGCCGCGCAGGAATGGCAATATCGACAACGCCGCGAGACATAGGATAGCGACAAGAATCATGATGGTCCGAGCATGCCGCTCCACTTTTATCAATAGAGTGCTGTAGTGTGTTTTCAGCCACGCCAACAACCGCGGCTCGTGAGGCGGGAGGGGCGTCTTGGCCAGTAGTGCGAGCGCCATCGCAGGGGTGAGAGTCAGCGCCACCGAGAGGGACGCCAGCACTGCGAGAATATAAGCAATGCCCAGCGGTGCGAAGAGTTTGCCGGCCACGCCCGAGAGCGATAAGACCGGCAAGAAGATCAGGATGACAACGAATGTCGCAAACACGACTGCGCTGCGCACTTCCAGCGACGCGTGCAACACGACCCGGAAAGCGGGAAGTGGTTCGGGCAATTTACGGTTTTCCCGCAGCCGTCGATAAATGTTTTCGACATCGATAATGGCATCGTCAACCACTTCACCCAAGGCGATCGCCAGGCCGCCAAGGGTCATTGTATTGAGCGTAACGCCAAAGGCATTGAGAACAATCACGGCAACCAGCAGCGAGAGTGGAATGGCAAGGGCGGAAATGACCGCGGTCCTGACATTGAGCAGAAAAAGAAACAGGATTGCTATAACGAGTACGCCGCCAATCAACAGGGCCGTGCGTAAATGGTTGGTTGCTTCCACGATGAAGCTCGCCGGGCGAAAAACGTCCGGCTCCAGGTCGACGCCTTGCCGGGCGAGCACAGGCTTGAGCGTGGCGAGCGTTTGCTCCAGCCCGTTCGTGACGGTCAGCGTATTGGTTCCATACTGGCTTTCCAGCACCACCATGACACCGGGTTTGCCCATGACGGATGCGGCGCCTACCGCGGGCGCGGGCGCGTACGCCACCGTGGCGACGTCGCCCATCCGGATGCCTGTACCGTGGCCCCAGCGCAGTACGACTTCAGCCAGCGCCTTGGGCGTCGTGATCTGGCCGTCGGTGCTGATCGTGATGCGCTGGTTCGCGTTTTCGATAAAGCCCGCGCCACGCACACCGGTCGATGCTCTCGCCGCAGCGATGACCTCCTGGATTGAGAGGCCATAGCGCGCCAATTTATCCGGATCGACCTGAATCTGCAGTTGCCGTGTATGGCCGCCGAATACGATCGCATCGGCGACGCCCGGCACACTCAATAATTGTGGCCTCACCATCCATTGGGCAATATCATGCAGTTCCATCAAGGACTTTGTCTTCGATGTCAGGCCGATGGTCAGGACAGTGTTCGTCGCGGTCGTGAGCGGCAGCAGCTTGGGCGGCAGCACACCGGCCGGCAAAGCGGCGGCCACAGCGTTCATGCGCTCGGACACCAGCTGCCGGGCTTGCAAGACGTTCGAATGGTCGCCAAACACCATGGTAATGGCGGATAAACCCTGCAGGGACTTGGATCTCATGGACTGTACGTCGACCGTCCCGCTCAATGCAGCTTCTATCGGGCGAGTCACCAGCGTCTCGACCTGTTCGCTCGATAGGCCCGGCGCCTCTGTCTGGATCACCGCCATAGGCGGGGCGAATTCGGGGAAGACATCCAGCTTCACATGTGTCAGGGTATACAGGCCATAAGCGCTCGCCAGGACGGCGAGAGCATAAATGACGCCGCGAAACCGCAGCGAAAATCGGATGATGGTGTTTAGCATGAGAAGTTATGGTGCTTGTGGATGAATGACCCTGGTCAACCATCGCATTCCGGTGGATCTTTGCACTGGGTTGTAATGCCTTGGGGGAGCAGTTCTTCGGAAAGCAACAGCTGGGCACCGCTGACCACTACTTCATCGCCGGCACGAAAGCCGCTCGTCACAACGAATCCACTATCAGTTGCCGGAGCCAATGGCATATAGCGTCGGGTAAATCGATCGGCAGCCGTCTTCACATAGACCCATTGTTGTCCGCCGTACCATACGACCGCGTCTTCGGGGATCAGCAGGCCTTGTGCGCTCTTGCTCTCCAGAGGTATGTGGGCGATTGTGCGCGTTCCGACAGGTAGGGTACCGTCCGTTGCATAGAAATAAGGACTGCCTTGAATCGACGGATCGCTTTGCGGCGAAGCCGAGAGTTTGTGGGCGGCAATGAGCCGGCCGCCGAGGCCATCGACCGATATCTGAGCAGGTGCCGAAGCGCTGTATTTCGCCGGCAGCGTGACACGCAACACCTCGGTATGGCCGCTCATTAATTGTTGAAGGAGATGGGATGTCGGCGATGTGGCTGCGCTGGCCAGCGCAGTCCCGAATTGCTGCCTCAATGTTGCATCAAGAACGTTTTGCGCGGTCTCGGCCGCCTGCCATTTGAACTGATCCGTAAGCATAATGGCCCGGGCGCTCTGCAGGCTCTTTTGCGAAACGTTGCGATTATCCTTGAACAGCACGTAGTCGCGCTCGTACTGGGCACGTGACACGTCGGCTTGCGCGCGCGCGCTTTGGCGGTTGGAGCGCACCGCCGCCGCGCGGTTGTGCAAATCGAAGAGCGGCTGCAAATTGATCACTGACGTGTAAGCGGTGGTTTCCGGCTGAACCGTCGAAGTCATAAGGGAAGCCACGTCGATGTGGCTTGCGCGCTGTTCGTCGATGGAGACCAACACCACTGTTTCGCCGTTGACCGTTTGCACGCGTGGCGTCTGGGTTGCGGCGGTCGATATGACGGTCGGCGCGACGCTCACCGTGTAATAGATGTACCCACCGCCGGCCGCCGCCAGTACCGCCGAAGTGATTAGCAAGAGGGCCATTTTGTGTTTCATCGCAGGATCCTTTTTTGCGTCGTAGTCCAGTTCGGCGTGCTCGGCGACAGAGGTCGCTGCATGGCGTCCTCTAGTGCGCCCGCGGCCTGCTGCGCCGCTACGACATCGTTCAGGCGGGCGATAGCGCTGGTTTGGTAGTTTGCTTTCGCCTGGGCGAGTGCCGGGCGATCGATAGCGCCGGCGTCGAAGCTCGTGGCTTGGCTCCTTAATTGCTTTTGCTCGGTGGACAGGCGCACAGCGGACAAACGCAACACATTGAGGCTTGTCCGGTAATGTTCGAGCGCGTGATCGAGATCATTAATGATCTTGTCCTGCAGTGCGGCCGTATTGGCGGCTGCCTCGGCTCTTTTCGCTTCCGCTTGGGCGATTCCGCCTTCGTTTCGATCAAAGATCGGCAGTGTGATCCCCGCCAAGCCAAACCCGATCTTATTGGTTCCTGTATCGTAGGTGTAGCCCAGGCCGATATGGATATCCGGGTATTGCTTGGCGATTTCCAGTTGCAGTGCGCCTTCGGCCGCTTCGTACCTGGCCAGCGAACCGAGCAGATCGGCACGATTGAAGATTGCGGCGCGGCGTGCCTCGGCAGGTGGTGGGGCTGCACCTGGCCGTTCGAACTCGTCGAGATCGAACTGAGCCGATTCGAGCGCAACGACAGGAAGGCCCATGGCGTTTGCAAGCCGGGCGAGTGCATCTTGCGATGCACTTCCCGAGGCGACGAGATCAGTCTGCGCTTGCTTCAGGAAGAGTACGGCCAGGTTTATGTCTGGCTCCGCAGTTTCTCCCACTGCCTCCCGCTTTTTCATCATGTCGAGAATGTGTTGCTGCGTCGCCACTTTTTGCGTCAGAAGCGCAGTCCGTTTCCGTGCCGCAAAGAGGCTGAGCAATGCCTCTCGAACCTGGCTGTGTGTCTTCCACGCCTCGTTACGAATATTCAGGCGCGCCGCTTCGGACAGGTGCGATGCCTGATCGATGCGGTAACCGCGCTTGTGCGCGGTCTCGATCGGGATGTCAAGGCCCAGGCCCGTGGTGTAGGGGCGGCCCGGCCCTGGATTGACCGTGGAATACTGGAAGGGCAGTTGCAGCACGGGATTCGGGATGGCGCCCGCAACCTCGATGCCCGCCTTGGACGCGTCCCACTGCGCCCGCGCAATATCCAGCGCCGGGCTGTAATAGTAGGCGGCGAGCGTGAGCAATTCGCGGTTCCAGTGCGGCAGTGGCCAGGGCTTGATGGGGTGTCCGGCCTCTCGTTCAAGATAGGCCCGCAAAGCGCCGTTGGTAAGTGTGCGTTGTTCAAAGTTTCTGGCAAGTTGCGCTGGCGTAATGGGCTTTGGCTGATAACTTGCACATCCTGTCAGGACTGCACACGTAAGCATCAACGATCGGAACAGATAGGCATTCATTCGTGTCTGGGCGCCTTGCTCGGGCGTATTTTCCCATCGCGTCGAACTGGCGCGATAGCAGACATTGATACTAATCGGGTGTCCGTGAAGCCTGTGTCAAGAAAATGTCAATTTTTTGTGAAGCCTTAGTTATCGAGTCTTTTGCGCGACTTTTTGCTGTACAAATGCCCATCTTTTGTTTTATCGAGATCGTGTGCTCGAATCCAGGTGGAAAATTATAAATAGTTGCAAATGTCACGTGGCAGTTTCACCGTTTAGTGTTGTCAATCGGTAGACTTCCGTCAATGTCAGCGACACCCATCTCATCCGATGTCGGTTTGATATTCTCAGAAAGGAGTTGCCATGTTGAAAACGAAATTCTGTTTAGTTGTCGCTTCTGTTGCCGCCATGTCATGTTTTACGCTTGGCGCGCAGGCGCGTGGAGGTGGTGTTGGCGGTGGTCATGGCGGCATGGGTAGTGAAGCCGGGGGTGTGTCCGGTTCACACATGAGCAGCCATGGAATAGTCAATACCAACGGCGTCCATGCCCTTGACAGAGATAAGGGTTTGCAACGCGCCGGAGACCGTAGCCACCAGCATGCTAAAGCTTCGCGCTCCGCTGTGCATTCCGGCAAGCATAAGGCTCTTGGCCATACGAAATAGCCCGCGGGATACGGGTTGTCCCCAGTCATCCCGCCACCTCAAAGCTCACCATAATATGAAACCAGCGCTCCTCGCATTGCTTGTAACCGTTGTAGCCCTCCTGACAGGATGCGTCGCTGTGCCATATGGCGGCAATGGCTACAGTGACGGGTATTCCTACAATCCTTATGTTGTGGTTACCCCCCAGGGGCATTGGCAGGAGGATGATGACGACGATTAATTGGATGCTGGCGGCAGGAACAGGGCTGCGCAAGTGCCCTTGCCGGGCGCGCTTTCGAGTTCAATGGACCATTTGTAGCGGTCGCTGATCTTCTTCACAATGGCAAGGCCGATGCCGAATGTACGGCCAGCTTCCTGTGCGGGCCTTGCCTGGTAGAAGCGCTCGAATACATGCGCCAGGTCGTGCTGGGGTATGCCGCGGCCCGTATCCGCGATCCGCAACCAGCCGTCCATGTAGCTGAAGCCGATGCTGCCCCGTTCGGTGTGTCTGACCGCATTATCAATGAGATTGGACAATGCGATAGCAAGCGCTGAGCGGTTAGCCTTGATGCGCGGGGCGTTTTCTATGTCGATCACGATCGCGATACCCTTGGTGGCCAAAATGTCCGCGAAAGGGTCCAGGGCATCCTCGATCGCGCCAATCAGGCTTATCGGCCCGACATTTGTCGACGATTCTTCTCGCGCAAGCAGAAGCATGACGTTGATCAGTTCGATCATGTTGTCGACCGCGCGATCAATCTGCCGCAGACGCGCCGCGGATTTTGCATCCATGGCCGCATTCTGAGCGAGGAGCTCGCAACTGGTCTTGATCGCGGTAAGCGGCGTGCGGAATTCGTGGCTGACGTTGCCGGTGAATTCCTTCTCTCGTTCGATCATTTGACTCATTCGATGGTGATAGTCATTGAATGCCGCAACCAAGTCGGCCACCTCTGCTTCATCGTATTTGCCAGGATTCAATGGGGTCGATGCGCCCAGCCTGGCTGTCTTTACCTGGCGGGCAAGTCCTGCGACTTGACGCACCAGTACACCTGACAATCCAAACGCCAGCCAGATGGTCAATAGTGCGAATAAGCCTGTTCCGGCCATTAATGCATTAATCGTTTTCTTGAAATGTTGCTCATAGGCGCTGAAGTCGTAGACCCGATACACTCGCGTCTGGTCGAAAGAGGCGATGGCCACATGGATTTCCTGGTCGTTCAGCCTTATTTCATGTATCCCATTTTGCAGCTCTTTGACTGAAGCAGGCAAAGTAATGTGCGTTCGGCCTTCTTGCGATACATGCCCGTCGAGTTGTGGATCAAGCGGAGGTACGAGCGTCGGATCCGTACGGTAGCTTTGGATCAGGCTTGCCATATCATCGGCAATCAAGGCGGTGATGAACTTTTCTTCCTGCACTTCGGCGAGTGTCTTCACGCCTAGCGCTTGAGACACAAGTAATAGAATCGTCAATGCGGAAAAGACGAGTGCTACCTTGAAGCGCAGGCTATGGTAGGGCAGCACTGCTCGTCACAAATCGGTAGCCCAGGCCGTGTACGGTTTCGATAAGGTTATCTTCGCCATTGATGGCCAGGGCGTGGCGCAACGTATAAATATGCGAACGCAGAGTGTCGCTGTCGCGCAGATGCTCTCCCCATATCTCGGTTTCGAGCTCCGCGCGGCCAAACACCCGATTGGGCGATTGCATCAAGACGCGTAGAAGGTGCAAGCATTTTGGCGGCAGCCTGATGGGGCGGCCGGCTCGCTCAACACTTAGTGCGGCCAAATCGAAGCGCACATCGGCGCAACACAAGGCGGCTTGTACCACCTTGCCTTTATAGCGTTTGATGAGCGCGCCAAGCCGTGCCCCCACCTCCTTGAGTGAAAACGGTTTGACCAGATAGTCATCGGCTCCTTGTAGAAATCCCTCAAGTTTGTCGTCCAAAGTGTCTTTCGCGGTCAACATCAAGATAGGTGTGTCTTGATGCGCTTCTTTTCGGAGCTTGCCGCAGATTGTCAAACCGTCCATGCCCGGCAATGACAAGTCCAGCAGAATTGCGTCCCAGTGTTGGGTGGTGGCAAGGTGCAGGCCCATTACGCCATTGGATGCCGTGTCGACCTCATAGCCCGCGCCTTCCAGATAGTCGTAGAGATTGGCTGCTATATCCGAGTCATCTTCAATAATCAATACTTTCATTGAACGATTCTCCAGTTGAGCCGATGCGAGTAATGCAGCGGAGATGCCAATTTTGCACGGCGAATGGAAAAAGAGGGAGTGGCGCAAACCATGTGAAGAATATCCGGTTCTTTGCACGATTGATTTTCGGACAATAGCTTCGTGTGGCTGGGGAGTTTCAAAAGCCATCGGATTAATTATAGTGAAATCGCTTCCGGTGGTCATGACATGAAATCCATGCCGGGCCACGATATGTCCAGTATGAAGAAAGGTGATTCAGCGGACGGACTGAAGGAATGTGCTGGAATGATGCGTAAAATACCCGGAATGAAGCATGCCGAATCCACTATGACCATGCTCAATCCCGGTCCAAAGGGCGGTAGGGTCTGGCAGTTCCCTCAAACGGGAACAGTGGATTTTACCTGCCGGACCCCAGGGCATTTGGAAGCAGGCATGGTTGGAAAATCAAGGTTGGATAAGACATAGGGTATTGAATCGATGCTCGCCACAAAACGACGGAAGCAAACGGGCATAGCCGCAGTGATCAGCGCGGTGTTGCTGGGCGTTTTGGTATTTGCCTACTATAGGTTCAGTACGAGTACGGGGTATATCGATCCTGCCGACCATACGCTCGTTCTGCGTGGGCAAAAGGTCTATGCCAATGACTGCGCCGCATGCCATGGCGCAAACTTGCAGGGCCAAGCCAATTGGCGCGAGCGCAAGCCCAATGGCCGCCTGCCGGCGCCGCCGCACGATGTCAGCGGGCATACCTGGCATCATCCGGATGCCGTCCTGCTGGACCTTATCAAGAATGGGCTTGTTCCCGGCGTCACGGCTCCCCAGGGCTATGAAAGCGATATGCCTGCCTTTAAAACTAAGCTTTCCGACCAGGATATCGTCGCTGTCATTGCCTATATAAAAAGCTTTTGGCCACCCAACGCACTGGCGGCCCAGAAAGAGGTGACCCAGGAGCATCCCACACCGCGATGAGGGGAGGATTTCGCATAGTCATTTGAACTTGAAATGGCTTACGATGAAATAAATGGCCTGTATCGATAAGGCTTATACTAAATCCATGAAATCCTGGGCCAAATTGATTGCCAGTGTTTTGATTGCGTGCCTGCCCTTGCTTGGCATTCCCGCACAGGCAGCCGTTTGCCCGGGAATGTCATCGACTATCGTGCAGCCGAATAGCCTGGCTTCTTCGATGCCAGGCATGACCGCCAGTACACACGACATGAAGGCCAGGACAACAGCATGCCACGCTTGCAGTGGCCTATCCTGCGGCATGCCGGCTCTTTTCGGTTCGCAGCCCATGGTTATCACCGCTTCGTTTTCACCCGTCTACGCATCAGCCAGCCGCATAATCGTCAAGCAATTTATCCCGAATTACAGCCCCCTCCGCCTCGGAGGCTATAGGTACATCTTTGGCAAGCCTTGAGCACACATCGATCTACTGAATTTAGAGGTTCACATGAACACGAAACGACTACTTATCACATCATTTTCGGCGGTTTTGCTTGGGGTGGGCGGCATAAGCCTGGCCGCCACGTCGACGGGAAACGACGCCTCAATGATGTCGCCTGAATCCGGCAGCATGGAACATGGCGCTTCGATGATGGGCCATATGATGGGGAAGGGGATGATGGGAGGAGGAATGATGGAAAACGGGATGGGGGGCGGGATGATGAGCGCTTGCCCCATGATGGGGGCGGGGGCCGCTCTTAGCGGCAAAGCCGCCATGCAAATGCGCGGTGAAATGATGCGCGCCATGGGTGACATCCTGATCAAGTATGCCGATAAGCTTGAAACCCCGGCACCGTCCAAATAACCGAAGCCTTTGAACGGCAGGGCTTTTCGCTCAATGAACCGCCTCTTTGTGGCGTGACTCTACAAAGGGGCGGTATCCTCTCGGAACTGGTTTTGCACGGGCTGGCCGAGCCCCGCCTGTCTTGTGAATGCTTATGGCTGCTTTTTCAGCTTTGTGATGGTACAGGTACCATTTAGGTTCTCTAACCGGAACCTGACTTTCAAAGCAACATATGGCATCGCTGCGGACGCAATGTCGTTGCTAGCCTGCACTTTCCAGGTAGCCATAAAAATTGGTTGCGATGGCCGGCGGCTGACTGGGGATTGGTCGAATGGTATGCCATGCACACTGCCCCTCCGGAACGGCTTTCAAGAATCTGTTATAAAAAAAGCTACAGCATTTCTAAGGGCCCGAGGAAAATGTCCATTCAAACGTTGAGCCGATGCGGCGTAGCGCTGTTTCTTGCCGCACTTGTTTCTGGGTGCTCTTTAATTGGCTCCGGGAATTCGGGCCGCGCCAACCGCTCCATCGAGTGCACGTTGAACAGTAGCAGCTGCATGTATGATGGGCCGTATGAGCCTGGGGAAAAGGGCTATGCCGAACAGGAAGCGAAACGCCTGAATCAGGCCGCATCCGAAAGGCTGCGCCGCAGCTCTGGCAACTGAGCTTGTGTCCTGAAGAAACAAAATCCATCCGTGCGAGTTCCTATGGCGGTGTCATACCGAATGAAGGCCTGGGCCCAGCGCGTCAAACGTGACGGCGTGACACTTTGGTTTGCAGGCAAACACCCCCGAACGCCTTGGTACGCGAAGGCCCTGGGGGTGTTTGTGGTGGCCTACGCACTTAGTCCCATCGACCTGATTCCCGACTTCATCCCAGTGCTGGGTTATGTCGACGATATCCTGCTGCTTCCCGGCCTGATCTGGTTAACTATCAGGCTCTTGCCGCCTGAGATCGTCGCGGAATGTCGCACTCAAGCAGACGAGTGGATACAAGCAAAGGGATCAAAGCCCAGCAGCCGGGCTGGCGCGGCCCTGATCATCACATTGTGGCTGGCCATGGGTGCGGCGGCGTGGTTGTGGTTTAAGTCGCGCCCATAGGCCGTAAAGTCTGGCTTCAGTCTTCGTCCATTGCCTCGAATCGCTGTGCAAGGTAATCAATCAATGCGCGCACAGACGGCATCAAACCGCGGCGGGACGAAAATACGGCATGAATGATTTCACGCCGTGGCGCCCAGTCGGGTATCGGCCTGACCAGTGAGCCTTGCTCGAGCTGGTCACACACCATCAATGTTGGCAACTGAACGATCCCTACACCCGCCAATGCTGCGATGCGTAATGCAATCATCTCCGTTGTGATAAGGCGGGGAGTGTGATGTAAACAAATACTTGCCAGGCCGCCAAAAAAAACGCCAAGTATATTAATACTTGGCGTTGTGACTGGTGGAGTCGGGGGGAATTGAACCCCCGTCCGCAAGCCCTCTGCAGGCAGATCTACATGCTTATTCGGTTCACTTTAAGTTTTAACCTTGGATCATGCCAACCGACAGGCCCTTCCTTGGCGATTCACATTAATTTAAGATCAGATTGAGTGACCCAACCAGACCCGATTCTTTGTAAATGACGCTGCTGTAGGTTTTACCCTACCTGACCCAAAGACAAATCAGTGCAGCGGCTTACCGCACTAGGCGGCTAAAGCGAAACGCTCGTCGTTGGCGTTTGTATTTTTTCCAGTGGATTTACGAGCTTACTGGTGCTCGGCATGCCCTACACTGTTTCGCGACCCACGTCGAAGCCGGATCGACCCCAGTGCTGCCATTGTAGCCCATATGGATTCCTTGTGCGATGATTCCCGTGGCGGGTTTGCCGATTTCGACGAGCCGCCGCATAGTGATGTTTTGGGGCGAAAATATGAATACTTCTGCTTTAGTGGTTTCGCATGGGCGCGACGCAAGCTTCGAGCGCGGTCTGAGGTCTTTTTTCGAGTACCGCGACCTGGGCGTGAGTGCGGCAACGCAGGGCCGGGTGGTGGCTCATGTGATTCGCGCCGTGCCGGGAACCGAGCTGATCAGCGCGGCGCACCTTCACCGGGTGGATTTCCAGCTTGTTTATGTGCTGCGGGGCTGGATCGAGTTTGAATATGAAGGCTACGGGGCAGTCAGGCTGGAATCTGGATCGTCGGTGTATCAGCCGCCGGGGATACGTCATCGGGAAATTGCCCACAGCGATGACCTGGAAATGCTTGAAATCGTCATGCCCGCCCAGTTCGAAACGGAAATGGTCGATGCCGTCAATGGCTGAGCGTGGCGGCAGGGTCTCGCCGCCGATACACGGAAAACCTGACGCTGCGGCGATGAAAGTGAATAGCCCTATATTGGGCGGGGTCTGCGCAGGTCTTGTGTGCGACAGGTATTAATATCAAGACTCTGCGATAATTTTTTGCCTACTAGTTGAGACGTTTCATGGCTACTGATACAGTTTTGGCCCAAGCCCGGCCGGGAAGTAAATTTGTCAGCCCCCAGGGCACGCGAGCCATCAAGGATGGAATTCGCCCGAATCCGGGCAGCAATGTGCCCGATGTGGCGTCCAAACCACCCTGGTTGCGTGTCAGGTTGCCCGCGGGCGCGGCCTACGAAGACGTGCGCGATATCGTCAGCAGCCACAAATTGAATACGGTCTGCGCCGAATCCAAATGCCCGAATATTGCCGAATGCTGGGGCCGCGGCACGGCTACATTGATGCTGATGGGCTCGGTTTGCACGCGCGCCTGCAAGTTCTGCGCGGTCAGCACGGGCAATCCGCATGGCTGGCTGGATGCGCAAGAGCCGCAAAGCGTGGCCGACGCCGTAGCGCTGATGAAACTGAAGTATGTGGTGTTGACTTCAGTGGACCGCGACGATTTGCCCGATGGCGGCGCGGCTCATTATGCGGCATGCGTGCGTGCCATCCACCAGCGTTCGCCTGCCACCGCGGTGGAGGCGCTGACTCCCGATTTTTCCGGTAATCTGGCTGCGGTGGCGGCGGTGCTCGACGCCGGACTGGTCACCTACGCGCAGAATCTGGAAACGGTAGAACGCCTGACCCACGTGGTGCGCGACGTGCGCGCGGGCTATAGGCAAACCCTGGATGTGCTTGCGTTTGCCAAAAGCCATGCGCCCAAAACGCTGACCAAGACAAGCCTGATGCTGGGCCTGGGCGAAACCGACGAAGAGATCGATCGCGCCCTGGACGATATACGCTCCGCCGGCGTCGATGTGCTGACCCTAGGCCAGTACATGCGTCCCACTCGAAACCATTTGCCGATTCAACGCTTCGTGTCGCCCGAGCAATTCGCGTCTTACCGCGACCAGGCCTTGGGCAAGGGTTTTCTCGAGGTGGTTTCGGGGCCGCTGGTGCGCTCCAGCTACCGTGCCGAGCGCGTGTTGAACCACGATAACGTGGGCTTATAGGGCCAGTTTCCTGTTGTGCAGTGCTGTGGCACTCGACGGCAGGTGGGCTTGCGCAAATCATAACAATATGAAATATATGATAACATTTTGACCCTGATTCGTTTCATTCTTATAAAACAGATAAAAACAGGGGCTCTCAATGCGCAAGGAACCAGGACTCAAACGCCTGATATCGGTCGCGCTCGGCGGCGTTGTCTTGATCGGTTCTTCCGCGCACGCGGTCAATATCAATAACCCGTTCCTGAACGCATATTACGGCGGGCAACTCGGCAATTACTTCGACAGCGCCAATACAATGCCCAGTGTGGCGGCCCTGTTCATGAATTACAACGGCGGCCTCGGAGAGTGGTGCACAGGCACGCTGATCAATTCCCGTACCATCCTGACTGCCGCCCATTGTGTGGTGGAAGACCGGGCCCAGGCCAAGCTTTCCAGCGAGATCGGGTCGCTGCAAATCCGTTTTTCGCCCGACCCCGCATCGTCGTCCACGCCTTACGATCGGAAAATTCGCGATGTCGTCTTTCATCAGGGCTATATCGGCGATGATGATTTCGATATCGCGCTGATCAGCCTTGATCGGCCCATCAATGGCCTGCAGCCTGTGAGGCTTGCTCCCGCGGGGTATACGGTCAGCATGGAAGAATTGGCGACCATAGTCGGTTACGGCCTGTCGGGTAGCGGCACCCATCCTGGCCGGCCGAACGACGGCACCCCCAGGCTGCCGAATTACAACGATGCAAAGCGTCGCATTGCCGTGACCCAAATAGGCGAGATCGACGGAAATATCATTCATGCTCAATTCCGCATACCCGGCTCTCCGGACAATCCCAATCAGTACAATTTACAGCAACCCGTGCCTGAATTGCAGGGCCAGCCGGAAGGGGGCGACAGCGGAGGGCCGCTTTTTATACAGACTCCCGCCGGCTGGCTGCAGATAGGAACGGTGATGAGGGGAGGGGGAGGTCTGTATGGCGACAGCGGATACGCGTCGATCGATGATTGGACCTGGCTGCCTTTTTACGCGAGCTGGCTGCAGACCAATATTGCGACACTGTTGTCCAGCACGGCAGTCCAGTCCAAAGCCGGCAGCAGCGGGCCGGTTCATTGGAGCGATGCGAGCGCGTGGAGCACCAACAAGTCTCCGGGAAACCTGTCGGGCCATCTCGATTCCAGCAGTGGGAACTGGGACCAGGGCACGTATTATGAAGTGGAAGTCAATGCCCCCGTGAACCTGATTGTCGACCAGAATGTGGATATTGATGCGCTGACGGTCAATCATAAATCAGCCTTGGTCGGGATACAAAAAGGCAAGTTGCTGTATACCACGCTGGATACGACGGTGGCCGCGGGCGAGCTTAACGTCAATGGCCAGTTGGATGCCGATGCGCTGGTGTTGCAGGGAGGCCGCCTTTCGGGCAGCGGTCTTTTGACGTTGGCATGGGGCCTGACGCAAACCGGCGGCGTGCTTGCTCCAGGCAATTCGCCCGGTACCCTGACAGTGGACGGCAGCGTGACGCTGGGGCCGGGCGCCCGCTATGAAACGGATATCGATGGCACCGGTGTGGGCAATGGCGCGGGCAACCACGATCGCCTGCTTGTGACCGGGGCTTATTTGGCGGGAGGCGAAATTGCGCCGATCCTGCGCGCAATATCCGGCTCGGCCAGCAATACATACAGTCCGCCGCTCGGGCAGGGTTACGAGGTCGTCAATGCGGCTCGGGGCGTAAGCGGCAGCTATGCCGCGTTGGCGCAGCCTGCCGCGGGTCTTTTGCCCGGCACGCGTTTTGACACCGTTTATGGCGGCAATACGATCACGCTGTACGCGACGCCGGCTTCCTATGCCAAGCTGGGTGCGACGGGAGTCGACGACAATTACAACCGCAGGCAACTGGGCTCCGCACTGGATGGGCTGCGTCCGGCTGCCGGAGTGCGGCCAAACGATGCGCAGGTCAAATCGCTTTACGATGGATTGGCTCCGCAAACCGCCGATAGCTTGCCCAGAGTCATGGACCAGCTGGGCGGGGTCGGCTATGCCCAGTTGATTCAGGCCGGTTTCGAGAACAGCAAGTTCATGATCGATCAGACTGAACAGGTGCTGGCGGCACAGCGGCGCGGCGATCCCTTGCTGCCCATTTCCACGCGCCCGGGAAACAGCGCGGGCTCGGGCGATCTCAAGGCCGATCCGGACAAACTCGTCTGGGGTACGGCGTTTGGCCGGATCTCGTCCCAGAAAGCCGATAGCGATGGCTATAAGACCACCAACACGCTGGGCGGGCTGATAGGCGGCGTGCAGAAACGCCTGGGGACGGGTACGACCGTGGGCTATTCCCTGGCCTATGCCTACAGCAGTCCCGACGTCAAACAGGGTATGGCGCACGGCAGTACCGATAATGTGCAGATCATGGCTTATGCCAACAAGAATTTCGATTCGGGTTATTTTCTTCAAGGCGCGGCTGGGGTGGGTGCGGGCCGCATCAGGGCCAGCAGAAGTGTGTCGCTGGCATCAAGCGGCCAATGGACGACTGTCCGGAATATCAATGGCGCCGCCTCAGGCCTGATCGGCTGGGCGCGGGGAAAGTCAGATGAGCCGCGCGTCGAATTCACACTGGGCATGCGTTACGTGGCACAGCAATATCGAGGGTTTAGCGATAACAACTACCAGGCGGTCGGCGCACTGGATGTCGAGCGCGGCACATTGCAGTCGTTCACGGCTTCGCTGGGGGCGGCGGCCAGCCTGCCTTTCAGGGCAGGCGCAATAGATTGGCGCGCTTCCGCCTGGACCGGCCTCAGCCATGAATTTGCCGACACGCGCGCCACTATCGATGCCCGTTTGCTGAATGCCTCGTACGATCAACGCAGCGGCGCCATCGGCCGCGACAAGCTGTCCGCCGGCCTGGCCTTGTCGGGCAAGGTGACGCAACGCACGACGGTCACAGCCAATGTCGCGGGAGAACTGGCCAGGAACTGGAAGGCCGCCAGTATTGGGCTGGGTGTGCAGGTCGCCTTCTGACCCGCGGATGATTTACGTGTTACTTACCGGGCGCCGGCCAGGCGCTGGATTGCCGGCCAGAGGTCTTGCGGCGTATGGGCGATTTCGTCGGCATTCCACGTGTCTATGACAGGGTTGCCTCCGCAGTAACCGTAAGCCGCTGCAATAGTGGCCATGCCGGCCGCCTTGCCGGCCATGATGTCGCGTTCGTCGTCGCCTACGTATAAACATTGCGTCGTTGAATAGCCGGCCTGTTCCGCTGCGAACAGCAGTGGGGCCGGGTGCGGTTTGGTGTGGGCGGTGGTGTCTCCGCCCACCGTTACGGCGCAGTCCTGTTGCAGGCCCAGGTGCTGCACCAGGGGAAATGCCAGATACTCCACTTTGTTGGTGACAATGCCCCAGGCATAGCCGTGCTGCTTCAGTGTGCTCAACAGGGCCGAAATGCCGGGAAACAGGACGGTCAGCGAGGTCATGTCCTGTTCGTAGTCGTCGAGGAATTGCTGCCGGTGGCGCTCGTAGTCGGGGTGGCCGGGATCCATGTCCAGGCCGACCTTGAGCAGGCCGCGCGCGCCCTGCGAGGCCATGGGGCGCAGGGCTTCGTAGGGCAGCGGAGGCAGTCCCTGGCGCGTGCGCTGTTTATTGGCGGCAGCCGCCAGATCAGGGGCGGTGTCGGCCAGGGTGCCGTCGAAATCAAATAAAACCAGCGTATTCATAGTATTTCGGTGTGTTTTAAAAGGCGTGCCGATTATGCATCGCGTCGGGTGGCGAGCAGGTAATTGACCGATGTGTCGCCCGACAGCTTGTAGCGATCGGTAATCGGGTTGTATTCCATGCCCGCAAGCTGGAGCGTATTAAGGCGCGCCTGGCGGGCGGCAGAGGCCAGCTCGCTGGGTTTGATGAAGTTTTCGTAGCTGTGCGTGCCGCGCGGCAATAGGCGCAACAGGTATTCGGCTCCGATAATGGCAAACAGGAAGGACTTGGGGTTGCGATTGAGCGTGGAAAAGAACACCCAGCCGCCCGGCTTGACCAACTTGGCGCAGGCCTGAATGATCGATGCCGGATCCGGCACGTGTTCGAGCATTTCCATGCAGGTGACGATATCGAATTGACTGGGCTGTTCCTCGGCGAATTGTTCGGCGCTGATGGCCTTGTAATCGACCGCCACGCCCGATTCGAGCCCATGCAGCTTGGCCACTTTGAGCGATTTTTCGGCCAGATCGATGCCGGTTACCTGGGCGCCGGCGACAGCCATGCTCTCGGCCAGTATCCCGCCGCCGCAGCCCACGTCGAGCACTTTTTTACCGTTCAGCATGCCCGAGTGTTCTTGTATCCAGCCGAGCCGCAAGGGATTGATGGCATGCAGCGGCTTGAATTCGCTTTCAGGGTCCCACCAGCGCGAGGCCAGCGCGCTGAATTTGTCGATTTCAGCCTGGTCGACGTTGGCTGTTTTGGCTTGGGTAGGAGGGGACACGGTAGCAGTCATGATCAGGGGCGCCGGAATGAATAAAGGCCCCGCATTGCGGGGCCTTTATTGTAGCGGTTTCGCAGCAAATATTATTTGCGGGTACCGACGATTTCGATTTCAACGCGACGGTTTTTAGCACGGCCTTCGCGAGTCTTGTTGCTGGCAACAGGATTCGTTTTGCCTTTACCTTCGGCGTAGATATGATTGGCGTCGATGCCTTTGCTGACCAGATACGACTTAACGGCGTTGGCACGACGCTGAGACAGTTTCAGGTTGTACGCTGCGGAGCCGATCGAGTCGGTGTAGCCGGTTGCGATAAGCGTTTCAAGGTTGACCGTGTTGGCTTGTGCGGCAACTTGGTCAAGCATTTGGCGCCCAGCTGGTTTCAGCGTGGCTTTGTCAAAGTCGAAGAAGGCGTCGGCGTTCAGGACGACTTTGGTCGAGGTAGGAGCTACCACCGCAGGAGCTTGAGCAACAGGTACGCCGTCGCAACCAGCAATACCGGTAGCAGGTGTCCAGAAGTTGTCGCGCCAGCACAGTTCTCTCGTGCCGTTTTTCCATACGTCGCCAAACGGATTACGCCAGTTATCGACAGTTTGCGCGGATACTGCACTGGAAGCCGAAACGGCTGCAAGGGCAAGCGCTAGTGCGAGTTTGGAGGGTTTGTTCATGTTTCTCCTCGTTGAGCTTAATGCTGGTAAGTGACCGCAGCGAACCCCCGCCGCATATCAAGAAAACGTAGCCAGTATAGCAACGCTGTGAAGTGGATCAAAGAATTGCGCTGGGTTTCATGCGTGTTAGGGCGAATCTTACGGCATTTCAGTGCTGTTAGTTAAGTGTGTTTTGCGCATATGGCTCAGATATTCGGATTTCCACGCGATCTTGTTCAATATTGTTGGTTTTTGGCAACAACGGGCAAAGTTTAAAGTGGTTTCTCAAGTTGTAGAGGGGAGTGCGCTGCGGTTGGCTGAAATGGGCGGGGCCTGGCGGGTGCCTGGGTATCGCCAGCGAGCCTTATGGGTGGAAGTGCTAGAATTTCCCATTCGCCCGTAATGGCCCACCTTCACGATTTCACGTATTTAGACTATCTATGGATTCCTTCGCCAAGGAGACCCTTCCAATTTCGTTGGAAGAGGAAATGCGCCGCAGCTATCTCGATTACGCCATGAGCGTAATTGTCGGGCGCGCTTTGCCAGACGTTCGGGATGGCCTTAAACCCGTGCACAGGCGCGTGCTGTTCGCGATGCACGAACTCAATAACGACTGGAACCGGGCTTACAAGAAATCGGCGCGTATTGTCGGCGACGTGATCGGTAAATATCACCCTCACGGCGATTCGGCGGTCTATGACACTATAGTGCGCATGGCCCAGGATTTCTCGTTGCGTTACATGCTGGTCGACGGCCAGGGCAATTTCGGCTCGATCGATGGTGATAATCCCGCGGCGATGCGTTACACCGAAATCCGCCTGGCCAAGATCGCCCACGAATTATTGGCTGATATAGATCAGGAAACCGTCGATTTCGGCGCCAACTACGATGGCAGCGAGCAGGAGCCTTTGCTTTTGCCTTCCCGTTTGCCCAATCTGCTGGTCAATGGCAGTTCGGGGATAGCGGTCGGGATGGCCACCAATATTCCGCCGCACAATCTGTCCGAAGTGATCGACGGCTGCTTGTACTGCCTGCGCAATCCGCACTGCACGATCGACGAACTGATCGAGCTGATTCCGGCTCCCGATTTCCCCACCGGCGCCATTATTTACGGTATGTCGGGTGTGCGCGAAGGCTATCGCACAGGGCGCGGGCGGGTCATCATGCGCGCCAAAACCCATTTTGAAGACATGGAAAAGGGCCATCGCCAGGCGATCATCGTCGACGAGATCCCCTATCAGGTCAACAAGAAGTCCCTGCAGGAGCGCATTGCCGAGCTGGTCAACGAAAAGAAGATCGAAGGCATTTCCGATATCCGCGACGAATCCGACAAAGACGGCATGCGCCTGGTCATCGAGCTCAAGCGCGGCGAAGTTCCCGAAGTCATTCTGAACAACCTGTATAAAAATACACAGCTTCAGGACACTTTCGGCATGAATATGGTGGCTTTGGTCGATGGCCAGCCGCGCCTGCTGAACCTCAAGCAGATGGTGGAGTATTTCCTGTCGCATCGCCGCGAAGTGGTTACACGGCGCACAGTGTTCCAGCTGCGCAAGGCGCGCGAGCGCGGCCATGTGCTCGAAGGGCTGGCAGTGGCCCTGGCCAATATCGACGACTTCATTGCAATTATCAAGGCGGCGCCCACGCCGCCCGTGGCGCGTCAGGACTTGATGGCTCGCAGTTGGGATTCCTCGCTGGTGCGCGAAATGCTGGCCCGGGCCGACGATGGCACGACGCCGGGCGGCCGCGCGGCTTATCGCCCGGAAACCCTGCCCGAGGGGTTCGGCCTGCAGGGCGACGGCTTGTATCGCCTGAGCGATACCCAGGCGCAGGAAATCCTGAACATGCGCCTGCAACGCCTGACCGGCCTGGAGCAGGACAAGATCGTCGGCGAATATAAAGAGATCATGGCAACCATCGCCGATTTGCTGGATATCCTGGCGCGGCCGGAACGCATTACCACCATAATCAGCGATGAGCTTACGGCGATCAGGGCCGAGTTTTCCACCAATGCCAAAGACGTCCGGCGTTCCCAGATCGAACATAACGCCACCGAGCTCGATACCGAAGATCTGATCACTCCCATGGACATGGTGGTGACCCTGTCGCAGACCGGCTATATCAAGAGCCAGCCGCTGTCGGAATACCGCTCGCAAAAACGCGGCGGCCGCGGCAAGCAGGCAACCGCCATGAAGGAAAACGACTGGGTGGATCAGTTGTTCATCGCGAACACGCACGATTACCTGCTGTGCTTTTCGGATCGGGGGCGAGTGTACTGGCTCAAGGTCTGGGAGGTGCCGCAAGGCACGCGCGGCTCGCGTGGCCGGCCTATCGTCAATATGTTCCCGCTGGTCGACGGCGAAAAAATCACCGTGGTGCTGGCCGTCAAGGAATTCAGCGACGACCACTACGTCTTCATGGCGACTTCGCGCGGCACGGTCAAAAAGACGCCGCTGTCGGATTTCTCCAATCCACGCAAGGCGGGCATTATCGCCGTAGCGCTCGATGACGGCGACTTCCTGATCGGCGCCGACCTGACCGATGGCGAACACGATGTGATGTTGTTCTCCGATTCCGGCAAGGCCGTGCGTTTCGACGAAAACGATGTGCGCCCCATGGGCCGCACGGCGCGCGGCGTGCGCGGCATGACGCTCGAGGATGGCCAGGCGGTCATTTCCCTGCTGGTTGCCCTCGATGAAACCCAAAGTGTGCTGACAGCCACCGAAAATGGCTTCGGCAAGCGGACTTCAATTCTCGAATACACGCGCCACGGCCGCGGCACCAAAGGCATGATCGCCATTCAAACCAGTGCCCGCAATGGCAAAGTGGTGGGCGCCGTACTGGTGCGTCCGTCCGACGAAATCATGCTGATCACCACCGCTGGGGTGCTGGTTCGCACCCGGGTTTCGGAAATCCGTGAAATGGGCCGCGCCACGCAAGGCGTTACCCTCATCAACGTCGACGAGAACAGCACCTTGTCGGGCTTGCGCCGCGTGGTTGAAAGCGATGCCGACGATGTCGAACTCGATGGCGATGCGGACGAGTCTTCTGATGTCGGCGCGATCGATTCCGATGACGGCCCGGCGACGCCGGACATTGATAATGGCAGCGCGGAGGATGATTCGTAATGCGCCCGTGGAATTTTTCGGCGGGCCCGTCGGCTTTGCCGCTTGAAGTATTGCAGCAGGCTGCGGCCGAAATGACGGATTGGCACGGCAGCGGAATGTCGGTCATGGAAATGAGCCACCGCGGCAAGCAGTTTACGCAAATCCGCGATGAAGCCGAAGCGGACCTGCGCGAATTGCTGGCCGTGCCCGACGACTATGCCGTGATGTTCATGCAGGGCGGGGCGACGGCTGAAAATGCCATCTTGCCGCTGAATCTTATCGGCCGGGGTGGCGCGCTCAAGGCCGATTACGTCCTGTCCGGCATCTGGTCCAACAAATCGCACAAGGAAGCGCAGCGCTACGGCGACATCGCCGTAGCGGCGTCAAGCGGCAGCGCGGTACAGGTCGATGGACGGGAACAGGAGCCCTGGACCTGGTTTCCCGATCCGGGACAATGGCGTGTGCGCCCGGATGCGGCTTATCTGCACCTGTGCAGCAACGAAACCATAGGCGGGGTCGAGTTCGCGCAGTGGCCCGATACGGCCCAACTGGGTGCGGCCAATGTGCCGCTGGTGGTCGATGCATCGTCGCATTTTCTGTCCCGCCCGATCGATTTTTCCAAGGCTGGGCTGATATATGCCGGCGCGCAGAAAAATGCCGGGCCGGCGGGAGTTACCGTCGTACTGGCGCGGCCCGACCTGATCGGCCATGCGCTGCCCGTATGCCCTTCGGCGTTCGATTATGCCAATGTGGCCGGCTCCCAATCCATGTTCAATACGCCGCCTACCTATGCCATTTATATTGCCGGGCTGGTGTTCAAATGGATCAAGCGCCAGGGCGGCGTTGCGGCCATGGAGCGCGCCAATATTGCCAAATCCCAGGCCTTGTATGCCTTTCTGGACAGCTCCGGTTTTTATATGGCCAAGGTTCAGGCCAAAGCCCGCTCGCGCATGAATGCGCCGTTTTTCCTGCGTGACGAATCGCTTAACGGCGAGTTCCTGGTCCAGGCGGAAGCGGCCGGCCTGATGCAGCTGAAAGGGCACAAAAGCGTCGGCGGCATGCGTGCCTCCATTTACAATGCCGTGCCTCTGGAAGGGGTTCAGGCTCTGATTACTTTCATGCGGGAATTCGAGCGGCGACATGGATGATTCTTTACTAGCCCGGTTGCGTCCGATACGCGAACGCATCGATGCCCTGGATGAGCAGATTCTCGATCTGCTCAATCAGCGCGCCAAGGCCGCACTCGAAGTCGGCGAGGTCAAACAGGCTTTCGATTCCGCGGGGCCGGTGCTCAAGCCGGAGCGCGAAGCGATGGTGATACGCCGCCTGCAGGCCCTCAACAAGGGGCCGTTTACCGAGCAGGCGGTCGAAGCGGTGTGGAGCCAGGTCATTTCCACTTGCCGCGGCCTGGAAAGCACGCTGACTGTGGCTTATCTGGGCCCGCAGGGCTCGTTTTCCGAACAGGCGGCGCTCGAGCATTTCGGGCATGCCATTACGCCATTGCGCTGCAATTCCTTCGACGAGGTGTTTCGTGCCGTCGAGGCGGGCCAGGCCAACGCGGGCATGGTGCCGGTCGAGAATTCCACCGAAGGCGCTGTGAATCGCACGCTCGATCTGCTGCTCAATTCGCCGCTCAAGGTGCTGGGCGAACGCTCGATCAATATTCATCATTGCCTGATGACCCAGTCGGGCACGCTCGACGGCGTCAAGCGCGTCATGGCGCACCCGCAGGCGCTTGCACAGTGCCAGTCGTGGCTGACGCAAAATCATCCCGAGCTGGAACGCGACGCGGCCTCGAGCAATGCCGAGGCGGCCCGCGTGGCCGCCCAGGACCCTGGCGTTGCCGCCATTGCCGGCACTACGGCCGCTTCGGCATGGAATTTGCAAGTAGTGGCCTCGGGCATCCAGGACGATCCGCAGAATCGTACCCGTTTCCTGGCTGTGGGCGCGATTGAAACCCTGCCCAGCGGGCACGACAAGACCAGCGTGATTCTGGCGGTGCCCAATCGCGCCGGCGCCGTGTACGAAATGCTTGCGCCTTTGGCCAATAACGGTGTGTCGATGACGCGCCTGGAATCGCGGCCGGCCCGCACCGGGCAGTGGGAATATTATTTCTATGTCGACCTGTTGGGGCACCGCGATGAGCCGTCAGTCGCGCAGGCCTTGGCTGATCTCAAGAAACAAGTCGCTTTTTTCAAGGTGCTGGGCTCTTATCCCACCCAGTAAGGAATCTGCTCGCATGACTACGAACGATATCAAGAAGGGCGCCGACGGCGCCCAGGTGCCGGACTATATCCTGGGCATTGCCCCTTATCAGGCGGGCAAGCCGATCGAGGAACTGGCCCGCGAGTTCAATCTCGATGTTGCCAATATCGTCAAGCTGGCTTCGAACGAAAACCCGCTGGGCCTGCCGACGTCGGTGCAATTGGCCATGATTTCGGCATCGAGCTCATTGGCGCGGTATCCCGATCCCAATGGTTTCGATCTGAAGTCGGCCCTGGCCAAACGCTACGATATTCCGGCGGACTGGCTTACTTTGGGCAATGGCTCGAACGATCTGCTCGAATTGGCTTCGCTGGCGTTTTTATCGCCGGGTACGGCCTGCGTCTATGCCCAGCATGCTTTTGCCGTGTATCGCCTGGCCACCCAGGCGCGCGGCGCGCGCCACATCGTGGTGCCCGCGCGCGAATACGGTCACGATCTGGATGCCATGTTTGCGGCCATCGACGTCGATACGCGGCTGGTGTTCATCGCCAATCCCAATAACCCGACCGGCACATTCTTGCCGCAAGCAAAGGTTGCCGCGTTTTTGAAACAGGTCCATGACCGTCATGGCGACCGTGTCACTGTTTTGCTGGACGAAGCCTACAACGAGTACCTCGATCCCGAGCTGCGTTTCGACAGTTCGATCTGGGTGCGGCAGTTTTCCAATCTGATTGTGACGCGCACCTTTTCCAAGGCTTATGGCTTGGCGGGATTGCGGGTTGGATTTGCGATGGCGCAGCCCCGGCTTACCGATTTGCTCAATCGCGTGCGCCAGCCTTTCAATGTAAATAGCCTGGCCCAGGCGGCTGCCACGGCGGCGCTGGAAGATACCGCTTTCTTGAAGCAGGCTTACGATATCAACAAGGCGGGCAAGAAAACGCTTTGCGAGGCCTTCGACAAGTTGAAGTTGAATTATGTGCCCAGCTACGGGAATTTTGTGCTGGTGCATGTCGGCGACGCGGCGCGCATCAATCTCGAGCTGCTCAAGCGCGGCGTGATTGTGCGCCCCGTTGCGGGCGACGGCTTGCCCGAATGGCTGCGTGTGTCGATAGGCCTGCCTAAAGAAAATGCACGCTTCATCGAAGCGCTGACCCAGATTCTTGCGGAGCGATGACTACCGGGCCCCAGACGCCAGCCTCTCCCCGGGTGGGAGTGCTGGCTGTGATCGGAGTGGGTCTGATAGGCGGCTCTTTTGCGGCGGCATTGCGCCAGCGGCAGGCGGTCGGACATATTCTCGGTGTCGGGCGCGCTGCGCATTCCCTGGCGCGCGCCAGGCAACTGGGATTGATCGACGAAGTGGCCAGCATCAGGCAGGCCGCCGAGCAGGCCGATGTGATCATGCTGGCCGCTCCAGTTGGGGCAAGCGGCAAGATACTGGCTGAAATAGAACCCTATCTCCGTGACGATACCCTCATTACCGATGTCGGCAGCACCAAAGCGAATGTAGTGGAGGCGGCCCGTGTCGCCCTGGGTGAACGGGTAGGCCAATTTGTGCCTGGCCACCCCATTGCCGGAGCCGAAAAGACCGGCCCGGAAGCCGCCGATGCCGCTCTTTATCAGGGCCGTACAGTGGTATTGACTCCGCTGGCTGAAAATTCCGCCGCGGCAAAGCTGTACCTGACCCAGTTGTGGGAGCGCTGTGGGGCGCGGGTCATCTGCATGGAGCCCGAGGCGCATGATGTCGTGCTGGCGTCGGTCAGCCATGTTCCGCATTTTCTGTCTTCGGTTTTCATGGGGCAGGTTGCCGCGGCGCATGACTCCGATGTGCGGCTTGGCCTGGCGGGTAGCGGGTTCCGTGACTTTACGCGCATCGCGGCGGGTTCGCCTGAAATGTGGCGCGATATTTTTCTGGCCAATCGGGACGCCGTGCTTTCCGAATTGCAGGAGGTCAGGGCGGCATTGCGGCAGGCCGAAGATGCCTTGCAGCGCGAAGATGCGGCGGCTTTGCACGATTTTCTTGAACGGGCAGCGCTGGCGCGCCGCTTTTGGGGCAGCAGGAGCGGTTTGTCATGACGGGTGTATCCAGCTTGCGTTTGTCTCCGGTGAGTGCGGCACGGGGCGTAGTGGCCTTGCCCGGATCCAAAAGCATTTCCAATCGCGTGCTCTTGCTGGCGGCTCTTGCCCAAGGCACCACCCGGCTTGAAGGCCTGCTCGACTCCGACGACACTCGTGTGATGCTGGCGGCTTTGCGCCAGTTGGGCGTGCAGGTCCGCAGCCTGGGGCCTACCGAGGTCGAAATTCAAGGCGGTTCGCCATTTGCAGTGCGGCACGGCGCTTTGTTCCTGGGTAATGCCGGGACAGCGTTTCGTCCCTTGACCGCCGCGCTGGCCATGATGGGTGGCGATTATCAGTTGTCGGGTGTGCCGCGCATGCATGAGCGCCCCATAGGCGATCTGGTCGAGGCCTTGAATGCGTTGGGGGCGCAGGTGCGGTATTTGGGCGCGTCCGGTTATCCGCCTTTGTCGATAGCTCCCGGATCAATACAGGCGGAACGGGGAATACGGGTCAAAGGGTCGGTGTCCAGCCAATTCCTGACCGCCTTGCTGATGGCCGCGCCGATTCATACCGGTGCGGGACGGGATCCCCTGACTATCGAGGTGGAGGGCGAAC
Organism: Paralcaligenes sp. KSB-10; assembly: GCF_021266465.1. Taxonomy (NCBI): domain Bacteria; kingdom Pseudomonadati; phylum Pseudomonadota; class Betaproteobacteria; order Burkholderiales; family Alcaligenaceae; genus Paralcaligenes; species Paralcaligenes sp. KSB-10. The sequence continues at coordinate 996,142 of NZ_CP089848.1, read as the reverse complement.
TGATTTCCAAGCCCTACATTCTGATTACCCTGAACCTGATGGCGCGTTTTGGCGTTACGGTGCAGCGCGAGGGCTGGCAGCGTTTTACCATTCCGGCGGGGTCCATATACCGTTCGCCCGGAACCCTGGCCATTGAAGGCGACGCCTCTTCGGCCTCTTATTTCATGGCCCTGGGTGCGATCGGCGGAGGTCCCGTTCAGATTCAAGGAGTAGGCTCCGACAGCATCCAGGGCGATATTGCGTTTGCCGATACGATAGAAGCCATGGGCGCCCAGGTCACGCGGCGCGCGGCCTCCATTGAGGTGAGCGGCGTACAGGTTGCGCGCGGCGGCAAACTCAAGGCGTTTGACCTGGATTTCAATCTGATTCCCGATGCCGCCATGACGGCCGCTACCCTGGCCTTGTATGCCGACGGGCCTTGCACATTGCGCAATATCGGCAGTTGGCGGGTCAAGGAAACCGATCGCATTCACGCCATGCATACCGAATTGGGCAAGCTGGGCGCACGAGTCGAATCAGGGCCGGACTGGATTCGGGTTCATCCCGTGGCGGCGTCGCAATGGCAGCCTGCGTCGATTGCCACCTACGACGACCATCGCATGGCCATGTGTTTTTCCCTGGCATCGTTCGGGCCTGTTGCGGTGACGATTCTCGATCCCGATTGCGTCAGCAAGACTTTCCCGGATTATTTTTCGGTGTTTCGAAATTTGGTGCAAACCTGATATCGGGGCTCTGGGCTGGCGTGGCTCCCTGGACATGACAATGACTGATTTTTCGACGATACCGGTAATTACCATCGATGGCCCCACTGCTTCCGGCAAGGGTACGATTGCTCATCGGGTTGCGCAGGCCCTGGGCTGGTCGGTACTCGATAGCGGCGCACTGTATCGACTGACCGCCCTGGCTGTGCTGGACCAGGGCATCGATCCTGCGGACGAACAGGCTGTCGCCCGTGCGGCCGGCCATCTCGATGTCCGCTTCAATGGCGAGCAGGTGTGGCTGGCCGGCCGCGATGTGGCGCCCCTGATACGCGAGGAACGGGTCGGCAATCTGGCTTCCCAGATAGCGGCGTACGGTTCCGTTCGGCAGGCATTGCTTACGCGTCAGCAGGCGTTTCGCCAACCGCCAGGGCTGGTGGCTGACGGGCGCGACATGGGTACGGTGGTCTTCCCGGATGCCGTTTTAAAGATTTTTTTGGTGGCCGATGTTGCGGCGCGGGCTGAAAGACGCTGTAAGCAGTTGAAGGGAAAGGGATTTTCTGCTAACCTTGCGAACCTGATGCAGGATATGCGTGCGCGCGATGAGCGCGACCGCAATCGGGCGAATGCGCCGCTGAAAGCGGCGCCAGACGCCAAAACAATCGATTCGTCCGATCTTTCCATCGACGAAACGGTTAAAGCGGTACTCGACCATTGGTCGAGCCTGGGTACTCAAGCGTAAAGCCTGCCGGGGTGGAAACCCACGGGGGCTTGGCAGATCAAAAACCTGCAAGGCTATGATTAGCTTGAGATTTTTTCACTCCACTGGGGCAGGCATTGCCTTGGTGTGTTTTTAACGGCCATCCCGGCTACATGGATTTAACTTAATGTCTTCCATTTCAACCACTGCTGCCTCGGGCGGCGAAAGCTTTGCCGATTTATTTGCTGAAAGTATCAAAAACCAGGACATGAAGTCTGGTGAGGTCATTTCGGCGGAAGTCGTGCGTATCGATCACAATTTTGTCGTGGTCAACGCCGGCCTGAAATCCGAAGCACTGATTCCTCTTGAAGAATTCCTGAACGATCAGGGCGAACTCGAAGTCCAGGCGGGCGATTTCGTCTCCGTCGCCATTGATTCGCTCGAAAACGGCTATGGCGACACCATCCTGTCGCGCGACCGTGCAAAACGTCTGTCGGCCTGGCTGCAACTCGAACAAGCCCTCGAGTCCGGCGAAATGGTTACCGGCACGATTACCGGCAAAGTCAAAGGCGGCCTGACCGTCATGACCAATGGCATCCGCGCCTTCCTGCCCGGTTCGCTGGTCGATCTGCGTCCTGTCAAGGACACTACGCCCTACGAGGGCAAGACCATGGAATTCAAAGTGATCAAGCTCGATCGCAAGCGCAATAACGTTGTGCTGTCGCGTCGCTCGGTCCTTGAAGCCAGCATGGGCGAAGAGCGCCAGAAACTGCTCGAAACACTCAGCGAAGGCTCGGTGGTCAAGGGCGTGGTCAAGAATATTACCGATTACGGCGCGTTCGTCGATCTCGGCGGCATCGATGGCCTGCTGCACATTACCGATATGGCATGGCGTCGTGTGCGTCATCCTTCCGAAGTGCTGCAGGTGGGCCAGGAAGTCGAAGCCAAAGTGCTCAAGTTCGACCAGGAGAAAAGCCGTGTTTCCCTGGGCGTCAAGCAGTTGGGCGAAGACCCCTGGGTCGGCCTGGCACGTCGCTATCCGCAAGGCACCCGCCTGTTCGGCAAGGTCACCAACCTGACCGACTACGGCGCGTTCGTTGAAGTCGAAGCCGGCATTGAAGGCCTGGTGCACGTTTCCGAAATGGACTGGACCAACAAGAACGTCGATCCGCGCAAAGTGGTTACATTGGGCGAAGAAGTCGAAGTCATGGTCCTCGAAATCGACGAAGACCGTCGCCGTATTTCCCTGGGCATGAAGCAGTGCCGCGCCAATCCGTGGGAAGAGTTCTCCATCAACTTCAAACGCGGCGACAAGGTTCGCGGCGCGATCAAGTCCATCACCGACTTCGGCGTGTTTGTCGGCCTGCCCGGCGGCATCGATGGCCTGGTTCACCTGTCCGATTTGTCCTGGACCGAAACCGGCGAAGAAGCCGTGCGCAACTTCAAGAAGGGCGACGAAATCGACGCCGTGGTGCTTGGCATCGATACCGACAAGGAACGTATTTCCCTGGGCATCAAACAGCTCGAAGGCGATCCGTTCAACAACTTCGTGGCCACCTACGACAAAGGCGCAGTGGTTCCTGGCGTGATCAAATCGGTCGAAGCCAAGGGTGCCGTCGTAACGTTGTCGGTTGATGTCGAGGGCTACTTGCGTGCCTCCGAAATCTCCGCCGGCCGTGTCGAAGACGCCACCACCGTACTGAAGGCCGGTGAAAACGTCGAAACCATGATTGTCAACATCGATCGCAAGGCGCGCTCGATTCAGTTGTCGGTCAAGGCTCGCGATAACGCCGAAACCGCCGATACCATCCAGCGTATGTCGGAAGCCAGCGCTTCGTCGGGCACCACCAATCTTGGCGCCTTGCTTAAAGCCAAGCTCGACCAGCAACGCGACGACGGTTAATTGGTGTGACTAAGTCTGAACTGATCGCGATACTCGCGAGCCGTTATCCGCAATTGGCAGCACGCGATACGGATTACGCCGTCAAAACGGTTCTCGATGCCATGACCCAGGCTTTGGCCAGCGGTCAGCGCATCGAGATCCGCGGCTTCGGCAGTTTTTCCTTGTCAGAGCGTTCACCGCGTATAGGCCGCAACCCCAAGTCGGGCGAAAAAGTGCTGGTGCCAGGTAAACAGGTGCCTCACTTCAAAGCCGGCAAAGAGCTGCGCGAGCGGGTCGATTCGGCTTTTGACGAAGAGGTCAAGGCTGCCGGCGAGTCCGTCTTCAATATGGGACAGTTCGACACGCGCATGATGCACGGATAGGCCAGACTGCCCGCAGGGCATAAGCCGATCGCTGTTCAATGCGTTATTCAGTACCATCAAACAGGCCCTTCCAAGGGCCTGTTTGATTTTCAGCAAGATCTGCAGGGCTTTTGCGTTCCTGGGGCCCAGATCAGGCCGGACCATCGATGCCGGACGGGCTTCAAATTCTTTTGCGCCGATTGAGGTCTGCGAATCGATTCCCCTTACAATTACCCATTGCTGGTTTATTGGAGTTCCCGTTATGCGCTACCTGGTATGGATATTGCGATTATTGGTTTTCATCCTGGTCCTGTTGTTTGCCCTCAAGAACACCGGGCCGGTCGATGTCAGTTTTTATGCCGGCCATGTCGTAACGGGGGTGCCGCTTATCGTTGTGATGCTGGTGGTATTCGTTTTGGGCGTTTTGTTTGGATTGCTGGTGGCAGCCCCGTCGCTCGTACGTCGGCGCCGCGAAGTCAAAAAGCTCAAGCGCGATCTGGATCGCTTGCACGACAGGCTCAGGCAACCCGCGGTTCACAACGACGCCGTGGTTCCTGAAACGGTCGCCCCGTTGGCGCCGTTATAAATCCATAGCAGAGGTCGACTAGAGTGGATTTTGAACCGTGGTGGCTAATTTTCGTGCCGATCCTCTTCGCCCTGGGCTGGATCGCGGCACGCGTCGACATTCGGCAAATGCTTTCCGAAACGCGCAATTTACCCGATTCCTATTTCAAGGGCCTTAACTTCCTGCTCAACGAAGAGCCCGATCGCGCGATCGATGCATTTGTCGAAGTGGCCAAGCTCGATCCGGAAACGACCGAGCTGCATTTTGCGCTCGGCAGCCTGTTTCGGCGGCGCGGCGAAATGGAGCGCGCCATCCGGGTCCATCAAAGCCTGCTGTCCAGGGCTGATTTGCCCCAGGAAGACCGCGAGCACGCGCAACATGAAATTGCCCAGGATTTTCTCAAGGCGGGCATGCTCGATCGTGCCGAACAGGCTTTTGAAATCGTCCAGGAGTCGCGCTTTGCCATTCCGGCCGTGCGTGCCCTGATCCGCATTTACGAATCCGAGCACGACTGGCCGCGCGCCATCGATGCGGTCAAGCGTTTGCGAGCCCTGATCGACGAACCGGTGCCGCAACTCGTGCACTATCAATGCGAACGCGCTCAGTCGGCCATGGCAATCAAGCCCCCCGACATCCAGGCTGCCAACGAAGCGCTCGACGCCGCAGACAATGCAGCCAGGGCTTTGCTCGGCCAAACCCAGGGGCAGGCTTCCGAAGCCCGGATAGCCATGTTGCGGGCCAGCCTGGCCAGGCTGACTCAAAACCCCGAGCGTGAACGTGTTTATCTTGAGTCGGTGCTGACCATCGCCCCCGAGTATGCCAGCCTGGTTGCGGCCGACATACTACAGCTGTATCGAACCGCGGGGCGCCAGGTCGAGGGCTTGAAGGTGCTTAAAAATCATTACATGCGGCACCCGTCGCTGGATATGTTCAATGTGGTGTTTCGAGAACTCCGGTCTCAGGAAGGGTACACCCCCGCCTGGACGTTTGCGCGCGAGGCGCTGCGCGCCCATCCTTCGTTGCTGGGGCTGGATCGCCTGCTCGAGGCCGAGCTGGCCAGCTCCGATACGCCAGCCGAGGCCGGCGCGTCACTGGGCTCGGACCTGGGTTTGCTCCGTTCGCTCATACACAAGCATACCCAGCGTCTGGATCGCTATTCGTGCAAAGTGTGCGGTTTCGAAGCCCGGCATTTTTATTGGCAGTGCCCGGGATGCAATTCCTGGGAAACTTATGAACCTCGCCGCCTCGAGGAGTTGAAATGATGTCTTTCCCTCTGGATGCTGTAAGCCGGGTCAAGGTACTGGTGGTGGGCGATATCATGCTCGATCGTTACTGGTTCGGCGAGGTCGAGCGTATCTCGCCCGAGGCGCCGGTTCCGGTGGTCAAGGTTGCCCGACGCGAAGATCGCCTGGGCGGCGCCGCGAATGTGGCGCGCAATATTGTGGCCTTGGGTGCGCAGGCCACGCTGCTGGGTGTGGTCGGGGTCGATGAGGCCGGCCAGAAAGTCCGCGAGCTGTCGACGGAATCGGGCATTGCCGCGCGCCTGGTCGAAGACCAGGCCTTGCACACGACGCTTAAAATGCGTGTATTGGGGCGCCAGCAACAGTTGCTGCGCATCGATTTTGAACAACTGCCAGGCAACGCCAGCCTGGCGCGTATCGAGGCCGAGGTATCGGCCCTGGTTGCCAAGCACGATATGCTGGTGCTTTCCGACTATGCCAAGGGCGTGCTGGGCCAGGTCGAGGCCTTGATCCAGATTGCGCGCCGGGCCGGGGTGCCGGTCATGGTCGATCCCAAGGGCCATTTATACCGACGCTATCGCGGCGCGACGATGGTCACGCCCAACCGGGCCGAAATGCAGGATGCGGTGGGGCGCTGGCAAACCGAAGATGAATTGGCCGAGCGGGCGCAGGCTCTGCGTGTCGAGCTCGATCTCGAGGCTTTGCTGGTTACCCGGTCCGAGCAGGGCATGACCCTGTTTACTCAAAGCGGGCGCGATCATACCGATGCCCAGGCCCATGAAGTGTTCGATGTATCGGGGGCTGGAGACACCGTGCTGGCAACCCTGGCGGTGACTCGTGCGGCGGGCCTGGCCTGGCCTGATGCGGTGCAGTGGGCGAACCGCGCCGGCGGTATCGTGGTCGGCAAACTTGGAACATCGGTGGTTACGGCAGGAGAACTGACATGATTATTGTGACGGGGGGCGCCGGCTTTATCGGCAGCAATCTGGTGGCGGGCCTGAACCGCCGCGGCTATACCGACATCATGGTGGTCGACGACCTTACCGAAGGCGACAAATTCATCAATCTGGTCGATGGCAAGATTGCCGATTACCTGCATAAAGACGATTTCCGCCAACGGGTGGCACGCAAGCAATTCGCCAATATCGAGGCGGTGATTCATCAAGGGGCGTGTTCCGACACTACCGAGCGCAATGGTCATTACATGCTCGACAACAATTATCGGGTAACGCTTGAGCTGTTCGAGTATTGCCAGGCGCACAAGGTTCCGTTTTTATATGCGTCGTCGGCCGCTGTGTATGGGGCGGGTCCGGTATATGCGGAAAATCCGGTGCACGAATCGCCGCTCAATGTGTACGGCTATTCAAAATACTTGTTCGATCAGGTTCTGCGGCGCCATCTGTCCGAACTGGCCGCCCCGGTCGTCGGTTTGCGTTACTTCAACGTTTACGGTCCCAACGAGCAGCACAAAGGCCGCATGGCGTCGGTGGCGTTTCACAACATGAACCAATTCAGGGCGGAAGGGCATGTGCGCCTGTTTGGCGGCTGGGATGGCTACGCCAACGGAGGGCAGTTGCGCGACTTCGTTTTTGTCGACGACGTCGTCGACGTCAACCTGCATTTTCTCGACCACTCTCAAAAGTCGGGCATTTTCAATTGCGGAACCGGGCGCGCCCAGCCTTTCAACGATGTGGCCCGTACCGTCGTCAATACCCTGCGGGCCGAAGCCGATCTGCCGGAGCTCTCCTTGCAGGAACTGGTCGACCAGCAATTGATACGCTACATTCCTTTTCCCGACGATTTGAAGGGTCGTTATCAAAGCCACACCGAGGCCGATATGACGCAGTTGCGTTCGGCCGGCTACAAGGCGCCGTTTCGCGACGTAGAGACGGGAGTGGCGGCCTACGTGCGGCGCTTGCTGGAGCAGGGCCGCCTTTAGGTTCCGTCGCAGGCCTCGGCGTTTTGCCAGAGGTAGGTTTACGCATGGATGTATTGATGTGCCGGACCTATCTCCTGGTCGGCAAGTATTCGATTATGGAGCTTATGGAAATGTTCGATTTCCATATTCTTTTCATTTTTCGGAGGCTAGCCATGAACCCGTTTACCGAATCCACCGTAGCTCGTCCGCTCAACCCCGGCACTTCCCGGCAGGCGGGCCATGCCTCAAGTCGGCATGCGCAAAAAAGACGTTCCTTTTGGCGGCCCGCGTGGGGCGCCCTGGGGCTGGCGACCGGCCTGACCCTCTCCGCCACGGCGCTCGCGGTCGACGTCAACGTAGCGACCCAGGCGCAGTTGCAAGAGGTGCGAGGCATAGGTCCGAAGACCGCGCAAATCATTCTTGAAGAACGTGCGCGCGGCGGCAAATACGAGTCGTTCGACGATCTGGCTGTGCGCGTCAAAGGCATAGGCCCCAAAAAGGCGGCTACCTTGCAGGCTTCCGGCCTGACAGTAGGGGCCGGGGCGCTGCCATCTTCTTCGCCGGCCGCGTCGCCCGGCACGGCTGCGCTGGCAGCGCCTCGCAGCGCTTCGGCCAAGCCCAAGTCCAGTGCGCCCGGAAGGCCGGCCAGATAAGTGCCGGTACCTCTATGCCGTCGGTACTGGCACGTATCGCGATGGCATGGGTTGCGGCCCTTGCGTATGGTTCGCATATCGCCGCGGCATGTCCGCGGCGATGCCGGCACTGGAATGTCTACCGGAATAACCGGGACCCGATCGGGGCTGTTCAAGTCGCTGTTACCCGGATCGGTGTATTATTTCCGCATGAAAAAATACCCTACTATCGAAGACACCATAGGCGCCACGCCGCTGGTTCGCCTGCAACGTATTCCAGGCCAGGCGGGTCATCAGCGCGGCAATGTGATCCTCGCCAAGCTCGAGGGCAACAATCCGGCCGGCTCGGTCAAGGATCGGGCTGCAAGCTCCATGATCCGTCGTGCCGAAGAACGCGGCGAAATCAAGCCCGGCGACACTTTGATCGAAGCCACCAGCGGCAACACCGGCATCGCCCTGGCCATGACGGCGGCGGTGCGCGGCTACAAAATGATTCTGATCATGCCCGACAATCTGTCGCTGGAGCGGCGCGCCGCCATGACGGCATACGGCGCCGAACTGATCCTGACCCAGGCCAGCCAGGGTGGTATGGAATACGCCCGCGACCTCGCCCTTAAAATGCAGGCCGAAGGGAAGGGCAAGGTGCTCGACCAGTTCGCCAATGCCGATAATCCGCGGGCGCATATCGAGACGACCGGCCCCGAGCTATGGCAGCAAACCGATGGGCAAATTACCCACTTCGTCAGCGCCATGGGCACGACAGGCACCATTATGGGGGTAGCGTCCTACTTGCGATCGCAGAATTCAAAAATTCAGATCGTTGGGGCGCAGCCTGCCGAAGGTTCGCAGATACCCGGTATCCGCAAATGGCCGGAGGCGTATCAACCCAAAATATATCAACCCAGCCAGGTTGACGTATTCGAGCTGATCAGCCAGGCCGAGGCTGAAAACATGGCGCGGCGCCTGGCTGCCGAAGAGGGAATCTTCGGCGGAATTTCCTCGGCGGGTGCTTTGGTGGCCGCCCTGCGTGTCGCCGCCCGCGTGGAAAACTCCACAATTGCGTTCATTGTTTGCGATCGCGGGGATCGTTATCTATCGACTGGTGTCTTTAATTAAAACGCCACAGGGTGGGTGGTGCGGTGCAGTCCGGCACGCCGTGCCGGTCCTGCCCCCAAGCCCCGATAGACGGCGTCTTCAAATACCCATTATCTACAGCGCCGAACTACCGATTCGTTCAGCTATTGCCTGCGCCAGATCGGCGACTGAAGCGGCGTAGAAGTAGCTGTGGTTGTAGTGGGTGATGGCAAAGAAATTCGGCGTGCCGGTGCGGTACTCGTTCAGGTTGCGCGGCTCGTCGATCAGGTCCACGACACCCACCGGGTATTTTTCCCAAGCCGTGTTGACGGATCCTGGCCGGATGCTGGCCCCTTTGGCGTCAAGTTCCGGCCAACTGTAGTTCGGGGTGAGCCCGCCTGCGACCAGGGTGCCCGCATTGCCCGGCAGTACCACCGGCGCGAACACCGGCAGGCCGGGCACCCATCCGTGCTGGCGCAGGAAATTCGCCACCGACAAGATGGCGTCTCTGGGGCTGTTGGTCAGGTCGATGTGTCCGCTGGCGTCGCCATCCACCGCGTAGCGCAGAATGCTGCCCGGCATGAATTGAGGCAGGCCGATGGCGCCGGCGAAGGAGCCTTCCACTTCAAGCGCGTCGAGTTTTTTTTCGTGATCAAGCTGAATCAGATCCGCTAGCTGATCGCGAAACATCTGGCTGCGTTCCGGGCGTGCCCCATCGGGGTGACGAAAGCCCAGGGTTGCCAGGGCGTCGAGTACCGGGAAATCGCCGGTCTGGCGCCCATATATGGTTTCGACGCCGATGATGGCGACAATAATCGACTGAGGCACGCCATATTGGCGGGCAGCCTGATCGAGCGCGGCACGGTGCTCGCTCCAGAAGGCTGCCCCGGCCTTGATGCGTATGGGTTCGACAAAACGCTTGCGGTATGTGACCCAGCTGCGCCGGATCCTGGTTTTGCCTGGGGTCATGAGCCTGGCCACCGTCGCGTTGTATCGGGCGCTTTTAAGCAGGACTTCGATGCGATTGAGCGGTACGTGTCGTGTTTGCGCGACTTCGCGTGCATAAGCCTGGATGTCGGGTTTCAACTGGCCCCTGGCATCCACAAAGCCTTCCGTGCTGCTGGTCGAGTTTCCCGCCTTGATATGCGGGGGGAGGCTGGCGCCGGCAGTATTTACCGGGGCCGGGGCCTGCGCGGGAGCCGGCGATATGGCTGCGGTTTTAGTCGTGGCGCAACCCCCCAGGAATGTAACAAGAACGGCGGCTTGCAAAATGCGGGCAGGTTTGAACATAATCATCCTTATGGAGACCCTATATATTACCCACCCGATTTGTCGCTTGCATGAAATGGGCAGTTGGCACCCAGAATGTCCCGCGCGCCTTGACGCGATCAACGATCAATTGCTGGCCAGCGGCATACTTGGCTTTCTGGGCGAGAAAGAAGCCGTCCAGGCCGGGGACGCCGATCTGTTGCGTGTACATACGCCCGAATACCTGGACTATTTGCGTACGCATGCGCCGGCAAGCGGCTACTTCACGCTCGATCCCGACACGCTGATGAATCCGCATACGCTCGAGGCGGCACGTCTGGCTGCGGGCGCCGGACTGCTTGCCGTGGATGCAATCATGCGGGGCGAAGCCAAAACAGCTTTTTGTGCGGTGCGGCCTCCCGGGCATCATGCCCGCGCCAATCAGGCCATGGGATTTTGCATTTTCAATAATCTGGCGGTGGCACTGGCCTATGCTCTCGACAAGTATGCGCTCGGGCGTGTGGCAATCATCGACTTCGACGTGCATCATGGCAACGGCACCGAAGAAATGTTCGCCGGCGATGAACGGGTGCTGATGTGCAGTTTTTTTCAACATCCTTTTTATCCCAATTGCGGAACCGGACGGACAGCGGACAATATGCTGAACATACCGGTCGATGCCTATACCAGCGGCGCCAGTTTGCGGCAGATCGTCGGCGATATCTGGATGCCGCGGCTTGCAGCCTTCAGGCCCGAATTCATTTTCATATCGGCGGGCTTCGACGCGCATCGCGAGGACGATATGGGGCAATTGGGCATGGTCGAGTCCGACTATGCCTGGATCACCGACCAGATCGTGGCCCAGGCTGAAAAAACCGCCCATGGACGGATCGCGAGTTTTCTTGAAGGCGGCTATAACCTGTCGGCGCTGGGGCGCAGTGCGGCGGCGCATATCAAGGTGCTGGCAAAGCTGTAGAATGGCATGGTTTGCGTCAACTTTGGCTTTTGCCGGCAAGTAAAAGAATGGCCTCGCGGGGCAGGTTGCAAAGCCGCGGCAAAAGCGCAGCAGTTTTTTATATTCCCCTCAGGAGGATACTGAATGAAGGTGTTAGTACCCGTCAAGCGTGTGGTTGATTACAACGTCAAGGTGCGCGTCAAGTCCGATCAAAGCGGCGTGGATATCGCCAACGTCAAGATGTCGATGAATCCCTTCGATGAAATTGCCATCGAAGAGGCCACTCGCCTGAAAGAAAAAGGCGCCGCCAGCGAAGTCATCGCGGTGTCCTGCGGGGTGGCGCAATGCCAGGAAACCCTCAGAACGGCCATGGCCATCGGCGCCGACCGCGCCGTCCTGGTGCAGACCGATGCCGATCTGCAGCCCCTGGCCGTGGCCAAGCTGCTCAAGGCGGTGGTCGATAAAGAGCAGCCCCGGCTGGTCATACTGGGCAAGCAGGCCATCGACGACGACGCCAATCAAACCGGCCAAATGCTGGCCGCCTTGCTCGACTGGCCGCAAGCCACGTTTGCCAGCAAAGTCGAGATTGCCGGCGACACGGCCACCGTCACGCGCGAAGTCGACGGCGGGCTGGAAACGCTGTCGCTCAAGCTGCCGGCCATAGTCACGACCGACCTGCGCCTGAACGAGCCGCGCTATGTGACGCTGCCCAACATCATGAAGGCCAAGAAAAAGACCCTGGATACCGTTACGCCCGAAGACCTGGGCGTCGATGTAGCGCCTCGCCTGAAAACCCTCAAGGTTTCCGAACCTCCGGCACGCTCTGCCGGCATTACGGTGCCCGATGTCGCGACGCTGGTCGAGAAACTCAAAAACGAAGCCAAGGTGATTTAATCATGACGATTCTTGTAATAGCCGAACACGACAATGTCCAGTTGAAAGGGGCGACGCTCAATGCCGTGGCCGCCGCGGCGAAAATCGGCGGTGATGTCCATGTGCTGGTGGCGGGCAGCGGCGCGCAGGCGGTGGCCGATCAGGCTGCCCAGATCGCCGGGGTTGCCAAGGTGTTGCTGGCCGATGCGCCGCAACTGGCCGACGGGCTGGCGGAGAATCTGGCCGCCCAGGTCCTGGCCGTGGCCCAGAACTATGGGCACATTCTGTTTGCCTCCACCGCCTCGGGCAAGAACGTTGCGCCGCGCGTGGCAGCCAGGCTCGATGTGGCCCAGATCTCCGACATTATTGCCGTGGACTCGCCCGATACGTTCCAGCGCCCGATCTATGCGGGCAATGCCATTGCCACCGTGCAGTCGGCCGACGCGGTGAAAGTCATTACGGTACGCACCACGGGCTTTGACCCAGTCGCCGCCCAGGGCGGCCAGGCTGCCGTCGAAACGCTGGCCGCGGTGGCGGATTCGGGCTTGACGTCGTTTGTGGGCCGTGAAGTCGCCAAGAATGACCGCCCCGAACTGACTGCCGCGAAAATCGTGGTCTCGGGCGGGCGCGGCATGGGCAGCGCCGAGAATTTCAAGATTCTCGATCCCCTGGCCGACAAGCTTGGTGCGGCACTGGGCGCGTCGCGCGCCGCGGTCGATGCCGGCTATGCCCCGAATGACTGGCAGGTTGGCCAAACCGGGAAAATCGTGGCGCCGCAGTTGTACGTGGCCATCGGTATTTCGGGAGCAATCCAGCATTTGGCCGGCATGAAAGACTCCAAGGTCATCGTGGCGATCAACAAAGATGCGGAAGCGCCGATTTTCGGAGTGGCCGATTACGGTTTGGTGGCGGACTTGTTCCAGGCCGTTCCCGAGCTGGTCAACGCCTTGTAACTGGCGCCGGTCATTCGCCCTTGAAGAAGCCTGCAAGCTTTCCCGTTTGCAGGTTTTTTTACATGAGGCCTTTCACACACCGGTTGTTCGAGGCATAGTGGTACGTGTCGCGGGGCTTGGCCGGGCAATTTCAATTCTGGAGATAGTATGAGTTATCGTGCGCCAACACAGGATATTCGTTTCGTAATCAAAGAACTGGCGGATCTGGCGGGGGTCTTGGCTCTGCCTGGCTTTGAAGAAGTCAGCGACGATCTGGTCGAGGCTGTGCTCGAAGAGAATGCCCGCTTTGTGGAACAGGCTGTCGCCCCGCTCAACCATGGCGCCGATACGTCACCCGCTCTATGGGAAGATGGCGCGGTGCGAACTTCACCCGGTTTTCAAAAAGCATTTCGCGAGTTCGCCGCGGGCGGCTGGCAGGGTCTGCAGCATGAGCCGGAGTGGGGCGGCCAGGGTTTGCCCAAGCTGGTGGGGGCGCCTGCCAGCGAAAACATCAATGCCGCGAGCCTGGCGTTCTCGCTGTGCCCCCTGCTGACCGACGGCGTCATCGAGGCCTTGATCACGGTAGGCACCAAGGAGCAGCAGGATCGATTCATTCCTCCCCTGCTCGAAGGGCGCTGGACCGGCACCATGAATCTGACCGAGCCGCAGGCCGGGTCGGATCTGGCCCTGGTTGCCACCAAGGCTGTGCCCCAGGACGACGGCAGCTATCGCCTGTCGGGGCAAAAAATCTTCATTACCTACGGCGAGCACGATCTGGCCGAAAACATTGTGCATCTGGTCCTGGCGCGCACTCCCGATGCGCCCGCCGGCGTCAAGGGCATTTCCCTGTTCATCGTGCCCAAATTCCTGGTCAAGGACGATGGCTCCCTGGGAGTGCGCAACGATGTGTGGTGCGCCTCGATCGAGCACAAGCTGGGCATACACGGCAGCCCGACCGCCGTACTGTTGTACGGATCGGGTAAAGGCGAAGCCGGGGAAGGGGCGGTGGGCTATCTGGTAGGAGAAGAAAACCGCGGCCTCGAGTACATGTTCATCATGATGAATGCCGCGCGCTATGCGGTGGGCCTACAGGGGATTGCCGTTTCCGAGCGCGCCTTGCAGCACGCCGAGGCGTACGCGCGCGAGCGCATACAAGGGCGAGCCCTGGAGGGTTCCGCGGGGCCCGTGGCGATCATTCACCATCCCGATGTACAACGAATGCTCATGACCATGCGCGCTCTTACCGAAGGCGCGCGAGCCGTGGCCTATGTGGCCGCGTCGGCTTGCGACAAGGCCAGGCACCACGCCGATTCGGGTGTGCGCAAGCAGCACCAGGCGGTTTATGAATACCTGGTCCCCATCGTCAAGGGTTTTTCCACTGAAAATGCGGTCGAGATTGCCTCGCTGGGCATACAGGTGCATGGCGGCATGGGTTTCATTGAAGAAACCGGTGCGGCCCAATATTATCGCGATGCGCGCATTTTGCCGATCTACGAGGGCACGACAGCCATCCAGGCCAATGATTTCGTGGGCCGCAAAACCCTGCGCGACGGCGGTGCCGTGGCCAAAGCCCTGGCCAAGGAAATGCGTGCCACGGTTGCCGAACTCGAGGCGGCGAGGGCGGGAGCCGACCGCCCTGGGCTGGATCTGATCGCGCGTCGCCTGGGCCTGGCCGTCGATGCTTATGAAAGAGCGGTCGATTACGTTCTGGCAAACGCCAAGGAGTCTCTGCGCGCAGTGTTTTTGGGCAGCGTGCCGTATTTGATGCTGTCGGGGACGGTTCTCGCCGGCTGGCAAATGGCCCGCGCGGCGTTGGCGTCTTGCCGCCATATCGAATCCGGCAGCACGGATCGCTACTATGCGCAAAAATTCGCGACCAGTGTTTTTTATGCGGCCCACATACTGCCCCGGGCCGAGGCGTTGTCGACGGCGCTGCTTGAAGGTCAGCTTGCTACGCAGTATGCTGGGATTGCAGCGGGCGCATAAGGATATTCATAAACGGTATTTCCACCGTCTCGCCTTTGCTGCCACAATAATTGCTTCCTTACCGATGTGGGTGGGCAGTGCCACAGCTTTCACCCATATTTTCTGATTGATTGACTGTCTAGAGAGCTACCATGACAACTTTGCGCCTGGGCGATACCGCCCCTGATTTTGAGCAGGATTCTTCTGTTGGAAAAATCCGCTTTCACGAGTTTTTGGGCAATAGCTGGGGAGTGCTGTTTTCGCACCCCGCCGACTTTACTCCAGTCTGCACCACCGAACTGGGCTACACGGCAAAACTGGCTGACGACTTCGCCAAGCGCAATGTGAAAGTGCTGGCTTTATCGGTGGACGATGCCAAGTCACACAACGACTGGATCAAGGACATCAACGAAACACAAAGCACAACGGTCAATTACCCGATTCTGGCGGATTCCGACCGCAAAGTATCCGATCTGTACGACATGATCCACCCCAATGCCAGCGCCACGGCAACGGTGCGTTCCGTATTTGTCATCGATCCCGCCAAGAAAGTGCGCCTGACCATTACCTACCCGGCCAGCACCGGCCGCAATTTCAACGAAATCCTGCGTGTTATCGACTCCCTGCAACTGACGGACAGCCATAGCGTTGCCACGCCGGTCAACTGGGAAGACGGCGACGATGTGATTATTGTTCCGTCCATCAAGGATGAAGCCGTGCTTAAAGCCAAGTTCCCCAAAGGCTACAAGACTGTTCGCCCCTATCTGCGCATTACTCCCCAGCCCAACAAATAAAGTCCGCCGGCTCCGGGCCTTCGGGTCCTGAAGCCATATGCCGTCTTGGAAGCCCCTGTTTGTAAAAAAACAGGGGCTTTTGTTTTATGCGCAAAATAAGGCTTGCAAAATATACTGTAATTTTGTACAGTTCATTTACGGCATAACTGTGTTTATAAACAGTTATTTATCAGGTGGCTTCATTCGTCCGGTTCCGCCGCATCAGCAATACAAGAGTCGAGGGCCATTTGCCCCACGCACTCTGCATCAACTTCTACTATTGCGAGGCATTCATGAATACCTATAACTCCAAGAGCGTTCCGGCCAAATGGCCATTTCCACCCCATTCCGGCCGTAATAAAAAGCCCCAGAAAATATCCCGTGGCACCATGGTGGCCGATATTTGCCTGGTAGCCGTTTGGGGAGCGATGATTCCGGGCTTGATGTGGTTGGGTGTGGCGGTTGGCTTTTAAAAAAAACAATTTGGGTGTAGAATGTTGGGTTTTGCAACTTCATCCTCTGGCGGCGGGCGTACTACTACAGGCCCGGCGGTGTTCGTCCAAATATGCTGGTTAATAAAGCGGGTTCGATGCCTATAAATGGGCAAGGGCTTGGGGCTTTAACCGAAAAGGCTCGAAAAGCCTGAAAAAGCATGGCGGAATACATCGCCCAAATATACTTACCGACCGATCACGATGACACCAGGAGTTCACTGTGAACCTAATCGCACTTCTTGAACAAGAAGAAATCCAGCGCCTGACCGGTGGTCAGCCCAAACCCGACTTCGCTCCCGGCGATACGGTTGTTGTCAGCGTCAACGTGGTCGAGGGTACTCGCAAACGTGTACAGGCATACGAAGGCGTGGTCATCGCCCGACGTAATCGCGGCTTGAATTCGGCATTTACGGTGCGCAAGATTTCGTCCGGCGAAGCGGTCGAACGCACATTTCAGCTGTACTCGCCACAAATCGCCAGTATCGAAGTAAAGCGTCGCGGCGATGTGCGCCGTGCTAAACTTTATTACTTGCGTAGTCGCTCGGGTAAAGCCGCTCGTATTAAAGAGAAACTGGTTCGTAACTCGGCAAAAAAGGCAGCTGTCCAGTAATCGGCGCTGCATTTTCCGGTATCAACCAACAAAGGCACCCGCGTGGTGCCTTTGTTTTATGAACTTCATGTCGCATAGCATACATATACCTCGACAACAACGCGTGATTCGCCGGCCAAGTTTTGATCCTCAGACTCAGCCTGTTGTATCGACTGTCGAGCTTTTGCCCGCGCTTCTGCCATCGACGATTCAACTGGAATTTATCCGTTCGGCGTTTGAGCATCCGGTGGATTGGCAGGTCGAGCCCATATTCACCGAATCGTTTGGCGGCGATTTTTCAGAATTCGACGACATCATCCGTGCGGCCGTGTTCGTTCCTCTGGTGCAAAGGCCCACGGGTTTGAATGTTATTTTTACCCGCCGCGCCTCGCATTTGCATGATCACGCCGGGCAAATCAGTTTTCCGGGCGGGCGCATCGAGGCCTTCGACCGCGACGCGATAGCCGCCGCAATACGCGAAACCCACGAAGAGATCGGGATAGAGCCTCAATATCTCAAAATAATAGGCACTCAGCCTGGCTTCCTGACTTCCACCCGATTCACCATGCTGCCCGTCATTGGACAGGTCTTGCCCGGATTCACGATACGCGCCGATATTACCGAGGTTGCCGAAGTATTCGAGGTGCCTTTATCGGTACTGATGGACCCTGGGCTGCACAGGCTGCACGAGGCGCAGCTGCCCGAGGGCGGCCATCGTTTTTATTTTTCCATCAGCTGGGGCCCTTATTTCATATGGGGCGCTACGGCGGCCTTGATACGCAATTTGTATCATTACCTGGCCGCGGTCCAAGGGTCGCCGGCTGTCTGATCAATGTGCGGCCGGTGGACTCCCGATAGTTCAATAATGGCTTTTGGCTTCGTTTTCGGCGAGTATGCGCTGATACAGCGCGTGACGTTCAGGCGTGATTTCCCCGCGCTCCAGCGCGGCCAGTACACCGCAGCCAGGCTCATGCCTGTGGGTGCAGTTATAAAACCGGCAATGTTGCACGGCGGCCTTGAACTCAGGAAATCCCTGTTCGATTTCGTGTGCGCTCAGGTGATATAGGCCAAATGTCTGGAATCCAGGGGAATCGATCAGGTCGCCACCCTGTGCCGGCAAATGGTATAGGCGGGTGCTGGTGGTAGTGTGCTTGCCCGTACCCAGTGCCAGGGAATGTTCTTGTGTTGCCGCCTGCGCGTCTGGGATCAGGGCATTGAGTATGGTTGATTTGCCCATGCCGCTTTGCCCCAGCAGAAGGCTCGTACGCCCCTTGAGCAGCGGGAGCAGCAGGTGTTGCACGTGTTCCGGGTTGCGGGCGCTTAATTCGATGATGCGCACCCCCAGTCTGGACAAATCGGCCAGGCGCTGCCGGGCCTGGTCCAGTTTCTGGGCAAGGTCGGCCTTGTTCAGCAGTATGATCGGCTCGATCCCTGCGCTCCATGCGGCCACCAGCGCGCGTCCGGTAATATCGTCGGAAAATGCCGGCTCTACCGCGACTACCAGCAGCAGCAGATCGATATTGGCGGCGAATTGCTTGGTCCGCATATCGTCGGAGCGGTACAGCAGGTTGCGGCGCTCCAGAACCTGGTCGATAGCTCCTTCGGCGGCCCCTTCAAGGGCAACGAGTACCTGGTCTCCTACCGTTGCGCCCGCCTTCTTGCCGCGAGGGAAGCATTTGCGCTGGCTGCCGTCGGCCAGCTCCACCGTGTAGTGGCGTCCGTGCGCGGCGACAATGCGCCCTGGGTGAGGGGCCGCGTCAGCCATGCTTCAGTTGCTGGATGCGCTGCACGGCAGAAGGATGGCTGTCGTAGAAGGCGGAGTGCAAGGGATCGGGGGTAAGGGTTGCGGCATTGTCGTCGTAGAGTTTGATGAGGGCGGCAGCCAGCGATTCGGCCGAGCACTGCTCTGCCGCATAACGGTCGGCCTGGAATTCGTCGCGGCGCGAAAACCAGCACCCCAGCGGCGCCGCCCAGAAGGTGAATGTTGGTGTGACCAGAAAAAACAGGATCAGGGCCAAGGCATCGTTGGCGCGCCCCAATTGAGGGTATACACCTAATTCCGTGTAGAACCAGACTTGCTGGGAAGCCCAGTCCAGCGCCTGGAAAAACAGCAGGGCCAGCACGAAGCTGACGATCATGCGCTTGATAATGTGCTTGTGTTTGAAGTGGCCCAGTTCGTGGGCCAGTACGGCTTCGATCTCGTCCACATTCAGGCGCGACAGCAAAGTGTCGAAAAACACAATGCGGCGCGCTTTGCCCAAGCCTGTGAAGTAGGCGTTGCCGTGGGCCGAGCGCTTCGACCCATCCATGACGAACAGTCCGCTCAGGGCGAAGCCGCAGCGCTTGGTCAGGGCCTGGATGCGGGACGCGATTTCGGGATTGTCGAGCGGTGTGAATTTGTTGAAGAGCGGGGCAATGACCGTGGGGAACAGCCACAGGATCAGGAAGTTGAAACCGACCCAGACGAGCCAGGCCCACCACCCCCAATGGGCGCCGGTATTGGCCATGACCCAGAGCACCAGCGCAGTCAGCGGCGCGCCAAAGAGCAGCGCAAGCAGCAGGCCTTTGCAGGCATCGATCATAAACAGGCGAGGCGTGATGCGGTTAAAGCCGAATTTCGCTTCGAGCCTGAATTTGCGCCAAATTGAAAAAGGCAGGCCGAGCAGCCCAAGCAGCGCCGTGAGAATACCGATCAGGGCCAGTTGGCGCCACATGTCGCCGGAAATGGCGCGGCTGAGTTCCAGGTCGAGGAACTGCAGGCCTCCCAGCAGCGTCAGGCCTATGAGCACGGCGGCGTCGACAACCCTCTCGATCATGCCCAATTGCGTTTTGGCGAGCGTGTAGTCGGCGGCGCGCTGGTGGCTGTACAGGCCTATACGGTCGGCGAATTCCGCCGGAACCTGATCCCGGTGTGTGGTGACGTGGCGAATCTGGCGTGTGGCAAGCCAAAGACGCAGGGCAATATCGATCAGCAGAAAGGCAATAAACAGCAATGTGAACATATATATCGGGCGCGTATGCGAAAATCTCTTTTTTGAGGATGAATTATATGGCGGTTAATGCTCAGCGTTTGGTATGGCTCGACATGGAAATGACGGGGCTGGATCCGGAAAAAGAACGCATTATCGAAGTGGCGGTAGTGGTGACGGAGCCGGATCTGACCGTGGTGGCGGAAGGTCCGGTATTGGTTATACATCAGAACGATGCCCTGCTTGACGGCATGGACAAATGGAATCAGTCCACCCACGGTAAAAGCGGGCTGATCGACAAGGTCAAGGCTTCGACGCTTACCGAAGAGCAGGCCGAAGAACAACTGCTGGCCTTTCTGAGCCAGCATGTTCCTGCCGGCAAATCGCCTTTATGCGGCAACACCATCAGCCAGGATCGGCGCTTCATGGTCAAGTATATGCCGCGCCTGGAGGCTTATTTTCATTATCGCAATCTGGATGTCAGTACGCTCAAGGAACTGTCCCTGCGCTGGAAGCCGGAAGTTTATAAAAGCTTCGTCAAGAAAAGCCGCCATGAAGCGCTGGCCGATATTTACGAGTCTATCGACGAGCTCAAGCATTATCGCGAACATTTCATCAAGCTATGAGGATCGGGGGCTGTGGTTGCCGAAGCGCTGATATACATGGGGCTTGAGCGCCTGAAAATGGCTAGGATCGCGCTGGATGACTTGGTTGAGGTGCTCTTCGGCGAGATCGAATACCTTCCAGTATAGCTTGCCGCATAGCTCGCGCGCGGCATGGCCCGGCCAGTCGACCGGCAGCATTTGCTGAGGCAGTTGGGGGTCGTGAAGCACAATGCGACGCCATTCGTGAATAGTCAGGGCGCGCACCGCAAAGGCCTGCATGGGCCGGGTGTGGCCGTCGATCGCCTCCAGCATCGGGGCGAACGTATCGGAAAACTGCCGGTACTGCTGCGCGACGTTTTCCAGATCCCAGCACTGGGAGACCAGGGAACCCAGCAATAGGCCTTGCCCTTTGTTCATATCGTGGGCGCTCAGTATCAGCGCCTTGTCGGTGACTTTCAGCTTGGCCAGGACCTTTCGCGCCCGCACAGTCTGGTTGCGGGGCAGGGCGAAAATGCCCGGCGCAATCGCGCCGAAGCCGGCCCAGACCAGTTCTCGCCGCAGCGCGCCGCGCCCGTCCAGGCTGCTGTTGCCGAAACGCGGCAAAATGACCAGAGTCCAGTCCCCGTTCCAGTCGTTGCGCGAGCCGACATAGATCCGCTCCGAGGCGGCGGCGGTCAGTTCCTGGCCCGATTCGCTCAAGCGGTACAGGCTGCGGCGTCCGTGCCGTTCCGATTGCAGCCAGTCCTGGGCCACCAGCCGGAATACGCTGGTGCGCAACAGGCGTTCATTGATTCCTAGAGGGGTGACGAGATCGATCAGGTCGCTGAGCCATATATTGCCGCCATGCGGGCCGATGGCGTCGCCCAGCAAGGTAACGCTCAGGGATTTGGCCCTGGGCGGGTCGCGCTGGAGCAGGGCGTGGATCAGGAGTTGCAGCGTACTTTGCGGCTCAGGCATGGCGAATGATTTGTTTCCGATAAAGCAGGCCCACATCTTATACCAGGGCGTCGGTATTGCAGTATTCCGCAGGATTCGCCATAAGCCTAATTTGATACTAAAATATGATTGACAGTATTTATTTTGTAATAAATAATAGCTTGAATCGGTTCTGAAAAATTATTCACAGGAGACTGCCGTGTATGCTCAACTCGTTGAAACTGGGGTGAAAAACGTCCGGTCCCTCGATCAGATGACAGGGCCTGAGCTGGTTTTTCAGCAACGTGTCGATGAAGGCGTCCGCATCGAGGCCAAAGACTGGATGCCCGAGGCCTATCGCAAAACCCTGGTGCGGCAAATTTCCCAGCATGCCCATTCCGAGATCGTCGGCATGCTGCCCGAAGGCAACTGGATTACACGGGCGCCCAGCCTCAAGCGCAAGGCCATTTTGCTGGCCAAGGTCCAGGACGAAGCCGGCCATGGCCTGTATTTGTACAGCGCGGCCGAAACCTTGGGCGTTTCGCGTGATGAACTGGTTGGCGACCTGCATTCTGGCAAGGCCAAATATTCCAGTATTTTCAATTACCCCACGCTTACCTGGGCCGATATCGGCATGATAGGCTGGCTGGTCGACGGCTCGGCGATCATCAACCAGATCCCCCTTTGCCGCTGTTCCTACGGTCCTTATGCCCGCGCCATGGTGCGGGTTTGCAAGGAAGAATCCTTTCATCAGCGCCAGGGCTACGATCTGCTGATCCAGATGTGCCGCCATGGCACCCAGGAACAGAAAGACATGGCGCAGGACGCGTTCAACCGTTGGTGGTGGCCGGCGCTCATGATGTTCGGCCCCTCGGATGGCGAATCGCCCAATAGCGCGCAGTCCATGCAGTGGCGCATCAAATTGTTTTCCAACGACGAGCTGCGTCAGAAGATGGTCGATCAAAGCGTGCCGCAGGCTGAATACCTGGGCCTGAAAGTCCCCGATCCCGATCTCAGGTGGAACGAAGAGCGCGGGCACTATGATTTCGGCGAAATCGATTGGTCTGAGTTTTATGCCGTGATCAAGGGGCATGGACCCTGCAATCGCGAGCGCCTCCAGGCGCGCGTGGCAGCCCATGAAAACGGAGCCTGGGTACGTGAAGCCCTGTCGGCTTATGCCGATAAGCATGCCGGCCTGGCCGCGGCAGCCTGATAGCAGCCGCGGGGCACGGGTCCATTCAGGTATTCCAGATTCGTTCTATTGCAGGTAATTATCATGCCGGTATCCAGTCCGGCGTCAAGGAAAGCAACATGAGCCCAAACGCGTGGCCTCTTTGGGAGGTCTTTATCCGCAGCCAGCACGGCCTGGCCCATAAGCATGTCGGCAGCCTGCATGCTTCCGATGCCGAAATGGCCATCAACAATGCGCGCGACGTGTATACGCGCCGCAATGAAGGGCTGAGTATCTGGGTGGTCAGGGCCGTCGATATCGTGGCCAGCAGCCCGAGCGACAAAGAGCCCTTGTTCGAGCCGGCCAATAGCAAGGTTTATCGCCACCCCACGTTCTTCCCCATGCCGGAAGAAGTCAAACACATGTAGCCTGGAGGGCATATGGATCAATCCTTGTTCCAATATCTGCTCCGGCTGGGCGATACCACTTTGATCCTGTCGCAGCGTCTGTGCGAATGGTGCGGTCATGGACCGGAGCTCGAAGAAGACCTGGCCATGACGAATCTGTCGCTCGATCTCCTGGGGCAGGCGCGCCTCTGGCTGACGCTGGCCGGCGAGGTGGAAGGCCGGGCGCGCGACGAGGACAAGCTGGCCTATTTGCGCGATGCGCCCGAGTATCGCAATTATTTGCTGGCCGAGCGCAGCAACGGCCATTACGGGGATACCATCGCACGCCAGTTTTTCTTTGATGCGTGGCATTATTTCTTGTTGAAAGAACTCTCAGGCTCTTCGGATGAGCGGGTCGCCGCGATTGCCGAAAAATCCCTTAAAGAGGTCACCTATCATGTGCGCCGTTCGTCGGATCTCATGGTGCGCCTGGGCGATGGCACGGCGGACAGCCACGCCAGAATGCAGGCGGCGGTCGAATCGATCTGGCCTTATTTGGGGGAGCTGTTTGCCGACGACGATATCACGCTCGAACTGGCGCAGCGCAAGGTAACGGTCGAGCATGCCTCACTATGGCCGGCCTGGCTCGAACATGTCGGCCAGGTGCTGGCCGAAGCCACGCTGGCCTTGCCTACGCCCGACGACGCCCATCACCCGGCGTTTCGCGGCGGCGTGAGCGGGCGCCATACCGAGGCGCTGGGCTTCATTCTGGCCGAGATGCAGCATCTGCAGCGCGCCTATCCGGGAGCCACATGGTGAATGCGAACGTCGCCGCGATCCCTGTTCCTGCGGAGCAGGTGATGCAGTGGCTGGCCCAGGTGCCGGATCCTGAAATACCCGTGTTGTCCGTGGTCGACCTGGGCATTGTGCGCGATGTATCCTGGGACGGAGCGATCTGTGTGGTGACGATTACACCCACGTATTCGGGGTGTCCGGCCATGCGGGAAATTTCCGCCGATATTCAGGCAACGCTTGCACACAAAGGTGTGGCCGATGTCCGCATCGAAACTCGCTTGTCGCCCGCCTGGACGACCGACTGGATGACGCCCGAAGGGCACGCGGCGCTCAAGAATTACGGCATCGCTCCTCCCAAGGAAAAGGCGATCGATATTTCCGGAATTTCGCGCGGCCTGCATCGCACGGTTGTCCAGTGCCCCCGCTGCGGTTCGGAAAAAACCCGCCTTGTCAGCCATTTCGGTTCTACCTCGTGCAAGGCCTTGTACCGCTGCGGCGAATGCGGTGAACCCTTTGATTACTTTAAGGCGCACTAGCGTTATGGTTCAGTTTTATCCATTGAAAGTCGCTTCGGTCGCCAAAAACACACGGGATGCCGTGGTGGTGACTTTTGAAGTCCCCGGCGAGATACGGGAAAAATTCGCATTTCGTCCCGGGCAATATCTGACCCTGCGCACACAGGTCGACGGCGAAGAACTGCGGCGCTCGTATTCGATCTGCGCGGCGCCTCGGGACAAGCTGCTGCGTGTGGCCATCAAGCGCCTGAACGATGGTGCTTTCTCATCGTGGGCCAATGAGCACCTGGTTCCTGGAGAGATGCTCGATGTCATGCCGCCCGATGGGCACTTCACTGTTGATTTTTCTTCCGAGCACAGCCGCGGCTATGTGGCTTTTGCGGTGGGCAGCGGCATTACCCCCATCCTGTCCCTGATCAAGACCGCCCTGGGTACCGAGCCTGGTAGCCGTTTTACGCTGTTTTACGGCAATCGCTCCTCGTCGGCGGTCTTGTTCCGCGAAGAGATCGAAGACCTGAAGAATCTGTATATGGAGCGGTTTTCGCTGGTATACATCATGAGCCGCGAAATCCAGGATGTCGACCTTTTCAACGGACGCCTCGATGGCGCCAAGGCCGGGCAGCTGCTTTCCTTGTGGCTGGATCCCGGCCAGATCGATGTGGCGTTTGTCTGCGGCCCGCAAGACATGATTGAATCGGTGACGCAGGCCCTGCAGGACAAGGGGCTGGACAAATCGCGGATCAAATTCGAGCTGTTCGGTTCGCCCAAAGGGCCGCGCGCCCTGCGCATCGGGCAAGAGGCGCGGCACGCTCCGGGCAGGGAGCAGTGTGAAGTGACAGTCATACAGGATGGCGTCACACGGACACTGACCATAGAAAAAAACAAGGATAGCGTACTGGATTCGGCCCTGGCTCAGGGGGTCGAATTGCCGTATTCCTGTAAAGGCGGGGTCTGCTCCACATGCCGATGTAAAGTTATCGAAGGCGAGGTCGACATGGATGCCAATTTTGCGCTTGAAGACTATGAGGTGGCGCGCGGCTTCGTGCTGAGTTGTCAGAGCTTTCCCGTTACGGATCGCCTGGTCATCGATTTCGACCAGGAAACTTGAAATATCATGGATGGGGGCAGGCGCAGCTGCGCGCATGCACCACCAGACATTATGTTTTGCCCGCCTGGCGGGCAAACCTTTAACTTACAGGAGTGAGCACAGTGTCTACCGATTTTTTCAGCTCCCATCAGGCGGTTCTGGAGCAGGCCGTGGCGGCGGCGGCCGCTCGCGGCTACTGGAGCCCATTTTCCGAGTCACCCAGTCCGCGTATATATGGAGAAACGGCCAACGACGATGGGCGTGCCGCCTTCGAAGCCTATCGGGGGCACGATTTCCCGCTTGATCTTGACGGCGCCAGCGGCAAGACCGGTGCCGAGGTCTCGCCTTTTGGCTTCGACCTGAATATTTCTTATCCGCAGGTTCCGGCCCCGGCCCTGACAGCCCAATCGCAACAGGCTCTTGAATCCTGGCGCGAAGCCGGCCCCCGCGCCTGGGTTGGCGTGGCGCTTGAAATCCTCAAACGCCTGAATCAGCGCAGTTTTGAAATTGCCTACGCGGTTCAGCACACCACAGGGCAAGGATTCATGATGGCGTTCCAGGCCGGCGGCCCGCATGCGCAGGATCGCGGCCTCGAGGCGGTTGCGTACGCCTGGCAGGAAATGGCGCGCATTCCCGGCCTGGTTTCCTGGGAAAAGCCGCAGGGCAAGCACGATCCGATCCGCATGCAGAAGCAGTTTACGGTCGTGCCGCGCGGCGTAGGCCTGGTCATAGGCTGTTCCACCTTTCCCACCTGGAACGGCTATCCAGGCCTGTTCGCCAGCCTGGCTACGGGCAATACGGTCATTGTCAAGCCGCATCCCGCGGCGATTCTTCCCTTGGCCATTACGGTCAATATTGGCCGCGAGGTCCTGGCTGAAGCGGGCTTCGATCCCAATGTGCTGCTGCTGGCGGCTCATGGCGCCCAGGACGATACGGCGCAGGCGCTCGCGCTCGATCCAGCGGTCAAGCTGATTGATTTCACCGGCAGCAGCGCCAATGGCAACTGGCTGGAGTCCAATGCCCGCCAGGCGCAGGTGTATACCGAAAAGGCCGGCGTGAACGCGGTGATTATCGATTCGGCCGACGACTTCAAAAGCGTGGCACGCAATCTGGCTTTTTCGTTTGCCTTGTATTCGGGGCAGATGTGCACCGCGCCGCAAAACATTTATGTGCCGCGCGGCGGCATTGAAACAGCCGACGGCCATTTGAGTTTCGACGAGGTCGCCCAAGGCCTGGCCGCCGCGGTCGAAAAGCTTACGGCCGATCCCGCCAAGGCCGTCGAAGTTACCGGAGCCGTGCAAAACTCGGCGACGCTGCAGCGCATACAAGACGCTCGCGCGCTGGGCCTGCCGGTATTGTGCGAGAGCCGCAGCCTGCCGCATCCGCAGTTTGAACAGGCCCGTGTTCAAACGCCTCTGTTGTTGAAAGCCGAAGCGGGCGATCCGCAGATCGCCCGCGAATGGTTCGGGCCCATTGTTTTTGTGGTGGCTACCGATTCCACCGCCGACAGCATCGGCTTGATGCAGCGCTCGGTTGCCCTGCATGGCGCGCTGTCGCTGTCGGCCTACACGACCGATAAAGCGATTGCCGGGCAGGTGCAAAAGGCGGCGGAGCGGGCCGGTGTGTCTCTGTCGCTGAATCTGACTGGCGGGGTTTTTGTGAACCAGACGGCGGCATTCAGCGATTTTCATGGTACTGGCGCCAACCCGTCGGCTAACGCGGCGCTATCCGATTCCGCCTATGTCGCCAACCGTTTTCGTGTCGTGCAAACGCGCTGGCACGCCTGATAAGGGATTACACATGAGCTATGACAGTATTCAATTCGAATTCGAGCGCGGCATCGCGAAAATTACGCTCAATCGGCCCGATAAGCTCAACAGCTTTACGGAGGCCATGCATGGCGAACTTGCCGAAGCGCTTGGGCAGGTCGAGGCCAAGGGCGCTCGCGTATTGGTGCTTACGGGCAGCGGCCGTGGATTCTGTGCCGGCCAGGATTTATCCGAACGCCAGATGAGCGCTGGAGCCGCCCCCCTCGATCTTGGCCAAACCGTAGGCAAATTCTATATTCCCCTGGTGCGGCGGCTGCGTGCATTGCCGGCGCCGGTGGTGGTCGGCGTCAATGGCGTGGCGGCAGGCGCGGGCGCCAATCTGGCCTTGGCCGGAGATATCGTTATTGCCAAGCAGTCGGCCAGCTTCATTCAATCGTTTGCGCGGCTTGGGCTGATACCGGATACCGGCGGCACATACGTACTGCCTCGCCTGGTTGGCCAGGCGCGCGCCATGGGGCTGGCCATGCTGGGCGACAGGCTTAGCGCCGAACAAGCCGCCCAGTGGGGGCTGATCTGGCAATGTGTGCCCGACGAGGCTTTCGATGCCCGTCTGACCGAATTGGCGGAGCACTTTGCAGCGGCGCCCACCAAGGGGCTGGCCTATACCAAGCGTGCCTTGAACCAGAGCTTGAACCATACCCTGGACGAACAGC
Organism: Paralcaligenes sp. KSB-10; assembly: GCF_021266465.1. NCBI lineage: Bacteria > Pseudomonadati > Pseudomonadota > Betaproteobacteria > Burkholderiales > Alcaligenaceae > Paralcaligenes > Paralcaligenes sp. KSB-10. The sequence goes on along the minus strand of NZ_CP089848.1, from coordinate 968,316 downwards.
TCAACCTGGAGCGCGACCTGATGCGTGAATTGGGCGCCACTGAAGACTATGCCGAAGGTGTGTCGGCCTTTCTGGCGAAACGCAATCCGCTGTTCAAGGGGAAATAATGAGTGCAGCGCAGTCCGGCCTGGCCCTCGACCCTGTCGAGCTTCCTTCCGATCCGCAGGCTCTGGCGGAGGTGGCGGCCAAGGCCATGTACGAAAAAGATCCCGCAACACAGGCCTTGGGTATTCGTTTGATCGAGGTCGCGCCTGGCCGGGCGCGAATGCAAATGACGGTTCGGCCCGACATGCTCAACGGCCATCAAACCTGTCATGGCGGGTTTATTTTTGCGCTGGCCGACAGCACATTTGCATTTGCCTGCAATTCCCGCAATCTGGCTACTGTAGCATCGGGCTGCACCATCGATTACCTTGCGCCGGGTTTTGCGGGTGATATTCTGACTGCCGAGGCCTCGGAGGCTTCATTGGCGGGCCGCACCGGGGTTTACGACATACTTGTCAGCAATCAGGAAGGCAAGCGCATCGCTTTGTTTCGCGGCCGTTCTTATCGTATCAAGGGCCAGGTGGTTGGCGAGGCCGGATAATGCCGAATGCCGCCAGCTGTTTATCCAAACCCGGAACCCGCTATCGGGGCGCCCGGGCGTATTGCAAATATTGAACCAAAGGCAGGAGCCGGAAATGTCCGAGTCAAAATCGCCCAAACGGGGCCGCGATGCCATCGAGCACGCCAGTCAGGATGAGCTGCGCAGCTTGCAGCTCGAACGCTTGCAGTGGTCCTTGAAGCACGCGTATGACAATGTGCCGCACTATAAAAAATCTTTTGATGCGGCCGGTGTGCATCCGGGCGATTTGAAACAGCTATCCGATTTGTCCCGCTTCCCCTTTACGACCAAGCAGGACTTGCGCGACAACTATCCGTTCAAAATGTTTGCCGTGCCGCGTGAACAGGTTACGCGCATTCATGCCTCCAGCGGTACGACCGGCAAGCCGACCGTTGTTGGCTATACGGCCCGCGATATCGATATCTGGTCCGACCTGGTGGCACGCTCCATCTGGGCCGCCGGAGGGCGTCCGGGCGACATTGTGCATGTGGCCTATGGCTATGGCCTGTTCACGGGCGGCCTGGGTGCGCATTATGGCGCCGAACGCCTGGGCTGCTCGGTGATCCCCATGTCGGGCGGACAGACCGAAAAACAGGTGCAACTGATCCATGACTTTGAACCCAAGGTCATCATGGTTACTCCTTCGTATTTTTGCAACATCATCGAGGAGATGGAGCGCCAGGGGCACGATCCGCATAAAAGCTCGCTGCGTATCGGCATCTTCGGCGCCGAGCCCTGGACCGGGCAGATGCGCGCCGATATCGAAGCGCGTTGCGGCATCGATGCCGTGGATATCTATGGCCTGTCCGAGGTGATGGGGCCCGGCGTGGCCATGGAGTGTGTCGAATCCAAAGACGGCCCGGTTGTATGGGAGGATCATTTCTTTCCCGAGATCATCAATCCCGCCACAGGCGAACCAGTGGCCGATGGCGAAGCGGGCGAGCTGGTATTCACATCGCTGACCAAAGAGGCCATGCCCGTCATACGCTACCGCACCCGCGATCTCACGCGTTTGCTGCCTCCCACCTCGCGCAGCATGCGCCGTATCGACAAGATTACCGGCCGCAGCGACGATATGCTGATAGTGCGCGGAGTCAATCTGTTCCCGACTCAGGTCGAGGAAATCGTGTTGAAAATACCGGAGCTTGCCGCGCAATACCAACTGGTGCTGACACGCAGCGGCAATCTCGATGAGCTCGAAATCCTGACCGAGGTTCGGCCCGAGCATAACCATCTGGGCGAGGCCGAGCGCGAAGGGCTGGCCGCCAAACTCAAGCATGCCGTCAAAACCTATGTTGGCGTCAGCGCCCGCGTCACGGTGCAAGCCGCGGGCCAGGTCGAGCGCACTGTGACAGGCAAGGCACGCAGAGTGATCGACAAACGTCCAAAATAGGGCCTGCTCCAAGGGCCTGCATTGCTCTTCGAACCCGCGTCGCTTGCCTTTGTTCGCTGCCGCGGTGCGAGAGGCAGGGCTGTCATGGCGTCCACGCATATCGGGGCGCCATTTTTTTTATGTTTGACGTCAAGGTATGATGCGAATTTGGCTCCGATGCGGATACAGGTATCGGGTGCTGGTCGGATCGAATTTTCAGGCTGGGTTGTGAATGCGGGCAGAAGCGGGAAAGGTGGCGGGTATTGGCGTTGATTTGCTGCGTGTTGAACGCGTTGCGCGCGCCTATGCGCGTCATGGGCAGCGCTTCGCGCAGCGTATCCTGGGTATGCAGGAGTTGGAAAAATTTCAGCACCGCTACGAGCGCGACCCTGATCGGGGCATCCGGTTTCTGGCGACCCGTTTTGCCGCCAAAGAAGCGTTTTCAAAGGCCATAGGCCTGGGCATGCACGATCCCATGTCCTGGTCCCGGATGCAAACGCTCAATGAACCCGGCGGCAAGCCGCGGGTCAGCTTGAGCGAGCCTCTCGCCAGTTGGTATGCGCAGCGATTTGGCGCGGCCCATGTTTCCCTGACCGACGAAAGCGATACAGTGGCGGCCTTTGTCGTTGTTGAATCGAGGCCATGATCCAGTTGATCGAAACCTTTTAATGTAGGAATGAACCAGCGCAATGCGTACAGAAAAAAACTCTGCAGCTCTGGCCCCCGGCCCTGTCATGGTCGATGTGGCGGGCATCCGCCTGACCTCGCAGGAAAAGCAGCGCCTGCATCATCCGCTGGTGGGCGGTGTGATTCTGTTTGCCCGTAATTTCGAGAACCGCGAACAGTTGTCGGCCCTGTGCCAGGCTATTCATGCGGAGCGCGCCGAGCCCTTGCTGATTGCCGTCGATCACGAAGGAGGGCGCGTGCAGCGGTTTCGCACGGACGGTTTTACGCCTATTCCGGCCATGAGCCTGTTTGGCGAAATCTGGATGCAGGATTCGCTGGGGGCGATGCGCCTGGCTACCGAGACCGGCTATGTGCTGGGTGCTGAACTGCGCGCCTGCGGTGTGGATCTCAGCTTCACCCCGGTGCTGGATCTGGATTATGGCGTCAGCAAGGTCATTGGCAACCGGTCGTTTCACCGCGATCCCCGGGTGGTGACCTTGCTCGCCCGTTCACTGATCCAGGGCTTGATGCTGGCCGATATGGCCGCTTGCGGCAAGCATTTCCCGGGACATGGCAGCGTCGAGGCCGATTCGCACCACGAAATTCCGGTCGATGCCCGCAGCTTTGACGAAATTATGCAGGAAGATGCCGCTCCGTATGGCTGGCTGGGCGATATGGTGCTGCCGTCGGTGATGCCCGCGCATGTCATCTACTCGAGCGTTGACCCTCATCCGGCCGGGTTTTCCCGGCATTGGATCCAATCCATTCTGCGGCATGAACTGGCCTACGACGGGGTGGTGTTTTCCGACGACCTCACGATGCAAGGGGCGACCGTGGCGGGCGATATCCTGGCCCGTGCCCAGGCCGCGCTGGGCGCGGGCTGCGACATGGTGCTGGTTTGCAATCGCCCGGATCTTGCCGACGATCTGCTGGCGCGCCTGGTGATTGACCATCCGGCCGAATCGATCCAGCGGATACGCCGCCTGATGCCAAAGCGGCCGGCGCTGGACTGGGATGCCTTGCAGGCCAATGAACGATATCAATATGCCAGACGACTTCAATCTCAAATTATTTCTGGCTGATTTACCGCATCTTCCGGGTGTATACCGGCACATCGATGCGGCCGGCGAGGTGCTGTACGTAGGCAAGGCCAGAGACCTGAAAAAGCGCGTTTCCTCGTATTTCCGGAAAACGCAGAGCAGTCCGCGCATTGCGCAAATGGTGGCCAGGGTCGTTCGCCTGGAAGTCACCGTGACCCGGTCCGAGGCCGAGGCGCTGCTGCTGGAAAACAACCTCATCAAAAGCCTGAAGCCGCGCTACAACATCCTGTTTCGCGACGATAAATCGTACCCCTACCTGGCGCTGACCGATCATGCGGCGCCGCGCATTGCCTATTATCGGGGCAGCACGAGCGGCAAAGGGCGGTATTTCGGGCCCTATCCGAATTCTTGGGCGGTGCGTGAAACCATACAAATCCTGCAGCGGGTATTCCGTTTGCGGACCTGCGAGGACAGCGTTTTCGCCAATCGTTCACGGCCTTGCCTGCTGCATCAGATCGGTCGCTGCTCCGCTCCGTGCGTACAGCTGATCGCTCCTGAAGAATATCGGGCCGATGTCGAGCGCGCCGTGCGTTTCCTCGACGGCCGGGCCAAAGAAGTCATGCATGATATCGGGTCGCGCATGCAACAAGCCTCCCAGGCCCTGCATTTCGAGCAGGCGGCGGTATTGCGCGATCAGATGGGGGCCCTGGCGCTCGTGCTGCAACAGCAGACCATGGAGAAAATCGGCAACGACGACGTCGATATCATTGCCGTCGCTTCGGCGGGGGGGCGGGTCTGTGTCAATCTGGCCATGGTGCGCGGCGGCCGGCATCTGGGAGACAAGCCTTTTTTTCCGACGCATGTGCATGAAGGCGAAGACGGCATCGGTGATGTGCTGACGGCATTTGTCGAACAGCACTATCTCGACGGCGGCATGCCGGCGGTGCTTGTCTGTTCGCATGCCCTGTCCGATCCGGCGCTGATAGGGTTGCTGGCCGAGCAGAACGGCGTCAAGGCCAGGGTGCTGGTCAAGCCTCAGGGGGTGCGCAAGACATGGCTGGAGCAAGCGCAAAAAAATGCCGAGCTGGCCCTCGCCCGCCTGTTGTCGGAATCCAGCGCGCGGGCGGCCCGCTCGCTGGCGCTGGCCACGGCTCTGGATATGGATACGGATGAAGCGGCGCTGGATGCGATGCATATTGAATGTTTCGACATCAGCCATACGGCGGGAGAAGCCACACAAGCCTCCTGCGTCGTTTACATGCATCACGCCATGCAGCCTTCCTTGTACAGACGCTACAACATTGCCGGAATTACGCCGGGCGACGATTACGCGGCAATGCGCCAGGTGCTGACGCGCCGGTTTACGCGGGTGGCAGACGGGTTTGCGGCCATGCCCAATATTGTGCTCATCGATGGCGGCAAGGGACAGGTCGAGGTGGCCCGTCAGGTGTTTGTCGAACTGGGCCTCGATACACATACCATTGTGGGCGTGGCCAAGGGTGAGGGGCGCAAGGTGGGGCTTGAAACCCTGGTATTTGTGGATGGGCGGGCCGCGGTTGCCCTGGGGGTCGAATCTGCCGCCCTGATGCTGGTGGCCCAGATCAGGGATGAGGCCCATCGCTTTGCCATTACGGGCATGCGGGCGCAGCGTGCCAAAACGCGCAATGTATCCCGTCTTGAAGAAATCGAAGGGGTGGGCGCGCGGCGGCGCCAAAAGCTGCTGGCGCGTTTCGGCGGCTTTTCGGGAGTGGTTGACGCCAGCATCGACGACTTGCAGTCCGTTGACGGAATCTCCGCCGAGTTGGCCGAGCGTATCTATCAGGCACTGCGATGATGTAGTATTGTGCTCATTATGCCGATCAATTTTCCGATTTTTCTGACATGGCTGCGCATAGCCATGATTCCGCTGGTGGTGGGGTTGTTTTACCTTCCTGGCAGCTGGGTGCCGGCGCGCGATGCCATTGCCGCCTGGGCCTTCATCGTGGCCGCCCTGACCGACTGGTTCGACGGCTGGCTGGCCCGGCGCTGGAATCAAACCTCGTCGTTCGGTGCTTTCCTGGACCCTGTGGCCGACAAGCTCATGGTGTGTGCGGCACTGCTGGTCCTGCTTGATTTGAACCGTGTCGATTCGTTCATTGCATTGGTAATCATCGGGCGTGAAATCACCATATCGGCCCTGCGCGAATGGATGGCAAAGATCGGTGCCAGCGGCAGCGTGGCCGTGCACTGGCTGGGCAAATTCAAAACGGCGGCGCAAATGATTGCCATCCCGTGCCTGCTGTACTGGCAGCCGATTTACGGGGTTTCCCTGCATAGCGTGGGCAACGTGCTGATTATCATTGCCGCCATCCTGACGGTCTGGTCCATGTGCTATTACCTGCGGCGGGCCTGGCCCGAGATCCGCGATCGGGCTGCGTAACGCCGGCCCGGTATTCATCCAGCTCTCGAACATGACAACTGCAACCCTCAATCTGCCTGCCGACAGCCGGTCTTTGAAGCGCAAGGACTGGGCCATCATCAGCCTGATCGGCGCCGCGCACTCGTGCTCGCATTTTTTTCAGCTGGTGCTTCCGACGCTATATTTGTCTTTGGGAGCTGAATATGGCTACGACTTTGTCAAGCTGGGTTTCCTGGCTTCGGCGTTTTTCCTGATGTCATGCATAGGACAGGCTTCGTCCGGATTCATCGTCGATCGGATCGGGCCCGCTCCGGTACTGCGTTTCGGCTTGTCCTGCTTTGTGGTATCGGGTGTTCTGATCGGCCTGTCCAACGGGTATGCCATGCTTGTGCTGGCCGCCCTGATAGGGGGGGTGGGCAATTCGGTTTTTCACCCTGTCGATTACTCTATCATCAACCATCGTGTCAGTTCGCGGCGGCTGGGTCATGCGTTCAGCACACATGGCCTTACAGGCAATCTGGGTTGGGCGCTGACTCCGGTGTTCATGGCGGCGATCATCCATATCGCCAATTGGCGTGTGGCGGTGTTCGCCGCGGCTGGCTTGGTGGCAGTCGTGCTGGCTCTGACTTGGCTGGGGCGCGATCTGCTGGCGGGTAAAAATGAAGAGCTTGTCGCCGACTCGGGCTCGGCTGGCGAGCCGGCCGCATCGCCCGGCCTGGCCAGACAATCGGTGCGTCAAACCTTGGCTACCTTGCTGGTGCAGCCGGCGTTGTGGGGCGCATTCCTCTTTTTTGCCTTTACATCCATGGCTTTGTCGGCGGTGCAAAACTACACCATCCCAATGTTGAGCGGTGTCTACGGCATCGACAAGGTGTTGGCGGGCACCGCCTTGTCGGCATACATGGTGGCGGCCGCGGCCGGCATGCTGGCAGGTGGGTTTCTAGTCGGTGCTACGCCGAATACCGAGCGTACTGTGGCGGTGTCGCTGGTCCTGGCGGGCGTTTTGCTGGTCGTGCTGGCCTCCGGGTCGGTAGCGCCATCGTTTGCCATTGCGCTGGTGGCCTTGGCGGGTTTTTGCTCGGGGGTTGCGTCGCCTTCACGCGATATGCTGATACGCCGTGTCACACCCAAAGGGGCTACGGGCACGGTGTATGGTCTGGTTTATTCGGGTATGGATGTCGGTTCCTCGCTGGCTCCGGTCGGGTTTGGCGTGCTGCTCGATGCAGGCTATAACCAGGGTCCCTGGTTCGGTGCCGCCGTTGGCTTTGTGGTGGCGGCATTCCTGGCCATGTGGGTGGCTCGCTCGGCGGCTCGCGCGGCTGTGCCTGCGGTGGCGTAGGTGGTAAGTGGTGGTTTAACGGCTTTCCGGGTTCTTAAGACGCGGGGGTGGCGGCCCAGGCAGGGTGGAGCTCGCATCGTCCGGTCCTGGCTTTGCCAGGACTGCCCGCGGCCGCAGCCTGGATCGGGCGGTCACGGAACTCGCGTCGTCCACAGCCCCCCGGGCTGTGGACACCCGTGACGCTCAGACAACCGCTCCCTTGCCTCCCGATCCAGGCTGCGGCCGCGGCGGACTCAAGCTCGCTCACCCTGCCTGGGCCGCCACCCCCGCTCGCGTTGACGTTTTTTGGACAATCGCAGGCAACTTGCATGCTGATGGCCGGCGTGACTACGCGAGGATTGTGCGAACAGTTCGTGCGGTTGTTAGTGGATTTGTAATGGTGGGGCTCGTCGCCGGTCATGGGTTCGGGGTTGCCCTTACTGCCGGATGGTTCGCTGGTTGACCACATTGGTCGGGTGGCTGCTGCGCCAGGGGTTGATGTCGAGGCCGCCGCGTCGGGTATAGCGCGCATAGACAAACAGCGCTTCGGGGCGGCAGGCTTGCCAGATATCGCAATACATCCGTTCGACGCAATGTTCGTGGAATTCGTTGTGCTGGCGCAGGGAAATAATATATTTGAGCAAGGCTGCCCGGTCTATTTGCGGGCCGCTGTAGCGGATTTGCACGCTGCCCCAGTCGGGTTGGCCTGTGACCGGGCAGTTCGTTTTAAGCAGGTCCGACATCAGGGTTTCGCTTACAAGCGGCGCATCGGGTACGCAGCGCAGCAATTCGGGGGCGGGTTGATAGCGTTCGATGCTGACGTCGGCGTCATCGATGTTGATTCCTTCAAGTGCCCGATACGCCGTGTCGACGTCCGCTGCCACGATATCCACATCCACATGGACGGCTGCGCCCGAGGCGCGACTCAGGTCCTGCCTGAGGCATTGCAGCACTGCGTGCGGGCCATCGAAGCGGCTTTCATTGAACGAGTTGAGGTACAGCTTGAATGATTTGGATTCGACGATATTGGGGCTGTTCTGGCTGAATACAAAGCATGCGGTGGCTACGACCGGCTTGCCTTTGAGATTCAGCCACGATATTTCGTAGGCATTCCAGACGTCGGCCCCTTGCCATGCGGGCACGGGCTGCAGCGACAGGGTTTGACGATTTCCCGAACGGGCGATGGGAAACAGCACTGTCGGGTCATAGGTTTTCGGGTAGGCCACGTCGTGGCCCAGGGGAGCATGAGTCAGGGTAGGGTCAGCCATACAAATAGTGAAAATACAAAAGTATGAATCTATTCAAGCCATTGTACTGCCATCGCCATCCTGTTTTCATATTATGAGAATTGCTTTTTGCCATGCAAAACGTGAATGTTGCGCAGCATCATTTCTGTTTTCATAGCGAAAAATATCGTTTTATATTGTGAAATAAAATTTATAATATATTGATTTTAAAGATTAATATATTTAATCTTATATAAGATATAAGTGTGATTTGCTCTGCAGCAAAGGCGTAGAATTTTTCCTAAGGATTCTTGCTGATTTACTTTTATTTTTGATACTTTCAGGAGCGCCACCATGAGCACACGCGAAAACGAAATCCGTAATTTACAGAAAAACTGGGCGGAAAACCCCCGCTGGCAGGGCATCAAGCGCGGCTATGGGGCCGAAGAGGTGGTACGTTTGCGCGGCTCCGTCGTGGTCGAGCATACGCTGGCACGCCGTGGATCCGAAAAATTATGGTCATTGCTGCAATCCGAACCGTTTGTAAATTCGCTGGGTGCGCTGACCGGCAATCAGGCCATGCAGCAAGTCAAGGCTGGATTAAAAGCGATTTACCTGTCGGGCTGGCAGGTAGCGGGCGATGCCAACGGTGCCGGTGAAATGTACCCCGACCAGTCGCTCTATCCCGCCAACTCGGTGCCGCAAGTGGTGCGCCGTATCAATAATGCGCTGACCCGCTGCGACCAGATCCAATGGATGGAAGGCAAGAATCCAGGCGATAGCGCTTACCTGGACTACTATGCGCCCATCGTGGCCGATGCCGAAGCGGGCTTTGGCGGCGTCCTGAATGCGTTCGAGCTTATGAAAGCCATGATCGAAGCGGGCGCCAGCGGCGTGCATTTCGAAGATCAGCTGGCTTCGGTGAAGAAATGCGGCCACATGGGCGGCAAAGTGCTGGTGCCTACCCGCGAAGCGGTGGCCAAGCTTGTATCGGCCCGTCTTGCGGCCGACGTCCTGAATGTGCCGACGCTCCTGCTGGCTCGCACCGATGCCGACGCTGCCGACCTGGTCACCAGTGATGTGGATGAAAACGATCGTCCTTTTATTACCGGCGAGCGCACGGTAGAAGGCTTCTTCCGCACCAAGGCGGGGGTCGATCAGGCGATTTCGCGCGGCCTGGCCTATGCACCGTATGCCGATTTGCTGTGGTGTGAAACTTCAACTCCGAATCTGGAGTACGCGCGCAAATTCGCCGATGCCATTCATCGCCAGTTCCCGGGCAAGATGCTGGCCTACAACTGCTCGCCATCGTTCAACTGGAAGAAGAACCTGGACGACGCCACGGTGGCCAAGTTCCAGCGCGAACTGGGCGCGATGGGCTACAAGTTCCAGTTCATCACCTTGGCCGGCTTCCATGCATTGAACTATGGCATGTTCGAGCTGGCGCACGGGTATGCTCGCCGTCAGATGAGTGCTTTCGTCGAATTGCAGCAGAAGGAGTTCGCCGCCGCAGACTTGGGCTTCACCGCCGTCAAGCATCAGCGCGAAGTGGGTACGGGTTACTTCGATGCCGTTACCCAGGCGATTGAAGGCGGCCAGTCATCGACCACAGCGCTTACGGGCTCGACCGAAGAAGCCCAGTTCAAAAGCTCGCCCGCTGACGGCCTGAAAGTAGCCTGAGCGTTTGTTTGACCGGGGTGCCTGCGAGGGCACCCCTTGTCTCTTGGTTTTTCCAGTGCACGGTATCCATGTTGACAAGCAGGCAATGCGCGCTTTAATGCCCGAGGGTCAATGAGTTTCCCAATAAGATGCCTTGGAGTAATGGGCCTTGAGCAAATCGACGAAGGCTCGCACTCGCACCGGCAGGTGTTTGCGTTCGGGCAGCATGGCGTAGATTCCATTGGGAGAGGCGGCGTATTCATCGAGAACGCTTACCAGGCGGCCTGCGGCAAGGTCTTCCCGTACTTCCCACAGGGCGCTCCAGGCCAGACCGCATCCCGCGAGAGTCCATTTGCGCAGGACCGAGCCATCGCTGCAAGCCAGGTTTCCCTTGACTTGCATGATTCTTGTCTGACCCTTGTGCCTGAGCCGCCAGTCCTTGGCCTGATCTCCTTGCGTTGCCAAAGACAAGCAGTTGTGACGAAGCAGGTCTTCGGGGCTATGGGGGATTCCATGCGCGTCCAGGTATGAAGGGGCGGCTACGATGACGCAGCGGCTATCGGCCAATCGCACGCCGGCGACCTGAGGGGCTTGCGCATCGCCAATCCGGATGGCGCAGTCGTAGCGCTCTTCAATCAGATCTACCTGCCGGTCGCTCAAGTCAAGTGTAATCGTGATGTCGGGATGGGCCTGGATGAACAGCGGCAGCAAGGGGCCTATATGGCGCCGCCCGAAACCCACAGGCGCACTGATCCGCAAATGACCGGAAGGCTTGATGCTCCCCTGGGTAATCCGGGCTTCGGTATCGTTCATATCGCGCAGGATACGCTGTGCTTCTTCGAGGAGGGTTGCACCCTCGGAAGTCAGGGACAAATGGCGGGTCGAGCGTATCAGCAGTTTCAGGCCCAGGCGAGCCTCGAGTGCGTTGATGCGCCGGCCCATCATGGCTGGGGCGATTCCCTCGGCCCGTGCTGCGGCCGACAGGCTTCCCAGAGTCGCCACCGAGACAAAACTCTCAAGCTGTTTGAATTTATCCATGAGGCGATGCTTTTATTTAAAGGGTCATTTGCCTCGATTATATTGCCATATGTATCAATGCATTCCGTTGAGATGAGCGACTTTACAGTTCTTTTTTCCGAAGAATCGCACATGTTGCAGAATTGCCTATAAAAAACGTATCAATATGTAATGGCTTTCTCTACCTTTTCGCATACCTGCGCAAAACTTTGCAGGATTTGACCGGAAACACGGAAAGCGTTCGTGCGCGACCGCCGCCTGCCTGGCATCAAGCAGGCGGTAATTCAATACGATTAGGTGGTTTGTTGCTTTGCAGCATTGAGGACCGAGGGAGGCGCCCGCGGGAATCCGGCGAGGCTGCTGTTTACCCTTTAAAAATGAGTGCTTGCAGCTTTGCGCGGATCTCGGCCAGTTCGGATGAGCTGATGCGTCCCTGGTGGCTGATTTTGCTGCTTGCCCAATCCAGGCTTTTGATTTGATCGGACAGGGCGGCGATGCGCTGTTCGGCGTCGATCAGGACTTCGAACGGATAGCCCTTGATAGTCGGGGTAATGGGGCAACATATCATTAGCCCAGTTTTTTTGTTGTAGGCAAGAGGACTGAGCACGACCGCGGGCTTGTAGCCGGGGCCGGTTGAGCCTTTGGGCACATCGAAATGCAGCCAGATGATATCGCCGGCCGTGGGGATATAGCGTTTGCTCATGGTGGGCCTCGTCGAATTATTATGCGGCGCCAAAATCGATTTCGGCGTGTATGTTCTTGGCTTTGATTCCGCCCAATAATTGGCTAAGCACGTATTCTTCGGTGCGTATGGGCTCGATCACGATATTGCCATGCTCGACGCTGATATTGATGACGTCTTCCAGGTCGAGTTTGAGTGTTTTCATCATCGACGATGGCAAGCGCACCGCTGCACTGTTACCCCATTTTTTAATTACGCCACGCATGGTTTGTCTCCCGGGTGCCATAAAAGAGTGCTATTAGCTTAACAGTTTAAACGGTGTGTAAACAATAGGGTAGGCTTTGGGGTACAGAGCGAGTAAAGTGAAAGGATCGCGGTCATATTGCTGCATGGCGGCATGTTTGTATCTTGAAAACTGGCTGGCTGGCCGCACATAATCATTATTCGAGCACGGCTCTTCCCCTTTGATCAAGCGAAACGATTATGCGATTCGACAAACTGACGACCAAATTTCAGCAGGCGATTTCCGACGCGCAAAGCCTGTCCATCAAGCATGATAATCCCTATATAGAACCCGTACATGTGCTGGCCGCGTTGCTGGCCGATCCGGAAAGCGGCGCGGGCGGGCTGCTTGCGCGGGCCGGTGTTGCCGTCAATCGGATAGTTCCGGCCGTCAATGCGGCCATCGAGGCCTTGCCGCAAGTGCGGGGCTCCGAAGGCAATATCCAGGTTGGCCGCGATCTGCAGGCAGTACTGGCACGCACCGATAAAGAGGCGTCCAATCGCGGCGATACTTATATCGCCAGCGAGCTTTTTCTTCTGGCGCTGGCCGACGATAAAGGCGAAGCGGGGCGCATACTGCGCGAAGCCGGCCTGCAGCGCAAGGCGCTTGAAACCGCTATCGATGCGGTGCGCGGCGGCGCTTCGGTGTCCGACTCCGAAGGCGAGTCGAATCGCGAAGCCTTGTCCAAATACACGCTTGATTTAACCGAGCGCGCGCGGCAGGGCAAGCTCGATCCGGTGATTGGGCGCGATGACGAAATTCGCCGGACCATACAGATCCTGCAGCGTCGCACCAAAAACAACCCGGTCCTGATTGGCGAACCGGGGGTTGGCAAAACTGCGATTGTCGAAGGCCTGGCTCAGCGCATCATCAACAACGAGGTGCCTGAGACTCTTAAAGGAAAGCGCGTACTGTCGCTGGACATGGCGGCTTTGCTGGCTGGCGCCAAATTTCGCGGAGAATTCGAAGAACGCCTGAAATCGGTGCTGAAAGAGCTTTCTCAAGATGCCGGGGGCACCATTGTTTTCATCGATGAGTTGCACACCATGGTGGGGGCCGGAAAGGCCGAGGGCGCCATGGACGCGGGCAATATGCTCAAGCCCGCCTTGTCGCGCGGCGAGCTGCATTGCATAGGCGCCACGACTCTCGACGAGTATCGCAAGTACATAGAGAAAGATGCCGCCCTGGAGCGCCGTTTCCAGAAAGTGCTCGTCAACGAGCCCGATGTCGAATCGACGATTGCCATTCTGCGCGGCTTGCAGGAACGCTACGAGCTGCATCACGGTGTAGCCATCACAGACCCGGCCATCGTAGCCGCGGCTGAGTTGTCGAACCGCTATATTACCGACCGGTTTCTGCCTGACAAGGCTATCGATCTCATCGACGAGGCGGCTGCTCGCATACGCATGGAAATCGATTCCAAGCCCGAGGTCATGGACAAGCTGGACCGGCGTATCATTCAGCTGAAAATCGAACGTGAAGCGGTAAAAAAGGAGTCCGACGAAGGTTCCTTGCGGCGCCTCAAGGTAATCGAAGACGAGCTCGAAAAGCATCAGCGCGAGTACAACGATTACGAGGAAATCTGGAAGGCCGAAAAAGCGGCGGTGCAGGGTTCGCAGTCGGTCAAGGAAGAAATCGAACGCACGCGAGCCGAGATGGCCGACCTGCAACGCAAAGGCCAATTCGACAAGCTGGCCGAGCTGCAATATGGCAAATTGCCTGAGCTCGAGGGGCGTCTGAAGGCGGCCGAGGCCGGCCATCAGGCGGTTTCCGATCCCGAACACCCGCGTCTGTTGCGTACCGAAGTGGGTGCCGAGGAAATCGCCGAGGTCGTGGCCCGGGCAACCGGAATACCGGTTGCCAAAATGATGCAGGGTGAGCGTACCAAATTGCTTGGCATCGAAGATTTCCTGCATCAGCGGGTAGTGGGGCAGGACGAGGCCGTCAGTCTGGTTGCCGACGCAATCCGTCGTTCCCGGGCCGGCTTGTCCGACCCGGGCCGTCCCTCTGGCTCCTTTCTGTTCCTGGGCCCTACCGGCGTGGGCAAAACCGAGCTTACCAAGGCTTTGGCCAACTTCCTGTTCGATTCCGACGATCATTTGATCCGTATCGACATGAGCGAATTCATGGAAAAGCATTCCGTGGCCCGCCTGATCGGTGCGCCGCCGGGTTATGTGGGCTATGAAGAGGGCGGTTATCTGACCGAGGCTGTGCGCCGCAAACCGTACAGCGTCATTTTGCTCGACGAGATCGAAAAGGCGCATCCCGATGTTTTCAACGTGCTGCTGCAGGTGCTGGATGACGGGCGCCTGACCGACGGCCAGGGGCGTACTGTTGATTTCCGCAATACGGTTATCGTGATGACCTCCAATTTGGGTTCGCAGCATATACAGAACATGATCGGCCAGCCTTACGACGTGATCAAGGAAGTTATCTGGGATGGGCTTAAGGAGTCGTTCCGTCCGGAGTTTTTGAATCGTATCGACGAAGTCGTGGTGTTTCATGCACTGGAATCCAGGCACATCGAGGCGATTGCACGGATCCAATTGCGCCGCCTGGCTCAGCGCATGGCGACGCAGGAAATGCGGCTCGAGGTATCCGATGCGGCCCTGGCTCAACTGGCTCGCGCAGGTTTCGATCCGGTGTTCGGCGCCCGGCCGCTCAAGCGCGCCATTCAGCAGCACATCGAAAACCCGATTGCGCGCCTGATACTGGAAGGCAAGTTCGGCCCCAGGGATGTGGTGCCGGTGGACTGGAAAAACGACAAGTTCGTGTTTTCGCGGACCCTGCAATAGCAGCGCGGGCGGCCACAAGGGCCGCCCGCCTGTTGGCCACGCCGGTTTTACGCTCTTGCAAAACCGGGTTTTTAGCCTTGCGCCGGCTTGTCGCCGACCGATGGCGGAGGGTTGAGTTCGATCTCGTCCTTGCCGTAGAACTTGATGCCGATCTTGACGCGTTCGCGTCCCTGGGCACGCCGGTGCCGGTTGGTGTCTCGCAGAGAATATACGCAACCGCAGTATTCTTGCTGGTAGAACTCTTCGCGTTTGCTGATTTCGATCATGCGGGCCGAACCGCCGCCTTTACGCCAATTGTAGGTCCAGTAGATCAGCTCGGGGTAGCGCGCCGCGGCCCGTTCGCCGCAGCCGTTTATTTGGTTCATATCCTTCCAGCGCGAAATGCCCAGTGAACTGCTGATTGTGTCGAAGCCGTGTTCGTGCGCATACAGGGCGGTGCGTTCGAAACGCATATCGAAGCAGGCTGTGCAGCGTTGGCCGCGTTCGGGTTCGTTTTCCAGGCCTTTGACGCGTTCGAACCAGTTGTCCCTGTCGTAGTCGGCATCGATAAATTCGATGCCGTGCTGCTCGGCAAAACGGATGTTTTCGTTTTTGCGGATTTCGTATTCGCGATCGGGATGAATATTCGGGTTGTAGAAATAAATCGAATAATCGATGCCCGAGGCGGATATGGCTTCCATGACTTCGCCAGAACAGGGAGCGCAGCACGAATGCAGCAACACCTTGCGGCGGTTGTCGGGCAGTACGAGCTTGGGGCGTTGAATGTCAGTCATGGCATGCGGGCACGCGTGGCGAAGCGTGCCGTATTCAGTTAGGCAAGACGTGTATTTTAATCCCCAATGACGGTATTCCAAAGCTGATGCACCACTGCGCGCTCGGCAGTCATTTGATTCTGCGGCACACGGGCTTTTTCCGCGCCTTGCAGACGCAGTTCGTGCTGCACCTTGCGGAACAGGCGATAGGCGTCAGCCGCTCCGGTTGCGATTTCCGCGTCTATCAGGCTGGCTTCCGAAGCCAGGCGCAGAAGTGTGATATTGCCCAGATTGCGGAGCAGAACCGGATGCCTGGATGCGTGGCACAACACCAGGTATTGCGTGACGAACTCGATATCGACCATACCGCCCCGATCGTGTTTCAAGTCGAAATCGGCAGACGGGTTGGGGTGGCCGGAGCCGATTTTTTGCCGCATGGCCTGAACTTCTTGCTTGAGTGCTTGCGGGTCGCGGGGCAGCAGCAGAACCTGGTTGCGGATTTCCTCGAATTTATTGCCCACGGAAGAGTCGCCTACGGCATAGCGTGCCCGGGTCAAGGCTTGATGCTCCCAGGCCCAGGCATGGTTAAGCTGATATTGGGCAAAGGCGTCCAGCGATACGGCCAGCAGGCCCGCGTCGCCGTCGGGTCGCAGCCGCAGGTCGACTTCATAAAGGCGCCCCGAGGATGTCATGGTTGACAGCCACGATGTCATGCGCCGTCCCAGCTTGGCATAAATTTCCATCGCGTCTTCGCGTGTATCGTCGTATATGAAAACGAGATCCAGATCGGAGGCGTAGCCAATTTCCTTGCCGCCCAGCTTGCCATAGGCAATGACGGCAAACTTGGGGGGGGGCAAATCGCCTGCCGCATTGCCCTTGGACTGCACGAGCGGCCAGACGCGGAAAATCGTTTCGGCCAGCAGCATGTCGGCCAGGGCCGAGAGCTGATCCGCCAGTTTTTCCACGCTCAGCACGCCCTCCAGGTCCTGCGCCAGAAGCTGGAAGCTCACTTGGCGCTGGACGTCGCGCATGAGGTTCATTTGCTGCTCGACATCGGCCCGGCCATTGGGCAAAAGGCAAGCATCGAGATCGGTGCGGAGTTGTTGGGCGATCTGGCCAAAATCGGGTGGCGCAAGCAGGGAGCGCCATTCGATCAGGCTGTCGAGCAGCAAGGGGTATTGACTGAGATATTGAGATGCCCAGGGGCTGGCGGCTACGATGCGTGCGACGCGCGCCAAGGTTTCGGGGTACTCGGCCAGCAGCGCCAAATAGGCGCTGCGCTGTGCTATTTGCTCAATGAGGTCGAACAGCCGGATTGCGGTTTGCTGGGGATTGGCGGTTTTTGCCGCCGCGCTGATGGCCGCCGGCAGCAGCGCTTCGACCCGCTTGCGGCTGGTGCCCGGCAGGCTGCGTATCCGGTGGCTGTCCAGCAGGGCTTCGACTCGCTGGTCCAGAATATCGTTTTGGCCGCCCAGCTGGGTCTGTATATGTTCGCCGAGGCTGGCGCAGTGTGCAACGCCCGGCTTGCCGGGCGAGCCCTTGGCTTCGTCTTCACCTACACCGGCAATCCGGAAGGCGTTGCAAAATAGCTGGGTGACAAAGGTGCGATGGGCGGCGAGGGTGGATTCGAAAATTTCCGGGCTCAGACCCATGGCGTGCGCCAGTCCCATGCGCAGAGCCGGATCGCTGGGCAATAAATGGGTCTGCTCGTCTTCGCGGTATTGCAGAAGATGTTCGGTGCGACGCAGGAAAACATAGGCCGTTTCCAGTTGTTCGGCATCGTCGGATGAAATGATGCCCGCATCTTTTTGCCGGTGTAAGGCGGTTATCAGACCGCGCTGCTGCAAGGACGGCATGCGTCCGCCGCGGATCAACTGGGTCAGTTGCACTACGAATTCGATTTCACGTATTCCGCCGTCGCCCAGCTTGATATTGTGGGTGGTATCGATTCCGTTGCGCGCCATGGCCCGCCGTTGCCAGTCCTGGCGTATGCGTTCGCGCAAGGCCCTCAGGGACGCCAGGGAGTCGAAATCGAAATACTTGCGATAGACAAAAGGCGTACGCAAGGATTCGAACTGCGCTACTTGCTTTGATGTGTCGCTGGAGGGAAAGGCCTGGCAGGGAATGATCCGGCCCTTTAGCCAGGCATAGCGTTCCCATTCCCTGCCTTGGGTGAACAGGTAGTTTTCAAAAGCATCCAGGCTCCAGGCCAGCGGCCCCGAGTCGCCATCGGGGCGCAGGCGCAGATCGGTGCGAAATACCTGACCATGCGCATCGATGTCGGACAGGACCGGCATCATGCGCTGGGTAAGCCGGCCGTAAAATTCGTGATAGCTGATCTTGCGCCGCCCGGTGGTTTCGCCTTCTTCGCCGTACAGCATGATCAGATCGATATCGGACGACACATTCAGTTCTTTGCCGCCGAGCTTGCCCATGCCTACGATCAGCATTTCTTGCGGCAGGCCCGTGCCGGGGTCTGTGGGAATACCGTGGGTTTGGGCCAGCTCGGCGGCCACGCATTGATAGGATTGCGCAATGGCCAGATCGGCCAGCGCCGACATCGCCGCCACGACTTCGGCCAAGGGAGCCTCGCCGTTGATGTCCCGCACCATCAGGGTAAAGAAAACCCGCTCCCGCAGTTGGCGCAGGGCCCGGCGCACTTCGGGCAGGGCCGGGGAGCTTTCCGGCCTGGGTGGAACGAATTCGGTAAACCAGGTTTGAATCGATTGGCGTGTGACCGGATGCTGGGCAGCCTGGCACAGCCACTGCTTGAAAGCGGCGTTGGCCCCGGTTTTGCGGCGCAAGGCTCCTGACCAGAGCAAGGCTGGTTCCAATAGTTTAAGTTCGGGCATGGAGTTTACAAATAGTGAGGACGGCAATCGTAATTTCAGGTATAAGACTCGCAAGATACTGCAATTCTTCTTGTTCTGGCTAATTTCATTCCGTGCGTCAAATTTCAGGTTTTGTCCGTTTTATAGGCCGAGTGGCTTTAGTGGCCTATTTTTTGTTGGCCGCGCTATTGCTGGGAGTACGTTATTGGGTGCTGCCCCATATCGACCAGTGGCGTCCTTACATAAGCCAGGAATTGTCGAATGCTCTGGATGCTCAGGTCACTCTGGACCATGTCGCGGCAGACTGGAATGGCCCGAATCTGTCTCTGCAGTTGCGTGGCGTCAATTTTGTCGATGCTCAGCAGCATCGCCTGCTGCGCCTGCCGCAAGTGCGAGCCGAACTCAGTTGGCGCAGTCTTTTGCACTGGTCGCCGCAGTTTGTAAATATCGAGGCGCTTGGCCTTGACCTCAGTGTGCGCCGCGATCGACAGCAGCAGATCTGGGCGTTGGGCTATTCGTTCGGGCTGGATGCGTCCGACAATCAGGCGCCTGATGCCGACGGAGCGGCTATTCGCTGGCTGACCACTCAGCGCCAGATCGTCCTGCGGGATTCCACTTTACGCTGGATCGACGAGCGGCGCGATGCGGGCCCTTTGGTGTTGAAGCATGTCACGCTGAAGATTCATAATCAGGCGCCCGAACATCGATTTTCGCTGGTGGCCACGCCTCCCGAGTCTTTGGGGGCTTCGCTGGACATCCGGGGCGAGTTCGAGCATCCGGCCCGCACAGGCCCGACACCCTCTCCCTGGTCCGGGCAGCTTTACATGAAAGTAGGCGAAATGCTGCCGCTGGGCTGGAAACCCTGGTTCGACTTGCCGCAAAATCTCCAGTCCGGCGAAGTCTCGGCACAGGCTTGGCTGGGCATCCAGCATGGGCGCCTGGATCGTTTTACCTCGGATGTGACAGTCAAGCACGGGCGTTGGACAATGGGTCCCGACGCCAGCGTGCAAGCCGATATGGCCCGGCTATACCTGGCGGGGCCCTGGGGCGGTTTTGAGCGGATTTTTTCACCTCCGGTCGCACCGAATATGCCGGCCGATGCGGCAGGCCCTCGAGCGGATGCTTCTGCCGCGGCGGCCAGCCCCCAACCAGGGCCGGAAACGGCGGTCCAGTTCCGCTTCGAGACGCACGCCTTGGCTGTACACGCCGCGGATGTCTTCCAATATCCCCTGAACTTTGAACGTATCGCGGCTCGTGGCGCCATCAGCCGCCAGGACAATCAGGCCATGCGCGCCGCGTTCGATCAGGTCGATCTACTCAACCACGACATGGATGCGCGCTTGCAGGGAAGTTGGCAGGAGGGTGGGACGGGAGCGGCCGGTGTGGCCGATATCCACGGAACCTTCAAACGTGCCGCGATCGCCGCCATTGACCAGTACTTGCCCAATACCGTCAATCTGGACGCGCGCGAATGGATGGCCAAGGGTTTGACTGGAGGCCAGATTCACGATGCGCAACTATTGCTCAAAGGAGACCTGGAGTTTTTCCCCTTCGAGGATCATCCCGAACAAGGGGATTTCGATGTCCAGGGCCGCTACACAGGCGGGAGTATCGATTATTTGCCCCCTGAAGGAAAAAAACTGGGCTGGCCGCAACTGGCCGACATGGTTGGCACAGTGCGGCTGCACCGAGCCGACCTGCGGCTGACTGCGGATCAGGCCTCGATGTTACCTGTGAAGGGCCAAAAAATAAGCTTGCACGGACTTGAGGCGCGTATTCCGAACATCGAGAACAACTCGATTTTAAGCATCGAGGGTGAAACTGTTGCCCCTGCGTCCGCATACCTGGCACTGATGCACCATTCCCCTTTGGGAGAGATGCTCAATGGCGATTTCGACGATGCCCAGGCCCAGGATAACTGGGAAGTGCCGCTTTCCCTGAAGATTCCCTTATTGCACAGCCGGGAAACTACGGTGCACGGAACTATCCGCTTTGGTGGCGGCACTTTGACCCTGATGCCCGAAATGCCGCCGTTCAAGCGCCTGGCGGGTTCTCTGGATTTTTCCGATACGGAAATCAAGGCTGAAAATGTCAAAGGCGAGTTTCTTGGGGGGCCGCTCGCCGCCAGCGGGGGAATCGGAGGAGCGCAAAAGGGTCTGCAGATTCATGGCAGTATCTCGGCCAAGGCGCTGACCGAATATGGGGGCGTTGCAGGCCTGAAACGCTTGCAAGGGCAGATTCCCTATCGGGCCGTGGTGCATCGTCCTCACTCCAAGGCGCTGGCGGTTACGCTTGATTCCACATTGGTGGGACTGGGGATGGATTTTCCGCCGCCCCTGGGCAAGACATCGAACCAAACCCTGCCTTTGCACTTGAGCTGGGCTCGCGACAAGCCAGGCGGCGATACGGACCTGAGCCTGAGCCTGGGTCCCGATATCAGTGCAACGTTGTTGCACTCCACGAAAATCAAGACGGCCTCTTACTTTTACGCCGGCGTGGCGGGGGTGAATCAAAAGCCGGCCATGCTGCCCGCGGGAATGAATGTCGATGTGCAGTATCCCGAGATCGATGCCGGTCTCTGGAAGCAGATTGTCGATGAATTTTCGGTCGGCTTGCCGAACGCTGGCGCCCGACGCGAACGCCCCTTGCTGCCCGATGTGCATCAATTGCGCCTGCAGGCGAAAACAGTGCATTTCCGAGGTCTTGATCTGGATCAGGCCACTTTCACGGCGCGGCAACCCGAGCCCATGCAATGGCGGGTCGACGTGAGCTCGTCGCAGACTGCCGGGACTATGTTCTGGCGCGAGGCACAGGGCAAGGTAGCCGGTCGGATCAATGCGAAATTCGATCGCCTGGCGCTGGGCCGGGCCGATAGCGGCAGCGACACGGACGCCGCTTCGCCGGACGACAAAGAGACCGCGCCGGACGATACTCTGGACATACCTGCCATCGATTTGCAGGTGCGGGCATTCAGCATGTATGGCCACGAGTTCGGCCAGCTGTCGCTGGTGGGGGTGAATCAGTCGCGGGGCGAGCTATGGCGTCTCGACACGCTGAGCCTGAAAGGCGCCTCGACTCAGTTGACGGGCTCCGGGGCATGGCGTCTGAAGGGGCCGCAGCGCGGCCTGACGCTGGACGCCGTCGTCAATACCACGGATTTGGGAGCGTATTTCAATCAGCTCGGTTTCAAGAATGTCATGTCGGGAGGAGCGGGTTCGGTCAAAGGCCAGATAGAGTGGCGTAATCTGCCCTGGACATATGAAAAGTCCGATTTGAGCGGTAACCTGGATTTCAGCCTGAAAAAAGGGCGCTTCAGCAATATCAATTCGAAATCGGCTCGTTTGCTCGAGTTGCTTTCCCTGCAGTCGATACAACGTCTGGCTACGTTCAAGTTCAGTCCCGGCAGTCTGCTCAAGGATGGCTTTCCGTACGACAATTTGCGTGGAACGATAAAAGTGGATCGGGGTGTCATGACAACCGACAACTACCGTGTCACGGGTCCTGCCGGCACGATCGTTATTGGCGGCAATGTCAATCTGACTAATGAAAAACTCGATTTGCAAGCCGTGGTCGTGCCGAATCTGGACGTCAGCGGAGCCGCCGTCGCGGCCGGGATCGCCATTAATCCCATTGTGGGTATCGGTGCCTTCCTGACGCAATGGTTATTGCGCGGGCCCTTGGCCAAGGCGATGACGGTGCAGTATCAGGTCAGGGGAAACTGGAGCGACCCTCAGATAAAAGAGCTTGCCCACGTAAAAATTCCTGCTGCCGACGAGCCGAAAAAATCCCCTGGCGCCAAGTAGCCCAGGGGAAAAACAGGCTATCAGTAAACGCCCTGTTGCAGCATGGCGTCGGCAACCTTGACGAAGCCGGCAATATTGGCGCCATTGACGTAATTGACGTAGTTGTCCTGCAGACCATGCTTGACGCAGTTCTCGTGGATACTGCGCATGATGGCATGCAGTTTGTTATCGACTTCTTCGCGTGTCCAGTGAAGGCGCTGCGCATTCTGGCTCATTTCCAGGCCAGACACAGCAACGCCGCCAGCGTTGCTGGCCTTGCCCGGGGCGTACAGGACGCGGGCATGGATGAAGGCATCGACGGCGTCAAGGCTGGTGGGCATATTGGCCCCTTCGGCGATGCAGCGTACGCCATTCTTGATAAGAGTTTTGGCGTCGTCGAGTTCCAGCTCGTTTTGTGTGGCGCAAGGCAGCGCAACGTCGACGGGAACATGCCAGGGCCGCTTGCCGGTTTCGTAGGCGAGTTTGAACTGCTTGGCGTAGGTTTCGACCCGACCGCGTTTTTCATTCTTGAGTTCGATCAGCGCAGCCAATTTTTCGGGAGTGAATCCGGCCGGATCGACGACCGCGCCATGCGAATCCGAGACAGTAACGACCTTGGCGCCGAGCTGCATGCATTTTTCAATGGCATATTGCGCAACATTGCCCGAGCCCGATACGGATACGGTCAGGCCTTCGATGGATTGGTTCGCGCGCTTGAGCATTTCCTCGGCAAAGTACACGGTGCCATAGCCGGTGGCTTCGGGGCGGATCAGGCTGCCGCCGAAGGCAATGCCTTTGCCGGTAAAGACGCTGGCTGCCGAGTTCGACAGTTTTTTCATCATGCCGGCCATAAAGCCGACCTCGCGCCCGCCGACACCCATATCGCCGGCGGGTACGTCGGTATCGGGCCCCAGGTGACGGTAGAGTTCAAGAATGAGCGCCTGGCAGAAGCGCATGACTTCGGCATCGGACTTGCCCTTGGGGTCGAAATCCGATCCTCCTTTGCCGCCGCCCATGGGAAGCGTGGTCAGCGCGTTTTTGAAGGTCTGTTCGAAAGCCAGGAATTTGAGGATGGACAGATTTACTGAAGGATGAAACCGCATCCCACCCTTGAAAGGGCCGATAGCCGAACTGTGCTGGATACGGAAACCGCGGTTGACCTGTACATGACCCTTGTCGTCGACCCATGAAATTCTGAACTGGATCGCGCGCTCGGGCTCGACCAGGCGATACAGCAGGCCTTGATCGGCGTAGCGCGGATTCTTTTCAATGAACGGCCATAGGCTGTTCATGACTTCTTTGACGGCCTGCATGAATTCGGGCTGATTGGGGTCGCGCGCCCGGATATGCTCAAGAAATTGATCCAGCGTAGGTAGTTTCATCAGTGAGTGCTCTCCGTATAAGGCAGGCCAGGGCAGAGGCTGCAGGCCCGCATGGAAAACGGCTGCCTGTTTTTGTTTTGCACGAAGGGCAGCCGCAGTTGTGATGACAAAGCCGGCAAACTTTCCGCGAGGAAGCTTGCCGGCTGTCGCAAGTGTTTATTTTTTCATCATGTCGAAAAATTCGGAGTTGGTTTTGGTTGCCCGGATTTTGTCCAGAATAAACTCCATTGCCTCGACTTCGTCCATGTCGTGAATGAACTTGCGCAGCACCCAGATTTTTTGCAGAAGCTCAGGCTTGATGAGCAATTCTTCACGGCGCGTGCCCGATCGGTTCAGGTTGATGGCCGGGTAGACGCGTTTTTCAGCCAGGCGGCGTTCGAGGTGCAGCTCGGAGTTGCCGGTGCCTTTGAATTCCTCGTAAATGACTTCGTCCATGCGGCTGCCGGTTTCGATCAGCGCCGTACCGATAATGGTGAGCGAGCCGCCTTCTTCCAGATTGCGGGCCGCGCCGAAAAAGCGCTTCGGCCGTTGCAGGGCATTGGCGTCCACGCCGCCCGTAAGGACTTTGCCCGAGGCCGGCACGACTGTGTTGTAAGCGCGCGCCAGGCGTGTGATGGAATCGAGCAGGATCACGACGTCTTTTTTCAGTTCGACCAGGCGCTTGGCTTTTTCGATAACCATTTCGGCCACTTGCACATGGCGCGTTGCGGGTTCATCGAATGTGGAGGCGACGACTTCACCGCGCACCGTACGCGACATTTCGGTAACTTCTTCAGGGCGCTCGTCGACCAGCAGCACGATGAGAACCGCGTCGGGATAGTTGGTGCTGATGGCATGCGCGATATGCTGCATGATGACCGTTTTACCGGACTTGGGGCTGGCCACGATCAGGGCGCGCTGGCCTTTGCCTATGGGGGCGAAGATGTCCAGGATGCGGCCGGTGATGTTTTCTTCGCTGCGGCTGTCGCGCTCCAGGGTCATGACCTGGTTCGGGTGCAGCGGCGTGAGGTTTTCAAACATGATGCGATGTTTGATGACCTCGGGTTGCATGCCGTTGACCTTGTCGACCTTGACCAGGGCAAAATAACGTTCGCCGTCTTTGGGGGTGCGCACCTCGCCTTCGATGGAGTCGCCCGTGTGCAGGTTGAAGCGGCGAATTTGCGACGGCGAAATGTAGATGTCGTCGGTGCTGGCCTGATAAGACGTGTCGGGCGAGCGTAAAAAACCAAAGCCGTCGGGCAGAACCTCAAGGACGCCATCGCCGAAAATCTGTTCGCCTTGTTTGGCGCGGCGCTTCATGATGGCAAACATGAGTTCTTGTTTGCGCAGGCGGCCGGCGTTTTCGATTTCCAGGCCAGCGGCGATTTCGAGCAGCTGCGAGACGTGCTGCGCTTTTAGTTCTGAGAGGTGCATGAGAGAGTGGAGGGGGTATTTGCAAGCAAGTGGCGAGCCCAGAATAGGCTCGCGCGAAACAGACTATTTTACAAGGATTCGTCGAGAAAGCTGGTGAGTTGGGATTTGGACAGGGCGCCCACCTTGGTGGCCGCGGCCTTGCCGTCTTTGAACAGCATGAGTGTCGGTATGCCGCGAATGCCGAATTTGGCGGCTGTATCGGGATTGGCGTCGACATCGACCTTGGCAATGGTGACACGGCCCTGGTATTCCTGGGCGGCCGCCTCGAGCAGCGGGGCAATCATTTTGCAGGGGCCGCACCAGGCAGCCCAATAGTCAACCAGCACCGGCAGGTCGGAATTAAGCACATCCGCCTCAAAGCTGGCGTCGCTTACGTGTTTGATAGATTCGCTCATGATGGAAGAAGAATTGGGGTCAGAATCAGGGATATGTGAAAACTATACGGGAAGACTGGGCATAGATACAACGAATTCTATTATTGGATTGTGTGTATCTGTTGCCGAATGACTACAAGCATACCACTGTCGGCCCCCGAACGCATGGCGTGGGTCCGGCCCGGCCTGCGGCAGGGCCGTGGACAGGGCGCCTGGGGCGTTTTGAGCGGCAATTTTCACTTCGTCCTTAAAATAAGGGTTTTTGTCCACAGAAATTTGGGGATAACTTGGCTACATCACGCTACGACGAAGCATCTATTCGAGTATTGAAAGGGCTGGAGCCCGTGCGCCAGCGTCCGGGGATGTACACCCGTACCGAAAGTCCCATGCATATAGTGCAGGAAGTCATCGACAACGCCGCCGATGAAGCGCTGGCGGGCTTTGCCCAGCATATCAAAGTCACCCTGCATGCCGATGCGAGTATCTCGGTGGAAGACGACGGCCGCGGCATACCCGTGGGTTTGCACCCGGAAGAGCATGCGCCGGTGGTTGAACTGGTTTTTACCCGCCTGCACGCCGGCGGCAAGTTCGACAAGAAGGCCGATGGCGCTTATGCGTTTTCCGGAGGCCTG
Organism: Paralcaligenes sp. KSB-10; assembly: GCF_021266465.1. Lineage (NCBI taxonomy): Bacteria > Pseudomonadati > Pseudomonadota > Betaproteobacteria > Burkholderiales > Alcaligenaceae > Paralcaligenes > Paralcaligenes sp. KSB-10. The sequence goes on along the minus strand of NZ_CP089848.1, from coordinate 942,090 downwards.
CACGGTGTTGGCGTTTCGGTCACCAATGCACTTTCGTCGCGGCTCGATGTGCGGGTCTGGCGCGATGGCCGGACGCACGAAATAACATTTGCAGACGGCGACGTGCTCACGCCGCTGAAAGAGCTGGAGCCGGTCAGTCGCAAGAAAACCGGGACCTGGGTGCGTGTCCGGCCCAACCCCAAGTATTTCGATAATGCTTCGATACCCATGGCGGAACTGGTGCACGTTCTGCGCAGCAAGGCGGTACTGCTCAGCGGCATCAAGGTTTCCCTGACAATCGAGAAAACGGGCGAAACCAGAAACTGGCAGTATGAAGAGGGCCTGCGCGGCTATCTGAACGAGGCGCTGGGTGATGCCGAGACCGTGGTGCCGGCCTTCGAAGGCCGGCAATATGCCGATGCCGATCACGACACCTTTGCACCCGGCGAGGGCGCGCAGTGGGTGGTGGTCTGGACGATGGATGGGCCGGTTGTACGGGAATCGTATGTGAACCTGATTTCGACCACGGCGGGCGGAACCCACGAAGCGGGTCTGCGCGAAGGCCTGTTTGCCGCGGTCAAGTCGTTTGCCGAACTTCATGGTTTGATACCCAAGGGGGTCAAGCTCTTGCCTGAAGATGTGTTTGCGCGGGCCAGTTTCGTACTGTCGGCCAAGGTGCTCGATCCACAGTTCCAGGGGCAGATCAAGGAACGGCTCAATAGCCGCGATGCAGTCCGCCTGGTTGGCGGCTTCGCCAAGAACGCGCTCGACCTGTGGTTGCACGCCAATGTCGAGTATGGCAAGAAATTGGCCGATAGCGCGATTCGCCAGGCCCAGGCCCGTGCGCGCTCGGCCCAGAAGGTGGAAAAACGCAAGAGCTCGGGCGTGGCGGTTTTACCCGGCAAGCTGACCGATTGCGAATCCAGCGATGTCAGCCGGACCGAAGTGTTCCTGGTCGAGGGAGACTCCGCGGGCGGATCGGCGAAAATGGGGCGCGACAAGGAATTCCAGGCGGTTTTGCCTTTGCGCGGCAAGGTGCTCAACTCCTGGGAGGTCGAGCGCGACCGGTTGTTTGCCAATAATGAGATTCACGACATTGCGGTGGCGATCGGGGTCGACCCGCATGGGCCGAACGACCAGGCCGATTTGTCGGGCTTGCGCTATGGACGGATTTGCATCCTGTCCGACGCCGACGTCGATGGTTCGCACATCCAGGTACTGTTGTTGACCCTGTTCTTCAAGCATTTCCCCAGACTGGTCGAAGCCGGCCATGTGTACGTCGCGCGTCCCCCCTTGTTCCGTGTCGATGTGCCGGCTTTGGGCAAGCGTCCTGCGCGCAAGCTATATTGCCTGGACCAGGGCGAGCTTGAAGCGATCCAGGACAAATTGCTCAAGGAAGGAGTGCGGGATGGGGCCTGGAGCATCAGCCGCTTCAAGGGCCTGGGCGAAATGAGCTCCGAACAGCTTTGGGACACCACCATGAATCCGGATACCCGTCGGTTGATGCCGATTAGCTGCGGCGAACTGGGCGTCGATGCAACGACCCGGATGTTCGACATGCTGATGGGCAAGGGCGAATCGGCGCAGCGCCGCAGTTGGCTGGAAGAAAAAGGCAATCTGGCCGAGGTGGATGTTTGAGCTTTTGCACGCGTGAAATTTTTTGCCGGCGCCTGTCGTAGATAGACAAAGAGATACTGGAATATATGGATAGCACACAAGCAGGCCTGTTTGACGAGGGCCAAAACAGCGAACGTATTTTGTTGGCAAACTATGCGGAACAGGCCTACCTGGATTACGCGATCTCGGTAGTGCGTGGCCGGGCCTTGCCCGAGGTGGCTGACGGACAAAAGCCGGTGCAGCGCCGCATTTTGTTTGCCATGCAGGCGATGGGGCTGGGGGCGAACGCCAAGCCGGTCAAGTCGGCGCGTGTCGTTGGCGATGTTCTGGGCAAATACCATCCGCATAGCGATCAGGCCGCCTACGACGCCATGGTGCGCATGGCCCAGGATTTCACCCTGCGTTATCCCCTGGTTGACGGCCAGGGCAATTTTGGTTCGCGCGACGGCGATAATGCGGCCGCCATGCGTTACACGGAAGCGCGGCTTACTCCTTTTGCGCGGGTATTGCTGGATGAGCTGGATGAGGGAACGGTCGATTTCGTCCCCAACTACGATGGTAGCCAGACCGAGCCGGCCATGTTGCCGGCGCGTTTGCCTGTCATGTTGTTGAACGGAGCCTCGGGTATTGCCGTAGGTATGGCGACCGAAATTCCCTCCCATAATCTGCGCGAAATTGCGCAGGCGAGCGTGGCCCTGTTAAAAAACCCGAAGCTTTCGGACGACGAGTTGTTCGGTCTGGTGCCGGGGCCCGATTTTGCCGGCGGTGGCCAGATTATCTCGACGCCGGCCGATATTGCCCATATATATGGCCAGGGCAAAGGGTCGATCAAGGCCCGGGCGCGCTGGCAGTTCGAAGAGCTGGCTCGCGGCCAATGGCAATTGGTCGTGCACGAGCTGCCGCCGGGCACGTCGTCGCAAAAAATCCTCGAGGAAATCGAGGATTTGACCAATCCGAAAATCAGGGCAGGCAAAAAGAGCCTTGGCGCCGAGCAACAGCAAACCAAGGCACTGATGCTGGGCCTGCTTGATACCGTGCGCGACGAATCGGGTAAGCAGGCGTCGGTTCGCCTGGTATTCGAACCCAAGACCAGCCGTATCGACCGCGACGAGTTTGTCAATACCCTGCTGGCTCAAACCAGCATGGAAAGTAGCGTTTCGATCAATCTGGTGTGCATAGGCACCGACGGGCGACCGGGCCAGCGCGGCTTGCGCCAGGTCCTGGTCGAATGGCTGGGGTTTCGCACACAAACCCTGACGCGCCGCACCCAGTTTCGCCTGGACAAGGTCACCGACCGCATTCACGTGCTGGAAGGCCGCATGGTGGTGTACCTGAATGTCGATGAGGTTATCCAGACCATACGGGAATCCGACGAGCCACGGCAGGCCTTGATGCAGCGCTTCGACCTGTCGGAACGACAGGCCGAAGATATCCTGGAAATGCGCTTGCGGCAATTGGCGCGCCTGGAAGGTTTCAAGATAGAAAAAGAACTGGCCGAAAAGAAGGATGAGCAGCTCAAGCTGCAGGAGTTGCTTGACAATCCGGCGGCGCTCAAGCGTTTGATGGTCAAGGAAATCGAAGCCGATGCCAAACTGTATGGCGACGAACGGCGCACGCTGATCGAGACGGCCGAACGTGCGGTGCTGGAAACGCGGGTGGTCGATGAGCCCGTCACCGTCATTGTGTCGCAGAAGGGCTGGTTGCGCGCGCGACAAGGGCATGGCCACGACCGGACCCAATTCGGCTTCAAGGCGGGTGATGATCTCTACGACGCCCTGGAGTGCCGCAGCACAGATAATCTGATCGCTTTTTCCACGACCGGCCGGGTCTACACTGTGCCGGTTTCCAGCCTGCCGTCGGCGCGCGGCGACGGCCAGCCCGTCACGTCCATGATCGATGTCGAGCAGGGCGCTCGCATCGTTCATATGATTGCGGGTGACGACGGGCAGCGCTATGTTCTGGGCAACAGCGCTGGTTATGGATTCGCGGCCACGCTCAAGGACGTGACGACACGCCAGCGCGCGGGCAAACAGTTCATGAGCCTGGCCAAGGGCGAGTCGCTGCTCAAACCGCTGGCCCTGCGTGAAGCCGACGAATATCTGGCCATGCTGAGCAAAAAAGGCCGGATACTGGTGGTGGCCCTGGCCGAGGTCAAGTCCTTGTCGGGAGGCGGGCGCGGCACCATACTGATGGGGCTGGATACGGCCGATATCGTGGCGCAGTGGGTCGTTTTTGGGCCGGCCGGCCTGGCCGCCAGCGGCATTTACCGCAACAAAGAGACGCTGCTTGTGCTGGACGCCTCTGAGCTTGAGGAATATATAGGGAAACGCGCACGCAAAGGCAAGCTCTTGTCGATCAAGGTAAAGCAACCTACACTCTTGGCGGCCCCCGAGGCCGGTAAACCAGCTTGATTGTCCGAGTGGCAGTGCCTGGTTTTATGGACACGGAATGCGTTTATTCGCTTGTTACTTAATTATTTGATTGTTTAAAAAATCCTTATGAGCTTCAAGGTTACTGTTCAGCCCAGTCAACATCAGTTTTTGGCCGAACCCGGCCAGTCGGTGCTCGACGCCGCCCTGGCGGCGGGAATCGTCTTGCCCTACAGCTGCCACAATGGCGCCTGCTCCACCTGCAAGGGCCGCGTCATAGAGGGCGACTACGAGGCGGGGCCGCATCCGGCGCAATTGCTGTCGCCCGAAGAGCTGGCCGCCGGATACACGCTGTTTTGCCAGGCCCGGCCCAATTCCGATCTGCTTATCGAGGCCCGTGAAATCCGCATGGCCAGCGATATACAGATTCGCAAAATGCCTTCGCGCGTCATGGGGCTGGAACAGGCGACCGACGACGTGATGATTGTGCGTTTGCAGTTGCCGGCGGCCGATCCGTTCAAGTATTACGCCGGCCAGTATCTTGAATTCATACTGAAAGACGGCCGGCGCCGCAGCTATTCCATGGCCTGCCCGCCGGTCGACAATAATCTGGTCGAACTGCATATACGCCATATGCCGGGCGGGGTGTTTACCGATCATGTGTTCGGCAAGGGCGCCACCCAGATGAAAGTCCGTGAAATTCAGCGCGTCGAAGGCCCTTTCGGGTCTTTCTTTCTGCGTGAAGACAGCGCCAAGCCGGTGGTGTTTCTGGCAAGCGGAACCGGTTTTGCGCCGATCAAGGCTATTATCGAGCGCATGGCCGAGCAGCAGATTCGCCGCCCGGCGGTCTTGTACTGGGGCGGGCGCCGGCCCAAGGACCTGTATATGCACGATAAAGTGCTGGAATGGACCAGGGCCTTGCCCGATTTCTCTTATGTGCCGGTGATCTCCGAGGCGCTTGCGGAAGATAACTGGAGCGGACGTACAGGCTTTGTGCATCAGGCGGTGTTGCAGGATATACCCGATCTTTCGGGGTACCAGGTATATGCATGCGGGGCGCCCATTATGGTTGACAGCGCCCGCAAGGATTTCACGCAAAGAGGCCTGCCGGGCGACGAGTTCTATGCCGATGCGTTTACGTCGGAAATCGATCTGGCATAGGGCGGTTTCGAGGATAAGCTTCTATGAAAATAGCCGTACTGGGTAGCGGAATTATCGGAACGGCCACGGCGTGGTGGTTGTTGCAGGCCGGGCATGAGGTTGTCGTGATCGATCGCGCGAGCGGCCCGGCGCAAGAAACCAGCCGCGCCAATGGCTGCCAGATTTCGGTATCGTATTCCGAGCCATGGGCCAATCCTCAGGCGCCTCTCCAATTGCTGAGATGGTTGTTCCAAAAAAATGCGCCCCTGTCGTTTCGTCCCCAGCTTGATTGGCGGCAGTGGGTCTGGAGCATGGCGTTTCTGCGCGAATGCCTGCCCGGCCGCCTGGCGCCGAACATACAGGCGATGGTGCGCTTGTCCGAATACAGCCGTCGCACTTTGCAGGCCATGCGCGCCGATCTGGGCATCGATTACAACCATCTGGAACGCGGCATACTCAACTTCTACCGCGACCAGGGCGAATTCGAAGCCTCGCAGAAAGCGGCGGGCCTGATGCGGGATTTTGGCGTGGATCGTCGTATTGTCAGCACCGACGAAATCGTGCAGATCGAGCCGGCCCTGGCGCCGGCGCGTGATCGCATCCTGGGGGGAGATTACACAGCCGAGGATGAAACAGGCGATATCTATCTGTTTACCACAGCCCTGGCCGAGCGGGCCCGCCGTGCCGGGGCCGAATTCCGCTTTTCCACACAAGTCAGCCGCCTGCTGGCGGAGGGCGGCCGCATACAAGGTGCGGAGCTCGTCAATCCCGAAGGCTTGTACGAAACCCTGGTCGCCGACGCCTATGTGGCCGCCCTGGGCAGCTTTACCCCTCAACTGGTCGCGCCCCTGGGGATTCCCTGCAATGTCTATCCGGCCAAAGGCTATTCGGCCACGTTCAATATCCTGGACGATGCGGCGGCGCCGACAGTCAGCCTGACCGATAGCGCGCACAAAGTTGTGTATACCCGTATTGGTAAGCAAATACGTATGGCCGGCACGGCCGAGCTTTCGGGATATTCGCGTGCCTTGAATACAATCCGTTGCGATAATATGGCGTCGCTTGCGCGAGATTTGTTCCCAAGCGCACTTGATTTTGATACTGTTCAGTTCTGGTCAGGTTTGCGTCCCACCACTCCGTCCAATGTTCCGCTAATCGGTAAAACACGAATTTCCAATCTTTATTTGAATACAGGGCATGGCACGCTCGGATGGACCATGGGGGTGGGATCGGGCCGCGCTCTGGCTGATCTGATCTCCGGTAAACAACCCGAACCCGAATTTCCTTTTTTAGGCTAAGCAACTTATGAAGATCCATCCGTTTTTTGGCGCGACTTCCGCGTGGTGTGCCGTCGCGCTGATGGGTACGTCCGTGTTTGGCGCCTCCTCTGCCCTGGCGGCCGGGGCAACCGATATCCAGGTGTGGTACAGCCTGAATTCCCATAACAAACAAGTGTTCCAGAAACTGGTTAAACAGTTCAACAGCGACCAGGGCGAGGTGCACGTTACGCTCAAGGCCTTCGACAGCCCCGACGAAATCGAATCGGCATTGCCCGGCGGCGCAAAAGGCAAGGATGCGCCGAACCTGGTGCAATTGAGCGACAATCATGCGCCCGACGAAGTCGCCAAGCGCAGTTATATTTTGCCTTTGCATACCTTGCTGGCCAAGTATCCGATCAAGGATGCCAAATGGTTCCTGGCTCCCGAGCATGCTTTCATGCGCGATGCCAAGGGGCGCCTGCTGGCATTTCCGTATATGGTCGAGATTCCTGTCATGTACTACAACGTAGATGCCTTCAAGAAGGCGCACCTGGAGCCGGCGGTTCCCGCGCGCACCTGGATGGGCCTGCAGGATCAGCTCGTCAAGCTGGCCAATGGCGGCTCTCGCGACTGCCCCTATACGACCGACCAGCCGGTATCCATCAACCTGGAAAGTCTGGCGGCCGTGAACAATCAGTTGTACCTGACGGGCGACAATGGCATGCAGCCCAAGGTTACGCCAAGTTTTCCGCTCGACCTGATGTACATACGCCATTTGTCGACCATGATCAGCTGGGCCCGCACCGGGCTTTTGGTCAAACCCGAACTTGAAGCGAAGTCCACGCAGCGTTTCGCCAACCGCGAATGCGCCGTGCTGATGTCCAGCTCCAGCAATCTGGGCTGGTTCAACGACACCCGTTCGCTGAAATTCGGCGTGTCGGGATTGCCGTATTATCCGCAGGCCACTTCCACGCCTGGAGATCCTTTTGTGGGTGGTGCGGCCTTGTGGGCAATCGATAACCACACAAAAGATCAGAACAAGGCCACGTCGGCCTTCCTGGGGTGGCTGGCTCAGGCTAAAAACGCCGCGGCCTGGTATCAGAATACCGGGTATTTGCCATTGACCGCGCAGGCGTTTGCCAGCACCGATAAAAGCTATTACCAGAACCTGGGCGACTGGCAGGAACTGGTGGCCGGGTATGCGCGTCGCCCGACGCCGACCGAACGGGGTTTCCATGTCACCAACTACCCCAAAATCAAAGCCATGTTTCGCCAGAAGCTGAATCGTGCCCTGGAGGGGCAGGATCCTGCCGTCAGCGCCTTGCGTTCGGCATCTGCTGAAGCGGGGGTAATCGTGCGCCAGCACTGATTGCCCGAGGTACCGCATGGGCCGGATTCGAAGCCCTATCTGAAAATCCTGCTGGTCTTATTTGGCCAGCAGGATTTTTTGTTCCTTCCCGGAGTAATTTAATGTCTTGATCCATAGGCAATTTTTCTGCGCCAGCTGGGTTTCTCCTGGCGATAAAAAACTCTATTCGTACAATTCGGTCTGGCGAGAGTCCGGCTCGGCATCCAAGATTGCTACCCAAGCGACACGGGTAAATTTTATTTTGGTGCTGATATGGCTAGAACGATCGCAATATTGCTTGTTTTGTTTTTATCGGGCTGTTCCGCCTTGCCCGATTGGGCATGGATTTCGGGTGGGTCGGCGCGTAACCCACAGGAAGACACCGGCAACTATAATTTTTCCTGGCGTTTGTCCGGCGATCGCGAGGTTGCGCCGGTACAGGTTTTCGACAATGGCCGGCAAACGTGGCTGCAGTTTGCTCCCGGCCAGGCTATTCCCGCCATTTTCGAGCGATCGCCCAATGGCGACAGGCTGCTTGACTACCGTCGCGACGGGCCGTACCTGGTTCTGCCCGGCGTATGGGCCAGCCTGGTGCTGCGTGGCGGACATTTAAAGAGCTTTATCGATCGGATTGCCGCCGAGCCGGCCGAATCCCGGGCGCCATTGCAGCCTTTGCCTCAGACGGAGCCTCAGCCCGTGGATTCGGTCTCGCTTGCCCAGCCGGGCGCTGTTCCCGATAAGTTGCCGCATGCCGGTGCGCAGCCCGCTGCGGTCGAGGGGCCGGGCCAGGCTCGGGTCCCGGATGCGGGTGCCAGGATTGCGCCGCCGCCCGCGCCCGAGGTGCTGCTTCCGGCGGCCTCGGCGCTTGATCTGGCCGACCATTATCACGTTAGTCCGCAAGACAGCAATCTTCGGGCGGCATTAGCTCGATGGGCCCGCAGCGCCGGCTGGACTTTCGAGCCGGAGCATTGGGTCGTCGACGCCGATATTCCCATTGTGGCTTCGGCCAGCTTCGAATCCGGCTTCAAGTCGGCGGTCCAGGAACTGGTCGCCACGACCGAACTCGCCGATCGGCCGCTGCAGCCCTGCTTTTATTCAAACAAAGTCTTGCGCATCGTGCCGTATGCGCAGCTGTGCGATCGCACCACCAACCTTTCGGAGTCCTCATGAGCAGCCTGGCGCGGTGCATCGCCATTATTGGCCTGTGTTGCCTGGCCTCGGCCTGTGCGCTGGGCGAAAAAATGCGTCAGATCGGCTTGTCGGTCGGAACCGCCGAGTCCGATCTGCAGGCTCGGCATCAGGCCTTTGGGCGGGCAATCAAAAGCCGCGAGGCGAGGCGCGCCGCACAAGACGTGGCCAGGCCCTGGCTGGCCGGGCGTTCGCAGCCGCTGGCTCGCGAAGTAAGCCTGCCTTTGGCCTTGCGTGCCAATGTCAATACCACTCTTATGTTTTCAGATGTTGCACTTGATTTGCCGGGCATTGCGCAGCGCATTACCGCCGTGACCACGATCCCTGTGCATGTCAGCCCCGAGGCCTTGCTGCCGCTTGAGCGTTTTGCGCCGCGCCTGGCCAATGCCGGCAATGCCATGGCTGCAAATCCCGCGCCGGCTCGCGTAGTTTTGTCCGGCGGGCCCGAGCCGCTGGCCAGAATTCTGGACCGGATCGCTGCAAGTCTTGGCGTAGCGTGGCGTTATGCGCATAGTCGAATCGAATTCTATCGAACTGAAACACGTGTGTTCAACGTTCGGGCCCTGACGCTGAATGCCCAGGCGGAAGCTTCGCTGGGCTTGAGCGGGGCCGGCAAGGCCGAGGGTTTCGCCAGCACTTCGAAAACCAGCCTTTCCAGCGGCAAGCTCGAACTTTTGGCGGTGGTGCGTTCCCGTATCGAACCTTTCCTGTCGCAAGCGGGGACGCTGGTTGCCGAACCCGGAGCCAGTTCGTCCGTGGTGGTTACCGATACGCCAGACGTGTTGCAGCAGATTGCCCGGTATCTGGACCAGGAAAATCGTTCACTCACGCGCCGCGTGCGATTGGTGTTCGAGGAAATTACCTTGATAACGCGCGACGCGGCGGAAGCCGGGCTCGACTGGAACCTGGTCTTTTCCAGTGCCAAGGTGGCGGCGGCAATGGCCATTCCCGGATCGAATCTTGTCGAGTCCGCAAGCCTGGGCCTGGGTTTGAATCAAGGCTCGTTCAAAGGTTCAGAGGCCGTGGTCAAGGCGCTGAGCCAGCTTGGCCAGGTGGTTCGCCGCAGCAGTGTGCCAGTCCTGACGCTTAATCGCCGTCCCGTTACGCACGCGGTCAGGACAACCTTTTCGTATATAGACAAGGTACAAACCACGGCTCTGGCGAGCGAAACCGGCATGGCTCTCCCATCGGTGTCGGTCAGCCAAAAGGACGAAACGGTCGGCTCCCTGCTCACGCTGGTCCCCGATGCTCAGGACGACGGCCAGATCCTGTTGTCCGTGGCTTATGACAATACCGTGGCGCAGCCGATCAAGTCGGTAACGTTCGGCGATAAAGCCAATCCCTTGCAATTGCAACAGATCACCATCGATGGCAATGGCACGGTGCAGCAGCTTGCCCTGTATCCCGGCCAGCCTCTGCTTGTATCCGGTTTCGACCGCCGTCAAGAGGAGTCCGAGGGGCGGAGGTTGAATCCAGGAATTCCAATGGCGTTTGGCGGCAGCGATCGCGCTTCGACCCAGCATTTGACCACTGTCCTGGTGATTACGGCTCAGGTCGAAGAGGGCTTCTGATGGGGGGGCCATGGATGACGTGTTGATTTTGCCTGGTGCCTCGGCCTCCCTGGTCTTTGGCCTGGACTGGCTGCCGCTGATCAATGGGCGAGCAAGCCGGGTCGCGTATCGCATAGCCAGGCGGCACGGTGCCACGCATCTGGTTTTTTCCGGGGAAACGGCGCCTGCCGTGGGGTTGGCCAGGCTTAAGCTGGATCGCACCCAACGCGGGCAAGTCCTGAATTCGGCCGCTCAAAGCGTCGCGCATTTGTTTGCCACCGGCACCATTGCCTTGCTGCTCGAACTCGGTCCGTCCCGGCACTGGCTGGTCGCGGTTCACGAAGGGGCCGTGGTGGCTCGCACTGATAGATTGTTTCGTTGCCGATCCGATGCCGAAAGCGTCCTGGAAGAACTGAAACAGGCGTATCCGCGCCTGGCGATGGTGGGCATGCCTCCTTCCATAGATTCCGTGGACTTGCCCTTGATCGAATCGTCCAGCGGGCGGCAAGCCCGGCTATTGCCTGTAAGCCACTGGCGTCGGGCCTTGCCGCGGCCAATACAGTGGTTCGTCCTGATATTGCTTCTGGCATTGCTGCTGCCGCGGCTATGGAAGCTGATATCGCCCGCAGCTCGAACGCCGGCTGCGGCGCAACAGATGGATCCCGGCAAGGCCTGGGAGAGCGCCTTGGCCAGAGCCAGTCGCGAGATTGTCATGCACGGCGTGCAGGGTACCCGTACGGCTTTGCATAGTCTGTATGACATGCCTGTCAGGATCGCGGGCTGGTTTCTGGTGAACGCGGCGTGTATGCCCCATGCCCGCGGCTGGCGCTGTCAGGCCCGCTACGACAGGCGTGGTTCCGAGGCCAGCAATGAGCTCTTGCTTGCGAAAGCGCCGGCGTCATGGATTATCGAGTTCATCTCCATCGACCAGGCTCTGTCGGTGTGGCATATCGCATTGGCGGATTTACCCCTGAATCAGCATGCGCTCAAAAGCAGCGCAGGCAATGAGCGCTATCTGTTCAGCTCCTTGCAGGCCATACAGCCGGCTTTTACGCAAATCCAGCTTGGCAGGCCGCGGGCCATCAAGGTCGTGCCGCCGCGCGACGCCCAGGGCCGGATTCTTCCCCGGCCGGCTCATTTGCCGGCGTATTCCGTGCGTTCCGTACAAATCAGCGGGCCTTTGCGTTCAGGCAGCCTGCTACTGCCTTACACCGATTCCATGGCTTGGAAAAAAATATCTTTGACCATGCACGACACTGGACAGGTCGGCCTTAAAAGCAGCCGTCTGACAGTGTCTTTTCAAGGAGATCTGTATGAAACCGAGTCTGTACGTCCGGCCGTCGAAGAGCGCGAATTTTCTGCGGGCGACTTGCCTGAGGAAAGCCACGGCATGTCTCGTCCCGATGCTGCTGGCCCTGCTTGGCCCGGCGGGCGCGCAGGGCATTGACGAGTTGACGAGCGAGCAGATGTCGGTGCGCGAACTTATGCGCCTCGATACCGAACTGGCATTGAGCCAGGCAAAGGGTCGGCTCCGTGGCCAAGGCAAGCCAATGTCCGCGTCCGAATCCAGCGCGGCCCTGGCTCACGGCGGCGGACTCAAGCTGGTGGCCATTTACGGAGTAGGAAAAAAACTGCTGGCCGAGGTCCTGGTGGGATCTCAACCGCATATTTATATGCGCGGCCAGGCTTTGCCGGTCGGGGTCAAGGCCGGCACCGCGGCTTTCATGCTGCGCGGCATAACAGGTTCGTGCGTGCAGCTTGAGCGCCAGGAGGAATCGCATACATTGTGCCTGCATCCTTCGCTTTGGGCGGGGAGGTAAAGCCATGTTGAGTTCATTGCGCCGGTTTGCCGCGCCCGCACCCAGATTGCCGCTATCGGCGGCGCGTTTCGACGTGTCCCGTGCCGTGTTGATTTCCGGTCCGGATGAGCTGGCTGCCTTGCAGCCCGCATGGTCCAGATCCTTAAGCGCTGATTTCGAGGTCGAGTCTCTGGCCGGCCGATTGTGTCCCGTGCTACTGGCCGATCAGAGCGTGGCGATTTTTGCCCTGGCCGAGCATGCGGGCAGCGACCAGGCCGATGAGCTGGCCAGGCGGGTAGCCGAAAGCGGTTATCGCCTGGCGTTGCCGCAACGCTATATATTGGCTGCTCCCTTGCTGCTGGCAATTGCCCGCAATCAGATGCCGGTTCAGCCCGGTGCGTGCGGGGGCGATCTTGCCTCGGCCCAGGCCAGAACCGCGTTGGCGGGCGCTTTTCAGGACATCATTGAATGGGGCGTACGGCACGGTGCGAGCGACGTGCATCTGAACGTTCGCATGAACGAGTCGGAATCCGAAATCAAATATACATTGGCGGGACGCTATGTGGCCCCTGAACGGTTTCGCCGCATGCCTACGCGTACCCTGGTCGACATGCTGTCTGTTGCCTGGATGGACATACACGGCGGCAATGGCGCGGTTTTCGATCCCTTGATCGAGCAGCAGGGAAAATTGAGCAGACAGGTGGACGGCAGAACGGTTTTGCTGCGCTGGGCGTCGCTGGCTGCCGATCAAGGGCCCAGTGTGTGCCTGCGCCTGCTCAAGCGCGAAGCGGCGATCGGCCAGAGCCTGGACCAGCTTGGCTATTTGCCTCATCAAGTCAGCGCCATCGAGCGTGTCATGGTGTCGGAAGGGGGCGCCATTGTTTTTGCCGGCACGGTAGGCTCCGGCAAATCCACGACCCTGGCGTCGCTGATGGCGGGGATTCCCGAGCATCGAAAGATCATTACCGTCGAGGATCCGGTCGAGTATCTGATTCCTCGCGCCATACAAAATACAGTCGTGCGCGATCTCGATACAACAGATCACGATGCTTACGCGGCCAAGCTCAGAACGCTTAAACGGTCGGCCATGAATGATGTCCTGCTGGGTGAAATTCGCGATCGGGAATCGGGGAGGGCGTTTATGGATCTGGCCGGCTCGGGCGTGAATGTGTACACCACGACGCATGCTCCGTCGGCAATGCTTGTGGGCGAACGGCTGGCTTCAGACTTTATCGGTGTGTCGCGCGATTTTCTGTCCTGTCCGGGTGTGCTCAAACTGCTGGTTTATCAGGTGCTGCTGCCCAGGCTATGCCCGTTTTGCGCTCTGCCGGCCGCGCGCCTGCTGGCGGGCGGCGAGGGCCTCGATGGCCGGCATCGAGAAGGTGCCGCCTGGCGTACGTGGCTCGATCGTTTGCGGCGTTTGTGCGTCTGCGATCCCGATTCCCTGAAAATCCGCAACCTGCAGGGTTGCCGGCATTGCCAGAATCCGCAGGCGCCCGCATTGAACGGTTATGCCGGACGAACCGTGGCGGCCGAATATATCGAGCCGTCTTTGCATCCCGAGTTTCTTGAAGCTATTCAGCGAGCCGATTCTTCGAAGTACGGCGAATTCCGCTACACCGCCCAGCCACAGGCCGGATCCAGTGCAATGGAAGCGGGGACCGCCATGGAGTGCGCTATGCACAAAGCGCTGCGTGGGGAAATCGATCCACGGGAAATTGAACTGCGGTTTCAGTCCTTCGAAACCTATGAGCGTCTGCTGCGCGTGCGCGGCGATTGTGGCTTGCGAGTCGTGGCATGAGCCTTGCACAGCTCGCCGACCCGCTGTTGCAGGGCCTGGAACTTCTTGCCTCGCGTGTGGACCGTTGGCGTTTTCGTTCCGGGCGCGCCGATTATTACGAGTATCTTGCCGCACTTATGGAAGGGATGCAGGGTCGGCGCACTTTGCGCGAAATCTTCGAGCATGACGCCTGGCGGTATGGAGAGGCGTCGGTGCGCGGCCGCCTGTCGGGCCGCTGGGCGCAAGCCTACCAGGCTACCGGCGGCGATCTGTACGTGACCTGGCTCGAGTGTTTTCCAACGGCTGAGCTGGGTCTGATCAGGGCGGCCCAGGCGCACGGCAACGCTCCCCTGATACGCACGCTGCATGATCTTGGCGATGCGGTGCGGTTAATGCAGCTTGCCAGGGATATCCTTTATTCGACGCTCTGGTCGGCTATGGTTGCGCTGTTTGTGCTGGCATCTCTATTATTGGCTGTGCCCTTGTTTACTGTGCCTCATTTGCGTCGCACCTTCGATGCGGTACCGGCCGAATATTACGGGGTACTGACGCGGCATCTGTTCTCATTGTCTTCCTGGATACAGGGGCATTGGCTGTTCGTCGCGGTCTTCCTGGCGGGGGGAGGGCTATTGCTGTTGTGGTCCCTGCCTAATTTTTCCGGCCGCGTGCGCAATTTCCTGGACCGCTATTCCTTGTGGCGCATATACCGCTATGTCAACGCGGTCCGCTTCATGGCGGTGCTGACTATTGTGCTGACGCGGCAGGGAGCCGGTTCGACTCAGTTGCGAGCCGCAGTGGCCATGCAGAAAGCCGGGGCTTCGGCCTGGAGCGTGTGGCACCTCGATGCCATGCTGGCACGCATCGACGTCGGCCTGGTCGGCGCCGATACCTTTGACACGGGGCTGTTTGATCCTGAATTGTTCTGGTTTCTGAGCGACATGGCGATGGCGCGCGGGCTGGACACGGGCCTGGTTCTGGCCCGCCAGCGATTGAAGGCGCAGGTGCTTACGACGGTGTCGCGCCAGGCTCTCGCAATGCGCTGGTGTTTGTTGCTGCTGTGCGTGGCGGGCTTGCTGGGTTTGGGCTTGTGGCATTACGCGGTGATCGACGAACTGCGTCGGGCATTGATGTTTTTTTACGCAAGCCAATAGTGGCAAGCGTGTCATCGAGGAGTTGTCATGTCTGTTATTACCACCGCGGTTCAGCCGCGCTGCCTGCCTCTGCGGCACGGCCTGCATCGTCAACAAGGATTTTCCCTGATCGAAGTATCGATCGTGACGGCCATCGTATTGCTGCTGGCGATTATCGGGATTCCGGCCATAGGCAGTTATGTCGTCGAAAACAAGGTACCCAAGGTAGGTGAAGAACTGGCGCGCTTCATTCTGCAGACCAAGGTCAATGTACCCAATGGTTCGTCTGCTCCTTATGCCGAAATCGACACTCCCAATTTTGCGAATCTGGTACGTGAATCCAGCATTTTCTCGGTATCGGGAGCCGACGCAACGATCAAGGTGCTGCACGGGCTGGGTACCGACGGCGAAGTGACCGTCGGTCCGGCCGCGGCCGGCGCCGCCTTTGCGATCACCCTGTCCCGGGTGAATAATGCCGCGTGCCCCGCGATTGCGTCGGTCATGCAGCGGGTTTCCGACAGCATTACCGTGGCTCCCGATGGGCAATCGGCGGCTACGGTAAAAGACGATGCGACCGCCTACAGCGCCTTGACGGCGGAGTCCAAGTGCGCCAGGGGCGATGTCAATACTTTTGTCTTCACTGCCAGCTAGGAGGCCCCCATGCATCGGCAGCAAGGATATGCCCTGCTGGAATTGACGCTGGCGGTGCTGATCGCGACCTTGCTGGCGGTATGGGGCGCAGGCACCCTGGCCAACAGGATCAACGACGGGGCGGCTCAGTCTTCGGCTGCCTGGATGGCCATGGTGAAAAATGCGGTGCAAGCGTATATCGAACGCTACGATCAAACCTTGCTCAAGGCATCGGGCACAACAGAGCTGGCGCATAAAGGGTATGCCAATTGGTCCGCACCCAGCGTGGCCGAGCTCAAGGCCGATGGTCTTTTGTCGGCGGGCTTTCCCGAGCGCGGCACCGGAGGCCTGTCGGCCGCCGTCGTGCTGATGCGCAGCGGTTCATGCGGGGCCGGCGCCTGCCGGCTCGAAGCCCTGGTGCACAGTACCCGGGCCATGGTACGCCGCGGCCATGTCGACGAGCAGATGATCGCGCAATGGTTGCTCGCGGCGCAGGGCTGGGGAGGCGTTGTGTCGCGCCTGCGTCCCGATCATGTCGGTGGTGCAGCCTTCGGTTATTCCAATCCACCTGTAATGGGCATGGATGCCTTGCCCGTCGGCACTTTGGCCATGGCGGTCACGGCGGGACAGTTGGCGCATCTGGATTATTTGCGGGTGCACGATGAGCGTGACCCGGATTTTCGCGGGCCGGCAAGCGTTGCGGGCGATCTCAAGACCGGGGGGTCTTTGTCAATAAAGAACTACCTGACTATTGGCGCTGAAGAGGCGGCGTTTACCCCTTGCAGCCAGAATGGGGCGGTAGCACGCCAGTCTTTTGGCGGTTTGCTGATCTGTCGCGGCTATTCCTGGCGGCAGGCTGGCGGTGGGGGCGGCGGCGGATTTTCGGTCAATACGCTGTATGGCTGCAGGACCGGCAGCGGGAGTTCTTCGGCGAATCCGGCGACCGGCGCCTGCAGTTGTCCTCCTGGTTTTGCAATGACCACCATTTCCGATAGCGGCAGCCACCCGCCGCCCGAGGGGCGGACCGTGGGTTACCTATGCGTCGAATAGCCGTGATTGGCGCAGGGTTCAGTCTTGGCCGCCTGTTGCGATTGGACATGGTTTAGTGTTTTTTTAGCAACAGCCTCTATAATCGACCGTTACCCATTAAATTAGCGCTTTTCTGCAATGAAGACCTCCGAAATCCGTCAAAAATTCTTATCGTTTTTTGAGTCCAAAGGCCATCACATCGTGGCGTCGTCCTCGCTTGTGCCGGGTAACGATCCAACTTTGCTGTTTACCAATGCCGGCATGGTGCAGTTCAAGGATGTATTCACCGGCAAGGAAACCCGGCCCTACACGCGAGCCGCCAGCTCGCAGCGTTGCGTACGGGCGGGAGGCAAGCATAACGATCTGGAAAATGTCGGCTATACGGCCAGGCATCACACGTTCTTCGAAATGCTGGGAAACTTCAGCTTCGGCGATTATTTCAAGCGCGAGGCCATACATAACGCCTGGGAACTATTGACCGCGGTCTACAGGCTGCCGGCCGAAAAGCTGTGGGTGACGGTGTATCAGGAAGATGACGAGGCCTATGACATCTGGGCCAAGGAAATCGGCGTGCCGGTCGAACGTATTGTGCGCATCGGCGACAATAAGGGCGCGCGGTATGCCTCCGATAATTTCTGGCAAATGGCCGACACGGGTCCGTGCGGCCCTTGTTCCGAGATTTTCTACGACCATGGCCCCGAAATCTGGGGTGGGCCACCGGGGTCCGCCGAGGAAGACGGAGACCGCTACATCGAAATCTGGAATCTGGTGTTCATGCAGTTCGAGCGTGATGCCGCCGGCAATATGCCGCGCCTGCCCAAGCCCTGTGTCGATACAGGCATGGGCCTGGAACGCATCGCCGCGGTCTTGCAGCATGTTCATTCCAATTATGAAATAGATCTGTTTCAGGCGCTGATCAAGGCTGCGGCACGCGAAACAAGGGTCGCCGATCTGGCCAATAATTCCCTCAAGGTTATTGCCGATCACATACGCGCCTGCAGCTTCCTGATTGTCGATGGCGTCATCCCCAGCAATGAAGGGCGTGGTTACGTCCTGCGGCGAATTGTGCGCCGCGCCTTGCGTCATGGCTACAAGCTGGGCCAGTCGCAACCTTTCTTTTTTCGGCTGGTGGCCGACCTGGTAGCTCAAATGGGCGAGGCCTATCCCGAGCTGGCCAGAAATCAGGCACGGGTGGAACAAGTGCTCAAGCAGGAAGAAGAGCGTTTTAGCGAAACGCTTGAGCACGGCATGAAGATTCTGGATACGGCGCTTGCCGATATTCCCGAAAACGGCGTGCTCGACGGGCAAACCTTGTTTACGCTTTACGATACTTATGGTTTCCCGGTCGATCTGACCGCCGATATCTGCCGCGAACGCAATGTTGACGTCGATCTCGACGGCTTCGAGCAGTCCATGGCGCGCCAGCGCGAGCAAGCCCGTGCCGCCGGCAAGTTCAAGGCCGTTGAAGGCCTGAGCTATCACGGGGTACAAACGCGT
The DNA here is from genome assembly GCF_021266465.1 of Paralcaligenes sp. KSB-10. Classification (NCBI taxonomy): domain Bacteria; kingdom Pseudomonadati; phylum Pseudomonadota; class Betaproteobacteria; order Burkholderiales; family Alcaligenaceae; genus Paralcaligenes; species Paralcaligenes sp. KSB-10. The sequence continues at coordinate 923,775 of NZ_CP089848.1, read as the reverse complement.
TTCGATGGCTATGAGCATTTGCAGGGCCAGGGCCTGGTTACCGCCCTGTATGTCGGGGGCACGTCGGTCGATTCGGTATCCCAGGGCCAGGAAGCCATTGTGGTACTCGATGCCACGCCCTTTTATGCGGAATCCGGCGGGCAGGTTGGCGATACGGGCACCTTGAGCACCGGTTCCGCCAGTTTCCAGGTGTCCGATACGCAAAAAATTCAGAATGGCGTGTTTGGCCACCATGGGTCCGTGCTGAATGGCTCCCTGGCGGTGGGCGACCGGGTCGACGCGAAAGTCGATGCGCAGCGCCGCGCCCGTACCGTACGCAATCACTCGGCCACCCACCTGATGCACAAGGCTTTGCGGCAGGTGTTGGGCAGCCATGTGCAGCAACGCGGTTCGCTGGTCGACGCGGAAAAAACGCGTTTCGATTTCGCGCACGATGCGCCCATGTCCAGCGAACAAATTGTTCAGGTCGAACAAATCGTCAATGCCGAGATCCTCGCCAATCAGCCGGTCAACGCGCAAGTCATGGCCTACGACGAGGCGGTGAAGGGCGGCGCCATGGCTTTGTTCGGCGAAAAATACGGCGACACAGTGCGTGTGCTGGATATCGGTTTCTCGCGTGAATTATGCGGCGGCACTCATGTGGGCAGCACAGGCGATATAGGCCTGTTCAAAATTCTCTCCGAAGGGGGAGTGGCTGCCGGCGTACGCCGCATTGAAGCCATTACCGGCGATAACGCGCTGCGCTGGGTGCAGCAAACCAATGCCACTCTGTTGCGGGCGGCGGGTTTGCTCAAATCCCAGCCGGCCGAACTCGTCGAGCGCATTGGCCTGTTGCAGAATCAGCTTAAAGCGGCCGAGCACGATCTCGATCAGGCCAAGAGCAAGCTGGCCTCGCAGGCCGGCCTCGATCTGGTCAGCAAGGCTGTGGCCCTGACGGGCGATTCCAAGCTGCTGGTGGCGCAAATGAATGGCACCGATCCCAAGGTGTTGCGCGGCATTGTCGACGAGCTCAAGGGCCGTATCAAATCGGGCATTGTGTTGTTGTCGGCCGAAGCCGAAGGAAAAATCAGCCTGGTTGCCGGCGTGACGTCGGACCTTCTGTCCAAGGTCAAGGCCGGCGAGCTGGTCGGCGCTGTGGCGGCCCAGGTGGGCGGCAAAGGCGGTGGGCGTCCCGATATGGCCATGGGCGGAGGCACCGATCTGGCTGCGCTGCCCGGAGCGATGTCCAGCGTTGAAGCATGGGTGCGCACTCGTCTGGAAGCCTAGGTTTTACCTGGAAGGTTATTCTGTCATCATGAACGAAACAGCAGCTTTGCCTGATCCCGATATCGAAGTGGATGCCTCGGGTCTGAAATGTCCATTGCCTATTTTGCGCGCCAAAAAAGCGCTGGCACAGTTGCAGAGCGGCCAGGTGCTCAAGGTCATTACTACCGATCCGCACGCAATCCGGGATTTCCAGGCCTTTGCCAAGCAAACCGGCAACACCTTGTTGACGCAGGTCGAGTCCGCAGCGGGCGCCACTCATTTCCTGGCCCGCCGCTGACTCCGAATTTCCGGATTCATCGTTGATTGCCACTTTTCCCCGTCGGTAGATGCCCTACTGGAAGTCACTAGGCGGTAGCGCAGGGAGGGGCCTGGTGTCCGCCCCCACACGCATGCCGGCGCATCGGGTGTTGTGTTTTGATGCGGTATTTAATGTTTTCCGGCAAATCGGTTTGCTCACAAGCCTGTAAAAGTGCTAGAATCTTTCGTTTTTCACAGTATTTTCAAAGGATTACCAATGGTTGTGATTCGTCTAGCCCGTGGCGGCTCGAAGAAGCGTCCGTTTTACAACGTTGTAGCAACCGATTCGCGTAACCGTCGCGATGGTCGTTTTATTGAACGCGTGGGGTTTTACAACCCTGTTGCCAATGAAGGTCAGGAAAACCTGCGCCTGGCTTTGGATCGGGTTCAGTATTGGGCCGACAATGGTGCGCAGATTTCGCTTGCCGTCGAGCGTCTGGTAAAAGAATTCTCCGCCAAAGCCGCTGCCTGAGCATTTTGTTCAGCGTACGGCTATTGAGCAGCAATAATGCCTGATACCCAAGGCGCCGGGATACCCGATGGTCTTGTAGAGTTGGGGCGTGTCGTATCCGCATATGGGGTCAAGGGCTGGGTCAAGATCCAGCCGCACTCGGCCCAGGCGGATGTCCTGCTCAAGGTCAAAGACTGGTGGTTGAGAGCGCCCGTTCCCGTGTTGGGAAATACGGGCGTTTTGCCCTTGCCGCGAGCCGTCAAGGTATCGGCCTGCCGCCCTCAAGGCGCCACGATCGTGGCCCAACTGGATCTGGCGCCCGATCGGGACAGCGCCGAAGCGCTCAAGGGCTATACAGTCTGGGTGCCGCGCAGCGCGTTTCCACCTGCCGCAGACGACGAATACTATTGGATCGACCTGATCGGCTGCCGTCTGTTCGGCGACCAGGATGGCCGACCGGTATTGATAGGCGAGGTGGTCGAGGTCGTCGACAATGGCGCACACGCGATTTTGCGTGTGGCAGGCGCCACTCTGGACGAGCAAAACCAACTGGTTCCCGTATTGAATGCCAAGGGCCTTCCCCATGAAGTGCTGGTGCCATTTGTCAATGCGCATATTCATGTGGTCGATGTAGCCGGAAAACGTATCGAAAGCGATTGGCCGGTCGAATTCTAGTTCGAGGCACTGCTATGCGCTTTGACGTTGTTTCTCTGTTTCCGGAAATGTTTGGTGTGGTCCGCGATCAAGGCATCACGGGGCGCGCGCATAAGCAGGGGCTCTGGTCCCTGAATGTGTGGAATCCGCGCGACTATACCCACGACGTTCACCGTACTGTGGACGATCGCCCTTATGGCGGCGGCCCGGGCATGGTGATGATGGCCGACCCCCTGGAACAGGCGGTGCACGCCGCCCAGGAGCAGCGCAGCGAAGCCGCTTCGCCTGGCGATCCGGCGTCAAATGTTCCCGCCGCGGTAATTTTGATGAGCCCGACCGGCAAGCGTTTCGATCAATCGATGGCCGAGCGTTTGCGGGATACAGGCGGAGCCATCCTTATTTGCGGACGCTACGAAGGCGTGGACCAGCGATTCATAGACCGTTGCGTGACCGAGGAAATATCCATCGGCGACTTTGTGCTGTCGGGCGGCGAAATCCCAGCTCTTGCCATCATGGACGCCGCCGTGCGCCTGCTGCCGGGCGCACTGAACGACGCCGATTCGGCATTGCAGGATTCATTCAATACCGTCCTGACCGGGCTGCTCGACAGCCCTCATTACACGCGACCGGAGCAATACGGCGAGCAGCCCGTGCCGGCGGTATTGCTGTCGGGGCATCATGCCAACATTGCCGTGTGGCGCCGCCAGCAGTCTTTGCGGTTGACGCTGGCCCGGCGCCCCGACTTGATAGCCCACGCGCGCGAGCAAGGCCTGCTTTCGGGGGCCGACGAAAAATTCCTGGCCCAAATCGCTGACAGGCCCACCCTCACGTAGATAAAGCCTCTTTCATGCAAAAAAGGCAGGTCCTTAAGCATGCAAAAAGCGCAGGCCTGCGATCATCCGAAAAACGCAGGCCTGGATATCGTCCAAAAAACTTAGATGCAAGCGGGGGTGGCGGCCCAGGCGGGGTGGGGCGAGCGTTGAGTCCGCCGCGGCCGGCGCCTGGATCGGGATGCAAGGGAGCGGTTGTCTGAGCGTCAAGGGCGTCCACAGCCCGGGGGGCTGTGGACGACGCGAGTTCCGCGACCGCCCGATCCAGGCGCCGGCCGCGGGCAGTCCTGGCAAAGCCAGGACCGGACGATGCGAGCCCCACCCCGCCTGGGCCGCCACCCCCGCGCCTCAAGAACGAGGAACATTCAAGAACACGTTTGACGGCCAGCCCCCGCGCCACTGTCTCCAGGAAGAGTTCTACATCACAGCTTGCCGAGCTGCGCGCTGACCGTGTGCAGCGTATCAGTGAACTGTGCCAGCCGAGCTTTTTCCTGTTCGATGACTGCCGCCGGAGCGCGCTCGACGAAGCTTGCGTTCGACAACTTGCCATTGGCCTTGGCAATTTCGTTCTCGAGGCGGCTGATTTCCTTGCCCAGGCGCAGCCGCTCGGCGGCTACATCGATTTCCACATGCAGCATAAGCTGCGTCGTGCCGACGACTTGCACCGGCGCTCCCAAATCGGGCAAATGCTCGACGATGGACACATCGCTCAGCTTGGCAAGCGCAGCCAGATACGGCCGATTGGACTGCAGCGTGTCCTGGTGACCCAAGGCTATAAGCGGCACACGCTGGGCCGGCGACAGGTTCATTTCGCCGCGCAGGGCGCGTACCGCTTCGACTTGCGCCTTGAGCTCGGCAATTTGCGCCTCGGCCTCTTCATCGAGATGATCGGAATCGGCGATCGGGTAGGGCTGTACCGAAATACTGGTTTCTTCAGCGGCCGTGCGCTTTCCGGCCACCAGAGCGACTTTTTGCCAAAGCTCTTCGGTGATGAACGGAATAATCGGATGTGCCAGCCGCAATACCGTTTCCAGCACGCGTATCAGGGTACGGCGAGTACCCAGTTGCTGGGCCGCAGTGCCGCTCTGAATCTGTACCTTGGCCAGTTCGACGTACCAGTCGCAGTATTCGTCCCATATATAGCGATAGAGCGCATTGGCGATATTGTCGAAGCGATAATCGTCGAAACCGCGTTGGATTTCGCTTTCGAGACGCTGCAATTGGCTGACGATCCAGCGGTCGGCAAACGACAGCTCGCCCTGGCCGGCGCCGCCCAAGGCGTGTCCTTCGGTATTCATCAAGACGAAGCGCGTCGCGTTCCAGAGCTTGTTGCAGAAGTTGCGATAGCCTTCGCAGCGCTTCAGGTCGAAATTGATATTGCGCCCCAGCGTTGCATAAGCCGCCATGGTAAAGCGCAAGGCATCGGTGCCGTAGGCAGGGAAGCCCTGGGGGTAGTCCTTGCGGGTTTTCTTTTCGATGCTGGCCGCTTGCCTGGGATTCATCAGGCCCGTGGTACGCTTGGCCAGCAGCTCGTCCAGGCCAATGCCATCGATCAGATCGACCGGGTCTATGGTGTTGCCCTTGGATTTGCTCATTTTCTTGCCGTCCATGTCGCACACCAGCCCGTGCACGTAGACATCGCGGAACGGCACTTCGCCGGTCAGGTGCATGCTCATCATGATCATGCGGGCGACCCAGAAGAAAATAATATCGAAGCCGGTTACCAATACGCTGGACGGCAGGTAGCGCGCCAGATCGGGAGATTGCTCGGGCCAGCCCAGGTCGGTAAACGGCACCAGGGCCGAAGAGAACCAGGTATCGAGCACGTCGGGGTCGCGAGTCAGCGTGCCGCTGACGCCGGCCTGCGCCGCTTTCCTGGCGGCTTCCTCTTCGTTGTGCGCAACGAAAATCTGCCCGTCTTCGGCGTACCAGGCTGGTATCTGGTGGCCCCACCACAGTTGACGCGAAATGCACCAGTCCTGGATTTTTTCCAGCCACTGGTTGTAGGTGGTCGTCCAGTTTTCGGGATAGAACTTGATGCGGCCGTCGCTCACAACCTGAAGCGCTACCTCGGTAATGCTTTTGCCCGGGTTGATGGTGCCTTCGGGGGAGGGCTTGCTCATGGCGACAAACCACTGGTCGGTGAGCATGGGTTCGATGACCGTGTTCGTGCGGTCGCCCCGCGGCACCATGAGTTTATGCGGTTTGACGCCATTTAAGGCGCCGATCGCCTCCAGGTCCTGAACCACTTTTTTGCGCGCCTCGAAGCGATCCAGCCCCTGGTAGGCAGCGGGGGAATTGTCGTTGATCCTGGCATCGAGCGTCAGCACGCTGATCATGTCCAGGCCATGGCGCTGTCCCACAGCGTAGTCGTTGAAATCGTGCGCCGGGGTAACCTTGACGACACCGGTGCCGAATTCGCGGTCGACGTAGTCGTCGGCAATCACGGGGATTTCCCGATTGCACAAAGGAAGCATGACTTTGCGCCCGACCAGGTGCGCGTAGCGCTCGTCGTCGGGGTGGACCATGACGGCTACATCGCCCAGCATGGTTTCGGGCCGGGTGGTGGCGACCACCAAGTGGGTCAGGCCGCCTTCGGGCTGGACGAGCGGGTAGCGGATTTCCCACATGGAACCGTCTTCTTCCTCGCTGACGACTTCCAGATCGGATACCGCGGTGCCCAGTACCGGATCCCAGTTCACCAGGCGTTTGCCGCGGTAAATCAGCCCTTGTTCATGCAGCCGGACAAAGGTCTCGACGACTCCACGCGACAAGTTGTCGTCCATCGTGAAATATTCACGTTTCCAGTCCGCCGATGAACCCAGGCGGCGAAACTGTTCGGTGATGGCATTGCCCGACTTTTGTTTCCATTCCCAGACTTTTTCGACGAAGCGTTCGCGCCCCAGGTCGTGGCGCGATATCTTTTGTGCGTCGAGCTGGCGTTCCACCACGATTTGCGTGGCAATTCCCGCGTGGTCGGTGCCGGGAACGAAAACCGTATCGTCCCCCCGCATGCGGTGATAGCGCACCAGGCCGTCCATGACTGTCTGATTAAAGGCGTGGCCCATGTGCAAAGTGCCCGTTACATTCGGCGGCGGAAACTGGATTGCATAGGGTTGGCTGGCATAACCAGGTGCCGGAGCCACATGCCGGCCTCCCACGAAATAGCCGCGCTGCTCCCATTTTGCGTACCAGCGTGATTCGATTTCGCTGGGTTCGAAGCTCTTGGAAAGTTGGGAAGGGTCGTTCTGTGCGGAGTTCGTGGTCATGATCAAAAAGTCGATACGGAAGCTGGAGCGCCCGGGGCGCCAGAAAATTCATTATGTTCGGGCCGCGACGGACGGGCCGTGCCGGGGCCGGCGGTCCGCCCCGGCGGCACGCAAAGGCTTGACTATATATGAAACGGGCGCAATGCGCGGCGCCTGGCCTGTCATCCTGCAGTTATCGAAGCTGGCGATAATAAGAAGACCTGACCCGGAGATTTCAATGATGATTTTACGATGGAGCAGTGCGCCGCCGGCATGTTAAAATGCTTGGTTAACAAAAACTCGAGCAAAGTTGTTGTTTTTATTGGAAAAACCAATTTGCATAAATGTTGCACAAAAGGTTGCATAAAAGGTCCTTGCAATGGGATCTGCGCAATTGGGTCTTTGCCGCGTCGCCGCGTAGCCGGCTTTGGCAATTGATTCGTGCAAGGAATTTTTGTAACTGATTTCATAACCGCGGTATTTACCTCTATCGACGGGCGCAGCCCGCCTGTCGCCGGGTGGTAAAAACCAACGATTTTATTTTCTGGAGCTTACATGGCGATCGAACGCACCCTGTCCATCATCAAACCCGACGCAGTGGCAAAAAACGTCATTGGTCAAATCGTAGCTCGTTTTGAGCAAGCCAATCTTAAAGTTATCGCCGCTACGCTCAAACAACTGTCGCGTTCCGATGCAGAGCGTTTTTATGCCGTGCACAAAGCGCGTCCTTTTTACAAAGACCTGGTCGATTTCATGATTTCCGGCCCAGTGTTCGTGCAAGTACTCGAGGGCGAGAACGCCATCCAGAAAAACCGCGACCTGATGGGTGCCACCGATCCTAAAAAAGCCGACGCCGGCACGATACGCGCCGATTTCGCCGACAGCATCGATGCCAATGCCGTGCACGGTTCCGACGCAGCCGAAACAGCGGCTGTTGAAATTGCCTTTTTCTTTCCCGAAAGCAATATCCACAGCCGTTGATTTTTTTTGCACAATAAAGTAAGTCACTACTGAATTACTCATGTCATCCGTCGAACCCATCAATCTCCTTGGACTGGACTCGGCCAAACTCGTCGAGTTGGTCGGCCAGTGGGGCGGCAAGCCGTTTCGGGCCAAACAATTGCAGCGCTGGATTCATCAGCGCGGGGCCGATTCGTTCGACGACATGAGCGACCTGGCGCGTGGTTTTCGCGAGCAGCTTTCCGCGCATTGCGCGATTGCCGCGTCGCCGGTTTCGGTCGAACAGCGCTCAACCGACGGAACCCGCAAGTGGTTGTTCGACGTCGGTAAAAACAATGCAATCGAAACGGTTTTTATTCCTGAAGACGATCGAGGCACTTTGTGCATTTCGAGCCAGGCCGGTTGCACCGTGGCCTGCCCGTTTTGCTCGACTGGCTATCAGGGCTTCAACCGCAACCTCACCACGGCCGAAATCATCGGTCAGCTCTGGTATGCCAAACGCGTGCTCGAAGCCGATGCGCAAAGCGCGCGGACCGGCGATCCAGCGGCCGGGGCGGGGGCCAATCGGGTCATCAGCAATGTGGTCATGATGGGCATGGGCGAGCCCCTGCTCAACTATGATCAGGTGCTGGGCGCCTTGCGCCTGATGGTCGATGACAATGCCTATGGGCTGTCGCGTCGGCGAGTCACGGTGTCGACCTCGGGGGTGGTTCCCATGATGGACCGCCTCGGGCGCGACTGTCCGGTGGCTCTGGCGGTGTCGCTGCATGCGCCCAACGATGCCTTGCGCGACAGGCTGGTGCCGCTGAATCGCAAGTACCCTTTGGCTGAATTGCTGGCCGCCTGCAATCGGTACCTGGAGCACGCTCCGCGTGACTTCATTACATTCGAATATATTATGCTGGACGGCGTCAATGACGCCGACCAGCACGCCCATGAACTTGTCGCTATTGCAAAACAAGTGCGATGCAAGTTTAATTTGATTCCGTTCAATCCATTTCCGCAATCGGGTTTGAAGCGCTCGCCCATGCCGCGTGTGCGTTTATTTGCGCAGCGCCTCATGGACGCCGGCGTAGTGACCACGATACGGAAAACTCGCGGCGACGATATCGACGCGGCGTGCGGACAATTGGCCGGAGACGTCAAAGACCGTACACGCATCAATGAACGTTTGCCCAATCGCGCGGCCATCGTCATCAAAGAGGAACGAGGATGATTCAACCTTTACGCAACGAAGCCGAGTCGAGCCCGGCAGCATTGGCTCCCATGGGCGTGGGCGCTACGCTCAAGTCCCTGCGCGAAGCCAAGCAGCTTTCCTTGGGCGATGTGTCCGCTCGTCTGAAGTTTTCCACGCGCCAGCTCGGCGCGCTTGAAGGCGAACAATGGGATGATTTGCCTACGGGCGTGTCGTTGCGGGGATTCGTCAAGAACTACGGCCGTTTTCTCGAGACCGATACCGATGCGCTGGTGTCGATGCTCGACAGCCAGGTTGGTTCAACCGGGGCTCGGCCTATTCCCGTCAGCAGCCCGGCGTCCCTGGGGTCTGCCGATCTTTCCGTGCAAAGCGAGCCTGTGCATCGACCTTGGGGCTGGCTGATCATTATCCTGATTTTATTGATCGTTGCCGGCTTTTACGCGATCGAGCGCAACTGGGTGCCCGACTCCTGGCTGGTATTCGATTGGCTGAAGTCTTTAAAGAAATGATGCAAGATCCAAAAGGGGCAAGCTCGGAACCCGTCGCCTCATCTCTGGGTACGGCGGCGCGCCGCACCACGCGTCCGGTCATCGTCAAGTGGAACGACCGGTCTGTGCAAATTGGCGGCGGGGCGGCCGTTGTGGTGCAATCCATGACCAATACCGACACCACCGATGCCATTGCCACGGCCATACAGGTCAAAGAGCTGGCTCAGGCGGGATCGGAACTGGTACGGATCACAGTCAATACCCCCGAGGCGGCCAAGGAAGTACCGGCGATCCGCGAACAGCTCGACCGCATGGGCGTGCATGTGCCGCTGGTGGGCGATTTTCATTACAACGGTCATAAACTGTTGTCGCAGTTCCCGGATTGCGCCCAGGCGCTTTCCAAATACCGCATCAACCCCGGCAATATGGGGGGAGGCAAAAAGCGCGACGACAATTTCGCCCAAATGATCGAAATTGCCTGCCGCTACGAAAAGCCGGTGCGCATAGGCGTGAACTGGGGCAGTCTCGATCATGAGCTCCTGGCGCGCATGATGGACGACAACAATCGCTGCGCCGAACCCCGGGACGCTCAGGCCGTGATGCGCGATGCCCTGGTGGTTTCGGCGATCAGCAACGCCCGGCGCGCCGAAGAGCTCGGCCTGTCGCCCAACGCCATTGTGCTGTCGTGCAAGGTCAGCCATGTCCAGGACCTGATTACGGTGTATCGGGATCTGTCGTCGCGTTGCGACTATCCCGTGCACCTGGGCCTGACCGAAGCCGGCATGGGCAGCAAAGGAATCGTCGCATCGACGGCGGCACTGTCGGTGCTGTTGCAGCAGGGCATAGGCGATACGATCCGTATTTCTCTCACGCCGGAACCAGGTGGGGACCGTACTCGCGAAGTCATTGTGGCGCAGGAAATTCTTCAAAGCATGGGCTTGCGCGCCTTCACCCCCATGGTCATTGCTTGTCCGGGCTGCGGGCGCACCAGCAGTACGTTTTTCCAGGAACTGGCCGACAGTATTCAAAGCTACCTGCGCCAGCAAATGCCTGTGTGGAAAACCCGTTATCCGGGGGTTGAAACCATGAATGTGGCTGTGATGGGCTGTGTGGTGAACGGTCCCGGGGAAAGCCGTCATGCCGACATAGGCATCAGCCTGCCCGGCACGGGCGAGGTTCCTTCCGCGCCTGTGTTCGTCGATGGCGAACGTACTGTCACTCTCAAGGGGGCATCGATTGCGCAGGAATTTCTGGCTATCGTCGAAAAGTACGTCGAACGCCGTTACGGCGCTTCGGGTTCGCATTGAAAGGCCCGTTTTTTCAGATCCATGGGCTTTAATAACAGAGAGTTTATGACCCAGTCGTTTCAGAAGGTTCGTGCCCTGACCGGCATGAAAGATGTTCTACCCGATACCAGCTCCCAATGGGAACTGCTCGAGGAAACAGTACGCTCGTGGCTTGCCAGCTATGGGTATCGCAATATGCGTACTCCCGTGCTTGAGCAAACCCGCCTGTTTGCCCGCGGTATTGGCGAAGTAACTGATATCGTCGAAAAAGAAATGTATTCGTTTACCGATGCCTTGAGCGACGAGCAACTGACCATGCGCCCCGAGTTCACGGCCGGCATGGTGCGGGCGGCCATCGAGCACAATATTTTGTACGATCGTCCGCATCGGGTATATGCCCTGGGGCCGGTGTTTCGTCGCGAAAAGCCGCAACGCGGGCGGTACCGCCAGTTTCATCAGATCGACGTCGAGGCCCTGGGCCTGGCCGGCCCCGATATCGATGCCGAACTCATCGTCATGTTGGCCCGCTTGTGGAAAGTGCTGGGGCTGCGGGATATCCGCCTGGAACTGAACTCGCTGGGGCAGGCCGATGAGCGGGCCGCGCATCGCACGGCGCTGATCGCATATCTCGAGCAGCATAAAGACGTGCTCGACGATGAGGCAAAGCGCCGCATGTACACCAATCCCCTGCGCGTCCTGGATACCAAGAATCCGGCCATGCAGGAAATGGCCAACAATGCTCCGCGCCTGTTTGATTTTCTGGGCGCCGAGTCCCTGGCGCATTTCGATGGCGTGTGCAAGCGCCTCGACGACGCCGGTATTGCCTATAGCCTGAATCCTCGCCTGGTTCGCGGCCTGGACTATTACAATCTGACAGTTTTTGAGTGGGTCACCGACCGTCTCGGGGCGCAAGGTACTGTTTGCGGCGGCGGCCGCTACGACGGCTTGATCGAGTTGCTGGGAGGCAAGCCGGCACCGGCGGTAGGGTTTGCCATCGGCATGGAGCGCCTGCTCGATTTATGCGAACAGGCTCAGGCGCAGGCAACACATGCCGAGTGCCAGGTCTACATGATTTATCAGTCCGACGAGGCGCAGCGCCAGGCTGCCCAGGTGGCAGAAAGCTTGCGCGATGCGGGTTTGCGCGTCATCGTGCACGCCGGATCTGCCGGCTTCAAGGGGCAGTTCAGGCGCGCGGATGCTAGTGGGGCGACGGTTGCGGTTATTCTGGGCGCCGATGAGCTAAGCTCTCGCACGGCGAGTGTTAAATGGTTGAGAGCCGAGGGTTTGGATCCCCAGTCTCAGCAAGAGACGATTCCCCTGGATCGTTTGGTTACAGAATTGAAATTAAAGGTTTGACGCATGGCATACGATTTGGAAGAGCAGGAAAAACTGGACGCATTGCGTGCATGGTGGGACCGCTACGGCACTTTGTGTGCGGCCCTGCTGTTTGTGGCCGTGGCGTCGGTTGTCGGGTGGCGCGGCTGGCAGTGGTACCAGGGCCACGAGGCCACCCAGGCCATGAGCTACTTCGAGGCCCTTGAAAATGCCACCGGACAGCAGGGCAGCGACGCCTTGGCCCGCATCAAGGCGGCCAGCCAGACCTTGCGCACCGAGTTTGCCAAATCGGGCTATACCTCGCGTGGCTTGCTGATCGCCGCCGAGGCCTTGCAGGCCCGCAATGATCTCGATGGTGCGCGCGAACAGCTCGAATGGCTCATAAAGAACAGTTCGGACGCGGCACTGGTGCCCTTGGCCAAATTGCGCTTGGCCGGTGTGCTGCTTGAGCAAAAGCAATACGATTCGGCCCTGGCGCAGCTTGACAATGCGCCGGCTGCGTTTGCGGGCTTGTTTGCCGATCGTCGCGGCGATATTCTGGCGGCTCAGGGTAAAAAGGCCGAGGCGAAAACTGCCTGGGAGACGGCGCTGAAAGCGTTCGGCGTCGACCCGGTTGCTCAAATCATTCAACTGAAAATAGATGCCTTAGGCGGAGCTTAACTCTATGTCGACTTCCCGTGTTCGTCGTGTCTTGCGCAGCTCCGTGCTGGTGCTGAGTGTTGCGGCCCTGGCCGGATGTTCCATGTTCTCCAACCGGAACCCGCGCTATGATCCCGTGCCCTTAACCGAATACGCGGCGGGGATTTCGGCGCATATTGCGTGGTCCACTGCCATAGGCAGTGGCGGCGGCTACGGTTTCGCTCCGTTCGTCGTGGGCGAAGCGGTCTATGCTGCCGCGCCCAATGGAGCGGTGGCCAAGCTGGATATTTCCTCGGGGCGTGTCCTGTGGCAGGCCAGCGCCAAATCCGGGCTATCGGCGGGAGTGGGTTCGGATGGTCAGGTCACAGCAGTGGCCGCGCCCGACGGTTCGGTCATAGCCTTTGACGAGCAGGGCAAGGAAAAATGGCGGGCCAAGGCCACCAGCGAGGTGAACATTCCTCCTGCGGTCGGGGCTGGAGTCGTGGTGGTTCGCAGCAGCGATTACCGTATCCAGGCTTTCGACGAGAATACCGGCGCCCCTCTCTGGAATATCCAGCGCCCTGGGCCGGCTCTCGCGCTCAAGACCAATATGCAAATGGTCATAGCCGAAGGATTGTTGATTTCCGGCCTGCCCAACGGCAAATTGATTGCCATTAATGTCCGCAATGGCAATGTGCAATGGGAAGGGGCCGTGTCGACCTCACAAGGGGCTACCGACCTGGAGCGCATCAACGATGTGGTTGGCTCGCCGCAGATTCAGGGATCATTGCTGTGTGGCGTTACCTATCAGGGGCGCATGACGTGCTTTGATGTCGCTCAAGGCGGCCGTCAGGTCTGGGAACAGCGGTTTTCCAGTGCAACCGGCATGACCACCGATTCGCAGCAGGCTTATGCCTCCGATCAGCGCAGCGTGGTTTATGCGTTCAGCCTGGCCGACGGCCATCAGATCTGGAAACAAGACGGGTTGCGCTACAGACAACTGTCCGGGCCGGCTGTAGTTCCGCAGGCCGTGGCAGTAGGCGACTATCAGGGCTATGTGCATTTCCTGTCGCGTACCGATGGCCATCTGCTTGGCCGTATTCAGCTGGGCAGCGACCCCATTACGTCTCCGCTGGTGGCCAGCAGCCATGGCGTGCTGGTGCAGACCGCCAGCGGCAATTTAGTATTAGTTGGTGTCAATTGAACAATATTACGCTCAAGCCGGTAGTGGCCCTGGTAGGCCGGGCCAACGTAGGCAAGTCCACGTTGTTCAACCGGCTTACGCGTTCGCGCGCCGCTCTGGTGGCCGATTTTTCAGGATTGACCCGCGATCGTCATTACGGTGAAGGGCGGGTTGGCGATCACCCTTTCATTGCCGTTGATACCGGCGGTTTCGAACCGGTCGCCAAAGACGGCATTTTGCTCGAGATGGCTCGCCAGACGCAGCAGGCGATCGCCGAGTCCGATGTGGTGATTTTCCTGGTCGATGCGCGTGCCGGTGTCAATGCCCACGATCATGAAATCGCGCGTTTGTTGCGCCGCTCGGGCCAGCGGATCTATCTGGCGGTGAACAAGGCCGAAGGCATGCGCTATGGGTCGGCGACAGGCGAATTTCACGAATTGGGCCTGGGCGAGCCCTACGCGATTTCCGCATCGCATGGCGATGGCGTGGTCGATTTGATCGAACGGGCCTTGTCTTATCTCGACGAGGCCCCGGGGTCTGCCGAAGCCGAGAAACCGGAGCTGGCCGAATTCGGCCTGGACGAAGGCTCGCATCTGGTGCATTCCGACGAGCCCGGCAGTCAGGCTGACGATAGCGACGAAGCCTACGATCACCGCATCAAGCTGGCGATCGTAGGGCGGCCCAATGTAGGGAAATCCACTCTCATCAATACTTTGCTGGGCGAAGAACGGGTCATTGCGTTCGATTTGCCAGGCACTACGCGCGATGCCATCGAAATCGAATTCGAGCGCGCAGGTGTTTCCTATACCCTGATCGATACGGCCGGCTTGCGCCGCCGCGGCAAGGTATTCGAGGCGATCGAAAAATTTTCCGTCATCAAGACCCTGCAAGCCATCGAAGCCTGCAATGTCGTCTTGCTCATGCTCGATGCCCAAACGGAAATCTCCGACCAGGACGCGCATATTGCCGGATTCGTGCTTGAAACCGGCCGGGCCTTGGTCGTGGCCATCAACAAATGGGACGGCCTGGACGGCGAGCAGCGCGAGCGCATACAACGCGAGTTCGAACGCAAACTGCGGTTTTTGTCTTTTGCCAAAATGCATACGGTATCGGCGCTGAAAGGGCAGGGTGTCAATGCCTTGCTCAAATCGGTCAATGCCGCCCATGCGGCTGCGTTTGCCAAGCTGTCCACACCTAAGCTAACCCGCGAACTGCAGGCGGCCGTCGAACAGCAGCCGCCGCCGCGCAAAGGGATATTCCGCCCCAAAATGCGCTATGCGCACCAGGGTGGGCAGAATCCGCCGCTTATCGTCATACACGGCAATGCGCTCGATGCCATTTCCGATTCGTACCGGCGCTACCTCGAAACCCGGTTTCGCGCGGCGTTCAAACTTGACGGCACGCCGTTGCGCATCGAATTCAAATCTTCTCACAACCCGTATGTACAGGGGTCTTAATTGAGCCGCTTCTGGAGCGACCACGTCGCCGATCTTGCACCGTATACACCCGGCGAACAACCGGGGATCAGCGATCTGCTCAAACTCAATACCAACGAGCATCCGTACGGCCCGTCGCCGCGCGTTGTCGACGCCATCAAGGCGGCCACCGACGATCGCCTGCGGCTTTATCCGGATCCCGCCGCCACCGCTCTGCGTGAAGCGATTGCAGCCCTGTGCGATGTCGAGGCCGATCAGGTGTTTCTGGGCAATGGCTCGGATGAAATCCTGGCCCATGTCTTTAACGGTCTGTTCAGGAAGGCCGGCCGGCCTTTGCTGATGCCCGACATCAGCTACAGTTTCTATCGCAGCTATTGCCGCCTGTATCAGGTTCCGCACGAAATCATTCCTTTGGCCGCCGATTTTTCGATTCGGGTTGCCGATTACACGGCCAGACGCGATGTACCGGCGGCGGGCATTATTTTTGCCAACCCGAACGCGCCTACGGGCATAGCACTGGGGTTGGCTGAAATCGAGCTGATTCTCAAGGCCAATCCTGATTCCGCCGTCGTGGTCGATGAGGCCTATGTCGATTTTGGCGCCCAGACCGCGATTCCGCTGCTGGCTCGCTACGACAATCTGGTCGTGATCCAGACCCTCTCCAAATCGCGCTCGCTGGCGGGCCTGCGGGTGGGGTTTGCGTTGGCCGGGAAGCAGGTCGTCAATGGTTTGCTGCGCATCAAGGATAGCTTCAATTCTTATCCGCTCGACCGCCTGGCCCAGGTGGGGGCGCTGGCCGCAATTCAGGATACCGCCTATTTCGAGCAGACTCGCCAGGCCGTCATCGCCGCTCGTGAACAGCTTGTGGCGCGTTTGACCGTGCTGGGTTTTGACGTGCTGCCGACCCTGGCCAATTTCGTGTTTGCCCGCCATCCGGCCCATTCGGCGCTCAGCCTGAGTCAGGCTCTGCGTGAGCGCCACATTCTGGTGCGTCATTTCAGGCAAGAGCGCATTGAGCAGTTTTTGCGCATTTCGGTGGGAACTCCCGGCGAATGCGAGCGTCTATGTAATGCCTTGTCTGAAATTTTGAATAAACATTAATGTGATACACAAAAAAATTAATTTGCCTGACCCCTCGCATGGCGTATTGCGGGAAAACCCTGTAAAGTTATGCATTCAGAAGTCAGTTTAAATAACAACACAATCGGAGCCTCGCCAATGAGCAACAAAGGGCAAACACTACAAGATCCATTCCTCAATGCTTTACGTAAGGATCACGTGCCCGTATCAATTTATCTCGTCAACGGAATCAAATTGCAGGGACAAGTCGAATCGTTCGATCAGTACGTCGTCCTGTTGCGTAATACCGTGACTCAAATGGTTTATAAGCACGCGATTTCCACTGTTGTACCGGCCCGACCAGTCAGCTTCCAAGTGGACGAACCCGCTGAGTAATCAGCTTTTCATCCGCTTGATGAAACGCCCGCCGTGTGCCATGCGCCGGCGGGCATTTCGTTTATAAGGTCTCCATGAAAGCTTTGATCGTAAGCGTTGATTTGGGCAGTCCCGATTTCCAGGCGCATGCCGATGAATTCGTCATGCTTGCCAAAGGCGCCGGAGCCGAGATTGCAGGAACGCTGATTGCGCGCCGTTCTCGCCCCGACGCGGCGCATTTCATAGGTTCGGGCAAGCTCGAAGAAGGAATTCTGCTTGCCGACGAAACGCAGGCGGAAATCATCCTGTTCGACCAGCCCCTGACCCCGGCCCAGCAACGCAACCTCGAGCGTGGCTTCAATCGCCGGGTGGTCGATCGGGTTGCCCTGATCCTGGATATTTTTGCCTTGCGTGCCAAAAGCCATGAAGGCAAGCTGCAGGTTGAACTGGCTCAGCTGCAGCATCTTTCCACGCGCCTGACCCGCATGTGGTCGCACCTGGAACGGCAACGCGGCGGGATAGGCATGCGCGGGCCAGGCGAGGCCCAGCTAGAAATGGACCGCCGCATGATAGGCGCCAAAGTGCGCCTGTTGCGCGAGCGCCTGGATCGGGTGCAGCGGCAGCGCACCACCCAGCGGCGTTCCCGGGCGCGCGGCGGCATATTGTCGGTTTCGCTGGTAGGCTACACCAACGCGGGCAAGTCCACTTTGTTCAATGCCCTGACGCGTGCCGATGCCTACGCGGCCGACCAGCTTTTTGCCACGCTCGACACCACGACGCGTCGGATCTGGATCGAAGGGGCGGGGCAGGTGGTGATTTCGGATACCGTGGGTTTTATCCGGGATTTGCCCCCCACGCTTATTGCGGCGTTCAGGGCTACGCTCGAGGAAACCATTCAGGCCGATCTGCTGTTGCATGTCGTGGATGCCTCCAGCCACCAGCGTGACGAACAAATTGCCGAGGTCGACAAGGTGCTTGCGGACATCGGCGCGGACGAGGCCCCGCGGATTTTGGTGTATAACAAGATAGACGAGGCGGGTTATGAGCCCCGCGTCGAGCGTAACGAACATGGTACCATTGCGCGAGTCTTTGTGAGCGCCCTGAAGCGTGCGGGCCTGGATGGTTTGCGCGGGGCTATTGTCGAGTCAGATCAAATCGCGGGAAATAATGCGTTTAATGTCGAAAATATTTAATTTGAATGACCCCGGTTGGGGGCGTGGCAATAATAACGGTTCCGAGCCACCGCGCCGTCCGAACAAAGGCGAGGGGCCGCCCGATCTCGACGAAGTCTGGCGCGATTTCAATAACCGCATTGGTTCTCTGTTCGGCCGTAAACCCAAACGCGGCGGCAGCTCCAATGGCGGCAGCGGCGGCGGCAACAACGGCAGTTTCCTGCCCATGCCCAAAAACACGCCCAAGGTCATCGCCATCGTCCTGATCATCGCTCTGGGCTTGTGGCTTGCCAGCGGCTTTCTCATTGTGCAGGAAGGCCAGGTTGCCGTGGTAACCAAATTCGGCAAGTACAAGGCCACACTGCCTCCGGGTCTGCAGTGGCGCTTGCCGTATCCCATTGAAGACCATCAAATGGTCAATATTTCGCAATTGCGCACGTTTGAAGTCGGTTTTCGCGGCTCGTCGCGCAACAAGATTCTGCCTGAGTCGCTTATGCTCACCAACGACGAAAATATCGTCGATGTGCAGTTTGTCGTGCAGTATCGGCTGATGTCCGATGGGGCGCCCGATTATTTGTTCAAAACCAGCCATCCCGACGAATCCGTGCGCCAGGTTGCTGAAACGGCCATGCGCGAAATCGTGGGCAAAAAGCCCATGGATTTCATTTTGTATTCGGGCCGTACCGAAGTGGCGGCCGATGTGCAAAAACTCACCCAGAGCATACTCGACCGTTATAAAACAGGCATACAAATCAGTACGGTGGCGATTCAGAACGTACAACCGCCCGAGCAGGTACAGGCGGCTTTCGACGACGCGGTTAAAGCCGGTCAGGACCGGGAACGCCAGATCAACGAAGGTAATGCCTATTCCAACAAGGTTTTGCCCGAAGCGCAGGGGCAGGTGGCCCGTCTGGTTCAGGAAGCGGAAGGTTATCGCGCCAAAGTCGTGGGCGACGCCCTGGGCGACACGGCCCGCTTCAACAGTATTGAAGCCGAATACGCCAAGGCTCCTGAAATCTTGCGTGAACGCCTGTATCTGTCGACCATGCAAGAAATCCTGGAGCGTGCCAGCAAGGTCATGATCGATACGCAGTCGAGTAACAATATGTTGTATTTACCGCTAGATAAAATCATGCAGCAGGTGTCGCGCGCGCAAACCGACGCCAATGCACCCATAGCGGCGGCCGCGGCCGCCGCCACCACTCCGGCCCCCTCGACGACCAAACCTGCGGCTTCGCCGGTTCGGCGCAAAGACCCGCCTGCTTCATTGCAGGATTCTTTGTCGATCAATCGTTTCTCACGCTAAGGAGGCCATCATGCAACGTTTATTTCCCGCTCTGGTTGGCCTGGTGATCGTCCTGGCCGTTCTTTCTTCGTGCGTATTTGTGGTGCGCGAGCGCGACTCCGCCTTGCTGTTTGCCCTGGGCGAGGTACGTGAAACCATCACCCAGCCAGGTTTGTATTTCAAGCTGCCGCCGCCGTTTGAAAACGTGGTGTTGCTCGACAAACGCCTGCAAACCATAGAAAGCACCGATCCCGAGCGCATTCAAACGGCCGAAAAGAAAAACCTGCTGATTGACTCCTTCGTCAAATGGCGGATTTCCGATCCCCGCCTGTTTTACGTTACTTTCGGTGCCAATGACCGTGCCGCGCAAGAACGTCTGCAAGCGCAGATCCGCGATGCCCTGAACGCCTCGGTCAACGTGCGCACTGTAAAAGATGTGGTTTCCAGCGAACGCGACAAAATCATGGACGAGGTGCTGACGACCGTCGAGGCGCGTGCCAAGCCGCTGGGCGTCCAGGTGGTCGATGTGCGTTTGCGCCGTATCGAGTTTGCTCCTGAAATTTCCGAATCGGTTTACCGGCGCATGGAAGCGGAACGCAAACAAGAGGCCAATCGATTGCGTGCAACCGGGGCGGCGGATAGTGAAAAAATCCGTGCCCAGGCCGACAGGGAGCGTGAAGAGATTCTGGCCAAGGCCTATGCCCAGGCGCAGGGGATCAAAGGCGAGGGCGATGCCAAGGCCAACTCGATTTATTCCGAGGCCTATGGCAAGAATCCCAAGTTTTTCAGCTTCTACAAAAGCCTCGAGGCATATCGTGCGGCGTTCTCGAAGCCTGGCGACATGCTTGTGCTGAGCCCCAAGTCCGATTTTTTCAAATACTGGAATTCGGCCTCCGGAGTCAAGCCCGCCACGCCTTGATTCCTGCAAATGGCGAATCCGCCACAAAAGCGGATTCGCCATTTGGGCGGTACGCCACAACAGGGTACAATGCCATGTAAGTTGACAGATTATTCCGCAAGCGACTCGGCGGGCTTACGCCTCCAGTCGCTTTTTGTTTGTCTGTCACATTTCATTTCTGGATCCACATACCGCTTCGCCTGCCGCACATCGGGCACGGTGCGTGCCCGATGTGCGCGATCGATGCGGAAATGACGCTATTTTCGAAGGCCTTTTTCAGAACGACATATGTCCAATTGGTTGTTGCCAGAAAGCCTGGCCGATATTCTTCCCGCCGAGGCTCGCCGCATAGAAGAACTGCGACGCGATTTGCTGGATTTGTACCGCACGTACGGGTTCGAGCTTGTGGCTCCGCCTCTGGTGGAATACATAGACTCCTTGCTTACGGGGACCGGCGGCGATCTCAATTTGCGTACCTGCAAGCTGGTTGACCAGCTCTCCGGCCGCACTCTGGGAGTGCGCGCCGACATGACACCGCAGGTGTCGCGTATTGACGCCCATTTACTGAATCGCGAGGGGGTTACCAGGCTTTGCTATTGCGGTTCAGTGCTGCATGCCCGGCCGGCGGGGCTGCTGTCCGATCGCGAGTTATTGCAAATTGGCGCCGAATTATTCGGCCATGCCGGCGTCGAAGCCGACATTGAAATCATCCAGCTTGCCTTCGAAAGCGTAAGGCGCGCCGGTGTCGACAACGCCAGGCTGGACCTGAGCCATCCGGGGGTGGCGCATGCCATTATCGATGCGGATCCGGCCCTGGCCGGCTCGGCCGACGAGATCTTCGCGCTGCTCAGCATCAAGGACGTACCCGGCCTGGTCGAGCTAAGTAAGCGTTTGCCCGATATGCAAGACGCCAGCTTGCAGGCATTATTGGTGCTTCCGTCTTTGTATGGCGGGGTCGAAGTGCTTGCGCGGGCCAAAAGCGCCTTGCCCGGACTGCCCGCCGTGCATGCGGCATTGGCCAACCTCGAAACCCTTGTGCATGCCATGCCCAAGTACGAATTCGGCATCGATCTGGCCGATCTGGGCAGCGGATATGGCTACCACTCCGGCGTTGTGTTTTCAATTTATGCCGAAGGCTGGCACGATGCCCTGGTCAAGGGCGGTCGCTACGACGGCATAGGCAGGGCCTTCGGCCGGGCCCGGCCGGCAACGGGGTTCAGCCTCGATTTGCGCAAGCTGTCGTCCGGGCTCGAGGCGCCTGCCGTGGCCAAGGCGGTCCGGGCCCCCTGGGGCACCGATCCTTTGCTGGTCGATGCCCTGCGCGCCTTGCGCGAGGCGGGCGAGATCGTGGTCCAGGCCTTGCCTGGGCAGTCGCAGCGGCTGGATGAATTCATCGTTGATCGGGAACTGGTTCTCGAAAACGGGGCATGGAAGGTAAGAGCGATTTAGCATGCCGGGCTGTCGGCTTTATCGTGTGGTTTAAACCCTTTTTAGTCTATACATACGGCTAAAACTTTTTTGATACGTAACATGAGCAAGAATATTGTGGTGATCGGCACTCAGTGGGGTGACGAAGGGAAGGGGAAAATCGTTGACTGGCTTGCCGAGTCGGCTCAAGGGGTCGTGCGTTTCCAGGGCGGACATAATGCCGGCCATACGCTGTGGATCAATGGCAAGAAAACCATATTGCGCCTGATTCCATCGGGAATCATGCACCCCAATCTGACCTGCTATATCGGCAACGGCGTGGTTCTTTCGCCCGAAGCCTTGTTGAAGGAAATCGCCGAGCTCGAAGAGGCCGGTCTCGATGTCCGTTCGCGTCTGCAGATATCTCCGGCTTGCCCACTGATTTTGCCTTATCACATTGCCGTCGACCAGGCGCGCGAAGTGCACAAAGGGGCGGGCAAGATCGGTACCACGGGCCGCGGCATCGGGCCTGCCTACGAAGACAAGGTCGCGCGCCGCGCTTTGCGGGTACAAGACCTGTACGACCCGGCCGTGTTCGACGACAAGCTGGCCGAGGCGCTCGACTATCACAACTTTGTGCTGACCCAGTACCTGGGGGCCAAGGCGGTTTCCGCCGACGAGGTGCGTGAACAGGCCATGTCCCTGGCTCCCGCCATCCAGCCCATGGTCGCCGACGTATCCGGCAACCTGCATATAGCCCAGCGGTCCGGCCACAACCTCCTGTTCGAAGGAGCGCAGGGCTCCCTGCTCGATATCGATCACGGCACCTATCCGTTCGTGACCAGCAGCAACTGCGTGTCGGGTGCCGCCGCCGCCGGAGCCGGCGTCGGGCCACAATCCCTCCACTATGTGCTGGGAATTGCCAAGGCCTACACCACGCGCGTCGGGTCGGGTCCTTTCCCCAGCGAACTTCTCGATGAAACCGGCGCGCACCTGGCGACGGTCGGCAAAGAGTTCGGATCGGTTACCGGGCGGCCTCGCCGTTGCGGCTGGTTCGATGGCGCCGCCATGAAGCGTTCGGTCATGATCAATGGCATTTCGGGGCTGTGCATCACCAAGCTCGATGTGCTCGATGGCCTCGAACATATAAAAATCGGTGTGGGATACCGCTACCGGGGCGAGTTTCTCGATTTGCTTCCCTACGGCGCCCACGCTGTGGCCGAAGCCGAGCCTGTGCTCGAAGAAATGGCGGGCTGGTCCGAATCGACAGTGGGCATTACCGAATACGACAAATTGCCTATCAATGCACGCCGTTACCTCGAGCGCATCTCCGACGTGTGCGAGGTGCCTATCGATATGGTTTCCACAGGCCCCGATCGCCTGGAAACCATCGTGTTGCGGCATCCCTTCAAAGGTTGAGGCATGGCGTTGGCCTGCGGGCCGACGCCGGAATATCCGGTTTCGATCGAACCCCCGCTTGTCGCCGATCGGGGGTTTCGTTCTTTTCGCCTCGGGTATTGTGCCTGCCTGCGGCGTCTTGCTTATTGTGCTTGGCCAAATGAGGCGGCTAAAATCGCGTATCTACAGGAGTTATCTACATGAGTTTGCCCCCAAGCACGGATCGCGATCTTTGGGTTAGCTGGGACCAATATAACGGCCTGGTCGAGCGGCTTGCCTTGAATGTCCACGAAGCTGGCTGGCAGTTCGACAATATAGTGTGCCTGGCCCGCGGAGGTGTGCGCGTGGGCGATGTGCTTTCACGCATTTTCGATGTGCCGCTGGGCATCCTGGCTACCAGCAGCTATCGCGAGGCGGCCGGTACGCAGCAGGGGCAGCTCGATATCGCCCAGTTCATCACGATTACCCGCGGCACTCTCGAAGGAAGGGTGTTGCTGGTCGACGACATGGTGGACACGGGCCTTACCTTCATCAAGGTGGGCGAACACTTGCGCTCGCAGTTTCCGGCAATCACCGAGCTCAAGAGCGCGGTGTTATGGTGGAAAGGCCACGCCAGGGCAACGCCCGATTACTTTGTCGAGAAACTCCCGACCAATCCCTGGATTCATCAGCCATTTGAAGATTACGATAGTTTGCGGCCTCATCAGCTCGAGGCCTGGGTGAGAAAAGGTGTCCGCAATTAGGTGTTTCGTGTTAAACTCTTTGGTTGTCGTTTACATCATTTATTTTTAACTAATTTAATACAAAAGACTACATGCCTATCGTTCGTCTGAAAGAAAACGAGCCCTTCGAAGCCGCCTTGCGCCGCTTCAAGCGCACTATCGAGAAAATCGGCCTCTTGACCGAGCTGCGTTCGCGTGAGTTCTACGAAAAGCCTACGGCTGAGCGTAAGCGCAAGCATGCTGCGGCCGTCAAGCGCCATTACAAGCGTATTCGCAGCCAACAGCTGCCTCCGCGCCTGTATTGATCCCTGAATCATTTGTTCAGGACCTGCTCGCCCGAGTTGATGTTGTTGACGTCGTCGGGCGATATGTACAGCTGCGCAAGGGCGGAGCCAATCTGCTTGGCTTGTGCCCGTTTCATAACGAAAAAAGTCCGTCTTTTACCGTAAGTCCGACCAAGCAGTTTTACCACTGCTTTGGCTGCGGCGCCCACGGTAGCGCTATTACATTTTTAATCGAGCACACCGGGGCCAGCTTCCCGGAAGCGGTGCGTTCCCTGGCTGCAGCCGTTGGCATGACGGTGCCTGAAGAATCCCGCAGCCCGCAGCAGCGCGCGGCGTCCCAGCGCCACAAGGAAGAAGTTTCACGCCAGCAGCAAATACTGGATCTGGCGCAAGCGCATTATTTGCGTGAGCTCAAGGCGTCTCCAGCGGCGATTCGCTACCTGAAACAGAGGGCGCTTAGCGGCCAGATTGCCGCGCGTTTTGGCCTGGGCTGGTCGGGAACCGATCGCCGTGGCCTGGCCAGCGTCTTTCCCCACTATGAAGATCCGCTCCTGATCGAGTCCGGACTGGTGATTGAGTCCGAAGACGGACGTCGGTACGACCGGTTCCGCGAACGGATCATGTTTCCCATTCGCAATACGCGTGGGAACCTGATCGGGTTTGGCGGGCGCATCATTGGCAAAGGCGAGCCCAAGTATCTGAATTCGCCTGAAACTTCACTTTTTTCAAAAGGCCATGAATTGTATGGCATGTGGGAAGGGCGCACGGGTATACGGTCTGAAGGCTATGTGCTGGTGGTCGAAGGGTACATGGATGTGGTCGGGCTGGCGCAGCAGGGCGTAGAGAACGCGGTTGCCACGCTGGGCACGGCAACGACCTCGCAGCATATCCAAAAATTGTTGCGTACAAGCGACAAGATTATTTTCAGTTTCGATGGCGACGCGGCAGGCCGCCGCGCGGCCTGGCGTGCCCTGCAGGCCTCTTTGCCAATGCTGCGCGACGATGTGTCGGTCCGGTTCCTGTTTTTGCCCGCCGAGCATGATCCGGATTCCTACGTGCGTGAATTCGGTGCCGAGGCTTTTCGCGCCGCCGTGGGCGAGGCCGTGCCCTTGTCGCGGTTCATGCTGGAAGAGTTGGCCGGGCGTCATCCCATGGACGAAGCCGAGGGGCGTGCTGCGTGCGTGCACGAGGCCAAGCCGCTGCTGGCGATGCTGCCGGAAGGCACTACGCTGCGCATGCAGATTGAACGTGAATTTGCCAAGCGGGTGCAGCTTACTCCGGAAGAACTGGCTGCAATGCTGGCCGCCATGCCGGCTCCCAAGCCTTTGGCTGTGCCGGCGGCGCCCCGCGAAACCGGGATATCGGGCGGCGATGCACCGCCCGAGTGGGCCGATATACCTGTTTTTGCCGCTGACGATAGTGAACCCTATAGTCCCAATGTTTCGGCTGGCCGGGGCCGCGCAAACCGCGCAGCGCCGACCGGTAATAACCGCCGTTCGGTCACTCCCATGGCGAAGCGTTTGTTGCGCCTGCTGCTGGCGCATCCTGAACTGGTCAACAGTCTGGGCGACCAACAGCTTGAAATTCTGGAGCAGGGCCCCCATCTGGTACTTGTCAGGGAACTGATCGTCCTGGCCCATACCAGCGGTGCCCGGCACGTGGGTGCCTTGTTCCAGGCCGCCGATCCCGAATCCGATCTGGCTGGCGTATTGAGCTCCCTGTCGACCGAATTGCTCGATCAGGACGATTTGCCGGATCCGCAAACCGAGTGGAACGACGCTTTGCATCGTATCGAGCTCGAGGCCATCAAGGCCGAGCAATCCGCCCTGATACAGTCCGGTTTGCAAGACGATGCCGCCCGCAAGCGGTATCAGGAATTGACGCGACGAATTGCGCTGTTAAATAATGCCTCTTCGCGCTAATTATTGTAAAATAGAGAGTTTTCGCAGGGTCTTTGCATATTGTTGTGGCTCTTTGCCGCCACGCCATCGCCGAGTGATGGTGTTTTGAATTCGAAGCTCCCCCGTGCCTTGCAACCATAGTGTCAAGGAATTCCAAATTACGGGCTTCGCGTTCAACATCCGAATTCTGCTCTTTATGCCGAGTCTCTGTGATAAGTAAGTTCTGCCCTGCAACATTCGGTTGGCATTTTGACTAACCGAGTGCGTTTGCGCCTACGGAAGCGACTATGACCCAAGCTACTGGTAAAACCTCTTTGGCGGCTGAGAAAAACGCCGCAAAAAAAACTAGAACTGCCGCTGCGACCAAAAGTGTCGACAAGGCTGCAGTCAAGGTAAAGGGGGCCGCTAAGGCCGATACGGCTGTCGATACCAAAGCCGCAGTGAAAAAAGCACCTGCCAAACAGGAAGCGGTAAAAAAAGCGGCTGCTAAAAAAGCGGCAGGGGCCGGTGAGTCCGGAAAAACCGAAAAAGCGCCCAAAGCTGCCGCCGCTCGCCCGATTCCCAGCGGACGCCGCCCCGGTCGCCCCGCAAAGAATGCCAACAACGATGCGCCCGATTTCGGCGACGACGACGTTGAAGGCGAGGCCGAAGTCATTCCCGATCTCAAACCCTTGCCCAAGCGCGGTGGAAAACGTGCCAAGGCCGACAAGGATGCGCCTGCGCGCAATCAGATGACGCCCGAAGAGCAGGAGGCTCGCCGCAACCGGCTCAAGGTCCTGATCAAGCTGGGCAAAGACCGCGGCTACCTGACTTATGGCGAGATCAACGATCACCTGCCCGACGACCTGGTCGATGCCGAGGCCATCGATGGCATTATCAGCACATTCAGCGACATGGGGATTTCGGTTTACGACCAGGCTCCCGATGCTGAAACGCTGCTCCTGAGCGACAATGCTCCAGTGGCCTCCAACGACGACGATGTCGAAGACGAAGCCGAAGCCGCGCTGACGACCGTGGATTCCGATTTCGGTCGCACGACCGATCCGGTGCGCATGTACATGCGTGAAATGGGTACGGTCGAATTGCTGACTCGCGAAGGCGAAATCGAAATCGCCAAACGCATTGAAGATGGCCTCAAGCACATGGTCATGGCGATTGCCGCGTGCCCGACCACGGTCAACGAAATCCTCAATCACATTCAGCGCGTGCGTGAAGGTACGGCGCAAATCGATGAAATCGTCGATGGCCTGATCGACCAGGAAGGCGAAGAATACGCGGGTGCGGGCGTCACGGTGGAAAGCGACGAGAACGAAGACGGCCCGGCGGGCGGCATGAGCAGCAAGCAGCTTGAAGACTTGCGCGTGAAGTCGCTTAAAAAATTCGAGGTGATTGCCGACTGGTTCGAAAAAATGCGCAGAGCCTTCGAAAAAGAAGGCTACGAAGCGCATTCCTATATTCAGGCCCAGGAAGCGATCCTGAGCGAACTGATCGGCATACGCTTTACGGCGAAAATGGTCGAAAGGCTTGCCGATACGCTGCGCGATCAGGTTGCCGAAGTGCGCAAGCTCGAACGCGCCGTGCTGCATACCTGCGTCGATCGCGCGGGCATGCCGCGCGCCTATTTCATCAAGGCCTTTCCCGGCAACGAAACCAATCTCGACTGGGTACTGGCCGAGGTGGCAGCCAACCATGCGTATTCCGAAACGCTCGAACGCCATATCCCGGCGGTACAGGAACTGCAGCAGAAGCTTATCGATTTGCAGGTCAGCGTCGTGCTGCCCCTGAAAGATCTGAAGGACGTCAACAAACGCATGGCTACCGGCGAGGCCAAGGCACGCAAGGCCAAGCGCGAAATGACCGAGGCCAACTTGCGTCTGGTAATTTCCATTGCCAAGAAATATACCAATCGCGGTTTGCAGTTCCTGGATCTGATCCAGGAGGGCAATATCGGCCTTATGAAGGCGGTTGATAAATTCGAATACCGTCGCGGCTACAAGTTTTCCACCTATGCGACATGGTGGATACGCCAGGCCATCACGCGCTCCATTGCCGATCAGGCCCGCACGATCCGGATTCCGGTTCACATGATCGAAACGATCAATAAAATGAACCGCATCAATCGCCAGATCCTGCAGGAAACCGGCGCCGAGCCCGATCCTGCTACGCTGGCGCAAAAAATGGATATGCCTGAAGACAAGGTGCGCAAGATCCTCAAGATCGCCAAAGAGCCCATCTCCATGGAAACCCCCATAGGCGATGACGACGATTCGCATCTGGGCGATTTCATTGAAGATACGGGCACTCTGTCACCGTCCGAGTTTGCCTTGCATGGTTCGATGCGCGACGTCGTCAAAGAGGTC
The DNA here is from genome assembly GCF_021266465.1 of Paralcaligenes sp. KSB-10. Taxonomy (NCBI): domain Bacteria; kingdom Pseudomonadati; phylum Pseudomonadota; class Betaproteobacteria; order Burkholderiales; family Alcaligenaceae; genus Paralcaligenes; species Paralcaligenes sp. KSB-10. The sequence goes on along the minus strand of NZ_CP089848.1, from coordinate 895,667 downwards.
CTCGATTCGCTTACTCCACGCGAAGCCAAGGTCCTGCGCATGCGCTTCGGCATTGAAATGAGCACCGACCAGACCCTGGAAGAAGTCGGCAAGCAGTTCGACGTGACTCGCGAACGTATCCGCCAGATAGAAGCCAAGGCTCTGCGCAAATTGCGTCACCCCAGCCGGGCCGACAAGCTCAAGAGCTTTTTGGAAGGGCAGTAAGCAGTGCGCGGTAATTCGTAAGGCTCTGGACGATCAGGCTCCTGCCGGGTCGCCCAGAGTAGAATCCCAGATAGCCTTGTACGGTATCTGGGATTTTTTATGCGCCCCGGCCGCCGGAATCTCAATTGGAGTAAACAATGAGCAAGCCCGACCCCAGTATTGCAGCCGTATCGCAAACAGCATCGACCGATGGAAATTTTCAGGCACTGCAGCGGATCGGCGCGCGCATTGCCGATGTAGGCGGCATTCCGGTTGCCCGGGCGCTGCCGTCGCGACAGCGCCGCCTGGTGGGTGCGTGGTGCTTTCTGGATCACGCCGGCCCTGCCGATTTCGCGAAAGGCGAGCCTGGCATGCAGGTGGGGCCGCATCCCCATATCGGCCTGCAGACCTTCACGTGGATGATAGAGGGCGAGGTCTTGCACACCGATAGTCTGGGCAACAGCCAGGTCATACGCCCGGGTCAGGTGAATCTCATGACGGCCGGCCGCGGCATCGCGCACACCGAGCAATCCTTGCCTGGGCAGGCTCGTTTGCATGCCGCCCAGCTCTGGATTGCCCTGCCTGCTGAATACAGCCAGATCGCCCCGGCTTTTGATCACTACCCTCATTTGCCCAACTGGACCGAGCAAGGCGTGGCCTGCACCTTGCTTGTCGGCGAGTTCAACGGGCATACGGCGCCGGCGCGCACCTTTTCTCCTTTGCTGGGAGTCGAGCTATTGGCTTCGGAGCCGGCTTCCCTGACATTGCCATTGAGGCCGGATTTCGAATACGCCATGCTGCCGCTTGAAGGTTCGCTGCAAGTCGGCACGGAAGCCATAGGCTTGAATGAATTGGCGTATCTGGGCATCGGACGCAGCAGCGTCGAGTTCAGCATGTCGAGCGGCGGGCGCGTTTTGATGGTGGGTGGCGAGCCCTTGAACGAAGAAATCCTGATCTGGTGGAATTTTGTCGGGCACGACAAAGTTGAAATAGCCAGAGCACAGCACGACTGGGAACGCGGCGGCGAGCGGTACGGGAATGTGGCGGGCCTTTCCGGGCCGCGCCTGATGCCGCCGCCGCTGCCATGGCCCGGTATTGAATGATTACCCGGCGTTGGCCTGAATGCGGATAAACTTGCCCGCAACAACAACGCCTGTTACTTGGAAAGGAATTTGTCATCATGAGTAAACACATAGCCGTCATCGTAGGCAGCCTGCGTCGGGATTCCCTCAATCGCAAAGCGGCGCAGGCCCTGATCCGGCTGGCGCCTCCGTCGCTGACACTCGAAATAGTCGAGATAGGTGGGTTGGCGCTCTACAACCAGGATTTCGATCTGGAACCGCCTTCGGCTCCTTATACCGAATTTCGCCAGAAAATCCTGGATGCCGACGGCATCATTTTTGTCACGCCTGAGCATAATCGTTCGATGCCCGCTGCCATGAAAAATGCCGTAGATATCGGATCCAGGCCATCCGGCCATAGCGTCTGGAATAAAAAGCCTGGCGCGATCCTCAGCGCTTCGCCCTCTTTGCAGGGCGGATTCGGCGCCAGCCATCACTTGCGCCAGTCGCTGGCCTGCCTGAATGTGTATTGCATGGGGCAGCCCGAAACGTATTTGAGCCAGGCGCATTTGCTGTTCGACGAGGCGGGTGTGCCAAGCAAGGATGGCAATGTCTACCTGCAGCGTTTTATCGACGCCTATGCGGATTGGATCGGTAAGTTCTAATCAAAGGCTGCTGAGCGCCGCGGATTATCGGAGAGGTGGCTTGCCTTGTGTGCTGTTTGATCAATGTGTTTACGGGATTCGATGTTTTGGTCGTTTTGGTATTTGAATACGCCGTCTATCGGGGCTTGGGGTCAGGGCCGGCACGGCGTGCTTGATCCGGATCTACCTCGTCCAGGCGGGCGTCGGGCCAAACTCGCTACGCCGCTGGCGCGGCTGCGCTCAAACATGGCCCGCCGAAGGCCCCCGCCTTCCCTACGGTAGCATCCGGCGCACGCCTTACGCCGGTCCTGACCCCAAGCCCCGATAGACGGCTCACGTAATGGCCTGCCGTGAATTGCATCACGGGATGCCCGGAATTTACGTGCTTGCCCCTACCGTTAATGGGCCTGCACCCATAGAACCGTTAACGTGCCCGCACTCATGCCTCCATCACGTGGCCGTATCTACTTCGATTGACTTCTTGATGGATTGACGACTCGATTGACCAAATGCCCACAGCCCAACGTATACCTCGATGCATGACCTCAACGTTTCTCTCGGTGCATGACCCCAACGCTTCTCTCGCTGCATTGCCTCAACGCAAGCCGCAGGGTGGGCGGTGCTGTGCAGTCCGGCGGTAGTCCAGCGCCGGGTGCTGACGAAGGGAAGGCGGGGGCCTTCGGCGGGCGCTGTCTGAGCCCGGCCTCGCGAGGCCGGGCGAGTTCGCCCGACGCCCGCCTGGACGAGGCAGACCCGGGCAGTCGGCTAGCGCAGCTAGCCGACCGCTGGACGTGCCGGACTGCACAGCACCGCCCACCCTGCGGCGTCTTTATAGAACTACACCCGCCAACACAGCCCAAAGATCAAGCCTAAAAACAGCTCAAAACAAAAGTCACTGAAACACGTCCAGCCCCGTAAACATTTGAAAGAATGCGTTAATGGCTTACTTCGGCATGGTGCCGCGCTATCAAGCGCGCCTGTTCCTGCATCATGCCCAGCACGACTGGCAGGCGTTGCGGGTTGAGCCGCTCGGCCATCGCCGTAATGGTTACCGCGGCTAGAGGCTCGCCGCTTTTGGCCCGCACCGGAATCGCCAGGGCGCTGGTACCTGCCATGACACCGGCAGCGGCGTAAGCATAGTCCGTTGCACGGGCAGTTCGAATACGCTCCAGCAATTCTTGCGGGTCCAGATGATGCACGGCCAGGCGGCGGGCATTCTCGTGCACGATGGCTTCGCTTTCCTCCTGGGTCAGGCACGAAAGCAGCGCCACTCCCGACACGCCGACTCCGAGCGGCCGGCGCACGCCGACTTCGATCGATAGCACCTGTATCGGATGATCGCCGGTTTTACGACCTATGCAAATCGAATCGTGGCCATGGCGCACGCTTAAAAATACCGTATCGCCCACCTGTTCCGCCAGTTTGTTCAGATAGGTGTCGGCAATCGTCAGCAAAGGGAATCGCTTGGTTCTGGCTATTCCCAATAGCGTCAGTTCAGGCCCGATAAGATAGTGCCGCGTATCGGAATGCTGTTCGACCGCGCCTTCTTCTATCAAGGCCTTCAGGATGCGGTGCACCGTGGGGCGGTTCAGACCGGACATCTGCACGATGTCGGTCAGCCTTACGCCGCGCTCCTGCCCGCAGGCCAGCAAGCGCAAAATAGCCATGGCGCGGCGCACGGTCTGCGCACCATGCGTGGTGTCCTTGTCGTCGACGGACTTGATCATTGCGGCTCGACTTTGGCGCCGATGATGGACTTGGGTGTTTGAGCTATGGGCTGCATGGATATGATTTCTCCCAGTGTGGCGTAATTGGGGCCGGCCAGGCGCGCGACAGGCCGCAATTGAGCCGTATCGATTTTGCCGTTATGCAGCAAGTCGTCACGCACGTGAAAAAGCATGATTTCACCAACATGGAATTCGGCACCCGTGTCGCCGAACGGCGTAACCGAATGCAGGCGGCACTCCATGCTGATAGGTGCGATAGCCAGGCGCGGCACCGCAATCGCCTGGCCTTTTATCAGTTCCAGGCCCAGCAGGGCCGCCTCGCTGATTTCCGGCGGATGTTCCACTGCGCTTTGATGAATGGCGTCAATCAGCGTGTCGTCGCCGATGTTGACGACAAACTCGCCGGTTTCGTGAATGTGGCGCGAGGTGTCTTTGCGGACCCCTGCTTTGCGGCCGATGTTGATGCCTATCATCGGTGGCTTGTTGGAAACGATGGTATAGCAGCTGAATGGCGCCAGGTTGATCAGCCCGGCGGTCGAGCGCGTACTTACCCAGGCAATGGGGCGCGGCACCACGATTCCTGTCAGGAGCTTGTAGGTTTGTTCGGGATTGATGTCTGTCGAGCGTATTTGCATTGAAGGTGCCCTTGAAAACGGTGGCTGATTCCCGTCCCGTGGATAGCCTGTTTGACGGAGTTATTTTAATGTCCACATTGTGACGAACTTAATTTGGCTGAAAATACGATTCTCAAGTAAATCATAGGTTTTATGTTTTTCTTTTATTTTTGTTTTGAATATTAGTCCAAATATCGGACTTTTTTTCGAAATGATTGTTGTCGTGACAGATGCCCATTGCTATCGTGATTCGCAGCACAACACAATAAGGAGACAGGCATGAAAAAATTTGCATTGCTGATGATGTCGTTGGCATTGACGTATGGCATCAACGCCAACGCCACACAATGGCCAAGCCAACCAGTCAAGATCGTCGTGCCATATCCACCGGGTGGCAATGTCGATGTGGCTGCCAGAATTATTGCGCCAGGTTTGCAAGAGGCGTTTGGCCAGCCTTTTATTGTGGAAAACAAGCCAGGGGCGGGCGGCATGATTGCCGGTGAATATGTGGCGCGCTCGGCGCCCGATGGATACACCTTGTTCATGGCCGCAAATGGACCTTTGCTTTACAGCCCGCTTATTTTCGGCCGCACTCCTTATCAATGGAAAAAGAGTTTCGAGCCTATCAGTTCCGTGTCGTATACACCTATGGTCTTGCAGGTGCGTCCCTCCCTGCCTGTCAAGACGGTGGCCGATTTGATTGCGCTGGCCAAAAAAGAACCGGGCAAATTGAATATGGCGGCGCCGGGCGCCGGCACGAGCAATCATCTGGTCAGCGAGCTGCTGCAGGCGGTCACCGGAGCGCACTGGACTACCGTGCAGTACAAGGGCAATGCGCCGGCAATGACCGATTTGCTCGGCGGCCAGGTGGATTTCGATTTCGACCAGATTTCAGTCGCCTTGCCGTTCATCAAGCAGGGCAAGCTGCGCCCGCTGGCCGTCACGACCGACAAACGGGTAAAGTCCCTGCCCAATGTCCCCACTTTCGCCGAAGCCGGTGTCAAAGACATGGTGGCAACGACCTTCACCGGTCTTCTGGCTCCCAAGGGAACGCCCAAGGACGTTGTGGATCGCCTCAGCGCGGCCCTGCACAAAATACTCGGGCAGCAAGATGTCATAGATAAATTTGATGGGCTCGGCGCCGAAGCGCGTGCTGCCACGCCTCGGGAATTCACCGATTATCTCGCCAGCGAAGACGCCCGGTGGACTCCCATCATCAAGCGTGCGCATATCAGGGCCAATTGATTTTCAAGCTTAGGGATGGAGCGAGTCATCATGAAGAGAACCAGCGTGTATGCCCAGGGGTTCAGCCACAAGAACCCCATTCCGGCCGCCTGCCGAATTGGACAAATGCTTTATTCCGGCAGCATTCAGGGCACCGATCCTGCAACCGGAGCGTATGGATCCTCCCTGGAAGCCCAGTGCGAGCTGATGTTCGCCCATGTACGGCGCATTGTCGAGGCCGGTGGAGGAACGACCGGCCATATCGTCAAAATGACGGTATGGATGAATGATCGCTCGCAGCGCGCGGCGTTGAATACGGTATGGCTGGCGATGTTTCCGGACCCCGCGGCCCGGCCCGCCCGCCACACCATGCAGGCCAGCCTCGATGGCGGGAAGCTTATTGAATGCGATTTTATTGCGGTCATTGATTGAGAGAGCAGCATGCCAGAATACCTACCCTTCAACCCTCATCCCAAAACGCCCAGCCCGCTGCCGCCGCCCCACAGTTGCGACAGCCAGTTCCATGTGTTCGGGCCGCGGGAAAAATATCCGATCCGCCCCGGTGCCGCTTACGAGATGCCTACCGCGACCATCGAGGTGGCGCTGCGCCTGCACAAGACCCTGGGCATAGAGCGCGGGGTCATCGTACAGGCTACGACCTATGGCGCAGACCACCAGATCGTGCTGGACGGTCTGGCCGCGGCGGGCTCGAATTATCGGGGATGCGCCAACGCGGCGGTCTTGCTGGAGCGGGATGACGCCTATCTGGATACTCTGCATCGTGCCGGGGTGCGCGGCGCGCGTTTCAGCCGGCAGGGGCTCGGCATCACCATGTCCGCAGCCGATTTCGATCGCGCCATCGGGCGAGTCAGGGAGCTGGGCTGGTATGCGAAGTTTCAGCCTGAACCCGGTGGCATCATGGATCAGGTTTCCCTGTTCGAATCGCTGGACATCCCGGTGATCATTGACCATATGGGGCGGGCCGATCCGTCCAAGGGGGAGCAAGACGCAAGCTTGCGCAAACTGGTCGAATTGCTGGGACGCGGCAATTTTTGGGTCATGCTGTCCTTGAGCGAGAAGCTCTCCAGGCAGGGATTCCCCTGGGACGACGTAGTGCCGGTGGCGCGTGCCTGTATCGGCGCGGCGCCCGATCGCGTCATATGGGGCAGCGATTGGCCGCATCCGGTATCGGTCAAGCAGCCTCCGAACGAAGGCGATCTGCTTGAACTGCTTTATCGTTATGCGCCGGATGCCGCGGTACTCAAGAAAATCCTGGTCGATAACCCTGCCGCATTGTTTGGATTCGATTCATGAAACTCATTTCGTATGAAGCACAAGGCAGGCGGCGTTTTGGCGTAGTGCGGGACGACAGTATTATCGACCTGACCGACAGGCTTGGGCCGGGGGTTTCCTCCTTGCGCGACGCACTGGCTGGCGATGGGCTCAAGCTTGTGCCGGGTATTGCTGACAAGGCCAAGCCCGAATTCTCCTTGAGTGAGGTGAAGTTGTTGCCGCCCATTCCGAGTCCCGAGAAGATTATTTGCGTGGGTGTCAACTATAGCCATCGCAATGAAGAATACAAAGACGGTTCCGCGGCACCCAAGTATCCCAGCGTGTTTCCAAGGTTTCCGGGGTCTTTTGTGGGGCACGGCAATGCGCTGATGCGGCCGCCCGAATCGGAACAGCTCGATTATGAAGGCGAGATCGCCCTGGTCATAGGCAAGCCCGGCCGCCGCATAGCGTTGGCAGACGCCGAGGGCCATATTGCCGGCTTGATGTGCCTCAATGAAGGGACTGTCCGCGATTGGGTCAGGCACGGCAAATTCAATGTGACCCAAGGGAAGAATTTCGATGCGAGCGGCGCCATGGGCCCTTGGCTGGCAACGGCAGATGAGTTCGAGCGTTATGACGATCTGGAGGTCATTACGCGCGTCAATGGCGAAGAACGTCAGCGCGACACCACGGCCAATCTGATGTTTTCATTTGGCTTCCTGATACATTACATCTCGACCTGGACCACACTGCGGCCGGGCGACATCATTTCCACCGGGACGCCTATCGGGGCGGGGGTCCGCTTCGATCCCCCCAGATTCCTGAAGGCGGGCGATGTCGTGGAGGTCGAGGTTCCCGGCTTGGGGGTATTGTCGAATGTGGTGGCTGACGAACAATAGGTGGAATCATGCTTAGCGATGCCGATATCACAGAAGCCGCCCGCCAGTTGATCGAGGCTGAGCGCGAGGCGAAGCCGATAACGCAGTTGGACAAAATCTTTCCTGGCATTGAGATCTCCGATTCGTACGCAATACAACGCGAAACGATTGCCGTCAAAATGGCGGCGGGCGCCAAATTGCGCGGCCATAAAATCGGCCTGACTTCCAAAGCCATGCAAGCCACCGTGGGAATTGACGAACCCGATTATGGGCATTTGCTGGACGATATGTTCCATCACGACGGCGATACCATTTGCGCCGATCGTTTTATTGTTCCCCGTGTCGAGGTGGAGCTTGCGTTTATCCTGGGCAAGGCATTGAAAGGGCCTGGAGTGACTCTTTTCGACGTGCTGAGCGCCACCGACTATGTGCAGCCGGCTCTTGAGCTGATCGATGGACGCAGCCGGTACCCACGAAGAATTGTCGATAATATTGCAGACAATGCCGCCTCGGCCGGTGTTGTGCTGGGAGGGCGGACCGTGCGGCCGCTCGATGTCGATTTGCGCTGGGTGGCCGCGCTTTTATACAAAAATGCGGTTATTGAAGAGTCGGGCGTATCGGCCGCTGTGCTGGGCCATCCGGCAATGGGGATAGTATGGCTGGCGAATAAATTGGGTGCCTATGGCACCACACTGGAGGCGGGGCATATTCTGCTGGCGGGATCGTTCACCCGTACCGTGGCTGTCGCCAAAGGCGACACCATTCATGCCGACTATGGGCCCCTGGGCAGTATTTCGGTTCATTTTTCCTAGAGCTGAATACGAGGCACCCGGGCACATGGCTTGAACCAGCCGCTGCCTTCTAACCGGGCTCCAGTTGCTCGTAGACGGCGGTGGCTATAGCCACCAGCTTGCTTTTATCGATACCGGCCGAGAGCGCGTAGCCGAACTTGCCGTCTATCCAGTAAAAGACATTGACCGGGCCTTCCTGGGCAAAGCGAAAGCCGGTGTTTTTGTTGTCGGTGTTTTCGGTGGAGACATAGAGTGTCAATCGGCGGCCGGAGGTGTCCTGGTACATGAATTGCGCGACCGGCCCGTGGGAGCCCGGCAGCAGTCGCCCGCCCATCAGATCGTATCCCAGCGCGTCGAGCTTGGGAGGGTGCAGGGGAGAACCCAGCCGTTTGGACAGCCACTTGACCAGATGATCTTTTTGGGCCGATCCGACTTCCACCGGATGCAGCACCTCGGGGCTGTAGACCAGATGCGCCATGGCGGCCCGGCGTGCCAGGCCTGTCATTTCCGCTACCTGAGATGAAGCGGCATCGCCCGCCTGGGCATGGAGTTGGGCTGGTTCGATGGATCCTCGCCCGACCCAGCCCGCGGCGGCTCCGACAAAGACAAGCACGAAACCGGCAGCAATGCGCGAAAGGGATGCGGGCCGCAGGCGCCACGGCCCGGCCGCTTGACGGGCAAATCCGGGGGGCGTGACGGCAGCCCGATGCAGGCGTTCGGGAATTGGTTCGTCCAGCACTTGGCTGTAAAGCGATTTGATGGCCAGTTTCTGCTCGCGGTAAGCCTGTATGCGTTCGGCTTCGTCGCGACGGGTCGCCAGGTAGCTCTCGATGTCGGCGTGACGCGATTCCGGCAGCACACCATCTGCATAAGCCTGCAAATCGGATTCAGTCACCACTAGGGGTTTCATTTCACCACCTTCAACGAATTGACCTGAGGGCGCCCTTGCATCTGCGCACGCAGCTTTTCTCTTCCCCGCGACAAGCGCGACATGACGGTTCCTGACGGAATCCCCAGCGTGCGCGCCACTTCCTCGTACGACATGTCTTCCAATGCAATCAGCAACAGTACCTCGCGTTGTTCGACGGGCAACTGCGCGAGCGCCGTTTCAAGATCGCGGATTTCGAGCGCATCGGCCTGGGTTGCCCGGGTCGATGCTTCGAAACCCGTATCGTCGATGGGCGTCGTGGCCAATCCCGGCTTGCGTCGCTGATCCACATGCAGATTGTGCATGATGCCGAATAGCCATGCGCGCATGTCGCTGCCTTGCCGCCAGGTATGAAGCCGGGCCCAGGCGCGTTCACAGGTATCCTGCACCAGGTCGTCCGCGCCGCTGCGCTCGCCAACCAGGGCGCGCGCATAGCGGCGCAGACGGGGCAGGCATGCCACCATCTGCGCGCTTTCATCATTGATGGGCGCTTGAGCCCTCATGGCCGTTCAGGTATCAGTCTTTGGCAGCATGCCACATGTTTTTGAAATTGTCGCCGGTGCGGTCGCCGGGTTTCTGGTCCGATTTGTAGTGGTAGAGCGGCTTGCCTTCGTGGGCCCACTGCTTGGTGCCGTCGTCGCGGGTAATGACCGTGTATTCGCCCTTGGCGCTGGCATTCTTGTCGGCTGCCAGAGGCGGCCAATTGGCGGCGCAAGGCCCGTTGCAAGCGCTTTTGCCGCTATTGGCGGTATCCTTGTCGAAAGTGTAGAGAGTCATGCCTGCCTTGTCGAGCAGCATGCCGTTCTTGCTGACCGGTTCGTTGGCGCTGGCGCTGCCGAAAGTGCTGCAACCGGCCAGGACAAATGCTGAAATGATCAGTAGTTTCTTCATTGTGGATTCTCCAGAGGGTGGGGTGGATTGATGGTGAGCTTACTCCTGGGTATACGAACCGGGTAGCGGCTTTATTCCGCGGGCATGAAAAATATGCGGCGTCGGGCGGCTGGGAAACTTATCGGACGGCATTGTGCGAGGATATACGGGTTTGCCAGGGCATTCCGTGTATTTAAAACCGACTTTCGAGCCCAAAAAGGCTTTATCATCACGTTTTTTCGTACTTTGTTTTGTAGCCGGAGGGCGCCTGCGATGAAGTTCTGTCTGATGCCGCGATTGATAATGGGTGCGGCCGTTGCCGTCCTGGCCAGCTCGTCCTGGGCCCAGGAAAAAGTTGTCAATGTGTATAACTGGGCGGAATATACGGCGCCGGACACGATTTCGGGATTTGAAAAGGCCACGGGCATCAAGGCGCGCTACGACGTCTACGACAGTAACGATACGCTGCAGGCTAAATTGCTGACCGGCAAATCGGGCTATGACGTGGTGGTACCTTCAACGCATTACGCCGCGCGCCAGATTGAAGGGGGGATTTTCCAGAAGCTCGACAAATCGAAGATGCCCAACCTGAAGTACCTGGATCCCGACATCATGGCACTGGTTGCCACGGTCGATCCGGGCAATCAATATCTGGTACCTTGGGGTTATGGCACCAATGGCCTGGGTTACAACGTGACCAAAGTCAAGGAGATCATGGGCGCCAATGCGCCGCTGGGCAGCTGGGATATGCTGTTCAAACCGGAAAACGCCGCAAAGCTGAAGGCCTGTGGTATTTCCATGCTCGACGAGGCGGCTCAGGTGTTTCCCGCGGTACTGCACTATCTGGGCAAGGATCCCAACAGCAGCCAGCCCGCAGATTACAAGGCTGCGCTCGATCTGCTCAAGAAAATACGCCCTTATATCCGGCAGTTCAGTTCTTCAGGCTATATCGACGAACTGGCAGGCGGCGATTTGTGCATGGTTTATGGTTATTCGGGCGATGTCATGATTGCCCGCCACCGCGCCCAGGAAGCCAAGAAAACCTACGACATCAACTACTACATTCCCAATGGCGGCGCCCCTGCGTGGTTCGACACCATGGCCATCCCCAAGGATGCTCCCCATGTTGCCGAAGCGCTGGCGTTCATCAATTACATTGAAACTCCGCAGGTTCATGCCGCCATCACCAATACCATGTTTTATCCCAATGCCAACAAAGAGGCGCGCAAATATGTGCTCAAGGAAGTTGCCGATAATCCCATGATCTACCCGCCTCCCGAGGTGGCCAAGACCTTGTTCGTCATCAAGCCCCAGCCCTTGGCAATTCAGCGCTTGCAAACGCGCATGTGGGCCGAACTCAAGTCGGGACGCTAAACGCCATGGTCGATAGCCGCGTGGGGCCGCAAGCCTGGTCGCCCGATCCGGATGAATTCGTCCGGGTGAGCGATCTGGTCAAGATATACGGCGATACAGTGGCCGTGAAGTCGGTGGATTTGTCCGTGCGGCGCAATGAGCTGTTTGCCCTGCTGGGTAGTTCGGGTTGCGGCAAGTCGACCTTGCTGCGCATGCTGGCGGGCTTCGAGGCCGTTACTTCGGGGCGGATTTACCTGGATGGCGAGGACATCACCGATCTTCCGCCATACCGGCGGCCGGTCAATATGATGTTCCAGTCTTATGCCCTGTTTCCGCACATGACGGTGGAAGCCAATGTTGCGTTCGGCTTGAAGCAGGAAGGGGTGCCCAAAAACGAAATACACGAACGCGTTTTCGAGGTGCTGGACCTGGTGCAGATGGCCGGTTTTTCACGCCGCAAGCCGCACCAGCTGTCGGGGGGCCAGCAGCAGCGGGTGGCCTTGGCGCGCAGCCTGGTCAAGCGTCCCAAACTGCTCCTGCTTGACGAACCCATGTCGGCGCTGGACAAGCAGATACGCCAGAAAACCCAGATCGAACTGGTCAAGATCCTCGATCAGGTGGGCGTGACCTGCATTCTCGTAACGCACGATCAGGAAGAGGCCATGACCATGGCCAGCCGGCTGGCGGTCATGACCGAAGGGCAGATCGTGCAGTGCGGTACGCCGCACGATGTATATGCTTTTCCCAATTCGCGCTTTGTGGCCGGCTTTATTGGTTCGACCAATTTGTTCAGCGGCACCATCGTGGTCGACGAGCCCGATCACGTGCTGATTGAAAGCGCCGAGCTGATGCGTCCTCTCTATGTCAGCCACGGCATCAGCGAACCCCTGGGCATGGAAGTGCATGTATCGATACGCCCGGAACAGATACGTGTGCTGCGCGAACAGCCCGAAGCGGAGTCCAATTGGGGGCATGGCATGGTAAGCCATGTGGCCTGGCTGGGCAGCTACGCGCTGTACCAGATCCGCCTCGATTCCGGCATGGTGATCAATGCGAGCGTGCCCAGCATGATGCTGGCGCAGGCGGATGCGCCAGGCATCGATGACGAAGTGTTCGTCAACTGGGCCAGCGATAGCGCAACGGTGTTGCCGGCATGAAAAGCCTGTTGCCGCACAGAACATGGTGGTCGACGCGTTCGCTGGCGATTGTCCCGCCTTTTGTCTGGTTGCTGCTGTTTCTGCTTCTGCCGTTTGTGCTGGTTTTAAAAATCAGCTTTGCGGATCTCAAGTTCGGGATTCCGCCTTATACGGCATTGGCCGAGCTGAAAGATCAAACCTTTTCGATCGCCTTGCATTTGCGCGGCTACGCATTGCTGTTCAGCGACAGCCTGTACATTGCGACCTATTTGAGTTCGGTCAAGATTGCGGCGATCACAACGCTTTGCTGCGCCCTGATCGGCTATCCCATGGCCTATTACATAGCCCGATCCGATCCCGTCGTGCGCAATGTCCTGTTGCTGGGGGTCATACTGCCGTTCTGGACTTCGCTGCTGCTGCGCGTTTACGCGTGGGTGGGGATCCTGCGCAATGACGGCCTGCTCAACAAGGTATTGCTGTGGCTGGGCTTGATCAAGGCGCCGCTTGAAATCTATCGCACCGATCTGGCGGTCTATATAGGTCTGGTCTACGGCTATCTGCCTTTTTTCATCCTGCCCTTGTATGCCTGCCTGGTCAAGCTCGACGACCGCCTGCTGGAAGCCGCCTGCGATTTGGGTGCGCGCCCCTGGCAGGCCTTTTTGCGCATAACCCTGCCGCTGTCGATACCCGGTGTGATAGCCGGTGCGATGCTGGTGTTCATCCCCGCGGTGGGTGAGTATGTGATCCCCGAGATGCTTGGGGGGGCCAATACGCTCATGATGGGGCGGGTCATGTGGACGGAATTTTTCAACAATGCCGATTGGCCCATGGCGTCCGCTGTAACCTGCGTCATGGTGCTGCTGTTGCTGGTGCCCTTGGCGCTGTTCCAATACAACCAGGTTCGGCAGCTTGAAGGGCGGCACGGAGGAGAGCAATGATACAGCCCAATCGCATCTGGCGCGCCCTGGCCCTGACACTAGGCTATCTCTTTCTGTATGTGCCTATATTGTGCCTGATGGGTTTTTCCTTCAACGAATCGTCGCTGATGACGTCGTGGTCGGGTTTTTCCTTCAAGTGGTATCACGAACTGTTCCGCGATCAAGCCTTGCTCAGCGCCGCGTGGCTGTCCTTGCAGATTGCGGCCCTGACTGCCACGGCAGCGATGGTGATCGGGACCTGGGCCGCCTATGTGTTGGTGCGGATGGGGCGATTCCGGGGCTTTGCGTTATATATAGGCATGTTGAGTGCTCCGCTGGTCATCCCTGAGGTCGTGCTGGGGATTTCCCTGTTGCTGATGTTCGTGGAAATGAGCAAGGTGCTGGGCTGGCCCGACGGCAATGGCATGTTTACGATCTGGGTGGGGCATACCACCTTGTGTGTGGCCTACGTGGCTGTGGTGATCCAGGCCCGCATACGCGATCTGGACCGATCCCTGGAAGAGGCCGCCCTGGACCTGGGCGCCACTCCGCTCAAGGTGTTTTTCGTGATTACCGTCCCCTTGATCGCCCCCGCCCTGGCTGCCGCATGGCTGCTGTCGTTTACCTTGTCGCTCGATGATGTGGTTATTTCGTCGTTCCTGTCCGGGCCGGGCTATACCACCTTGCCGCTTGAAGTCTTTTCGCGGGTGCGCCTGGGCCTGCGCCCCGAGGTGAACGCACTGGCAACCCTGTTCATCCTGGTCGTGGGTATTTTTGTGATCGTGGCCAATCGCATGCAGTGGCGCAGGACGTCGGCTAGTTAGTTACGGACAGGCCTGCCTTTTGGATCAGTTTGCTCCATTTCCGAGTGTCGTCATTGACGAATTTTTGCAGATCTTCAGGCGAGCCGCCGCCAGCAACCATGCCGGCTACCGCAAGTGCTTTCTGGAATTGCGCAGTTGCCACGGCTTTACCCAGAAGCAGGTTGAGTTGTTTGATCCGATCGTCGGGAGCTCCCTTCACCGTGGCCACCGCAAACCATTGGCTGGCGTCGTAACCTGGAAATCCGGCTTCCTGCACTGTGGGAACATCGGGCAGGCTGGAGAGGCGATATGTGGTGGTGACGGCATAAGCCTTCAAGGCTTTTGAGCGGATGTGCGGCGCTACGGGAGTGGGGCCCAGTATGGCAAGCGGAACCTGTCCTCCTACTACATCCGATACCGCCTGGCTGCCGCCTTTATATGGAATCTGCGTCATGTGCGTCTTGGCCATATCGTTAAGCAGCTCACCGGCCAGATTCTGCGAAGTGCCTGTACCCGAGGTGGCGTAGCTCCACGCCTGGGGGTGTTTTCGGGCATTGTCGATTACGCCGGCAAGGGAGTTTTCGGAATTCCTGGCGGGTCCCACAATAATCATGGGACCCTGAGCCATAAGAATGACAGGTGTCAACTCGCCGCCTATTGTGGGTTCGGGCTTGGGATACACGATGGGCCCCGGCACGGTGATCAACACAAGTTCCGAGGGTGCCGTGTGGGTCACGTATTGCAGGGCGACTGCTCCGGATGCGCCGGGACGGTTCTCGACGATAACCGGGCGGTCTATGCGTTCAGATAATTCTTTGGCGGCGATGCGTGTCAGCACATCGGCCGTTCCACCTGGAGTGAATCCGACTATCCAGCGGATTTGTTTCTGAGGCCATTGCTGCGGTGGTGTTTGCGCCCTCGCCGATAGCGTGGCCGCGGCGGCGATAAATAATGCGAAGATTGTCGAATATAGTTTTTTTCCGTTCATGGAATCCTCCTTGTTTTGGCCGATATGGCGCACCGCTTTTAGGCCTGCACAGTGTCGGGCGCGCCTGGCTTGGTGTTGGGATAGGCTTCGCAGCTTTGATTGAACGCTTGCACCATTTTGAGGATGGGGCCCAATACCCATGTATTGAAGATCAACACGTCGCTTTCTTCTTTTTGATCGCTCAATAAATTGAATAGATAAGGCGATTCAAGCTTGCCTTTGCCTTCGTTGACTTCGGGTTCCCAATAAAAATGCAGCTTCCAGTGCCTCCACTTCACTGCGCGCAGGTCGTTCTTGATGTAGAAGAGAAAGCCCTCACGCAATGATTTGGCTTGACGCCCGAGAAAAAAGGAAGTCTGGTCCATACCGTCGATAGGACGGTCGTCAGGGAGCGGTGCGTTGGCGATGGCGGCTAATGTGGCATACAAATCGGTGACATGCACGATTTCGTTGCTGACTCGACCCGGGGCAACTTTGCCCGGCCAACGCATGATGAAAGGGACGCGCAAACTGCCCTCCATGGCGGTGTGATACGTCCCGCACCAGGGGCCGGCGGTTCCCCGATATGGACGGCGGTATTCGGGGCCGTTGTCGCTGCAAAAAATCAGGACTGTATTTTCCTCGATTCCCATGTCGGCCAGCGCGTTGGTGATCTGGCCGACCCGGTGGTCCATTTCCACCATGGAGTCGGCGAAATCGCCGGCGCCGGTGCGGCCTGCAAAATCGGGATGAGGCAAGGTCGGGAAATGCAGATGCACCAGGGGAAGGTATAGAAAGAACGGGCGATTGGCGGCGTGATGCGTTTGCATGAAGGCGATGGACCGGTCAACCAGTTCTGCGTCTATGCCGCGCCGCGTATCGAGATCGTACACTTTTACCTGTTCCGAATCTGATCCAGAGCGGCCCTGCATGATATAAGGCAGGTCCACCACCGACGGATCGAAGCCCGTCGATGAGGTGAACTGGCTTTCGTCCGTGGTGCGGGGGATTCCGTACCATTCATCGAAGCCACGGTCCGACGGGTAGCGGCCTGGGACATCGCCTAAATGCCATTTCCCGAAATGGGCGGTCGCGTAGCCTTGCCGCGACAGTAGTTCCGCCAGGGTAATTTCATTGCGGTTCAGGCCTTGTGGCAAGCCTGGCGGCACGGACTGCAGGCAGCCGGTGCGAATCGGATGCCGGCCGCTCATCAGCGCCGAGCGCGTGGGGACGCAGTCGCTTTCTACATTGAAGTTATGCAGCAACAGGCCCTGAGTGGCGAGGCGATCGATATTCGGTGTGGGCGCTCCGCGCAGGGCGCCGCCCCCATAGCACCCCAATTCGCCCCAGCCGAGATTGTCGGCGAGGATCAGCACAATATTGGGAGTTGCATTCTTCATCGTTTGGCTCGTTCCTGGAAGTGGCGCAGCGGACCTGCCGGTGCCGGCGACGTAATCTCATTTTAGGGGCGCGGGCCTATAATTTGATTCCTGAATAGATATTTTTGATAACTTATATTCATGAATCTGAATCTGCGCGACATTGAATACTTCCTGGCGGTGGCGGAATCCGGGCATATGGGCCGTGCCGCCGCGGCGTGTGCGGTGACTCAGCCGGCGCTGTCGAAGTCAATCCACCGGCTTGAAGACGAAACAGGCCTCAAATTGTTTGACCGTTCGGCGCGCAGCATGCGCCTGACATCCTCAGGCCTGGCTTTCGTGGAGCACGCCCGTCGGTTGAAGCTTGAGTATCTGGATACTGTGCGTCACGCGGGCGAATTGAGGATGGGGCAGGCGGGTCTATTGCGTGTTGGAGCGACCGGCGCCACCCTGGACAACGTGGTGATGCCCGCTTTGGCCGTATTGTTGCCCAGGCGGCCCGCATTGAAAGTGTGTGTGACGGTCGGGTTGTCGGATGCCTTGTGCGAAAGCGTTGGCCTGGGAGATCTGGACATGGCTGTGGCACCCATCTATGGCGCCGGGCCGACAGCCCTGGAGCGTGTTGTCCTGGGTGAAGATTCGCTGGAAGTGGTTGTGCGCGACAGACATGCATTGCTGGACAAGCCGCGCTTGCAGTTGTCGGATTTGCTGGATTTTTCCTGGATATTGCCCGGGTCGCAGGCTTCAGCGCGCAAGGCCTTGTTTGGCTTGTTCGAGGCAAAGGAACTGGGCTTGCCTAATGTGGCGATGGAGGTCGAGTTCATATCCGAAGGCACTTTAGCGGTCGTGGCGGCAACGGATCTGATTTCATTTGCGCCCATGTCCTTGTTGCGCAGGCTGTCGACGGAACGCGTCGTGCCGTTGCCGCTGCGCTTGCCGTTGCGCTTGCCGCGCCAAATATCGCTATTGACTCATCGTGGGGTGACCTGGACGCCATTGATGGAAGCGTTCCGCCAGGTTCTGGCCGATCAGATCAACCCGCGGCGCTGAGGCAAATCAACCGTAGGGCCTGCCAGGACGTATACTTCAATTCGTCGATTGGACAGGAACAAGGAGCGGGCATGTTGACAATCTGGGGGCGGCAGAATTCCACCAATGTGAAGAAGGTTCTTTGGTGCGCCGACGAGTTGGGCATCGATTACGAGCATATCAATGCGGGCGGCCCGTTTGGTGTGGTGAATACGCCCGAATACCGGGCCATGAATCCGAACGGCCTGGTGCCGTGTATCAGGGATGAGGGCTTTGTCCTCTGGGAGTCGAATGCCATTGTCCGTTATCTTTGCACCAAGTACGGAGCGGGGGCTTTGCTTGGACAGGATCCGGCGCAGCGCGCCAGGGCGGAGCAATGGATGGACTGGGCGACCTCAAGCCTTGCCGCGCCGTATCGCGACCTTTTTCTGAATGCCGTGCGGCTTCCTGTCGAGCAGCGAAAGCAGGACGTGGCCGAGAAAGGCTTGCAGGCCTGCATCAGCCAATTCGGCATTGTCGATGCCGCGCTGTCCAAAACTCCTTTTTTATCGGGCGATGTTTTTGGCGTGGGCGACATTCCGCTTGGCTGTTTTGCGTATTCCTGGTTCGAGATGCCCATCGAGCGGCCGCAATTTCCGCACCTGCAGGCCTGGTACCAGCGCTTGACGCAGCGGCCCTCCTATCGGAAAAACGTCATGATAGCCCTTACATAGAACCGGATTTGGCATTGCCCCGGATGCCGGTGCGTGGGATCGATGCGCCGGCGGGGCAGCCTTTGAAAGGGTTCCGGGCGTTTTACAGTATGATTCGTCAAATCCCAAGACCGGCTACTTCCATGTCATTAGTTCTGAAACGGTTCCTTGCAAGCCTTTTTTTCTTTGCCGGCATACAGATGGCTTGCGCTCAGGTTCCCCGGACGGTCTTGCTTGAAAACCTGACCTGGACCGAGTTGCGCGACCAAATCCAGGCGGGCAAGACCATCATCATCATTCCCATTGGCGGCACCGAGCAGAGCGGGCCTTATGTCGCCTTGGGCAAGCACAATGCCCGCGCGCTGGCCTTGTCGCAGAAGATTGCGGTGGGGCTGGGCAATGCCCTTGTCGCCCCGGTCATCGCTTATGTGCCTGAAGGCGGATACAACCCGCCGACTTCGCATATGCGCTTTCCCGGCACGATTACCATTCCGGACGATGTGTTTGAAAAAACCCTGGAGTCCGCCGCCAACAGTTTCAGGGTCCACGGTTTTCGCACTATCGTCTTTCTGGGCGATCATGGCGGCTACCAGAACGACGTGAATCGCGCGGTAGCCCGTTTGAACAAGGCCTGGGCAAAGCTGCCGGCGCGTGCCTTTGCGCCTCCGGAGTACTATCAGGCAAGCTCCCAGGGTTTTGCCCAGATACTGCGTGAACATGGCTACCGCAATGACGAGATCGGGACACATGCGGGCCTGGCGGATACCTCGCTGCTTATGGCGGTGGCGCCGCAGATGGTGCGTCAGGACAGCATGCGCGGCGGGCCGAAACCGGGAGCCGCCGATGGCGTTTACGGCGGGGATCCCCGCCGCTCCAGCGCGGACCTGGGGCGTCTGGGGGTCGATGCCATTGTGGCCCGGACCATTGCCGCGATTCGCAAGGATACCGCGAGGCAATGAGCATGTATTTCCGTTTGTGTTTTCGGGGGCCTGATGCAAAGCTTCCGGGCGGGCTATCGGCCGCTTCAATATATTCATCATAACGTTTGTGGAATTGCCATAATGAGACACGCCAAGCGTCAATTTATTCGAACCGCCTTATCCTTCAGCCTGACGCTGGGTGGTATTTATGCCGCGACTGCCATTGCGGCCGATTCCGGACAAGCCTCCGGGCCGGCGGCCGCCGCAACAGAGTCGATGCCGGCGATGCCCGGGCACTCGTCGGGCGATGCGATGGCGCTTCATAATGCCTCTTCAGCCGGCACAGCGGCGGCGCCGGCCGCCGATCCCGCGGTGGACAAGGAGCCCACTCCGGCCGAGCCGCCTGCCGCGGCACAGAAAGCTGCCGTGGCCGACTCCGGCACGACGGCCAGCGATCAAGCGATCAAAACAGTGGAGGGCATGCCGCCTGTCGTCAATCCCGAAAACCTGTACAGCGAGACTACGGCCGACAAGCTCAGTCCTGTGGTCAAGGGTGCGCTGGCGCGGGTGTACGTGCCCAACGTGAAATCGAACGATGTGTATGTGATCGACCCGGCGACTTTCAAGGTGGTGGGGCGTTTCAGGGTGGGTGCCAATCCTCAGCATGTGGTTCCCGCCTGGGATCTCAAGACCTTATGGGTGGCCAATAATGCCGAGGGTACGGCCCACGGCAGCCTCACGCCGATCGATCCCGACACGGGCAAGCCCGGCAAGGCGCTGCCTGTGGACGATCCTTACAATATGTACTTCACTCCCGACGGAAAGTCCGCGATTGTCGTGGCCGAGGCGCTCAAGCGGCTTGATTTCCGGGATCCGCATACGATGAAGCTGCAGTTCTCGATTGCGACGCCCGGGTGCGGCGGCATCAATCATGCCGACTACTCCATAGACGGCCGATTTGCGATCTTCACTTGCGAGTTCGATGGAGGCCTGGTCAAAATAGACATGGTCGAACACAAAGTGATGGGCTATCTGAAGCTGGCCAAGGGCGGCATGCCCCAGGACATACGCAGTTCCCCGGACGGCAAGATATTCTATGTGGCCGACATGATGGCCGACGGTGTTTACGTGATTGACGGTGCGAGCTTCCAGAAGATCGGCTTCATCAAGACGGGTGTGGGCACTCATGGGCTTTACCCAAGCCGCGATGGTTCCAAGCTCTATATTACGAACCGCGGTTCCAACAAGATTCACGGCAAAGCCAAGGGGCCGGGCAGCATCTCAGTGCTCGATTTCGCCACGCGCAAGGTTGTGGCCACCTGGCCGATCCCCGGCGGCGGCAGTCCGGACATGGGCAATGTGAGCGCCGATGGTAAATATTTGTGGATATCCGGCCGTTTCGACAATGTGGTTTATGCCATCGATACCAATACCGGCGCGGTGAAGATCATTCCGGTTGGCACCGAACCGCACGGCTTGACCGTATGGCCGCAACCGGGCCGGTATTCCCTGGGGCATACGGGGAATATGCGGTAGGGGACGCTACGCGGGCGGGCCTTATTTCGCCAGATAACCCTGCAATAAGGCCTTGCCGTCGATCTTGTGATTGACCGACATCGGAAACGAGGCCACGGTCAGAATTTCGGATGGCAGCATGTATGGCGGCAGGCATTGTTCCAACTGAGGTTTCCACTGCTCGGCGGGGAATGGCGACCATTCCGCGATCGAGTTTTGCTTGCCAGACGATTCCAGTTCCACAAAGCCCAGTAAACGCACCACCGTATGGTCGGGGCGCCGCAATGCCAGGCAAATAGCCGCCTTGACCGTGTCGAGCGCTTGCAGCGCCAATGAAATCTCGGATAGCTCGATTCGATAGCCGTTGAGCTTGACCTGATCGTCGCGGCGACCGTTGCACCACAGCAGGCCCGTTTCGTCTATCTGCCCCAGATCGCCGGTTTTGAAGCCGCGCCGGCCGTCGCCATGCACAAACAGTTTTTCCGCGTTCAGATCGGGGCGATTCAGATAGCCGCGCATCACATGATCGCCGACGATGCAGATTTCGCCATCCTGGATCAGGATTTCGCAATCGGGCTTGGCATAACCCACCGGCAACACGGCATGCGCATCCAGCGTGGCCTGGTCGATTTCTATGGATGTGGTGGCGACGGTTGCTTCGGTCGGGCCGTAAGTGTTGAGGATTTTGGCGGCCGGAAACCGCTGTTTCAGACGCTTGCCCAGAGCGACCGGAAGCACTTCGCCGCAAAATAAAAAAGTGTCCAGCGAGGGTAGAAATTCGCCCGAGAAGTTTTTATTCAATAGCTGCTGGTGAGCAAAAGAAGGGGTGGACACCCAGCATGTCACGTGATGCTCGGCCAGACGAGCAAGATAGGCCGGGCCGTCCTGGATTTGCTCGCGTGAATTAAGTATGCAACTGCCGCCGCTGGCCAAGGTATCGAAGACTTCGAACATCGACAGGTCGAAGCTGAAAGGCGCCTGGTTCATGAAAACCGGAGCGGGCCCCAGATTGAAGCGGGATTGCATCCAGTCGCCCAGCAGCCTGACGCTTTCACGGCCAATCTGCACTCCCTTGGGCTCGCCCGTGCTTCCCGAGGTAAACAGGATATAGGCAAGATCTTTTTCCGGCAGGGCAGTCGGGCTGTTGCCAGTGGGCATAAACGTGCCCGTCGTGGCCTGGTAGACCAGTGAAGCGCCGACGATGTCGACGATTTTCCGGCGGCGTTCGTCGGGATAGATAGTATCGACGGGAACAAAAGGCGCGCCCAGCGTCAGGCATGCGGTCATGGCGACAAAGAAGCCGGCCTGCTTGTGGCCCCCAAGGACAACGGGCATATCTTTTTGTATGCCCAGGTCGCGAGCCTGCTGGACCCACAGCGCGACTTCAGCCTGGAGTTCGGCCCAGCTCAGGCTGCGATCGCTGCCGGCCACGGCGAGACGGTCCGCATTATGGGCGGCGTCGGCGAATTGCATGGTACGCAGATCCAAATGCATGGGAACCTCTCAAATAGGGCTGCGGCCGCTGAAGACATACAGGGCGAGCATGGCAAATGCCAGGGTAAGAACACGTCCGCCCCATTGCGCCGGCCGGCTTGAAAGCCATTGCTGGAGCGCCGGGCGCTGTTTTGCGGCAAATACCAGCCGATTATGCACGACCGAGTAGGTACCAAACATCATGCCGCTGACGATGTAGTGCAGTTGCAGGCCGTTCCATATTCCCATGCAGAACAGTGTGGCAAAGATGCCTATGTTCTGCGCCGCGAAGCGGTGCTGCGAAAAAAAGGAGTCTTTCGACAAGGCTTTGTAAATGGGCATGAAAACCACATCGCGCAACCATTCCGAAAGGCTGATATGCCAGCGCCGCCAGAAATCCTGGGGGTTTTTGCTCAGGATCGGGTTGTTGAAGTTCGACGGCAGGTTTACACCGAACATTTTCCCTATGCCTGCGGCCATGTTCGAATAGCCGGCAAAATCAAAATACAGATAGGCGCTGTACAGCACTGCATTGAGCACGACTCCACGCAGGGAATAATCGTGCGGGGAAACGACATTCAGGCCATAAAGCCAGATCAGGTGGGCGATGGCGAACTTCTGCACGATGCCCAGGAGCGTGGTTTCGAAGCCGGCTCTCCAGTGGCCCATATTGATCTGGCCGAATCCTTTCTGCAGATCGGCCTGAAAATTGCGCCAGCGGTACATGGGGCCGGCCAGCAGAGTCAGAGGGAAAAACAGATAGGTGACATAGTCCAGCGGATGAATGGTTTCGTTTTTGTGGGCAAACAGCAGCACGTCGACGGCCCTGAATGTGACGAAAGACAGACCTATCATCCCCAGGAAAGTCAGTGCGTGCGTCTTGACCAGCAGCAAGGGCAGCATGGTGAGGACAACGGCTACCCGGGTTGCGATGTAGCCTCGCCGGCACAGCCATAAGGCGGCGGACTGCACGACGAGCACAATGACCGCCTGCAACGGGCGATCCCAGAAAACCAGCGCTGAAGTCAGTATGCTGAAAAATGCCAGCACATAGCGCAGGCTGATCCTGGCGCGCATTGCCAACGGGCCGAGCACCGACAAAGCCAGGCTTGCCAGCAGCGCGTCGAGGAAAAAATCGAAACTCGCGAACAATTCCATTATGTTCAGAACTGCTGGTATTCGTATTCGACTTTCATCGGTCCGCCCAGATCGGACGGCGCGCGCGCCTGCAGCGTCAGCACGAGAATCAGGCCCAGATACAGGCAGACCAGTTTGATGAATCGTTTCATTTGGAAAAGTGCTTATCGATACCCTGGTCCACCAGGGCCCAGCCCAGTTCGGCCAAATGCATATCGTCGTGGAAAATGCCGGGTACCGGGCGAAGCGGGTACAGATTCAGGCAGGACATTTGATAGCGCCGGCACATGGCCATGATGCTGCGCACCGTGGGGATGAATCGTTCTGAATCCAGCACCAGCTTTGAATTCAGGGGCTGCATGACAAAGAACGCACGCACTTTCTTTTGCTGCAAATATTCCATCAATTGCGACAGGTCGGTAAATTCGTGGGCGGCCAGCGGGTCGCCGCGGGCGAACTCCTGGTGCGTGGGATCTTCGACCAGGGACAGGTGCGATTTGTAATATTGATTGCGCACGGCGTAGGGATTGTCGTTGCTCAGCAGCAGCCCCGTGGCCCGCGCCTGGGCCAGCAGTTCGGGCCAATTGGCCTCAGGCAGGGCGGGCGGGATGGGGAATACGGCGTTGCGCGTGGCTTCTATGGCCGCCGGCGTAGGAGTGTAGGCGGCGCCGCTGACGATGGGCTTGCCGCTGATCCACATCTGCAGCTGATCGCGGAACTGGGCAAGCCGGGCTTGGGCCAACAGGCCGAGTATGCCCCAGGTTTCATGGTGGCGCGCCCAGTAAATCAGGTTTTTCCGGGCTTGGGGCCTATCCCAAAGATTACTGAGCACCGGGCCCGAGATATGTTCGGCAAACGCGCTGGAAGGCAATTCTCCTTCGGCGGCAAACCAGGCCGGCGAGAGCATGATGACCAGCTTGGTTTCGGGGGTAAAGACCGAGGACAGCGATTGCAGTACCCGGAAAATTCCGTAGGATTGGAATTTCGCATGGCCATAGGCCAATGTGGGGACACCCAGTTCGGTCGGGAAAAAACGATAGGGCACAAAACGCAAATCGTGGCTCGATAGTTCGGATGAGCCCATGATGACCAATGTGCCGTTGCCGAGGGCCGTGCGCATGCGCTCGAAATTGACCGACTGCTCATTCCAGTTGTCGCCCATATTCGGCAGGTAAACACCTGCCTTGGCGTTCAGTCCGTCGGTGGCAACAGGCTTGAGTGTGCGTGTCAGATATGGGCTCAGGCCCATATCGATTAAAAACGCAATGCTTAAGGCAGTCAGTGCAGCGAGCAGGTGCTGGACCAGAGATCTGTTAAGTATTCGCCGCCACATAGGCCGTGATGCTTTTGACCGACTCTAGAATCTGCGCGATTTCGGGGGCGGGAAGGCCGCAACCGAATTTGTCTTCAATGGCCAACGCTATATCGACAGCGGCCATTGAGTCGACCAAGCCCGATTTGACGAGCGATGTGTCAGGCGCAACAGATTTGAAAATAACCGATTCGACGATAGCCAGAATTTCTATTTCTATATTCTGAGCGACTAACATTCGAGGTAAACCCCTTCGGCAAAGCCGAAAAAAAACCATAAAAGAACAACTTGGCATTATCGTTGAAAATGTCTGAATTGCCGCTTAATCTTTTTTCAAAAGGCTTATTTTCCGGCATGCTGTGTTTTTTTCCCCACAGGGTCAGACCAGTTTCATCCCCAGGATGAATAGCCCGGCTGCCAGAATCATCGCGGCGGGCAAGGTCAATACCCACGCCAGCACGATATTGCGCGCAGTTCCGCGTTGCAGGCCGCTGCGATTGGCCACCACGGTTCCGGCCACCCCCGACGACAGCACGTGGGTGGTCGATACCGGCAGGCTGAAGACGTTGGCCATGCCTATGGATGCGACGGCGGTCAACTGCGCCGCCATGGCCTGGGCATAGGTTATGCCTTGCTTGCCGATTTTTTCACTGACCGTTTCCACCACGCGGCGCCAGCCTACCACCGTGCCCAGGCCCAGAGCGAGCGCGACCGCGGCGATCACCCAGAAAGGAGCGTATTCGGTCGTGGCGGTCAGGTCTTTGCGTATGCGCAGCACGTCGGTGCGATCCGAGGATGGCAAACCCTTCATGCCGGCAAGGTTTTTGGCCGTATTGTCCAGGCACAACAGGTAGTGGCGCACATCGATGCGTTTGCGGTTATCGAGCTGCCGGTAATTGTCGATGCCCGCCAGATCCTGGATCAGCAGGGCGGTCGTTTGCGGTGTCTTGCGTGGATCGCAGGCCGCGTCTCCGGATATGCCGTCGGTGGCCCGCTGGGGGTATTGTGCGAGGTATTGCTCGAGCGTCATGGCATCGCGCTCGAAGAAATGCGTCAGGTGAATGGCGGCGTTGCGCGTGTAGTCGATATCATAGCTGCTGGCGTTGACGTCCAGCACGAACTTCCCGGGTACGATGCCTATCAGCACCAGCATGATCAGGCCTATGCCTTTTTGCCCGTCGTTCGAGCCGTGGACGAAACTCAGGCCCATTGCCGACAGGACCAGTACCAGGCGATGCCAGAAAGGGGGGTGTTTTTTGCCATCGACTTCGCGGCGCTGTTCGGGCGTTTTATGCATTTTGGAGTCGGGCATCCAGCGTTTGGCGGCCCAGAGCAGGAATCCAGCCAGCGCAAAGCCCGTAATCGGCGATATCACCAGCGACAAACCGATTTCCGCCGCCTTGCTCCAATTCACGCCGGTGCTGAGCGCCGTATGTGTCAACCAGGCATTGGCCATGCCGACCCCGAGTATCGAGCCTATCAGCGTATGAGAGCTGGATGCCGGTATGCCGAAATACCAGGTGCCCAGGTTCCAGGCGATTGCCGCGGCCAGCATCGAGAACACCATGATCAGACCGCGCGCGGTGTCGACGTTGACCAGCATCTCTACCGGCAGCAAGTGCACGATGGCATAAGCCACGCCTACACCGCCCATCAGCACTCCGAAGAAATTGAAAATTCCCGACAGGCTTACCGCCAGATGTGGGGGCATGGCCTTGGTGGAAATCGCCATGGCAACCGCATTTGCGGTGTCGTGGAAGCCATTGATGAATTCGAAGGCCAGCACGAAAGCCAGTGCCAGCACCAGGCTAAAGCCTAGCCAGAAATGCAGGCCGGAAAAAATGTCGAACATGGGGCGGGGGCGCAGGGGAGAAAGTGCTGCGATTATGGCAGATTTATGAATTGTTTATGACAGAAGGGTGAGAAAATTTGTTACATCCGTGTCAGCCAACTGTTCGCTGCGCCCGCCGGGCATCCGTACCCGGCCCTGTTTATGCGGAATTGCCGGTCTTGCTTACACGTCCTGTTCCTTGATCAGGTGCTTGGCGATAATAACCTGCTGGATCTGCGAGGTGCCTTCGTACAGGCGGAACAGGCGTACATCGCGATAGAAACGTTCGATGCCGTATTCGGTAATGTAGCCGGCGCCGCCGAAGATCTGTACCGCGCGATCGGCAACACGGCAGCACATTTCAGTGGAGAAGTACTTGGCGCAGGAGGCCAGGACCGACACATTTTCGCCATCGTCGCGGCGGCGCGACGCGTCGAGCACCATGCATTCCGCGGCATAGATTTCGGTTTTGCTGTCGGCCAGCATGCCTTGGATCAACTGGAAGTCGGCGATGGCATGGCCGAATTGCTTGCGCTGTCCCGCGTATTGCACGGCATCCCGCAACATGCGTTTGGCGGCGCCGATAGCTACCGCTGCGATGTGCAGGCGCCCCTTGTCCAGCACTTTCATGGCGGTTTTGAAGCCAACTCCTTCTTTGCCGCCAATCAGGTTGGCCGCGGGAACGCGGCAGTTTTCGAAAATGACATCGCAGGTATGCGCGCCTTTCTGGCCCATTTTCTTATCGATCTTGCCCAGCGACAGGCCCGGGGTGTTGGCCTCGACTATGAAAGCGGAAATGGCCGAGGCGCCCCTGGCTTCCCGCGATGTGCGGGCCATGACCGTGAATATGGCGGCGTGGGGGGCGTTGGTGATGAAACGCTTGGTGCCGTTCAGCACATAAAAGTCGCCGTCGCGGTCGGCGGTGGTTTTAAGCGATGCCGCATCCGAGCCGGCCTCGGGTTCGGTCAGCGCAAAAGATCCGATCAGTTCACCCGCCGCCAATCCGGGCAGATAGCGCTGTTTTTGTTCCGGCGTGCCGTCGATGACCAGGCCTTGCGAGCCTATGCCGTTGTTGGTGCCTATCAGGGAACGGAAGGCGGGCGAAGTCTGCCCAAGCTCCATGGCGATTCGGACTTCTTCTTCCATGGTGATGCCCAGCCCGCCGTATTCTTCGGGGAGCGACAGGCCGAACAGGCCCAGCTCTTTCATCTGCCGAGCTATTTCCGGCGGGATCTGGTCAGTTTCGGCGACCTGATCTTCAATGGGGACCAGCGCCTCGCGGACAAAGCGGCGGACGCTGTCTTCCAGCATGGTTTGAATCTCGGGGTCGCGAATCATGGGATTTCTTTCCTGTAATGAAGTCTGTTTCCTGGGACATTGAACAGTTTTTATTGCGTGTGTTCCTAGCGGCCTGCTTGCCGTTCCATGACTGCAAACACACCGCTGGCCCGCAATATTTTCTGGTCGCCCACGAACAGAGTGCAATCTGCAAAGGCCAGGCGCTTGCCGGTTTTTTGTATGCTGACGCGCGCAGCCACCCATTCACCTATTTTTGCCGATTTCATGAAATCGGTGTTCAGGCTGACGGTGACCAAGCCTACAGGCATAGAGTAGCTTTGGACGATTGCGTCGCCAAGAGCGGTGTCGGCCAGTGTCATCAGCAAGCCGCCATGAGTGATGCCGCGCAAATTGCCGTGCTTTTTCTCGATGCGTATGGCCAGTTCCGAGCGCCGGCCATTTTCGACTTTTTCGAAAAGCGGGCCGCATAGATCGGTGAATTCACTACGGTTTTGAAGCGGGCGATAGCCTTCCGGTATGTCTGTCATTGCTGTACTCAAGATGCGGGTTTTTTCCCTTCGAGGGTTTCGTCGGCGATTACCAGGCTCAATATAAACGAGACGAAAGCGATCAGCGCGCTGATGACGAAGATTTTCCGGAAAGCGCCTTCCACGGTTATGGCCAACTGGGCCTTGACCATGGCGTCTATGTGCACCTGCGCGTCGCCCATCATGGCTTTGATGATATCGGCCCCCGAAAATGAGGCGACCGCCGCGGGAACCTTGGCTTGCAGGGTGGCCAGAAGAAGCGCCATCAGCACGGCAATACCGATGGCGGCGCCGAGCGACCGGCAGAATGCCGATACCGCGGTGGCGATGCCTACGTATCGATGTTCCACTGCGTTTTGCACGGCGACGGTCGATGTGGGTAATTGCAGGCCAATGCCCAGCCCGATGAGCGCCATGCATACAAGGCCTGGCACGACAGTATGCGGATTGATGAAGGCCAGCCCGAGCACGGCCAAAGGCACTATGGAGGCCCCGGCGATTTGGATGCGCTTGTAGCGGCCGGTGCTGGTCATCAGTTTGCCGCCGATAAAGGCGCCGAAGGGTACTGCCAGCGACAGGGGGACCAGTTGCAGCGCCGCGCCGTCGGCACCCACGGTGGTCAGCATCTGCAAGCGTAAAGGAATCAGTACTGAAAGCGAGACGATTTGGATGAATGCGATAAACAGGATCATGCAGGAAATGGCGACCGTGGGGCTGCGGAACAGATTGAGCGGAACGATCGGTTCGGCCGTATGCTGTTCCTGCCAAAAGAAGGCGGCCAAGGCGGCGAGGGTGGCGGCAAACAATTTCAGATTGCCTGCATCGAGCCATGCGCTGCCCTGGCCGACACGCGTTACGCCAATCAGCAAGGTCGCCAGGCCGATAGTCAGCAGGATTGCGCCGGGATAATCGATGGGCCGTTTGATGTTCGGGGTAGGCAGCAGTTTCAAGGCCCGGCGTGAAATGAACAAGGCTATCAGCCCCAGCGGCAGATTGATCCAGAACACCCAGCGCCAGGAAAGATAGGTCGTCAGGAATCCACCTGCAAGCGGCCCGGTTACGCTGGCGACGGCGAAGGCGCCGCTGATATACCCCTGGTAGCGGCCACGATCGCGCGGCGCAACCACGTCCGCCACAATGGCCTGCGCAACGGAAATCAGACCGCCGCCGCCCAGGCCCTGGACAATACGCGAGCCCACCAGAAAAGGCATGGACGGCGCCATGGCGCAGGCTATGGATGCCAGCAGAAACACACTGATGGCGCTCGAGAGCATGATGCGGCGTCCGTACAGGTCGCCCAGCTTGCCATAGATGGGCGTGGCAACCGCCACCGCAATCAGGTAGCCGGATACAACCCATGCGAGCAGGTCGACCCCCTGCAGGTCGGACGACATCATGGGCAGTGCCACCGAGACAATGGTCTGGTCCAGGGCGCCCAGTAGAATCGCCAGCATCAATCCTGTGATTACGGAACGTACATCGGTGTGAGACAGGGTGGAATAAAGCGGAACTTCTTTAGTGTTGGACATTGTTGGCGATTATTGAGACAGGTAGGCTTTTAGTTCGTTGGATGCCCGGTACAGAGGCATCGAACCGCGCAGCAGAATCTGTGCGCTGCGGCGGTATGCGGCCTGTTCAATACGGGTGTGTCCGTCATCCAGGACGGCGTCGACGCGGGCTTCCAGGATTCCGGCGGGGTTTTCAATCAGGACGCGCTGGGTTTGCGACTGAGCGCTTACCGGCGACAGCCCGGCGGCAATGCCGTGCGCCACGGAGCCTGGCAGCAAGCAGGCCGCGGCCAGGCAGCAGCCTCCCGACACGGCCAGCGAGGCATGTGCCTGCTGGGGAGTGAAGTAACGGGCGTTGATGTTTCCGCCGGCTTGCGGCGACGACACTATGCAGACTTTCGGGATGGTTTCACTGGCACGCAATTGTTCCGCCGTCATCAGGCTGCCGTCGCGGTTCTTGAGCTCCATCTTGTGCCCGGCATCCGTCCAGATCTCCCGCAGGCGGGCTTTGAACTGGAGGTCGGCATCGAGTTCCCCGGCCGTTTCGCAACCGGTTTTGCCCAGGTCGGCCGCGGCCACGATTACCATGGGTACAGCGACATCCACGCAACTGACATCCAGGCCAGCGATGCGGTCAATGACTGCGCCGGTGGGCAATAGTCTTCCGGTCTTGGCGCCGACCGGTTTATGCAGATAAAGGTCGACTCCGGGGAAGGCGCCTTCCACACCAGGGATTTCCGTATTGGCTTCGAGCCGGCCTTGTTGCAGTTGCATGACGGCCGACAATCGTGTTTGGGTATTGGTATTGAATATGTCCAGCGTGGCAGCCGATGGTTCCGGCCCCCATTGGACCAGTCCGGTGTCGAGTGCATAAAGCGGCAGGGCGGCCGACA
Organism: Paralcaligenes sp. KSB-10; assembly: GCF_021266465.1. NCBI lineage: Bacteria > Pseudomonadati > Pseudomonadota > Betaproteobacteria > Burkholderiales > Alcaligenaceae > Paralcaligenes > Paralcaligenes sp. KSB-10. The sequence goes on along the minus strand of NZ_CP089848.1, from coordinate 864,784 downwards.
TATTGCCGCAATTGACACTCCAGTCGATGGCGCTTTTTGTTGCCGCCAGCTGCGCCAATGTGCTGATCAGGGTTTTGCCGTCTTCGCTGAAATCGACAATAAAAACCTTGTTGCTGGTTGCCGGGCCGCGCCCCAGTCCTGTGATTTGCCTGTTCTGGGTGAGTTCCCCTTCGAGTGGGACTCCCATCAGGTGCCGGATCAGTTCGTCGCGCAACTCGGGCGTGGCTGGCAGATGGCGTTGCCAAAGCACTATCCCGGTGGAAGTTCCGCCGCGCATATGGTAGACGGGGAACTCCACCACGCCGGCATGCAGGCGCGGGGCCAGATGCGCAAGGCGGGGGTCTGGGAAAGCATCAAACATTATGGCTCGGCTCTATATACAAAGTTTTTATCGCAAGCGATGCATGATACTTGCGTCGCGGACACGATCATAGCGTTTCTTATTCTACTTTAGTGCCGCCGGCGCCTGTTTGGCCTCGCAAAGGCGCCAGGAGCGGGGACAGGCCGTTGTGATCGATTTCCTGCATCAAGGCCAACAGGCGGCCGATCTCGCCTTTGGGGAAACCTTCGCGGGCAAACCAGTTAAGGTAGTGTCCCGGCAGGTCGGCGATCAGGCGCCCTTTGTACTTGCCGTAAGGCATGGTGCGCGTCACCAGGAGCTGGAGGTCTTCGGGATTCATCGTCGCCTGCCTGCCGCTAATGGAGTCTGATGCGTATGGAACGGCTTATCACATGCGCAACAGTCCCGAACACCAGCCCCCAGAATGCGCTGCCTATGCCCATGAGCGTAAGTCCGGATGCCGTCGTTACAAAGGTGATCAGGGCTGCCTCGCGCCCGTTCGCGTCCTCGAGTGCGCCAGCCAGGCTGTTGCCGATAGTGCCCAGTAGCGCCAGGCCTGCGATGGCGGCCACCAGTTCCGAAGGAAAAGCCGTGAACAGCCCGACCACTGTGGCACCGAAAATACCCGTCGCCAAGTAGAAGAGTCCGGCCCAGATCGAGGCCAGATAGCGTTTTTCAGGATTGGGGTCGGCGTCCTTGCTCATGCAAATGGCCGCGGTAATGGCCGCCAGGTTAAAGGAAAAACCGCCAAACGGCGCCAGCAGCAAACCCGTTATTCCGGTCCAACTGATAAGCGGCGACGCCGGCACCTGATAGCCGTTGGCGCGCAGCACCGCCAGGCCCGGCACATTCTGGGAAGTCATCGTAACGATGAACAGGGGGATGCCGACCCCGATCAAGCTTGAAACGGAAAAGCTGGGCATCATGAATACGGGGCTCGCCGGAGCCCAGTTCAAGGCATCGAGCTGCAGAAGGTTTTGCACCGCCGCCCATGCAATACCCACCGCCAGCGCCAATGGAACGGTATAGCGGGGCAGCCATTGCCGGGCCAGCAAAAAGGTAAGGAACATCAGGCCCACCAGTACCAACTGAGTCTGCATGGCGGTAAACAGGTTCATCCCGAAGCGGATCAGTATCCCGGCCAGCATGGCCGAGGCAATGGCCTTGGGGATGTAGTGCATGATCTTTTGAAACCAGCCCGTGATCCCGCATACCGTTATCAGCAGCGAGCAAAACAGGAAGGCGCCAATCGCCTCGGACATGCTCAGCCCGGACAGGCTGGTGGCCAATAGCGCGGCGCCGGGCGTGGACCACGCCGTCAGCACCGGGCTGCGATAATAGAGGGACAGGCCGATGCAGGTTACGGCCATGCCTACGCCCAGCGCCCAGAGCCATGAGTCCAGTTCGGCCGGGGTGGCCCCGGCAGCGTGCGCCGCCTGGAAAACAATGGCTACCGAGCTGGTGTAGCCGACAAGCACCGCAATGAAGCCGGCGGAAATGTGGGAAATCTTGAACCAGTTGCTCACAGCGGTCCTTCTTGGCTAAGAACGTGCGGCGCCATTCTTTTATCGGGCGCAAAAGCGGCATGCTAACACTTGAAGGCTGCTTCTTCACGAATGAGCCGATGGTCACTGCCGCCGAGCCTGGTGTCCGGGAGGGCGCCATGCTTGGGCGCGATTCGGCCGAGTTGCATTGATTTCACTTGTCCAGCATGCCTCCTGGGGGCGATTTTTCAATTTGATTCCACATTGCCTGCGCTGCCGCCGAAAGGCTTCTGTCCTTGCGCTTGATAATATAGATGGGGCGCAATGCTTTCCTGGCATTGATGGGACAAGCAAGCAGGCCGGGGCGATTACAGAGATACACTGCCAGTTGGGGCACAATACTGATGCCGAAGCCGCTGGAGATCAATCCGGCCAAGGTGCCGAACTGCGCAACCTCCAGGCCGCTGTCGCGAATTTTGGTTCCGCTTAGCAAGCCTTGCATCTGTTGCCATACGCTGCCTGAACGCACGGTGTGGATAAAGTCGCGGTCCTTGAGATGGCTTAGCCTGATTTGCTTTAGATGGGCCAGGGGATCGTCTTCCCGGCAGATCAAATACAAGCGCTCATTGAACAGCAGCCGTGTGTCGAACTCGAGATCGTTACCGCGTTGTGCGTTAAGGCCCAGATCCACTTCGCCTCGGGCGATCATATCCAGGCAGCGGTCCGAAACGACATCGTGCAGGCGTATATCGATTCCCGGATGATCCACTTTGAAGTTGGCCATCAGTTGCGGCAGCCAGGCGGCAGCCAGAGAGGGCGGGGCCGCTATGGAAACCCGGCCTTTGCGCAGCAGGGATCTCTCATTGAGTTCCGCCATGGAAGCGTGGATTTCGGCGGCTATGCGATGGGCGCCGGAGGAAAACACTTCTCCTTCGGGAGTAAGAGCCACATTGCGGGTATCTCGATCAAAAAGGCGGGTGCCGACCTTTTCTTCCAGGCGGCCGATCATCTGGCTGAAGGCGGAGGGCGACACATGACAACGCCGCGCCGCAATCGAGAAGCGCCGGGTTTCTTCCAGAGCCAGGAAAGCGTCGATCAAACGACCGGAAAGATTCATTAAAAAAACAGTATAAACATTAAGATATATTAAGTTTACATACAAAAACAAATGGTTCAAGCTTGCCGTGGAAAAGGAGCAGGGATATGGATCGTTTGCTGATAGGGTGCGGCGCCGGCTTTTCAGGCGACCGTGTCGACGCCGCCGGCCCGGTGGTGCGCACGCTGATAGAGCGGGGAGGCCCCGCCGCTCTTATGTTCGAAATGCTTGCGGAACGGACTCTCGCCACGGCACAGCTGGCCCGGCGCCTTGATCCCGAGTTGGGCTACGAGCCATTGCTGGAATTGGAGTTGCGGCCCGTTCTTGCCGATTGTCTGAATCATGGGATAACCATTGTTGGAAATTTTGGTGCAGCCAATCCTCGGGGAGCGGCGCAGATGATCCGGCGATTGGCTCGCGAATTGGGCCTTGTGCCGCCACGAATCGCCGTAGTATCGGGCGACGATTTATCCAGCAAGGCAGGAAGGCAAGTTATAAGAGACTGTCTGCCCGGCGGTTTTGACGACGATCGCTTTGTATGCGCCAACGTGTATCAGGGGGCGTTCGAGATTGCCGGGGCCATCAAGGCCGGAGCGCAAATCGTCGTTACGGGCCGGGTTGCCGATCCATCGCTTGCCCTGGGGCCGGCCATTGCGCATTTCGGCTGGGGCCGGACTGATTGGGATCTGCTTGCCGCGGCAACCATGGCCGGCCATTTGCTGGAATGCGGCACTCAAGTTACAGGCGGGTACTTTGCCGATCCGGGAAAGAAAGATGTGCCCGGCATGCATGATGTGGGCTTTCCCATTGCGGAGATCTCCCCGGACGGCGCTTGCGTCATCACCAAGGCGTCTGGCACCGGCGGACTGGTCGACGCGCGCACGGTCAAGGAGCAGCTGCTGTACGAGTTGCATGATCCGGCGGCTTACATTACTCCCGATGTCGTGGCAGATATCAGCGAGGCTGAAGTCACCGAACTGGGCCCGGATTGCGTAAGGCTGAGTGGTGTGCGCGGCCATGCCCGAACAGCCACGCTCAAGGCCAATGTGTTCTTCGATGGAGGGTGGTTCGGCGAAGGCGAGATCTCATACGCGGGTCCGAATGCCCAGGCGCGTGCGCGCCTGGCAATGGATATGATGCAAAAGCGGATGGGCAAGGTTCTGGACCTGCGCTTCGATCTGATTGGCGTGCTGAGCATAATCGGAGACGATGCCGGTCGCCTGCTGGAAAGCATTCCAGATGGGCAATCTACGGATATACGCCTGCGTGTTGCAGGCAAGCATGAAGACGTGCGGGTCATCGATCGCTTGTTGCGCGATGTGACCGCGTTATGGACGGGCGGGCCGGCGGGGGGAGGAGGAGTGCGCGTAGCCAAGCGCCAGCGATTATTGACCCAGTCCTGTCTGGTGCCCAGGGATCAGGCCCCAGCCACTTTTGAATTCTTAGCCTGAAATTTATAACTTGAGAGTCTCGTCGCCATGAATGAAATTCAGTTATACGAACTCGCACATGCACGCACGGGCGATAAAGGCAATCGCATCAATATCAGCCTGATCGCCTATCGGCCGGAAGATTTCGATTTGCTGGTGGCGCAGGTGACCGAATCGCGGGTAGCGGAACATTTTGCGTATCGCCGACCCGCCAGAGTCGTGAGGTATCTGCTGCCAAAAATCGGGGCCATGAACTTTGTTCTGGACGATGTCCTGGACGGTGGAGTGAATGATTCACTCAATCTGGACATGCATGGCAAGACATTGTCGTTTCACCTGCTTGCATTGCCAATTCTGGTCGCTTGCCAACGGACATAAGTACATATATCAATAACACATAAAAGGAGACATCATGAAATTATTGAACCTGCTCAGGATGGCGGGCCTGGCCCTGGGGGCCAGCGTTGCCGTACATGCGTCGTTCGCTCAAGGATATCCCGCCCGGCCTGTACATATGATTGTGCCATTTCCGCCCGGCAGCGCCACCGATATGGCAGCTCGGCTGGTTGGCAAGCAGTTGCAGTCGGCCCTGGGCCAATCTTTTGTCATAGAGAACAAGCCTGGCGCCGGAGGGTCCATCGGGGCCATGGAGGTTGTTCGGGCCGCGCCCGATGGCTACACGATGATGTTCGCATCCAATTCGGCCATAGCCTCCAATGTCGCGCTGTTGAAAAACATTCCCTACAATCCGAACAAAGATTTCACGCCACTTTCGGGGGCAGGCGAGACTTCCTTGGTGCTGATGGTAAAGCCCGATTTCCCCGCCAAGAATCTGCGTGAATTCATTGCTTATGTGAAGCAGCGTCCTGGCAAGCTCAGTGCGGGTTATGGCTCTTCCAGTTCACAGATATGCATCTCTTTGCTGGACAAAATGGCTGGACTGGACGTGCTTTCGGTACCTTACAAGGGAATTCCCCTGGCGGTGAACGATGTGCTGGGCGGAACGCTGGACTTTACATTCGTGGATCTGGGCAACGCCATGGCGCAGGCCAAAGGCGGCAAATTGCGCCCTATCGCCATTACATCGGAGAAGCGCAGCACACTGGCACCCGACTGGCCGACGCTGTCGGAAGAGTTGCCGGGGTATAACATTACGGCCTGGTTTGCCATGGTCGGGCCGGCAGGAATTCCTTCGGAGGTCGTCGCCAAACTGCATACGGCAATGACGGGGGCCTTGCAGAATCCGGAATTGAAAGAACGGTTCGGCAACGTCGGCGTTACGCCCATGGCCATGGCTCCCGAACAATTGAAGGGCTTCATCGCTTCCGAGATTGATAAATGGAAAAAGTTGGCTAAAGACGCCAATATCGAACCCAAATGACTGCAGACAAGACAGCTCTTGAAATAAGCGAATGAAAAAAACCATTCTGATTACCGGCGCAAGCCGCGGCATTGGGGCTGAAATTGCCAGGGCCGCCGGCAAGGCCGATTACAAAGTCGGGGTCAATTATCTTGGCAGCAAGGCCGCCGCCCAGGCACTGGTTCGCGAAATTTGCGATAGCGGCGGCGAAGCTCTTGCCTTGCAGGCCGACGTCAGCCGTCTTGACGACGTCGAACGTCTTTTCTGCGAGCTTGACGCAGCGTATGGTCCTCTTGATGTGCTGGTCAACAATGCCGGGAAGCTTGCGAACTTTCGCGTCGACACGACCGATGAGTCTAATCTTTCAGGGCTTTTCGGTGTCAATATGTTTGGCGCTTTCTATTGCTCGCGCGAGGCGATCCGGCGCATGTCGCATGCACACGGCGGCAAGGGCGGTTGCATCATCAATATGTCGTCGGTTGCCTCCCGGCTTGGCGGGCTGAGCGGCGGCGCGGCGTATGCCGCGTCCAAAGGCGCAATGGATGCTTTCACCCTATCCCTGGCTAAAGAGGTCGGCCTGGAGGGGGTTCGCGTGAATGGCCTGCGGCCCGGGCTTATCGAAACGGAGATCCATGAGATGCACGGCGGCCTTGCGCATGTAAGGGAACTGGCAAAGTCGCTGGTCCCGCTTGGGCGCTCCGGGACGGCCGCCGAGGTGGCGGCGGTGGCGTTGTGGCTGGCAAGCGATGCCGCGTCGTATGTGCATGGCGCCGTCGTCGATGTGTCTGGAGGGCGTTGATGTCAGCGCGGCCGGTCTGGCTTCGTGCGAGGCAGCCATCGCCAGAAAACACCGGCGGCGATAAAGCCGAGCAATCCGGTTGCGACCACGGCGCTGGCCAGTGAGGCCAGTGCGGTGACGGCGGAGAGCAGGGCGGGTGCGCCGCTGGCGCCGACATCGGCGATCAGCCGCCAAATGCCCAGAAACTGGGTGCGTCCGATGCGGGGAGAGGCATCGGCGCCCAGTGTCATGATAATTCCCGATCCGATGCCGTTGCCAAGGCCTATCATCATGGATACGGCCACAAAACTGACCAGGCCGTCTGTTATTGGTATCAGAATCAGCGAGATTCCCATGATGATGACGGATGGCATCGCGACTGAAAGCCGACCGTGTTGATCCATGGCCTTGCCCGCAGGATAGAAAGCCAGCATATCAATCGCGGACACCGTACCGTAAATGATTGCGGTGGCCGTGGGGCTCAAGCCCAGGTGATCCGCCCACAATGGTATGACGATCTGGCGGGCGGACCGCAGCCCGCTGACCAGCAAGATGCCGAAGCCCAGTGTCAGGAATATTTGCCAATGATGCCGCGCAATATTCGTCAGTGTCGGCGCCGTGTTGGCGCCGGCATTTTTCGATGCCAGATGATCTTCAAGATCGGGTACAGTAAAGGCGAGCAATCCCGAACTGAGCATCGCCACTATCGCGATCCAGTACGCGCCCGGCAAGCCCATGTAATGCATCAGCGCCGCGCCCAGGAACGGCCCGATGAATATGCCGATACGCCGTGTGCCGCCCAGTGTCGACATGGCTCGCGCGCGCATGTGGATAGGCACGGCTTCAATAAGATATGTCTGCCTGGCCAGCATGAGTACCGATGAAGCCATGCCTATCATCAGCACGCCCAGTGCCAGCAGCCATATCTGGTTCGGGATAAGGCAAAAGATCATCGCCAGCACGCTGAATGCCGCCGCGGCGACCATGGAACGCCTTTCGCCGTATCGGGCAATGATCAGCGCGGCAGGGATATTGCTAAAGAGCGATCCAATGCCGATCAGGCCTACGATAAGGCCCGCGAGCGCCACCGACGCGCCAAGATCTCTGGCGCTGAGCGCGATGATGGGTAATATCGAACCTTCGCCTATGCTGAAAAGCAAGGACGGGCCAAATGCCGAGACAGCAATTTTTCTGAAACTGAAAGGGGCGTCGCTCATAGATGGATTGGACGCACGAAATATCCTCTCGGCGTAGTGACCGCATTGGCTTTGAATGCAGAGGCTGTTTGAAGGGTCTCAATTATGGCACTGGCGTGGGGTTGCCGCAAATGTACGAGAACGCCTGTACGAGAACAAGAATGTTGTCATTGATTAACTGCTCCACAGGCCGGGCAAGCAAATGGCGGTTACGACGCGCGGCTGGCACGTTAAGGTAGAACAACTCTTAGTCAAACTCGTGCTCAATCGTCGTCAACGCGGTAGCCGACCGAAATAATGGCATCACAGGTTTGTGAAGGCCAAAGTCATTCCGATTCATAAGACCGCAGCCTGATAACTATCTAATATAGCAAAAAAGAGATAAACTCATGATATGGCAGGTAAAGCTATTGCAGGCCGCAGAAAACGAACTACTGGCATTGCCGGCCGATATACGTGCCCGATTTCTGCATATTGCCGAGCTGCTGACTGAGTTCGGCCCGCAGCAAGTGGGTATGCCACATGTTCGCCCGCTGGAGGGCAAGTTATGGGAAATACGCATGACAGGCCGTGACGGTATAGCCCGTGCAATCTATGTAGCCCGAGCCGGTCGGATGCTAACGGTGCTTCATGTGTTTAGCAAGAAAACACAGAAAACCCCACGCAAGGCTATGGATATAGCCCATGAACGCCTACGGAGGCTTAACGATGAATGATTTATCTAAATTGAAAAGCCGCTTGCTGGCTAACCCGGAAGCCCGCGCTGAATACGATAAACAAGCGCCCGAGTTTGCCATTGCCCGCGAATTGATAGCAGCGCGTACACGCGCTGGACTGACGCAAGGCGAGATTGCCGAAAGGATGCACACAACGCAATCGACGGTTGCCCGGCTGGAAAGTGGCCGAACAATGCCGTCTTTACGCACGCTTTCACGCTATGCCGAGGCTACAGGCAGCCGTGCCGTTATCAAACTTGAGAAAACTGTTGTCTGATCGTATCGGGCATCGCAGTACCAAGGCCCTCTGCGACAGGGAGGCGTTGATCATCCGAGTCTACACAGCATCTGCATGAGCCAGAAAGCGAAACGGCCAATCCGCAAAGATCGGCCGTAACCCGCATGAATTTTGGTGCCCCCCCCGTGAGTCGAACACGGCACCAACGGATTATGAGTCCGCTGCTCTAACCAAGCATGAGCTAGAGGGGCAAACGGCAAGCCTCGCGCCTAGGGCGAAAACCCACCGTTAAGCCCGCAATTATGGCATAAAGTCTCAAATATTTCCCGCCCGCGGTACGGCGCGCGGGGAGCGTGCCCGCCTGTGCCTGACTCATACCCTGTTTTAGAGGGTCGCTCCGCGTTGTGTCCGAGCTGTGTGCCATCGCCCGCGCAGCCTTGCGGGATCTTGCAAAGCAGGCTACTTTGTCAGTCGGGTTTGGGGCACATAAAATGCCTGCGGTGTGCGGTTGATGTTGGGCACAAGCAAAAAAGGAAAGAGGATTCAATGATAGGCATCAGAACACTTGCTCTGGGATTGTTTTTGCTTGCGTCGGGTGCGTGGGGCGCGCAGATAGCACAGCTTTCGCCGCAGGGGCAGGTGGCCCGGATTGAAAGCGTCAAGGCCACATTCGATGTTCCCGTCATTGAATTCGGCAACGCGCAGGCGGCGCCGCCGCTGGATGTCGTGTGCGACGACGTGGCGGTCAAGGGTAGCGGGCGCTGGGTTGATGGCAGGCACTGGACTTACGTTTTCACGACCGCTCCGGGGCCTGGGGTGCATTGCTCGGCACAGGTTCGGCCGGCCTTCCGTACGCTTGCCGGCCAGGCCCTGTCGGGCAAGACTCTGTTTGCCTTTCAGACCGGTGGCCCGATCGTCGCCGATTCGCGGCCTTACGATTCCACCATCGATGAAGACCAGGCTTTTGTGCTGCATTTCAATGGGGCTGTGGCGCCTGAGTCGTTGCTGGCCAGTACTTCGTGCCTGGTTGAAGGCTTGGGCGAAGCCGTGCCGGTGCGCCTGATTACCGGCGATGCACGCAAGGCTATTTTGAAAGCCAGCTATTTTCCCGAGAAAGCGGCGGGCGATGCGGCCATTCAGGTGCTGCAGTGCAAGCGCCGCCTGCCCGCCAATGCCAAAATGCAATTGAAGGTCGGCCCCGGCGTCAAGACACTGTCGGGGGTTGCTTCGTTAAAAGCCGAAACACTGGACTATACGGTGCGTGAGCCATTCAAGGCCACCTTCAGTTGCCAGCGGGAAAATGCCAAGGCGGCGTGTACGCCTGTACTGCCTATCAGACTCGACTTCAATGCCCCCATATCTTACGACGATGCGCAGAAAATCCGCCTGAAGACGCCATCGGGCGAACGGGCGCCGTCCATGGAGAAAGGGGCGGAGCGAACGGCACTCGTCAACCAGGTTCAGTTCGATGGGCCGCTTCCCGAACTGGCCGACCTTAGCATCATAGTGCCCGTGGGTCTGAAAGACGACGCCGGACGTGCGCTGGCCAATGCCGATCAGTTTCCGCTTTCTACCCGGACCGCGGCGTTTCCGCCTTTGGTGAAATTCGCGGCGGCGCCGTTCGGCGTGATCGAGCGTTTCGCCAATCAGCCGGACGGAGGTTCGGAGGCCGACTACCCAGCCAGCGTTCCTCTGACCGTGCGCAATGTCGAAGCGGCTTTGCCTGGCAAGGAACTCAGCGTTTCTACGGGCAAGGTGCGCGACTACACGCCGCAGGATGACGTCGATGTGCTGCACTGGTTTGCACGGATCCGGCGGTTTCATGAAAACACTTGGACGCCCAGGCAGATCAAAGCGATCATGGCGGACAAGAAACCCGGGTCCGACAAAGGCCAAAGCATCAATACCCGCGAAATTTCGGTGCTCGATACGCAAGCGGCGGCTCGACAATTGAAGTTGCCCGGGGCGACCAAGGACGACCCCAGGCCGTTCGAGGTTATTGGCATTCCGGTCGAGCCGGGTTTTCATGTCATCGAGATTGAATCGGCGCGCTTGGGCAATGCCTTGATCGAACCGAAAAAGCCGATGTTCGTACGCACTTCGGTGCTGGTTACCAATCTCGGGGTGCATCTCAAGCGCGGCCGCGACGACGTGCTGGCCTGGGTCACTACGCTCGACGAAGGCAAGGTGGTGCCGGATGCGGCAATCGCGGTACTTAGTTGTTCCGGCCAATTGCTGGCCACGGGCAAGACCAATGCCCAGGGCATATGGCATTATCCCAAGGCGCTTGCAAGCCCCGAATCCTGCGCAGACACGGGTTTGAGCGGAATCTTTGTATCGGCCCGGATTCCCGCCAGCCATCCGCTGGCCCGCCACAAGGCCGATTTTGCCTTTGTGTTTTCGGGCTGGGACCAAGGCATCGAGTCGTGGCGTTTCAATGTGCCCACCGACACCAGCCCCTGGCTGTCGGTGGTGGCGCATACGGTGTTTGACCGTACCTTGCTGCGTGCCGGCGAAACAGTGTCGATGAAGCATTTCATACGCAATCAAACCCGCCATGGCCTGGCCGTGCCTAATCCCGATAAATTGCCAAACACCCTGGTGATCGAACACCAGGGCTCCGATCAACGCTATGAGCAGTCGCTGGTCTGGTCGAGTACATCGTCAGGGGGACTGAGCGCCGCAAGCCAGTTCGCGATTCCGGCAACGGCCAAGCTGGGCAACTATAGCGTGACGCTGGTGCGCCGGCATGCCCATGCTGCCGAAGCGGGCGACGACAGGCCGGACGATATGCCGAGCAGCGGGCAGGATAGCAGTCTGTATGGCGGCGATTTTCGGGTAGAGGCTTTCAAGTTGCCGGTGCTCACAGGCAGTTTGAAGATCAGCAGCCAGGCGGGGAGCGGGGCGCTTGTGGCCCCCAAGGCACTGAATGCCGATGTACAGATTGCCTACGTCTCGGGCGGTGCCGCGGGGCAACTGCCTGTAAGCCTGTCTGGTGTGGCGCGCGACAAGTCTGTGCGCTTCGATGGGTATGAAGACTATTCGTTCGAAGAGCCCAAGGCGGGGGATGCGAATCGGGATGAAGGCACCGACGAGATGGAAGCCGAATCGCCGTCCGCTTCCGACGACGCCCAGTCGCTGTTTATGAATAAAAAATCGATAGTGCTGGATGCCCAGGGCGGCGGGCGTCTGGCGATCGATTCCCTGCCCGAATTCAAGCGAGCGCAAGACCTGCTGTTTGAAGCCAGTTTTGCCGATCCGAATGGCGAGATCCAGACCCTGAGCCAAACCGTGCCGGTATGGCCGGCCAGTGTGCTGGCGGGCATACATTCGGAAAGCTGGGTGCAGATGGGGCAGCCCACGGCGGTACGTGGCGTGGCGCTTTCGCCCGCCGGCCAGCCTCAGGCCAATGTCGCCATGACCGTCAGTGCGGTGCGTTCCACTACGTATTCGATTCGCAAGCGCATGGTGGGCGGTTTCTACAGCTACGACAGTCATGTCGAGACCCGGGATCTGGGTACGGTGTGCCAGGGTAAAACCGACGATAAGGGTTTGCTGGAGTGTTCGGTCGACCTGAAAGAGGCCGGCTCGATCCAACTGGTGGCCAGTGTCGCGGATGCGCAAGGCCATGTATCGCGTGCGGCTTCGACAATCTGGGTGGTAGGGTCTGCCGATTTGTGGTTTGGAGGGCAGAACGACGATCGCATTGATGTCATCCCCGAAAAGAAGGCCTACAAGCCGGGGGAAACAGCCCGTTTTCAGGTGCGCATGCCTTTTCGCGAAGCGACGGCACTGGTCGCGGTTGAACGCGAGGGTGTATTGGCCACGCAGGTAGTGACGCTATCCGGAGTCGATCCCAGCGTCAGCGTGCCCATCAAACCTGAGTGGGGGCCTAATGTCTATGTCTCGGTGCTGGTGTTGCGCGGGCGTTTGCGCGAAGTGCCCTGGTATTCGTTCTTTACCTGGGGCTGGCAGCAGCCCCGCGTCTGGTACAGCGCATATACAGGCAAGGGCCGGGAATCTTATGCCGCCCCGACCGCGTTGGTCGATTTGTCCAAACCGGCCTTCCGTTATGGCCTGGCTGAAATCCAGGTGTCCGATACCCAGGATCAATTGATCGTCAAGGTGAGTGCCGACAAAAGCACTTACCAGGTCCGGGGCAAGGCAAAGGTAACGGTGCAGGTCAGCCTGCCCGATGGCAAGCCCGCGGCCAATGGCCAGGTGGCGTTTGCGGCGGTAGACCAGGCTTTGCTGGAGCTTTTGCCCAATAGCAGCTGGGATCTGTTGGGGGCCATGCGTCAGCGTCGCAGCTACGGTGTGGAAACATCGACAGCCCAGATGCAGATCGTCGGGCGACGTCATTATGGCCGCAAGGCCTTGCCCGCGGGCGGCGGCGGGGGCAAAAGCCCGACCCGCGAATTGCTGGATACGCTGTTGCTCTGGCAGCCCCTTGTGCAACTCGATCAGGATGGCAAGGCCCAACTGACCGTGCCCCTGAACGACTCCATCAGCCGCTTCAAGCTGGTGGCCATCGCCGATTACGGCGCCGGGCGTTTCGGCACAGGCAGCACCAGTGTCGCCACGACCCAGGATCTGCAATTGATTTCCGGCTTGCCGGCTTTGGTCCGAAGCGGCGACCGTTATCAGGCCACGGTGACCGTGCGCAATACCACTTCGCGAGCGATGACTGTCGATGTGAGCGCCAGCTACGGCGGTGCGGAGGTGACGGGGCAATCGCTTGCCGCGCAAAAAGTGCAGATTCCCGCCGGTGCCGCACAGCTTGTCAGCTGGACTTTGCTGGCGCCCGACAGCAAACAGCTCGATGGCTCAGGCACGCTGAAATGGCAGATGCAGGCCAGTGAACAGAACGTCGCATCCCCGGCTTCGGATCGCCTGGCCGTGACGCAAGCCTTGATACCCAGCGTGCCGGTGACCGCCATGCAAGCGACTTTGCTGCCTATTGATGCGCGACAACCCATCGATTTGCGTGTTGCCGTGCCGCAAGGAGCGCTGAGCGGTCCCGACGGCCGTGCGCGCGGCGGCCTGGAGGTGACTCTTCAATCGTCGCTGGCGGGAGGTTTGCCGGGTGTCAAGCAGTGGTTCGCGCGCTACCCGTACACCTGCCTTGAGCAACTTGGGTCCACGGCTTTGGGCCTGCGCAGCGCCAAGCGCTGGCAGACGCTCATGCATCAATTGCCCAATTACCTGGATGGCGATGGTTTGCTGACGTATTTTCCAGGCATGCGCCACGGCAGCGAAGTGCTGACAGCCTATCTGCTGGTCGCCAGCAACGAGGCGCAGGCGCTGGGCCTGCCGTTTGCCTTGCCCGATGCGGCCAGGGAATCCGTGGAGCGGGGCTTGCTGGCGTTTGTCCAGGGGAAAATAGTGCGCAATTCCTGGGCCCCGCAGCGTGACCTGGACGTGCGCAAGCTGCTGGTCCTGGAGGCGCTATCGCGCGAAGGGCTGGTCAATGCGCGGCTGCTCGACAGCATTGCCATTGCTCCCGATCATTGGCCGACCTCGGCGGTGATCGATTGGCTGGCGGTGTTGCAGCGAGTGCCGGCAATACCCAATCAGGCGGCGCAAATGAAGCAGGCACGGCAGGTCATCATGGCGCGCCTGCTGATCCGTGGGACCGAGCTGGCGTTTCCCGACGATGCCCAGAACAACTGGTGGTGGCTGATGGTCAGTCCCGAGGTGAATATGGCCAAGCTTATGTTGACGACCATCGGCCAGCCGGGATGGGAAGACGATATTCCGCGCATGGCGCAAGGCTTGCTGCATGCGCAGACCAAAGGGGCATGGCGCACAACCACAGCCAACCTCCTGGGCAGCCTGGCGCTCGAGAAATTTGCGCAGCATTACGAGAAAACGCCGATTTCAGGCCAGGTCCAGGTCCGTTTGCAGTCGGATCCCAATGGCCGAACTGTCAATTGGGACTCCCTGCCCGAGAAGGCCGGAGTCCGCATGCAAGGCCTGTTCCGCCCCTGGTCCGCGTCGTCGGATACTTTGCTGATCGAGCAGAAGGGCCCGGGTCAGGCGTGGGCAACCGTGAGATCGATGGCCGCCGTGCCTGTTGTCAAGCCGGTAATGGCGGGTTATCAGATCTCGCGTACGGTGACCTCGGTTTCCCAGGCTGTACCGGGGGTATGGTCGCGCGGCGACGTGTATCGCGTCAAGATCGATATCCAGTCTAAAACCCCCAGCACCTGGGCGGTTTTGACCGATCCGATACCCGGTGGCGCAACCATCCTGGGCAGCGGCCTGGGCCGTGATTCGGCCATAGCCGCCAGTACCGCAGATAGCGAGAAAAACATATGGCCCAGTTTCGTCGAACGCGGCTTTGATTCTTATCGCGCTTACTACGAGTACCTGCCGCAAGGTGCCAGCAGCGTTGAATATACGGTTCGCTTGAATACCGTGGGTCAGTTTCACTTGCCGCCAACCCGCATCGAGGCCATGTACCAGCCCGATGTGTACGGCATGGTGCCCAATAGCGCGGGCCTGGCGGTGCAGGCCGTCAAGGTGCCGTAGCCATGTCTGGCGCAATAACCGTCGAGAATGGCTACGGCCGCGAGCGCTCCGCAGTAACGCGGCTGGTGTTGCTGGTGCTGCTCATGCTGGCTTGCGGCAGCGCCATCGCCGCCTTGCCCTCGTACCAGGAGGTCAAGGACGCATACCGCGCTTCGGACGTGCGGGTGCTCGATCGCGATGGAGGGCTCCTGCAGCGTGTTCGCCGCGACTACGAGGGCCGCCGGGGGGACTGGATTGCGCTGGGCGACATTTCGCCCGCCCTGCAAAGTGCCGTCATTTTTTCCGAAGATCGGCGTTTTTATTCTCATTCCGGTGTTGACTGGGAGGCCGTGGCGGCCGCCGCCTGGGGCAATTTATGGCATGACCAGCGTCGAGGCGCTTCGACCATCAGCATGCAATTGGTGGCTTTGCTCGATGCCGAGTATCGCCGCGGCTCGTCGGGACGCACCTGGACGCAGAAGATCGACCAGGCTATAGAGGCGCGCGAGCTCGATCGGGGCTGGACCAAGCCCCAGATTCTCGAGGCGTACTTGAATCTGGTGGCCTTTCGCGGGGAACTGGTGGGAGTCGATGCTCTGGCCAGGGTGCTGTTTCAAAAACATCCCAGTGGACTCGATGCCCGCGAGGCCGCGGTGGCGGCCGCCTTGCTGCGAGGACCCAATGCATCCAGGTCAGTGCTGACGCAGCGCGCTTGCGGTTTGCTGTCCGACTTGAATGTGCCGCAGGAGTGTCGCGGGCTGAACGATTTCATTTATCGCAGCTTGCTGCACAAGTCAGCTCGCAGGGCCGATACCGACAGCTTGGCCCCGCACTATGCGCGCCTGGTTCTGGGGCAGCATCCGCTTGCGGCAGGCCAGTCCGTCCGCACATCGATCGACGGTGCTTTGCAGCGCTATGTGATGGATAGCGTGGACCGTCATGTGCGCGCCCTGCAGGCCAGCAATGTGCGCGATGCGGCGGTGGTGGTGCTGGATAATTCCAGCGGGCAGGTGCTGGCCTATGTCGGGTCGTCGGGGGGCTTGTCCCTGACCGCTCAGGTGGACAATGCGCGCGCCTTGCGCCAGGCTGGTTCGACGCTCAAGCCGTTCCTGTATGCGCAGGCGCTGGAGCAAGAACGCTTGACCACTGTGTCTTTGCTCAACGATGCTCCACTCAGCCTGCCGACCGGCAATGGCCTGTACATACCGCAAAATTACGACAAACATTTTTCGGGCTGGGTCAGCGTGCGTACGGCCTTGGCGTCATCCCTGAATATTCCCGCCGTGCGGACACTGGTCATGGTCACGCCCGATGCATTCCAGCAGCGCCTGGTAAAGCTTGGCTTGCCGCTGGATCGCAGCGGCGATTTCTACGGTTATAGCCTGGCCCTGGGCAGCGCCGACGTCACATTGCTGAGCCTGACCAACGCTTATCGCGCATTGGCCAATCTGGGGCGCTATTCGTCGCCGCGGTTCTTATTGTCTTCGGAACCAACGCCGCAGCAGCCTGTTTTTACCGCCGCGGCGGCCTGGATAGTCGGCGATATTTTGTCGGATCGCCATGCCCGTACACGTACTTTCGGCTTGGACAGCCCCTTGACGACGCCGTTCTGGAGCGCGGTGAAAACCGGTACCAGCAAAGACATGCGGGATAACTGGACCGTGGGCTGGTCGCAGCACTATACGGTGGGCGTATGGGTGGGCAATAGCCACGGCGACAGCATGCGCGAGGTGTCCGGCGTTTCGGGGGCGGGCCCGATCTGGCACGATGTCATCAGCTATTTGCAGCGCGGACGGGAAAGCAGGCAGCCGCCCAAACCCGTAGGTGTCGTGTCGCGATCGGTCGTGTTCGACGGCAATATCGAGCCTGCGCGCAAGGATGTGTTTTTAGGCGATACAGAGGTTGGACGCGTGCATTTGAGCGCCGACCTGGTACATGCCGATCAGGATGTCTTGCGGATAATCCGGCCTGTGAACGGCACGATTCTGGCTCTGGACCCCGACATACCGCCCGCCAACCAGAGGGCTGTGTTGAGTGCCGCCAATCTGGCAGGATCGGAGGCAACAAATGTGCAGTGGCGTATTGATCGGGAAGTGGTAGGGCACGGAGGCGAACTGGCCTGGATGCCGTGGCCGGGCAAGCATCGGATCGACTTGTTGGACGCACTTGGGAATGTGCTGGATACAGTCCATATCGAAGTGCGCGGTGCGTCGGTCAGAAAGACTGCCCAACGTTAATTGCTTGCATACGTATACGTCGCGAGCGGTGCTGATCAGGACTCAGGAACGGCTGCCGCTTTCCTGCTTGGTAATCATGTGTTCGCCGTGCACAACGACGGAGCCAAATACAACGGCAAATACCAGAGTTATTACAGCAACGACCAATCCGGCGGAAAATTTAGGTTTGTTGTCAGCCACGAGGCTCTCCAAAACAATTGGGTTAACAACTAATTATGGCAGGATTCTGCTTACGTACTCATGAAATGCGGGCGCTGCCGTGATCGGGTCATGCTTGCCGAGGCAGGATTTGTGCCCGTTCTTTGAAGGCGCACTGTCGCTTTGGCGGCATTGTGTCACGTCTTTTTATATTTACACCTAAATTTTGACAAATATTGCCCGGGGTAAGTCTGCCGTCCTGTTAAACTTTTCAAATACTGTGTAACTTGTGAGGGGCATTCCATGAAAATTATTCGTCTGCTTGGCCGTATCGTTGTGCCAGCCAGCCTGGTTTTGCTGGCCGCGTGCCAGACCATGCCCGGCAAGAAAAATACGGTTGCCACGGAAACACAGCCGCAAGCAGCCACGCAGCCATCGGCAACGACCTCGCCTGAAGCTGCTCCGCAAGGTGCCAACCAGCAAGCGGCGGTGGCGGTGTTTCTGGCCGACACCACTGTTCAGCCGGGTTGGACCGCGGTGAAAATTTCGGCAGGCACTTTGTACGTGAATCCGCAGCCTGTGCTGACGCGGGTCGATCTCACGGGAGTTCGCGCGGGCACCAATAAAGAAGGCGTGGGCCTGCTTGCCCTTGACCTTAACAGCGGCGGCCAGCAAAAAGTGACTGACGTTACAACGAAGAATCCTCGCAAGCGGCTGGCCCTGGTGGTGGGCCATACGATGATGGCGGCGCCTGGGTATTCAATGCCGGTAACGGCGTCGCAACTGGTATTCGCTGTGGGTACCGAGCAAAATGCCACAGCCGCTGCCCAGGCGATAGCGGGGCCAGGTGCAAAGTCCCAAGTGGCGCCGGACCCGGTTCCTGCGGCGCCAGCTTCTTCTAAATAGGTACCGGCTCGCCCAGCGAACCCTGAAGGGGTGCGGCAATAGCTGCGCGGAGGCAAAAAACGGTACTGCGATCGGTGCCGTTTTTTGCCTGGGATATCGTAGGCGTATCATGGATATACAGGCCGGCTTGAGTCCAGGCGGCATTGCAGAAGTGGGGGTGTGCCTGCTGTGACAGACAATATGAGTTCAAACCGACTCGGACGGGCTTATGCCTATCAGGCTTTGAGCGGTGTACTAACCTTGGGATTCAAGTTCCTGGCATGGATTAACGGCCTGGGCGTGCTGGTCGTTATCTTGTGCTCGCTGGGCCTGGTTCAAGCCGATGTGTCATCTTCCACGCTGCGTTTGCCTTTGGCCGCCTTTACGGCGGGTCTGGCGTTTTGCGGCCTGGCATTGCTGTGGTTTTACCTGGTTCAGACAAGCCTGCTCGGCCAGATGATAAGCGGCCAGTCCAGGCGCTCGCATTGGATTCCCCTGTTTTGTGCCATGGTCGCCTATAGCCTGAGCCTGGCTGCATTTGTCATCGGTTGCTGGTTCACGCTGGGCTTGTCCGGCCTGGCGTCGCAAGGGGGTGACTACTCCCAGCAGTCTGAAGAGCAGGGCATTGCTCCGCTCGACCAGTCGGGCCGCGCATCCGATGATGTCGAGTCCGGATCCGGGCCTAGGAAGGTGGTGTTCTTGAATCGGCGAGCCTGAGCCTGCCTGCTTGCAACTGAATGGTATCTGTGTTTTTTTTACCATTTTCAATAAATAGTGGTCGTCAACTTCGTTTCCCAGGAATAAAATATACGCTCTGCGTATATATTCATTGAGGGGGTGATTCAGATGTCCATTTCGCAACAGGTTTTTTTACGCGATGCCATGCGTCGCCTGAATCTCACCCGCGACATCTTTGCCGGGCGTATTGGAGTCAAGCGCCGGGCGCTTGACACGTGGCTGCTGCCGGAAGGATCCCAAGAGTTTCGCGCCATGCCCGAGGTGGTTACCCGCTTTGTGACTGAAATAGTCGAAAACGACACCTTGTTGCAAAAGTATGCGCAAAGCGCACAGTCGGGCCCTTTGCGCGAGAGAATCGCTTACGAGGGGAAGCATCAGCTTTTATCTGTCGATCAGTTTTCACGTGAATCGGTGGAAGAACTGTTTCGCATCGCCGATCTGATGCAGCCGATTGCACGACGCCAGAAGGTGTCGCGCGTGCTTGAAGGGGCTGTGCTGGGAAACCTGTTTTTCGAAGCCAGCACGCGGACCCGCGTCAGTTTCGGGGCCGCGTTTTGCCGTTTGGGTGGTTCGGTTTGCGACACCACCGGCTTCACCTTTTCGTCCATGGCCAAGGGCGAATCGATCTACGATACCAGCCGCGTCATGAGCGGGTATGTCGATGCCATGGTCATTCGCCATCCCGAAAAAGGCTCCGTGGCCGAATTTGCCCAGGCCACCAATATCCCCGTGGTCAATGGCGGCGATGGCCCGGGCGAGCATCCCAGCCAGGCCTTGCTCGATCTGTACACCATACTGACTGAATTTTCCCGTTTGGGAAAACTGCTGGATGGCGCTCATATAGCCATGGTCGGCGATCTTAAATATGGCAGGACGGTCCATTCGCTCATCAAGCTGCTGGCTTTGTACCGCGGCCTGAAATTTACGCTGATATCGCCGCGCGGGCTGGAGATGCCCGATTACATTCTCGAGCAGACCGGCAGTCGCGGCCATGTCATCGAGCAGACGCATTCGCTTGAACAAGGCTTGGTCGGCGTGGATGTGATTTATGCCACGCGAGTTCAAAAAGAGCGTTTTGCCAAGGAAGAACTGGAAGGCTATACGCCGGACTTCCAGGTCAACAAGGCGATCGTCGATAAATGCTGCGGCCCGGATGTCATCGTCATGCATCCCTTGCCCCGCGATAGCCGCGAGGGCGCGCACGATTTAAGTGTGGACCTGAATCACGATTCGCGTCTGGCGATTTTCCGGCAGACCGATAACGGCATTCCGGTGCGCATGGCAATTTTTGCCGTGCTGCTGGGAGTGGAAGGCCTGGTGCAACATTCTCAGCGCGACGTTACGTGGAACCCGCCTTCGCATATCGGCCCCGACGATAGCGTATTCCACGGCATGGATTGATTCACGGTTGGATTGAACAAGTGACGGCACCCCTTGTGGGTGCCGTTTCAGCGCGCAAGAAAATTCGTTTGTTTGCGCCAAGACCTTAAAATGTTTTTTTCTCGCCGCCCAGCGCATCGACCAGGGCGCTCATGAGCCGCGTCAGCTCGCCGGTCATCAAGGCCATGTCCGAGTCGAATTGTTCATCTTCATTATGAGAGGCGCTGTCCTGGCCTTCGCGTAAAACATCCAGGGGCGTTACGCGTTTGATGTCCATGCCTTCGGTCAGCACAAAGGAAATCCGGTCGGACCAGGTCAGGGCCAAGCGTGTGCATTGCTTGCCCGCCTGCACATGCTTCTGCACATCGTCGATATCTATGCTTTGCCGAACGTAGCGGACCGCGGCCCGGCTTTCGCTGGTCGAGCGCAACTCCGTGTCCTGATCGATGCTGAATCCGGCGGGAGCTTCATCGCCGACCAGCCAGTCGGTCATGGCCGAGGCCGGCGACAACTCGACATGCAATAGATTGACGGGGAAAGGGTCGATGGCCTTGGCCAGCATGCCCAGGACTTCGTCGCTTTTGGCGGCTGCCGCCGCGTCTATGACCAGCCAATGATTCTTGGTATCGATCCAGACGCGGGTGTCGCGATAGATGCTGAAGGCTTTCGGAGTCAGCTCGTCGATGACCTGCTCCTTGATCTCCTTCATTTGCTTGCGGCCCGGCTTGTAGCCTTGCTGCTCTTCGATATCCTGGGCCTTGGCGCGGGCGACCTGATTGATGACCGTTGTCGGCAGCAGCTTTTTGTCGGCGCGCAGGCTGACGATGAGCTGCCCGTTCAGCGCATACACCAAGCCGCCGTTTTCACGCGGCGGCACCCAGCCCAGGCTTTGCATTTCCTGCGAATTGCTGGGTTGAAATGCCTGCTTTTCGAGAGCAGTTTCGAGTTCGTCGGCGGTGCAGGACCAAGTGGGGGCGAGGCGGAATACTTTAAGGTTTTTGAACCACATAGTTTGAATCTGGATAGCGTGTGTGCGTTGTTGCGGCGCGGTCAAGCGGTCGACCTGCGTCGTAAAAGAGGGAGCGCCGATTGTAAGCCCATTTTCATGATCGGCTTGTTGCAGAGTGTTGTAGCCCCGGGGCACGGTTTGGCCATGCAAAAAAAACGGCCCGGAATGCCTAAGCACCGGGCCGATACGGGAGCACACAATGTTGCGCCATAAAAAGGCTCGCGGGGGACGCAACATCAGTGATAGAAAAAAGCTCGCGCAACTATGAAACAGGGGGATCAGTAGTTTTATAGCCGGATTCGTGAACTCTTTCTATGCAACGAATTCTAATCCTGTACGCTGACGTTAGCCTGAAACAAGCCGCGCCTCGGCAATGACCGGTACGCCATGCGTCCGGCTCAGGCATTGATATCGTTGTCGCGCGTCTCTTTAACGAAGAACGTTCCGATGATCAATGTTGTAAAGCAAATGGCGATCGGATACCACAGGCCTTCGTAGATATTGCCCGTGGCTGCCACGATGGCAAAGGCTACCGGCGGCAGGAAGCCGCCGAACCATCCGTTGCCGATATGGTAGGGCAGGCTCATGGAGGTGTAGCGTATGCGGGTGGGAAACATCTCGACCAGCATGGCGGCAATCGGGCCGTAAACCATGGTCACCAGTATGACCAGTATGGTCAGCAGCGCGACAATCATTACATAGTTGATTTGCGAAGGGTCGGCCTTGGCGGGGTAGCCGTGGCTGCGTATGGCCTGCGTCATCGATTTTTTCAGTTCGGCGGTTCGCGCGGCAAAGTCGGCTTTGCTCAGGCCCTTGCCTTCAAACGATTCGAATTCGTCCTGGCCGATGCGGGCCTTGGCCACCGAGCCTGCCGGGGCTGCGGCATTGACGTAGTTGACTGAGTTGCCCGCCATGAACGATTTGAGAATATCGCAGGAACTGGTAAAGGACGCGATGCCGACCGGATTGAACTGGAATGAGCAGGTGGCTGGATCGGCCACAATGGTGACCGGTGCGCTGGTCAGCGCTTTTTCAAGAGCGGGATTGGCGAAATGCGTAATGCCTTTGAATACCGGAAAATAGGCCAGTGCCGCAATCAGGCAGCCCGCCATGATGATGGGTTTGCGCCCTATGCGGTCCGACATTGCGCCGAAGATCACAAAAAATGGAGTGCCCAGCAGCAGGGCCATGGCGATCATGATGTTGGCTGTATTGGCTTCCACGCCCAGAGTATTTGTCAGGAAGAACAGGGTATAGAACTGCCCCGTGTACCAGACCACGGCCTGGCCTGTGGCCAGGCCGAACAGCGCCAGCAATACGATTTTAAGGTTCTTCCATTGGCCGAACGATTCTTTGATCGGCGCTTTGGAGCCCGCGCCGGCGGCCTGCATTTTTTTGAAGGCGGGCGACTCGTTCAAGCGCATGCGGATCCAGACCGAGATACCAAGCAATCCGGACGAAATCAGGAAGGGGACGCGCCAGCCCCAGTCGAGGAAAGATTCTTCGCCCAGGACGCTGCGTATGCCCAGAACCATGAGCAAAGACAGGAACAGGCCCATGGTGGCGGTGGTTTGAATCCAACTGGTATAGAAGCCGCGGCGATGTTGCGGCGCGTGCTCCGCGACATAGATGGCCGCGCCCCCGTATTCGCCGCCCAACGCCAGGCCCTGGAGCATGCGCAGCGAAATCAGCATGATGGGGGCGGCAATGCCGATTGAACTGTACGATGGGAGCACTCCGACCAGGAATGTGGACAGTCCCATGATGAGGATGGTTATTAGAAATGTGTATTTGCGGCCCACCAGATCGCCAAGCCGCCCAAATACCAGCGCGCCGAAGGGGCGTACGGCAAAGCCTGCCGCAAAGGCCAGCAGCGCGAAAATAAAGCCGGCGGTCGGATTGACGCCCGAAAAAAAGTGGCTGGCAATAATCGCGGCGAGCGAGCCGTACAGATAAAAGTCGTACCACTCGAAGACCGTCCCAAGCGAGGAAGCGAAAATGACACGCCGTTCTTCGGATGTCATGGGGCGGCGCGCGGCTGGCGAGGCGGCGCCGATAATGCCGCCGGCGGTTTTTATGGCAATCGTGGTCCGGTTCATGTGTTTGCCTCGTCGTCGGGAAGCACGTGGCTGAAACGGATGCGCAGGCGGGTTCCGGATAGATTGCCGGCTCGTGGCGTCGGTTTCATGAATTCGATTTGCGCCTGATGATGCTCGGCGATTTCCTTGACGATCGACAAGCCCAGGCCGCTGCCGTCCACTTCGCTGCCCAGCACCCGGAAGAAGCGGTCGAATACGCGCTGCTGGTTTTCCAGCGAGATGCCCGGGCCGGAGTCCTCGACCTCAAGAAAGGCCCAGTCGGGATCGCTGCCGACCCGCACCGTGACGCGCCCTTGCGCCGGGGTATATAAGAGGGCATTGTCGACAAGATTATTGAGCAGTTCGGCGAGCATCAGCGCATTGCCTCGTACGGACACGGTTTGCGTGGCTGCTTCAAAACCCAGATCGATGTGTTTATGTATCGCTGTTTCAACCCATTCCAGTGTTTGCTGCCGGGCCAGGGCATTGAGTTCGACGATGCTGGTGTGGGGCTCGAGCGATCTTTCGGCGCGAGCCAGCGCGAGCATCTGGTTGACCAGGCGTGTGGCGCGCTCCGAGCCTTTGACGAGCTGTTCCAGGCTGGCGTTCATTTTCTCGGGACTTTGCTCGCGCAAAGCCAGTTCGGCCTGGGTCCGTATGCCGGCAAGCGGGGTTTTAAGCTGATGCGCCGCATTGGCGACAAAGCGCCGCTGGGTTTCAGTGCTGGCGGCCAGCTGTGTGAGCAGGCCATTCATGGCCGCAATGAGCGGTGTGATTTCCGCCGGCGCCAGGTCTTCGCTGATGGGCGACAAATCGTTCGGGGGGCGTGCCCGGATGCGCTCCTGCAAAATGCTCAGTGGCTCAAGGCCCTGCGTCATGCCCAGGCCGGCCAGCAGCGCCGCCAGGGGCAGCACGATCAACTGAGGGGTAAGCATGCCGGTCAGGATTTCCTGCTGCAAGATGGCGCGCGGTTCGTTGGTTTCGCTGACGACCGTCAAAAACGGCTGTCCGGATTGGTCTTTGCCGCCCCATATATATGCCACACGTACGCTCTGACCCAGCAGTGTTTCGTTGCGGAACTTGATTTTGTCGACTTCGTAGGACCAGTTCTGGGGGAGCGGGATGTCGGCATTGCCGCCCAGGGATTTGCCGTTGGCGTCCTGGACCTGCCAATGAGTGGCATGCGAGCTGTCGCCGAACAGGATGGTCTGGGCAGAGGGCGACAGGCGTATTCCGTTGGCCAGCTGCTGTTGTTCCACTTCGTGCATGAGCAGGCGCAGGTGGCCGGTCAGTGTCTTGTCGTAGGGGGCGTTGGCAATATTCTGGGCAATAAAGTACGTAATGACAATACCGATTGTCCACAACAAAAACAGGGGCCCGAACATCCATATCAGGATTTTGCTCAGCAGAGTTCTGTTGGGTTTTTTTTTCTGCGGTGGAGGTGGCTTGAACAAGGCTTGTACGCTGGGCGCTGGAGATCGTTGATGTGGCGGAGCCGCCGGGCGCGCGTGCCGCGCCGCCTCAGGCGGCGAGCGAATTGTTGCGCGATTCGGGTTCGAGGCAATACCCCAGGCCGCGCACCGTAATGATGCGCGCACCGCTGGGTTCAAGCTTTTTGCGCAGTCGGTGGATATACACTTCGATGGCATTGGTGGTGACTTCTTCACCCCATTCGCACAGCAGGTCGACGAATTGGTTTTTGCTGATCATGCGGCCGCAGCGCGAGAGAAAAATTTCGAGCAGGCTGGTTTCGCGCGCAGACAGTTCGATTTGCTGGTCATGTATCCTGGCAATGCGCCCATTCAGGTCGAAGCTGAGATTCTTGTGCTTGAGCACGGTGGTGCTGTTGCCGGAGCTGCGGCGGGTAAGGGCCCGTACGCGGGCTTCGAGCTCGGTCAGGGCGAAAGGTTTGGCCATGTAGTCGTCGGCGCCCAGGTCGAGCCCCCTGACGCGTTGTTCGATGGCATCTGCCGCAGTCAGTATGAGAACCGGTATGGGGGTGTGCCGTTGCCTCAGCAGGCGCAGAACTTCGAGGCCGTGCAGTTGCGGCAGATCCAGGTCGAGGATAAGCAGGTCGAAAGCCTGGAGCTGCAGGGCGGAATCGGCGCTGGAACCGTCATTGACGACATCGACGGCGTAGCCGTCGTAGCGTAGCGAACGGGAAAGTCCATCCGCAAGAATACTATCGTCTTCAGCGATTAAAATATGCATGTCCCTGGCCTGTTGATTTTGATTCCCCCGTGGAATGTTTCATTTTGACACGTGGCCGGAACGCCGACCAGTAAGGGATAACGATGAATTCGGCGAATATTTTTATTTACTGTTTGTTTATACAGTATAATTTGGTGCAATAATCATTCGGATCATAGTGGGCGCTACCGCGTCCAACTTCAATTTTTTTAGCCAAGGATCGTACATGGACGACAAAAATAGCAAAGCCGCTACCGCCGAGCGCGCCAAAGCACTTGCTGCCGCCTTATCGCAAATCGACAAGCAGTTCGGCAAAGGTTCCGTCATGCGCTATGGCGACAACAAGGTCGAACACGATATCCAGGTGGTTTCCACGGGTTCGCTGGGCCTTGACATCGCCCTGGGCGTAGGTGGCTTGCCGCGCGGTCGTGTCATCGAGGTCTACGGCCCCGAATCGTCCGGTAAAACCACACTGACCCTGCAAGTCATTGCCGAGATGCAAAAAGTGGGCGGTACCTGCGCTTTTATCGATGCCGAGCACGCGCTCGACGTTCAGTATGCCTCCAAGCTGGGTGTCAACCTGGCCGATCTGCTCATTTCACAACCCGATACAGGCGAGCAGGCTCTTGAAATCACCGATGCGCTCGTGCGTTCGGGTTCGGTCGATCTCATCGTCATCGACTCGGTGGCGGCGCTTGTGCCCAAAGCCGAAATCGAGGGCGACATGGGCGATTCGCTTCCCGGCCTGCAGGCTCGCCTTATGAGCCAGGCTTTGCGCAAGCTTACGGCCAGTATCAACCGAACGAATTGCATGGTTATTTTCATCAATCAAATCCGCATGAAAATCGGCGTCATGTTCGGTAATCCCGAAACCACCACAGGCGGCAATGCGCTCAAGTTTTATTCTTCGGTTCGGCTCGATATCCGCCGTATCGGCGCCATTAAGAAGGGCGACGAAGTCGTGGGTAATGAAACCCGCGTCAAAGTGGTCAAGAACAAGGTGGCCCCGCCATTCAAGCAGGCCGAGTTCGATATCATGTACGGCAGCGGCATTTCACGCGAAGGCGAAATCGTCGACCTGGGTGTCCAGGCCGATATCGTCGACAAGGCCGGCGCCTGGTTCAGCTACGGTGGCACGCGCATCGGCCAGGGCAAGGACAATGTGCGCGAATATCTTAAAGAGCATCCCGACATGGCTCTTGAAATCGAAAACAGGGTACGTGAACAACTGGGCGTGATAGCCAAGGCTGCCGTAGTGGTAAGGGAGCCCGCCAACGCTGTCGAGGCGGAAGCCGAAGCCGACGAATAAGGCATGGCGCGCTTGTCCCGGCTGGCTCGATAATCGATCCAGTCGTGGCCTGCCAGCACTGCTCTTGGTGTATTTGATTGCCATTTAACATGCCAGACAAGTTCGATAACGATGATTCTTTCGAACAGCTTGCTTCTTCCGGGAGCAAGAAAAAAACTTCCGGCTTGAGCCTCAAGGCTCGTGCCGTAGGTTTTCTGTCGCGGCGCGAGCATTCACGCCTCGAACTCGAACGTAAACTGGCTGCGCACACCGACGATCCCGCCGAGTTGCAACGAGTGCTCGACGAGCTGGAGCGCGAGCAATGGCTGTCGAACGAGCGCTTTGCACAAGCCCTGATGCATCGCAAGGCGGCCCGCCAGGGCACCGCGCTCATCATGCAGGAATTAAAGCGGCATGGCCTGGCCGACGAGCAAGTCTCCGCGTTGCGCACCAGCCTGCAAAGCACCGAAGTCGAACGCGCCCGCGGGGTCTGGGCAAAAAAATTTTCGCAAGCTCCTCAAAATGCCAAGGAATATGCCAGGCAGTTTCGGTTCCTGGCTTCGCGCGGCTTTTCCGCCAATTGCCTGCGCCAGATCCTTGGCGATCAGGATGACGATTCTTCCGTTTGATATTCTTGCTCCAAGCCTTGTTTTGAACAGGCGTTCCAGCATATTTTTGGTTCGAGTGGTTTACGGGATTCGATGTTTTGGTCGCTTTGGTATTTGAAGACGCCGTCTATCGGGGCTTGGGGCCAGGACCGGCACGGCGTGCTTGATCCGGATCTACCTCGTCCAGGCGGGCGTCGGGCCAAACTCGCTACGCCGCTGGCGCGGCTACGCTCAAACATGGCCCGCCGAAAGCCCCCGCCTTCCCTACGGTAGCATCCGGCGCACGCCTTACGCCGGTCCTGACCCCAAGCCCCGATAGACGGCTCACGTAATGGCATGCCTGGAATGAGCTTGCCGGCCCAACGTATACCTCGCTGCATTGCCTCAACGCAAGCCGCAGGGTGGGCGGTGCTGTGTAGTCCGGCGGTAGTCCGGCGCCGGGTGCTGACGAAGGGAAGGCGGGGGCTTTCGGCGGGCCCTGTTTGAACGGAGCCGCGCCAGCGGCGCAGTGAGTTGGCCCGACGCCCGCCTGGACGAGGCAGACCCGGGCAGTCGGGGCGCGTAGCGCCACGACCGCTGGACGTGCCGGACTACACAGCACCGCCCACCCTGCGGCGTCTTTATAGAACTACTACCGCGCTGACACAACAGACATCCGCCCACACAGACAACACAGCCCAACCCAATAGCTCAAACCTAAACAGCTCTGGCAAGCAGGCCGGTTTCGCCGGCATCCTGCCGAGGCAAGGCCTGCGCATGCCGCACGACCTCGCCAAGGACAATAACGGCGGGGCTGGCAATACGGCTGGTTTCCACCGTACTTGCCAGATGCTCCAGTGTCGTGACGACATACCGTTGCGCAGCGCACGATACGTGCTGGACAATAGCGAGCGGAAGCGTCGCCGGGAAGCCTCCCTCCAGCAATTCGGCCAATAAGACGGCCGGCTGGCTCATGCCCATATAGCACACGAGGGTCAAGCCGCTGCGAGCCAGCGATTGCCAGTCGGGGCGAACACCATCCGCGGTATGCGCCGTGACCAGAATGACCCCACGGGATACTTCGCGATGCGTCAATGGCAGTCCCAGCGCGCTGGCGACGGCCAGTCCGGCGGTAATGCCGCTGACGCTTTCAACTTCAATGCCACGATGTGTGAGCCAAGCCATTTCTTCGCCGCCACGCCCGAAAATAAAAGGGTCGCCGCCCTTGAGCCGCGCTACCGTCTTGCCTTCCAGGGCGTATTGAGCCATCAAGCGAAGAATGAAATCTTGCGGCGTCGAGGCGCAGCCGCCGCGTTTGCCTACTTCGATGATCTTGGTCTCCGGTTCGGCTAGTTCCAGAATATCCCGTCCCACCAGGTCGTCGACCAGCCAGACCGTGCATTGTTTGAGGACACGGGCGGCCTTGAGCGTCAGCAATTCTGCATCGCCCGGGCCGGCGCCGATCAGCCATACCTTGCCGGGAGAGGGCAATTTTCCAATGTGCGCAGATGTTTTCATGCTGTCAGCTCCGTAGTCGCATGGTCTTGAATCATTCGCCTGATTTGGGCAACGCAGGATCCGCAGCCGGTTCCGCATTTCAGGGCGGCCTGGATGCCCTCCAGATTCTGGCCTGCTTGTATGGCCCGGCTTATGGCGTCTTCACTGACGTTTTCGCAGGCGCAGACAATATGGGTGCGTATGGGCGGCTTTGTACGGCCCATCAGCACCAGGCTTATATTGCCCGGGGCTTTCCCGTCGTCGGCCCACTGCAGCAAGGCGGCGTCGGCACGTACATCGCCGGCCAGCAAAAACGCGCCCAGGCCAGGCCCGGAGCGCCGGATGCGGCGAATCACACCGCGGGCGGGATCGTCGAAAGCCAGGTCGGGCTGACCCAGATGCAAGTCGTCGATCAAGGCCTGGAGCACATTCGCGTCTGCCTTGGCCGGGCTTGCAAGGCGCAGGCGCACCCCCTCCATGCCGATCGCAGTCGGCAAAACTACGGCATAGGGGAATGCGTTCAGCCATTTTCTCAGCCTTTGCCGCAAGGCGGCGCTGGGACCGTGAATCCAGGCGCTGGCCTGCCACGCGTAATTCAGCCGTTCTATGCCGATCGCGCTGTGCTTCAGTTCGGGCTGATGCGAAATCGGATCGCCGATGCTGTTGCCCAATGCGTTGACTCCGTCGCCGGCCATGAACGCGCTGCCCCAGTGCATGGGCATGAAGGCGTGGCCGGGTTTCAGGCCTGGATCCCGCAGTGCTGGAACAATGACCTCTCCGCGCCTGGATTTCATTCTGACAAGCGTGTCGTTGTCGATTTTCAGGCGCTGCATGTCGGCTGGATGTAAATGCAGGCGCGGCTCTTCCTCGTGGCGAGTCAGCGCCGGCACCAGGCCGGTACGATTCATGGTGTGCCACTGATCGCGCAGACGTCCTGTGGTCAGGCGCAAGGGGTACTGTGCGGATACTGGATCCGCGACCGGTGTATAGCCCACGTCCATGAATCGGGCGCGTCCGCTGTCGGTGGGGAAAATGCCCTCCTGGTACAGACGCACCGAGTCGGTACGCGCTGAGGCATAGGGCCATTGCTGTGGGCCTTCCGCTTCCAGCCTCGCATAATTCAGTGCGCTGTAGTCCAGGTCGCGGCCGGCTGTGGAACGTACATGTTCCGCGAAAATGGCGGCCTCGTCGCGGTAGTTGAACAGTGCGACCTTGGCCGGGGCGATTTTCGCCGCCAGCCTTTTGGCTATTGCGCACGCCAATTTCCAGTCAGGCTTGGCGTCGCCCGGAGGTTTGATGGCGGCACGCACGCGGCTGATCCGGCGTTCCGAGTTGGTGACGGTGCCTTCCTTTTCCGGCCATGTCGCGGCGGGCAGGATCAGATCGGCATACGCCAGGGTTTCGGTGTGGGCAAATGCCTCCTGAACAATCACGAATTCGGCTTTTTCCAGGGCGGCACGGACTTTGGCTTGGTCCGGCATGGACTGGGCCGGGTTGGTGCCGGCGATCCAGAGCACCTTGATTTTCCCGGCCAGCACGGCGTCGAACATATCGACCGCTGTGAGCCCTGGGATTTCAGGCAATCGTTCTACGCCCCACAAGGCGGCGACCTCCGCCCTGTGGCTGGCATTGTCCGGATCGCGATGGCCAGGCAGCAGCGTGGCCATGCCACCGGCCTCGCGGCCACCCATCGCATTGGGCTGCCCCGTCAGCGAAAAAGGGCCGGCTCCCGGCTTGCCGATTTGCCCGGTCGCCAGATGCAAATGAATCAGCGCCGCATTTTTAGCGGTACCGCTGCTCGATTGATTCAAACCCATGGTGTAGAGCGATAGCGTCGATCTTGCCTGGGCAAACCAGCGGGCGCATTGAATAATATCGGCTGCCGGAACGCCGCATAATTCCTGGGCCGATTTGGGAGTGAAGTCGTGGATGCGTTGTTTAAGCGCTTCGAAGCCCTCGGTGTGCTGCGCAATGTAATCGCGGTCGATCAAATCTTCCCACACCATGACATTGAGCATGGCGTGAAACAGTGCTACATCGGTACCGGCCGAGATCGGCAAATGCAGGTCCGCAATTTCGCAGGTGTCGGTGCGGCGTGGATCGACCACAATGATTTTCATGGAGGGGTTGCGGGCCTTGGCCGCTTCCAGGCGGCGAAACAGCACAGGGTGCGCAAAGGCCATGTTCGATCCGGCTATGAATACCGTTTCGGCATGATCCAGGTCTTCGTAGCAGGCCGGGGGGGCATCTGCGCCCAGAGTGAGCTTATAGCCCGAGACTGCGCTGGACATGCACAGCCGCGAGTTGGTGTCGATGTTGTTGGTGCCTATCAGCGCCCGCGCCAGCTTGTTGAACACGGCGTAATCTTCAGTCAGCAGCTGTCCCGAGAGATAAAAACCTATAGCATCCGGTCCATGGCTGTGGAGGGTGTCGGCCAGTTTGCGGGCGGCAACCGTCAGGGCGCTCATCAATGCGATATTGCGGCGCGGCTCATTTTTATGCCGGCGCAACTGGGCCGACACAATGCGGCTGTCATCATGCCTGACCGTGGCCGCCAGGTTCAGGCCTTTGCTGCACAGTTTGCCCCGGCTGGACGGATGATGGATATCGCCGGACACTTCCACGACGCGGTTGCCCTGGCTGCGGATCTGTACGCCGCAACCAGTGCCGCAATAGCAGCATATGGATGATACGGTCCGCAATGGCGCGGCCGGTTCCGGGCGGGGCGAATCATTCATGTTCTAGGCCTCGCGCGCCAGGTTCAGATAGACCGTGCCCGCTTCGACCTTGGCGGCCACGGTGCGCGCGCAACCCTTGTCGGGTGCCAGGGCCTGGCCATTGTCGAGCGCTATAGTCCAGCTGTGCAGGGGGCAGGTAACGAAGTGGCCGTGAACCAGGCCGGCCGACAAGGGCCCTCCCTTGTGCGGGCAGCGGTCCAGGACGGCAAAGACATGGTCGTCCGAAGCCCTGAATACCGCGATATTGTCCGCTCCGGACTGCTGTACGACCCGCGACCCGGCTCTGGGTATTTCGCCGAGAGGGCAGATGGCGGTCCAGTTGTGTGTCAAAGTGCTTGTGCTCATATCGGTTTCACGCAGTCAGGGTTTCGAATTCACGACGGGCCGAGGGGCTTTCTATGCGTTCCGCCCAGGGATCTTTTTCAAAAGACAGGGCAAATTTCAGGCGTGCGTACAGCTCGGCGCGATTGCCCGCATCGTTGATGACCCTGGTTTTGGCATGCTCCAGGCCGACGCGGCTCAGGTAGTGGCAGGTGCGTTCCAGGTAGAACGCTTCTTCGCGGTAAAGCTGCAGAAAGGCCCCGGAGTATTCCAGCACCTCTTCCGGTGTTTTTACCTTGGCGAAGAACTGCGCCACTTCGGTCTTGATGCCGCCATTGCCGCCTACGTAGAGCTCCCAGCCGGAGTCCACGGCAATAATGCCTATGTCCTTGATGCCGGACTCTGCGCAATTGCGCGGGCAGCCCGAGACGGCCAGCTTGACCTTGTGAGGGCTGCTCATTCCCACCAGGTCTTTTTCCAGGGCAATGCCCATGCCGGTGGAGTCTTGTGTGCCGAAACGGCAAAACTCGCTGCCGACGCAGGTTTTGACCGTACGCAAGCCTTTGCCGTAGGCGTGGCCCGAAGGCATGTCCAGATCTTTCCAGACATCGGGCAGGTCTTTCTTTTGCACACCCAGCAAATCGATGCGCTGGCCGCCGGTGACTTTCACCATGGGCACGTGGTATTTGTCCGCCACATCGGCAATCCGGCGCAACTCGGCCGGATTAGTCACCCCGCCCCACATGCGCGGTACAACGGAATAAGTGCCGTCCTTCTGGATGTTGGCGTGCATGCGCTCGTTGGCCAGGCGGGATTGCGCATCGTCCCTGGCTTCTCCTGGCCAAGTCGACATCACATAGTAGTTGAGAGCCGGGCGGCAGGTGGCACAGCCATCCGCACTGCGCCATTCCAGGAATTTCATGGCGTCCGAAATGGATGTCAGATGATGGTCCCTGATGGCCTTGCGGACTTCGCCGTGGGTAAAATCGCAGCAGCCGCATATGGCTTTTTCGGATTTGGGCTTGATGTTGGCGGCGCCGCCCACGCAGTTGATCAAGATCTGTTCGACCAAGCCGGCGCACGAGCCGCAGGAGCTGGCGGCTTTGGTATGTTTCTTGATTTCATCGACGGTGAACAGGCCTTGTTCGCGTATGGCCTTGACGATGGTTCCCTTGCATACGCCGTTGCAGCCGCAGACCTCGGTATCGTCGGGCATGCCCACCACGCTGTTCTGTCCGGCGTGGCCGGTATCGCCCACCGAACCTTCGCCGAACATCAGGTGGTCGCGCAAATCGTTGATCGATTTCGCTTCCCGTATCAGGCGGAAATACCAGGCGCCGTCGACGGTATCTCCGTACAGACAGGCGCCAATCAATCTGTCGTCCTTGATGACGAGCTTTTTGTATACGCCGCCTATAGGGTCGGACAGCGTGATGGCTTCGGTGTCGCCGCCGCCCGTGTAATCGCCCGCCGAAAACACATCGATGCCGGTGACTTTGAGCTTGGTCGAAGTCACGCTGCCCGGATAGCGCGAAATGCCGAAAAACGCCAGGTGATTGGCGGCGACTTTGGCCTGTTCGAACAGCGGCGCGACCAGGCCGTAGGCCATGCCGCGATGGCTGACACATTCGCCCACGGCGTAAATGCTGGGGTCGTAGGTTTGCAAGGTGTCATTGACGATAATGCCGCGATCGGTGTGTATGCCGGCCTGATCCGCCAGTTCTGTATTGGGCCGAATGCCGACTGCCATCACGATCAGGTCGGCGGCCAGTTCGCTGCCGTTCTTGAAGCGTATGCCTTTGACCTTGCCCTCTTCATTGCCCATGATCGATTCGGTCTGATGCTCCATCAGAAACTCCAGACCGCGTTGCTCCAGGCTGGTTTGCAGCAGGCCGGCGGCGGCACTGTCGAGTTGGCGATCCAGCAGGCTCGAGCCCAGATGCACGACCGATACTTTCATGCCGCGCACAGCCAGGCCATTGGCCGCCTCCAGCCCCAGAAGCCCGCCGCCGATGACAACCGCGTGCTTGTAGGCGGTGGCTGCATCGATCATGAGGTTGACGTCGCGTATGTCGCGGAAAGTTACGACGCCATTCAAGTCGCAGCCCGGAATCGGCAGGATGACGGGATTCGAGCCAGTCGCCAACAAGAGGCGGTCGTACCTGGCTACTGTTCCATCGTCGGCATGGACTTCTTTACGGGCGCGATTGATCTTGACGACTTTACGGTTCAGCAGCAGCTCGATATGGTTCTGCGCATACCAGTCCAGGTCATTGAGAATAATGTCCTTGATGGTTTGCTCGCCTGTCAGCACGGGCGACAGCAGGATCCGGTTGTAATTGGGATAGGGTTCGGAACCGAATACAGTAATGTCGTACAGAGTCGGGTCCAGCTTCAAAAGCTCTTCCAGGGTTCTGACACCGGCCATCCCATTGCCGACCATAACGAGTTTCAGCTTTTTCATAAATGCCTGCTTTTCAGTCAATTGGATATACAGAGAAAACGGGTCTTCGGTTTTTGTCGGCCTGAATGCGGCAGTCGGCAAA
This sequence comes from Paralcaligenes sp. KSB-10, assembly GCF_021266465.1. Taxonomy (NCBI): domain Bacteria; kingdom Pseudomonadati; phylum Pseudomonadota; class Betaproteobacteria; order Burkholderiales; family Alcaligenaceae; genus Paralcaligenes; species Paralcaligenes sp. KSB-10. The sequence goes on along the minus strand of NZ_CP089848.1, from coordinate 830,001 downwards.
CCATGAGGAACCGTTGATCTTCAATAGGTATCAAGCAATTAGCGTGCCAGTTTTTTTTCATGGAATAGGGCGCCGCGTACGCTTCTGCTTGCACTGGGGCGGTGCGCCGGATCGGGATTCCAGGCTTTGTGCACTATTAATGTGCCGGCTCTTGTGGGTGCTGTGGCGGGCGTGTGGCCTGCCCGGACACACAGGCAGGCAATAACACAGATGCCTGCCCGGGCGGGCACGGGATTTGCTTGAGTAGAAGAATCCGCTGGCTGGATTGCGCACTGGGCGCAGGCCGGGTCGAAGCGCGGGGAGGGTGCGGATGCGGCTATTTCCAATGTTCTGCGATGTGCGGGGAAAAGATGTGCTGGTCGTGGGCGGCGGCAGCGTTGCCTTGCGCAAGGTGCTTTTACTGCTTGATGCCGGCGCCCGGGTTTCCGTGGGTGCGCTGGCCATATGCGGCGATATGGCGCTGCTGGTCGAGCGGGGCAGAGTGCTGCACCGAGAGGGCGCCTATCATCGAGGATGGCTGGCAGGGCAGTGTCTGGTTATTGCCGCTACCAGCGATCGGCGGGTGAATGCATGCATTGCGCAGGACGCCGCGGCACTTGATTTGTGGGTGAATGTCGTCGACGATCCCGAGTTGTCCAGCTTTCATGTGCCGGCGATTGTGGATCGCTCACCCATGGTGATTGCGATCTCTTCATCGGGCATGGCGCCCGTGCTCGCCAGGCGCATGCGGGAAAGGCTGGAAAGTCTGCTGGACCGGAACTGGGGATCTCTGGCGCAATTGGCCGCCCGTTATCGGGCGGGAATACGTAAGCGATTCGGCGTTGTTTCCGAACGCCGCCGTTTTTATGCCTGGATGCTCGATGGGCCTGTTGCGGCACATATCAGGCAGGCGCGTTTCGCGGAAGCCGAAAGCACGCTGGCGCAGGCATTGGCCGCCGGAAGTTCTTTTGCAGACGGGCTTGTGTCGTTTGTGAATGTGGGCTCTCGCGACCCGGGCTTATTGACCTTGAAGGGTTTGCGGGCCTTGAATGAAGCGGATGTGGTGGTGTACGGCCGCGACATCGGCGACGGCGTGCTGGCTTTGGCCAGGCGCGACGCCGACATGTGCGAATCGAACGTGGATGCAGGTTCTTTGTGCGGCGACGGCTTCCGTGCTCAAACTCTAGGCTGGGTGCGGGAAGGCTTGCGTGTCGTGCATCTGCTTGGCGCGGGCGACAATGCGGGGCGGGAGGCGCTGATGTCGCATTTGTTGTCCATGAGCATTTGCTGCGAATGGATTCCGGGTGTTGCCGGCATCGATCCGCGCTGCCCCGCGCCGGCAGGGGCTGAGGGCTTAGTGCCGGCTGGTTACGCCGCTGGTGCCTGACGGATGAACCGCTTTGATGCCGTTCAGGGTGCGGAAGCATGTTTCGCGCGCTTGAGCCATGAAAGCGCTCAAATAACTGGCCTCGGCGTCTTCAATGCGCACTGCCGCATACAGCGTGCGCCAGACTCCCTGAGCGCCCAGGTGGCAGATGCGCAGCCAGCCTTGGTTCAGGTATTCGGTGAGCGCCCAGTTCGGCAGTGCGGCAACGCCGCGCTGGCTGGCAACCAGTTGCACAATGATAGGGGTCAGTTCGGCTTTGCGCAGGGCGGCCGGTTCAACGCCGGCTGGATCCAGGAAGGTCGTGAAAATGTCCAGCCTTTGTTTTTCGACCGGGTAGGTAATAAGCACCTGATCGGCCAGTTGATCGGGCTCGATGTATTTGTACTGGGCCAGAGGGTTGGCGGCCGAGACCGCCAGCACCAGCTCATAACTGAACAGGGGCAAGTACTGAATCACATCCATCGCTTGCGGGTCGGAGGTAATCACCACATCCAGGTCGCCCCGTATCAGAGCGGGCAGGGGGGCGAATGAAAACGCCGCCGATAAATCCAGAGCCACATCGGGCCAGTTCTGCCTGAACGCATCGAGCGCGGGCATCAGCCACTGGAAACAGGAATGGCACTCGATGGCCAGATGCAGGCGACCGGTGCGCCCGGCCGCCAGGCGCTGCAACTCGCGCTCCGTGGCTTTCAGGCGAGGCAATATTTCGTCGGCCAGGGCCAGTATGCGCAGTGCCGCGGTGGTCAGGCGCGCAGGGCGTGTACGCCGATTCAGGAGCGGGGTTTTGAGCCTGACTTCCAGGTCGCGCAGTTGGTGCGATAGCGCCGACTGAGTGACGTGCAGGCGATCGGCCGCTTCTTGCAGGCTGCCCGCTTCGCGTATGGCGGTCAGAGTTTCCAGGTGGCGGATTTCTAGCATGTGAGCTTGGGCTGCAACAATTGAATAGGTGTGGAATAGCGGAGCGTGGGCGCCGAGTCGGGGTGGCTTACACGCTATTATATGAAAAAAATTCAAGTTATGGATGTTGTATTTGATTTTGAATCATCAAGTGTGCGGTGCACAATATCAATACTTGATAATTCCTTGACTAGTTTGAAAATAAAATGACTATTATTCATAATCTTGGCTTTCCCCGTATTGGCGTGCAGCGCGAACTTAAACGCGCCCTGGAAGCGTATTGGGCCTGCAAGCAGTCTGCCGATGGCTTGCAGGACATTGGGCGTGAGCTGCGTGCACGCCACTGGGCGCTGCAAGCCAAGGCGGGTGTGGCTTTTGTTCCCGTCGGCGATTTCGCCTGGTACGACCAGATTCTGGAATGGTCTACCTTGCTGGGAGCCGTTCCTGCACGCTTCGCCCAGCCTTCCAATGAGTCGGTGGGCCTCGATACCTTGTTCAGGATGGCTCGCGGGCGCGCTCCATCGGGTGCCTCCGCCGCCGCCTGCGAAATGACCAAGTGGTTCGACACCAACTATCACTACATCGTTCCCGAGCTTGCGCCGCAGCAAAGCTATCGTATTGCGCGCGAGGATTTATTTGATCAGATTCGCGAAGCGCAGGCTTTGGGGCATCAGGCCAAGCCGGTGATTCCCGGGCCCTTGACCTGGTTATGGCTGGGCAAGGGCGATGCGTTTCCCGGCGGGGCGGGCGACACGGGCAAACTGGCCCTGCTTGAGAGTCTTCTGCCTGTGTATGTAGAGGTGTTGGCGCGATTCAAGGCCCTGGGAGTACAGTGGGTGCAGGTCGATGAACCCATCCTGACCCTGGATTTGCCCGTCGAATGGCGCCAGGCGTACCGGCAGGTTTATTCCCGCCTGGCGGGCGCCGGCCTGAATCTGTTGCTGACGACCTACTTTGAAGCCATCAAGGACAACGCCGCTGTATTGCAAGACTTGCCCGTGCAAGGCCTGCATATCGATCTGGTGCGTGCGCCAGGACAATTGTCCGAACTTGCCGCGCTATTGCGACCCGATCAGGTTTTATCGGCAGGTATCGTCAATGGCCGCAACATTTGGCGCACCGATCTGGATCGGGCCCGGGATCTGCTTGCTCCGCTCAAGGCGCAACTGGGCGATCGCCTGTGGCTGGCTCCGTCGTGCTCCCTGCAACATGTACCCGTCGATCTCGATGTCGAGCGCGAACTGGATCCGGAGCTGAAAAGCTGGTTGTCGTTTGCCGCGCAGAAGCTCGACGAATTGCGCTGGCTGGCTGCGTCGCTCGACGGCGGCGCCGACGCCGGCACGCAAGAGGCGCTGCAGGCGCAGCGTGCCGCTTTGCAGGCGCGCAGGGAATCCCCGCGTATTCATAATGCCGCCGTGCAGCGGCGCCTGGAAGCCGTGGCACAGCTAAGCCGCGATCGGGCTCCTTTCGCCCAGCGCATCAAGCGCCAGCAGCAAGAGCTGGGCCTGCCGGCTTATCCGACCACGACGATAGGCTCGTTTCCGCAAACAACTGAAATCAGGGCCTTGCGCCGCGACTGGAAGGCTGGAGCCCTGTCCGATGCCGGCTACGAAAAAGCCATACGCAGTGAAATTGAACAGGTCATACGCTTCCAGGAAAAGATCGGGCTGGATGTGCTGGTGCATGGCGAACCCGAACGCAACGATATGGTGGAGTATTTTGGCGAGTTGCTGGCCGGTTTTGCCTTCACGCAAAACGGCTGGGTCCAGAGTTATGGCTCGCGCTGCGTCAAGCCGCCCGTCATTTTTGGCGATGTGGTCCGGCCGGCGCCCATGACGGTGGCCTGGGCGGCATACGCTCAATCGCTGACGGAAAAGCCGGTCAAAGGTATGCTGACGGGGCCGGTCACTATTCTTCAATGGTCCTTTGTGCGGGACGACCAGCCGCGCCAGACTACTTGCCGCCAATTGGCGCTGGCTCTGCGCGACGAGGTGGTCGATCTGGAAAAAGCGGGTATCGGCGTTATCCAGATCGACGAGCCGGCGTTCAGGGAAGGCCTGCCTCTGCGCCGCGCCGATTGGACTTCGTATCTGGACTGGGCGGTTGACTGCTTCCGGCTGTCGACGGCGGGAGTCCGGGAAGAAACCCAGATCCATACGCATATGTGCTATTCCGAGTTCAATGACATTATTGATTCGATTGCCGCCATGGATGCCGACGTGATCACGATAGAAACATCGCGTTCCAATATGGAGCTGCTTGGCGCGTTTGAAGACTTCGATTATCCCAATGACATAGGGCCGGGCGTATACGACATACACTCGCCCAATGTGCCCAAAGTCGACTGGATGGTCGATCTCATGCAGAAAGCCGCGGGCCGCCTGCCCAGCGAGCGTCTTTGGGTCAACCCCGATTGCGGCCTGAAAACGCGGGCCTGGCCGGAAACCGAAGCGGCGCTGCTTGCCATGGTCGAGGCCGCTCGCATATTGCGCCAGGCAGCCTGACCTCGGGCTTCATGCCTGGAGGGGGCGCATGGCTTGCCGGCCCGTTCCCTTCAGGCCCGTGGACGTACAGGTAAGACGGCGGCGCCTGCGTTATACTTGCCGGGTTTATCGTCTTATTTGCATTTCCGCCCGTACATGCCCCTGCCGCCATCCGATATCGCCCGCGAGCCATTGCACACGCGTTCCATACGCGTGAATTCATTTGCTCGGGAAGACGGCCAATGGGATCTCGAAGCCGAGCTCATCGATGTCAAGGCTTACGATTTTCCCGGAAACGACGGCGTGGTTCGTTCGGCGGGCAGCCCTGTGCATCATATGCATCTGCGCGTCACGATCGATGAGCAATTCACGATCACGTCGGCTGTTGCCGTGTACGACGCCGCTCCCTACAACACGTATTGCACCGCCATCGCGCCCGATTATGAAGCGCTGGTCGGCATGAATCTGCTGCGCAATTTCCGCCAGGTGGTCAAAGACCGGTTTGCGCGCACAGCGGGCTGTACGCACCTGACCGAGCTCTCTTACGTGCTGCCGACGGTGGCCGTGCAGTCCATGGCCAACAAGCGTCGCAAGGAAAGGCTTTCAGGCAAATCAGCCCAAAAGCCTTTTCAGCTTGATGGCTGCCATGCCTTGCGCATCGACGGTCCGGTGGCGAAAGAGTTCTATCCCCAGTGGTATATCGCTCCTCCATTCGAGGAGAAATGCGAATAGGCCGTTTACCGATGTGGCGCGCAACAGTGTTGCCAGGCACTGGCGTGAGCATTTTTTCTAATTCTTTCCGTTCTGACAGGTAATAAATGAAAATTCACGAGTATCAAGGCAAGGAACTGTTGAGAAAGTTTGGTGTGACCGTGCCGCGCGGAATTCCAGCTTTTTCCGTAGATGAAGCCGTTGCGGCGGCCGAGAAACTGGGCGGCCCCGTTTGGGTTGTCAAGGCTCAGATTCACGCGGGTGGCCGGGGCAAGGGCGGCGGCGTCAAGCTGGCCCGCTCGATCGATGAGGTTCGTCAGTTGTCCTCTGAAATCCTGGGCATGCAGCTGGTTACGCATCAAACCGGTCCCCAGGGCCAGAAGGTGCGCCGTCTGCTCATCGAAGAAGGCGCCGACATCAAAAAAGAATATTACGTCGGTATCGTGACCGATCGCGCCACCCAGCGCGTCTGCGTGATGGCATCCAGCGAAGGCGGGATGGACATCGAAGAGGTCGCTGAAAGCTCGCCCGAAAAGATTCTCAAGGTTTTTGCCGATCCCACGGTTGGCCTGAGCACTGACGAAGCCGCCGGCCTGGCTCGCGGCATAGGCGTACCCGAGGCCTCAGTGGGCAAGGCCGCCGCCGAATTCCAGAAACTCTACAAGGTTTACTGGGAAACCGACGCTTCGCTGGCCGAGATCAATCCGTTGATTCTGACGGGCTCGGGCGACATCATTGCCCTGGACGCCAAGTTCAATTTCGATTCGAATGCCTTGTTTCGTCATCCCGACATCGTTGCCTATCGCGACCTCGAGGAAGAAGATCCCGCCGAAATCGAAGCCAGTAAGTTCGACCTGGCCTACATCCAGCTCGACGGCAATATCGGCTGCCTGGTCAACGGCGCGGGCCTGGCCATGGCCACCATGGACACCATCAAGCTGTTTGGTGCCGAACCCGCCAATTTCCTGGATGTCGGTGGCGGCGCGACCGCCGAGAAAGTGACCGAAGCATTCAAGATCATGCTCAAGAATGACAGCGTAAAGGCGATCCTGGTGAATATTTTCGGCGGCATCATGCGTTGCGATGTCATTGCCGAAGGCGTCATTGCCGCCTGCAAGGCCGTTAACCTGAGCGTGCCTCTGGTTGTGCGCATGAAAGGGACCAACGAAGAGCTCGGCAAGAAAATGCTGGCCGAGTCGGGCTTGCCCATCATCAGTGCCGACACCATGGCCGATGCCGCGACCCGCGTCGTGGCCGCCGTGAAATAAGAATATTGCCGAGGATTTGTAAATGTCGATTTTGATCAACAAAGACACTAAAGTTATTACCCAGGGAATTACCGGGAAAACCGGCCAGTTCCACACGCGCATGTGCCGTGAATACGCCAATGGCAAGGCCGCTTTTGTGGCCGGTGTGCATCCCAAGAAAGCGGGTGAGGATTTCGAAGGCATTCCTATTTTCGCTTCGGTAAAAGATGCCAAGGCACAAACCGGAGCAAGCGTTTCGGTCATCTACGTTCCGCCCGCGGGCGCCGCCGCGGCAATCTGGGAGGCTGTCGAAGCCGATCTGGACCTGGTCATCTGCATTACCGAAGGCATCCCCGTTCGCGACATGCTTGAAGTGCGTAACCGCATGCGCGATCAAAACAAGAAAACCTTGTTGCTGGGACCCAATTGCCCAGGCCTGATCACTCCCGATGAAATCAAGATCGGGATCATGCCTGCTCATATCCATCGCAAGGGCCGCATCGGCATCGTCAGCCGCTCCGGCACCCTGACTTATGAAGCCGTCGCCCAGGTTACCGAACTGGGTCTGGGCCAATCGAGCGCCGTTGGTATCGGCGGAGACCCCATCAACGGCCTGAAGCATATCGATATCTTGCAGCGATTCAACGACGATCCCGAAACGGATGCCGTCATCATGATCGGCGAAATCGGCGGCCCCGATGAAGTCAATGCGGCGCAGTGGGCCAAAGACAATATGAAAAAACCGGTGGTCGGCTTTATTGCCGGCGTTACCGCTCCGGCAGGCAAGCGCATGGGCCACGCCGGTGCGCTGATCTCGGGTGGCGCCGATACGGCGGATGCCAAGCTGGAAATCATGGAAGCGTGCGGCATTCGCACCACGCGCAACCCGTCCGAAATGGGCAAGTTGCTGAAGTCGATGTTGTAGGTCGACAAAGCCATATAAAAAAGCCCGCTTAGGCGGGCTTTTTTGTTCGGACCGATCAGCGGCCCTTCATCCTGAAGGGGCCAGAACGCACTTGCGATTAACTAACCAATCAATTAGTATACGCCGACAAACCAGAAATATTCAAAATCCTCGGAACTAAAAACTTAACTAATCAGTTAATTAGAGAACAATCATGGAACAGAAGCCCGAACAACGTACCTCTGGTGGTCGGCGATCTCGTAAAGACGACACGTCTGGGCGTGAGCGCCTGCTGGACACCGCGATCCTGTTGTTCTCGGACCGCGGCATTGCCAACACGACCATTGCGCAGATCGCGAAGGCTGGGAAAGTGACCTCGGCGATGGTGCATTACTGGTTCGAGACGCGCGAGAAACTCTACGATGCGGTGGTCGAGGAACGTCTCGGGCCGCTGATACAGGCGATCTGGGAGCCTGCCGACATCGAACACGAAAGCGCCATAGAACTGATCCGGGGGCTGTTGACACGGATGTTCGAGGTAACGGATGCCGCACCTTGGGTACCATCGCTCTGGCTGCGGGAAATCGTCCAGGTCGGCGGTTTGCTGCGCGAACGCCTGCTTCGTCGCATCCCGCGCGACCGCAGCATTGCCTTCCGCCAGAAAATCGTCGAGGCGCAATCCCGTGGCGAGGTCAATTCAGAGATCGAACCCGATCTGTTGTTCACCTCGATGCTGGCCCAAGTGATGTTGCCGCAGGCGACGAGCTCTTGCGTCTGGCACGAGGGCGACACCATGATGAGCCTTGGCCGCGAGCAGATTCAGCGCCACGCCGTTGCACTTTTGATGAGGGGCCTGATGGGGCCTGCGATTCGTTCGGAAGAACACAATGGGGGGCGGAAATGAGCGCCGCCTCCCGCCTGTCGCAGCTTCTCGCTCCTCTGAGTTTGCTTTGCCTTACAGCGCTTGCCGGCTGTGCAGTGGGGCCAAACTTCGTCCGGCCCAATGTCGCTCAAAACGCCGACTATTCACGAGACAAGTTAAGGCCGACAACGGCTTCGGCCGACGTGGCGGCAGGCGGCGCCGCGCAGCGGCTTGTCGCCGGAATGGATATTCCCGGGCAATGGTGGACGCTTTTCCGCTCGCCGACGCTGAACGCGCTGGTCGACGAGGCACTTCGGGCCAATCCGGATATTGCCGCCGCTCAAGCCGCGCTTCGCCGAGCCAACGAGCTGGTCTATGCCGATCAGGCATCGCTGTTTCCATCCCTGAGCGCCACGGCGTCCAGTACCCGGGAGAAGATATCGGGTTTAAGCTCGACCGGTGCGGCCAGTTCCAGCAGCTCGCTCTCGCAGATCCTGACCGTCCATTCAGCGTCCTTGAGCGTTTCCTATGCCCCGGATGTTTTCGGTGGTACCCGCCGCCAGATTGAATCGTCCGCTGCGCAGGCCGAGTATGAACGCTACCAACTGGAGGCGACTTATCTGACATTGAGTTCGAATGTCGTCAACACGGCCATAAGCCTGGCATCCGTGCGCGATCAGGTGGCTGCAACCGAGAAAATCATCGAGCTTCAAAACGATCAGCTCAATCTTTTGAAGTCTCAGCGGTGGCTTGGGGCTATCTCCAGTATCAACGTACTCGCTCAGGAGGCGGCACTCGCACAAACGCGCGCCACCTTGCCGGCCCTGCAAAAGCAACTCGCGCAAACGCGCAACCAATTGATGGCTTATCTCGGCCGCTTTCCCAACCAGGATCGCGGCGAGAGTTTTGATCTGGCATCCCTCCATCTGCCGGAAGAGTTGCCGGTCAGCCTGCCCTCGGCCATCGTGCAACAGCGGCCGGATGTGCGTTCCGCCGAGGCTCAACTGCATCAAGCCAGTGCCAATATCGGTGTTGCCGTGGCCAATCAACTGCCCCAGTTCAACCTCACCGGGTCGCTTGGCTCCGGTGCATCGAGCGTCAGCAAATTGTTTACCTCAGGCACAGGAGTTTGGAGCCTCATTGGATCGATCACCCAGCCGATTTTCGACGCGGGGGCGCTCAAACACCGCAAGCGCGCAGCCGTGGCGGCGTATGACGAATCGGCCGCACGTTACCGCGGCACGGTGGTTGCCGCATTCCAGGATGTATCCAACGCGCTGCGGGCCCTGGAAGCCGATGCCGACGCGCTCGCCCAGCAGGTGGCGGCCGAACGTGCCGCCCAGGAAAGCCTGGCTCTTGCGCAGGCTCAGTTTCGGCTTGGCGCGGTTGGCTATCTGAATCTGCTCACCGCGCAACAAACCTATCAAAACGCGGTCCTTACGCGGGTCCGGGCACAGGCCGCCCGCTATAGCGATACGACTGCGCTGTTCCAGGCTCTGGGCGGCGGGTGGTGGAACCGCACGGATGTGGATCCCGCCGCCTCGGGCAGTTCGACCGATTTGAACAATAGAATTAGTGAGAAGACCCATGGCTGAAATTAAGACCGCCTCGTCCCCGTCCATCCAGTCGACCGAACCCGGCGGCGCGCGCAAACGACGATTGCTTCGGCCGATGATCGCCATGATTGGGGTGGTTTTGATCATCGTCCTGATCATCGGCGGTGTGAAGTTCATCCAGATATCGAAGCTGATCGCACAATCAAAAGCCCCTCAACCGCCCGCCGTGGTTACGACCATCAATGCGCAGTTCGCCGATTGGCAACCGAGCGTCTCTGCCGTGGGATCGATGAAAGCTGTTCGCGGCGTCGATGTCACGACAGAAGTTGGCGGCATCGTCCGCACCATTGCGTTCAAGCCGGGGCTGGACGTTTCGGCCGGCGATCTTCTCGTCCAGCTGAATGCGGATGCCGATGTCGCGCAGCTTCATTCGCTCGAGGCGACCGCCAATTTGGCCGCAACTGTCCTCAAGCGCGACAAAGCACAGCTTAAAGTGAGCGCGGTGTCGCAGGCGCAAGTCGATTCTGACGATGCCGACTTTAAAGCGAAACGCGCGGCGGCGGAACAACAGCGGGCTTTGGTCGCGAAGAAAACGATACGCGCGCCGTTTGCCGGGCGGATTGGCATCACCAGTGTCAATCCCGGCCAATATCTCAACCCCGGCGACAAGATCGCAACACTGCAGACATTCGATCCCATATACATCGACTTCAATATACCCCAAGCGCAGCTCGAGGCGATTGCCACCGGCCAAGCCGTCTCGGTCACTGCGACCGGTCTGCCCAAGCAAACCTTCGTCGGGAAGGTGAGTGCAATCGACGCGAAGTTCGATCCGGCCACGCGGAACGTCGCCGTCGAGGCGACCATTGGGAATCCGAAGCAAAAATTAATGCCGGGAATGTTTGCCCGCGCCGTCGTCGAGTCGGGAGCGGTGCAGCACTACCTCACCGTTCCACAAACCGCCGTGACCTACAACCCTTATGGGACGACAGTCTTCATCGCGGTACATAAGAAGGACGAGCAAGGCAAGGATGTTCTCACGGCCCAGCAGACGTTCATCGAAACGGGCCCGGCCCGTGGTGACCAGGTCGCCATCCTGTCTGGCGTGAAGGAGGGCGACGTAGTGATCACGAGTGGCCAGATGAAGCTGAAGAATGGCTCGCCGGTGAAGGTCGATAACCGCAGCACTCCCTTGAACGCCGTATCCCCGACTCCGCAAGAACGATAGGGCCTCCCATGAAATTCACCGATACCTTCATCAAGCGACCGGTCTGGGCCATCGTTATTTCGCTGCTTATCCTGATACTGGGGTTGCGATCGATCTCCGACCTGCCCATTAATCAGTGGCCGCGCACCGAAAACACGGTGGTCACCATTATGACAAGCTACTACGGCGCCGACGCCGCCACGGTAGCCGGCTTTATCACACAGCCACTCGAATCGGCCATCGCACAGGCGCAAGGCATCGATTACTTGTCCTCCTCGAGCATCACAGGGGTGTCGACAATTACGGCAACGCTGCGGCTCAACTACGACTCCAGCAAGGCACTGACCGAGATCAACACCCAGATCAACTCGGTGAAGAACCAGCTCCCGGCGCAGGCCCAGCAGCCGGTGCTGACAGTGGCGGTTGGACAGACCACGGACGCCATGTACCTGGGCTTCTTCAGCGATGTAATACCCACGAACAACATCACCGATTATCTTGTGCGGGTCGTCAAGCCCAAACTCGATTCGATCGAAGGCGTGCAGACCGCGGAGATCCTTGGGGGGCGCCAATTCGCTCTTCGCGCCTGGCTGGACCCGAACAAGCTGGCAGCCCACAACGTTACGGCACAGGACGTTTCCACTGCCTTGTCGAACAACAATTATTTATCCGCGGTCGGTTCGACAAAAGGGCAGATGGTGACGGTCGATCTGACCGCTGGAACGGATCTGCACAGCGTAGCCGAGTTCAAGCGACTCGTCGTCAAGCACAACGGCGACGCACTCGTGCACCTGGAAGATGTAGCGAACGTCACACTGGGCGCGGAGGACTACAACACCAGCGTCGCATTCTCCGGCAAACGCTCCGTGTTCATCGGCATCAAGGTGGCGCCAAATGCCAATATCCTGACCGTCGCGGAAAGTGTACGCAAGGCGTTTCCCGATCTGCAATCTCAATTGCCAGCGGGCGTTCGAGGCAATATCGTCTACGACTCCACGGAATTCATCAATACGTCGATCGATGAGGTCGTCAAGACGCTGGCCGAGGCCATGCTTATTGTCACGATCGTCATCTACCTGTTCCTTGGCTCGTTTCGAGCCGTGATTGTCCCCTTGGTGGCGATTCCGCTTTCGCTCATCGGGGCATTCTTCATCATGTTCCTGCTCGGATACTCCATCAACCTTCTGACGCTTCTCGCCCTTGTGCTGGCAATCGGCCTTGTTGTCGACGATGCCATTATTGTGGTCGAAAATGTGGACCGCCATATCAAGGAAGAAGGTAAAGGGGTGTTGGAGGCAGCGCTCATGGCGGCACGGGAACTCGGAGGCCCGATTGTCGCCATGACCGCCGTGTTGATTGCCGCGTATGTACCCATCGGATTGCGCAGCGGCCTCACAGGCGCGCTCTTCAAGGAGTTCTGCTTCTCGTTGGCTGGTGCCGTGACCGTGTCCGGCGTGGTGGCGTTGACTCTCTCTCCCATGATGACCTCGCGGCTATTCAGGCCCGGGAAGGAAGAGGGGCGATTCGCGCGCCTGCTTGATCACTACTTCGACCGACTGCGCGGCTGGTACCACCGGGTGCTTTCGGGTGGGTTAAACGTCTGGCCGGTGCTTGTGATCTTTGGCTTTGTCCTGTTCATTCTCGTGGCAGCCAGCGGCATGACCGCCAAGAGCGAGCTCTCTCCGACCGAGGATCAAGGCTTGGTGTTCATGCAGATCAAGGGGGCGCCCAATGCCTCGCCCCAGCAGATGGAAATGCTTGCCGACCAGGCATTCAAGATCGCGAACAAGGAACCCGAGTATGAGCAAATGTTCCAGTTGACTGGTGTGCCATCGCTCAATCAGGGGCTGGGCGGGGTTCTGCTGAAGCCCTGGGGAGAGCGCAGTCGATCCCAGGCGGAGCTGATCATGGATCTCCAGCAGAAATGGAACCAAGTGGCGGGCGCGAAGATCGCCGCCTTCCCGCTGCCGTCGTTACCGGGTTCTCAGGGTTTGCCTGTCCAGTTTGTCATCACCACGACAGAGCCCATCGAGAATCTGAATGAAGTCGCCCAGGCTGTCCTGGCCGAAGCGCAAAAGGAAAAACTGTTCTGGTTCGCGGATCTGGACCTGAAGCTCGACAAGCCGCAAGCCAAGCTGGTCGTCGACCGGGAGAAGATCGCCGCCCTGGGGATGACCGAGGCGGACGTCGGCGCGGCGCTGTCGGCCGCGCTAGGCGGCAACTATGTCAACTACTTCTCGACCGCTGGGCGGTCATATAAAGTGATCCCGCAGGTGCTGCAAGTCGACCGCCTCAACCCCGACCAGATTCTGAACTACTACATTCGAACTCCATCGGGATCGATGATTCCCGCTCGTACGGTGGCACATATTGAAACGTCGGTGCAGCCGGAGTCGATCAACCACTTCCAGCAACTCAACTCGGCCACCATTTCAGGGGTCAGCGGATTGTCCCAAGGCGAACTGCTGACGAAATTGAACACGATTCTACAAAAGGTGGCTCCATCGGGATACTCGGCTGACTACTCGGGCGAGTCGCGCCAGTTCATGCAGGAGTCTGGCGGATTCGTCGGCCTCCTCCTGTTCTCGATTCTCATCGTCTATCTTGCGCTGGCGTTCCAGTTCGAGAGCTTCCGAGACCCCATCGTGATCCTGTTCTCCGTGCCACCGGCGCTCTTTGGCGCGCTGGCATTCATCACCATGGGCTTCGCTTCCATCAATGTGTACACTCAGGTGGGCCTTGTGACTCTTCTCGGGCTCATCACGAAACACGGGATCCTGATAGTCCAGTTTGCCAACGAACTGCAGCGCTCGGGCCGCAGCAAGCGCGAGGCAATTGAAGAAGCGGCAGCGGTACGACTGCGGCCAATCCTGATGACGACAGCGGCAATGGTCCTGGGCGTTGTGCCGCTCGTCTGGGCATCCGGCGCTGGCGCGGCTGGGCGCCACGACATGGGCCTGGTTATTTTCGCAGGCCTTTCGATCGGAACCATGCTGACTCTCTTTATGGTTCCCGCCATGTACATGTTCATCGGAACCACCCATCGTCACGAGGCGGAACAGCCGCCATCTACTCCCGTTGCATGACAGGCACCGCCTTCAAGGCGGTCGAGCGGGCCGGAGAACTTTCCAGGGCTGACGCGCAAAGGGGCTCGGCCGGTGGTCGGGCCAGTGACGGCCCCGTGGCCGGCCGCCCGATGTCGAATGCGGGTCTGAACGGGGGCAAGGCTCCCCGGGAACCGCCTATTAATTTCCAAGGCGGTATCTGCAGATGGGGGCAACTCAACATCAAAGTTTGGGCGCCGTTTCAGGCGTTTGTCATGATCGGCCCGAATGAAATCCATTCTTTGAAAGCTTGCTTACGAATAACTGACTATAATATTTGCCGTGCGCCGCAAACCCAATGCCGGCTCGCAACCTATATTAAAGGGTGGCGCGCACCTGTCTCATTTGTTTAACGAAGGGGGTCTTCATAAAAAGGAAAGGGGAATGGATTTAAGTTCTACAACTTTTTGGTTCGCGTTACTGGAAATAATCTGGGTCAATATTTTATTGTCGGGCGATAATGCCGTTGTCATCGCTCTTGCGGCCCGATCCTTGCCTGTCGAGCAGCAGCGTACGGCCATTGTTGCCGGATCGGCGGGTGCCATTGTCTTGCGTATTGTCCTGACATTGGTTGCCGCGCAATTGTTGTTGCTGCCGTGGCTGAAGGTCATAGGCGCCGTCCTGCTTGTATATATTGGTGTAAGCCTGCTCATGCCGGAAGGGGACGACTCGGGTAAGGAAAAACAATATGGCAGTTTGTGGGCGGCTATACGCACCATCCTGATCGCCGACCTGGTCATGAGCCTGGATAATGTGGTGGCAGTGGCGGCGGCGGCTAATGGCGACACATTTCTGTTGATTCTGGGCCTTGCAATCAGTATTCCTTTAGTTATTTTTGGCAGTACCTTATTACTGAAAGTAATAGAACGCTTGCCCATTATTGTCTGGCTGGGGGCTGCTTTATTGGGCTTTATCGCAGGAGAAATGCTGGTCAGCGACCCGGCTTTGGTCGGTTCAATCGATCAAATTTCCGACTCTATCCATGCGTCTTCTCAGCAATTCGAACTCGCGGTAGGGGCGTTTGGGGCTATTCTGGTCCTGGCGGTAGGCAAATTTTTTCTGCAAAAAGCCAAAACTGACTAGAAGCTGAATTACAATAGCCGGCGATTGGTACGCCTCGACGCACGGTGTGCGCCGAGGTTTTTTTCGTTCGTCAGGGGCGATACAGGAATTGAAATGATAGAGTTTTTCCAAATGCTGGAGTGGGGGGCGATTTTTCAGATCGTCATGATCGATATTTTGCTGGGTGGCGATAATGCGGTAGTCATCGCTCTGGCATGCCGAAATCTGCAGTCCCGGCAGCGGATTCAGGGAATCTTGTGGGGGACCGTCGGGGCTATCGTCTTGAGGGTCGTCCTGATTGCTTTTGCCCTTACCTTGCTGAATATTCCGTTTCTCAAGGTGGTAGGGGCTTTGCTGCTGCTATGGATCGGGGTCAAGCTGCTGATTCCTGAAAACGACAGCCACGAAAACATCAAGGGCGGAAGTTCTGTCTGGACCGCGGTGAAAACGATACTGATCGCCGACTTTGTCATGAGCCTCGATAATGTCATAGCCATTGCGGGGGCGGCGCAAAATGCCGATCCAAGCCATCAATTGGCTTATGTCGTGTTCGGGCTGGTCATAAGCGTACCCATAATTATCTGGGGCAGCACCCTGGTCCTGAAACTCATTGATCGTTTCCCTCTGGTGGTCACCTTGGGCGCGGCTTTGCTGGGCTGGATCGCGGGCGGAATGCTGGTTACCGACGTTTTTGTTGTCGATCAAATCGGCGAAGTCTCGACTGCGGTTAAAATTGCGGCTGAAGTGGCTGGAGCCCTACTGGTTGTCCTCCTGGGCAAATGGTTTGCCGGCCGCAAGGTTGTTGTCAAGGAAACCGCTAATGGGTCTGTTTAAATCTTCCGATCGCAAAAAAAACGAATCGGGCCTGTCGTTGCTGCAAGGCTTGCTCATCCTGGCCATTCTCGGCGTGATTGCCACGGTGATCGTGACCAGCCTGGCAGGGTAACGGTATGCAATCCACGCCTGCCTCACTGGTAATTGCTACGCGTGCCAGCCGGCTTGCCTTGTGGCAGGCCGAGCACGTGCGTGATCGCCTGACGAGCCTGTATCCCGGTTGCAAGGTCAGCCTGCTTACCTTGACTACACGGGGCGACCAGATTCTTGATCGCACTTTGTCCAAAATCGGCGGCAAGGGTCTGTTTATCAAAGAGCTGGAAACCGCGTTGCTCGACGGTCGCGCCGATCTGGCCGTGCACTCGCTCAAGGATGTGCCCGTCGATCTGCACGATCCGTTCGAACTATCGGTCGTGCTCGAACGCGATGATCCTCGCGACGCGCTGGTATCCAACCAGTACGATACTCTCGATCAATTGCCTGCCGGGGCAGTGGTCGGTACGTCCAGCCTGCGTCGCGAGGCGCAGATCCGTGCGCAATACCCGCATCTGACGGTAAGGCCTTTGCGTGGCAATCTGGATACCCGCCTGGGCAAGCTCGATAAAAACGATTACGCGGCCATTATTCTTGCTGCGGCCGGCTTGAAGCGCCTGGGCCTGGAATCGCGTATACGCGGCCATCTGTCGCCGGAACAAAGCCTGCCGGCCGCGGGCCAGGGCGCTTTGGGAGTGGAGGCTTTGGCGGGGCGGGCCGATGTGCGCGCGTGGCTGGCGCCCCTGGCTTGCCCGGCCACCAGCGCTTGCGCTATTGCCGAGCGTTCGGTTTCACGTGTATTGGGAGGCTCGTGTCAGGTGCCTCTTGCGGCATTTGCCCAGGTGGCGGGCGCGAGTCTGCATCTGCGTGCGCTGGTGGCCGAGCCCGACGGCTCGCGCATCATTCGCGCTGAATCGTCGGGTCCGATCGAATCGGCCCGGCAGTTGGGTGAGCACGTGGCGCAGGCATTGCTCGACAAAGGGGCAGGACCCATACTGGCCAGGCTGTCTGCTTCGACGGCTGACAATTAAGCGGATTGCCGATGGTTGAGCAGACCATTGCATCTTTTGCCGTTCTGACGCGTCCGGAAGGCCAGAATGAAGGCTTGGCGGATCGTCTGAAAGCTTGCGGCCTCGAGGCGCTGATACTGCCGAGCTTGGCCATACGGCCTTTGCACGACGATCCTGCCGTAGTGCCTTTGCCTTCCGACTATGATCTTCTGGTTTTTGTCAGCGGCAACGCCGCGCGGCTTTATCTGGATCTGCTGCGCCGTCGCGACCCCAGGCCGCAATGGCCGCAGACAAGCAGGGTTGCCGCGGTGGGCGAGGCAAGCGCGCAATCCCTTTACAACGCCGGATTCATTCCGCGTTCGCATATCCTGCATCCCAGTTTGCCGGGGCAGCAGGATTCCGAAGCCTTGTGGGCGCTCCTGCGGCAATCGGGGCATCGTTTTGAGCGAGTGCTGATTGTTCGTGGCCAAACAGGCAGGGAGTGGCTGGGGCAGCAGTTCGAACTGGCCGGGGCCCATGTGCGGCGATATCCGCTTTATCGGCGCGAGACCGTGCACTGGTCGCCGGCGCAATGCGATCTTTTAAGAACGCGGCTGGAGGCGCGGCAAATACCGGTTTGCGTACTGACCAGCGGCGAAAGCGTCGAGGCGCTGCGCGTCAATATCGAGCGCAACAGCTTGTATCAGCTCTGGGAGCGCGCCCGGTTTGTCGCGATACACGAACGCGTGGCGAGCCGATTACAATCGGTGCTCGCAGGGGCGGCTGGCAAGGCATCTGTTCCAGTGGTAAAAATATGCTCACCGAATGATGATGCAATTTTTCATACTATTGTATCGACCGCTACCCTATAAAAAGGCGCTAAGGACTACAATCCCGCTATGACAGATAAAAACCCCGAGAACCGTCAGGCCAATACTCCGGCCTCCAACGAAAGCAAATCTTCTCCCGGTAGCGCCACATCGCCAGCCAGACCCAAAAGGCAGGAAAAAGGGCGTCCGGCGTTAGCCATTGCGCTGATTATCGTCGTTGTCCTGGCCCTGGGCCTGGGTGCGGCATTGTGGTATCAGCAAAAAATATTCAGACAGGCCAGAACGGCTGTAATGAGCCAGCTGGAAAGCAGCACGAGCGCGGCCAATCAGGCCAGCGAACAGGCCCAGCAGGCCTTGTCCCTGGCTCAGTCGCAGTCCGGCGAACTCAGCACGCTGCAGGCTGCGCTGCATGAGTCCCAGGCGCGCTACCAAAGCCTGGAGCAGGCTTTCCAGACGCTCACCGACAGCGGTTCCGATCTGGTGCTGGTCAACGATGTCGATCATCTGGTCACAATTGCCCACCAGCAGTTGTCGCTGGGCGGTAACGTAGCCAATGCCATCGTTGCGCTCGAAACCGCGCAGGCCCAGCTGGCTCGTGCCAATCGGCCAAACCTTGCGTCGCTGCAGCAAACAATCAACGGTGATCTCGACCGCCTGAGGCTGGCTGCGACGATCGATGTTCCCTTGCTGTCGGGCCGGCTCAACGAACTCAGCAAGCTGGTCAGCCGGGCGCCCTTATGGGTTCCCGACGATGCGGCACCCAAGGTTTCCGACAGCGTCGCGGCCCCGGCCGACGCCGCTGCGGCCAGTCAGGACAACGACGCGGCCGATGCCGATGCGTCATGGTGGCAGCGGTCTATTGCCACTGTTGGCGACTGGTCCGTCCAAGCCTGGTCCGCGCTGCGTCAGGATCTTGGTAAATTCATCAGTGTGCGTCGGGCCGAAAATCCGGCAGCCCTGCTGATGTCGCCCGATCAGGCCGGGCAATTGCGCGAGAACCTGCGGCTGCACATCATGACCGCCCAACTGGCGCTGTTGATGCATCAGCCCGAAATCTGGCAGACAGAAACCCAGGCCCTGGTGCAGGCGCTCAGTACCCGTTACGATCCGCAGGCAAGCGATACAAGGCAGGCGCGCAAGATCGCTTTGCAATTGGCCGACACAGCCATCGGCGTCAAGCTGCCAACGGTCAGCAATAGCCTGCAAGCGCTCGAAACCCTGCGCGAATCGGCTGCCAAGGCAGCTCAGCAGCAGGCTGTTGAGCCGGCGGCCGAAAGCGCCGCCAGCCCTGCCCAAGCCCCGACGGCCACGGCCCATGCGCCCGTTCCTGCGGCCCCGCCTGCAAATCCGCAGCCCACCAAGCCTCAGGAATAAGTTATGCGGACATGGTTTTGGACTTTTCTGGTTTTGGCCCTGGCGGTCGGCCTGGCTTTGCTGCTGCGCGAACATGGGGGCAATGTCCTGATCATTGCGCAGCCGTGGCGCATCGAGCTTTCGCTGACTTTCGCAATTTTGCTGGTTTTGGCGAGTTTTTTCCTGATGTACGTGCTGATTCGGGTTCTGGCCTGGTTTACGTCCAGCCCCGAACGCTTTCGCTTGTGGCGTGGCGCCCGGGCGCAAAAGCGCGATCACGATATGCTCGAGACCGGTTGGGTCAGTTTGCTTGAAGGGCGTTATATCCAGGCCGAAAAAGAGTTTTCCAAAGTACTGGCGCAGTCCAGGTCATCCAGCCGCAAGGTGCTGGCGGCGCTGGCGGCCGCCCGGGCATCGCATAGGCTGGGCGAGTTTACGCGGCGCGACGATGCCCTCAGGCTGGCGCGCGACAACGCCGGGTCCGAACCCAGGCTGAAGGAAGCCGCGGCCACTGTCGCCGCCGAGATGTACCTGGATCAGAACCGCCCCCAGGACGCACTGGTGCTGCTGCAACCGCTGCAGGATGCCAGTTCGCGCTACATCAATGCCACACGCCTGTTATTGCGCGCTCACCGGCAGTTGCATAATCACGATCGTGTCTACGAACTCACGCGCCTGCTGCTGCGTCGTGGAGTCATCGACAAGGCCCAGGCTCTCGGGTACATCGAAACCGCCGCCGCGGCGCGGCTTCACGATGGCGGCATGGCCGCTTACAAAACTGTTTGGGGCGATCTCAAACCCGAAGAGCGCGTATTGCCTGAAATTGCCCTGGCCGCCGCTTCAATCCAGGAGTCGGCGGGCAATGCCGACGAGGCTTCCAAAATTCTCGAGGCCGCCATCAACGTCAAGCTAGAGCCGCGTCTGCTCAGCGCCTATTCCCAATGCCAACCCGAACAGGTGGCTCATCGTCTGAGCAAGGCGGAAGTCTGGCTGAAAAGCCACCCCGACGATTCCGCATTGCTGGCCATGCTGGGCAATTTGTGCCTGATCGGACAGTTGTGGGGGCAGGGTGAGCGCTATTTGTTGCGCAGTATGAAGATTCGCAGCGATGTACGCATTCATGCCCTGTTGGGCAATTTGTACGATCGTCTCGGACGTCGGGCCGACGCCATGAAACATTGGCGCCTGGCGTCCGGCGTGGCGGGTGTCCTGCCGGTGTTGGCTGCCAACCGTGCTTTGCCGGCGGCCGACACGCGAGGCGATCCGACGCTGATCGATTTCGCCAATATCCCTGACACCGACCCGCTGGATGCCGACGAAGCGCCCCTGGCGGCCAGTGCGGCAGGCTATGTTCCTGAAGAGGCTGATGCGCCAGGATCTCAATCCTATGTGCCCAGCGCCGAAACATCCGCCGTCGATCCGCTCGAGCCCTATCTGGACGAATATTTCGATAGCGCACCGATTCCGGGCGTGGATTTATCGCAGACCTCGGATCGATCCACCGGCGGATCGCACCATCGTTAATTTCTTTGTTTTCTTTCAAGGTTGAAGCATGAGTTTAGATCGAGTACCAGCAGGCAACAAGCTGCCTGATGAGTTCAATGTGATAGTCGAAATTCCCATGAATGCAGATCCAGTCAAATATGAAGTCGACAAAGAATCCGGAGCTGTGTTTGTCGATCGTTTCATGCTGACGGCCATGCATTACCCGTGCAATTATGGCTATATACCTCAAACTGTTTCCGACGATGGCGATCCCGTCGATGTTCTGGTCATGGCCCCATTTCCCATTCAAATCGGCGCTGTGATCCGTTGCCGCGCCATCGGCGTTCTGCAGATGGATGACGAAGCCGGCGGCGACGCCAAGCTGCTGGCTTTGCCCGTCGACAAGCTGTATCCGCCTTATCGCCATATTCAAAAACCCGACGATCTGCCTACTGAAGATCTGGCTCGTATCCAGCATTTTTTCGAGCACTATAAAGATCTTGAAAAAGGTAAATGGGTCAAGGTAAAAGGCTGGGAAGGCGTCGATGCCGCCCGTAAGGAAATCCAGGACAGCGTTGCGCGTTATGCCAAGGCTGCCAAATAAATAAATGGCTTCGCAGGTTTCGCTCCTGCTGTACCCATAGGCTTTATCTCTTATTCAAGACCCACCTATTGTTCAAGGATGAAAATGGATTACATCGTTCCAGTGCAACCGATTGCCGCCATTCCTGTGGCCGGTGCCGCCGCACAATTTCCCGTGCGCCGTGTGTATTGCGTAGGCCGCAACTATGCTGAACATGCCAAGGAAATGGGCTTCACCGGGCGTGAAGATCCTTTTTTCTTTTGCAAGCCCGCCGATGCTCTGATATGCGTGGCCGACGGCCAGACAGGCACCATGCCGTATCCGTCGAAAACGTCGAACTTGCATTACGAGATCGAACTCGTGGTGGCGCTTGACAAGGGCGGCCGCGATTTGTCGCTGGAAGAGGCTGCGAACTGTGTCTGGGGCTATGCGATTGGCCTCGATATGACTCGCCGCGACCTGCAGGGCGAAGCGAAAAAACAGGGCCGGCCCTGGGAAGTGGGCAAAGCTTTCGACCAATCCGCGCCGGTCGGGCCTTTGCATCCTCGCAGCAAGGTAGGTACCCTGGATAAAGGCGCTATTTCGCTTTCGGTCAATGGCGCCACCAAGCAATCCAGCGATCTTTCATCCATGATCTGGAATGTGGCGGAGTCTCTCTCCTATCTGTCCGGCTTGTTTGAACTCAAGGCCGGCGATATCATCTTTACCGGTACTCCGGAAGGGGTCGGTCCGGTCGTGGCTGGCGATACCATGGTGGGGGCGATTGCCGGTTTGGGCGAACTCAAAGTGGCTGTCAAATAATTATTGCAATTTTCAAGGAGACGAGAATGCGGTTCAAAGCTTTGCTGTCACTGCTTGTATTAGCGTGCATGGGCCTGGCGGGTTGCGCCAATACGGTAGCCGGTGCTGGCCAGGACATTTCAAATGCGGGACACGCTATTGAGAAATCAGCGAAATAAGTTTGATGTTACTGCCAAAAAAGACCCGCTTCGGCGGGCTTTTTTTTGGCTTGCTGTTTGATTTCCCGGGACCGGCATCGTTCTGCCAGTCGCGATTCCGGCATGTCGGGCGTTATGTAAATCGATTTCTTTCATTTTTGTTTTGGTCTATTTTTATAGAACATCTTGTCTTTAATTGTATTTATTGGTACTCTTTTGATCGGACAAGCTGTACATCATAAATCAAGCTTTGATATCAAGCTACTGAGTTCACAAGTGGGCAAACCTGCCGCCTGACCGCTGCAATCCGCCCGTCGTGAACATATATTCATAAGCAATAAAGGAGATGAAATAGTGCTGCCAGGGAAAAAAATCCAATCATTAATACTGTCTTCGGTAACGGCGGGCTTGATGTCTGTCGGTATGGGTGCTCATGCCGCCGATGCATACCCGAATCATGCGGTTACCATAGTTGTTCCTTTCGGAGCGGGCGGCTCCGCCGACGTCTATGCGCGTCAACTGGCCCAGAAATTGCAGCAAAAACTGGGTCAAACCTTTATCGTGGAGAACAAGCCGGGCGCAGGCGCCGTGATTGGCACGACATTCGTCGCCAAAGCCGCACCCGATGGCTATACCTTGCTGGTGATGTCGAACACGCAAACCGTGAACGAAACTTTGCTGAAAGAAAAGCCCTATCAATTGCTGCGCGACTTCGCTCCCGTGGCACCGATCAACCAGGCTAGCCTGGTCTTGGTGACAAATGACAAGGTCAAGGTTAAAGACCTCAAGGGCTTGATCGCCATGGCGAAATCCGAGCCTGGAAAACTGAACTATGCGAGCTCGGGAACCGGCACTCCCTACCATATTGCCGGTGAGTTGTTCAAGTCGATGGCGGGCATTCAGGTCCAGCATGTGCCTTACAAAAGCAGCGGCCAGGCAAGAACCGGCGTTGTCGGAGGCGAGGTGAATTACATGTTCGACTCCATCGCAACCATGAATAGCCTCATCAAGGCAGGGCGGGTTCATGCCATTGCAACGACCGGCCTGAAACGCTCCTCTATTTTGCCCGACGTGCCCACTATGAATGAGGCGGGTGTGAAGGGCTATCACGCCAATATCTGGCTTGGCCTGCTGGCCCCCAAGGACACGCCGAAAGATGTTGTGGAAACGCTCAACAAGGCCGTCAGCGCCATCGATGGCGAGCCCGAAATCAAGGCTGCCTGGGCTAAAGACGGCGTGGAGCCCATGGTAATGAACACGAGCCAGTTCAAAAAGTATATCGAAGAGGACGTCGAGCGGCTGGGGAAAATTGTTAAAGAAGCCCACATAACGATTCAATAGCCTGGTTTACCGGCGGAGCATATGAGCATGGGCAAGGCGGATACCATTGATCTGCAGGTCAACGGGATGCCATTCAAACTCGAGGTCGATGAAAATCGCAGCCTGCTCGATGTGCTGCGTGAAGAGCTCGGCTTGAAAGGCAGCCACTTTGGCTGTGGATTGGGTTTGTGCGGAGCCTGTACGGTGCTGGTCGATCGCAGGCCGGTGCCGGCCTGCGATACGCCGGCCTGGTCTGTGGCTGGAAAAGAGGTCACAACTATAGAGGGCATTGCCGTTCACGGCCTGGCAAAAGAGCTCCAGGACGAGTTCGTCAGGCAGAGCGCAGCCCAATGCGGCTATTGCACTTCAGGCATGATAGTGGCCTGTACCGGCTTGCTATTGGCCAACAATGCACCGTCGGATGCGGAAATCAAGGGCGCTCTGGATGGCAACCTGTGTCGCTGTGGAGCCCATTTGAGAATAGTCAGGGCGGTGCAGAACGTGAGGGAGTTTTTAAATCAGGCTCGACATGAATAATGCTTTTGCGCCTGCCCATGAAGTCGGGGCCGGGCAGCTACCCGTCAGCCTGAAGAACAATCCGTATGTCGATGGCTGGCTATCCCTTGCGAGGGACGGATGCATCGATGCCTACACAGGGAAAGTGGAACTGGGCCAGGGCATTGTCACGGCGTTGGCGCAGATTGTGGCCGATGAACTGTTGGTGGATATAGCGTCGGTGCGCATGGTGCCGGCCAGTACACAATACAGTCCGGATGAGTCGATTACATCGGGCAGTTTGTCCGTTCAGCATTCCGGACTTTCATTGCGGGCCGTGTGCGCGCAAACCCGTAATTTATTTGTACAGGCGGCTGCCCGTAAATTCAATGTGGTTCCGTCGACAGTGACGGTGCTCAACGGGGAATTCGTGTCGGGCGGCCGGGCATGCGGGTCGTATTGGCAGTTAGCGGGCGAGGTGGATTTGCATGTACGCGCCGAAATGCCCGACGCCATGCTGGCGTCGACGCGCCGCGATTATGTGGGAACCAACTATCGGCCATTCGGCCTGGAGCAGAAAACTCAAGGCACCTATCCTTTTATCCACGACCTTGCGATGGAGCGCATGGTTCATGGCCGGGTTCTGAGACCGCCTTCGCCCTATGCCGTGTTGGGCGACCTGGATTTGGCCGACTGGCGGAGTATTCCCGGAATAGTGGGGATTGTGCGCAATGGTTCATTGATAGGTGTGATTGCCGAGCAGGAATATATCGCCGAACGCGTGCTTCGGCAGATCGCCCGGGCCGCCGTCTGGGCCGAGCGTGATTCTTTGCCTTCGCAGCGTGAGTTGAGCGCATGGTTGCGAAGCAGGGAATCCGAAACGACGGTCATCGAACGCAAGCCGGAGCATTCCGGTGCCGTTGCAACTTACGCCGAAAAGTGGTTCAGCGGCGATTTCCTCAAGCCGTTCATCAAGCACGCTTCCATAGGCCCATCCTGCGCTTATGCGCAAGTCACGGCCAGTACCGGCCTGAGGGTATGGAGCCACAGCCAGGGCATACATAATTTAAAAACGGATCTTTGCGCGGCGTTTCGCATGGAGCCATCCCGGGTCGAGGTTCAGCATGTGCCGGGCTCCGGCTGCTACGGCCATAACGGCGCCGACGATGTCGCCTACGACGCCGCATGGCTATCCCTGCATGCGGATAACAGGCCTGTGCGGGTTCAGTGGTCGCGGTCCGACGAACTGAATTGGTCACCGCTGGGGTCGGCCATGTCCGTGCGCATCGAGGCGGATGTCGATGAAAACGCCAAGGTTGTCGAATGGCGGCACACCGTATGGGGGCCGGGCCATAGCCTGCGTCCAGGCCGGGCCGCCACCCCGACATTATTAGGCAGTTGGTATGCGGAAGATGCTTTCCCGGCGCTGTCCTCCATAAATGCCCCGCAGTCGTCCGGTGGCGGGGCCGATCGCAACATTGTGCCGCTTTACGATTTCCCGCACTGCGCGCTGATTTGCCACCGGGCGCTCGATATTTCCTTGCGCAGTTCGGCACTGCGCGCATTGGGTGCGTTTGGCAATGTATTTGCGATCGAATCCATGGTCGACGATATCGCGCTCGCATATGGGCGCGATCCTTTGCAATACCGCCTGGACAATCTGAGCGATCCGCGCGCCATTGCTGTCCTCGTCAAGGCGGCAGGCCTGGCGGGCTGGAACTTTGATCCAGAGCGCATCAACGATGACGATACGGGTATGGGCATAGGCTTTGCCCGCTATAAAACCGGTGGCGCCTATTGCGCTGTCATTGCCAAAGTCAACGTCACGCATGAGATTCGAGTTGAAAGCCTGTTTATCGCCGTCGATGTCGGCGAGGTAATCAACCCGGAAGGCGTTATCCAGCAAATTGAAGGCGGCGCCATTCAGGCTACGTCCTGGACTCTGTACGAACAGGCGCGGTTTGATGCCAAGGGGCTGGTCGATGGCGACTGGGAGACCTATCCCATCATCCGTTTCAGCCAGGTCCCGGATGTCATCGTCGAAATTCTGCCCGGGGCAGGGCGGCCGCCCGTCGGGGCCGGCGAACCCTCTTTAGGGCCGACCGCGGCAGCAATAGGCAATGCGGTGCGTGCCGCATTGGGTGTACGAGTGCGCAATTTGCCTATCAGCCCGGACGAAGTCGTCAGGGCGATGGAGCCTGGCCTGGCTCAATGAAATTCGAACAATGGAAAATTCTGGAGGCTGTGTAAATGGATCTTTGTTTATTAAGCGGTGGCGCGGCATTCGGGCTGCTCAACGGCGTGAAGGGCGAGTTTGAAGCGCGCAACGGTTGCCGCATAGGTGGTGAATTTGGCGCTGTTGGCCTGATGAAAGAAAAGTTGCTGGCCGGTGAGCCGTGCGATGTCATTATCTTGTCCCGAAAGCTTATCGATCAGCTGTCGCAGGCGGGAAAGCTGCTTGAGGGCAGCGTGCGCGACCTTGGCGTTGTCGGTACGGGTGTTGCCGTCATCGCAGAGGACGAGCCTCCGCCTGTTGCGGATGATGCGTCATTCGCCAAGGCTCTGTTGAGCGCCAGCGGCATCTATGTGCCGGATATGTCGCAATCCACCGCGGGCATACATATGAAAAAAGTTTTTGAACAGCTCGATGTATTCGAAAAAATCAAGGACAAGGTTCACGAATATCCGAACGGCGCCACGGCAATGAAAGCCATGGCTTCGGCGGCTGTGCCGTGGTCGTTGGGGTGCACCCAGATCACCGAAATCATGTACACGGCCGGAGTTGCGCTGGTGGCGCCTCTGCCTCAAAGCTGCGCGCTGGACACTGTGTATACGATCGGGATTCCCAAAACATCCCGACAGGCAGTGCTTGCCAGTACGCTGATCGATGTTTTATGCGATGAGTCGCTCGACGGATTCAAACGCAATAACGGTTTGTCGAAGTAATGGTATCAACAGATTAATTTTGAGAGAGTCAGGAAATGAGATTGGCAACTTTTGAATACCAGGGTCGGCGCGGCGTCGGCCTTGTTTCCGATGATTTGAAACGCATCCGCACACTGAAGCTGGATGCGGAAATAGCGGCGCAAGGCATTGCTTCCCTGATCGAGCAGGAAAATTTAAAGGCCTTTGTTCAGGCACATTTGGCCGACGAAGTGTCCGTGGCCGACGTGACGCTGCAAGCGCCGATTCCGCGTCCGCGTCGAAACATATTTTGCGTGGGCCGCAACTACCATGCCCACGCCAAGGAACTCTCCAGTTCGGTTTTCAAGGAGAACGATAAAAATGTCGCGTCGTGGCCCATTGTGTTTACCAAGGTTCCCGAGTGCGTCGTGGGGCCTTTCGATAATGTTGTGCTGCCGGTGGGTATTTCGTCGCAAATCGATTACGAGGCCGAGCTTGCCGTGGTTATTGGTGTCAAGGGTAAAAATATAAGCCGTGAAGATGCCATGAGCCATGTTTTTGGATACACGATAGTCAACGATGTCACCGCACGCGACGTCCAGATCCGGCACCAGCAATGGGACATGGGAAAGTCGTTCGACACATTCTGCCCCATGGGGCCGTGGCTGCTTACGGCCGATGAAATCGACTCATCCAATGTGCAGGTATCGTGCACGGTTAACGGCGAACTGCGGCAGAACGCCAGTACGCAGGATTTCATCTTCGATATTCCTACCCTGATTGAAACATGTTCGCGCGGAATCACGCTCTACCCGGGCGATATTATTGCAACAGGCACTCCCGCGGGTGTCGGCATGGGCATGAAGCCTCCGGTGTACCTCAAGGCAGGCGATTGCGTCAGGGTGGAAATCGCAGGGATCGGTGCCATAGAAAACAAATTTGTCTAGAATAAAGGTTTTGCGAAGCGCATGCCTGACAGGCATGCTGCTTCAACCGCGTTCCTGTAACGATCATTTCCAGCCCGTGAGTTTTTTATGTCTGCCGGTATCAAGGCCTTCGAACAGTATCTGATGGATGAGCTGAACAGCAATCGGCTGGTGCCGGGAGCCAGATTGCCTCCGGAAAGGCTATGGTGCGAACAGTTCGAAATCTCGCGCGGCACCGTGCGGCGGGTTCTGGCCAGATTGCGCGAGCGCGGGCTTATCACGCAAGTCAAAGGCAGCGGCACGTTCGTGTCGTCGCAGAGCCCGGAAAAACAGCCGGAACAAAAACTCTATACAAGCCCCGCCGAACTCATGGAGGCGCGCTTGCTGATCGAACCCCTGATGCCGGCCTTGATAGTCAAGAATGCCAATGCGCACGATTTCAAACTGATGGAAGAGTGCCTGCTTCGATCCGAGCAGGCGGGAACCATAGAGCAATTCGAGCACTGGGATGGCGAATTGCATCGTTCGTTTGCACTCGCCACGCATAATTCGATGTTCCTGCATATCCTGGAGCTGACCAATCGCATCAGGGAGGAGGGCGAATGGGGAAGGCTGAAGATGCAATCGCTGACACCGGAGCGCCTGCAGCAGTACCGGCAACAGCATAGGGCGATCTATCAGGCGATGCTGAACAGAGATCTTAATGAATCGAGGATACACATGATCGCGCACCTCGAGCAGATACAAGACAATTTGTTCAATACGCAATAGCCATACCGAGGCGGCGATCGACTGAATAAAATTTGATTGAATCGCAACACCATAGTGTGTTGCTCATTTGAACGACCGCCCGATCCAGGTGCCGGCCGCGGGCAGTCCTGGCGCAGCCAGGGCCGGACGATGCGAGCTCCACCCTGCCTGGGCCACCACCCCCGCGTCTAAAGAACGAGTATGACGGGCACCCACTAGCAACCCACAAGGCCAGCTTCTTCACGAGGTGAAGTTTATGCCTTGTCATAAAACCGTCGCCCAATATTAATCTCCATGTCACATCCCTTCCCTAAGATGCTTGCCATTGCAGGTGGTTTACCTTGCCTGGTTTATGGAGAGCACGCGAATGAACTCAATCATCCGAGTCGAAGGCTTGAACAAGACTTTCAATGGCAAGCAGGTTTTATTCAATATGGGCTGGTCGGTTCAGCCCGGTGAAATGGTTGCCTTGATCGGCGCATCGGGCTCAGGAAAATCAACCTTGTTGCGGCATCTGGCGGGCTTGTCCTGCGGCGACCGCGATGATTCGAGCGTGATCAATATCCTGGGGCGATCCGTCCAGGCGCAGGGACGCTTGAACAGCCGCGTGCGCCGCCTGCGCGCCGACATAGGCTACATATTCCAGCAGTTCAACCTGGTGGGGCGCATCAGCGTGCTGGGCAACGTCCTGCTGGGCTGCCTTGGCCGCATGCCACGCTGGCGCGGATCCCTGGGTTTATTCAATGCAGAGGAAAAGGAGCGTGCGATGGCCGCCTTGGAGCGCGTCGGCCTGATCGAGCATGCGCATCGCCGGGCCTCGACCTTGTCGGGCGGACAGCAGCAGCGCGTGGCGATTGCCCGCGCCCTGTGCCAGCAAGCCGAAGTGATTCTCGCCGATGAGCCGATTGCTTCGCTCGATCCCGAGTCCGCGCGCAAGGTCATGGACATTTTGGCCGATATCAACGCAAGCGACAAGAAAACCGTCGTGGTGACCTTGCACCAGGTGGACTATGCCGTTCGCTACTGCGAGCGCGTGCTCGCCCTGAAAGCCGGACGCATTCATTTTGACGGCTCCACCAATGCGCTGAACGGCGAGTTTTTGAATGAGCTGTACGGTGGGGACCTGGATACCTCTTTATTGTTTTCTTCCGGGAACAAGGCACGGCAGGCGCAGTCAGCGCCTTCCATGGCTTTGATTGCGGCCTGATCTCTCAATGGCGAGACAGGCCATTTTTTTTACCGGACCTGTCTAGACAGGCCGGCGATACCACAGGAGTGTTCACATGTTTAGACCCATGCAGCGATTATTCTTCGGTGCCGCTCTTTTTAGCGCGGCGGCATTCGGGACGGCCCCCCATGCGGCTGACTTGAAGGAACTGAATTTCGGCATTATATCGACCGAGTCTTCGCAGAATCTGAAGACTATCTGGGATCCTTTCCTGGCCGACATGAGCAAAAAGATCGGCATGAAGATCAATGCCTTCTTTGCTCCGGACTATGCCGGAATTATTCAGGGCATGCGCTTCAACAAGGTCGATGTTGCCTGGTATGGCAATAAGTCGGCCATGGAGGCTGTGGATCGAGCCGGCGGTGAAATATTCGCGCAAACAGTGGCTGCCAATGGCGACCCCGGTTACTGGAGCTTGTTGATCGTCAATAAAGGCAGCCCGATCAATTCGGTCGAGGATATGTTGAAAAACGCCAAGAATCTTTCGTTCGGCAACGGCGACCCCAATTCGACATCGGGTTATCTGGTTCCCAGTTATTACGTTTTCGCAAAAAACCATGTGGACGCAGCCAAGATTTTCAAACGGACATTGAATTCCAGCCACGAGGTCAATGGACTGGGCGTCGCCAACAAGCAGGTTGACGTGGCGACCTTCAATACAGAAGCAATGGATCGCCTGAAATTGACGCATCCCGACAAGGCAGCCCAGCTGAAAGTGATCTGGAAGTCGCCGCTGATTCCATCCGACCCCATCGTATGGCGTAAAAATCTGCCCGAAGACACCAAGAGCAAGATCCGTAGTTTCTTCATGACATATGGCGCCACGCCTGAGGAAAAGAAAGTTTTGGCATCCCTGCAGTGGGGCCAATTCCGCAAGTCCGGCGATGATCAGCTTTTGCCGATTCGCCAGCTGGAATTGTTCAAGCAACGCAGCCGCATCACCGCGGATGCCCATATGGATGCGAGCGAAAAGGCCGGGAAATTGAAAGAAATCGATGCGAGCCTGGATAAATTGTCCGCGCGCATCAGTTCTCTCGAAAAATCCGCCAAGGCGGGCTAGACAGGGAAGCAGGTCGATCCGGCCTAGCCCGGGTGCAAGGCACCGGCTTTGCGCCCGGCAACAGAGTTCTTATAGGCGCTATCTCATTTATGACCACCCTGACTTCCAACGCCGCGGCGGAACTGAGCGGCCAGCGCAACTGGCGGCAATGGTTGGTTTGGCTTCTCGTGGCAATCCTGTTGGCCTGGTCGTGGCATGGAGCGGAAATGAATCCTCTCATGCTGTGGCGCGATGGGAACAATATGCGGGTGTTTGCCGCCGATTTTTTCCCTCCCGATTTCCATTACTGGCGTCTGTATCTGGCGGAAATGCTGGTGACTGTACAGATTGCGGTGTGGGGCACGACATTGGCCATAGTGTGTTCCGTTCCGCTGGGTATCTTGTGCTCGGAGAATATTTCGCCTTGGTGGATTTGCCAGCCGGTGCGACGGGTCATGGATGCCTGCCGCTCGATCAATGAAATGGTCTTTGCCATGTTGTTTGTGGTCGCCGTTGGGCTGGGTCCTTTTGCGGGAGTCATGGCGCTTTTCATCGGTACCACAGGCGTATTGGCCAAGCTGTTTGCCGAGGCGGTGGAGGCCATAGACAGGGGGCCGGTCGAAGGTGTTCGAGCCACAGGATCGAGCGCGTTGCAGGAAGTCATTTTTGGAGTCATCCCGCAGGTCTTGCCCTTGTGGATCTCGTATTCGCTCTATCGCTTCGAATCGAATGTACGCTCGGCCACCGTGGTTGGCATGGTCGGAGCGGGGGGCATAGGCGTAACCCTCTGGGAGGCGATACGCGGCTTCCAGATGAATCAGACCTGCGCGATCCTGATCATCATTATTGCCGTAGTCAGTGCGATAGATATTATTTCGCAGCGGCTGCGCAAGCGCTTTATCTAGGAACCAGGGCACGACGATGCCTCTCGCAACCATGAACTTGTCTAGACAGTCGGATCCCAGGTATATCGAGCTGGCCGATGCATTGCGTCACGAACTGGACGACTGCGTGCCAGGCGATGACTTGCCGTCCGAAACGCAACTGGCGAATCGTTTCAGTGTCAATCGACACACTTTGCGGCGCGCCTTGGACGTGCTGGTGGACGAGGGGCGTGTGGTGCGGCAGCAAGGCCGCCGTGCACGGGTGCTGGCCCGGCCGATCGTCTATCCGGTGCATGCACACAGCACTTACAGCAAGGCGCTGACAAAGATGGGACTGCAGTCCGAGGCGGTCTTGCTGCATCGCCACAGGCGCCAGGCGAGTCCGGAGGAGGCCAGGCATCTGGCACCGAATCGCGATGAAGCCATCATCGAGCTTCATACGCTGCGCCTGCTGGGAGGGCAGCCCATCAGCCTGATCCGGCATTGCTTTGCGACACGCCAGGAACACCTGCTTGAAACATACCGAGGCGGGTCCGTGCGCTCGCATCTGGAGGGGCAGAACGTCTTTCTCAAGCGAGTGTTCAGTTTGATCGGAGCGGGGCTGCCGGCCCAAAAAGACGCGGCGCAGCTGTTGATGCCACAGCGCGCTGCCGTCTTGAATGTTCAAACGCTTTCCAGCGACGCGGACGGCGCGCCATTCGAGTTGTCGTATTCGATCAGCCGCGCGGACCGCTTCCAGTACCAAATCATTCCCGAAGGAGAACCCAGTCATGATTTCTAGTCCCGATACGATTGCCCGCCAGCAATGGATGAGTGTGCTTGCCCGTGCCGGCAAGCGCCTGGATGCGTATGACGCGGAACTGAGGCAGGCCGAGTATTGCATCATACGGGCGCCCGAGCTTGGCATGGCCTTGGTGCGCGGGCGTATCGGTGCAAGCGGCAGCCCATTCAATCTGGGTGAGATGACCATTACGCGCTGTGTGGTCCGGCTTGCCGATGGCCGCACAGGCCACAGCTATATTGCGGGACGCGACAAACGGCATGCCGAGTTGGCGGCTCTGGCCGACGCGCATTTGCAAGGGCCGGAGCAGCCGCATTGGCTGGCGCGTCTGATTGATCCGCTTGCCCGGGCCCATGGCGAACAGCGTGCCGCCCGGGCGGCCGAAAGCGCGGCCACCAAGGTCGAATTTCTAACTTTGGTGCGGGGAGAAGGCTGATGGCCGGCACTTTTCTCGAACCGGCTTTCCACGATGCCGTGCAGGAATCACAGCGTACTTTTCGGGCCGCTCTCAAAGCCATGTCCGAGCCCGGCTTGATCCAGAGCCTGGGCAATGCGCCGGCGCTGGGTATTCTCCAGCCCGCCACGTATGCATTGTGCCTGACCTTGTTCGACGGCGACACCCCGGTCTGGCTGGCGCCGGCCTTCGATACGCCTCAGGTCCGGGCGAATCTGGCTTTCCATTGTGCCTGCCCGATTGTGGACGAGCGTGAACAGGCGGTTTTTTCTGTGATAGGCGATGAGGAACTGAACGATCTGGCCGCTTTCGACCAAGGCTCCGATCGGGATCCGGACCGCTCGTGCACTCTGGTGGCGCAGTTGCAGAATCTGGAGCAGGGCGCACCGACGCGATGGCAGGGGCCGGGTATTGCCGCCGAGCGGATAGTGCGCCTGCCGGTTCCCGATGGCTATTGGCAGCAGCGCAAGGCAGCACATGCTTTCCCCAGGGGGTTGGATGTGTTTTTTACGGCGGGCCGGATGTTGGTCGGACTGCCCCGCAGCACGCGAGTGCTGCATTCCATGCAAGAGGTACTGTAATGTACGTAGCCGTCAAAGGTGGCGAAAAGGCCATCGATAACGCCCATGCGCTGCTGGCCCGAAAGCGCCGTGGCGATGTTGCGATTCCGGAACTGGCAATTGCACAGATTCGCCAGCAGATGCCCCTGGCGGTAGCCAGGGTCATGGCAGAAGGCTCTTTATATGACGAAGAACTGGCAGCGCTGGCCATCAAACAGGCCGCGGGCGATTTGCTCGAAGCCATATTTCTGTTGCGCGCCTATCGCACAACCCTGCCGCGCTTTATCGCCAGCGTGCCGTTGCAGACCGAGACCATGGAACTGAGCCGGCGAATCTCGGCCACATACAAGGATCTGCCAGGCGGACAACTGCTCGGCCCCACTTTTGACTACACCCATCGCTTGCTGGATTTTTCCCTGCTCGTCGAGGGCGGATCGCCCATGCCGGCCGAGCACGAAAGGGCTGTGCCCGAACCCTGCCCCCGCGTAGTGGATATATTGGCCAGTGAAGGCTTGATCTCCACTGAAATCGATGCTCAAGAACGGGTGCCCGATATCACGCGGGAGCCGCTGGATTTTCCGGCCGACCGGGCCCAGCGTCTACAGGCGCTGGCGCGGGGCGATGAAGGCTTTCTGCTGGCGCTGGGCTATTCCACGCAGCGCGGCTACGGCCGCAATCACCCATTTGCCGGCGAAATTCGCGTAGGACTGGTGGAGGTGTGGGTAGAGCCCGAAGAATTGGGCTTTGCTGTGCCTGTAGGCGATATCGAAATCACCGAGTGCGAAATGATCAATCAGTTCGTCGGCAACCAGGACCAGGAGCCGCAGTTTACGCGAGGTTATGGCCTGGCCTTCGGCTATTCCGAGCGCAAGGCCATGGGCATGGCACTGGTGGATCGTGCGCTGCGGGCGCCGGAATACAAGGAAGACATTGAGTCGCCCGCCCAGCAGGAAGAGTTCGTGCTGATGCATTGCGATAACGTCGAAGCGGCTGGTTTTGTGTCGCATCTGAAATTGCCGCATTACGTGGATTTCCAATCGGAGCTGGAACTGATACGCAAATTGCGCCGACCTGCCGTCGATGGCACGGCCGGCCTTCAGGAGAAGCAGGCATGAGCGAACAGCTGCAGGAGATCAAACCGGTGGGCGAGGGCTACAACTTTGCCTATCTGGATGAGCAAACCAAGCGCATGATCCGCCGCGGCCTGCTCAAGGCCGTGGCGATTCCCGGTTACCAAGTACCGTTTGGCGGCCGTGAAATGCCCTTGCCTTATGGTTGGGGTACAGGCGGCATGCAAGTAACGGCGGCCATCCTGGGCCGCGACGATGTGCTGAAAGTCATAGACCAGGGGGCCGACGATACAACCAATGCCGTGTCGATCCGGCGTTTCTTCACCCGGACGGCGGGCGTTGCCAGCACCGAACGCACTGTCGAGGCTTCGGTCATCCAGACTCGTCACCGGGTACCGGAAACGGCCCTGCGCGCGGATCAAATCATGGTGTACCAGGTGCCTATTCCAGAGCCATTGCGCTTTATCGAGCCATCCGATACCGAGACGCGTGCCATGCACGGCCTTAATGACTACGGGGTGATGCATGTCAAGCTTTATGAGGACATTGCCACCTTCGGCCATATCGCCACCAGCTATGCGTATCCGGTCATGGTCGATGGGCGCTATGTGATGGATCCATCCCCCATACCAAAATTCGACAATCCGAAGCTGCACAGGAGTCCGGCGCTCATGCTGTTCGGCGCAGGTCGCGAAAAGCGCCTGTATGCCGTGCCGCCCTATACCGGGGTGGAGAGCCTGGATTTCGAGGATCATCCGTTCGAGATCCAGAAATGGGATCAATGCTGCGCCTTGTGCGGCAGCGCCGAATCGTATCTCGATGAGCTGATTGTCGACGACAGGGGCAGCAAGCAGTTTGTGTGTTCGGACACCGACTACTGTCATCAGCGGCGCACGGCGCAGGAGGAGATGCAATGAACGCTCATGTACAGGCGGCCGCGGTGGTGGGCGATGTCGACGAGGCCCTTTTATCGGTGCGCGATCTGACTTTGTTGTATGGGCCCGAAAAGGGCTGCCAGGGTATCTCTTTCGATCTGTATCCGGGCGAAGTTCTGGGTATTGTCGGAGAGTCCGGATCTGGAAAATCCACGTTGCTTGGGGCCTTGTCGGGGCGCTGCCTGCCGGATCGCGGTCAGGTCTGCTACCGCAACCGCGACTCTCAATGGATGGATCTTTATACGGCCAGCGAGGCACAGCGCCGGACTTTGCTGCGTACCGAATGGGGGTTCGTCGAGCAAAACCCGCGCGACGGCCTGCGCATGGGTGTTTCGGCCGGAGCGAATATAGGCGAGCGCCTGATGGCGCAAGGCATGCGCCATTACGGCCAGTTGCGCCGCGCGGCGCTGGACTGGCTGACGCATGTGGAAATCGACCCGGAGCGCGTCGATGATTTGCCGCGCACATTTTCAGGAGGCATGCAGCAGCGTTTGCAGATTGCGCGCAATCTGGTTTCCAGCCCGCGCCTGATCTTCATGGATGAGCCCACCGGCGGCCTGGATGTATCGGTACAGGCGCACCTGCTCGAT
Organism: Paralcaligenes sp. KSB-10; assembly: GCF_021266465.1. Taxonomy (NCBI): domain Bacteria; kingdom Pseudomonadati; phylum Pseudomonadota; class Betaproteobacteria; order Burkholderiales; family Alcaligenaceae; genus Paralcaligenes; species Paralcaligenes sp. KSB-10. The sequence continues at coordinate 793,621 of NZ_CP089848.1, read as the reverse complement.
CTGTTGCGGGGCCTGGTGCGAGAACTGCAGCTATCGGTGGTGATCGTCACTCACGACCTGGCCGTGGCGCGCTTGCTGGCCGATCGTTTGCTGGTGATGCGCCGGTCGCGTGTGGTCGAGGCCGGGCTGACCGACCAGGTGCTTGACGACCCGCAGCATGCCTACAGCCAATTGCTGGTTTCTTCTGTATTGCAGCCATAAAAGGGCAGTCATGAGTAATCTAATTGAAGTTCAGGAACTGACCAAGACATTTACCCTGCATCAACAGCATGGGGTGGTGCTCAAGGTGCTGCGCGCGCTCAGCTTTGCGGTACAGGCGGGGGAGTGCCTGGTCTTGCATGGACGTTCGGGCGCTGGAAAATCCACGTTGCTGCGTACTTTGTACGGCAATTACCTGCCGGCGGGCGGCAGCATACGGATCAGGCATCACGGGGGAATCCGCGAAATGGTCGGCGCGAATCCACGCGAAATTCTGGCCATGCGACGGGCGACGCTGGGCTATGTAAGCCAATTCTTGCGCGTCATTCCGCGCGTGCCATGCCTGAATGTGGTCATGGAACCGGCTTTGGCGCGCGGCTGGCCGCGGCCTCGGGCGGAAGAACGGGCCCGGGCCTTGCTGGCCCGCCTGAATATTCCCGAACGCCTTTGGGCATTGGCGCCCGGCACATTTTCGGGAGGAGAGCAGCAACGGGTCAATATTGCGCGCGGCCTGATGGTGGAGTGGCCGATTCTTCTGCTGGATGAGCCCACCGCCTCGCTGGACGACACCAATCGCCAGGTGGTGCTTGAACTGATTGCCGAAGCGAAAGAGGCCGGTTCGGCCGTGATTGGAATATTTCATGATCGTGCTGTGCGTGATGTCGTGGCCGATCGTTTTCTGGATATGAGTGCCGAGGAGCCTGAATATGCTTGCTGACCAAGTTTATACCAATGCGATGGTCGTGATGGCCGACGAGATGTTCCTCGGTACTGTGACCGTGCGCGACGGGCTGATACAGGATGTCGACAAAGGCATTAGTCATGCCCCGGCGGCACAGGATCTGCAGGGCGACTACCTGATGCCCGGCCTGATCGAGCTGCATACCGATAATCTGGAAAAATACATCAACCCGCGTCCGGGCGTGGATTGGCCGTCCGAGTCGGCCGTGCTGGCCCACGATGCCCAGCTTGTTTCAGCGGGCATCACCACGGTCTTCGACGCGCTGGCCATAGGGGATGTCAATCCCAAGGGAACGCGGCTGTTGCAGTTGCCGGTCATGCTCAGCGCCATTGCCACGGCTCAGGATCAGGGGCATACGCGCGCCGAGCATCGTCTTCATTTGCGCTGCGAGCTTTGCCACGAAAAAACCCTGGACGTATTCAATGACCTGGTGCGGCATCCGCTGGTGCAGCTGGTATCGGTCATGGATCATTCGCCCGGCCAGCGACAGTTTGTAAAAATGGAAAAGTACCGTGAATACTTTCAGGGCAAATACCATTTGAGCAATATCGAAATGAATTCCTTCATCGACCGCCAGCGCGACAATTCACGTCGGTACAGCGACGGCCATCGCCGCGGCATTGTGGAGGTGTGCCGCGAGCGTTCGCTGTCGATGGCCAGTCACGACGATGCGACGGCGGAACATGCTCAGGAGTCCGCGGACCTTGGCATGAGCATCGCCGAATTCCCAACCACATTCGAAGCGGCATCAACCAGCCATAGGCTGGGGCTGAAAGTACTTATGGGTGCGCCGAATATCGTGCGCGGAGGATCTCATTCGGGCAATATTTCCGCAGCGAGCCTGGCCGAGAACGGGGTCCTGGATATCTTGTCCAGCGATTACTATCCGGCCAGCCTGCTGCAGGCGGCCCGCCTGCTGGCCGACCAGGACAATGCCTACGATTTACCGGCCGCCATCGCAACGATCAGCCTGGCTCCCGCCCGCGCGGCGAGGTTGAGCGACCGGGGGGAAATCCGCATTGGCCTGCGTGCCGATCTGGTGCACGTGCGTCCGCGCGACAAGCAGTTCGTGGTGCAGCAGGTGTGGCGCGGCGGCGCACGGGTTTTTTGATGCCCGGCCGCCTGGTTTATGTCATGGGGCCTTCGGGCTCGGGCAAGGATACGGTACTTCTGGGCTTGCAGTCCAGGCTGGATGGCTGTCATCTGGCCCGTCGCATTATCACTCGGCCTGTGGAAGCCTGCGAGGGGCATGCCGCATCGGTTTCCATCGATGAGTTCAATCGGCTGGAGGCCCAAGGTGCCCTGGCCATGGCTTGGCGCGCCAATGGATTGGCCTATGGCATTTCCGGCGGCATCGACGCAGTGCTGGATGGCGGCGGCGATGTGTTGATCAATGGTTCGCGGGCCTATTTGCCGCAGGCACGCGCGCGATATGCGAATTTGCTGGCGGTGCTGCTGACGGTCGATCCGCATATATTGCGGTGCCGACTGCGGGCGCGAGGCCGGGAAAGCGAAGCGGAAATCGATGCACGCATGGCGCGCAACAGTCGGTTCGTGGGCGCGACGGCGGTGGGAACGGCGTCGGCCGGCGGCGTTTTTGTGATTGATAATTCGGGAAATGTCGAGCAGGCGGTTCAGTCGCTGGTGATATTTTTGCAGCAGGCCCGCTTATGCGCTTGACCTTATTGGGTACTGGCAATGCCGGGCAAGTTCCGGTGTACAACTGCCACTGCGCGGCCTGCCGGCGCGCGCGTCGCGACACGCGCTACAGGCGCGGGCCGTGTTGCGCCCTGGTCGAACATGAGGGGCAGCGCTGGCTGGTGGATTCCGGCCTGATGGACCTGGCCGAACGGTTTCCACCGCACAGCCTGAGCGGTATTGTGCAAACTCATTATCATCCCGACCATGCGCAGGGCTTGCTGCACTTGCGCTGGGGGCAGGGCCTGTGCGTACCTGTGCTGGGGCCGCCCGATCCCGTGGGCTTGGCCGATCTGTATCTGCATCCCGGTATTCTGGATTTTTCGAAAAGCCTGCGGCCTTTTGAAACGGTTCAGCTGGGTTCACTGTCGGTGACGGCGGTGCCGCTGGCCCATTCCAAATTGACTTATGGCTATGTATTCACGGGGGGCAAGGTCTGTTTTGCCTATCTGACCGATACGCTGGGCTTGCCGCCCGAAACGCGCGATTATTTGCGGCAGCGGCGCCTGGATTTGGTGGCGCTGGATTGTTCTTTTGCGCCGCAGCCGCATTTGCCGCGCAATCACAACGATCTGACGCGTGCCCTTGAAACGCTTGAGCAGTTGCGGTTCAAACACGCGGTATTAACGCATGTGGGGCACGGCCTCGATGCGTGGTTTATTGCCAATCCGCATGCGTTGCCCGACGGAGTGTCAATCGCCAGGGATGGCGATTTGTTTGAATATGCCATGGCATCGACTGTTTGAATGTGGTTTTGATTATCTGTGTGGATTGCCTGTTGATTGCCTTGTTCGAAGTCAATGGGGTGGCTTTTGTGGGGGCTCGTGAATGCGTGGGGTTGGTTCATTGTGGCCCGCTGTTATTCGCATTCTTTGTTCTTGAGACGCGGGGGTGGCGGCCCAGGCGGGGTGGAGCTCGCATCGTCCGGTCCTGGCTGCGCCAGGACTGCCCGCGGCCGGCGCCTGGATCGGGCGGTCGCGGAACTCGCGTCGTCCACAGCCCCCCGGGCTGTGGACACCCTTGACGCTCAGACAACCGCTCCCTTGCCTCCCGATCCAGGCGCCGGCCGCGGCGGACTCAAGCTCGCTCACCCCGCCTGAGCCGCCACCCCCGCTCGCGTTGGAGTTTTTGCACGATTACACGCCAACGCGGCAATAAGGAATCGCATGAACTCTTGTGCGGCTGCTCGTGGGTTCGTAGAGGTGGGAGCAAGGTCCGCCTCTGCGCCACTGTCCCGTGGTTTCCAAGGCGGTATCTACCGAATCCGTTATCAGGTTACCGCGTCGCGCGGCTGGCTGGCATTGAAGGCCTGCTTATCGAGAATATCCACGAGAATGTCGACGGCATCCCAGACGTCGGCAAACCCCAGGTAAAGCGGCGTGAAGCCAAATCGCATGATTGCCGGTTCGCGATAATCGCCGATGACTCCGCGGGCGATCAGCGCCTGTATGACGGCATAGCCATGGGGATGTGTGAAGCTGACGTGGCTACCGCGCCGTTCGTGCGCGCGCGGGGTGACCAGCGCAAGCGGATGGGCCGCGCAGCGCGTCTCGACCAGATTGATGAACAGGTCGGTCAATGCCAGTGACTTGCAGCGCAAGGCGGCCATATTGGTTTTGGCGAATATGTCCAGCCCGGACTCAACCATGGCCAGCGAAACGATGGCCTGGGTACCGCACAGGGCGCGGCGTATGCCGGGATCGGGCACGAAGTCGGCGCCCATGGTAAAGGGGTTGGCGTGGCCCCACCAGCCGGAAAGCGGGTGGAAAAATTCTTGCTGGTGCTTGGGCGCTACCCAGATAAACGCGGGCGCGCCTGGGCCGCCATTCAGATATTTGTAGGTGCAGCCCACGGCAAAATCGGCATCGGCTTCATTCAAGGCTACGGGCACCGCGCCCGCTGAATGCGCCAGATCCCAGAGCGTCAGGGCGCCATGCGCGTGCGCATGAGCCGTCAGGGCCGGCATGTCCAGCAAGTAGCCGCTGCGATAATTGACATGGGTCAGCATGACCACGGCAACGTCCTGATCGATGGCGGTGTACAAGTCTTCGGGGGTATCGACCAGGCGCAATTGGTAACCGCGGTCCAGCCATTGGCTCAGGCCTTGCGCTATATATACGTCGGTCGGAAAATTGCCGCGTTCGGTAAGGATGATCCGGCGTTGTGCTGTAGGGGCCTGGCCCGCCTGGATCCGCAGCGCGGCGGCCAGGGCCTTGAACAGATTGATTGAGGTTGAGTCGGTTACGACGACTTCGTCGGAACCTGCGCCTATGAGCGAGGCAATCTTGTCGCCGAGCGTGGAGGGCAGGTCGAACCAGCCTGCCTTGTTCCAGCTGCGGATCAGGTCTGTGCCCCATTCCTGTTCAATGACGTGCAAGCCTCGCGCCAGGGCCGCTTTGGGCCGCGCGCCCAGGGAATTTCCGTCGAGGTAGATGACCCCTTCGGGCAGGGCGAACTCGTTTTTCAGATTGGCCAGATCATCGGCCTGGTCCATCAGGATGCAGTCGTTACGGCTAAGCATGGGGATCTCCGGTGATGCGCTGTCGGCACAGGCGCCTGGCCTGGGTTTGATGAAATTATAGGCTTCAGGCAATGGTGTTTTATTGCATAGTGGGGCGGCAATTTCTTATTTAATGTGCTTTCGGGCTGAAATTTCGGAGGATCTTGTCGTTAGGGCATTTTTGGTTCGAGTGTTTATGGGATTCGACGTTTTGGTCGGTTTGGTATTTACGGTTTGGTATTTGAAGACGCCGTTTATCGGGGCTTGGGGTCAGGACCGGCACGGCGTGCTTGATCCGGATCTACCTCGTCCAGGCGGGCGTCGGGCCAACTCACTACGCCGCTGGCGCGGCTCCGTTCAAACAGGGCCCGACGACTTCCCCCGCCTTCCCTACGGTAGCATCCGGCGCACGCCTTACGCCGGTCCTGACCCCAAACCCCGATAGACGGCTGACGTTACGGCTTGCCTGGAATCAATGTGCTTGCATCTACCGTTAATGGGCCTGCATCAATAAAACAGTTAACGTGCGTGCACCCGTACCTTTATCATGTCGCCACATCTACCTCGATTGACGACTCGATGGATCGACGACTGGATGTACTAAAAGCACCCACCGCCTCAACGTAGCCTGTGATTGGCTTAACGCGGCTTCCCCAATGTATACCTCGAGGCATTTCCTCAACGCAAGCCGCAGGGTGGGCGGTGCTGTGCAGTCCGGCGGTAGTCCAGCGCCGGGTGCTGACGAAGGGAAGGCGGGGGCCTTCGGCGGGCGCTGTCTGAGTGGCGCCCCGCACCGCGGGGCGACGCGAGTTCGCCCGACGCCCGCCTGGACGAGGCAGACCCGGGCAGTCGGGGCGCGTAGCGCCACGACCGCTGGACGTGCCGGACTGCACAGCACCGCCCACCCTGCGGCGTCTTTATAGAAATTAGACATACAACTGCCGCAAAATTACCCAACTCGGTATCTTCGAATTGTTGGCCGAGGCTGCTTGCCCCACACTGAATTCCACGCCTTAAACCGGGAGACCAACATGCGGCAACCCTATTCTAAACAGCGCGGCCAGGGTATGACCGAATACATCATTGTGGTGGCTTTGGTGGCCGTCGCCGCGATAGCGGTTTACCAGCTTTTCGGGCAGGTGGTGCGTTCGCAAACGGCAGCCATGGCCAAAGAGCTTGCCGGTGAAGATGGTTCGGAACAATCTCGAATGGCGCAGTCCGCCGCTGAAGCGGCGGCGGCTCAAACGGCCGCCAAAACCCTTAAATCGTTCACTGGCAACGCCGGGGCCAGTCAATGAGGCCCGGGCCTGATTCAAGAAAAGCCCTTTTACGCCGGGACCTGAAGGCACAGCCGGCCCAGGCCGGCCAGGCACTGGTATTCGGAATGCTGTTGGCCGGGATGGCGATTCTGGTGCTGGTGCGATATTTCTCCACCAGCCAGGTCGCGGCCGCCAAAGCGCGTCAATTGCATGCGCTGGATGCAGCGGCCTATAGCGGGGCACTGGTTCAGGCCCGTGCCTTGAATATGCTGGCGTATCTTAACCGCGCCCAGATAGGGCATCAGGTGGCCATGGCCCATCTGGTAACCCTTGGGTCGTGGGCGGCGTTTGGCGGCGCGCAGGCGCGGCAACTGGGCTCAGGCAATCCGCCAGCCTATCTGATCGCCATGATGTTCGGGCCTGATCATGGCGCCGCGTATCTGGCCGCGCGCGCAGCGGGTGGGCTTGATGCACTGGCCCGCACCGAGGGCGATCTGGCGCATGCCTACGCGGCGCACGATCATATAGTCCAGAATGTATTCGATTCGGTGCAGCAGGAAATCGTAGCCGGGTTGCCCGATGTGCGTTGGGCCGCCATGCAGGCCATACTCGCGCAAAACTACCCCGACCGCACCGACGCGCGCGGGCTATCTGAGCATGCCGCGCAAGAGCAGGAAAAATCCATTTCCCCTGACTCCCGTGCAAATGAACGCTTTGATTTATCAATACTCGACGACAACTGGCCAGGCTTTTTGCAGATGTATTCCGGGCAACAGCGCTTGCGGTCTTTTGTCCTGGAAGTCGCCCGTTTGTACGATTTTCTGGGGCCGCGCAATCATACGGCCAACAGTCCCTGGATAGTTGATGAGAAATGCCCGGCGTTGCGCCACGAATTGCGTCGACGCGGCAATACTGAGCTTGATGCTTATGGACACTGGCAGTCCATCGACACAGAATCCTTTCATGCCTTGCGCTCCAATCGCTGGATTGGCTGTTACTACCGCGAATATCCCATGGGCTGGGGCTGGATTCCGAGCGCCTTGAATCAAAGTGTCGACGGCCCTTATACCAACAGTCCGCCCAACGACTTTGCCGCGCAGGATTTCTGGCGTTGGGTACGCGACGCGACTAATTGGGATATTCATTCCGGCGATGCGAATCCTCTGGCCAACTCTCGGGCTGTGGCGGGCCGTCAGCGCTGGCACGGCGGCGGATTGCCCATGTATTTCGATACCAGTACCCAACAAAGAGGCTTGAGCCTGAAATTCACCGTTGCCTTGAAGCATCCCGGCCCGGGGGATTTAATGGTAAGCACTCAGAGCGCAGCGGAAACTTTTTTTGAGCGCCCTGAACCGCGTGCCGATGGCCGCCTTGAAACCGGCAATTTGTTCCACCCCTACTGGCAGGCGCGATTGGCTACACCCAATTCGACTCATGGCGCGGCAAAGGAGGCGCCATGAATTGGATAGCCCGATCGCAAGGTGAATGTGGCCGCATGCAGCGGGGCCAGGCTCTGGCCGAAGGCCTGGTGGTTCTGTTCGTGCTGCTTTCTGTGTGGGTGGCTATCGGCTGGCTGAGCCGGTTTCAGGATATGGCTTTGCAGGCAACGCATGCCAGTCGTTTTGCCGCGTTTTCGGTAGCCCGCCATTCCGATCTAAGGCCTGCCGCCGATATTCGGCGCCGCTATTTTTCAGGGCCCGCGCATCAATGGAATGATCGACATGGCCGCAGCGTGCTGAGCCTGGAGCAAACGGAAGTTTCCTTGCTTGTCAGGTCCGATACCGCGCTCGATGTCCAGGCCCAGCCAGGAGGCTCACTTGCCGATGCCGTCTCTTTGCGCCAAGGCTGGCGCATTGACGACACAGGTATTGTTCGGGCCATTGTGACTGTTGGTTCCCGTGCTGCCACACAAGATATCGTTCACAAGGCGAATGCTGTCAAGATAGGTTTGAGCGCGTTCGATGGCGGGTATCCCATCCTGACCCGCCATACGGCCATTCTAGCCGGTGCCGGACACGCCTCGAACGACCTCGACGCGCAACACCGGATAGCTGCATCGAAGCTGGGGTGGAGCAATGGCGCGGAAAACTCGTACCGCCTCGGGCGTCATATACAAATGCGTACCCAGCCTCTTGACCGTGCCTGGGGTCGGGCGGCGCTGGAACTCGATTGGCTGACGCCCTGGGCAAGCCATGTTCCCGAGCTGCACTTGACTCGCCTCCCGGAGGCCGAAGCCCATGACTGATTGGATACCGTACGTCATCCGGCATTGCTCAGTTTCGCGGATGGGGAAATATTTCAAGGCGGTTCTTGTATTGACGCTGGCGGCCGCAATAATCGACACGCAGGCCAACGCGTCGATCGACAACAGGCTGAAGCTACTTGAAACGCCGGAATTCATCTGGTCGGAGCCAGAAAAAATTCAGCTATTTGGCGTGCCTGCATCTTGGCGTCGTTTCGCGGCGCCCATGCCAGTCGAAAAAGCGGCCCGAATTTTGTCTAGCCATACACATTTGTTCCAACAAGTGGTGGCGTTCAGGAAAAAAATAATTCTGTTCGGGATGCACGCTGGATGGCACTGGGTAGCCGATCTGGAACCGACGGGACAAGGCTTCCAGGGAACGATTTCGGCTTTGGATGCAAGTTTTCCGCATCTGAGCGAGGCTGCGCAAAATCGCTCGAATCTGGCCGTAGCCTGGGTGCCGATTCAGGCTCGATTGCTCTACAGCGAAAAGACGTTTATGAAAGGTCGCCCGGTAGTACAGCAAATTTATAACGTCGCGTGGCCCCTGGGCAAGTTGAATCTCTATGTGCGTGAGCGTTTGCAGACTTCCGGCTGGCGCGATACATCGGGCCAGGGGCAACTCTTTAATGGCGGTGTTTGGCTGCGCGAGAGCGAGCGCCTCATGCTGATCTCTCATGAAATATCCGGAGGCAGCGCATTGTTCATTCATCATTTTCAATAGTTTTATCTGGGAGCGAAGCATGCGCCTGCCTGTGTTCAACCGTTCCATGGCATTGCTGCTGTTGGCTGTGCTTGCTGGCCTGGGTGCCGCCCTGGCAGCTCGCCAATACTTGGCGGATCGTATTCATCAGCTTGAGGCCGATGCAAGAATTTCAACGGTCTCACGGGTGGTGGCCGCCTACAATCTGCCCTCCGGCACGCGTTTAACGTCCGATCATTTCGCCGTACGCCAGTTTCCCACTGCTGCGGTATCCAGCGATAGTCTCGCTCCCGAACGATTCCAGGAGCTGACAGGCAGCGTTCTGGTTGCGCCTTTGCATGCTGGCGATCCTATTTTGCGTGTGCATACCGCGCAGGCCCAAGTGTCGCCTTTTTCAGGCAAGCTTGGCGAGGGCAGGCGAGCGATTACCATCCCCGTAGATGCCATCAATTCAGTGTCCGGACTGCTCGAGCCGGGAGACCTGATTGACTTGTATGTGTCATTCGATCATCAGCGCCGACGCATTACTGCCCCTTTATTGCAGGGGGTTCTGGTTCTGGCGACAGGGGCTGCGACTCGGCCTGCCAGCGAGACTGCCCGGCAGAGCAACTATTCCACTGTGACGCTCGATACGTCTCCGGAAGATGCAATAAAGCTGGTAGCGGCCCGCCAAGGAGGGAGCATTACCGCCTTATTGCGCCACCCACACGATAGGCGCCCCGATCAAAAGGCAGTTCGCGGCGATTTGGCCAGCCTGTTGGGCGTTAATGAGCGCATCGCGACTGTCAAGACACGGAACGCACCTGTCATCTACGGAAACCAGGCCGCTCGCGGCCTGCCGCGACTGCACCCCGACATTCCCGTGCCAAAACCAGCGAACGGCGTCTTCGACTTGCCATATACCCCCGAACTGGCCAGCGCCTGGATGCGCGCCGGGGGGCTACCGGATCAATCCGATACGCCCTTGGTTTTGCCTCATTGACGCTGGTTTGACCGAACCCTGGGTAAACAGGAGTTTGAGGCGCTGTCTTGGATAGGAACTGAAATCATGAATTTCCGGTCTGTGTGTGTAGCCTGCGGTTTGTTGCTCACTGTGCCTGTGGCTGGCGCCGAGCCGGACACATTGCTGAATTTGCAGGTGGGCGAAGTCAAGGTTCTGGCGGTGCCGGAAGTGGCCCGTGTCGCCGTGGGGGACGGCCATGTGCTCAATGCCGTGACGACTGAAGAAAAAGAGGTCATTGTGTTTGCGCGGCACGAGGGTTCCAGCACTCTGCAGATCTGGTCCGCGAATGGCCGGAAGCATCGCTATCAAGTCGATGTCGCCCCAGAGGGCGCGCGCCAGACCCGGGCCGAGCTGCGTACTGTGCTGGAGCGTATCCCCAATGCGCGGGTGTCGGTGGTCGGCGACAAGCTCGTGGTCGAAGGAGACGATTTGTCCGACAGCGATCGTGAACGCGTCGCCGCGCTCAGCAAGCGCTATCCACAGTTGCTTGACTTTACGAGCCAGGTAGGCTGGGACCGAATGGTATTGCTGGACGTGCAGGTGGTGGAGGTGCCGCGTTCGCAATTGCAAGAGCTGGGGGTGCGCTGGAACACGGCAAGCGATGGCGGCTTGAACGCAGGCCTGGCCTGGGATGGCGGGTCGCGGCAATTCAGCGCCAGGCCGGGTGAGTCGCTCCTGGATCTTCCGTTTCCGGCAAGAATGGCTGCTGGGTATTTTGGGATCAATGCGGTGCTGTCCGCGCAGATCAGGGCTTTGGCGCAAACAGGCTCCGCGGTCGTGCTGGCGCAACCTCAGCTGTTGGCGCGCAGCGGCGCCACTGCTGAATTTCTGGCCGGCGGCGAAGTTCCCTACTCGACGGTCGAAGCCAATGGGGCAACAAATACCGTGTTCAAGCCTTATGGTGTTTCCTTGCGCATTACACCGAAAATCGAACGAAATGGCGCTGTGCGTTCGCGCATTGAAGTAGAGGTCAGTTCGGTGGATCAATCGCTATCGGTGCCTAACGGGCCATCGTTGAAAACCCGGCGGGCGGCCACTGAATTCAATGTCCGCTCGGGCCAGACCTTGGTATTGGCCGGATTTCTGTCGCGCGAAGAGTCGCGCAATACCGACAAGGTTCCCGGCCTGGGCGATATTCCCATTCTGGGCGCTTTGTTCAAGTCGCGGCGTTTCCAGCACAACGAAACCGAGCTTGCCATTTTTGTGACTCCTGTTGTGGTCGCGCCGGACGATCCGGGTTTGATGCAGCGGGTAGCGCAAGGCAGGGCCATTCTCGATCATGTTTTTCCGGATGGCGAGTTGATCAACTCGCCGGTCCATGCGGCTGCAAGATTGCCGCAGGCCCTGAGTGCGTCACATATGAGCTGGGATCCCTATAGCGGCGCAGGTTCCCAATGGGGCCATCCGGAATCTGCGCCACCGTTATCCTCCGGGCTGGCCAGCCCATTGCCTGGTGTGCCACCGGTACGGCGCACCGGCGTCAACCAACATGATTTTCGGGAGTAAACCATGCTGAACCTGGAACTTCGATTCGAAGATGGCACTACCCATGTGAAACAGCTTTCCCCTCCTGTGGAAATCGGCCGCGCTCCTCAGGCAAACTTGAGGCTGGGTACATGGAGAGTGGCCAGGCGTCACGCCCGTATCGACCAGCGTGAATCCGGCCTGTTCCTGGAGGATTTTGGTTCCTTGACAGGCACTCTTGTCAATGGGCAACGGGTGACGCAATATGGGCCTTTGCAACCGGGCGATGAAATTATCGTAGGCCCTTGTCTGATCCATCTGCGCGATATAGCCGAACCCAAAGCCTCTGGTCATGCGGCGGATCCACCCATCCAGGTGGCGGCAAATGATTCGACTGGAAGCCTACCCACATTGCAGGCCCTGGTTCCCTCGGGCGCGCCTACCATTGTTTCTCCGCGGCCCGATACTGAAAACGTTCAGATATCCGTGGCGGCGCTCCTCCATCATCGTCGTCGCCTGCACGCTGCTTTGCTCGAAGCCCTGGACTTGCGCCGGCGCGACGTGGCCAATATGAGCGATACGGCCTTGCGCGGCGAGGCAACGGCGGTACTGGCCGAAATAATCCAAAGCGATCCCGATATTCCCGCATCGGTGAACCGTGACGATCTGCTGATCGACGTGGTCAATGAGGCTGTTGGCCTTGGGCCTCTTGAACCCTTGCTGGCAGATCCTCATATCAGTGAAATCATGGTAAACCGCCACGACGAAATTTTTATCGAATCAGCCGGGCGTCTGGTGCGTCATTTTTCAGGATTCAGCAGTGAGCAGGCGGTCTTGGGGGTCATCGACCGTATTGTGTCTCCTCTGGGCCGTCGTATCGACGAAAGCTCGCCCATGGTCGATGCGCGTTTGAGGGATGGGTCGCGGGTGAACGCCATAATTCCTCCATTGGCGCTGCGAGGAGCTTCTCTTACCATACGCAAGTTTCCGAAAAATCGGCCGAGCATGGACGATTTGATTCGAGTGGGTGCGCTTGACGCGTCGATGTGCGAATTTCTGCGCCTGTGTGTTGGATCGAGAAAAAACATTATTGTTTCAGGCGGCACCGGTTCGGGCAAGACAACCCTGCTGAATGTCCTGTCCAATTGTATTTCCGCGAGTGAACGTATCGTGACCATCGAAGATGCGGCCGAGCTGCGTCTCGACCATGAGCATCTGGTGTCGCTGGAAGCGCGGCCCGCCAATCTTGAAGGGCGCGGCAAGGTCGATATTCGCGACCTGGTACGCAACGCCTTGCGCATGCGGCCGGATCGTATCGTAATTGGCGAATGCCGCGGAAGCGAGGCCTTCGACATGCTTGCCGCCATGAATACCGGCCATGAAGGCTCCCTGACGACCTTGCACGCCAATAGCCCGCGCGACGCCTTGTCGCGGCTTGAAACCATGATACTCATGGCGGGCATGGATTTGCCGCTTGCGGCCGTGCGTGAACATATCGCCGCCAGCATCGATTTGTTGGTGCAGCAGGCAAGGCTAAGCGACGGCCGCCGTTTGATTACCTCGATTGTCGAGGTCACAGGCACGGAAAGCGGCCGCATACAGACGCAGGAGCTTTTTCGCTATCAGGCAGCGCCCGTCAGAGCGTTCATAGGCTGCGGGGTCATGCCGGAATTTTTCTCAAATAATGGCGAATGCCCCCAAGGCCTGGATGCCGCCTTGTTTCACCAGCGCACCGAACTGAACCAGACCGTGGCCTGTTTCGAGATAACCGCGTCGCAGGCCTTGCCATGATTATTCTGTTTTTATTCTGTATCGCGATTGTGGCAGGCGTGGCCAGTTGGCTGGTTCAAGGGTGGTGCAGGCTCGCATATCAGCGTTATCAATCGGCATTTCAACGGGAAGCCAAGGCGCGTTTAAGTGAATTTTTCCTGTTTTTCGATCCGGCACAACTATGGTCGCTCAACCTGATTTTGTGCGGTGGCCTGGCCCTGATCGTTTACATGCTTTCGGGTTCCCTATGGCTGTCGAGCGTTATCGCAGGGCTAAGCCTGATTGCTCCTCAGACTGCCATAGCCGGCTTGCGGCGCCGCCGTCTGACGCAGTTCGACGAGCAGTTGCCGGATTTGATACAGGCGCTGGCGGGAGCACTGCGCGCCGGATCCGGAGTGCAGGCGGCGTTGAGGCATATTGTGGTTCAGGCGCCCACACCCTTGGCCCAGGAGTTCGGCTTGATGCTGCGCGAGCAACGCATGGGTGTTTCTTTCGAGCAGGCCTTGGCCGCACTGTATCGACGCGTGCCAACAGAAGGCACCGGACTGCTGGTGTCTTCGCTGAGCATTGCGGTTCAAAGCGGTGGCAATCTGGCTGAAACGCTGGAGAGAATCGCCGCTACCCTGCGGGCTCGGCTTCATCTGCTGGCTCGGGTGCGGGCCTTGACCTCGCAGGGAAAATTGCAGGCCTGGGTCATGGCGTGCCTGCCTTTTCTTCTGGCGTTGGCGCTGGAGGCAATCGACCCCGACTCCATGGCTTATCTGTGGCATACCCGCGCGGGTTGGGCCGTGATCGGCGTCATTATCGGACTGGAGTTGCTGGGTGTCATGTTCATACGTCGCATAGTCAGTATTGAAATCTGAGCGGCGGCAAATCAATTGGCGGCCCAAGGCACCATGGCATAGGGTCTGGCAGTTAAAGGAGCTCAGATGTGGTTCTGGTTCAGTTGTTTGGCGGCGGGGGTGTCTTTGTGCCTGTTTTGCTGGGTGATCACCCATCCGCTCCGCTTGCGCCTGCAGGCGGCAAGCATGTATTCGAACCATGCAGGTTTGAAGCTGATCCTGCCTTGGGTGCTGGTTCTGGCCGCGGCCTGCCGTCCGTGGATTTCATGGCAATTGCGCAATACGCTGGCCAGGCAGATCCAGCGGTCGGGTCTGGAGCCGGTGTGGAAGGCCGAGCACATTGTGGCGATGCAGATTCTGGCTTTCCTGTGTCCTGGAGCATCGGCGGGCCTGGCCCTGGCTGTCTATTTTCTGCTGGAGCCTGTGCATGGCCTGACGCTGAGCCTTTGCCTGGGCGGGCTTTGCGCGTGGTGGCCGCGCCGTAGCTTGCGGGACCAGGCACGGGCCCGGCAGCGCTGGATGCTGAGGGAGTTTCCGTTCCTGCTCGACATGACAACCCTGTGTGTGGAAGCGGGCCTCAATTTGCATGGAGCCTTGCAGCAGGCAGCCGCAAATGGTCCCTCGGGCCCTTTGCGGCAGGAGTTGCGCCACGCTTTGGCCGACATGCGCGCCGGCATGGCGCGGTACGAGGCCCTGCAGGGCCTGGCCGACCGCACCGATATGCCCGCAATCCGTCAGCTAGTGGTGGCGCTGAGTCAGGCCGATCAATTGGGCATGAGTCTAGGGCCTTTGTTGCGCGCGCAGTCCGAGCAGCGCAGAACCGAAAGGTTCCTGCGGGCGGAAAAGCTCGCTCTGGAAGCCCCTGTGAAAATGTTGTTCCCCATGGTGTTCTGCATTTTCCCTTGTACTTTCTTGATTATCGGCTTTCCGATTGTGATCAAGCTTGTGGGGGTGGAGATTTGAATTCCGAGCCTGAGTCACTGCAGATTTTCCAGGCGTTCGGTTATTGCGACCGGCTACGCGGTTTGCACGCGTATCCGGAACTGGTCGGGCACCGCGGTTTGTGGCTCAAGCCCTGCAAGGCAATACATACGTTTGGCTTGGCTTATGCCATCGATGCCGTATTTCTCGACCAGGATTTGCGTAGTCTGAAATGTGTTGAAAACATGGCTCCCAATCGCATTGCCTGGTGTCTTGGTGCCCGGTCTGTTGTGGAATTGCCCGGCGGCTATTGCGCGCGCAATTCGAGCGGCGTGCAATGGCTGCGCCACGCGCTGTTGCAAAGCGGGCTGTTTGTGCGATAAAGCGGATTGTCAGAGAGCCTCGCACGTCCGCATGCTTATGGAGGTTTATGGTGCATTTTTGGTTCGGGTGTTTATGGGATTCGGTGGGTTGGTATTTACGTTTTGGTAGTTTTGGTATTTGAAGACGCCATCTATCGGGGCTTGGGGTCAGGACCGGCACGGCGTGCTTGATCCGGATCTACCTCGTCCAGGCGGGCGTCGGGCCAACTCACTACGCCGCTGGCGCGGCTGCGTTCAAACAGGGCCCGCCGAAAGCCCCCGCCTTCCCTACGGTAGCATCCGGCGCACGCCTTACGCCGGTCCTGACCCCAAGCCCCGATAGACGGCTCACGTTAGGGCTTGCCTGGAATCAACTTGCTTGCATCTACCGTTATGGGCCTGCACCCATAGAACCGTTAACGTGCCCGCACTCATGCCTCTATCACGTGGCCCCTACACCACGATGTGCCAAACCCTGGATTTACTATGCGCCCGACGTCTCACCGTAGCCTGTGATTGGCTCAACGCGGCTTCTCCAACGTCTCTCTCTATGCATTGCCTCAACGCAAGCCGCAGGGTGGGCGGTGCTGTGTAGTCCGGCGGTAGTCCAGCGCCGGGTGCTGACGAAGGGAAGGCGGGGGCTTTCGGCGGGCGCTGTCTGAGCCCGGCCTCGCGAGGCCGGGCGAGTTCGCCCGACGCCCGCCTGGACGAGGCAGACCCGGGCAGTCGGGGCGCGTAGCGCCACGACCGCTGGACGTGCCGGACTACACAGCACCGCTCACCCTGCGGCGTCTTTATAGAACTACCGTCCAAAGTACAAAGTAATAAGCTAAAACCTGAACGAACGGCTCAAAAATAATCGACTAAAACACGTTCAGTGCCGTAAACGCCTGAACCAAACATGCCCTAGTGCGCTTTAGGAGGCCCGCTCCGGTGTAGGATAATTGGCCCCGAACACGCTGATATAGGCCGGGTAAAAACTGCAATACAAGATGGCCGCGACGATAATATTGACCGGCGTCAGCATGACTTGAACCAGGCTGTCCGCCATCCCCATGTCGACCATCAGATTGCCCAGCAGCTGTATGGACAGGAATACGGCGCCCCAGCTCAGGCCGTACAGCAGGAACGGCCATTTATTGCGCCAGCACGCCACCATTGAGAAGAACAGGGCCTGGGTCAGTTTGATCTTGTGCCAGCCCACCAGGGCCGGTGCATGCCAGAACAGGGCCGAGATCACGATATACATCAGGGCAAAGGTAATGAACGGCCCGCGTACGGCTACCATCAGCGCGGCTTCGTCCACGGCGGTGCCTGTGCCTATCGCGTCCATGATGCTGCTCATAAAGGGCAGAGTAGCCAGGAAGCCTCCCGCCAGGCAGCAGGCCAGGTACGCCAGGCCCAGCCGGATCAGGCGCTTGCGGCTATCGGTGTTGCGCAGCGGCTCCAGCCACATGGGCAGCAGCATACGCTCGCCGGTGGCGATATGGCGGCAGGCGCACAAAGAGATAAATGTCAGCAGCGGCATGGCGGCAATCAGCGTCATTTGGCCCAGCAGCGGGATCAGGTACGCGACCGTAATGAAAAACCCTGTCATCAGGCTCCAGAAGAACAGGGGCATGGGTTGGAGCCGGAAAAGCTTGGCCCCGTCCTGTATCCATTGCCAGCCGGCGATGACGGGAAGTGTGGCTGCTTGCATAGTGAGTCGGGTTTCCGGTTGTGGGTCAGGGCAGGGCAATGGATACGGCCTTGCGTCGTTCGCGCAAAATGCGTTCGAAATGGCGCGGGTCGTGAGGTTTCAGGGTTTGCGCGGGCCGGGGCAGGAAGAAGTCGTACAGACGCGAGACCCAGAAGCGCAATGCGGCCGCCTGCAGGATCGTGGGCCAGGCGTGCTGTTCGGCCTCGTGAAATGGCCGTACCGCGGCGTAGGCGCCCAGCCAGGCGCGCAGCCTTTCCGCATCGAATACGCCCGTGGTCTGTTCGACGCACCAGTCGTTTACGCTGACGGCCACGTCGAACAGCCAGCTGTCCCAACCGGCAAAGTAGAAATCGATGAAGCCGCCCATTTTGGGCATGTCGAATGTGCCATCGAACAATACGTTGTCGCGAAACAGATCGCAATGGGCGGGCCCGAAAGGCAATTGTCCATGGATGTCGCTACTGGCAAAACGGATCTGTTCGGCCAGGGTTTCCTGGATCAGCGTGCTTTGATCCGGATTCAGGAAAGGCAGTATCAGAGGCACCGTGCGTTTCCACCACGCCAGGCCGCGCAGATTGGGCTGCTCGATCTGGAAAGACTGGCCGGCCAGATGAGCGCGCGCCAGGGTTTCGCCGGCCAGCGCGCAATGCACGGGGCCGGGTGCGGGTTCGTAGCCGCCGCGCAGGCGCGTGACGATGGCGCAAGGCTTGCCGTGCAGGGTGGTCAGGCGTTCTCCGCTGCGCAGAGTCTGGGGTTGGGGCACTGGAATGCCGTGCTGGGCCAGATGGTGCATCAGTTCAATATAGAACGGCAATTGCTGGGCGGTCAGCACTTCGAAAATGGTCAGGACGTATTCGCCCTGTGTGGTGGTCAAGAAGAAATTCGTGTTTTCGATGCCGGCGGTAATGCCGCGCAGGGAGATCATCTCACCCAGGGAATACCGGGCAAGGAGGTCGCGCGCGTCGCTGTCGCTAACAGGAGTAAAAACGGCCATGGGCGGGTAAGACTCTAGGGTAGATAAAAACAAAACGCCCGGGAGGGCGGGCGTTTGATTTTAGACCAGGTTGGCTGCTTGCGTGTTCGGGCGCCATTTCCAGAGGGCAAAGCGCATTTCCGGACGCTTCGCATGGCCCGCCCTGGTTCGAAGGCGGGCCATGCGAAGGCTTATTTTTTAAGCAGCGAGCATTTCGAATCGGCGACTTTGGTGAAGGCTTCTTCGCCGGGTATGGTTGCGACTATTTTCATATAGTCCCAGGGTTTCTTGGATTCGGCTGGAGTCTTGACCTGCATTAAATACATATTATGAATATAGCGCCCATCCTGGCGGATGTAGCCGCTGTTGTAGAAGTCGCTGATTTTCATTTTTTTCAATTCAGCCATGACCTTGTCGGTATCCACGCTCTTGGCCGCGGCCACGGCTTTCAGATAAGTCGAGACGGCTGAGTAGTCCGCGGCCTGATGGGTGCTGGGCATTTTTTTCAGCTTCTCGTAGAAGCGTTTGGCAAATTTACGCGAAGCGTCGTTCATGTCCCAATACCAGCTGTCCGTCATGAGCAGGTGCTGCGCGGTGGCCAGGCCCAGGCCGTGGATATCGTTGATGGTCATCAGCAGGCCGACCAGCTTCATGGACTTGCTGATACCGAAATCGTTGGCAGCCTTGATCGAATTGATGGTGTCCGACCCGGCGTTGGCCAGCCCAAGCACCTGTGCCCCGGATGCCTTGGCCTGCAGAATGTACGAAGACATATCGGGCGAGTTGGGAGGATGCTTCACCGAACCGACCACCGTGCCGCCATTGGCCTTGATGACGGCGCTGGTATCGGCTTCCAGCGAGTGTCCGAAGGCATAGTCGGCCACCAGGAAGTACCACGATTTTCCTCCCTGCTTGATGACGGCCGAGCCTGTGCCTTTGGCAAGCGCCACCGTATCGTATTCGTAATGAACCGTGTAGGGAGTGCAGTCTTCGTTGGTCAGGCGGGCCGTGGCCGCGCCGATGTTGATATAAGGGATCTTTTTCTCGGCAATGATGGTGTTCATGGCCAATGCGGTGGCGGAATTGACTCCGCCGACCAGCAGCTTGAGGTGATCGCGGTCTATCCACGAGCGCGCTGTCGAGGCGGCAATGTCGGGTTTGTTCTGATGGTCTGCCGACAAGACTTCTATTTTGCGTCCGAGTACCGATCCGCCGGCGTCGGCCACCGCCATTTTGATGGCTTCAAGACCGCCGGGGCCATCGGTGTCCGCATAGGGGCCCGACATATCGGTGATGAAGCCGATGCGTATGGGTTCGCTGCTGGCCTGAGCGCAGGCCGTGCCGGTAACGAGGCCCAGCGCAAGCGCCAGGGAGCTCAGACTCAAAAGGTGTTTTTTCATTGATGGTCTCCTGATTATGGGTATGCAAGCCCGCTAGGCCTTGCTGCCCTGTTTTAGCAACTCGGCGGCGAAATCCGTGCGCACATCTTTGGCCGCCACCATTTCACGCACGACTCGGTCTATGTCCGTGCCCTTTGCGCCCGCGGCGATGGCAATATTACGGGCATGCAGGGCCATGTGGCCACGCTGTATTCCTTCGGTGGCCAGCGCCCGCAGGGCACCCATGTTTTGCGCCAGGCCGACGGCTACGGCCACTTCGGCCAGTTCTTGCGCTGTCTTGATCTGCATTATCTTCAGCGACAGGCGAGCCAGCGGATGGGTTTTGGTGGCTCCGCCCACCAGTCCGACGGGCATGGGCATTTCCAGTGTTCCGACCAGATCGCCGTTCTGCGCGATCTCCCAGGTGCTGAGCGAGGTGTAGCGGCCCTGGCGGCAGGCATAGGCGTGCGCACCGGCCTCGACGGCGCGCCAGTCGTTGCCGGTGGCGACGATAACCGGATCGATGCCGTTCATGATGCCTTTGTTGTGGGTCGCCGCGCGATAGGGGTCGACGGCCGCAAACGTGTAGGCGTCGACAATGCCGTTTACGACTGTCTCGCCGCTGTAGTGCTGGCTGGCGAGCAGCGCCGGCGCGATCTGTACGCGCGCCCGGGCCAGACGCAGGTCGGCCAGGTTCGACAGGATGCGCAGCCGGACTTTGCCGGCGGTGATTTGTTCGAGGCGTTCGGCCACCGCCTCGGCCATAGTATTGACCGTATTGGCGCCCATGGCATCCCGGACATCGACGAGCAGATGCACGACCACCATGGGGCCGCGTGCGGTGTCGGGGAATACATGCACTTCTATGTCCCGGCAGCCGCCGCCCAGGCCGATCAGCACGCGGTCGCGGCTATTGGCGATATCGATGATGTCCTGGCGGTGATGAAAAATCGCATGCCGCGCGCCGTAGGGATCGGATACGCCCATGATCTGGACTTGCGCACGCATGATCGGGCCGGTGCTGGATGTCTGGAAACCGCCCGATTCCCGGATCAGTTTTGCCATATAGGAAGCGGCCGCCACGACCGATGGTTCTTCCACCACCATGGGTACCAGCACATCTCGGCCGTTGATTTGAAAGTAACCGGCCACGGCGTAGGGCAGCTCGAATTTGCCGATCACATTTTCGATCATGCCGTTGGCGGTATCCAGCGGCAGGGCATCGGCCTGGGAAAGCAGGGCGGCATCCTGAGGAGTCAAGCCGGCTTTGGCAACGATCTGCTCGAGGCGCTGAGCAGGGTCGAGAGATCGGAAATTTGGCAAACGCGAGTCTATAGACATGAATTTTTCTGCGTGAATAAAAAAGGAGAGCCTGGCGGCTTGTCGCTTGGGCTGTCCAAGTATAGATAGGGTGCGTCTGGATTCGATATGTAATAAGCAACCATAAAAAATCTGATCTAATGTTGTTTAATTCTTGATGGAGGCGAATATATGGCATTGCGATGCATGGAGGTTATTGAGCTGCTCTACCGCGACGCCGGCCGGCAGCAGTTTGTTGCCTTGCTCGATGACATAAAGGCTTTGCCCGACGATGACGCCAAAGCCCTCCTGGCCAGAAGCATCGAAATGGGCATCACCATCAAGGAACGCTTCGAATTGCTTCAGCAGCGTGAACGCGGCTTGCTGGCGGTCATTGAAACAGCCCAGGATCTGACCGCGATCACCGATCTCGACCAGGTGTTGCGAGCCATTGTGCAGCGCGCCCGGAAATTGCTGGGTTGCGATATCGGCTATTTGTCGATCTACGACGCAACACAGGGCGATTTTTATGTACGGGCAACCGATGGCGCTTTCTCGGAAAAATTCAAGCAGATACGCGTAGGGCTGGCAGTGGGTATCTGCGGTTTTGTGGCACGCAACAAGGCGCCGTATTCTTCGTCCGACTACGGCACTGACGGGCGTTTTACCCATACTCAATCGATCGATACGGGTGTGCTCGACGAGGGCATCAAATCGATTTTGGGTGTGCCTTTGCTTGCCGGCGAGCAGGTCATCGGCGTGCTGTTCGTGGGCGATCGGTATGTGCGCGCGTACGCCGCCGGGGAAATGTCCATTTTGTCCACGCTGGCGGCGCATGCCTCGGTGGCAATAGGCAATGCGCGCCTGTTTGAACAGGCGCAGGCCGCCTTGCAGCAGGCGAGCCAGACCAATCTGCTTCTGGCCCGGCAAACGGCCGACACCCGCAACGCCGCGGAGGCTCATGAGCAATTGACCTCCCTGGTGGCCAGGGGCGGCGATTTGAAGAATCTGTGCGAGATGGTCGCCGGCATGCTCGGCGGCCATGTAGCCGTGTATGACGAAGGAGAGCAGGAAGTTTGTTCGTCGATCAGTCCCGCGTACCAGCGGCCGGACGACGCCAGGCAACCGTCCGGTCCCCGCTACTGGTTTGAAGATCAGGTTCACGCAGCCTTGGGCCAGAGCCGCACGCTGGGGCGATCTGTGATTGCTTTTGAGCGCCCAGGGCAGGTCTGCCGGGTTTCGGCAGTGACCGGCGGCCGGGGAATGCTGGGAGCCCTGGTCATATGCACGGCGGCGCCGCTTGGCGAGGTAGCCATCAGGGTTTTTGAGCGAAGCTCGATGGTGACCGGAGTGGTGCTGTTGTCGCAAGAGCGCCGGGAGTCTGCGGCATTGGCAGAGCTCCCTCTGTTTTTGCGCAGCTTGGTCAGCCCCAATCAGCGCGATGTGGCGCATTTACCGGATCAGGCCGCGCGTTACGGCCTTGATTTGTCGCAGTCCATTTGCGTGACCGCTGTCGAGTCCGACCGCGACCGCAACAGTTATATCGTGAAGCGGCTCAGTGCCGAGTTTAAAGCTGCCGGCCTTGTGTTTGCCGAAATGGATGGCCTGCTGGTTTTCTTCGGCGGTGTCGAATCCGCGGACCGCTTGCCACAGTCTTTGCCGCCATTTTTCGCCAGGCATTTGCGGCTGCCCATGACGGGGGTGATGTCGACTCCGGTACACTCTGCCTCTGAATTGCCGCGGGCTTACCAGGCTGTCCGGCGCTGCCTTGGTTTTTTACGGCTGCTGGATCGCAAGGGTTCCATTTTCCTTGAACGGGAATTGTCGCTTTATTCGGTTTTGTTTGAAAAACAGGGCAGGGAAGATATTGATTCGTTTCTTGTCTCGGCGCTGGGAGCACTGTATAGCGGCGACGATGCGCGGCATGCGGAACTGGCGCGTACGCTGCTGGAATATCTCGATTGCGGTCATAATGCCCGCTCGGCGGCGAAAGCCCTGGATATTCACATTAACACCTTGCGCCAGAGGCTGGATGCCATCGATGCCATGCTGGGGCATTGGCGCAATACGGCACGTGCCCTGGAAGTCCATATGGCGCTGCGTCTTTGGCGTCTGAGCAGGGGGCAGAAATTTTTCGCCTGAATCCCAGGAACACTCTGTAATAATATTTTGATGCATTTTTCTGAACATGGAAGCTGAACCAAACCGAAATCCTGCTCCCGCCGACTGGCGACTCTGTGTCGCTCCCATGATAGACGTGACGGATCGGCATTGTCGTTTCTTCCATCGCCTGCTGGCGCCGCGCGCACGCCTGTATACCGAGATGATTACCACAGGCGCCTTGCTGCACGGCAATGTTGCGCGCCACCTGGATTTCGATGCGTCCGAACAGCCGGTCGCATTGCAACTGGGCGGCAGCGAGCCCGAGGCTTTGGCCGATTGCGCCCGCCTGGGACAGCAATGGGGCTACGACGAAATCAATCTGAACTGCGGTTGCCCCTCGGAGCGGGTGCAGCGCGGGGCCTTCGGCGCCTGCCTGATGGCCGAGCCCGATCTGGTGGCCGATTGCATCAAAGCCATGCAGGATGCGGTGTCAATCCCCGTTACGGTCAAGCACAGGCTGGGCCTCGATTACGAGGATTCCTACGAGTTTGTGCGCGATTTCGTGGGCAGGCTTCATGCCGTCGGGTGCCGAGTGTTTATCGTGCATGCGCGCAACGCCGTCTTGAAGGGCCTGTCGCCCAAGGACAATCGAGAAAAGCCGCCTTTGCGCTACGAGTATGCGGGCCGGCTGAAGCGTGATTTTCCGGATTGCCGGATAGTGCTGAATGGCGGAATTGTCGAGTCGCCCCACGCGGTGGCTTTGCTGGAGCAATTCGATGGCGTGATGCTGGGGCGGGCCGCCTGGCATAACCCTGCCATCCTGTCGGATATCACGCGCTTGATCGATCCGCATGCCGCCCTGCCCGAGCCGGCGCAGGTGGTGCACGCCATGAGGGATTACGCAGCGCGGGAAATAGGAAAAGGTGTGCCTCTGAGGATGATAGTGCGCCCGATGCTGGGCTGGGTCGGCGGCCGCACCGGTGCTCGCCATTGGCGCCGTACCTTGTCGGACCCAAAAGTGCTCGGCGGCAATGATCCCGAAACTATCGAGCGCGCCTGGTCTGACTTGACGATGCGGGTGGAATAGCTTCAAGACAAGTGCCACGATAGTGTGGCACTTGTCTTGAGCACGGCGTTGCCGGCAAACGTCAGGTGGAAGAAGTTTCGCTGTCGGAAGGCCAGTCGCGGATATATGCCTTGAGCATATTGTTTTCGAATTGTTGCGCCGCAACAATTGCCTGCGCCATGTCGTAAAAGGAAATGACCCCCAGCAGCATCGGGCCGTCCATGACCGGGATGTAGCGCGCATGCTTTTCAAGCATGAGGCGCTGCACTTCATCGGCATCGGTATTGGGCGTGACGCTGACCGGTGCGTCGTCCATGATGCTGCGTATGGTGTTGGTGCCGGTTGTGCCGTCGTTGTCGTGCAGGTGGCGGATGATTTCACGGAAAGTGAGCATGCCCGTGAGCTGGCCGTGATCCATGATGACCAGGGAGCCTATGTCTTGCTCGCTCATGGTTTCCAGGGCTTGCATAATGGGCATGTCAGGCGAGGCGGTGTAAAGGGTGTGACCTTTTACACGCAAGATTTCACTGACTTTTAACATTGCTGATCTCCAGGGTGGGCGCTAGCCGTATGCTTATTTTGCACCATAACATTGGTTTCGGGTAGCGCTTCGTAGGGTTCGAGGATTTCTTCGAGCGCTATGTTACGCGACTGTGTCAGCGAGCTCGACAGTGCGTCGATCAGCAGGCGATCCTGAGTCAGGCGGGATTGGCCGCGGTCGATCAGCAGGGCATCGATAATTGGCCCCAGCGTTGCGTCGCGCATATCGCAGGCCAGCACCCACTGCTCAACGCCGCGTTCGTGGGACTGCACGATGTAGCCGAGCACTTTGAGCGTGTCGAGCACCGGCAGCAGTTCGTCCTGATCCAGGTGCAGGTGCGCGCTCAGGTAGCGTACGCTGCGCCCCGGCGGCAGGCTGCCCTGGGCGCCGTACAGCAGGCGTATGACATTGACGGCATCGATGAATGTTGCGCCGGGTTGGCGGTTTTCAGCCCAGCGGCGCAGGCGCAGCAGCGGCAGGGTAGCCGCCACCGTGGCACCGAACAAAATGGCCAGCCATGACAGGTAAATCCAGAGCAGGAAGACGGGAAGTGTGGCGAAGGCACCGTAAATCACGGTGTAGGAGGGAAAGCGGGTCAGGTAAAAGGCGAAGCCCGCTTTCATGATTTCCAGCACGACAGCCGCGCCGAAACCGCCCGCGAAGGCGTCTTTCCAACTGACGTCGCGATTCGGCACCATCATGAACAGAGCCGCAAAGCCCAGCCCGGTGGCGATCATGGGGACGAATGACAGCGCGAAGCTCAGGGCTGCAGACACTTCGGCGACTCGCCCCAGGGATTCGCGCGCCAGAAACGAAGTGGCCCATAAGCTGGCCCCGGCCAGTATCGGCCCCAATGAAATGATGGCCCAATACACCAAAATACGCTGCCGAAATGGACGCTGGTGCATGACGTTCCATATATCGTTGAGCGCCTTGTCGATGGTCATGATCAGCATGATCGACGTTACGATAAGAAATACACTGCCGATTGCCGTCAGGCGCGAAGCCTGTGCCGCAAACTGGTTGAGGTAGTTCATGACATTGTTCGAAACAGCCGGCGGCATGAGGCTATTGCTGAAAAAGTCTTCCAGTGCCAATTTGAAGTCCGCAAACAGCGGAAACGCGGTGAACAGGGCCAGGATCACCGCCAGCAGGGGGACAATCGCAAGCACGGTGGTGAAAGTCAGGCTTGCGGCCACCTGGGTCAGTTTTTTCTCGCCTGCCCGGTACGCCGCAAAGCGCAATACTTTGCTGGCGCTGGCGCGCCAGCCCATCTCATGCAGTACGGGCTTGGCAGGGTCGTTCGTGGTGAGGACAGTGGAGGAGACCGAGCTTTCTTTGGCGATCGGTGCCGTGGCGGCGCGCATGGCAGTCGCCGCCGATTCGGTATCGGATGTTGAGCGGGCGGATGGCGTTTGATTGATAGTCATGAGCCGGCCTGTAAAGTTCTCGCTGTTTTGGGGCAGGTATGCGGGGCGGCGAGATTCAAGTGCCACATTCGAGTGATAATAACAGCATGAATACGCAACTAAACTCCAAATTGCGCCTTGGCGCGGCCGCGGCCCTTGTGGGCCTGATTGTTCTATGCCTGGTATGGGAGCTCAAGGCGGCGCCTTTGCGTCCGGGCGGTTCGCTACTGGTTTTGAAAGTCTTTCCGCTCCTGTTGCCTTTGCGGGGAGTACTCAAGGGCAAGGTCTACACTATGCAGTGGGCCGCCATGCTGATTCTGCTTTATTTCATGGAGGGCGTGGTGCGCGCCTATTCCGATCCGGCGCCTCTGTCGACGTACATGGCCTGGATTGAAATTGTCCTGTCGGCGGTTTTTTATTTGTGCGCCATTTTTTATGTCCGGCCGGCCAAGCGCGCCGCCAAGGCCAAACAGGCAGCCCAGGCCGGGCAAGCAGTCCAAGGCAAGCAGGTCCCATGAAATTCGATTCAATCAATCAGTTGAAAATCGTCAATTCGTTTGCCGATCTGCCAACCGCGTTTTACACCCGGCTGGCCACCCAGCCCCTGACACGGCCGCGCCTGCTGCACGCCAATGCCGATGTGGCCGGGCTCTTGGGCTTGTCGCCCGCGGCGCTGGCCGAGCAGGCATTTCTCGATGTGTGTGCCGGGACACTGCCTCTGGCCGGCGGCAAGACGCTGTCGGCGGTTTATAGCGGCCACCAGTTCGGCGTGTGGGCGGGCCAACTGGGCGATGGCCGGGCCCACTTGCTGGGCGAAGTCGTCGGCCCGGCGGGTTCCTGGGAATTGCAACTCAAGGGTTCGGGCCGCACTCCGTATTCACGCATGGGAGACGGCCGTGCGGTATTGCGTTCGTCGGTGCGCGAGTACTTGGCGGGCGAAGCCATGGCCGGGCTGGGTATTCCCACCACGCGAGCCCTGGCGCTGGTGGTGTCCGACGATCCGGTGTATCGCGAAACCGTCGAAACCGCGGCTATTGTTACCCGAGTGTCTCCCAGTTTCGTTCGCTTTGGCTCTTTCGAGCATTGGCACTCTGCCCCGGAAAACTTGCGTGCCCTGCTGGATTATGTCGTGGCGCGATTCTATCCCGAATGCCGCGAGGGCCAGGTGGGCGAACCGAATTCGCCCAATGACGTCGCCCTGCGTTTTTTACGGGCAGTGGTGGTGAAAACTGCCGAACTGGTGGCGGCCTGGCAGACTGTCGGCTTTTGCCATGGGGTCATGAATACCGACAATATGTCGATACTGGGCCTGACCCTCGATTATGGCCCGTACGGATTCATGGACGCGTTCCAGATCAAGCACATCTGCAACCATACGGACACACAAGGGCGCTACGCCTGGAACGCCCAGCCCGCCGTGGCTCACTGGAATTTATACCGGCTGGCCAATAGCCTGGTGGCGCTCGACATTGAACCCGAAGCCCTGAAGGCCGAGCTGGAGCATTTCGAGGCGGCGTTTCTGAATACCTATCGCCGGCGCCTGGCCGACAAATTCGGCCTGCGCCAATGGCAAGAAGGTGACGAAACGCTGGTCGACGATTGGTGGCGGCTGCTGCATACCAATCGGGCCGACTTTACCTTGAGCTTCCGGACTCTGGCCCGGGCCCCGCAAAATAGCGACGCGTTTCTGGCTTTGTTTGGGGATAGGGCGGCGGCCCGGGCGTGGCTGGATGCGTATACGCAACGCCTGGCGCTCGACGAGCGTGCCGGCGCCGAGCGCGCTGACCAAATGGATAGGGTCAATCCTCTGTATGTGCTGCGCAATCACCTGGCTGAAAAAGCCATTCAGGCGGCCAAGCAGGGCGATGCCGGCGAAATCGACACCCTGCTCACGCTCTTGAGCGATCCCTATACGGCTCGGGACGGTTGCGAAGCCTATGCGGCGCTGCCGCCCGAATGGGCCTGCCAGCTGGAGGTCAGCTGTTCGTCGTAGGCAAAGTGATGCCATAATCCCGCTTACCGCGTTTTTGTTTCACTACTTAAAAAACATTATGTCCGGCAACACCCTAGGCAAATTATTCTGTGTCACCAATTTTGGCGAATCCCACGGCCCGGCCATTGGCGCCGTGATCGATGGCTGTCCGCCCGGACTGGCCCTGAGCGAGGCCGACATCCAGTTCGAGCTGGATCGGCGCCGCCCCGGCACTTCGCGCCACGTAACCCAGCGCCAGGAGGCTGACCGGGTGGAAATCCTGTCGGGGGTATATCAGGGCGTTACCATGGGTACGCCCATAGGCCTCTTGATACGCAATACCGACGCGCGCAGCAAGGACTACACCAATATTGCCGATACCTTTCGTCCCGGGCATGCCGACTACACCTATAGCCAGAAATTCGGCCGGCGCGATCCGCGTGGAGGAGGGCGCTCTTCGGCACGCCTCACGGCCCCGACCGTGGCTGCCGGCGCAATAGCCAAGAAATGGCTGGCGCAAACGCATGGCATAACGATACGCGGCCATATGAGCCAGCTGGGCCCTATTTCGATTCCCTTCAAGTCGTGGGACGAGGTGGGCAACAATCCTTTTTATGCGGCCGACGCGAGTATTGTTCCCGAGCTTGAAGCCTATATGGATCAGCTGCGGCGCGACGGCGATTCGATCGGCGCCCGTATCGAAGTGGTGGCCGAAAATTTGCCCGCCGGCTGGGGCGAACCCTTGTACGACCGGCTCGATGCCGATATCGCCCACGTCATGATGGGGCTTAATGCCGTCAAGGGCGTGTCGATCGGTGCCGGCTTCGAAAGCATTGTGCAGCACGGTTCGGAGCACGGCGACGAAATCACTCCCCAGGGGTTCCTGAGCAATAACGCGGGCGGCGTCCTGGGCGGGATTTCCTCCGGGCAGCCCATAACCGTGTCGCTGGCCATCAAACCTACCTCGAGCATCCGCACCGAGCGACGCTCGATCAACAGCGCCGGCGAGCCTGTGCAGGTGCAAACCCTGGGCCGCCATGATCCCTGTGTAGGCATACGCGCCACACCGATTGCCGAGGCGATGCTGGCAATCGTTTTGATGGATCACGCATTGCGGCACCGTGCGCAATGCGGCTGACTCCTTATTTCAGGCTTTCGGCTTGTAGGCGGTAAGGTCGATTTCGACCTTGGCGTCTATCATGAGCCGGGCCTCGGTGGTGGATCGGGCCGGGCGGTTGGCCCCGAAACATTCCATATACACCCTGTTGAAGCTGCCAAAGTCCCGGGCGTCGGCCAGCCATACATTGGCTTTGCAGACATCGTCCAGGGTGCAGCCGGCCAGGGCCAGCGCCTTTTCCAGATGCTTGAATACCTGGCGGGTTTGAGCCTCGATGCCGCCAGTCACGACCTGGCCTTGATCGTCGGTCGGGACCTGGCCTGATACGAAAACGAAATCGCCGGCGCGAACCACGGGCGAAAGCGGGCGCGCCTGCCGATCCGATGCCGTGGGTGCCTGGCCCAATAATTCGATAGAAGCCATTTGTTTCTCCTTTTTGTAAAAAAATTACAGGAAAACCCTGATATAAAGGTTATTGACGGATTTTTCCGAGATGATTAGCATTCTATTTGTAATTTTATTACTAAATGGTGCCACTATGCAATCTTCCAACATTAGCAAAAACAGCCTGTTTCTCGAGCAGCATAGTCCTGCCCGGCGCAAGGTTTTATTGATGGGCGCCTTGGGTATTTCCGCAGCCGCCTTGGCTGGAAACAAGGTTTTTGCCGCCGGCGGCGGGCAGTCCGCCAGCCTGGCGATGATAGGTGATCCGCAAACGCTGGATCCCATGCTGACTACGGCGGATCTGGTGGGCACCATCATGCAGCACGTTTACGAGCCTCTTTACACTTTCGACGCCAAATGGAATGTGGTTCCCATGCTGGCGGCGACAATGCCTGTGATTTCAGACGACGGCAAGGTGTTTGAAATAGCCTTGCGCGAAGGGGTCAATTTTCACAATGGCCAGAAAATGAGCGCCGAGGATGTGGTTGCGTCGCTTGAGCGGTGGAGCAAAATATCGCCGCGCGGCAAGGCCGTTGCCAAGGAAATAGCCGAGATAAAAATAATCTCGCCCGCCAAGATAGCCATACATCTGAACAATCGCTACGCGCCCTTGCTGGCCCAGTTGGCGTTTTCCTCCAGCATGGCGGCGATTCTTCCCAAAAGCACGATTGCCATGCCTTTGACTCAATTCATAGGCACAGGCCCTTACAAATTAAAGGAACGTCGCCCCGACCAATACACCATCATGGAGCGCTTCGACTCTTATTCGGCGCGCACCGAAGCTCCCAGCGGGTATGGCGGCAAGCGCACCGCAATCATCAAAGAGCTGCGGTTTGTGCCGGTGCCCGATTCGAACACGCGGGTCGAAGGCGCTTTGTCGGGTCAATTCACCTATGCCGATTTGCTGCCGGTGGAGTCTGTAAAGCGGCTGGAGCGCGGCGGCGAAGCGATTGTCCCCATCATTACCAAGAACTTCGGCTTCCCCTACCTGGTGTTCAATACCAAAGAGGGCACGCTGCAGTCGCAAGCCATGCGTCAGGCCGTGCAGACATCCATGTCCGCCGACGAACTCATGGCGGCTGCATTCGGCGATCCGCGTTTCTTTATCGTGGAGCCGAATTTCTTTCCGAAAGGAACGCCTTATTATTCGGATGCGGGTGCCGAACACTACAACAATAACAATCCCAAGAAAGCGGCCGAACTGGCCAAACAGGCTGGGTACGCCAATAAGCCGATTCGCATCCTGGCCAGCCGGCAATACGAATTCCATTACAACATCGCAATGGTGCTGGTCGAGCAGTTCAAGCGGGCTGGCCTGGCTACCGACCTGCAGGTGGTCGATTGGGCCACTTTGCTGCAGCGTCGCAATGATCCCAAGCTGTGGGATATCTACATTACCCATTCGGGCCTGTTCCCCGAGCCCATGCTGTCGCCGCCTCAACTGGGGTCCGGCGCGCCCGGCTGGTGGGATTCACCCGAGAAAGCCGCCAGCATCAAGGCCTTCAACGACGAAGTCGATCTTGCAAAAAGGGCGCCGTTGTGGGGTGGCGTGCAGAAAGTCGTTTACGATCAGGTGCCATTCGTCGAGCTGGGCAAGTTCAATAGCCTGTCGGCGAGATCGAGCAAGCTGCAGAATTTCCTGCCCGGCGCCTGGCCTTTCTTCTGGAATGTGACGCTCGCTTAAGAGGCCGCGCTCAAATGCTCGATCGTATCAAGTTCCTGTTCGCGCGCTCGCTGGGTGCCTGCGTGGTGCTGCTGATCGTGGCGGTCCTGGTATTCGCTCTGGTGCATATGGCGTCGGGCGATCCCATCGCCGTGCTCCTGGGCGACCAGGCCACCGCCAGCGACATCGCGCAAGTGCGTACGATGTACGGGCTTGATCAGCCTTTGTTGACTCAGTTTTTTCTGTGGATTCAGCAGGTGCTGCATGGGAATCTGGGTACCTCCATATTCCTGCAGAAGCCGGTTGCCGAGGTTTTGCTCGAACGGGCCGAGCCTACCGTGTTGCTGGCCACTTTTTCTGTCGCGATTGCCACGCTTATCGGTGTTCCATGCGGAGCGCTGGCCGCCGTGTGGCGCGGATCCAGAACCGACCAGGTGGTCAGCGCGGTGGCCATGCTGGCGGCCAGCGTACCCAGTTTTTGGATGGGCTTGATCCTGATCCGGATCTTTGCGGTGCAGATGGGCTGGTTTCCCGCCTCGGGCTACGGCCCTCCCGAAGCAAACCTGGCGGGGCATGTGTATCACCTGGTGCTGCCTTCCATTGTGCTGGGCGTGCTGAATTCCGCCTTGATCATCCGTTTTACCCGGGCGTCGATGCTCGATACGCTGGGCGAAGATTATGTGCGCACCGCCAGGGCCAAAGGCTTGTCGGAGACGACCATCATGGTCAAGCATGTCATGAAAAATGCATTGATCCCTATTGTGACTGTCATCGGCCTGACGGCGGCCCTCATGATAGGCGGCACGGTCGTCACCGAGACCGTTTTCAATTTGCCGGGGGTGGGAGGGCTGGTGGTGCGTGCGGTGCTGCGTCGCGACTATCCGGTGATTCAAGGTACGCTGCTGGTAGTGGCGTTCATCTATGTGTTGATCAATTTTTTCATCGATTTTTTATACACCGTTATCGATCCCCGTATTCGTCTGCACAAATAGATCACCATCATGAATACAGCCACCATGCCGCCCAGCCGATTCCAGTACCTGGCCCGCCGCTATTTCGCCCGCCGTGTCGTGCTGTTTGCCACCGTGATCCTGGTCCTGGTTGTTGTCGTGGCGCTGAGCATTTCGTGGCTTTCCAATGTCGATCCCGGCGCCATTTCCATTATGCAGCGGCTTAAAGCGCCATCTTTGTCGCACTGGGCCGGCACTGATCAATTGGGGCGCGACGTCTTTTTGAGAATGGCCTACGGCGGCCGCTATTCTCTTACCATCGGCCTCGTAACGGCTTTCGGCGCCGTAGTCATAGGTACCGTGCTGGGCATAGTGGCAGGCTATTTCCGCCTGGCCGATGCGCCGATCATGCGGGTCGTGGATGCCATGATGGCGTTTCCCGATATTCTCCTGGGTATCGCCCTGGTCGCTATTCTTGGGCCATCCCTGTGGAACGTTATTCTTGCCCTGGTGATTGTCTATACCCCCAGGGTGGCAAGGGTGGCGCGCGCCTCGACCCTGGTTCTGCGAGACTTGCTGTATGTGGATGCCGCCAGGGCCATCGGTACGCCTACCTGGAAAATCTTGTATCTGCATATCCTGCCGGGCCTGATCTCGCCCATCCTGGTACAGCTGACCTTCATCTTTGCCTATGCCATTCTGGCCGAAGCCGGCCTGTCGTTTCTGGGTGTCGGCGTGCCGCCGTCCATCCCTACCTGGGGAACGATGATTTCCGGCAGCCTCAACTATTCCGACCAGGCTTTCTGGACGATCATCTATCCTGGCCTCGCCATCGTCGTGACATCCCTGTCATTGCAAATCGTGGGTGATGGCATACGGGATTCGCTCGATCCCAAGCTGAGGAAAGCAGCATGACGATTTCCTCAGGCACCTCCGGAAACAGTGTCGCGCGCATCGAGGTGGACTCCCTGTCGACCTCGTTCATGACAGATCGCGGCCGCATACAGAGCGTGTCCGACGTTTCGTTTTCCATTCCGGCCGGTTCCACGCTGGCGCTGGTCGGCGAGTCAGGGTCGGGCAAATCGGTGACCAGCCTGAGTTTGATGGGCCTGCACGCCAGGACATCGCATCCGCAGGTCAGCGGCAAGGCCATGTTCTTGCGGCGCAATGGCGAGCGGGCGAGCTTGTTCGACCTGTCGGAGCGCGAGTTCCGGTCGCTGCGCGGCAACGAAATGGCCATGATTTTTCAAGAGCCCATGACGAGCCTGAATCCGCTGCTTACGGTGGGTGAACAGATTGCCGAAGCGACGCGGCTGCATTTGGGCTACGACCGCAAGCAAGGGCGGGCTCATGCGCAGCGCATGCTCGAACTTGTGGAAATTCCCGCGGCGGCGCGCCGGGTCGGGGAGTATCCGCACGAGTTGTCGGGCGGTATGCGCCAGCGCGTCATGATAGCCCTGGCCATGGCATGTTCGCCGACCCTTTTGATTGCCGACGAACCGACAACGGCTCTGGACGTCACCATACAGGCGCAGATTCTGGCCCTCATAGGCCGCCTGCAAAAGGAAACCGGCATGAGCGTATTGTTCATTACTCATAACCTGGGCGTGGTAGCCCAGTATGCGGATAATGTAGCGGTGATGTATGCCGGGAAAATAGTTGAAAATGGCGATGTCAGGCGAGTGTTCGCAAAGCCGGCGCATCCTTATACGCAGGCCTTGCTGAGCTGCCTGCCTGCCATGGCCAAGAAGGCGAATATGCGCGACGCGGGGGGAAGACTACGCCTGGCGGCCATCGAAGGGCAGGTATCGAGCCCTTTCGATATGCCGCCGGGATGCGCATTCAGCCCGCGATGCCCTTTGGCCGATGCGCAATGCAAGGCGTCGGTGCCTGGCTTGTGCAGCCTGGAACATAGCGGCGGGCGTGTGCGCTGCTTCAAGGCGCAGGGGGTCGTGGCATGAGCACGCGCGAATCCATGGTGGATATTCGGGGCTTGAGCAAGAATTTTGGGTCGGCCAGGGCGCCCGTCCAGGCGGTCAGCAAGGTGAGCTTTGCCATTTTCAAGGGTGAAACCGTGGGACTGGTCGGGGAGTCGGGATCCGGCAAGACCACCATAGGAAGAATGCTGAGCCGCCTTACCGATCCGAGCGCCGGCGAGATGTGGTATCACGGTGTACAGCCCGCAGTGGATTTGGCTAAACTCAGCCAGCACCAATACCGTCCTTTGCGGTCGGAAATTCAGGTGGTGTTTCAAGATCCCTATGCCAGCTTGAACCCGCGCATGCGCATACGCCAGATTCTGGGTGAAGCGCTTGACGCGCACGGCCTGGCCGGCGGCCCGGCGCGCATGCCCCGGATTCATGAATTGCTCAGGCAGGTTGGGCTGAATGAAGATCACGCCGAGCGTTTCCCCCATGAGTTTTCGGGAGGCCAGCGGCAACGCATCGGTATTGCACGGGCGCTGGCTGTCGAGCCCAAGTTCATCATTGCCGACGAGCCCTTGTCTGCCCTGGATGTGTCGATCCAGGCACAGGTCATCAATTTGCTGGGCGATATCAAGGACAGGCTGGGACTGACCATGCTGCTGATATCGCACGATCTGGATGTGATCGAGTATTTGTGCGACCGGGTGATTGTGCTTTACTTGGGTCGTATCGTGGAAATCGCTCCCACCGAAAAGCTTTACTCGCAGGCATTGCACCCGTATACCAAGGCGCTGTTGGCGGCATCGCCCATCCCCGATCCCGAAGTGTCCCGGCCTGTTCAATTGCTGGAAGGCGATCTGCCCAGTCCGGCCGACCCGCCTTCGGGCTGCGTGTTCAGAACGCGCTGTCCGCTGGCCGAGGCGCGCTGCGCACAAGCCGACATGAGTCTGCGCGAACATAGTGCGGGCCATTGGCAAGCCTGTTGGCGCAACTTTTGACTGACTCCCGAAAAAAGCCTGGAAATTGAAATGAGCATGAATCCAAAAAACCTGTTGAGCCGCAGTTTCAAAGGGTTTCCCTATACCGCCGAGGCCTGCCCGGTGGACGATATCGGTCGATATGGCTGGAATCTGTTCAACGATGATTTGCCGTATCCCATGGCGGTCATCAAGGAGGCCGAGCTCGAGCACAATTTGCGATGGATGCAGGCGTTTGCCGGGGAGCGGAAAATTTTTATCGCCCCGCACGGCAAAACCACCATGTCGCCCCAGCTGTTTCGCAGACAGCTTGAGTTGGGGGCATGGGGCTTGACCTTCGCGACGGTTTTTCAAATCAACGCCGGGCTCGAGGCAGGAGCGAAGCGCATCATCATTGCCAATCAGGTGGTCGCCGACGCCGATCTCGACTCCCTGGCTTATTTGCTCGAAAACGATCCGGAGTTGCGTATCTGGTTTCTGGTTGATTCGCCGGCCCAGGTTGAGCGGATTGAATCGTGGGCCAGCCGGCGCGCCAGAACGACTCGTTTCGACTGTCTGCTCGAGGTCGGCATCGAAGGGCAAAGAACAGGCTGCCGGACTCTGGCCGAAGCCATAACCCTGGCCGGACGAGTCCGGGGCTCCAATAATCTGGCGCTGGGCGGCATAGAGTGCTACGAAGGAGGCCTGGCACATTGCCAGACCGAGCACGATCGCAAAGAAGTGGAAATCCTGATGGCGCGTGTCGCGGAAATTACCAAAGAGTGCGACCGGCTCGGCTATTTCGAAGACGGGCAGGTCGTTATGAGTGCCGGAGGGTCGGCGGTTTTCGATCTGGTCGTGCCCGGACTCAGGATGTCTTTGTCGAAACCCGTGGTAGGGGTTTTGCGCTCTGGCTGCTACATCACGCACGATCACGATTTTTATTCGAAAATGCTGCGTAACGTCGAGCAGCGCGAAGGGCTGAAGGCCAGCCTGCTGCCTGCCCTGGAGGTCTGGACCATAGTCCAGTCCGTGCCTGAACCGGGCCTGGCGATATTGAGCTGCGGCAAACGGGATATTTCCTACGATTTATCCCTGCCTGTGGTTACGCATTATTCTCCCAGGAGCAAGCTGGAAAAGACGCCGGCGCCCCAGGGCTGGAGCATTTCCGCGCTTAACGACCAGCATGCCTACCTGCGCTTCGCACCCGGCTCGCACGCCCCGGAAGTCGGGGACCGGGTCATTTTGGGGATCTCCCACCCTTGCACTACTTTTGATAAATGGACCTGGCTGCCGATTATCGACGAGGCGGGCACAGTGGTCTCCGCGGTCACCACGCGTTTTTAGGAGTCCCGATGGCGATTACTTCCTCGTCCCTTGGCCTGTTGCGCCAGCTCCAGGAGTCTGCGACTCATGTTTCAAAGGCTCAGCAGCGGGTTTTGCAGGTCATGCTTGGCGATCCCAATGCGATCGTCAACAGCACGATAGAGCAGATCGCCATAAGCGCTGGCGTTTCCATGCCGTCGGTGATTCGTACCTGCCGCAATTTCGGTTATGACGGCTTTCGGGATTTCATGCTTGCGCTGGCTCAGGATCTGGCCGTATCGAATCATCATCTGCATCGCAGTGTGTCGATCGATGACGCTGCTCCCGATGTCGCCAGCAAGATCGTGCAGAGCGCGATTTCATCGTTGGCCGAACTGGAGCGTAATCTGGATGTAGACATACTGGATCAAGTCGCCAGAAAAATCGTTCATGCTTCGCGAGTCGACTCCTATTCGGTCGGATCGACTTCGACATTCATGTCGCAGGAACTGCAGGCTCGCCTGTTTCGCCTGGGGATCAACGCCAATGCGTTTTTCGATCCCCACCAGCAACTGATCTCGGCCAGCTCGCTGGATGAAAATGGGGTGGCATTCATTATTTCGCATCTGGGCAGCATGCCCTTTGCGCTGGAGGCCGCGCAGTTGGCCAGGAGCCGTGGGGCGACGGTGGTGGCCCTGACCCAGGCCGGCACGCCATTGGCCGACAGGGCCAGTCTGACGATTGCTGTATCGGTGCCGCAGGACGCGATCATGCGTGTCAGCACGGAAGCCTATCTGGCCCATTTGCTGGTCATAGAAATACTGATGGTGCGCGTAGCCCAGAATCTGGGCCCTGAGACCATTAAAAAACTGAAGCAGTTCAAGCGTGTGCTTGAACTGCATGGTGTGGATAGCGCTCTGCACACCGATATTTATTGATGTTGTAAAGGTCCTGGCGAATAGGGCGCCAAAGGCGTGCGCGCAGGGCCGGGTTTGAGGTTGGAAAATGAGTCAGGCTATAGCGGTATTGAAAAACGGCAGCGTATGCGACGGCTCCGCCGCGGGCGCGGTGCAAGCCGATGTCTGGATAAAAGGCGAGCGGATACTGGCGGTGCTGCCGCCGGGCATTGAGCCCCCGGAATTGCAGGGGTCTGCCGATTTGCGGGCTTGTGTCGCCCATGACTGTGCGGGCCGGATCATTGCGCCAGGCTTTATCGACGTGCATACGCATGACGATGCCATTGTTCTGGATCACCCCGATATGTTGCCCAAGCTGTCGCAGGGTATCACGACCGTCATTACCGGCAACTGCGGCATTTCACTGGTGCCCATGGTGACAGGCGATCCTCCGGCGCCTTTGTCCCTACTGGGCCACGAACAATTCCGTTTCAGCTCCTTGCGAGCCTATCGCGATGCTGTGGACCACGCGCGCCCTGGCGTGAATGTGGCCGCCCTTATCGGCCATACGACTTTGCGCATGCTGGCCATGCCTGATCTGGATGCGCCGGCTTCTGCCGACCAAATAGCCGCCATGGAGCGGATGCTCGACGATGCCATGACCGACGGCGCGTTGGGCCTGTCCTCGGGGGTGTTTTATCGCCAGGCGTATGCCGCCGATGTAGGGGAGTTGACGGCGCTGGTCAAGGTCGTTGCCAGGCATGGAGGCTTGTACGCGACGCATATCCGGGATGAGATGAAAGGCATTATTGCCGCCATTGAAGAGGCGGCCCTGACGGCCCGTCTTGCCGGTGCGCCTCTGGTGCTTTCGCATCATAAATGCGCTGGCCCGGCGAATTGGGGTCGTACCGAGGAAACCCTGCCCCTGATCGAAAAGCTCGCGCTGGAGCAGCCCATCGGCATGGACGTCTATCCCTATGCCGCGGGCTCCACCGTTCTTAGAGAAGATCTGGTCGATGGCGTTATCGACATCCTGATTACCGGAAGCAGTCCGCACCCCGAGATGATCGGGCGCCATCTCAAGGATGTGGCGGCTTTGTGGGGCGTATCGCAAGTTCAGGCATGCAAGCGGCTGCAGCCGGGCGGTGCCTGCTATTTCCAGATGCGGCAGGACGATGTCGATCGGGTTGTGTGTCATCCTTTGTCCATGATCGGTTCGGATGGCCTGCCGCACGACCAGCGGCCGCATCCCCGTCTGTGGGGCGCTTTTCCGCGGGTCCTGGATCAGTATTGGCGCATCAAGGGCGTCTTGCCGTTGGAACAGGCAGTGCATAAAATGACGGGCATGTCGGCGGCGCGCTTCAACTTGCAGGGGCGCGGGCACTTGAAGTCAGGCTTTTTTGCCGATATTGTGGTGATCGATCCGGACAAAGTACGCGATCGGGCCACTTATGCGGAACCGGCTCAGTTCAGCGACGGCATAGAGCAGGTCTGGGTCAACGGGTGCTTGAGTTTCAACGGCCGTCAACAGAGTGCCGTGGCCAGGGCGGGTCGATTTGTGAAGCGCAATAAATAGCCCGTTACCAGTATTAAAAACCAGGCCGCGCTTATCGCCTCGAACAGGTCGATGCGGCGGCATTCCAGGGCTAACAATTTTCATGCCGGATGCTTCATACTTAATTGCCCTGGATTGGGGCACTTCTTCACTGCGCGCTGCGTTGATGAATGCGCAGGGATCTGTGTTGCGTGAAATCAGTACGGACGACGGCATCATGTCGATTGCCGACGGCGGATTCCATGATGTATTTGATCGGCTTATCGGCCCCTGGCTGCGGGACTATCCTGCAAGCCTGGTATTGGCGGCGGGCATGATAGGCAGCCGCCAGGGTTGGTGCGAAGCACCTTATGTACCATGTCCGGCCGGCTTTGACGAGCTGGGTGCCGGCCTGGTCTGGTCGGGCGGGGCGGGCGTACCGGTGGGCTTTGTGCCCGGGCTGGCTACACACCATGCAAATGGCGCGCCTGACGTAATACGCGGAGAAGAGGTTCAGATTTTCGGGGCGCTCGATGCCTCGGGCCTGAAGGATGGCATATTCGTTTTGCCGGGCACGCACAGCAAATGGGCTGTGGTGGAAAACCGTCGAATCCTGCAGTTTCATACTTTCATGACAGGCGAGCTGTTCGCCCTGTTGCGCCAGCATTCAATACTGTCGCGCCTGATGCCATCGCAGGATGCGATACCCTGGGAGCAAGGGCGCGACAGCTTTGTCGCAGGCTGTTCCCAAGCCGTGGACGATGCCTTGCTGCACCGCTTGTTTTCCGTTCGGGCGCAGGGGCTGTTCGGGATGCTGGCGGGCGATCAGCAATCCGATTATTTATCGGGGCTCGTGATCGGTGAAGAAATTCGCGAGGCGCTGTCTTTGGTGCCTGGTGCCGCAGGCGGGCACATCCACCTGGTGTGCAAGCCTTCCCTGTTCAAGCGCTATCAGGCCGCTTTATCGGTCTTTGGGGTGGATAGTTCGGAGTGCACGCAGCAGGCGAGCTTTCAGGGGATGCTCGCGATTGCGCGCGGGTGCGGTTTGATCTCCTGAAGTATAAATAGCGTATTGCAGAGGAAAACCAATGAGTATCGAGCCGTTTCTGGACAGATTTCCGTTGATCGCCATTTTTCGAGGTGTTCGGCCCGAAGAAATTATCGCTATTGCGCAAGAGGTCGTGAGCGCCGGCTTCCAGATTCTCGAGGTGCCGCTCAATTCGCCGTGCCCGCTGGAAAGCATCGAGCTTCTGGCCAGGCACTTTCCAGATCAACTTGTGGGTGCCGGTACGGTAATGTCGCCGGACGATGTGCTGGCCATAGCGAATGCCGGCGGGCAACTGATCCTGATGCCGCATAGCGACCCGAGCGTGGTGCGCCGGGCGAAACAATCGGGCCTGTTGTGCGTTCCCGGCGTGGCGACTCCAACCGAGGCTTTTGCGGCGCTGGCCAATGGCGCGGATGCCTTGAAGCTGTATCCCGCGGAACAGATTGGCCCCATGGTCGTCAAGGCCTGGAGGGCGGTTGTGCCGCATCGTCATCGCCTGTTGCCCGTGGGCGGCATCACGCCCGGCAATATGGAAGAGTATTTGCGCGCCGGCGCCAATGGCTTTGGCTTGGGGTCGGCGCTGTACAAGGCGGGCATGTCGGCCAAAGACGTCGCGGCCAATGCGCAGGCTTTTCGGGATGCGTTGGCCAGGCTCCAGGAAGAAGGGCTGGTCAAGGCTGGCCCTTTGTTGAATCTGTA
Source organism: Paralcaligenes sp. KSB-10 (assembly GCF_021266465.1). Classification (NCBI taxonomy): domain Bacteria; kingdom Pseudomonadati; phylum Pseudomonadota; class Betaproteobacteria; order Burkholderiales; family Alcaligenaceae; genus Paralcaligenes; species Paralcaligenes sp. KSB-10. The sequence goes on along the minus strand of NZ_CP089848.1, from coordinate 752,939 downwards.
GATACGGTCCTGGAAGCCGATAGGCCGTGGCGTAGGGACGGTTCTTGTGGGTTGCCCGTGAGTCCGTGGGGATGGCCCTTGCGGCCGGCCGTCATCCGTGTTCTTTAGGTGCGGCGGTGGCGGCCCATGGGTTCGGTGTGGGCGGCCTTTGCAGGCGACCTGCGCAATTACCTTTAATGCGGACGAAAAAACGCGGCAGGCTGTTTTGGGATACTTCTACATAGGCGTATAATCTTGCTTTGCACGGAGCTATTTTATGCGTCTCATCAAAAAAGCGCTTACCTTCGACGATGTGTTGTTGGTGCCCGCCTATTCCGAGGTTCTTCCCCGGGACACCCAACTTGCCACGCAGCTTACCCGCAACATCACAATAAATATTCCGCTGGTTTCGGCGGCCATGGACACGGTGACCGAATCGCGTCTGGCCATTGCCATGGCCCAGGAAGGCGGCATAGGCATCATTCATAAAAACCTCAGCGCCGATGAGCAGGCCCGCGAAGTGGCGCGTGTAAAGCGCCACGAATTCGGCATTGTGATCGATCCCGTCACGGTTACGCCGACCATGAAAGTGCGCGACGCCATTGCGCTGCAGCGCCAGCACGGCATCTCCGGCCTGCCTGTGGTCGAAGCCGGCAAGCTGGTCGGTATCGTGACCAACCGCGACCTGCGTTTTGAAGACCGCCTCGACGTTCCCCTGCGCGACATCATGACGCCGCAGGAGCGGCTCATCACGATGAAAGAAGGCGCAACGCTCGACGAAGCGCAGACGCTCATGCATCAGCATCGTCTTGAGCGCGTGCTTATCGTCAACGATAAATTCCAGTTGCGCGGCCTGGCCACGGTCAAGGACATCGTCAAAAACACCGAACATCCCAGTGCCTGCAAAGACAGTCTTGGCCAGTTGCGCGTGGGCGCCGCGGTGGGCGTGGGCGACGGCACCGAAGAGCGTGTCGAAAAACTGGCTGCCGCGGGTGTGGACGTGATCGTGGTCGATACCGCGCACGGCCACTCGGCAGGGGTGATCGAGCGTGTGGGCTGGGTCAAGAAGAATTATCCGAAAGTTCAGGTCATAGGCGGCAATATCGCTACCGCCGCCGCCGCCAGGGCCCTGGTCGATGTCGGCGCCGATGGCGTGAAGGTCGGTATCGGGCCAGGCTCCATCTGCACGACCCGCATCGTCGCCGGCGTGGGCGTGCCGCAAATCACGGCCATTGCCGATGTGGCGAAAGCTCTGCAAGATACGGGCGTACCCTTGATCGCCGATGGCGGCATCCGCTATTCGGGCGATGTGGCCAAGGCCCTGGCGGCCGGCGCGTCGGCTTGCATGATGGGCGGCATGTTCGCGGGCACCGAAGAAGCACCAGGCGAGGTGGTCTTGTTCCAGGGGCGCTCGTACAAGTCGTATCGCGGCATGGGCAGTGTCGGTGCCATGACGGACGGTTCGGCCGACCGCTACTTCCAGGATCCCGCCAATAATGCCGACAAGCTCGTTCCCGAAGGTATCGAGGGCAGGGTGCCTTACAAAGGCAGCGTGATTGCGATCATCTATCAGTTGGTGGGCGGTATCAGGGCTTCAATGGGCTACTGCGGCTGCGCGTCGATCGAGCAGATGCGCAGCAAGGCCGAATTCGTTGAAATCACGTCGGCCGGTGTGCGCGAATCGCACGTGCACGATGTGCAAATCACCAAGGAAGCCCCGAACTATCGAGCCGACTAGTGGGGGCGGCCCTTTGTGGCCGCCCGTGCTTGCCGAGCCAGGTTCGAGCGGGCAGATGGAGGCCTGCCCCTACGAGTCCGGCCAGAGTTTGGTCGGGCACAAAGCCTGCCCCTACGGATAGGATGTGTTGCCAATGATGCTGGGTCGAATCTATAGATCAAGCAGGTTTCTTATCAAAAGTTCAGGAGCGGACACCATGGCGTCGTGGCCTGTGGCCAACTCGGCCCAGCTCCAGCCGGTTTGCGCTTTGGCCCATTGCCTGGATGCCTCCAGTGGCGCGTATGAAGGTGCGGTGCAATGCCAATAGGCGCATGGCATGCCGTTGCCAATGGGATGCCGCAGCTGCAGCGCGCTTTCATAGGTACCAAGCGGGTGGGGCGTAAGGCGTTCAGCGATAAAGTCGATATGGGCGGGTTCGATCAGGCCGAATGCCTTGGGTTTTGGCGCTGGCAGGGCAAGCCCATTGCAGGAATCTCGAGCGGCCGCGCGCAGCTTGGCTACGGTTTCGGATGCAAGCGTATCGAAGGTGCTCAGGCCGCTTTCCAGAATGAAGGCGTCGAGATAGATCAGCTGTTTCAGGCGTTGCGGCGCGCGATCCGCCACCCCCGTGATAACCAGGCCTGCAAAGCTGTGCCCGACCAGAATGACGTTGGTCAGGTCTTCCCAGAGCAACACGTTTTCAATGTCCTGCACAAAGGTGCCCAGCGTAATGCCGGAGCCGAGCAGGTGACTGCGTTCGCCCAGGCCCGTCAGGGTCGGTGTGTATACGCGATGCCCGAACGCCCGCAGCGCGTGGGCCACCTTGGCCCAGCACCAGCCTCCATGCCAGGCGCCGTGGACCAGTACAAAGGTTTTCAATGTGAGAGAGGCTGGCATGGGGTTTCTCGGCTGATGGTTGAAGGCGTGTTCCCGGATCCCGCACATGGAACCGTGGCGCCTATTGTGTTTTCGGGTGGCTGGACGTGTTGCCAGTATCGCAATAAATATCGTAAATGTCGTTTTGTAACGTATTTTGGCAGGTCCAATACGTTACATTAACGCCTTGATTCCGTTTTTTTCATTTTTATCAGTTCTTTCCAAGCCATGCATCAGCGTATCCTTATTCTCGATTACGGTTCACAGGTAACCCAGCTTATTGCGCGCCGTGTGCGCGAAGCCGGAGTCTATTGTGAAATTCATCCCGGCGATGTCGACGACGCGTTCATCGAGGCCCAGCAGGGTTTGAAGGGCATCATAGTATCCGGCAGCCACGCTTCCGCCTACGATGAAGCATCCCTGAAAGTGCCGGCAAAGGCATTCGACGCCGGCGTGCCTGTGCTGGGTATTTGCTACGGCATGCAATCCATGGCGCAGCAACTGGGCGGCAAGGTGGAGTGGTCCGATCACCGCGAATTTGGCTATGCCGAGGTGCGCGCACACGGCCATACCCGTTTGCTGGAGGGCATTGAAGACTTCACCACCACCGAAGGCCATGGCATGCTCAAAGTGTGGATGAGCCACGGCGACAAAGTCACCGGGCTGCCGCCCGGCTTCAAGCTCATGGCGTCCACCGATTCCTGCCCCATCGCCGGCATGGCCGATGAAAAACGCGGCTTCTACGCCGTGCAGTTCCACCCCGAGGTCACGCATACCGTACAGGGCGAAGCCATGCTGGCGCGTTTTGTGCGTGATATCTGCGGCTGTGGGGGCGACTGGAACATGCCCGATTACGTATCCGAAGCGATCGAACGTATCCGAACCCAAGTGGGCAGCGATGAAGTCATTCTGGGTTTGTCGGGCGGAGTGGACTCCTCGGTAGCCGCGGCCTTGATACACAAGGCCATAGGCGACCAGCTCACCTGCGTGTTCGTCGATCATGGCTTGCTGCGCCTGAACGAGGCCGAGCAGGTCATGGCCACCTTTGCCGATCATCTGGGCATGAAAGTCATACACGTCGACGCCAGTCCGCAGTTCATGGGCAAGCTGGCCGGCGTGACCGACCCGGAAGCCAAACGCAAGATCATAGGCCGGGAATTCGTCGAGGTCTTTCAGGCCGAAGCCGGCAAGCTCAGCAATGCGCGATGGCTCGCTCAGGGCACGATTTATCCGGACGTGATCGAATCGGCCGGCGCAAAGACCGGCAAGGCCGTGGCGATCAAATCTCACCACAATGTGGGCGGTCTGCCCGATACCCTGAACTTGAAGCTGCTCGAGCCCTTGCGCGAATTGTTCAAGGACGAAGTGCGCAAACTGGGCGTGGCCCTGGGCCTGCCGCCCGCCATGGTGTACCGCCATCCGTTTCCGGGACCGGGCCTGGGCGTGCGCATACTGGGCGAAGTCAAGCACGAGTATGCCGATCTGCTGCGCCGCGCCGATGCCATTTTCATCGAAGAGCTGCGCAAAACCACGGACGAAACCAGCGGCAAAAACTGGTACGACCTGACTTCCCAGGCCTTTGCCGTATTCCTGCCGGTCAAGTCGGTGGGCGTCATGGGCGATGGCCGCACTTACGATTATGTGGTTGCCTTGCGCGCCGTGCAGACCTCGGATTTCATGACCGCCGACTGGGCGGAATTGCCGTATTCCTTGTTGAAGAAGGTATCGAGCCGCATCATCAACGAGGTGCGCGGCATTAACCGGGTGACCTATGATGTGTCAAGCAAGCCGCCGGCTACGATTGAGTGGGAGTGAGATTTTTTATAAACTATTGATTTAATTATAGAAGTTAAATCTCTATATCTCGCTGGCCGCTGCGTCTGGCTACCTGGATTTTCGCTTTGATGGAGCCTGGTGGCAGGTGCAGCCGAAGCTCGCCACCTGGCTCGACGCTTTCTCGCAGGTTAATCCTTCGTACGCGGCGACTGCGCCTTGAGTACCGAGAGCTGGTCTGTGTCGTGCTGCGCGCGCAGATCGGCGATTTTCGCCGGGTCCGCTGCGTAGCCGCTTGCGACCATGTCTGCCAGTTTCTCGAAGTAGTGTTCGTGCCCGGGCGGCGAGACCGTCATCAGCACGCGCGCCGGCCGGGCACTGGCGTTGGCGATATTGTGCGGCACGCCTGGCGGCAGGAAGAGGTAGGTACCCGGTGTTGCGCGCACGCGCTCACCGTTGACCTGCCAGTCGCACTCGCCCTCCAGCACATAGAAGGTCTCTTCCTGCACCCGGTGCACGTGTAAGCCGGTGGAGAAGCCGGCAGGAATGGTCCATTCGAACATCGAGGTGTGGCGGGTGTCCTCGCCAGTAACCAGGAAGCTCATGGGCTGGCCTCCAAGCTGCACTATTTTGCCTTCGCCGGGTCTGTGGATGATTGCTTTCGCGGTCATTTTGGATCTCCTTGAGATGAGGCCGTATGACGCTTCCATTCTGCTTATCCGATTGCTGAAAGTCGTGAATTCGATCCGAAATTGCGGCAAAATATCTCCGAAAAGAGGTGGTCAGCATGGTCATGCCAGATATCTACAAGTTTGGCCGGTTTGCGCTCGATGCCGGCGTGGGCATGCTGTTCCATGACAGCGAGCCGGCGCTGCTTGGCCAGCGCGGCGTTGCCTTGCTGCGCTTGCTGCTTGAGCATGCCGGGTCGCCTGTCGGCAAGGAAGCGCTGATCGAGGCGGCGTGGCCGGGGCTTGTGGTCGAGGACAGCAATCTCACCGTGCAGATCGCAGCGCTGCGCCGCGTACTGGAGCAGGACGAGGGTAATGCCTGGATCGAGACGTTGCCACGCCGCGGCTATCGCTATGTCGGCCCGACGGTGGCGCGCAGCAACATGCGCGCAAGCGAGACAGTGCCATCGACTGCCCTGTCGGTGCCCGAGAAGCCGTCGATCGCCGTGCTGCCGTTCTCGAATTTGAGCGGCGGCAAGGCGCAACAATACTTCGTCGACGGCATGGTCGATGACATCGTCACCGGCTTGTCGCGCATCAACTGGCTGTTTGTGATCGCGCGCAACTCGAGCTTTGCCTACAAGGGCCGGGCTGTGGATGTGAAGCAGGTCGGGCGCGAACTCGGCGTGCGCTATGTGCTCGAGGGCAGTGCGCGCAAGCTGAATGATCGCGTGCGCGTCACCGCCCGGCTGGTCGATGCAGGGAGCGGAACGCATGTGTGGGCCGAGCGCTATGAGCGCAATTCCGAGGACATTTTTGCCCTCCAGGATGAAATCGCCATATCGGTCGTCGGCGCCATAGCGCCGAGCCTGCGGCGCGCCGAAATCAGCCGGGTTCGGCGCAAACGGCCCGACAGCCTCGATGCCTACGACCTGGTCCTCCAGGCTCAGCCTGATGTCGATTCAGGCATGCCGGAGCAGGTCAGGCGAGCGCTCCTGCTGCTCGACCGCGCCATAGTGCTCGATCCCGCCTATGCGCTGGCGCATGGCAATGCGGCCATGTGCCACCATTGCCTTTTTCTTCGCGCCGGCTTGCAGGAGAGCAGCCGCGCCGCTTCGATCCGCCACGCGCGCTTGGCCATACTCCATGGCCAGGACGACGCACTGGCGCTGACCTGGGCCGGATTTTCCGTCGGCATGGATGGGCACGACCGCGCGGCCGCTTTCACCGCTCTGGAGGCGGCGCTCGCGATCAGTCCGTCATCGGCGTTGACCTATATCCTCGGCAGCGTCATGCTTGGCTGGGGAGGAGAAGCCGAGCGAGCCATAGAATGGAGCGAGCGGGGTGTGCGGCTCAGCCCATTCGACGCTTGGGCTTGGGCCGCATATGACGCGCAGGCCATGAGTCATTTTTACCGCGGCCGCTATGAAGAAGCTGCGCGGGCGGCCTACCGGTCCGTTCAGGCCAATCCTGCGCACAGCATCACGTATGTGCAGTTGAGCTCCGCGCTGGCCAAGCTCGGACGGCTCGATGAGGCCAGGGCGGCTGCGGCCAGAGTCCTGGAACTGCACCCTACGTTTCGCTATAGCCGGCAATTTCTGGGCGTGAACTGTGCCCCGGAGCTTGCATTGTCCCTGGGCGACGCGCTGCGGGCAGCGGGATTGCCAGAGTAGCCGTTCAACTTGCCCAGGGCCGCCATTTGCTGCTTACTTGGAGGTGCCTGGGCTGGTTTTTGGGGGGGCTGGTCCAGTCATGTAATTGCACGCGGACCCCATTGATCTTGATCTGCCGCTCTTGTCGTTCATAGCAGAGACGCCCGAGAAGACGTTGTCTGAGCAAGGGTTGGCCTGGCGTCGGGCAGCGATGAGCACCGATACTCTGGTCTGCTCCACGCCCGAGCGAGCCATGCTGGAGTTATGCGGTGTCGCGGCGGTGAAGGCCGAGCGCGGAGGCATCGACATAGTCTTCGCCAACGCCGGGGCGGGAAGCCCGCTTCCGCTCGGCCAGATCACCACCGAGCACATTGACAAAACCTTCGACACCAATGTGAAGGGCACCGGCATCCGGGTAAACGTGCTGTCGCCTGGGCCGACTGCGACCGAACTCGCGAAGGAAGCGCTAGGCGAGGAGGGCCAGAAGGCCTACGGTGCGATGACTCCACTCCAGCGCATGGCCGATCCGGCGGAGATCGGAGCGGTGGCGGCCTTTCTTGCGTCGTCAGACAGCAGTTTCACGACCGCCAGCGAGGTCGCCGTTGACGGTGGCTTGGCGCAACTCTGAGGAGAAAAATCAAATGACACGATCGCTAAAGGGCAAAACTGCTCTCGTTACCGGGGCATCACGGGGCATTGGCCGCGCTATCGCCGAACGTCTCGCCGATGGTGGGCGCATCATCAATATCTCCTCCGCCGCCGCCACGAAGCCTGTGACAGCCGCTCCCGTCCACCCGATGGCCAAAGCGGCCATCAACAACCTGACCCATGCGCTCGCGTCCGAGCTGTGGCCACGCGGAATTACCGCGAACGCCGTAGCGCCTGGCTACACGCGTACGGATGCGAATGCCGCCTTTCGAGAGAATCCCGAACTCGTCAAGGCGGTCGAGGCCGAAATCGCGCTGGGGCGGTCTCCCGTCCTCTGCTTTCGTCGCGAGGGTGTTCACCGGAGCCAGGTTGGTGAAAAGCTTCAACCATCTGGCCGCTGCCGTCCTTGACCAGGACCCGGTCGTACACGGTGGCAGGAGAGTCGTGTTCCTGGCGAGCGACGATGACGGCGCCGCGGTGGAGGTTGGTGCGCTTGCGGAAAAACTCGGTTTCGCACCGATCCAGCTTGGCGGGCTTTCGGAAGGTGGGTTGCTTGTGCACACGCGCGGAAAAAGCTGGGGCACCTGATCTTCAAGGATTTGGTCAAGTTCGACAGATAAATCGTGGTCACAAGTTTCGATGTGATCCTTCCTTGTGGACAACGGGGAGCCGACAGATATCCGCTGAATCTCGCGCCAAGCGCACCACAACTGGGCGGGATGGGCTATGCCGTCCCTCCGGAAGGAGCATGGTATTTTTCATGGTGCACAGCAAGGTTGCCCTAATAAGATGCTGTAAATTAAGAAAGCGAGGCTTGATTTGCTGACAGACCGTGAAATCGGCGCGCCAACGCCTAAGATGAAAATGTTCAAAGTGGGCGACCGCGACGGCATGTACTTGGCGGCGCTCCCAACTGGCACGAGGGCCTTTCGGTACGACTACCGCATCAACGGTCGGCGGAACGTGGAATGCGGCATATCGCCATCGCGTCAACGCGACGGATCTGGCCGCCAGGGCGAGCAGCAAACGCATGGAGCTGATGATGATCGATGATATTGCACCCATTGTTTCGTGGAGTTACCATTGGTTTCAACAGGCTTCATACCATAAGAAATTATGGCGTGCAGGAATAAGACAATACGGCCTGCTTCTCAAAAATAATTTCGAATCCACGGAGAGGTACGCATGACTATCAGCAGACGGGATTTACTAAAAGGAGCAGGGGCGATTTCGGTTTTCCCTTTTCTGAGCGCCGCAATCACAGGATGTGCGAATGTCGTCGTTGCGAAGGCAAGCGGCTTTCAGCGCGTCAGACCTTCGAATCCGGGTTGGCCATCTCCCGCACGCTGGAAAAGTCTGGAGACAGTACTCAAAGGCAAGTTAATTGCCATCGAGTCGCCGTTGGATGCCTGTGTGGGTGCGTCGCAAAGCGTCGCATGCGCGAGCCTCTTCAAAGAACTGAAAAATCCGTACTTTATTGGCGATAATGTCGCCTTGACCGAAACGGTGGGCTGGGCCGACGCTTGGACTACCGCGCCCAGTGTTTATGCCGTGGCCGCCGAGACGGCGGCCGATGTTGCGGCGGCTGTCAATTTTGCCCGGGAAAACAGGCTGCGATTGGTTGTCAAGGGTGGAGGGCATAGCTATCTGGGTACGTCGAATTCGGCCGATTCCCTGCTGATCTGGACTCGTCGCATGGACAAAGTAACCATGCATGACGCCTTCGTCGGCCAAGGCTGTTCGGGCAAGGTGGCGGCCAAGCCGGCGGTTAGTGTGGGGGCTGGCGCCATTTGGATGCGTACTTACAACAAGGTTGTGACTAGGCACGGGCGCTATGTGCAGGGCGGGGGCTGCGGTACTGTAGGGGTGGCGGGCTTGATTCAAAGCGGTGGCTTTGGCAGTTTTTCAAAAAATTATGGTACGGCGGCGGCCAGCCTGCTCGAGGCCGAAATTGTCACTGCCGATGGCAAGATTCTTATTGTTAATAGGTGCAGCCATCCTGAGCTATTTTGGGCATTGAAGGGCGGCGGCGGAGGGAGTTGGGGCGTGGTGACCCGCATTACTCTTCAAACTCACGATCTGCCCGAAAAATTTGGCGCTTATTTTGGTACGGTCAAAGCCAAATCTGATACGGCTTATCGCCGCCTGCTCGAGAAATTCATCGCTTTTTATGCTGAAAATTTGTTCAATCCTCACTGGGGTGAACAGGTCTCTTTGAATTCCGATAATTCGATCAAGATTTACATGGTTTTCCAGGGGATAAACAAGGCCCAGGCTCACGCTCTGTGGAAGCCGTTTTTCGATTGGATAAGAAGCGATCCCGATATGGCGGTCACGGCAGCGCCAAACGCAATCGATATGCCGGCCCGGCGGTTTTGGGACCCGGCGTTTCTGAAGCGGATACCTGGTCTGGTGTTTACCGACGATCGTCCGGGAGCCTCATCCGATAACGTTTTCTGGACGGGTAATCTGAAAGAGACCGGGCAATATCTACACAGCTATCAGTCGGCCTGGATTCCCGGGGCTTTGCTTGAAAAGGGGCGACAAGCGCGCCTGGTTGACGCTTTTTATGCAGCATCTCGGCATTTCAATGTGTCGTTGCATTGTAATAAGGGCTTGGCCGGCGGCCGCCCTGAGGCTATCGAGCGGTCCCGGGATACGGCCATGAATCCCGCGGTTCTCAACGCGTTTGCTTTGGTCATTATTGCAGCCGGTAGTGAGCCGGTTTATCCGGGTGTTCCGGGTCATGAACCCAATGTCGCCGCGGCGCGTGCCGATGCGGTAAGAATCGGCAAGGCCATGAAAGAAATCTATCGCGCCGTTCCCAAAAACGAGGCAGGAGCGTATGTCTCTGAAAGCGACTATTTCGATACGGAGTGGGCGCAATCATACTGGGGCCCCAATTATCCGAGACTCCAGGCCGCCAAAAAGAAGTACGACCCCGAAGGCTTATTCTTTGTCCATAGCGGGGTGGGTACAGAAGGCTGGAGTAAAGATGGATTTACCAGAAAAGCATGAGCAGACATATTTTGTACTGATTTCCGGGAGTCGGCCTGCACGGATCCGGCAGTGATGCTGCCTGCGCGAGTACATGGCGGGTTCTGCGTGACCGACTTACGTCCACATCCATGCGCAACTGCGTTTTCCAGTTGGCCCTGATTTCTGTCGAGGCGGCGCCTATTACTGTGCTAGCATCGTTAACAGGCTAGGGCTGTTCTTTCCGGATCCGTGCTGGCAGTGTGACGGGTGCTGTATCCGATGTCTATCGGAAGGGGTGGCTTTCGGCCTTCCTGCCTCCATGAAACGACGGCAAACCGCTATTGTTCCGGCCAGGCATATCCGATAGGAGATAATCAAATGAATATTTCTATGTCACGGCGGGCCCTTGTGGTGCTCGCAGGCCTCGTGTGCACGGGGGCTATGACCCTGGCGCAGGCGGCGCCGGTCTCATTTACCGTACCGCTCACTGGCGCGCAGGAAGTGCCTCCTGTCCAGACCCAGGGCAGTGGCACGGTCAAGCTCACGTATGATCCCGGCACGAAGGTCGTCACCTGGACGATCAGCTTCACCGGCTTGTCCAGTGCACCTACCATGGCGCATTTCCATGGCCCCGCCGCGGCGGGCAAGAATGCGGGTGTGAAGATCTGGCTGTCGCAGAAGGGCAGCGCGGTCACCAGTCCCTTCAAGGGCCAGGCCACGCTGTCTGCGGCGGACGCGCAAGAGTTCCTTGCCGGTGAAATGTATATCAACGTGCACACCAAGGATCATCCGTCAGGCGAGATTCGTGGCCAGGTGCTGCCCCCCAAGGGCAACTGAGGCCTTCGTCAGAGGTAGGTTGCGAGTAGCGCCGCCATGGCGGCGGCAAGGGCCAGCAGAAGCAGCGCCCGCACCGGCGGCGCCAGCCTCGGTGCGGCGACGCTCGCCGGCAGAGGCTTGCGGCCGGTCAGCATGGGGCGCAGGAGATTGTGCCCTTTGGCCGCTGCATATAGCGCGATCGCCAGTACGTGCAGCGCCACCGCCACCAGCAACACATCCCACAGGATTTCATGCAGCGCCGTGATGGCGTTGGCAAGCGGCGCCGAGACCCATTCGGTGAACGGACCTTGGTCCGCGACGTCGTTGTTGATGTAAAGTCCGCTGAGCGTTTCGCCCAGCAGCAGGCCGAGCAAGAGCAGCACCATCCATCCTCCCGCGGGATTGTGGCCGACCTGCAGGTCGGCTTCGTGGCGGAACAGATGGTGCAGATGGCGCAATGCGGCGGCCGGTGAGGCCAGAAAGTTGCTGAATCGCGCGGTTTCGCTGCCGAAGCAGCCCCACAGCAATCGGAAAAGCACCAGCGCAAGCAGCGTCTCGCCGATCAGGACGTGCCAATCCATCCAGTTCAGCCTCCAGGTCAGGTAGGCCGCGGCAACCAGCAGCACCACCAGCCAATGGAACAGCCGTGTCGACGCGTCCCAGACTTGCACCAGACGATAGGCGGCCCGCGCCGATGTGTTTGAATTGATGGATTGTTCGCCTTTGGGCATCATGGCGCCTTGTTGTTCGACCGGGTATTGCTGTCACTGTCGAACATTATAGAGGCGCGGCAGTCGGCGCAAGGCCCCAGCAATCATTTCTCGTGGCTTGATGTCAGCGCATCGAGGTGGCGCTGCAGCAGCGCTGGAAAGCGCTCGCGCCAAACGGCATTGGCGGGAGAGGGGTGGGGCAGCGGGTAGAGCGTCAGCCAACGCTGCCGTTCAGCGTTAGCGACCAGGATGCGCAATGGATCGATATAGCGTCGACCGCCAGACCAGTAGGCCGCCATGCGTGCCTGTTCGGCGGGTGGTTGACCAATGCCGAACCAATGAAAAGCCTGATTGCCAAGCGTAATCACACAATCGCCGCGCCATTGCAATAGCAGAATGTCGCGGATCAGCGGCTGGAACAGGCGCTGCACGGCCAGCGGCCAGGCTCGATTGGCGATGGGCTTGTAGGGAACGGTATTGAGCCAGAACAGCGAGGCTGGCGGAGTTCCTGCGCCGCGGTTTGTGTGCGCAGTCAGCATGCGTCTGAGCATGCGGCCGGATGCGCCCATGAACGGTGCGCCCGCGGCGATTTCCGCTCGGCCGGGGTCGCGGCCCATGATGCACAGCGTTGCGCTGGCTGGGCCGAGTCCCATCATAGGCACCGAGCTGTCTTTTCCGGCCGCCGCATAGGCGGGCCGGTCCAGTTGGGCAAGTGTCGCCGCCAGCTCGCTGAAGCGACCGTAATCGATTGCCTGGGGTGTCTGTGAGTCGGTTCCCGTGTCCATATCCGGGAATATTAGCTGATTCCGGGCTTGGGCCCGAGGCGGAAGGCTGCCATGAAACTTGATTATGTGCGTATGCACACGTATAATTTCCGGCATGAACAGATCAATTTTCTACGAAGACTGCAATTGCTTTGCGCTGCGCCAGGCCACCCGTTACATCACTCAGATTTACGAACGACACCTGGGGCAGGTAGGCTTGACTGCCGCGCAGTTCACAATCCTGGCCAGATTGGCGCGAACACCGGGTCTTACGGCAATGGATCTGGCCGATGCAATGGTCATGGAGCGAACGACATTGGTCCGCGCGCTCAAGCCCTTGCAGCGAGATGGGCTTGTGGTCAGCGAAATATCGAAGCGCGACGGCCGGGCCCATGTGTTCAGTCTATCGAAGAGTGGCGAGCGTGTGTTCGATCTGGCTGCTGTTGCATGGAGCAATGCCCAGGGCGAATTCGAATCCAGGGTTGGCCCGGAACGAGCCAGGTCGCTACGGGCGGAGTTGTTCTATATGACCACTGTTCAAACGGCCTGACAACTCGATGGGGGCCAGTCGGCAGGCGATGATTTGCAATGACACTGAATCTAGGGCTTGTCGCTTGTGACCCTGACATGCATGGCCCGTCCGGCGCCCCAACCGTTTATGGCCGCGCCGGCAGTGAGCGCAATGAACAGCCAGGATGTGGCCGTGTAGCTTCCCGTCCAGCTGTGCAAAAGCCCGACCAGCAAGGGGCCTATGGCCGCCAGTACGTATCCGATTCCTTGGGCCATGCCCGACAGGTGCGCGGCGACATGCGAATCCGGAGAACGTAAAACAATGACAGTCAGGGCAATGGCGAATAGCCCTCCCTGTCCTACGCCTTGCAGGATCGCCCAGATCCACACTGTGGACGTGGGAGCAAAGAGCAGGCCCAGCAACGCAGCGCCGGCTATGATCGCCAGCGCCACATTGAACAGTTGCTGGTTTTTGCAGCGGACGGCCAGGGGCGGCACTACGAGACTGGTGACCACCTGAACCATGATCGATACGGAAACAACCAGTCCGGCCGTTACGCCGTCCAGCCCCCGTTCTCGCAGAATGGGGGCAAGCCAGCCCATTACGCAGTACGCCAGGGCTGATTGCAGGCCCATGAAGAACGTGACCTGCCAGGCAAGCCGGTCGCGCCACAGGCCGGTGACGGCCCGAGCGGACTGGCGCGCGAGCTTACCCTGTCTTAATGATTGCGGAGCCCAGATAAGCGCGACAATGGCCGCCGGTATGGCCCAGGCCGCCAGGGCTAGCGCCCAGGAGCCGCCGAGCTTGTGTGCGATGGGCACGGTGAATGCCGCTGCCGCCGCCGCACCGCCGCACAAGGCCATGGTGTAGAGTCCGGTCATTGTGGCGGCATGGTGGGCGAAATCGCGCTTTACCAGGCTGGGCAGCAGTACGTTTCCCACGGCGATGCTTGCTCCGGCCAGCGCGGAGCCGATAAAAAGAGTGAAGATGCCGCCGTATCCGCGCAGGGCGGTTCCGAGGGCCAGCAACACCAGCATGCCCAGCAGGGTGCGTTCGACACCGAAGCGCTGCGCAAGTTTCGGCGCCAATGGCGCGAACAAGCCCAGGCACAACACCGGCAGGGTGGTCAGATAGCCGGCATTGGCCGATGACAAACCTGTTTGCCTGATGATTTCGGGCAAAAGCACTGACAGGCTCGAAAATACGGGACGTAGATTAAAGGCAATCAGCATCAGGCTGAAGCCCAATAGAATCATTGCCGTCCGACGGATGCCTGGCGCCGTTTGCGGAGGGTGTGCGGAGCTTGCCTTGGGTATTTTTGTGGCGAGTTTCATGGTTTCCAGGGCAAGGAGGGCTTGTTCGTTTGTCTGGCTTGCGCTCATGATGCCAGCGCCCGATTAAGCTCGGACAGGATAGGCGCCATGAATTGGCGCACCGTCGATGCCGCGTGGTCGGGGTTGCGGGTTTCGATGGCTCGCACCAAGCCTGCATGCGCTTCCATATCGGGCTCGGGTATTTCTTTGTCTACCGTGGCTTTGATGATTTCCTGCACAGATGCGGAAAAAAACAAATAGGTTTCGGCCAGCGCCCGGTTGCGGGCGATGCGGACGATCTCGGCATGGAAGTCGAAATCCCGTTCCACCAGGCCGGGGCGGGTTTGCGGATCGTCTGAATTTCCTCGCGCTGCCAGCAAGCCGTACAGACGCTGGATATCTTCGGGCGTGTGCCTGACGGCCGCCAGCCTTGCGGCTTCGACTTCAAGTGCGCAGCGGGTTTCGACTTGATCTCTCAAATTGGCTTGCCGCATGCGCAGCACGCTGGTGGAGGGATCGAAATTGGCGCGCACATAGGTTCCGGAACCCTGACGCGTTTCCAGCATGCCCTGCGAAGCCAGCATTTTGACCGCTTCGCGCACTGTACCGCGGCTGACCCCCAGCATGGCTGCGAGCGTGGGCTCGTTTGGGATCCGCTCGCCGATGGCCCAGCGTCCGTCGAGGATTTCCTGCCGAATTCCTTCCAAGGCGCTGTCGGTCAGGCTGGTTTTGGTGGCTTGCGCAAGCATTGTATTTAAATCATTAAGTCATCGGATGATTTGATTTTCAAATAAATGGTCAGCGGTGTCAAGCCTTAATGCCCCGGGGCATAACCGATCGGGAATCAAGGTACACTCTTTTGCTGCGTCTATACGACCCACGTAGGCGGCAAGTTGCCGCCGTTTCCAGAACTTTGCTCATAGGACCATCGTCATGCCTTCTTTCGACGTCGTCTCCGAAGTCGACAAACACGAACTCGTCAATGCTATCGATCAGGCCAGCCGGGAGTTGGTCACCCGCTTCGATTTCAAGGGGACCAACGCCAAATTCGAACTGGAAGGCTTTGTGGTGACCCAGTCGGCGCCTGGGGTGTTTCAACTGAACCAGATGCTCGATATTCTGCGCGGCCGCTTATCGGCCCGCGGAATCGATGTACGTTGCATGGATATTGCCGATCCGCTTGAAAACCTGGGGGGAGCCCGGCAAAAAATCACGATCAAGCAAGGTATAGAACAGGCCGTCTCCAAAAAACTGATTGCGGCCATGAAGGGCGCCAAGCTCAAGGTAGAGGCCCAGATCAATGGCGACAAGCTGCGCGTCAGCGGTAAAAAGCGCGACGACTTGCAGACGGCCATCGCGTTGTTGCGCAAGACCGATGTCGAGTTGCCGCTGCAGTTCGAGAACTTCCGCGATTAGACAGGCTGGCGCGGTATTGAGCTCAGGTCTTGAGCCGATAGCCGCTTTTGAAGATCAGCGCTACGATGAGCAGGCACAGGCCCAAAAAAACCAGCGTCATAATCAGGCTTATGGCTACGCTGACATCGGCGAGGCCATAAAAGCTCCATCGAAAGCCGCTGATCAGATAGACCACAGGGTTGAACAGGGTCACGGTTTGCCAGAAGGGCGGCAGCATATTGATCGAGTAAAAGCTGCCCCCAAGAAATGTCAGGGGGGTGATGATCAAAAGAGGCACCAGTTGCAGTTTCTCGAAGCCGTCGGCCCAGATTCCGATAATGAAACCGAACAGGCTGAATGTGAAAGCCGTCAGCACCAGGAACAGCAGCATCCATAATGGATGGTCGATTTTGAGCGGCACGAAAAAGCCCGCGGTTGCCAGAATGATCACTCCCAGAATAATGGATTTGGTAGCGGCGGCGCCCACATAGCTCAGCGTGATCTCGAAGTACGAAACCGGTGCCGATAAAATCTCGTAGATAGTGCCCGTGAATTTCGGAAAATAAATGCCGAATGACGCGTTGGCGATACTTTGCGTCAATAGCGACAGCATGATCAGCCCGGGCACGATGAACGCTCCGTAGCTGATACCGTCTATCTGGGTAATGCGCCCGCCTATGGCGGCGCCGAACACGACGAAATACAAAGAGGTCGAAATGACCGGCGCAATAATGCTTTGCATCAGTGTGCGCCAGGTCCTGGCCATTTCGAACAGATAAATTGCGCGGATCGCCTGCCAGTTCATGGCCGCTCCTTGACCAGGTTGACGAAAATATCTTCCAGCGAGCTTTGCGTGGTTTGAAGATCCTTGAATGTGATACCGCTGTCGTTCAGGTCTTTGAGCAATGCCGTGATGCCAGTGTGCTCGCGTTGAGTGTCGTAGGTGTATACCAGTTCCTTGCCGTCGGGGGCCAGTTCGATCTGGTGGGCGGCAAGCGATTCCGGCACCTTGTCCAAGGGATTGAGCAGTTGCAGGATCAGTTGCTTTTTCCCCAGCTTGCGCATGAGTTCGGCCTTCTCCTCGACCAGAATAAGCTCGCCATTGCTGATTACGCCCACCCGGTCGGCCATTTCCTCGGCTTCTTCGATGTAGTGCGTAGTCAGGATAATGGTGACGCCGGTGGCGCGCAGCGAACGCACCATTTCCCACATGTCCTTGCGCAGCTCGACGTCGACGCCGGCGGTGGGTTCGTCCAGGAACAGGATTTGCGGCTCGTGCGAGAGCGCCTTGGCAATCAGCACGCGCCGCTTCATGCCGCCCGACAACGTCATGAGCCGATTGTCTTTCTTGCCCCATAAGGACAAGGCTTTAAGCACTTTTTCGATATGGGCGGGGTTTGCCTTTTTGCCGAACAGGCCGCGGCTGAAGCTGACGGTGTTCCACACGGACTCGAAGGCATCGCTGGTGAGTTCTTGCGGTACCAGGCCGATTTTGGATCGTGCCGCGCGGTAGTCCGTAACAATGTTGTGGCCATCGGCCAGCACGACGCCCTCGGTCGGATTGACCAGCCCGCAGATAATGCTGATCAGGGTGGTTTTGCCGGCCCCGTTCGGGCCGAGCAAGGCGAAGATTTCTCCCTGGCGTATTTCCAGGTTGATGTTTTTCAGGGCCCTGAAACCCGAGGCATAGGTTTTGGACAGGCCGGATACTGAAATTATGGATGTCATGGCAAACCGTCGATTGGCATCAGTGGCTGGTAGTGTACCCGGCGCGCACGGCTTGGTGTAGCCGTCCCGTTCACGCCGGTCGATACCCTGGCGCCGGCGCTTTGTCGGGACGCCGGATTCCCATTACGATCAGCGCTGCAATCAGGCACGCGCCGCCGGCCACATACAGTGCCGGTGTGTAGCTCAGCAGCAGGGTGCGAGTGGCGCCGGCGCCGTATGCCGCCACGGCAGCGCCCATCTGGTGCCCGGCAAAAATCCAGCCGAACACCATACCGGCGCGTTCCTTGCCAAAGGCAGTGCCTGCCAGCCTGACGGTTGGCGGCACGGTGGCAACCCAGTCGAGGCCGTAGAACATGGCGAAAATCGACAGGCCGTAGAAAGTGAAGTCGGAATGCGGCAGCCAGAATAAGGACAAGCCTCGCAGGCTGTAATACCAGAAAAGCAGTTTGCGGTTGTCATAGCGGTCTGAAAGCCAGCCCGATAGAATCGTGCCGCAGAAATCGAAAGCACCCATCATGGCGAGCACGGACGCCGCCGGTACGGCCGTCAGGCCGAAATCGCCGCACAAGGACACGAAATGCGTTTGGATCAGGCCGTTGGTGCTCAGGCCGCATATAAAGAAGGTCGCAAACAGGATCCAGAAGGTCTGGTTGCCGCGTACAGTTCCCAGAATCTTGAAAGGATCCCAAATGGATGTGTGCGTGTGCGCTACAGGTGGCATGGCGGCAGTTGCCGGATCCGTGCCGTAGGCGGCAATGCCGACGTCTTCCGGCCGATTGCGTACAAAACAGATTGCCAGAATGATGACCAGCGCGGCCGAGACGCAAACCGGCGTGATGGCCGAGCGCCAGCCGTAGTGGTCAATGAGCCAGGCGGCGCCGGGTAGAAACACCAGTTGGCCCGTGGCCGTGCTGGCGGTCAATAAACCGATCACCAGCCCGCGGCGCTTGTCGAACCATCGATTGGCCACCACGGCGCCTAGAACCAGAGCGGTCAGGCCCGAGCCAAAGCCCAGTATCAGCCCCCATAGCACGACCAGTTGCCATAGCGCAGTCATTTGGGTGGCCAGGATCATGCCCGACGCCACGAGGGCCAGCGCCGCGCAAATAACGTTGCGCAGGCCGTAACGATCCATCAGGATCGAGGCAAAAGGCCCCATCAGGCCATACAGTGCAAAGCGCAGGGCAAGCGCCGATGAAATTTGCTCGGTGTCCCAGCCGTATTCTTTGCCCAGCGGTTGCAGCAGCACACCCGGCAGACCCAGTGCGGCAGACGAGGTGAGCATAGTCAGAAAGCAAATGAGCGCCACTATCCAGGCGTAGTGGATGCCGTGCCGGTGGAGCCAATTGGAAAACGGTTGGGCGAACATGTGGGTTTCCGAAAGTCGGTGATGCAAAGCCTGAAGGTTTTTGGCGTGAGCCGGGTCACGATGTCGCGTGAGGCCTAGTTATTGAGCATGTTCACATCCAGCAGGAATTCGCGCGCGGCCGCCAGTATATCGTCAGACAGGGGGGAGCCTCGTGTTGCCCGTGCCAGGACCTGGGCGCCGACCAGGGTGGCCAGTGTTGCCAGCGCCTGCGACCTGGGCTGAGGGGCGCCGCTCGCCTCGAACAGTGTGGTAAGGGAGTCGGCCATGCTTTCGACGCCTGCCGCATAGGTTCGATGTACGGGTTTGTCGGCCGGTTCGCGGGCAACGTCCCCGGCCAGGGCAACGGCCGGGCAGCCGTTGCCTGTATGATCTCTATGCCAGGTGCTCAGGTAGTGGTCGACATGGGCATGAAGCGCATGGCGCGGGTCGGCGTGTTTGTTGCTGCGCTCGTTCCGGCGCTGCGAGGACTGTTTGAACGCTGCCGCACAGGCCACATCCGTAAGCTCATCTTTGGACGAGAAATGACCATAAAAGCCCCCGTGCGTCAGTCCGGCCGCCGCCATCAGGTCAGCCACACTGACCCCATTGAAGCCTTGTTCGCGGAAAAGCCGGGCCGAGACATTTTCAATGACGGCGCGGTTTTTTTGTGTTTGTTCGCGTGATACTCGAGGCATGGCATTTTCCTGGGAAAACTGAGTCGGTCCAATAATAAATTATTATTATCATCTATTCAAGTAACAAGAGCGCAAACCAAGAGCGTATCAGCTTGTATCGTAGCTACTATCGATAGCTGTGCTTGTGCTTTACTATGATGGTGTGACTCCATCCTGGCCGTATTGGCCGACGCGGGTATGGCTATGAATTCAATCGACAAGGCGCTGCTGACTCCTCTGGAGATGAGGGCGGCCGATACGGCAGCCATGAAGGCCGGGATCAGCGGTATTGCATTGATGGAAGCGGCTGGAAGAGCAGTGGCCGATGCGGTGCGCGCGCGCTGGCCGGTGCAGCCCGTCGTGGTGATATGCGGATTCGGCAATAACGGGGGCGATGGTTTCGTTGCGGCCCAGCGTCTTGCCGAGTCGGGCTGGCCGGTTCGGCTGGGGTTTTCAGGAGAGCGCGCAAGGCTGACCGGCGACGCGGCGTACTGTGCTGCATTATGGACAGGCGCCATCGAGCCCCTGTCACTTGAATTGCTCGATGGTGCAGCCCTGGTCGTTGATGCGCTTTTCGGCGCCGGCCTGTCGCGGCCCGTCGAAGGCTTGGCGCGTACCGTAATCGAAACCCTGATCCGGCGCAAACTGCCGATCTGTGCCGTCGATGTGCCCAGCGGCCTGGATGGCGAAACAGGCGAGGTGCTTGGCGTGGCGGCGGCGGCCGACATGACGGTGACTTTCTTTCGCAAGAAGCCCGGCCACTTGCTATTGCCGGGAAAGCTGTTGTGCGGCGAACTGGTGCTGGCCGATATCGGTATCCCTGCCTCCCTTCTGGAGCGCAAGCCTCCGCATGCATGGGAAAATGGCCCGGAAGTCTGGCTGAGCGATTATCCCTGGCCGCAAACCGGTGGGCACAAATATCAGCGAGGCCATGTCCTGCTGGTGGGTGGTGAACTCATGACAGGAGCGGCGCGTTTGGCGGCGCTGGCGGCGGCACGAGTGGGCGCCGGCCTGGTTACCGTGGCGGTGCCGGAGTCGGTCCGCGCCATCTACGCGACGGCGCTGACCAGCGTTATGGTTCAACCGCTGAAAGCGCCCGACAGCCTGGCTTTATTGCTGGCCGATCCGCGCAAGAATGCCATTGTCGTCGGTCCGGGCGCCGGTGTTTCCAGCGAAACCCGGCAGAATGTGCTGGAAGCCTTGGCCACGCAGCGTAGCGTGGTGCTGGATGCGGATGCCATTACCTCGTTCGGCCGCGATCCACAACTGCTTTTCGCGGCAATCTCCGGTCCTTGCGTGCTTACGCCGCACGAGGGTGAATTTGCCCGGATCTTCGCATGCGAAGGGAATAAACTGATGCGCACACGCTATGCCGCGCGCGAGAGTGGTGCAGTGGTCTTGCTTAAAGGGTCGGATACGATCATCGCGGCGCCCGATGGCAGGGCAATTATCAATACCAATGCGCCGCCGGAACTGGCGACCGGTGGTACCGGCGATGTGTTGGCCGGCTTGATTGCGGGCTTGATGGCGCAAGGCATGGAGCCCTTTCTGGCCGCGGCCGCCGCAGCCTGGCTGCATGGCGAGGCCGCGCGCGAATTCGGTCCGGGCTTGATCGCCGAAGATCTGCCGGCTATTTTGCCGACGGTTTTGCGCCGCCTCAAAGAATTGAAAACCGGGCTCTCCTGAACGGCCGTCCCAGGCGTTACACTTGACCTTTACGTTCAACCCGGCCTCATTTGGCTGCGTGGCAAGAGGTTTGGTATGTCCGATGTGATCGCCCTGATATTCGATTTTGACGATACGCTTGCGCCCGACAGTACGTCGGGTTTTCTTGCCGATATGGGGGTCGATGTCGAGGACTTCTGGCAGAGGCAGGTCGATCCGCTGTTGTCGCAGCACGACTGGGACCCGGTCCCGGCCTACCTGTACCGCATGATTGAATTGTCCAAATCGGGGAGTCATGGCCGTATAACGCAGGAACGCCTGGCGCAGTGGGGCGCGCGCCTGCCGCTGCATGCCGGAGTGGAATCCCTGTTCGGCCGTTTGCGGGCCATGGTCAAAGAACAGCACCCGCAGGTACAGCTCGAGTTCTACCTGATTTCCAGCGGTATAGGCGATGTGGTCAGGCACACGCCAATCGCCGGGGAGTTTACGGATATCTGGGCTTCCGAATTTATCTACGACAAGCAGGGAGGGATCCATTTTCCCAAGCGGATAGTCAGCTTTACCGACAAGACGCGTTATCTGTTTCATATCCAGAAGGGTATCGTGGGCCTGTCTTCGCGCAACAAGCCATTCGAGGTCAACAAGAAAATAGCGGAAGACAAATTGCGGATTCCCTTCGAACAGATGATCTTTGTTGGCGATGGCTATACCGATATTCCCTGTTTTTCCCTGATTCGCCGTTCTGGTGGAGTGGCGTTTGGCGTATGGGATCCCAAGCATCGCGAAAAACGCAGCCGGGCTTGGGGGTTTATTCAAGAGGGACGCGTGTCCAATCTGAATCAGGCACGCTACGATGAAGATGCCGAGCTCTATCAATGGCTTGAAGAGGCTGTCGAAAGCCTGGCGGGTCGGATTTCCCTTAATGCGCGCATTTACCGTGGCTGATCCGGGGCCCGATCTCGCCGAAGCCGGCAACGATGCCGGGCCGGATCCTGCCGAGGCTGCCGCCGACCGGGCCGCAATGCAGGCGGCCATTGCGCTGGCAGGCCGGGCGCATGCGGCAGGGGAAGTTCCTGTCGGGGCGGTTGTCGTGGACGAAAAAGGCCGGATCGTGGGGGAAGGATTCAATCGCGCGATCAGCGACAGCGATCCCACCGCGCATGCTGAAATCGTGGCCTTGCGGGCTGCGGCCCGGGCGGCGGGCAATTATCGCCTGCCGGGCATGAGCCTGTATGTCACGCTCGAACCTTGCGCCATGTGCATGGGTGCCATGCTGCATGCCAGGCTCAAGCGGGTAATATACGGCGCCAGCGACCCAAAAACCGGAGCCTGCGGCAGCGTGCTCAGCGTGCATGCCAACGCGCAGCTCAATCATCACACCGAGGTCCGGGGTGGCGTGCTTGCTGAAGAATGCGGCGATCTGTTGCGGCAGTTTTTTCGCGAACGCCGCATCAGGGCGAAAGAAGCAAGGGACCCGGATAGCTAGTCAACTATACTTACACGCTTGCATGCGATGCGGTGTCCGCGGATGGCTGCTCTGTATTGGCGGCTGAAGAGGCGCCCCCCGTTCGAACATGGCCTTCGGGCTTTTTTTCTGATTTCACGAGTACAACTATGAGTCATGCCGAGCATCATTCCGCTTCTGGTATTTATCTGATTTCTCCATCGGGAGCGGTGGCCGATCCCAAGGCGCTTGATCTCGCCAGGGTACGGCTCGCCAAGCTGGGGTTCAAAACCGCGGTAGATCGGGCAGCTCTGGCCGTGCACGAACGGTTTGCGGGAACCGACAAGCAGCGTCTGGCCGGTATTGCCCGCGCGCTCAAGCAGAAACAAGCCATTGTCATGGCCACACGCGGTGGCTATGGCCTGAGCCGATTGTTGCCGTTCATCGACTGGAAAGCGGCCGCCGACAGCGGCAAGGTATTTGTCGGACAGAGCGACTTTACGATATTCAACCTGGCGCTGCTGGCTCGAACCGGAGCCCCGAGTTTTGTCGGACCTACCGCCGTGTTCGACTTTGGCGCCAAAACCATGGACGACCTGACCGCGGATCTGTTTGCCGAAATCATGCGTGGAGAGCTGGAAATCCTCAGCTTCGAGTCGCCTGGCTCCGATGCGGTCGATGCCCGTGGCATTTTATGGGGCGGTAATCTGGCCATGATAACTTCGCTGATAGGTACGCCCTATTTTCCGAAAGTGAAAGGCGGCATATTGTTTCTTGAAGACGTGTGCGAACACCCGTTCCGGGTCGAGCGCATGCTGACCCAGTTGTGGCATGCCGGCATACTTCAACGCCAAAAGGCTATTGTTCTGGGGCACTTCACCGACTATCGGCTGGCCGATCACGACAATGGCTTCGACATGCCCTCGGTGGTTCGTTGGTTGCGTCAAACTGTCAAGGTACCGGTCGTGACCGGGTTGCCCTACGGTCATGTCAAGGTGAAAGCCACCTTGCCGGTAGGAAGGAAGGTAGGGATCGCAACCGAAAAAGGCATGGCGCACCTGGTCCTCGAAGAGCATTTCTAGGGTGTGGCCCAAAGCGGGCAGAACATCCGGGGAAGAGCCGCCGCTGCCGCGTCGGCAATAGCGATCATGCCCGCACGGCTGTTGTTGCAATTCGCCGTACTTTACCGGTGTTCAACGAATATCCCGGCAACTTGTTAAACTAGCAGGTTGTCTTGACTCTACTTACGTGATAATTCTCAGTGATCTCCACCGCAAATCTTACTATTCAGTTCGGGCCCAAACCTCTCTTTGAAAATGTCAGCGTCAAATTCGGCGAAGGCAACCGGTACGGCCTGATCGGCGCCAATGGCTCGGGCAAGTCTACCTTCATGAAAATCATTGGGGGCGATCTCGAATCCAGTAGCGGCAATGTGTCGCTGGAGCCGGGCGTGCGCCTGGGCAAGTTGCGCCAGGATCAGTTTGCGTTCGAGGACGTCCGGGTTCTGGATGTCGTCATGATGGGCCACGAGGAAATGTGGCAGGCCATGACTGAACGCGATGCCATTTACGCGAATCCGGACGCGACCGAAGAAGATTACATGCACGCGGCCAACCTCGAGGCCAAGTTTGCCGAATACGACGGCTACACCGCCGAGGCGCGGGCCGGCGAATTGCTGCTGGGGCTGGAAATTGCGGTCGATCAGCATAACCTGCCCATGCGCGAAATCGCACCGGGCTGGAAGCTGCGTGTGCTGCTGGCCCAGGCCCTGTTTTCGAACCCCGACGTGCTCCTGCTGGATGAGCCCACCAACAACCTCGATATCAACACCATCCGCTGGCTCGAGGATGTGCTCAACGGCTATCAGAGCACCATGATCATCATCAGCCATGACCGGCATTTCCTGAATCAGGTTTGCACGCACATGGCCGATCTGGATTACCGCGAACTGCGTATCTATCCAGGCAACTACGACGACTACATGCTGGCCTCCACGCAGGCGCGCGAGCGCGTGACCATGGCTAATGCCAAGGCCAAAGAGCGAGTGGCCGAGTTGCAGGATTTCGTGCGGCGCTTTTCCGCCAATAAATCCAAGGCTCGCCAGGCTACTTCGCGCCTGAAGCAGATCGACAGAATCAAGGCGGGCGCCATTGAGGTCAAGCCTTCTTCGCGCCAGAACCCGTATATCCGGTTCGAGCAGAACAAGGTCATGCACCGTCTGGCTGTAACGCTCGAGCACATACGCAAATCGTTTGATCAGCCGGTGATACGGTCGTTTTCGACCATGATTGAAGCCGGCCAGAAAATCGCGATCATTGGGGCCAATGGGGCGGGCAAGACCACGCTGCTGCGTATGCTGGCGGGCGATCTGGCTCCGGATGGCGGAACCGTCAAATGGTCCGAGAACGCCGATATCGGCTATATGGCTCAGGACGTTTCGGAGCAGTTCCAGTCCGACAGCAATCTGTTCGACTGGCTTATCGATTATCGGCAAACGGGCGATGACGATCAGTCGATCCGCTCGGTGCTGGGGCGTTTGCTGTTTTCAGCCGACGACATTCCCAAGGCGGTCAAGGTATTGTCGGGCGGCGAAAAAAACCGCATGAGTTTCGGACGATTGATGCTGGGTCGCCACAATGTGCTGCTCATGGACGAGCCCACCAATCACCTGGATATGGAATCGATCGAGTCGTTGCAGTTTGCGCTCGAGAAATATGCCGGCACGCTGGTGTTCGTGTCGCATGACCGCGAATTCGTATCGGGAGTCGCCACTCGCGTCATCGAGATCATGCCGAGCGGGGAAATCGTTGATTATCTCGGCGGCTACGACGATTACCTGAGTTCGCGCGGGATTGAAGCCTGATCCGCTTTTTTCATGATGCTTTATACGCTTGCCGCACCGGGAACGTACCAGGAAGACATCAGGAAAAGCCGTTTCATTGTGTTTGCCGAGGGGGTTCAGTCGCCTGCGGAGGCTTTGAGTTTTATCGCAAGGCATCGCGTGGCGTCGGCAAGCCACAATTGCTGGGCGTACCGGATCGGCACCGAATATCGATTCAACGATGATGGGGAGCCGGGTGGCACGGCCGGCCGGCCGATCCTGCAAGCTATCGAAGGGCAGCAGTGCGATCGGGTGGCGGTTCTGGTGGCGCGCTGGTTCGGGGGCATCAAGCTGGGTCCGGGCGGCCTGATGCGAGCGTACGGAGGCTCAGCCGCTCAGTGTTTGCGGCTGGCCGACAGAGTCGAACTGCTTGCCGAAATTCTGATTGATTGCTGTTGCACTTTTGCGGAGATGGCACTGATTCAGTCGCGTTTCCCAGCCTTCCATGTTCGCATCGAAAACGAAATATTCGATGCAAATGGCGTGCAATGGCGCCTTGTCGTTCCACAAGACCTTGCCCAATCGCTGGGCAAATTGTTCGCCAATTTGACTCGCGGGCAAGGGCAGTGGCGAATTGCGCCAACTCCGCAGGTCGATTTGTAGGGGCAGCCCTGCCAGGGCTGCCCGCCGTGATGGGCGAGGGTGGGCACAAGGTCCACCTCTACATCTGTCCGCGCTTGTTGCTAGGCGCTTTCCTGTTTTTCCTGTTCGGCGATATCGGCATGAACCTTGTCCATGTCGATCGCTTTGATCTGGGTAATCAGTTCGTCAAGCTGGCCCGCCGACAGGGAGCCCGGCTGCGAGAACAACAGTACTTGCTCGCGAAATACCATTAATGTAGGTATCGAGCGGATATTCATGCCGGCCGCCAGTTCTTGCTGGTCTTCGGTGTTCACCTTGGCGAAGGTGATGTCGTCGTGCTTGTCGGAGGCATCATCGAAAATCGGTGCGAAATTGCGGCATGGACCGCACCAGGGAGCCCAGAAATCGACGATGAGCGGCTGGCTGCCGCGGATTGCTGCTTGAAAGGTGTCTTTGTTTAAATCGATGGTACTCATAGGGAATCCAAACTAAAAAGCGGCTTTATGAGCCGCCTATCAAGAAAGTAATGCAAACAAGCGCAGAGTGTAGCGCCATTGCTCGGTGTTTTATGTGATTGTTTACCCTTAAATGGGGTGAATAGGTAAATCCTAATAGTGCCGATAGATAGCGGCAGCCGGCTCGGTGAAAAGCCTGCCTGGCCAGCCGCCACGGCGTTTGGCCGCAGCGGCAGGACGTGCCCGCGCCGGTGTGCGCCCTAGCCGGGGAAAAATCCGTATTTGATTACAAACAGGGCTGCGACCAGCAGCGCAGCCGGGTGTATGTCCTTGAATTTTCCGGTAACGGCTTTCAGGACGACATAGCTGATAAAACCAAATGCCAGGCCGTTGGCAATCGAGTAGGTGAAGGGCATGATAATGGCGGTCAGGGCCGCCGGAGCGGCTTCGGTGATATCGCCCCATTCGATTTCGGTTAGTTCGCGCAACATCAGGCCGGCCACGTAAAGCAAGGCAGGTGCTGTGGCGTAGGCGGGTACCGAACCGGCAAGCGGTGCAAGAAACAGCGAAAGCAGAAACAATATGCCTATGGTGAGTGCCGTCAGTCCGGTGCGGCCGCCAGCCTGCACGCCCGAGGCGCTTTCAATGTAGGCTGTGGTGCTGCTGGTGCCCAGGAAGGACCCGGCCACGATGGCGGTACTGTCGGCGAACAGGGCGCGGCCCAGGCGATTGGGTTTGCCTTCCTGGACCAGGCCGGCCCGCTTGGCCACGCCTATCATGGTGCCGGTGGCATCAAATACTTCAACCAGCACGAATACCAAAATGACATGAACGAAGCCGGTGTGCAGGGCCCCCATGATATCCAGTTGGAAGAAGGTGGGCGCCAGGCTTGGCGGCATCGAAAATACCCCATGAAACTGGTTGTTGCCGGTCAGCATCGACAGGATGGTAATGATCAGTATGCCGATGAGGATGGCGCCGCGAACCTTGAGCGTATCCAGGGCGGCAATGATGAAAAATCCAAGAATCGCAAACAGAGCGGGTGCAGAGGTCAGGTTGCCCAGGCCGACTTTGGTCGCGGGATTGGCGATAACTATGCCTGCGCTGCTCAAGGCAATAATGGCCAGGAACAGCCCTATGCCGGCCGCTATGGCCGACCGCAAGGATTTGGGTATGCCGTCGACCAGCCACGACCGTATGCCGGTGACGGTCAGAATGACAAATATTGCGCCTGAAATAAACACCGCGCCCAGAGCCTGTTGCCAGCTGTAACCCATGGCTCCCACTACGGTAAATGCGAAAAATGCGTTCAGGCCCATGCCGGGCGCCATGCCAATGGGCCAGTTCGCGACGAACGCCATGATAAGCGTGCCCAGCGACGCCGCCAGGCAGGTGGCCACAAAAACCGCGCTTTTGTCCATGCCTGTGCCCGAGAGGATTTCGGGGTTTACAAAAATAATGTAGGACATGGTCAGGAAGGTGGTAATGCCCGCCAGAATTTCGGTGCGCACCGATGTGTCGTGCTCGTCCAGCTTGAAGTATTTTTCCAGCATTCGTTTTCCCCGAATAGGCTATTTGTTAGTTGTTGATAGAAAAAAGTTGGCTGAACGCAATTCTAAGTCGGTTTTTGCTCTGGTTGTACACTTATGCATCATGATTATTCTTGGTTTTGAAAGTTCCTGCGATGAAACCGGTGTGGCGGCCGTTTGCACCGAACGCGGTTTACTTGCCCACGCCCTGCACAGCCAGATCGCCATGCATCAGGAATACGGCGGCGTAGTGCCCGAATTGGCTTCGCGAGACCACATTCGGCGAGTCTTGCCGCTGACCACCGAGGTCTTGCAAAAAGCCGGCTTGTCCTTCGGCGATATCGGCGCCATTGCCTACACGGCGGGCCCAGGGCTTGCCGGAGCCTTGCTGGTTGGGGCAAGTGTGGCTCAATCCTTCGCCTGGGCCCGCGGCTTGCCGGCGATTCCCATCCATCATCTGGAAGGGCACCTGTTGTCGCCCCTGCTTGCCAGTCCCCGGCCGGATTTTCCCTTTGTTGCCTTGCTGGTGTCCGGCGGCCATACGCAGTTGATGAGGGTGGACGGTGTAGGTGATTACGAATTGCTGGGGGAAACGCTGGACGATGCGGCCGGCGAGGCATTCGACAAAACAGCTAAATTGATGGGACTTGGCTATCCTGGCGGGCCTGCCTTGTCACAACTGGCCGAACAGGGCGATCCGTCCAGTTACGATTTGCCGCGCCCCAAGCTGCATAGCCATGATCTGGATTTCAGCTTCAGTGGGTTGAAAACAGCCGTTTTGACACGCCTGAGGCATCTGGAAAAGGAAAGTGGCAGCCTGTCTGCGCAACAGCGTGCCAATCTGGCCGCCTCGACCGAGGCGGCCATTGTCGATGTCCTGGCCGCCAAGGCGCTCAAGGCGCTGAAACAGACCGGCTTGAAAAATCTGGTCGTGGCCGGAGGGGTCGGCGCCAATCGTCATTTACGGCGCCAATTGCTTGCGGCGCTTGCCGCGAGACGTGGCCAGGTATTTTTTCCGCCGCTCGATCTGTGTACCGATAACGGTGCAATGATCGCTTTTGCCGCAGCCCAGCGCGTCAGGGCTGGCTTGGTCGACCTTGCCGATACGAGCCATGCATTTACGGTCAAGCCACGCTGGGATCTGCAAGATGTTTGCGAGCGCGAAACGGCCTGATGCACCCCGATGCCGGGACGGATCAAGCCTGATGTTTCTTTTTGCCGATCCGGCTTTCCTTGCCGGCGATGAGGCGGGCAATATTGGCCTGATGGCGATAAATCAGCATGGCGCTGATGGCCACGATGGACAGGCAGATCGCGATGTCGAAGTCCCAGGCAACGTCGCCCCCGAACAGGTAATACAGCGGGGCGAAAATGGCGGCCAAAATGGCCGCCAGTGACGAATAGCGGGTGGCATAGGCGACTATCAGCCAGGTAGCGACAGTGGCGACGGCCAGCCACGGTTGCAAAGCCAGCAGCACGCCCAGCGCGGTCGCTACGCCTTTGCCACCCTTGAAATTCAGGAAGATGGGGTAGACATGCCCCATGAAAACGGCAATGGCGCACAGACCCAGGATCGCACTCGGCAATTGGAATCGCGCGGCGATCAGGCTGCTTAGCCATACCGCCAGCCAGCCCTTGGCCATGTCGCCCAGCAGGGTCAGGGCCGCCGCCTTTTTGTTGCCAGTCCGCAACACGTTGGTGGCACCGGGGTTCTTCGATCCGAATGTACGGGGATCTTGCAGGCCCATGCAGCGGCTTACCGCGACGGCGAAAGAGATCGATCCGAGCAAATAAGATAGAAAAATCAGGGCCAGACTCAAAATGGACGAGTTTATCGACGACATGGCATGCGGACTCCAGAAGGGTTCAGCGAGATTCTACCGTGAGCGTCACCCAAAACGGCAAAACGACCGGGTACAATCCACGGGTCCGTTTGTTTTCTTGTGGAAAGGTAATGCGTATATTGGTGTCCAACGACGATGGTTACAACGCTTTGGGTCTTGAAGCGTTGGTCCAGGCCCTGAAGGGTTTGGGAGACCTGACCGTCGTGGCGCCGGAAACCAATTGCAGTGGGGCATCCAATTCCCTGACGCTGAATCGCCCCTTGTCGGTTCGACAGGCGCCCAATGGGTTTTATTTCGTTAATGGCACGCCATCCGATTGCGTGCATATTGCCTTGACCGGTCTGCTGGATTTTCGCCCTGATCTGGTCGTTTCGGGCATCAACAATGGGGCCAATATGGGTGACGATACCTTGTATTCGGGTACCGTTGCCGCGGCGACTGAAGG
The DNA here is from genome assembly GCF_021266465.1 of Paralcaligenes sp. KSB-10. Classification (NCBI taxonomy): domain Bacteria; kingdom Pseudomonadati; phylum Pseudomonadota; class Betaproteobacteria; order Burkholderiales; family Alcaligenaceae; genus Paralcaligenes; species Paralcaligenes sp. KSB-10. The sequence continues at coordinate 722,543 of NZ_CP089848.1, read as the reverse complement.
GTTTCTGTTCGGGATATCCTCGATCGCCTTTTCGCTGGCAAAGAAAGGCTGGGAGCATCTCGATACCGCGGGCGGGATTGCCCGGCAAGTGGTCGAGCAGCAGTTGGCCCAGCCCCTGAAGCAAAACGTGCTGCTCAACGTCAATATACCCGCGGTGCCTATGGCGGCGCTGCAAGGCATACACGTGACGCGTCTGGGTAAGCGCCATCCATCGGAGCCTGTGGTCAAGAGCAGCACGCCTTATGGCGATCCGGTATATTGGATAGGCCCCGTCGGCAATGTGTCCGATTCGGCCGCCGATACGGATTTTGGCGCAATCGAACAAAATGCCGTATCGGTTACACCCTTGCGGCTCGATTTGACCGATTATGAACAATTGCGCGATGTGAAAATCTGGGCGGATTCATTATGCGCAAACCAGTAAATCCATTCCCGTTCGCGACGGGCACTCATAACCGTTTTGGCCGTTCCAGCCTGGGGCGGGGATTTTCTGCATCCAATAGCAACACCCGTATTTCTTCATCCGGCTCCGTTATGCCACGGGTGCCCGATGCGGCCAATACGTCAACGATTGTCAATTTGGGTTTGAACTCGGAGCGCTCGCGTGGCATGATGATCCAGCGTCTGCGCAACCAGGGTATTCAGGACGAACGTGTGCTCGATGCCATGATGGCGGTGCCTCGTCATCTGTTTGTCGATGAAGGCCTGGCCAGTCGCGCGTACGAAGATGCCGCGCTGCCGATAGGACATGGCCAGACGATTTCTCAACCCTGGATAGTTGCCCGCATGATTTCAGCCGTATGCGAAAATCGCTTGCCGGTCAAGGTTCTCGAAGTGGGCTCCGGATGCGGTTATCAGGCTGCCGTACTGGCGCAGTTCGTCAAGGAGGTACACAGCATCGAACGCATTCGTGGGCTGTATGAGCTGGCGCGCAATCATCTCAGAACGCTTAAACTCATCACACGGGTTCGGCTTTCGTACGGAGACGGCATGCTGGGCTTGCCCGGCGTCGCGCCCTTCGATGCGATTGTCGTGGCCGCCGCAGGTATTAAAATTCCCCTTGCCCTGCTTGAACAGTTGGCAGTTGGGGGTCGCTTGATTGCCCCGGAAGGATCCTCGGCGCAACGCCTGATTCTGGTTGAACGAACCGGTTCCACAACGTGGCACCGCGAAGAACTGGAGTCTGTGCGTTTCGTACCTCTCAGGGCAGGAATACAGTCATAAGTCATCAGGAGAGTTATATGCCAGCAGGGACGTCCCAGCCTATCGCCAAATCGGCATTCGAACAGCCTAAACGCACGTCTCGCTATTTATTGATCGCTGCTGTTGCGGCGGCTACATCCATCATGGCGGGTTGCGCCTCCAGGTCGACTCACGCGCCGGTAGCCGATCTATCGGGCGGAACCTCCGCCAGCAGCGTTGCCACCGGTGGTACTTACGTCGTCAAGCCTGGCGACACGCTTTACAAAATTGCCCAGGCTAACAATGTCGATGTGGCAACCCTGACTCGCTTGAATCACATCAGCGATCCCAGCCAGCTAAGGGTTGGGCAGACGCTGCATCTGAGCGGTTCAGGTGGTTCAGCTCCATCGCCAGCGCCCTCTGGCGGCAACGCAACCCCGGTTCCGATTGCTCCTCCCGCTCCCGCCGAAGCGGCTCCCGCCGAGAAGGCCAGTGATGCCGCCCTGATTCAATGGGCCTGGCCTGCGTCGGGCCGCATCATTCAGGGCTTCAACGCCACGACCAAGGGCATAGACATCTCGGGAGCCCCGGGCGAACCGGTTCATGCGGCGGCCGACGGCAAGGTCATGTATGCGGGCAATGGCGTGCGGGGGTTGGGCAACCTGATCCTGCTGGGCCACAGCAACGGATTCATCACTGCGTATGCCCATAATCAAACGCTGCTGGTAAAGACGGGCCAGCAGGTGCATCGGGGCGCCAAGATTGCCACCATCGGTCAAACCGATACCACGTCGCCGCGTTTGCATTTTGAAATACGGCGTCGCGGCACTCCGGTCAATCCTATGTCGTATTTGCCTGCGCGATGATTCCCACGCTTGTTTTCGATCTTGAAACGATACCCGACGCGGCAGGGCTGCGTCGTCTGAATCATTACGAGCCGGAAATGAACGACGCGGAGGTCATAGAAGCGGCGCTGGCGGCTCGCCGGGAAAGCCACGGCAACGACTTCCTGCCTTTGCATCTGCAGCAGGTCGCGGTGGTCGGCTGCGTATTCCGGGACGATCAGGGATTTCGGGTAAAAACCCTGGGCAATGCCGACGACCCCGAGGCAACACTGATTTCGGGTTTTTTTAAAACCATAGAGCGTTATACCCCGCGACTGATCAGTTGGAACGGCTCGGGCTTCGATTTGCCGGTCTTGCATTACCGCAGTCTTATTCATGCCGTCCAGGCGCCACGGTACTGGGACATGGGCGACGACGATCGCGACTTCAAATATAACAATTACATTAGTCGCTACCACAACCGCCATATCGATCTCATGGATCTGCTGGCCAAGTATAACGGTCGGGCCAATGCGCCACTGGACGACCTGGCCAAGCTTTGCGGCTTTCCCGGGAAGCTGGGCATGGACGGCAGCCAGGTTTGGAAAGCCTGGTCCAACGGCCAGGCCGGCGAAGTTCGTGCGTATTGTGAAACCGATGTGGTCAATACCTGGCTGGTTTATTGCCGTTTTCGCTTCATGAGAGGCGAGCTCGACAAAGCCGCCTACGATTCCGAGGTCCGCCTGGTACGCGACACGCTCGAGGCAAGCCAGGCGCCGCATTGGAAGGAATACCTGGCCGCGTGGGATGCACCGTAGCTTGTATTGCCTTTGTACGGGCTGCCCTGAAATCAATTGAAAACGATTGGTCCGGGCTGAAACAGATCGGAAACCGCTTCGGGCAGACAATGGCGACTCCTCATTCAAGGACGGACCATTATGCAATACTCCAAAACACCCGTACTAGCCAAGTTTGCGGCCCTGGCGGCGGCGCTTGCCTTGCAAGGGGCTGCGATGGCAGCCACTCCCGCCACGCCCGATAGCGCGGCGCAAGTGGCTAGCGGGCAAGCTGCCGCTCCCCAAACTCCTTCGACCCATTCTCCACGGATGGGCAGGCATCATCACGACAAGGATATGGCCATGTGGATTCCCGGCTATGGCCCGGTCAAGCAGAAACTTGTGACCTCCCTTGCATTGAACGCAAATCAGGCCAAGCTGCTGGAAGATGCCCAATCGGCCCAGAAAGCGCTGCGGCATGCCCGGTGGGATGCCATGAAATCGGCCAGACAGGAGAAAAAGGCGCAGCTGGATGCCGGCAAGGTCGACCCCCACGCTGCTCAACAGGCAATGGACGCTGTTGTCCAGAAAGCACAGGGCGAGCGCCAGCAGATCACTCAGAAATGGCTGGCGGTCTGGGATTCCCTGGATAGCGCGCAGCAACAGAAAGTGGCTGCTTACCTGAAAGAAAGGGCAGACAAGCACTACAAGCATGAGGGACGTCATCACCGTCAGCATCACGACTCCGACGAGCATGCTTCCGCTCCTGTGAAAGCCGCTTCCTGATTGAAGCAATCCATCGCCCGCGTTCGTGTTTCACCGACGGACGCCGGGCATGGCGGCGCCAGCGCAGCCGAAGACTGTAAAATTCGGACCTACGTGTTTTAGGATGTCCGAATCATCATGTCAGAAGTATTCGCTATCGAGTCGCTGGATCTCGAAGCTCGCGGCGTAGCCCGCCGCGACGGGAAGGTTGTGTTTGTGGATGGGGCGCTGCCCTCAGAACGGGTCAGCGCTCATATTGTCAAACGGAAATCCTCTTTCGACACGGCCCGGCTGGAACGGGTTTTGAAGCCTTCGGCGCAGCGTACCAGTCCTCCGTGTCCAAATTTCGGCATCTGCGGTGGCTGTGCGATGCAGCATCTGGAACCCGCGGCACAAGTGGCCATCAAGCAGCGTGTTCTTGAAGATACTCTGTGGCATATAGGCAAATTGAAGCCAGCGTGCATGCTGCCGCCTTTGCATGGCCCGACCTGGGGCTATCGCCATCGCGCCCGCCTGTCGATACGCGTGGTGGCCAAGAAAGGCGGGGTGCTGGTGGGGTTTCGCGAGCGCCGCAGCAGTTATGTCGCCGATATGAAGGATTGCCTGGTCCTGCCACCTCATGTATCCGATTTGCTGTGGCCTTTGCGCGGCTTGATCGGATCGATGTCCACTCCCAACCGTTTGCCGCAAATCGAAGTGTCGGTAGGAGACAAGACTACGGCCCTGCTGTTGCGGCACATGGAGGCATTGACGGCGGCCGATATCGACAAGCTCAGGGAATTTGGCGCCCAGCATCGGGTATCGTGGTGGCTGCAATCGAAGGGACCCGAAACCATACATCCCCTGGATCCCGATGACGCAGACAAGCTGGCTTATTCCTTACCCGAGTTCGGTTTGCGCATGCTGTACCGGCCGGCCGATTTTACCCAGGTCAACGATGCCATCAATCGCACACTGATTTCCCGGGCGTTGACCCTGCTCGAACCCCAGGTTACGGATCGGGTGGCAGATCTGTTTTGCGGCCTGGGCAATTTCAGCCTGCCTCTGGCCACGCGGGCTCGCGAGGTCGTCGGGGTGGAGGGCAGCAAGACTCTGACGGAAAGGGCGCAGGCGGGGGCCGAACACAACGGCCTGGCTTCCCGTGTGCGGTTCGCTACCCTGAATTTGTTCGAAGTGGATGTGCAATGGCTGCGCGACCAGGGACATTTCGAACGTATCCTGATCGATCCGCCTCGCGATGGCGCCGAAGCGGTGGCTCGCGCCCTGGCGGCGTTAACTTTGCCGGAACGCCCTCGAAAGATTGTCTATGTCTCCTGTAATCCGGCCACGCTGGCTCGCGATGCCGGCATACTGGTTCACGAAGGCGGCTATCGTTTGCAAGCCGCTGGCGTGATCAATATGTTTCCGCATACCGGGCACGTGGAGTCCATTGCGGTCTTTGAATAGCGAGTCCACTTTGTCGTGGGACTCCTGTTTGCCACCATGCCCGCATATTGTCTTTCAAGAGGCCGGGCTGGTTTGGGCCAGGATGCGTTCGGCCTCGATCTTGACGCGCTCCGGTGCTGTGCCGCCTATATGGTTGCGTGCTGACACCGAACCCTCGAGAGTCAGGACGCTGTAAATATCCTGTTCGATGGCGGGGTGAAAGCCTTGCAGTGCTTCAAGCGGCAGATCGGCCAGATCGCATCCCTGTTCTTCGCAGGCCCGTACCGCGTGGGCAACCGTTTCATGGGCATCGCGAAATGGCACGCCTTTTTTGACCAGGTAATCGGCCAGGTCGGTCGCCGTTGCAAAGCCTTGCAGTGCAGCCGCGCGCATTGCATCGGCACGCACCTTGATGCCGCTCATCATATCGACGAAAATGGTCAGGGTGTCGCGTATGGTATCGGCCGAGTCGAACAGGCCTTCCTTGTCTTCCTGATTGTCTTTGTTGTAGGCCAGAGGCTGGCCTTTCATCAGGGTGAGCAGGGCGAGCAGATGGCCATAGACACGGCCGGTTTTACCGCGCGCCAGTTCAGGCACATCGGGATTCTTCTTTTGCGGCATGATCGAACTGCCGGTGCAGAAACGATCCGCCAAAACAATGAAACCCATGCGTGGGTTCATCCACAGTACAAGCTCCTCGGACAGACGCGATATATGCGTCATGATCAGCGCGGCGGCGGCACAGAACTCGATGGCGAAATCACGGTCTGAGACCGCGTCGAGCGAATTGCGGCAGACTTCCTCGAATCCGAGTATTTTGGCGACCAGTTCACGGTCTATCGGGTACGAGGTGCCGGCCAGGGCGGCGGCCCCCAGAGGCAGGCGGTTGACACGCTTGCGGCAGTCGATCAGGCGCTCGGCGTCGCGTCCGAACATTTCGGCGTAGGCCATGAGGTGATGCCCGAAGGTAACCGGTTGGGCGACTTGCAAATGCGTGAACCCGGGCATGATGGTGCCTATGTGCTCAAGCGCCAGGGTGGCCAGGGCACGGCGCAACTGGCGCAGCAGATCGACGGCAAGATCGATTTCGTTGCGCACCCAGAGGCGGATATCGGTGGCGACCTGGTCATTGCGCGAACGCCCCGTGTGAAGGCGCTTTCCGGCATCGCCGATGAGCTCGACCAGGCGTTTTTCGATGTTCAGATGAACATCTTCAAGATCGAGCGACCAGACGAATTGACCAGCGGCTATTTCATCGAGGATTTGCGCCATGCCGCGCTTGATGGCGGCGTTGTCGTCGGCGCTGATGATGCCTATGGAGGCGAGCATGTCCGCATGGGCCAGCGACCCCTGGATGTCAACGCCGGCCAGGCGTTGATCGAAATTGACCGAGGCTGTATAGCGCTTGACCAGATCGGAAACCGGTTCGGAAAAGCGGGCAGACCAGGCCTGCGACTTGTTGGCGAATTGATTTTGCTGTGAGGAGGGCGTGTTTTTTGACATAGTGCCGTGATTATAAAGGAGCCGCTACCGATAAAAAATTGCGGCAGCGTCTTGATGAATCGCTCATATGCTGGCGGCATGCGATAATTTTATTCTTTATTTCCCTGCGCACGGCGGCGCCTGGTTTTAATGATTGGTAACAAATCCAGGCTGGCCACGGGCTGCCGCATACTTTACTCGGGCGCGATTGGCGGCGCCCCATTACCAATGGTTTTCGCGAATGGTGCGCGGCCTGGCGCTTAACGGCAGACAGCGGGTACGATGCCTGGCGAACAGAATTTATCGGAGCGAGCAATGAAACTAGTAGCGGCAATTATCAAACCTTTCAAACTTGACGAGGTGCGCGAGGCCTTGGCGGAGATGGGGGTAAGCGGCCTCACCGTGACCGAGGTAAAGGGGTTTGGGCGCCAGAAGGGCCATACCGAGCTGTATCGTGGCGCCGAATACGTGGTGGACTTTCTACCCAAAATCCGTGTCGAAGTGGTTTTGCCCGCGACCATGGTCGATGCCGCCATCGATGCGATCGTCAAGGCGGCCTATACAGGCAAGATTGGCGACGGAAAAATATTTGTCATGCCGGTGGAACAGGCGATACGCATCCGTACAGGGGAAAGCGGTGCCGAGGCACTTTGAGCCGCATGCGGCCCTGATGGCGGCACGCGACCCGGATATTCCGCTGGCAGGGGCATGACATGGCTCTGCGTGCTACGATTTTCAAGCTCGAGCTGCATATTGCCGATATGGTGCGCGGCTATTACAACAGCCATGTCCTGACGTTGGCGCGCCATCCTTCCGAAACCGAAGAGCGCCTGATGCTGCGAATTCTGGTTTTTGCCTTGCTCGCCGACGAGCAACTGGTATTTACCCGGGGCTTGAGCATTGCGGACGAACCGGCTCTTTGGCAGAAAGACCTGACCGGCCTGATTCTGAACTGGGTCGATCTGGGGCACCCCGATGAAAGGCGTCTATTGCAGGCCAGTGGCAAGTCGGCGCAGGTTACTGTGTGCTGCTATGGGGGCTCCGCCAGTCAGGTCTGGTGGCAGGGGGTGCAAAGCACAGTCTCGCGCATGCCCAATTTGAAAGTCATTTCAGTGGCCCCCGAAGCGGTTCGAGCCCTGGCCGGGCTCCTCCAGCGCACCATGACTCTGCACATCAGTATTGACGAGGGCACCGCGCTGGTGACGTCCGACAGGGATAGCGTTCCGGTGGACATTTCGGTCTGGCATTGATGCCGGCCAGCCGCGGCATATAAACGAATTGCGCTCAATTAGGGTATTTCATCAAAGAAAACGCTGGCATTATCGTGCATACTATGCCTGTTGTTGAGAATTCCTGACTAATGTTCTGTTTGTACACAAGCACAAACGGGTCATGTTTTAGGCAAAGTACATGCGCTGCCGCAGCGCATGTAAAGTTGGATTGCAAAACCAAAAAATGCATAATGCATACACCCTATCAGGGTTAGCAAAGGAGATATTATGAAATTAATGCCCTTCGTTTTGGCCGCCGCCGTTACCGTTATCGGAATGGGTGCCGCACACGCAGAAGGCCGTCTCGATAAAATTAAAGCGAGCGGTGAAATCACGCTTGGCTATCGCGACGCATCCATTCCATTTTCGTATCTCGACGATCATCAGAAGCCGATTGGCTATTCGATGGACATATGCCGCAATATTGCCGCCGCTGTCAAAAAAGACCTCAAACTGGCCAGCCTGAAAATCAAGGAAGTGCCTGTCACTTCGTCCACCCGGATTCCACTGGTGGCCAACGGCACGGTCGACCTTTCCTGCGGTTCCGCCACCAATAACGCCGAGCGGCAGCAGCAGGTCAGTTTCGCTCCCACCACCTTCGTGACGGCCACGCGTTTCGCGGCGCTTAAATCGTCCAAGCTCAAGGATTTGGCCGATTTCAAAGGCAAAACAGTGGTTTCCGTTTCCGGCACCAGCAATTTACGCTGGCTGGTTCAAGCCAATTCAGAGCAAAAGCTGGGCATGAAGATCATCACTGCCAAAGATCACCCTGAAGCCTTCCTCACGGTGGAAAGCGGTCGTGCCTCCGCCTTCTTCATGGATGACATCCTCCTGGCCGGCCTGGTGGCTACCTCGCACAAACCTGCCAACTGGATGATCAGCAAGACGGCATACACTATCGAGCCTTACGGCATCATCCAGCCCAAGGGCGATCCAGCTTTTAAAGCTGCTGTCGACACAGCGGTCAAGACCATGATGAAAGACGGCACTCTCGATCGCCTCTATGCCAAATGGTTCACAAAAGCCATACCGCCCAAAAATATCAATATGAACTGGCCCATGACGCCTGAGCTGAAAAAGGTCATTGCGCATCCTACCGATTCACCTGACCCTGCTGTTTACAAATAAGCATCGATTGGTACGGCACAGCCCTAAACGCGGGGCTGTGCCGTATTTGTATTTGGATACATAGTATCTTTAGGACAGATGCATGAATTACAACTGGAACTGGTCAATTTTCTGGGCGCCGGCGCCCGATGGTTCGGGTACCTATATGTACACCTTGATCAAAGGTGTGTATTGGACCCTTGGTGTTTCCGCCGTGGCCTGGATTATTGCCCTGGTAGTGGGCGTGACCGTTGGCGTGCTGCGCACCAGCCGGATCAAGTGGTTGGAAAAGATCTGCGCGGGGTATGTCGAGGTCTTTCGCAATATTCCCTTGCTGGTACAACTTTTTTTGTGGTACTTCGTCTTTCCGGAGATTGTGCCCAAGAGCCTGGGCGATTTCATCAAATCCGCCGATCCGACGCTCAGCACATACTGGACGGCAGTGATCTGCCTGGGCCTGTTTACCTCGACCCGTGTGGCCGAACAGATCCGGGCCGGTATCAATTCCTTGCCCACAGGCCAAAGCATGGCCGGCACCGCTCTTGGTTTGCGGCGCCCCCAGGTGTACCGCTATATCCTGCTGCCCATTACGGCACGGATCATCATGCCTCCGCTTACTTCCGAGGCGCTTAATCTCATCAAGAATACGTCTGTGGCGTTCACCATAGGCTTGGTGGAATTGACCGGTGCCGCACGGTCCATGCAAGAGTTTTCGTTTCAGATCTTCGAGTCGTTTGCAGCTGCCACGGTATTGTATTTAGTCATCAATACGATCGTGGTGATCCTCATGCGCTACATTGAAAAATGGATGAGCGTACCCGGTTTCATCGGTACCGAAAAATAAGGGGTTCGCCATGCATTTTGACTTCGAAATTATTCTGCGCACACTGCCTTATGTATTTGGCATCGGCATGGTTTTTACCCTCAAGCTGACGTTTCTGGCCACAATAGGGGCTGTGGCGCTGGGCACGCTGCTGGCCATGATGCGCTTGTCTTCCAACCGGATTTTATCGGGCGCGGCCGGCAGCTATGTCAATTTCCTGCGTTCTTTGCCGCTGATCCTGATCATCTTCTGGTTCTATTTTCTGGTGCCGTACATCGTCGGATGGGTTACTGGCGCCGGGCGGCCGATAGCCGTGGGCGGGTTTACCTCGGCGTGGATCACGTTCACCCTGTTCGAAGCGGCCTATTTCTGCGAAATCATGCGTGCGGGTATTCAATCCATTCCCCGGGGCCAGGTGGGCGCGGGATACGCACTGGGATTGAACTATTGGCAAGTCATGGGCCATATCGTATTGCCGCAGGCGTTTCGCAACATGACCCCGGTCCTGCTCACGCAAATGATCGTGCTGTTCCAGGATACTTCTCTAGTATATGTACTGTCGTTGACTGATTTCCTGGGCGCTGCCAACAACGTTGCCCAGCGCGACGGCCGCCTGGTCGAAATGTTTCTTTTTGCGGCGGTGGTGTATTTTGTTATTTCGTACACCGCGTCACGCATCGTTAAAACGCTTGAACATCGCATGGCGATTGTTCGCTAAGGGCAAGGGAGTTTTCTGTGATCGAATTCAAGAATGTTAGCAAGTGGTACGGTTCCTTCCAGGTACTGACGGATTGCACGACTTCGGTAGCCAAGGGTGAGGTCGTGGTTGTATGCGGCCCTTCCGGGTCGGGCAAATCGACTCTGATCAAAACAGCCAATGCCCTCGAGCCGTTTCAAAAAGGCGAAATCTGGATCGATGGCATATCAGTCGGCGCGCCTAAAACCAATCTGCCCAAGCTGCGCTCGCGCATAGGCATGGTGTTCCAGCATTTCGAGCTGTTTCCTCATTTGTCGGTCATGCGCAATCTGGCGCTGGCGCAGGTCAAAGTGCTGGGGCGCAACGAGGCCGAAGCGCTCGAACGCGGCCGCAAGCTGCTCGAGCGGGTGGGTTTGAGCGCTCATACCGACAAATTTCCTGGGCAGCTTTCAGGCGGCCAGCAGCAGCGTGTGGCGATTGCGCGTGCCCTGGCGATGGATCCTGTGGCCATGCTGTTCGACGAACCCACATCGGCGCTCGATCCGGAAATGGTCAATGAGGTGCTCGATGTCATGGTCGACCTGGCCAAGGAAGGAATGACCATGATGGTGGTTACCCACGAAATGGGGTTTGCCAAAAAAGTGGCCGATCGCGTTGTTTTCATGGATGCCGGCTATATAGTCGAAGATTGCTCCAAGGATGATTTTTTCGATCATCCGGAAGCTCGTACTGAGCGAGCCAAACACTTTCTGTCCAAGATCCTGTCGCACTGATACTGCAATACCGCCTGAAGCCTTGCTTCGGCCTGCCGATGCTCCCGAATTCGGGAGTGCTGGCAGGCCGATTGCTTTGTCGAAGGAAGATGGGCTGCTGGAGTATTTTTGGCTCAATTGTTTTAGGCGCTGGACGCGTTTCAGTGGCTTTTGTTTTGAGCTGTTTTTAGGCTTGATCTGTGGCTTTGGACTGTATTGCTGTGTAGGCGGCGGTTAATTCTATAAAGACGCCGCAGGGTGGGCGGTGCTGTGCAGTCCGGCACGTCCAGCGGTCGGCTAGCTACGCTAGCCGACTACCCGGGTCTGCCTCGTCCAGGCGGGCGTCGGGCGAACTCGCCCAGCCTCGCGAGGCTGGGCTCAGACAGCGCCCGCCGAAAGCCCCCGCCTTCCCTTCGTCAGCACCCGGCGCTGGACTACCGCCGGACTGCACAGCACCGCCCACCCTGCGGCTCGCGTTGAGGTAATGCATCGAGGTATATGTTGGGGAAGCCGCGTTTAGCCAATCACGGGATACGTTGAGGCGGCGGGCGTTTAGTCAATCGAGTCGTCAATCCATCAAGAAGTCAATCGAAGTAGATACGGCCACGTGATAGAGGGCATGAGTGCGGGCACGTTAACGGTTCTAGGGGTGCAGGCCCATTAACGGTAGGTACAAGCACGTAAATTCCGGGCATCCCGTGATGCAATTCCAGGCATGCCATTACGCGAGCCGTCTATCGGGGCTTGGGGTCAGGACCGGCGTAAGGCGTGCGCCGGATGCTACCGTAGGGAAGGCGGGGGCTTTCGGCGGGCCCTGTTTGAGCGCAGCCGCGCCAGCGGCGTAGCGAGTTTGGCCCGACGCCCGCCTGGACGAGGTAGATCCGGATCAAGCACGCCGTGCCGGTCCTGACCCCAAGCCCCGATAGACGGCGTCTTTAAATACCAATACCAACACATCGGATGCCGTAAGCATTTAAACCCAAAATGCTTTAAACCATCAGTGATGCATATTGATGATATCAGGCAGTGGCACGGGCGCGGCGGTCATGGCTCCACAGCCATAGGAGACTGAGCAGGACAAAGGCCAGGAATGGATAAACAAGAACATTGACGCTGTTCCAGCCCTGGGTCGCCAGTACGTGCCCCGAGGAAAAAGAGGCGACCGCCACGCAGCCGAATACCAGGAAGTCGTTCAAGGCCTGGACACGGTTTTTTTCTTCGGGGCGATAACAATCGGTCACCATCGAGGTGGCGCCGATAAACCCGAAATTCCAGCCCATGCCCAACAACACCAGGGCCAGCCAGAAGTGCGATACGCTCACGCCCGCCAAAGCGACTGTCGCGGCGAGCCCGATTAAAATCAGCCCGAATGTGGTAACCGGGATTTTACCGAAGCGTTCGATAATATGGCCGGTAAAGAAACTTGGACCATACATGGCCAATATGTGCCACTGGATGCCTAGCGTCGCATCCTGCAGCGAATGCCCGCAGCCTATCATCGCGAGTGGCGTGGCAGTCATGATGAAATTCATCAGCCCGTAGGAAATTACGCCTGCCAGTACCGCAATGACGAAACGCGGTGAGCGGGCGATTTCCTTCAGGGGACGGCCGCCTTTTACGGCCTCTTCCCGCACAGACGTCGGCGGGGTGCGCAGCGACAGGACCAAAGGGACCGCCAGCAGCGCGATGCTCGCCTGTGCCATGAAAGAGGCGGCATAAGGGATGGCCGGCCAAATATTGCGGGTAAGAATAATGGCCTGGGCGGCAATGATTGCGCCAAACAAACCGCCGACCATGACCCACGAAATGGCGCGTGTCCGGTACGCGGGGTCCGCCGCGTCGGCGGCGGCAAAACGGTAGCTTTGCACATAGGCGGCGTATAGGCCGGAACAGAGGGTTCCCAGGCAGAAAATCAGAAAAGCCTGGCTGAATATTCCATAAGCGGCGACCAGGCCGGCGGCTATTCCAAAAAGTGTGCCAATCAGGTAGCCGGTTCGCCGCCCCAGGCGCTTCATGACCAAGGCCGCGGGAATGGTGCCGAACGCCAGGCCCAGGCTATAGATGCTGACGGGCACTGTAGCCAGGTCGGGTCGACTGGCGAGTTGTTGCCCGGCCAGGCCTCCCAGTGCGATCACAATGGCTGGATTGACTCCTCCCAGTGCCTGCAGGCAAGATAGAGTGAGGGCGTGGCGGCCTCTTGGCCGTGTAGCAGTGGGTGCACTCATGAATTGCCTTTGTGTTCTTGAAAGTTAGGTCGAAAGTCGGGGAAAATGGCCAGTTTGTGGGCTTGTTTTGCCGCCAGGAGCCAAAATTCGGGTAGAAAGCATTCGGCGACGGCCAAGGGCTCGCAGGCACGCCGGAACACAGAGCAGCGAGCCAGTAGAGCCGGTGCCGAAGGGGCCGATAGGCCCAGCGCCCGCTTGGCCGTTCCGTAGATGGCCTGGTGACGATTGAGGCGTCGGCTGAAGAAAACGGAGCGTGTGATCGCTGAATCCCGGTAGAGCATATCGGCCAGCGGCCGGGTATGCAGGCGCCGCATGCTGTGCCAGGAGCCATGCGATGCCTTCAGCGGCGTAAGGCTGCGGGCAACGATGCAGTTCACGTCGTCTATGCTCATCACGATTTCACGGATCCAGACGGGAATGCGTGGCGGGAAGCCGAGCAGCCACGCTTCGCCAGGGCTGAGGCCGGCGGCGTGTTCCGCGATGAGGCGTATTTCTACCCGCCCCAATTGCCGCAGTCCGCCGGTCAAGGCTCCCGGGCGACGCAGCCAGTATTTTTGTATTCGGCTTAGTGAAGGCATTGCGGAGGTTTTCCAGCCTCCACAGAAAGCGGCATGTGGTTCCATAAGCCGTATTATCGCCAAACTCATACAATACCGCTTATGGAAAAAATACGAATTTCAAAGTTAATGGCCGAACAGGGCTTGTGCTCGCGGCGTGAAGCCGATGCCTATATCGAACGAGGCTGGGTGCGTGTCGACGGAATAGTAGTGTCCGAACTGGGCAGCAAGGCTTATCCCAATCAGAAAATTACCCTCGAAAAACAGGCCCAGCGGCGCCAGACATCGCGTGTTACGATTTTGCTCAACAAGCCGGTTGGATATGTGTCCGGGCAGGCCGAGCAAGGCTACCGGCCGGCCGTTTCGCTGATCGATGCCCGTTCGCAATACCGGGCCGACAAATCGCCTTTACGCTTTGATCCAGCTCATTTGCGCGGCCTGGCGCCGGCCGGGCGCCTCGATATCGATTCTCAGGGCCTGCTTGTGTTGACGCAAGACGGCCGTATTGCGCGTCAGTTGATCAGCGAAGACTCCGATATCGATAAGGAGTACCTGGTACGGGTACAGGGAAAAATTTCAGGTAACGGGCTGGCCATGCTTAATTACGGCCTGTCGCTGGATGGCAAGCCGCTCAGGCCCGCGGAAGTGGAGTGGCAAAACGCCGATCAGCTGCGGTTTATTCTGCGCGAAGGTAAAAAAAGGCAAATCCGCCGCATGTGCGAACAAGTCGGCCTGAAAGTCATAGGCTTGAAACGAGTGCGCATGGGCCGCATCGTCCTGGGCGATTTGCCGCCGGGGCAATGGCGCTACCTTAAAGAAGGCGAGCGGTTCTTATAGTGAATCTATACCGCATGTTGCGTCAGCGTGTAGGAGGCTCGGTCGTCGATGGCGAGCTTTTCGCTCAGCCACGGCAGGGTTTGTTCCAGTTCTTTATACAGGGTCCAGGGCGGATTGATGATAAACATGCCGCTGCCGTGCAGGCCGTAGCCGTCACCAGTGGGTTTGCGCACGGTCAGGGTGGCATGGACCCAGGCTGTTTCTTTCAGGCGCTCCAGCGACCTGGCAAGCTCTTGCGATTCGCGGCGCTGAACCAGGGGATACCAGATCGCGAAACAACCCGTGGCAAAGCGTTTAAGCCCATCGGTGACTGTTTGCAGCGTTTTGCGATAGTCGGCCTTGTCCTCATATGAAGGATCGATCAGAACCACGCCCCGCCGCGTCGGTGGCGGCAGCAAGGCTTTCAGCCCACTGAATCCGTCGCTTTCATAAACGGCGGTACGGCGCAGCGCCAAACGGCCCTGCTGTGCCAGGTTGTGCCTGAGCACGTCGATTTCCGACGGATGCATTTCGAACAATCGCAAGCGATCGCGGTCCCGCAGGGCATGCAGCGCGAGCCAGGGAGATCCCGGATATGCATTGGCTACGTCGTCCGGATTGAAGTGCCGTATTTCTTCGAGATAGCGTTCGATCAGGGCCGGCATGGGGTTGGCACCCAGGACCCGATCCAGCCCGTCGATGAATTCCCCATTCTTGACGGCCCAGTCGCTGGTCAGGTCGTAGATGCCGGCACCGGCGTGGGTATCCATGACCCAATAAGGCGCCTCTTTGAGATTGAGGTAATCCAGAATGTGCACGAAGATGGCGTGCTTGAGCACATCGGCATGGTTGCCCGCGTGGAATGCGTGTCGGTAGCTGAACAAAGAAAGGCCTCGCAGGGAAATTAAAAATCCGGCGTAATGGTTTTGATTTCGTCGGTAAAAATGGCATCGCAACCCCAGTCGAACAGCTCGCGGGCGCGGCCTGGGTCGTTGACCGTCCAGATGGCCATTTTATAGCCCGCGCCGCGTACGGTTCGAACGACGTGTTCGGTGGTGTGTTTGTTGCCCATGTTGAGGCCTATGCATTTCAGCCGTATCAGGCGGGCCTGCCAGTCATCGGGCAGGGCGCCGGCCACCAGCAGGGCGCGGGGTAGTTCGGGCGCGGCTTCGAGGGCGGCTTCGAGCGCGGTCTCGGAAAAAGACGAGAGCAGGGGGGGAATCGCCGCCTTGGCCCAGAGCTTCCGGGCCAGCAGGGCAACCCGTGTGCCGGTTTCGGTTTCGGCGCCCGTGTGCGGCTTGATTTCGATATTGCTTAAAATCTGATTGGCCTGCGTAAAAGCGGCGACGGAGTACAAGGTGGGGATGGGTTCGCCGGCATAGGCCTGCGAATGCCATGCGCCGAAATCGAACCTGGCCAGATCGCCGAAGGATTGTTCCCCCGCATTTCCGCTGCCGTTGGACGTACGTTCAATCGAGTCGTCATGCAGCAGGATAGCGATTCCGTCCTTGCTGAGCTTGACGTCGTACTCGACCATGGAAAAGCCGTGTTCCGCTCCCAGGCGCATCGATGCAAGCGTATTTTCCGGCGCGAAGCGGCCGGCTCCACGGTGCGCAATTATTTTCGGATATGGCCATGGGGCCGAAGAGTCTGTCATCGTTGCTGGTTCCTTGCTGTTGAGTTTTGGCGATGTCTGTGGAAAGCGTTTCGCCCGCTCAGGCGTAGCATACCTTCAAGTTAAGACTTGGGAGATGGTAAACTTCCAGAAAAATTTTATGTTCTACTATAAGGTTACAGTCATCGAGGCGATCCAGATTCGCCTTTTTTTGGTATAAACCGTCGCGCAAGGCCTGGTCCGGGGCGCGGGACAGCGAGTCATTAATGTTCGATTTTATCCGCACGCATCAGCGTTTGATGCAGCTTTTGTTGTTGGTGCTGATTCTTCCGTCGTTCGCCCTGATTGGGGTGAGTGGCTATTCCACGTATGTATCGGGCAATCATGACCTCGTCAAGGTGGCCGGGTCGGCGGTGACCTTGCAAGACTTCGATCAGGCCCGTCGCAATCAATTGCAACAAATGCAGCAAAACAATCGGGCTACCTTCGACCCGACCGCGCTCGATAACGAACCTGCCCGCAAAGCCTTGCTCGACTCCTTGATCGACCGCAAGGTGTTGATTGCAACGGCGACCAAAGAGCATTTCAGCGTTTCCGATGCCGCTTTGCGCCAGGCTATTGCCTCCATCCCCGAGCTCCAGGTCAATGGGCAATTCTCGGCGGAGCGCTACAACGAGGTTTTGAAGTCCATAGGTGCCAGCAGTAAAGACTTTGAACAAGGGCGCCGCGCCGAACTTGCCCTGGATCGCGTGCTTGGCCCAATAGCCATATCGGCCAGAGTACCGAAGCCAGTGCTTGGCTCGATCGAACAGGCGCTTACCGCCGAACGCACCGTGCGTGTGCATAGCTATCTCGCCTCCGACTATCAAAAAGGCATAGAGATCAGCGATGCCGACGTCAAGGCGTGGTACGACCAGAACAAGGCAAAGCTGGAGCTGCCCGAACAGGTGGATGCACAGTACCTGTTGCTGAACGAAGCGGCCGCCATGCAGGGTCTGCCCGCGGTCAGCACCGAGGAAATGCAGAAATATTACGAGCAGAACAAGGCCCGTTATGTGCAGCCCGCCAGAATCATGCTCAGCCATATTTTGATTACCGTGCCGGTCGGGGCAACCGAGGCCCAGCGTAAAACAGCGTTCGACGAAGCCCAGAAAGTAGCGAAAAAAGTGGCAGCCGACAAAAGCAAGTTTGCGGAAATCGCCCGCACCGACTCGCAAGATGCCGGAACAGCTAAAGATGGTGGGCGCCTGGGCTGGATTACCAAAGGGTCCTGGCCTGCCGCACTCGAGAAAGCCGTTTTTGCCCTTAAAAAGGGCGAGGTGTCGGGCGTGATCGACGGGCCTGGGGGCTATCATATTTTCGAGGCCAACGATGTCCAGCCTGAAAAGGGCGAGTCTTTCGAGCAGGCCAAATCCAAAGTCGAGAGCGAAGTGCGCCGCCAGCTCGGCGCCGACCGGTTTGCCGATATGGCGACCAAACTGACAAGCCTGGTGTATGACAACCAGGGCAGTTTGCAACCCGCGGCCGACGCGCTTGGCCTGAAAATAAAGGCTGCCGACGGAATTGCCCGTGACCGTCTGCTGTCGGCCGCCGAAGTCGGCGACAAGGCAGCGTCTTCCAGCGCCGATGCGTCGATTCTGGATGATGCGCGTGTACGCCGCGCCCTGTTTTCCAGCCAGGTCCTGACCGATAAGCAGAATTCCGGGGTGATTGAAATTTCTCCCGACACCATGGTTGTCGTGCGTGTTGGCAAGATTGTTCCGGCACAAGTGCCGCCGATGGAAAAGGTTTCAGCCTTGATACGCAAGCAGCTTGTCAGCGAACGCGCATTGGCTGCCGCCGAGAAAGCTGGCCAAGCTGCCCTGGCTGATCTCCAGAAAGCCGGTGCGGCGAAAGTGCCGGATGATTTCGGGGCGCCGCTTACAGTCAGCCGCATTAATCCCCAGAATCTGACCAAGCCGCTCATCGATGCCGCTCTGGCCGCTCCGGCCAAGAGCCTGCCTGCGTTTGAAGGCGTCAAGGGCCTTCACGGATACACCATCGTGCATGTCAAACAGGCCCAGGCAGGCAAGACAGACGACCCGATGCTGGCAACGCTGCCGGCTGAATTGGCCAAGGCGTGGGGACAGGCCGAAGAACACGCCGTTCTGCAGGCTTTGCGCGGCCAGGCCAAAATCAAGATGTTGCCCGAGGCAGAGAAAGCGCTGTCCGGCGAAGCGGCACAGGGTAGCTGAGCGTAGATCAGGGTTTAAGCAGGGGCTGAAGCCCCGCCCAGACGTTATTCGCCAACTGGGCTTGCGCGCCTTCGTTGGGATGAAGATGATCGGCTTGAAACCGGCTCGGGTCTGTGGCGATGCCTTCCAGCAGAAAAGGCACCAGCCCGGTCCTGTAGCGGGCCGCCAGGGCCGCAAACAGCTCTTTGAATTGGCTGGTGTACTGGCGGCCGTAGTTGGGCGGCATCTGCATTCCTAGCAGCAATACGCGGGCGCCCGCTTTTTGAGATAATTCGATCATCGATGAAAGGTTGGATTCGGTCATTTTCAACGGCAGGCCGCGCAAGGCGTCGTTGCTGCCCAGCTCAATGATCACAATCGCAGGCTTGTCGCGCTTCAGAATGGGCGCCAGGCGGCTTAACCCGCCGCTTGTCGTATCCCCGCTGATACTGGTGTTCTTGACTTGATAGTTCTTGTATTTGGCCTGCAGTTTTTGCCCCAGCAGCATTACCCAGCCGGATCCCCGTTCAAGCCCGTATTCGGCCGACAGGCTGTCGCCAATTACTGTTATCGTTCGTATGTTTGAAGCCGCGGCAGGGGCGGCCTGGGCCAGCGCCGCAGGCGTGCCGAACCAATACAATACAGCCGCAATCAGGCACCAGCGAGTAAGCATGAAATACACCTGTTCGATTGAAGTCAAAGGTTTGTGTCAACGCGTTGCCGATTCGACAGGCGTTTTGAGCATTTTAGAGAATATAGAGTTTTCGGTTGAAGAAGGGCAGACCGTCGCGATTACGGGCAGCTCCGGCTCGGGCAAATCAACCCTGCTCGGATTATTGGCCGGGCTCGATGTGCCCGTTGCCGGGTCGGTGAGGTTGTTGGGCCATGATTTATTCGCCCTGGATGAAGAAGGGCGCGCGGCGCTTCGCGCGGCTCATCTGGGTTTCGTATTTCAATCGTTTCAGCTGTTGCCTAACCTGACCGCGCTGGAAAATGTCATGCTTCCGCTGGAACTGGCCGGCAAGCCCGCCTTGGCGGTGGCCAAAGGCATGCTGGAACGTGTCGGCCTGAAAAGCCGTCTGGGCCACTATCCCAAGACCTTGTCCGGCGGCGAGCAGCAGCGTGTTTCGCTGGCGCGGGCTTTTGTCGTGCAACCCAGGCTGCTGTTTGCGGATGAGCCGACGGGCAGCCTGGACGAGATCAACGGGGAAAAAATCATGGACTTGATGTTTGCCCTGCACAAAGAACAGGGTGCGACACTCGTGCTGGTTACACACGACCCGCAATTGGCGTCGCGATGCCAGCGCACGCTGCGTTTGCAGGGTGGGCGCCTGGTGGCGCCGGATCCGGTAGGCATGGGCACGTAATGCGCATCTTGGCACGGAATTTATTGGGATGAATATGTTTAGAGTGATATTGATGCTGTGTGCCATGGCATTGCAGACGGCGGCGCATGCACAAGGCGATATAGGCCGGCTATTGAATCATCCGGTGCCTGGCGGAGTGGCCGTAATCGAACTTGGCAAAGGGTTGGCCGCGCCCGAAGCCGTTTATTTGAATAACAGGGTGCTGGTGGTTCGGGATAGCGATCGACAGTGGGTGGCGATAGTGGGAATCGCGCTCAAAACGCCGCTTGGGAAGCAGGCCTTGCAAGTTCAAACCGCCCAGGGCAAGCGCGTCGTCGCTTTTAGCGTTGGCCCCAGAACCTACCGCGAACAGCACATTACTCTGAAAAACAAGAATCAGGTCAATCCCGACCCCGCGCAGTTGAAGCGATTCGAACGCGAATACCTGGCGCAGATGAGCGCCTATGGCCGCTATCGGGATGTTCCGCCCAGTAATGTGCTGCTTGATGAACCCGTGCATGGGCGGCTGTCCAGCCCCTTTGGTTTGCGCCGTTTTTTTAATGGCGAAGAGCGCAGCCCGCATTCCGGCCTGGATTTTGCGGTTCCCAAGGGAACCCCCGTCAAGGCTCCTGCCGATGGTATTGTCACGATTGTGGATGATTATTTTTTTAATGGAAAAACAGTATTCGTCGATCACGGCCAGGGATTTATTACTATGTACTGCCATTTGTCGGCGTCCAAGGTCAAGCCAGGCCAAAGCGTCAAGCGTGGTGAAGTAATAGCCTATGTCGGCTCGACCGGCAGGGCGACTGGCCCGCATTTACACTGGAATGTGAGCCTGAATGGCGCGCGTGTCGATCCGGCCATATTTATTGGGGCGTTCAGGCCATAGGCTTTGCATGGCAGGATTCTTTCTGCACGGGTGCTGCGCTTGCCTCTGGTTCGAGTTTATGCGTGAATTCAATTGACGAAAATATCTCCCTTTCTGCGCGGCTTGTTTGATAGTCTGTCCATCGCTGTCGGCTATGTACCCGTGGCCATTTCATTTGGGCTGGCGGCGGTTCATGCCGATTTGTCGCCCTTGATGGTCATATTGGTCTCGATGTTGGTGTACGCGGGAGCCAGCCAGTTCATATTGGTGAGTCTGGTCGCCAGTGGTGGCTCGGCAGTCAGCATGGTCGGCATTATTTTGCTGATGAATTTGAGGCATATTTTCTATGGGCCGGCGGTGCTCATGAAGTTCGACGGGCAGCATCGGCGGCTGCCTTTGTTTGTATTGGCGGCGGGCCTGACCGATGAGGTATTTGCCACCGCCGTAAGCAAGCTGGCATATCGGCCTGCGCAGGAACGCGAATACTGGTACGCCGGGCTGCAGCTTGGCGCTTATTCATCCTGGGTAGCCGGCACGGCAATCGGTGCTGTTTTTGGCCAGGATTTGCTAAGGCAATCGCCTGTCGTGTCGCAAGCCCTGGGGTTTGTCTTGCCGGCCCTGTTTTTTGCCTTGCTGCTCGAAATCAGGAAGATTGTCCCGGTTTCGGTGCTGGCCGCAGCTGCGGCGGCGACCACGGTGGGGCTTTTCTTGCTGCCGGCCTACGGGGCGATCATCGTCGGAATGTTGGCGGGTGCATTTCTGAATGCCAGAAAAGGCTAGGGGGCGTCGCGCCGGCCGGCCAGGCACGGGCCGCAATGCAAACGTTTCGTTCTCATCAAATGGAGGTGTGCGCTGAGTGCTACTACCTTGTTATGGGTCGCGATCTTGAGCGGCCTGGGTACGTTTCTGATCCGCTATTTGCCTATGCATTGGCATGAAAAAGGAGAGGGCAGCAATTGGATGCGGGGTTCTCTGCGACGGTCCCTGGATGCGATCGGGCCGGCTGCAATTGTGGCCCTGATTGTCGTGTCGTGCTGGTCTTTGCTGGGTGCTGGTTCTTATGCGAACGAGGGCCTGCCGCTTGTATCAGGTCTGGCTGGTGTTGCGCTGGGCAAGAAATATCTGGGCAGCATCGCCTGGGCTACCCTGGCGGGTGTGCTGGCTTATGGTTTGTGTGTTTGGGGTATTGCCCGATTTTTAAATTGATCGTAAGCGCACCGCATGCCAACCGTTCGGGCAATCACGGCATGCATTGCCGCAATGAAAAACGGATCAGCCTTTTATCCTGACGATCTTTTGCACCTGCGGCACATGGCGTATGGCCCGGATGACGTGGGCGAGGTGCTTGCGGCTGTCGACTTGCACGGTCAGGTGCAGAAGCCCAGTGGCGGCGGCGTCATCCTGCATGGTCAGGTGCATGATGTTGGAGTCGGCATCGGTAATTTCGGCCGCCAGACGGCCCAGTACGCCGCGCTCGTTGATAACCGTTACATCGAGGCGGGTAGACAGGTGGCGTGCGGTGGTCGTGTCCCACATGACAGGGATCCAGCGCTCGGGCTCGCGGGCCTGCTGGCGTTGCGCGACGGCACATTCGGCCATGTGTACCACCAGCCCGTGGCCCAGGCGTATGCCGCCTATGATTGCGTCGCCCGGTAGAGGGCCGCAGCACGGAGCCAATTGGACTGCCTGGCCTTCATTGCCCTGGATCAGTATGGGAGTGCTGGCGTTGGACGTGATTTCATCGACCGCCGCCGCGGTGGTGGCCAGGATTGAATTTTCGGGAGCGAAACGGCGGGCGACAACTGCAGCCAGGCGTTTTCCCAAACCGATATCGGCGAGGATTTCATCGCGTGAACTGGCGCCGGAACTTTTCGCCAGCTTGTCCCATTCGGGATCCCCTTGATCGGGGTGGGGCAGATGAAGCTGATCGAACGCCTGGTTGAGCAGCCGTTGCCCGAACGCAACCGATTCCTCGTATTTGACAGTGCGCAGGTAATGGCGGATTTCTGATCGAGCGCGCCCGGTGCGTACGTAATTCAACCATTGCGCGCTGGGCCTGGATGCCGGCGATGTGACGATTTCGACGGCATCGCCGCTTTTGAGCTCGGTGCGTAGCGGCGCGAACTCGCCGTTGATTTTGGATGCCACGGTCTGGTTGCCGATATCCGTGTGTATCGTATAGGCGAAATCGACCGGTGTGGCACCGCGCGGCAGCGAGATGATTTTACCCTGGGGCGTGAATACATATACCGCGTCGGGAAACAGATCGACTTTGACGTGCTCCAGGAATTCACCCGAATCGCCTGTCTGGCTTTGTATGTCGAGCAAGGACTGGAGCCATTGATGGGTTCTTTTTTGCAGGTCGTTCAGGGTGGCGTCGTCGTCTTTGTATAGCCAATGCGAGGCAACGCCTTCTTCGGCTACATGGTCCATGTCCCGGGTGCGGAACTGAAATTCGACGGGGGTGCCATAGGGGCCGACCAGCGTTGTATGCAGAGACTGATAGCCATTGAGCTTGGGAATGGCAATGTAATCCTTGAATTTGCCGGGAACCGGGCGATACAACTGGTGCAAGGTCCCCAGCGCCAGATAGCATTCAGGCAATGTATGCACGATTACACGAAAACCATAAATGTCGAGCACGTCGGAAAACGACTTTTTTTGCTCGGCCATTTTGGTGTAAATGCTGTAGAGCGATTTTTCCCGGCCAGTGACTTCCGCTTCGATTCCAGCCGCCGGCAGCGCGACTTTTACCGAATCGGTGATTTTGCCCAGCACCTCGCGGCGGTTGCCCCGCGCCGACATCATGGCCTTGTGCAGAACATCGTAGCGATTGGGATAGACCGCATGAAAACATAGATCCTGCATTTCGCGGAACAGTGCGTTCAGGCCCAGGCGATGCGCGATCGGTGTGTAGATATCGAGCGTTTCCCGCGCGACACGCCGCCGCTTTTCGGGATTGACCGCATCGAGCGTGCGCATATTGTGCAAGCGATCGGCCAGCTTGATCAGGATGACGCGTACGTCGCGGGCCATGGCCAGCAGCATTTTGCGAAAGCTTTCGGCTTGTTGCTCGGCTTTGGTGGCGAATTCAAGCCGGTCCAGCTTGGAGAGGCCATCGACGATTTCAGCGACATCGGCACCGAAACGTTCAGCCAGCTCCTGTTTGGCGACCCCCTGGTCTTCCATGACATCGTGCAGCAGGGCCGCCATGAGGGAATCGGCGTCGAGCTTCCAGCCCGCACAGATCTCGGTAACGGCAATAGGGTGGGAAATATACGGCTCGCCGCTGGCTCGAAACTGGCCTAGATGGGCTTGGTCCGAAAATCGGTAAGCTTCTTTGACTCGCTCGACCTCTTTGGGGTCGAGGTACTGATCAATGATGCGGGCAAGCGGCGCGAGCGATGCAATGGCCGTATTGGGGGAGGCGGTTTCGGGGCTGGAACTCTGTAACGGATGAGACGCCGGCTTGCGCCTGCGAAGGCGCGAGCCCTTTTTCAGTACCGCCAGCAGCCCAGACGAAGCACCCCGCAGACCAGAAAACGCCATGAGCTTGCTCGGCTGTATTTAGGTGGGTACCTTGCGCAGCATTTCGAGGCCGGTAACGCCCGCAGCGATTTCGCGCAAAGCAGTGACGGTTGGTTTGTCTTTGCTGTCGAGGCGAGGTTCATGACCTTGCGCCAGTTCGCGTGCACGGTACGTGGCGGCAAGCGTAAGGTTAAAGCGGTTGGGGATGCGATCCAGACAATCTTCGACGGTAATGCGAGCCATAAATAACCTTAAAACAAAGTGTTGCCGGCGTCAGGCGGATGGATTGCTGATGCCTAGCTGGGAGAAAAGATCGGCGTTGCGGGCTGCTTGCGTCGCATAACGTAACCGTGTTGCGGCCACAATTTGCGCGAGCTGCGACAGCGCGACGCTAAATTCTTGATTAATAATAACATATTGGAACTCTGGAGCGTGCGACATTTCGCTGCCGGCGGCCAGCAGCCGGCGCGAAATGACCTGCGGCGCATCTTGCCCCCGGTGATAAAGGCGGGTTTCAAGCGCGGCGATCGAGGGGGGCAGGATAAAGATCCCGACGGCATCCGGAAAATGCTGCAGAATCTGGCGTGCGCCTTGCCAGTCGATTTCCAGCAAAACGTCGCGTCCCAGCCGGATTGCCTCGTCGATGCGATCGCGCGGCGTGCCGTAATAATTACCGTGGACCTCCGCCCATTCGAGCAGGGCATTGCTGTCGCGCATCCGGAAGAACTCGTCCTTGCTGACGAAACGATAATGCTGCTCGTCTTTTTCGCCGTCGCGCGGTTCCCGGGTGGTGCAGGAGATGGAGAGCATCACGGCAGGATCCTGGGCCAGCAAGGCATTGACCAGGCTGGATTTGCCGGCTCCGCTTGGAGCTACGACCATGAAAATATTGCCGGTATAGGATGCCATTGTAATCAACTGGTAACAATTAAGGAGTGAAGAATAGCAAAAGCCGACCCATTTTTTCAATGGCGGCTGGTCCACAGGTTTTTTAAACCGGTTGCCTAGTTCAACGCGTTGGGCTGCGGTTGGCCAAGCTCCTCCAGCGTCGCCGCATAGGAGGACTGGTCTATGCATAAAAAAACCGCGCCATCGTTCATATTCATGTTGAAGGTAACGTCCTGGACTTGTTCGCGCGCGTCGCCGGGAGCGACTACCGCCGCTACGTGCAGGTCGCCGTTGGCTTCGAATTGTTCCTGGGGGATGAAATCGGCTACCAGATTAATATCGGGCTTGCTGATCACAACGTAGGCTTTGAACTGCAAATCTTCCAGTGTGACGTCGAGAACCACGCCCTTGCGCAGCGTGCCGATAATATGGCTTGATGCATTCATGGCATATTTGCATGCAGTTTGGGCTCGCTGAACGAGAAAGTCGTAATGTTGGCCGGCGGCAGATTGGCCCATACGATTTTCGAGCGAGTGTGTGTGGGGGTGAGGTAATGGCGCCATTTTGGGGTGCGCAAATGGTAACTGAACTGAACCGCAACTCCGTTGTCCTGCAGAAGCGTTTGCCATTGCTGCAGGATCAATTGCGTAACGTGATCCGGCAAGGAACATAGCGGCAGGCTGGAAACAATGGCCGCGATTTTCTTGTCGCGCGGCACCAATTGGCACAGTTCGGCGGCATTGCCATGCACGATTTCGACGTTGGCGAATCGTTCGCGCAAGCGTTGGACGAAAGGGCGCGAGTATTCGACCACCATGAGATTATCGGGCGCGATGCCGCGGTCGAGCAATGCTTGCGTAATGGCTCCGGTGCCGCCACCGAGTTCAATCACCAGGCCATCTGTGTCACAGGGCACTTGTTGAGCCATATACTTGGACAGGTACCGTGAGCTGGGACAGATTGCTCCTATGGCGCCGGGCTGCGTAAAAAGCTCTTGTATGAAAATTCCCGGAGCAATGTTTTTGAAGTATTCATTTAGCCTTTGGGCACGCTCAAAACGAAGAACTCGATGCATCATACAGCCCCATCCTGTTTTAGTTAGCCTAACGTTAGCAGCCCTGGTGCGGGTCGGCATTTACCATTTGTAAATGGTGCTACCGGTTTGCACAGACGCCGTTAGGCCCAGTGTTGTTGGGCCTAAGTATATCGTTGTTCCGATCGCCGCGCTGGAAAATCGGGCGGCGCGGCGCTACGCTTTGCTCAGAGAGAAATCCAGGGCGGCTATGACCGGCGCATGATCCGATGGCTGTTCGTTCCTGCGGGGAGTTTTGTCGATGACGCATGCCTCGCAATAGGGTTTCAGGGCGGCTGAGAGCAAGACGTGGTCTATGCGTGCTCCGGCATTGCGGCGAAAGGCGAATTGCCGGTAGTCCCACCAACTGAACGATTTTTCTTCTTGCTCGAATTCACGAAACGCGTCGGTCAGCCCGAGCTCGACCAGGGCGCCAAAGGCCGCGCGTTCTGCATCCGACACCAGGATATCGCCTGCCCACTTGGCCGGATCGTACACGTCTTCGTCTTTGGGGGCGACGTTGTAATCGCCCAAAACCGCCAGGCGTGGATAACGCTGCAACTCATCGGCCAGCCACAGTCGCAGTGCCTGGAACCACTTGAGCTTGTATTCGTATTTTTCGCTGCCGACCGCCTGCCCGTTGGGGCAATAGGCGCTTACCACGCGTATATCACCGATCGCGCTGGGCAGCGTGGCCGCAATGATGCGCTGCTGGTGATCGTCGAAGTTGGGGAGATTGCGTTGCGGATCGGTGCCTGGCAGGCGGGATATGATGGCGACCCCGTTATAGGTTTTCTGTCCGGCCCATAGGGCCTGATAGCCTGCTTCCCGGAATGCGTCCAATGGAAATTTTTCGTCGGGCAGTTTCAGCTCTTGCAGGCACAGCGCGTCGACGGGATGGCTGTCGAGCCACGCCAACACTTGGGGCAGGCGCACTTTGAGAGAGTTTATGTTCCAGGTGGCAATTTTCACTATGACTTACAGCCTATTGACGGTTAAAAGTTTTGGATATGAATCGATTGAAAATTGTACTGGCCCTCTTTTCAGGCGCCCACGGCTGCAGTGGCCAGCCACGACATATTTCCCTGAGCACTATACGTAGCATAGTATCCCAAGGCGGGCATCGAAGCGGCATCCAGAGAAAGCGGGGCGGCTGTTCGGCACGGTTGGCTGCGTTGTGTGTTGCGCCGAATTTGCCTGGCTGGCATGCGCAGGCCATGTTGTCAGCTGATTTAAAGGTAGTTATGTCATAATGTTTGGCTAAGATAAAAAAACGACAGTTCGTACTGGCAAGACCGTGACAACAACTAATTCAAGTGATTCCTCCGTACCCATCAGAACCGGCGTGCGTGAAGAAGGCAGTACGGAAGGCCTGCCTGTCGCTCCTGGTCTTGGCCTTAGTCTGGAAGCCGCCCGGATGCCATTGCGATCGACCTTGATCGATCGGCGCGTGCTGCGCATTATCATGTTGTCCATGTTGCTGGGCATTGCGGCGGCGGTAGTTGCCAAGTTGCTGATGCTGCTGATCGGCCTGGTGACCAATCTGAGTTTCTATGGGCGCTGGTCTACGGCATTTTCCGCCCCGGCTGATGCGGTGCCTCACCTTGGTCTATGGGTGATCTGGATACCGATAATAGGCGGCGTCGTTGCTGGTTTGATGGCGCGATGGGGATCGCGAGCCATACGCGGCCATGGTATTCCAGAAGCAATGGAGCAGGTGCTGCTCAATGAGTCCCGTATCCCGACACGCATCACTTTTTTGAAACCCATCTCGTCCGCCATTGTGATCGGAACGGGCGGACCATTCGGTGCGGAGGGCCCAATTATTGCCACAGGGGGTGCTCTGGGCTCTTTAATCGGGCAGTTGCTCAAGGTTACGGCCAGTGAGCGCAAAGTCCTGCTCGCCGCAGGGGCGGCCGCGGGCATGGCGGCGGTATTCTCGGCCCCGATCGCGGCTGTAGCCCTGGCCGTGGAACTGCTGCTGTTCGAGCTGCGGGCGCGCTCGCTGATTCCGGTGGCGCTGGCCTGTGTCACCGCCACCGGCCTGCGGTACCTGCTGCTTGGATCGACTCCGGTATTCCTTATGGGGCATCTGGATGCTCCCGGGGCGGCTGCCTTGGCAGCCTATGTCGTGATTGGCGCAATTATCGGCCTGGTAAGCGTAGGCGTGACCCACATAGTCTATGGCATTGAGGACGCTTTCGAGAAGCTTCCCATACACTGGATGTGGTGGCCGGCAATTGGCGCCTCGGTGGTCGGGATAGTGGGCTATTTCGCGCCCCTTACATTAGGGGTGGGGTATAGCAATATCGAGGATATCCTGAACGGGCACCTGGCTATGGGCGCGCTGGCTTATCTTTGCGTCATGAAATTCATTTCATGGTCGGTTTCCCTGGGCAGTGGCACTTCCGGCGGCACTCTTGCGCCTTTGTTTACCATCGGCGGGTCGCTGGGGGGCATCATGGGCCTGATCCTGGCCATGTACTTGCCCGAGTTGGGTGTGGACCCCCGCATTGCCGCGCTGGTGGGTATGGCCGCGATTTTCGCGGGTGCGTCGCGGGCACTCCTGACCACGGTCATTTTTGCTTTCGAGACCACGGCGCAGCCAGCGGGGCTGTTGCCTCTGCTCGGAGCATGCACCGCAGCCTATCTGGTATCGGCCCTGATCATGCGCAACACCATCATGACGGAAAAGATCGCCCGGCGCGGTGTGCGGGTTCCGTCGGAATACAAGGCCGATTATCTGGAGCGTGTCCTGGTGGGTGACGTGTGCGAAACCAATGTCGTGACGCTGAACACCGACCAGACCATCGGTGAAGTCCGCAACTGGATCGCAAGTGGCCTGCCTGCGGGCCAGCATCAGGGATATCCCGTTATGGATCAGGCCGGCCGTATTCGGGGTGTGCTGACCCGCCGTGCTTTCTTCGATCCACATCGGCCCGCGTCGACCCCTTTGGGTGTCTTGATCGTGCGTCCACCTGTGGTTATTACCCCCCAGCATAGTTTGCGCGAAGCGGCGGATCATATGGTGGTGGAAAACGTAGGTCGTTTATTGGTTGTGGACAAGGCTGATCCTGGGCGGATGCTGGGCATGCTGACGCGCGGGGATCTTCTTTCCGCGCATGCACGCAGGTTGAAAGAAGGGCGGCGCGTACATCGGCACCTTAGTTTGCGCACATACCGGAAACTGCGCGCGCGCCGTCATTTGCGGGCACGCCGGCCATAAAGACCTGTCCGTGCAAGCTCGGGTATGATCAGCCTAAATTATTAGGCTGATTTTTTTGGAGAGCAATCATGGAAGAAGTTCTGGTTGTCGGAGCTTGCCGCACCGCGGTGGGCGATTTTGGTGGCGGTCTTAAAGATGTACCGCCTTGTGATCTTGGGGCGGCCGTGGTGAAGGCTGTGCTGGAACGTACCGGCGTGGCGGGCGACGATATTGGCCATGTGGTCTTCGGCCATGTCATCAACACCGAACCGCGCGACATGTATTTGTCTCGCGTGGCCGCGCTCAATGCCGGGGTCTCCCAGGCTACTCCGGCATTTAACGTCAATCGCCTCTGCGGTTCGGGTTTGCAGGCCATTGTTTCGGCCGCGCAGGCCATCTCGCTGGGCGACGCCGATATTGCCATTGGCGCCGGCGCCGAAAACATGAGCCGGGCTCCGTATCTTGCGCAGGGCCAGCGCTGGGGTGCGCGCATGGGCGACAGCACTCTGGTGGACATGATGACCGGGGCGCTGTCGGATCCCTTCGACAAAATGCATATGGGCGTTACAGCCGAAAACGTGGCGCAAAAATATTCGATTTCGCGTGCCGACCAGGATGCACTGGCCCTGGCTTCGCACCAGCGGGCCGAAGCCGCCATCAAGGCGGGATACTTCCGGGAGCAGATTGTTCCCATCGTCCGGAAAACACGCAAGGGCGACGTGGTATTCGAGATTGACGAACATGTGCGCATGGGCGCCACAGCCGAGAATTTTTCTTCGCTAAAGCCTGTTTTCATCAAGGAGAACGGTACCGTGACGGCCGGCAACGCATCGGGTATCAATGATGCGGCAGCGGCGGTCCTGCTTATGAGCGCCAAGGCGGCAAAAGCGCGCGGCGCCAAGCCCATGGCTCGCCTGGTGGCGTATGCCCACGCGGGAGTCGATCCCAAGTATATGGGAATCGGGCCCGTACCCGCGACACGTCTGGCTTTGAAAAAAGCAGGCCTGAGCATCGATCAGCTGGATGTGATCGAAGCCAATGAAGCCTTTGCCGCACAAGCCTGCGCGGTCAGTAAGGAGCTGGGTTTCGACCCCGCGAAAGTCAATCCCAATGGCAGCGGTATCAGTCTGGGGCATCCCATTGGCGCAACGGGTGCGTTGATTACCGTCAAAGCGCTGCACGAGCTGCACCGGATTCAAGGGCGATACGCGCTGGTCACCATGTGCATAGGGGGTGGACAGGGCATTGCCGCCATCTTTGAACGTGTATAGGGGCTGCGGAAGTGCGTAAAGCGGTTTCAGATACCGGCTATGCCCCAGAGGCGGAATCCCTGGCCGGCGATGACGAACCCACCCTTTCCGAATGGGGCGGCATCCGGTATTTGCATTTTGGGACCGAGTGGGTGCAAGGTGCGATGCGCATTGCAAAACCTTCGGAGCTGGTATTGGCCTATACGCAGCAAATGATGGCCTGGCTGCTGTTTCTGGAACCGACCAAACAAAGTTCGGTTGGAATCCTGGGATTGGGTGCCGGATCCTTGTTGCGCTATACCCTCAAGCATACGCCAAGCGAAGTGGTGGCGGTCGAGTGGAATCCGCGCGTCACCAGCCTTTGCAGAGCCTATTTTCGTTTGCCCGAATCGGCACGCCTGGCCGTCGATCATAGCGACGCAGCCGTGTGGCTGAAAAGGAACGAGAACCTCGGCAACTACCTGAGCTTGATGGTCGACCTTTACGATGCGCAGGCCCGCGGGCCGGTACGCGAATCGCTGGATTTCTACAAAAGCTGCTATCGCGCCCTGGACGAGGTGGGGGTGATGACAGTCAATCTGTTTGGCAATCATGAGAGTTTTCCGCGTAATCTGGCCAATATAAGCAAGGCCTTCAAGGGGCGGGTTCTCGAACTGCCGGAGATCGACGAAGGCAATCGCGTGGTGTTGGCGTTCAAAGGTCCTGTGCTGGAAGTGTCCACGCAGCGGTTTCTGGATCGTGCGGCGGCGGTTGAAACCCAATATGGCTTGCCTGCCCGGCGTTGGGCCAAATCGTTGCTGGCGCGCAGATCTCCCGTGGTTACTGTATGAATCACAGTATGGCTTGCAAGCGGCGTGGTCTGGCTTGCTGAAGCGGGCCCGCTTTGTCTATGTTGCCGCATGCGGGAATCTGGCCACGGCAGGGATATCCCTTGAGGAAATCCGCGGTATATGGAGTTAGACTTACGCCCATCTGCAACTCGGCGAAATGGTTTCGTCCGTGTTTGCGTTGACCTCATGGACAGTTTAAGGAGCTTCGTATGAAGTTTGCTGAATCAGCCAAATTGGCAATGGGTACGGCGATGCTTGCCGGTGCATTGGTGCAGGCGCCGGTTTTTGCGCAGTCGGTCGCGGTTACGTCGATTGTCGAGCATCCGGCGCTTGACGCGGTAAAGGACGGCATCAAAGAGGCTTTGACCAAAGCCGGCTATACCGAGGCCAAGGGTTTGAAATGGCAATTCCAGACGGCTCAGGGCAATACCTCCATTGCGGCGCAAATTGCCCGTAAATATGTGGGCGACAAGCCCGATGTCATCGTTGCCATCGCCACGCCGTCTGCCCAGGCGGTGGTGGCGGCTACCAAAACCATCCCGGTCGTGTATTCGGCCATTACCGACCCGGTGGCGGCCCAACTGGTCAAGACCCTGGGGCCTTCGGGAACCAACGTGACTGGAGTTTCGGATGCCCTCGCGCTGCAAAAGCAGATCGACCTGATCAAGAAAGTGGTGCCCAATGCCAAGCGCGTGGGCATGGTGTACAACCCGGGCGAAGCCAACTCGGTCGTGGTCGTCAAGCAATTGCGCGAGCTCTTGCCCAAGGCGGGCATGTCGCTGGCCGAAGCCACCGCGGCGCGCACGGTTGACGTCGGGGCGGCGGCACGCAGCCTGATCGGCAAGGTGGATGTCATCTACACCAATACCGATAACAACGTCGTGTCGGCCTACGAATCTCTGGTCAAGGTGGGCAACGATGCCAAGATTCCGCTGATCGCTTCCGATACCGACAGCGTGAAACGAGGCGCGATTGCCGCCCTGGGCGTCAATTACCATGATCTCGGGGTGCAGACCGGTAAAATGGTCGTTAAAATCCTCAAGGGCCAGAAGCCGGGCACTATTGCTTCTGAAACCAGCGACAAGCTCGAGCTTTACGTCAATCCGGGCGCCGCCAAAAAACAGGGCGTGACCCTTTCCGACGCATTCATCAAATCGGCGACCAAGGTGGTCGAATAAGATCGACGCGCATTCGATGATGCAGGCAGGTTGCCTGGCAACCTGCCTCGCCGGGTGCCCGCTTTAGTGGTTCTTACATGTCAATCTATTCGTTGTGGGGCGCTTTTGAAATCGGGCTGATCTTTGGTCTGGTTGCGCTCGGAGTACTTATTTCATTTCGCCTTTTGCGTTTCCCCGACCTGACGGTCGACGGCAGTTTTCCGTTGGGGGGCGCCGTAGCCGCCACCTTGATCAGCGGCGGCATGGATCCGTTTACCTCCACCCTGATCGCCGTGTTTGCCGGCGCAGTGGCGGGAATGATCACCGGCTGGTTGAATGTCAAGCTGAAGATCATGGATTTGCTTGCAAGCATTCTTATGATGATTGCCCTGTATTCGATCAATTTGCGGATCATGGGGCGTCCGAATGTCCCCCTGATATCCGAACCTACCGTCTTTACGATCCTGCAGCCCGCCGGCCTCAGCGACTACATCGCCCGGCCGCTGATACTGCTGGTGCTGGTGGTCGTGATCAAATTTGCCCTCGACTGGTATTTTTCAACGCAAACGGGCCTGGCCATGCGCGCCACGGGCTCGAATCCCCGCATGGCGCGCGCCCAGGGTGTGGCAACCGGCTCCATGGTGTTGGCCGGCATGGCGATTTCCAACGCTCTGGTGGCCCTGGCAGGCGCGCTTTTTGCGCAATCGCAAGGCGGCGCCGATATTTCCATGGGAATCGGCACGATTGTGATCGGCCTGGCGGCGGTGATCGTCGGCGAAAGCGTGCTGCCCTCGCGCCGGCTTATTATTGTGACCCTGGCGGTGATTGTCGGCGCCGTGCTGTATCGTTTTTTTATTGCCCTGGCGCTGAACGCCGATTTCATCGGCCTGCAGGCACAAGACCTCAATCTCGTGACGGCGCTGCTGGTAACCGTCGCGCTGGTGATCCCGCTGGTCAAGAAACGCTTGCGTGGCAAAGGAGGGCGCTAACATGTTGAGCGCAAAGAATCTCAATATTACCTTCAATGCCGGCACTCCCATTGAAACCAAGGCGTTGCGGAACATGTCGCTGGAAATCCCCAGCGGTCAGTTTGTGACCGTGATTGGCTCCAACGGCGCGGGCAAGTCCACGTTCCTGAACGCGATTTCAGGCGATTTGCCTATCGACAGCGGCACCATCGTCATCAATGACAAAGACGTCACCAACCAGGCTGTCTGGACGCGGGCAAACCAAGTGGCGCGGGTATTCCAGGATCCCATGGCCGGTACTTGCGAAGACCTGACCATCGAGGAAAACATGGCTCTGGCCTATAACCGCGGCATGCGCCGCGGCTTGTTCATGGCTGTAAAAAAACCGATGCGCGAGCTGTTTCGGGAGCGCCTGTCAATACTCGGTCTGGGCCTTGAGAGCCGCCTCAGCGATCGCATCGGCCTGCTTTCTGGAGGGCAGCGGCAGGCGGTAAGCCTGCTCATGGCCGCCTTGCAGCCGTCACGCATACTTTTGCTTGACGAGCATACGGCGGCGCTCGATCCGCGCACGGCCGACTTTGTCCTGAAACTGACAAGCCGCATTGTCGAGGAAAACAAACTCACGACCATGATGGTGACGCACAGCATGCGCCAGGCGCTGGATGTCGGCGAGCGCACTGTCATGCTGCATCAGGGCGCGGTGGTCCTTGATGTGTCGGGAGCCGAGCGCAAAGGCCTGGATGTTCCGGATCTGCTGGCCATGTTCGAACGGGTGCGTGGCGAAAAAATCTCCGACGATGCCTTGCTGCTCGGCTAGGAAAGCCATCCCGTGCGGCCCAATATTCCGCGGATCGCCATCTCACGGCGTTTTTCCCGACACCTGTAACACTGCGTGTTCACGGAAATAGACGCTTATATGCGGTTTTTTGTAATCGAATGAAATCGATTTGGATGCGATTGGCGCATTTTCGCTTTATACTCGCCGTTTACAAAAAACCAAACCGTCGCAGCCGTGCCTCAACAGGGCTCGAGGCTGTGTGGGAGTAATACATGTCCAGAGTTCGTCCGCGTGCATGGCAGACAGCCGCCCGTGCTGCTGTTTTTGCCTCTGTAATTGTGCTTGCCGCGTGCGGCGAAAAACCCAAGCCTGCAATGGGCGAGATGAAAGTACCTGTCAGTGTCGTAACGGTCGAACCGACGCGCACCGAAATTTTCACCGAATTGCCGGGCCGTGTCGAAGCGATCAAAGATGCCCAGATCCGCGCTCGCGTCAATGGCATTGTGACTAAGGTCAATTTCGTCCAGGGCAGCGACGTCAAGGAAGGCCAGCTTTTGTTCACGATCGATCCGGCCCCATACCGGGCCGCGCGCGATCAGGCTGCGGCACAACTCAAAAAAGCCCAGGCCGATGCCCGCAGCGCGCAGTTGCTGGCGCAGCGTTATTCGAAACTGATCAAGGTCAATGCCATCAGCCGCCAGGATTACGACAATGCCGTCGCCCAGGCGGGCCAGGCCGATGCCGCGGTTGCCGGAGCCAAGGCGGCGCTCGAAGCCGCCGATATCGATTTGGGCTATACCAAGGTGGTGTCGCCGATATCCGGCCGCATAGGCAAATCGCTGGTAACCGAAGGCGCTTTGGCAAGCGCTACCTCGGCCACCCAACTGGCGACAGTCCAGGCGCTGGACCGGGTATATGTCGATTTCACTCGTTCCACAACCGAGCTGTCGCAATTGCGCCGGGCCTTGGCCAGCGGCGATCTGGAACAGACCGGGCAGAACATGGCCAAGGCTGAAGTCGTGCTGGAAGATGGCACCCGTTACGATCACACCGGAAATCTGCTGTTTTCCGGTGTGACTGTCGATCCTACGACCGGGCAGGTCAATCTGCGCGCCGAATTCCCCAATCCCGATCAAATACTTTTGCCAGGCATGTATGTGCGCGTCAGGATAGAGCAGGGGGTTGACCAGAAAGCTCTCCTGGTGCCGCAGCAGGCGCTGCAGCGCACTGCCGACGGTTTGTCCAGCCTGTTCGTTGTGAAGGATGGCAAGGCTGCGCCGGTGTCCGTGCTGGTAGGGCCCGAAATCAACGGCAAGTCAGTGATCAACAAAGGTCTTGCTCCCGGCGATGTCGTGGTCGTGGAAGGATTTCAGAAAATTCGACCCGGCGCTGCGGTTCAGGGCATTCCATGGAAGGGCAAGCCGCAGGCGGGCCAGGCGGCTTCGGACAATAAGGCCGCCTCAACCGGGCCCGCCACTCCGGCTGCCGCGAAGGATGACAAATCGGCGTCTCCATCGGCCGATAAAGCGCCGTCCTCCAAGCCTTCTGCCAAAGGCTAAAAGAACACTGTCTGTGGGGTGTGCCAGGGCCGCCCGCAACGATACTGCTTTTAGAGTGATCACACATGCCACAGTTTTTTATTGAAAGACCTATTTTTGCCTGGGTTGTTGCATTGGCAATAACCTTGGCCGGCTTGCTGGCCATTCCCAATATGCCGGTGGCACAGTATCCCGAGGTGGCGCCTCCGGCCATTACGATCAACGCATCCTATCCCGGCGCATCGGCCCAGGATGTGGCGAATTCAGTTTCGAGCGTGATTGAAAATGAGCTCAACGGCGCAAAGGGCTTGTTGTATTACGAATCGGTCAGCGATTCGAATGGTCAGTCGCAGATTACCGTGACCTTTGCCCCAGGCACCAATCCGGACCTGGCCCAGGTCGATGTGCAAAACCGGATGTCCAACATTACGGCTAGTTTGCCCACGGCGGTCGTACAGCAGGGTTTGAAGGTCAGCCAGACCAATACGGGTTTCCTGATGGTGGTCACCCTGTCGTCGAAAGATGGCTCGCTGGATCAGACGGCTCTGGCTGACTACATCACGCGCAATGTGCAGAATCCCATTTCGCGAATTCCGGGCGTGGGCAAATTCCAATTGTTCGCGGCTCCCCGAGCCATGCGCATATGGGTCGATCCGGACAAATTGACTGGCTACAACCTCAGCATGGCCGATGTGAATGCCGCCATTGCAAGACAGAATGTGCTGATTTCAGGGGGAATTATCGGGTCGCCGCCGAATCCCGAGGCGCAGCGTGTGACGGCTCCGATCGTGGTCAACGGCCAATTATCGTCGGTCAAGGATTTCGGCAAGATTGTGCTGCGTTCGAATGTGGACGGGTCCAGCGTTCGTTTGAGCGATGTGGCGCGCACGGAAATCGGCGCCGATAACTATCAATTCGGTGCGCGCTTGAATGGCAAGCCGACCGCGGCATTTGCCATATCCCTTTCGCCCGACGCCAATGCATTGTCTACGGCGCAAGGCGTCAAAACGGAAATGGCGCAGCTTGCCAAATTTTTTCCCGGCAATATCAGCTATGCCATACCTTACGATACTTCTCCCTATGTAAAGATTTCGATCGAGCAGGTCGTGCATACATTGCTTGAAGCCATGGTGCTGGTGTTCGTCGTGATGTTCCTGTTCTTGCAAAACGTGCGTTATACCCTGATACCCGCTCTTGTTGTTCCAGTGGCCATTCTGGGTGCATTTGCAGTAATGCTCGCACTGGGTTTTTCGATCAATGTGCTCACCATGTTTGCCATGGTGCTGGCTATCGGCATTCTGGTCGACGACGCCATTGTCGTGGTGGAGAACGTCGAGCGCATCATGGTTGAAGATGGCCTTTCGCCTAAAGAAGCGACCAAAAAGGCCATGCCGCAAATCAGCGGCGCCATTGTCGGGATTACTCTGGTTCTATCCACGGTATTTTTGCCCCTGGCGTTCATGGGCGGATCGGTGGGGGTGATCTATCGGCAGTTTTCGGTTGCGATGGCCGTGTCCATCCTGTTTTCCGCTTTCCTGGCGCTATCGTTTACTCCTGCCTTGTGCGCAACCATACTCAAGCCCATCCCCAAAGGCCATCACGAAAGCAAAAAGGGGTTTTTCGGCTGGTTCAATCGAGGTTTCGAACGCACGACCGACAAATACGAAAGCTGGGTGGGGCGTAGCCTGGCCAGGGGCGGGCGGATGATGCTGATTTACCTGGTCCTGCTTATTGGCCTGGGCTGGATGTATCTGCGCTTGCCCACCTCATTCCTGCCGGAAGAGGATCAGGGCTATATCATTGCCAATATCGAATTGCCGGCCGGGGCGACCGCGAATCGCACGATTGAGGTGATCGAGAAGGTCGAGGATTATTTCAAGAAACAACCGCAGGTGCAGAACATCATTGCGGTCCAGGGCTTCAGCTTTAACGGTAATGGCTTGAACTCGGCCATTGTATTTGTCCCGTTGAAGGATTTTGCCGATCGCAAGGGCCCGGGCGATTCGGCCCAGGCGATAGCCGCCAAGGCGACCCAGAACCTCTTGTTCGGTTTGCCCGATTCCATGGTTTTCGCGGTTGTGCCGCCGGCTATTTCGTCCTTGGGTAATGCTACGGGTTTCGATATGCGCCTTGAAGACCGCGGAGGCCTCGGACACGATGCATTGATGGCGGCAACGCAACAATTGCTGCAAATGGCAATGAAAAATCCAGTTCTTGCCCAGACCCGTGTTACAGGCCTGGGGCCTGGGCCGCAATTGAGCCTGACCATCGATAGGGATAAAGCGGCCGCATTGGGCGTGGATTTCGGTGAAGTAGCGAGTCTTATATCCACGTCAATCGGCTCCGCGTTTGTCAACAAATTCCCCAATATGGGCTGGATGCAGAACGTATGGGTGCAGGCCGATCAGTCGCATCGAATGAATGTCGACGATATCATGAAGCTCAGCGCTCTTAACAGCCAGGGCCAGCCTGTGCCTCTCTCGTCATTCGTCACCGCCAAATGGACTAAAGGCCCAGTGCAGATCGTGCGCTACAACAGCTACGAATCGGTGCGTATCGGCGGCTCCGCCGGCCCGGGCTATTCCACGGGAGCCGCGATGGCTGAAATGGAAAAAATGGTGGCCCAATTGCCGCAAGGCTTTGGCTACGAATGGAGCGGCTTGTCTTACCAGGAAAAGAAAGCCGGCAGCCAATCGGGAATCTTGCTGGGTCTGGCCATGCTGGTTGTGTTCATGGTGCTGGCCGGCTTGTATGAAAGTTGGGCTATCCCCTTGTCGGTCATGCTGGCGGTTCCATTGGGAATGCTGGGTGCCGTGGGCCTGATTTACGGCTTGGGTATGGCCAATGACGTGTACTTCCAGGTGGGGATGGTGACAGTGATAGGCCTAGCAGCCAAAAATGCGATTCTGATTGTCGAGTTTGCCAAAGATACATATGCCAGCGGGGGCAGCATGCGCGAGGCCACCGTCGAGGCGGCACGCCTGAGATTCAGGCCTATCCTCATGACCTCGTTCGCTTTCATTCTGGGGGTGTTGCCGCTGGCCGTCGCTACCGGCGCCGGTGCCGCCAGCCAAAATGCGGTCGGCCTCGGCGTGCTTGGCGGCATGCTTGCGGCGACGCCTTTGGCCGTGTTGTTTGTGCCGACATTCTTTGTCGTGGTTTTGACACTGTTCAAAACCAAGCCCAAGCTGCTTGGCCATGTGCCTGCGCATCACCATGTCGATGCAGGACCTAATCCGGCGGAGCCTTCGCCGCCCGCCGAAGGGGATAAAGCATGAGTCCGCGAGCGTTTAGATTGACAGCGATGCCGGCATTGCTGGTGCTGGTTCTGGCCGGGTGCTCGCTGGCTCCCAAGTACGAGCGCCCGCAGGCACCCATTCCGGGCCAGTACCCAGACCAGTCGGCATCCGCCCGGGAAAAAGGCGGATTAAGCGCTCACGCAATTGCCCCTTCAGTAACGGTGTCCGCCGATCTGGGCTGGCGCCAGTTCTTTCGCGATCCACGCCTTGTCGCCCTGGTCGGGATCGCGCTGGATAACAATCGCGATATGCGTGTGGCGGTTCAAAGCGTGCTCGAGGCTCGCGCCCAGTATGGCATCCAGGAAAGTGCGCGCCTTCCCACCCTGGGCATAGGCGGGAACGCGCAAATACAGAGGAATACCGACTCGGTCATGGCCGGCACCGAAGGGCTTGGCCGGGTAAGCCGCAGTTTCCAGGCAGGCGTCGGCATGTCGTCCTTCGAGTTGGACTTTTTTGGCCGCATCAAGAACCTGAGCGAAGCGGCGTACCAGCAGTACCTGGCAAGCAAGCAGGCGCAGCGTACAGTCCAGATCAATCTGATAGGCCAGGTTGCGGAGGCCTATTTCAATCTCAGGGCTGCCGAGCAGCAATCTGACCTGGTGCAGAAAACATTGGTCTCGCGCGAGCAGACCTATACCCTGGTGCAGTCGCTCTTCAATGCCGGAGTGGCATCGTCGCTGGACGTCAATCAGGCCAAGAGCCAGCTCGATTCGGCGCGGGCCGATTTGGCCTCGATTGCACGCAGCCAGTCACAGGCCCGCAATGCCTTGCAGCTTCTGCTGGGTGAACAGATTCCGTCGAATCTGCCCGCTGGCGCGGTATTCGGCAAAGATCAATTGCTTGCGGCGATTCCAGTCGGCTTGCCGTCGGACTTGCTCGAACGTCGGCCCGATATCATGGGCGCCGAGAATAACCTGCTGGCGGCGAACGCCAATATCGGAGCGGCCAGGGCGGCCTTCTTTCCCAATATCTCCATTACCGGCCTGTTGGGTTTCGCCAGCCCGGCTCTGGGCGGGCTATTTCAGTCGGGCAATCGTTTCTGGTCGTTTTCACCGCAAATTACCCAGCCTTTGTTTTCGGGCGGAGTCAGCGGCAATCTGGATCTGGCCAAGGCGCGCAAGAATATTGCCGTTGCACAGTACGAGAAAACTATACAAACCGCATTCCGGGAAGTGGCCGACGCCCTGGCTGGCGAAGCGACCTATACGAATCAGCTTGATGCTTTGCGCTCGCAAGAAAGTTCCACGGCCGAAACGCTGAAGCTTGCCCGCGTGCGCTACGAAAATGGCATCGACAGCTTTCTGCAGGTGCAAACGGCTGCGGTGGATCTCTACGCTGTCCAGCGCAATTTTCTGCAAACCGGTCTGGACTCGCTGTTGAATCGAGTCGAGCTGTACAAGGCGCTGGGTGGCGGCTGGCTGGAAAATAGCACTACGGCCCAATCGACGGCGCAGCCGTCGGCTGGGTCCGGCAATAAGGCTGCCGGCTCTTGAAGTCCGGTGCTCCGCCAAGACAATCCCTTGCCGAGGCCGCATAATAGCGTTTTGCTTGTGCAGCACAAAAGGTATGATGAAAAATGATTGAGCTCGGCGTGAATATCGACCATGTCGCCACTTTGCGTCAGCAGCGCCTGACGTCTTATCCCGATCCGGTCGAGGCGGCGGTGCGTGCCGAAGAGGCAGGCGCCGATCTGATCACCTTGCATTTACGCGAAGATCGCCGCCATATTCAGGATGCCGATGTCTGGGCGATTCGCCCCAAGTTGCGTACACGGATGAATCTGGAGTGCGCCATTACCCCGGAAATGCTTGCAATAGCATGTAAAGTCCGGCCTGACGACGTTTGCCTGGTGCCGGAAAAGCGGGCTGAGCTCACGACCGAGGGCGGGCTCGATGTGTTGACGCATTTCGAGGCTACCCGGCAGGCGGTCAGCCAGTTACACGATGCCGGCATACGGGTGTCCCTGTTTATCGATCCGGAATCGGCGCAAATCGACGCTGCCGGGCGGGCAGGTGCCACTGTTATTGAACTGCATACGGGCGCCTATGCCGACGCTCACGATGCCGCTCAGGCCGCGCGGGAGTTCGATCGAATCAGCCTTGGTGTGACGCATGGCCTGAGTCTGGGCATGCGCGTCAATGCCGGCCATGGACTGCATTACGCCAATGCCCAGTTCGTGGCGGCCATTCCGGGAATGTCCGAGCTCAATATCGGTCATGCCATTGTGGCCCGCGCCGTTTTCGACGGCTGGGAAAAAGCCGTGCGCGACATGAAAGCCTTGTTGGTCACAGCCGGCCGGTCTTGATTTTTCTGGTTGGCCTTATGCCGGATTACGGCCGTTCGCACCGGATGCGGCCTGTTCGAATTTTGATAGTTTCACGCACAAGGATTATTCATGTCTGTTGCGCCCATTGATTATTTGCTGTCTCGCCGTTCCGTCAAGTTTGTGCAGGCTCCCGCACCCTCCGAAGATGAGCTGGCTCAAATTCTACAGGCAGGCATGTCCGCGCCTGACCATGGCCACTTGCAGCCGTGGCGCTTTGCACTGATACGCGGCGAATCGATTGGACGCCTGGCGGATCTGGCCCTGGGGGCAACGAAAGCGGCCGGCTTGCCTCTGACGGCTGAAAAAGAGGCCTCTACGCGCCGCTGGCTGGAAAAAGTGCCATTGCTGATCGCGGTGGCGTGCCGGATCGACCATGGCAATACCAGAATTCCCGAACGTGAGCGTATCCTGGCCACGGGCGCGGCCGTGACTCAAATGCTGAATGCCGCCCATATGCTGGGCTATGGGGCATACTGGAGCACCGGTTTAGGCACGTACATAGACGAAGTGAACGAGGCCCTGGGTTTTGATGGCCTGGATTATCGCTTCATGGGATATGTGGCCCTGGGCACGCCCATCCAGGCTGGCGCGGCGCCCCAGCGCGCCGACTATCGGCAATTCGTCGGGGAATGGACAGGCCTCTGAACTATCGGATTAAGGCCTTCCGGGGCCTCAGTGTTCCAGGCCGTCGAGAATAGGGCAGTCGGGCCTGTCGTTGCCATGGCAATGATCAGCCAGATTTTTGAGCGTTGCGGCCATTTCCTTGAGCATGGCCGCCTTCTGTTCAAGCTCGGCGATATGTTCGTTGGCGAGTTTCTTGACTTCGGCGCTCGCGCGCGATTTGTCGCGCCAGAGCGCCATCAGGACGGCAATCTGTTTCAGTGAAAATCCAAGATCGCGCGCGCGACGTATGAAGCGCAAGGCGTGCAGATCCTTTTCCCTATAGATGCGATAGCCCGCGTCGCTGCGCCGGCTGGCATCGAGCAAATCTATGCTTTCATAGTAGCGGATCATTTTCGCTGAAATTCCTGATTCAGCGGCCGCCTGTCCGATATTCATGATGGGTCCATGCCTTAACGCTGGTTGGTGAGTTGTCAGGCTAAAGCCTGACATTATAGTAATGTCAAGGTATAAATATGGCTTGAGCTTCCCATGATAGTAATGTTTATACTGATGCCATACTATCGTTAACCATCGGAAAAGTGTATGAAAATCGAATTCCTCGTGCCGGATATGACTTGCGGCCATTGTGTGAAAACCATAAACAATGCCGTGCGCAAGATTGCGCCGGATGCGCGGGTACTGTCCGTTGTTGAAACACATTGCGTTACTGTCGACGGTATTGATGATCCCGCTGCCATTGAGGCGGCGATTCGTGCCGAAGGCTACACACCGGCCAGACTTTGAATATATATTTAAACTATCGTTTTTTTAAATAAAATTAAATTTATTAATTTTCTGATTTTTCTTACACTGATTGCTTGGGGCCGGAAACTCCAGGCCTGCATCCCGGCCCGCTGGGCAGGCATAGTGGCCCAAGCCGGAGCATAATCAGCATGTCTCCTCGTGCAAGAGGAGAGGAGAGCATTGGCATGAGATACCTTAAAACAACAGTGGCCATTATTGGTACAGGCACGGCTGGCCTTGGCGCTTATCGCGCCGTCAAAGCGGCTGGTCTTGAGGCTTTGTTGATCGAGGGAGGCTTGTATGGAACCACGTGCGCCCGCGTGGGCTGCATGCCGTCCAAGCTCCTGATCGCCGCGGCCGAGGCGGCCCATTCTGCCGCGCATACGGCTCCGTTTGGCGTCCATGTCGATGGCCCGATTCGCATAAACGGGGTCGAGGTCATGGATCGCGTCAAACGCGAGCGGGACCGGTTTGTAGGGTTTGTGCTCGATAGCGTCGATGGCATACCCGATCACGACAAGGTTCGCGGCTATGCCCGGTTTTTGTCCGACACCATTCTGGAGATTGACGGACATACCCGGATCGAGGCGTCGCGAGTGGTGATCGCCACGGGTTCCACGCCTGTAGTCCCCGACGCCTACAGGCAACTTGGTGACCGCCTGATCGTCAACGACGATGTGTTTTATTGGAACGATCTGCCGCGGCGGGTGATGATTGTCGGCCCCGGCGTAATCGGCCTGGAATTGGGGCAGGCGCTGGCGCGGCTGGGCGTAGAGGTTCGTTTGCTTGGGCGCAGCGGCAGCCTGGGCGGCTTGAGCGACCCCGAAGTCAAGGCCAGCGCTTTGGCTGCCTTCCAGGCCGAGTTTCCTGTCATGCTCAATACCCGGATTCTGTCGACGGAACGCATCGGGGACGAGGTCGAGGTGAGTTATTTGAATGCGGACGGGCAAGAGTCTGTCGAACGCTTCGATTACCTCCTGATGGCTGCGGGCCGTCGGCCCAATTTCGATCATCTCGAACTTGAGAACACGACTCTGGCGTTGAATGAAAAGGGCGTGCCGACCTTCAATCGCCAAACTA
Source organism: Paralcaligenes sp. KSB-10 (assembly GCF_021266465.1). Lineage (NCBI taxonomy): Bacteria > Pseudomonadati > Pseudomonadota > Betaproteobacteria > Burkholderiales > Alcaligenaceae > Paralcaligenes > Paralcaligenes sp. KSB-10. The sequence continues at coordinate 678,470 of NZ_CP089848.1, read as the reverse complement.
TGCAGGCGGGGGCTTCGACGATTTTCATAGCCGGGGATGCGAACGCCGAATTGTTGCTTTTGCACGAGGCTGCCGACGAGGGCCGTATTGCTGGCGAAAATGCGGCGCGTTACCCGAATGTGCAGGCAGGCTTGCGTCGCGCTCCGCTGGCTGTCGTGTTTTCGGACCCGCAAATAGCCCAGGTCGGCACGCATTTCAAAGATCTGCCGGATTCAGGCGCCGTAATCGGGGAGGTCGATTTTTCGGATCAAGGCCGTTCCCGGATCATGCTGAAGAACCGGGGTAAGCTGCGCGTTTATGCGGATCGGCGCAGTGGGCGCTTTCTGGGAGCGGAAATGGCTGGCCCTGGCATAGAGCATATTGCCCATCTGCTGTCCTGGGCCGTACAACAGCAACTGACCGTGCCCGCCATGCTCGAAATGCCGTTTTATCATCCGGTAGTCGAAGAAGGTTTGCGCACAGCCTTGCGGCAGGCGGCATCGCAGCTGGATACGGCGAGCCAGCCGTCACTCGCGGTGAAAAGCGCCTGAAGCGTAGGGGGGCGGACCCCACGTTTTATTTGTCGGTTTGTGCCAGCAGGGTCTGAAGGCTCTGGGTGACTGCCGCAACGGATTCGGTATCGGGTGCGAGCAGCCGGGCACGGCCGCGGTTATCGAAAATGTACACGCCTCGGCTGTGTGCAACCTGGTAATCGTTGCTGTCTTGGGTCGTGGGTTTTTCTATCTGGTATGAAACACGGTAGCGCCGGGCGATGTCGGCAATCTGTTTTTCTGTACCGGTCAGGCCGATTGCGTTTTTGTCGAAGGCGTCGACATAGGCCTGCAGCTTATCGGGAGTATCGCGATGAGGATCGACACTGACAAACAGAATCCGTACGTTCCTGGCCTTGTCGCCCAGGTTTTGCATGACCTGGGCCAGTTGCACCATTGTGGTGGGGCAGACGTCGGGGCAACTGGCATAGCCGAAAAACAGCAGGACGGTTTTTCCCTTGAAAGCGTCCTGCGTAATGGCTTTGTTGCCGGCCCCTTCCAGCGAAAAGCGCAGATCGGGCAGAAATCCGCGAATATTGTGGATGGTGTCGGCGGCGCGTGCCTGACCGGCGAAATCCAGCATTAGCGTCAAAGCCGCGTACCGCAGCAAGCGCCGGCGTGAGAAATTCATGATGTTGTGCTCGACTAAGGCTAAGTAATTATAGATCCGGAGGCGTCATGCCGCTGTGGCGCAGCAGGGCGTCCATATTCGGCGCTCGGCCGCGGAAAGCATTGAACGAATCGGCGGCAGGGCGTGATCCGCCCACAGCCAGTATTTCCTCGCGAAAACGCCGGCCGGTTTCGGCAACCAGAGTGTCGCGGGTTTGATCCTCGTCGACCCGGGCGGTTTCTTCGAAAGCGGCGTAGGCGTCGGCGGACAGGACTTCGGCCCATTTATAGCTGTAATAACCCGCACCATACCCGCCGGCGAACAAGTGTGAAAAATTATGCGGAAAGCGCTGCCAGGGAGGCGGAAACAGGACGGCTACTTCCTGGCGAACCTGATTGAGCACGTCCAGTACGGCCTGGGTGCCGAGGCCGGATTTCTGATGATGGATAATCATGTCGAAGAGCGCAAATTCGATTTGCCTGACAGTCTGCATGCCGCTTTGGAAATTTTTGGCCGCCAGCAGCTTGCCATATAGATCGCGCGGCAGGCTTGCACCGCTGTCGACATGCGCCGACAGAGCTTGAACCACCGACCATTCCCAGCAAAAATTCTCCATGAATTGAGAAGGTAGTTCGATCGCGTCCCATTCGACGCTGGCGAAAGCGGCGGCGGCCGGGTCGTCGACTTCGGAGAGCAGGGCATGCAGGGCATGTCCGCTTTCGTGGAACAGAGTAATGACATCGTCGTGCGTGAGCAGCGCCGGCTTACCGTTTTGTGGCGCTGAAAAATTGCAAGTCAGATAGGCAATGGGCGTTTGTATACGCTCGTCGGGCAGCCTGCGGCGATTACGCTCGCTATCGACCCAGGCGCCGCTTTGCTTGCCCGCGCGGGCATACAAATCGATAAATAAATGTCCCAGAAGCCGGCCTTCGGGGGTTTCGATTTGCAGGGCCCTGGCATTGGCATGCCAGGTTGCCGCACTGGACGCCCGGACCTGCACATTGAACAATTTTTCAATGACCTCGAACAGGCCTTTCAATACTTGAGGCTCGGTGAAATAAGGTTTGATTTCCTCTTCCGAGTACGCATAGCGTTCTTGCCGCAAACGTTCGGTGGCAAAAGGAACATCCCAGATTTCGAGCGGCTCCAGTCCCAGCCTGGCTTTGGCGAATTCCCGCAGCTCGGCCAAGTCGCGCACGGCATGAGGCTTGGCTTTGCGAGCCAGTTCGCGTAGAAAGTCCAGGACTTGCCCCGCGTTGTCGGCCATACGGGTTTGCAGGCGCAGATCGGCGAAGTCCTGATAGCCCAGAAGTTGGGCTTCTTCGGCGCGCAGGCGCAATAGCTGTTCGATAAGCCCGGAATTGTCCAGCTCCGCTTCGCCCTGTTCGGACGCCAGGGTGGCATAGGCCCGGTACATTGTGTTGCGCAACGCCCTGTCCTGTGCATATTGCATGACGGGCAAGTAGCAGGGCATTTTCAACGTGAGCTTCCAGCCTGGCAGCTTGTCGGCGGCAGCGGCCGTGTGCGCTGCCTGTTTGACGTCTTCCGGCAGGCCATGCAGGCGGGTTTCGTCCTCGATATGCAAGGACCATCGATCCGTGGCATCGAGTACATTTTCAGAAAATTTCTGCGAGGCCTGGGCTTCTTGCTCGGAGATCAGCGCATAGCGCTCGCGTTGCTCACCCTGCAGTTCGACGCCGCCCAGCCGGAAATCGCGCAGGGCCAGATCAATGATGCGGCGGCGTGCCGGCGTCATGGCCGCGTAGTGCGGACTGGCTTGAAGGCGTTGATATTGCGCATACAGGCCGGTGTGCAGGCCCAGCCAAGTTGAAAATTCGGTCACCTGCGGCAGGCACTGGTTGTAGGCTTCACGCAGTTCGGGAGTATCGACAACGGCGTTCAAATGACCGGCAATCGACCAGGCGCGCCAAAGCGGCTCGGAGGCATTTTCGACTGGCTCGACGATTTCATCCCAATTGGCTTCCAGCGCGGGGTCGGCGGCCTTGTCGACGGCAATCCGCGCAATGGCTATGAGTTCGCCAATCGCCTGCACGATATGCGCAGGCGTAATGGCCGCGTAATCAATGAGCGCATCGATCGGTACGATTAAGGGGTTTTGATTCATGTGCTGGGCAGGGTCCGCAAAAACTAATGGGGCAGGGAGCGTTCGGCGGCTTCCAGAGTGTTGACCAGCAGCATCGCTATGGTCATGGGGCCAACGCCGCCGGGTACAGGTGTAATGGCGGCAGCAACTTTACGCGCCGATTCGAATTCGACATCGCCGGTAAGCTTGCCGTCGGCCTTGCGGTTGATGCCCACGTCGATGACGATTGCGCCGGGTTTGACCATGTCGCCCTTGATCATCTCGGGCTTGCCGGTTGCCACGACCAGCACGTCGGCACGGCGGGTCTGGGCGCCAAGGTCGCGCGTCTTGGAGTTGCATAGCGTGACAGTCGCGCCTGCCGCCAGCAGGAGCATGGCCATGGGTTTGCCCACGATATTGCTGGCGCCGACAATTACGGCCTCGGCTCCGCGCAGGACTACCTGCTCGGACTCCAGCATTTTCATGATTCCATAGGGTGTGCAGGGGCGAAACAGCGGCCGGCCCGTCATGAGCAGGCCGGCATTGCTGATGTGAAAGCCGTCGACATCTTTGGCGGCCGAGATCGTCTCGATGACTTTGCTCGAGTTCATGTGCCCGGGCAGCGGCAGTTGTACCAGTATGCCGTGTATGGCTGGATCGTCGTTGAGTTCACGCACGACATCGAGCAGGGAGTCTTCGCTGATATCGGACGGCAGACGAATGACCTTCGAATGCAGGCCCGATTTTTCGCATGCTGCGGCTTTGTTGCGGACATACACCTGCGAAGCGGGGTCTTCGCCAACCAGGACTACAGCCAGGCCGGGCACGACGCCTTGGCTTTTCAGGCTTTCCACACGTTGTGCAACTTCGGCCTTGATGGCATCGGACAGCGCCTTGCCGTCAATGAGTCGAGCGCTCATGCTGTGCCTTCCGCTTTGGTCAGGGCTATTTTCATCAGATCTGCTACGGTGGTGACCTCGAGTTTTTCCATGATATTTGCCCGATGGGCTTCTACTGTTTTAATGCTGATATTCAGGTCGCCCGCGATTTGCTTGTTCAGGCGGCCTGCCACGATGCGTTCCAGCACTTGTTGCTCGCGCGCGGTCAGCCGGCTTAATACGGCCTGATGAGTTTTCTGCGCCTGCACCTGCGTTACGCGCTCGCTGGCCTGTTGCAGCATATTGGCGACGATCGTGCGCAGGTCGGTTTCGTTGAAGGGTTTTTCCAGAAAATCGACAGCGCCTTTTTTCATCGTCGAGACCGCCATCGGCACGTCGCCGTGGCCGGTGATGAACACGATGGGCAAAGGCGCCTGCCGCGCCAGCAGTTCTTCCTGCAGCTCCAGCCCGCTCATGCCCGGCATGCGCACATCGGCGATCAGTACGCCAACCTGTTCAGGGTCGTAGGCGTTCAAGAACTCTTCGGCGCCGCCGAAGCTCCTGACCCGGTAGCCGTTGGCTTCGAGCAGCCAGCGCAAGGAATCGCGTACCGCTTCGTCATCATCCACAATAAAAATGGTACTGGGTGCTTGGGGTGTACTCATACGTGCAGCTCCTGGGAGGTCTCGGTCTTGTCAGATGCTTGTGGCGTCGCGCAAGGCAGGGTAAAGCGAAAAATCGTTCCACCATCGGGGTTGGCGCTGGCCCAAAGACGGCCGTGATGCGATTCGATAATGGTGCGGCAGATATTAAGCCCCATGCCGAGGCCTTCGGACTTGGTGCTGTAGAACGGTTCGAACAGCCTTTCCGGATCGCGCAGGCCATGCCCGCGATCGACTACCGAAATTTCGACCAGGGGGTGTTGGTCGGTGACGACAACGTGCAACACCCGGTAGTCGCTTTTTTCCATTGCCTCGATGCCGTTCTTGAGCAGATTCAATAATACTTGCTCGATAAGAATGGGGTCGGCCATGACTTCGGGCAATAGTTGCGGCAAGTGTCTTTCGATGTCGACCTGGCGCTTGCGGGCGTCGATGTCGGCAAAGCCAATGGCGTTATCGAGAATCTGGGTTACCGCCACTCGCTGGCGGCGGGGCTCGCTGCGTTTGACGAATTCGCGGATGCGGCTGATGATCTTGCCGGCGCGTTCAGCCTGGTTGGCTGCCTTTTCAAGCGCGGTCAGAAGGATTTCGGGCTGTATGTTGCCCGCCTTGATCATGGCCACCGCGCCCATGCTGTAGTTGGAAATGGCCGTTAGCGGCTGATTGAGTTCATGCGCCAGGGACGAGGCCATTTCGCCCATGGTCGTCAGGCGGCTGGTCAGTTGAATCTTTTCCTGCTGTACGCGCGAGGCTTCCTCGTGAGTGCGGCGTTCGGTAATGTCGCGGGCAACTTGCAGGCGTACCCGTCGGCCGTCGGTCCAGGCGAGTATCCGGTGATGCACTTCAAACCAGCGTTGGGCCGATTCCGAGAAAACTTCGACGGTTTCATCGGTAAAACGGCCCAGACGGCCGCCCAGCAACTCGCCGTGGCCGTTCGATTGCGCGCCGAAAAAGCGGCGGTAGGTACGATTGGCGAAAAGAAGCTCCAGGCCGTCCGGGGTATCGGCTACAACCGAGATGGCGTCATCCAGGCCTTCGAGCACCGTCATGAAGCGTTCGTGCGCGGCGGTAAGCGCCTCGCGTATGCGTTTGGGCTCGGTGATGTCGGTCATGGACGTCATCCAGCCTATTTGTTCGCCGTTGGGGTCCCGCAAAGGAGAAACATACATGCGCGCGGTGAAGCGCGACCCATCCCGGCGCTGGGCTTCGACCTCGAGGCCGCTGCTGGGCGTGCGGCCCGACAGCAGGATATCCAGGGTTTCCTGGTGCTGTGTGTGGCGACCCGGCAACCAGTACGGGAATGGGGTTGTGCGGCCGATGAGGTCGGCCTCGTTCCAGCCTATCATGCGGCAGAATGCCGGATTGACGTACGCAATGCGGCCATGCATGTCAAAAACGCGCATGCCGGTCGACATGGAATTTTCCATGGCGCGGCGAAAGCCTGTTTCGGCGATCAGCGCCGATTCGGCCCGGGTTCGGTAGCGCGTATAGCGCCACAAGGCCAGCAGGCTCAGCACGATGACGCAGGATAGGGCGATAACGACCATGATGAGTCGTTGCTGGCGTGTTTCCTGGTCGATCGTCACGAACATGACGCTATCGTTATGGAGGCGCTGCAGCCAGATGAAGACCCCCATTACGCATAAATACAAGACCAGGACGACAACCGGCGTCAGCCAGTAGAAGCCGCGCCGGTTATTTTTCGCCTGTTCGTAGAACGTCGTCGGGATGAGGGATTTTTTAGAGGGGCTCGCCATAGCTTAGTGTGGATTGCATGACGCATTTTAGACTGTTACGCGCTCTTTTAAATTTCATATTATAAAAACTCATACCGTAAAGTGAAATTTTTCTTGATCAACCTTTGAGTCTTTCCTAGAATGATTACATCCCGCTGTTTTATGTGATCGGCAGTCGAACCAGGACAGCCCAGTCGCATTACGGCAAGTTTGGGGTATAACGTCAAACAACGGTATGGTTGTTGTTCGTGTTCGATTCACTACTTAAAAAAACAGGAGACACCTGATGTCCTCTTCTGATCAAGTCCATGCAATTGCCGATGCTTCGGGTGACGAAGCGCTCGAAACACAAGAATGGCTCGAGGCGCTTGAAGCCGTACTGGACCGGGAAGGACCTGAACGGGCTCATTTCCTGCTCGAACGTCTTATCGACCTGGCCCGCCGCTCTGGAGTGCATATTCCGTTTTCGGCCAACACCGCCTACGTCAATACTATACCGCCGGGGCTCGAGCCCCCGCATCCCGGCAATCTGATTCTTGAAGAACGCATTCGTTCGTATGTGCGCTGGAACGCCATGGCGATGGTCGTCAAGGCCAACAAGCATCACCCGGCCGATGGCGGCGACCTGGGCGGCCATATTGCCTCGTTCGCTTCTTTGGCTACCATGATAGGCTGCGGCCAAAACCATTTCTGGCACGCCGAAAGCGAAGGCCATGGCGGCGATCTGGTTTATTTCCAGGGTCACTCCTCGCCCGGCATGTACGGTCGCGCCTATCTAGAAGGCCGTCTTAGCGACGATCAGCTCGACCATTTCCGCCAGGAAGTGGGCGGCAAAGGCCTGCCTTCATACCCGCATCCCAAGCTGATGCCCGAGTTCTGGCAATTTCCCACGGTTTCCATGGGGCTGGGGCCGCTGATGGCCATTTATCAGGCGCGTTTTCTCAAGTACCTGCACGCGCGCGGCATTGCCGACACCAGCAAGCGCAAGGTCTGGGTATTTTGCGGCGATGGCGAGATGGACGAACCCGAATCCCTGGGTGCAATCAGCCTGGCTTCCCGCGAAAAGCTCGATAACCTCATTTTCGTCATCAATTGCAATTTGCAACGCCTCGACGGCCCGGTGCGCGGCAACGGAAAAATCATTCAGGAACTCGAGGGCGATTTTCGCGGTAGCGGCTGGAATGTTATCAAGCTGATTTGGGGTGGCTACTGGGATCCGCTTCTGGCGCGCGATAAAGAAGGTATTTTACGGCGCATCATGCAAGAGAGCGTCGATGGCGAATATCAGGCTTATAAGGCAAACGACGGGGCGTTCGTGCGCGAATTCTTCTTCGGCAAACATCCCAAGCTGCTTGAAATGGTCAGCCGCATGAGCGACGACGATATTTGGCGCCTGAATCGCGGCGGACATGATCCGCACAAGGTGTATGCCGCATTTGCCGCGGCTAATGATCACGTCGGCCAGCCCACCGTCATCCTGGCCAAAACCATCAAAGGCTACGGCCTGGGCCATGTTGGGCAAGCCAAGAACCCGACCCACCAGCAGAAGAAGCTGGATATAGACTCCGTACGCGAATTCCGCGACCGTTTCAATATCCCCGTGCCCGACGACAAGCTCGAAGAAATTCCATATTTCAAGCCGGCGGAAGATTCCCCCGAAATGAAGTATCTGCATGCTCGTCGCAATGCGCTGGGGGGCTATCTGCCACACCGGCGCACCAAGGCCGACGAGCATCTGCATGCGCCGAAGCTCGAGGCATTCAAAGCGGTGCTCGAGCCCACGGTCGAGGGGCGGGAAATTTCCACGACTCAGGCATTTGTGCGGGTTCTCAATCAAATCCTGCGCGATAAAGAACTGGCTCCGCGCGTCGTGCCCATCCTGGCCGACGAATCCCGTACTTTCGGTATGGAAGGCCTGTTCCGCCAGATCGGCATTTATGCGCCGGAAGGTCAGAAATACACGCCGGTCGACAAAGACCAGGTGATGTACTACCGCGAAACGGCCGACGGCCAATTGCTGCAGGAAGGTATCAACGAAGCGGGCGCGTTCAGCTCGTGGATCGCGGCGGCGACGTCGTATTCCACCAACAACCGCATCATGATTCCGTTTTACATCTACTACTCGATGTTCGGCTTCCAGCGCGTCGGCGATCTGGCCTGGGCGGCCGGCGACATGCAGGCACGCGGCTTCTTGCTGGGCGGTACGGCCGGCCGTACTACCCTGAACGGCGAGGGCTTGCAGCACGAGGATGGGCACAGCCATATTCAATCGGCGCTGATTCCCAATTGCGTGTCCTACGATCCGACTTTCGGGCACGAGCTGGCTGTGATTATTCAAGACGGTTTGCGGCGCATGGTCGAAAATCAGGAGAACGTGTATTACTACATCACGGTCATGAACGAAAACTACCCCCAGCCCGGTTTGACCGCCGGCGACGAAGAGGGAATTATTCGCGGCATGTACAAATTCAAGTCGGTGGGCAAGGGCGCGCAGCGAGTCCAGCTCATGGGTTCGGGCACCATTTTGCGCGAAGTGCTGGCCGCACAGGAACTGCTGCAGAACGACTGGGGCGTGGGTTCGGATCTCTGGAGCGTCACGAGCTTTACCGAGCTGCGCCGCGATGGCCTTGACTGCGAACGCCATCAGATGCTCAATCCCGAAGATAAAGATGCTCCTGTCGCCTATGTGACCCGGCAATTGCAGGACAGCGTCGGCCCCATCGTGGTGTCCACTGATTACGTCAAGGCATACGGCGATCAGATTCGCCCCTTCGTTCCCAAAGGCCGCAGCTTCAGGGTCCTGGGTACCGATGGCTTCGGCCGATCCGATTTCCGCAACAAATTGCGCGAGCACTTTGAAATCGATCGCCACTTTGTTGTGCTGGCGGCGTTGCGAGCCTTGGCCGATGAGGGAACCGTGCCGCTCAAGAAGGTGTCTGAAGCGATTAAAAAATATGGCATTGATGTCAATAAAGCCAATCCGCATCACGCCTGAGGGGGAGATAAACATGAGTAACGTCATAGAAGTCAAGGTACCGGACATAGGCGACTTCAGCGAGGTTGAGATTATCGAATTGCTGATAGCCGCCGGTGATTCGATCAACGCGGAGCAGAGCCTGATTACCGTCGAATCCGACAAGGCGTCGATGGAAATTCCTTCGCCAGCCGCTGGCGTCGTCAAGTCGCTCAAGGTCAAGGTGGGCGATAAAGTCAAGGAAGGCTCGGTCATACTTGAGCTTGAAGCCGCTCAGGCCGAAGCCTCGGCCAAACCGGAGGCGGCCGCGGCGCCTGCTCCCGCCCCACAAGCCGCGCCGCTTGCCGCATCACCAGCTCCTGCAAAGGCGCCGGCTTCAGCTCCGGCTCCGGCGGCAACGCCTGGCGCGGCACTGGCATCGGTGCCGGTTGAGCGCCATTCACCCACGGCGTCCTACGCGGATGCCGACGTGCCTTCGCGCAATCTGCCGCATGCCTCGCCGTCGGTACGCAAGTTCGCACGCGAACTCGGCGTCAATCTTCAATCGGTGAGCGGAACGGGCGACAAGCACCGGATCACCCAGGACGACGTGCGGCAATACGTCAAGCAGGCCTTGAGCAGCGGGGCGGGTTCCTCGGCCGCGGCCGGTGTGGGCGGACTCAGCGTTCTGGGCTGGCCTAAAGTCGACTTTGCCAAGTTTGGCCCCATCGAGGCCAAGCCTCTTTCGCGCATCAAGAAAATATCCGGTGCCAATCTGCATCGAAACTGGGTAATGATTCCCCATGTCACCAACAACGATGTGGCCGATATTACCGATCTCGAGGCTTTGCGCCTTACCCTGAACAAGGAAAACCAAAAAGCGGGTATTAAGGTGACTATGCTCGCGTTCCTGATCAAGGCCGTTGTGGCGGCGCTCAAGAAATTCCCCGAGTTCAACGCTTCGCTCGATGGCGACGATCTGATTCTGAAGCAGTACTACCACATCGGTTTTGCCGCAGATACGCCCAATGGCCTGGTCGTGCCGGTTATACGCGATGCCGACCGCAAGGGGATTGTCGAGCTGGCCACTGAAACGTCCGAATTGGCCAAGCAAGCCCGCGATGGCAAGCTGTCGCCGGCCCAGATGCAGGGCGGCTGCTTCTCGATCTCCTCGCTTGGCGGTATTGGCGGTACCTCGTTCACGCCCATCATCAATGCGCCCGAAGTGGCAATACTGGGTGTTTCGCGCTCGTCTCATGCTCCGGTGTGGGATGGCGCCGCATTTCAGCCGCGCCTGTTGCTTCCACTATCCCTATCGTATGACCATCGCGTCATCGATGGTGCTTTGGCGGCACGTTTCAACGCTTATCTGGCTGGCCTGCTGGCCGATTTCCGTCGCATTGCGCTCTAGGAGGGCATTATGAGTACACAGACTCTTTTGGTGCCCGACATAGGCGATTTTGCCGAAGTCGAGGTAATCGAGGTTTTGGTTGCCTCGGGCGACACGATCAAAGCCGAGCAAAGCCTGATTACCGTCGAATCCGACAAGGCTTCAATGGAAATTCCTGCCTCGCACGGCGGTGTCGTGCAAACGATTCTTGTCAAAGTCGGCGACAAGGTGGCCAAGGGTTCGCCCATGCTGGAAATCGAGCCTGCCGCGGCGGCCGACACGCCCAAGCCCGCGCCGCAAGGTCCTGGCCCCGAGGCGGCTGCAGTCAAAGCGCCCGTGGCGGCGCCGGCCGTAGCGGAAGTTCCGGCCGCGGCGAGCTATTCCGGGACGATCGACGCCGAGTGCGACGTATTGGTCCTGGGCGCCGGCCCAGGCGGTTATTCGGCCGCATTCAGGGCCGCCGATCTGGGTCTGAGCGTCGTGCTGGTCGAGCGCTACGAGACACTGGGCGGCGTCTGCCTGAATGTAGGCTGCATTCCTTCCAAGGCCTTGCTGCACACCGCGGCCGTTGCCGAAGAGGCCCAGGCGCTGGCTTCTCATGGCGTTTCATTCGGCGCGCCGGCGTTCGACCTGGACAAGCTTCGCAGCTACAAGGATGGCGTGGTGGGCAAGCTGACAGGCGGCCTGGCCGGCATGGCCAAGGCGCGCAAAGTCAAGGTGCTGACCGGGCTTGGCCAGTTTGCCGATCCTCATCATGTCACGGTGCAGGCCAGCAATGGCGCCACGCAAACCGTGCAGTTCAAGTCGGCCATCATCGCCGCCGGCAGCCAGTCGGTGAAGCTGCCTTTCATGCCCAATGATGACCGTGTCGTCGACTCGACAGGGGCGTTGCAGCTGGCAGGCATTCCCAAAAAAATGCTGATTGTCGGCGGTGGCATCATTGGCCTTGAAATGGGTACGGTATATTCGGCGCTCGGAACCAGGCTCGATGTGGTCGAAATGCTGGGCGGCCTGATGCAAGGCGCTGACCGCGATCTGGTCAAGGTTTGGGAAAAAATGAACGCCAGGCGTTTCGACCATGTCATGCTCAACACCAAGACGGTCGGGGCCGAAGCCAAAGACGATGGCATCTGGGTCAGTTTCGAGGGCGAGAATGCGCCCAAAGAGCCGCAACGCTACGATCTGGTGCTGCAGGCCGTGGGGCGTGCTCCCAACGGCAACAAGCTATCGGCCGACAAGGCGGGAGTGGCCGTCGGCGATCGGGGCTTCATTCAAGTCGACAAGCAAATGCGCACCAACGTTGCGCACATTTACGCGATAGGCGATATCGTCGGGCAGCCCATGCTGGCGCACAAGGCCGTGCATGAGGCCCATGTCGCCGCCGAAGTCATTGCCGGGCAAAAAAGCTATTTCGATGCCCGGGTCATTCCTTCCGTGGCGTATACCGATCCCGAAGTTGCCTGGGTGGGCTTGACCGAGGAAGAGGCGAAAAAAGAAGGTATTGCCATTGAAAAGGGCCTGTTCCCCTGGGCAGCCTCGGGCCGTGCCATTGCCAATGGACGCGACGAAGGATTTACCAAGCTGCTGTTCAGTGCGGAGACGCACCGCATCGTCGGAGGAGGCATTGTGGGCACCCATGCCGGCGATTTGATCGGCGAGATTGCCCTGGCGATCGAAATGGGCGCCGACGCGGTCGATATCGGCAAAACCATACACCCTCATCCGACCCTGGGCGAATCCATAGGCATGGCTGCCGAAGTAGCCGAAGGCAGTTGCACCGACTTGCCTCCGGTGCGCCGCAAGTAAACTGTATATAGTCGTTCATGTCTTGACGGTGGGCGCAGCTTTGGCCCACCGTTGTTTTTTATAAAGCACTTATCATCATGTCTCTTGTTACACCCGGCAGTGCGGCATCCTTATCGGAGTGGCTTGCGTATCTGGAGTCCTTGCACAGAAGGCCGATCGAACTCGGACTTGAGCGAATCCGTGTGGTTGCAGAAAAGCTCGCGCTGAAGTATCCGTTCGTAACGATAACGGTGGGGGGCACCAATGGCAAAGGGTCTACATGCGCCATGCTGGAAGCCATTTTGCTGGCTGCGGGGTATCGCGTTGGCCTGTATACGTCGCCGCATCTGATCAAGTTCAACGAACGCATACGTGTCAATGGCGAAAATGCCAGCGATGCGGCGATCATCGAGCAACTGGTCCGCATCGAGGCCGCGCGCGGCGAAGTGTCGTTGAGCTATTTCGAGTACACCACGCTGGCCGCTTTGCTGATGTTCGAACAGAACAGGCTCGATGCCGTTGTTCTCGAAGTCGGCCTGGGAGGCCGGCTTGATGCCGTCAATCTGGTGGATGCCGACTGTTCCATCGTGACAAGCGTCGATATCGATCACACTGAATGGCTGGGTGACACGCGCGAAAAAATCGGCTATGAAAAGGCCCATATCTATCGTTCCGGACGTCCGGCCATTTGCGCCGATCCGGTTCCGCCGCAAAGCCTGATCGATTATGCCAGCCAAATTGGTGCGGATCTGCGTCTCTTCGGTAAGGACTTCAATTATTCGGGCGACCGCCAGCAATGGGCTTATGGTGGCCGCTCCCAGCGCCGCAGTGGCCTGGCTTATCCCGCCTTGCGCGGCGCAAACCAGTTATTGAACGCCGCCGCGGCGCTGGCCGCTCTTGAAACGCTGCGCGATAAGCTCGTGGTGCCGCAACAGGCTGTGCGTTTGGGCCTGTCGCAAGCCTCGCTGCCGGGCCGCTTGCAGATCCTGCCGGGACAACCGACCATAGTGCTGGATGTTGCCCATAATCCCCATGCGGCGGCGGCACTGGCGCAGAATCTTGACGGCATGGCGTTTTATCCCTACACGCACGCGGTGGTCGGCATGCTGAACGACAAGGATATCAAGGGCGTGCTGGCCAAACTCGTTTCGCGAGTGGACCATTGGTATTGCGCCACTATCGAGGGGCCCAGGGGTACCAGTGGCGAGCAATTGGCCGACATGGTGCGCGAGGTCTTGCCGCCACCAGGTAAAGAGCCCGTAACTGTATCAAATTTTGTAAATCCGGTTCAAGCATTTACCGAAGCGCGAAAACAGGCGGCCCAGGGTGATAGAATTCTCGTGTTCGGCTCTTTTTCTACTGTTGGTCCGGTATTGAAGGAACTCGGGCGCTAGGTTAATTAATGTTTTCAGGGCAGGCGGTATGCAGCTTGCCAATAAAGGTTGTCGCCCATGGGATTGTTTTCTCGTAACGAGTCTGCCTCCAGTTCTGGCCGTTCCGCATCGCGTTCCTCATCTTCCAGCGAAGCTCAGGCCAAGGAACTTCGCGGTCGCGCGCGGCGCCGCCTGATCGGAGCTTTGGCGCTGGTACTGGCCGCCATCATTATCGTGCCGATGCTGCTCGATACCTCACCGTCACCCAATCAGGCCAATACGCCTGCCGTCGTACCTGCTATTGTTCCCCCGGCCGCCACGACCGAACCGCAATCCGCGCCGGCTGCTCCTGGTTCCGAGTCTGGCTCCACGACCGGTGGCGCGGTTACCGATGCACCTGTACCTCCTGCAGCTACGCCGGGCACCGAAGCCGACGCCACAACGAACGCTGCGCCCGAAGCGGCGGCTCCTGTCGAGCAGGCCAAGCCCGTGGCCAAGATTGAGCCCAAGCCAGAAGCCAAACCCAAGCCCGCCGAAAAGAAAACTGAATCCAGGCACGAATCCAAGCCAAAGGTGGAGCGTACCGATGATGGCGCCGTGGCCATTGCGCTGCTTGAAGGCCGTTCGCCCGGCAAAACGGCGCCGGCTCCTGCGGCGCATGGCAATTATGTCCTGCAGATCGCCGCTTATACCACCGATAAAGACGCCCAGAATCGCCGTGAACGTCTGGCGTCGTCGGGTGTCACCAATGCCTATGTCGAATCGGGCACATCAGGGGGCAAATCGACGTACCGTCTGCGAGTCGGCCCATTTCCCACTCGAGAGGCCGCGCAGGCCGCCCAGGCCCGCTTGCGTGCCCTGGGCTATGATAACGGTTTCATTTCCACTAAGTGACCAGCTTCGATTACATCGTGCTGGCCATCCTTGGTGTGTCGGCATTTCTTGGGCTTCTCCGGGGGCTCATGAAAGAGGTACTCTCGCTGATCGCTTATCTGGTGGCCTTTATTGCGGCCATATGGTGGGGGCCCAGGGTATCCGTCTGGTTGACCCCTTATCTCGAGAATGGGCTATTACGCACCGCCGCCGCTTATGCGGCGGTATTCATTGTGATGCTCTTACTGATTGGCCTCGTAAACGTAACTCTCGGGACCTTGATTAAAAAAACCGGCCTGACACCGGCCGATCACGGCCTGGGGGCCTTGTTTGGCTTGGTGCGCGGACTTTTGATCATACTGATTCTGGTATCCGCGGCGGGTTATACCGAGTTGCCCAAGGAGCCGTGGTGGCGGGACGCTCAATTGTCGGGTACAGCGGTTCGCGGGGTTCAGGAAATCAAATTGTTGCTGCCCCCGTCTTTGGCATCGTGGTTGCCGTATTAATTGATTTGACAGGAATTTAAAATGTGTGGAATTGTTGGGGTTTCAGGTCAGGGCCCTGTTAATCAGTTGATATACGACAGCCTGCTGCTGCTGCAGCACCGAGGACAGGACGCTGCCGGAATAGCGACCTCATCCGATCATTTTTTTAATATGTACAAGGCCCATGGCCTGGTGCGCGATGTGTTCCGTACTCGCAATATGCGTTCTCTGCCGGGGTCGAGCGGCCTGGGGCAGGTGCGCTATCCCACGGCAGGTTCCAGCGATAGCGTCGACGAGGCTCAGCCTTTTTACGTGAATGCGCCATTTGGCATTACCTTCGTGCACAATGGCAATCTGACCAACTGGCGCGAGTTGCGCGAAGAACTGTTCAGGATCGACCGCAGGCATATCAATACCAATTCCGATTCGGAAGTCCTGCTGAATGTTTTCGCCCACGAGCTGCAATTGGCGGCCAACGGGGTATCGCTTGACGAAAACGCCATTTTTTCGGCTGTTTCATCGGTGCATCGGCGCGCCAAGGGCGCTTATGCGGTCATCGCGCAAATTGCGAATTACGGCATGGTGGCTTTTCGTGATCCGTTCGGAATACGTCCCCTGTGTCTGGGCTCGCTGGAAACCGATGAGGGCACCGAGTGGATGGTAGCGTCCGAGTCCGTGGCGCTGGCCGGCTGCGGCTTCACGCTTGTGCGCGATGTGGCTCCCGGCGAAGCGGTCTGGATCGATCTGGACGGCAAGCTTACCAGTCGCCAGTGCGCAATTGATCCCGTGCATACCCCATGCGTGTTCGAGTACGTATATTTTGCGCGGCCCGACTCCTTGATGAACGGCGTGTCGGTTTACGATGCCCGCCTGAACATGGGGGAATACCTGGCCGACAATGTTGCCAAGACCTTGCGCCTGGGTGAAATAGATGTAGTCATGCCCATCCCGGATTCTTCGCGGCCCTCGGCCATGCAGCTTGCCGCGCGGCTCAATTTGAATTATCGCGAAGGATTCATCAAGAACCGCTATGTCGGCCGTACCTTCATCATGCCAGGCCAGGCGGTCCGCAAGAAATCCGTACGCCAGAAGCTCAATGCCATCGATATGGAGTTCAAGGGCAAAAATGTTCTGCTGGTCGATGATTCCATCGTGCGCGGCACCACCAGCCGCGAAATCGTCGACATGGCCCGCGCGGCCGGCGCCAACAAGGTCTTTTTCGCCTCGGCGGCTCCCCCCGTGCGGTTCCCCAATGTCTACGGCATCGACATGCCCACGCAGACGGAGCTGATTGCCACGGGCCGTGACACGGATCAGATCTCGCGCGAGATTGGTTCCGATGCGCTGGTCTACCAGGAATTGGGCGATCTGGAAAAATCGATACGCAACTTGAATCCGGGCCTTAGCCAGTTCGAGTCATCATGCTTTAACGGCCAGTATGTCACCGGCGATATCGACGCGGCTTACCTCGAACGCCTGAGCCAGACGCGCGGAGCAGCATCGCGGGAGCGCTCCGGTGGCAGCCTTGCGGCTGACGGCGACGATGCGGACGACGCCTGAATTGTGTTTGTAGGTACCCCCACAGGGCGGTACCTACGAAAACGTACTGTGCTCTTTCGCAGGAATGGAATCAACGACGCCGGATCAGCGCAATCAGGCTCAGGGCGCCGAGCAGGCAAAACAGACCCAGACTCCATATGGCGTATTCGACGCCGAGAATTTTGACCCTGGCATCCATGCAGGAGGCGAAAATGCCGAAGAGCCAAGGCACATGGGCATCCAGCCCGGTCTGGACCATGAATTTATCGGCAAACGTCTGGTCGCACGAAAACATTTTTGCCGCAACGCTGTATTGGTACCAGGCCGCCATCACGCCACCTATGCTGAGCAAGACGCCGATCAGGGATGCAATACGCGGCAGAATCCGGACACGCTCGAGTAAAAGCCCCAGCCAGCAAAAAATGGCGATCGACAGGTAGATCAGGCGCTGCAATACGCACCATGCGCAGGGCCGCATATTGAACAGATGCTGCGATATCAGGGCAAGAGCGACTGCGGCGATGCATAGCAGGGCGGTGATGTGCAAAAGCTTGCGATTTGTGTTGGTCATAGTATGGGCAGGGTTTGGCAAGAGGTTGGCGGGTGAATAATCATCATACCGGTCAGGGCTGCGATGAGTGTGGCCCGTTTGGACAGCGCATCGTGCTAATGGTTCGCCGCGGTCATGGCGGCCGCTTCGCGCAGCAGGTTCAGCAGCAACTCGTGTGCGCCGTCCCAGACGATTTGCACGCCCAGGCAGAGCAGTATGAATGCGGACAGGCGCATGAGCACAGCGGTTCCGCTCGACCCTAGTTTATGCAGGAACTGAGCGGCAAATCTCAGGCAGAAGTACACGATAAGCGAAGCGACGAGTATGGCGGGAATGGATCCGGCCAGCTTCGACAGGCTCTCGGAGGTGCTTTCTGTGTGCAAGGTGGCGCCTACCGTGATGGCGGCCGCCAGAGATCCGGGCCCGCAAATCATGGGGAAAGTTAGTGGGTAGAACGCCTTGGAGCGGATTTGCTCGCTGGAATAAGCCTCGGCCATATTTTGTGCATGTTCGGCGTCTGGCGTCGAGGCGCCGACCAGTTGCCAGGCGCTGGCGATGACCAGCAGTCCTCCGCCGACCCGGACGATGGGTAAAGAAATGCCAAAAAAATCCAGCACGATATTGCCGGCGATCATGGCAACGACCAGCATGACGCAAATATTGACGGATACACGCTGCGCCAGTTGCGTGCGCGTCGTGGCGCTGGCGCCTTCAGTCAGGCTGAGGAACAATGGGGCAACGGCCGGCGGGTTGAGTATGGGCAGCAGCGTGGCCAGTGCAAACAGGAAGCTGCGCCCGAAGTTGGCGATAAAGTCATTAAGAGTCATGAGAAATATTTTGCGCTGTAAAAGTGGCTCACGAGTCCGTCTCGTCAAGTTTGGTCAATAGACTGCGTTCGAACTGCAGTTGACGGCGAGGATGGCCAAGCACATCGCCTTCGATGATGAAAATGTCTTCTACACGATCGCCCAAGGTCATGACCTTGGCCATTTTGACGCTGACCGCATGAGTGGCGAAGACCTGTGCCAGGCCGTAGAGCAGCCCTGGCCTGTCGGCCGCGCTAATCGACAGGCGCCACGAAATGCCGCTTTCGTCGGGTTGCAATTCGATATTGGGCACGATGGGAAATACCCGGGAGCGTCGCGAGCCGGCGCGCCGCTGGATACTATAGCTTGGCCTGGGTGCATTGCTTCGACTGAGCTTTTCGGCCAGCTCATGTTCAATCAGCGCGGCCTGCGAACGGAAGTCCTTTTCATGGCTGGGCAAAAGCACGATAAAGCTGTCAAGCGCCCAACCGTGGCGGGTCGTATGAATGCGTGCTTCCTGGACGCTCAGGGCGCGATGGTCGAAGTAGTGGCAGAGGGTCACGAACAACTCGCTGACGTCGCGGGTATACACCATGATCTGCAGCCCTTCGTTTTGGCCGATGACTCTGGCCTTGACGACAGGTTCGACGGAATTTACGCGATAGTACAGATGGCGCGTATGCCAGGCAATTTCCGAGGCTTCATGACGCAGAAAATAGGCGACGTCGAGTTGTTCCCAGAAGGCGTCGCGGCTTTCGTCGCGTAAACCCATCAGGCGAATTTCAGCGGCGGCGGCCTCTTTGCGCTGCGCCAGTATGGTGCGGGTATCGGGCTGCGAACCTCCCAGGGCCAGCAGGGTCAGGCGGTAGAGGTCTTCGAGCAGCTTGCCCTTCCATGAATTCCAGACCTTTGGACTGGTGCCGCGTATATCCGCTACGGTAAGCAGATACAGGGTGGTGAGCTGGCGCTCATTTTCCACGCAGCGGGCAAATTCGTGCACTACACCGGGGTCGCTAAGATCGCGTTTCTGCGCAAAATTCGACATGGTCAGGTGTTCGCGCACCAAAAATTCCACCAATTGCGTGTCGGCATTGTCAAGGCCGTGTTCATGGCAAAAGCGGCGGGCATCCAGGGCGCCCAGTTCGGAATGATGGCCTCCGCGCCCTTTGGCGATGTCGTGAAACAATGCCGCTATGTACAGTAGCCAATGCCGATCGACTCCAGCCATCAATTGGCTGGCCAGGGGGTATTCCTGGGCATGCTCCGGCATGGTGAAACGCCGCAAATTGCGTATGACCATGAGGATATGCTGGTCGACCGTATAGGCGTGGAATAAATCGTGCTGCATTTGTCCGACGATTTTCCGGAATATCGGAAGATAACGCGGCAGGATATTAAGCATGGTCATGCGCCTCAGCGCATGCACGATACCTCGAGGCTGCTGCAGTATTTGTATGAACAGGCGCCGATTGACGGGATTGCGGCGAAATTGCGCATCGATGCGGCGTCGGGCGTGCCACATGGCACGGAGAGTTCGCGCCGACAGCCCCAGCAGTTCGGGAAGCTCCTGCATCACCAGAAAGGCCCGGAGCAACAGGGTCGGGTTGCGCGCGAATCCGTCTTCCCGGCGGATTTCAAGGCGATTCTGGACCATGCAGAAGTCGTCATCGATGACGCGCACCGGTGCGTCGGGTTGAGGAAAAAGCCGCT
The DNA here is from genome assembly GCF_021266465.1 of Paralcaligenes sp. KSB-10. Lineage (NCBI taxonomy): Bacteria > Pseudomonadati > Pseudomonadota > Betaproteobacteria > Burkholderiales > Alcaligenaceae > Paralcaligenes > Paralcaligenes sp. KSB-10. The sequence continues at coordinate 658,507 of NZ_CP089848.1, read as the reverse complement.
CCTCGAAAATCTGCATCAGGATGGTGTTCAACTGATTGACCGATCGGGCGGCCCAGTAATAACGCTGCATCAGGATTTCGCTGGGCCGACGGTTCTTCATGGCCTGAAAACCGTACACGGCAGCCAGAGCAGGCTGCAGGTCGAACAGCACTCGGTCTTCACGCCGCCCTGTGAGCAGGTGCAGCTCGATGCGCAGGCGTTTGAATGCCAGATCGGCGCGGCGCAAGGAACGGTATTCGGTCGGAGTCAATAGCTGTGCCCGCGCTATTTCACGCCAGGTATGCCCCAGTCCGGCCGCCTGGGCCAGCCACAAGATAACCTGCAGATCCCGCAATCCGCCCGGGGCTTCCTTGCAGTTGGGCTCGAGCGCGTAGGGGGTGTCTTGATGCCGCGCGTGACGTTGCTGCATTTCGGCCCGCTTGGCCTGGAAAAAAGTCTGCACATCAAGCTGATCGTGCATGGCATGCCTGAGCGCATGCAATAAATCCTTGCTGCCGGCCAGCCAGCGAGCTTCCATAAGCGAGGTTTCGACAGTAATGTCGTTGGCCGCTTCGCGTTGGCAATCGGCAATGGTGCGTACGCTATGCCCCAGGTCCAGTCCCAGATCCCACAAGGCCGCAACCAACGCTTCCAGTTGGGCGGTATCGGTATCGGAAGGGGGCGCCGTCAGGAGAATGAGGACATCGATGTCGGAGTGCGGATAAAGTTCGCCTCTTCCATAGCCGCCCACCGCGGCCAGCGTGGCGTGGGCGGGCAGCGGATAGAGTTTGATCAATTCGCGCAAGGCCTGATCAGTGACCCGCCGCAGGGCCGTCAGCAGTGTTTCGGGACGCAGATGTTCGCGAAATTGCCCGATGGCTTCCTGACGCCGCTGATTCAAGCTGTCGCGCAAGGAAATCAGGGGGCTTGCGCTCATGGTCCGTATGGTTGTTACTGGGGTGTGGCAATAAAGGCAGGCGGGCGAGGCATGCCTTCGGAAACAGTGAGAACCTCGTAGCCGGTGTCGGTAACAAGCAGGCTGTGTTCCCACTGGGCTGAAAGGCTGTGGTCGCGTGTAACGACGGTCCAGCCGTCGGCCAGTTGACGTATGTCCTTGCGGCCGGCGTTGATCATGGGTTCGATGGTGAAAATCATGCCGGGCACCAGCTTTACGCCGGTTCCGGGCTTTCCATAATGCAGGATTTGAGGATCCTGGTGGAATTTTCGGCCGACCCCGTGGCCACAATATTCCCGCACCACCGAAAAGCCATGGCTCTCGGCGTATTTTTGTATGGCATGCCCGATATCGCCCAGCGTGGCGCCGGGTTTGACTTGCGCGATGCCAAGCCACATGCAGTCGTAGGTTATTTCGGTCAGGCGCCTGGCCAGTATCGACGGCTCGCCTATGTAATACATGCGGCTTGTGTCGCCAAACCAGCCATCTTTGATAATGGTGACATCGATATTCATGATGTCGCCATTCTTGAGTACTTTGTCGCCCGGAATGCCGTGGCAAATGACATGGTTCACCGAGGTGCAGATCGAGCTGGGAAAAGGCGTATACCCGGGCGGCGCATAGCCCACGGTAGCCGATTCGACCTTCAGCTCATCGAGATAGTCGAGGCAGAGACGGTCAAGTTCGCCGGTGCTGATGCCGGCGCGCACATGGGGTGTCAGGAAGTCGAGAACCTTGGCCGCGTCCTGGCAGGCAGCCCGCATTTTGTTCAGATCGGTGGGGTCGGTAACAATACTACTCATAGTGGCTTGAAGAAGATGGGCTAAAGATAGTAGAATTATAGGCTTTCCTGAAAAAACAGGAAGACTGTCTGCAGCAATGGGGTAGTTGGGAGCAGTTGGAAGTGTTTGCGGCTTTATTGTTTGTGTTTCTTGTTGTAACGGCGCGATGATGCATGCCGAGGCCAACAATGGAGATGAACAGCTGAAACGAGCAGCAAAATTCCAATGCAAACCCAATGAACCAAAGTTGCGAAAATCGCGTGCCTTGTCATCCACATAGGGTGTTTGGTTGATTTTACCGAATACTGGCCTGGCACAAGACTAAACCCTTGGAGAAATCTATGTCTTTAATGCGTGAAATGCTGGAAGCTGGTGTGCACTTTGGCCACCAGACCCGTTATTGGAATCCCAAGATGGCCCCTTACATTTTCGGCCATCGCAACAAGATTCATATCGTCAACCTGGAACAAACCGTTGCCAAGTTTCAGGAGGCCACCAAGTTTGTGCGCCAGATCGCCGCTCGCGGCGGCAGCGTCCTGTTTGTGGGAACCAAGCGCGCAGCGCGCGAATTGGTTGCCGCGGAAGCAGCCCGTTGCGGCATGCCTTTTGTCGACAGCCGTTGGCTTGGCGGCATGATGACCAATTTCAAAACCGTCAAGAGTTCGGTAAAGCGCCTGAAGGAAATGGAAGCGGCGCTGGCTGAGGGCGCGACCGAGCGCATGAGCAAGAAAGAAGCGCTCATGTTCGACCGGGAACTGGAAAAGCTGAACAAGGCCATCGGCGGCATCAAGGACATGAACACATTGCCCGATGCCTTGTTTATCATCGACGTCGGCTATCACAAAATTGCCGTGGCGGAAGCCCGGACTTTGGGTATCCCCGTTGTTGCAGTGGTCGATACCAACCATTCGCCCGATGGCGTCGATTACATTATTCCAGGCAATGATGACTCGGCCAAGGCTATCGCTCTGTACGCCCGTGGAATGGCTGATGCCGTACTCGAAGGCCGCGAACAGAATCTGAACGGTCTGGTCGAAGAAATCGCTGAAGGCAGCGAAGAGTTCGTCGAAGTCAACGAAGAACGCGAGTAAATGCATGTGCCCGGGCGAAACGCCCCGGCACCCGCAGGCCCGTGATTGCTACGGGCCTGCGGCATGACATGTGTTTTTGCCCCGGCCCGGCCGGGGCGAGTTTTAGTGAATTGGAGAAAATAGTGGCTCAAATTACCGCATCGATGGTTAAAGAATTGCGTGAAAAGACCGACGCGCCCATGATGGAGTGCAAGAAGGCACTGACTGAAGCTGACGGCGATTTGGCTCGTGCAGAAGAGCTGCTCCGTGTCAAATTGGGCAACAAGGCCAGCAAAGCGGCAAGCCGTGTGACCGCCGAAGGCCTGATAGGTCTGTACATCGCTCCCGATGCCAAGCAAGGCACGGTTATCGAAGTCAATTGCGAAACCGATTTCGTCGCTAAAAACGATGATTTCGTCAATTTCATCAAGCAACTGGCCCAGCTGGCTACTACGCAAAACCCCGCCGATGTCGCCGCCCTGAGCGCTTTGCCCATGGGGGAAGGCACGGTCGAATCGACTCGTACCGCCCTGATCGGCAAGATTGGCGAGAATATCTCGGTGCGCCGTTTCCACCGCATTGCCACCGACAAGCAACTGGCCAGTTATGTCCACAGCGGCAAAATCGGAGTGCTCGTCGAATTTTCCGGCACCGAAGAGATCGGCAAAGACCTGGCCATGCACATTGCGGCTACCAAGCCCCGCGCCCTTGACGTCAGCGGTGTTGCCGCCGCCGATATCGCCACGGAGCGCTCGGTGGCCGAACAGAAGGCGGCAGAATCGGGCAAGCCTGCCGAAATCGTGGCCAAGATGGTTGAGGGTTCTGTGCAGAAATTCCTCAAGGAAGTCACTTTGCTGTCGCAGCCATTCGTTAAAAACGACAAACAGACTGTCGCTCAGATGCTGAAAGAAAAGGGCGCTTCAATCAATCAATTCGCACTGTATGTCGTGGGCGAAGGGATCGAGAAAAAGACCGACGATTTCGCTGCTGAAGTGGCCGCTGCCGCCGCTGGCGCTGCTTAATGCAATATTAAGCAACAAAGAGTTGGGTTCTGCTGACGCATAATCCAACTCTGACTTACACTTTCGTTGGATTGTTTGTTTAACCGGGATACTATCTATGACCACCAGAGCGTATAAGCGTGTTCTTCTCAAGCTTTCCGGCGAGGCGCTGATGGGAGAGGATGCTTTCGGGATCAACCGCTCGACTATCCTGCGCATGACCGAAGAAATCGCCGAAGTCGCCACGCTGGGTGTCGAACTGGCAATCGTCATAGGCGGCGGAAATATCTTTCGTGGCGTGGCCCCAGGCGCTCAAGGCATGGATCGTGCCACTGCCGACTACATGGGAATGATGGCCACTGTCATGAATTCCCTGGCATTGCAAGACGCGCTCAAGCACCGCGGCATCGATACCCGGGTGCAGTCGGCCTTGAATATCGATCAGGTGGTCGAACCCTATATACGCCCCAAGGCCTTGCGCTACCTCGAAGAAGGCAAGGTGGTGGTGTTCGCGGCCGGCACCGGCAATCCGTTTTTTACCACCGATACCGCCGCTGCGTTGCGCGGTGCCGAAATCGGTGCCGAAATTGTCTTGAAAGCAACCAAGGTCGATGGCATATACAGTGCCGACCCCAACAAGGATCCCAGTGCGACCCGCTACGCCCGGATCAGCTTCGATGAAGCGATTGTGCGTCGCCTCGAGGTGATGGATGCGACCGCGTTTGCCTTGTGCCGCGATCAAAAATTACCAATTAAAGTATTCTCGATCAATAAGCTGGGTGCGCTCAAGCGCGCTGTTTGCGGCGAAGACGAGGGCACCTTAGTTCACGTTTGATAAAGGAATTGCAATGAGTGTTGCAGAGGTCAGGAAATCGGCTGAATCACGTATGGCGAAATCACTTGATACGCTCAAGATCAGCCTGTCGAAAATTCGTACGGGCCGGGCACACGCAGGCATACTGGATCACGTTATGGTCGAGTATTACGGCTCCCCGGTACCCATCAGCCAAGTTGCCAATGTCAACCTGGTCGATGCGCGCACGATCAACGTGCAGGCCTGGGAAAAGAAAATGACAGCCCTGATTGAAAAGGCGATACGCGACTCCGATCTGGGCCTGAATCCTCAGGCCATGGGCGACAATATTCGCGTCCCCATGCCTGCCCTGACCGAAGAGCGTCGCCGCGACCTGACCAAGGTGGTGCGCACCGAAGGCGAAGACACCAAGATCGCCGTGCGCAATTTGCGCCGCGATGCCAATGAAACGCTCAAAAAACTGGTCAAAGACAAAGAGATATCGGAAGACGACGAACGTCGTGCCCAGGACGACATACAAAAGCTGACCGATCGCAATGTGGCCGAGATCGACAAGCTGGTGGCACAGAAAGAAGCCGAGATCATGACGGTTTGATCTCCCGTCGCCTATCGCCTGCAAGCATGTTGACCAGTTCCACATTATCCATACCCAGGAGTGCCGAGGTACCTCGGCATCTGGCTGTGATCATGGACGGAAACGGCCGCTGGGCTACCAAGCGTTTTTTACCGCGCACGGCCGGACACGCTCGCGGTGTGCAGGCCGTGCGGCGCGTGGTCGAGGCCTGCGGCAAACGCGGCGTCGAGTACCTGACGCTGTTCGCCTTCAGCTCCGAAAACTGGCGGCGCCCCAAAGAAGAAGTCTCGCTGCTCATGCGCCTGTTCATACAGACGCTGGAAAAAGAAGTTGCCAAGCTTGAAGGGCAGGGCGTGCGCTTGCGGGTAATTGGCGATTTGTCCGCTTTCGAGCCCAAGCTGCAAAGCCTGATCCATGCGGCCGAAGAGCGCACTGCTCATAATTCGACGCTGAACCTGACTATTGCCGCCAACTACGGCGGGCGTTGGGACATTCTCCAGGCCATGCATGCCTTGCTGCGTGATCGCCCGGCGCTGGCCGGGCAGCCGCAGGCGATAGACGAATCCCTGTTCGGCGAATACCTGTCCATGTCGTGGGCGCCCGAGCCGGACTTGTTCATACGTACCGGTGGGGAGCAGCGCATTTCCAATTTTCTGGTTTGGCAGCTTGCTTATACCGAGCTGTATTTTTCGGATGACTACTGGCCCGACTTCGGGGCGGAGGAAATCGATAGGGCGTTTGAATGGTACCGGACGCGTGAGCGCCGGTTCGGGCGCACCAGTGCGCAACTTGCCGAAAACAATAAATAGGGGGCCCTCATGCTGAGGCAGAGAGTAATCACCGCAATTGTGCTGTTGGCGGTATTGCTGGGGGCTGTGCTGGTTCGCAGTCCGTGGCCTTTGGTGCTGCTCCTGACCCTTGCGGCCGCCTGCGCCCTGTGGGAATGGCTGCGCCTTACGTGGCCTGCCCAACGCAGCCTTGCACCGCCTGTTATAGCCTTTGTGATGGCGCTTGCCATGTGCGCACTGGCGGACCAATGGCTCGCCCTTGCTCCTGCCCGCTGGGCTATCGACGTTCAACACGGCCTGAATCGCTGGATAATGCCCCTGGTAGGAGCGATCTGGGTCCTGGGCGCGACCGCCATCGTTATACAGGGCGATTCGTCAAGCAGGCGAGGCAGCATTTGTCTGAGTGCATTTGCCGTGTTTGCCGTCGCTGCCGCGTGGGGCGCCCTGGTTCAACTCTTTCTCACCCACGGAGCCTGGTTCCTGGTCTCTTTGCTGGCCATGATCTGGTTTGCCGATATTGGAGCCTATTTTGCCGGAAAGGCGCTCGGGCGCCATAAACTGGCGCCCCGAGTGAGTCCGGGCAAGACCTGGGAGGGCGCCTTGGGTGGAGTTATAGCGAGTATGCTGTGGGTAATGCTGAGCAGTTACCGGGAAGGCAGTTTCGGGGCCGCGCTGATGCAGCATTGGTCCTGGTGGGGTGTGGCCTTCCTGGCGGCGTTCCTGGCGGCGCTGTCGATTATCGGCGATTTGTTCGAGTCGCTGCTGAAGCGGCGAACAGGGGTAAAGGATTCCAGCCAGTTGCTGCCCGGCCACGGCGGAGTCTATGACCGGCTCGACGCTTTGTTGCCGGTTGCGCCGATTGCACTATTATTAACCGGAGCGTGGTTCTCATGAAGTTCCAGCGTGTGTGCGTACTGGGTTCGACCGGATCGATCGGCGTCAATACGCTTGATGTAATCGCGCGTCATCCCGACACGCTGTCGGTCTATGCCTTGAGCGCGCATAGCCGGATCGAGCAACTGGCTGCCCAGGCCTGGGCAACGCAGGCCGCCGTTGTCATCGTGCCCGACGAGCCGGCCCGTCAGCGTTTTATGCTGGCCTGGCCATCAGGCCGGAAATTGCCCGAAATCCGGATCGGAGCCGATGCTCTTGCGGCAAGCGCGGCAGATCCGGAGGTTACGACCGTCATGGCCGCCATTGTGGGCGCGGCGGGCTTGCCCGCGGCCTTGGCGGCGGCGCGAGCCGGCAAACGGCTGCTGCTGGCCAATAAAGAGGCGCTGGTGGCGGCAGGAAGCCTGTTCATGAAAACCGTTCGCGACCATGGCGCCGAGTTGTTGCCTATCGACAGCGAGCACAACGCCATCTTCCAGTGCCTGCCGCATGGCGGCCGAGCCGATGTCGGCGTGCAACCGGCCAAAGGCGTCCGGCGTTTGCTGCTGACGGCCTCCGGAGGGCCATTCCGGACGACATTGCTCGAGCAACTTCACGATGTAACGCCCGATCAGGCCTGCGCTCATCCGAACTGGAGCATGGGGCGCAAGATTTCCGTCGATTCTGCCACAATGCTGAACAAAGGGCTTGAGGTCATCGAGGCACACTGGCTGTTTGCCATGCCGGTCGATCGCATACAGGTGGTTATCCATCCGCAAAGCATGGTCCACTCCATGGTGGAGTATGAAGATGGCTCCATCCTGGCACAGCTCGGGCAGCCCGATATGCGCACGCCTATCGCCTATGGCCTGGGATTTCCGGAACGCATCACCAGTGGAGTGGGGCTGTTGGCCTTGACCGCTTTGGGCCGGCTTGATTTCGAACAGCCCGATCTGGAACGATTCCCTTGTTTGAGGCTGTCTTTCGAGGCGCTTGGGGCGGGCCAGACGGCGTGCGTGGCCTTGAACGCCGCCAATGAGATCGCCGTCGACTGTTTTCTGAAACAAAAAATCCGCTATACCGAAATATCCCACATTATTGAAGGGTGTCTGGACCGTATGGCGGGCCAAGTCGGCTCAAGCCTGGATTCGCTTGAAGAAGTGCTGGCGTTTGATGCCGAAGCCCGCTCGTTTGCGTCGCAGTTATGCCATGTAAAATAAGGCCTGCCCAGGAACACCATGCTATTTACTTTGCTTGCTTTCGCCCTCGCCTTGGGGGTTTTGATTACGTTTCACGAGCTGGGCCATTACTGGGTCGCCCGCCGCTGCGGCGTGAAGGTGCTGCGCTTTTCGGTTGGCTTTGGCAAGGTGCTTGCCAAGCGCGTTGACCGCAACGGCACGGAGTGGGCCCTGTCGGCGATTCCCCTGGGCGGTTATGTCAAGATGCTGGACGATCCTGTGCCCGGCGCAAGCACCGATGAAGCCAGCCAGGCGTTCAATCGCAAGAACGTGGCCCAACGTTTTGCCATTGTCCTGGCCGGGCCGGTAGCCAATTTGCTGCTCGCCGCGGTGTTGTATGCCTTGCTGAGCCTGGCCGGCGTTCGTGAGCCTGCGGCGATCCTGGCCCCGCCCGCCCCCAATACGGCCGCCGCGCAGGCTGGCCTTGAAGGCGGCGATCGTATTGCGCGTGTCAACGATGTCGCGGTACAGTCCTGGAACGAAGTGCGCTGGCGACTGCTCGATGTGCTTACTTCGGGCGGCCAGGCGAAGTTGTCGGTAGATGCCCGGGACGGCATGCGGCATGAACGGATCCTGCGATTGAACGCCGGTAAAATCAATGCCGAAAACCCGGACTTGATGGCCGAGGCAGGGCTTGGCCTGGCTGCGCCCAAACCGATTGTTACACAGGTTATCGAAGGTAGCGCGGGGGCAGCGGCGGGATTGCAGGCAGGCGATATCGTGCTGGCGGTGGGGGCCACACAAAACCCTTCCGCCGATGCCGTGGTGCGGGAAATCCAGGATCACGCCAACGATACCCTGAACATGACTGTGGATCGTGCGGGGGCACGCCTCACACTGGCCATCACGCCTCGATCGGAAACCGCTTCCGGCGGAAAAAAAGTTGGCCGTATTGGCGTATTATTAGGGGCTGATTTTCCCATGGTCACGGTACGCTACGGGCTGCTCGACAGTGTGCAGCGTGGAGTGGCCCGTACAGCGGAAACCGCTTGGTTTTCCCTGAAAATGATGGGGCGCATGGTGATGGGCCAGGTTTCATTGCGCAATGTGAGCGGGCCGGTCACAATTGCCGATTATGCCGGCCAGACTGCCCGCATCGGGCTGGCGGCCTATGTCGGTTTTCTGGCTTTGATCAGTGTTAGTATCGGAGTGCTGAATTTGTTACCAATCCCCATGCTCGATGGTGGACACCTGATGTATTACCTGCTCGAAATCGTGCGGGGCAAGCCTGTTCCGGAGAAATGGCTGGAAACTGGGCAGCGTGTAGGGTTGGGTTTCTTGGCGGCCCTGATGGGCCTGGCGTTCTTTAATGATTTTTCCCGCCTTTTCAGTTAGGGGCGTTCTGCCTTACAATCCTCCACCATTTGATCGACCAAGGATCCTCCAGGATGTCGCTTCGCCGGAATTTCTCTTTTAACAAGCGCGCCTTGCCTGTTTTATTGGCGGCTTTGCTTGTCCCAGGCCTCGCCAACGCATTTTCTCCGTTTGTGGTGCGCGATATTCGAGTCGATGGCATACAGCGTGTCGATGCCGGTACGGTATTCAGCTATTTGCCGGTCAAAGTCGGCGAACAATTTACCGAGGCCGAAGCCAGTGAAGCCATTCAGCGCCTGTATGCCTCAGGTTTTTTTGACGACGTAAAAATCGATGCCCAGGGCAATGTGCTGGTTGTGACAGTCAAGGAACGGCCGACTATTGCTTCAGTATCGTTCAACGGCATGCATGAATTCGACGCCAAGTCCATTACCAAATCCCTGAGTCAGGTCGGCTTCGGCGAAGGTCGTGTATTTGACCAGTCGCAGCTCGAGCGCGCCGAGTTCGAACTCAAACAGCAATATTTGTCCAAAGGCAAATATGGCGTCGAAGTCAATCCCATCATTACACCCCTGCCACGCAATCGGGTAGGGGTCAGTTTCGATATCTTCGAAGGTGATCTGGCCAAGATTCGCCAGATTACGATTGTCGGCAATAAGGCTTTTTCGCAAGGCACTTTGCTCGATCAGCTGGAAATGACTACTCCAGGCATGATGACCTGGTATACCGGAACCGACAAATACTCGCGAGAAAAGCTTGAAGGCGATGTCGAACGCCTGCGCTCGTACTACCTCGATCGGGGCTATCTCGAGTATTCCGCGGAACCGCCCCAGGTTTCGATTTCGCCCGATCGCCACAATATCTTTGTGACGCTTACCATTCATGAAGGCCAGCCATACAAATTGCGCAGCGTAAAGCTGGCCGGCAACCTGCTGGGCCTGGATGACAAAATCCAGAAGCTGGTGCAACCCAAGAGCGGTGAAACCTTTTCTGCAGCTAAAACGAACGCCACAGCCAAAGCCATCATCGATTATCTGGGCAGCCTGGGTTACGCGTTTGCCAATGTGAATCCGAATCCGGTGCTGGATCGCGAAAAGCACGAGGCCGACCTTACCTTTTACGTGGATCCGGGGCGCCGAGTGTACGTACGCCGCATTCAGATTGGCGGCAATACCCGTACCCGCGACGAAGTCATACGTCGGGAAATGCGCCAGCAAGAAGCTGCCTGGTACGACTCGACCAGCATCAAGGCTTCGCGCGATCGTATCGATCGGCTGGGCTATTTCAACGATATCAATGTTAAAAGCGCGCCGGTCGCAGGTTCTCCCGACCAGGTCGACCTTAACGTGGATGTCAAGGAAAAGCCCACCGGCCTCATCAACCTGGGTGTAGGTTACGGCACTACCGATAAATTGATTCTATCGGCCGGCATCAGCCAGGATAACGTATTCGGCAGCGGCAACACCTTGTCGCTGCAGGTCAACACCAGCGCAACCAATCGGGCCGCCGTGTTGTCGCATACCAATCCGTACTGGACGAAGGACGGCATCAGCAAGACCACGTCTTTGTATTATCGCCGAACCACGCCTTACGAGACCAGCTACACCATAGGAACTTACGCGGTTACCGCTATTGGCGCGGGCTTGAACTTCGGGGTACCCATTTCCGAGTTCGACCGTGTCTTCACCGGGGTCAGCTTCGAGCACAACAGTATCAATCTGCTCGATACACCGCCGCAAGCCTATGTCGATTTTGTCAATCAGTACGGCAAAACGACCAATTCTTTCATTTTCAATCTGGGATGGTCCAAGGATACGCGCGACAGCGCCATCGCTCCCACCAAGGGCAGTTATACGCGCCTGTCGGGTGATATATCCACAATGGATTTGCGCTATTACATGCTGAGTGCCCAGCAGCAATATTATTTACCGCTAAGCCGCAGCTTCACGCTGGCATTCAACGGCCTGTTCGACTGGGGCAAGAGCTATGGCGGCAAACCCTTCCCGGTCATCAAAGACGTATACGCCGGCGGCATTGGCACGGTCCGCGGCTACGAGGGGGCGTCGCTCGGGCCGCGCGACACGGCAACCAACGATTATCTGGGGGGGTCGAAGCGTATTGTCGGCAACGTTCAGCTGTATATGCCGTTTCCGGGCGCAACGCGCGACCGCACCCTGCGCTGGTTCCTTTTCGCCGATGCGGGCAAGGTGTCCAATGGCAATGGCCTGACGTGCACCGCCGGTATCAGCAATTCGGTCGAAGATCCGTGCGGATGGCGTTACGGCGCTGGCATAGGCTTGTCCTGGCAATCGCCTCTGGGCCCTCTGCAGTTGTCGTATGGTCGTGCAATCAATGCCAAACAGGGCGACAACAAGCAGGCATTCCAATTTCAAATCGGAACCGGTTTTTGATGTCGCGCATTTAGTGGCACAATAGCTTTTTTATCTCTCTGCTCCTTTGCAAGGTAGATTTTTCATGAAGTCTCAAATCGCTTTAAAACTTTCAGCTTTAACCCAGGGTGTCCGTCGCGGCAATCGCGCTTTTGTTTTAGCGGTGGCCTTGGGTGCGGCTTGTGCCATTGCTACCCCGGTATATGCCCAGGCAACCAAAATCGGTTTTGTCAGCACTGAAAAAATTCTTCGTGACTCCAAGCCTGCCAAAGCGGCGCAAGCTAAAATTGAAGCCGAATTCAAAAGCCGCGACGCGGAGCTGCAGCGCCTGGCCAACAATTTGCGTGCCCAGGCACAAAAACTCGATAAAGATGCCCCTGTACTGTCCGAATCCGAGCGCGTGAAGCGCCAGCGGAAACTGGCCGACATGGATTCCGATCTGCAGCGCAAGCGTCGCGAGTTTCAGGAAGACTTCAATCGCCGGCGCAATGAAGAGTTCTCCAGCATTGTTGAAAAAGCCGATGCCGCCATCAAGAAAATTGCCGAAACCCAAGGGTACGACCTGATCGTTCAAGACGCAGTTACGGTCAGCCCCAAAGTGGACATCACCGATCAGGTGATGAAAGCCCTGGGCGGCTAAACGCACATGCCGGTATTGCTAGCATCCGATCAGGCGCCAACTTTGCGTGAATTGTTGGGGGCTGCAAATACCGTAGGCCTCGATTGCGAAATCATCGAGGCCGCAAATGAACCCAAGCCCTCCATCCAGGGCCTGGGTTCATTGCTTTCGGCAGGCCCGGCTGAAATCAGCTTTCTCTCGAACCCGAAGTTGCAGGCGCAGCTTAATGAGTGCCGCGCGGCGGCGGTCATCATGACTGCCGATGTATACCAGTCTTTGCCCGCGGTCGAGCGCGCCTACCGTGTCGTCGTGTGCAGCCAGCCATATCTCATGTACGCCTTGCTGGCCCAGTGGTTCGATCAGCATCGACTCGACAGCCTGCCTACCGGCATACATCCTGGTGCCACGATTGCCGATTCGGCCGAAATTGGGGAGCATGTCAGCATTGGGCCTTACTGCGTGATCGAGTCGGGTGCCAAAGTAGGCCGCGGCTCGCGCCTGGGGCCCGGCTGTATCATTGGCGCCAACTCGGCGATAGGGCAGGATTGCCTGTTGCATGCACGGGTGACGCTGTACCACGGCATCAAGGTGGGGGATCGTGCCATATTGCATGCGGGCGTTGTGTTGGGAGCCGATGGCTTTGGTTTTGCGCCAGATCCTTACAAAGAGCCGGGTGCCTGGGCAAAAATTGCCCAGATCGGTGGCATCCAGATCGGCAACGATGTTGAAATCGGGGCAAACACGACTATCGACCGAGGCGCCCTTGAAGACACGCTTGTCGGCAATGGCGTCAAGCTGGATAACCAGATCATGATCGCCCATAATGTTCACATAGGCGACCACACCGCAATGGCGGCATGCGTGGGCGTGGCCGGCTCGACGCACATCGGCCGGCGTTGCACAGTCGGAGGCGCCTCAATGATCTCCGGGCATCTCATTCTGGCCGACGATGTGCATATTTCGGGAGGAACCGCCATTACGTCGAACATCAGCGAGCCCGGCCGGTATACCGGGGTATATCCGTTTGCAAGCCATACTCAATGGCAGCGTAACGCTGCCGTGGTGTCGCAACTGGCTCAGTTGCGGCGGCGGGTCAGGGCCATGGAAGATCCAAGCCTGTAGCCTGCTCTATTAATTTAATAAGATGTAAACGCATCAAACGTTTCTTGCTTGTAGGATAAAAAAAATGGAACTCGATATCAAGGGAATTATGGACCGATTGCCGCATCGCTATCCGATGCTGCTGATCGATCGGGTGCTGGAGATGATTCCGGGCAAGAGCATAGTAGCCATTAAAAATGTCTCGATGAATGAGCCTTTCTTTACCGGGCATTTCCCACATCACCCCGTCATGCCAGGGGTCCTGATCATCGAAGCCATGGCGCAGGCTGCCGCCTTGTTTTCATTCGAAGACGACAGCGGGGTGAATCCCGCCGACAAGAAAATCGCCTATTATCTGGTGGGTGTCGACGGTGCCCGGTTTCGTCGGCCGGTTCTGCCGGGCGACCAGCTACGCCTCGAAGTCGTAGCCGAGCGTATCAGCCGTACCATTTGCAAGTACTCGGGCAAGGCCACGGTCGATGGCCAGGTTGCGGCCGAAGCTAAACTCATGTGTGCGATTCGTGCTCTGGAAGAGTAATGGCAAGTTTAATTCACACGACGGCTATCGTGGCTCCGGGAGCAAACCTTGCTGCCGATGTGACGGTCGGGCCATATAGCATCATTGGCGAGAACGTCAGTATAGGCGCCGGTTCCGTGGTGGGGCCGCATTGCGTGATCGACGGCCATACCACCATAGGCGCCAACAACAATTTTTATCGTTTTTGTTCCATAGGCGGAATCCCGCAGGACAAAAAATACGCTGGCGAGCCCACCCGGCTTGAAATCGGCGAAGGCAACACTATCCGCGAGTATGTCACGATCAGTACCGGCACGGCCCAGGACGTGGGCGTTACCCGGGTCGGCAACGACAACTGGATCATGGCCTATGTGCATATTGCCCACGATTGCCAGATTGCAAACCATACGGTCATCGCCAACAGCGTGCAGCTGGCGGGCCACATCCATATCGATGATTGGGCGATAGTCGGCGGCTTGTCGGCGGCCCATCAGTTCGTCAGGATTGGCGCCCACACCATGATAGGAGGCACAAGCTCGATTCGCCAGGACATCCCGCCTTACATAATAGGCGCCGGCGACCCATTTCGGCCGGTAGGCATTAATTCCGAAGGGCTGAGCCGCCGCGGCTACGCCCAGGAATCGATTGCGGCGCTCAAAGAGGCCTACAAGCTGTTGTATCGGCGTCAGCTCAATATCGATCAGGCCGTCGAACGCATGCGCGAACTGCAGGCCGAGCAGCCGATTGCCGGCGATGCGCTGCAAACCCTGATCGACTTTCTCGAGGCGTCGACCCGAGGCATTGTGCGCATATGAGTTTGCGCGTGGGCATGGTGGCAGGTGAGCCATCGGGCGACTTGCTGGCCGCGCGCGTTATACAAGGCATAGGCCGGCACGTGGCCGATAGCCGCTGCGAGGGCATAGGCGGCCCGGCGATGCTCGAACAGCGGCTCGATATGTGGCATTCCATGAATGCCCTGACCGTCTTTGGCTATGCCGATGCCTTCAAACGCTTACCCAGCTTGCTCAATACCTATTTCAATGTAAAAAGACGCTGGCTCAAGCATCCTCCCGATGTGTTTGTGGGCGTTGACGCCCCCGATTTCAATCTGCGTCTGGAACAGCAGCTTAAACAGGCGGGCATCCCCACCGTTCATTTTGTCGGACCTTCGATATGGGCTTGGCGCTACGAGCGAATCGATAAAATTCGGGCCGCCGTATCGCACATGCTGGTCCTGTTCCCATTCGAAGAGGCCATCTACCAGAAAGAAGGAGTGCCTGTAACGTATGTAGGGCACCCTTTGGCCGAAATCATTCCCATGCAACCCGATCGCGGCGCCGTCAGAAAGCATTTGGGGATAGACCAGGGCGCCCGCGTCCTGGCCTTGATGCCGGGCAGCCGGGCGTCGGAAATCAGATTGCTGGCGCCGCGGTTTCTGCAGGCGGCGCAGCGCCTGCTGCAGCAGGATCCCAAATTGCAGATACTTGTGCCTATGGTCAATCGGCAGCGCCGCCACGAATTCGAGCTCTTTCTCCGGCAATATCCGGTGGCGAATCTGCGTCTGCTCGAACAGGAGCCTGCGCCGGGGGGGGCAAGCCGAACAGTTGTTTTGCCCGATAGCGATGTGGCCGCCGCGAGCGCTTATGCGGCGCGGCCTGCCGCCTGGAATGCCATGGAGGCGGCCGATGCCGTTCTGGTCGCCAGCGGAACGGCGACGCTCGAAGCGGCGCTGTTCAAACGCCCCATGGTGATTTCCTATGTCCTGTCGCCGACGATGCGACGCCTCATGGAATGGAAATCGGGGCAGTCCAGGCCTTATGTGCCCTGGGTGGGCTTGCCCAATGTCCTGCTGAACGATTTTGCCGTGCCCGAGCTTTTGCAGGACGAGGCCACTCCCGAAGCCCTGGCCGAAGCGGCCTGGAAAGCGCTGACAGACCGCGATTACGCGCAGCGCATCGCCGCGCGCTTCACCGTAATGCATCAATCGCTTTGGCGCGATACTCCCGCCCTGGCCGCCCAAGCGATCCTGGAACAGGCTCGACATGGAGCAGGCTGATTTATTCGACATTCTTGCGCATGGCGGCATGCGTGTTGCCGGCATCGATGAAGCCGGGCGGGGGCCTTTGGCGGGCCCGGTTTTCGCGGCGGCAGTCATTCTTGACCCCGAACGGCCCATCCATGGCCTGGCCGACTCCAAAACACTGTCCGCGGCGCGCCGTGAGCAATTGGCGCTGACCATACGGAACCAGGCCCTGGCCTGGTGTATTGCCAGCGCCAGTGTGGAAGAAATCGATAGCCTGAATATCTTGCAGGCCACCATGTTGGCGATGCGCCGTGCCTGCGAGGGCTTGGCGGTAGCCCCCGACAAGGCACTGATAGACGGCAATCGCCTGCCTGTGGGGCTGGGCTGTCTGGCAGAGGCCATCGTGAAGGGTGATGCCAAGGTGGCATCGATTTCGGCCGCATCGATTTTGGCCAAGACGGCCCGCGATGCCGATTGCCTGGTTTTGCACGAATCTTATCCGGATTATGCTTTCGACCAGCATAAAGGCTACGGCACCGCTTTGCATCTGCTGCGTTTGCAGGAGCACGGGCCCTGTCCGGCGCATCGCCGCAGTTTCGCGCCAGTCAAGCGATTTTTCCCATGAAACACATCAGTTCGCGCGATAACCCGCAATACAAGCGCCTGGCCCGCCTGGTGGCGGGCAAGCGCGATAGCCATATCGTGCTCGAAGGGATACATATCTGCCAGACCTGGCTTAGCCATTACGGTGAACCCGATCTGGCGCTGTTCGATATTGAGCGCCTGCAGCATGGCAAGGAATTGAGCCAACTGGCGCAGGCCATGAGTTCCAGAGTCGCGCTGACATGCGAAGCACGGTTGATGCACAGCCTGTCCCAGGTCGAGCATGGCCAGGGCGTTTATTTTCTGGTGGCGGCACCCCAGCCTGTGCCGCCGGCAAGTATCGACGAAAACTGCCTCTGGCTGGATCGAATCCAGGATCCGGGCAATGTGGGTACTTTGTTGCGCACCGCGGCGGCGGCCGGAATCCAGCATGTTTATTTGTCGGAGGGTACCGCGTCCGCTTGGTCGCCCAAAGTTTTGCGCAGCGCGCAAGGCGCGCATTTTTCCCTGTCGATATACGAGCACGCCGATTTGCAGGTTGAATATAAAAAACTGGCTATCCCCCTGATTGCCACGGCACTGGCGCAAGGCGAGTCTGTGTATTCCCAACCCTTGCCGGCACGCTGTGCATGGCTGGTCGGCAACGAAGGGCAGGGTGTGCATGCGGCTTTGCTGACGCTGGCTGACAGGCGCGTATTCATTCCACAAGCCGCGGGAGTGGAGTCGCTTAATGTGGCCGTGGCCGCGGCCATTTGTTTGTTCGAGCATCGCCGGCAGCATCTGGCCGCGGGCAGGCGGCCGGCCACCCCAGCCTGATTGGTCTGGCTTAATAGGCGCGGCGGTTCAAGCCTACTTCTTCCAGCACTTTGGTCGAGATCTCTTCAATCGATTTGGTTGTGGTTGACAGCCACGGTATGCTTTCCATGCGCATCAATCGCTCGGCTGCCGCGACTTCGTGGCGGCATTGCTTCAAGGAGGCATACACGCTGTTTGGGCGCCGCTCGTTGCGCACTTCGGCCAGGCGTCCGGGCTGGATGGACAGGCCGAACAGTTTTTGCTTGTAGGGCGCCAAAGTGGCCGGCAGCGAACCGCGATCGAAATCTTCGGGGATGAGGGGGAAATTGGCGGCCTTGATGGCATATTGCATGGCGAGGTAAAGACTGGTCGGGGTTTTTCCGCAGCGCGAAACGCCAATCAGGATGACATCGGACTGTTTCAGCCCGTGAATGAATTGGCCGTCGTCATGAGCCAGGCTGAAATTGATGGCTTCGATCCGGTTGTTGTATTGCTTGGACAGCCCGCCCATATGCGACCGACCGACCGAATGGCTCGACTTCATGCCCAGGGCGGTTTCGATATGCTGGACGAAAGTGCCGAAAAGGTCCAGAAACGTGCAGTTGGACTGACGGATTGCCAGTGCGATTTCAGGGTCGACCAGTGTGCTGAATACCAGGGGCGGCTGGTTTTGCTCCTGAGCGCAGCGATTGATCCGATGGGCGGCCTCCGCGGCTTTTTCGGGGCTATCAATAAATGGAATGCGGATCTGCTGGAAGTTGACCTGCTCGAATTGCGAAAGCACTGAGTGACTAAATGTTTCGGCGGTAATGCCTGTACTGTCGGAAACAATAAATACGGTGCGTTCGATGAGGGGGTCGGTCATGAGAATTAATAGTGCAGAGGGGATCGGAAACGGTACAATCGAAGATTAACAGTCGCCTTTATCCTAGGCAAGGCTGGTTTGGTTAGTGCGTGGGTCGTGCGTTAAGCAAACAAGCTTTCTTCTATAGTTCAAAGGTGACTTTATGTCTTATGTAGTATCTTTCGAGCAGCTCCGCATGACGGACGTCGACTCGGTAGGAGGTAAAAACGCATCGCTAGGCGAGATGATCAGCCAATTGGCAGAAGCTGGGGTAAGGGTCCCGGGCGGATTTGCGACCACCGCCGACGCCTTTCGCGATTTCTTGAAATCGACTGAACTCGACCAGCGCATTGCAGAGCGCCTGTCGACGCTTGATTCCGAAGATGTGCGTGCCCTGGCTGCCGCGGGCTCTGAAATCCGCCAATGGATTATCGATACGCCTTTTCCTGCGGCGTTCGAGCAGGCGATACGCGGTGCGTTCGCCGAACTCGACGCGGACGGCAAAGGCTCTTTCGCGGTTCGTTCCTCAGCCACGGCCGAAGATTTGCCGGATGCCTCGTTCGCCGGCCAGCAGGAAACTTTCCTGAATGTGGTGGGCATCGACGATGTCATCGATAAAATTCGCCATGTCTTTGCGTCGCTGTATAACGATCGCGCCATTTCCTATCGCGTGCATAAAGGCTATGCCCACGCCGATGTAGCCTTGTCGGCGGGCATCCAGCGCATGGTTCGCTCCGATCGCGGCAGCGCGGGCGTCATGTTCACGCTGGACACCGAATCGGGTTTCGATGATGTCGTGTTCATCACTTCGTCTTACGGCCTGGGTGAAACGGTGGTGCAAGGGGCCGTCAATCCCGACGAGTTCTATGTATTCAAGCCCACCTTGGCTTCGGGCCATTACCCGATCATTGGGCGGCGCATCGGCTCCAAGCTCATCAAAATGGAATTCGACCCTGCGCGGACGGCAGGCGTGGCCGTGCGCACGGTCGATGTGCCGGTTTCGGAGCGCAATCGCTACTCGCTGAGCGACGACGAAATCATCGAGCTTGCGCGCTACGCGGTCATCATCGAAAAACACTACCAGCGCCCCATGGACATCGAATGGGGCCGCGATGGCATCGACGGCAAGATCTATATCTTGCAGGCGCGGCCCGAAACGGTCAAATCGCAGCAAAACCAGCACGATGTTCAAGAACGCTATCGCCTCAAGGCCACCGGCGACGTCCTGATCACGGGTCGGGCAATCGGTCAGAAAATCGGGTCGGGCAAAGTCAGGATCGTGGCCGATATCTCCGAAATGGATCAAGTCCGGCCCGGCGATGTGCTGGTTACCGACATGACCGATCCGAACTGGGAGCCGGTCATGAAAATGGCCTCGGCAATCGTCACGAATCGCGGAGGCCGCACTTGCCATGCCGCCATTATTGCTCGTGAACTCGGAATCCCCGCGGTCGTCGGATGCGCCAATGCCACTTCGGTGCTGGACAACGGCAAGGAAGTCACGGTTTCCTGCGCCGAAGGTGACGAAGGCCGTATTTACGATGGCCTGATCGAAACCGAGATCGAAGAGGTCCAGTGGGGGGAAATGCCCGATATCGGCCTGAAGGTCATGATGAATGTCGGCAATCCTCAGCTGGCTTTCGATTTCTCCCAGATCCCCAATCACGGTGTGGGGCTGGCGCGGCTTGAATTCATCATCAACAATAATATCAATGTGCATCCCAAGGCGGTGCTCGATTACCCCAACGTCGATGCCGAACTTAAAAAGGCGGTCGAATCCGCGGCACGCGGCTACGCCAGCCCGCGCGCATTTTTTGTGGAAAAACTGGCTGAAGGCATTGCCACCATTGCTGCCGCGTTCTACCCCAAACCCGTTATCGTGCGCTTGTCGGATTTCAAGTCCAATGAATACCGCAAGCTGGTCGGGGGTTCCCGCTACGAGCCGGAAGAAGAAAACCCCATGCTGGGCTTTCGCGGCGCGTCGCGTTACATTTCCGCCGAGTTCGAAGGGTGCTTTCGCATGGAATGCGAGGCCCTCAAGAAAGTCCGCGACGAAATGGGCCTGACCAACGTCGAAATCATGGTGCCGTTCGTACGGACATTGCCGCAGGCGGCCAAGGTGGTCGATCTGTTGTCCAGGCATGGCCTGGCTCGCGGCGAAAACGGCCTGCGCCTGATCATGATGTGCGAAGTGCCTTCGAATGCGATTCTGGCCGATGAGTTCCTGCGCTATTTCGACGGTTTCTCGATAGGTTCCAATGACATGACTCAACTGACACTGGGTCTGGACCGCGATTCGGGCATGGAACTGCTGGCAGCCGATTTCGATGAGCGCGACGCCGCGGTCAAGTTCATGCTGAGTCGTGCCGTCAAGGCATGCCTGAACGCCGGCAAGTACGTGGGGATTTGCGGCCAAGGCCCCAGCGACCATCCCGATCTGGCTCAATGGCTGCGCGACGAGGGGATCCTCTCCATGTCGCTCAACCCCGATACAGTGGTGGATACCTGGAAGCGTCTGGCCGAGCAAGAGGCGGTTCAAAGCGCGGCGGCCTAAACGCGGTTGCGCGTTATAAGCCCGTCGGGGCCGGTGCAAGACAGGCCAGCCTGCTCTTGCACCGGCCGCAAACCCTCGTTTTATGCGGGGGTTTATTATTTATGGGCCGCAGCTGCGTGGTGATTGCCCGAGTGTGTTGGCTTGGCGGTATTGGTTTTCTCTATTGAAATACATACAGGATGCAGCGCATGAAGGTTAATCCTTACAAAGTCGTTATTGTTGGCGGCGGCGCCGGCGGCCTTGAGCTTGCAGCGAAACTGGGTGGCCGGTTCGGTCCCGGGCATATCGTGCTGATCGATCGGGCGGCCTATCATATCTGGAAGCCCTCGCTTCATGAGGTGGCTGCCGGCACACTCGATATACACCGTGAAGGCTTGTCGTACTTCATGCTTGCCAAGGACTGCGGCTTTACATTCATCCGGGGCGAGATGGCGCATATCGATTGCGAAGCGAAAATCGTCAGCCTGATGCCTGTTCTGGGCGAGCAGCAAGAAGAGGTGTTTCCTGCCCGAAATCTAAGCTATGACACTTTGGTTCTGGCCGTAGGTAGCAAATCCAATTTTTTTGAAACCCCGGGAGCGAGCGAATTTGCCCAGGCGCTGGATTCTACCGACCAGGCGGAAAGATTCCGGCTCAAGCTGCTGCATGCCTTGGCCAAGGCGGATCGCAGCAAGGCGGAAAATCCCGGCCATGTGCTGAACATTGCCATTGTGGGGGCGGGCGCCACCGGAGTGGAGCTTGCAGCCGAGCTGACGCAGGCTTGCGCGGACGTGGCGTTTTACGGCCTTGAAAATCTCGACCCGGCAAAAGATGTGCAGATCACCTTGCTGGAAGGCGCTCCACGTATCCTATCAGCCTTGCCCGAAAAAATGTCCACAGCGGCACAGCAACTGCTGCAAGCGCGCGGCGTAACCATAAAAACCTCTGTGCGCATTGCATCGGTTGACGCCCATTCCCTGCATGACAGCCAGGGCGAATGCTATCCCGCCGATTTATGCGTATGGGCGGCAGGTATAAAAGCGCCGGCCTTTCTGGCCCAGTTGGGTTTGGCCTGCAATCGCATCAACCAGGTGCTTGTCGACAAGCGACTTTGCACCAGCGACCCATCCGTGTTTGCAATCGGAGACTGCGCCCAGGCTTCCTGGGGCGATGAAGGGGCTTTTCTTCCCGCGCGTGCCCAGGTTGCCCACCAGCAGGCCGCTTTTCTGCGCCCGATCCTGGCGAGTCGGATCCAGGGGGCTCCGTCCGAGTCCGGCGAGTTTCGCTACAAGGATTATGGCTCCCTGGTCTCGATTGGACACAGCCGCGGTGTCGGCAGCCTGATGGGTGTGCTCACAGGCAAGGGCCTGTTTGTAGAAGGCGTTTTTGCGCGGCTCATGTACATGAGCCTGCACTTGATGCATCACCTGGCCTTCCTGGGGATCGTGCGTACAGGTTTTCTGGCGATAGGGCGGCTGTTCCTCAAACGCGGGGCGCCAAGAGTGAAGCTTCATTAGTCAATCAGGTAGAGCGGGGGAAACATGACATTTCACGCACAAATAGCGTCGCCGCTAGGGCCGATTCTGCTTTGCTCCGAAGGGCAACTGCTCAGCGGACTGTATTTTACAGGCCAGGCCGATTGCCCTGTGGTTGACGGCGTTCCGGCGCATTCACCCAGTGCGGGAAGGCCCTCGGCGGGAATGATGGACGGCCTGGCAATCAGGAAATTCAAGGCTTACAAAAATGCAGCAGGCAATCTGTTCGGCCTGGGGTCCGGCTATTCGGCCGACAAGGCATTGGTCGACACAATGGCAGATGAATCGGGCGGCTGGCAACTACTGCAAACAGAAACACCCGCGGCAACCTTGGCCTTGTTCAAACAAACTCAATCAGAACTGCATGAGTATTTTGCAGGGCGGCGCAAGACGTTCAGCGTCCCGCTGGCGGTATCGGGTACGGACTTTCAGAAAAAGGTTTGGGACGCTTTATTGACGATCCCCTATGGCCAGACTGTTGCATACGGCGATGTGGCGCGTACGGCAGGCCTGTCCGCCCGGCATGGCCGGCCTGTAGGAACCGCCGTAGGACGCAACCCCATCACAATCATCATTCCCTGCCACCGGGTTTTGTCCGGCACCGGCACCTTGACGGGATATACCGGCGGCCTTGAGCGCAAATATGCCTTGCTGGAGCTGGAAGGCTTCACTTTGCGGTAAACACGGGCCGCCGGGCAGGTACAATCAAGACTGTGCTTGAATCGTGGCCTGACGGGCTGCGGTTTGAACAAGGTGGTCATTACGCTGGAGGGCGGAGCAATGTGGTTCTGGTTTGGATTCGCGGCACTCGCGCTCATCGGCGAGGTCATGACCGGCACGTTTTATTTGTTGCTGTTCGCACTCGGGCTTGCCGCAGGCGGCCTTGCTGCCTTGCTGGGGGCCGATCTGGCATGGCAGATCGTTGTGGTCGCGCTTGTCACGACAGTCGGCTTGCTGGTATTACGTAAAACCGGGGTGCTCAAAAAGGCGGAAATCAACGCCTCCCGCAATCAGAACGTCAATCTCGATATAGGCCAGACCGTCGACGTGCAATCATGGGCTGACGACAATACCGCCCGTGTGTGGTATCGCGGCGCATATTGGCAAGTTCGTTTGCTGGCCGGGGCTGGCAAACAGCCCGGCCCCCATTGCATCGTCGAAATTCAAGGGTCCACGCTGATTGTCGAGCCGTCGATTCCGACACATTAAGCATGCCGCGCGCGCGGCTGCCGTTTTTTCAAAAGGTGGTGAATATGGAAATCGATATTTCTACGATAGTCCTGATCGTGATTGTGCTGCTGGTATTTGTCGTGGTCATCAAAGCGATTGCAATTGTTCCCCAGCAGCATGCATGGGTCATAGAGCGCCTGGGCAAGTTCGATCGGGTTTTGTCGCCAGGGGCGGGGTTCGTGATTCCCTTTATCGAGCGCGTGGCGTACAAGCATTCCCTGAAGGAAATCCCTCTCGATGTGCCCAGCCAGGTGTGCATTACCCGCGACAACACTCAGTTGCAGGTGGACGGCGTGTTGTACTTTCAGGTAACCGATCCCATGCGCGCCTCGTACGGTTCGTCCAACTATATTTCGGCGATTACCCAGTTGTCGCAAACCACGTTGCGGTCGGTGATCGGCAAGATGGAGCTCGACCGCACCTTCGAAGAGCGGGACATCATCAACAGCACCATTGTCGCTTCGCTGGATGAAGCCGCGCTGAACTGGGGTGTCAAGGTGTTGCGCTACGAAATCAAGGATTTGACTCCGCCCAATGAAATTTTGCGCGCCATGCAGGCGCAGATCACGGCGGAACGTGAAAAACGCGCGCTGATTGCGGCATCCGAGGGGCGGCGCCAGGAACAAATCAATATTGCGACCGGCGAGCGAGAGGCTTTCATAGCGCGCTCCGAAGGCGAAAAGCAGGCGCAAATCAACCAGGCGCAAGGTGAGGCCACCGCCGTGCTGACGGTTGCCGAGGCCACCGCCAAAGCCATTACCCAGGTGGCCGAGGCGGTTCGCCAGCCGGGTGGCATGGAAGCCGTCAATTTGAAAGTGGCCGAACGCTATATCGAGGCTTTTGGCAATGTTGCCAAAACCGGCAATACTCTGATTTTGCCTGCCAATCTATCCGATATGGGCGGCATGATCGCTACCGCCATGGCAGTGGTTAAAAGCACCAGTAAAGCCTCTTGACGGCATCGTTTGTGCGAATTGGAGCGGGTGTACCAGGGCTCGCTTCGACTCGGTCTATTGATGCCCATAGCGATATCCAGGGCATTTTTGGTTCGAGTGTTTACGGCATTCTTTGATGGATGGGTATTGGTATTTACGGTTTGGTATTTAAAGACGCCGTCTATTGGGGCTTGGGGTCAGGGCCGGCACGGCGTGCTTGATCCGGATCTACCTCGTCCAGGCGGGCGTCGGGCCAACTCACTACGCCGCTGGCGCGGCTGCGTTCAAACAGGGCCCGCCGACATCCCCCGCCTTCCCTACGGTAGCATCCGGCGCACGCCTTACGCCGGTCCTGACCCCAAGCCCCAATAGACGGCTCACGTAATGGCATGCTGGGAGTTGCATCACGAGATGCCCGGAATTTACGTGCCCGCACTCATGCCTCCATCACGTGGCCACATCTACCTCGATTGACGACTGGATGTACTAAAAGCACTCACCGCTGCAACGTAGCCTGTGATTGGCTCAACGCGGCTTCCCCAACATATACCTCGATGCATTTCCTCAACGCGAGCCGCAGGGTGGGCGGTGCGGTGCAGTCCGGCGGTAGTCCAGCGCCGGGGGCTGACGAAGGGAAGGCGGGGGCTGTCGGCGGGCCCTGTTTGAACGGAGCCGCGCCAGCGGCGCAGTGAGTTGGCCCGACGCCCGCCTGGACGAGGCAGACCCGGGCAGTCGGGGTGCGCAGCACCACGACCGCTGGACGTGCCGGACTGTACCGCACCGCCCACCCTGCGGCGTCTTTATAGAACTACCGTCCAAAGAAAGTACAAAGCAATAAGCTCAAACCTGAACGAACGGCTCAAAAAAATCGACTGAAACGCATTCAGCGCGGTAAACGCTCGAACCAAAAATGCACTAAAGCCGCGTCATTGCCTTGCAATAGAATCTCTACGAGATATCGCGCTTGCGCACGTTCTAATCGTCGCGTCGGCGCGTATCGTGCTTCATGATTTGTTCTTTCTCGCGCTGCCAATCCTTTTCGCGGGCGGTGTCGCGCTTGTCGTGCAGTTTCTTGCCGCGGCCCAGGCCGAAATCCAGCTTGACCCGGCTGTTTTTATAATGCAGGTTCAGAGGTACCAGGGTGTAGCCGCGTTGTTCGACCTTGCCTATGAGCTTGCTGATTTCTTCCGCCTTGAGCAAAAGCTTGCGTGTGCGCGTCGATTCGGGGTTGATGTGAGTCGAGGCGGTGGCCAGCGGGCTGATATGCATGCCAACAATCCACAGTTCGGCATTACGCACAATGACGTAGCTTTCCTTGATTTGCACATGGCCCGCCCTTATGGCTTTGACTTCCCAGCCTTCAAGCACGAGGCCAGCTTCGAAGCGGTCTTCGATAAAATAATCGTGCGTTGCTTTGCGGTTGTCGACAATGGTCATGAATCAATGCTGCTATAGAAGGTAAAATCAAGACATTCTATCCATTAACCACATTCGATGCACACCGTACAACGCTCCGTCCTGGTCCCGTATAGCTGCGCACAGATGTTCGATCTGGTCGCCGATGTTGAAAAATACCCCGAATTCATGCCCTGGTGCGGGGGAGCGAGCGTGCACGAGCACGACGAGCACGGCATGCGGGCGTCCATCATCATCAGTTTCGCCGGCATCAAACAAACCTTCAGCACGCGCAATGACCACGACTATCCACGCCTGATTACATTTCACCTGGTCGACGGGCCTTTTTCGGCCTTGACGGGCAAGTGGGAATTCAATGCGCTTGCCGAAGATGCCTGCAAAGTGGTCTACACCATGGAATATGCGTTTTCCAGCCGGGCACTCGAGGCGGTAGTGGGGCCAGTGTTCAACAGAATCGCCACCAGCTTCATCGACTCGTTCACGAATCGGGCTCAATCCCGCTATGACTGAAAAAAGCGGCATGGAAGGGCTTGAAACAGCTCCAATTCCCGCCGATTCCGGCCAAATCAGTATTCAGATCGTTTATGCGGAGCCGCACCGGATCTGGCAGGAAGATTTGCGCCTGCCCGCCGGAACCACGGCTGCGCAGGCGCTGGAGCTCAGCGGGTTTGCCCGGCACTTTCCCAATTTTTCCTCCGATGTACTGGCCATGGGCGTTTACGGGGAAATCTGCGTTCCGGAACGTCGCCTGGCCGACGGCGACCGCCTGGAAATTTATCGCGCGCTCACCTTCGATCCCCTGGAGTCGCGACGGCGGCGCGCGGTGCACCGCAAGGCATTCATGACCAAATCGAAAAATCGTCCAAAACGGCGTAAAGCCAAGCTTGCCGCTCAGGCGCGCACGGAACACCTGACGGCGCCGGATTCGGCGGACACAAAAGAGTAGATGCGCGCACCACGCGTCTTTCCAGGTGTGGATTGTCGCTCATATGACAAAAAGAAATCGCGTAAGACGTTATCGTTGTCTGAGCAGCGACCGGGCTTGCAGCATTGCCGGTGCTATATTAAAAAACTGAAAGACAGCCTCGTCTGTTTTCGTTGTGCATCCTGCGCAAGCCTTTGTTATGCTCGCGATGACATTCAAAAGAGAGACAATTCATGGATTTTCACCTCAATGATGAGCAACAGGCGTTTGCTCAGGCCGCCCGAGAGTTTGCGATCGGTGAACTGGCCCCCAACGCCGCAAAGTGGGATGCCGAGAGCATATTCCCGCGCGAGGCTTTTGCCCAGGCCGGCGCTTTGGGTTTCTGCGCCATTTATGCTCCAGAATCCATAGGCGGACTCGATTTGCCTCGTCTGGATGCCACACTGGTCTTCGAGGAAATGGCCGCCTACGATCCGTCGACCACCGCGTTTCTCACTATTCACAATATGGCTACCTGGATGATCGGGTCATGGGCCAGCGCGAGTGTGCGCGATGCGTGGGGGCCATTGTTGGCGTCAGGCGAAAAGCTGGCGTCGTACTGCCTGACTGAACCGGGTGCAGGCTCGGATGCCGCTGCGCTTGCCACACGCGCCGAAAAACGCGGCCAAAGCTACGTACTCAATGGCACCAAGGCCTTTATTTCTGGTGCCGGCGACACCGATGTGCTGGTGGTGATGGCGCGTACGGGCGGGCCGGGCGCCAGAGGAATTTCGGCTTTTGTCGTCCCGGCGGATTTGCCGGGTATTACCTACGGGCGCAAAGAAGAGAAAATGGGCTGGAATAGCCAATCGACGCGTTCCATCACTTTTGAGAATGTCGAAGTCCCGGCCGAGAACCTGCTGGGCAGCGAGGGGCAGGGATTTACCTTTGCCATGAAAGGGCTGGATGGCGGCCGCATCAATATCGCCACCTGCTCGGTCGGTGCGGCCCAGGGCGCCTACGACGCCGCGCGCCGGTACATGGGAGAGCGCCGTCAGTTCGATCAGCCTCTGGCCAGCTTCCAGGCCCTGCAGTTCAAATTGGCCGATATGCTGACCCACATCGTCGCTTCCCGTCAAATGGTGCGCCTGGCCGCCGCCAAGCTCGACAAGCAGGATCCCCAGGCCGCTACCTACTGCGCCATGGCCAAACGGCTGGCAACCGACCTGGGGTTCCAGGTTTGCCTGGATGCCCAGCAAATTCATGGCGGCTATGGTTATCTGAAAGATTACCCGCTGGAGCGTCTGGTGCGCGACAGCCGTGTACATCAAATCCTTGAGGGCACCAACGAAATCATGCGTGTTATCGTGGCCCGGCAAGTACTTGAAAAAGGAGCGGACATCCGATGAATTCCCCGGTGCAATTCGAGGTTTTATCTACCGCCAATCACAAACGCGTCGGAGTCGCCACGCTGAACAGCCCGCAAACCCTGAACGGTCTGTCATTGGAAATGTGCCGCTTGCTGGCCGAACAGCTAAATCAGTGGGAGCGCGATGCTTCGATTGCATTCGTGATCTTGAAAGGGGCGGGCGACAAGGCTTTTTGCGCCGGCGGCGATTTGCATGGCCTGTACCGGGCCATGCAGGACAATCAAAGCGGCCAGGCCTGGAACAACGCCTATGCGCGCCAGTTTTTCGATGTCGAGTATCGCCTGGATTATCAAATCCACACCTATCCCAAGCCCGTATTGTGTTGGGGCAGCGGCATCGTCATGGGCGGCGGCGTAGGCCTGATGATGGGCGCAAGCCATAGAGTGGTCAGCGACACCACGCGTTTTGCCATGCCGGAAATCACCATTGGGCTTTTCCCCGACGTGGGCGGCACATGGATGCTTGGCCGCTTGCCGCGCGGCATTGGAGTATTCCTGGCCCTGACCGGAGCGCAGTTGGGCGCAAGCGATTTACGCATGCTGGGCCTGGCCGACTACACGCTGGAATCGGCCAAGTGGCCCGAGCTCATGGCGCAAATCCAGGCGCGGCCATGGAACGAATTCCGCGCCGACAACGACGTGCAATTGGGCCATGTTCTGCAATCCTTCCAGGCAGAGTTGCCGGCAGGGCCGCTGCAAAAATATTATGCGCAAGTCAACGCGTTATGCGACGGACCGGACTTCGCTGCGGTCTGCGCCAATATAGCGAGCCTGGCCGGCAACGACGATGCCTGGCTTAAACGCGCCGCCGGCACATTCAAGGCCGGCGCCCCGGGATCGGCTCGCCTTTGCTTTGCATTGTTGAGCCGGGTGCGCCTGATGTCCCTGGCCGACGTGTTCCGGCAGGAATATATCGTGTCGCTGCATTGCGGAGTCGAAGGCGACTTCCAGGAAGGCATACGCGCCTTGCTCATCGATAAAGACAAACAGCCCAAATGGAATCCGGCCAGCCTGGACCAGGCCACTGATGAATGGGTACAGCGATTCTTTGCTTCACCCTGGCCGGATTCGCAAGCCCATCCCCTGGCGGACCTGGGAACCTGACGGGCGCGAGGATTATCATTCGGTACTTCAGCAACAGATAAATTGAATACACGTCATAACAAAGGAGACAAAATGAGTCGCATTGCATTTATCGGATTGGGCCATATGGGTGGGCCGATGGCCCTGAATCTGGTCAAGGCCGGGCACGATCTGGTCGTGTTCGACCTGGTGCCCGCCGCCATAAAAACCCTGACCGATGCCGGAGCCCATG
Organism: Paralcaligenes sp. KSB-10; assembly: GCF_021266465.1. Classification (NCBI taxonomy): domain Bacteria; kingdom Pseudomonadati; phylum Pseudomonadota; class Betaproteobacteria; order Burkholderiales; family Alcaligenaceae; genus Paralcaligenes; species Paralcaligenes sp. KSB-10. Next base: position 628,933 of record NZ_CP089848.1, on the reverse strand, counting down.
CCGCGGGAACGGCCAAAGAAGCGGTCAAGAAAGCCGAGGTGGTTATTTCCATGCTCCCTGCCAGCCAGCACGTCGAGGGCTTGTATCTGGGCGATACCGATTTGCTTGCCCATATCGATACGTCCACGCTGGTGATCGAGTGCAGCACGATATCCGCCGAGTCGGCACGCAAGGTCGCCGATGCGGCCAAGACACGTGGCATACGCATGATCGATGCTCCGGTTTCCGGCGGTACCGGAGGTGCGGTGGCCGGTACGCTGACTTTTATTGTGGGCGGCGATGCGGATGCGCTGGCGGCGGCCAATCCTTATCTGGAGAAAATGGGCAAGAATATTTTCCATGCCGGCGCGGCCGGAGCGGGGCAGGTGGCCAAGATCTGCAACAACATGCTGTTGGGCATCCTGATGGCCGGTACTTCCGAAGCCCTGGCTTTGGGTGTGGCCAGCGGTCTCGATCCCAAGGTGCTGTCCGACATCATCGCGAAAAGTTCGGGCCGCAACTGGGCTACCGAACTGTATAACCCCTGGCCCGGGGTTATGGAAAATGCGCCCGCTTCCAAAGGCTATGCGGGCGGCTTCGGCGTCGATTTGATGCTGAAGGATTTGGGGCTGGCCGCCGAATCGGCGCTGCATGCCCGCGCATCGGTGCCTTTGGGCGAACTGGCGCGCAATCTGTATTCCCTGCATAGCGCACAGGGCAACGGCAAGCTGGACTTTTCCAGCATATTGAATCTGTTCAAGAAATAAAGGAACAGGGCGGGCACTAGTGCCCGCACTCAAGCCTCTATCGCGTGGCCACCACACCACGATGTGCCAAACTTTGGATTTACTAAGCGCCCGACGCTTCAACGCATCTCTCTATGCATTACCTCAACGCAAGCCGCAGGGTGGGCGGTGCTGTGCAGTCCGGCGGTAGTCCAGCGCCGGGTGCTGACGAAGGGAAGGCGGGGGCTTTCGGCGGGCCCTGTTTGAGTGGCGACCCGCAACGCGGGGCGACGCGAGTTGGCCCGACGCCCGCCTGGACGAGGCAGACCCGGGCAGTCGGATAGCGCAGCTAGCCGACCGCTGGACGTGCCGGACTGCACAGCACCGCCCACCCTGCGGCGTCTTTATAGAATTAACCGCCGCCCACACAGCAACGCACCGTCCAACCTCATCATTCAAGCCTGTACAAGCAGCTCAAATTCACAGATCAAATCTAAAAACGGCTCAAAAAAATCGACTGAAACGCGTCCAGTGTCCTAAACACTTGAACCAAGAATACTCTAGTCGCCGGCCTTGATTTCATAGGGCAGAGCTTGCAGCTCGATGGCTGGGCCATCGGCCTGGCCTAGCCTGAATGCCGCCGAGCCCAGGTCGGAAAGCTGGATTTCAAGCAGTAAATGCATTTTGCCGTTCGCCGCCGCGTTATCGTCGCCGGCTGCATTGATTACCCTGCCACATGGATTGTCAGGGTGAAGAGAGTCGTAGATATCCAAACCAGGCAGTCCGGACGCTGCTGTAGTGGAGGGAGTCGACGCCAGTCCGTATGCCATGCGACGCTTGACCGTGCCGCGATAGTGGCTACGGGCAACCACTTCCTGGCCTGGATAGCAGCCTTTGCTGAAGCTGACCCCATCTATAAGATCAAGATTCAGTGTTTGTGGGATAAATACATCCTGTGTGGCCGCCACTACCCAGGGCAGGCCCGCAGCGATATCGCCCGCCTGCCAGAAGGCATTGCCCGGCCCTTGGGCGGATTCCTCCAGCCCCATTGCACTGCCATCGGCTGCCTGTTGAGTTGCGGCGCCTGCCGCCGGCAAGCCTGAAGAAGTGTCGTGTGCGACGTACCACCAGCGGTCAATACCCGAATCGGCGCAGGGAGCCGCTATCCATGCTCCTGTTGCCGCATGCACCACCGACCAGGCGGCGGGATGGGCGGGCAGGCTATCCAGATCACTTGCAAACGCCTGGGGCCGGCTGGCCGCCGCTTCATCGGTATTCGATGAAACGGCCGCGACACCGCGGGATATGGCTATCCCACAGGCTCTCAGCGTTGTCCGGCGCAGCTTGGCTTTGGCGCGTAACACATACATGGACAGGCGTTTAATGAGTGCGTCGGCAATATCTGCCTTGACCAGGGCATGCACGATGGGACTTTCCGCCGTGCCGGCATGCCAAAGCACCAGTGTGCCCAACAAACGCCCTTTGGGCGTGCAATAACCGGCCAGGCGGGCTGTATTTTCGGGAAGGTTGGCCACATCCTGTGTAAGTTGGCTGTGGAGAAAACTGAGCGCATCGGCTCCGGCGATTTCGATGAGGGCCAGATCATCCAAAGCTGTGGCGAAAAGTAAAGAATCTTTCATGGGTGCAACAGTACTCGCAACAAGAGACACAAATTAGCGTAGCGATTATCATAGCGGGCTTATTGAAACGCCGCTCGGATAACATTCAAATGTTTAGGGCTTAATGGCGGGTCGCCAAGCGATGAAGCATGCACTTACCAGGCTCCCGCAGCGACTCGGCTACACTCCGAATAATGAAAAAATTTCGCTCGCTTCTCGTGTACCTGCTCGTGCTGTGCCTGCTGTTTGCCGCGGCGGCTGCAGCGGCGGCGTGGTTCTGGGCCAACAGCCCGGTCACCCTCAAGGCCGATCGCATCGATTATCTGGTCGAGGTTGGCAGCCGCCCCAGGGCGGTTGCCAAATCCATGTTGAAATCCGGAATAAACATCAATGAAAATGCTTTTGTGGCGCTGGCCCGTTTAAGCGGCCAGGACAAATTGATCAAAGCGGGGGCCTATGAAGCCATGCAGGGCGATACTCCCTGGACTTTGCTGGACCGCATGGCGAACGGCGAAATGACTCAAACCCACATCACGCTGGTAGAGGGCTGGACCTACCGGCGTATACGTCAGGCGCTGCATGACAACCCCCAAATCAAGCAGACGCTGGATGGCGTTTCGGATGCCGAGATCTTGAAACGCCTGGGCGCAAGCGAAAGCAGCCCCGAAGGCCTGTTTTACCCCGACACGTATGTTTTTGTGCCTGATTCCAGCGATTTTGATATTTTGCGCCGCGCCTATCATGCGGGCCAGCAGCAACTCGCGTCCATATGGGACGAGCGTGACGCCGGCTTACCGATAAAGACGCCTTACGAGGCCTTGATACTGGCGTCGATCATCGAAAAAGAAACCGGTCATGGCGCCGATCGCAACCGTATTGCAGGAGTGTTCGTCAACCGCCTGCGGCTCAATATGCCTTTGCAGACCGATCCTGCCGTTATTTATGGCATGGGGACGTCTTACCAGGGGAAAATTCGCAAAAGCGACCTGACGGCCGATACGCCCTGGAATACGTATACGCGTACAGGCTTGCCCCCCACGCCCATAGCAAGCCCGGGGCGGGCGTCGCTATTGGCGGCAGTCCACCCCGAGGCTAATAAATTCTTGTATTTTGTCTCGCGCGGCGACGGCACCAGCGAATTTTCCGAGGATTTGTCGGCGCATAATCGCGCTGTGTCCAAGTACATTCTGGGAACCAATCACTGATGCAGATTCAGCGCGGTTGTTTTATTACTCTCGAAGGCCTTGATGGCGCAGGCAAAAGCACCCACGTGCAATGGCTGGCCGAGGAACTCAGGCGCCGCGGCTTGCCGGTCATTTCGACCCGTGAACCCGGCGGAACCGAACTGGGCGAGCAATTGCGGCAAATGGTACTGGGCCAGGCCATGCACCTCAAGACGGAGACCTTGCTGATGTTCGCAGCTCGCTGCGAGCATCTGCAAACTGTCATCAAACCCGCACTGGCAGGCGGGCAATGGGTGGTATGCGATCGATTTACCGATGCCAGTTATGCCTACCAGGGTGGCGGACGCGAGCTTGGAGGGGCCATGATCGAGTCGCTCGAACAGTGGGTGCATCCTGATTTGCAGCCGGACCGCACCTGGCTGTTCGACGTTCCTTTGGCGGTTGCCCGCGAACGCCTGGCGCATACGCGCGAACTGGATCGATTCGAACAGGAAGGCGCCGCCTTTTTTGAACGTACCCGACACGCCTACCACGAGCGTGCAAGACAGTACCCGGAACGCTTTCGGGTGGTCGATTCGACCCGCCCCATCGATGTCGTCCGGCACGACCTGTCGCAGCAGCTCGAAGCTCTGATCCAAATACATCAGGCCTCTTGCGAGCCGGAGCAGGGGGTTTGAGGCCATGAGCGAAATCCCGCGATTTTTGCCCTGGCAGGAAAAAGTGGCCCAATCATGGCTGAGCCAGCGCGAGCGTTTCGCGCACGCCTGGCTTCTGCATGGCCTGGCGGGAATCGGCAAGCAGCAATTTGCTCTGGCTGCGGCGGCAAGCCTGCTGTGCGAAGCACCGGTTCAGGGCCTGGCGTGCGGGCATTGCGCTGCGTGCCAGTGGCTGGCCAGCGGCAATCATCCCGATTTGCGTCGTATCCGGCCCGACGCCGTTGCACTCGAAGAAGGCGCGGAAGCTGTCGACGAAGAAGATACCGGCACAGCGTCAGCCAAGAAAGCGCCGTCCAAAGAAATACGGGTCGATCAATTGCGGGCGCTGAACCACTGGTTCAATACCGCCACGCATCGCGGCGGATGGCGTGTCGCGGTAGTGTATCCAGCCCAGGCGCTCAACGGCATCTCGGCAAACGCCTTGTTGAAGGTACTGGAAGAACCCCCCGACCATACGGTATTTTTGCTGGTGGCCGATGCACCGGACCGCTTGCTGCCTACGCTTGTGTCCCGGTGCCGGCGTCTGCCCTTGGCCATTCCTTCCGCGGCCGATAGCCAGGAGTGGCTGCTGGCGCAGGGCCTTGCCAGTCCGGATTCATGGCTGGCCGCGGCCGGAGGCGCTCCTTTGTCGGCCCTGAAGCTGGCGCGCAGCGGATCGGCCGCCTGTCCCGAATGGCTGGCGGAACTGCTGGGCTCTCTTGCCCAGGCCCAGGTGCCTGACATAGGGCGTTTTGCAGACATGCTCGAAAAAGAGCCGCCCGGCGTATGGATTGATGCGTTGCAGCGCCTGTTCCTGGATTTGTCGCTGGCCGCATCGGGCGTGCCGGTTCGTTATTTTCCGGGGCTCCAGAAAAAGATACAAATTACCGCTGAGCGCGCGTCCATAGCGAATCTGAGCGATACTGGCAAATGGCTGGTTCAGCAGCGCGCGGTGGCCAGCCATCCCTTGAACGCCAAATTGCTGGTCCACAGTATGCTGCAACGCGTTGCGCTGGCTTGTCGTCCGGTTTCGTAGCTGGCGCCGGCCGGGGTCATTTCTTCATCATTCAGTAAAATGCCCGTGGTGCCGCCACGCTGGCGGCAAGCCGCAGCAATGCAAAGATTTATTACCGAAACCTGCCATGTACGTTGATTCTCATTGTCATCTGAATTTTCCCGATCTCGCCAAAAATCTGCCCGATATATTAGGCCGCATGGCGCATAATCGCGTCAGCCACGCATTGGTGGTCAGCGTGAATCTTTCTGATTGGCCTGGGATCATGGATTTGGTGGCGCCATACCCGTATTTGTATGCTTCGGTCGGGGTGCATCCCGACTATGAAGACACGCCCGAACCCACGGTCGATGAACTGGTGCGCCTGGCTCAAGCGCCCAAAGTGGTGGCGATCGGTGAAACCGGGCTGGATTATTTTCGCCTGACCGAGCCCCTGGAATGGCAACGCGATCGTTTCAGGACACATATCCGGGCCAGCAGGCAAAGCGGTCTGCCCTTGATCATTCATACCCGATCGGCAAGCGCCGATACTTTGCGTATCATGAAGGAAGAGGGTGCGGACGAATATGGCGGTGTAATGCACTGTTTTACCGAGTCCTGGGAGGTGGCCCAGGCCGCCATGGACATGAATTTTTATATTTCCCTGTCGGGCATCGTGACATTCAAAAATGCGGGCGACCTGCACGATTTGGCCAGGAAATTGCCTTTGGATCGTTTGCTGATTGAAACCGATTCGCCGTATCTTGCACCGGTTCCCCATCGCGGCAAGCTCAACGACCCGTCCAAGGTGGTTCATGTCGCTGAAAAAATAGCTGATTTGCGGGGCATCCCGGTTTCAGCTATTGCAGAACATTCAACTTCTAATTTTTTTAATCTTTTCAATAAGATAAAAAATTAATTTAAAGTAATTTATTTAAAATAAATTATTAGATGAATTACATCATATATTATTCGTAATAAGCTGATATGAAACAAAAAATTACTTTCCAATCAAAGCAAATCGTAGGCTCAGGCCTGGCCCTGGCTTGCCTGGTCTTCTGCGTGGCTGCTTACGCCGCGAACCCTGCTGTCTGGTGGAACGACATCAGCAATGACCGTGCGGCCGATGTTCAAACCCTGCTGGCTCAGGGAGCCGATCCCAATGAGGCCAACACCCAAGGACAGCCGGCGATCATGCAGGCAATTCGCGACGGCGCCTGGCATGTGTACGATATATTGGCTGGCGATAGAAAAACGGCAATCGACGCGGTCAACTCCAATAATGAAACCCCGCTGATGTATCTGGCCATAGCGGGGCAGACAAAAAGGGCTGAAGCGTTGATCAATCGTGGCGCGAAAGTGAATCGCCTGGGCTGGACCCCTTTGCAGTACGCCGCCTCCAAGGGGCACCTGGACACCGTCAAGATGCTGATCGCGCACAAAGCCATTGTCGACGCGCCCGCTCCCGACGGCACCACCGCCCTGATGATGGCCGCCTTCTCGGGCAGCCAGCCGGTAGTGCAGGCTTTGCTTGATGCGGGAGCCGAGGTCACTACCCAAAACCTCGACCACCATGATGCGGCGGATTGGGCTCATTTGAGAAAACACGATGACCTGGCCAAGCAGCTTGCCGCCCTGATCAAAAAGACACAAGATCAGCGGGCCATCCAGCACGCCAAAAATCAGGCGCAGGAAGCGGCTTCAGAAGCATCCGGCGCCGGCACGAATGCAACGGTTCCTGCCGCGGGAGGCATGCCAGAAGCGGAAACCGCTCAACCCGGCGCCGCCGTACCGGCTGCTTCAAATGGAGCGGCGACGGGCAAGCCAGCGGACAATTCGTCGTCGCGGTATTTCAATCCGGCCGATATCGATCCCAACGCGTCACATTGATCGAAGGCAAGTGGGTGAAAAGCGGACGGTGTCGATGCACTTCTGACCGGCGCATCGACACCATGAAGCAAAATTTCCCGTGCCTTGCACGGGCTCGGCCTGCATTTAGTTCTGGGCAGGCATATATTCCGGCTTCAAAATGCCTTGCAGGGCCGCGTACGGTATCAGCAGTTCCGGCTGTCCTGCGGAATATGGAGCGATTTGGTATGAATCGTATTTCACGACCAGGCCCTGGTCGGTAAAGGCAAAATTCTCGCTCGGCTGAAATGGCCAGATCCGCGCGTAGGTAGCGGGATCGCGCCGGGCATCGGGATTGTCAGCCAGCCACCGGCTGTGCGCTTCTTTCAAGGCCGAAACATAGGCAGCCTGCTGGCCGGCTTGCAGAATTTCATCCAGCCCCAGTACCAGATGCCTGCTGTTATCCCAGTTCAGAAATTGCGTGGCTGAGATTCCATGCGCCGCGCCGGTGAGATACTGCCATGTATTCAATTCTATGACCGTCAGGTATTTGTTTCGATACCTGGCCTTGGCCGCCAACAGCGTCGAATCGCGTGGGGCCGCCGTTTTCCAGAAATAATCCTGATAGCCGGCAACGGTATCGTAAGGATGAATGCGGGTGGTGCTGACCCCGGTCATTACCGCCAGGGCATGGTCGACAAGTTCGGTCAGCTTGGGAACCCCCGGGAATACCAGGGAATCCAGTTTGAGCGTTGGGCATTCTCCTTTGCACCCAGGCTTTGTGTGCTCCCATTTGATGGGCTGCGTAAAAAGCCCGTCCTTGCTGGTCTGGGCGGCGATCTGATCGGCGGGTATCAGCGAGATATTGCCGCTTGGCCCGCTGGCGCAAGCGGCCAGCAGAGTAAGAACGGCAAAGGCCGGGCCCAGCCGCATGGTGCGTGTGACGAGTTTCATTGTTTAACGGTTTGAGTGTCCTGGCCAAGCGGCACTTTACGTGCCGGCTCATCAAAAGCCGCGGCGGGTGCAGGATTGACGAGGGCGATGTTGCCCATTTTGTGGTCGTTGGGGCTTGTCCGGCAGAAAAGATCAATCATGTTCATCCTTTAATTGGGTGCTGTGTCAATCGGGCTGTCCCGGTGCACTTATGTGTAATGCACATCCGGTGCGGCCAGCGCCTGTTCGACGGAGGGCCGCAACTCTTGCGGCGTAGTGCTTGAGCCGAAGCGCCGCAGTACTTGCCCGTCGCGGCCGAGCAGAAACTTGGTGAAATTCCATTTGATGCCGCGGGTTCCCAGGACTCCCGCTTTCTCGTTTTTGAGCCAGATGAAAAAGGGATGGGCTTGAGGGCCGTTGACGTCAATTTTTTGAAATAGGGGAAAGCTTACCCCATAGGTGCTCGAGCAAAAGGATTGAATCTGGTCGGCATTGCCCGGTTCTTGATGGCCGAACTGGTTGCAGGGAAATCCCAGCACCACAAAACCGCGGTCCTTGTAATCGCGGTACAAGGCTTCAAGCCCTTCGTATTGAGGCGTAAAGCCGCATTCCGATGCCACGTTCACGGCCAGTACAACTTGATTCCGGAAGCGGGAGAAATCGATGATTTCGCCCGTCAGGGAAGGTGCCGAAAACACATGAATCGATGTCATAAGTGAACGTCGAACGAACCAGTGGTTGACTGGCTTACACTTTAACAGGGAGCGGGCATGCGCCGCAAACTTGCCGATCAGGCGCCGGCGGTCAGCGGAGCGGGCAAGCGGCCGTGGCGCGCCGTACCCCAAATTACCAGCACCAGCGCGCTGGCGGAAATCAGCGCCGACAGCAAGGGCAAGTGTCCGATAGCCATATGATGGCGTATGGCGAGGCTGCCCAGCCAGGCGCCGGCGGCATTTCCAAGATTGAATGCACCCTGATTCAGGGTTGAAGCCAGATTGGGCGCTTCGGCCGCCTGGTCGACCACCAGAGTTTGCAACATGGGGACCAGCGAAAACCCCAGCACTCCCCAGACAAACAGGACAGGCAGGGCCGGTATCCAATAAGGCAGTACCAATGTCAGAATAATAAAAATCAGCGCCAGGCTTGCGAAAATCCAGCGCAGGCCGGCTTCCAGATGGCGGCCTCCCAATCTGCCGCCCAGAGTGCTGCCGACCGTAAGCGCCACCCCATATAACAACAGCACTCCGGTGACGCCGCGCTCGGAAATTCCACTGACCTCTTGCAGCAGGGGAGCAATGTAGGTGAACACGCAAAAAAGCGCGGCCGAAGCAAGCACGCTGGCCAGCAAGGGCCAAAGCACTTTCAGGTTCTTCAATACTCTGAATTCGCTCACAATATTGGTTTGCTGCATAGGCAGCCTGCCGGGTAGCCAGCATCCTAAAGCCAGCACGGCGCATAGGCCAATTCCCGAGACAGCCCAGAAGGCAGAACGCCATCCGGCCATTTGGCCGAGCCAGGTTCCCAGCGGCACGCCCAGCACATTGGCCAGGGTCAGGCCGGTGAACATCAGTGCAATGGCTTGCGAGCGCTGTGCTCGGGGCACCAGGTCGGCAGCAACGACGGCGCCGATTCCGAAAAAGGCCCCATGACAGAACGCCGTCAGGACGCGCGCCGTCATCAGCCAGTGATAAGAGGGCGACAAGGCGCAGCATAAGTTTCCCAGCACAAAGGTGCTGGCCAAACCTATCAGGGTGGCTTTACGCGGCCACTTTGAGGTGGCTACGGCAACAATTGGCGCGCCGACAACGACACCCAGGGCATATGCCGTTATCAACAAGCCGGCAATGCCGATGGAAACGCCCAGATCGGCGGCTACATTGGGCAGCAGGCCCATGATTACAAATTCACTGGTTCCGATACCGAACGCTGCGGCAGCCAGGGCGATAAGAGGCAGGGACATAAAACAGGAAAAGGGCTCTTGATGGAGGTTGGCGATTCTGTCTCAGCAACCTAGGGAAAACCCGTATTCTACGCTGAATCACGCCAGCCCTTCATGCTTTTCCGGCACATGTGGCCTGGCATCCACGTCTGCCTCCCGGAGGCGCGCATGAGCACGGCCCCGAATCGTTTACTATCATGCTTGGCTTTCCCTCCTGAAACACCACATTCGATGCCATGACAAAAATCTATCATAATCCGCGCTGCGGAACCTCGCGCACTGTGCTGCAAATGCTTCAAGAGCATGGCGAACAGCCTGAAATAATCGAATACCTCAATCATCCTCCAAGTCGTGCCGAACTCGTGGCGCTTATTAAAAATGCGGGGCTTTCCGTGCGTGAAGCCATGCGCAGCAAAGAAACGGTCTACCAGGATCTGCAGCTCGATAATCCTGCATTGAGCGACGAGCAGCTTATTGATGCCGTGATGGCTCATCCCATACTCATGAACCGGCCGTTTGTGGTTACTGTCAAGGGAACGCGGCTATGCCGGCCTGCTGACGTGGTCAACGACATACTTTAAGTACGGGTCCCGCGCTCCCGGATGACTTCCCAGATCTTTGCGCTGGTTTTTCTGGCCGCTGTCTTTCATGCCTCATGGAACCTGATTGCGAAACGGGCTGCTTCTGCCGGAGCGGCCTTTGTGCTGGCGTACCGATTTTCGTCGACTGTACTGCTTGCGCCTTGGGTGATTTATGTTCTGGTGGTCAATGGCATGGCGTGGAGCGGCACTGTGGTGGGGTTTATATTGCTCTCCAGTGTCATACATCTTGCCTATGGCCTGTCCTTGCAGCGCGGCTATCAAGTCGCCGATCTCTCTGTCGTATATCCCATAGGACGCGGTACCGGGCCTGTGCTGGCTAGCGCGGGCGCTTACCTATGGCTGGGTGAAGACCCTTCTTTTTCCAAGATCGGCGGCATGCTGTGTGTCGTGGCTGGCGTTTTGCTGATTGCGACACAAGGCAATTGGCGTATTTTTTCGCAGGCTCGCGCATGGACGGGTGTGCGGTGGGGCTTGCTGGTGGGCTTGCTGATTGCCTGCTATACCGTCGCTGACGCCTACAGTGTCAAGTGGCTGTATATAGCACCGGTAGTGCTTGACTGGTTTTGCGGCTTGACGATTACCCTGATCATGGCCCCAACGGCATGGGTACGGCGCCAGGCCGTGATTCAACAAATGCAGGGAAAGTGGCGCCTGGCGGTGGCAGTAGGGCTGCTGTCGCCGTTGGGCTATATCCTGGTGCTGTATGCTTTGCAGCAGGGCGCACAGGTCAGCATGATTGCGCCTTTGCGTGAAATGTCCTTGATGATAGGCACTGTGGCCAGCTTTTTCATACTCAAGGAGAAAGTAAGCGCGGCCCGCCTGGCGGGTTGCCTGGCGATTATCGCAGGTGTGATTGCTCTGGCGCAGCCGTAGACCTTGCGACGGTCGATGGGTTTGTGACCGGGTATTTCACAATGTGCGCCGAGCGCCGAGTGTGATTAAATCGGCAAAAATCAGGAAGCGCCAATGAACCCATACGATTATTTGCTTGAATTGCCGGACTATATACTTTTTGTGATTTGCATCTTGGCCATGGGACTGCTGACGGTCGTTGCCACGCTGGTCATGAAGTTCGTGGGCAGGTTTTTCCCCAATAAAAAAGGCACCACTCTGATCAACACCATGCTTTCCGGGATCCTCCTGCCCACCGGGATGGTACTTGCCTTTGTGGCCAATGATGTCTGGCAGGCAGATGAAAAAGGGCGGGTGGCTGTCGAACAGGAAGCCACTGCGATCGCAGATAGTCTGCGGGTGGCGAAGTATCTGTCAGCGACCGATGGACAGCCTGTCACGGCCCTGATCCGGAATTATGGGCGTGCGGTGATTCATACCGAGTGGCCCATGATGGGACGGCACGGCGGAGCCAGCCAAGAGGCGGAAGATTACCTTGAGAACCTGGCGCTCAAGGCGGTGGAGCTCCAGACCGGGGTGCCCAATTCAGTGCGCAGCATCGGCGGCAAAGAGTTGCGCCGATACATACTGCGCATTGAAGCGGCCCGCGGCACCCGGCTGGCTATTGCACAGTCCAGCGTCCGAATGCCGAAGTGGGTCGCGGTTTTCGTCATGTTGTTCGTATCGGCGTGTGTCATGGCCGAACTCCACCTGGGCTTTCGGCGGTCGCTGGCCATTTCCATGACTCTGTTTTCGTTGGGCTTCGGGGTAACCATCTTTTTGATTGCGGCTTACGATGAGCCGTTTACCGGGGTCACGACCATTTCATCGGCACCGATCGAGCGTGCCCTGGCGCGTACCTATCACTGAATTTGCGGGCTGATGCGTCTGCGTGGTTTCGCCTCGGCTCGATGTGACTCAAAACCTGTCGTCCGAGGTCGGAATATTTCCCATGGAAACAACAGTTTGCCGAAATCCCAGAGGGTTTTGATACTGAATTTGCACGGATAGGAATAGAATCGCATTTTCTCGACGTTGACGAGCACCACTTGCACTGCAATGGTGCGTTCCGTGGTCCCTGGCATGCCGTTGCCGGCTTTCCCCGACACTTAATAGAGTAACGTTTTCATAGGCTTGAATGAAAGGACCGTTGTGAGCGCCATACGATGGCTTGCTGCGTTGAGCGTGCTCGTTTGGGCAGGCTGCATTGCGCCGGCATGGGCCGCCCCTGGGCTGGCTGAATGCCATGGCATGAAAGACCTGGTTTTTGTCGCCCACCAGGACGATGATCTGCTCTTCATGAACCCCGATATCCACGCAACGATCGGCGCGGGCGGTTGTGTGCAGACAGTCTACCTGACTGCCGCCGAGCGGGGCGAAGGCATGGGTTACATGCTTGGCCGCGCCCGAGGCGTCCGGGCTGCTTACTCGTATATTGCGCAAACGACCAACAGTTGGCTGGAAGACGTCGGCGACTTCGATGGACGGCATCTGGCCCGTTTTTTCCTGATGGGCGATAAACGCGTATCCCTGATACACATGCGCTTGAAGGATCCGTGGCTGGGAAAGGGGTGGGGTAGCTTGACGCCACTCAGTCGGGCCGAATCGGTTCCCGGAGCGACTGTGGAGTCGTTGGGACCCTATCCGGAAACGTACGACCGTGCGCAGCTGGTTGCCACCCTGGCGGCCATTATCAAGGATTACCAGCCTACGGTCATTCGTCACATGGACGATACCATCAACATTCCGTACAACAAGCTGTGTTGGCGCTGCATCGGTAACGATCACCCGGATCACATAGCCAGCGCGCGCCTGGTGCGCGACGCAATCAGGCAGGAGCCAGGCAATTATGCGGAGGTGGCCTATGTCGACTACCCCACGCAGGAACGCGCTTCGAACCTGACTGCAGCCGAAACTTCCGCAAAAACCGTCGCATTCAAGCACTATGCCTGGGAAGATTACCGCTATTGTCCGAAAGATCCTGCCAGTTGCAAGGAACCGGCCGGTACGGCGGCGTCCTGGGTAAGCCGCACCTATTACGTTATACGCCATACCCTGGCGCCGGCTATTGCCGCGGACTCAAACGGCGGCTATCTGCTGTTTGCCGTCGGCGAAGCCAATTCCGCCGCGAATGTTCATGGCAGCCATGATCAATCCTGGCTGTCGCTCGGAGGCCGCATTCCCGGGCGCGTGGCTGCCTACAATTTGATCGATGGTCGTACTGGCATACTCGCTCGCGACGCAACGGGCCGTTTATGGGCCAATGTCCGGAATCCGGATCGGCATTGGCGTGGCTGGCGTGAATTGGTAGCTATACGTACAGTCGATTTGCCTCTTATGTCCCGCAGCGCACAGGGGCAGCCAGCGGCGCTGGCGATGGGCAACGACGGGATATACCACTACGCGGTTGAGGTGGATTCGGAACGGGGCGAGTCGTGGCATTGGACCAGCCTGCCCAGGCTTGCAGACGCTCTGCCGAATGCTGCCGCGGCGCTTGATGCCAATGGCAACCCGGCGGTTTTCGCCTCGGATCGCAACGGCGGCCTTTGGGTGAGCTCTCAACGGCTGCCCGGAGTCGACAGTTGGACAGACTGGCACCGCTTGGGCGATGTCTCTACGTCTGGGGGCCTGGCGGCGCAGCGTGATGTCAGGGGCCTGATCGAGCTTTATGTCAGGGACCGGATAACAGGCCATATGCTGCAGTTGATTCAATCGCAGCGTGGCGCTCCTGGCGAGGGCTGGGACGCGCCCCGGGATCTGGGTTTTTCCTATATCGGACAACCGGCCATAGGACTGAACGAAAAAGGCAAGGTGGCCATTGCCGCCCTGGGACACGACGGCGGACGGCTTTGGCTGTTCGAAGGAGGGGCTCGTGCCGTTGTGCTGGGAACGCATGTGGAGTCGTCTCCGGCGCTGCGTACGATCAACGGCACATTGTATGTGCTGGGCCGCAGCAATCAGGTCAGGCAAACATACTGGCTATGGACTCGCGGCAATGGCAATTGGCGTGCGCCTCAACTGCTTGCGGCGCCTCCCGCCAACGGCGGCGCATCGTTCACAGGAAACCCTGATCGGCTCCCGGATCATCCGTTCGCATCGCCCATTCTATCGGCTCAAGCCGGCATGAAATAACAATATCAGGCAAAATACGCTACGCGATTCTTGTAGACCGGGAGTCATTTCATGGTCGATTTCGATCAAGTGTTTTCGATTGCTTTGGCGTGTATTGTCCTGATTGTGGTTCCGGGGCCCAGTGTCATGTTCATTGTGGGGCGTGCGCTGAGCCATGGCCGGCGCAATGCACTTGCAACAGTGGCGGGCAATTCCCTAGGAACGTATGGCGTGGCCATTCTGGTGTCTTGTGGAATCGGTGTTATTTTGCAAGAGTCGTATCTGTTGTTTGTCGCGATCAAGATTCTGGGGGCATTGGTCCTGATTTATCTGGGTGTGCAGGCCATCAGGAATCGCAAAGCCATCAATCCATCGCTGATGAGTCAGAAACATTCGCAAAGCGCCCTGGTTTCCATGCGGCAGGGCTTTTGGGTGGGCCTGACGAACCCCAAGGCGGTTATCGTTTTCGCGGTGATTCTGCCTCAATTCGTGCACCGCGAAATCGGCCACTCGACATTGCAGATGCTGATGCTGGCCACAATACCGGTTATGGTTGGATTTTGTTCCGACACAGTCTGGGCACTGACAGCCGCCCGGGCGCGGGCCTGGTTTGCCCGTTCGCCGGCGCGTGGCCGGGCAGTTGGCGCTTTGGGCGGCTTGCTGGTCATGGGCTTGGGCATTATCATGCTTTTCAGCGCGCGCAAGGCGTGAATCGAAAAGGCCCTGAGTGAAGAGAACCGTCAGGCCTGATCGTTTTCGGGCTCTTGCAGCATGGTTTGTATATCGGCTGCCAGCAGTTCGTTCATGCGCTCGCTGGTTTCCTTGGTGGCGACCATGAAACGCTCGTCGTCACCCCATACTTGCTTGAGGGCCTCGAACATATTTTCATCGTGCCTACGAAACAGGCGTGCCGCGCGTGCCGCCTGAAACTCCTTGAACCCCAATGTTTTAAGGGCTTCCGCACCCAAAACCAGGCCGGCCTCAAAGGTTTCCCGTTCAACGACATGAGCCCCCTTATCCAGTAAACGGTACGCGTGGCGCCGGTCGTAGGCACGCGCCAGAATCGTAAGGTTCGGAAAATGGCGGGTCGCTATTTCAACCAATCTTTCGGCCTGATCGCGGTCGTCGATTGCCACGATCAACAGTTTCGCCTCGGCCGCGCCCGAAGCGCGCAACAGATCCAGACGCGTTGCGTCGCCATAATATACCCGGCGGCCGAATCGTCGCACCAGCTCGACCTGTTCGGCACTGGCGTCCAGTGTCGACGTTTTAAAACCGTTCACAATCAGCAGGCGGGCGGCGATCTGGCCAAAGCGTCCGAAGCCGGCAACGATTGCATCCGGGCGATCATCGAAGGCTTCGTTTTCGGGCTCGGGTATTGAAGACAGGCCATGAGCGCACCAGCGCTTGTAGCCCATCAGGGTCAAAGGAGTAAGGGCCATGGATGTTGCCACCGCGGCGGTCGCCAGCCCCGATATGCCAGCTGTGATTATGCCCGAGGCCGAGGCTATTCCAAGCAGCACAAAAGCAAACTCCCCACCTTGCGCAAGCGCGGCGGCAGTCAGGGCGGCAGCCCGGCCGTCCACGCCAAAGAGCCGGGCGACGAGGTAAATAACGATCATTTTGATGGCCATCAGGCCGATGACGAAGCCGGCCAGCAAAACAGGCTGGGTGGCGATCAGCCCCAGATCCATGCCGGCGCCTATTGAAATAAAAAACAAACCCAGCAGCAGGCCCCGGAACGGTTCGATATCGCCCTCGAGCTCACGCCTGAATTCGCTGTCGGCCAGAACTACGCCAGCCAGGAATGCGCCCAAAGCGGCGGAAAGTCCAACCGCTTCCATGAGCAGCGCCACCGCGATCACCAGTAACAATGCCGAGGCGGTAAAGATTTCGCGCGAGCGGGTATCGGCAATAAACCGAAAGGCGGGGCGGGTCAGATAACGGCCCGCGCCGATGACCAGCATGACGGCGGCCAGCACGGCAAGCGCATGGACCCATGCGGGGAATCCCGCCAGCATCCCTTGTTCGGACGAGTTCAATGCGCCGGCTCCGCCCGCAACCAGCAAGGGCAGGGCGGCAAACATGGGAATGGTTGATACGTCCTGGAATAGCAAAATACCGAATGCCGCGCTCCCGGCAGGCGTATGCCTGAGTCCTTTTTCTTCGAAAGTCTGCAACACGATGGCGGTCGAAGACAGGGATAGGATGAATCCCAGGGCCACCGCCTGTCGCCAATCCAGCCCTAAAGCCAGGCCCGCTGCCGTCAAGGCCAGGCCCGTAGCAAGGACCTGGGCGCCGCCGAGGCCGAAAAATACGCCGCGCATGCTCCATAGAACAGTAGGACGGACCTCAAGGCCGATGAGGAACAGCATGATGACGACGCCGAATTCGGCAAAATGCATGACTCCGGTCTGGTCGCCCACCAGATGCAGGGCGAAAGGGCCTATTGCCGCACCGGCAATAAGGTAGCCGAGCACCGATCCGAGCCCAAGCCTTTGTGCGATGGGAACGGAGATCACGCCAGCCGCAAGATAAACCAGTGCCAGCCATAACAAGCCCATGCCTTCCATGAATGTATTTCCTTATTGGGGCTGCGGGTGCTCAATGCAAGGCGCGCAAGACTTGACCCCGAGTGTGTTGTCGTTTCCAGGATAGTAGTGCACCTCGCGCTGACTCAGGGCCGATATTTTGTGGTGGAACACGCCATCGGATTGATTTTAGTGTTTAGCCTAATGCCAATTAAATAGTTAATATGTTAATTTTAATAATTGATATGTTAAGTTATTGCTTAAAGTCAAGGCATGATCACAATTAGTACAAAATGGAGAGGAAGAAAATGAAAGGCTCGGCTATTTATCGCAAATTATTTGTTGAGTGGCGCAGGCGGCTGTCGGTATTGGCTTGCCTCGGTTTTCTGGCGGCTCCCGCGCTGGCTGCCTCATATCCGGACCACCCGATACGCTGGCTGGTGCCGTATTCGGCGGGCGGCGGCAGCGACATATCGACTCGTCTGGTGGCGCAATTGGTGTCCAAGGAACTGGGTACCAGCATCGTTGTGGAAAACAAGCCCGGCGCTGCCACAATCGTGGCCGCGCAAGAGCTCAGGCGCGCAGCGCCCGACGGGTATACCGTCATGACCGCGGGACAGGGTACGCTGGTACTCAACCCCAGTTTGTATGCCAATCTGGCGTACGATGCCAACAAGGATTTCGAGCCGGTAAGCACTTTGGTCAGGCTGCCTGTGGTGCTGGTGGTACGCCCCAATCTGCCGACCGCGAATCTGCAGGATTTTGTCGCCTACGTGCAAAAAAATCCTGGCAAGCTTTCCTTCGCCTCGGTGGGAAATGGCAGCCCTCATCATTTGGCCGCCGAACTGTTGCTGGAAAAAATCAAAGGCACTGCCACCCATGTGCCGTATAAAGGAACTCCCCCTGCCTTGCAGGACATTGTGGGCGGCCAGGTCGACTTCATGATGGCCGACCTGTCGGCGGCCGCACCGCTGGTCCGTTCCGGGAAGCTGCGCGCCTTGGGAATTCCTTTACCTGAGCGCAGCTCGACTTTGCCCGACGTGCCGACTTTTGCCCAGGCCGGTTTGCCGGGCTTCGAGGCCTACACATGGCAGGGTGTTGTGGTACCCGCCAAGACGCCCAAGGACATCGTAAGCAGGCTTAACCTGGCCATCGCCAAAGCCCTGGCCGATCCGACCGTCGTCAAGAAGCTTAATGACCTGGGTATTCAGGCCATGGGCGATACGCCGGCCAAGTTCAAGAGTTTTATCGCTTCGGAACAGCAGAAGTGGGGCGGAGTCATACGCGAGCGCCACATTTCCCTGCATTGATCTCTACGGCCCTGGCCACTGGTCCGGGCCTGCTCAAGGCTTCAGGTTCTTGTTCAGAAAGGCAATGGTGCGCGACCAGGCGAGCTTGGCCGCCGCCTCGTCGTAACGCGGAGTCGTGTCGTTATGAAAACCGTGGTTGACACCCGCATACATGTACTCCTGGTACTTGATGCCATTGGCTTTGAGCGCTGCTTCAAAAGCCGGCCAGCCGGCATCGATGCGCTCATCCAGGCCGGCATAGTGAATCAGAAGAGGGGCCTTGATCTTGGCGGTGTCTGCCGCGCTGGGCTGGCTGCCGTAAAAGGGCACGGCTGCCGCAAGATCCGGCAGGCGTACCGCCAGGGTATTGACGACTCCGCCGCCGAAACAGAATCCCACGGCTCCGATTTTGCCGGTGCATTCGGGGCGCGATTTTAGAAATTCAGCCCCGGCAACGAAATCTTCAATACGCTTTTTCGGATCGAGCTGGGCAAACAGCTTGGTTGCTTTTTCTTCGTCGCCAGGATAACCGCCCAGAGGTGTCAGGGCATCGGGGGCAAAAGCCACGAAGTTTTCCAGTGCCAGGCGACGCGCCACATCTTCGATATAGGGATTGAGCCCGCGGTTTTCGTGAACCACCAGAACGCCTGGCAGTTTGCCGGCGGGCTTGGCCGGCAGCGCAAAATATCCACGCATGGTGCCGGACCCGTGCGGCGAGGGGTAGTTCAGGTATTGAGTTTTGATCCGGCTGTCGTCTTTGGCGACCTGTTGGGCGTACGCGTAATTGGGTTTAAGGCTTTCGAGCATGGCTGCCGCGGTAAAGCCGCCTACCGCAAACTTGGCGGCTCGATCCAGGAACTCCCGGCGTCCGATCATGCCATGCACATATGAATCAAACAGCTTGAGAACACCGGCAGGAAAATCGCTGGCTTTTTTGCGTTCCATGATGAGGTCTCCTTGAGGCAGGGCAGGCTTGCCGTGATGCCAGGCACACTGGATGGCCAGTCCACGGCAAAGAGTAGGGCTGCAATCGATAAAGGCTGCAGGCGAAGTTTGCACCCGAATCGGCCAAAAGTCATCACTGTGGCACGCCTCCTGTGTACAATAATTTACTCAATCAGCATGGCAAACTATGGTTTCCGCCCGTCATTTTTTTGATAATCATCTGCGGCTGGCCATCACCGTCGTGGTGGGCGTGGCTGTTGCCCTGGCTCTTCCCGCATCCTGGAAACCGGATAGCCGGATATTGGCGGGGTGGAATATTACGGTATGGCTTTATCTGTGTCTGATGGGATGGCTGATGATGCGTTCCGATCCTGTTCGGGTGCGCAAACTTGCCGAGCAGGAAGACGAAAGCGCAGGAGCGGTTCTGGTGATCATGTCGATTGCATCGGTGGCCAGCCTCGCGGCCATCATTCTCGAACTTTCGACCGTAAAAGACTTGCCGGCCAATCTGCGCCTGTCCCATTATGCTTTTACCATCGCTACGGTTTTCGGTTCGTGGTGCCTGCTTGGGACATTGTTCACTCACCATTATGCGCGCCTGTTCTATCGGTCCAAGGCGAATCAGCGGCCTTTGCATTTTCCGGAAGGTGAACAGAACCCCGACTATTGGGATTTCCTTTACTTTTCTTTCACGATAGCCGTCGCCGCCCAGACTGCGGACGTATCCGTAATGAACAGAGCGGCGCGCAAGGCGGTGCTGGCCCAGGCTGTGCTCAGTTTCCTATTCAATGTCGCCATCGTAGGCCTGTCGATCAATATCGCCGCCAGCCTGATTGGCTCATGATGGCGCCGGCGTGGCCGGCAGGGCCAGTATGGTCTGCCGCTTGGGTATATTTTCGGAAGCCGGGCGCAGCAAGATCTTGAGATCCGCGGGCAATAGCCGCATCAGCGCCGGCACGTCGGTAAAGTTGCCTGTAATGCCCAGAGTGAACAGATGTCCGGGCTGCTTGAAGTCCTCTTGGTAGAAAGCCCCGTACCAGATTGGCACTGGGGGTTCCCGGTCGGACTTTTCCAGCAGATAGTCAGATCGCCAGAGCCTGAGTACGGTCCGCGATAGAGGTTTGCCGGGATCCAGGAGCACGAATGCCAGCCCCGAGCCCTTGCCCAGATTGTATCTGGGCAGCACCGGCAGTTCCTTGGCCGCGGTGCTCGGAATCAGCCATAACAGTGTCGTGCGGGTCGACCATGCCGGCGGCGCCAGCCATCCGGCTCGCTCCAACCGGCTTTGTATGTGGTCGGCGCTATCGGCCCATTGCAGCACAAACAGCTCTTTGTCGTGGCTTCGCAGTTCCACCCGGTATTTCGGCAGTTTTTGCCAGGTGCTGTCTGTCCATTGCGTCAATGTAATGGTTTGGGTCCGCGATTCCGGTGTGTAAAGCGACAAGTCGGAGTCCGATCGATAAATGAATGTCCAGGCCCCGCTTGCCAGCAGCACCGCCAGAGCCAAGCCTCCCAGAGCTCGGGGGTGCAAGCGTTCAGATACCTGGCGCTGGGTATAAATAATGACAGCCAGCGTCAGCCATGCGACACCCAGGCTCCAGCCTGCCAGGACATCCGACAACCAATGCGCGCCAAGGTACAGGCGGGAAATTCCGATCAGTACAATCCCTACGGTGGTAATGACGGTGATGGCCGCCCGGTTGATCGGAGTCTGGCGGCGGGCGACGAGATAGGCCAGAAAACCATAAATAATCATGCTGGATGTAGCATGCCCGCTCGGGAAAGAAAAATGTTCGATGCCGCTGTACAGGTTCAAGGGGCGAGGCCGATTTGTAATCAAGGCCAGCAATCTGACCAAGCCTTCGGCGATGATTGTCATTGCCAGCCAATAACCCGCCGTGCGCCAGCATCGCCGCAGGACGAGCCAGCACATCACTGCCAGTGCCACGAACAGGCGGACACGAACGCCGCCCAATTCGGTGATTCCGACCATGAGGTGATCCGCGGGCCAGGTGCGCAGTCCCTGCAGCATATTGAACAGGGCCATATCAAGATGCACTAGCGAATCATGCGTGAATACATCTTGCGCGATAATCAGGAACAGCACGCTGCTGCCGACGAACAGCAGCGTGCATAGCAGCAAAGCATGTGAACCGGGTTTATGCGGATCAAGCAGCATGGACACCCAGAGCCGGGTTCGGGAAGGCGGTGTCGGAGCGGTCTGATTGGCCCATAGCAACGCGCCATCCCGCCATTTCCGGAGTATCGGTATGCCGTTCCTGATGGCCATGCGCGTTACCCATGCGACAAGCCATATCAGCGCGACGAGCAGGATCAGGATCAAGGCAATCCGCCCGCTCACCGCTCGGGCCAGCTGGATTGACGCCCCGAATACCAGGCCGGGCAGAATATGGGCGGGCGACCAGACCAGCGCAGACCCGATATTCGCGAAATAAAATTCCGTGCGTCGCATATGCGCAATACCGGCAATAAAGGGCACGATTGCGCGTACCGGAGCGATGAAGCGTGCGAACAGGATGCTCTTGCCGCCATGTTCGCGGATAAATTGCTGGCCGCGTTCGACCAGGGCTGTACGCCGCTGGAACAGGCCCCAGGTTTTGATCTGTTCGTAGTATTTCCGGCCCACTTCGTAGCTCAGGCCGTCGCCGCACACAGCGCCGATGGCAGCGATGCCGAGAGTGGCCCATACATTAACCGCTCCCGTACCGATCAGGGCTCCGGCGGTGAACAGGACAACCCCTGCCGGAACCAGGGTGCCAACGAGGACGATCGATTCGGAAAACGCCACAAGAAACACAACCAGCAGGACCCAATTCGGGTGCAGAGCGATGTCGTTGAGCAGCGCATGCATTCAGTAAGCTCCTTGCCTGGCGGGGTCAAGCCTTTCCAACAAAAAAATAGAAGGCAATATTGAATTCAGTTTGCCCCAGAACCTTGAAAATGTCATTAATATGCGCCTAGACTATTGCACTGGATGCAGCTGTGCGTCGGGTGTGGCTCTGTCTATATAAAAACCGGAAAGCATCAATGACCAACTCCGATCGGCGGTCTTTTTTAAGAAAGGCCGCGATTTCCGCCGCATCGATGGCATTATTGAATGCCGTGCCTGAGTCAATACGCAAAGCGCTGGCCATTCCGGCGCATTCGGCTACGGGCACGCTCAAGGACGTGGAACACATCGTTGTCCTGATGCAGGAAAACCGGTCGTTCGACCATTATCTGGGGCATCTGAGCGGGGTTCGAGGCTACAACGACCGCTTCCCCATTCGCTTGCCCGATAAGCGGCCGGTGTGGTTCCAGCCAAGAAGCAACTCGTTCCAGGGCACGATTGCTCCTTTCCATCTTGATACGCAGACCACCAGCGCTCAGTGTATCGGCGATCTGGATCACTCGTGGCGCAAAACGCATGCGGCGTTCAACAGCGGCCGCTACGACGCCTGGCCGCAATATAAAACAGACATGACCATGGGATACCTCCTGCGCCAGGATATTCCGTTTCACTACGCCCTGGCCGATGCGTTCACGGTTTGCGATCACTATTTTTGTTCCATGCCTGGGCCCACCCACCCGAACCGAATGTTTCTGATGACGGGCACGGTCGATCCCTCCGGCAAGCGTGGCGGCCCGCTGATCGATAATCGCGACCCGGTGTCACATCCTGAATTGCCCGGATTCACCTGGAGGACCTATCCGGAACGCCTGGAGCGAGCTGGGTTTTCGTGGCAGATATATCAGGAAGGCACCGATCCTCACGATATTTATCAAGGGAATTTTGGCTTGAATGTGCTGGCCAATTTTAAAAATTTCATCGACGCGCCCACTGGCTCCTCCTTGCGTCGCAGAGCCATGACGGCCTGTCCCGTGACGCAATTGGCTGATGACGTCAAGCAGAACAAACTGCCGCAGGTTTCATGGGTATTGCCGCCGGCGGCTTTTTCCGAACATCCTAAATGGACCCCTGCCTATGGGGCGAACTATATTGCGAGAGTGCTGGATGCCTTGACGGCTAATCCCTCGGTGTGGAGCAAGACGGTATTGTTTGTCCTGTATGACGAGAATGACGGATTTTTTGATCACCTGGTACCGCCTCAGCCGCCGTCCGATGCCAGTCAGGGGAAAAGTACGGTAAGCATTCAGGACGAATTGCACACGGTCGTCAATCCTGCGCACAGGCCCGTGTACGAAGCCGATAACTTGCCTTACGGATTGGGTCCACGAGTGCCGATGATTGTAATTTCCCCCTGGTCCAAGGGCGGTTTTGTATGCTCCCAGGTATTCGACCACACATCGGTGATCCGATTTATCGAGCAGCGGTTCGGGATATTCGAGCCGAATATCAGCGCCTGGCGGCGCGCGGTATGCGGCGACCTGACAGCCGCGTTTGACTTCTCGCGCAGCGACGAACTCATGCCGGCCTTGCCCGACACCGCAGGCTATCGAGCCTTGGCCGATCGGCAATGCAGTACATTGCTGAAACCGGCTCCGCCTGCCGGCGATGCCTATGCCATTCATGCGCAGGAGCCCGGCACCCGTCCTGCCCGGCCCCTGCCTTATGACCTGCATGTGGCGAATCAGGTGGATATCCGTAAAAGACAAATACAATTGACTTTCACCAATAGTGGCAGGCAGGGCGCTCATTTCTGGGTGTATGCCGATGACTCCGGGAACAGCCCACGACGATATACGGTCGAGGCAGGCAAGTCGTTATCCGACAATTTCGCCACCAATGGGCAATCGGCAAGCTATGCCTGGACGGTATACGGCCCCAATGGCTTCCTGCGCAGTGTCAAAGGCTCCATACCCACGACGGACGAGCCTGACACGACATTGTTCACGATACAGGACGGCTACGATACGATGAACGCCGAGTTCCTGTTGGAACTGAGCAATCAAGGTACGGAGCCGCTGTCCATCGTTCTGACGGATATGGCCTATGGAAACCCCGAGCAGGGAATCACCTTGATGCCAAAAGCCAGGTATGTCTCGGCGTGGAGTGTAGCGGGTAGCCACCACTGGTATGACGTGACGGTAGCCTTGATGGGCTACCCTGACTACATCCGGCGCTATGCGGGCCATTTGGAAACGGGCCGGGCCAGCAGCACCGATCCGGCGGCGGCCAATCCGGTCCTGCTTTGACTCCTCCCAGGGACCAGGCAGGCCGGTAACGTATGGAAAGATATCTCCGGGAAGTCCGTGTTTTAATAAATAAAGATTTAAAGGGCCGCGCTCAGGCCTGCAAGAGGCTTTTGCACGCAGGCTTTGCTCAGGCACCGGAGGCTTTTCATCTATGCCAGCTGTATCCTCGTTCGCTGCTGAACCCCTACGCACGATAGTCCCGCGTGCGGCGCTGCAGCAACATTATGACGAAGTTCGGGCACATACCTTGGCTTTGGCGGCTCCGCTGTCGGCCGAGGATCAGTGCATTCAGTCCATGCCCGACGCCAGCCCCACAAAGTGGCATCTGGCGCATACCACCTGGTTTTTCGAGACCATGGTCTTATGCGCGCACGGGCTTGACTACCAGCCCTTCGACGAACGTTATTTCTATCTTTTCAATTCATATTACGAGACACTTGGCCCGCGCCATCCGCGCCCGCAGCGAGGGCTCCTGACGCGCCCCGCGCTTGACGAAATCCACGCCTATCGCCATCACGTCGACCGGGCCCTGGCGCATCTTCTGCAGTATTGCAGCGACACGCAGTGGCCGCGAATTGGGCAATTGGTAACCTTGGGCCTGCATCACGAACAGCAGCACCAGGAGTTGCTGTTGACCGACATTCTCCATGCCTTTTCGTGCAATCCCCTGCAGCCCGCCTACCAAAAGGCCGGTGCATCGGAATCGATGGGGCAGGAGGCCATGCGTCCGGCAGCGGACTCGGCATGGACGGATTTGGCCGGCGGCATCGTTTCCATTGGGTGCGATACCGGCATGTCGCATGAATTCGCCTTCGATAACGAGACTCCGCGCCACGAGGTATTGCTGCAACCCTGCCAGGTGGCACGACGACTGGTGACCTGCGGTGAATATGCGGATTTTCTGGCCGATGGCGGTTACCGGACACCTGCCCTGTGGTTGTCCGACGGGTGGGCGGCGCTTCAGGCCAATGGCTGGCGGGCGCCCATATACTGGACAGCCTCGGACGATTCCGATACTTCCGCACAAAATTGGCAGGTATTTGGCCTTCAGGGGCTGCG
The DNA here is from genome assembly GCF_021266465.1 of Paralcaligenes sp. KSB-10. Classification (NCBI taxonomy): domain Bacteria; kingdom Pseudomonadati; phylum Pseudomonadota; class Betaproteobacteria; order Burkholderiales; family Alcaligenaceae; genus Paralcaligenes; species Paralcaligenes sp. KSB-10. The sequence goes on along the minus strand of NZ_CP089848.1, from coordinate 603,432 downwards.
TCCGCTCGACCGCGCCGTGCCGGTCACTCATCTGAGCTTTTATGAAGCAGCCGCCTATGCGGAATGGGCCGGCGCACGGCTGCCGACCGAATTTGAATGGGAAGCGGCGGCAGGTGCTCCGGGCATGACTCAAATCATGGGTCACGCCTGGCAATGGACACGCTCTTCGTATGATCCGTATCCCGGTTTTCGTCCCATAGGCGGCGCGGTAGGCGAATACAACGGCAAATTCATGGTGGGGCAAATGGTGTTGCGCGGCGGCAGTTGTGCAACGCCGGCTGGCCACTCCCGCGCAACGTATCGAAACTTCTTTCCGCCCGGCGCTCGATGGCAATTCTCGGGTTTGCGTTTGGCCAAGGACATGAAATGCTGATTAGTCCACAACGTCATTACGACACAGCTTTGCAGGATACCGGTGGCGGGGCGCCGGCGGCAGACGGTTTTGCCCACGATATGCTGGCCGCCCTTGCGGCGCGGCAGCGTCGTTTGTCGCCCAAGTATTTTTACGATGAAGCGGGTTCCGCGCTGTTCGATCTTATTTGCGATCTGCCCGAATATTACCCAACGCGCACCGAATTGGCACTGCTCTCGAATCATGCCGGCGAAATAGCCAGGCATATGGGGCCGAATGCCGAGATCGTGGAGTTCGGTGCCGGCTCCTTGCGCAAGATCCGTTTATTGCTCGATGCCATGGATCAGCCCTTGCGCTACTTGCCGATTGATATTTCCGGCGCGCACCTGGCGACTTCGGCGGCCCGCTTGCAAGCAGATTACCCTGGCCTTGGCGTGGTTCCGGTCGTGGCCGATTACACCCGTGCCTTTCAACTGCCCTCAAAGGTTCCGGGAGGCGGGCGCCGCATCGGTTTTTTCCCTGGATCTACGCTGGGCAATCTGAGCCAGGCAGGCGCTTTAAGGTTTTTAAAACAGGCGGCACGACTGTTGCGCGGCGGAGCACTGCTCGTAGGTGTGGATCTGGTCAAAGCTCCATCGACCTTGCATGCCGCCTATAACGATTCCAGAGGAGTCACCGCCGCCTTTAACCTGAATGTGCTGGAACGCGCGAATCGTGAGCTCGATGCGGACTTCAATGTATCGCAATTTGCCCACAGCGCTTTTTATAATGCACCTTTGCAACGCATTGAAATGCATTTGATGAGCCGCCGCGCACAACAGGTTCATGTCTGCGGGGAAAGTTTCAGCTTTGCGGAAGGCGAAACCCTGCACACCGAAAACTCGCATAAATTTACAGTCGAAGGATTGCGTGCGCTTGCTGTGCAAGCCGGGTTCAGGCCCGGTCCCGCCTGGACCGACCCCCAGAAATTGTTTAGCCTGCATTGGCTGCGTGCGCCGTTTTAGACGCCACGATGCCTTGTGCACCCAATTGGAATGCTTGCCGCGCCTTGGGCCGGAACTCCACGCAAAGTTATACTGCCTGTCATGAAAAATCTTTCTTCAAACAGCTCACTGGAAACCATAACAGTGCAGATTACCGGCCGCGTGCAAGGGGTGGGTTTTCGAGCCGCCGCGGTGCGCCAAGCCCACATGCTGGGGATTACCGGCTGGATTCGCAACGCCGCCGACAAGTCGGTGGAAGCCCTGCTTCAGGGTTCGCATGATCAGGTCGATCTTATGCTCTCCTGGTTACTTACCGGGCCGCCCGGAGCCCGCGTCAATGAAGTGATCAATCAACAGCAAGTCATCGATCGGCGCTTTGACCGCTTCGAGCAGCTGTAGTGGTGCCAGAGGGGCTCAACGGAACACAGACACAGGGGGAAGCTTGGATGAAAGCAGAAATTCTGGTGGTTGGCGGCGGCGTCATTGGCTCCAGCATCGCGCTTTACCTCAGACGGCACCCGCGCGCCGGACGGGTAGTTGTGGTGGAGCCCGATCCGGCTTACGCATTGGCTTCGACTCCGCGCGCCTCCGGCGGCTTCAGAAGGCTTTTCTCGACGCCCGAGAACATCCAGATGTCCCAATACAGTATTGGGTTTTTCGATAATTTCGAAAAAGAAGTGTCTGTCAATGGGCAGGCGCCCGGCCTGCAGATCAAACGGCAAGGCTATCTGTTCATTGTCCAGCCCGAATTTCTGCCGACTCTGGAAGCGAGCCATCGAACCCAAAGTGCACTTGACGTGAATGTCCAGTTACTGGACAGGGCAGCGCTCAAGAGCCTGTTTCCATCTTTGGAGACCGATGACATCGGGGCCGCCCTGTACTCGCCCGACGATGGCTGGCTCGACCCGAATTCCCTGCTTCAGGGAATCAAGAAAAAAGCGCAAGACCTCGGTGCCGCCTATGTGCAGGACCGCGTCGTGGCCATCGGCTCAAGCCAAGGCCTGGCCCGCAGCGCAAGCCTCGAATCGGGCCAGTGCATTCAGGCGGATATTATCGTCAACGCGGCTGGAGCTTGGGCGCAGCAGGTATCGGCCATGGCAGGCATGCCGCTGCCGGTCTTTCCCATGCGCCGGTTCGATCATTATTTTGAATGCAAGGCGTCCATCGAGCCCTTGCCTTATATCAAGGATCCAGCGCGGTTGGCGATGCGGCCCGAAGGGAGAGGCTTCACCGCAGGGATCCCCAACTGGAACGAGCCCCGCGGCTTTAATTTCGATGTGGATCACGATTATTTTGAAAACGTGGTCTGGCCGGCCATCGCGCATCGCGTGCCCAGTTTTGAGGCCGTCAAGCTGAAAAGCTCGTGGAGCGGCTTGTACGACCAGAATGCGCTCGACACCAACATGATTCTGGGCCCCTGGCTCGGCGGCCTGAGCAATTTTTATGTGGCCGCCGGCTTTTCCGGCCACGGCTTGATGCATGCCCCCGCCGTGGGCCGTGCCATGGCCGAACTCATCCTTGATGGGGACTATCAAACGCTGGACCTGTCCAATATGAGCTATAAACGCATCATTGAACAGACGCCTTACGCCGAAAAAGGGATAATATAAAGTTTTAAATAATATTTAATTTCAATAGTTTACATTCAATATTTAAAGCTAATTATTTAAAGCTAATTCTAGAATCAAATAGAAACTTGATGCTCGCCTCCACGCACTGCATGGGGCCTGAGCGAATCCAGGAAAGAATGTTTTTCATCCCTTGGCGCCTGTATCCGGCGCCGGGCCCATCACAACATGAACCCGATGAGTCTTGCCGTCGTCGGCCAGCGGCACCGCCTGCGAGTCCGCCGGCAAGGGGGCGCCGTCAAGCTCGACATTCAACACTCCCTTGGCCACGCCGCCGGGATTGTCGACCGTAATCAGATAGCGCGCGGTGCCATGCCGGTAGCTGAACCGGAAATTGCGCCAATCGGGGGGAATGCAAGGGTCGATCGTCAGACAATCCCCGTGCTTTTGAAAACCCAGAACCGATTCCAAGCCGCCGCGATATAGCCATCCGGCCGACCCGGTGTACCAGGTCCAGCCGCCGCGCCTGACGTGTCCGGAAGCGGAGTAAATATCGCCGGCCACGACATACGGTTCGACTTTATAGGCGTGAACGCCGGCGCGTGTAGAAGCGTGATTGATGGGATTGAGGATTTTGAATAAATCGGCCGCCCGGTTTCCATCTCCCAGTATTGTGTAGGCAATCATGCACCAGGTAGCGGCATGAGTGTATTGACCACCATTCTCGCGCACTCCCGGCAGATAGCCTTTGATATATCCAGGATCCAGTGGTGTCTTGTCGAAGGGAGGGGTGAGCAACAGCACCAGATCGTCGCCTGGCCGGATCAGATATTGCTCGACCGACTGCATGGCCCGCTGCTGTCGCGTCGCCGTGCCCGCGCCGGAAATCACGCTCCAGCTTTGTGCCAATGAGTCAATGCGGCATTCGCTGTCGGAGGAGCTTCCCAGCGGTGTGCCGTCATCGAAATAAGCACGCCGATACCAGGCGCCATCCCATGCTTTCTTTTCAAGCGCTGTCTGCAGTGCAGCGGCGTGTTTTTGCCACCGCTCGATGCATGTCTGGTCTGCGCGCGAAGACGCTATGGCGGAAAACCTGGATATGGTCGAACAAAGAAACCAGCCCAGCCACACACTTTCTCCTTTGCCCTCGTGGCCGACGCGGTTCATGCCATCGTTCCAGTCACCGCCGCCCATTAATGGCAGGCCATGGATGCCGGTGGCCAGGCTGCAATCGATGGCACGCACACAGTGTTCGAACAGGCTGCCCGACTGGGCCGATACGGTAGGCTCGTAGTACGCGTTTTCCTGGTCCGCGGCCACGGCGGCGCCTTCCAGGAACGGCACGGTTTCGTTGAGCACCGCCAGGTCTCCGGTGACCGTAACATAGTGCGCCACCACATAGGGCAGCCAGAGGCGGTCGTCGGAAATATGTGTGCGCACGCCGCGCCCCTTGGGCGGATGCCACCAATGTTGCACGTCGCCCTCGACAAACTGCCGGGCTGCCGACCGTAAGATATGTTCACGGGCGAGATCCGGACGAGTCACGTTCAACGCCATGCTGTCCTGCAACTGATCGCGGAAGCCATAAGCGCCGCTGGCCTGGTAAAACGCCGTGCGCGCCCACATCCGGCAGGCCAGCACCTGATAGAGCAACCAGCCATTGAGTATCAGATCGGTGGCGCGATCAGGAGTTTCGACCTGGACTGTAGTTAGAATCCGGTCCCAGTGGCCTGTAACTTCAGATAGGACTTTCGATGTATCGAGTGTGCGGTACCGTGCTATCAGATTTCGCGCCGCCTGCCGGTCTTCGGCCTGCCCCAATATGAATGTCAGTTGTATTGACTCGCCCGGCGCGATTTCAACGCTGGTCTGCAACGCACTGCATGGATCCATGCCGGCGCCGGTCTTGTTGCTTAGAACGGCATCGGTGGCCAAGGCGGCGGGTTGCTCAAGATTGCCGTTGCGGCCAATAAACTCTGTACGGTCTCCTGTCCATGATGTCTGGCGACCGACCCAGTCGACAAAGGCGATTCGTTGCCCGAATTCGGCATTCCAGGGATTATGGGCAAACATTGCACCGGACGAAGAGTCCATTTCGGTTATGACAAACGGCGCGCTGTTTGCTCTGGCAGTACCCAGAACCCATTCCACATAGCTTGTCACACTTAGCTTGCGCAGACGAGACGAGCGATTCTCCAGGGTCAGCGTGGAAATTTTGACAGGATCGCTCCAGCTTACAAATTGCAGCAGCTCGCTCATGATGCCGTGCGAACCGTGCTGAAACCGGCTATAGCCATGGCCATGGCGGGCAATGTAGCGGGTGTTTTCCAGGCGGATCGGCAGGGCAGTGGGTGTCCAGAGCTCACCGGTTTCGTTGTCTCGCAGATAAAACACTTCGCTCGGTGTGTCGCTGACTGGATCATTCGACCAGGACGTGAGCTGGTTTTCCTGACTGTTGGACGACCATGTATAGCCCGCTCCCGACTCCGAGACCTGGAAGCCGAAATCGGGATTCGCAATGATATTGACCCAGGGCGCCGGCGTCCGTTGATCTTTCCCCAGAACGGTAACGTATTCTCGGCCTTGCTCGGCGAAGCCGCCAAGGCCATTGAAAAACTCCAGCGTCGGCATTGATTGCGCTATTTCGGCATGAGTGCGTGGCGAGGGCGTGCGTGGCGCAGTGGCGGCAGGCTTGGATTCTGCACGCCGCATGCGTACTATCTGCTCTTCCAGACTGCCTTGTTTGTTTCCGGCCAGCACTACCCGTGCCACACACTGCAGTAGTTCCAGTTCCGGCTCTTCAAGCAAATCGGCGCGCAGCACAAAAATGCCGCCTTGCTTGGAAGGTGGCGCGGTCTGGCTGCCGCTGACCAGGTTTTCGAGCGATGTTTGCAGATCCTGCGCATAAGAGGCTTTTTTTTCGTTCAGGATGACAAGATCGACCGCCAGACCTTTGCCGTGCCAATATTCATGAGCACGCAAAAGCTGCCGCACAATTTCGCGGTCTTCCTGTTCGTCGATGCGAAGCAATACGATGGGCAGGTCGCCCGATATGCTGTATTGCCACAAGGAGGTGGCGTTCAGGGTATTGCGTTTGAGCATATCCCCGCTTGGGCGCATGGCCGGGTCGGAGTACAGCACCCGGTTGGCAAGAAACTGAAACAAGTGTGCCTCGTCCGCGGTGATGCCCAGATGATGCAGGCGCACCTGGCCCTCGGTCCAGGCAAGTGTCGAGATCCGTTCGAAGCTGGCGGGGTCGCGATACTTGTCGGCCAGATTGATAATTTCTTCGCGCGTGGATGCAACCATGGTGGCAAACACAATATGCGTTGTCGCGCCGGCGGCAACCTGCACCCGGGTGCGCAAACTCAGAATCGGGTCAAGCACTGCCCCGACAGTATTGGACAGCGGGCGGCCGTCCATTATGGCGACGGGATTGCGTATGGGATGGCCGCGACCGAGGAAACGCGCGCGGTCTGTTTCGTATCCGGCATTTTCGCCGTGTGTGCTCCCGGCAAAAATATGCGCGGCCCACACCGGGGCATCGGCGGCGCTGCGTGGCCGCCGCATGGCCATCAGGCCCTGCACTTCCGGCAAGTATTCGGTCTGTATAAAAAGATTGGAAAAGGCCGGATGCGCCGTATCGGCGGCCATAGGCGCAAGCACTACCTCCGCGTAGGAGGTCAGTTCGATTTCCCGGTCCTTGGTGCCGGAATTGATAATGGAAAGGCGGCGAATCTCGGCATTGTCTTCCGGCGAGACGAGAATCTCCAGACTGGTGGCAAGGGTTCCATCGTGACGAACGATGCGTGCCCGGTCCTCGGAAAAAATCACTTCGTAGCGGTCCGGTTCCACGCCTGAAGGCTGGTAGCATGCCGACCATACTTCGCCGCTTGCAGTATCGCGCAGAAAAAGATAGCTGCCCCACGCATCGCTGGTCGGATCTTCGCGCCAGCGTGTCACAGCCAGCCCGTCCCAGGTGCTATATCCCGATCCGGCCGTGGTCACCATGACGGTATACCGGCCGTTCGAAAGAAGGTGGCTGGAAGGGATTCCTTGCCTGGCTGAATGGAAGCGACGGGAAGCGGGCATGATGATTTCCTTGGCGCGCGTTGCGCCGATAGTATCCTGGCGCGGGTAGGTAATGCCGATCTCGCGCGGTATGGGTTCTTGAAGCAGCAGATCGGCGGCACGCACGATCGATTGCCGATGAAACCGATGGCGCATGATGCCATCGAACAAAGTATTGCCAAGGGCTACCAGCGACATCCCCTGGTGGTGCGCCATATATGTGCGAACCGGCGCAGCGAGTTGGCTCTCGGGGATGCGTGCCGGAGTAAAGTCGATGGCGTCGTAGTAGCCGTAGATGCCACGCCCGCCGCTGGCTTCAATGTGCCTGAAGTTGGCGATGGCGGCGGGGGCCTGGTACATGGCGGCGAGCGCTGTGGCGTAAGGAGCGATAACCAGGTTTTGTGCCAGGCCGCGTTTCAGACCCAGCGCGGGCACTCCGAAGTCGGCATACTGGTAGGTCAGGGCACGGTCGCGGACGTTATACGCCGATTCGGAAACTCCCCACGGTATGTGGCGTTTCCGGCCGTAGGCAATCTGCCGCACGATAACCAGACGGCAGGTCTCGTCGAGCAGGCTGTGGCGCGGCGTGTACATCACCAGCGACGGCATCAGGTACTCGAACATCGAACCGGACCACGACATGAGGACGGCACTGTTGCCTTGGGGCGTCATGGGGCGGCCCAGGCGAAACCAGTGAGTCGCGGCTACATCGCCTTTGGCGATGGCAATGAAGCTGGCAAGGCGAGCCTCGGAGGCCAGCAAATCATAATAGCTGTCGTCCAGGGACGCATCCCCGACTCTGTAACCGATTGCGAACAGGCGGCGATCGGCATCGAAAAGAAAGCCAAACTTCATGTCAGTGAACAGGCGTTTTGCGGTGGCTGCCAAGGCGTTCAGCCGGTCGGCCAGCGTGGTGGCGTACGCCTTGGTTGAGGGGGCAGCTGCGCCGCCCGTGAGGGCAGGCATGTCATTTCGCGAAGCCGCCGCCAACGTCGGCGTATAAAGCGGCAGGTCGCGCAGATGACTGGCCACATCGGACTGAATGGTTCGCGCCCAAGCCAGCACTTCGCTATGTTCCGCATCGCCGCGTTCCTCGGCAAATGTTTCGGCCAGGTCCAGCAGCGTGCCGGCTCGTGTCCCCAGTTCGTGCCAGCGTGTCGGCCAGTCTGCGGCACTTGCAGGCTCTTCAATCAGCCATCGATCGAAATCGTCCAGGCCTTCACGCAGCTGGCTTGGGTTTACGGTCAATGTGCGGCGATCATCCCGTTCCGCCCGAATGGATTCACGCAATAGCCACACCGAATCTCTGATGCCGGCCAGATGCATGGCAGTGAATACCGGTTTTCGCGTCATTTCCTCGCAAGCGCTTGCCAGCGCAAGCAGATGGCCCGCGAGGTTGCCGCTGTCGACGGACGATATGTATTGTGGATTGAGCGGGTTCAGGGAATGAGTATCGTACCAATTGAAAAAATGGCCCCGGAAGCGCGGCAATGTTTGCATGGTACCCAAGGTGGCTTCCAGCCGCTCCACCATTTCCGTGATGCCGATCCAGCCGAAATCGCGCGCCGAGATCGTGGACAAGAGATAGAGTCCGAAATTGGTGGGAGAACTTCGATGAGCCACGACGGGGTAGGGGTCTTCCTGGAAATTGTCCGGGGGCAATGAGTGATTCTGCTCGTCGACGAAAGTAGTGAAAAAACGCCAGATCCGACGCCCCGACAGACGAAGCGACAGGGTGTCGGCGACGCTGGCCGCCTCGGGTCCGGCGGCCGGCGGAGGCAGGCTGATAAGTTGCGCAAAGAACGGGGAAACACACCATAGCGCCAGGAATGGCGCCGCAGCGCCCAGGTTGGCGGGGTTGATGTACATCACGATGACTCCGAAAGCGGCCACAATAAAGACCGCGCCACGCAGCGCCCAAGTGAAATGCATCAGCGACAGGCTGGCCCGCAGCTTCGCCTGAGCGGAAGTGACCCATTCAAGCAGCAGGCGATGGCTGACCAACAAGCGAAACAAGGTGCGGCCGATGGCATCGAGAGCCAGCCAGCTGCGGTGGGCCAGGAGCGCAAGCGCAATAATCATGTAGGCGCAACCATGCAGCACATCCTTGCCCACGGCACGCATATGGCTGTCGCGTGAAATGCCGGAGCGAGGCGGCACCAGTCCGTGGCAGATCGAGACGATAGCGGGCGCAGCCAGGGCCAGCAGGACATAGGCGGACCAGAGGCCGGCAGGCACGTGCGGCAATGTCCAACTGGCCAGCAAAATGAAAATCATGGCGGGCGCGGACAAGGAACGGCGCAAGTTATCGATCATCTTCCATCGACTCAGGATGGGAATGGCGGTAAAGCCCGCTATCCAGGGCAACAACTGCCAATCGCCGCGTATCCATCGATGCGATCTGGATGCCGCAACCTGATAATGCGAGGGAAAGTCTTCGAATAATTCAAGATCCGTGACCAGGCCGCAGCGGGCAAAAATCCCTTCGAACAGATCATGGCTGAGAATGGTGTTTTCCGGGATCCGGCCAGCGAGAGATGCTTCGAACCCATCCACATCGTAAATGCCCTTGCCCGTATAGCTGCCTTCACCGAACAAATCCTGATAAACATTCGATACCGCTCCGGCGTACGGATCGATGCCGCAGGGTCCCGAAAAAACATGCTGAAAAATCGAGCTTTCGCTGGCCGTCGGCAGTGTTGGCGTAATGCGCGGTTGCAGGATGCCATATCCTTCGACGACGCGGCGCGATGTTGGGTCGATGCGAGGCTGGTTCAGGGGGTGGGCCGCCGTTCCCACCAGTTGACGCACCGCGTCTATCGGCAGACGTGTATCGCTATCAAGGGTGATGACATAGCGAACCCCTGCCGGAGTGCGAGGCGGATCGCCATCAATGGGCAAAAAAGAGGTGTCTGTCGCGCCGCGCAAAAGCCGATTGAATTCATGCAGCTTGCCGCGCTTTCTCTCCCAGGCCAGCCACTTGTGCTGTGCTTCATTCCATAAACGTTTGCGATGAAACAGGAAAAACCGCGCCTCGCCGTCAGGCATGGCGCCGTGACGGGCATTCAGGGAGGCGATTTTTCGTGCGGCCGTATTCAACAACAGCCTGTCATCTTCCCGGTATTCTCTATCGGCATCGGTCCAGTCCGAGAGCAGCGCAAAATGGACATTGCCTTTCGGGTTCGCAAGGTAGTGCACTTCAAGCTGATCGATCTGCGCGATGATCCCCGCTTCGTTCACCAGCAATGTGGGCATGACAACGAAAGTCCGCAGGGCCGGGGGAACTCCTTTTGCCAATTCGAGCCGTACCAGGTGACGTGGGGGCACCAGCCTGGTAATTGCCTTGTCGATCAGCAGAATTGCCACGTCCGAAGCCTGGAAGAATCCCAGTAATCCCAACAGGCACAACCCCGCCAGGCCGACGCCGGCCAGGGCACTGATCCAGAGCGGCAGCGCCAGCAACAACGCGCTGGCCAGCAGAATCGTGCCAATATAGGCTGTCGCGGCATGGGAGGTATAGGCCCGCAGGCAGCGCTGCCCAAGAGAAACCCGGAAACCGATTTCCCGTTCGAAATCCCGGCGTCCGGTCGATATCAGATAATAGCCCGGGTCCGATAGACGGTTTTGCGGATCTCCCGTCTGCAGGGCTCCACGAGCCGCTTTGTCCATCACCGCGTTGGCTATATCCAGTTCCGTGTGCCGCGACCCGCCTGCCAGGGCTTCGATGGCATGTCTGTAGTGGTCACGGCTTGTAAAATCCATACCTGAATAAATGGGGTTGCGGCGAAGGCATGCATCGACCAGGCTGATGTCTTCGAAAAAAGGCTGCCAGTCGAACGCCTTCATGTCACGCATGCTGGTGATCAGATTTCTAACCGTCATATTGGCGGCGGCTTGACTGGCGTGCTCGGTTTGCACGATGTCATCGGAGGACAGGCCCCGGCGCGCGAGTTCCTCGTCAAGCCAGCGCAGGGAAATGTCCTGGTAGCGCAATCGCTGTATCAATTGCACGGCAAAAGCGGGCGCCAGGTGCTTGGCAACAAGATCGTGCAATACGCCCTCGACTTCCTGCGGCGCCTGATGGTCAAGCGCGAGCAGGTCGTCGGCAAACTTGTCGGCCTGGTGCCGGCTTTCCTGCGAACCGGCGACAAGTACACAAAGACGGCGCAGATTCTCGACCATCACGCAACGCAAGGTGACCGGAATAGCCCACAGTTCGGCGATGGTCAAGGGCTGGACTCGTTGATAGGCATGCAGGAAGGAGCGCAGCAAGGAGGCATCGAAGCGGCTATCGGTATGAGCCACGAATGCCCAGATCACCCCATAGATGCGAGGGTAATCGCGCAACGGCCCATCCGACAATTTGGGCAATACTCGGTATGAGGGCGCCTCGAGTTCGAGGCGGGTTGTCTTGAGTTGGTCTTCGATTGCCCTGAAATTATCGAGCAGCCATTCGGCCGCGGGTGTGATCGACCGCCGCAGACGTGCCGTTTCTGCGATAGTGTCGTAGCATTTGAGCAGTACGCGTGCGTTATTGGCTGCTCGCCCTGCAAGGGCGTGCCCATTTTTGATCTTGGGTGAAATGATTTGTGCGGCAGCGAGGCTGGCAGCGTGTTGCTCCAGCCGCTCCACGCTGAAAAGCTCAGCGCGGATCGGCGGTTCGGATGGATCCGGCTCGTTGACTGCACGCGCCGATCCCAGGAAATTCAGAATACGCGGCATACGCCCCATATCGGTACCTCCTTGGTACTGTGTTGCTCCCTTTTCCCGACTCCTGAAAACAGAGTAACACCGATAGCTCCCTTATTGCCAGCAACCCCGGCTCCATACTTGGCACGGTTATCAAAGATAGGCACGACTGTGCTGCTCGATTACTATGTAATGCGAATTCCATTTGTCTGAATGTACGGGAGCAAGCTATATGAAACTGTCCACCGACGCTGAATTGCGCCTGCTGCAGCACGAAACTTTCGCTTATTTTTTGCACGAAGCCAACCCGGAAAACGGTTTGGTGATCGATAAAACAGCACCTGGCTGGCCAGCCAGCATTGCGGCCACTGGCCTCGCATTGACGGCCTACCCGGTGGGCGTGGAGTGCGGATTCATGTCACGCAAGGCGGCGATCGAACGTACGCTCGCAACACTGCGTTTTTTTTGGAACAGCCCACAAGGCCCGGAACCCGATGCGACAGGCTACCAGGGGTTTTATTATCATTTCCTGGATATGCAAACCGGACGGCGTGCGTGGCAGTGTGAGCTTTCGACGGTGGATACTGCCTTTCTGTTGGCTGGTGCCTTGACCGCCGGCGTTTATTTCCGTGGCGATGCTGTCGATGAGCAGGAAATCAGAAAGCTTGCCGATGAGCTTTACCGGCGGGCCGACTGGCACTGGGCGCAAAACGGCGGCGATACGGTCACTCACGGCTGGAAGCCGGAGAGCGGTTTCATTAAATACCGCTGGGAAGGTTACGACGAAGCGCTGCTGCTTTACATACTCGGCTTGGGTTCACCGACATATCCCTTATCCGAAGGCAGCTATGCGGCGTGGGCCTCTACTTATGAGTGGAAACATAGCTACGGCATCGACTACCTTTATGCCGGGCCATTATTCACGCATCAGCTTTCGCATATCTGGGTCGATTTTCGCGGCATCCAGGACGCATTCATGCGTGCCAAGGGCATCGATTATTTCGAGAATAGCCGACGCGCGACATATGTCCAGCAGCGTTACGCTATCGACAACCCGCTCAAATTCAACGGTTATGGCGAATGTTGCTGGGGTATCACCGCCAGTGACGGCCCGGGGCCTGATTCGCTGAAGATCAATGGGATTGTGCGCCAGTTCTATGACTACATCGGGCGCGGTGTTCCCTTTGGCCCCGATGACGGCACAGTAGCCCCATGGGCGGTGGTTGCGTCATTGCCTTTTGCGCCCGAAATTGTATTGCCGGCGATCGATCACTTTATTCATGAAGTGAAGTTGAAAAATGCCAACCCCTACGGTTTCAAGGCCACATTCAATCTGACTCATCCCGAAAAAACCAGCAATCCGTACAGTTGGGTGTCGCCGTGGCATTATGGGCTGAATCAGGGGCCCATCGTCCTGATGATCGAAAACTATCGAACCGGCCTGCTGTGGCAGTGGATGAAGCAATGCCCCTACCTCAGCAGCGGCCTGCGGCGTGCTGGATTCGGCGGAGGATGGCTTTCATCCTAGGGCCTGATCCACGATAGTCTGTGCTTCCGCCAGAATGCTGCGCAAATGATCCTTTCCGCGAAAGCTTTCGGCATATATTTTGTAGATGTCTTCGGTCCCTGAAGGCCGAGCGGCAAACCATCCGTGCTCGCTGACCACCTTCAGGCCGCCGATCGCGGCGCCATTGCCGGGCGCCTGGGTGAGGATGGCCTGAACAGGCTCTCCCGCCAGTGTCGTGGATTTCACTTGCTGCGGAGAGAGTTTCGATAATTTATCTTTCTGTGCCGGAGTTGCGGCTGCCTGAATCCGGTCGGTGGCGGGGTCGCCGAGTTCGCGCGTCAGATTGTGATAGATTTCACCAGGATCATGGCCGGTCTGGGCCGTTATTTCGGCCGACAGCAGAGCCGGGACAAGGCCATCCTTGTCCGTGGTCCAGACGCTGCCATTACGCCGCAGGAAAGATGCGCCGGCGCTTTCTTCGCCGCCAAAGCCCAGCGATCCGTCCAGCAGGCCCGCGGCAAACCATTTAAACCCCACAGGCACCTCGATCAGTTTTCGCCCCAGTTTGGCGCTTACCCTATCGATCATCTGGCTGCTTACCACCGTTTTTCCGATGGCAGCGTGCTTGCTCCATTCGGGCCGATTCTGGAACAGGTAATGTATCGCCACCGACAAATAGTGATTGGGCGGCAGCAGGCCGCTGCTGTGCGTGACGATTCCGTGCCGGTCGTGGTCGGTATCGCATGCGAAGGATATGTCGAAACGATCCTTCATGCCAATCAGGCTTTGCATCGCGTAGGAGGAAGAGGGGTCCATGCGAATCTTGCCATCCCAATCAACCGTCATGAAGCGGAATGTGGAGTCCACGGCCTCGTTGACTACGGTCAGGTCCAGCTTGTAGCGCGCTGCAATGGCCGCCCAGTAGTGGACGCCGGCGCCGCCCAGCGGGTCCACGCCCATGCGTACGCGGGCGCCGCGAATCGCGCCCATATCGATCACAGTGTCGAGATCGTTGACGTAGGTGTTCAGAAAATCGTATTGATGGGTGGTCGGCGCGCGCAACGCCTTCTCGAAAGAAATGCGCTGTATGTTCCGCAAGCCGCTCTTAAGGATTTCATTGGCCTTTTTTTCGATCCACCCCGTTACATCGGTATCCGCCGGCCCACCGTTGGGCGGGTTGTACTTGAACCCCCCATTGTCGGGCGGGTTATGCGACGGCGTAATGACAATGCCATCGGCCAGGCCTGTTTTGCGCTTCTTGTTGTAGGTCAGAATCGCATGGGAAACGGCAGGAGTCGGTGTGTATTCGCCGTGGGCAGCCATCATCACTTCGACGCCATTGGCGGCCAGCACTTCCAGCGCGCTGGCAAAGGCCGGCTCGGACAGTGCATGGGTGTCGATACCTACGAATAGGGGGCCATCGATGCCCTGTTTCTTGCGATACAGGCAGATAGCCTGGCTGATTGCCAGAACGTGCATTTCGTTGAATGTTCTGTCGAAAGCCGAACCTCGGTGGCCGGAGGTGCCAAATGCCACCTGTTGCAGAGGGTTGGCGGGGTCGGGGGCATCACTGTAATAGGCTGTGACGAGCTTGGCGACATTGACCAGCAAGGCCGCGGGCGCCGGCTTTCCTGCCAAGGGGCTTATTTGGGTGACTGTATTGTTTACCTGTTTCATTTTTTCACCTTGCTTGCGGATTGCCGATCTATGATGAGTGGTGCGCCATCTGTGCCTTGGCTGCGGCAACGACATGTGCCGGCTCGAATCCGAAATGCTGCGTCACGGCTTTCATGGGCGCGGACATGCCGAACGTATGCATGCCGAGAATGGCACCATCGAAGCCTGTGTAGCGCTCCCAGCCAAAAACAGAAGCTTCTTCGACAGCCACGCGAGCGCGGATCCCGGGTGGCAATATCTTGTCTCGATATTCCTGTGGCTGCTTTTCGAATAGCTGCCACGACGGCATGCTGACGACGCGCGCCTTGATGCCCTCGGCAGCCAGTTGCTCGTATGCGCTGACGCAAAGGGCCACCTCACTGCCGGTGCCCAGCAGCAGGACATCCGGCTTGCCGTCGGGCGAATCGGCAACGGTATAGGCGCCCAGTGCCACGCCGCTTGCGCTTGCGTATTTCGAACGGTCCAGGGTGGGAACCGATTGCCGCGTCAGTACCAGGCAAACTGGAGTGTCTTTGAGCTGCATGATGACTCGCCATGCTTGCACGACTTCGTTGGCATCGGCGGGTCGCAGCAGCAACATGCCCGGCATGGCGCGCAGCGACGCAAGCTGCTCGATGGGTTGATGAGTGGGTCCGTCTTCGCCCAGACTGATGGAATCGTGCGTCCAGATGGAAATAAGCGGGAGCTCCATCATTGCGCTAAGCCGGAGGGCCGCACGGCAGTAGTCGGTGAAAATGAGAAAGCTGGAAACATAAGGCCTTACTTTCGACAGGCTCATGCCGTTGCCTATGGCGCACATCGCATGCTCGCGAAGGCCGAAATGAAAGTTGCGGCCCCGATAACTGGCATTCTGTTCATGCCCTGGCTCCTGGAAATCGCCCGCGAACTCAAACTTCAGATTGGTTTTTGTCGATGGCGACAGATCCGCCGAACCGCCAAGCAGCCAAGGCATTCTGGCTGCAATGGCGTTCAGTACCTGCCCGGACGAATCGCGTGTTGCGACACCCTTTTCATCTGCCGCGAATGTGGGTAGGGCGGCATCCCAGCCGGCTGGCAGGTCGCGCTGTTGCATCTGCTGGATTTGGTCGGCAAGATCCGGGTATTGAGTCCGATAGGCGGAAAACAATGCTTCCCAGGCCGTGCGTTCTCCAAGACCGCGCCGGCCCAAATGCGCGTTGAAATGTGCAACCACGCCTTCCGGAATGTCGAACTGGGCATCGGGATTGCAGCCGTAGAATTCCTTGGCCAGCCGCACCTCCTCGGCGCCGAGCGGTTCGCCGTGCGCCTCGCGTGTGTCTTGCTTATGTGGCGCTCCGTAGCCGATGTGGCTTTGAACCACGATAAGAGTAGGGCGGTCGTGCGTATCCAGAAAAGCCTGGTAGCCCGCAGACAGCGCGGCCAGGTCGTTTGCATCGCTCACCCTTGCCACGTTCCATCCATAGGCGATAAACCTGGCCGCCACATCTTCTGTAAAAGTAAGGCTGGTCGAGCCCTCAATGGAAATGTGATTGTCGTCGTATATCCAGCATAGATTGGATAGTTTCAGATGCGCCGCCAGCGAGGCAGCTTCGCTGCAGACCCCTTCCATGATGTCGCCGTCGCTGCACAAGGCGTAGACATTATGGTTGAACAGATCGTAGCCGGGGCGGTTATAGGTAGCTGCCAGCCAGCGTTCCGCAATAGCCATGCCGACACTGGTGGCGGCTCCCTGGCCGAGCGGGCCGGTGGTGGTTTCCACGCCCGAGGTCCAACCGTGTTCCGGATGGCCCGTGCATCGGCTGCCGGCCTGGCGAAAAGTCATCAGATCATCGAGCGTGACCGCAAGACGGTCGCCGGGCGGATAACTGGGGCTGCCGGCTTTGACGCCGGACAGATGCAACAGGCTGTAGAGCAAAGCGCAGGCATGGCCGGCCGACAGTACGAAGCGGTCGCGGTTTGGCCAGCCCGGGTCCTGCGGATCATATTTCAGAAAGCGCTGCCATAAGCAATAGGCGGTCGGCGCGGCATCCATCGGCGTGCCTGGATGGCCTGATTGTGCCTTCTGTACCGCATCGATAGATAGCGTACGCAGGGTATTGATGCAAAGCTGATCGAGGTGTGCCTGTTCCATTATGGTTTGCTCCAATCGGATACCGCGGCATCCGGTTATTCTGATTTCAACTAGGCTGGCCGCTGCGCGCCTGCTCGAATATATGTACCCACTCGCTATAGCGGGAGGCTATTCGCGCACGGGCGTCGTGCCGATTTGACTTGCCGGCCCGGTAATCGGCGACGGCATCCCAAAAACTGGTGCGTCCCACGGCAAAGCCGGTGAAACCGGGTACCGTGGCCGCGGTCTTTAGCCAAGCCGCCACTTTCGATTCATCCGCGCCACGCCCCAGCACGATGCAGCACACATCGTCACGCCCGTTTCTGCGCACGCTTTGTACGATCCGCTCACAATCCTGGCGGCGATCGAGCCCTTCAATTTTCCAGACATCGGGTTCGATGCCGGCGTCCTGTAAAGCTTCGATGGACTGTCGCATCAGTTCGGGGCGAAGCTGTACGTCATAGGCATTCTTGTCTTTTCCTGTGCGATCGATCTGCGCAGGGGTCGCCGGCACCAATAATTCGAACATGAACAATTGTTGCGCGCTCTGACAGTATTCGGAAAGTTGTCGGATCCGGGTGGTCTGGCGCCGGTTGAGCGCCTCGTCTCCTTCCGGGTTGTAGCGCACCAGGATTTTCGCGAAAACAGGCTTGAAGGTTTCGATGTGGCTCGCGTAATCGTTGCCGTATTCAAATTCAAATTCATCGACACCGCTTTTTTCGACAGATAAGGCGGTGGCGTAACCGTGCTTCAAGGCATCGCGCAACACGGCCGAACCAAATTCTTCGTCGACCAGAAGCGCCGCATAGTTGGACGGCACGCCCTGCGTCAGCGCTTGCCGGAAGCCTTCATAAATCAGTTGCTTGCTGTCGGCTACGGCATCGTGTTCTTGCTGTCCAAGCGGCGGTTCAAACTTGAACATGCCGGTTACGTAGGATTGGCGGTGATCGAAGGGCAGCAGATATAGCGGCTTGTTGTAACCTCTGTTCATGATGGATCCTTTCATAAACTCTAAAAAGTCGGCATCACAGGGTAATGCCGGATGGCGGAAACCGCCGCTCTGTCTTCTAGCGTTTCTTAAGCCTGCGATAGCGCCGAATCAGGGCGTTGCTTGAACTGTCATGCGAAAGCTTCGGTTCCTGTGGACTTTCCAGTTCGGGGATGGTTCGCTCGGCCAATGCCTTGCCCAATTCCACACCCCATTGGTCGAACGAATCTATATTCCAGATAGCGCCTTGCGTGAAGACGCTATGCTCGTACAGAGCCACCAGGCATCCCAGTGTTTCGGGAGTCAGCCGTTCGGCAAGCAGGGTGTTGGTGGGGCGGTTGCCTTCGAAAACACGATGGGGCACCAGCCAATCGGGTGTCCCTTCGGCTTTGACTTCTTCTTCCGTTTTACCGAATGCCAAGGCCTCGGTCTGCGCGAACAGATTGGCCATCAGCAGGTCGTGATGATGCTCCAGGGGATTCAAAGCCTGGCAAAAGCCGATAAAATCGCAGGGAACCAACCTGGTGCCCTGATGGATAAGCTGGTAGAAGGAATGCTGGCCGTTGGTGCCGGGCTCGCCCCAATATACCGGCCCTGTTTGATAATCGACTTTAGTGCCATCGAGCGTAACGTGCTTGCCGTTGCTTTCCATCGTCAATTGTTGAAGGTACGCCGGAAAGCGTTTCAAGTATTGTTCATAAGGCAGCACCGCTACTGTCTGCGCGTCAAGGAAATTGTTGTGCCAGACGGCAAGCAGACCCATCAGGACCGGCAGGTTCCGGCTGAATGGCGTGCTGCGGAAATGTTGGTCCATGGCACGGTAGCCAGAGAGCATGGCCTGAAAATTCTCTGGCCCAATGGCAAGCATGGTGGACAGGCCAATGGCCGAATCCATGGAGTAGCGCCCGCCGTCCCAGTCCCACAAGCCAAACATATGCCTGGCGTCAATTCCAAATTTGGCAACACCTTCGGCATTGGTCGAAACAGCAACAAAATGCTGCGCTATTGCACGCTCATCGCCCATCTTGCTCAAAACCCATTCGCGAGCCGTATGCGCATTGGTCAGCGTCTCGAGTGTCTTGAATGTTTTCGAGCAGATAATAAACAGGGTTTCTTCGGGGTTCAGGTCGCGCGTGGCTTCTATGAAATCGGTGCCGTCTATATTCGACACGAAATGGAAGGTCATTTCACGCCGGCTATAGTAGCGCAGCGCCTCGTAAGCCATGACCGGTCCGAGATCGGATCCGCCGATACCAATATTGATGACATTGCGAATCGGCAAGCCGGTGTAGCCCAGCCATTCTTTGTTATGAATCTTGTGCGTGAAATCGGCCATTTTTTCGAGGACCGCGTGCACTTCCGCGACAACGTCGATGCCATCGAGCATGATCCGTTCTTCTTTGGGAGCGCGCAGCGCCGTGTGCAGCACCGCGCGCCGCTCGGTCACGTTGATTTTCTGGCCAGTGAACATGGCTTTGATGCGTTCGCCAAGCTTGCATTCTTCGGCCAACTGCAGGAGAAGTCCGATCGTCTCAGCGGTGATGCGATTTTTGGAATAATCTAGGTAAAGCCCGCAGGCTTCGACGGCAAAGCGCTCGCCACGCTGCGGATCGTCGTTGAACAACTGCCGCAGATGCAGCGTGCGCGTTTTTTGATAATGCGCATGCAGTGCTTCCCATGCCGGGCCTTGGGTCAGCGGCGGCCGTGAATGGACAACAGGCTGGTTCATGAATGGCCTCCCGATTTCCGGTTGGCAGGCTTATCCAAATCCGTACTTTTGGATGCAAGGACCGCCATCAGGTCGCTCCAGGATTTGCTGAAAGACTGTGCGCCCTCGGTCTGAAGCTGGGCGGCAAGCGCCGTCACATCCACACCTGCTTGCGAAAACTTGGCCAGCACCGACTCGGCATCGCCGCCGTCTTCCTGCATGGCGCCCGCCAACTCACCATGTTCGGCAAAGGCATGCAATGTATTTTCCGGCATGGTATTGATGGTGTTCGGCGCAGCCAATGCCTCGATGTAAAACGTATCCGGGAATTGCGGGTCTTTTGTGCCGGTGCTGGCCCATAGCAGACGCTGGGGCAGGGCGCCTGCTTTGGCAAGTTTGCGCCATTCTTCAGATGCAAACCGTTCACAATAAGTTTTGTAGCTGCGCCGGGCAATGGCTACACCCAATCGGTTGCGCAGCTCCGGCGGAACCTTGTCGATTACCGCCTTATCCCAGCGACTTACAAAGATCGACGCTACGGAATTGACCTTGGGATCAAGGCCCGTATCGATCCTGCGTTGAATACCGCGCCAGTATGCATCGGCCGCCGCAATATATTGCTCACGCGAAAACAGCAAAGTGACATTGATCGGAATGCCCGCAAAGATCGACTCTTCAATGGCATGGATGCCTGCCGCAGTGCCGGGAATCTTGATGAACAGATTGGGGCAGTGCGCCTGGGCATGCAAGCGCCTGGCTTCTTCGATCGTTCCGGCTGCGTCGTCGGCCAGCAATGGAGACACCTCAAGGGAAACCCAGCCGTCGATGCCGTTGCTCGCGTCATAAGCAGGGCGAAAGAGTGCGGCAGCCCGTGTCAGGTCTTCCAGCGCCAGTTCAAAAAACAGGGTTTCGCCTGATTTTCCTTCCTTCACTTTTTGCTGAATGGCTTCGTCGTAAGCTGCGGTATTTCGAATGGCCTGGTCGAAAATAGTGGGGTTCGACGTCAGCCCGGTTATCGAAAATTCGGAGCAGTAGCGTTGCAGCGTACCGCTATTGAGCAATTCCCGGGTAATGTTGTCGAGCCACAGGCTTTGGCCGAGCTCATGTAGTTGAGTTGTCGCTTTCATGGAGTACCTCGTTGGCGTGCACGAGCGGGTTCAGGCGCATCGCACAGTGCAGAAAAATCGTGATTGATCAGGTCGCCGATATGTTCGACGGCAAGATCGGCCGGGGGATATTCAGCAATATTCTTGGGGTCGAGCGCGTAATGGCCCTGGCGTGGAAAGACTGTTGTAAGGCGCTCTTTCCAGATCTGTTTCATGGCCGCAAGAATGCGCAATTTGTCATCCACCATGACGTAGCGCCGGGCAGGATAGCGTTGTGCGACAGCATTGAGCATTTGTTCTTTGTGCACATAAATCAGTACTCGACCTTCCACCGCGTTCCAGAGTCCGGAACGCTGGATCTTCCGCGGCTGGAAAATGACATCGCCATCCGACAGAATGACCGTCTTGCCCCAGTTGCCCAGATGTGCAACAGCGTCAAGCGCACCGGGGTATACCAGATCGGCAAAAGGGTAGTCCATGAGAAACTCGGACATCAGCAATAACCGCGGATCATTCATGTCTGCGAGCCGGTAGCGTTGCATGGCGCCCAGGTAATCCACATAGCCGAGTTCCGATCGCAGGTCTTCCAGAATCTCGCTGTATCGGTCCCGGTTCTGTGCTCCGAATTCATGGGCAAGATGATGCATGAGATCGTCTCGCAGGCGGTCGTTGTCCAGCAGCGTGTTATCGACGTCAAGCAGGAAAATCAGTTCAGCCGACCTTACCATCATTTTCCTCCGTCGATGCGGGGTTATGCCA
The DNA here is from genome assembly GCF_021266465.1 of Paralcaligenes sp. KSB-10. Classification (NCBI taxonomy): domain Bacteria; kingdom Pseudomonadati; phylum Pseudomonadota; class Betaproteobacteria; order Burkholderiales; family Alcaligenaceae; genus Paralcaligenes; species Paralcaligenes sp. KSB-10. The sequence goes on along the minus strand of NZ_CP089848.1, from coordinate 581,935 downwards.
GCCTTCGTCATCCCGGATCATCTGCCGTGCCAGAGGCGGGCCCCAGGTCTGCGGTTCGTATTCCTCGAGCGGCACCGTGTTTCCGAGAAGGGGCGCGACAGTTCGCCAGGCCGCTTCTATGCTGTCGTAGCGGGCGAACAGCGATGCATCACCTTGGAGGGCGTCGCCAAGCAACCTTTCATACGGCGACATTTCGTCGCAAGGATGGCGGTGTGCAACAAGCTCTACAACCTGGCCCGTCATGGCTTCGCCGGGCTTCTTCACGCGGGCGCCCACCGAGATGAGAACGTCGGGGCTGATCCGAAAACGAAAATAATTCGCCTGCCCGGGCACTGTGGCGTCGAAAATACCGTGCGAAGGACGCTTGAGCTTCACCATGACCTCAGTTCCCGTCACCGGCAACTGTTTGCCGGCGCGGATATAAAATGGCACACCTGACCAACGCTCGTTGTCTATATGCAGACACAAAGCAACGAACGTTTCTGTCTGCGAATCGGGTGCTACGCCGGGCTCTTTGAGATAGCCTTTGAACTGGCCGCGAACCGCCTCGTCAGGCGCGATAGGCCTCATTGCCAGAAAGGCCTGCAATTTGGCGTCGCGCATGGCATCGGGGTGATTGTCGGCAGGCGCATCGGTTGCAAGCAGGGAAACCACTTGCAGTAAATGATTTTGTACTACATCGCGAATTGCGCCCACGCTTTCATAAAAGCTTCCACGCCCCTGCACGCCAAATGATTCGGCCATGGTGATTTGAATGCTTTCTATATGATTGCAATTCCAGATGGGGTCGAGCAGTGCATTTGCAAAACGGAAATAAAGAAGATTCTGAACCGGTTCCTTGCCCAGATAATGATCGACCCGAAATATCGCCTCGGCGGGGAATGATTCCATCAGCAACCGGTTGAGCGCCTGTGCCGAAGGGAGGTCGCGGCCGAAAGGTTTTTCGACAATCACACGGGCATTTTTGGCGCAGCCCGACTTGGACAAACCCTTTACGACCGTCCCGAACAGTTCGGGTGGCACGGCCAGGTAGTGCAAAGGCTGCGTTGCCTTGCCCAATGCCGCATGCAGCTTCTGGTAAGTGGCGTCGTCGAGGTAGTCGCCGCTGATGTATTGGAGCCGCGCCGAGAGCTTATTGAAGGCATCGCTGTCCAGCGTGCTGTGTTTTTCAATGCTGTCGCGCGCCCGGGCGATGAATTGATCGATGCTCCAGGCAGATTTGCCCAGGCCGATGACAGGTATATCGAGATGCCCGTGACGAATCATGGCCTGCAGCGCGGGGAAAATCTGCTTGTAGGCCAGGTCGCCGGTAGCCCCAAAAAAAACGAATGCGTCCGACTTTGATGGAACCATGCTCAGCCTCCGGCTTTCGGGTTTGATTTCTCCACATGGCCTCCGAACTCGTGTCGCATGGCAGACAATACCTTGTCGGCGAAATCCGCATTGTTGCGCGAGCTGAAACGCTCATACAAGGCGGAGCTCAGGACCGGGGCCGGCACCGCTTCGTCGATGGCGGCCATGATGGTCCAGCGTCCTTCGCCGGAATCCGAAACCCTGCCTTCGAACGAGGCAAGCTGGGGGTCTTTTTGCAGAGCGCTGGCGGTAAGATCCAGCAGCCACGAACCAATTACACTGCCTCGTCGCCAGACTTCCGCCACTTCGGGCAAATCGAATTCATATTGATAGAACTCCGGATTTCTCAGCGGCGTCGTTTCGGCGTCGACATCGCTGGGCCGCGTTCCGATGTTGGCATTTCGCAAAATGTTCAAGCCTTCGGCATAAGCAGCCATCATCCCATACTCGATGCCGTTATGGACCATTTTGACGAAGTGTCCCGCGCCGTGCGGCCCGCAATGCAGGTAGCCCTGTTCGGCCGTGCTGTCGCCACGGTTGCGGCCTGGGGTAACAGGCACCGTGTCGGGCCCCGGAGCAAGCGCCGCAAAAATGGGCGCCAGATGTTGTACGATTGGTTTTTCCCCGCCTATCATCAGCGAGTAGCCTCGTTCGAGTCCAAAAACACCGCCGCTGGTTCCAACATCCACGTAATGGATTCCGCTTGACTTCAATTCGGTGCTGCGGCGAATGTCGTCGCGGTAATACGAGTTTCCGCCATCGATGACGATGTCTTCAGCGTCGAGCAGGGGAGTCAGTTTTTCCAGCTCGCCATCGACTACCGCTGCCGGCAGCATCAGCCAGACCACTCGCGGCCTGGACAGCGCGGCAATAAGATTTTCAAGTGTGTCAGTTCCCTTGGCGCCTTGATCTTCGAGTTTTTTTACGGTGTGTGCATGGGTGTCGTACACAACGCATTCATGGCCCTTTTTCATCAGGCGTCGTGTCATGTCGCTGCCCATGCGCCCCAATCCGATCATGCCAAGTTGCATTGAAAATCTCCTGGAAGTTTATTGAAGTAAATTATTATTCCGGCACTCGAACCTGCTTGCGTCGTTGCCCGCAAGCGTCCGAAAACTGCTTTGAACCGTTTCGTTTGATTTTGAAACGGTCTTTAAGAGAAGACAACAATTGCCAGAATTAGTTCTTGAAGGGCGCACTGCAAGTGCACTATGGCAGTCCGCATGTAGTCAGTAACCATTATGCGCGCTATCGAACAAAATAACAGCACACGAGCGGGCCTGGATCTGTACGATTCCGTACAAAATATCAGCAATCCATTGCGTGTTCAAGCAAGTTAGCGGGTATTTTCACTCTTCTGAAAAATTCGGAAACGTTAATTAATCAGATGAGTAATTTACTCAATCGCGCGCGGATAGGGCCGGTGCGGATTGTTCGATAACGCACAGACAATATGCCGCCTTGCGTTCATTCTTGCCGAAGCGGTCGATGGGGGTTTTACGTCGTACCGACTTATCGTAAAAATTATTTATCAGGAACTCATCATGAATAAAGATCAAGTCAGTGGACGCGCTGAAGAGGCAGGAGGCCAGGTCAAAAAGGCCGTCGGCAAAATCCTGGGAATTAAAACTCTTGAAGAAAAAGGCAAACTTGAGAAAGTGGGCGGAAAGGTTCAGTCTGGCTTTGGCGATTCAAAAAATGATCTCAAAAATAAACGCTGATCTTTTTATCGGAAGGAGATGGACATGATTTACGAATATCAGAAACCAGATCGCATGAGCAATGCGCGAGTGAGCAACCCCAGCGTGGACGTTTGCGTTCTTTGTGAGCCCAGTCTAATGGGCACCAGCGCGCTGGTGGGCAGCTCTGTTCATAATCACAAAGGTGAGGACCTGGGCGAAGTCAGGGAAATCATGCTGGACGTGCATACAGGTCAAGTGAGCTACGCAGTCCTGTCTTTCGGCGGCTTCCTGGGTATGTGGGAAAAGCTCTTTGCCGTGCCTTGGGATGCGTTGACCCTTGAGCCGAAGCAGGGGCTCGTGATCTTGCAAGTGGAGATGGATCGCCTTAAACAGGCGCGTGGATTCGATAAAAAAAAATGGCCCAGCACAACAGATTCGCTCTGGCTGCAGGGAATACGACCTTACGATCGAGCCAACCTGTAATAAAAATTCAGTTCCAATAGCCCTTTTTCCGTAGAACTGATGCAGTTTGGTTTCGTAATTTCGATCCAGGGGCTATCTTCGTTATAGCCCGGACTGCTTTTGATCTGCTCGCGTGTAAGCAATACTTCTATCGAAATGCTGTGCCTAATCTGAAGTCAGTGTGCGATTACCCCCTGGCAACAGGCGATCGCACTCCTTCTTGACCACCTGGTAGCATTCGCAGGCGCGCGCCTCGAGCCCTGGCCGATCAAGGACGGTGATCCGGCCACGACGGTATTCGATCAAGCCAGCCCTTTGTATATTTCCGGCGGCTTCTGTGACGCCTTCGCGGCGCACTCCGAGCATGTTGGCAATGAGTTCTTGTGTCATGACCAACTCGCTGGAAGGAAGGCGGTCGAGACTTAGGAGCAGCCAGCGGCAAAGTTGTTGGTCCAGTGAATGATGGCGGTTACATACCGCGGTCTGTGCCATTTGCGTCAGTAGCGATTGGGTGTAGCGCAACAATAACTGCTGCATTGGGCCGGCACGATAGAACTCGTCCTTCAAGAATTGCCCTTTCAGGCGATAGGCATGACCGGCGCTTTGGACAACGGCCCGGCTTGGTGTGGTTTCGCCACCCATGAAAAGTGAGACGCCAACGATGCCTTCGTATCCGACGACTGCAATTTCAGCCGATGCCCCATTTTCCATGACATAGAGCAGTGAAACAATCGAAGTAGTGGGGAAATAGACGTGGCGCATATGCGCGCCGGATTCGTATAGCACGTTGCCAAGCGGCATCGATATCACTTCCAGATTGGGAAGCAGGCGGATGTACTCTTCTGGGGGCAGAGCGGCAAGAAGGTGATTTTCGCGTGGATCGTGAAGAGTGAGCATAATTGTTTTTGATCAATGGCATCGATCGCCCGGCCTGGCCGGCGCCGCTGAATCAGATGCTTGATTGTCCTTGTTATGAATGTCTCGTACTTTATCTACATTCTATGTTGGACATGAGACGTAGTATTGTTCTTCGTCAAAACGGAATTGAACCATGGGGAACAGATGAACCAGATGGTGGGCTGCAGGCCCAAAGGCTTTGGTGCTCGGCGCGTCTAAAGCTTGGCTGCCGCGACGTGGATTGCATTCCTATATTCTGCCCATCAGCAACAGAACGATCACAATCACCAACACCAAGCCAAGGCCGCCGCTGGGACCGTAACCCCAACTACGACTGTGAGGCCAACGTGGAACTGCACCGATCAGCAACAAGACCAAGATAATCAGAAAAATCGTTCCCAAAGTCATTTTATATCTCCTAACAGTCATAATGGGCAGGGCAGTCATCGCCACGTCCTCATATCGCACTGTTACATAAATTGGAAACACAGTCTGTGCGGTATCATACACAATGCCCGCTTCGCCGCCATGGTCGCGATAGGTTTCAATGATGCAATCAAGGGCTTATACGCCCAGGGCGAACAACATCATGAATGTGGCAAAAAGCACAAAATGCGTCATGCCCTCGATGGCATTGGTCTGGCCATCATTAAGATTGATCGCCACGACGACAAGAGTGAGAAGCGTCATGACTGTCTGAACCGGTGTCATCGCCATTTGGAATGGTTGGCCGCTGTATAGCGCCAGTGCCTCCATTGAGGGGACCGTCAAAACCACAGTGGAAAGCGATGCGCCCATTGCGATGTTGACCACCGATTGCATGCGGTCCGCCAGTGCAGCGCGTAAAGCGGTGAGGATCTCGGGGGTGGCGGAAATAATGGCAACGATCAACGCTATGGTTCCCAAAGGTACGTTTATTCCCTTGATGCCTTGCTCCAGTGCCTTGGGCAGCAACTCGGCCAAAGCACCCACCACCACGATTCCTCCCACCATTATCGCGATCGAATGTGTGCGTCCCATGTTGGCGGCCGCAGCCGGCAACCGGCGCCGCTTCTTGTCGGGGTAGCTATAGCTAAAGAAATAGCTGTGCGGCCCGGCCTGCATGCGCAGGAACACACCATACAGCAACAGCATTGTGATAATCGTAAAGATGGAATAGGCCCGCCAGGCCTCTTTGGCAATAAACTCCGGAACCATCATCGAAATTCCCATGGCCGTCAAGATCATGGCGCTGTAGGTGCGCGCCGAATCGTCGTTATATGACTGCTCGCCGTGCTTGAATCCGCCGATCAGCGCCGCTATTCCCAATATGCCATTGATATCCAGCATTACCGCCGAATAGATGCTGTCGCGCACCAGTGTTTTGGATGTAATGCTGGTAGTCATGATGCCCAGCACTACAACCTCGACCAGCACGGCCGATAGAGTCAGAATCATGGTGCCGTAGGGGTCGCCAACCTTCTGCGCGATGATCTCCGCATGATAGGCAATGCTTAGGGACGCACACAGAATCGCTGCAATCAGGACTATGGCCGTCAACAGCGCAAGCACTTTTCCGTCATAGGGGAAAAATGTATTGGCGGCATACCCCATAACGGCTGTCGCGATGGCAACGAGCAGAAATTTTTCTTGATGCAGGAGATTTTTCATAAATGGCAAGCCCTTCCATTTCAATGACAGGCGGGGCTATGCCCGCAAGATCCTTTACCGGTGCTGGTTGAATTTGCATAAAACTGGCATTTTGTGCAATCACAATTAAAAATAAGCAATAACCATGCCAGACAATGGCGCTCGGGGGACACGCCTCGCACACCGGCGGCGCCAAATATAAAGCCGTAAAATTACCGGTTTGTGTAAAAAATACCGCGCACGATATGCTGTGGCTCCTGTCGCGATTCAATCGCAAGATGCCGGAATTATTTTGAAAATTGCCAGGCACGTTTCTTGCTCAGGTTATAGAAATCAGAAAAGATATCCGCGATGCACATTTCGGTGCTTTTCTGTTCTTAACAAGGAGCACACATGAGTGCAGAACAACATCGCATCAACATAAACCGGCAAAAAGAACGTGTCGTTTTCGACATGAAAGACTTGATCGCCGGCACTGAAGCCCTATTGCGGTCTACGGCTTCCTATACGGGCGCGGAAATCGAACAAGCGCGGGCCAGTTTGAAAGAGCAGCTTGAGTTGGCACAGCAACAGGCCAGCCAATGGAACCAACTGGCCAAAGACCGATATCGCGATGCTTCGGATGCCACAGACGAATATGTGCACGACCATATATGGGGCCTATTGGGAGCTGCCGCGGTTGCAGGCCTTGTCATCGGCGTGTGTCTGGGCAGCGACAAATGCCGCGGCTGATCTTTTCTTCTGAAATTTTCGGCAGCGTGTAATCGCGACATACTGATCATGCGTGCATTGCACGGAAATATTATGAACGACCAAATTGATTTATCTGGCAAAACGGCCGTAACAGAGGGGCATGCGCAGACGCCTGGAGCGGGCCCTTACCTCGAGAAGCCTGCGGTAGCCCATGGACAAGAATCGACGTGGGAGGAAAAATGCGAGAGCAGCCCCGAGGAAACACGCCGTGATACTCCTGGGCTTGGCATAAATATCATTTTTGACCGCTTCGCCCGTTCGGTTACCGGTTGGGCAGGTTCTCCCGCCGCATTCGGGCTGGCCTTTCTGGTAGTCGTCGTGTGGGGAGCCACCGGTCCAATATTCCATTATTCGGAAACCTGGCAATTGGTCATCAATACGGGAACAACCATTATTACCTTCTTGATGGTGTTTATTATTCAGCAAAGCCAAAACAAGGATAGTGTCGCGCTGCACTTGAAACTCAATGAGTTGCTCGCCTCCCAAAAAGGAGCGAGCAATAGCCTTGTCGATATTGAAAAACTCGATGACGGCCAATTGGAAAAAGTAACGAAATTTTATGCTGAACTGGCTAAACGCGCCGACGAATTGCAGGGCACCGCTCGATCACCCCGATAGTGATATAGCCCCGGGATGCAGTGCGGCAGTCGCTTTTTCGTGCCGTGGCGTTGTTCACTACTCAGGAGCTTGATTTTGTGGCTTTTTTTGTGCTGATGGATACTGGATCGCTGGCCGGAAAGCTTTCCTCCAGGGCTTCGTCCAAAGCCTTCTCCTTTTTTGTCTTGGTCTTTACGTCTGGATTGAGCGCGGGCTTGCCCACGAATTCTTCGCCAGTCCCTGGATTGGCACGCTTGGTAGGAAAAGGCGTATTTTTTCTGCCTAACGCTGTATCGTTCTTTTTCATGGTGCGGCTCCTTGCCACAATTGGGTTATCCGAAGTCAGCAAGCATTGTGCCCAATTATCATCAAGTTCACGGGGCACGCCGCTTGCTTGTTTAAGCGCGTTGGCACACAATTTCATCGTGGCCAAGTCAAATCAACCAATGAGGTGTTTCTATGAAAACAACGAAACGAATCGCGGTTAGTACATTTGTAATGGCAATCCTGCTCAGCCTTGGCGCATGCAGCGGAATGTCCAGGCAAGGTAAAAATACAGCCATCGGCGCTGGTGTAGGCGCTGTAGGAGGCGCAGTTCTGACCGGCGGCAGCACGCTGGGCACATTAGGTGGGGCGGCAATCGGCGGTGTGGTCGGCCACGAGGCCGGTAAGTAACAGATGCGCGTCGCTGGCCAGAGGCCAGTCACGCGCTTCGTACGGCGTGGCTCCGTCCTTGTTCCTCTGCTCGAAAAATGTTGCGAAGGAAAAGACTGATATGCTCTATACGATCGCAGTGATTCTTATTGTTTTGTGGCTGCTTGGGATCGTTACCTCGTACACGATTGGTGGTTTCATCCACATTCTTATCGTTGTCGCCATTGTTCTGGTCCTGGTGCGCCTGATTAGCGGCACAAGGTCATAAACTGTAATGCATTAGGCCACTTCCTTCCAAGTGGCCTAATCATGAACACTTTGCGCAAGATGCATCCAAGGCGATCGCCTGCATATCAACGCTCCATAGCTACAGTCTGTGTGAGTGAATGCTTCAGTGTAGTGAAAAGGGAGTTCGATAGCCTGCTGCCGGATCTGCATGCGGCAGCAGGCGACTACCTTCCCACCTGGTTTCCGACAATCCCGCCCACGGCAGCTCCACCAATTGTGCCTAATGGACTGCCGCCGGTCAGTACCGCACCCGCAACGCCACCCACTCCCGCGCCCACAACAGTGTCTGTGCCGCGCCTGGACATGCCGCCGCACCCAGCCATGCTCATGACGACAAGCACAGCCGCCACACCCACGATATATTTGCGAAAGTTACTCATGATGATACCTCTTGTTCGCCGCAAAGGACGATCTGGCGCGGTTGGCTCAAAGAGCCATTGATATAGATATATCGCATACCGCTGAATACTTTTCATGCTAAAGAAAGAATGGGCGATCGTCTGTTCGACAACGCACATTCAAAAGAGCCAGCTCGAGCGTGCGAGCAGCATTGTCATTGGGCTTAACAGCCATTGTTCTGTAGCGTACAGACGGGTATCTCATTTGGAGGGATGATGTCTTCGATTTAGATCGGAGAATGATATGCGTATTTTTATCTATACTTGCCTTGCTGTTCTTACGGCCGCGCTCTCGGGATGTGTATGGGGACCCGGTGGCGGCTACCGTGGAGACCGAAATGACGGCCATCGCGGCAATGGGGTGACTCAGGAACACAGGCCTGACGGCCATATGAACGATTCCCGACACTCTCATGACCAAGGGTGGCAGCAACATTGATTTTTACAATGTGCGACACACCAAAGAGGCTTACTATGTTTACCACCGTCCTTCCCGTTCATAAGGGATTCGAGATTCAGACATACATCTACGTCAGCAGAGATCAACACGGCATGCCGGCGTGGAAGGGCCAGGGATATGATGTCTCGGTAAGAATTTTCCGAGCGGGCAGCGAGCCCGACATGCTCAATAGCCGGATATTCCCGCTTCCCAGAAGTCTTTCATATGATGCACTGGGGGAGGCAAGGCGCGCTGGCGAGAAGCACGGAAGAGCCGTCATTGACGGCAGTATTCTCGGCCAGTCTGTATCCGACATGTAGTCACAGGGAAGAACTCGGCGGCGTCGAGCTTGGCGACGCCGCCTTTGGCTTTCTTTCGAAGCCAGCCGAAAAGATAAGGCAGCGGGGCATTGGAATCGGCTGGGTTATAAGCGCACGCTGATTAATCCGGCGATTGTCGCGGCCGACAACGCGAAAATCAATGTCCCGAGAGCTCGCTTGCGGCTGGTTTGCACCCACAGGATTACACCCGAAATCGACAGAAAAATCAGAGATCCCGCCAAGGTATCAACCAGCAAGATCCACGGGATGCTCATTCCCACGCCTTTATGCAGGTTCATGAGCGTGCCCAGAAAACTATTGTCGGTGCGACGCACGCTTACCGAACGGTTACCCGCCCAGGCATCTACAAGAGTCAGGGAATGCGGGCCGCCAAACCTGAAACTCCAGTGTTCCGGCTGCATGTGCATGGATGGCTGCGCGGAGCCGGCGGTTGCCGGTTCCGCCCATGCGACCCGACGGGCGGGTTCGACGCGTATCGAGGGTGGGCTGTCCAGATTCAATGCTCCCTGCAGCCAGAGGCCCATCTCTTTGGCATTGGGCGGAGCCGGGTCGGGGACGGCAATTTGCATGGTCGTGCGTTGCTGGGCTACCGCCGGCAGTTTCAGCACTGCCCGATGGTTGAGCCAGATGCCGCTGGTGCCGAACAGCAGCCCAAGAAGGGCTCCCCACAGCCCAATCCAGCCATGGGTCTTGCGTATCCAGCGTATAAATCCGGCGCGTCGGTTATGCTGTCGCGCACGTGACGCATGCGTGGTATTGCTGGTTTGAGTAGTATTCATCGTAATCCATTGGAAATAGGCATGCAGGTGCCAACCTTCAAGGCTGGCCCCATTGCCGCAATAAGTTGTGATAACAGCCGATCAGCGTGCGGCGCGCGGCGGCGTCCGCTCCCGTTTGGTTCAGGCGTTGGATGGCGTTGTCCATGTCGAAGAGCAGCGAACGCCGCCCGTCATCGGGCACGAGGCTCTGTACCCAGAAAAAACAGGCCACGCGCACACCGCGGGTAACCGGGGTAACCAGGTGAAGGCTGCTTGCTGGATAAATAACCATGTCGCCGGCCGCCAGCTTGACCGCATGTACGCCATATGTGTCTTCCATCTGCAGCTCGCCACCGTCGTAGTCTGAGGGGTTGCTGAGAAACAGGGTGGCGGAAACATCCGTGCGCAGTTTTTGCCCAGTGTGCGGATGGATACGAAAACTGCCGTCCACATGCGCTCCGAAATTCATGCCCTCGCCGTAACGGTTGAACATGGGGGGGTAGACCACATTGGGTAGCGCAGCGCTGATAAACAGCGGATGCCGCTCCAGTGCGCCCACAATGATTTTCTGGCAGGCTTGCGCCACGTCGGAGCGCTCGTCGATCTGCTGGTTGAATTTTACCGGCGCGCCTTGATAGCCGGCCGTTACGCGCCCATCGACCCAGGCGCTGCCGGCCTGGTCCAGATGATTGCGGACAGTTTTGACGTTTTCCGGATCAAGTACGTTTGGAACCGAGATCAGCATGATTATTGTTGTGTAGTTTCAAAGTGATTTACATGCGATAAGCCAGCGACAGCATGACAGTGCGGCCGGCAGCTTGTTCAATGATGTTTGATCAACGGTGAAAGCGTCGTTGGCAGTCACTCCGTGAACGGTTACGGTTTGCAAAGTTGCAATGCCGGCCGGCTGCTGATTGGAGGGCGGCTGCTGTGCGATGGCAGTGGGTGACGCAAATAGAGCAAATAGGGCCGTGCCGACAGGGGTGTAGCGATTCATGAGGGAAGTCTTCTCCGGGTAACTTCAGGTCGTGCTGTGTGGTTCAAGCACTTTTTATTAAATACAAATGATAATGGTTATTATTATAACTAATTCCTACGAAAAACTGTCGCGGCGAAACAATTTTTATAATTGCTGGCTCCGCGACAAACGCAGGCCTCTTTGGCTTGTCGGGCAGTTTGGCGCTGAGCTCCAACCCGTCCTGGATCCAATAAGATACTATCCAGTGTGGCTAAATGGAGAAGGCTCATGAAATGGCCTGGCCTACGTACTCTTTGCGCACCGATGGCCGTAGTCCTGCTGCTGTCTGGCTGCGCGCAATTGCCTTCTCTGAAAGGGCGGAGCCAGTCTGTGGCCGTTCAGAATACAGCCGATACATCCCTGGGCACTTTGCTTGAGCCGCTTGTGCTGGCGCATCCCGGAAAATCCGGAGTGATACCCTTGGCAAACGGCCCCCAAGCGTTGGCCACTCGAATTTTCCTGGCGAATGTGGCGCAGCGTTCTCTTGATGTCCAATACTACATCTGGCATAACGATATAGCGGGGACCTTGCTGTTTGAAGCACTGAGTCGCGCAGCCCGAAGAGGCGTCAGGGTTCGGCTGCTGCTTGATGACAATAACCGTGATATTGACGGCATCCTCAGGGCCCTGGACGCGCAGCCCAATATCGAGGTGCGCCTGTTCAATCCTTTTATGCATCGCAGTTGGCGGGTTCTGGACTATCTGGCCGATTTTCCCAGATTGAACCGCCGCATGCACAACAAATCGTTTACCAGCGACAATCAAGTCACTATCGTCGGTGGGCGCAATATAGGCGACGAGTACTTTGGCGCAGGTCAGGATTTCTTGTTTGTTGATCTGGATGTGCTGGCGGTTGGCCCGGTGGTGCAGGCGGTCTCGAAGGATTTTGATCGCTATTGGGCGAGCGGCTCATCCTATCCCGCCGACCGCATATTACCCAAGGTGGATCCGACTTCTATTTCAGATCTGTCGGCCGCCGCCACTGCAGCCCAACAAGAGCCGGTCGGGCATGCCTACGAACAGACGCTCGCCGCGCTGCCGTTTCAGAAACAGTTGCGCGAGGGCCATCTGCCCTTTGTGTGGGCTACCACTCATATGATTAGTGACGACCCGGCCAAAGGGCTGGGTCTCGCAACAGATAATGAATTGCTGCCCAAGAGGCTCGAGCGTATTTTTGGATCCCCTGAATACGAGTTGCAGATCGTGTCGCCGTACTTTGTGCCGACCTCGACAGGGGTTCGCTACCTTGCCGCCTTGGCAAAGAGTGGCGTAAAAATCACCATTCTTACCAATTCGCTGGAAGCCACCGACGTGGCCATCGTCCATGCGGGCTACGCGAAGCGGCGAAAACCGCTACTGCGCGCAGACATTGCCTTGTTCGAAATGAAGCGCCTGGAGCCGGGAAGGAGTTCCAGGAAACGAAACCTGACTGGGAGCTCGGGCTCCAGCCTGCATGCCAAGACAATTTCGATCGATCATTCGCGTATATTCATAGGATCGTTCAACTTCGATCCTCGCTCCGCACGCCTCAACACCGAAATGGGTTTTGTAATCGATAGCCCCCAAATGGCACGGGCAATTCCTCAAGCGATCGGTGGCAATGTTCTGAGCCGAGCCTACGAAATCCGCCTGAATCCGGCTGGTGAACTGCGATGGCTGGAACATAAGGACGGTAAGGTGATTGTGTACGATACCGATCCAGGCACAGGATTCTGGCTGCGGTTCGGCGTGTCCGTATTGTCGGAGCTGCCAATTGACTGGTTGCTGTAATCTTCTCTATGTATGACAGCGTACAGAAAAGGCTTTGCAATTCGACTACGCTGAGCCTGCTGTCTGAACTTGATGTTGCATGTACCGATTTTGCAGCGCGGCAAGGTTCGGCTTTCAACCATCAATCATCCTATGAGGCTATCGATGATAAGGCACCAATTGCAACAAAAAATGCTCGCCTGGGAGTCGCGCCAGGTACTGTTGGAGCCACCAGGCGCAGCTAAAGACTTTATAGAAAACTCTAACACTCAATACCAGGCGGCAGCGCGGCCAAAGCGGAGCAAGCCCACCAGGATTCCAGCCAGGATGGACTAAGGCCGGACACTCTGGGCTGGAGACTATCACGCAGATCGTCGCAGCTCTGCCGCCGGACGCTTGATCTGGGCGCGATACTTCGATACCGTTCTACGCGCGACGAGGACTCCCTCGTGAGCCAATTTGCGAGCGAGCACTACATCAGACAGCGGCTCTTTAGGATTTTCTTCCTCGATCATTTCCTGAATCAGCGCACGCACGGCCATAGCCGAGCATGACCCTCCTGATCGAGTTGCCAGTTTGCGCGAAAAAAAATGCTTGAATTCGAAGATTCCCGTTGGAGATGCCAGGTATTTATGGTTAGTTGCACGCGATATGGTGGATTCGTGCAAGCCGAGCTCATCGGCGATTTCGCTTAGCATCATGGGGCGTAGCGCCACTGCGCCATAGTCGAAAAACGTCTGTTGCCTAGCTACGATGGCTTGCGCCACGCGCTGTATGGTGGCATTGCGCTGCTCCAGGCTGCGCACCAGCCAGCGCGCTTCCTGCAAGGCGTTGGCCATCGGAGAACGGTCGCCACCATGGGATTCGCGAAATAATTTGGCATAGGTGTTGTTCAGGCGCACTTGCGGCGCCACATCCTGATTTGTCGTCGTCATCCATAATTTCCCCACCTTGCGCACAATTGCATCCGCAATGACATAACATGAGGGTTCGACCGGAGTAAAACAGGCGGCGGGGCGAGGGTTGAGGCGGCGGATCAACGCACACGCCTGCCTGGCCTGTTGTTCTGTGCAAGCCATAAGCCTGGCCAGCCCGCTGTAATCGCAACGCCCCAGTTGTTCGAGCGCATCGGCGGCAATGCGCAGGGCCAGTCCGCGGCCCACGGTATCATCGTGCAGGGCGTTCAGTTGCAAGCTCAGGCATTCAGACAGATCGCGCGCGCCCAGGCCTGGCGTGTCCAACTGCTGTACCAGCTTCAAGGCGGTGATCCATTCGCTATCGCTGACCGGTGGGCTGAACTGTTTGGCGCCGGCCAGATCGGAAAACGAAGTTCGCAAATAGCCGTCCGGATCAAGCGCTTCAATGATAAATTCGATCAGACATCGTTCTCGCGCGCTCAGTTCATAGCCGCACAGGCCGGCGCGCAACGAGTCCTGCAGGTTGATTGGGCTCTGCGCCCATAAGCCCACATCATTGTCTGCGTGACTGTGTGTGCCTGGATAGTCGCCCGAATAGCCGGATGCCGAATCGGCTACGTTGTATTCGAGGTGTTCAACGCCAGGGCCGTCCGCATCCGGTTCATGAGCGGCGGGCGGGCCTGAACTTGCGGGTTCTTGACTATGCGCTTCCGATGCTTCCTTGGTAACATCCATGGCCAAATCAGCCGCGCGCAAACCGCTGGCGTGCGCACCTTCCGCAGGGTCTTCCAAAAAGGGGTTGTTGGCAATTGCCTCGGCAACTTGCCGATTGAAATCCAGCGTAGACATTTGCAGCAGCTTGACTGACTGCTGCAGGCGCGGAGTGAGGCTGGTTTGCTGTCGCGCCTGTATATCATAAGTGAGCTGTACCAATTTGCACCTCGTTTGGAAACATGGGCTCCAGGGCCTATATCATGATTCAAGCAATAACTGTGCCAAGTATGGAAACGAGATGGCAGCCCTGTCCGCTGCATGCCAATATCACATCGCCACATCGAGAGAGTGTGATGCCCGAAACTATAAATTACCGATTTGGTGTAATAAGTACCGGCCCATCGACAGTTGGAACAAGGCAGGTGCGCTGGGCACACTCTATGCTATTTACCTTGGAATAGGTTTACCGGGAAAAAGCCATGGAAAATTCCGTAGAGGCGCGTACCACGATTTTGGTGCTGACAAGTAATCACTGTGCTCAATTACTGGACACTCTTGGGCTGATTTGCAAGTTGCCTGAACGCTGGCCGATCATTGTTGTTGACAACGGTTCGAACGACGGCACAGCGGCTGCAGTTACCGCGCGCTTTCCCGAAGTGTTGTTGATCTGCGCTGGACATAATCTGGGTGCGGCGGCGCGAAATATCGGCGTGGCCTACGTCCATACCCCTTACGTTGCTTTTTGCGATGATGATACGCACTGGGAGCCGGGCGCCTTGAATCGGGCGGTTCATCTGCTCGACACAGCGTCCGATGTGGCTGTACTGAGCGCTTGTGTAAAAGTGGGTGCCAAGCGCGAAACGGATCCGCTTTGCGTGTCCATGGGGCATAGCCCTTTAGCCAGAGAGCATTTGCCCGGCCCGCAACTACTGGGTTTTATGGCGGGTGCCTGCGTTATGCGCACGCGGGCCTTTTATGACGTGGGAGGCTACTGGCCGCCGTTTTTCCTGGGAGGGGAGGAGGTCCTGATGGCTTTGGACTTGGCTGAACGCGGCTGGCGCATGGTTTATGCGGACGATGTAGTGATTCGGCACTTCCCAGCCTCCAAGCTGGATTCTCGACAAATGCAACATCGTCTTATCCGCAATGCGATTTGGGTGGCATGGATGAGACGTCCTTTGCGCACGGCCTGGCGTGAAACATATTTTCAACTTGCGCAGGCCGGGCAATCTGACATGTTCTGGTGGATGGTGCTGCACGTACTATGGGGTTTGCCCCGCGCGTTGCGACAACGCAAAGTCATTTCTCCCGCTATAGAGGCGATGAGGGAATTGCTTGACCACGCACCAAGGCCCCCGATCATGAGCTCGGCGCGGTAATCCATATAGTCATATAGCCCATACTGAAGTCGGAACCGTAACCGATCTTGATCCTACTTTTAACTAATCAAGCAGGTCGCGCATTTCGTCGGCATGCTCCTCTTCTTTGGCCAGGATCCCTACCAGCATGAGCTTGGTCGTAGGATCGGTATCGCCTATTTTTTCAATGATCTGACGATACGACTCAACAGCAACACGCTCAGCAATAAGGTTGGCCCGAATCATGGCTTTAATATCGCTGGAGCTGTCATATTCAGCATGGCTGCGCTGGGTCAACGTGGCCGGATTTAAATCGGGCTGGCCGTTTAACTGAACAATGCGCTCGGCAATTTGATCAGCATGGCCTTGCTCATCTTGTGCATGTTCAAGGAATTCATTCTTGATCGGCGTATTCATCAATCCTGTTGCAGTGTAATAATGGCGCTTGTATCGCAATACACAGACAAGTTCGGTTGCCAAGGCGCTGTTAAGGAGGGCCAGAATTTTCTCACGATTACCTTGATAGCCTGCTGTAACGGCTCCATCATCCATATTCTTTGCCGCTTCCCGAATCGCGGAGGTGTCCAGCGGCGAGCGATAGGCCTCTCGAGGTTTGGATTTGTCTGATTTCATGGTTTTCCTTGTTCAAAAAATATTGCAGATGGCAATATTTCAAAGACCTTCATCGCCAATTTGCTATTGGGGCGCCCGTTCTGCGGCAAGTCAAAGGACGCAGGACGTGATTAGTTCCAACATCCTTTTTGTCATAAAACTAATGCGCCCGGGCCCGCAATCTCCATCCAGCGTCATGTCTTCATTGTATTCAAGGCTGTTTTTGATCTGCTCGCGTGTCAGCATAGGTTTACTCCTGGGTTTGTGACATCAATATGCAAGCAGCAATTGCCGTGCCTGCGTGAGCGATCCGCAGTCTTTTACCAGCACGGAGTGTGAGACGATTCCGATAACAGGCGCTTGCTCGTGAAGCATGGAGCTCAACGTCAAGATAGTGTCAATGTAATGAAATTCACGACATTAAAAGTGTAATAATAAGCTTCTTCATCCCTACCATTAGCATTCTGTTGCATTTTCTCTATTCGGGTCGGTGCAGCCTAATGTAAAACGAGATACGGTATTTTTAAAAAATATCGAAAGAACAAGCGGGAAATCGAAACGCAGAATATGAACTGATGTGCATTCGCACTGGAAGCCGTCTATGCAGCGGATTCCGGGCTGCCTGAAACCACTAATATCAAATCCATATGCCGCATCTATTAATCACCGACGATGAGCCTACCATCCGCGAATTGCTTGCCGAAATAGCAGAAGGCGAGGGTTACACTGTAGCGGTGGCGGCCAATATACGTCAGGCTCGCATTCAAATTGAACGTCAAAAGCCCGACATGATCCTGCTCGACATGATGTTGCCCGATGGCGACGGCATCGAGTTTTGGAAAGGCCTTGAACTGGTCGATACACAGGTTGTTTTTATTACCGGGCACTCAAGCATTGACAGTGCAATCAATGCCCTGCGCTGTGGGGCCGTTGATTATCTGCGCAAGCCTGTCAGCCTGCACCGAGTACGTGCTTTGCTGAGCGAGTTGAAGTCTTTGCTGCATGAGCCTCTCATTCCGGGTTCAAACGATTGCTTTATCAAAATGATAGGGAAGTCGCGCGCCATGCAACTGCTGTGCGCCCGTATTGAGAAAGTGGCGCCCACTCGGGCCACAGTGCTGCTCGTGGGAGAAAGCGGTACCGGCAAAGAGCTTGCCGCCGAAGCCATTCATTTGGCCAGCCCCCGGCACAACAAACCCTTCATGCCAGTCAATTGCGGCGCCATTTCGCCCAACTTGATCGAAAGCGAATTGTTCGGCCACGAAAAGGGTAGTTTCACCGGTGCCGATCGCCAGCATAAAGGGTATTTCGAGCGGGCTCAGGGCGGCACTTTACTGCTGGACGAAATCACCGAAATGTCAATGGAACTGCAGGTGCGGTTGCTTCGAGTTCTGGAAACGGGCTGTTTTATGCGCGTGGGTACGAATACCGAAATCCCTGTCGATGTACGAGTGATTGCCGCCACCAATTTCAATCCGGAGCAGGCAGTGAGCAACGGCACACTGCGCGAAGATTTGTACTATCGACTGTGCGTATTTCCTTTGGAACTCCCACCTTTGCGCGAGCGCGAAGGTGACGTTGTGCTGCTTGCCGAGCACTTTCTACAAGAGCTCAATGAAGAAGGCCACACCCGCAAGTCTTTTGCGCCCGATGCCATGAAAGCCATACAAGAATATTCATGGCCGGGCAATATACGGGAATTGCGAAATTATGTATACCGCAGCTATATTCTCGCCGACGAGGTGATTAAAGGTAATTTCACTTCTTTCGATCTGCAGTCACATTCGGCGGGGCGGGGCAGCGACATTTCGCTGCCGGTCGGGGTGCCGCTGGCCGACGCCAACCGGCAGCTCATCCTGGCGACCTTGAAGCAGTGCGGAGGGGTGAAGAAGGTGGCCGCTGAAAGGCTGGGCATAAGTCTTAAAACCTTATACAACCGGCTTGAAGAGTACGGCGCCGCGGCCGACAAAGATACATCGTCTTCCCTGCCTTCCAATTAACCTGACAGCAAACTATTATAAAACCGGGTCGCCCGCATGTGTCGTTACTTGCGTCGCAGACGACTGGTCAAGCTGACAACGAGAGAAGGCTAATAACTGCTGATTGAGCTTTGCGCCACGCTCTATGCCATGACGAGCGGCTGCAAAAAGACGGCCGGTGGTCTCGTCATGGGCGACTCGCTCGCTTAGCATTTCGAGACTTAAACCAATAGTCATGAAAATGTTGTTGAGTTCGTGTGCGATGATCTCAGCAGTTTTCTCGGTCTCTTCCATTTTGGCATTCGCCTTGCAGGTGTCGATTGTCCGAGGATGCGGATCGTCGGCCTGGAAACCACTCTATTCCAATGCATGACTGCTTGTCAAACAAAGTCGAGCCCACGGCTTGGTGCTGCGGTCAAGGGATTCAGAGATCCACGCCCTGGGCGCGGTACTTGCTGACTGATCCATATTCGATCGCTGCGGATCCCCATGACTATCGACGATCCTCCATTCAAATTAAAGATTCTCACTGTAAATGCACATAAGGGATTTACGGTTTTCAACAGCCGCTTCATTTTGCACGAACTGCGTGATGCGATCCGGGCAGCGGGGGCCGATATCGTCTTTTTGCAAGAAGTGCTGGGAGCCCATCAGGACCATGCGAGCCGTCTTGCGCGCTGGCCTGCCACCAGCCAATACGAATTCCTGGCCGATTCTATCTGGCCCGATTTTGCCTATGGCCGCAATGCCGTTTACCCGTATGACCATTATGGCAATGCCTTATTGTCCAAATACCCGATCACGCATTATGACAATCTAAATATTTCAGTAGGCAAGCACGAGAAGCGTGGCTTGCTGCATTGCGTGGTGAGACCGGTGACCCTTGACACGGACATACATGCTATTTGCGTCCATCTTGGATGGCGAGAGCAGCAGCGCAGCCTGCAATTATCTGATCTTTGCCGCCGCATCGATGATCATGTCCCCGCTGACGCGCCACTACTTGTAGCGGGCGATTTCAACGACTGGCGCTTGCGCGGACATCATTTGCTGATGCGTCGAAGCGGCTTGAAAGAAATTTTCAATGAAAGGCGAGGGCGGGTTGCCCGTAGCTTCCCGGCGTGCTTCCCATTTTTACGTCTCGATCGGATTTATGTGCGAAGCATCACACAATTCGAACCTGCCAGGCAGGTCGCGGACCCATGGAAACAATTGTCCAACCACGCGCCTCTGGCTGCGGAGATCGAGTTATGACGCTCAAACGGTCAATGGAAAATTTCCATGGAACCAGACTGTCGGCCGGCATGAAAATTGCTGGCATTGATACTCAAGAACAATAATTTGATTTGCCAGAGGCACCCATGGATGCAGATCGATCCGAAACAGTCTTGCGCGATGTGCTGACCACTAATGCAGAGAGTAGCCAGGGCATCGCTCCAGGCCCGGCCATTGCACTGGCCCATGCCACGCCGCCATCGGAACATCGCAAAGTGAATGTCAGTAGCGTTGCGTTGTCCATACTCACAGCCATCGCATTTGTTTTTGCGTTGCAATGGGCTCGCGGATTTTTCATCCCACTTGTTTTCGGCATTTTGATCTCCTACACGCTCAATCCCATGGTCGTTTGGCTGGAGCGCATTAAAGTGCCACGCGCTGTAGGCGTGGGTCTCATTATGCTCGGTCTTCTGGCCACGACAGCCGTAGTGGCGACCACGGTATACAGAGAGGCTCAAGCCATCATGGATGAAACGCCGATGGCGATCTATAAGCTCAACGCTGCACTCATAAGAACCAACGACGGCAAACTAGGAGCCTTGGATAGGCTTCGCAGCATGACCGATGCGCTTAAAAAGGCGGCTAGTTCGGCGACTGACACAGAGGCAAATAACGAAACCAAAGGCAGTAGGGCCAAAGGCAAGAATCAGGTAGCCGACGCAGCCGCGGCAAAGCCACCCGGATTCAACGTCAGTGGTTGGCTTTGGGCCGGGTCATTGAGCGCTGTCGGTTTGGTAGGGCAGTTGCTCATGGTCCTTTTTCTGGTTTTTTTCGCCTTGCTCTCGGGAGACACATTTAAGCGAAAACTGGTGAAACTTACCGGGCCCACGCTGACGAACAAGAAAATTACCGTTCATATTCTGGACGACATCAATACATCGATCCAGCGATATATGTTTATGCTTTTTGTGATGAACATATCTCTGGCCCTCATCACATGGCTGGTGCTGCACTGGATTGGACTTGGCAACCCGGGAGCGTGGGCAGTCGCGGCCGGCCTGCTTCATGTCATTCCCTATTTTGGACCATTGATCACCGCGGTTGCGATAGGCGTTGCCGCATTTTTGCAGTTTGAGTCGTTTTCGATGATGTTCCTGGTATTCGGTGCATTGCTGGTGATTTCAGCTGTGGTTGGGATGCTGATTACAACCTGGATGACGGGCCGGATTGCGAAAATGAATGCAACTGCCGTTTTCATTGGGCTGCTGTTTGGCGGATGGCTTTGGGGGCTGTGGGGCATGTTGCTTTGTGTTCCTCTTATTGTTGTTATAAAAGTCATTTCAGGACACATCGAGGGCATGCAGGCGATAGCGGAATTGTTGGGCGAATGACTTGTTTCTTTAGTTGGGCATGTTTCTTGCTGACTGGCAAATACAGCACTCCAACATCACAGAGGTTAATTATGAAACAAAAACTATCGATGTCTCGCAATAAAGGTCTAGCCATTCTGGCTGTAGCAGTGGCCAGCCTGGCATTTTCGGGCTGCACCACGACCGCGCCGAAGGATCAGGCGACCGCCAGCCAGCAGCGCAGCGACATTAACACGAGTGCGAATGCGACTCTGTCCCGGCTTTACAAGTCGGCGCCCGACTCGCGCGCCCTTGTCGAACGAGCCAAGGGAGTCTTAGTGTTCCCGACTGTTCTGAGCGCGGGCTTTGTGATCGCTGCCGAACACGGTAATGGTGTCTTGCGGGTGAATGGTCGCAATGATGGCTATTACAGCACTACGGCTGGTTCTATCGGCCTCCAGGCGGGCGCCCAATCCAAGGCAATAGTCTTGCTGTTCATGACCCAAGAGGCTTTAGATAAGTTTCGCAACAGCAATGGTTGGACGGTTGGCGCTGATGCAACGGTTGCCATTGCCAATATAGGCGCCAATGGCAAAATAGACACCAACACCGCGAAACAATCCGTTGTCGGTTTCGTGCTTACCAACGCGGGTCTGATGGCGGGCGTCTCGCTTGAAGGCGCCAAAGTGCAAAAGGTCGCGCTTTAGCGGATGGGGCACTTGGCATAATTTCATAATGTCCAAGTCGTTCATGCTCGGTGATAAGAGGAATAACGACAGTTTTACGATTCAACTGAATAGCCAGCGGCAATCCATGCGTGGATGCCGCCGGCCAATGGCCGTACGCGACTGTAGCCCAGCTTCATAAGGTGCTTGGCGACTTGGTCGGAAGAGGCTTCATTGGGACAAGCGCAATACACAATGACTTCACCGTCATGCGTCATATCCAGGTCAGAGGGGAGAGGCCCTTTTATTTGCATCGGAACAGCGCCCGGTATACGGCTTTCATCCTGTGAGAGCGCAGAGCGGACATCAATGATGGTGGGCGCCGTGCCTTGCTGCAATAATTGGTGGAGTTCGTCCATAGATATGCGCGCCATGCATAAGGACTTCAGGAACTGCTGGCGCTGCCACCATTTTCTTGCAATAAACGCGAACAACGCTGCTCCTATTAAGAACAGGCCCCACTTGCCCAGATGTTCAAGGACGTTCAGCAGGTCGCCGATAGTTGTGCTAAATAGCGAACCTAGATAAATGGCTGATCCGGCCCAAAGCGCGGCGCCCAAGCTATCGAAGAAAACAAACTTCAGGCGCCGGGTTCCCAGTGCGCCGGCCAATGCGCTGGCGATGGATGCGAAGCCAGGAATAAACTTTGCAACCATCAAGGATGGCACCCCCCAGCGCAAGTAAACCTGCTCAGTCTGCCTGACGCATGAATCAGGCGAGAATGAAATACGACAGAGCAAAGACATGACTTTGCGGCCATAGCGTTTTCCTACCTGGTACCACGCGACATCAGCAATTAATGCGGCAAGCACGGCGACGAACAGCAGCAAAGGCGCTGAATAGCTGCTGCGTACCAGCAATGCGCCGGTGATGACTAGTGTGGGATAGGACGGGGCAGTGGCGTACCCAATTGTTCAATGAGTACATTGAAAAAGACAAGGGTAAGGCCGTATTGTTCGATCAGATGTAAAAGATAGTCCATTGCAGCGCTAAAGACCTTGTTGGTTAAAAAAATCTGGGCATGGCAGACGGGTTCAATAGGCAGGCCAGATGACAAATTTGAACATCATAAGTTCGATATTATGAACAATTGGTCGTAGCAATGAAGGATTGAAATGGTCTTTTGATGTACTCGAGACTCAAGGACTTGTGGTTGATCGTGTTGATAAGAGACTTAATCATGAGTCGATAGGCTATACACGAGCGAGTCATGCAGATTTATCATCTCCGTGTTCAGAAATTCTGGCAGATGGGAAAGCGGCGCGGGCTTCGTTCCTGCATGAATGGCATCGGATAGCGTTGCCAGCGCTTGTCTGGCCTCCCTCTCGCCGTCGGGGCCGAACAGCGTGCGAGCCATTTCAGGGGCGGCGTCCGCTCCCGCAGACTCCAGCGACCAGCAGGCGGACAGCACGCGGTAGCCAAGCCGCTGCGCCGCGACGACCGCGGGCCATGACCGCTCGGCAACATCGCGATGCCACAGCGTGGCGCCGACGCTGACATCGTAGGCCTGGAGCAGGGCAATGATGTGATGTGAAGATCGCGGCGTGCCCGTCGGGCAGCGCCGGTCGTAACCTCTCCTTCGGCGGCATGGCCGAGCGTCGTCGTAAGCGCCGCCAGCGCATTGACGAGTTCCTGCGGAATGCGCTCCACTACGGTGCGCAGCGTCGTCATCGCCAAGATCGCAAGACCAGTCATGCAGCCGATAAAGGTATCGACGCCGCGCACCCAAAGCACGTGCCCTACATCCGGCACGGGATGCCCGCCCGATGCGATGGTCAGGGCCGCAGCGGTGATGAACACGACGGCCAGAGCATAGTTGCGAGTCACGGTCATCTCGATGATGAACTGGAGAAGCATGAGCGTCAGGACGAGCCACAGCCCTTGAGGATGCACTGCGAGAATGACCCCAGCCAGGATCAGACCGACCAAGGTGCCGTTCATCCTTTCGACGCCGCGTGGCACCCACAATGAACTACCATTCTGCTTATATAGGATCCTAAACCAGTAACGGATGTTCACCGAGAATTTCCGCTAAATTGCTCAACAATGGAGAACTGATCATGATGCTAGATTGGAATGAATATCGTAAACAAGTGGGTGCCGGCGTCAAAGAGGTCGCCCAACTTAGTCCTGACACCATCAAAGGGTATGTCGGCCTCAGTTCGGCTGGCCAGCAAAAGAATTTGCTTGGTGCAAAAGTGCGCGAGCTTATTGCCTTGGCGGTTGCCGTCACGGTGCGTTGCGACGGTTGCATTGCCGTCCATACCGAAGCCGCCATCCGTCAGGGGGCCAGCAAGGAAGAAATTGCGGAGGCGTTGGGCGTGGCCATCTCGGTCAATGCCGGTGCGGCGCTCGTATACTCGACGCGGGTGATGGATGCGGTCAAGGAGTATCCGGCCGTTCAATCATCGCATGTCTGAGTCAGGCACAGCCAAGCGCACTGGGAGTGCGGGATTATGGCAGCCACAAGGGCGGCGACCACAAGGGTCGCCCCTACGATGCAGCGGGTACGTTTTGCAGCGACACCCCGCGTGGGCACCATTTAAACGATTAATCCTTGTTGCGTAGACTTTTAAGGGCTTCGGTCCAGCGATAGAGCTCATTGAGCATGGTGGTCGCCGAATTGATGATGAGCTCATTCGCCTTGAAATTCTTGTTCTCATCAAGCAATGTGGCAACCATGGGAATGGCAACCCCTTCCACCATTGGCATCATTTTCAAGGTTGTGACGAGTTGCTTTTCAAGTTGTACCGCGCGCAAGCCGCCCGAGACGCCGCCATAGCTGACGAAGCCGCAAGGCTTATAGTTCCACTCCTTATAAACATAGTTCAATGCATTCACGAAGGAGGGCGGCGGGCCGTAATTGTATTCCGGCGTTACGAACACGTAAGCATCTGCAGCCGAGACACTTGCGCTCCAGGCCTTCGTGTGTTCCTTTTCATATTGGCGTAACGCCGGATGGTGAGGTTCGTCGTACAGCGGCAAATTGAAATCGGCTAAATCGACAAGAACGACCTCAAACTCGGAATGTTGGGCCGCGTAATCATTGAACCAATGAGCTACCGACGGGCCGACCCTACCGGGCCGGGTACTACAGATAATGACGTGAAGCTTAAGCACCATAATGAGGGTCCTTGATTGTAGTGTTGCCCGGCCTGGAGCCGGACAGAAAGCCTGCCTTACTTGCCTGATTTGAGGGCAGTATAACCACCTCTGGCCGGATCGCTCAGGCTAAACCATTGCTGCATGGTTTGTCAGTGATTTGTCCTGAATGGCCGGTGAGGCATCTATGCTCAGCAAGGCGTATCATTAACTTTACATAATATACATTATGCGTATATTATTGGAGCGCCTTCGCAGGCACATGAATAAGTAAGTATGCTTGTTCATGTGCTTTGCCTTAGCTACTTAAGTTGCGGCCATTCACCCGCAGGACACCATTACCATGTTCGCCAGCGATCACAAAGCCTGCGCTAAGTAAAGAGCCGCTGTCTGATGTAGTGCTCGCCCGCAAATTGGCTCGCGAGGGAGTTGTCGTCGCACGTAGAACGGTGTCGAAGTATCGCGCCCAGATCAAGTGTCCGACAGCAGAACTGAGAAAATCCATCTCAGTTCATAAGGACTGTGACTGACGCGCCTCCACGACTTGAGGGTCATTCAACAGAATCTCGGAGAACTGCCGGACTAGCGTGGATTGATCTCCTGTTTCGGCACGCAGCACCAAATGCAGCGTTCGTTCAGCCCAGACGTCTGTTATGGGTAGTGCAAGAAGTTGTCCCTGCCCGGTAGCCGGACCGGCAATGCTTGCAGGCACAATGGCGACGCCCACACCGGCTCCGACCATGTACAGCGCTGCGCTGAAATTGTGTACATGCACCCGGACTTTCATGGATTTTCCAGCCAGGCGTGCTTGGTTGGACAAGAACAGGAAGTTGCTGCTTGCGCGTTGCATGGACACCAGGTCGTGGTCCAGGATCTCTTCAAACACTGTGCGAGGCGCGCGTGCCAAGGGGTGGTCGGGAGGCATTACGCAGACCAGCCGGTCTTGCGCATAAAGCCGGCGCTCCAGGCTGGGCAAGGGGTCCAGATCTGAGCCAATTCCGATGTCGGCCACGCCCTCCTCGATTGCGCCACTGATTTTCAGGCTTTCCTGTTCTTTAAGATCAACATTGATTCCCGTATTGCCGGTAAGAAACCTGGCAAGACTGGGTATCAGGAAGCCATTGAGCGAACTGCTATTGGCCAGCACCCTGATGGAGCCGCGCAAATTGCCGGAATAGTCGCTGAGCTCTGTGTGCATGGTCTCAACGCTCGCCAGCAGTTTCTTGGCATGGCGGGCCAGAACCTCTCCCGCCGGTGTCGTCGTCATCCCTTTCGAGGTTCGCACGAATAGCCCGCTGCCCACCGTGTATTCAAGGTTTTTCAGTCGATAGCTGGCCGACGAGGCCGTCATGTGCATCGTGGCTGCCCCGGCCGAAAGGTTCTGAGCCTGGACGATGGCAAGAAAAAGCTTCAAGTCTTTTAGTTCGTAGCGCACAAAATAATGTCCCGTTGATCGTTACGCAAACAGCTTGGCCAATAATGATAGGCTTTTTTACCGCGCAAACGAAAAGCCCCCGGTTCTTGCATAAAGGAACCAGGGGCATTAAACGATGACGGTCGCGCCACTAAACGGACTTCTGTTTTGCCTTGATGAATTCGCCCATGTACTTCTGCGGCTCACCTGTATTGAATGCCTGCGCGAACTCGCGCACGCCATTCAAAATGGAGGTTTCAAGTGGTTCGTTCTCCCATTCGCGCAACAGTCTTTTCTGCTGAGCCAAGGCGGCTGGCCCCAAGCCAGTCATCATTCGGGCCACGCGCGTGACCTCTTCGTCCAAATCGGTCAGTGGTACCACGCTGTCAAGCAGCCCCCAGTTCAGGGCCTTGTCGGCGTCCACAATCTCGCCCGTCAACAGCATCCAGCTGGAACGCGCCGTGCCAATTAGTCTGGGAAGCAAAGCCGCCTGGATAATGGACGGAATGCCCACCTTGACCTCGGGCATACCCATTTTTGCCGCGTCCGCGCCAATGCGGAAATCGCACGCCAAGGCAAACTCCATACCGCCGCCCAGGCACCAGCCTGGAATGCGCGCGATCACCGGCTTGGGAAGCAGGCGTATCGCGTCGGAGAGTTTGCGAAGGCCATCGATGAAAGCTGCGGCGCGCTGCATGTCGAAGTGGGCCATTTCTTTGATGTCGGCGCCGGCAATGAATGCCCCATCACCCTCACCCCGCACGACCAGCACGCGGATGTCGTCGCGATCGGCAACATGGGCCAGTGCCTCGGTCAGTGCGCAAATGACCGGAGTGCTTAGGATATTCAGCTTTCCGGCATTCTGGATACGCAGTGTTCCAGTGCCGCTATCATCCACCGACAGATCGGCGTGTTCAGACCAAGTATTTTCGCTCATCGTTCACCTCAAAGCTTTTCAAAGCCAATGGCTTGCACGACGCCCTGCCATCTTTTGTTGGACTCTTCAATGATTTTCTTGAATTCCTCGGGGCTTGTATGATCCGGGACGGCGCCTTGCTTTTCGATCAGATCGATCACCTTGGGGTCGGCCAAAACCTTACCGACCGCTTTGTTAAGGGTTTCGAGCACGTCAGCGGGAAGCTTTGCCGGTGCCGCCATGCCAAACCACGAGGGAGTATTCAATTGTGGGTAGCCGACTTCCGCATAGGTGGGAACGTCGGGCATGCTCTTCACACGGCTAGGGGCCGCTACAGCAAGAGCGCGAAACGTGCCGGCGGCGATCTGGCCGGCGGATGACGGAAGGTTGTCGAATACCACATCGACCTGACCACCCAGAAGTCCGGCTAACGCTGGCCCCAGGCCGTTGTAGGGCACGTGGAGCATGTTGGTTTTCGTCACGCTCAGGAAACGTTCGCCGAACAGATGGCTATAGCCCCCAAGCCCGGATGAACCAAAGGCGAGCTTGCCTGGCTTCGCCTTCAACACATCGAGCAATTGCTGGAAGGTCTTGATGTTCGACTTGGCACTGACGTCCAGGACGCCCAGCACATTGGCCAGGTTGCTAATGGGAGTGAAATCGTTGATGGGATCGTATGGCGGCTTGCTTCGGACGCTGGGGTTGACGGCGTGCGAGCTCTCCACGGCCATGACCAGGGTGTATCCGTCGGGCTTTTGGCGTGCGGCATAAGCGCTGCCCACGGCACCACCAGCCCCAGGCTTATTGGCGACCACGACGGACTGCCCCAGGACATCGCCGAGCTTGGTCGCCACAATACGGGCAATCAGGTCTGTGGTCCCACCCGGTGCGTACGGAACAATGAATTCGATGGCCCGATCCGGATAGGCGGCGGCCGATATGGTTGAAAATGAAAACAGGCATGCGGCGATGCCGACTTTGATGTGTTTATGCATTCCTTATCTCTCAATATTTGTATTCAAGCATTCGAGTACCGACGCGGTATGCTCGCCCAGTAATGGAGGAGCCGCGGGATACGTGCCGTCTTCTTGGTTTCCGGCCAACATCGGATTTTTGACCAGCTTTATTTCACCCAGCTTGGGATGGATGATTTTTTGAAGCATTTGACGGTGCAGAACTTGCTCGTCCTGAAACACTTCTTCAAGCGAATTGACCGAACCCCAGGATATGCCCAGCTTATCGAGCTCTTCGGTCCAGTATTGTCGTGGTTTCGTTGCCAGTATTTCACTGAGAATGGTTCGCAATGCGGCCAGATGGTTGATTCGGCCGCTGTTCGTTTTGAAGCGGCCATCCTGGGCAAGCTCGGGCCGCTCACAAAAATCACAGAAACGCGCAAATTGCGTGTCATTGCCGATTGCCAGGATGAAAAAGCCGTCACTGGCCTGGAAAACCTCGTAGGGAGCCAAATTGGGGTGCGCATTACCGCTGCGCCGTGGGCTTGAGCCCGACACCAGAAAATTGGCGGCCTGGTTGGCATTCAAGGCGACGGCCACATCCAACAGTGCCAGATCCAGCCACGCGCCCTCGCCTGTTTGCGTGCGCTGAAACAGGGCGGCCAAGACTGCGGAAGTGGCATACATTCCGGTGGAGATGTCCACCACGGCGACACCGGTACGCAAGGGGCCGGCACCCGGCGCGCCATCGGCCGGGCCCGTGTAGCTCATCAAACCGCCAAGCCCCTGGAAAATGTAGTCATAGCCGGGACGATGCGCCTTGGGCCCGGTTTGGCCGTATCCCGTAATAGACGTGTAAATCAGCCGTGGATTCACCGCCTTGACGCTATCGTAATCCAGCCCGTACTTTCCCAACGTTCCGACACGGAAGTTTTCCACCAGCACGTCGGCATCACGAATCAGCGCCAACAACTGCTGCCTGTCGGCTTCTTGAGTGAAGTCCAGCGCAACGGACTTCTTGCCGCGATTGCAACAAGTAAAGTAGGCGGACAAGGTGTCGCCTTCCACGGATTCCAGATATGGCGGCCCCCAGCCGCGCGTATCGTCACCGCTGCCGGGTCTTTCGATCTTGATGACTTCCGCACCCAGGTCGGCAAGATTTTGGGTGCACCACGGGCCAGCCAATATGCGTGACAAATCAACTACTTTTACGCCCTTCAATGCCGTACCCAACATATGCCAGCCTCATTCAAATAGTGCCTGGAAGTCTAAGACGGAAGCAAATGTGTGGCCAGTTGAAGTTTTCGTTGGCGGCGTTCGAATTTATTCAACACCTTGCGAATCGACTGTGTTCATACGTTCGAATTACGCCATAAAGCCACGTGGGATTAAATCGCATGCCCTATGTTGCTGCCCCTTTCTCCTATCTAAGATGGGATCCATTAAAGGCAGTTTCAACATGTTTTTAAAAAGCGGTAGTTGTGAGCAATAGGCAGAAAAGCTTGGCCAGAATAAAACAATAAAGCAGGAAAAATCCCCACTAACCGTGTCGTGGTAAAGCCGGGATGAGCACTCAAGACAATGTGAATCTGCAATATGCCAGCCTGCCTTCGCCGAAGAGAAATAACCAGTCGTTCCACTCAGGAACAAGGTGGATCGCAAACGGTGAGGCTGTATCAGAACGCCAGCAATAACAACGCCACTATTACCCAGGACGGTTACGGAAACTCGGCTTTTGCAAGCCAGGATGGAAGCTTCAATGCTATGTCAGTCACTCAATATGCAGGAGCCCCGCCGCTCAAGGTTACTCAATACAACAGCGT
Source organism: Paralcaligenes sp. KSB-10 (assembly GCF_021266465.1). Classification (NCBI taxonomy): domain Bacteria; kingdom Pseudomonadati; phylum Pseudomonadota; class Betaproteobacteria; order Burkholderiales; family Alcaligenaceae; genus Paralcaligenes; species Paralcaligenes sp. KSB-10. The sequence goes on along the minus strand of NZ_CP089848.1, from coordinate 551,840 downwards.
CGGAGCCTATGCGAAAGTAATCCAGTGCTAAGACCGCTGGGTTAGGGTGTATTTCAGGTCTTAAATTTGAGGAGAATCACAATGAAAATCAGTCTTTCAGCACTTGCGTTGGGTCTGGCATTCGCATTCGGGGCGCCCGCCATGGCGTCGAACGGCGGCAGCATCTACCAAGCCGGCAGTGACAACGATGCAGCCATTACCCAGACCTACAACGACTACGCGCTATCGTCGATTGACCAGCGGGGCAGCGACAATACCGCCAAATCCGACCAGCACGACACCTTTGCCTACACGAAAAGCACTATTGGCCAGGCCGGCAGCAACAATTTCGCCAAGGTAGACCAGCATGACGGCGGCAATATGGTCTCTTATATTGCCCAGACGGGCGGCAACAATAACGCCAGGGTTACTCAAACCGGCTGGAATCAGACTGCCAGCATAATTCAGTCGGGCTGGGGCAATACGGCCAAAATCACACAGCACTGATATGTATCGACCTTGTCAATTACTTTATCCATTTTCCTCGAACGCGAGGCTCATTGATCGGCGAGCCGCGTTCGGGCGCCTTTAGCATAATGCGCTTTGACTTGCCTGCGATATTATGATTTCACAAAATCGACGAAATCATGCACGAACTGCTGTAATTGCGCCTTTACTTTCTGATCGATGAGATCGCCTGCATCGTTAAATACGCTTCCGGCGCGGGACACCAGCAGACGGCCGCCAAACCACGGGCGCACGCCCAAGGTCCGCAGCACAGGCAGCCAGGCCGCCTGAGATAGGACCGTGCCGAATCCGCCGGGCGACGCGCCCGTGATGGCAATGGGACGATTGCCAAACACGCGGGCAATGTCAGCCGAAGGCCGAGACAACCAGTCGATGGCATTTTTAAATACGCCAGGCATCGAATTATTGTATTCCGGCGTTACCAGCAGCACCCCGTCGCAAGCCATGATCTGGCTTTTCAAGACCTGCACTGCGGGGGGAATACCCTCTTTTTCCTCAATGTCGCCGTCATACAGCGGAATCCCTTTTATGGTCGCTATTTCCAAAGTGGAGCCATCGGGCATAACTCCGGCGGCCGCGCGCAACAGCGCCGCGTTAAACGAACCGGAACGTAAACTGCCTGCTATCCCAACGATTTTTGCCATCAGGCTCTCCCCTCTAGGCATACTTTGCTCAGGGCAAGGATTTATACCCGTGAGGTTTTTGAAGCTGGAACTAATTTGCCCATCGCACACGCACGTACATTATGCGATATCTAAGGTTTTTTGGATATTTGTTGAAACCCTTTTTCAACCGCGGCCGACAAACGGCATATTGCTCGCCATGACCGTCATATTGAGTACATTGGTCGTCAGAGGCATGGCGGCGACAAGGCGCACCGCGTCGGCAACGTATTTGACATCGAACATAGGCTCTGCTGCCGTTTGGCCGTTGGCTTGCCGCACGCCTTTGGACATACGAGCCGAAAGTTCTGTCAAGGCATTGCCGATGTCAACCTGGCTGCACACAATGTTGTACTCGCGGCCATCGAGCGCAATGCACTTTGTCAGGCCCAGCACTGCGTGCTTGCTGACGGTATAGGGAGTGCTGAGCGGACGCGGCGCATGGGCCGAGATGGATCCATTATTGATAATACGACCGCCCTGCGGCGTTTGTTTTTTCATTAATCCGAATGCCGCACGGGCACACAGGAACATGCCGGTAATGTTCGTATCGATGACATTGGTCCAGTTTTCAAGCGGTAGCTCATCGATGGTTAGCGCTGGAGCGTTGATCCCGGCATTGTTGAACAGTACATCGAGCCGCCCAAAGTTTTTTTCGATCTCGGCAAACAATGCTTTCACGCTCGCGGCATCGCGCACATCGGTGGGTACAGCCAGCGCGTGCTGCCCGGCGCCCTTCGCCGTTTCGGCCAGTTCGACAAGCGGCTCCGGCCGCCGTCCGGCAAGCACGACGGTAAAACCGTCCTGCAGCAGCGCTTGCGCCACTGCCCGGCCGACACCGCTGCCGGCTCCGGTGACAAGCGCGATTTTGGATACAGGGGAAGAAGTCATGAACAGTCTCGGAAAAAATGGAATAGGGAAAAACGCCAGATCAGGCAATGAGCAAATTCTTGGTCACGCTTAGTCGATCAGAGGGGCCGCTAGCACCGGTTTTTGCATGGACCGGGCAACATGCTCCGGCTCGGGTAATGCACCTGGCTCCAGAAGAACGCAATGTTCGGGATTGATGGACAGATAGGCGGTCGAACCCTGCGTCAGGGTCTCGGCCTTGGTTTGCCGGATCACAATTTCGCGGTTGCCCCAATCGACATGCACCTGTGTCAGATCGCCCAGAAATACGGCGCGCCTGACGACGACAGGCCAGACATTGATCTGGTCCGGTGGCGGCTCGGCACTTAGCTGCAGATGGACGGTGCGCACCGACATCATGGGGTCCGGTCCGGGCGAGCGGTTGCAGGCGGTGCCGTGCACGATATTGCCGCCGTCGGCTTCCAGTGCGATCAGCCCATCCTGGGCCAGATCGTGGCGCAGCCGGCCACTGATCAGATTGGCGGAACCGACGAAATCCGCAACGAATGCGGTGCGGGGATAATTGTAGATCTCGCCGGGGGATCCAGCCTGTTCGATGTGGCCGCCACGCATGACAATGATATTGTCCGACATGGCCAGCGCCTCTTCAAGATCGTGCGTAACGTAAACCGATGTGACACCCAGGCTATGTTGCAGTTCCCGCAGTTCGATGCGCATTTCCGAGCGCAGCTTCGCGTCCAGGTTGGACAGTGGTTCGTCGAACAGCAGTACTTGGGGTGAAAAGGCGCACGCCCGGGCCAATGCCACGCGTTGCTGCTGCCCGCCGGACAGTTGTGAAGCGTTACGGCTTGCATAGGCCTCCATCTTCACCAAGGCCAGCGCCTGGCCGACTTTTTCCTTGATTTCGGCCGCGCTCTTGCGCCTTACCCTCAGGCCGTAGGCCACGTTCTCGAATACAGTCATGTGCGGCCAGATCGCGTAAGACTGGAATACCATCGACAGTCCGCGCCGCTCCGCCGGCAGGTTGATGCCCTGCGCGGCATCGTACATGGTGCGGCCGCCGATGTGGATCGCCCCCCCGCTGGGCCGTTCCAACCCGGCAATCGCCCGCAATGTCGTGGTCTTTCCGCAGCCGGACGGCCCAAGCAGCGTTAGTTGCTCGCCCTGCTTGACCGAGAAACTCACTGGACCAACTGCAAGCGTGGAACCATAGTGGATCGTTAGATTTTCGACCTCGATTTCCGGCCGTTCGGCTTTCTCTTGTTGCAACATCATGCCCCTCCATACTGCGAAGCCCGGCGCGTGATCAGTGTGAACACGACCATCACCACGCCCACAACGACTGTCTGTATTAGCGCCATCGCCGCCGTCAGCTCGGAACTGCTCGAGAAAAAGGCTTCAACGATGGCAGGTGTCATTACCTTGGAATTCGGCCCCATCAGAAGAATGGACGCTCCGAGTTCGCGTACACTTGCCACGAACATCAATAGCCACGCGGCAAGAATCCCGGGCCGCAGCAGCGGAGCGGTAATGGTACGCATACGATAGCTCCACGATGCGCCACTGACCTGGCCGCATTCGTCGAGGCTCTTGTCGAGCTGCACGATCACGCTCGAAATTGTACGCACTCCCAGTGGCAGGAATACAGTCAGATAGGCAATCAGCAGGATCCAGAAGGTACCGTAGATCGGGATCGGAAACACCAGCCAGGCCCACATCATGCCGAACGCGAAGACCAGCCGCGGAACGGCCTGGGGAAACATGACTATGTATTCAAGCGCCCCGCGCCCCGGCATGTTGCTGCGCTGAATGATCCACGACAGCAGTCCGGTTATGGCGACCCCTATCGTTGCGGTCAGCAACCCGAGCAGAAGGCTGTTCCACAGCGCCGAGCGAACAGCGTTCAGGGAAAAAGCGGTGCGATAATTTTCCAGCGTGAAGTTGTCAATTTTTGGAAAGGCTACGGCCAGCTTCTGCACCGAAGCATATACCAGCGTCGCCACTGGCAATATCACCGACAGGAACACGTAGGCCATGCAGATGGCGAACAGCGCCCAGCGCAGCCAGCCCACGTCCATGATACGGGGACGGAACGCCTTGCCGCTGACGGTGACGTAGCTGCGATTGGCGATGATGCGCCGATAAAGGGTAAGCATCAGGAACATTGCGGCGAACAGCGAAACCCCCATGGCGGCGGCCAGCGGCGTGCGCGGCGGGTATTGCAGCACAAACTGATAGATGGCGGTTGTAATGACATAGAATCGCGAAGGTGTACCAAGGACCAATGCTGCCGAGAACGAACCCAGCATCTCGGCAAACACGAAAATCGTCGCACCCAGAACCCCGGGCGCGACCAGCGGCAACGTCACCTTCAACATTGTGCGCAAACGGCCCGCTCCAATGATCTGCGAGGCCTCTTCGAGCGACGGGTCCATCGACTTCATTACGGCGCCGATCATGACGAACGCGACCGACCCCTCGAACAGGGCCATCACCCAGGCGATACCGACCGCCGAGTTGATGTTGATCAGTGCACCCTGCCCGCCCATGCTGCGCCAGAGTTGATTGATGAAGCCGCTTTCCGGAGCCCCCAGAAGATTCCAGGCCAGTGCCCCCAGCAATGGCGTGACATAGTACGGCACGACCATCATCTGTTCCAGCGTTCGCCGGAACGGCACATTGGTGCGAGTCAGTATCCAGGCGATCAGAAAGCCGAAAAACAGCGCCACGGCCGTCGCCATGAAAGTCACGCTCAGTGTGTTGAGCATGATTCCCCAGTAATCCGACATTGCGGCAAAATTGTCGAATCCATAGGCGGTCGGCGGCCGGACGCTTGAGTCGCCCACATCGAGCGATGCCTGCACCAGATAATAGATGGGATATAGAACAAAAATGGCTACCACGGCGACAACCATTGCCATGGGGGCCATTTGGCCGGACAGCACCCGGCGAGGTGCGAAGCGTATTTGCGCTGCGAACATGGGCCGAGCTCCTACAGTCCGAGCATGGAGTTCCATTCCTTCATGAACTGGCCGTGACTGGCTGTGAAATTGGCCATGTCGGTCGGAACCAGTAGTTTGAAATCGCGCAATCGTTCGCCGCCAGGCATGGGTGGCGCGTCTTTACGCACTGAACCGTAATAAAGGTATTTATTGTTCTGGTAATGCGTCTGCCCGCGGATCGACATCAGCCAATCAACGAAGAGTCGAGCGGCTTCGGGGTGCGGCGCCTTGTCGACAATCCCGTTGAGCATTGGTGCGGCGGGAAGCCCATCGCTCGGTGCCACGAAGGTAACGGGTGCGCCCTTGTCCTTGACAAGCATATAGCCGGCGTATTCGGCCAGCACGCAAAGCTTGTCGTCGCCCTTGGATAGACGGTCGAACACCTGCGCGCGGGAATCGAAGCCGCGTGGTCGAAGCTTGGCAAATTGCTTCCAGAAGTCGTCGCCGTAAAGGCGGCGCAGCTCGTACCATTCGGCGAACTGCATGCCCGAGGTGGATTGCTTGGCGCTGACGGAGTTCTTCCATATCGGATTGAGGACGTCTTTCCAGGTTTTGGGAGCATCAGCCGCCTTCACCAGATTGCTGTTATAGGCAAGGCCGGCGAAACCCACAGCGACCCAGAAATAGTCACCGGCGGGCGAGCTGAGATGCCCTGGATCGTACGCATCGGCTTGTGGCGAAAGGTATCGCTGATAGCCGCCGCGCTTCTGGAAATCGAGCGCGGTCGAAGGTTCGGAGAACTGGATGACATCGGCGTCGTAGCGCCCGGCCGAGCGCTCAGCCAGTATTTTGCTGAACAGTGCGCCGTTCTGCGCGCGCACATACTTGCCTTTGATTTTGGGGAAGTCTTTGGTGAAGGCTTCGATGATACCGGCGGCGGCGGGCTCGCTGTCGTGAGTGTAAAAAAGGAATTCGCCCTCCTTCTCTGCCTTCGCGATGTCGGCGCCCGTAGTGAAATTGAGCACCTTGGTTACTGGGCGGGTCTGCGCCACTGCGTTCTTTGGCAGCAAGCTGCTTAAAGGGAGCGCGGCAAGGGCCAGGCCGGCCTGCAGTGCGTCGCGTCGTGTAATGTGTCTTGTTTCTTTGTTTGTTGACATTTGTTCCACTCCTCCTTGAGGTCCTTGTCAGACCGGGTTTTTACCTACTGAACCAAACGGTATTTCCTTCCAGATATGCGCGCATTACTCTCACGGCGTACTCTCCCGCGGCACTGAAGAGTACGTAACACTGGACAAAATCCGTTGTAAACCATTGCCCTGCTTATGTTTTCAGCTTAGAACAAGATGTATGATGTCATCTTGAAATACTAATATATCACGTCTATTGCCCGTGGCAATAACTATTTTTTTACCCCAGTTCGCCGCTCTTTTTTTACGGTGGCACGCGGTCGATTTCTAGTCGTCCTTGGCAAACCGGGGAAGATTCCAGTGAAAGCGCAGCGACAGGTAGCGAATTACAAAACACAAGACTATTCCCGCCCAGGGAACCCAGCGCAAGGACCAGCCCAAGACTTCGCCGCCGGTCTGAAATACCGCCGCAATGAGCGCCGCCGAGGCGTAGATTTCCTTTTGCAGGATGATCGGCGTGCGATTCAGAAATAGATCACGCAATGCGCCGCCACCCACCGCCGATATCATGCCAAGAATGACGGCCGCTTCCATGCTGTGACCATAAGCCAGGGTTTTGTGGGCGCCAAAAACGGCAAAAAAACCCAGCCCCACGGCATCGAACAGAAGTACCGGGTGGGAGAGTTTTTGCACCAGTTGGCCGCAGCCTATGACCACGCCTGCCGCGACGACAGACAAGGCAAGATAACGCCAATCCGACAAACCCGCGGGCGGCAGCGCGCCTATGCATACATCCCTGATAATGCCCCCGCCGCAGGCAGCCGTGTAGGCCAAGGTGATGATGCCGAATAAATCCAGCTTTTTTTGATGCGCGGCAACGGCCCCGCTGATGGCGAAAGCGAATGTGCCTATCAGATCGAGCGAGGTAAACAAGGCATATATGCTCACTCCTTTTGCCCCTTCCCGCACAGCCAGGCCGATGTGGCCGTCAGCATCGCTTGCAGCCCGGCTTTCAATGTGGGGTTGAGTGCCGGAGCGAATCTGGGTGAATGATTGCTGGGAATGGCATTCAGTTGCTTCGCTTCCCTGGCCTTGATGTAGGTTTGGGCGTCGGTGCCTCCCACAAACCAGAAAACATAAGGCACTTTCCAGGTGCGCCCGAAAACGCTGAAGTCTTCGCTGGCGCCGGCAGGCTTGGTTTCATATGCGCGCTCGCCGAATTGCGCCTTGAATGCCTGGGCTACTTTTTCGGTCGCCTCCACATCGTTTCGGGTCAGGGGGTAAGAGCTGAGCGTGGTGAATTCGGGTTCCCGCGGGGCGTTCGACGCGGCGCATTCCGCACAGCAGATCCGCTTGATGGCGGAAAGCATGGTGTCGCGCACGTCTTCGTCATAGGTACGTATGTTCAGCTTGAGCGTGGCTTCGTCCGGAATGATGTTTTCCTTGGTCCCGGCCTGCAAGGACCCAATCGTCAATACCGCGCTGTCTATCGGAGCGATTTCGCGTGACACGATCGTTTGCAACCGCATTGTGGTCGATGCCGCCATGATGACCGGGTCGATGGATGTTTGCGGCTGCGAGCCATGCGAGCCGCGACCAAAAAGCCTGACCTTCATGCTGTCGCCCGCGGACAGGATGACACCACTGCGATAGCCTATGGTGCCGGCTTCCCCTACCATAACGTGCTGGCCCAGAATGATGTCCGGTTTGGGAAAGCGTTCGAGCATCCCATCGTCGATCATGCCTTGCGCCCCGCGCCCGACTTCCTCGCCGGGCTGGAAAACCGCCAATACAGTACCCTTCCACACATTGCGGTGCCGCGACAAAAGCCGTGCCGCACCCATCAGCCAGGTGACGTGCATATCATGGCCACAGGCGTGAGACACGTCGACCTCGATGCCGTCTTCGTCCTTGGCTTTGACGGTACTGGCATACGGCAAGCCAGTCGCTTCGGCGACAGGAAGCGCATCCATGTCGGCACGCAGCATGACCGTGGGGCCTGCGCCATTTTTCAAGACGCCGACCACCCCTGTCAGGCCAATCCGGCGCGATACCTCGAAACCCTGGGCAGCCAGATAGTCGGCCGCAATACCCGCAGTGCGGACCTCCTGCATGGAAAGCTCAGGGTTGCGGTGCAAGTCTTTATAAATGGCTTCCAGTTCGGGAAGCAATTCCTGGGCGCCTATGTCCAAAGCCGAGGTCAATGCATTCATGACATTCTCCCTTCCTGTTGTTTGAAATGGATCAGGCTGCCCACCGTTGGAGTGCTGCGCGGTAGTGCAAATCATACGCTCAGCCCGGATGGAACTCCACGCGCCCTGCCCATAGACCCACAGCGCGGAAAACTCCAGCATCCTACGTACCCGGACGTCGTAGAAGTTTGTCCTGATCCTTCTGAATTGCCAGTATTTTTCTTGATAAATATGCGAGAGAAAGCCCTGATGAAATGAGTCGCTTTCAAGTCAAAAATGTATACTGTATTCTTATAAATCAATTCGTTACGATAATATTCTTATTTAAATTCTAAATTCATGACTGAACTTCACACCCTGGCTCTTGAACAGACTGCCGATGCCGTCATCGTTATCGATACTCAGGGAATCATTCGTATCTGGAACCAGGCTGCTGAACACTTGTTCGAGTTCAGCGCCGCCGAGACCATTGGCATGAGTGTCGATCTGATTATCCCCGAGCGTTTGCGGGAAGCTCATTGGCGAGGTTTTTCCCTGGCGATGGCCACCGGCAAGACTCGACTGGGCGGTGCCCCCACCCGGACGCGCGCCTTGTGCAAATCGGGCAACAGGCTTTACGTGCAAATGAGCTTTGCCGTCATTCGCGACGCGTCGGGGCAATCCGTCGGCTCGGTTGCCATGGCGCGGCGGATGGATTCCTGATCAATAACCCACAGTGAAACGCCGGCGCGAATGGGCTGGCTTTTCGAGTTCGTCCATCATCGCCACCGCATAGTCCTGCAGGGAGATTTTGCTATCGCCCTGCGCGTGACCACTGAAGGCGCTGATAACGGCATCATGGCCTCGCAACTGAGTGGCCAGCGTCGCTTCGTTGAGAACATCGGTTTGTACCGCCCTCAGGTTCGCATGTGCATTTACTTTGTCGGGATGGGAAACGAGTGCGGTCACCTATCCGGCAACACCCGTGTGTGCAGTCATGCCGCTCAGTATCAGCTAAGTCTGGCCCTGTACTGTGCCGCATATGGAAAAACTCAATATTGCGCTGTTTCTGCTGATCAATGCGCCACAGCACCCTCATGCGGCATTGCTTGCGATTGCACAGGCGCTGGCCAACTACGTCATCTGGATCGTGCCGGCCGTCTTGGTGCTTGGCTGGCTCAAGGGGAACGATAGCGTACGCAAGATGATGTTCGAAGCGGCCGCTTCAGGTTTGGCGGGGCTGCTTGCCAATCAGGCGATTGGGCTGGCGTGGCAACATCCCCGTCCCTTCATGATTGGACTGGGCCACACATTCATCGCACATGCCCCCGACTCCTCATTTCCAAGCGATCATCTAACCCTGCTTTGGGCTGTTTCATTCAGCTTTTTAATGCATCCCCGTTTACGTGCTGGCGGAGCGGCCTTGGCCATTCTGGGCTTGCCCGTTGCCTGGGCGCGCATTTACCTGGGGGTGCACTTTCCCCTGGATATGGCTGGAGCGGCAGTGGTCGCGGCTTGCAGCGCAGGGTTGTGCTGGCGGGCTGGATGCCGCGTCATGGAGCCTGCCTTTCGTTGGGCCGTGGCGATATACCGCATCGCGTTCGCGCCGCTGATCCGGCGGGGCTGGGTGAAATGGTAGCGCCCTGCCCGGCACCCGGGTTTTCTCAGCCAGGTCGGCAACCGTCGTTGCCCATTAATTTCCTACCTTGTTTAAGCGAGCTATTATGAATACGCCCACGAACCAAGATATACGGACGATGCTGAACAAAGTTCCGGAAGTCACAATTTTCTTCTGGGTCATCAAGATCATGGCGACTACGGTCGGAGAAACGGCCGCCGATTTTCTCAACGTCAATATGCACCTGGGCTTGACCGGGACGTCCATTGTCATGGGGGTGGTTCTGCTGGGTTTTCTCCTTGTCCAGCTTCGGGCCGGCAAATACATTCCCTGGATCTACTGGGCTACCGTAGTCCTGCTCAGCATTTTCGGCACGCTTCTTACCGATAATCTGGTCGATAATTTCGGTGTGTCGCTGCAGGCCACCACGGCAGTGTTCAGCGCAGCACTGGCAGCAACATTCGTCAGTTGGTATATCAGCGAAAAAACGCTTTCGATCCACACTATTTGCACCACCAGGCGCGAGCTTTTTTATTGGGCGGCAATCCTCTTTACGTTTGCTCTGGGCACTGCGGCCGGGGATTTGGCCGCGGAAGGCCTGCAGCTTGGCTATGCGGCATCGGCGCTGATCTTTGGCGCGCTGATCGGCCTGGTTGCCCTTGCACACTATGCCTTTGGGGCCAATGCAATAGCGGCATTCTGGATAGCCTACATTCTTACCCGCCCCTTCGGCGCATCGTGCGGCGACTTTCTTTCTCAATCGCCCGATAGTGGCGGACTTGGCCTGGGCACGGTCGGAACCAGCGCCCTGTTTCTTGGAACGATCTTTGCGCTGGTGTCGTATTTGACGGTCAAGCGCAATAAAGTCTCAGTGCCGCAGGAAGAGGTATGAGCAAGCGGCCTCGCCATAAATAGCAATCTGCTGGCTTGTGAATCGAGCCTATCGCACGCCCATTATTAATCGTCGTCGTCCTCTTCTTGGTGATGGCGGCTCCATTTTCTATTCCAATCCCTATCTCGCCAATGACGATCTTCCCGCTCCTCATAGCCCGGGTATCCATACACAACGGGCGGCCCATAAACTACGGGCGGCTCCCTATACACTACGGGAGGCGGCTCGCGGTAGACGACCACCGGGGGCTGGATCACAGGAAGGGGAATACCGAGAAATACATCAAGGTCGACATGGGCGGCAGCAGCGCTGGACACGCTTGCCGCTGCAATTCCAGTCAGTATCAAAATGCCGAATCGTTTCATTTTTTTTGCTCCAGTCCCAAGTTCATGCAGCGTGGCCAACTTCTTGGACAATGAGGAAAGTCTACTCATTAATAGTCCAGGGCTGTGAAACCGCCACGTGATATTTGTACTTGTCTGTAACTGCCCCCTTCAATAGGCCGTGCATTTTCGCCAGTCGCTCGCGAATGGTCACATTGAGATATTATTTTGCCTGACAAGGCTCATTTTTCTTTCAGACCAACCCTAGCCCAGAAAGGCCCGACCGTGCCAACACCAGAACAACGCGACATTATTGCCGAACTTTGTGTAAGCAGCGCCTTTGACGCGGAGCGGGAAATCGAGCGCCGCGTAAAGTTTCTCGCCGATTATCTGCTGTCCACCCGTCTTCACGCCTTGGTCCTGGGCATCAGCGGAGGCGTGGACTCCCTGGTGGGCGGATGCCTGTCGCAACGAGCGGTGGAACAAGCCCGTCATCGCGGGCATGCGGCAACTTTTGTGGCAATGCGCCTGCCTTACGGCGAGCAGCACGACGATCACGACGCGCGAGCTTCTTTGGATGTGATCAAACCGGACAAGACTGTCACAGTCAATATCAAGCCGGCCAGCGATGCCATGTTGGGCGCTTTGCTGGATGCGGAAGTGGAGTTTCGCGATGCCGCGCAGCAGGATTTTTTGTTGGGAAATATCAAGGCGCGCCAACGCATGATTGCTCAATATGCGGTGGCTGGAGCCCATGGAGGACTGGTCGTCGGCACCGACCATGCCGCGGAGGCGCTGATGGGTTTCTTTACCAAATTCGGCGACGGCGCGGCCGACCTTACTCCACTGACAGGGCTATCCAAACGGCGCGTGCGGGCACTGGCCCGGAAAATGGGCGCACCCGATTCCCTGGTTTTCAAGGTGCCCACGGCGGATCTTGAATCGCTCTCTCCCTTGAAGCCGGACGAAGACGCTTTCGGCGTTACGTATAACGAAATTGACGATTTTCTTGAGGGCAAGGACGTCTCGGCGCACGCCTATGACATCATCCTGCGCACTTACCGAAATTCCGCGCACAAAAGAGCTCTGCCGGCGATCCCGGAGCCGGTTATTTAAGGTACGAGCGCAGGGTACGCACTACCTGCTCCACATCGGCCTGGCGCTGCCGGGGCGGCACCTTATCCGCCCCCAGGTGCTCGCGGATGTGCCCTTCCAGGACCTCAGTCATCAAGCCATTGACGGCTCCCCGGATAGCGGCGATTTGCTGAAGCACTGCGGAGCATTCCGCTTCTTCAGCGATTACTTTTTCCAATGCTTCCGCTTGCCCTTTAATACGCCGGATTCGAGTTAATAGCCGTTTCTTGTCCCGTAGGGTATGTGACATATTTTTCCTATTCTTATATCTATACTGGGGTATAGTATAAATCATTTGTTTGGCAAGGCGGCACGCAATGGAGCAACCATTAGTCGAAGACAACGGGCATCACTCTCACGTTTTCAACGAGGGCAATCCCCTGTCTCAAAAGAACACCGCATGGGCGGCCGCGCTCACCGCGCTGATGATGGTAGTGGAGATTGCGGGAGGCTACACACTTAATTCGATGGCGTTACTGGCCGATGGCTGGCACATGAGCTCCCACGCGCTGGCCCTGGGCCTGTCCGTGCTGGCGTATACCTTTGCCACGCGATTTGCGAAAGATGCCCGATTTGCCTTCGGGACATGGAAAATCGAGGTTTTGGCCGGCTACACGAGCGCCCTTCTGCTCGTCCTGGTGGCTGGCTCGATGTTGTTCCAGTCCGTTGAGCGGCTATTGTCGCCCGGCCCGATTTTCTACAACGAGGCTATTGTCCTTGCCGCGGCAGGGCTGTTGGTCAATCTCGCCTGCGCCTGGTTGCTCAGGGGCGGGCATAGCCACGACCATCATGATCATATCGGCCATGAGCATCATCACCAAGATCTGAATTTACGTGCGGCTTATGTGCACGTTATCGCCGATGCGGCAACCTCTGTGCTGGCCATTGTTGCCTTGATTGCCGGAAAGTTCTGGGGCGCCAGCTGGCTTGACCCCGCAATGGGTATTGCCGGAGCAGGATTGGTCGCTGTGTGGGCATACGGCCTGTTGCGCGATTCGGGGCGAGCTCTCCTGGATGCCGAGATGAACGCACCCGTGGTGGGGGAAATTCGGGATGCAATCGAAGCAAGCCCCGTCAAGGCAACTATCAGCGATTTGCATGTCTGGCGGGTTGGCAAAGACAAATATGCCTGTATTGTCGGCCTAATGACCGACGCCGACGCCTCGCCCGATTATTTCCGGCGTCAATTGAGCATCCATGAAGAACTCGTGCATATCACCGTGGAAATAAACAGAGTGGCGCAATAAAATTGCGAAAGGCATCGCATTCATCCATAAAAGGAAAATAGCATGAGCGGGTTTATTCTTGAAAGTGTCCTGACCTGCCCGGAATGCGGACACACCAAGGCGGAAACAATGCCGACCGACTCCTGCCAGTGGTTCTATCAATGCGAACACTGCCATGCGGTGCTCAAGCCCAGAGCCGGCGACTGCTGTGTTTACTGCTCATACGGTTCCGTGCCTTGCCCGCCGGTTCAGGAGCACGGGAAAAAGCACCATTGCTGTGATTGACCCGATATTTGCACTGAGCCGATTAGCGGAAAATACCGATACGCCGTGCCACGGCAGTCGCTGCGGCTACACCTGACTTCTTTCTCTGTTTTCAGGCATGGGCCCAGTTCTCAATGGACTATTGGATTTTGATCTTTCCGATCATGCCCGCTTCCATATGTCCTGGAACCAGGCAGGCAAAATCAACGATTCCTGTTTGTGGGAATTGCCAAATCATATCGCCTTTTTGCCCGGGATCAAGCGTAATCACGTTGGGCTCGGCATGATTCATTCCAGGCATATTGCGCATCATGGCGGCATGTTCCTTCAGCTCCGCCGTCGAACCTATCATCATTTCATGAGGAATTTTTCCGGCATTTTTAAGCAAAAACCGGACAGTCTCGCCTGGCCTGACCTGGATTTGCCCTGGATGGAAGCGCATTGTGTCGTCCATGACAATGTCAACTGTGCGGCTTACATTGACCGCATCGCCGGGCCGCCCCGTGGCCGATCCGTTTTCGATGCCGGACATGCCCTGACCCGGCATGGATTTCATATCGTGGCCGTCGATATGGCCGCCCGCGGCCAGAACCAAGGCGGGCATGGCGCCCAATAGCAATAGCAATAGCAACAAAGTTTTCTTCATGGCAACTCCTTATTCGGGCCGATGGATCAGAGGTCAAATACTCTTGGATAAAATAATAGTGTTTGAAGTAATACTTCCTACCCCAATGTTACCGAAACTTGATAAGCATGCACTTTTCAGTCATTACAGACTTGGCGGATGATGTCTATGGAAATTGAAGGTGCTCAGCGCGAGCGGGCATGGTCCATATTTCTGATCTTCTTGCGCTTGGGGCTGACCTCTTTTGGGGGGCCTGTGGCGCATTTAGGCTACTTCAGGGCTGAGTTCGTCACGCGTCGGCGCTGGCTTAGCGAACATAGCTATGCAGACCTTGTTGCTTTGTGCCAGTTCCTGCCGGGGCCAGCCAGCAGCCAGGTTGGCATGGCGCTCGGCTTGTCACGTGCCGGATTTTCGGGAGCGCTGGCCGCCTGGGCGGGATTCACTCTGCCATCGGCAATCATGTTGGTTCTGTTCGGGCTGGGTATGTCTGTATGGGGTACGGCGTTTCCCCTGGGAGTGCTGCATGGACTGAAGGTGGTCGCTGTTGCTGTGGTCGCGCAGGCCGTGTGGGGCATGGCCAGTAAGTTGTGTACGGACCGGGCACGGATTTCCATTGCCGTCGCATCAACCTGCGTTGTCCTTTCGTGGCCCAATGCATGGGGGCAAGTCGGCGTGATTGCCGCTGCCGCGGTGGCGGGATTCATGCTTTTCAAGCCGGCTCAAGATGCCATCCATGATCCGCTTCCCATCACAGTCAGTCCGCGCGTTGGCATTGTATCGCTGGGCCTGTTTTTTTGTTTTCTGTTTGGCCTGCCTATCGCTGTGGAAGCCTGGCCCGGTCAGGCACTGGCGATGGCCAGCGCCTTTTACCGCGCCGGATCCTTGGTCTTTGGCGGTGGCCACGTTGTACTGCCGCTGCTGCAATCCGCGGTCGTACCAGGCGGCTGGGTGACAAATGAAACCTTTTTGGCGGGTTATGGCGCAGCGCAGGCGGTCCCGGGCCCGCTTTTCACGTTTTCAGCCTTTCTGGGAGCCTCGATGAGCCTCCCTCCCAACGGATGGATCGGTGCTGCGATTTGTCTGGGTGCCATCTTCGCACCCTCTTTTCTGCTGGTGATTGGTGCATTGCCGTTCTGGGTGCGATTACGCCGCAGCGCGCGCGCCCGGGCGGCGCTCGCCGGGGTGAATGCGGCTGTTGTCGGCCTGTTGCTGGCGGCGCTCTACCAGCCGGTGTGGGTCAGCGCCATTTTCAAGAAGGAGGACTTCGGGTTGGCGCTCATTGCATTGGCTGGCCTGATGTTCTGGAAGCTGCCGCCCTGGCTGGTCGTTTTCGGCTGCGGGGTGGGTGGATGGCTATTAAGCATCATTTCATAAAAATGGACCATCGCGAATGTCGCTGGCTCTGCCTCTTCGCATTCGACGCTCTTGCTACGGCGTTTTCACCAGCACCGGGTCATTCCGGTAGCGATCCGGAAACAAGCGCTTGAGCTGCGCAATCTTGGGAAGGTCGTTGATAACGATGTATGGATAATTGGGGTGCATCGTCAGGAAATTCTGATGATAGGCCTCGGCAGGATAGAAGCCCGTGTATTTTTCGATGCGAGTGACCAGCGGGCGGCTGAACAGATGCGCGGCATCGAGCTGAGCGATGTACGCTTGCGCAACCTGCTGCTGCAGGGCGCTTGTAGGAAAAAGCGCCGAACGGTACTGCGTGCCGGTATCGGGGCCCTGACGGTTCAGTTCCGTTGGATTATGCGCGACGGAAAAGAAAATTTGCAGGAGCTTGCCATACGTCACTGTGGCGGGATCGAAGGTGACTTGCACGGATTCCGCATGGCCGGTGCTGCCGCCGCTGACGGTTTCATAGTGCGCAGTGCCCGCCACACCGCCGGCGTAGCCGGATACGGCTTGCTGTACACCCTGTACATGCTGGAACACGCCTTGAACGCCCCAGAAGCAGCCGCCTGCGAAGACGGCTGTCTCGGTATGCGCGCCGCCGGCCGGCTCATTATGCGCAGGGGGAGGAATGGCCGTCGCGGTTTCCGCTGTGCCGAACGAATAGGCTGTGCATTGCCAGGCCAGCAAGCCGGCGGCAATAGCCATTGCAGCGGCGCCCCTCTGCATGAATTGTCGTCGTGTAGCCATCGTATGGGTGATTCCTTAGTAGCCGCCGCCACCGTTGCCGGTATCGTTCGTCATTGGAGAGGTGCCGCTGTTATAAGTTCCGTCACCCGCGGCGCACCCGGACAGAACAGCCGCAATGACTACCAGAAATACCAGCAAGAGCTTGTTCGCTTTCATAATGTAACCCCCAGGTATGCAATAAGTGCTGCCCACCTAGGTAAACGTTCCTATCGACCGCTTTATTCCAACTCCGCCGCGAATGTTTCCATTCTCCGGCTAACGATACTCGCTGAATATTCGAAGTTATCGTGCGATGGCCGTGCCGGCGCCGCGCAATCTGCCGCCGGCTGGAACAGCGTCGGCACCTAGAACCTTGCCATTGATCGTCTGGCCGTACAGGTCGGAATCCGAATCGTGGTATTTTTTGCGGGTTGCCTCCAATGAGCCCTCGAATCGAGGGTCTTGCGGCCTGTCATGGGCATTCATGAAATAAGCCACATCCCAGGCTTGCTGATCGGTCAAGGAATAGCCTTTGCTCAAAGGCATGTTGGCCTTGATGAAAGCCGCCGCCGTTGCAACACTGTGCATGCCCGCGCCCCAGTTATACGAGTCGTCGCCCCATAGTGCCGGGAAGACCATGCGGCCTTCGACGCTTTGGCCCTGGCCGTTGGCAGCGTGACACAGAATGCAGTTTTCCTGGAAAACCTTCTGGCCACGGGTGTAGTCGGCTTTTTGCGTCGGCGGCGGCAAGCTCTTGAACCCCTGCCCCGCAAGTTTCACGCCAGTGGGCGCGCCTTTTGCGAGCCAATACATGTAAGACTCGAGGGCTACAATGGTTTCACTGTCGGCGGGCGGCATGGCGCCGTTCATGCTGTAGCGGAAGCAGCCCTGAAGGCGCTCCGCCAGGGTATTGACGTGGCCATTTTTGGCCCGGTAAGCAGGATACAAAACATAGGCGGCCCAGAGCGGCGATGCATTCTTGCGGCGGCCTGCGTCCATATGGCAACTGGCGCAGTTCATGTTGTTGCCCACGTACTGGCCCGCTTGTTCCGGAGTTTTCAGGAAAATATCCTGCCCTTTGCGCACCATTTTCCCAAACTCGCCATCCGGGATAGCATCGGCCGCAGGCGGTGTGAATTGCGGCTCTGCGGCCGCAACGGATATCGTGGCGGTCTTCGTGTCGGGATTGGCTGTTTGCGCTCCCGCAGGAAAGGCTAAACTTAACAGCGACAATGCAACAGCGCCATGGGCAAAACGAATGCGTGTAGAAATCATTGCCTTGCTCCTTTTGTCTCAACGGCGTCGAGCCCCGATCCAGGCAGCTTCGACAAATAATCCGCAACCGCCGAAATCTGGGCTTTACTCATGCGGCCTGCAATGTCGCCCATCAGGGCCTGAGGGCCTGGAGCGCGCTTCTTTTCCTGCCAGCCGGTCAGTTGCTCCTGGATGTATTTGGCGGACAAACCGGCAAGCGCGGGAAAATGCTCGCCGACACCCACTGCGCCCGGCCCGTGGCACTGAAAACAGGCGGGTATATCGTGATCCCAATCGCCGCGACTGGCCAGCCATGCGCCGACCGCGTTTTTTTGAGGGTACGTATCGATGAGCCGGCTCAAGGCTTTCGTGTCGAACGGCGCAGGCAGCTTTGAGTAATAGCCTGCAACGGCTTTTATCTGCTCGGCGTTCAGCCCCTTGGCAATCGGCGCCATGATCGGATTGCTCCGTTCCCCGCTGGCAAAATCCTGCAATTGCGATGCCAGGTAAGAGGCGCCCTGCCCGGCCAGATACGGGAAACCGGCTGCCGCCATGCCTTGTCCCTTTGCACCGTGGCAACTGGCGCAGGCGGGAACCCCCGAGGCTCCGGACGCCGCTATGGTCTGGCCCATATCTTTTGCCGATTCCGCCCAGGTTGCAGGCATGAAGGCTAAAAGCCCTGTCGCCAGCACACAGCATGCCCCGCGTAGGGGGAAGCCAGACTTGTTGAGCATGTATGTCTCCTTTTGAGAGCGCCTGCGATCACTCTCGCCGATCCGCCCGCGCATGCGAGATTATTCAGCATATCGCGGGATCAATACAGATAATTTTTCCCTGTGCTGGGGATTGGGGTGAAATATGCGGACTGCGGGTTTGCTCGGATGCTTATATCTTGAAACCATTCTTCTGAACGGCTACCATTCCTGAGCGCTATATGTATTTCGTAGCAGCACCATTTCAAATTTAAAAAAAAGGGGCAGGTGCAATGAACGCCATCGATCGTCGAATTTTTCTGAAACTGGCCGGCGCAGCCGGCCTGGCTGGAATCTCAGGTGCGCTGCCGTCCGCCTATGCCGCGGACGAAACTGCACTATCCAAGGCCAAGGCCGAAGGCAAGGCCGTGTTTTACGCCAATATTACGTCGGTCAAGGCGATCATGAAGGCCTTCAATGCAGATACCGGCATCGATGGCATATATACACGCCTCTCCAGCTCGAAGTTCTTGCCAACCATACTCACCGAATCCGGCGCCGGCAAGTTGCTGGCTGATGTGGTGCAGGCTCCCAGGCCCATGCTGGAGCTGCTGAACGAAAAAAAGGTGCTGGCGCCCTATCACTCTCCTGCTGCCGCCGGATACCCGGACTGGGCGACAAAAGACGCGGGGATCACGCTTTTCGGTATCGAGTACGTGTCCTATCTGTATAACAAAGATCATGTCAAGGAAACCGACGCGCCAAAGCGCTATGAAGATCTGGCCGATCCAAAATGGAAGGGCAAGATCGTAATGGCCAATCCAGCTACCCATTCTTCGACTATCTCGTGGCTGGTCGGGCTCAAGGAGTTCGTTTTCAAATCCGAGGCCGACTGGATGCAGTATCTGAAAGGGCTGGCGGCCAACCAGCCTATGTTCGTGGATTCGTTCGGCCCTACGCCCGCCCCGGTTGAAAGCGGCGAGAAGCTGATTGGCATCTCCATGCCCAAATACATCATTACCAAGGCGCCCGCCCCTCTGGCCTGGGGGCCGCGCGGGGGGCAGCCGCTGCTCGGTACGCCACGCGCGATTGGCGTGGCGGCCCATGCGCCGCACCCGAATGCGGCGCGCGCGTTCATGGACTTCTGGCTTTCCAAGAAAGCCATGAGCCTGTTGGCCAAGGATGTGGGTGAATACGTGCTGGCGCCTGGTGTCTTTCCGCCTATTGACGGTATAGATAAAGTGAAGGTGATGCCGGTGCGCGACCTGTCCGACAGCGAGATTCAAAAATGGGGGCACGAGTTCGGTCAAATCTTCGCGGCCAAGTAAAGCATGGAAATCAAGATCGAAGGGCTGTCCAAAAGCTATGTGTCCGAAGGCAAGACGGTCAAGGCTCTCGACAACATCGACCTGACCATCCCGGCCAACGAGATTTTCACCTTGCTGGGGCCCAGCGGCTGCGGCAAGACCACCCTGTTGCGCTGCATTGTTGGCCTTGAAACACCCGACGAGGGTGAAATCCACATCGGCGGCGAGCTTGTGTGGTCGAAGAAAAAAGGTATTGCCATTCCTCCCGAAAAGCGTGGCTTGGGCATGGTATTTCAAACGTATGCCATCTGGCCGCACATGAATGTCTTCGACAATGTGGCCTACCCGCTGCAAATCCGGGGAGAGAGCAAAAAGGCTATTGCCGAAAAGGTAGCCAGGGTACTGCACTTCGTGCAGCTCGAAGGCGTTGAAAAACGTTCCGCGACCCGGCTCTCAGGCGGCCAGCAGCAGCGTGTCGCATTGGCTCGGGCCCTGGTTGCCGAACCCAAGGTAATTCTCTTCGACGAACCCTTGAGCAACCTGGATGCCAAGCTCAGGGAAGAAACACGCAAGGAACTCAGAACCTTTCTGGGAGCTCTCAAAATCACGGCAATCTATGTCACACACGATCGCGTCGAAGCCCTGGCATTGTCCGATTCCATTGCCGTCATGCGGTCGGGAAAAATCATCGAAATCGGCACTCCGCAGAAAATCTACTTCAATGCGGATCACCGTTTCGTGGCCGACTTCATTGGACGCGCCAACCTGATCAATGCCACAGTGCGCAGCGTGGAAGGCAATCTGACCCGAGTCGAGTCGGGGCTGGGCCTTATCGACTGCCAGCATCGCGACCTCCCGGCCGGCAGTGAAGCAACCTTGTGCATACGGCCGGAATTCATCCGCATTGGCGACAACAATCGGGAAACAGGGCAGAACATTATTGGCGGTCATATCGAGTCCCTGGAATTCGTCGGCGAAGTCTATGAGGCGGAGATCCGTGTGGGCAATGAACATCTGCTGGCCAGGATAGATCCTGGTATTACCATGAGGGAAGGCGATCAGGTTAGCTTCTACCTGGATCCCGCCCACTGCCTCCTCGTATCGGCCTGACATGGCAGGCATGAATCCGTCACGACCCAAGCTAACGTGGCTGCTGATCGCCATTGTCGGGTTTCTGACCCTTTGTCCGGTGGCGATGCTTTTTATAGGCAGCTTTTCCCAGGGGCTGACGGCATTCGGAAAGTTCACTCTCGACAAGTACCTTGCAGCGTATACCGACCCGGTATTGCTTGATGTCACCATCAATACCATTGTTTTCGTGCTGGGCTCGTCAATACTGGCCACTGGGCTGGCGCTCTTTCTCGCCTATCTGAACACTCGAACCAATATACCGTTCAAACCGTTGTTCACGGTGCTGTCGATTGTTCCGATGATGATCCCGCATTTGCTGTTTTCGGTCAGTTGGGCGCTGCTGCTGAATCCCTCCAACGGCCTGATCAATAGCTTTCTGAAAGAAGTCTTTTCGCTGCAAAGCGCGCCGTTCAATATTTACTCCCTGCCTGGCATGATTTTGGTTGAGGGGCTGTTGAATATGCCCATCGCGTATCTCATCATTGCGCCGGCCATGGCTTCCTTCGATGTGTCCCTTGAAGAATCGTCAAGGGTATTCGGAGCCAGCGTTTGGCGCACATTGGTACGAGTGACCTTGCCTGTGCTGCGGCCGGCCATTCTTGCGGCGTTTGTACTGGGCATGGTACGCAGCCTTGCGTCATACGCGGTTCCCCGGGTTCTCGGCACACCCGGCCGGGTAGACGTGCTGGCCACGTATTTATATCAGATGGTCGCGACCGGTTTTTCGCCGGATTACGGCAAGGCCGCCGCACTGGGCATGAGCGTGCTGGCGGCATCCATTGGATTGATTGTGCTGTACCGCGCCCTGACCTCCGAAAGCGGCAAATACGTGACTATCTCGGGCCGCGGCTACCGTCCGACCACAATTGAGCTCAAGCGCGCAAGAATGCCGCTTTTTACCCTGGTGGCCCTGCTTTCCTTTGTCATGGCCGTACTTCCGGTAGCGGTGCTGTTCTACACATCGCTGGTGCCGTACTCGATGGTTCCGAGCGCGCGGGCTTTTTCACTGATGGGCTGGAAAAACTGGATCGACGTACTGCAAGACCCCGCATCGCTGCTCTCGCTGAAGAACAGCTTGTTCCTGGCTGTGGTCGGAGCCTCGCTTGGCGTACTGCTCTCGATATTCGTGGCCTATGTTATCGTCAAGATACGAACACGCGCTTCGGGGCTGCTCGAGTCGCTCAGCTTTCTGTCGTTTTCCTTCCCGGGCATCGTCATTGGCATTGGATTCATGTGGTTTTTCGTGCAGACACCGTTGTACGCAACGCTGACGGCCCTGCTTGTTGCTTACATCGCCACCTATCTGCCCTACGGCGTCCGGCCTTTGGCAAGCGCCTTCGTCCAGGTGCATGCCCATCTTGAAGAATCGTCGCTGGTCTGCGGGGCAAGCGCGCTGACGACCATGCGCCGCGTCATTGTGCCATTGCTTATCCCCGGCATTGTCTCGGCCTGGATACTCATGGCGACAATGTTTGTGCGCGAACTGACCGTGTCGGTGGTGCTTTCGCGGCCAGGAAGCGAAGTGCTGGCGGTCCAGATTCTCAGCTTCGCCGACGACGGGCTGTGGGGCAAGTTGTCCGCGCTGGGAATCATCATGATATTGATCTCGACCACCCTCGTGCTGCTGGCCATGTACGCCGGCAAGAAATTCAGGGCCGCACAAGGCGCATGATTCCATTGCTCCCCGGATCGCCCTGCTTATCGACCTGAATCGGCATAGTGGGAAGCGCATTGCGAAGCATTGGGATTTCACCGCCTACAATGCTGACATTGCCATCCACAAGATAGCCATGACACGCTTTTCCTTTTTGCTGCGCCTGCCGATTATTCTGCTTCTGGCCGACATCTATGTCGCCCTGCGATTGACAATCGCGGCTCCTCCCGGCATCACCCGATGGCTGGCGCCAACCGCGCTGCTGCTGATCTATCTGCTGATCCTGGCCGGTTTCTTTACACGCCGGGCGGTAGGAAAGCCGGCCATCGACGCGATTGCCTGGGCTGGCTTTCTGTCTCTGGGCCTGTTTTCCTGGCTGTTTGTGTTGACTTTGCTGCGCGATGCCTTGCTGATAGCGATAAAGGCCGCGACGATGGCCGACGGCGGAATTTTCAGCGATTCCGCCATAAGTCTGTTGCATGCGGCAAGCGCCCTGGCCGTACTGGTTGTAAGCCTGCTTGCGGTTCTGTTGGGCCTGGTCAGTGCCCGGCGTCTTGCGCGAGTGGTGGATATCGAGGTGCGACTGCCCGATCTTGCCCCCGCCCTGCGGGGATTCACCATCGTACAAGTCTCCGATCTGCATGTCGGCCCAACCATCAAGCGCCGCTACGTGAGCGCAGTGGTGCACGCCGTTAATGAGCTTTCGCCCGATATCATCGCCCTTACCGGGGATCTGGTCGATGGCAGCGTGGCCAGCCTTTCCGAACACATCCAGCCTTTGGCCGGGCTCAAGGCGCGCCATGGTGTCTATGCAGTTACAGGCAATCATGAATACTACTCCGGGGCGGCACAATGGGTGGCCGAGTTCCGGCGGCTGGGGTTCCAGGTACTTATGAATCAGCACCGGGTCCTGGTCCGCCAAGACGCCACGCTGGTAGTGGCCGGCGTGACCGACTTTAGCGCCCGGAACTTCGATGCCGAGCAGGCCAGCGATCCTCTGCTCGCCTTGCACGGCGCGCCCGCCAATGCCGCGGCCAGGATATTGCTGGCGCATCAGCCGCGCAGCGCCCGTGCCGCGGAAGCGGCGGGTTACGACCTGCAGTTGTCGGGCCATACTCACGGTGGACAATTCTGGCCTTGGAAATACTTTGTGCCCCTGCAGCAACCTTTCGTGGACGGCTTGCATCGATACGGCCGCATGCAGGTGTATGTCAGCCGCGGCACAGGCTATTGGGGACCGCCAATGCGCCTGGGCGCGCGCTCGGAAATAACCCGGATTCGCCTGGCCGGCTAGAACTTCCTTCCAGAATTCCCGCAGCCCGAAGCTTCGGGGCATCTCCGATACGTGAAAACCCGCATTTAAAAATCGGCACAAATTGAGCCACCTATTCTATAATGTATTAATACAACCTAGAACATTATGGCCAAGTCAAAATCTCTCAAGAAAAGCCCCTCATCGCAAGCGCTGCTGGATCCGCTTTGTGAAGAGCCTCTCTATATCCAAATCGCCAACCGTCTGGCTACGGAAATCTCCAGCGCCCGACTGGCCCCCGGCATGCGTGTACCCAGCGAAGCCGAGCTGATGACCATTTATGGGGTAAGCCGCATTACCGTACGGCAGGCCATTGCGCTGCTTGCCCGCAATGGGCAGGTTGTGGCGCGCCGCGGCAAGGGTACATTTGTATCGCGACCACCGCTGCATCAAGACCTGAGCATGTTTCAAGGATTCCAGGATGCCTTGCGCAATCAGGGAGTCGAGCCTCAGACCGAACTGCTTGAATTTTCAAGCTCGGCCGGCCGCATCGACCGCAGCCTGCCCGAAGGGCTGGACCTGCCGGTGCGCATGCGGCGCCGCTATTGTGTAGACGATCAACCCTTTGCCGTGGTGGAGGCGTTCTTGCCGGCATCGGCCGCCGCCGTGGGCGAGCGCCGCGCGCGCGATTTGATGGTCTATGAAATTCTGCAGCAATTTCTCGGCCTGCGCATCGATCGTGCCGATGTCGTCATTCGCTGTGCACAGCCTACCGCCGCGGTGAGCCGCGAATTGGCGATCGATGCGCGGGCCAACGTACTTGTCATGGAAAGAACCTCGCGGACGGCGGCCGGGGCAATTTGCGAATTCATGCGCATCTATATTGTTCCGGAACGCTATGCGTTCCGTCTCAGCATGCCCGGGCCGCTCGAGATTGCGAGCGCTTTGCGTCCGGTCGAACGCGGAAAGAAGCTTAAACAGCAGTAAATCCAGCAGGCCTGATCACCCACCCCCAGGAGCGAGTGCCATGTCATTTTCGAATCACCGTCGTCAATTGATGCTTACGCCGCTAATTGCCGGACTATCCGGCATTTTCCAATCGACGCGTGCGTTGGCGCAAACGTATCCGTCCAGCAAAGTACGCATGATCGTGCCATTTCCACCCGGAGGCCCGACAGACATTGTTGCCAGGCCTCTGGCGAAATTGCTTGGCGACATCCTGAAGCAGCAGGTCTATATTGACAATCGGGGCGGCGCGGGCGGATCCATAGGCGCAGAAGCGGTCGCCACGGCATCGCCAGATGGCTATACCTTATTGATGGCGACTGTCGGAACCAATGCCATCAACACCACACTCTACAAAAAACTGCCCTACGATGTCATTGCCAGTTTTACGCCTATATCCACCATAGCCAGCGCGCCGATCGGCGTCGTCGTCAACCCCAAGGCCGGATTCAAATCGCTGGCAGACCTCGTAACTCAGGCTCGAGCGCGGCCTGGCCTGATCAACTATGGCTCGGCAGGCAATGGAACGCCGGGGCATCTGGCCGGCGCCATGTTCTGCAAGGCGGCCGGCATTACGCTGACGCATGTGCCGTACAAAGGCAGTTCACCGGCAATCACGGATCTGATTGGCGGCCAGATTCCTTTGATGTTCGATCCGGTGCAGTCCATATTGCCGCATGTACTTAGCGGCAAGTTGATTGCCCTGGCCGTGACCAGCCGAACGCGATCGAGTGTGTTGTCGAATGTGCCTACGGTATCCGAGTCGGGATACGAAGGGTTCGAAGCAACAGCCTGGTGGGCTGTATTTGCCCCTGCGAAATTACCTCCCAATATAAAACACATTTTGACTACTGCGCTTGAAAGCATAGTCCGTTCCGAAAGCTATGCCAAAAGGCTCAATAGCATAGGCGTGCAGCCGCTTGATGTTCCGTTGGCCGCGTTCCAGAAAAAGGAAATTGCCAAATGGGGCGCGGCAGTTCGCGAAACCGGCCTTTCCCTGGATTGAAACCATGAATTTAAACGATGAAGAAAAAGCCATGCTTGCCGGAGAATTCGGCAAAGTGGCGGAAATTGCAATCAGGCATCAGGTCTCTGTCGGGGATTTTTTTGGGGCCAGGGATTTCGTTCCCATTACGCAGGCCCATATCATGGCAGACACCGAAAGCCTGGGGCAAGCCGGAGTGTTGTGGCTCGAAGGGCTGGCGGAAGCCAAAGACGGCCGCCATCAGGTCCGGGTGCCGACCATCACCGATCCCCGCGGCACCGATTTTTCGAAATCGGATGTAATTGGCCAGGCCGACTGGATGCTGCATCTGGAAAGGCGCGCCATCGATGCATTCGTGAAGCTGGGTGTGAGCATGACCGACACCTGCATCAACTACCAGACTGTGCTTGCCGCCACTCGGGGCGAGCATGTTGCGTTCGGCGATACCGGCGTGGTGATCTATTCCAATTCGGTCAATGGCGCACGGTCCAATTTCGAAGGCGGCCCTTCCGCCCTCTCTGCCGGCCTGACAGGCCGCACACCGCGCTACGGTTTTCATCTTGACGAGCACCGGCAAGCCACGCTGCGCGTGCGTGTGGAATGGACCCCGAACACTCTGAACGAATGGGGAGCGCTGGGCGGGGTCATCGGCCGTCTGGCGGGAAATTATTGGCAAGTCCCCGTTATAGAGGGGATAGACAGAGCGCCAAGTTCCGACGAACTCAAGCATTTCGGAGCGGCAATGGCCAGTTTCGGATCGACGGCCCTCTACCACCTGGTCGGAATCACACCTGAAGCGTCGCGCCTTGACGATGTCGGCGGCGATGTCCTGCCAGTGCAACATCATATAAAAAAGAGCGACCTTGACGCTTTGCGGGACAGCTATGCCGTCGACAATAAAGTCGATGTCGTTGTGTTTTCCGCGCCGCAGCTCAGTCTGTATGAACTGCGATCTATTGCTGCGCTAAGCAAGGGACGGCGCTTTAAAGTTCCGTTACTGGCAATTACCAGCCCCCAAGTCAAGCCTGATGCCGACAGATTCGGATATACCCAGGACATAGAATCCGCGGGCGGTACGGTGATGTCGGGCATGTGCTTCTATCAATCTTATGCACGCGAGATTGCCGAAGCCAAAGGCTGGAAGCACTTGGCAACCAATAGCGCAAAACTGGTCAATATCCTGGGCGGCTATGGCTATGTGCCAAAACTTGCTTCGATGGAAGCCTGCATTGCAGCGGCTGAAAAAGGAGAACTTCAATGAACACGCTGCTATTTCACGCGCGCCACGCAATGGGGCGCAAAGTCTCGGGTAAAGCCCTCGTCGCCCATGACGGACTTTCGGCGCGCTACGACCTGGACCGGCTTCGAGGTGTGTTTTCACGCCCCACGCATAAACTGGCCGGCCAATCCTACGTCGACTGCATACTGGTGCTGGATACCGCCAAGGGGGGAGTTGCCAGCGCATGGATGCTGCATGAAATGCGCTCCCGCAACATGGCGCCGCTGGCCATTGTCTTCAATACGGTCAATACCATTCTTGTGCAAGGCGCCGCGCTGGGCGACATTACCATGCTTGCCGGATTCGATGAAGATGTAACTGCCCTGGTGCCGCATGGTTCGCAGATTGAACTCGACCCGCAGGCAAAAACATTGCGCGTCATCGATCAATTTGGCCAGGCGATTGCCGATTCGGGGCAAACATCTGGCAGTTCTCCGTTAAGGCCCATGCATAGGCGCAGCTGATTAGCGCTCGTCGATAGCCGTCGGCTCGCTGTGTATGATGGCCGGCTTTCGACACTACAATTTATCCATGCCTGGACTGTGGATTTTGTATACGCAGCAATTATTTTTCTTCAAATCAAAAGGACCTTCTTCCATGACAGGTTGGCGCGCACGACTGGGGTTTCTTATCCCACCCGGCAGTCCCACGACAGAGCCGGAAATCTGCAAGATGACGCCACCGGGCGTATCGGCTCATTTCACGCGCATGGTCGCACACGGCATCGCGGGAAGCCTTGAGGGGCAAGAAGAACGCAACAGAACGCAAATAGCGCATCTCGACGAGAATATTGCGCTTTTGTCCATGGTGAAGCCTTCGGTAATCACCCTGGCACACACGGCCACCAGCTATACCCTGGGCCGGGCTGCCGAACAAGATCTCGTGCAACGCATCGAAAGCACCACAGGCATCCCCTTCATCACCGCTTTTGGAAGCGTCGTTGCCGCTCTCAAGCATCTGGGCATCAGCCGTGTAGCGGTTGGAACTCCCTATAGCGAAGCCTCCACGCTTCAATGCAAGGCCAATCTTCAAGCGCATGGCTTCGAAGTCGTCAGTTGCGCGCGCCTTGAAGGCGTGACGAATATCTACGACGAAACTGCGGAACGGGCGTATCGGCTCGCCCGGCAGGTAGATGTCGTCGGTGCCCAAGCCGTATTTCTCAGCGGCGTCGGCATGCCGACGATCGATATACTGGAAGTGCTGGAACGCGACATTGGAAAGCCGGCCATATCCAGCGCATCGGCCATGATGTGGAATGCATTGCGGGTCGCCGGCGTCAATGCCTCTGTAGCGGGATATGGCCAGCTTTTACAAGGCTTGCAGGGCTGACCCACGCGACGATTTGTTTATCCGAACCCGCCCCGGGTTCGTAAAGGAGCCATAATGAATTGCCATATAAAGTGTGTCGTTGCAATGATTGGGCTAATGTTATCGATGCAGGTTGCCGCCCAATCGATGTGCCGCCCAGTCTTGTGCGCCTTGCGACATCAAGGAAAAATCATGAAACTTCGCTTTGATCCAGTCAAATTTGCCGGATACGGGGCATGCGCCCTGCTCTGCTCCATGCCGCTTTCGAGCCAGGCCGCGCTGGCGGCGGGAAATCCGGCGCCAAGCTTTACCGTAGAAGCAACCCTGGGTGGCAATGCTTTCGGTTTCTCCCTGGATGAGGCCCTTAAAAAAGGCCCGGTTGTGCTCTATTTTTATCCTGCCGCCTTTACAAAAGGCTGTACGATCGAGGCGCATGATTTTGCCGAAGCGACCGACGAATACAAAAAATACGGTGCGACGGTATTAGGCGTTTCGGCCGACAAGCTAGACAAACTCAAGAAATTCTCTGTAAGCGAGTGCAGGAGCAAATTTGCGGTTGGGGCCGATCCCGATTCAAAAATAATCAGGGCATACGATGCCAAGATGGCGTTTATGCCGAACATGGCCAACCGCATCTCCTATGTAATCACCCCCGACCATAAAATTTACTATGAATACAGCAGTATGGATCCGGATGGCCACGTAAAAAACACCATGGCGGCGGTCAGGAAATGGGCTGACGAGCATCGGTGACCCGGCCGGCGACCGCTGTGTGCATAATCCAATTCAATGCAGTTAGTCATCGGCGGGCTTATTCAGCCAATTGTGCCAGCCATCGTGGCCGAGGCGACGGAGCGTTTCCTGGTTGCGTTCGTAGATTGTGCTCGTATCGGAAAACCCTGCCAGCGCACGCTCAATACTGGCTTCGCGCAGCAACTGAAAAATCGGATATGGAGCCCGGTTAGTGTAGTTTTCAATGTCGTCGGTACCCCTGTCGGCGAACTGATAGCGCGGATGAAAGCTTGCAATCTGCAATACTCCGGTCAAACGCATACGCTTGAGCAAGCGCTGGGCTCGATTCAAAAAATTGTTGTAGTCAAGAAAGTCGCTCAAGATATCGGGCACGATCAACAGGCTTGTATCGACCTGGGCCGGATCGGCATCAGCCAAATAAATCATTTCGGCCTCGAGCGCCGCCAAAACGTCTTGATCGGATATCGAGCGATCAATCACGTACCGGATCTGCTTTTTTATATAGACGCTTTTGGCAAATGGACATAAATTGAGCCCGATAACGGCGCGAACAAGCCAATGCTGTGTCGCCGCCAAAATCGATGCATCGTTTTCAACTTTATTCATTTGATCCCTTGCGGCGGTTCGCGACCGGCCGTATCAGTATGGCGATTTTCGGCCTTTTTAGCCGACTGGCCTGCTCAGCCGTGGGGGTCGTCTATTTTGGCGCGCAAGCGTTTGACTTCGCCATGCAGGGTTTTGCGCAAAACCCGCCGGCGTTGCGATGCGCGCGTCGGGCGGGTCGGTTTGCGCAACGTGGGCTGGTGCACGGCGGCGCGAATTAAGGTCAATAGCCGCTCGATGGCATCGGCGCGATTCTTTTCCTGGCTGCGAAAAGATTGCGCCTTGATCACAATGATCCCGTCCTTCGATACGCGGCGATCACCCAACGCATGCAAGGCGGCCTTGCACTCTTCAGGCAAGGTCGATTGGGAAATATCGAAACGCAGGTGAATGGCGCTGGATACCTTGTTCACATTCTGGCCGCCCGCGCCTTGGGCGCGAATCATGGTGAATTCGATTTCGCGTTCGTCGAGGAAAAGATTGGCATGTACATGGAGCATAGGCAGCGATAGTACTGCATTAAGCCATCACGGCTTGCGTGGACAGCTTGCCGGGATCGATTCGCCAAACAGAACGGCTTGCCCGCACGCAGAAGTAAACATGCGCCGGGCGTCATGCCCCACCCCGGGCACTTCAACGAGGGATTGCTTCAGATGGGATGGATGGCGGTGTTGCATGTAGCTGAAATAGGCCAGCCCTCGAGCCAATCGATATGGGCCCTGGGCCATTCCCGCGCACGAGCGGTCGATAAAATGGGTGTACGGATTGGTGTCGGCCGTACCCAGCAAATACACAACCTCGCGCATGGCATAACGGGCCTCGAGTCCGGCTTCGTTCTGTTTTGCAACATAAGGGGGAGCGTCTTTCAGCCCATATTTCCATTCGATGGCCTTGGGACACGATGCGATATCGGCGGGCTGGAACGAACCCTGCGGCGCAGGCCTGTCGTTGCTGAAATACAAATAGCTTGATGGATTTGCCACGATGTAGCGAACGTCAATGCCCGCCTTGCGCGGGATTGCTTCGCCCCGGCCTGCTACCGCATAACGTTGAACAACCTGAGCGCCGGCCGAATGCCCCACCACAACAAGCTGCGTCAGGGCCGGATATAGCGTGCGATCGGCAAAATGCCCGAGCAGCGCATCCAATGCAGAAAAAGAACTGATCGGAGCCGGAACGCGTGCCGGTTCACCGCCTTTCCAACCCCCGGAACTCCATGCCAGCGTGTCGGGTGGAAGCTTGAATGCACGCAGATCCTGGAGAGCCAGGAACTGCGGCGCAACTACCATAGTGCCTGCGCCTTTCTTTCCGGCGTCCTGCACAGTCTCCTGGCCACTGGCAAAGTAAGTATCCGCGTTTCGCAGCGTACCGTGAACAATGATCAGCACTCTTTTTATATCGGGCGCCGCAACGTCAATCTTGCGGCTGGCATAAAGCGGCAAGATTCCAGTTCCGTCCTGCGTGGTAACGACGAGGTGCTGGTTGGCGATTTCCTTGACGGGCGCCTTCTGGCCCGATACTGTTTTTTTGGGCTCGGCATTGCAATTCAATGCTCCAAGAGCGATAAAAACCGTAAAGAGAAAGCGCATTGCCAAACTTGCGGGCATGGAGGGCTCACTTTTGTGTTGAAAAGGAAAATTTCCGGTGATTTGTGTACGCAGCACGTATCAGTCAGGCCTATCCAGTCATAAAGGCGGCACTAGGCCGTTCAATCCGACCGTGACTCGTGCCGTACTGATAGAGCCATCCGCTTGTTTTGTTGCGCGGATCGATACGTGTTCCCCTGGCGTGAGTGCGCTGCGATCGCTTGGGGACAACATTACAATCGGTACGCCATCCGGTATTTGAACCTGTTGCTCTCCACCTTTGTAATGCAGAGTCAATATACGGCCATGCACAGCAGTCACCACGTTTTCCACGGTTGCGTTGGTCATGGTGTTTTCATTATCCATGGGGCGATGGCCCTCGCCGGTCCCGCGCATGCTCTCGGGGAAAATATGCACTTCAAGCGCCACCAATTGGCCATTGGACCCTGGGCGGGCGGCTGTGCCGACAAATTTTCCGGTGCTGATGTCCGCCAAGCTGGCGGCCGCCATGGCTGTGACCTTGGCGGTGTCCTCGAGCTTGATATGAAAAACGGTTGCATCCTTGGTTTTTATGGTCAGGATGGAATTATCGAGTTTTTCGATTTCTCCGCGTACTCGCGCGGACTGCGCAAACGAGGAAACCGAAATAGCGGACAGCAATAGCGCCGCAAGGATACGACTAAGCTTCATGATGTGTGTTCCGGCAGTCGATAATTTCCGATGGCCCTGAAAGCCCCGGTTTCAGACACTAGGTGTTTTTCGAGTGTAATCCTAAAGGACGGATATGGGGTCAATCCGCATATTTGCCGTTCATGCCAGCCGCTTTGCGGGAATGCCTATTGCGGCTCTTTTTCCTGTTTCGATCGCTTCTTCTGCTACCTCAAGCAACTGCCCTCGCAGCCACAAGCTGGCCGGATCAACGTGATTCCTGGGATGCCAGGCCGCCGACAAAGTGAACCCTTGCACTTCGAATGGCAATTCGAACAGATCCAGTTGATCGCTGAAGCGCGCGGCCAACTGGCGCGGTAAAGTGCACACGTAATCGGTAGCGAGCAGAATCGCTGGCATCAGGGTGAAGTGCTGCACGGACAATAGGACCTTTCTACGACGCCCGAGCCTGGCCAGTTGCTCATCCAGATAACCATGCAGGCTGCCGCCGCTGGTTGAGACCAGGGCGTGATCCAGCGCGCAATAGATATCCATGTCCAGAGGGTCTGGTCCGCGAGGATGGCGCTTGCGCTGTGCCATGACGAAACCGTCAGGCAACAAGGGCCTGCCGCGCATTGTGTCCGGGACAGCACGTTCAGAGCCAATCAGCAGGTCGACAGTGCCGTCGCTCAATTCGGCCGCAATCCGGCTGGAAACGACATTACGCAGCGTCAATTGAACGCCGGGCCCTGCTTGGGCAGCCACCCGTGCAATCAGCGGCAAACCCAGACTCAGGACCGCGTTGTCAGATGTCGCTATGGCAAAGGTTCGTTGTGCCGTGGCCGGATCAAATGCAGGTTCCCGTCTGACAAGCGTCTGCAATCCCTTGAGCAGCTCGCGCAGCTCGGCTTGCATCTCCAGCGCGCGTGCGGTGGGAATCATGCCTCGGCCGGTTTCCGAAGGCAGCAGCAAGGGATTGCCAAACATTTTGCGCAATCGTTGCAATTGTGCCGAAAGGGCTGGCTGGCTTATTTCCAGGCGAACGGCCGCCTTGGTTACGTTCAGCTCTTCCAGCAAGGTATCGAGCGAAATCAGTAAATTAAGATCCACTCCTGACATATTTATCATATTTATACCTTATATCTTTGTAATTTATTTCAATTTTAGGTCAGGACTTCGTAGACTGCCATCCATGGGTTTGAAAATATCGACGGAAATTCTTCATGCGACAGTCATCCACTTTTTTTTCCTTGCTTGTCCTGAGTCTGGCCTACTTTGCCATGGGTGTAGCCGGGCTGGCTGTCGTGGGTGCGTTGCCCACCATTGCGCAAGGCCTGGCGGCAAGCCGGGCCGATATCGCGAATGCCGTGGCCGCATTCGCCATAACATTTGCAATCGCCGCGCCCGCGGTGCAAATATTTCTGGCGCACGTGCCGCGCCGCACACTGCTGCTGCGCGGCCTGGGCATGATGGCACTGGGCACCCTGCTTTCCGCGCTCGCGCCCTCGAACGCCGGCTTCATTGCCACACGAGTTGTGGCCGCACTCGGAGCTTCCGCGGTGGGGCCTGTTGCCTCGGTAATTGGAGCGAGCATTGTCCCGCGAGAACAACAGGGGCGAGCGCTGGCAACCGTGTTCAGCGGCATGACCATGGCATCTGTGCTGGGGGTGCCTTTGTCGGCATGGCTGGCCGTTCATTTGGGATGGAGACCGATGATGCTCGGCGTAGCTTGTTTTGGCTTGCTTGCCTGCGCACTATCGGCTGGATTCGTCCGGGACAGGGACGAAAGCGCACCGATGACCTTGAGCAAATTCCTGAGCGTGGCCAAAGAAAAATCGATTGCGTTCGGGATAGCCGTCATGGCGCTGGAAATGGCTGGCATGTTCGTTACCTACACCATGATTTCTCCCATGTTGCATGAGCGCTTTCATGCAACTGTCGGACAAGTGTCGTTCGCATTGTTCATGTTGGGCCTGGCAGGGCTGGCCGGCAACACGATCGCGAAACGCATTGGCGATGTGTGGCCTGCGGAACGTTCGGTGGCCATTGCGCTGGGCATATTGGGCCTTGCCTTCATCGGATTGTTCGCAGCTCCGGCCAGCCTGTCGATTGCGATCGCACTGATTGCCTTGTGGGCTATTGGAAATGACCTGTTCATGCCTTCCCAGCAGCGCCGCCTGATCGGACTTGCGCCGGAGTCGCGAGGCTTGGTGCTGGCCATGAATTCGTCTGCCATATATATCGGCATGTCGGCCGGGTCCTATGCTTCAGGCCGAATCTATTCGGTGTTTGGCGTAGCTCCGCTGCCTCTGGTAACGGCGATTTTCATGCTGGCCGCCCTGGCCGCTCTCTGGCTTTCACATCGTAGCCAGGTGCGAGCCACTGGCGCGTGTCCGGCCTGCATTTCATGAGTCGCCATACGGCCATACGGTTACAGACTGCAGGCATCAATCGGGCAACCACTCCTGCACCGTCATTTCAATGGTAATGCAGGTTGGCGATGAGCCCCGCACGAACTTGCCTGCAAAAACAGTACCCTGGTTATCGGCGACTATGCCGAATAAATTCGCCGCGGCATGCCCGGACCTTGCATCGACCGACACATTCCCGGAAAGGGACAGCAACTCTACCGCATAGCCCTCCACATCGACAGTCTTGGAGGTATCTCCAGCCGACTGTTCCAGCCGGGCGCGGAACAGGCTGCCCAGGCCGCCCTTGACCACAGCATTCTCGACCTGGTTTCTGGCACACAGTTCCTCAACGCTTTCGACCAGATCGTCATTGCAAAGCAAGCGGGCGGAAAAAATGCGGCCGAACTTGCCGCTGACTAGCCTAGACTCCATGGCTTGGCCTCTCGTATTTGACGGGGTGGAATACGTGCATATTCGATGTGCGGTCCAATTCGACGGCGAAACCGGTATTGGGCGTGGATGTTACCTGTATGGTCAGCCCTGCGCCGCCGGCCATGCAATCCATCACGCTTAAATGGCCGCCGTGCATCCGGTTGTCCGCATCAATCAGAAAACCGTGGCAATGCAATAAAGGGGTTTCGTTCTTCCCAAGGCCGTAGATCGCATTGGCCGAAAAAAGCAAAGCCTTGCCTATGTTGATCCCCGTGCCGTACTTTACCAAGGTCTTGCCGGTAGTTTCGGGAGGCGCGGTATGGTAGACGGCCAAGTCCAGCATGCCGGGCGCAAATTCAAGTTGGGCAAACCTGATTGCAGCCTTGTCCAGCGCCTGGTGCACGCCATTCCAGATGCTTTCGCCGGCGTTTATGGATAATTGAAAATGGTCGACATCCCAATCGTCGACAGACAAGACTCTGCTGCTCATGGCGAAAACCTTTAAAAAGCGGCAATGGCTCGTGGCGTATTGCAACTTAAATCCCGGATGATGTGTTCCTCGGCATGAAGTCCTTGTGGGGCAGCCGAGGAGCATTTCTGCAATAAGGTCCATATAATGGATCGAACTACAGATTCATGGCTTATGATAAATGAATATGTTTCCTGCAACAAGAAGAATCAAGGATATTAGGGGTAGTTACCAATCCATAATATGGACTCATAATGCATGGGCCACGGTGCAACGCACCGCGTGCTCAAAGTGCGATGTAAAAATGCCGGCAGATATGCCGGATCATGCGATTTGATTGCGTGCCGTAGCAGCGCTTGCTACACTTTGCGCGGAGATGGCATTCCTCCGTTAACCGTCGGCACGCGCCGGATGATGATGCCTGCAGGTTCCTGGGTCAGGAGCTGCGGGCCCGCGTGCAAGCAGCGATTTTATCGGCCAGGATCACATATTCATTACAAGGATCTCGCCCCATGAAAACCTGGCTGCTTACCCCCGCCGTACCGACTCGTGTACTTCCCTCTTTCCCTGTCGCGCCCCAACCGGGCATGCCTGTTTGCTCAAATTGCACCGACTCCCGTACGGATTGAACATCATGGGAACTGCAATTTTCGCGATCTCGATTGGTGCGGCGCTGGGTGCACTGCTGCGTTGGATTCTGGGACTGAGCTTGAACTCGTTCTGGCCCACGATACCGCTGGGCACCCTGGCGGCCAATCTTATAGGCGGCTTGCTTATAGGGGTTGCCAGCGAGTTTTTCAGAAACCACAGCGGCTTGTCCCCAGAATGGCGATTGGCGGTAATCACGGGATTCATGGGAGGGCTGACCACATTCTCCACATTTTCGCTCGAGGTTGGCAGCCTGATACAGAGTCGGGAGATTGCCAGCGCCGCGCTTGAGATCGGTTTGCATGTTGTCGGTTCTATCGGGCTGACCTTGCTTGGCATCGTCATTGTGCAATACTTGTCCCATAGCTGAACAAGGAGTCGGTACCATGACAGGCTATCAGTTGAGCTTTTTCATGCAGCAGGATCGCACTTATAAAAATATGCCGCTTCATCAGTGGCTGCTGAACCTGGCTCAATCCATGCAGATTCGCGGTGCCACAATGTTTGCTGCGCAAGAAGGCATAGGCAGCGGACGGCGCCTTCATTCGGCGCGTTTTTTTGATTTGGCGGATCAGCCTATCGAGATCACCATGGTGGTGTCGCAGGCCGAATGCGATGCATTTCTGAAGCACCTCAGAGACACGCCCGAACTACGTCTTTTCTATTCCAAAGTACCGGTCGAATTTGGATTTATTGGGGAACCTGACTGAAAATACGGTGCTTGGGCTGCAAGCGCGCCGCGAAGCGGCCCAGGCCAGGCGATGCCTTTCATGCCTGCCTTATTTATGCCGCTTGACCGTCTGCATGATGTTGCTCAGCAGGATCACCAGGCACCCCAGGAAAAATAGCGGCGCGCTCCACGGGCTTTGTGCAGCGAAAACCCGCAATACCAATCCGGCCGCCACGCACCACGCAATGAGCGCAATTGCCAGACTGCCGTCGTCCACAAACAGGCGCCCTACTTTGCGCATGAACTCGATGATTCCTTTCATTGCGCGCCACCGATGGATTGAAACCGCTTGCGGGCCAAACTGACGGCAAACAGCGATACGACAAGCAGCACAAGCACCAGCAATAGAATCGCCAGATCTGCGCCCGGCCATGCCAGGCCCAACCCTTCGCCTACCCAGAAAATCCCGAAGGCCGATATCAATATGCCAACCGCGAATTTGAGTGTGTTTTCGGGAATACGGGCCAGCGGCTTTTTCAGCATTACGCCCAGCCCGATGACAAGCAGACCGGCCAAGGCCGCACCCGCACTGGCGGGTATGAGCATATTGCCGGCGGCGCCCACGGCAATGACAATAAAAACCACTTCAACACCTTCAAGCAGCACGGCCTTGAAGGCGGTCGCCACAGCCAGTGGGTCGAGCCTGCCTTTGATGTTTACCCCGGAGGCTTGCAATGCCGCGGTTTCGGATTCGAAGGCCGCCTGCTCATCATGCAGCCTGACAACGCCGGCTGCCCGCAATATGGCCTTGCGCAACCAGCGCATGCCGAAGAGCAGCAGCAACATCCCTATGGCCAGCCGCAGCAGCCCTATAGGCATGCGT
Organism: Paralcaligenes sp. KSB-10; assembly: GCF_021266465.1. Lineage (NCBI taxonomy): Bacteria > Pseudomonadati > Pseudomonadota > Betaproteobacteria > Burkholderiales > Alcaligenaceae > Paralcaligenes > Paralcaligenes sp. KSB-10. The sequence continues at coordinate 514,385 of NZ_CP089848.1, read as the reverse complement.
CCCAGCAGAGGGCCAAAGACAAGAATCATAACCGCAAGCAAGACCGCGCCACCGGCGACGCCCGCCAGGGCGGATCGCCAGCCGCGCACTGTGCCTACCGCAAGCACAATAGTCAGGGCCTCGACGAACTCGACCAGCGAAGCGAGGAATGCCGCCAGTATTGAAGGCCCTGCGTGGGCCCAGAGCATCATGCCGGCCTCCAGGGAAAGCCCTTTCGATCACCAGATAATTCAGTTGCGCTGGCACTGGCTGTGCTCATTGACATCTGCTACCCCCACCTCAGCCAAGATACTTACTGAAAACACTATTATTCAACAAAACGGCAAGGCACTGCTCATTTATGTCTTGCGGCTTAGTCAAACCCAGCAAGCTGAGATTGCGCTTGAATTCGGAAGCCAGCAGATCCACGGCGTGCCCGACTCCATGCCGCCCTCCTATCGCTGCCGCGTATCCGAACGGCCTGCCTACAAAAACAAATTTTGCGCCCAAAGCCAGTGCTTTGACGATATCGGTCCCACGTCGAATACCGCTGTCCATCATCACAGGAATATCGGGGCAGGCGTCCACGATATCAGGCAGTACCCGAAGCGGCGACAACACGCCATCCAACTGACGCCCGCCATGGTTGGACACGATGATTCCATCGGCGCCATGCTCGCGGGCCAGCAGCGCATCAGGCCGCGCCATAATACCCTTGACGACCAACTTGCCGGCCCAGAGCTTGCGGATCAGTTTGAAATGAGACCAGTCAAGATGGCCGCGATCGGAAAAGTCGCGCAAGATGTTGCGAGAAATAATCGGAGCCCCACGCGTGGCGTAGTTGTTTTCGAAATGTGGGATTCCATACATGCACACCGTTCTTAAGAATGTGCCTAGAGTCCAGCGGGGATGAAGAACGCCATCCATCAATAGTCGCAACGAGGGCCGCAAGGGCGTCGAAAACCCGGCCCGGATGTTATTTTCTCGATTGGCGGCCACTGGGGTGTCGACGGTAATAACCAGTTTTTGATAGCCGGCGCGGGCGACTCTCTGGACCAGCGAGGTGATTTGATCTTCGCTACCCGGTAGATAGGCTTGAAACCACACATTGCCGCTGATCCGCGCAACATCCTCCAATGGAATCAGCGACGAGCCGCTCATGATCATGGGGATGTTCTTGTCATGGGCGGCTTGCGCCAGCACGCAGTCTCCACGAAACGCCGATATGGCGCTTAAACCCATGGGTGCGATGCCGAATGGGGCCGAATACATATCGTCCCATAAAGCAATATCGCTGGCCGGCTTTGCTACATTACGCAAGATGCGGGGCACAAAAGCCAACTCGTTGAAAACGGCACGGTTGTCATTGGCCGAAAAATTGGTTTCGGCGGCGCCCGCAATATACTCAAAAATGGCCCTGGGCAGGTATTTTTTGGCCTCGGCTTCGAAATCGTCCAGGCACAAGAGGCGTTCAAGCCGTTTTTTTGAGTGCGTCGTCATCTTGCGGCAATTATAGCGGGGCGCAAAGTTTTGTCATGCCGATTTCACACGCGCTTTACTGTTCAGACCAAGGTGTTTCTTTCCAGAATGCCTGAAAGTCTTTTTCACCCTGCTCCAGTTCTGCTTTATAGTCGGCGGGCGCGAGGTAACGGATGGGAACAAATAACTTATGTGCCTGCGCTTGGAATTCCGGATCAAGTACGGCTTTTTGTACAGCCTTGACAAGTTTCTGGTTTACGTCGTCAGGCAAGCCTTTGGGGGCTCCGATACCACGCAGCGATGACATGATTATGTTATAGCCTTGCTCCTTGAAAGTTGGAAGCTCCGGCGCCAAGTCGGTACGATTTTCACTCATGGAACCCAAATCCCTCATGGGAGATCCGCCCTTTTTATAGGCCATGACTTCGCCCACATTCATAGCAGCCATTACGATTTGCTGGCTCAAAACCGCACCGCGCACCTCACCGGCTCCTTTGTATGGAACATGCGTCAGCTTGGTGCCTGTATATTTTTCAAAAAGTAGCATGGCCAGATGGTCATCCGATCCGGCCCCGGTTGTTCCGACGGTGACGGCTCCGGGATTTTTCTTGGCGTATTCGGCTAGATCTTTAAGCGACCTGATTGGATTGCTTTCGAGAACGGCGAAACTGTCCGGGTCGTCAATCAAATTACCAATCAGATCAAAATTTTTCCAATGAAAATTGGATTTCCGTTCAATCGGAATCGTGAGCATATTGGGGGTATTCAGAAAACCAATGGTATAGCCATCGGGTTTGGCGCGGGCAATGTCGGTAAATCCAATGGCACCGCCAGCTCCTGGGCGATTCAGCACCACTATCTGTGCATTATTTCCCAAGTATTTTGCGATAAATGGCGCAATGGCTCGTGCGACAAGATCTGTGCCGCCGCCAGGACCGTAGGACACAATCATATTGATGGGATGATCTGGATATGCTGCCTGAACAGCAGGGCTATAAAATAAAGAAGGGAGCGTCGAAACAATAGCACCGAGTGCCAGATACTTTATTTTCAAAAACTTGGTGTGGGAATAAAACATCGTATATCTCCTGTTTTGAATTATGGTTGTGATGTGCCGCAGTTAAGTGCGACGTAGTGTGGCTTCAAAGCGGCTAGCTCCCGCTGCACAGGCTTCAGGCTGATTTCCAATTGAGTCTCAGCCATCCAAAGAGCGGAGCCGTGACAAAAACGCGGGTAAAACTTCCTTGTTGATGACTCGGTCTGGATTGCCGCCCGTGCAAATCTTGACAATCTGTTCGGCGGCCATTCGTGCAACATTTTTACGCCCCTCGTAAGTGACCCCTGCTGTATGGAAAGTCGACACCACGTTATGAAGCGACAATAAAGGGTGGCCTGCCGATGGTGGCTCCGTCTCCCAGACATCCAGCCCAGCTCCTCCAAGATGCCCTGAAATCAGTGCTGCATATAGGGCTTCTTCGTCGTGGATTCCGCCGCGTGCTGTTGTAATGAAAAGTGCCCCACGCTTCATTTTTGCAAAGGCCTGTGAGTCAAACAGATGCATGGTTTCCCGATTACGCGGGCAATGCAAAGAAACCATATCCGAAGATTCAAGCAACTCGTCCAGGGCCGTGGATTGCGCGCCACGCATCGCCATCTCGGCAGGCGTCAGATAGGGGTCATAAGCCAATACTTTCATGCCAAATGCATCACCAATCTGCGCCGTACGGCTTCCAGCATGGCCAAGGCCAACCAAGCCGAGAACCTTGCCATTCAGTTCGTGGCCCATAAGATCTTCGCGGGAAAATCCGGCCTCTCTTTTTAACTTGTTGTCGGATTCGACTATGCGGCGCGAAACTGCAAGTAGCAGGCCAAACGTATGCTCAGCCACGGAGTTGGCGTTGCCACCAGCTTGATTGACTACCAATACTCCCGCATTGGTGCATGCCTTGACATCGACTGTGTCATAGCCTGCACCCGACGTCGAAATACAAACCAATTCGGGGCAGCGCTGCAATAACTCTCCAGTTACAAACCAAGTTTTCGGAACTTCATCCTTGGCAGCGGAAATGTGGTAAATATGCGCCCGTTTCAGTGCTGCCCATATTTCATTCTCGGGAGTCTTGATATCGAGAATTTTCAGGCTGCTCTGCGGACATGCCGCCAGAATTTGGTCAAAACTGGCATCAGTCCAAAGATTGAGCCTTACGACGTTTTTAGTTTTCATGTCTGTTGCGATTTAAGCTTGCGGCTTTATTTTTATAAAAATTACTTTACGATCTCGCAATTCAGATGATTCAGACTGGCATCAATCCACGAGGTGTCCAATGAACCGTTGGCTATGTCAGCCATGATTTTTATTTCGAGCTCGTGCTTGGTCTTGGCCGCTTCGTAGACAGCATCGATATGATCAAAAGGAACACATAACAGCCCGTCTTCGTCGCCGACAATCAAATCACCAGGCTCGACAATCATTCCATCCAGGCTGATTGACACATTGATTTCACCCGGACCATTCTTATACGGGCCGCGATGCGTAATGCCAGCCGCGTAGACCGGGAAATGCCCTGTGCCTATTGCTCCCACATCGCGAACGGCACCATTGATGACCAAACCGGCAATGCCTCTTTTTTGCGCCGTGCTTACCATGATTTCACCTATGATGGCATTGGTCAGATCGCCCCCGGCGTCAACCACGATCACATCTCCTGGCTGTGCCAGATCCAGGGCCTTATGCACCATAAGGTTGTCACCCGGGCGAGTCTTGACAGTAAAAGCCGGACCTGAGAGCACGCCCGACAAATGCATTGGGCGCAAACCCGGCCCGCCCGCCGTTATCCGCGCCATGACATCGCTGATATTTGCTACCGGGAGAGCGCGGAATTTTTCAGCCCACGACTGCGCCACTCGATGTTTGCATTCAAGAATCCGAAATCCAATCATTGTTCATACCATTAGAGTTAGCGATGCTTGTTTCAATCAGCATGGCTTTTTGATCAAAACTGAGGTGTTGCCATCAAATTGCAGAAGGCCTTATAGATCAAAATTCTAGTGGAGCGACGTGTAATCGAACTGCAATTATTTTTTCTTTAAACGGAAAAAAAATTGTGTTTGAACGCAGAATTGCTTCTGAATATCGGATAAAAATCAGGCAAAGATTTTTTGAGCATGATCTACCAAAGCTTTGGCCAACGCGATACGCGGCCCCTGCGTTGCCCAAATCAATCCAATTCGCCGAATTGGAGTCCTCTCCGGCAAAGGAACCTTGAGCAACGAACAGGTTTGATACCAAATCGAGAATGAATCGGGAACCAGCGCCACCCCTACTCCGCGTTCCACCAGAGAGACTATCGTCAAAAGGCTATCGATTTCCAGGCGTTGATTGGGAACTATGCGATTGTCCTTGAGGTAGCGATCGACAAGCTGACCACTATATGCGGCCCTGTCGTAGCGAATGAAAGGCTCTGTGAGCAACAGGTCGTGAGCACTGCGGCCGGCGAGCGCTGGCGGTGCGATAACAATCAGCGGTTCTTCCTGCAAAGTACACCATTCACAATTCTTGGGAATGGTGTACTGGGGTTCGATGACGACAGCCACGTCAAGTTGGCCACTGTGCACCTTGTGACACAATTCAACCGATGGGCCGTATGCGATGAAAATCGACAGTTCGGGATAAATACTGCAAAATTTTTCAAGCAATTCCGGCAGGTGAGTTGTCAAGGCTGATGGAAACACACCGAGCCTGAGCTCTCCGACTAGAGTCCCCTTTTTGGCAATGGCCTGCAGATCCCGTGTTTCCTGAATCAGCGCTTTCGCACGGTCATAGACGCGCATTCCCGCTTCAGTCGGTTTCACGGTATGTCCGGAACGCTGAATAATGGCTATGCCCAACTCTTCCTCGAGCGTACGGATTCGGGCCGCGACGGCGCCCGAAGTGATGTCAAGCCTGCGTGCAGCCTCGGCGAAGGATTTCGATTCGACGACTTTGACAAAGCTCTCAAGATAGGTGGTATTCATTCAATCTTGTCTCTATTACCATTTTTAATCGAGAGAATGATTTTACCGATAGCTCGGGATGCATCCAGCCGATAGGCGATTCGCTTGACACTATACGGCCACGCTTCTGAAAAAAGTTTATAGTAGGCGGCAGCAATTTGCCGAGCTTGCCTCTCTGTAAAAGCCGCCCTCGCGGCTTTACCCCGACCGGCAGCTTGCAGCATGGCTGTCCATGCTGTATTTCCTGGAGAAAAGCGTGAATCCATCCTACGAGCAGGCTCAACCCTGGTCGATCAGCCAATGGTTGAATACCGTGGCCCCCATCAGCCTGGAGTCCTTGCGTGGCAAGGTAACGGTGCTGCATGCGTTCCAGATGCTCTGCCCTGGCTGCGTGTCTCACTGCATTCCTCAAGCCAAGCTGATACATACGGCTTTTCCGTCCGACAAGGTTCAGGTAATCGGTTTACATTCAGTGTTCGAGCATCATGAGGCCATGACCCCTGTTGCCTTGCAGGCATTCGTCCATGAATACCGCCTTGGCTTCCCGATAGGCATCGATCAGGCCGATCCGGCGGATCCCATTCCCTTGACCATGCGCGCCTACAGGCTGCAGGGTACGCCCAGTCTGATATTGATTGATAAAGCAGGCTACATACGGCTTCATCATTTTGGCCAGATCGATGATCTGCGCGTAGGCGCGGTAATTGGTCAGTTGCTGACCGAGTAAGCCCGCGCCGCAGGGATGCCCTTGAGCCACCCGCGGCAGGCACACCTATCCCGCCCTGTCTTCCAAAGGCGGGATAGGCCTCGGCTCTGAAGGCCCGCCCGCCTTGTTCAATAGGGTACTGAGCAAATCAACGGGTATGGGAAAGACCAAGGTAGAACTTTTATCTCCAGCCACCTGAGTCAGGGTTTGCAGGTAGCGCAGTTGCATGGCCGAGGGTTGTTGCGCCAGGATTTGGGCGGCTTCCATCAGGGCTTGCGCCGCCTGCTTTTCACCTTCGGCATGAATCACCTTGGCACGCCGCTCGCGTTCGGCTTCGGCCTGGCGGGCGATGGCGCGGATCATGTTTTCGTTCAAATCTATATGCTTGATTTCAACATTGGTGACTTTGATGCCCCAGGAGTCGGTCTGCGCGTCGAGTATCTGCTGGACATCCAGATTGAGCTTTTCACGCTCGGACAGCATTTCATCCAGCTCGTGCTTGCCCAACACAGCGCGCAATGTGGTTTGAGCCAGTTGGCTGGTGGCTTCCAGATAGCGTTCGACCTGGATAATGGCCTTTTCCGGAGCTATGACCCGAAAATACAGGACCGCATTGACTTTGACCGACACATTATCGCGTGAAATAACGTCCTGGCTGGGAACATCCATGGTCACAACACGCAAGTCGACCCTCACCATCTGCTGTATGCCCGGAATGACAATTACCAGGCCCGGTCCTTTAACCTGCGTAAAACGGCCGAGCGTGAAAATAACCGCACGCTGATATTCGCGCAATATTTTGATCGCGCTGACCGCCAGAAAAACCAGGACGAGAATAACCCCGATCAGACTTATATTGAATTGGTAAAACATGACATTCTCCCGCGTTATTCTTTGTAGAGCTTTTTGATGCCGAGCCTCTGGACCTGCAGCGTCAAGCCATCGATTGCCGTCACACGCACAGAATCCCCCGTGGACAATGGTTCGTGGCATTGGACGCGCCAGCTCTCGCCATGTACATCGGCATACGTAACGCTGTTGCGCGCCAGAGTCACCACACCTTGCAGGCCTATCATTTCTTCGCGCCCGCTAACTACCTGACTCCGGTGCGCCCTCGCAGCCAGAGTCCCGATGGCAAGCAGCAGCACCGCGCTGACCGCGGCAATACCCGTCAGAAAAGGAATCGACAGATCAAACCCCGGGACGCCTGTATCCATTAAAAACAGGCCACCAAAGAAAAAGGCAACCAGGCCGCCAATTCCAACCACACCGAAGGTAGGCAGAAACGCTTCGGCAATCATCAGGGCAGCCCCAATGGCGATCAGCGCCACGCCCGCCCAGTTGACCGGCAACAGTTGGAAAGCGTACAGGCCAAGCAACAGGCAAATAAGCCCGGCTACGCCGGGCAAGGCCATTCCGGGGTTGGTAAGTTCGAAAAACAGGCCATATATGCCTACCATCATCAGTACCAACGCGACTTCAGGATTGGCCAGAAAGGCCAGTATCCGGCTATGCCAATCGGGAACAATCTGTTCAATATGCGCGCCGGCAGTAGACAGGCGCACGGTTTGGCCTGAATCAAGCTTTACCTCGCGGCCGTCAAGCCTGGCCAGCAAATCATCAAGATTATTGGCTACGACATCAATGACCTTTGATTGCAGGGCTTCCTGCGCCGACATGCTTGCCGCATCGCGCACGGCTTTTTCGGCAAAGCCGCTATTGCGGCCGCGCAGTTGGGCCAAGCTGCGTATATAGGCAGCCGCGTCGTTGGTCACTTTTCTTGTCATGGTGTCACCGCTCGGGCCGGCGGGGGCGGGATGAGTCTCGGACGGCTGCATGGCGGCATCCTTGGCAGGCTGCGCCGCATGCCCCTCGCCGGAAGGCGCAGCACCAGGGTCGGGTGCGGGGTTTCCGGAAAATCCTATCGATACGGGTGTTGCGGCACCCAGATTGCTGGCAGGCGCCATTGCCGCAATATGGCTGGCATAAAGAATGAACGTACCCGCGCTGGCTGCGCGCGCTCCGCCCGGTCCTACAAAAGTGGCCACAGGAACGGGCGAAGCCAGAATCAGCTTGACGATGGTTCTCATCGATGTATCGAGCCCACCCGGCGTGTCCAGCTCAATAACTATCAGCTGTGCCTTTTCTTCGGCGGCGTGTGTAAAGCCACGAGTCAGGAAGTCGGAAGTCGCCGGGCTGATAATGCCGTCGATATGCAGCACCACCACAGTTTTCGGCAACGGGGCAGCCTGCGCCGGGCAGGCGACTTGCAAGGCAAAACTACTGAATAGCAGCAGTAGGCTGCATATAGCCAATCGTTGCAGAGCGCCACCCATATCGGGCCCCTTGAGTCATGCAGGAACCGACAATGGGATCATGGCCTTTGTCTGTCCTGCATTGACAGTATAGCGCCGGGTTCGATCATTTCAGCGATACCTTGCGTTTGGTCGATGCGGCCTTGTTCATCTCTTCGGCCAATATCAGCGCGTGATTATGCAATGGGTCTTTGGCGGCATATACCAGCGTGACAAGCTGCCCGCCCGCCGCTCCAAGCACCTCGCGCATGCGCGCTTGCTGCTCCGCGGATCGCAATTCGGTCTGATAGCTTTGTTTGAATTCGTCCCAATGCTCGATCTTGTGCCCAAACCAGACGCGCAAGGCGACTGTAGGAGCCAGATCCTTGCACCAGGCATCGAACTTGAAATTCTGCTTCGACACTCCCCTTGGCCACAGGCGATCGACAAAAACCCGGTAGCCGTCGGAAGGATGCGCTTCGTCGTAAGCACGCTTTATAGTCACATGTGCAGTCATTTTTTTTCTCTCGCTGAACGTTTAGCAAAGAGCCGTGTATCAAAGACACCATGATGCAAGTAGGGCTAAACAGCTCATGCATCGCGCTTCAATGCCAAACCGATATCCAATTTCTAGTCTACTCCACCTTGACCGCCCATTTTGCAAAAGGCGCCTTTCGTTTTTGATCCCGGTCAGTGGGAAATACCTCAAAATCGGCCCTGCCCCGCCTCTGCTGTTTTTGTATTCTTAAGAGAGGGTTTGCCAAAAAGAATGACGTCTTTCCGGCGATATCCCCTACTATAGGTAGACTGGCGCTAGCGGTAGATTTTCGATATTGACGCTATTGTCCTGATCCACTTACTCGCGAATGATCGGGCGCAGATTTGCCCGCCGCACACGAAAAGGAATCTTCACATGAGCGGTATCGTATCCGGAAAAGTTGCAGTCGTAACCGGCGCAGGCGGCGGTATTGGCCGGGGCGTTGCGCTGGCCTTGGCGGCGGCGGGCGCAAAGCTTGTAATCAACGACATCGGCGTTTCGCTCTCGGGCGAAGGCGGGGGCGACGGGCCGGCGCAAGCCGTGGTTTCGGAAATTCGCAAGGCTGGCGGCATAGCGGTTTCCAGTACCGATAGCGTTGCTTCGCAAGACGGGGCTGGGAAGATCATCCAGGCCGCACTGGACATTTACGGCCGCATCGATCTGGTGGTGAACAATGCCGGCAATTTGCGCGACCGTTTGTTTCACAAAATGAGCAGCGACGAATGGCAGCAGGTGCTCGATGTGCATCTGAATGGTACGTTTTACGTCAGCCGTGCCGCAGCGCCCCATTTTCGCGAACAGGAATCGGGTGCCTTCGTTCACATGACTTCCACTTCGGGTCTTATCGGCAACTATGGCCAGGCCAACTATTCGGCGGCGAAAATGGGAATCGTCGGCCTGTCCAAATCGATTGCCCTGGACATGGCACGCTTTAATGTCCGTTCGAATTGCATAGCACCCTTCGCCTGGAGCCGCATGACCAGTTCCATCCCCGCCAATACTCCGGAAGAAAAAGAGCGGGTTCAGAATCTTCAGAAAATGGAAGCAGGCAAAGTGGCGCCTATGGTGGTCTATCTGGGCAGCGACGCGGCACGCGAAGTAACGGGGCAGATTTTTGCCGTGCGTGCCAACGAAATCATGTTGTTCAGCCAGCCTCGCCCAATTCGCAGCGTGCATATGTCGGACGGCTGGACGCCGGAATCGATTGCAGAGGTGGCCGTGCCCGCGCTCAAGCACCATTTCTTCAAACTGGAGCGTTCCCCGGAAGTCATAGATTGGGACCCCATCTGAGGCCGCCGACATGTCATTAGATTACGCCGTGGTCAAAAACTGGCAATTTGCCGATGTGACCCAGGAATATACCGAGAAAGACACCATTCTGTATGCGCTGAGCATAGGCTTGGGGCACGACCCCCTGGACGAACGACAGCTCCCCTTTGTATATGAGGCGCGGTTGCAGGCATTTCCCACCATGCCGGTTGTCCTGGGTTTTCCCGGTTTCTGGATGCAAGACCCTGACGCAGGCATTACCTGGGTCAAGCTGGTGCATGGCGAGCAGCGCCTCACTTTGCACAAGCCTCTTGCAAAAGCCGGTAAAGTGGTCGGGCGCTGCCGCGTTTCGCATGTCATCGACAAAGGTGCCGAAAAAGGAGCCCTGGTCATCGTCGAACGCAAGTTGTTCAGCGCGCACGACCATGTTTTGCTGGCAACCATCGAACAAACTACTTTTTGCCGGGCGGACGGCGGCTTCGAGGCCGGAGACAGCCCCCCGGAAGCATTGCCCAAAGTACCCTCGACACCTCCCGATTTCACTTGCACCCAGCCTATACTGCCCCAGGCCGCATTGCTGTACAGGCTTAATGCCGACCTCAATCCTTTGCATGTCGACCCCAAGGTAGCGCTGCAGGCTGGGTATCCAAAACCGATTCTCCACGGCCTATGCACATATGGCGTCGCTGCGCATGCCATCCTCAAGACCTTTTGCGAATACAAGCCCGAGCGCCTGGCTTATTTGCATACCCGCTTCTCGTCTCCGGTATTTCCCGGCGAAACCCTGGTTTGCGAAATGTGGCGCGCCGATTCGGGAAAAATACATTTTCAAGCCAAAGCCATGGAGCGCAATATCGTGGTGCTTGGCAATGGCATAGCAGGAATTAAAGTATAAAGACTTGCACCAATTCTCCCTGAAGGTCGATCCATCCATGCCAAACGCACCAGCACCCCACGAGACAGGCGCCGATCTGTATTTCCGCGAACAGCTCGATCAGGGCAATTTTCTGATACAGCGCTGCACGTCATGCCAGCATAGTGTTTTCTACCCTCGAATGCTCTGCCCCTACTGCGGCTCGGACCATCTCGAGTGGTTCTCCCCTTCGGGGCTGGGCACGGTCTACTCCAGCACTGTGGTCACGCGCAGGCCGGAAGACGGCGGCAACTACAATATTGCGCTTGTCGATTTGAAGGAAGGCTCGCGCCTGATGAGCCGCGTCGAGGGCATACCTCCGGAATCCGTCGCAATCGGCATGCCGGTAAAAGCCCGAATAATAAGTGCAGATGAAGGCAAACTGCTTGTGTTCGTCCAAACAGAGGCTGAATGATGATAAACAAACGTCTCAGGGGAGCAGTTGCCATTGTGGGCATAGGACAGGCGGGCATAGGGCAGGCTACCGGTTTTTCCGAAATGGAAATCCTGGTGCAGGCCGCCCAACGCGCCGTCGCCGACGCGGGCCTGACCATGCAGGACATCGACGGCATTACCACGGCAAGCGTTTCAGCCCCCATGTGGGTAATGCCTGTCATCGAGCATTTGGGGATCAAGCCCACGTTTATCGATGGCACCATGCTGGGCGGCTCCAGCTTTGTCGCACACCTGATGCCCGCCCTCCAAGCCCTGGAGTCGGGGCAATGCAATGCCGTCCTTGTATGCTATGGCAGCACACAACGCACTTCCACGCTCAACCGTGCCGAAATTGGCAAGATTCGGCGTAAGCTTGACCCTCAGCCTTACGAGGCGCCCTATAACCCGCTCAATCCTTTGAGCTCTTATGCTCTGGCTGCTGCCCGGCATATGCACCAGTATGGAACCCGGCGGGAGCATTTGGCGGAAGTGGCCGTCGCCGCCCGCAAATGGGCGCAACTGAACCCGGAAGCGCTGATGCGCGACCCTTTGACAATAGACGACGTCTTGTCGGCACGCATGGTTTCAGATCCTCTGACCATACGCGACTGCTGCCTGGTCAACGATGGCGCGGGAGCCTATGTGCTGGTACGCGCCGATCGGGCCAAGTCGCTCAAGCACAAGCCTGTCTATGTTCTGGGTAATTCGACGGCGGTCTGGAATCGCCAGATTTCGTCGATGGACGATCTTACTGTCACCGCAGCCACGCAGTCGGGCCGGCACGCATTTGCAATGGCGCAAGTGAGTCCCGCTGACATGGATGTGGTTGAGCTTTACGACGCCTTTACGATCAACACATTGCTCTTTCTCGAAGACCTGGGCTTTTGTAAAAAAGGGGAAGGCGGCAGTTTTGTCAGTGGCGGCGCCATTGCTCCGGGCGGCCGCCTGGCAGTCAATACCAATGGTGGCGGCCTCTCGTGCATTCATCCCGGCATGTACGGCATTTTCATCATGATCGAAGCGGTCAGGCAATTGCGCGGGGCATGCGGCGAGCGCCAGATCGCCGGTGCCGAACTGGCGCTCGTGCATGGCAACGGCGGCACGCTGTCAAGCCAGTCTACGGCTATTCTGGGCTCCGAAAATACACTCTGATCACCTTTCCGCGAGCGCAACAATGCGCGTCTGTTCGACGCGCCGACCATGCTTTTTTCAGGTATGCGTCATATCCATCGGCACAATCCAGGCGTCGTACTGCTCGGCGCTGACATAGCCCAGGGCCAGGGCGGCGGTGCGCAAGGTAGTTTGCTCGTGCTGTGCCTTTTTGGCAATGGCCGCGGCTTTATCGTAGCCAATATGGCGGTTCAGGGCAGTTACCAGCATCAGGTTCTTTTCCAGATTGCTCGCGATTTTATCCAGATTGGGCTCAATGCCCACTGCGCAATGATCGTTAAAGGCGCGGCAGGCATCGCCCAGCAAGCCTATGCTTTCAAGCACGTTATGCACCATGACAGGCTTGAATACATTAAGTTGAAAATTACCTTGGCTGCCCGCGAACGCCGTGGCGGCGTCGTTGCCGAAAACCTGCACGCAGACCATCGTCATGGCCTCGCACTGTGTTGGATTGACCTTGCCGGGCATGATGGACGAGCCGGGTTCATTATCGGGAATCTGCAGCTCGCCGATGCCGCAGCGCGGGCCGCTGGCCAGCCAGCGCACATCATTCGCCATTTTCATGAGCCCCCCGGCCAGCGTACGAAGCGAGGCGGAAAGATTGACCAGGGCGTCGTGGGCCGACAGGGCAAAGAATTTATTGGGTGCCGACTGAAAGGGCAAACCGGTAATAGTGGAAATATGAGCGGCTGCCGTGTCGCCGAATTTCGGATGGGAATTGAGCCCGGTACCCACAGCCGTACCTCCAATGGCCAAATCGTATATTCCGGGCAGGCAGGCTTTGACCGCGGCCAGTGAAAAATCGATTTGCGCTACCCATCCGCCGATTTCCTGTCCCAATGTAATCGGGGTCGCGTCCTGCAAATGCGTCCGTCCTGTTTTCACCACCCCCTGATATTGCGCGGACTTGGCAGCCAAGGTGTTCCGCAGCAATTCAACCGCTGGAATCAGGGCTCGATGCAGCTCTTGTGCAACCGCGATATGCATGGCGGTCGGAAAGGTATCGTTGGAGGATTGGCCGCGATTGACGTGATCATTGGGATGCACGGGCGTCTTACTGCCCAGCACTCCGCCGGCCATCTCGATCGCCCGGTTGGCAATGACTTCGTTGGCATTCATATTGGACTGCGTGCCCGATCCGGTTTGAAACACGACCAATGGAAACTCCTGGTTGTGCTTGCCGGCAATCACTTCATCGGCTGCGCGCGCCACCAGTTCGGCAATATTTCCGGGCAATTCACCCAACTCGGCATTGGCTTGAGCCGCAGCCTTTTTCAGGATTCCCAAGGCTTCGATAACCGGAGCCTGCCATTTGAAACGTGCCACCCCTATAGGAAAATTTTCTATGGAACGCTGCGTTTGCGCGCCCCAGTAATGATCTCCCGGGACATCGATGGCACCCATCGAGTCAGTTTCAACGCGGGTTGCAGCCATGAAATGCTCCTTGATTCAATATGTAAAATTGGGTCTTTGCAATAAAAAGTGATGCACACTATACGCCCGTCCGGGCTGTGTCAGGGCTGAATTCCTCTCACCCGGCGGGGGCTCTATGCATGCTGTGCGGCAAGTCTTGCCGGCTGCCGCTGATGCGCATAATGATGCGACCAGACCTCGGCCGCATCCAGCAGTCTGCACGCGAACGCCCATTCGTTATCGAACCAGACAAAAACATTGGCGAAACGGGGTCCATTGACTCGTGTCTGGCTGCCGTCCACGATCGCCGAATGAGGATTGTGATTGAAGTCGACCGACGCATGAGGAGCATCCGAATAAGCGAGCAGGCCAGGCTGGCACTCGGCGGCGCCGCACAGCAGCGCATTGATTTCTTTGGCGCTCGCATCGCGCTGCAAATTCACCATCATGTCGATGGCCGAAACATTGAGCGTAGGGACGCGAACGGCCTTGGCCTGGACCCTGCCCGCGAGCTGCGGCATAAAACGCTCCACGCCTTGGGCCAAGCCGGTGGCCACAGGAACAATCGATTGCATCGCTGAACGGGTCCGGCGCAAGTCTGAATGATGATAGCCGTCGATCAGCGGTTGGTCGTTCATGACGGAATGCAGAGTCGTCAGAAAGGCATGTTCAATGCCAAAGGCACGGTGCAGTTGCGCGATGACCGGAACGATGGCGTTGGTCGTGCAGGACGCATTGGAAACCAGGCGTTCCGTGCCGGTAAGTTCGTGATGATTGATTCCGTAAACCATGGTGAAATCGACGTCCTGCGCACTGCGCCCCGGATGCGAGAGCAGCAGGCGTGGGCAGCCGGCATCCAGGAAGCGGTTCAATTCGTTGCGCGTACCATAATGGCCGGAACACTCGATCAGCAGATCTATCTTCAAACTGTCCCAATCGACGTCTTCAGGCGCCTGTGCATGGCTGACCTGGATGTGTATGCCATCGATGATCAGGCTGTCGGGCCCCTGCTCCACTTGTCCGGGAAATACTCCATGAGTGGAATCGTACCGGGTCAGATAGACCATTGAATCCAGATCCGCCGGCTCGTTGATCGCCACAATCTGGAACCTGCTTTTCAGTGGAGATTCCTGCAAGGCGCGCAAAAAACAGCGGCCAATGCGGCCATAGCCGTTGATTGCCAGACGGACCGGGCGATTCATGATAACGATTCCAGATAAAAATTCCGAGCGGCTTGCGACGAATACACGGCAGCCTGCACACACGGATTCAAGAGAGTTCAGTACAAAAGAACTGTACTACTTTCCGTGCATTCGTGGATTCATGGAAGCCATGTTCACCGCCGGCTCCAGACGAGGCGAGTCTTTTTCTCGAATCGATGCGGCCTTGGACAATTTTTCGAAAACCTCGATGATTGCATCGGCAACTGCCCTGACTCTTGCAGTTCGATTCAGATCGCCATGCAGAACCAGCCACATGTCATAAGGCACCGCCCTATCCGGCCAAATGCGCTGCAGCAGAGGGTCGTCGTGCGCCAGAAACGTCGGCAACTCGCCAATGCCCAGGCCGGCCCGCACTGCATGGAACAGCATCAGGCTTGTGTTCACCTCCAGCGCTACTTTCGCGTTGCATATGGGTTCTTCGCACAGTGTTTCACTCTGATAGCGGGCGATGGACGGTTGGTAGATGACCACATCGTGGCCGGCCAAGGCAACGCCCTGCCGCGGCTCGCCGCGTGCCTCCAGATAAGATTGGGAGGCATAAAGAGCCGCTTCGCAGCGTGCCAGATGGCGAGTGATCAGATCAGGACTGTCGGGCCGGACGGGGCGGACCGCCAGATCCGCTTCACGCCGCGTCAGGTTCGTCATTTGCGAGGACGTTGTCAGGACGACCCGTATGTCCGGATGAGATGCGTGCAGCGTTTGCAAAGCATTCATCATGGCGTAAACCGCCGTACCATCGGTACATGCCACCCGGACAGTGCCGGACAGTTGCTTGTCGGTGCCCTGCATTTGCCGCTGCAATTGATGAGCCGCGTTTTCCATACGCTCGGCGGCATGGAAAGCAAGCTCGCCGGCCGGCGTCGGCACGTAGCCGGCTGGCGTCCGTAAAAACAGCCTGACATCAAGCGACTTTTCAAGCGAAGCAAGGCGCCGACCGACTGTCGCTTGATCGACATGCAGCGCGCTGGACGCGCCGCGCAAGGTTCCCATGCGGTAAATGGCAAGAAAAACCCGGGCGTTGTCCCAATCCATTTGAAATGCAATTTTGCATGATGACAAGGCAATAATACTGCTTTTATGCATTTACGGCAGCCTTTAACATTTCCACCATATTCTTCAAGATATGGAATTGTCATCATGCCGATTACACAACAATGCGCCGGCCTGGCTCCAACGCTCATCCCCACTGCAAAAGAGACATCCCGCATTTCCGCATGGCCGCTCATCGCGTTGGCGCTCGGCTTTGTCATGGCCATGCTTGACGTCACCGTTGTCAATGTCGCCTTGACGCATATACAAGCCAGTCTGGATATAAGCTTGGCCGGCCTGGTGTGGGTGGTGGACGGCTACACCCTGACATTTGCCGCATTCTTGCTGCTGGGCGGGGCGATGGCGAACCGTTATGGAGCCCGGGCCGCCTATATGGCCGGACTGTGCATATTCGTCAGCGCGTCCCTGCTGTGCGGCTTGGCTCCCAGTGGCGCCGCCCTCGTGGGAGCACGCCTGCTGCAAGGTGTTGGAGCCGCCCTGTTCATGCCGGCCTCCCTGAGCTTGCTGAATCAGGCATACCCGGAAGACTCAGCGCGCATCAAGGTATTGAGCCTGTGGTCGACCATCGTATCGGCCGCGGGTGCAACAGGGCCACTGGTAGGAGGTATCGTTGTGGCCGCGGTCGGCTGGCGCTTCATTTTCTGGCTGAACATTCCGATCGGCCTGCTGGGGATAATGCTGGGTTTGCGCCATCTTGCCCCATCGCCCCGCCATCGCCAGGCGCTAGGCACGATAGGCCACATGCTTGCCATAATCGGCTTGGCCGCATTTTCTTTTGTCATGATCAATGGAGCATCATACGGCTGGTCATCCATGGCAATTCTGGGCGCGGCGGCCATGGGTATTGCCGCCATATTGCTGTTCGCCATGAGAGAACAGCGCAGCGCCACGCCCGTCGTGCCGCGGGACCTGTCCCATAACTCGCGCTTTGCCGCCACCAACGGCATCGGTTTTTTTATCAATCTCGGAGCATACGGGCAACTGTTCCTGATCAGTTTGTATCTGCAGCAGGAGCGCGGCGCCGACGCCTGGCATACCGGCATCGCCCTTTTGCCCTTGATGGCAATGTTCAGCATCGGCAGCTTGTTGTCCGGCCGGATCAGCGCCCGCCGGGATACACGCACCACCATGCTGGCGGGGCTTGCAACGGCGGGAATCATTTTCGTCGGTCTGACGATTTTTACGGCACGCATGCCCTATGCGCTACTAATCGTGCTGATGGCAGCGGCCAATCTCGGCGTAGGTATGGCCGTGCCGGCAATGACCGTTATCATGATGCAATTGGCGGGCCAGGATCATGCCAATATCGCGGCCGCGGCATTGAATGCCAATCGCCAGATTGGCGCCTTGGTGGGCGTTGCGGTGATGGGTGCGGCGATCCATATGCAGCCCGACTGGTCGCATGGTTTACCGTGGATGTGCGGGGTTGTCGCGATCGCCTACCTGGTAGCCGTACTGATTGCGGCTCGATATATCAGTGCCTCCGCCCCCGGCCGGGCAATGAATCTGCAAGACAGGGTCGCCCGGACGCCCGCGCCAAAGTTTAAAACGTAATGGAAAAGCCTCCGTCGACCACCAGAATATGGCCATTGACGTACGATGCGGCAGGCGAGGCCAGGAACACGGCGGCGCCTGCTATCTCGCTGGGCCGACCCCAGCGCCCAAGCGGATTGCGGCCCACGACCCGTTTGCTTTTGAGCGGGTCGTCGACCAGTTGGGCATTGGCTTCCGTCGCAAATGTGCCGGGCGCTATGCCATTGCTGGTAATCGCCTTGGGCCCGTATTCCACCGCCAGTGCACGCACCATGCCGCTCAATCCCTGCTTGGCAATGGGATAAATCGCATCGCCGGCCCGCGCCAGCTCGCCGGCAATCGACGTCATGGTAATAATGCGGCCCGCCGCCGCGCTCTTGGCCATGGCTTGGGCAGCGAGCTTGGATAAATGAACGCCGGCAATCAGGTCGACATTGACCAATTCGACAATTTCGGCGAGCGAGGCCTCTCCCAGTGTTTTGCGTATACGGATCCCGACATTGTTCACCAGAATATCGGGCACGCCAATCTGCGCGCAAAGCTGCGCGTACGCCGCTTCCTGAGTGTCGAGCCGGGCGATATCGTGCACGAACGGATAGGCCAGGCAGCCCTGCGAGCTCAGTGCCGCCACGGCCCGCGCCACATGATCGGGATTCCGGCCGTTGATGACCACACGGGCCCCGCTGGCGGCGTAGGCTTTTGCAATGACCAGCCCCAGGCCTTGCGTTGATCCGGTAACCAGGGCCAGGCGGTTATTGAGGGAAAAATCGGGTAGATCGCCGAGGTTTGTCATGACTTATGGCCTGCAAGCCAGATGCGCACGCTATCGCCGGCTCGTTGCCGTAAATACTGGGGAGCGTCTTTGCAAGCTTGCGCCAGGGTAATGGGCCCCGGCACCAGACTGAACGCCGCCGTGATTCCGGCCTTGTACAAAGCTTCGTACCCGGCGCCCAGGGACCCTACTATTGCTATAACCGGTATGCCCAGGGCCTGGGCGTAGGCGGCGACCCCTGCCGGTGTCTTGCCATGCAGGGTTTGCGCATCCATCCGGCCCTCTCCGGTGAAAACCAGGTCGGCCCCCACCAGCGCCTGGGGCAAGCCGGACAACTCGGCAAGCAGCTCTACCCCCGGGCGGAACGAACCGTTCAGGAATGCCTTGATCGCAAAACCCAGGCCGCCGGCCGCACCGGCACCAGGAGTGTGCTGCTCGTCTTTTCCCAGAATACGGGCGCTCAGGCCGGCAAAATGCCCAAGCGCGGCATCGAGCTGTTCAACCTGCTGGCCGCTGGCCCCTTTTTGCGGGCCGAAAAACGCTGATGCACCCGACGGCCCGCACAACGGATTGTCAACATCCATGGCGATCTCAAACGCGACGTGCCGCAAACGCGGGTCGATCGCCTCCAGCGACACGCTCGCAAGCTGTTGCAAGGCAGCTCCGCCTGGAGGGAGGTCCTTGCCTTGCGCATCGAGCATACCGACACCGAGCGCCTGCAGCATACCCGCCCCACCGTCATTGCAGGCGCTGCCGCCCAGACCTATGGTGATATGCCTGGCGCCGGCGTCCAGCGCTTGCAAAATCAATTGGCCAACCCCGAAACTCGTGGCGGTCAGGGGATTGCGCTGCTCAGGCGGGATTTGTGCCAGCCCCGCCGCCGTGGCGATTTCAATGAAGGCATTGCCGTTTCCGAGCCAGGCCCAGTCGGCAAGACAAGGCTGATTGTTGGCGTCGCTTACTGTCGCGCTGCGGCGCTGTGCCGAACTGGCGGCGATGACGGCGTCGAGCGACCCCTCTCCCCCATCGGCCATGGGTACGCAGACAATTTCCGCTTTCGGCAGCACATCGCGCACACCTTCCGCTATGGCATTGGCGACTTCGGGAGCGGTCAGGCTTTCTTTGAATGAATCAGGAGCAATAACGATGCGCATTGAGCGGCTCACTTTCAGGAACAAGTAGTGACGAGTTGAACAAGATCATACAAGACGGCAATCGGTGCAAGCCCTATTTGGCCTTGACCACATTGCGGGGAGATCCGTTATGAAAGGCTTCGATATTATCCATGAGCTGATCCGCAAGGCCTTGTACCGCCTCGTCGCTGGCCCACGCCACATGCGGGGTCAGGATGAAATTGGGCAGTTCCAGCAATTGCACCAAAGGATGCTGGTTGTCGGGAGGCTCAGGCGTCGTGACGTCGAAGCCGGCGCCGCCAATCTGGCCGGATCGCAGCGCGCGCGCCAAGGCCTCTTCATTCACCAGCCCGCCTCGGGCGGTGTTGATCAGCAGGGGTTTGCGAGTCATCTGGGCAAATTCGGCATCGCTGATCATGCCGCGCGTTTGCGCGTTAAGCGGGCAATGCAGGCTGATGATATCGCTTTGGCTGAGCACTTGCTCAAAAGGCGTATACAAAGCTCCGGCTTTGCCGGCCCCCTTGCGTCCCGCAAAGAGCACCCGCATGTTCAGGGCCCGGCCGATGGCGGCGACTGCCTGGCCCAGTACGCCATCGCCGATAATGCCTAATGTGGAACCCGCCAGATCTTTGATCGGATAGTCGAAATAGCAGAATTGCTGCGAATCGTGCCAGCGTCCGGCCTTGACCGATTCGCGATAGGCCACGATGCTGCGGCGCAGGGCGAATATCAGTGCGAACGTGTGTTCGGGCACGGTATTGACGGCATAACCCTGGATGTTCGACACGACAATGCCGCGTTCCTGGCAAGCCGGCAGATCCACGATATCGGTTCCTGTGGCGGCCACGGCGATCATCTTGAGCTTGGGTGCGTGTTCAAGCGTGGTCCGGCTCAACGGCACTTTATTGCTGATCACGATATCGGCCTGCGCAATCCGGCCGGCGATATTGTCTTTGGCCGTGCGGCCGTATACGGTCAACTCATGGGCAAAAGACAAAGGCCGCAGCACTGTTTGCGCCGAAATGGTTTCGCGGTCCAGGAAAACAATATGCGTAGGGCGGTCAGCCATGAAAATCCTTGGAGAGGTTGTATGAGAGCAGTTTCTTGTGCGGAGGGCACTTTGACGACAGGCTACCCGCGTTACAGCGACATCAACAGGCAAGTATATAAACAAACCCGCTCCGTTAAAAATCGAATCCGGTTTATCCGATATAGTACCGAGATCATATCCATACGCCAAAATTCCGATCATGCCGACAAATCCGTACTCCCGCTTGCTGCATAAAACACATTTGATATCCAACGACGGCGGCCTCGCTGCGCCGCGGGCTCCGAAACACTATCCTGTCAAGGATTTTTTCCGGAATCCCGACCGCGGCTTTTTCCGCTTGTCCGAAGACGGCACCATGCTGGGATTCATGGAGCCGGTCAGTATCGACGGCAAGCCGGCCCGCATGAATGTATTTGTGCAGGCGCTTGAGGGCAGCACGCCAGTGGGCGAGCCGCGTCGCCTGACCGGCGAAACGGAGCGCGACATCGGCCAGTATTTCTGGAAAGGGTCGCATACCATTCTGTACGAGAAAGACTTCAACGGCGATGAGAATTTTCACGTGGTTGCGGTCGACGTTTCCACAGGCACCATCACCGACCTGACGCCGCTTGAGGGTGTGCGAGCCAGCGTCGAAGACGACCTGGAGGACGATCCTCTACACATACTGATCAGCCATAACGGACGCAACCCGGAGGTATTCGACGTCTATCGCGCCCATGTGAAGACCGCGGCACTGAACCTGGTGGCTGAAAATCCCGGCAATATCGTGGCTTGGCAAACCGACCACGCCGGCCGCGTGCGGGCAGGCATCACCAGCGACGGGCTGCACACCACCCTGCTCTATCGGGACGATGAAACAGCATCGTTCAAACCCATCATCACCACCGATTTTCGCACGACCGTCAGCCCGGAATTCTTTACGTTCGACAATAAATCCTTTTATGCGCTGAGCAATCGCGGCCGGGACCTTCTGGCGCTGGTCATCATAGACCCGACCCGCCCCGATCAGGAACACGAGATTTTTGCCGCCGATTCCGTCGACCTCGATGGCGCCGCCTACTCACGGCTACGCAAGGTATTGACGGCAGCCGTCTATCAAACCGATAAGCCGGCGTACCATTTTTTCGATGCAGTCAGTGCCGAGCGTTTCAAGCGCCTGTCGGGAATGCTGCCCGGCTACGAAATAGCTTTTCAAAGCGGCACACGCGATGAAAGCAAATTCATTGTGGCCGCCCATAGCGATAAAACGCCCGGCGCACGCTATCTTTACGACGCCGATCGCAATACGCTGGACAAGCTGGCCGATATCAACTCCAGTCTGCCCGAGCAGGACATGGCGTCCGTGCGGCCTATTCAATACCAGTCGCGGGACGGCCTGACCATACACGGTTACCTGACCTTGCCGCTTGGGCGCCAGGCAAAGAATCTGCCGTGCATTGTCAACCCGCATGGAGGCCCCTGGGCACGCGACGGCTGGGGCTTCAACCCTGAGGCGCAATTTCTCGCCAACCGGGGCTATTGCGTGCTGCAGATGAATTTTCGGGGCTCCACAGGCTATGGGCGGCGCTTCTGGGAAGCCAGCTTTGGGCAGTGGGGTCTGAGCATGCAGGACGATATTACGGACGGCGTGCAATGGCTGGTCGCCCAAGGCATCGCAGACCCGGCACGCATCGCTATTTATGGCGGCAGCTACGGCGGCTACGCGACCCTGGCCGGCATCACGTACACACCGGACTTGTACGCCGCGGCGGTAGACTACGTGGGTGTTTCCAATCTGCTGACATTCATGGACACGATTCCTCCCTACTGGAAGCCCATGCTCGAGAAAATGCACTGCATGGTCGGCAGCCCCGAACGCGACCGGAGCCGCCTGGTTGCTACATCGCCGGCCTTGAACGCCGATAAAATCAAAACGCCTTTATTGATTGCACAAGGGGCGCACGACCCACGCGTCAACAAGGACGAAAGCGATCAAATGGTGGCAGCTCTGCAGGCCCGCGGCGTAGAGGTCGAATATATTGTCAAGGATAACGAAGGCCACGGTTTTCATAACGATGAAAACAAGTTCGAATTCTATGACCGCATGGAAAAATTTCTTGCCCTGCATTTGAAGCCGCGCAGCTGATTCGACTTTCAGTCCGGCGGCATGATTCGCGAGTGTCTCCCGCTGTATGCGGAGCCGCCCGCGGCGAGCATACACAACGGGCGCGGAAATGGAATAAGATACACGCAACGTAATTCCGATAGCGCACTATTCAAGGAGGTCGCTGGAGCTGGGTCACGCCATGCGTGACGCGCTATCCCTCTTTGGGCCATCGCCCGAAGTTTCCAGCATAAGATCAATGAAACTTTATTACTTGCCGGGCGCATGCCCTCTCGCGACGCAAATTGTTCTGGAATGGATAGGCAAACCGTATGAATCACAGGCCGTGACTCGCACGGAAATAAAAGAGCCGCCGTTCCTGGCCCTGAATCCCGTGGGCTCGGTGCCTGTATTGATCGACGGCGACCTGACCCTGACACAAAGCGCGGCTATTCTGGAGTATCTTGCGGAAAAAAATCCCGACGCAAAACTGTTGGGCGACACGCCCAAGGAACGCGCCGAAATGCGGCGCTGGCTGGGTTTTTGCAATTCAGACCTGCATCGCACCTTCAGCCTGGTTTTCGGCCCGGCAGCCTTTACCGATAACGCGGATTTTCAAGCGGAACTGGCCGGCAAAGCGGCGGCAAGAGTGGTTTTCCTGTTTGGCATCGTTGACAAGCATCTGGCGGGAACAAAATGGCTGAGCGGCAGCCGGTCGATTGCCGATCCGTACCTGTACACCATCATTCGCTGGGCGAAAGCCAAAGGCCTGGACATATCAGGTTTGTCGAATTTGCTGGCCTTTCACGACCGCATGTCAGCCGACCCTGGCGTCCAGACCGCTTTGAAAGCGCAAGGATTGGCGTAATAGCCTGTTAGTGGCCAAAAGCTTGTTGTCGATTGAACGGCCTTTTGCAGGGGCAGGCCTTGTGGCCGCCCGCTCTCCAACCCCGCTTTACGCGCCAAGATAAGCTTTGCGTACTTCGTCGTTGCTCAGCAAGTTGGTGCCGGTGTCGGCCAACACCACTTTGCCGGTTTCGAGCACATAGCCGCGATCGGCTACCTGCAAGGCTTTGTTGGCATTCTGCTCGACAAGAAAAACTGTCACGCCCTGCTGGCGTATCGTGCGGATAATTTCGAAAATCTGGGTAATGATCAAAGGCGCCAGGCCCAGCGTAGGTTCATCGAGCAGCAAGAGCTTGGGCTGCGTCATGAGTGCCCTTCCTATGGCCAGCATTTGCTGCTCGCCGCCCGACATGGTGCCGGCGCGCTGATTGGCGCGCTCTTTAAGCCGGGGAAACATTGTATAAGTATGATCAAGGCCATCGATAATTTGTTTCTTATTGAGAAAAAAACCACCCATCTGCAGATTTTCGGTTACGGTCAGGTCGGAGAAGATTCGCCGCCCTTCGGGTGAAATGGCAATGCCCAGGCGCATGATGGCATGCGTATCCGCAGCGCTAATGTCCTGCCCTTCGAAAGTGATGCGGCCGCTTTTGGCCCGCGGCGAACCGCACACGGTCATGAGCAAGGTGGTTTTGCCCGCACCGTTGCAACCGATCAAAGTGACGATTTCGCCTTGATTGACTTCAACCGAAACATCATCCAGAGCCTGGATGGCGCCATAATAAGTATGGACGTTTTCGAGCTTCAGCACCTATTCTTCCCCCAGGTATGCTTTGATGACACGCGGGTCGGAGCGGACTTCGGCGGGCAGCCCCGTGATGATTGGCTTGCCGTGTTCCATGACCAGAATGCGATCTGATACCCCCATGACCAGGCTCATATCGTGCTCGATGAGCAAAACAGCCACATCGAATTCTTTGCGCAGGCGATCGATGAGCAGTTGAAGATCGCGTTTTTCCTGTGGGTTCAAACCCGCTGCCGGTTCATCGAGCATGAGCAGGCGCGGCTTGGTGATCATGCAGCGCGCGATTTCTAGCCGGCGCTGATGCCCATAAGCCAGGTTGCCTGCCTCACGATTGGCGAACTGGCGTATACCCATGAAATCGAGCCAGTCGACCGCATGTTTAAGCGCTTCCTGTTCGGACCTGCGATACGAGGGTACCCTGAACAAACCCTGCAAGAAACCCGTCTGTAGTCGAGTGTGCTGCGCCACCAGCAGATTTTCCAGCACGGTCAGTTGTTTGAAAAGCCGCACGTTCTGGAATGTGCGTACCAAGCCCTGCTGCGCAACCTTGTGGCTGGGCAAGCCGCCGATTTTTTTCCCATCCATCAGGATGTTGCCGGTCGTGGGCTTGTAAAAGCCCCCAACACAGTTGAACACCGTGGTTTTTCCCGCTCCATTAGGCCCGATGATGGCAAAGACTTCGTCGCGCCTGACTTCGAATTCGATATCGTCGACGGCCAGCAGGCCGCCGAAACGCATGGTCAGCCCGGATACCTTCAACAGAGTGCCGCTCATGCCGTCAGCTCCACTTGCGGGCGCTTGACCGGCAATAAACCTTGGGGGCGCCACATCATCATCAATACCATTACCAGACCGAAAATCAACATGCGGTACTGGGCGAACTCGCGGGCCAATTCGGGTACGACCGTCAGCACAATAGCGGCAAGAATAACCCCCAGCTGCGAGCCCATGCCGCCCAGGACGACGATGGACAGAATCAGGGCAGACTCGATAAAGGTAAATGACTCGGGGTTGACCAGGCCCTGCCGGGCCGCGAAAAAAGCCCCTCCGAATCCGGCAAACATGGCGCCCATGGTGAAGGCCGACAGTTTGATGCGGGTGGGATTGAGCCCCAGCGAGCGACACGCGATCTCGTCTTCACGCAGGGCTTCCCAGGCGCGGCCGATAGGCATGCGTATTACACGGGAAGACACAAACAGGGCCAGCAGCGCCAGGCACAAGACCGTCAGATAAAGATACACAATTACGTCTTGAGTATTGAACGTCCAACCCATCAGTTCGTGAAAGGTGGTTTGCCCTTCCGCCGCGCGGCGCACCATGGGATAGCCGAATACGGTCGGCTTGGGTATGCCTGATATGCCATCCGGGCCGCCCGTAATCGAATACAGGTTGGTCAACAGCAAACGTATCATTTCGCCGAAACCCAGGGTCACGATGGCCAGGTAGTCGCCGCGCAATCGCAGCACCGGAAAGCCCAGCAGAAATCCGAACAGCGCGGCCATGCCGCCCGCCAAAGGCAGAGCCTGCCAAAAGCCCCAACCTGCCCAGTGAAACAGCAAAGCATAGGTATAGGCTCCAACCGCGTAAAAACCCACGAAGCCCAGGTCGAGCAAGCCGGCAAAACCCACAACAATGTTCAAGCCCAGGCCCAGCATGACGTAAATCAGTACCAGCGTCGCGAGATCGACCTGCGCCCGGCCTGTGGTAAACGGCCAGATGACAGCGACCGCCACAAAGACGTAGATCAGTATGCGCCGCGTGGAATCGCTCAGCACCGGCATGGCGAAGCGCTTCTTGCCTTTCGTTGAGAATAATCGCTGTACGACGGCGGGCCGGAACAACTGGAACACAAACACGATGGCCATACCGGCCAGGATCATGGGCCAGTCGGGCAGAAGATGGGTTTGCGCCCCGCGGCGCACGATCTGCAAGCCGAATACGGGCGCAATAATAACTCCGGCCATGAAGGCTGCAATCAGCGCATTCTTGAAATTCGTACCCTTCATACTTTTTCCACTTCAGGCTTGCCCAGCAGGCCGGTTGGGCGAAACAGCAGAATCAGCACCAGCAGGCTGAACGCCACAATATCCTTGTATTGGGAGGAAATATAGGCTGCCGCCAGTGTTTCAGCCAGCCCCAGCAGTACGCCGCCCAGCATGGCGCCCGGTATGCTGCCTATCCCGCCCAGCACAGCGGCCGTAAAGGCCTTGATTCCGGCAATGAAACCGATAAAGGGATTCAGCTTGCCTATGGCCAGAGCAATCAGCACGCCGCCCACCGCCGCCAGCATGGCGCCGATGACGAAGGTAAAGGAGATGATGCGATTGGTATCGATACCCAGTAGGTTCGCCATGTGTATATCTTGCGAACACGCGCGCGATGCGCGGCCCGTGCGTGAATATTTGATGAAAAGCGAAAGCGCCACCATGAGCAGGACAGTCACGACAATGATCATGATGCGCGAGTAAGGCACCGTGACCGCAAAATCGGAACTCATATTGAATTGGACCGAGCCGGTTATCAGCGCGGGGACTGCCATATCGCGTGCGCCCTGCCCGATCGCCACCCAGTTCTCGAGAAAAATGGACATGCCGATGGCTGAAATAAGCGCCACCAACCTGGGGCTGCTGCGCACCGGCGCATAGGCGACTTTCTCGATGGCATACCCATAGATGCCCGTTACCACGGCGGCGACCAGCAGCATGGCCAGCACCATGAGCGGCAAAGGCAGGCCGCTATTGACGCCAATCGCCGACAAGGTAACCAGGCCCACATAGGCGCCGATCATGTAGATGTCGCCATGCGCAAAATTGATCATGCCGATGATGCCGTAGACCATGGTGTAGCCGATGGCGATCAGTGCATAAATTGCGCCGAGCGACAAACCGTTGAACAGCTGTTGCGTAAGTTCGGGTATGAAATCAGACATAAGAGCAGGGGTTCCAGGTAGCTGTGGCTTGGATGGCCGGCAACAGCAAAGCTATTTTGCAGGAACTCGTCATTACTGTTCTCCGATGAAGTTCGCCGTAACAAATTATCCGCGTTGCAGCCGGTCGGACGAACTTGTTACGGCGAACTCTAGTAGCAGGCTTCTGCCTCGTATGGCCTGGCCATTCTGACGATTAGCCCCTGCCTTGTCACTACGGAAAACCCCTTAGGCATTTTGCTGCATCGCGGCAGGGCGAGCCAAATTCCACATCATGGCGCGAAATGGCGCCAACATCGTTAAATTGACAAATAGCTTGACGGCCAGGTCGCCAAACAGCAAGGCCATCCAGGGCACGCCTGTTCCCGCAAACGCCACACTGAAAAACACGAAGGTGTCGAGCGTGGCGCCCGCTACGCCGCCCAGCAGCGGAGCGCGCCACCAGCGCTGGTCGCGCAAACGGTCGAAGACGTGGATATCCACCAGTTGCGCGCACAGGAAGGCAAGGCCTGAAGCGCCGGCGATACGCGGCGTGGCGACCCAGAATGACACCAGCAATGCGGCAACAAACCCTATTACGGCAACCTGCCGCGCAGCTCGCGCGCCAAAGCGGCGATTCAGGACATCAGCCACCAGAAAGGCAATCGGGTAGGAAAGACCGCCCCACGTCAACCAATGATTGATCGGATACTGCACCAGGATATTCGAACCCACGACAACCATGCCCATGGCAAGGACGGCAATAAAAAACTGGGAAAGCGTCATGGGCACCAGCAGCCTGTTTGAACCGGAGAAACTCATTTTGCGTACTCGATGGCCAATTCGGCCGCCCGGTCGGATGCCGCCAGCATTGCCTGGCCGACTATGGCCGCAAACTGGCGCTGTTCGAATACGGCAAGCGCCGCCGCAGTGGTTCCGCCCTTGGAAGTCACGCGCTCGCGCAAAGTGGCCGGCGGCTCGGGCGACAAGGCAGCCAGTTGCGTAGACCCATGCAAAGTGGCCAGCGCCAGCTGGCGCGATTGTTGGTCGCTGAGCCCCAGATTTTTGGCTCCTTGTATCAGGGCCTCCAGAAACAGGAATACATAGGCGGGGCCGCTCCCCGACAAGGCGGTGACCGCATCGAGCGCCTGATCGCTCTCGACCCAGACAACCTCCCCCACTGCGCGCAGGAGCTGCTGGGCCAGGGCTTTGTCGTCTTCGGACACGCCCGACAAAGCCATCATGCCCGTAATGCCCTCGCCGATCAGGGCCGGCGTATTGGGCATGCAGCGCACCGCGCGCAACCAGGGGCGTTCCGGCGTACCCAGCCAGCCGGCAATGGTGGCACCGGTAATGCCGGCCGCGATGCTGACGACGAGCGTTTCGGGCTGGATGAACGGCCGACAGCTGAGCACCGTTTCTTTCATGTGCTGGGGTTTGACGGCGAAGATCCACACCCGGCGCCCGGCCAGTTGGGCATCAGGGGTAGCAGCCACCGTCGTGCCGCGCTCTTGCCAGGCCGCCCTTACGGATTCATTGGGGTCGATGACATGTACGTCGTGTGCGGCGCAGCGCTTGCCGATGAGGCCCGTCGCCAGTGCGGTTGCCATATTGCCGCCGCCGATGAGAGAGAGGGTAAGTTCTTTAGTCATAGGGGGCATATTGTACGATTTCTGCGAAATTGATGATGGTGTTTATATGCATTGACCTGCGCATCCAGTGTCGTTACAGTCACGACATTGTAATAAGCATGTCATAGACTACTTAACAGGCTTGACCGTGTACACGACGTCTCGGCAGGCTTTTCCAAGGAGAACAAGCTCATGAGAGCGAAATATCTAGCATTATCGTTCGCCGGTCTTATCGCTACCCTCGGCACGGCGCATGCGGCGACCGACATCACGTTCTGGCATGCGATGCAGGGTCCTCTGGGCGAGCGCGTCAACTCTA
This sequence comes from Paralcaligenes sp. KSB-10, assembly GCF_021266465.1. Taxonomy (NCBI): domain Bacteria; kingdom Pseudomonadati; phylum Pseudomonadota; class Betaproteobacteria; order Burkholderiales; family Alcaligenaceae; genus Paralcaligenes; species Paralcaligenes sp. KSB-10. The sequence continues at coordinate 484,845 of NZ_CP089848.1, read as the reverse complement.
TTGTCGACCAATTCAACAAGAGCCAGCCCGACTATGTCGTCCATGCGGTCTACAAAGGATCCTACGCCGAAACGATGAATGCGGGCGTTGCTGCTTTCCGTGGCGGCAATGCACCCGATATCCTCCAGGTCTTCGAGGTGGGTACCGCCACCATGATGTATGCAAAAGGGGCCATCGTCCCGGTCCAGGAAATGTCCGAAAAGGCTGGCGACCCCATCAATCCCAAGGATTTCCTGGGCGCGGTAGCCAGCTATTATTCCTCGCCGTCGGGCAAGCTGGTATCCATGCCTTTCAATAGCTCGACACCCGTTTTCTATTACAACAAAGATGCTTTCAAGAAGGCGGGTCTCGATACCGAAAAACCGCCCAAGACCTGGCCCGAAGTGGCCGAGGCCGCTAAAAAACTGCGTGCGTCCGGAATGGAATGCGGCTATACCACCAACTGGCCATCATGGATCCAGCTCGAAACCTTTGCCGCCTGGCATAACGTTCCTTACGCCTCGAAAGACAACGGCTTTGGCGGCCTGGATGCCCGCCTTGAAGTCAACAAGCCCTTGTTCGCGCGCCACATGAAGTTCCTGGCCGATATGGCCAAGGCAGGTACGTTTACCTATGGCGGCCGCGGCGACACCGCCAATGCGCTGTTCATCTCGGGAAAATGCGGCATGTTTACCGGCTCCAGCGGAACGCGCGCCAGCATACTCAAAAACGGCAAATTCAGCCTGGGCACATCTACACTGCCCTATTATGCCGACGTAAAAGGCGCACCCCAAAACACCATCATCGGCGGCGCTTCGCTGTGGGTTTTTTCCAAGAAATCCCCCGCGGTATACAAGGGTATCACCAAGTTCTTCAAGTTCCTGGCCAGCCCGGAACAGGCTGCCGCATGGCATCAAGGTACCGGTTATGTCCCGGTCACCAAGGCTGGCTACGAGCTGACGAAAAAATCCGGTTTCTATGAAAAAAATCCGGGCACCGACATCGCCGTGAAAGAGCTCGACGCCACCACCACCAAGAACTCTCGCGGCGTACGCCTGGGCTATCTGCCCCAGATTCGCGATATCGAAGATGGTGAAATGGAACAGATCTTTGCAGGCAAGGTCAGCGCCCAGGCTGGCCTCGACGTCATGGTCAAGCGCGGCAATGAACTGTTGGAGCGTTTCCAGAAAAGCGTCAAATAAATAGTTGGCGGGCCTATTGAAACCGTGAGGCATGCCCCGAAGCACAGGGGCACTCTTCACGGTTTTTTGGCCTGTGCCACAATGGCACCTGCGGCTCGTGGAGGCCCGGGCGAAGACCGGCCGGAAGGGCAAGATCACAAGGCTCAAGCATGGAAAAACGTGTTGTATTCACTCATAAAGCCCTGCCCTATTTTTTGCTGGCGCCCCAGTTGGCGATCACCATCCTGTTTTTCTTTTTGCCGGCAGGACAGGCCATGTGGCAGGCCTTCCGGATCGAAGACCCTTTCGGGCTGTCTTCCCAGTTCGTAGGGATGAGCAATTTCGCCGATTTGTTCTCCAATTCCGACTATGTCCATTCGTTCGAGGTCACGGCCGTTTTCTCGCTGCTGGTTGCCGTATCCGGCCTGGTGATCTCGTTGCTCCTGGCTGTCATGGCCGACCGTATAGTCAAGGGGGCCGGTTTTTATAAAACCCTGCTGATCTGGCCTTATGCTGTAGCCACAGCCATTGCCGGGGTTTTGTGGCTGTTCATGTTTTCGCCGTCTGTCGGCGTGCTCGCGGTCTATCTCACCCGCCTGGGTGTTTCCTGGAACCCGCGGCTGGATGGCTACGACGCCATGGTCCTGGTGGTGCTGGCCTCGGTCTGGAAACAGATTTCCTATAACTTCCTGTTCTTCCTGGCCGGCCTGCAATCCATTCCACGATCATTGATCGAAGCGGCGGCCATCGACGGAGCAAGCCCCGCGCGGCGCTTCTGGACCATCGTATTCCCCTTGCTGTCACCCACTACCTTCTTCCTGCTCGTGGTCAATGTCATCTACGCGTTCTTCGACACTTTCGCCATTATCGACATCATGACCCAGGGCGGCCCCGGAACTTCGACCGCGATCCTGGTCTACAAGGTCTACAACTCGGGCTTCAAGGGGCTCGACATAGGATCATCGGCCGCGCAATCCGTCATACTGATGCTGATCGTCGTCGGCCTTACGGTAATCCAGTTCCGTTACATTGACCGCAAGGTCAACTATTAACGAATCCAGGAATCGAACAGAGACTCTACCATGATAGAACGCCGTCCTTACCTGGATTTTTTCTCCCACCTGATCCTGCTCCTCGGGGTTGCGATTATTGCCTTTCCGCTCTACATCACATTCGTGGCCTCGACCCAAACCGCCCAGGAAGTAGCCCAGGCACCCATGTCGCTGCTGCCGGGCGGCCATTTTTTCCACAACTACATCACGGTGCTGCTGGGCAGTGAAAACAACACGCCGCCGGTGGGCCGCATGATGTGGGTGAGCACGGTCATGGCACTGGTCATCTCCATAGGGAAAATCGCAATTTCCATGCTGTCGGCCTTTGCCGTGGTGTATTTCCGGTTCCGGTTCCGGATGTTCTTTTTCTGGATGATCTTCGTCACCCTGATGCTGCCCGTCGAAGTGCGAATCGCGCCTACCTACAAGGTCGTGGCAGATCTGGGCATGCTGAACAGCTATGCCGGCCTGACACTCCCGCTCATCGCCTCGGCAACGGCCACTTTTCTGTTTCGCCAGTTCTTCCTGACTGTCCCCGACGAGCTGGTCGAGGCTGCCCGCATCGACGGCGCGGGCCCCATGCGATTCTTCAAGGATATTCTGTTCCCCTTGTCCCGGACCAGCATAGCCGCCCTGTTCGTGATCCAGTTCATCTACGGCTGGAACCAGTATTTGTGGCCGCTCATCATCACCACGCAGGAGCGCATGTACCCGATCGTCATCGGTATCAAAAGCATGATTGCCGGCGGCGATAGCGTAACCTCCTGGAACCTGGTCATGGCGACGGCCATATTGGGGATGCTTCCGCCTGCGGCGGTAGTGATCCTGATGCAGAAGTGGTTCGTAAAGGGCCTGGTCGATGCTGAAAAATAAGCACACACCCATAAGCAGGACTGTGCATACAATTGGAATTAATCAACTATGGCTACACTCAGTTTTCGCAATGTCACCAAAACCTATCCGGGCAACGTCGCCGTCATCCACGGTATCGACATGGATGTGGCCGATGGCGAATTCATCGTTATCGTAGGCCCGTCGGGCTGCGGAAAATCCACCCTGATGCGCATGGTGGCAGGGCTTGAAAGCGTTACCGGAGGCGAAATCGCCATCGACGGCAAGGTGGTAAACGATCTTGAGCCCGCCGAGCGCGATATCGCCATGGTGTTCCAGAACTATGCGCTTTACCCCCATATGTCGGTGTTCGAAAACATGGCATACGGGTTGAAAATCCGCAAACTCAGCAAAGAAGATATCCGGCAGCGCGTCGACAATGCCGCCCAGATCCTGGAGCTGGAACATTTGCTCGATCGCCGCCCTCGTCAGCTATCGGGCGGCCAACGTCAGCGGGTTGCCATGGGGCGCGCTATTGTGCGCGAGCCGAAAGTATTCCTGTTCGACGAACCGCTTTCCAATCTGGATGCCAAGCTGCGCGTACAGATGCGCCTGGAAATCCAGAAGCTGCATCGCCGCCTGCAAACCACCAGCCTGTATGTCACCCACGACCAGGTAGAGGCCATGACGCTTGCCCAACGCATGGTCGTCATGAACAAGGGTATTCCGGAACAGATCGGCACACCGATCCAGGTTTTCGAAAAGCCCGCGTCGGTTTTCGTTGCGAGCTTCATAGGCTCACCCCCGATGAACCTGATTCCGGTACAAATCGACGCCCAGCGCCAGGTTCGCAGCACTGACGGCAGCGTGCTCGATATCGCGCAACAGGCGATTCCCGCTTCGCTGGCAAACCGCAACGTGATCATGGGCATGCGCCCCGAACACATGCACCTGAATACCCCTGGAGTGCCTGTCGATATCGAAATGGTCGAAATCCTTGGCTCTGAACAACTTGTCCACGGCCGCCTCGGCGACACCCAGATCGTATTGCGTTGCCCGGTAGGGCTGACCGCGTCCCGGCCGGTCCAGGCCGGCGACAAAATCCAGATGGGCGCCGACAGCAACCACTCCCTGCACTGGTTCGATGCCGAAACCGGCAAACGCATCGATTGACCAAATGTAGAACCAGAACAGCCGGCCATCTTCGGTATGCGCCGCCTATAATTCGCCCAGGGCGCACTTCAGCGATGCCGAGATATCGGATTTATGTTTTGCCATCGCGTTGATGAGTGCGTTCAACCGCTTGGCCATAGGTCTGCGCCAATAATTGCCTGCATGCCGGGTGTGTAATTTTCAGCGCTTTTGGGGATGAAATAAAAAGGCCTCCGGGAGCTTCCGCCTGGAGGCCTGACTGCCAGTCGGGCTGGCTTATGTATGTTCCGTTTTATTTATAAACGGTTTTCGTGCCATCTTTGTGCCACGTAAATACATCAAACTTGAAGTTGGTCAGGTCGCCCTGCTTGTTCCACGCGATTTTGCCTATGGGCGTATCGATGGAATGGCTATGCAGATAAGCAGCCACTTTTGTCGGGTTGTCGGCGCCTACGCCTTTAATGCCGTCCGCAATCGCCAGGGTTGCGGAATAGGCGGTAAGCTGGAACGCGCCGCTTGGGTCGCGTTTCTTGTCTTTAAAGGCCTTGACCACTGCCGCGTTGTTGGCGTTTTGAGAAAAATCGGCGGGAAGCGTCAAAAGCATGCCTTCGACGGCCGGGCCGGCAATGGCGTTGATGTCGGGATTACCCACGCCTTCAGGCCCCATGAAGCGGGCCTTCAGGCCTTGTTCGGCGCCCTGGCGCAGCAACAGGCCCATTTCGGGGTGATAGCCGCCGTAATAGACGAAATCGGCATCCACGCTTTTCAGCTTGGTGATGACCGCCGAATAATCGCTGTCGCCGGCGTTGATCCCTTCGAACAGCACAACCTTGATGCCGTCTTTTTCCAGCTCGTTCTTGACGGCGGTAGCGATACCTTGGCCGTACGACTGCTTGTCGTGAAGCACGGCCACGCGCTTGGGCTTGATTTTTTCGGCTATGAACTTGGCGGCGGCGGGGCCTTGCTGGTCATCGCGGCCGATAGTGCGGAAGATAGTGTCGTAATTCTTGCCGTCGGTAACGGCGGGCGATGTGGCCGATGGAGAAACCATGACCACGCCTTCGTCGTTGTAGATATTGGTTGCGGCAATGGTGGCACCCGAGCAGACATGGCCCACTAGATAATGTATTTTTTCATTGACGACGCGATTGGCGACAACCGGGCCTTGTTTGGGTTCGCATGCGTCGTCGATCGTGACGGCTACAAGCTGTTTGCCTAAAACCCCGCCCTTGGCATTGATTTGCTCGATAGCGGTGTCTACACCTTGTTTAACCATATCGCCATATTGCGTGAGGGGCCCCGTGAACGGGCCGGCAATGGCAATTTTGATGGTATCGGCGCTGGCTGCGCCAGACATGAGCATTCCGACGGCAAGGCCGATAGCTGCCGCAGCTGGAGTGAAACGAATATTCATAAGGCCTCCTGATTGTACGGCGCAAGCATACACTGAAAGAGGCGTTTATGACTAGAATCCGGCGGGCAGGGTTTTCTATTATTGCAACAAGCTGCGCAGCATCCACGCATTTTTTTCGTGTATGTCGAGGCGTTGAGTCAGGAGATCGGCGGTAGGCTGATCGTTGGCCGCATCGGCACGCTTGAATGCAGCCCGAGCGGTTTTGGCTACGGCTTCGTTGCCCTTGACCAGCATGCGTACCATTTGGTCGGCATCAGGGACCGTATCGGGCTCGGCGATCGAAGACAGCTTGGCATATTGAGCGTAGGTGCCTGGCGCATAATGACCCAGGGCGCGAATACGCTCGGCAATGCTGTCGAGGGCCTGCCATTCTTCGGTGTACTGCGTCATGAACATGAGATGCAGCGTATTGAACAACGGCCCGGTCACGTTCCAGTGAAAATTGTGGGTCATCAGATATAGCGTGTAGGAATCGGCCAGCATTTTGGAGAGTTCGGCAGCCACGGCGGCGCGATCTTTCTCGGAAATGCCAATATCGATGAGCATTGCGTTATTACCAGATTTAGCTGTTTTAGCCATATCAACCTCCGGGTGATGATGAGTTTGAAGCACCATCCAAGGATAACATGGGCGTGTGACAGAAGACCGGCAATGCATCAGGCTTCAAGCAACTCTTTGGCGGAACGCGTCTGCAGATAGTTGACGCCGGGCAACCCACATGCATATACGGCGGAAGTCAGCGCATCGATCGCCGCCGGGCGTGGAAAGCTTTTACGCCAGGCCAGCACAACGCGCCGGTCCGGAACGGGTTTTTTAAAGGGGATATAGCTCAACAAGTCGTTTTGCACGCCTGGCATGGACAAAGAACTGGCCGGCAGGACGGTCACCCCTATGCCAGCCGCGACCATATGCCGTATCGTTTCAAGCGATGAGCCTTCAAACGTGCGCTGGATACCGTCGCTGGCGGCCGAATAGCGCGACAGCTCGGGGCATACTTCAAGAACCTGGTCTCTGAAGCAATGGCCGGTTCCAAGCAAAAGCATGGTCTCTTCCTTGAGCTCATGGGCGTCGATTTCCTTGAGCTTGGTCCAGGGGTGGTGCTTGGGCACCGCCACAAAAAACGGCTCGTCATAGAGAGGACGCATCATCAGCCCCGATTCGGGCAGGGGCAAGGCAACGACCGCGCAATCGATTTCACCTTGCCGCAGCAATTCAAGCAGGCGCACTGTAAAGTTTTCCTGTAATAGCAGCGGCATCTGCGGCGTCACGGCGATTTGCGTAGGGACGAGGCGCGGCAGCAGATAGGGGCCCACAGTATGAATAACCCCCACGCGCAAAGGGCCCGCCAAAGGGTCATGGCCCTGGCGAGCGATCTCGCGCAGATTGGTGCTTTCTTCCAACACACGCTGCGCCTGCGCCACGACACGCAAGCCGATAGGCGTAACACCCACTTCGGTCCCTCCGCGCTCGAAGAGTACGACTCCCAGTTCATCTTCGAGCTTGCGAATAGCTACCGACAGGGTTGGCTGACTGACAAAGCACGCTTCCGCCGCCCGGCCGAAATGGCGCTCACGAGCAACAGCCACAATGTATTTCAATTCCGTCAAAGTCATGCTGCATCTCACAATATAAATACGTTTACGGTAAAACAGTCACATGTTCCGGTGCTGTCGACTCGCCAAAAATCAGCTGCGCAAAAAATCCTGTCGTCCTCGCACCCAGCGCTGCAGGTGGGCTTGCGCCTGCTTTGGAAAGTGCTCCCTGAGCTCCTGGGCCGCCGCTCTGGCATGCTCGACGATCAGGGCATCCGTTTCCAGGCTGGCGAAACGCAATAATTCGACACCCGACTGCCGCACACCCAAAAACTCGCCCGGGCCACGCTGAGCGAGATCGCGCCGGGCAATTTCAAATCCGTCGGCCGTTTCATACATCGCACGCAGGCGCTCGCGCGCAACCCGCGACAAGGGCCCCTGATACATGAGCACACATACCGACTTCACACTGCCCCGGCCAATCCTGCCGCGTAACTGATGCAGCTGCGCCAGGCCAAATCGTTCGGCATGCTCAATGATCATAAGCGACGCGTTGGGCACATCGACTCCGACCTCTATGACCGTGGTGGCCACCAGCACATCGATAAGCCCATTGCGAAAATCCTGCATGACCTCGGCCTTGTCGCCGGGCTTCAAGCGCCCGTGCACCAGGCCAATCCGCAAATCGGGCAAGGCCTCGGCCAACCGGGCATGGGTGTCCACTGCCGTTTGGAGCTGCAAGGCCTCGCTTTCCTCAACCAAAGGGCAAACCCAATACGCCTGGCGTCCAAGCCTGACTTCGTCGATGACGCGAACCATGACTTCGTCGCGGCGCGTATCGGCCACCAGCTTGGTCAGTACCGGGCTGCGTCCGGGCGGCAGCTCGTCGATCACCGAAACATCCAGATCGGCGAAAAAAGTCATGGCCAGGGTTCGCGGTATGGGCGTGGCACTCATGCTGAGCTGATGGGGAATCACGGCCGCGGCGCTTCCCTCGCCTTTGCGGCTGAGCAGCAATCGCTGCCCGACCCCGAAACGATGCTGCTCATCGAGTATGACCAGATCCAGACGAAAAAATTTCACCTTGTCCTGAATCAGCGCCTGGGTTCCGATGACGAGCTGCGCATCCCCGGACGCAATGGCCAGGGATGCCTCCCTGCGCGCCTTGACGCTCAGGCTCCCTGTAAGCCATGCTACTTTCACACCCAATGGCTCCAGCCACGAAACCAGTTTCTGAAAATGCTGTTCAGCCAGAATCTCGGTGGGTGCCATGATCGCCACCTGAGAACCGCTGGCGATGGCCTGAGCCGCCGCCAAAGCCGCAACAACGGTTTTGCCGCTACCGACATCGCCCTGCAATAAGCGATGCATGGGAAACGAACGGGCAAGATCGTGCGCAATTTCAGCAGAAACCCTTTCTTGCGCGGCGGTAAGGCTGAACGGCAGGGCCCGGAGCAGGCTTGACGCAAGCTCACCGCCTCGCAGGGAGCGTGCGCGCTGACGCAATCGCGCAGCGCGCGCTGCCGCCAGGGACAACTGCTGGGCCAGCAGTTCGTCGAATTTGATACGGCGCCAGGCGGGATGATCACGTTCGATCAAGTCGGCATACGAAATATGCGGTGGAGGATGATGCAACACCCGAATGGCCTGATCGAACGGGATCAGCTCATGACGGGCACAGATTTCAGACGGCAGCGTATCCGACAGATCCGCCACCTGAAGAGCGCGGTCGATCGCGCGTCGCAAGGTCGGTTGCTGCAATCCGTCGGTCGTTGGATAAACCGGAGTCAGGGAATTGGGGAGCTCGCCGCCCGCGGCAACCACCTTCGGATGCACCATCTCACGCCCGGCAAAACCGGCGCGGACTTCGCCGCGCACGCGCACACGATTGCCAACCGCGACCTGCTTTTGCTGATTGGGATAAAAATTAAGCCAGCGAAGCACAAGCTCGCCCGTTTCATCCTCGATCAGCGCAAATAACTGGCGCCGCGGGCGGAACTGCACTTCGCAGCGTACGATCTCGCCCTCTACCTGCCGCGTCTGGCCGGCATATAAGGAACCGATGGAAACAATCTGTGTTTCATCCTCATAGCGTATGGGCAGATGCACGACAAAATCCTGCGGATCTTTCAAGCCCAGGTGCAGAAGCTTGCGCTCAGTCAGGGAGCTGGATTTTGCGGGCGCGGGGGACGTAGCCTTGGCGCGTGGCCGTGAATAAGCCTCGGACACGATCTTTGCTTATTGGCCTAGATGACAATAACCGCTTCGACTTCGAACTGGGCGCCTTTGGGCAGGTTGGCAACCCCTATCGTTGAACGCGCTGGGAAAGGCTGCGGAATAACGTCGGCCATAATGGCGTTGGCACTGGCGAACTTGCTCAGGTCGGTCAAAAACAGTGTCAGCTTGACGATGTTCTCGAGTGTGCCGCCGGCCGCTTCGATGACTGCCTGCATATTGGCGAACGACTGGCGCACCTGCCCTTCGAAGTTCTCGGAAATCAGCTCGCCGGTACCTGGTTCCAGGCCGATCTGGCCTGACAAATACACTGTTTTTCCTGGTGCGGCCGCAACAGCCTGCGAATAAGGTCCCACGGCGGCTGGAGCCGCATCGGTATGAATAATCTGCTTGGCCATGAAATAACCTCTGAGAGATAAAAACAAAACATCTATCAGAGTTTAATCATCTATAGAGAATATTAACAGCCCCAATGGTCTATTTTTCGACGAAAGCCCGTTCGACCACATAATCTCCAGGCTGGCCTACTCCCGCCGAGATGACGAAGCCGCGCCGATCCAGCATCTGGCTGATGTCGTTGAGCATGTGCGGGCTGCCGCAAATCATGCCGCGATCGGTTTCGGGATTCAAGGGAGGCAGGCCTATATCCTGGAACAAGCGCCCGCTTTCGATCACTTCTGTGATGCGGCCCTGATTACGAAAGGGTTCGCGAGTAACCGTGGGATAGTAGATCAGCTTGTCTTTGATGTGCTCGCCGAAATACTCGTTATTGGGCAGATCGTTCTGGATGAAGTCCGCATAAGCCAGTTCGCTGACGTGACGCACACCGTGCAGCAGCACCACCTTGTCGAAACGCTCGTAAACATCGGGATCTTTGATGATGCTCATGAATGGCGCCAGGCCGGTACCCGTGGCAAACAGATACAGATGCTTGCCGGGCTTCAGATCGTCGACCAGCAGCGTGCCTACAGGCTTCCTGCTGACCAATACCGCATCGCCCGCCTGCAAATGCTGCAAGCGCGATGTCAACGGCCCGTTCTGGACTTTGATACTGAGGAATTCCAGGTTTTCTTCATAATTGGCGCTGGCAATACTATAGGCGCGCATCAAGGGCTTGCCATTGACTTCCAGGCCCAGCATGACGAAATGGCCATTGTGGAACCGTAATGCCGAATCGCGTGTGGTGGTAAACGAAAACAAGGAGTCGTTCCAGTGACGAACGCTCAGAACCTGCTCAGAATTAAAAGCTGCCATGTATTTGCAAAAAAAAAGAATAAGGTTCGGCCAGCATGTTCAGAATTGCCGCTGAAATATCAAGCCTTTACCGGGATGCGCCTAATTTTACCCTACGCTGCGCCCTGCTTTCCCGAATACATCGCGCATTGAAGGGCTACCGATGCTCAAGCATACCGTTGGCTGACCGCCTTGTCCCGCATGGCTTGCCTGAAAACTTACATTAAGTTGAATGAATTTATCGAATCTGTTATCTTCCTGAGAATCATTTCTATTTAAACATATTTACACGCCGATTTATATCTTCGGCATTGCGCGGTCTTTGCGTTTGCAGGGTTCGCGCGGCCAATTCAATCCCCTTTGTTTTCAGATTCCAGAATATCAGGAGAAATTTGATGGGTTCAACCCGTACGCCATTATCCACGCTATGCGCTTTCGCGTTGGCAGGCCTGAGTGCGCTGCCGCTGGCGGCCTGCGCGGCTGACGTCAATCTGTACACGACCCGCGAGCCATCGCTCATACGGCCCCTGCTCGATGAATTCACCAAAGATAGCGGCATTGCGGTCAACACAGTGTTCGTCAAGGATGGCCTGATAGAACGCATCAAGGCCGAAGGAGCGAAATCGCCGGCCGACATGCTGATGGTCGTGGACATAGGCAATATGCTCGACCTGGTTGAAGCCGGCGTTACGCAACCGGTCAGCTCCACCGTGCTGGAAGAAGCCATTCCCGCCAATCTGCGTGGAGCCGATAAGCAATGGTACGCCCTGTCATTGCGCGACCGTGTGGCCTATGTGGCCAAAGATCTGGACGTCGGGGCCATTACCTACGAGGCATTCGCCGATCCGAAATGGAAAGGCAAAGTGTGCATACGGTCAGGCCAGCACCCCTATAACACGGCCTTGATAGCGGCCATGATTGCGCACAATGGCACCGAGGCCACCGAAGCCTGGCTAAGAAATGTCAAGGCTAATCTGGGGCGCAAGGCGACAGGCGGCGACCGCGACGTGGCTCGCGACATCCTTGGCGGCATTTGCGATATAGGCATTGCCAATGCGTACTATGTCGGCCGCATGAAGAACGCCCAGCCGGGTTCGGACGCCCGCAAATGGGGTGATGCCATCAAGGTTGTGCGTCCTGTGTTCGCCCATGAAAAAAGCCGCGGCACCCACGTCAACATCTCCGGCGCATCCATCGCAAAACATGCTCCGAACAGAGAAAACGCCGTCAAATTGCTTGAATATCTGGTTTCCGACAAGGCGCAAAGCTTGTATGCCAATGCCAATTACGAGTATCCAGTCAAGGCCGGCGTCAAGCTGGACCCAGTCGTGGCCAGCTTCGGCCCTCTGGAAATAGACCCTCTTCCCGTTGTGGAAATTGCCAAGTATCGCAAGCAGGCAAGCACGCTGGTGGACAAAGTCGGTTTCAACAACTAGCGCGGGAATCCAGACACTTTGCGTTGGCCTTGTTTTTCCCTGGCTAAATCGGGTCTGGCCTGGCAGTTGGGGGCATTCCTGATAGTGCTGTGCGTGATCGCGCCCATCATTGCCTTGGGCGGGTTCGCCATGGAGGGCTCTTTTGCTCATTGGGCTCACCTGCTTCATTATGTCCTGCCTGAAGCCCTGGGCAACACAGTTTTGCTGTTGCTTGGGGTAGGTGTGCTGGTCACGTGCCTGGGTACAGGCAGTGCCTGGCTGGTGACGGCGTACGAGTTCCCTGGAAGCAAGGTCTTGTCGTGGGCACTTTTGCTGCCGCTGGCCGTGCCCACATACATTGTGGCATTCGCCTATCTGGACATCCTGCACCCTATCGGCCCGATACAGACTTTGCTGCGCGATGTGCTGGGCTACGACAGCCCGCGTCAGTTTCGCCTGCCTGATCTGCGCTCATTGCCTGGCGCAATTTTCCTGCTCGGCTTCGTGCTTTACCCGTATGTGTATTTAAGTACCCGGGTTATGTTCTCGACACAGGCCGCCAGCTTGGTCGAAGCCGCGCGGGTGCTGGGCGAACCCGCCAGCGGCGTATTTTTCAGGGTCGCCCTGCCCATGGCCCGGCCGGCCATTGCGGTCGGTGTCAGCCTCGCGCTGCTCGAAACCCTGAACGATATAGGCGCCTCGGAATTTCTGGGGGTGCAAACCCTGACTGTATCCATATACACAAGCTGGGTATCGCGCTCGGACCTGGCCGGCGCGGCCCAAATTGCCCTGGCCATGCTGGCCCTGGTGATTGCGCTGATTCTGCTGGAGCATCGAGGCCGCCGCCGTCAACGCTATGCCAATACTCAAAGAATGCGCTCCCTGCAGCCCAAGAGACTGAACAAACGGGCCGCGCTCGTGGCATGCGCGCTGGGCTGGTTGCCCGTCATCATAGGTTTCGTGGCGCCGGCACTGTATTTACTCAATGAAACATTCAAGCATTTCCACCTGGTCGGCGGTGTTTCGACTCAACTGATACAGAGCGGGATCAGCACCGTCAAAATTGCATTTTTTGCCACGCTGGCAACCCTGGGTTGCGGTCTGATTCTTGCCTGGGTTGGCCGCAGCACCCGAACAGTGTCGCCATTTCGGGCCTCCCGGCACTACGTCCGCATCGCCAGCCTGGGCTATGCGGTGCCAGGCACAGTGCTGGCCATCGGCCTGTTGACGCCGTTTGCGCTCCTTGACGGCGGCATGGCATGGCTGACTCGGCAATTCGACGATCTTGCCCCAGGCTGGCTGCTCATGGGCTCTTCGACCGCTCTTGTCAGCGCGTATGTGATTCGCTTTCTGGCCATTTCGGCCGGAGGGATCGAAGCCGGCCTGCTGCGGATTCCGCCTTCGCTGGAACAAGCTGCCCGCCTGCTGGGCGAAACGCCCGGGGGCACTCTGCGCCGAATTCATCTACCCTTGCTGCGCCCCGCCTTGGGAGCCGCGGCCCTGCTGATATTCGTCGACGCCATGAAAGAGCTGCCGGCCACACTGCTGTTGCGCCCTGTGAACTTCGACACCCTGGCCACTTGGCTTTACGCCGAAGCGGCGCGCGGCACCTACGAAGAAGGCTCCGTAGCCGCCCTGGCGATTGTGCTGGCGGGATTGCTGCCGGTTATTTTACTGGCTCGAACTCAATTTAAAGTTAAACATTAATTTTATGCCTGAATTCCTTGAATTAAATGGAATTTCTTTGTATTACGATACTCCTGATGGAGGTTTGCCCGTCGTCGACAAACTGTTCTTAAGCCTGGGGCGCGGCCACATCGGCTGCCTGTTGGGGGCGTCGGGCTGCGGCAAGACTACGGTATTGCGGGCAATTGCCGGCTTCGAGCCGGTCCGCGCCGGCTCCATACGCCTGGGTGACACGATATTGTCGTCCACCGAATACCAGATTGAGCCTGAATATCGCCGCGTCGGCATGATGTTCCAGGATTACGCCCTGTTTCCTCACTTGAATGTGGAAAAAAATATCGCATTTGGCCTGCGCCGCCAAAATAAAACCCACCGCGCGCGGCGCATAGACGAACTATTGACGCTGGTAGGGCTGACGGGCTGCGCCCGGCGCTACCCGCACGAGCTGTCCGGCGGACAGCAGCAGCGTGTCGCACTGGCTCGCGCGCTGGCTCCCGAGCCTGACCTGCTGCTGCTCGATGAGCCATTTTCCAATCTGGACATAGATACTCGGGAGCGCCTGGCCTTCGAGGTGCGCGACATTCTGAAAAATACTGGCCATACCGCCTTGCTCGTGACCCATAACCAGGCTGAAGCGTTCGCCATAGCGGATCGGATCGGGGTCATGCGGGTCGGGAAAATCGACCAATGGGACACACCCTACGCGCTGCATCATCAACCGGCCAATTCATTTGTCGCCGATTTCATCGGACGCGAGGCACTGATGACGCAACGCGCTCAGGCCCGCCTGCGCGGCGAAAACAATTAAATTCGAGCGGGCCTTTTCCGCAAAGCCTATTCGTCGTCCAGGCCCAGTTCCTGGCATTTTCGTGTCAGGGTGTTGCGCCCGATTCCCAGCCTTTGTGCCGCTTCAACGCGTTTTCCATGGCTATGGCCAAGCGCAATACGCAATAACACGCGCTCGAAGTCGCGCGTCAGGGTACTCATGATGGCGGGCTCGCCTTGAACGAGCTTTTCCTTCACCTGCTTTGCCAGCATCGCAGTCCAATCCGGCCCTTGCGCCGCGACGGGCTCTTCCGTGTGAGGGTGGCCGGCCGAAATCAAGGCAATAGGCGTGGCCGCCGGCGCACCGATTTCCGGAGGAAGATCGTCCGTATTCACCAGTTGGCTGGCGGACATGACTGACAGCCAGTGGCAAAAATTTTCAAGCTGCCGGATATTGCCCGGATAATCGAAGGCCATCAGGGCCCGCAAGGCTTCAGGCGTCAGGCGCCGCACCGGCACACCCAGGCTGCGGGCGCTGTTTTCCAGAAAAAGCTGCGCCAGGGCGGGAATGTCTTCCTTGCGTTCGCGCAGCGGCGGCAAACGCAGGCGGATTACGTTCAGGCGATGGAACAGATCTTCGCGAAACTGCCCCTGTGCTACTCGTTGCTCCAGAGGCTGATGCGTGGCGGCGACGATGCGGACATCGACCGTCACGGCCTGGGACCCGCCAACCCGATAAAAACTTCCTTCGGCCAGGACTCGCAACAGGCGAGTCTGCAACTCCAGCGGCATATCGCCGATTTCGTCCAGGAACAGGGTGCCGCCATGCGCGGCTTCAAAACGCCCGCGCCGCAGATTCGTAGCGCCGGTAAAAGCGCCGCGCTCATGGCCGAACAGTTCGGCTTCCAGTAAATCGCGTGGTATCGCTGCCGCATTAAGCGCTATGAACGGACCATCGGCCCGGGCGCTATGCGTATGCAAGGCACGTGCTATCAACTCTTTGCCTGTCCCCGATTCCCCCGTTATAAGCACTGTTGCGCGCGACGTCGCCAGACGTCCGATCGCGCGAAACACCTCCTGCATGGCCAGCGACGAGGATTGCAGCATGGCCGACCCGCTGGCACTTTGTTGCGCCTGATCTTGCGGATCTTGCTCCTGTGCGGCGCGCCGAATCAGGGCGACGGCCTCGTTGACATCGAAAGGTTTGGCTAGGTAATCGAAAGCCCCCTTCTGAAATGCCGATACGGTGCTGTCCAGATCGGTGAAAGCGGTCATGACTATCACCGCCAGACCGGGGTGCCGCTGTTTGATGGCCTGCAGCAGGCTCAGGCCATCCTGCCCGGGCATGCGCACATCGGTCACCAGCACAGCCGGCGTGGCATCTTTGAGGGCCTCGAGCACCGCCGCCGCCGAGGTAAAGCTTTGAGCGTCAATCGAGGCGCGGGCCAGCGCCTTTTCGAGCACCCAGCGTATGCTTTGATCGTCATCGACAATCCAGACGGGCTTCATGGCAGCTCCAAAGGCAATATCATGCGAAATTCCGTATGGCCCGCAGTCGAGTCGAATTCAATCACGCCGCCATGCTGCTGTACAAATTCCTGGGCCAGACTCAAGCCCAGGCCGGTGCCGCTGGCTCGACCCGTTACCAGAGGATGAAAAATCTTGTCATGCAAATCGACGGGCACACCAGGCCCATTGTCGATAACCGAGACCACGATACCCATTTTGACCGGTTGCGTGGCCAACATCAGCTGACGGCCGATGCGGGTGCGTAAAACCAGTTTGGGTGCACTCGCAGCCGTACTTTCCGTGAGTGCCTGCGCTGCATTGCGCACCATATTCAACAGGGCCTGCAATAAACGTTCCAGGTCGCCCATGAGCTCGGGGGCCGATGCATCGTAATCGCGCACAATTTCTATTTTCGACCCGTATTCGGCACGCGCCAGGGTATAAACGCGCTCGCAAATTTCATGAATATTGAAACGCGCCCTGTTCAGCGACGCACCCTGTGGAATGATGAGGCGATCAACCAGACTGGTCAGACGATCGGCCTCGGCCATGATCACTTGCGTGTATTCGCGCAACGATTCGTCGCCAAGCTCGGCCTCCAGCAACTGCGCCCCGCCGCGAATTCCGCCCAAGGGGTTTTTGACCTCGTGCGCCAGGTTGCGCAGCGATTCGCGTTGCACATCGAGCTCCTGGCTAAGATGCCGATTGCGCTCGAGCAGGACATGATGTTCGAGCTCCCGCACTTCGAGCAATGCCGCCCAGTCCTGCTGCTGTAAATGCACCAGGGTCAGGCTGACCGGTATGGAGGTTCCCGGGCGGTTGATTGAAAGATCCTGGCGCAACACACCGAACTTGCCCTGGATAGCCTCGCCGAAGCGCGCCTTCAGCGCGGCATCGGCATTATTAAAAAGGGCATGGCCGAAAACACCACTCAGTTGCCTGCGCGACAATCCGAATAGTTCTTCGGCGGCTGCGTTGACATGAGCCACCCGTCCATGCTCATCGAGAAGCACTACGGCTGTGGCCAATAAGTCGTAGCTTGCTATGTCCATATAGTGCGCCTCGCAGGCCGGGTGCACTGGCATCCGGCCACTGAACGCCTACAGACTGTAGTACATATCGAACTCGACAGGGTGAGTGGTCATGCGCAAGCGCGTGATCTCGCCCATCTTGAGTTCAATATATGCGTCGAGCATGTCGTTGCTGAACACTCCGCCGCGCGTCAGGAACTCGCGATCGCGGTCCAGGGCGTTGACGGCTTCTTCCAGCGACGAGCATACCGTTGGAATCTTTGCATCTTCCTCGGGCGGCAAATCGTACAGATTTTTGTCTGCCGGATCGCCAGGGTGGATTTTGTTCTGCACGCCATCCAGGCCGGCCATCATCAATGCAGAGAAGGCGAGATAAGGATTGGCCAGCGGATCGGGGAAGCGCGCTTCGACGCGGCGGCCCTTGGGATTGCCGACATAGGGAATGCGTATCGAGGCCGAGCGATTGCGCGCGGAATACGCCAGCTTGACCGGTGCTTCGTAATGAGGCACCAATCGCTTGTACGAATTCGTACCCGGATTGGTCAAGGCATTGAGCGCGCGGGCGTGCTTGATGATGCCGCCTATGTAATACAGAGCGAACTCGGACAAACCGGCATAACCATTACCCGCGAACAGGTTCTGGCCGTCTTTCCAGATGGATTGGTGCACATGCATGCCCGAACCGTTGTCGCCGACGATAGGCTTGGGCATGAACGTGGCGGTTTTGCCGTATACGTGCGCCACATTGTGTATCGTGTATTTCAGGATCTGGTTCCAGTCCGCGCGTTCGACCAGAGTGCTGAATTTGGTGCCGATTTCGAGTTGGCCGGGAGCCGCCACTTCGTGATGATGCACTTCCACCGGCACGCCCTGCTGTTCCAGCAGCAGGCACATTTCCGAGCGCATGTCGTGAAAGGAGTCGACGGGGGGGACCGGTACGTAACCACCTTTGATGCCGGGGCGATGCCCCAGATTTCCGCCGTCCATGTCCAGGCCGCTCGACCAGGGGGCTTCTTCGGATTTGATCTTGACGAAACAGCCCGACATGTCGGTGTTCCAGGTAATGGCGTCAAAAACGAAAAACTCGGGTTCCGGGCCAAAATAGGCAGTATCGCCCAAGCCGCTGGATTTGAGATAGGCTTCTGCCCGCTTGGCCAGGGAGCGCGGATCGCGGTCGTAGCCTTTCAGATCCGAAGGCTCGACAACGTCGCAAGTCAGAATCAGCGTCGTCTCTTCGCGAAATGGGTCCATGCGGGCCGACTTGGGATCGGGGATCAGGAGCATGTCCGACGCTTCAATCCCCTTCCAGCCTGGCAGGGACGACCCATCGAAGGCTTGCCCGGTTTCCATTTTGTCCTCGTCCACCGTATGGCCCGGCGCGGTGAGATGATGCTCGCGTCCCAAGGTATCGGTAAAACGAAAATCAACAAAAGCGACTTCGCGTTCTTTGATGAGCGTAACAACTTCTTCTGCGGTGGACATATGGGCTCCTGAGCAAATAATAGGTCAAACCAATTTTGAGTGGTCAGAGGATGTAAAGCAAAAATCGTGCCAGGCTTTCGAATCCTTGGGGATTCAATTACTTGAACATTGAAGATTCGGTTTATTTCAGACAAACAGAAATAACGCACCATAATGGTGCAAATTATAGTGCATAAACGCCCGGAATTGGGCATTACTCTAAAAACTCGGCTTGCAAATCGTTTAAAAACTGCCAGCCCAGGGCGGTAGCCTGCAATCGTACAGGATCGGATTCGAGCAGGCCTCTGGCGACGGCGCGGCCCACAGCCGGGGCAATGGCCAGCGTCGACAGGCCCGTTCGTTCACTGAAACTGGCGCTTGACACGCCCGCCTTCAGCCGCAAGGCATTCAACATGAATTCGAATCCCAGCTCGTCGTTCCCGACAGTACGCTCTTCCGCGATATGGCTGCCATCGAGTCGCGGCGCCCGGTCCATCCAGGAGGCCGGGTTTTTGAGTTTTGCCTGCCGGATGATCTTGTCATGAAATGACAGTTTGCCATGCGCGCCCGGACCTATGCCCAGATAATCGCCAAATTCCCAGTAATTCAGATTATGGCGGCAGCGCGCGCCTGCCTTGGCATAGGCTGACACCTCGTAGCGCTCCCACCCCCGAAGGCTGGTCTGTTCGGTGATCAAGTCCTGCATGGCGGCGCTGGCATCGTCGTCGGGGACTGGAGGCGGATATTTGGCAAATACGGTGTTGGGTTCGAGAGTCAGATGATAAAGCGACAAATGTTCAGTATCGAAGGACATGGCCTGGCGCAAGTCCTGGGCACAGGCTTCCAGGGATTGCCGGGGCAAGGCGTACATGATGTCCAGATTGACTCGGCCCACGGCATTTTGCGCGATGTCAATGGCTGCGCAAGCCTGTTTGGCATCGTGTATGCGGCCCAGGGCCTTGAGGGCCTGATCGTCAAAGCTCTGGATACCCAGCGAAATCCGGTTTATTCCGCTGCGGGCATACTCGGCGAAGCGCCCTGCTTCCACCGTGCCCGGATTGGCTTCCAGGGTTATCTCGGCGTCGGGCAAGACGTTCAGATAAGCGCGAAACAAAGCCAGCATCTGGTCGATCGTCGAGGCCGAGAGCAGGCTGGGCGTGCCCCCGCCTATGAAAATTGTTACGACCTGGCGGCCCCAGACCTGCGGCAAGGCTTGTTCCAGATCGGCCCGCAAGGCGGCAAGATACTGCTGTTCGGGCACTTCGCCCTGCAGAGCATGCGAATTGAAATCGCAATAAGGGCATTTACGCACACACCAAGGCACATGCACGTATAAAGACAATGGCGGCAGGCTGGTCAGTATTGCATTGGCAGGCGTAACCAGCTTGCCATGGGATTGGGCCGGCCTGGCTTCTGGCACAATAGAAAAAGTGGGATGCACCGCGGTCTCGCAACGGGTTGATGGTGAGGCTATTGCCGCTAGCTTACTACCGGATACCTAGCATGCGCCAATCGGCTAGGCTCGCAGCGCTTGTATCAGTTTTTTCAAGGCTTGCGCGCGATGGCTGAATTGGTTTTTCTCTTCCGGACTCAGTTGCGCCGCTGTTTTTCCCAGATCGGGCAAATAAAAGTACGGATCGTAGCCGAAACCATTGGTGCCTTGCGGCGTATCCACCACTTCGCCCTTCCAGATTCCTTCGGCGACAATCGGCCGCGGATCATCGGCCGAACGCAGATACACCAGTACTGCCACATAAGAGGCTATGCGATCCCTATGAGGCGCCAGCATCCGGAGCAGGTGCTGGTTATTGGCCGCGTCGGATTTTTCACCACCATTTTGCAAAGCATAGCGGGCCGAAAACACGCCAGGTGCGCCGCCCAGGCAATCCACGCAAAGGCCGGAATCGTCGGCCAGCGCGGGCAAGCCGGTATGCAGGCTTGCATGACGGGCTTTGGCCAGGGCATTTTCGACAAAAGTGGCAAACGGTTCATCCGCTTCGGCCACACCCAATTCACCTTGGGCCACCATCACCAGACCCGCCTGACCAAGAATGGCTGAAAATTCTTTGAGCTTGCCGACGTTATTGGAGGCTAGTACTACTTTGGAATCTGGCATGGGGCAATTCGCGTCAAACCCATAGTTTAACCCGGGCGAACGAGCGGGCACGAGGCTCGCTCCTACAGAGCCGCCACGTCGGCGGGCTGGGCCGCGTCCTGAACCAGCAGCGATACAAGCTCTTTGGCAAAGACCGGCAACCTGTCGAACTGCCGCACGCAAATATGCAGTTTGCGCAGTGCCCATTCATCGCTGAGCGTAATGATTTTAAGGCGCAGGTTCTTCACATAACGGTGTGCGGCCGATTCAGGAATTACGCCGATCCCGACCTGGGCGGCAATCATGCGGCACACCGTTTCGAAGTTGCTGACTTCGACCCTGAAGCGCAGAACGCGCCCCATGTCATCGGCGGCCTGCAGCAAGAAAGCATGAATGGCGCTCGCTTCGGACAAGCCTACGTAATCGTATCGCAGCGTTTCTTCGAAACTCAGGATATCGTGCCCAGCCAATGGATGGTCCGAGCGTGTGACCAGTACCAGCCTGTCGGTTCTATACGGCAGGAACTCGACATTTTCTCCACCGCCGGCCTGGGCGGTGACCCCGATGTCGGCGGTCCCGTCGGCGACGGCCTTGACTACCTGGTAGCTTAAACGCTCGCGCAATTCGATATTGACGTCGGGGTGATTGGCCAGATAGTGCGCCAGCACGGCCGGCATGAATTCATTCATGGCCGTGGTATTGGCATATACCCGCACACTGCCTTTGACGCCTCGCGCGAACTCCTGGATATCGCCACGCAAATGCTCGATCTGGCGCAGCACTATGCGGGCATGTCGTACGAACGCCTCGCCCGACGGGGTCAGTGTCACTCCCTGGCTATTGCGATACAGCAAGGCCGTGCCCAGATGGATTTCCAGGTTTTTGACACGATTGCTGGCTGCGGGCAGCGACAAAAAACTGCGCTCGGCGCCTTTGGTCAGACTGGAGGCCCCCGCCACATTGACCATCAGTTGCATATCGGTCAAATCAAAGTGCATGGCCATAAAATGAAGCCTTCTTCAAAAAAAATAAACTCCCGCTTAAGCAATCAATAATAGGCAAGCATGTTGCGTTCGGGCACAGTAGCAGCATTGTAATGAAATCAGGATAGCCCCCAATGCAGGAGCCAAACCGACAATACCAGGAAATCCGCGACGCCATCCGCGATTTGTGCGCCCAGTTTCCTCCCGAATACTTCCGGAAAATCGACGAGCAGCGCGGCTACCCCGAGGAATTCGTCAACGCGCTAACCGAGGCCGGCTGGCTGGCTGCGTTGATTCCGCAGGAATACGGCGGATCGGGCCTGAGCCTGACCGAGGCCTCGGTCATTATGGAAGAAATCAATCGATCGGGCGGAAATTCCGGTGTTTGCCATGGCCAAATGTACAATATGGGAACCCTGCTGCGCCATGGTTCCAAAGAACAAAAAGAACGTTACCTGCCGCGCATCGCCACGGGCGAGCTGCGCCTGCAATCGATGGGAGTAACTGAGCCCACTACGGGCACCGACACCACAAAAATCAAAACCATGGCGGTAAAAAAAGGCGACCGGTATGTGGTGAATGGCCAAAAGGTCTGGATCTCGCGCATCCAGCACTCCGACTTGATGATTTTACTGGCCCGCACTACCCCGCTCGACCAGGTCAAGAAAAAATCCGAAGGCATGTCGATTTTTATCGTCGATCTGCACCAGGCCATCGGCAAAGGCCTGGCCGTGCGGCCCATTCCAAACATGGTCAATCACGAAACCAATGAGCTGTTTTTCGACAATCTGGAAATTCCGGCGGAAAACCTGATCGGCCAGGAAGGCATGGGCTTCAAATACATACTCGATGGGCTAAACGCCGAACGCACCCTGATTGCCGCCGAATGCATCGGCGACGGCTACTGGTTCGTCGACAAGATATCGGCTTACGCCAAAGAGCGTATCGTATTTGATCGCCCCATAGGAAAAAACCAGGGCGTGCAGTTTCCCATCGCACGGGCGCTGATCAACATCGAGGCTGCCAGCCTGATGCGCTACGAGGCCTGCCGCCTGTTCGACGCGCACCAGCCCTGCGGAGCCCAGGCCAATATGGCCAAGCTGCTGGCGGCAGACGCTTCATGGGAAGCCGCCAACGTTTGCCTGCAATTTCACGGCGGCTTCGGTTTTGCCAACGAATACGATATCGAACGCAAATTCCGGGAAACCCGCCTCTATCAAGTGGCGCCGATTTCCACTAACCTGATTTTGTCCTATGTGGCCGAGCACGTGCTGGGTTTGCCGCGCTCGTTCTGAACGCCAGCTTGTTTTTTATTCTTCTACACGCACTGCAAGACCATGAATCATCCCAGCGCCGAACTCTGCCGATTTGCCGCCGAACTCAACTTCGGCGATATCCCCGAACCCGTATTGCGTCGCGCGGAAGATCTGCTGCTCGATTGCCTGGCCTCGATACTGGCTGGCTCAAGTTCCCGGCCGGTACAAACCGTATCGGGCTTTGCCCGGGCCATGGGGCCGGCCAGCGGGCCCTCCGAAGACATGGTCACGCGCCGCAGTTCCAGCCCTTTGTTTGCCGCCATGGTCAATGCCGCCTCGGCACACATGGTCGAACAGGACGATGTGCACAATGGCTCGGTATTTCATCCTGCCGCCGTGGTGTTCCCTCCCGCCATTGCCATGGCGCAGGCTTTGGGGCGCTCAGGCAAAGACCTGCTGGTCGCTTCGGTCGCCGGCTACGAGGCCGGCATACGCATAGGCGAATTCCTGGGCCGCTCGCACTATACGGTTTTTCATACCACCGGCACGGCCGGAACGCTTGCCGCGGCAATAGCCACAGGCCGCCTGCTTAACCTGGATCCGGCACAAATGCTGCACGCCCTGGGTTCGGCCGGAACGCAAGCGGCTGGCCTGTGGGAATTCCTGCGCGACGGAGCCGACTCCAAGCAATTGCACACAGCCAAAGCGGCAGCCGATGGCCTGACCGCCGCCTGGCTGGCCAGCGAAGGGTTTACCGGGGCCTCACATATACTGGAAGGCCCGCAAGGCATGGCGGCCGGCATGTCGCGCGATGCGGACCCCAGCCGCCTCACGAATCTGTTGGGTTCGCGCTGGGCCCTGCTTGAAACTTCATTCAAGTATCACGCCTCCTGCCGCCACACCCACCCCGCCGCCGACGCCTTGCTGCAGGTCATGCAAACCCATAAGCTGGAATTCAGCGATATCGCCTCGGTGGTCGCCCACGTGCACCAGGGTGCCATCGATGTGCTCGGGCCAGTGGTCAAGCCCGAAACAGTGCATCAGTCGAAATTCTCCATGGGCTCGGTCCTGGGCCTCATTGCCCAGCGCCGGCATGCCGGCTTGCCCGAATTCGATGCCGGCTTGAACGATCCGGCCATCGTCGATTTTCGCCAGCGCGTCACCATGCAGCTGGACCCCGAAGTCGACGCCGCCTACCCCAGGCAATGGATAGGCAAAGTCACCGTGCAAACCCGCCAGGGGCAGACACTTGCCGGGCGTGTCGACGTACCCAAAGGGGATCCGGGCAATACCCTGTCCAGACTCGAGCTGGAAGAAAAAGCGCTGCGCCTGGGCATCTATCGCAACGCGGCCACCCCCGAAGAAGTGCGGAACCTGATAGCCAAGGTCTGGAATATGGCCAATAGCGAGCGGATCGGACGTTTCCTGAGCCAGGGGTAAGCTTCGCCGCTACGGCGCACGGGCGGGCCCCTTATGCCCCCCATCATGGCAGCCACAGCCCAATCAGCCGGACAACCGGCGATCATCCCTGGAAATATTTACTTTTCCTTTACGCCTGCAGGCCCAGTCTTTACTAATTATTTAGACGCTTCCGACTAAGCTGCTCATCATCGGCGCAAGCCTTTTCGATGAGCCTCTTGATGGACCTGATTTATATCGGCGCAATCCTCGTGTTTTTAATTCTCGGCAGCCTGCTCGCCATGGGCTGCGACAAATTAAAAGGACGGTCATGAACACCTTTTACGTCATAGGCGCAATCGCTGCGCTGGGCCTGCTCGTCTATTTGATTGTCGCTTTGTTCAAGGCCGAGGATTTGTGACATGACTGCGCAATCATTCATGCTGCTTGCCGCGTTCCTGGCGATATTGCTGATACTCGCCTATCCATTGGGCATCTATCTGGCTAAGGTGGCAAGCGAAGCGCCCGTCGCCGGGATGGGCTGGCTCGGCAAAGTTGAAAGCCTGCTCTATCGGATGGCAGGGGCATCGGCCCGTTCCGCCATGAGCTGGAAACGCTATGCGCTTGCCCTGCTTGCCTTCAATGGCTTGGGCGCGCTGGCCGTATATGCCATGCAGCGCCTGCAGGCCTGGCTGCCGCTCAATCCGCAATCTTTTCCCGGCGTCGGTCCCGACCTGGCTTTTGATACGGCGATCAGTTTTGTCAGCAACACGAATTGGCAAAGCTACGGCGGCGAATCGACCATGAGCTATCTGACTCAGATGGTAGTCTTGACGGGGCAGAATTTTTTCTCGGCGGCGACAGGCATCGCGGTAGCCTTTGCACTGATACGCGGCTTTTCGCTTCGCTCCGCCCAATCGATAGGCAATTTCTGGGTGGATATCACGCGCGTGACGCTCTATGTCCTGCTGCCGCTGTCAACCTTCTTTGCCATATTTCTGATGAGCCAGGGCGTTGTCCAGAACTTCTCGGCCTACCAGAACGTGGGCTTGCTCGATCCTGTCACGTACCAGCAGGTCAAAACCGATGCCACGGGCCAGCCGCTGAAAAATGCGCAAGGCAATCCCGAGACGGAAACATTGATCGCGAAAACACAATCGCTGGCGATGGGTCCAGTCGCTTCGCAGGAAGCCATTAAAATGCTGGGCACCAATGGCGGCGGCTTTTTCAACGCCAATTCCGCTCATCCTTTTGAAAACCCGACGCCGCTGTCGAATTTTGTCCAGATGCTGTCGATACTGCTGATTCCGGCCGGCCTGTGTTTCGCGTTCGGCCGCATGGTCGCAGACATGCGGCAAGCCTGGACGGTAATAGGAGCCATGATCGCGATTTTCATCGTGATGGCGGCGGTCACGATGATCGCCGAACAGCACGCAAATCCGTTCTTCCACGGCCTGAACATCGACCAGGCCGCATCCGCCCTGCAGTCGGGCGGGAATATGGAGGGCAAGGAAACACGCTTTGGCATCAGCGCATCGGCCTTGTTCGCGGCAGTCACGACCGCGGCATCCTGCGGTGCGGTCAATGCCATGCACGATTCTTTCATGCCGCTCGGGGGCATGATGCCGCTGCTGCTTATGCAGTTCAGTGAAGTGATCTTCGGTGGAGTGGGCTCCGGCCTGTACGGCATGCTGATTTTCGCCATTCTTGCCGTGTTCATCGCCGGCCTGATGATAGGCCGCACCCCCGAGTATCTAGGAAAAAAAATACAGTCCTACGAAATGAAAATGACCTCGATCGCGATTCTGTCCACACCGGTGCTGGTATTGGCCGGCACGGCAATCGCTGTCATGACGGGGCCCGGCCAAAGCGCGGTCGGCAATCCCGGCACCCACGGGTTTTCGGAAATTCTCTATGCTTTCAGTTCCGCGGCCAACAATAACGGCAGCGCATTCGCGGGCTTATCGACCAACGCGCCGTTTTACAACGTAATTTTAGCGATTGCGATGTGGTTCGGCCGTTTCGCCGTGATCGTGCCCGTCCTGGCGATAGCCGGTTCTTTGGCCGCAAAACCCCGGCTCGAGGCCAATTCCGGCACCATGCCCACGCACGGCCCTCTGTTCCTCGTCTTGCTGATCGGCACGGTCGTGCTGGTTGGCGTGTTGAACTATGTGCCGGCACTTGCCCTGGGGCCTATAGCCGAACATTTGCAACTCTTCGCTCGCTGACAAGGGATCCGCCATGCATCCATCTGTAGCCAAAAAGGCAAATGCCTCGCGTGCGGCCCTCACGCAATTCGACTTGTATTCAATGCTTATCGCCTTGATTGAAGCGTGCAAAAAACTTGATCCGCGTATCCAATGGCGCAATCCGGTAATGTTCGTGGTGTATGTGGGCAGCATCATGACCACCCTGCTGTTCATCCAGGCTGTCGTCGGCGTGGGCGAGGCAAGTCCGGGATTTATTCTTGCCGTGGCAATCTGGCTTTGGTTCACCGTGCTGTTTGCCAATTTCGCCGAGGCCCTGGCCGAAGGCCGCAGCAAGGCACAGGCGGCATCGCTGCGGGCCTTGAAGAAAACCATTATCGCCAAGAAGCTGGAGACCGCCCGGCATGGCAGTCCATGGGCCGCAACCGATGCCATTGCGCTGCGCAAAGGCGATACGGTATTGGTCGAAACAGGAGACACCATTCCTTCCGATGGTGTGGTCATCGACGGAGTGGCTTCTGTAGATGAAAGCGCCATCACAGGGGAATCCGCGCCAGTCATTCGCGAATCGGGCGGCGATTTCAGTTCAGTGACGGGCGGAACACGGGTGCTGTCGGACTGGTTGATCGTTCGCGTGGCGACCAATCCCGGCGAAGCATTCCTGGACCGCATGATCGCCATGGTCGAGGGAGCCAAACGCAAAAAAACGCCCAATGAAGTCGCTCTTACGATCTTGCTGGTAGCGCTCACCATAGTCTTTCTGGTGGTTATCGTCACCTTGCTCCCTTACTCGCTCTATTCGGTTCATATTGCCAACGGCGGTTCGCCGGTGTCAATCACCGTATTGATCGCCTTGCTGGCCTGCCTTATCCCGACCACGATAGGCGGCTTGCTTTCAGCCATCGGCGTGGCCGGCATGAGCCGGATGATGAGGGCAAATGTCATCGCCACGTCGGGCCGCGCGGTCGAAGCGGCGGGCGACGTCGATATACTGCTGCTGGACAAGACAGGAACCATTACCCTCGGCAATCGGCAAGCCGCATTGTTTGTCCCCGCTCCCGGCCTCACGGAACAGCAACTGGCCGACACGGCGCAACTGGCATCCCTGGCCGATGAAACGCCCGAAGGACGCAGCATCTGCATATTGGCCAAGCAGCGCTTCAATATCCGCGAACGCGACATGACGGCGCTGCATGCCAGCTTCGTGCCCTTCACTGCCCAAACCCGCATGAGCGGTATCGATATTGACGGCCGCGCGATTCGCAAGGGCGCCGCCGACGCGATCAGGCGTCATGTCGAATCGCTGGGGCAGGCTTTTCCGGCTGAAGTCGAGAGAGCCGTGGACGATATGTCCCGGCGCGGCAGCACTCCCCTGGTTGTGGCTGACAATGGCCGGGTAATAGGTTCAATCGAACTGAAAGATATAGTCAAAGGCGGTATCAAGGAACGGTTCGCCGAACTGCGTCGCATGGGTATCAAGACAATCATGATTACCGGCGACAACAAATTGACGGCCGCCGCGATCGCCGCCGAAGCCGGCGTGGATGATTTCCTGGCCGAGGCCACGCCCGAGGAAAAGCTGAAACTGATACGCGGCTATCAGGCGGAAGGACGAATGATAGCCATGACGGGCGATGGCACCAATGACGCTCCGGCGCTGGCCCAGGCGGATGTGGCCGTGGCCATGAATTCCGGCACGCAAGCGGCCAAGGAAGCCGGCAATATGGTCGATCTGGACTCGAATCCGACCAAGCTGCTGGAAATCGTGGAAATCGGCAAACAGATGCTGATCACACGCGGCTCGCTCACGACGTTTTCCATTGCCAACGACGTCGCCAAGTATTTTGCGATTATTCCGGCAGCGTTCGTCACTACGTATCCGCAACTGAAGGCGCTCGACGTCATGCATCTGGCCAGCCCCTCATCGGCCATCATGTCGGCGGTGATTTTCAATGCCTTGATTATCGTGGCTCTGATTCCATCGGCCCTCAAAGGCGTCAAATACCGTGCCGTTGGCGCTGCGCAGTTATTGCGCCGCAACTTGCTGATCTATGGACTGGGCGGGATCCTCGTGCCATTCATCGGCATCAAGCTGATTGATCTGGCGCTGACCTTGCTTCATCTTGTGTAGGAAATCATCATGAAAGACACACTGCGCCCGGCGTTCATACTTTTTGCAGCACTTAGCCTGATTTGCTGCCTGGTATATCCCTACGCAATAACAGGCATAGGCCAAATAATCTTTCCCTACCAGGCCAATGGCAGCCTGATACAGAAAAATGGCCGGACGATAGGATCGGCGCTCATCGGCCAATCGTTTTCGTCGCCACGCTATTTTTGGGGGCGGCCATCAGCCACCGGGCCGATGCCGAACAATGCGGCGGCCTCCGGAGGCTCCAATCTTGGCCCCTCCAATCCCGCACTGCCGGACTCCGTAAAAAGCCGCATTGCAGCGCTGAAACGGCTTGATCCGGACAATACCTTGCCAATTCCTGTCGATCTGGTCAGCGCTTCGGCCAGTGGCCTGGATCCGGAAATCAGCGTCGCGGCGGCCAATTACCAGGCCCCGCGTATCGCCCGCCTGCGCAAGCTCCCTCTCGCGGCGGTTCTCAAGCTCATTTCCAGCCATGCACAGGTTCAACATCTCGGCTTTTTTGGCGAGCCCAGGATCAACGTACTGGCCCTGAATATGGCGCTCGACGAGCAGCACTGACGTATCATGGCAAATACAGGCCCGGGAACAAGGATCGGGCTTTCCGCACTAACCGGGAAATGCGAAACATCAATCCATATTGCCGCACCGACACATGCCTTCAAACGACTATCCGCGTCCGGATCCTGATGTTCTTCTTGCCCAGGTAACCGAGCAGCAACGCCAGGCCTCGCGCGGGAAACTGCGTATTTATTTCGGTGCGTCGGCGGGCGTAGGCAAGACCTACGCCATGCTGGCGGCCGCCCGCCAGCTCCAGAGCGAGGGACTCGATGTCGTAATCGGCATTGTGGAAACACACGGCCGCAGCGAAACTGCCGCACTCGCCCAGGGCCTTGAAATCCTGCCTTTGAAACTACTCGAATATCGAGGTAAAGACCTCAGGGAGTTCGATATCGATGCGGCGTTGGCTCGCCATGCGGAGCTGGTGCTGGTAGACGAGCTGGCGCATTCGAATGTGCCCGGCTCACGCCATCCCAAACGGTGGCAGGATATCGACGAACTGCTCGACGCAGGCATGAATGTCTTCACTACCGTGAACGTGCAGCATCTCGAAAGCCTGAACGATGTGGTGGGCGGCATTACGGGCATCCGCATCACGGAAACCCTGCCCGACACCTTTTTCGACTCGGCCGCCGAAGTGGTGCTGGTCGATCTTCCCGCCGATGAATTGCTGGCCCGGCTCAAAGACGGCAAGGTCTATCAGGCGCAACAGGCCGGTCATGCCGCCCGCCATTTTTTCCGCAAGGGCAATCTTATTGCCTTGCGCGAGCTGGCGCTGCGGCGCACCGCCGACCGGATAGGCAGCGATGTTCAGGCCTACCGGATCGAAAAATCGATCAATAAAGTATGGGAAACCGATACCGCTTTGCTGGCCTGCGTGGGTCCGAGTCCCGTGGGAAGCGAACATCTGGTCCGCAGCGCAGCCAGGCTCGCCGGCCAGCTAAATGCCCAATGGCACGCCATTTATATTGAAACACCTGAGCTGCAGCGTTTATCGTCCAGGGAACGTGAGCGTATCCTGAAAACATTGAAGCTTGCACAGAACCTGGGAGCCACCACGGCCGTCCTGCCAGGCAACAATGTCACCAGGGAAATCGCCGACTACGCGCATGGCCATAACTTTTCCAAAATCGTTCTCGGGCGTGGCCATCCGCCGCCATTCTGGAAAAAAACCCATGCCAGGCGCATCGCCGGCTACGCACCCGACCTCGATCTCATCGAAATCAGCCACGCCGGGCTGGCCGAAGGGCAGATAGACAGAAACCCAGGCCCCAACCTCAGGGTTGGCTCTTATGACTCACCCCGTCCCTCGCGCAGGGACAGGCACCCCTGGCGCTACATCTGGGCGGCGATCGCCTGCGTTTTAACCGCGATCGGCGTCACGCCCATGCTGCCTTACTTCGATCTGGCCAACATCGTCATGCTGTTCCTGCTGCTGGAGGTGCTGATAGCCATACGGCTTGGGCGCGGGCCTGCGGTTATGGCGGCATTCCTGAGCGTTGCCCTGTTCGATTTCTTTTTCGTCCCGCCCCGCCTGTCCTTCGCGGTAGGCGATGTCCAATACCTGCTTACATTCGCCGTGATGCTGATAGTCGGGCTGATTACCGGGCAATTGGCCTCCGGACTGAGTTATCAGGCCAAGGTTGCCGCGCATAGGGAACGGCGCGCCCGCGCCTTGTACGAATTCGCCCGTGAACTATCCAGCCCCCTGGAAACAGAAAAAATTGTGGACATCACACAGGACGTCATCCAGCGCATGTTCCACTCCAGGGCAAGCCTATTGTTGCCCGACGATAACAGCCGCCTGCGGGCTTCTGTTGCAGCGCCTGGGCATTCCAGCACGGTTCCGAATCCGGACTCTATCGATATGGGTACCGCACAGTGGTCCTACGACCGGGCATTGCCGGCTGGGCTGGGCACCGATACCCTGCCCGGCAGCAAATTGTTTTATCTCCCGCTGATAGCACCGATGCGCACCCGCGGCGTGCTTGCCATACAGCCGAGGAGCCATCGCTGGATCTGGATCCCCGAACAGCGGCAGCACCTGGACACCTTTGCAACGCTTGCCGCCATCGCCCTCGAACGCGTGCATTATATCGATGTGGCGCGAAGCGCCCTGGTGCGAATGGAATCGGAACGCCTGCGCAACTCTTTGCTGGCAGCGCTGTCGCACGATCTGCGCACGCCGCTGACTTCACTGGTGGGATTATCCGAAGCACTCACCTTATCGCGGCCCGCGCTGACGGGGACGCAATCGGAGCTGGCCCATGCCCTGCACAATGAATCCCTGCGCATGAGCAATCTGGTTGCCAATCTGCTTGATATGGCGCGTATCCAGAGCGGCGAAGTTCAGCTCAATCGGCAATGGCAACATATCGAGGAAGTCCTGGGCAGCGCATTGCGCATCAATCAAGCTTTGCTGCGCGGCCATGAAATAGCGACCCGGCTTGCCCCGGATCTGCCGCTGGTTCATTTCGACGCCATGCTGATCGAAAGAGTGCTGTGCAATCTTCTGGAAAACGCCGGTAAATACACTCCAAGCGGTTCTCGCATCACGATTGCCGCAAAAACCGCAAGCCAATTCCTGGAAGTTTCAGTCTATGATAACGGGCCTGGCTTGCCCCCTGGAAAGGAGGAAGCCATTTTCGAAAAATTCACTCGCGGCGCACAAGAATCCGCAACCAGCGGAATCGGCCTGGGCCTGGCGATTTGCCGGGCCATCGTTGCGGCGCATGGAGGTGTCATCCGCGCGGCGCAATCACCGGATGGTGGAGCCTGCTTCGTTTTTACCTTGCCTTTGGGCACAGTTCCAGACATGCCCGACCTGGACTAAAGTAATCCGCTACCATGACAGAATCGGTTCCCATTGCACTGTTGATCGAGGACGATCCACAAATCAGACGCTTCCTTCGCATGTCGCTAACGGACGAAGGATGGCAAATCGTTGAAGCGGACACGCTGCAACGCGGCCTTATCGAAGCCGGCACACGCAGACCCGAACTGATCATTCTCGACCTTGGCCTGCCGGATGGCGACGGGGTCGATCTGATAGCCGATCTGAGGCAATGGTCCCGCGTTCCTATTATCGTATTGTCGGCGCGGACCAGCGAGGCCGATAAAATCAAGGCGCTAGACGCCGGAGCCGACGACTACCTCAGCAAGCCGTTCGGAGTCGGGGAACTGCTTGCCCGAGTCCGCTCCGCGCAACGACGTGCCCAACAAACCGCGGCCGTCGTGCATGGCATCATCGAGTTTGGCGATGTCAAAATCGATCTCCAGGCTCGCATGGTAAGCAAGGCAAACCAGATGGTGCACCTTACACCTACGGAATACCGCTTGCTGGCGGTCCTGGCGGGCAACGCGGGGCGCGTCGTCACCAATACGCAACTATTGCGCCAGGTCTGGGGCCCCTCGTACACCGAAAATGCCCATTATCTGCGAATTTACATGAGCCATTTGCGCCAGAAACTGGAAGACGACCCCGCCCAGCCACAATACCTCCTGACTGAAACCGCAGTGGGCTACCGCCTGCTCCTCCCCTTGCTGTAGGGCGGGCCTGCTGATTTCCATAGCGATATCTGCGTTACCGTTATGGCGTGACAGCCTGCTGCTGAAATTTCGCCAGTTGCGCGATGCCATCGCGCGCCAGATCCAGGAGATTGTCCAAAGCCCCGCGATCGAAGGTCTGCCCTTCGGCCGTGCCTTGAACTTCGACAAAGTGCCCGCTGCCGGTCATGACGATATTCATATCGGCATCGCAGCCCGAGTCTTCTATGTAATCCAGATCCAGCACTGCCCTGCCGTCGACCATGCCCACCGACACCGCCGCCACGCTGTCGCGCAACGGGTTGACGGCAAGAACCTTGCTATCGATCAAACCCTGGACGGCCAGCGCGGCGGCTACCCAGGCACCTGTAATACTGGCGCAACGCGTGCCGCCATCGGCCTGCAAGACATCGCAATCCAGATGCAAAGTGCGCTCGCCCAGGGCTTCCAGATCGAAAACCGCCCGCAAACTGCGGCCGATCAAGCGCTGAATTTCCTGAGTGCGCCCGCTTTGCTTGCCGCGTGCCGCTTCGCGGTCGGAGCGTGTATGCGTGGAACGCGGCAACATACCATATTCGGCCGTAACCCAGCCTTGCCCTTTGCCTTTTAGAAAAGACGGCACTTTTTCCAGTACGCTGGCATTGCACAAGACATGGGTATCGCCAGCCTTGATCAGCACAGAGCCTTCCGCGTGGCGGGTATAACCGGCTTCAATCGACAAGGGGCGCAACTGGTTGATTGCACGGCCGGAGGGGCGGTGCCTGGTGGAAGTGGACAAGGCTTTCCTTTGAATAATCGTTGGTTGGCGAAGGACAAACAGTACTGAGCAGTCTAGTTTAAAGGCTCGTACGGGAAAACAGGCAAGGCAACAAGGCATCTGGCCGAAAAAAAAGCAAATTATCCAGCTTTTATGTTGCCGGCCATATCGGCCATAATAGACATCTCTCTCATTCTCAGCAGGACACCCCATGATACGCAGCATGACCGCATTTGGCAGTGCCCGAGCCGAATCGCCCGCCGGCAGTGTGACCATAGAGTTTCGCAGCGTCAACAGCCGCTTTCTCGATCCGAACTTTCGCTTGCCTGAAGATCTGCGTATGGCCGAGGGAGCGATTCGAGAAAAACTGGGCCAGTTCATCAGTCGCGGCAAGATCGACATCCGTGCCAATTATGTCCGCACGAAAAATGACACGGACAAAACCCTGGATATTGCTTATTTGGCAGTCGTCGCCGAGCAGCTCGCCGCGGCGCGGGCCGTCATACCCGATATGGAAGCCCCCAGGCTTGCCGAGCTGCTGAATCACTCGAACAGCGCCGACAGCGGTACATTCGATCCGGAAATTTGGACAGCCATGTGTCTGGAAGCAGCCACGCAGGCGCTTGCTGAGCTGCAGGCGAATCGCGAACGCGAAGGCGCCCGTCTTGCGGCCATGATGCTGGCCTGCTCCGCCGAAGTGGCCGATATCGTGCTTCAAGTGGAACACGAACTGCCTCAGCTGCTTGCCGATCATCAGGAAAAACTCGCCACCAAGCTGCGCGAAACGCTGGAAGCTGCCAGCCCCGGCGGCTTTGCGCAAATCAGCGGCCCTGAACTGTCGGCCCGCATCGCCCAGGAAACCTCATTGTTTTCGCTGCGTATCGATGTCGCCGAGGAGCTTTCACGCCTACGCTCGCATATTTCGGAGCTGGAACACTTGTTGCGTACAGGCGAAACCAGCACCGACAAAAAGAAAACCGGCAGCATCGGCAAGCGCCTGGACTTCCTGTTCCAGGAAATGAACCGCGAGGCCAATACGCTGGGCTCCAAAGCCAGCGGCCTGAGCATCACCCGCGCCGCTATCGACCTGAAATTGCAGATAGAACAAATGCGCGAGCAGGCGCAAAACATTGAGTAATCTTCCACGACGTTTTATAAGCGATTGCGCATCTCTGAAAAGCCCGTATTTACGGGCTTTTCTCATTTCATCAGGACGCTGGCTTGCTGTGAATCCGGGCAGTATCGTGCTCGACCGATACTCTAAGCTGTTTGTGCTCAAACAGCTGGATTATGCAGATCAAGGCGCCGACCACGATGAAAGCGGGTTTGGATAAACCTCATGGCTTGGGAATTTGCAAAAATTCCCTTTAGAGATAATAATGCGAATGATTTTTATTTAAATATCGATTATTTATCTGAAAGGCTACACATTGATGCCCCACCCTGTTTCTCATGCACACCAGGCAGACTCGCAAACGTGCCGCAAATCGCCGCCCGTCATCACTTTGCGGCGCACCCGGCCGGGCGGTGCGATCCAGGGCACACTGGGCGCGGCGCTCCTGCTCGGCGCTGCTGCAAGCCCTGGCCTGCTGTATGCGCAAACCATCGCCGCGCCCGCCCCAACGCTGGAAACGATCACAGTCTCCGGCACGCGCTCCGTCTCCAAACCAACGCCGCCAGCCTACGCCGGCGGCGAAGTGGCGAGCGGAGGCCAGGCCGGCATTCTGGGCAACCTGGACAATATGGATATGCCCTTCACCCAGACCAGCTATACATCCAAGCTGATCCAGGACCAGCAAGCCCGCACCTTGGGCGATGTACTGAAAAACGACGCGTCGGTGCAGGTCGGCAATGGCTACGGGAACCAGGCCGAAACCTTTGTCATCCGGGGCTTTCCGCTGAACAACGACGACCTTTCATTTAACGGCTTGTACGGCATACTGCCGCGCCAGGTGCTGCCGGTCGAAATGGTGGAAAGAGTCGAAGTCTTCAAGGGCGCCAGCGCATTTCTGAACGGCGCCGCACCCGGTGGCTCCGGCCTGGGCGGCATCATCAACATCCAGCCCAAGCGGGCCGCCGACACACCATTGACGCGGTTGAATCTCGACTACACCGGCCGCGGCCAGTTCGGCGGCGGCGTCGATATCGGCCGGCGCTGGGGTGATGACAATCGGTTCGGCATCCGTGTCAATGCCGCCCACCGCGATGGCGATACGTCGGTTCCAGGCGCAGGCATGCGCAGCACGGTCGGCACCATCGGCCTGGATTACCGCGGCGATCAGCTCCGCGTGTCCCTGGATGCCGGCTATCAGAAGATCCACTTCGATCACCCACGCCCCACGATCAATATAAGCGGCGCGGTGCCGGATGCGCCATCGAACAGCATCAATTACGGGCAGCCCTGGGCCTACAGTGATCTAGAAAGCACCTTTGCGGTGACGCGCCTCGAATACGACCTGAATTCGAACTGGACCAGCTACGCGGCAGTGGGTGTGAGCCGCGACAAGGAAAGCGGCGACTATTCCGCACCGACCGTCGATGGCCAGGGCATAGGCACCCGAGGCTTGCTGTCCGTGCCTTTCCAGCGGGACACCTTCACCGGCGAAATCGGCTTGCGCGGCCAATTCCGCACCGGCCCGATCGGCCATCGCGTCAATCTGGCCTATTCGGCCCTGAACAAGACCGAACGTACGGCGTTCGAATACATCAGCGCCGACCCCGCCAATATATATGAGGAAATGAACGTGCCGCGTCCCGTGGGCGTCGTCACCGGCAACATGGACGATCCCAATGTTTCGCAGCGCCTGCAGTTGCGCAGCGTCGCGGTTTCCGACACGCTGTCGTTCTTCCACGGTGATGTGCTGCTCACCCTGGGTGCGCGCAACCAGAGCCTCGTCAGCAATAGCTACGATGTCGCCACGCGGGCGCAGACCTCCAGATACGACAAATCGATCACTACCCCGGTGGTGGGCCTGGTAGTGCGGCCATGGGATACCGTGTCGCTCTACGCCAACCACATCGAAGGACTCAGCCAGGGCGACATAGCCGGGGCGACCGCGGTCAATGCCAACGAAGCGCTGGCTCCCTACCGGACCAAGCAGAATGAGGCAGGCATCAAGGTGGATCTGGGCAACTACGGTGGCAGCCTGGGCGTTTTCCAGATCGAGAAGCCGGTGGCTTACCTGGATCCGGCCACGAACATCTTCGGCCCATCGGGTGAGCAGCGCAATCGCGGCGTCGAACTGAACGTGTACGGCGAACCGCTGCGCGGCTGGCGCGTACTGGGCGGCGTCACTTTCATGGATCCCCGCCTTACCAAGACCAGCGGCGGCGCCAATGACGATAACTATGCCCCGGGCGTGCCGCGCTTCCAGGGCGTCATCAGCACCGAATGGGACCTAAGAGGCGTACCCGGCCTGACCTTGCAGGCCAGCCTGCTGCATCACGGGTCGGAATATACCAGCGCCACCAATGCATACAAGATTCCCAGTTGGACCCGGCTGGACCTGGGCGCGAGGTATGCCACCAAGGTTAACGGACACAATGTGGTCTGGCGCGCCGGAGTGGAAAACGTCGCCAATCGCGCCTACTGGGCGTCGATTGCGCCGCAATTCGGACAGATAACGCAAGGCGAGGGGCGAACCGTAAAATTGTCGATGTCGGCCGATTTCTAGGGCAATGCGGGCTTTCCGGCCCATCGCTGGGCCGGCCTCTGGCTCAATGCCGACATCACGCAGGCCTGAGCAGGCGCTTGATCAATTTCGCATGTTGGGGATATTGCCCAAGCAGTTCGTCTGCGACGGCCATCTCGAATTCGCTGAACTCAAATCCCGGCGCCACGGTGCAACCCACCAGGGCATACCCCTGCGGCTCCGCCAGTTCGGCGCCAAACCAGCAGCCGGCCGGAACTACTGCCTGGAAGACGGCATCGGCCCTTTCCTGCGCATTGCCCAAGCGGTATGTGGCGAGCTCGCCCTTGCCGTCCAGCACATGCACGTCCAACGGACCGCCGGCATAAAAATGCCAGATTTCATCCGAAGCGATCCGGTGCCAGGCCGAATACGCGCCCTGATCCAGCAAATAATAAATAGCCGTCGAAGCGCTGCGCTGCGCACCATCCGCGCTGCGCCGCACGCTCTGCCCGCCGCGATAGGTTTCGCGGTAATAGCCTCCTTCCGGATGCGGCTGCAGTTGGAACCGCTCGATCAGGCTTTCCACACGCGTGGCATCGGTATTCATGCGGCGCCTTTTCCTTATTTCCAGGCAGCGAGGAAAGCCAGCAGGACCCTGGCCGAGTTGTCGGCCGCGATATTCATGAAAGTATGCATCTCGTTGACGCCCTCGCCGCCGCCGGCCAAGTCGCTGAGCGAGCGAAACGCAATGAATGGAACGCCATTGCTGTAAGCCACCATGGCGCAGGCGGCGCTTTCCATATCGAGCACATTGGCATGGAAGGTTTTGAATGCGTACTCGCGAAAGGCGGCGTTATCCACGAAGGCCGAACCCGACACGCCGTTGCCGCCAACGACCAGCGCGGGATGGCGCTTGAGGCATTCATTCCGCTTGTCGCATGAAGCAAGTTTCACGTTGCGGATGGACTTGGCTACGGCCAGCATCTGCGGATCGACATCGAACCAGAATTTCTTGCTGGCTTGCGGCTGGGCGGCGGAACGTACTTTTACCGGCCGCGGATACATCATGCCGAAATTGGGAAAACTGAAATCGTCTTTGCCGGGCGGCGGCTGAAATACGCCGGGCGCCGTTTCACGCGCCATCAGCACTTCCAGATACTGGCCCCAACGCTCCACGACTGTCACATCGCCAATATGCAAGGAGGGATTCACCCCTCCCGCAATACCGCTGAACACCACATGGCTGATCTTGAAACGATCCAGCGCCAATTGCATATTCATCGCCGCATTGGTCATGCTGATGCCGCTCAGGAACAGCACCACGGGCTTGCCCTGCAGCGTGCCGGTGGTGAATTCCACGCCATTGACGGAGAACTTCTCCGGCTGCTTGAGCTTGCCGTGCAACAGGGCCAGCTCGGGCTCGAATGCCGAAATAACGGCGATGCGCGATATGCTGTCCAGCAATGCCGCCGCATGCGCGGGCAACAGCAGGCAAGAGGCCACGAGAAGCATGGCGGAGACAGTTCTGACAATGCGGTCGAAGTAGCGGGACATGGCGCGGGGTCGCAAATAATAGTTCAAGGAAAGGGCATGCCGCATTGTACGTGCAGTGCCATCGGGGTCAATACACAACGCCCATCCAGCTTTCACGCGGTGATCGATAAAAAGCCCGCCGGCCATGAATAGTCCTGGCCCAAAGCTTGATATACTGTTTTTAAATACAGTAATACGCAATACCATGAACCGAGTGCTGGAAAACCGCTACTACTATCTTGACAATTTCGAGATGGTCTTGCGCTGGGTCGAACAACGCTACAGCGACCTGCTGCTCGATACCGAGCGCGATTTCATCGGGAACTTCAGCATGCTGCCTCGCGCGTCGCGCGCGCTGCTGGTCAGGATGATCATGCGCAAGGGCACGCTCTTCAGAAGCAGCAAGCTGCACTATGACGAAATCGGCGGCGCCGTCGAGGCCGCGCAGGCTTTGATCGAACAGCGCTGGCTGGACGACAGGCCACCGCTCACGCTCGAGCAATTGTTCACGCTGCTGACCAAGGCGGAACTGGGCTGCGTATTCGACTCTGCCTTGCCCGATAAAAACGCCAGGAAAGCCGACCAGTTGCAGTCTCTTAAAGACCGCTACACCGAACTCCAGCCCTACGATGCCTGGTATTGCGGCGCTACCGACCACGTGTATGAACTGCTCGTCATGCCCGTTTGCGAGTGCCTGCGCTTGATGTTCTTTGGTAATTTACGCCAGGACTGGTCCGAGTTCGTCCTCGCCGACCTGGGCCTGTATGCGTATGAAAAGGTGGAATTTCCCGCTACCTCGCGCATTTTCCAAAACCGCCAGGACATCGCCGACTATCTGCATTTGCATCATTGCCGCGAACGACTCCGCTCGGGCACCGATGCAGGCCTGGTGCAGACTGATATTCCTTCGGATCCGTACCAGAACGAATGGCTTGAACAACGCCGCGCCAAACTGCTATTCCAGATCGCTCGACACTACGAAAAAGACAAGGACTGGGCTCGCGCCCATGCTTTGTATTCGCAATGCGCCTATTCCGGCGCCCGCAGCCGAGCCGTACGCGTTCTGGAACGCAGCGAACAATTCGAACCCGCCCTGCAATTAGCCCTGGCAGCCCAGCAGCAGCCGGAAAGTGAGGCGGAACAGCAGCAAATGGGCCGCATCGTTCCGCGCTTGCTGTGCAAGCTGGGCCACCCTCCCGTGCCGCGCGCCAGCGCCGTACCCATAGCAAAGCTGACCCTGACCCTGCCCGAACCGAGCCTATCCATGGCTGTGGAAGAACTGGTCCAGAGCCATTTCCAGCAGGCACTGAGCCCCGTCTATTACGTAGAAAATACGCTGGCCAACGCACTGTTCGGCTTACTGTGCTGGAGAGCCATTTTTGCCCCTCTTCCAGGAGCCTTTTTCCATCCCTACCAAAGCGCTCCGGCCGACTTGCACAGCGCCGATTTTTACCGGCGGCGCCAGGAACTCTTCAGGTCTTGCCTGGCTCAGCTGGATTCCGGCGAGTACACGCAAACCATCGCGCAAAACTTCAGGAACAAGGCCGGGATCCGCTCGGACTTCGTGGCATGGGAAATATTAAGCCATGAAATTCTGGACCAGGCTTTGGCCTGTATTCCCGCCCTGCATTTGAAAAAATGGTTTGAGCGGATCTTGCTCGATATCCCCTCCAATCGCTCCGGCTTTCCAGACCTGATCCAGTTCTGGCCTCGGGAAAAACGCTACCGGATGATCGAAGTGAAAGGCCCTGGCGACCGCTTGCAAGACAATCAGCTGCGATGGTTCGACTACTGCGCGAAGCACGATATGCCTGTGGCGGTCTGCTATGTCCGCTGGGCGGAAGACGCGGCATGAAATATACCGTTGCCGTGCGAACCCTGTGCGAGTTCACGGCCAAACAAGGCGACCTCGATCTGCGTTTTACTCCCTCGCCCACCGCGCGGGAAGGCATCGCCGGCCATGCACTGGTTGCGTCGCGCCGTGGCGCCGATTATCAATCGGAAATAAGTCTTGCCGGGGAATTTCAGCACCTTACTGTCCGCGGCCGCGCCGACGGATACGATCCGGTGCAAAACCAGCTCGAGGAAATCAAGACATTCCGTGGCGAACTGGCCTCCATGCCCGCCAATCACCGCTACTTGCATTGGGCCCAAGTCAAAGTCTATGGGCACCTGCTATGCGAAAAGCTGGGTTTGCCGGAACTCAGGCTGGCATTGGTTTATTTTGACATCGTCGCCAAGCAGGAAACCGTATTGAACGAACTGTACAGCGCCGCAACGCTCAAAAAGGGTTTCGAAAGCCAATGCCGGCAATTTCTGGACTGGGCCGCCCAAGAACTGGCCCACCGTGTCAACCGCGACCACGCGCTGGACGGCCTGCGCTTTCCGTATGCCCAATTCCGCACCGGCCAGCGGCCTTTGTCCGTAGCAGTATATAAGGCGGCGCGCAGCGGCCTATGCCTGGCGGCTCAGGCTCCGACCGGCATAGGCAAGACTGTAGGCACTCTGTTTCCTCTTCTGAAAGCCGCCCCCGCCGCGCAACTGGACAAGCTGTTCTTCCTGACCGCAAAGACTTCGGGCCGCAATATCGCCTTGAACGCCTTGGCGCAAATCCGGAACATGAACTCCGGCACGCCGCTGCGCATCATCGAGCTCGTCGCCCGGGACAAGGCCTGCGAACACCCGGACAAGGCTTGCCATGGCGCATCCTGTCCTTTGGCCCTGGGGTTCTACGACAGGCTGCCGGCAGCGCGCCAGGCGGCGCTCGACACAGCATGCCTGGACAAGCAGGCACTGCGCCGGATCGCTTCCGAACATCGAGTATGCCCTTATTATCTGGGCCACGAATTGGTGCGTTGGTGCGACGTGGTGGTTGGCGATTTCAATTATTATTTCGACTCGAGCGCCATGCTGCATGGCTTGACCGTCGCCAATCAATGGCGTGTGGGACTACTGGTCGACGAAGCGCACAACCTGATCGAGCGCGCCCGCAAAATGTATACGGCCGAGCTCGAGCAGGCGGCCCTCACGGCACTGCGCCGCTCGGCGCCGCCGGCGCTGAAAAAAACCTTGGGCAGCGTCAGCCGCTGCTGGAATGAGCTGCTGAAAAACCAGCCCGCTCCTTACCAGACGTACAACGGCGTTCCGGCAAAATTCATCGCCGCGCTGCAGCGGGCTGCCGCAGCCATCATCGATTACCAGACCGACAACCCCACTCATGCCGATAGCTCCTTGCAGCGTTTTTACTTCGATGCTCTGCATTTCCTGCATATCGCCGAGCTGTTCGATACTCATTCCCTGTTCGATATTGCCGTGCCTGCGGCCTGCGGGGGCGCCGCAGGCCAACAGTCGGTATTGTGCTTGCGCAACATCATCCCCGCCCCCTTCCTCGCACCCCGGTTCAACGCAGCTCATTGCACAACGCTGTTCTCGGCCACACTGACTCCCCGGCGTTTCTACAGCGACATACTGGGCTTGCCGCCCGACAGCGCATGGATCGACGTGGAGTCGCCTTTCAGGCCCGAGCAACTGACAGTCCAGGTCGCCCGCCGCATCTCGACCCGCTACCAGCACCGCGAAGCATCCTTGCAGCCCATGGCCGACTTGATGGCCATGCAATACAGCAAGCAGCCTGGCAACTATCTTATATTCCTGAGCAGTTTTGATTACCTGCGGCAACTGTCCGCCCTGTTCAAAAGCCGCCACCCCGGGATCCCCATATGGGAGCAGGCGCGGCATATGGACGAAACCGAGCGCGAGGCGTTTCTGGAACGCTTCACGGAGGCTGGACGCGGTTTCGGATTTGCCGTCTTGGGCGGCGCCTTCGCCGAAGGCATCGACTTGCCCGGGCAAAGACTGATAGGCGCTTTCATTGCGACCCTCGGACTGCCTCAGATCAATCCGGCCAATGAACAGATACGGGAGCGCATGGGCATGGCCTTTGGTGGAGGCTATGAATACGCCTACCTGTACCCGGGTATCCGTAAAGTGGTGCAAGCCGCCGGGCGCGTGATCCGCACACAATCAGACCAGGGTGTGGTGTACCTCATGGACGACCGTTTCAATCGGCCGCAGGTGCGCGGCCTGCTGCCGAAGTGGTGGCGTGTGACATGCCTTGAGCCGGGCTGATGGGCGACCCCTCAATACCGTTGATCGCGCCAGACAAGCTGGCCCTGGCTCCTGGCCCCTGCGCAAGTTTTTTTGCGGATTTGCCGCCGTCCCAGCCGCCACCTACGGCCCGGATCAGATTGACCGCCGCGGAAGCCCGCTCACCGTCCAGTTGCACGGCTACGCGGCGCTGTTGCAGCAAGACCCGATCTCCGTCAATGACATCCAGGTAACTGATGGACCCTTCGCGGTATTGGACATGCAGCAGCCGCGCCGCGTGAGCAGACGCTTTGACGGCATCGTCCTGCACCCGGGTCTGGTCGCCCAGTATGCGCAGATTGGCCAGATTGTCTTCCACCTCTTTAAAGGCAATCAGTACCTTCTGACGGTAAGAAGCTACATCTTCCTCATACTTGGCACGTGCGCGATCGAGGCCGGCCTGGCGCTGACCGCCATCGAAGATCGGCAGCGACAGCATGGTACCCACCAGCGGCCCGAGCAGAAAGGCGCGGCTGGACCATTGAAACAGATTGCCCAGCTCGGACGACTCGTAGCCATAGGCCCCGGTGATATCCAATCGGGGAAAGAAGGCCGCCTTGGCCGCGCCGATGCGGGCATTGGCAGCCGCCATGGAACGCTCGGCCGCGGCGATATCCGGGCGCCTTTCCAGCAATGAAGAAGGCAAACCCGCCGGGATATTTACCGATACGCGTTGCAAAGGATCTTGCGTGAAGGAAAATTCGGCGGGCGCTTTGCCCAGCAATATTGCCAGGGCATGTTCGGCCGTCGCACGCCTGCGAGCGATTCCCAACGATTCCGATTGAGCGGAAGCCAGTTCCGACTTGGCGCGCGCGACATCCAGTTCGCCAATATCGCCTTCGGAAAACCGCCGCTGCATTAGTTGCAAGGTATGTTCGCGCAGCTGAACCGTTTCGCGATAAAGCTCTTGCTCGGCATCGAGTTCGCGAATCTGGTAATAGCTTTGTGCCACATCGGCTTGCAAAGCCAGCTGCACCGAGCGGAATAAGGCCTCGCTTTGCTGCTCGTCTGCTGTGGCGGCATTGACATTGGCGGAAACGCGGCCGAACAGGTCGGCTTCGTACGAGACGCTGGCCTGTCCGCGCCACAAAGTGGCCGGCGCGTTGGGCGCATCGTCGGGCAAACCTTGCGAGGCATTGGAGGCGCGCTGCCGGGTCGGCCCGAAACCGGCATCGACCTGGGGAAACAGTGCAGACCTGGATCCATGCAGCAAGGCACGTGCCTGTTTCAGGCGCGCGGCGGCGGCCTCCAGGTCGTGATTGCCGGCCATGGCCTGCTGCTCCAGGGCGTTCAGCGTTGTATCGCCGAACACCTTCCACCATTGGCCGCGCTCCATATCCTCG
Source organism: Paralcaligenes sp. KSB-10 (assembly GCF_021266465.1). Lineage (NCBI taxonomy): Bacteria > Pseudomonadati > Pseudomonadota > Betaproteobacteria > Burkholderiales > Alcaligenaceae > Paralcaligenes > Paralcaligenes sp. KSB-10. The sequence continues at coordinate 440,760 of NZ_CP089848.1, read as the reverse complement.
GAAGGCTGTGCGGCCTTCCATTGCCGCGCGGCTTCGGGAGACATGAAGGCCTCTTTGAAGGCTGGCGGCGTGTCCACCGACGGCCGCTGATACCGGGGCCCGACCGAACACGCCGCCAATACCAGCAAGGCACCCGTGGACAGCAGAAACTTTGTTGCTTTGATCATTTGAAGATTCCAGATATACCTAGTGTTCGGGATGCGGCGAAAGCGCCGGAGCTTCATGGGCCGATGCCGAATGCAGCTTGCGTGCGCCGAATGAGCGCAGCAGCACATAAAAGACCGGCGTCAGGAACAGGCCGAATGACGTCACCCCCAGCATGCCGAAAAACACGGCAATACCCATGGCATGGCGCATTTCCGACCCTGCGCCGCTGGCCGTGACCAGCGGCACCACTCCCATGATGAATGCGATCGAAGTCATCAGGATGGGACGCAGGCGCAAGCGGCTGGCCTCGATCGCCGCTTTCAATGGCGTATTGCCCTGCAACTCCAGCTCGCGCGCAAACTCCACGATAAGAATGGCGTTCTTGCAAGCCAGTCCGACAAGCACCATCAACCCGATTTGAGTGAAAATATTGTTATCGCCGCTCGTCAGCCATACCCCGGTCAGGGCGGCAAGCACCCCCATGGGCACGATCAGAATGACCGCCAATGGCAGGGTCAGGCTTTCGTACAAGGCGGCGAGCACCAGAAATACCAGCAGCACGCTGATCGGGAACACCCAAATGCCTGCGTTGCCCGCCAGCATTTGCTGGTAAGTCAGGTCGGTCCATTCGAACTTGACCCCGCGCGGCAAGGTCTTGGCGGCAACACGCTCGGCGGCGGCCTGCGCCTGATCCGAGGAATAGCCCGGAGCGGGACCGCTGTTGATGTCCGCCGAGGTATAGCCGTTATAGCGGACCACCATTTCGGGCCCATAAGTAGGCGTGACCTTCACCAGGGAAGAAAGCGGGACCATTTCGCCCGCGCGATTGCGGGTTTTCAACTGCAGGATGTCTTCGGCCTTGGCGCGAAACGGTGCGTCGGCCTGTGCCCTTACCTGGTAGACGCGTCCAAAACGATTGAAATCGTTGACATAGAGCGAGCCCAGATATATTTGCATGGTATCGAACACATCGGTAATCGGTATGCCCAATTGCTTGGCCTTGACGCGATCGAGATCGACATTCAACTGCGGAACATTGATCTGATAACTGGAAAAGGCTGGACCCAGCTCAGGCGTTTTTCGGGCTTCGGCAAGAAAGGCCTGTGCCGCCTCATCGAGTTTGGCATAGCCCAATGCTTCGCGATCCTCGAGCTGCAGCTTGAAGCCGCCTACCGTCCCCAGGCCCATGACGGGCGGCGGAGGAAATACGGCGATGAAAGAATCCTTGATGCCGGAGAACTGGCGATTGAGCGCCGCCGTAATAGCCTGCGCAGACAAGTTTGCGCCGCGCCGCTGATCAAACGGTTTCAGCGTAAGGAATACGATTCCGGCGCTGGAGCTATTGGTAAAGCCATTGATCGACAGGCCGGGAAATGCGACGGCGTTTTCGACGCCGGGCTGCTTCAAGGCAATGTCGCTCATCCGGCGTATCACCGCCTCGGTACGATCCAGCGACGCGCCGCTGGGCAATTGCGCAAAGCTGATCAGGTATTGCTTGTCTTGCGCCGGGACGAATCCGCCGGGGACGATATACGATACACCGACCGTCAGGGCCAGCAATACCAGGTAGACCCCCATGGACGAAGCCTTGCGCGCGATAACTCCCGACACACCCTTCGCGTAACGCTCGGACGAGCGCCCAAAGAAACGATTGAAGCGCGCAAAGAACCCACCCAGGACGCGATTCATGCCGCGCGTGAGCCAGTCGGGTTTTTCGTCATGGCCTTTGAGCAGCAGCGCGGCCAGGGCGGGCGACAAGGTAAGCGAATTGAACGCCGAGATCACCGTGGAAATCGCGATGGTCATGGCGAACTGCTTGAAGAACTGGCCGCTCAACCCTGTGATGAATGCCATCGGCACGAATACCGCAACCAATGTCAGGGCAATGGCGACAATCGGACCGCTCACCTCGCGCATGGCGCGGTACGTGGCCTCGCGAGCCGACAGTCCGCTGGCGATATTCCGCTCTACGTTTTCGACTACGACGATGGCGTCATCCACCACAATCCCTATGGCCAGCACCAGCCCGAAAAGCGACAAGGCGTTGATGGTGTAACCGAATGCCAGCAACAGCGCGAACGTTCCTATGATGGATACGGGCACGGCCAGCAATGGAATGATCGAAGCGCGCCAGGTTTGCAGAAACACGATCACGACCAGCACGACCAGGGCAATCGCCTCGAGCAGCGTTTCAATGACCGCCTTGATGCTGGAACGGACGAACTGGGTGGGATCGTAGACAATGCTGTACTTGACGGAGGACGGAAAATCGGCGGACAGCTCTTTCATGGCCGCCCGTACCTGATCGGACACAGCCAGGGCATTCGCGCCGGGCGACTGCATGATCCCCAATGCCACGGCCGGTTTGTTATCGAGCAAGGAACGCAAGCCATATTCGGATGCCGCGAGTTCGACGCGAGCCACGTCGCCAAGCCGGGTCACCCCGCCATCGTCCGATGTTTTCAACACAATATTGGCAAAGTCCTCCCGCGTGTGCAAGCGGCCCTGCGCATTGACGGACAACTGCATGGGCACGTCCGGAGAGCTGGGCGAGGCGCCGATGACACCGGCGGCCACCTGTACGTTCTGCTCCCGTATGGCCTTTACCACATCGCTGGCTGTAAGACCGCGCTGGGCGACCTTCTGCGGATCCAGCCAGATACGCATGGCGTAGTCGCCCGAGCCCCACAGTTGTACTTCGCCAACGCCGGGAATGCGCGCCAGCCGGTCTTTTACGTTCAACAACGCGTAATTGCGCAGATACGTCATGTCGTAACGCGTATCGGGCGAGATCAGGTGCACCACCATGGTCAGCGTGGGAGAACTCTTGATGGTTGTAACACCGAGCCTCTGTACATCGTCGGGCAAGCGGGGCAAAGCCTGGGCCACGCGGTTTTGCACAAGCTGCTGCGCCTTGTCCGGATCTACGCCGAGGCGGAAATTGACCGTCAGCGTCAGATTGCCATCGCTATTGGCCTGCGACTGCATGTACAGCATGTTCTCTACGCCGTTGATGGATTCTTCCAGCGGCGCGGCCACGGTTTCGGCAATAACCTTGGGGTTGGCGCCGGGGTACTGGGCATGCACCACCACGGATGGCGGCACGACCTCGGGATATTCCGAGATAGGCAACTGAAATACCGCCAGCGCGCCGGCCAACAGGATAAGAATGGACAGCACGCCCGCAAAAATGGGCCGATCAATGAAAAATTTTGAGATATTCATGAAATTCCGGATTTAGGCTTCGTGGGCTCAGGATTTATTGCTGTCTGCCGATTTCGCCGGGTCGGAAGCAGCCAGGCTGCGCGGGCTTTCCATAAGCACGATTTTCGGATTGAGCTGGTCTCCGGGCCGTACACGCTGCAAGCCGTTGACCACGATCCGCTCGCCCGCTTTCAGGCCGCTCTGGATGACTCTGAACCCATCGTAATTGGCCCCTATGCGAACTTCCCTGTAGCTGGCCTTGTCGGCCCCATCGACCACCAGTACAAAGCGTTTGTCCTGATCGGTGCCGATTGCCTTTTCGTCGATTAAAACGGCTTGATGCGGCGCGCCGCCGCCCAGACGGATGCGAGCATACAGCCCGGGCACCAGTTCGCCATCGGGATTGTCGAATTCCGCACGCACACGTATCGTGCCCGACGAGGTATCGAGCTGATTGTCGACGGATTCCAGCCTGCCCTTGCGGGGATAAGCGTCTTCGTTGGCCAGGCCCAGATACACGGGCAGAGGTGTGCCGCGGCCCTCGCGGGCAGGATTGACGAATTTCAGGAAACTTTGCTCGTCGACATCGAAAGAGGCATACATGTGCGCCACGGAAACCAGTGTCGCCAAAGGCTTGGAACCCGCCCCGGCGGCAACGACGTTGCCGACGGTCAATTCCGCGCGCGACATCCGGCCCTCAATTGGAGCGCTTATGCGGGTATGCTCCAGATCCAGTTCCGCCGATTCGAGGGCAGCCTTGGCTGCTTGCAGATTGGCGGCCGCTTCACGCGACGCATTGCGTTTCTCTTCGAAATCGCGCCGGGCAATGGCATTGTCGGCCAACAGGCGCTGGCCGCGAGCCAAATCGGAGGCCGTGTAGGCCGCGCGTGCCTGAGCTGCGGCAAGCTGCGCTTTGGCGCGATCCACCGTGGCGGCATAAGGACGCGGATCAATGGTGAACAGCACATCGCCCTTTTTGACAAGGCTGCCATCCTTGAAATGAACGGCGACCAATGTACCGGAGACCAGCGGCCGGATTTCAACCCGGTTTACAGCTTCAAGGCGGCCCGAGTAATCGTGCCAATCCGTGATGCTGCGGTCCAAGACGGTGGCAACGTCGACGGGTGTTCCGGGCGGCATGATCGCCGCCGGTTTGCCCGGAGGAGTACCCGCGTCGACGCGAAGAGCGACAACGCCGCCGACAAGGGCCAGCGCCACGATTGCCACCCAGGCAAACCGATTACGCAATAGAGACATGATGATCCTTCAAAATGTGTTTATTCGGGAAACCAAGCGCGAAAACACGCAATCGGCCAATAGCTCCCGAAGGTGCCGTTCGTTGGAAAACGATGGGCGCCGGGCCGGAACGGCCATAGCCTGTGGCGTACGCGTGAGAAAAAAAACAACAATATACTGTATATATACACAGTATATTGGAAATTGCGCCGCGCCATTGCGTGAAAATCAAAAGCACCTGTTCGGCAATACACCTGGACAAGCGGAATCGTCGAGAAGAACCAGCATTATTAATGTTGCTTAAAAATAGATAAATATCTATTATTTGCGAACACTATTCATTTAACACAAACAATGCAATGCAAAGGAACGCACCCTACGGCGCGGATCCAGGCACTGCCCACCGGAACATGCCATGGACCGCTTTCAGGCTATGCAAGTATTTACCCGTGTCGTGGACGCGAACAGTTTCACTCTGGCGGCCGACAGCCTCGGGCTGCCGCGCGCCACCGTTACGACTACCATCCAGAATCTGGAACGCCGCCTGCAGGTACGGCTGCTTAATCGCACTACACGCCGGCTGAGCCTGACTCCGGACGGCGCCGCTTACTATGAACGATGCGCTGGCATCCTGGCCGACGTGGAAGATGCGGAAGCGGCCTTCCACGATATTGCGCGAGGCCCCAAAGGCCGGCTGCGCATCGATGTACCTTCCACGATCGGCCGCTTGATCCTGATTCCGGCGCTCTGCGAATTCCATTCCAAATACCCGGATATCGAACTGGCTATAGGGCTGGGAGACCGGCCAGTAGATCTGGTGCAGGAAGCGGTGGATTGCGTCATAAGGGTCGGCGATCTGCGCGATTCGGCCATGGTCGCCAAGCGCATAGGCAGTTTTGCGAGCGTCACCTGCGGCGCTCCCCGCTATCTGGAAAAATATGGCGAACCCCAAACTATCGAACAGTTGCAAAATCACCACGCCGTGCACTACTTTTCAAGCCGTACGGGCCGGACCATCGATTGGAGCTTTGTCGTCGACGGCGTTGCCACCGATGTCAAGGTCAAGGGATCCATGTCGGTCAATGATGCCGAAGCCTATGTGGCTTGCGGTGTGCAGGGTTTTGGCTTGATCCAGCCCGCACGCCTGATGGTATTGCCGTACCTGGAATCGGGCGAACTGCGCGAAGTGCTGTCGCCGTGGGTGCCGCCTCCCATGCCGATTTCCGTGGTCTATCTGCACAACCGGCACCTGTCGCCCAAAGTGCGGGTTTTCGTGGATTGGGTCAGCGAGCTGTTTGGCCGCTGTCCGCTGCTGAGCGGGCGCGACGCGAAACCGGGCGACAATCACGATTGCACTTTCAGCGGCGCACCGCAAACCCAGACCTTGCGAACCATTTTCGAACAAAAAAACATCGCCGAAAGCGTTTTCTGATTCACGCTGATCCCGCACCGGGTGCCGCTCTGAAGCGGCACCCAACCGCCTGCCATAAAACAAAGCCTGTACGCTTTCATCAGGCGCGAAACTCGCGGATCACCCCTGGCAGGCCTGATTCGTTGTTGGCGCCACGTCGACCGCGTACAATGGCGTCTGGCTGCGGTCCGGGGTAATTCTTGCAACCGGCTGCCGGGAAGACGCCACTACTCAAATGAAATCCACAACCCCTTCATAATCTTTACTTACCGATGACTACCATTCTGCAGCACATCCCCACAGGCAAACGGGTCGGAATCGCCTTTTCGGGCGGCCTCGATACAAGCGCGGCTCTTCTCTGGATGCGCCAAAAGGGGGCCATTCCCTACGCGTATACCGCCAATCTTGGCCAGCCCGACGAACCCGATTACGACGACATCCCGCGCCGCGCCCTGCAATACGGCGCCGAGAAAGCGCGCCTGATCGACTGTCGTCAGCAGTTGGTGGCCGAGGGAATCGCGGCGCTTCAGTCCGGGGCATTCCATATTTCCACGGCAGGCATCACCTACTTCAATACCACGCCTATCGGCCGGGCCGTCACCGGCACCATGCTGGTAGCCGCCATGAAGGAAGACGATGTCAATATCTGGGGCGACGGCAGCACATTCAAAGGCAACGACATCGAGCGCTTCTATCGCTACGGCCTGCTGACCAACCCGAATCTGCAAATCTACAAACCGTGGCTGGACCAGGCTTTCATCGACGAACTCGGCGGCCGTGCGGAAATGTCGGAATTCATGCGCCAGTCGGGCTTCGATTACCGCATGTCTTCGGAAAAGGCCTATTCCACCGACTCCAACATGCTGGGCGCAACGCACGAGGCCAAGGACCTTGAACACCTCCACAGCGGCATCAAGATCGTCCAGCCCATTATGGGCGTGGCATTCTGGCGCGACGACGTGCAGGTAAAAAGCGAAGAAGTCAGGGTGCGTTTCGAAGAAGGCCGGCCGGTGGCCCTCAATGGCGTCGAGTTCGGCAACGAGGTAGATCTGCTCCTGGAAGCCAACCGCATCGGCGGCCGCCACGGACTGGGCATGAGCGACCAGATCGAGAACCGGATCATCGAAGCAAAAAGCCGCGGCATCTACGAAGCCCCCGGGCTTGCCCTGCTTTTCATCGCCTACGAACGGCTCATAACCGGCATCCACAACGAAGATACCATCGAACAGTATCGAGACAACGGCCGCCGTCTGGGCCGTCTGCTTTACCAAGGCCGCTGGTTCGATCCCCAGGCCATCATGCTGCGCGAAAGCGCGCAACGCTGGGTTGCGCGGGCCATTACCGGCGAGGTCACGCTGGAACTGCGCCGCGGCAACGACTATTCCATTCTCAACACTGTTTCCTCCAACCTTACCTACAAGCCCGAACGGCTTACCATGGAAAAGGGCGAATCGTTGTTCTCGCCGCAGGACCGTATCGGCCAGTTGACCATGCGTACGCTCGATATCGTCGACACTCGCGAAAAACTGCTGAATTACGCCAAGTCCGGATTGCTGAGCTCGACCGCGAACACCGCCCTGCCCAAGCTCGAAGGCGAGTAACGTGCCCGCGCCGGCGGCAGACACCGAATCCCCTTATGCCTGGGCTCGGCTGATCGTATCGCTGCTGCTGATGACCATAGGCGGATCGGGCATGTATTCGGTCATTGTCGTGCTGCCGCGCATCCAGGAAGAGTTCGCGGTAAGCCGGGCCGATGCTTCCCTGCCCTATACGCTGACCATGGTTGGCTTCGGCCTGGGCGGTATCCTGATGGGCAAGCTGTCGGACCGCTTCGGAGTCGTCATCCCTCTAGTGGTCGGCACGCTGGGCCTGGGCCTGGGTTTTATCGTGGCGGGCACGGCCAGCCACTTGTGGGTGTTCAACCTGGCGCAAGCCCTGCTGATCGGCTTGCTCGGAACCTCGGCAAGCTTCGCGCCGCTGGTGGCCGATACTTCGCAGTGGTTCACGCGGCGCCGCGGTATTGCGGTGGCCATCTGCATGAGCGGCGTTTATGTGGCGGGTGCCGTATGGCCGCCTATCATGCAGCACTTTACCGAAACGGCCGGCTGGCGCCAAACATATATTGGCGTTGGGGTATTCTGCATGCTGAGCATGTTGCCCCTGGCCGCCGTGTTTCGCCGGCGCCCTCCCAACTCGACCGCCTCGGCCCGATCATCCACACAGTTATCCGCACGGATTAAACAGGAACTGGCCCGCGTAGACCCGAAACGCCCCCTGGGGCTTTCGCCCGGGGCGCTCCAAGCCTTGCTATGCGTGGCCGGCGTGGCCTGTTGCGTGGCCATGGCAATGCCGCAGGTGCATATCGTGGCCTATTGCGGCGACCTGGGCTTCGGCCCGGCTCGCGGCGCGGAAATGCTGTCGCTCATGCTGGGGCTGGGCATCGTCAGCCGCCTGGTCTCCGGCTGGATCTCCGATCATATCGGCGGATTGCGCACCCTGCTGCTGGGTTCGGTATTGCAGGGAGCCGCCTTGCTGCTGTTCCTGAATTACAAGAGCATAGTGTCGCTGTACGTGATCTCCGGCATGTTCGGCCTGTTTCAGGGCGGCATCGTGCCTGCGTACGCGGTGATCGTGCGCGAATACTTCACCCCCAAAGAAGCCGGCGCACGAGTCGGCACCATACTCATGGCCACGCTGTTCGGCATGGCATTGGGCGGCTGGCTATCGGGCGTGATTTACGACCTGAGCTATTCGTATCACGCGGCATTCCTGAACGGCATAGGCTGGAACCTGCTCAACGTCGGCATCGTCGGTTTCCTGCTGTACCGTTCACAACGCGGCCCGGGCTTGCTCAGGGCTGCCGCCTGACTCCCTGAGATCGCAAGGCAATGCGGGCTGCCAGCGCGGCTTCCCGTACGCTGCAACCGTCAATATGATCATTGACCAGGCCCATGGCCTGCATCAGGGCATACATGGTTGTCGGCCCGACAAAGCTCCAGCCGCGCTTCTTCAGATCTTTGGACAATGCCACCGACTCGGGCGAAGTGGTCATCGCCCTTAGCGCATCATAGGTAATACGATCCGGCCGGCCTTGGGAATCGGGCTCGAAACGCCAGAAAAAGGCGGCAAGCGAACCGAACTCGTCACGTAGTTCGAGCGCCCTCTTCGCATTGTTGATGGTGGATTCGATTTTGCCTTTATGGCGGACGATACCGGCATCGGCCAGCAGCCGGGTTACATCCTGTTGATCAAAACGGGCCACCTTGTCCATGTCGAAGCCGGCAAACGCCCGGCGAAAGGATTCCCGCTTGTTCAGGATGGTCAGCCAACTGAGGCCGGCCTGAAAACCCTCCAGGCAGACCTTTTCGAACAAGCCACGATCGTCCACCACGGGAAACCCCCACTCGTGATCGTGATAATGCTGATAAGCGGGGCTTGCCTGGCACCAGATACAGCGCGCGGTGCGGTGCTCGTCGGAGAACAGGCCTGTCGTTTCGGAGTTTTCGGACATAAGTGAAATTCTGCTCAAAGAGTGTTTTTTCAGGCCCGGACGAAGAAGGCGACCCGGCAAGATAGCGCGGCCCGCAACGCTATCGGGCAAAAGACTGTACTGCAAAATCGACAAAGGTGCGTATGCGCGCCGAAAGCTGATGCCGCTGAGGATATACCGCGTAGATATCCGCGTCCGGCGTCTGGTATTCAGGCAGCACCTGCACCAGCCGACCGCTGCTCAGATACGGAGCAATGTCCCATTCCGCCCGCATCAGAATGCCGTGGCCATCCAGCGCCCAATTGACGGCCACTTCACCATCATTGGCCGTCAGATTTCCCTTGATCTTGATAGTCTCGGTCTTGCGCGCGTTGCCGCTCCCGGTAGTCAGGCGCCAAACCCCATAGGCTTCATCGCCCTGGCGTATCCCTATGCAATTATGCATGGCCAGATCGCCCGGAGTTTGAGGCGCATCGTGAAGAGCAAGGTATTTGGGCGATGCGCACAGCAGGCGCCTGTTTGCCGCCAGGCGGCGCGCGACAATCCTCGCATCGGGCGGCTCGCCGAAGCGTATGCACACATCGAACGCGTCTTCGCTGAAAGGCGGCGGATTCACCGACAATTGCAGTTGCACCTCTACTTCGGGATGCTTGAATATAAAACGGGAGATCAATGGTGCAATATGGCTGCGCCCAAATCCAGGCGAGGCATTCACTCGCAGCAAACCTTTCGGTTCGGCTCGCGAACGGCCCAGCAACTGTTCCATGTCATCGATATCGGCCAAGATGCGGCGCGCATGGGCCAGGTAAAGCTCGCCTTCGGGAGTCAGGTGCATACGCCGGGTAGTGCGGGTAAGCAGAGGCACCCCCAGCCGCCCTTCCATCAGCCCCAGGCGCTTGCTGACCGCGGGCGTCGTGATGCCAAGGTCTCGCGCCGCGGCGCTTAGGGTCCCGCATGACACAAGCGTGGAGAAAAAGAAGAGCTCCGAAGGATGGGTGCCAGAACTCATGGGCGTGCCGATTGTTAAATACAGGTTAAGGATGGATTCACTGCAGACATCTATTTTGTACCAATTTCCTTCTATAGTTCAAGCATAGAAATCCAGTCTTTACGGAGAACCGCATGAAAACATACCGAATTGCCACAATTCCCGGCGACGGCATCGGCAAGGAAGTCATACCCGCCGGCCGGCAAGTGCTCGAAGCGCTGGCCGGTGCCGACGGTGCATTTGCGTTCGAATTCGAAAACTTCGACTGGGGCGGCGATTACTACCGCAAACACGGCCTGATGATGCCTGAAGATGGCCTGGACGCGCTGCGCAACAAGGATGCCATATTGTTCGGTTCCGCCGGCGATCCGGACATTGCGGATCACATCACCCTGTGGGGCCTGCGCCTGAAAATATGCCAGGGCTTCGACCAATACGCCAATGTGCGCCCTACCCGCATTTTGCCTGGCATCGATGCCCCGCTCAAACGCTGCACGCCGGATGATCTCAACTGGGTCATTGTGCGCGAAAATTCCGAAGGCGAATATTCCGGTGTGGGCGGACGCGTGCATCAAGGACACCCCATCGAGGCCGCCACCGATGTGTCTATCATGACGCGCGTCGGCGTGGAACGCATACTGCGCTTCGCCTTCAGGCTGGCCCAGTCGCGCCCGCGCAAATTGCTGACAGTCATCACCAAGTCCAATGCCCAGCGCCATGCCATGGTCATGTGGGACGAAATCGCGGCACAAGTGGCCAAAGAATTCCCCGACGTGACATGGGACAAAGAACTGGTGGACGCCGCGACTGCCCGCATGGTGAATCGCCCCGCCACGCTGGACACACTCGTTGCCACCAACCTGCATGCCGACATACTGAGCGACCTGGCCGCTGCCCTGGCGGGCAGCCTGGGCATTGCACCCACCGGCAATATCGACCCGGAGCGCCGCTATCCATCCATGTTCGAGCCCATACACGGCTCCGCATTCGACATCATGGGCAAAGGCCTGGCCAATCCGGTTGGAACATTCTGGTCGGTGGTGATGCTGCTCGAGCACCTGGGAGAAACGGCCGCGGCCGCCCGCGTCATGCAGGCCATCGAGCACATCACTGCCAACCCGGGGCTGCACACCCGCGACCTGGGGGGCACGGCCACGACCGTTCAAGTCACCCAGGCGGTCTGCGAGCAGATCGCAGCCGGCCGCGCCAGGCATCGAGCGGCCTGACACGATTTTCCTGATGCAATCCGCATCAACGGCGGCTTCAGGAATTTGTCGCTGCATACTTATAAATACGGGGAGACACACCATGCAATCCAGATCTTTACGCAACACCGCCGCACGTACCTTCCAGCGCTCAATGCTGATGCTGGGATTGATCGGCGCATCGACATTGTTCGGGACCTCGGCGCTGGCCGACACATGGCCCAGCAAACCAATCAGCCTGGTCGTTCCTTTTGCGGCCGGCGGAACCACCGATGTGCTGGCGCGCTCGCTGGGAGACAAGTTGTCCAAGGCCCTGGGCCAGCCCGTGATTGTGGAGAACAAGCCGGGAGCCGGCGCCACGCTGGGCGCGGATCTGGTCGCAAGGGCGAAACCCGACGGCTACACGCTGCTGATGGGGGCGGTGCATCACACCATCGCAACGAGTTTCTATAAAAAACTGCCCTACGATTTCCAAAAAAGTTTTGAGCCCATCACAACGGTTGCGCTGGTGCCCAACGTCCTGGTGATCAACGCAAGCACCAAGGCCTCAAATGTCAAGGAACTGCTGGCTCTGGCCAAGGCCGCGGCAGGCAAGATGGCCTTCGGCTCCAATGGCTACGGCACCTTGCAGCACCTGATCGGTACGCAATTTGCCAACCAGGGCGGAGTCGAGCTCTTGCATGTGCCTTATAAGGGCAGCGGCCCCTTGACCACCGATCTGATCGGCGGGCAGATTTCCATGTCTTTCGACACCGTCACACCGGTGCTGCCGCATATTCAAAGCGGCAAGCTGCGCGCCCTGGCCGTGACCACCGCCAAGCGCTCTTCTGCGCTGCCGGACGTCCCGACACTTGAAGAAGCCGGCATGAAGAATTTCGACTTCGGCACCTGGTTCGGCGTTCTGGCGCCCGCGGGCACACCCAAAGACATCGTAAGCAAGCTCAATGCCGAAATGGTCCGGATCATTCACTCGCCCGAATTCGGCAAACGCATGGCGGACATAGGCGCCGAGCCCATAGGCGATACTCCCGAACAAATGAAACAGCAGATCAGCAACGACACGCAACGCTTTGCCGCGTTGATAAAAGACTCCAAGCTCAGCATAGAGTAAAGCTTGCCATGCCTCGATGCAGAAGAGGCCTTGCCAACGACCGACACTACGCCTTGTTGCCGCAGTGGCCGGTCGTTTCTATATTTCACCAGGCAGGGACATGAATGCGACCACATCCACTTCCACCTTCCACTCAGGCCGGGCAAGGGCTTTGGCGACAATCAATGTGGATGCAGGACGCGCATCGCCAAGGTATTTCAAACGGACGGGGCCCAGCAAAGAAAGCTCGGCTTCGTCGGTGATATACGTCACAACCTTGACAAGATGAGCAACTGTCATTCCCGCTGTTCGTAGAATTTCCTGGATGTTCGACCATGCTATATCGGCCTGCTCCGAAAATCCTTCGGCCACGCTGCCGTCTGGCCGCACCCCTACTTGACCGGCAATATGCAGCCACTGACCGGAACCGCCGGTCAAAATGCCCTGGCTATAGGGGCCAAGCGGTTCGCCTACCTGCGGCGGATTAAGAGCTTGCATGCTCATTAGGGTTCTCCATGTAAATCTGGTTGATTGCCCGGTTTGCGAAACATGCCCATGGTTTTATCGAACAATGGACTCGTTGTGTTGGAACCGGAAGCGAAATCCATGAGCAAATCAAAGTGATTGCGTTGCGGCACCACCATATTTTCCACTTGATGACCATTTTTTTCGCAAAACCTGGAAAAATCCAAGCTCTGTTTCTGGAAGCCTTGGGTTTCCAGTTCTCCGACAGCCAGCAGCATGGGGATATCGAATAAGCCCTGGTTGCCGTACAAGCTCCATTTTTGAGCTTCCTGCGCAGACATATTCAAGTCATTATTGATTGAAGTAGACAGCAAAGGCTCCAGATCGAACAAAGCGCTGAGGCCGACATAGCCCAGCAATTTGCCGGCGAGTAGAGGTATGTGCTCGCGACAAATCGCCCTGGCGGCCATATGCCCGCCTGCGGAGTGCCCTGAAATCACGATACGGTTGTCGTCGTAGCCCAAGCTTTCGCCATGCTCGGCCAGCCATGAAACCGAATCGCACACCTGGGCCACGATGTCACTGACCGTCGCCTGCGGCGCCAAATCATAATTGGGCATGGCAACCGCGACTCCTTGCGACAGATAGGCGTCCGCAATGAAGGAAAAATCGTGTTTATCCAATGCGCGCCAGTATCCGCCATGAATAAAGATCAATAATGGGGGGCGGCTCCCGTTTTCTGGAACGAACAAATCCAGAACGCTCGCATCCTTTGCACCGTACCGCAAGTCAAGATTGGCTCCTGATCGTCGACGTGTCTGCGCGCTGCGATGTGCGAACTCTCTGTAGATTTCCGTGCGCTCAGGATGCCGGGCACGCAAGTTATATTGAGCTTCGCATGCGGGATCAATATTGGAGCTTATTAAAGCGGACTCAATCCGGCTGATTTCCATTCTTAAATCCCCAAATAGGCGGCTTGCACCCGCGTGTCGTTACGCAAGGACTCCGCACTGCCGGAATAGGCAACCGTCCCTTCTTGCAATACGTAGCCATAGTTTGCCGTATTAAGGGTAAGGCGGGCGTTCTGCTCGGCAATCAACAAAGTCAGGCCTTCCTGCTGCAGGCGCTGAATAGAGGAAAAAATGTCTTTTACGACTAAAGGCGCCAAGCCCATGGAAGGCTCGTCCAGCATAAGAAGACGGGGGCTGCTCATCAAGGCCCGGCCGATAGCCACCATCTGCTGCTCTCCTCCGGACAGCGTGCCGGCCGCCTGGCTGGCGCGTTCTGCCAAACGTGGGAACAGGCCCAATACATAATCCATATTCCGGCGAAATTCGGTATGCCGGCGAGCGCGCAGGAGCTTGTACCCGCCCATTTCAAGATTCTCGTGAACCGACAAAGGCGTAAACACCCGCCTTCCTTCGGGAACCAGCACGATCCCCCGCGCGACGATTGCGTCGGTTGACAAGGATTCGATCGGTTCGCCCTCAAAGAATATGCTGCCCCGCAATGGCCGCAGCAACCCGCTCAAGCTGCGCATAGTCGTGGACTTGCCCGCGCCGTTTGCCCCCAGCAGGCAGCCAATTTGCCTCTCGGGGACATGCAGGGTCATATTTTGCAAGACATCGCCCGCGCCATACGATGCATATAAGTCACGAACTTCAAGCATCGGCGACATCCTCTCCAAGGTATGCTTTCAGAACTTCAGGATCTCTACGAACAGCGGCGGCGGTGCCTTCGGCAATTTTTCTCCCATAATTCAGAACGACGATATCGTCGCAAAGCTGCATCACAAAGCTCATATTATGTTCGACCAATAAAACACTGACCCCATCCCTGTTGATATTTCGAATGACCGCGGCCACCTGCCCTACCTCGGCATGCGGCACTCCGGCAACCGGCTCGTCCAGAAGAAGTAAAGCAGGGTTTGTGGCAAGCGCGCGGGCGATTTCCAGAATTTTGGCTTCGCCAAAGCTTAGATCCGCCGCCAGTACATTTGCCTTCCGGCCAAACCCCAATAAATCCAGCTTTTCATGAGCGCTGGCCCGGATTTGGGCTTCTTCAATGCGCTGCTTGGGAGTGCGCAGCACACACGCCCATAAACCCGAGCGGAAGCGGGCGTGACAACCGACCATTACATTTTCCAAGACGGTCAAATCTTTAAATATCTGCAGATTTTGAAAGGTCCGGGCTATGCCGATTTTTACGCGCTTATGGGAAGCGACACCCTGGATTTCATGCCCCTTGAATTTGACAGTCCCCGTTGTTGGAGGAATCAGGCCGGCAACAATATTGAACAGAGTACTCTTGCCCGCGCCATTGGGTCCGATCAAGCCCTTTATCTGACCCTGCTTCATGCCAAACGACAGATCGGACAGCGCAGCCAGCCCGCCAAAACTTATGCTGAGCCTGTCCACCGCGAGAAAGCTCGAGTCAGTCATTGCCAACCTCCGGCGCGGCAATGCCGCCGCCTGCCTTCATACGGATGCGACGCCTCCACAACCGTTCAAGCATTCCGGCAATTCCTCCCGGCACGAACATCAACACCGCAATCATGCCTACGCCAAAGATCAAAAGCTGAAGATCGTGAAAGGATTGCAAAAGTTCAGGTATCACAGTAAAGACAAGCGCGCCAAATAACGGCCCCCAGTATTTTCCCCATCCTCCCACCGCTACCATCATTACCAGTAAAACCGATGCGAAAAAATTGAAAGTTTCCGGTGATGCAAACTGCGTGTAATGCACATACAAAGAGCCTGCCAGCGCCGCCAGGGACGCGGACAACACAAACACCATGACCTTAAGCCCATAAGTATTGATACCCAGGCTGGCCGCCCCGATTTCGCTATCGGCCAAACTGGTTATGGCCCGGCCAACCCTCGAGCGCACCAGGTTCAAAATACCCCACATCACCAGCAGGCTCACCATCCAGGCCAAATAGAAAAACCATCGATCAGTACCGAAGGGAAGCCCAAAAATATGAATAGGATTGACTCCAGACAGCCCGTTCGGGCCACCGGTCAGGCCAACGAGCTCCACGAACAATACCGACAAAATCGCATTGAACCCAAGTGTGGCCATGGCCAGGTAGTGGCCTCGCAGGCGCAAGGTGGGCAAGGCCACCAACAAGGCCGAAAAGGCGGTCAATGCCATCGCACAGAAGATATCGATTAATCCGGGTATGCCGTATTTGGAGGAAAGCACACCGCTGACATACGCCCCGAGCCCAAAGAATCCGCCGTGGCACAGGGAAATTTGCCCGCAGTAGCCCATAATAAGGTTGAGGCTGGCCACCAGGATGAGGTTGATGCAAAACATCACCCCTAGGCCAACTATATAGCCGTTAGGCGCAACCCAGGGAAACAGCAGAAAAACCAGCCATAGTCCGAACAATATTCGCACATCGTACCGCCCACTTGAACCTTCTGACATACAAAATACCTGCCGGTTAGCAAACGTTATCGGGTCATGGAGCATTTCCAGCGGCACTCCGGAACACCAGGATTCTCTTCATAAGCCGAGCGCCAGGACATTATTTTTGGCTAGACCTTGCTTATTTCAGCTTTGCCAAAAATACCTTGCGGCCGCAAAAACAACACCAACAAAAGTAAAACAAAAGATACTGCATCTTTGAAATGCGAAGACAGCAAGCCGCCGGTGAGAGACTCGGCAATCCCCAAAAACAGTCCGGCCAGGAATGCCCCATGCAGGCTGCCGAGCCCGCCGAGAACAGCAGCGCTGAACCCCTTGAATCCCAGTATCGTCCCGTTGTCGTAGGAGGTCAGGGTAATCGGCGTGATAATCACTCCCGCCACTCCCCCTGCCAGCGCCGCCAACATGAATGCCCACATCACCGAGCGCTTGACATTGATACCGACCAGCGCCGCGGCATCGCGATCGGCCGCCGCCGCCCGCATAGTCTTGCCCAGCAAGGTACGCTCGAAGAAAAATTGTGTCATCAGCATGAACGCAAACGCCAGGCCCAGTACCCAGAAACTTTGAGGGGTAATGCTGGCTCCCCCAAGCATGACGGGCTGATCGCCTGAAAATGCGGGATACCCCATGGGAGTTTTACCCAGTATCAACATAACCAGGCTTTTGGTGCAGATAGCAATTCCAATGCTCAGCAGTGTTATCAGCATCGGGCTTGGTTTCTTCAGGGGGTGGATAACCAGTCTCTCGGAAACCCCGCCAATCAAGCTAACGGCAACCACAGCTATCGAGCATGACAGCCAGACGGGGATTATCGCGGTCGCATAGGCCGTCGCGGCAATCATGCCTCCTGTCATGACCCACTCGCCTTGCGCAAAATTGATGGAGTCGGTGCTCTTGAAGATGACGTTGAAGCCAACCGCAACGATGGCGTAAATGCTCCCTGTTGTAAGGCCGGCGATCAGGAGCTGAATAGCTTGCACATAAACATCCATGACGACTCCGTACCCTGGGTTCAGGGTTAAAACGTTCCCAGCCGGGGATGTGCGAATCCAGGCAGCTCAATTCCAAATGTCTTCAAACGGATTCTTACCCCGGCAATATAAGAAAGAAAGATGACCTGCTCGCGCGCCTGCGTCGATGCGCCCAACCCCGCCAGCGCCGCAACCTCTGCCGCTCGTGTCTCGGCGTCAGCCGAACCGGACAACCATGGGCAGTGATAACCGCGCATCTCTATATTTTGTATATAGTCATGCACACCAATGGCTACAGCGGTACGCTGAGCGTCGGACCACATCCCGACCCGCTCGGAAACGTACGTCCATCCAAATGCAACATGCCGTTCCTTGGCCTGGACGCTTTTCTGCAGGATTTGTTGCGCAACAGGCTCGGTGGCGTTATCAAGATAGGCGCGAAACAACTCGAGCTCCAGGCCGTCTTCAACCGCCGAATGCACGGTAAAGAAAATATCGGCATCCTGTTCGGCATCGAGTATCTGGCGATGGCGATACTGGTTGAAAACCACCTCGCTTTCTGCTTGCGGAGGGCGATCGATATAGCCACCGAGCAGCTTTGCATACCGATGGCAACTTTCTATCTGCCATGCTTCTTCCGTATTGCGGACTGTCAGGAAATACTTGGGGTCGGATTCGCGGCCTGCCTCAAGACAAAGCCGGACCAGAAGCGCCGGTGTTTCGTACAAGCCCGCATATTCCACCCAGGCACGGCGACTCCACACTAAACGGGCGGCATCAAGGCTTGCCTGTTCAAATTTACCGGCATCAAAATCATTCCATGCTATGTCGGCCTCGGGGTTCCATCGGCTTTCTTTACCCGTTTCGTATAGTTCACGTATGGAGCCAATGGATTGCGTAAGACTTACGGGGAAACGCCGCTCTACCGGAATTTTCGTTGTATGTGCTTGCATAATCAGTGTCCAATTAAAACTTGCCGATTTTTGGATGTGAAAAAGCGGGTAAATGAACACCCCAGGATTCCATTTGACGGCGGATACGCTGAACTGTTTCTACGAAGATCGGTTTTTCAAGCTCTTCCACTGTCGATCCCAGGCCAGCTTCCCAAGTGATGCGATCGATATCCATTTCGGCCTGTGAAGCAGGGTTTTGAGGGGCCAGCCATGGACTGTGGTAGCCGTTTAACTCGACCTTTTCAATCATTGAAATCACGGCATTCTCAACGACTTTGATTTCTTCCTTTGTCATTTGCGGAATACGGTAATCCAGGAACCTCCAGCCAAATGCGCAATGCCGGACTTCGTCGCGCATGATGCGAGTGCAAATCTGCTTGGCGACCGGATCGCGTGTGATATCGACCAAATGGCGAAAAACATCGAAGGCGATTTCTTCGGCGCCGCAAACCAGTGCCGCCAATATCGCCTCAATCGGCATATGCGGATCGAGCGCCATCTTCCGTACGCCATGAGTGGCAACCGCCCCTTGATACCCGGCCTGGGTGGGCTGCTCCATATAGCCGCCCAGTAATTCCGCCATCCGCACGCACACTTCGGCATGCCGGCTTTCTTCCTGCGAGCGGATGGTAAAAAACAAACGCAAATCGGCCGGGCAGTTGTCATGGCAAAACCGTATTTGCAAAGCAGGGCTTTCGGAAATGGCGCCATACTCGCTCCATGCCCGCCGGCTCCAGTACTGACGACCGGCGTAGCGCTGCTCATCGGTATACAGAGTGGGATCAAAAGCGTCCCAATCAATATCGGTTCGTGGATTCCATTGTTTCGCCGTAGCCAGGTGATACAACTCGCGTATCTTGGGTATATGGGTGTCCAAATCCAACGGAAACTGGTTTTTCATCTCGTCCAGAATGGTACGAGGATGCTCGATGACTGTACTCATGAAAACACTCCGAAATAGATTTGCTCCAATGACAGGTTTTAATTGAATGCGCTATATCAGTAGTCGGCCAAGTGAAACTGGCCGCCCTTGTAGTCGAGCATCACAATGTCGCTTTTGGACAGCCCGGAATGCTTGTCGGCGGAAAAATTGTAAACGCCGCTGACACCCTTGTAGCCTCGGATTTGAGATAATGCCTCGCTGATTTTTTGCTTGTCGTGGCCGGCTTTTTCAATAGCCATTTTTGCCAGCATGATGGCGTCATAGGTTTGCGCCACATATTGATTTGGCTTGCGTTTGTATTTTTTCTCGAAACGGTTGCTTAAATCGAGAATCCGGGCCTTGATGGGATCGGCATCGGGCAAATCCTGGCCCACCGGAAACTTGACACTGACCAGCAGAAGGTTTTCGACCGCATCGCCGGCCAGCTTCATATAGCGTTGATCCACAAACCCGTAGCTGTGCACCAGAGTCAGCTTATCCAAACCCAGCTGCTTCGCCTGTTTGATGAAAACCACCCCTGTCGGAGTCACGGTCCAGCAAATAATAGCCTGCACGCCGGCTTTCTTGATAGCGCTCAATTGAGGCATCAAGTCTGTATCCGAAGGGTTGAATGATTCATACATGAACTCGAACCCGCGTTTCGCGGCAAGTTTTTTTGTTTGTTCGACTGCGCTCTGACCGAACCCGCTGCTATCTGCCAGCAAGGCAACTTTCTTGATGCCTTTTTTTGAAAAATAATCGAGCACCCGGCCGATGACCTGATCGTCATCCACAGTGCTTTTAAAAGTATGCTGGCGCTCCTTGACCGGATTGACGATCTGCATGCTTCCTTCGGTGGAAATAAATGGCATGCCGGCTCTTTCGGTCATGGGAGCCATGGCCATGGCAATACCGCTCATATTGCCGCCACCAACGATGATATCCACTTTGTCCTGTGACAAAAGGCGTTTGGTTTCATTGATCGCCTTGGCCGTTTGGCTTTCCGCGTCGTAGAAAGTCCATTTGACCTTTTTCCCGTCTATGCCTCCGGACGAATTGATGTCGTCGATAGCCATTTCCATGCCTGCCTTCATGTCTTCGCCCAGAAACGCGGCGGGCCCGGTTACCGACAAGATGGACCCTATGTGCACGGCGTCATCCGCGTGAGCCTGCAGCCCAAAACCCAACACTCCCACGGACGACATAATGCAGGTAGATAGAGAAGTTATTAATGCTTTCTTGATATAACTCATTTGTCTGCTCCTAATTATTTTGATGGAATGATGCTGCAACAATGGTCGGATCGACTCCGTTTCAACGACGTTTTAATTGTGATTTGCGCATTTCAGGATGGCTGCGGAATTCCAGGGCGTCTATGACCGAAGCATTCGCCTGACGCTCTTTTTTCAACGGGACGCGTATCGAATAACGCACCTGATCCGCTCGGTAATGCGAGATGCCGGACATTACAGGCCTGTCGTTCAAGTCGTAATACACCAGATGACGCGTCAAGATGGGGTCATCCGGCATCAAGCCAAGGTAGTCGGCATGTTCAGGCTGAACGGACTCCGCCTCAACCTTAAGTTCCCCGTACGACAGGTCCACATACTGGCCGACCAGATCCAGCAAGGAGCCGGCAGCGACCTGTTTGGCATTTATTGTCTTGATTACGCATACCGGAATATATCGATAATCGATTGATATCGGCACATGCTTTACCGTTCTCAGCCTAAGTATGCTCCATACAGGATCCCCGGTTTTGATATCGAGTTGCTGGGCCGCACGGGCATCGCAAGGCTCGATCGCGCAATGCAGAACCCGCAGCTCGAGGGCACGCCCTCGAGTAGCCCACTGATCGATAAAATCCATGGCCGTGCTGAACCGTTCATCGACTTTCGGAGCACAAACAAAAGTGCCCGAACCCCGCACACGCCGCAGATATCCCTCTTTAACGAGATCCTGTACAGCCTGCCGCACGGTCATGCGGCTTACTCCGAATTGTTCGCTGAGCTCTTGATCTGTATGGAACCGCTCGCTGTCTTGCTGCCACCCCAGGATCATCGACAACACTCTGCGCTTGATCTGCTCATAAAGAGGGAGAGGCGAATTGCGGTCGAGCGAAATTGCCGCATTACGCATAAGAGACCTTATGAGAATTTATATGCTTTCCAACGCGGCTCAACATATTGATATCTCTCTGTTAGAATTGTCTAGTTAGCTAGACTTTATGATATATTGGATTGGCCGTCAAGCAGGATTGATAATGAACATTGCAACTCTTGACCTACCCGTCTCCGACACAAAGGGTTTCTCTTTTGCGCAGTTTGCCTTCACCCGGCCTGCGCCCCTCGACAACATCGATACGATCGTTTGGAATCCCGGTGCGCTGCTGCCGCAAATGAAAGATCAAATCGAACAGATCGATCCCGCTGTGCTCAGCGTAAGAGGCTCCGAATCCTTATTGGCGATGTCGCGTTATTGGCGCAAAGAACTCGATAGCCTGCTGGCCAGAGGCGGCTCTGTGGTCGTGTTGAGCTGCCCGCCAAAAACAGTCGGCGTACACACGCTTCAGGAAATCATGCCCTACGACATATACGAACCATTGCTGCCACTGCGCGTGGCAACGCGGGCATATGATGGCGGCGAATCAATTTGCCACGCGGGCGACCCTTTCCACACTCTTTTTCGGCGGATTGGCCATATGCTCAGGCCGACCGCGACGCTTGATTCCTACTCCGGCATTCCCATCCTGCAAAATAACGCAAGGCAAACTTTGGCCGTCTACTGCAATCCGATCCCTGGACGGATCATGATCCTGCCCGCACTGGCGCACAAAACGCTGGAGCAACCGGAAATGGCTGTCCAGTTCTTCTCTGCCTTGCAAGAGAGCATAGATCGGCTAGGCCATACCGCCAATGCCGGCAACGCAAGCTGGCTAGGCAGCTATCGCTCGGCCGCCGAGGAAACGCTATATGCGCAACGAGCGGATTATTTTCGCCAGATGGATGGACTGCAAAAAAAAATAGATCTCTTGCAGGCCGACATTGACCAATACGAATTCTTCAAACAACTGCTCGGGGGTGAAGGCCGTGGAGTTTATACTGCCGTCGCGGAGTTGTTCAGACGCAAAGGGGCTTTCGTACAGCCGGACTGGCTGGAGAATAATTTGCTTTTGGTGGAGCTAAGTAAAAATCACCTTGCCGTAAAAATACGATTGCCCGGAGAAACCGTTGACGAGGCTTATTTTCGGAAGCTGGAACAATCGCGTCAGCGCATCGCCGAGTATTTTGGACGGCCGGTTCTCACGCTGCTGGCGGACTGCTCCGGTAATGGAGTTCCGCTACCGGAACGGAATCCGAACGTTGATGAAGCAGCCATGGCCCGCCGTCATGGCTGCCTCTATGCGGAAGGCATTCACTTGTATGGTTGGCACATCGGCATCGACAACGTCGACCCAGAAGCCTGGGCTGCGCACCTTGAACAAAAGGAAGGCCTGTACCTTGAGCACTTGAGGCAAACAGTCAATGCAAACCTGGGGCAAACGCCATTGAAAACGTCCTATAAACAAACCGGCCCGACCAAGCTATGAAATTGACAATAATCTACGTAGCCGTATGATCTCTCAAAACCCACTGCCCAACTCAATATACTGTATTTTTAAACAGTAAATATGGTCATTTATCATAAGCTTTTAAGGCTAACTTAAAAAATAACTTAAAAAGACTGTGTAACTAACTAATATTATTGGTATTTTTTTTCATTTCTGATATTATTTGCCTCAGCCAAAAAATAATACCCTCAACGTACTGTGTACCCGACTATGCGACAAATCTGGAATCGAACGTCTTTATTGGCTTTACTGCCATTACTAGCACTTGTCTTCAATTTCAGCCTTAGCGCAGACGCGTACGGCAGCACGCATACCACGGTACAAAACAGCAAACATCACGTTTCGGCGAAGAAAACTTCCGCGCATCATTCCAGCAAGAAAACATCCGCCAAAAAAAGCAAGGCGCATGTAAAAACCAGTTCCAAACGCCACGCCTCGGCCCACAAGGCCCGCATTACCCATCGAGCCAGCCTGCGCACCCGGCATCATATTGCCAGTGCAGCGCACACCCGGCGTGTTGCGTTTCAGGAAGAAAACCACGATGCAATCACACACAGATCTCAAAGAGGCCTCGAACCGCTGACGCCGCACGCCGCGCTCAGATCGGAAGTGGCCTATGTGCAGGATCTGGAAAATTCCACGGTGCTCTACGACAAGAACAGCGACGAGGTCCGTCCCATCGCTTCGATCTCCAAACTCATGACGGCCCTCATCGTCTCGGAATCGGGGCAGTCCATGAGCGATATGCTGACCATCACCGAAGACGATGTCGATCACCTGCGCCATTCCCGCTCACGCCTGACGGTCGGCTCCACACTCAGCCGGGCCGACATGCTGCACCTGGCATTGATGTCGTCCGAAAATCGCGCCGCCCATGCCCTGGCGCGCAATTACCCGGGAGGCATCCCCGCTTTTGTCCGCGCCATGAACGACAAGGCGCGCGCCATGGGCATGCGCAAAACGCACTTCATCGAACCCACAGGGCTGTCGAGCGACAACGTATCCACACCACGCGACCTGGTCAAGCTGTTGGTGGCTGCCAGCAAGCAGCCGCTGATTCATCGCTACACAACCGACGATCATTATGAAGTGGCTGTCGCGCACGGCCGACGCCTGATTTACAACAATACAAACGGGCTGGTTCGCAATCCCAACTGGAACATCCAGATTTCCAAGACGGGCTTCATCAATGAATCCGGGGAATGCCTGGTGATGCTGACGCGTATCGATCGCCGCGAAGTGGCGATTATTTTGCTGAACTCCACCGGCCGCTATTCCCGCATTGGAGACGCCATGCGCATCCGCAACCTGGTCGAGCGGGAAACCAATATAGCCATGCTATAAAGGCAAGGGGGAATTCCTCCTCGTGAGCATCATGATTTTATGTGCATTGCCTACCTTGCAATCCGTGCCCATGCCGACTGGCCTTTGCTGATAGCGGCCAATCGGGACGAATTCCACGATCGACCGAGCCTGGCGGCTGCGCCGTGGCCGGATAGGCCTGATGTTATTGCCGGAATCGACTGCCAGGCTCAAGGCACCTGGCTGGGTGTTACGCGCCAGGGGCGATTCGCCCTGCTCACGAACTACCGCGACCCCGCGCACATGATCGGCAATGCCCCATCGCGGGGCGAGTTGGTCAGCCGCTACCTGACTCAGCCTGTGTCCGCGCGACAGTATGCGCAAGGCGTCTCGGATGCGGGTGCGGCCTATAACGGCTTCAATCTTATTGTGGGAGACCTGGCCGGGGCGTACTACGTCGGCAACCGGGATCCCCGCAATCAGGCCTATCCAATGCGCGAAGGCCGATATGTGGTCTCCAATCATCTGCTGGATACACCTTGGCCCAAGGCCGAACGCTTGCGCCGGGCGCTTGATGGATTTCCTCTGAACGACCTGGAAAAATCATTGACTCCGGTTTTTGAGATGCTCAAGGACGATACCAGGGCGGACGACCATGTTTTGCCGGACACAGGCATCCCGCTCGATCGGGAGCGCTTGCTCAGCAGCCCTTTTATTGTCAGTCCTGGCTATGGGACGCGCTGCTCCACTGTTATTGCCGTTCATGCAAGCGGGCGCGCGATACTGAGTGAAATTACATATGACCCCGCCGGCATTGCCACGGAACGCCACGACTGGCCTTTTATGATCGAAATGGACCCGCCTCGGCCTGATGCTTTCAATACGGAATAGAGGAATAGAATAAGGCTGATGTATTCAATCTGGAGAACGCTATGAATGCCTTGCGCCTACCCGCCTCGAAATCCACACTGCCACTCATATCGCGGCTCATGCTTGCCGCCGTTTTTCTGCTGGGTATGCTGGCCTATGGCCAGGCTCGCGCCGAACTACCCCCTTTGCAGCACCTTGGGTCGGTCGATTATGTCAGCGGCGGAATTGGAATTGACGAGTCGACCGCCTTCAAGGCCGCCATGTCGCAGTTTCCTCTGGCGCTGACTTTTGCCAGCAGCCTGGATGGCACGGCGGCGTATGTGTCCGACGTGCAGGTGGTGATACGCGATAGTCAGGACACCGATGTATTGAATGTTGCGTCAGATGGCCCTTATTTTCTGGCACGGTTACCGGCGGGCAAATACAAGATCTTCGCGACCTACAATGGCAACACGCAGTCGCGCACGGCGGAAATCGGCGGTAGCGGAACGGTTCGCCTTATGTTCGAATGGAAATAGCCTTGGCCTTCGCTGGCTCTTAACGGCCATCCGTCATTTGTGTTCTTTAGCGTTCTTAAGACGCGGGGGTGGCGGCCCAGGCGGGGTGGGGCTCGCATCGTCCGGTCCTGGCTGTGCCAGGACTGCCCGCGGCCAGCGCCTGGATCGGGCGGTCGCGGAACTCGCGTCGTCCACAGCCCCCCGGGCTGTGGACACCCTTGACGCTCAGACAACCGCTCCCTTGCATCCCGATCCAGGCGCCGGCCGCGGCGGACTCAACGCTCGCCCCACCCCGCCTGGGCCGCCACCCCCGCTTGCGTTGAGGTTTTTTGGACGATTGCAGATGGCTTTTGCATGCTTATGGGCTGACGCGACTATGTGGGAATCGTGCGGGCACCGCGCGGCTGCTCGTGAATCCGGGAATCAATGCAAAGTCCGGTTTCCAGCCCAATCCTTGCCCGGATCGCTGCCATCGCCGCCGCCCTCTTCACCGTCTTCATCTTCATTCTCGGTATTGAGGTCTCCTAGCGCGGCTTCCCAACTGCGTAACGGAACGCAGGTCTGCAGCCTGTGCAAGGCCTGATGAATCAGGGCCGGATGCAATTCATGCCCAACGGTCGACGCGATATCCAGGGTAGCGTCGCCACGCAGTTCCGCCAGCCGCGCGTGCGTACTCCGGATCTGGCCCACCGGCACCAGGGTATCGTCCGCGCCATGCAGAAAATGCAGCGTCGTGGCTCTGGGAGCGGCCGCGGGCGGGCTCGCGTAGCATCCGGAAAATGCCAGCACGCGTCCCGCCAGATCGGGTTGCGCCATGCAGGCTTCGAGCGCCAGGGTCGCTCCTTGGGAAAAACCTGCCAGCGCGGTCTGCTCGCCCGATAAGCCATGGCGGGCCTGAAGCTGTTGAATTTGAGCAATCAAAGCAGGCAAGGCCTGCGCCACATGCGCTGCATCGTTGCTTTTACCCGGATCGTCCGGCTTGAGCCATTGATATTGGCCGGCCTGCATAGCTTCGATGCCATAAGGGATCACGACCAGAGCATTGGGGAAGGCCTGCTTGATCGCTTGCGCCAAAGGCAGCAATTGCTCAGGACTGGCCGATTCTCCATGCAGAAGCACGAACAGCTGCTGCGGCTTGCCTTGATCGGGCGAAAAAACCAGCGGATCCGGGGTATCTGATTTCAATATAGACATGGTTATCGCATTGGAAATACATATTTCGGCCTGATGGCACACATCCCAGGCCAGCCATCATCAAGCAGGTAAAAACGCCGCCGGCAACCTGCCTGCGGTGCACTGACCCTATTATTGCCAGCCATAGCGGCGATCGTAAAGCCCCTTCATCAACTGTATCAGACACACATAGCCCAGCAAAATAGCCAGCATCCAGGGAAAATAGCTCAAGGGGAGCGCCTGCAGTTTGAAATAGTCGGCCAATGGCCCCATGGGCAGGTAGACCCCCGCGGCGACGATCAGGGCGGTCATCAGCAGCAGTGGCCATGATGCCCTGCTCTGGAAAAACGGAAGCTTGCGCGTGCGTATCATGTGCACCACCAGGGTCTGCGACAGCAAGCCTTCGACAAACCAGCCGGACTGGAACAAGGTCTGATGCTCGGGCGAGTTTGCCGCAAAAACGAACCACATCAGGACAAACGTTGCAATGTCGAATATTGAGCTGATGGGGCCAAAAAACACCATGAAACGGCCCAGGCTCTCGGGATTCCATTTCTGGGGCTTGGACAAGAGTTCGTCATCGACATTATCGAAGGGAATAACGATCTGCGAAATATCGTACAGCAAGTTTTGCACCAGCAAATGAATCGGCAACATGGGCAGAAATGGAATGAATGCGCTGGCCACCAACACCGAAAACACATTGCCAAAATTCGAGCTCGCCGTCATTTTGATGTATTTCAACATATTGGCAAAGGTCTTGCGGCCTTCGATCACGCCCTGCTCAAGCACCATCAGGCTCTTTTCAAGCAGAATAATATCGGCCGCCTCTTTGGCAATATCCACGGCCGAATCCACCGAAATACCGATATCTGCCGCACGCAATGCCGTTGCGTCATTGATGCCATCGCCCATGAATCCCACTACATGGCCCTGGCTGCGCAAGACTCGCACAATCCGTTCTTTTTGCGCCGGAGAAAGCTTGGCAAACACCGTTGTTTTTGCCGCGGCCTGCATCAATTGGGCGTCGCTCAGGTCGTCAATCGCGCCGCCCAGCAGCACGCCTTTGATATCCAGATCCACCTCTTTACACACCTTGAGCGTAACCAGCTCATTGTCGCCGGTCAGGACTTTGACCTCGATGCCGCTGGCTTTCAGAGCCTGCAAGGCCGGCCGCGTAGTTTCTTTGGGAGGGTCCAGAAAAGCCATATAGCCGATCAGGGTCAGGTCGGCTTCATCGGCCACGCCATAAGCCGCGCGTGTCGGCGGCAAGTCTTTGCCGGCCACGGCCACCACACGCAGCCCTTCCTGGTTCAGCCGCGTCGTGATCTGGCGTATGTTTTCCAGCCACTCCAGGCTCAGCGGCTCTGTCTCACTTCCATTGCGAACCCGTGTGCAGGCTGCAAGCACTTCTTCCAGAGCTCCTTTGCAGATAAGCTCATGGTGGTCTTCTCGCTCGCTGACCACTACCGACATGCGGCGCCGGACGAAGTCGAACGGGATTTCATCGACCTTGCGGAAATTGTGGGCCAGATTCAGCTCCTGGCGCAATTCGGCATGCTCCAGCACAGCCACATCCAACAGGTTTTTAAGCCCGGTTTGATAGTAGCTGTTCAAGTACGCCATCTCCAGCACATGATCGTCGGCGTGGCCAAAGATATCGGTATGGCGCTCCAGCACGATCCGGTCCTGGGTCAGCGTGCCGGTTTTATCCGTGCACAGTATGTCCATGGCGCCGAAGTTCTGGATCGCTTCCAGACGCTTCACAATCACCTTTTTGCGCGACAAAGCCACGGCGCCTTTAGCCAGCGTGGACGTGACGATCATCGGCAGCATTTCCGGCGTCAATCCTACGGCAATCGACAAGGCGAAGAGCGCCGCCTCGACCCAGTCTCCCTTGGTGAATCCGTTCAGAAGCAAAACCAGCGGGGCCATGATCGACATGAAACGGATCAGCAGCCAGCTGACTTTGTTCACTCCGGCTTGAAACTGCGTAGGAGTCTGGTCGGCCGCAGTCACCCGTTCGGCCAATGCGCCGAAGTAGGTTTGATTGGCAGTCCCCACGACTACGGCTATGGCCGAGCCGCTTATGACGTTGCTGCCCATGAAGCATAAATTTTCCAGCTCGAGCGGATTCGTCACCGACGCATCGCTTTGCTGGGCAAATTTCTCGACCGGCAAGGATTCGCCAGTCAGGGCCGCCTGGCTGATAAACAAGTCCTTGGCACCAAGCACACGCAAATCGGCAGGCACCATATCGCCGGCCGAAAGCAAAATGATATCGCCCGGGACCAGCAAGCTGATAGGCACTTCGGCCTTGCGCGGGTTGCGCGGATGCAGGCGTATTCCAAAGAACTGTTCGGCCTCGAAAGCCGCGGTTTGAGCCGGATCGCGGCGCAGCACCGTAGCGGTATTGCTGACCATCTGCTTGAGTTTCTCGGCCGCCCCGTTGGAGCGCTTTTCCTGCACAAAACGCAGCAGAGTCGAGACGACCACCATGGTGCCTATGACTGTTGCCGCTTTCAAATCCTCGGTCAGATAGGAAATCAAGGCCAGAACCGTCAAGAGCAGATTGAACGGGTTGCGATAGCACAGCCATAAATGCACCCACCATGGCATGGGTTTCTCATGGGCAATTTCGTTGGGGCCGATGGCTTCGCGTTTGGCATCGGCCTCAGCCTCGCTCAATCCGTCGTTATGCGAGGCCAGGTCCCGCAGCACGGCATCGGGCACGGCTTGCGATACTTCAAGCAGATAGCCGGACAAGCGGTCGGATACCTTCTGGCCGACGGCGGAGCCGCGCAACAGGTCCAGAAAAGCCCGACGACGGAACTGACGGGCCGGCAGGCCCTTGTTTACAAACGCCAGGAGGCGCAATTTAATGGAATTGAAATGCATGGTTCTTCCCTACCGGCCAAGACGAATGCTTGCCGGAATTCCAGATTCAACAACTCCGCAATCGTTCAGGACGATAAACACGCATTGCAGGCCTTGAAAACCAGGCACGGCAAGACATCGTCCACGAACGCATCGCGGCAAACAAGAAGGGAAAAGAAGAAATCAACGGGGCCGAATGGCCCATCGATGCCGCTATTCGCCTGTAACAAAGGCAGCGGCGGAAGAGCTTATGAAAACCTCGTCGTTAGCTGCCGATGCAAGATCGACTACTACTCGAATCACTATCCACGAGGGAGCTCCTGTAAAAAAGACTCGCGCACTATACCTCCGGCTTCGATGAATAACAAGGCTTTGCGAGAAAAAGCAGAAACCTGTGGCGCTGCGGCCTCGTTGTGGCTATCATTGATACTGTATATTTATACAGTAAAATTACGAAATAATCCGCAGCGCACCAACATGAACACTATCCGATCTCCCGCCCTGGCGCATCCCGAACGCATCCACCCGGCACTATGGCGTGGGTCCCAACTGGCCCAGGCCCGTCAAACAACGGTGCCTACCGGGTTTGATAGTCTCGATCGCGAACTCCCCAACCAGGGTTGGCCCACCGGCACATTAATCGAGCTCATGCCAGCGCGACCCGGCATCGGTGAAATGCAGCTGTTGCGCCCTGCGCTTGAACTCCTCGACCGCGAGCGCTGCATAGTCTTGGTAAGCCCCCCCTACATGCCTTATTTTCACTGTTGGTTCAATTGGCAACTCGGCGGGCATCGCCCGGTATGGGTCAAAGCCAGCAGCATGCCCGACTGCTTGTGGTCAGCCGAGCAAATACTCAAATACCAGGCTTGCTCCGCCTTGTTGTGCTGGACGACCCATATCCGTCCCCAGGCACTGCGCCGCCTGCAACTGCTTGCCCAGCAAAGCGACGCCCTGTTCCTTATGTTCCGCCCGCCCGTCGCTGCGCTGCAGGCCAGCGCTTCGCCCTTGCGCCTGGGCCTCGCACCCAGCCGCCAAGGTCTTGTCGTCTCCATACTCAAGCGTCGCGGGCCTCTCTGTCCAATTCCCGTCCTCATCCCTCTTTACCCCACGCATTCCCAAATAGCCGTTCCCGCGTCTCATGCACCTCTGGATCAGTATCTACCTGCCCACGCACAGCCTCGACGCGCTTTTTCCCCATTGGCCAATTAATACGCCACTGGCCGCGGTCTTGCGCCAGGAAAAGGTCTGGGCCTGCACTTCAGCCGCACAAGCGCTGGGGGTGCGAGTTGGCATGCGCCGCAGCAGCGTGCTGGGGTTGGCACCGCGCATTGTCTTGCGCAACGACGACCCTCGGGCGGAACAGCATTATTTGCAGCAGATTGCACTGAGCTTATTGCAATACACCCCCTGCCTGGCATTTTTCGA
Organism: Paralcaligenes sp. KSB-10; assembly: GCF_021266465.1. Taxonomy (NCBI): domain Bacteria; kingdom Pseudomonadati; phylum Pseudomonadota; class Betaproteobacteria; order Burkholderiales; family Alcaligenaceae; genus Paralcaligenes; species Paralcaligenes sp. KSB-10. Next base: position 409,489 of record NZ_CP089848.1, on the reverse strand, counting down.
CCCCCACACCCTGGTGCTCGATGTCAGCGCCAGCCTGCGGCTGTTCAACGGGCCGCGCGCTTTGTGGCGGCGGCTGGCCAGTACCCTGCATGCATTGGAAACCCACGCCTGCCTGGGCATGGCGCCCACTGCACGCGGCGCCTGCCTGCTGGCCCGGCAAACCCATTCCAGGCGTCGACGTGTGCTGCGGCATGTCTCGCTGCAACGTCTGCTCGACCCGCTGCCCGCCGGTTTATTGCCGGCAACGCAAACCTATGCCGAATGGCTGCAAGGCATAGGCTGCCAAACGCTCGGGCAATTGCGCCAGTTGCCGCGCAAAGGCCTGCAACAACGCAGCGAACCGGCCCTGGTCCAGACGCTGGACGCCGCCTACGGTGCAGTCGACGACTACTTCAACTGGTTCGAAGCGCCCGATCGTTTTTCACAACGCCACGACCTGCTCGAGCGCATCGAATACACCCCGGCAGTGTTTCACGCGGCTACCCGGCTCATCGAACAGCTTTGCGGCTGGCTGCAAGCCAAACATGGCACCGTCACAACGCTTTGTTTCGGCCTGCATCATGAAAAAGGCCGCCATGCGCGGCCACCCACCCTTGTGAATCTCAAACTGTCGGAACCGGCGTGGCAGCCTGGCCATTTTGAAATCGTCCTGGGCGAACAGTTGCGGTCCCTCAGCCTGCCCGCCCCGGTCATCGCCATCGAACTGGAGGTTGCCGCCATCGAGGCCAGGCAAGGCCTGAGCCAGAGCCTGTTTATCGAACCCGCCCAATGGCCCAGCCAGGAACGCCGTTTGTTCGATATATTGCGCGCACGCCTGGGCGCGGAAAATGTTCTGCACGCCCATCCCCTGGCCGATTATCGGCCTGAGCGGGCCAATCGCTGGGAATCCGTCCCCGGGCCATCATCCCACGCACCAGCAAACCGGGCCGAACACGCGCTTTCCGGCAAAGCCGGCACATTATCAAGCGGCATGCCGCCGCAACTCCCCGACTGTGCCAGGCCATTCTGGCTATTGCCTGAACCGCTCGCGCTGGAAACCCGCAACAATCATCCCGTTTACAAGGGGGCAAGCCTGCGCCTGGTCCAGGGCCCTGAACGCATCGAAACCGGCTGGTGGGACGAACCCGGCCAGGAGTTACGCGACTATTTCATTGCCCAGGATGCCGGCGCCGCCCGCTACTGGATCTACCAGGATCGCCGCTCACCCGGCTGGTTTTTGCAAGGCTTTTTTGCCTGATTTTCCCAGGGCCTGGCCTGTATGCAAAAAAACCTGATCCCTCCATACGCCGAACTGGATTGTCTTTCGAATTTCACTTTCCTGAAAGGCGCCTCGCATCCGGAACAACTCGTGGAACACGCAGCAAAACTCCACTATCAGGCACTGGCCCTGGCCGACGAATGTTCGCTGGCCGGCGTTGTGCGGGCGCACGGCGAAGCCAAGCGGCAAAACCTCAAACTGATTATCGGCAGCCGCTTCGTTCCCGAACAATGCCCGGCCGAGATCATCGTGCTGGCATGCAACCGCAACGGCTACGGCAATTTGTCCGAGCTCATCACGCTGGCTCGCGCAGGCAGCGTCAAGGGTCAATATCGTTTGAGCCTGGACGACTTTCTCAAGCCCCAAGCCGGCTGGGAACATCTTGAAAACCTGCCCGACTGCCTCATTCTTTTCAAACCTGGCAATCCAGATCAGACTGAAACCTGGCTGCCTCAGCTCGAATCCCTGCTTAAGGCTTTCAAGGGCCGGATCTGGCTCGGGCTTGGCCGGCACTATCAAAACAAAGACATTCGGCCCACGACAAAACTGCAAACGCTGACCTCCAGGCTCGGTATTCCGCTGGTCGCCACCGGCGGCGTCGAGATGCACGCCCGATCGCTCCAACCTTTGCACGACACTTTGGCAGCCATACGCCTGAAGCGCCCCATCCAGGAATGCGGCTATGCACTGCAAGCCAATGCCGAGCACCATATGCGCAGCATCCGGCGCCTGGCGGCGCTATATCCGGAAAGCGCATTGTTGGAAACTCTTGAAATTAGCCGCCGGTGCACTTTTTCCCTGGACGATATCAAATACGAATACCCCATCGAAATCGTTCCTGAAGGGCATACCGTCAAAACCTATCTGCGCCAGGAAACCTATGCCGGCGCACAAAGACGCTACCCCCAAGGGCCAAGCGACGCCGTCAAAGCTCAGTTGGAAGAGGAATTGGGGCTTATCTCGGAATTGGACTACGAGCCTTATTTTTTAACCGTATACGATATCGTGCTCCATGCCCAGCAACAGGGCATACTCTGCCAAGGCCGCGGTTCGGCGGCCAATTCGGCCGTATGCTATTGCCTGGGAATCACCGAGGTCAATCCCGAAAACGGCAATTCACTTTTTGCCCGCTTCATCAGCCGCACGCGCAACGAACCGCCCGACATCGATGTCGATTTCGAGCACCGGCGCCGCGAAGAAATCATTCAATACATTTACCGCAAATACGGGCGCCAGCGAGCGGCCCTCACAGCCGTGGTCACCACCTACCGAACCCGCAGCGTCTTGCGCGATACGGGCAAGGCGCTGGGGCTGGACCTGGATCTTGTCGCCCGGGTGGCGCATTCCTTTCACCACTGGGACAGCAAACAGGCGCTGCTTGGAAAAATCGCCGAGCAAGGCCTGGACCCCGGCTCGCGCATTGCAAAGTCGTGGGCCGGACTAGCGCAGGATCTCATGGGCTTTCCTCGCCACTTATCGCAACACCCGGGCGGCTTCGTGATTGCGCGCAGCAAGCTGACGCGTCTGGTGCCCATTGAAAATGCGGCCATGCCCGAGCGCAGCGTCGTGCAATGGGACAAAGACGATCTCGACGCCATGCACCTGCTGAAAATCGACGTGCTGGCATTGGGCATGCTGTCCGCCCTGAAACGCGCCCTGGCCTTGACCGGCTGGTGTCGCGCCCAGGCACTGACCATGCAGACCATACCGGGTGCCGACAAACCCACCTACGAGATGATGTGCCGCGCCGACACCATCGGTGTATTCCAGATCGAATCGCGCGCCCAAATGAGCATGCTTCCACGCCTTAAGCCCGAAAAATTCTACGACCTGGTCGTGCAGGTCGCCATTGTGCGGCCGGGGCCCATACAGGGCGGCATGGTTCATCCTTATCTGCGCCGGCGGCAAAAAATCGAAAAACACGACTGCCCTCCTGGCCTCGAGCACATCCTTTCCCGCACCCTGGGCGTACCCATATTCCAGGAGCAGGCCATGCAGATCGCCAAGACGGGAGCCGGTTTCAGCGACGATGAAGCCGATGAGCTGCGCCGTTCCATGGCGGCCTGGCAGCGCAAGGGCGGCGTCGATAAATTTCGCACAAAATTCCTCGACGGCATGCGCAAGCACGGTTATGCGGAAGATTTTGCCGAACGCCTATTCAAACAGCTGGAAGGCTTTGGCGAATACGGTTTCCCGGAAAGCCATGCCGCCAGCTTTGCGATCCTGGCCTATATAAGCGCCTGGCTCAAACGCCACGAACCCGAGGCCTTTCTGGTGGCGCTGCTGAACTCCCAGCCCATGGGTTTTTATTCCTCGCGACAACTCGTTCAGGATGCCCGCAATCATCAGGTCGCAGTCCTGCCCGTGGACATAGCCACCAGTTTGTGGGAAGCCGCATTCGAATTTCCGGCCCTACCCCCACCAGTCGGCGGCGATACGGTACGCCCCCAGGTACGGCTGGGCTTCAATCTGATCCGTGGCCTATCTAAAGAAGCCGGCTTGCGCATCGAGTCCGCGCGCCGGCAGCGGGCGTTTACCGACACCCACGACCTCGCCCTGCGCGCCGCCCTGAGCCGGCACGACATGGATGCCCTGGCAGGGGCCGATGCCTTGCTCTCCCTGAGCGGACATCGGCGCCTGGCGCATTGGGCCGCGGCGAATGGCCCTTTCAAGGGGCTGCTGCGCCCGGCCCCGCTTGCCGATACCCATCTACCCGAGCTGCCCGAACCCACCGAGGGACAAAGCACACTGGCCGACTATCGATCTCTGGGGCTTACTCTTGGACGACACCCTGTGGACTTTCTGCGGCCCGCTCTGCAGGCACGGCATTTTGTCAGCGCGGCCACGCTTTTAAAGGACTATCCCGACCGCCGCCTGGCCCGCGCCTGCGGCATGGTAACCATGCGCCAGCGGCCCCAGACCGCCAAAGGCATCGTCTTTGTCAGCCTCGAAGACGAAACGGGATCCGTCAACGTCATTGTGCGGCCCGATCTGGCCGAGCGCCAACGCACCGAACTCACCCAGGCCGGCTTGCTGGGCGTCTATGGCATTTGGCAACGCCACCAGGGAACCTGCCATCTCATCGCCAGCCGACTGGTGGATTTAAGTTCGCTGTTGGGCCAGCTAAGCATTCCGAGCCGGAATTTTCATTGACGAGCCTTTGCATGGCCAAAAACCCGCCCACGCAGCCCGCGGCCATCGCAACGGCAAAAACCGAATTATCGTATGCGCGTTAAAATGAATGCCACAGTTTTTGCATTTCATGCACGGGCATGAATTTTTACTTAGGACAAACTATGAGCAATACGCTCAAACCTCAACTAGCCGAAGCCGTCAAAGCCGCCATGCGTGCCAAAGAAGCCGCTCGCCTGGGTACCTTGCGTTTTCTGCTGGCTGCCGTCAAGCAAAAAGAAGTCGACGAACGCCGCGACCTGAACGACAGCGAAATAATTGCCATCATTGAAAAGCAGGTCAAACAGCGCCGCGAATCGATAGCCGCTTTCGAACAGGCCGGACGCACGGAAACGGCCGAGCACGAGAAGGCCGAACTGCTTGTACTGCAGGAATTCCTGCCACAGGCTGCCGCGCCCGAGGAAGTCGCCGCGGCAATCCAGTCCGCCATCGACGAGGTTACTCGTCAAGGCATCAGTGGCGCACCCGCGATGGGTAAAGTCATGGCACTGCTCAAAGCCGCCTTGGCCGGACGCGCCGATATGTCGGCCGTTTCAGCCCAAGTCAAGGCCAAGCTGGCCTGAGCCGCCAAGCGTCCGAGCCCGATCCGGCGCCGATTTTACTTGTAGGCAAAACAGACCGTGGTATCCATGCGCACCGACTCCTGCATGGCGTCGAGCGCGGCCTTATCCCAGGGAGTGCGGCCCCAAATGGCCTGAGTCACCTGCGTATGCTGCGCATCTATGGCTTTGAGTTCGGTGCGGGCCACGGCGTCGCTGCCCAAGGGATTGAGCACAGCCACCACGCCGGAACGAGTATCGGGATTCAAAGAAGCCCGCACAGCAAACTGGTTCTTGCCGCGCAGACATTGCTCGGCCTGATCCCGCGCTCGTTGGTAGACCGTTTGGTAGTCGCGCGCCACCGAATACGAAACACTGGGCGATACCCCCGGCTGTATGCCTACGGCGCACCCCGACAGCAATCCTGTCACCGCCAATCCAAGAACAAACGATCTCACTGCCACTCCTCGTTGAACACGCCTTTGTGATTATGCATGAACACGCGGGCATCCGCCAAACATTACTGGTTTGACAGCACCACCGCTGCGGCAACAAGCACGCAGCGCCCGTTCTCTTCTCAAGCGACCAGCGCCGTCCGATCTTCACCCAAGCTCGGATAATCGGTATACCCTTCGGGGCCGTTTGCATAGAACGTGGCCGGATCTGCCTCGTTCAGGAGCGCGCCGGCATCCAGGCGCGCCACCAGGTCGGGGTTGGCGATAAACATCCGCCCAAAGGCCACCGCATCGGCATCGCCTCTGTCGAGCGCCTGCTGCGCGCGATCCAGGTCGAATTGCTCATTGGCTATGACCGGACCCGCAAACAGGCGCTTGAGTGTTGCCAACTGGCTGTCCTCACCCACGGCCTCACGTATGAAGATAAAGGCAATATGGCGCCCACCCAACCGCTCGGCTACATAATTGAACAACGCAGGCGGATTGGAGTCGGAGGTTGAATGCACACCGCCGCGAGGCGATAAATGCACGCCTACCCGGTCGGCTCCCCAGACCTCGATGCAGGCGTCCACGATCTCCAGCAGAAATCGCGCGCGATTTTCCACGGAGCCGCCGTATCGATCCTGGCGCCTGTTGGCGCCATCCTGTAAAAACTGATCGATCAGATAGCCGTTCGCCGCATGAATCTCGACCCCATCAAAACCGGCTGCCATGGCATTGCGCGCCCCGCGCGCAAAGTCGGCCACAATACCGGGAATTTCCTCGGTGTCCAAAGCGCGCGGCGTGACATACCCGCGTTTCGGGCGCAACAGGCTGACGTGGCCCTGAGGGGCAATGGCGCTGGGCGCTACCGGCAAGCCGCCGTCCAGAAGCTCGGGATCGGACACGCGGCCTACATGCCAGAGTTGCAGGAAAATCTTGCCGCCGCGGGCATGAACGGCCTGAGTGATGGCATGCCAGCCGGCAACCTGGGCTTCAGACCAGATCCCGGGCGTATCCGGATAGCCGACCCCCTGGGCCGACACGGAAGTGGCCTCGGTCAGGATCAACCCGGCTCTCGCCCGCTGGCAATAGTATTCACGCATCAGGGCATTGGGAACACGGCCCTCCGTTGCGCGAGTGCGCGTCAAAGGGGCCATGACGATGCGGTTTTTCAAATGGACCGCGCCCAATTGGAGGGGCTCAAACAGATTGTGCATATAAAAGGCTCTCTTGAACTAACGTTAACCCTTAGTTTGCCTGAAATCCTTATGATATGTGCGGATATACTTATAACCCGACCTCCCATCCCCATCATAAGGACACCCGCCCATGGGACAATTTGCCGTTATCGGCCTGGGCCGCTTCGGTTCGGCCACCTCGCTCGAACTGGTAAAACTCGGACATTCCGTGCTGGGCGTGGACGCCAATAACAAGGTCGTCGACAAACTCGCAGACCAGATCACCCGCGCGGTCATTGCCGATGTCACCGACAAACACTCCCTGGAAGAGCTGGGCCTGGAAAACTACGATGTCGTACTTGTCGCCATCGGCGAAGACCTCGAGGCCAGCCTGCTTTGCGTCGTGCATCTGAAAAGCCTGGGCATCAAGACCATCTGGGTCAAGGCCACCTCGCATGCCCAGCACCTGATTCTCGCCAAGCTGGGCGTGGAACGTATCGTGCATCCCGAAGAAGAAATGGGAATCCGCATTGCCCAGGCCCTCAGCTACCCCATGGTCAACGACTATATTTCGCTGGGCAATGGCGAGTTCGTCGTTGAAATCGAGGCCAGCGAGCATTTGCAAGGCGTGCCGCTAAGCCATTTCCTGGGAAGCGGTTCAAACCCCATCCATGTCCTGCTCGTGAAACGGCGGGCTGAAATTACGTTCCATCCGGCCGCCACCTTCGCGCTCGAAGCCAAAGATACCCTGATCATGACCGGCCAGCTGCAGGCACTGAAAGCCCTCGCCCCCAGGCTGGAATAAGCTCATGCGCAACTGGCAACCCCTGCACGGCTACAAGACTTACAGACGGATCCGGAAAACCGGCCTGTTCAACGCAAGCCCGCCCATCGTCCTGGCTGCCGGCTTTCTCATTTTAATTGTGCTGGGGGCCTTCATGCTGTGGCTGCCGGTTTCCACACGCCAGCCCATCAGTTTTTTCACCGCCCTGTTCACGGCCACCTCGGCTGTAACCGTAACCGGCCTGAACCTTGTCGACCCCGGCAGCACATTCACTCACACCGGGCAAATCATCATTGCCCTGCTAATCCAGATCGGCGGCCTGGGTTTTGTCACTCTGGCCGTGGTCGCGGCATTGACCCTGGGCAAGAAAATCAGCATAAAGCAGCAGGCATTGGCGCTGGAAGCCTTCAACCAGACCAGTGTGTCGAAAATCCGGCAAACCGCCTATTCGGTGTTCAAAATTTCAGCCATCATCGAAATAGCCGGTGTCATCATCCTGACCTTGCGATGGTGGCCCGAATCGGGTTTTGTGTCCGCCTTGTACAGTGCCCTGTTCCACGCTGTATCCGCATTCAACAATGCCGGTTTTTCACTCTATTCGGCCAATATGGCGGGCTTCGTCGCCGACCCCATCGTTATTCTCACGATGTCCGCACTGATTATCCTCGGCGGAATCGGCTTTACCGTTTTGAGCGATATCAACGCCAAGCGCAGTTGGTCCAAGCTGCGCCCCTACACAAAAGTAATGATTCTTGCCACGCTGGTTCTCAATCTGGTGGGCTTTGTCCTCATCTGGGCGCTGGAATTGAACAACGCCGATACGCTCGGGCATTTGTCGTTTTCGGGCCAGGCCCTGGCTGCCTGGTTCCAGAGCGTTACGACCCGCACGGCCGGTTTCAACAGTCTTGATATCGCCAAGCTGACCGACACCAGTACCCTGCTCATGATATTGCTGATGTTCATAGGCGGCGGCTCGCTCAGCACGGCCAGCGGCATCAAGGTGGGAACCTTCGTTGTGCTGCTTGCGGCCGCTTATTCGTATATTTTCCGCCGCAAGGAAATCGTGCTGCTGAAACGATCGATTTCTCCCGAAATCATCCAGAAATCCCTGGCTTTGCTGCTGATCAGCACCGCGCTTGCCTTTGCCGGCGTTTTCCTGATTTCCATCTTCGACAAGGCGCCATTCCTGAGCATAGTATTCGAAGTGGTTTCAGCCCTGAGCACCGTCGGCCTGACCCGCGACCTGACTCCGCATCTATCGGCCGCCAGCCAGGCTATTCTTATTGTGCTGATGTACGCCGGCCGCCTGGGGCCTCTTACTCTGGTGTACAGCATTGCGACACAAACGCGCAGCCGGATCCGCTACCCCGAAACGGAAATGCAAGTCGGCTAAGCCCCAAACCCATACAGATTCGCGGGATTATCGACCAGTACCTTTTTCAGGCTTTGTTCATCGGCAACCCAGCGCCTCAAGGTATTGAGCAATACGCCATCGTCGGGTACATCGGCCTCGTTGAAATAATTGATATGAGGCCAGTCTGTGCCCCACACCACATGATCCGGATTGGCCTTCAATATTCTTTCCGCAAAAGCGTCGATATCGTCGTAATGGCCTTTTTTATTGCTGTTCCGATCCGCTCCGGAAATTTTTGTCCAGACCGAACCGTCGGCCAGCATGGCGCACAGCTTTCCAAAGCCGGGATTGTCAATGCCCAGGGCGACATTCATGCGTCCCATATGGTCCACAACCAATGGCACCTTCAGTTTCGCAAGGCGCGGAGCCAGCTCGGGCAAGTCGGGGGCATGGACCCAGATCTGCGCATGCATGTCCAGGTCGCGCAGCAAAGGCGCCAGGGCTTCCAAAGCCTGCAAACCCACTCCATTCTTGTATACCGCCTGGCCATTGAGCTTGTACAGATTGAATCTCAGGCCCCTGATGCCCGCTTCGCGCCATGCTTTCAAGACCGGCAAGCCGATACCCTGATCGCATACGGCAACGCCTCTTAACCTGTCGGGATATTTGCCGAGCGCATCCAGAACCGAGCTGTTGTCGGTGCCGCAGGCGCTGGCCGTCACAAGAACACCCCGCTGAAGACCCAGCCGGTTCAGGTGCCATATAAACCGCTCTGCATCATTTTCCGCGGGAGTGTAGCTGCGCTCATCGGCCAGCGGATATTGTGCATACGGGCCGAATATATGTGCATGGGAATCGCACGCATTCTCGGGAATATTAAAACCGACCTTTTGAAACGTATCAAGAGGAGGACAACAGGGATTCGACATTTTCGGATTGCTCGCCACTATTATTTCTGTAACTTGCCTTCGGCGCTCAGCTTGGCCGCAATTTTGTTTTCGTCATTGATCATGCCCATGAATTTCTCGGGTGTGGACGACATGGAGGTACTCCCCACTTTCCCCAGGATGTTCTGCACGGACTTGTCCTGGGCAACCTTCTGCAAGGCTTTGTTCAGCACCTCGACAACTTCGGTGGGCGTATCCTTGGGAACGAGCAGGCCCGTGCTGGTAGATGCGTCCAGGCCTTTCACGCCCGACTCTTCAAGGGTCGGAACATTGGGCAGCGAAGGCACTTTCTGGGCAGTCATGACGGCCAGCGCTTTCAGGTTACCCGACTGCAATTGTCCAGCGGAGCTGCTGAGCTGATCGACCACCACATCGATCTGATTGCCCAGCAAGTCCACCAGGGCCGGGCCCGATCCCTTGTAGGGAATAGCTGAAAACTTGCAATGCGAGGCGTCCTCAAGGCGGATCAGGCCTATGTAGTTGGTCGTACCGATACCCGAATGGCCTACAGTGACCTTGCCGGGATTGGCGCACGCATATTTCAGAAGCGACTGGATGGTCTGAAATTTACTTTTGCCATTGACATCGATAATCAAAGGGGTCGACGCAACCAGCCCCAAGGACCGGAAATTCGCCAGCGTATAAGGCGTCTTGGTCATATACGGTGTTACCGCTATGGCGTTGGGCGTTGTCACAAGCAATGTGTAGCCGTCCGGGTTCGAACGCGAGACGAATCCCGCACCGATGGCCCCCCCCGCACCCGGCTTGTTTTCCACGATAACCGAGGCACCCAAAGCCTTCTGCAGGGCCGGAGCGATAGCTCGCGCCGTAATATCGAGGTTGCCACCAGGCGCAAAAGGCACGATCAACGTTATGTTTTTATCCGGATAAGCAGCGAAGGCCGAACCGCATGCGGCCACAGCACAAGAAATAATCGATAGCTTTATTGCTTTGTTAGTAAACATTGTTGTCTCCAGAGATATATTGTTTAAGCAAGACTTGCATAACCGCCATTCAGGCTCAGGTCTTGTAAGAGGGGTCCAGCCTGTCCAGCTTTCTGAGCAAAGCCGGCCATTCCATCAATCCGTAGGGGCGGCGCGTCCCGGGCTGATAGTTGTTCCACGTTTCTTCCAGCGTTTTTTGATCCACCTGCCGCAGCGGTGTGTTGCAAGCCATCGCCGCCAGTTGGGCACGGCACGACAACTCGAGCCTGTGCAGCCAGTTGAATGCCTCGCCTATGCTTTTGCCTACCGTCAAAGCCCCATGATTTCTCAGGATCAGAGCTTCGTTTTGCCCCAGATCCTTCACCAGGGATTCCTTTTCGGCCTCATCCAGAACCACACCCATATAGCTGTGGTAGCCGATCTTCAAAAACCGCATCGCCGTCTGGCTGATCGGTAAAAGGCCGCATTCCAGAGCCGAAACAGCCATGGTCGGCCAGCTGTGGATATGAATTACGCATGCAACATCGTGCCGCGCCTCGTGAATAGCGCTATGAATGACGTAGCCGGCCTTGTTGATGCCGTAGTCAAGCTCGCCGAAGTCGGGTTTCGCCAGTATTTTGCCGCTGAGATCCACTTTGATCAGGCTGGACGCTGTGATTTCTTCGTACATCATGCCGTAGGCATTGATCAGAAACGCATTCTTTTCGCCCGGTACGCTCGCGGATATATGATTCGCCACCATATCCGACATGCCATACAGCTCGACCAGGCGATAGCATGCCGCCAGATCCACGCGCATTTGCCATTCTTCGGTCGAGCACTTGTCTTTCATTGAAGATATTTTCAACTGGTTATTTTCCATGGAACCCTCGGATATCCGCCTGATCTTGCCCAATAAGAATTGGGACAGGCCACATAACGCTAAACAAATATTGGCCAGACCATGACTCTATGCGCGAATCGAGAACTCCGCTAGACAGCAAAACACAAGAGGTGTTTAATAAAATTAAAGGCTTGTACCGGCCTTCTGCGAACAAACCCATGGCCGTACCGCCCTTTTTCGGCCTTATCCGGCGGCCGGCCCATACCAAATTACCTATCGACCTCCTTCCCTATGGAATTAAAACAGCTGCATTATTTTGTGCGAGTAGTAGAACTGGGCAGTATGGGCCGGGCGGCCCTTGAACTGAACGTCACGACCTCGACATTGAGCCAGCAAATCAGCCGCCTCGAAAGCGAGCTTTCCACACGCCTGCTTCAACGCCTATCGACAGGCGTCGTACCGACCGGAGCCGGAATCGAATTCTGGCAGCACGCCCAGGCCGTGCTGCGCCAGGTAAAAATCGCATCCAGCGCGGCCCAGGCAGGACGCCTGTCCGGAAAAGTCAGCGTGGGAATGGCGCCCACCACGGCATTGATGCTGGCCCTTCCCCTCTTGAGAGCCATGCAACAGCGCTATCCCAAAATACATCTGCATATCGTCGAAGGATTATCGGGGCATCTGACAGCCCTGCTGGACTCCAGACGGCTGGACTTGACCATGCGATTCGATATGGGCGAGGATCACCGGATGAGTGTCACTCCGCTATTGAAGGAATATCTCTTTGTCATCGGCATGAATAATCTGTCCGGCATGCCCAAGGGCAAAAGCACCCGCCTGGAGCATTTGGGCAAATTGCCCCTTATACTGCCTAGCGGCCGCCACACCCTGGTGAGCATCATCATGAATGCCTTCAAGCGGAAAAACATCATGCCCAATGTCGTGGCGGAAATCGACGGGCTCAATACGCTCATAGGCGCGGTGCAGGCCGGCATGGGAGCCACCATACACCCCAGTTCGGCGACCTCGTTCATTCATAACGAAAATATCGTATTGATTCCCATCGCCGACAAGTCGCTGCACCGGTGCAGCATCCTGACCAGCCAGCCAGACGAAGAACTGTCCCCCGCCGCCCTGGCAACACGCGTCGTGCTTAAAGATGTAGCGCACGGCTTGATTAAAAATGGCTTATGGGAAGGGGCGTCGATACTAGGGCCCGAGAGGTAATGGCCAAGACGAAAAGATACCTGCGTCAATGAGATGAAATTAACGCAGGTTGCACTTTCTCCGCATCCTTACAACAAAACCGGGCGCAGCATTTTAAAAACTAGCGCTTACAGGCTCACTCGCTCCGCGCGACCGAAGCGAGCTCCGTAATTTCGCCGAGCTCCGAATACAGGTTTCCTCCAAGTCTCGCTACCAATCCCGCTTCAATCGACCGAAAACGTCCATCACTGTCGAGCAAGTGCCGCGCGACATAGAGCCCAACGATTCGACCGATTACTGCTGTGCAACCTAGATCATCGTGGTGCTCGGGTCGTATCCTGACCAGTTTAAGTAACTTGCATTCGAGGGCTGCTGGAGTCCCCTCAACGCGAGGTGCTTTAACATTTTCGCTGTGCGTTGACCGGAGGTTGATCATGTCGAACTCGTTGGTTCCATACGGGGCTGGCCTTGAAGTGGAATGCATGGCCTCGAGAAAATCCCTGGAGACCATATTGATCACATACTCTTTAGAACTTCGTATGTTTTGAAGAGTGTCCTTTTCCCGTCGATCCGTCGGATTCACACAAGAAAAAATCACGGTGGGAGGGCTATTGGTGAGGAGAGTGAAGTACGAAAACGGAGCCAGATTGACGCCGCCTCCCGCGCTTGATGAACTTACCCACGCGATCGGGCGTGGCGCCACGATCGCGTTGAGAATCGAAGGTTTTATCAATGTCGACTTTCTAAGATCGAAAAACATCTTCACCTCACTGAGGAGTGATTCCAGCATTTTTGACGATTTTTGCCCACTTCTTGTTTTCAGCGATCTGAAACTTCATTAGGTCGTCGGGAGACATTGGCATTGGATCGGCGCCAGTGTTGCGAAACAATTTTGCAAGTCGCTCGGAGGCAATTGCCTTGGTGAGCGCAGCATTGAGGCGCCCCACGGCCGACCGTGGTGTCCCCGCTGGGGCCCACATCCCAACCCACCAAGTCAAGCTATAGTTAGCCACCCCAGCCTCTTGCATGGTAGGAACGTCTGGCAGCACTTGCGCACGCCTGGGGCCAGAGACCGCGAGAGCCCGCAATTTACCGGCTTTCACCAATGGCGCAGATGTATTCAAGTCGGCAAACATCGTGTCGAATTGCCCGCCAATGAGGTCGGTAGTTGCCTGGGGGTTAGTTTTGTACGGAATCTCCATAAGCCGGATGTGGGCGAGTTGACTGTAGAGTGCCATGGCAATACGCGGAGTTGTCCCGGCCCAACCATAAGTAAGCTTCCCAGGCTCCCGTTTTGCCCGTGCAGTAAGCTCCGCTACAGAGTGGATCGGTGAGGTTGCCGGCACGAGCAGCACCATGACGCCTGCGCCGATCCCACCAATGGGAGAAAAGTCCTTGATGTAATCGTATGGAAGGTCCAGATATAGGCTTTGATTCGCTGCATGAGTCGCGTTGGTTCCTACTAGGATCGTGTAACCATCATTTTTAGACTTGGCGACATAATTGGTCGCAATCCCGCCCCCAGCACCCGGTTTGGGTTCCACGACGACAGATTGTCCGAGTTCTTTGGACATTTCATTGGCGATCGCTCGCGCTACTGCATCAATTGCTCCAACACAACACATCACCATGCGAATCTGCTTAGTGGGATATATATCTTGTGCATGAACTGGTAGCGAGAGGCTAATGCAGGCAAGTAGGGTGCTGGCAAAGTAATAGATGATTTTTTTAACATGCATGATGGCTCTTTTTTTATGTGATCAATAAGTACATTCAAGAAGAAAAATTGCCGCAACAAGCCGAAAATGATGCTTCCATTTATCCTGTTTGGACAGCATCACTCTGCCTCTCTGATATCGAGAGCGAACACTTCGCTCTTCAGCTTGTGTCTTTTTATCGAATTAGGGCAATCTTGCCTCGCACCGCACATTTTGTCGAACAGAGAATCATGCCTTTCCGCAGAGCGAAAAGTTATGCGGCAACCAGTTGGCTGTTTAAACGCAGTCCGAAACCCATTTTCTGGCAAAATAATCCCCCTGCCAAAATGGGCACGGCTTGAAGTAGAAACGCTATGCGCTATAACGCCTTGCAGACCCGTTCGAACACAACCATCTGCTCTTGCATCACATTGCTCTATTCGCTTGAAATCGAGCTTAGGGTTGACGAACCCCTGGGACTCGTTCAGATCACCGATCTATGCCAGGAGCGGTTTACCTTCCAATGCAGCAGTCCGAAACCGGAATCGATTATGAACCGGGTTATAGATCGGACGGTAGAATGCGCATGTTGCGGATTTGCTCGTTTTTTTTTCGTCGTACGCCCATGTCTGCAAAAGAAGGCGCAGCGTTCTGCCCCGCATTATCCAACTCCTGCCAGCGAATACCAACATTGCGTGCAAGTTCCTCCAGACCAGGCAGATAAGTAGCTACCGCTTTCTTCTCGGTCAGTATCGACGAAAAAAAAGTAAGGCCTACTGCCGCCACAATCCGATTTCTAATTATTATAGGGACCGCAATAGTTTGTGACATCGGGCGAACCGCCCGATTTCTTGTTGCATAGCCCGTACGGTGTATATCGTCCAGTAACTCGCGAAACGCCACCCGGTCGTGAGCTGGTGCATCTTCGGGGTCAACCGAAAGAGCCAGCGCATCAAGTATGATTTCCTGTTCGCTTTTATCGCAAAACGCCAGGTATACACGCCCTAAAGCGCGGCTGGCCAAGCTCAGGCGCATATTGATGGAGGAATGCAGCAGCGCAAGCGGGGATAGCGGGATTGTACTGTACCGAACCACAACAGCGTTGTCGTCAAAAACAGCGATCGCCATCGGCCATTTAACCTTTAATGTCATTGCGTCCATCAGCGACATGGCGGCCTCCACAATTTTGGGTTCGCTGTGATAGCCCGCAGATAGCGACCGAACTTCTGACGTCAGATAATAGGCCCCATGCTGTGGCGCATGGCGCACTAGCTTCAGGTCCTCGAGAGTTCGCAGCAAACGCACGATTGTTGGTTTGGGGAGATCAGTCTGGACATACAACATCTCTACAGTCGAAACGGCCTGACGGTTCATTGCCTGTAATATGCCAATAGCTCGCGCGACGGAGCGAACGGATTGAGATGTGCCCAAAGCAACTTCCAGGTTAAAGATATTACGCAGTATTTTCAGAGGTTCCAAGACCGGTTACTATCGCGACTTTCAAGGCCCTGTTCAATCACCATATTACACGACACGGGACGGCGTCGCTGCAGCTTGAGCTGCCTGGCGCAGCAATGATTGATCCGATCCCACTACGATCCAGTTAGCCCCCATCTCGGCAAATGCATCGCGTTCGATAACATTACCAACAGCGATACCTGCAATCTTGCCTGCTGATCGTGCACTGTTGATAGCATGCTCGGTCGCTTGCGAGACTCGTGCGTGGTGTAGGTTATCAAGCCCGAACGACAAGGCAAGATCCGCCCTGCCTATGAAAATTCCATCAATGCCGTCAACGGTCAATATATCTTCAACTGAGTCGACTGCCGTTTCACTTTCTATCTGAGCCACGACCAAGCTTCCTTCGGCAGCACTTAGGCACTCTTTCATACCAAGCGTTCCGTAACGGGCGGCACGCGGCGAGCTTGAAAAGCCGCGCTCCCCTCCACGGTACCGAACCTTCGCCACCACAGCGCGCGCCTGCTGCGCGCTATCTACATGCGGTACGAGCAATCCAGCGGCTCCAATATCAAGCACGGAAAGAATGGTTGATGAAGCCGTGTCAGGAATGCGCACGATCAACGGCCAATTAGCCGCCCTGCCGGCAAGCATAAGTAAGTCGAGCGCTGATCGGTCCAGCGGAGCATGCTCGGCATCCAGCACACCGAAATCCAGCGAACTAAGCCCCAGAATCTCAATGACATGCACTGAATTGGTTTTGACGAACGTCCCAAGATGCGTAATATTGGGCGAAGGTTTAGACAATTTCATGTGTTGCTCGCTCTAGAAGACTGCCGTTTATTCAGGAAACTGCAGAACAAGCTCTATTTCGCATGAGATCAAAATAGTGCTTGTCCTTGACTACATACTCGACAGCACGACAACCTCAGAAGGAGTCTCACGGGGCATATAGAAGCCAAACTCGAGTCGGTACACTGGCCAGCCTCCGATGCTCACTAATGCGCGGCCTGGTCGCCGTGACGAGCGACGCCTTATTTGTCCCGCGTGTAATCGCCAGCGTTATAGACCCATCCTTTGGCAATGAAGTCAGCACGTGGCGGTGAAAATATGTCTACGAGAATGTGCTTCCCCTGCCCTATTCCTTCGGTGGTATGAATGAGATTTACTGGAATTACCAGAAGAGACGGAGAAGGCGCCACACAATGTTCATCGTCCTGCCACAGATTCGCATCTTTACCCCATTCGACACGTAGATGATGGTTATAGTTGCCACTAATAGCCAGTGTCCCCTGTTCGTGATGGGCGTGGCTGTGAGGACTAAGCTGGGAGCGCACGCGAGGCCCGTCGTAGGCGACCCAATTGATACTGAGCGTTTCGGTCTGGACCATTTTTAAACGAGGGTTGTCGGCGGGTGGGGAAATTTCGTCCAACTGCAACACTTGAACTTCGCCTTGATCGGTATGCCGCCTATAAGGAGTGCCGAACGGCTCAATACGCGAATCTGGGTTTGAATATGCTGCCGCGTTCAAGACGTCATTCAGATCAATGTCGATACGTGAGGAAGCAATCACACAGTAGCGGCCCCATTGTTCCAGCGCAATCGAATAGGGACCGGCGGGCACTACACATACAGTGCCGGCCGCAGCGAGAATTGCAGGCTTGCCTGCGCGGAGAATAGTGCCTCCAGTATCCGGCATTAGCACCAGCGTTTCGTATTCGCTTTTTACGAAGATAGTCTCACCAGCAACGCCAGCCTCCAGCCACTCCACGACGAAATTTTGCCCTCGCATCAGCCAACGTTGCACAGATCCGACTTGCTTCGATGAAGTCTCATCAAAGATTTGAAAACTACGTTTTCGTACATTGAATCGGCTAACCTCCTGATCCAGAGATTGTTGCATGCTAATTTTCCTTGATGAGTAAAATGCGATTCAATTTGACTGGCCTGCCCGATGGAGTAGTGCCGGCATCGGTAAAATGGCACCAACAGTGGCATAGTCGATACCACCCAGACGCGCCAGTGGTTTAGCCTTAACGGAATCGAAGCGGCCATCTTCTGTCAGATACTGTTCCGCCATATGCACGCCTACGACTTGTCCGAAAGCCACGCTACTACAAGCTCTTAAAGCCAGGCTTGGATAGAGGATCCAGAAATCTCTATTCTCCTTGGAAGCCAAAAATTCGAAAAGGATTTTTCCACAATACTTTTCGTCGATCCTCAACGTCGGAAAGCCAGCGGGAAAGTCCCGATAGTTCTGGACCATAGTCTATGCGAGTTCCCGCGCGAAGAAACGGCCAGTCCGATCCCCAAATACAACGCTCTACCGAAAAGGCATCAATGAGCTTTTCGACATAGCGATCCGTATCGAGATAGGGCCATCCCTGCCTGGAGCAGCGGAAAAGCGCAGAGAGCTTGATAATGGCATTGTGCGAGCGGCCCAGTTCCAGAAGAGCCTGAAATCCTGCTTGATTGATGCCACGATCCAGTACAGGACGACCACAGTGGTCAATGACGATCGGCGCCTGACAGGCTTTCAAAATATCGTTTGCTTCCAGGAGATGAGCTTCATCGTGATAATGAACCTGGACAATAAGACCGCGTTCTTCTGCAAGCGATAAAAGTCGTGCTCCGCCAGCGCCTTTAATTGCAGGGCTGGCAGGAAAGCTCAAATTGAAGCGGATTCCGACTACGCCTGTTTGAACCATGGTGTCGAGCTGCGCCTCGGAGATATCATGAGGGACAACAGCTATACCCTTGAAACGTCCGTTGGAAGACGCAATCACATCCAGCATGTTGCGGTTGTCGATGCCGTATCCACCAAGCGGATTGATTAATACCGCATGGCTAATCCTGTGCGCATCCAGTACTGCAGCGTACTGTTCGGCCGTACCTGTTTCATTGGCTAGTATCGAAAAACCGCTGCTCTCATGAATGGGATACCTTGTCAGGTTATAAACATGAGCGTGCGTATCTACCGCAAATGCTGGATTACTGCCCAGGGTCGTTGATAGAGTCATAGTGCGCAGGTCAGGTGTAAACACAAGGTGAAATTAGACAATTCAGTGTAGGAATGGCCGTCCGCTGCGTCAACGTCAAGTTGTGAACTTTTCACGGAGTGGAAAGATTGTCGGGCCTTGAAGCTGTCCCTGTAAAAAGCAAGGAACAGCTGTTCGAACTATGAAAAATATAGCTTCAACGCAGTCTCGCCCGCAATCTTGCGACGTGCATGCTTATCAGGTATCCATCTTGTGAAGGCAGAAATTGTGTCTGCGTAACTTACTCTGTTCTCAAAAGCGGCAAAGGGCCAATCGCTACCCCACAAGAGGCGTTCAGGCCCAGCCGACTTGAGAAGCTCGGCAGCGCATTCTCGCGCGAAATTTTCAGAAGGGAGCCTGAACCCGGCGGACAACTTGACCCACGTGTTGCCTCTGTCAACCGACTGTAGCACCGCCTGGAAACCTGGTGCGGCCAACCCGTGCTGTTCATTTGGACGTCCGAAATGGTCGATCACCAACCTGACGCCGGCTTGCTCCAACAAGCGGATGGTTTCCGGCAGGCGATGGCTGTCGTCATGCACATGCACATGCCAGTTGAGGTCGGCAACTCGTCTTAGCAATCGCTGATATTCCACTGAGGTAAGGTCAGGCCGCTCCTCAACGTTACGCCATTGCAGGCGTATTCCTACTACGCCATCTGCCTTCATCCGTTCGAGCGTGTACATGTCGAGTTGGGGGTGTGCGATGATCGTAGTACGCAACCGAGCATGTCGACGGCACGCTCTAATGTGGTAATCATTGTAGTCTCCATAAATGCTGGCAGCGGCGAGTACAGCAAACTGCACGCCATGTGTGTCCAAAACGGATAGGTAGTGCTCGACGGTCGCATCACGCGGAGGTTTATGCCAAGCATTCGCGTTCAGGGGCATATCCAACGTGTAGAGGTGCGCATGCGTGTCGACAAGCGGCGCTTCAAGCGGTAAAGATGAAAATGACATGGCGGCTCGCTTATTTAATGGTCGACGAAAGCAGTATGGTGATGGTTAGTGGGCACGGCCTTGATGAACTCCTCAAATTTGGCATGGGTTTCGCCCAAGGAACGCAAACTTAGATTGCCAAGGCTGGATCGCCCGATTGGCCCGATATTCTATTGTTAACTGTTTTTCTCGGCCATATGGCAAAATGAATTTTTCGCCAGATGGAATTCAAGTGGGTTGCGGTCAGTCGCCGTTCTCAATGGGACAGGCGGCTCGCGCACCAGGCGTTTCTTGGGTTTGATACGCAAGTACCACGCCATGCCTTAGCTCTGCGCTTTGTGGCACCGACGTGGCACGGCAGACCAGAACGGAACAAGGGTCTACAGACAAAAATCTGTAGACCCTTGATTTTGTTGGTCGGGACGGCGGGATTCGAACTCGCGACCCCTTGCACCCCATGCAAGTGCGCTACCAGGCTGCGCTACGCCCCGAAACCAAAGGGTTTAACCTTCGGCCCACTGGCCGAGGCAAGCCCCGATCCAGCGAAGAACAGGATTCTAGCATAAATATCTGCGACGCCTGCCCGCCCGTATCAATTCAATTGGATTCCAGACTTGGCAATCACTTTGCCCAACAGTTCTTTTTCATCTTTGATGTAGTCGGCGAACTGTTCAGGCGTGCCTCCGATCGTTTCGGCGCCTTCATTCGCCAATCGGGTCTTGACCTCGGGAATCTCCAATACCCGATTCAACGCCTCGTTCAGTTTAAGGACAATGGGGCGCGGCGTACCGGCAGGGGCAAGTATGCCGTACCAGGAATTCGTCTCGTAGCCGGCCAGGCCGGTTTGCGCAATAGTGGGTACATCGGGCAGCGCCGCAAGCCGCTTCGAGCCGGTAACGCCCAGCGCAATCAGCTTGCCGCTCTGGATATGCGGCAGGATCGCCACCACGCTGCTGAACATCATGGGCACTTCCCCGCTTAACAAACCGGTAAGTGCGGGACTCAATCCCTTATAGGGCACATGCACCATGCTCACACCGGCCATTGACGTGAACATCAAGGCGGCCAGTTGCGAGGACGAACCATTGCCATTAGAGGCGTAATTGAGCTTTCCGGGCTGCGATTTGGCCAAAGCGATTAGCTCTTTCACGGAATGCACCTTCAGCTTCGGATGCACCACCAGAACCAGCGGCGACTTGGCCAGCAGCGTGATGGGGGCAAAGTCCTTGATAGGATCATAGGCCAGGTTCTTTCGCAGGCTGGGGTTGATGGCAAGGCTGCCTACACCGCCCAGAAACAGCGTATAGCCGTCGGGCGCAGCCTTTGCCGCCAGCTCCGCGCCTATGGTGCCGCCGGCACCCGCCTTGTTTTCAACAACGATCGATTGCCCGAGAATCCGCGACAGCTGATCACCGACAGTACGCGCCACATTGTCGTTGCCGCCGCCGGGCGCAAAAGGCACGATCAGCCGGATAGGCCGGCTTGGATAGCCGGAAGCCGGCTGCGCCTGCGCGGTGCCCATGACAGCGCCAAACGCCGCCAGAGCAAGAATTTTTATATACACATTGATCATTTTTTTTGTCTCCCAGACATTTCAATCGCGCCGGTGGCGCGGCATTTGAGTCCCGCCCATCCTATATTCTGTGCCTGGATTACGCAATATGGCGTACAAGGCAATGCACTCCCTCCCCCCTGCACCGTAAGCTGTTCAGACTATATGGCTCCCCCAAGGCGCCCTGTCTTTGCCACGAGCCGCCTCACAACCGATCGGACCAGTAAATTTCTCTCGGGTATTCGACTAATCGCCAGCCTTCTTTCAGGCTGGCGCATCGACCGTTTTGATACGTTCGAATTACCCCATAAAGCCGACCAGGTATTAAATCGCATGCCCTATGTTGCTGCCCCTTTCACATATCTAAGATGGGCTCGTCAAGACAGTTTCAAAACATTTAAAAAAAACGGCACTTGTAAACGATACACAGAAAAGCCTGACTGGAACGAAACAACAAAGCAGGAAAAATGCCCGTTAACCGTGTCACAGAAATCACGGCAACACGGACGCAAATAAGGGAGAAGAAGGTGCGACAACCTGCCGTTCGACTTTGTGCGCTGGTGTTGCTCCTGACATTACAGACCGCGTACTCAAAATCCTCTCAGAAGGCCCCCGCCCCAGCCCCGGTGCAGAACCTGGACAGCGGGAGCATCAGCGATGAGCCTCTGGGCGGAGTCGTCATCAATAGAACGGTGACTGTGCTGGGATGGGATTTTTACAAGAATTTCGCCGAAGTATGGAGGGCTAAATATATGAATACGAAATATACCGTAACCGTATACGAACGGCCCACCGCCCAGTACGGCAGCGAAGTATGGGTTCAGTACCGCCAGAATCGCGTATTCCACACGTTTCTGTCTCCGGCCCGATCCGCCGCAAAAGAGATCAGCGGAAGAGCCGTAGACATAGTCTACAAAAACGTAGTCGACACGAATGTCCAACGCTTGTTATTCAACGATGTAGATCTCGGACCCGAGGAGATGTAAATGAAAACGACACGAATCTGCAAGCAAACTCAGTCCGGCTTGCGAAACTCCTTCATGCTTCTGGCCTTGCTTGCCGGGTCCGCATCGGCCACCGAGCTGGTCTACACCCCTGTGAATCCGTCCTTCGGCGGCAGCCCGCTGAATGGCCCGGCGCTGCTGGCCACGGCACAGGCCACCAACAACCATACCGATCCCGCTGCCTCCGCGGCAGGCTTGCAGGACCAGACTCCGCTGCAACAGTTCAACGATACCTTGCAACGGACCATACTCAGCCGCATAGCGGCATCGGCAACTTCGTCCGTCGTGGGAACCGACGGAAGCCTCAGGCCCGGAATAGTGCAGACGGGCGACTTCACCATCAGTATTGTCGATGCGGGCGGCGGGCTTCTTAATATCACGACCACCGACAAGACCACTGGCGCGTCGACTTCATTCCAGGTGGGGCAATGAACACCCTCCACCGGGCCGCCGGACCCGTATCCCGGCGGAGAGTTCATCGCGCTTGCATGACTGCCCTGGCCTCGATATTGCTGAGCGCGTGCGCGGGCATTCATCACCCGCCTTCCGGCGTAAGCGATTCCGCCAAACTATCGCCAGCCACCCCCGCCACTCATGACCTGGTGAAGCTGCCTCCTCCAAAAAGCCGGACGGTAGTGGCTGTCTACGGTTTTCGCGATCAGACCGGGCAGTACAAGCCATCGCCGGACAGTTCATTTTCGACCTCCGTCACCCAGGGTGCGGCCTCGCTGCTGATCAAGGCCTTGAAAGATTCGAACTGGTTCATACCGGTCGAGCGCGAAGGTCTTCAGGAGCTCCTGACGGAGCGCCGTATTCTGCGGGCGACGGATGCCCCGCCCCAGAAAGGAGAACCTCCTCTGGCAACTGTCCCGGCTTTGCTGCCGGCTTCGATTCTGATCGACGGCGGCATCATCGCCTATGAGAGCAATGTGCGTACCGGCGGCCTGGGCGCCCGGTTCCTGGGCGTCGGGATGACCACTCAATACCGCGTGGACCAGGTGACGATAAACCTTCGCAGCGTCAATATCGACAATGGCCAAATACTGCAAAGCGTCTCGACAACCAAAACAATCTATTCCTACGAGATCCACCCCAGCGTTTTCAAGTTCGTCAATTTCAAGGATTTGCTTGAAATCGAAGGGGGAATTACGCGTAACGAACCCGCGCAGCTGTGCGTCAAGGAAGCTATTGAATCCGCCGTGGTGCATCTGGTGGTGGAAGGCCTGAAAGATCACAACTGGGCACTCAGGAACCCGAGCGACTGGAATTCGCCCGTGATCCAGCACTACGCTCGCGAAGAAAACAATTATGTAGTGGCCGACTTGCCTGCCCCTGACAAGGGCGCAGAGCAAGCCGCCACGACATCTCCGGTCCGCTGAGTACTCATGCGAACACGCCGTCACACCTTAGGGAGAATGTCATGATTTACTCGACAAGCGGAAACCCAAGCAGCATTTGCAAGCGCCCGCAAATCATTTTATCGGCTCTTGCGCTGATGTCCGCGGGCATCGCCCCGGGCCACTGCTTTGGCCATGACCTGGCATCGTCGCCGGAACTGCCGTCTTCCGAAATGACAACGGAGAATGTGAATCTGCAATATGTCACCATGCCCCCGCCCAAGAAAAAAAACCAGTTGTCGACTCAGGCACAAGGTACTTCGCAAACGGTAACGCTGTATCAAAACGGCAGCAATAACGACGCCAATATTGCGCAGGAAGGTTATGGAAACTCGGCTTTTGCAAGCCAGGACGGTGCGAAAAACATAATCGACCTGAAGCAATACGGGTATGGCAATGACACGCTGATCGCACAAAACGGCTACGCCAACAGCGCGCAGGTGACCCAGAAAGCGAATTTCACTTCTGCGCAAGTTCTCCAGGACGGCAGTTTCAATACCACGTCAGTCACTCAATATGCAGGAGCCCCGCCGCTCAAGGTTACTCAATACAACAGCGTCGGAGCCTATGCGAAAGTAATCCAGTACTAAAGACCGCTGGGTTGGGATGTATCTCAGGTCTTAAATTTGAGGAGAATCATAATGAAAATCAGTCTTTCAGCACTTGCATTGGGTCTTGCATTCGCGTTCGGGGCTCCCGCCATGGCGTCGAACACCGGCACTGTGTATCAGGCCGGCAGCGACAACGATGCGGCCATTACCCAAACCTACAACGACTATGCTCTATCGTCGATTGACCAGCGGGGCAGCGACAATACCGCCAAATCCGACCAGCACGACACCTACGCCTACACGAAAAGCACTATTGGCCAGGCCGGTAGCGACAATTTCGCCAAGGTAGACCAGCATGACGGCGGCAACATGGTCTCTTATGTATCCCAGGCTGGCGGCTGCAACGACGCCAGGGTTACTCAAACCGGCTGGAATCAGACCGCCAGCGTAATTCAGGCGGGCTGGGGCAATACTGCCAAAGTCACACAACACTAATAATAATCACCATATAAACGGCGACAAGACCGCAGGCGGAGTAGAGACTGCTCCGCCTGTTTACCATTTCAAGCACAACGGAGGGCAATATGATTGCCGACGCGAATTTGCATGTCTGGCTGGAGGCCAACACGAATGCACGGCCAGGCATTGTTACCCCATATGTGGAAAGTTCCGAAAGCGCACGGATCCACTACAGCTTGTCTGCCATCAAAGATGGCCGAAGCGGCTCGTCCAGAATCAGTCAAAGCGGAACTGTGACGGTGCCCGCAAAAAAACCGACGGCACTGTCGCAGCTGTCGCTGGGCGCGGGCAAACACGATGCCTGTCGAATCGAGCTGATTCTGACCAAGGGAGGCATGCCTGCCGGCACGTATCATTTCGACTGCCCTCGATAACACTTGAATATGGCTGTCGATACCGCCGTCGCAGGCGCTCGCTGTTTGACGATAGACTCTTTGAATCGCCCACGATAAAATGTACTTAAAAGTAAAACATTGCATGTATAGCCGCGTCTGGTAGTATATGAAAGTACCTATTGTGGCAATGAATGCCGGACAGATTTCCTTAATATGTGCAAAAAACAGATATATTGACTATCAAGTTGCAACAACCATGCTACCAATTACTACTTGCTGTTCCTTGAAGTAAACAACATACGAGCGTCCACCCGGTAATATTTCCCTTTTTACTGTTACCGGGCAGGGGCGTTGCCCTGGAGGGAAAAATGGCAACAGTCATTGTGGTTGAGCCGCATCAGCCAGCACGCATGAGGATCCTGCAGTTGCTCGAAACCATGGCGCCCGCGATTCAATGCGAAGGGGCCGATTACTCGAGGCTGTTTCAGAACGTGCCCGCACTCAGCAGGGTGGATCTTGTTCTGTTGTCCGTTCCAGGCCAATACGAAAGAATGGTCGATCTGGTGGCCGCGGCGCGCGGCGGCTTTGCCCCTCATCGGATCCTTCTATTGTCGGATACCCCTACACTGTCCTATTCCCTGCACGACCAGCCTTCCATCCTGGCTGGCTATATACCCAAAGATTCGTCGCCCGACATGATGAAAGCCGCAATAACGTTGGTTTTGGCGGGAGGCAAGTGTTTCCAGACCGCCGACGGCTCATCGCTTGCAAGCACTGCACCGGCAGCCGTTTTACCTGCCGACAGCACGCCGCGCCGCCGTTGGTACGATAAACTCGATACCCAGGCCGCAAGGGCTACCGACGCAGCTATGTCCTTATCGGGGTTTGCCCACGATGCGCGGATGCCCGGGCCTGTGCCGGAAATGGCCGATCCAGGGCCCGATCTACCCTTGCCCGAAGAGCACGACCCGCTGTGCCCCTCGCTGGTAAACACCGAGGCGGCATTGCTGAACATCACGCCTCGGCAATACGAAGTGTTGGTACTCCTGGCGCGTGGCTACCCCATGAAAACGGTGGGACGGCAGTTGAACATTTCCGTCGCCACCGCCAAAGCGCACACCGAGACCTTATATCAGCGCCTCGACGTACACAACAGAAATGCGGCGGTGTATGCCGCTGTTTCCCGGGGGGCCACTCTGGGCTGGCGCAAGTCGGATCTGCCAGAGAACGCATCTACATAAGCTCCCGCCCGACCCGATTCCAAGGCCACCATACAGAACCTGCCGGGAAAATGTCTTGAATCCGCCATCCTGCAGATTCAGATCGGCATCCGGCTGAAAGCTCACTTCTTCCAGTTCATGACTTCCGGCGAAAGGTCCACATGATGGTAGTGCCTGAATATTTTATTTAGCCTGCCATTTTCCAGATTCGTCTGAACCCACTGATCCACCCATTTATCGAGCTCCGGATTGCCTTTTCGCAGGCCTATGGCAAGCATGAAATCTTTCATGACGAATTTACTTTCGAAGCGATTGCCAGTTTTTTTATTGAGCTCATCCAGGCTTACAAGGCCTGTCGCCACATATTGAACCTGTCCGGAAACAGCCGCGGTGATCAACGTTGCCACATCTTCGTAGCGTTTGATTTCCGCCCCCTTGGCATTTTCGGTGACGAGCTTGTCTTCCACAGTGCCGCGAGTCACGCCGACAGCTTTGCCCACCAGATCGCCGTAGCCCTTGACCGCCACATTCCTGGGGGCAATGATGACCTCCCGTATCAGTGAATAAGGGCGCGAAAAATCAATTACCTTGGCTCGCTCCGGTGACATGGACAACACGGAAATAACCAAATCCGCCTTGCCGGTTTGCAGCATGGGAATTCTGGAAGCAACCGGAACACCAACAATTTTGAGCTCCACTCCCAGGTCTTTGGCCAATTGTTTTGCAGTGGCCACATCCGACCCATCCGGCTGCATTTCCCCATTTGTGTACGTATACGGCGTAACGCTCAGTGACGTGGCAACCTTCAGCACACCGGCAGCCTTGATAGCCGCCAGCCCGTCTGCGTAAGATGCTGCGCTGGCTGCCAACGAAAACAGCAGCACGCTGAAAATTCGTGAAAAAACTTGGCGCTTACCCATTTTGATATAGCCTTCAATTAAAGATGTACGTTGTCCGATGTCATTTCTATTAATTATCGCTGCGAAACTCTTTAGGTGAAATAGGGATAACCCTGAAAGCCTGCTTAGCGCAAGTCCGCACAGGGCTCGTGCAAAGTTGCCGGAGAGCGTCGATATGTCGCCCTGAGGGCTGTCTATGCGGCAAGTTGCTGACAAATAACTGAAAATAAAGAGAAAATCGTGCAAATTCACGGCTATCCGGCACAGAATACAAACCAAGAATCTGTTTAGTGATAAATTTCGCTGGGGTGTTGGTATCGACGCAAAGGCTTCATATCAAACTCCTTCAACTTAGACACAAAGGAGATTCTCTTGACCACTTTCAAATTAAGCGCATGCGCCTTGTTTGCCACCGCCGCATTTGCTTCGGTGCCCGCCTCGGCCGCAGGTTCATGGCCCGACCATCCCGTTATTATCGTAGTTCCATTTTCGGCGGGTGGCGCCAATGACCTGGTTGCCCGCATTTTCGCCAAAGAGCTCGGCAAAGAGTTCAAACAAAACTTTATCGTGGAAAACCGCCCCGGCGCGGGCGGCATCGTGGGCGCGGCGCATGTGGCCCGCAGCAAGCCAGACGGCTATACCTATCTGGTGGGCTCCAACGGCACCGTCACCAACAGCCTGATCCGCTCCGATCAGCCCTATAAAGACGATCAGTTGACGCCCGTTGCGCTATTGGCCATAGCCCCCTCGATTATCGTCACCAACCCTTCCAACCCCGCAAACAGCCTGAAGGAATTCGTCGAAAACGCCAAGAAAAATCATACCGACCGCATTACCTTTTCAACCGCCGGAATGGGTAGCACACCCGATTTCGTGGGTGAAATGGTCAAACAGGAAACGGGGTTGCCTATCCAGCAGATTGCATATAAAAGCGGCTCGGAAGGCGTGACAGCTGTAATGAGCAATCAAGTCACCGCGACCTCGGAAGCCAGCATCGTTACGCTACCGCTCATCAAAGCCGGAAAGCTCAAGGCACTGGCAACGACCTGGGTGCACAAGCTGGCCAGCGCCCCGGAAATCAAGACCACCGCCGAGGAAGGTTATCCAAACATTCGAATCGGCCATTGGGAGGGGCTGTACGCGGCAACAGGAACACCGGCAGACATACTCGACAAAATGAATGCGGCAGTGCGACAAGCTACCAAATCCAAAGATGTGCTCGATGCCCTGAGCAAAAGCAGCATCGAGCCGGGAAGCGGCACGCGCAAGGAATTTACCCAATTCACCCAGGATGAACGTGCTCGCCTGGGTAAAGTGGTGAAAAAAGGCAATATGAAAGCAAACTAGCCTTGAAGGTGCGCGGCAAGCCGTTTGCGATGCAAAACGGGACAAGTTCTCTGAGAAGGCTTAACATAAGGATCGGTAAGCCTGTATTCAGGAATAATTAAGCAAATATTAAGCTTCATAGTCCCGGAGATAAAAATGTATAAACGCATACTTGTCGCCACCGATGGCTCAGCCTTGTCAGACAAGGCTGTCCGCAATGCCATTGGGCTGGCCAAAATGGCAGGGGCCGAACTGATCGCCCTCAAGGTTGTAGTGCCTGTCCCGGTCAGTTACTGGGAAGGCTCCACCCGCCTCGACATGCAAGAGTCGGCAAACGCCGAGAAACGCCACCTCGATGCGGGCCGCAGCATCGTCGAAGCGGTTAAAACGGCCGGGGAAGCCGAAGGCGTCACGGTCACGCCCCTTACCTTCAGCGGCGATCTCATTGCACAAACCATTATCGCCTGCGCCGAAAAGTACGAATGCGAGCTGATTGTCATGGCGTCGCATGGTCGACGCGGCATCAATCGTGTATTGCTCGGCAGCGAAACCCTGCAGGTACTGACACACTCGCGCATTCCGGTCCTGGTGCTGCGATAAGGCTACCCCGCAAAGGCCAAACGCCTTGTGGCGACCCGCAAGCGCAATCGCGCAGGTATGCAGCGCGCAGGCGGTAAGCGGCCTGTATTTTAAAACAATCCCATTTCCAGTCTTGCCGCTTCGCTGATCATCTCACGGCCCCAGGGAGGATCCCACACGAGGTCGACTTTGACTTCGTCCACGCCATGAATGGCCAGCAGCTTGGCGCGGGCTTCATCCGCCAGCAGAGTGCCCATGCCGCATCCGGGGGCCGTCAGGGTCATGCTTATATCGATGCGGAAGCGCCCTTCTGCGATAGGCTTGACGACGCAGCTATATACCAGGCCAAGATTGACGATATCGATGGGAATTTCAGGGTCGTAGCAGGTTGCAAGCTGGCTCCAGGCGGCCTGCTCCACCGACTCGGCCGTGGCGGGCCCTTCGGCCGCCGCACCCGCCTCTGCAGCGACAGGTTCCAGACCCAAGGCATCGGCGTCGCTTCCGTCAATCCGATACAGATTCCCGCCCACCAGCACCGTGTAGCTGCCGCCCAACTGCTGGGTAATCTGCGCTACGCTGCCCTCATCCAGAGTAATCGGCGAACCCCAGGGCACCTTGACGGCGGCACAGTCGCGGGTCAATTCCACTTCATGCATCCGGTTATCCATCATATACGCTCCTTTATTCCGTTTTCGCCGCGTCGGATGCATCGGTAATGGCATTGTGCAAGGTATGCCACGCCAGTGTCGCGCATTTGACGCGCGCGGGAAATTCCCGCACCCCGGCCAATACTTCGAGCTTGCCAAAATCGCGACCCTCGGGCGCTTTGTCGGTAAGCAGCGCGTGAAAATCCTTGAACAGGGCCTCCACTTCGGCCAAGGGCCTGCCTTTGACGGCTTCGGTCATGAGTGAGGCCGAGGCCGTTGAAATGGCGCAGCCGTGCCCGACAAAACTGACATCCGCGATCACTCCGCCTTCCATTCGCAGATAGACCGTCAGTTGGTCTCCGCATAAAGGGTTGTAGCCTTCGGCCGTATGATTGGCCTGAGGCATGGAATGAAAATTACGCGGTTGCCGATTGTGATCGAAGATCACCTCCTGGTAGAGCTCACGCAAATCACCGCCGTGCTCACTCATGCTTGCCACCCTTGCCAAACATTGCCTGGGCCTTGAGTATGCCCGCAACCAGCGCATCGATATCGCGCTCGTCGTTGTACAAGGCGAGGGACGCGCGAGCTGTACCGGGGATGCCGTAACGCGTCATGACCGGCATGGCGCAGTGATGGCCGGCCCGTATGGCGATGCCTTCCGTATCGAGTATGGTTCCCAGATCATGCGGATGTATGCCTTCCACCACAAAAGACAGAATACCGGCCTTGTCGTGTGCGGTGCCGATCAGGCGCAAGCCCGGCAGGCGGGTCAAGGCATCGGTACCATACGCAAGTATGGCCTGCTCATGCGCGGCGATCCTGTCCATGCCCAGGCCCTGGACATAATCGATCGCGGCGGCCAGGCCTATTACACCGGCAATATTGGGCGTGCCCGCCTCGAAACGCTGCGGGATATCGGCATAGGTGGTACGTTCGAAACTGACCGTGCGTATCATGTCGCCGCCGCCCTGCCATGGCGGCATGGCCGAAAGCAACTCGTGGCGCGCATACAGGGCGCCGATGCCGGTCGGACCGTACAGCTTGTGGCCGGAGAACACATAGAAATCGCAATCCAGTGCCTGGACATCAACGGCCTGGTGCGCCACCGCCTGCGCGCCATCGACCAGCACCTTGGCCCCTGCCTCATGGGCCTGGCGGGCTATCTCGGCAATCGGGTTGACAGTTCCCAGGGCGTTGGATACGTGCGCCACAGCCACCAGCCGGGTCCTTGGACCAAGCAGTTTCCCATACGCTTCCATATCCAGCTCACCGCGATCGCTGATCGGCACCACGCGCAATACCGCTCCGGTCTGTTCGCCTATCAGCTGCCAGGGCACGATATTGGAGTGATGCTCCATGCCGCTCAGAATGATTTCATCGCCGGGCTTCAATTGCGCGCGGCCCCAACTGAAGGCCACCAGATTGATGGCTTCCGTGGTGCCGCGGGTAAAGACGATTTCTTCGGAACGGCCTGCGTTGAGAAAACTCCGTACCCGCTCGCGGCCCGCTTCGTATAAGTCGGTGGCATGCTGCGACAGGCTATGCACACCGCGATGAATATTGGCATTCGCGTCGCGGTAGAAATCGCGCTCGGCGTCAATCACCGAGGCGGGCTTTTGCGTGGTGGCGCCGTTATCGAGGTAAACCAGACGCTTGCCGCGTATCTTGCGCGCCAGAATGGGAAAATCCGCAGCTTGCTGCAAACGCTCTGCCACAGGGGAGAAATAGCCGGGCGCGTTCATGCAAGATCCTCCAGCATTTCACCGCCCGGCAAACGCCTGCGCATGGCGGCGGCGGCGCGCAGGCGCAAGGAATCAAGGCCAATGCGGGCCAAGGTTTCTGCCGCAAATGCGTAGGTCAGCAAATTGCGCGCATGAGCCGGATCGAACCCGCGTGAGCGCAGGTAAAACAGGCTGTTCTCGTCGATCTGGCCTACCGTCGCCCCGTGTGCGCATTTGACATCGTCGGCGTAAATTTCCAGCTCGGGCCGGGTATCGGCTTCGGCCAGGCGCGACAGTAAAAGACTGTCGGACCGCTGTTCGGCATCGGTACGGTCGGCGCCCTGGGCCACATAGATGCGGCCGGCGAATACGCCACGTGCGGAGCCATCGAGAATACCCCGATAGAACTCGCGACTGGTGCCATGCGGATGCGCATGATCGATATGGGTGTGATGATCCACATGACGTCGCGCGTCGGCGTAGTACAGGCCGTTAAGCAGGGTTTCACAACCCTCTCCGTCGAAACGAGTGGCAATATCGTTGCGCGCCAGCCGCGCGCCAAAGGATAATGAGTGCGAGACAAATACCGAGCCGCGCTCTTGAACGGCATCGATGGCGGCCAGGTGGAACGCCTGTTCGCCTTCTTCCTGCAATTTGCAGTGTGTAATGCGAGCCTCCGCCCCCAGATGGCTGCGGGTGACGGCATTCGTAAAGGTCACAGCGCCCTCGGCGCCCAGATAATGTTCGATGATCGTCGCTTGAGAGTTGGCTTCGGCCACAATCAGATTGCGTGGAAAACTGGCTCCCTGGGCACTGGCGATAAAAACCAGGTGTATGGGAGCATCTACCGCAACGCCGCGCGCCAGGCGAATGACTGCGCCATCACAGGCCAGCGCCAGATTGAGGGCCGCCGTACTGGCGCCATCTTGTTCCGTCCCGAAAAACGGCCGGATACTTTCCGCGTCGCGATCCAGCACTGCCGCCAGGCTATCGATGCGCGCACCGGCCGGTAAAGCTTCGATCTCCGATAACTCAGGGGTATGGCGGCCGTCGACGAAAACCAGCCAGTGACCGGCCTGGTCGCGCCGCAAATTGTCGAGCAAGGATCGCGCAGTCACGGCGGTTGCGGGCGCGGCAAAATCTTGCTGCTGAAGCGTGGCAAGCGATGTGTGGTGCCAGTTTTCATGTTTGGCCACGGGCCAGCCCTGATCGGCGAAACGCTCCATGGCGCGCTGCCGGCCCGCCGCCAGCCACGGCGCGCGGGCACCCGGCGAACTGGCGGCTTGCCCACGAAACTGCGCTACCCAGCTTGCTATACCAGTCATGACGCGGCTCCCGCCGAAGCGGCTATCTCATCCTCGATCCAGCCATAGCCACGATCTTCCAGCTCGAGCGCCAGTTCACGGCCACCCGAACGAACAATGCGGCCATGGGCCAGCACATGCACATAATCCGGCACGATGTAATCGAGCAGGCGCTGGTAATGAGTGATCACAACCAGCGAACGCTCGGGAGAACGCAAGCGGTTGACCCCATCGGCCACAATTTTCAAGGCATCGATGTCCAGCCCGGAATCGGTTTCGTCCAGGATGGCCAGCTTGGGTTCCAGCAGCGTCATCTGCAAGACCTCATTGCGTTTTTTCTCGCCCCCTGAAAACCCTTCGTTGACCGAACGATACAAAAACTCTTCGTTCATGCTGACGGCCTTCATTTCCGCCTTGACGCGCTTGATGAAATCCATGGCGTCCAGTTCCGGCAAGCCGCGATGACGCCGCACCGCGTTGACCGCGGCCCTTAAAAAGTAGGCATTCGATACGCCAGGGATTTCGATCGGGTACTGAAATGCCAGAAACAGCCCGGCGCGAGCCCGCTCTTCGGCTGGCATACCAAGCAAATCCTGCCCTTCCCAGCTAACCGTGCCGCGATCGACCTGAAAACTGTCACGCCCTGCCAGCACCTGGGCCAGCGTACTTTTACCGGAGCCGTTGGGCCCCATGATGGCATGTACCTCACCCGCATTGACGACCAGATCGAGGCCACGCAATATGGTTTTACCTTCAACCGAGGCGTGCAGATCTTTAATATCCAGCATGTTTCTTTCTCCTTAACCTATGCTGCCTTCCAGGCTCACGCCGAGCAGCTTCTGCGCCTCGACCGCAAACTCCATGGGTAGTTCCTTGAACACTTCTTTACAAAAACCGTTAACAATCATCGACACTGCATCTTCGGCCGAAAGGCCGCGCTGCATGGCATAAAAAAGCTGGTCCTCGCCAATACGCGAAGTCGTGGCCTCGTGCTCCACCTGAGCCGTGGGGTTGCGCACCTCGATGGTGGGAAAGGTGTGCGCGGCGCAATTCTTGCCGATCAGCAATGAATCGCACTGCGTGAAATTGCGTGCACCTTCGGCTTTGGGCGTCATGCGCACCAGGCCTCGAAACACATTGCTGCCCCGCCCCGCCGAAATGCCTTTCGACAGGATGGTGCTGCGCGTATTGCGACCCATATGTATCATCTTCGAGCCGGTATCCGCCTGCTGCCTGTGGTTGGTCAGCGCCACTGAATAGAATTCGCCCACGGAATCGTCGCCGCGCAGGATCACACTCGGGTATTTCCAGGTGATGGCCGAGCCGGTCTCAACCTGAGTCCAGGAAATGCGCGAACGCGCGCCACGGCAATCGCCCCGCTTGGTAACGAAGTTGTAGATGCCGCCCTTGCCGTCCTTGTCGCCGGGGTACCAGTTCTGCACAGTCGAATACTTGATGCGTGCATCGTCGAGCGCGACCAGTTCGACGACCGCGGCATGCAACTGGTTTTCATCGCGCATGGGCGCCGTACAGCCCTCGAGGTAGCTGACCGTGGCCCCCTCTTCGGCAATGATCAAGGTACGCTCGAACTGGCCGGAATTCTGGGCATTGATACGAAAATAGGTAGACAATTCCATCGGGCAACGCACGCCTTTGGGAATGAATACGAACGAGCCATCGGTAAAGACGGCGGAATTCAGAGCCGCATAAAAATTGTCTCCCTGGGGAACCACCGTACCCAGGTATTTGCGCACCAGATCGGGATGGTTTTTCACAGCCTCTGAAAACGAACAGAAGATAACGCCATGTTCAGCCAGCTGTTTCTGAAAAGTCGTCGCCACGGAAACCGAGTCGAACACCGCATCGACCGCCACGCCGGCCAACCGAGCCCGCTCGTGCAGCGGGACACCCAGTTTTTCATAGGTGCGTAGTAATTCGGGGTCGACCTCATCCAGGCTTTTGGGGCCATCTTTTTTTAATTTGGGCGCCGAATAATAAATAATGTCTTGAAAATCAACGGCAGGGTAACTGACCTTGGCCCATTCGGGCAAGCTCATGGTCAGCCAATGACGGTAAGCCGACAGCCGCCACTCAAGCATGAATTCCGGCTCGCCTTTCTTGGCTGAAATCAAGCGAATCGTCTCTTCCGATAAGCCCTTGGGCACAGTGTCGGCTTCAAGCTCGGTCACAAAACCGGCAGCGTACTCTCGATCGAGAAACGAGTCGATTTTGTCGGTCACGGTATTCATTTATGCAGACTCCATGTCGTAGAGGTGATACTTTCAGCGCCGGCCTTCGACTCCAGGGCCGGTCGCTCTTGCAAGGGATATTCAAGGGGAATCGGGCGCACCATATCGGCAATGCTTACATCTTCGAGGGTGCGGCGCACAATCGCGTTGATGCGTTGCCAGTTCATGCGTATCTGGCAACTGGTTTCAAAGCTGCAAGCCCCTGGCGTGGCGCTGCATTCGGTCAGGCCAAACGGCTGATCTTCCAGCGCATCGACAATCTGGGCGATATTGATCTGGGCGGCGGGCCTGCTCAACGCATACCCCCCGTGAGCGCCACGGCTGCTTTTAACCAGATCATGGCGGCCGAGCGCCTTGAGCACTTTGCTGACAGTAGGCTGGCCCAGGCCCAGTGTGGCGGAAAGGTCGGCTACACTGAAAAGATGCTTCGGACTACTTGCCATATGGGTGAGCACCAAAGTGCCATAATCGATGATTTTGCTGATACGCAGCATTCGCATTCTCCTCGAACGCATTGGTTGTTTATACAGTACTTCATTGGTACTATTTGTGTCAAGAAACACCCTAGAGCCAGAATGGCCGAAAGTTGCAATATTGCTGCAGCACACCAAATCGCCGAGACGAAAAACCGCGCAATTCGATATCGCGGAAACGTACTTTTGGTTACCATAGCGACAAATGAAATTGCGCTGTGATCCCAGCCGTTTTTTGCACCGCCGCAGTCCGGGCTACCGCCTTTCCAAAGACAACACGCCATGAAAAAAATACTACTGGTCCTGATAAGCCTGCTGGCCTGTTCCGGCGCGGCCCATGCCGACGCAACACTCTGGACCTACACCGGCACGGAAGGCCCCGCCAATTGGGGCAAGCTCAGCCCCGACTACGTGATGTGCGACAAAGGCCAAAACCAATCGCCCATCAATATCCAGAAAGCGCTCAATACGCCGCTTGCCCGCCTGCAGATTCGTTACACGGCAGCCGGCAAGGACATCGTCAACAACGGGCATTCAATACAAGTCGGTTTCGCCGCGGGCAATACGCTCACGCTCGACAATACAAGGTTCGAACTGCAACAGGTGCATTTCCATGCTCCGAGCGAAAACGAAATCGAGGGCAAATCCTACCCGCTGGAAGCACACTTCGTGCATGCCGACAAGCAGGGTCATTATGCCGTCATTGCCGTTATGTTCAGAATCGGCAAAGCCAACCCCGGCCTGGCCAAACTGTGGCGGCAAATGCCCGGTGAGGCCGGCAAGCCGACACTTCTGAAAGATAGCTTCAAGCCTGTCGATCTGCTGCCAAAATCACTTGCTTATTACCGTTACAGCGGATCCCTGACCACGCCACCCTGCACGGAAGGCGTGCGCTGGCTGGTGTTGAAAAATCCAATCACCGCGTCCAGAGGGCAAATCGAGGCTTTTGAAAAGGTCATGAAGCACCATAACAACCGCCCGATCCAGCCTTTGAACGCGCGAGTCGTGGTGAAATAGCGGCGCCAGAGGGGTGCCATGAGCCATGCCCAGCCGGTCTATGATGCAGCGGGAATGACATCCTGTCCTGCTTGCTGCAAGCGCCACATTTGCGCATAGCGGCCGTTTTCCTGCAGCAAGGCCCGATGCGTTCCGCGCTCGATGACATGGCCGTGATCCAGCACAATAATTTCATCGGCTTCGGCTACCGTCGACAAACGGTGGGCAATAATCAGGGTTGTGCGATTTTTGGCGATTTGATCGAGCTCTGCCTGGATTGCCCTTTCGGTACGGGTATCGAGCGCGCTGGTGGCTTCGTCAAAAATCAGGATAGGCGGATTCTTGAGCAAGGTCCGCGCAATCGCGACACGCTGCTTTTCGCCACCCGATAATTTCAGGCCGCGCTCGCCTACCTGGGTTTCATATCCCTCGGGCAGGCTGGTGACAAAATCATGGATGCTGGCCGCCCTGGCCGCCTGAATGATTTCATCGTGGCTGGCTCCCGGATTGCCATAAGCGATGTTGTACAAAATGCTGTCGTTGAACAGCACCGTATCCTGGGGCACAATACCTATGTGCTGCCGCAAACTGGCCTGGGTCATGTCGCGTATATCGACGCCATTTATTTTGACCGCTCCGGCGTTCACATCGTAAAAGCGGAACATCAAGCGCGACAAAGTCGATTTGCCGGCTCCCGACGAGCCCACCACCGCCAGTGTTTTCCCGGCGGGAATCGTAAAGCTCGCGTCAAACAAGATCTGGCGATTGGCCTCATAGCCAAAATCGACATGCTCGAAGGCGATGCTTGCCTGAGTCGTGCGTAGAATTCGAGCATCCGTTTTATCGGCGACCTCCTGGCCTTGCTCCAGCAAACCGAACATGCGTTCCATATCGGCCAGCGCGTGCTTGATTTCGCGATACACGAAGCCGAGAAAATTCAGAGGGGCATACAACTGGGTCAGGTAGGCGGAAACCAGGACCACATCGCCCACCGACATGGTTTTTTTCACGACGCCTTCGGCCGACAGCCACAGCAACAGCGTGATACCTATGGTGATGATCACCCCCTGGCCCATATTCAGGAAATTCAGCGATATCTGGTTTTTGACCGCCGAATCAACCCATTTCCCCAGATTGCGGTCGTAGCGATCCAGTTCATAACCTTCATTGCCGAAATACTTGACCGTCTCATAGTTGATCAAGGCGTCAATCGCCTTGCTGTTGGCCTTGCTGTCCAGATCGTTCATGCTGCGGCGATACACCATGCGCTTTTCGGTGACCAGCAAGGTGAAAATAATATAGGTCGCTATGGTGCCCAGGGTAACCACGGCAAACAGAAAGTTGTAGCGCCACAGCAAAATGGCCGCCACCATGCTGATTTCCAATAGAGTCGGCAATACATTGAAGATGGTGAAATTCAGCAAAAAACCGATCCCCTTGGTGCCGCGTTCAATGTCGCGGCTCAAGCCTCCGGTCTGCCGATGCAGGTGAAAACGCATCGATAAAGCGAATAAATGCTCGAACACCTTGGCGGCAATACGCTGGATCGCACCTTGGGTCACCCGGGCGAACAAGGCGTCGCGCAGTTCGCCGAACACGCCGCTGGCCAGACGCGCAAAGCCATAACCCACCAGGGCCGCCACCGGCAGCACAATAAGCGTGGAAGGCAGGCTTAGCTTGTCGACAATCTGTTTGAGATAGATAGGCAAGATCACGCTCGCCACCTTGGCCGCGATCAGACAGGCCAAGGCCAGCATTACCCGGTATTTGAATTGCCAGATATGCGGCAAAAGGGATTTGATGGTCTTGAGGTCGTTACGATTTTTCGGCGCAGGGCCGGTATGGGTGAGTCTCATGCTGCAACTTGAAAAAGGGCTTCAATTCGGAAATCAAACGGCGTGGTGGGCGCGAAAGCACAAATACAGATCGGAAGCCGGCCTGACCGGACGTCACTCATTTTTAAGATAGTCTTTCAGCCAATGACCGAGCTTGGCAGCCTTTGTGTTCAGGTAATGCTCGTTGAACGGATTACGGTTGACCGTCAGGGGAATCCTCTCGACCACGTTCACACCCAGTTCCCCCAGCATATCGATTTTTTTGGGATTATTGGTCATCAGGCGAAGGCTGGCTATGCCAAGCCGATCCAGCATTGGCCTGCACAGATCGTAACGACGCATATCGGCGGGGAACCCAAGCCGCTCGTTGGCTTCGACAGTATCGGCGCCTTGATCCTGCAACTGATAGGCCCGAATCTTGTTGAGCAGGCCAATGCCGCGGCCTTCCTGGCGCAAGTAAA
Source organism: Paralcaligenes sp. KSB-10 (assembly GCF_021266465.1). NCBI lineage: Bacteria > Pseudomonadati > Pseudomonadota > Betaproteobacteria > Burkholderiales > Alcaligenaceae > Paralcaligenes > Paralcaligenes sp. KSB-10. Next base: position 370,627 of record NZ_CP089848.1, on the reverse strand, counting down.
GCACGGCGCCACGCCCTTCGGCCGCAATATTGCGCAAGGCGTGTTCCAGTTGCGCCCCGCAGTCGCAGCGCTGGCTGAACAGGGCGTCGCCGGTCAGGCACTCGGAATGGACGCGTGCCAGCACAGGCTCGCCATCATCGACCCTGCCAAGTACCAGCGCAAGATGCTCTTTGCCCGAATCGCGTTCGGCAAAAGCGTGCAATTGAAATATGGCCCACGGCGTCGGCAGATCGCAAGAAGCGATGTAATCGAGTTTGCCGTCTTCCGGAGCGCCCGAATTGGCATTTTGCGAGGAAAGCATGCAAGACCTTGGAAATAAATAAGCAGTTTAAAGCCCAACCGCCTGAAAAATCGACGGGAGGATTATAAAAGGAGCCGCCTGCCCAAAAAAACGGCAAACCAGCTTCCCCCCGCCGCACATCACCGGCGATTTCAGCAGCCTATTCCAAAACGGCAATCGTCGCAGAGCCGGTCAAGTCACTGCGGCAAATCGAACAGCAGGACTTCGGCTGCCTGGGCCTGATCCAGGGTAACTCGGGTTTCATCGGTTATTTTCAACGCGTCTCCGCTCGACAGGCGAACGCCATTGACCGTAACCTCGCCGCGAGCCACATGCACATAGGCACGACGGCTTGGCGACAATGGATAGTCGACTCGATCGGCGCCATTCAAAATGGACGCAAAAACGCTGGCATCCTGGTGGATCAGCACCGAGCCGTCGCGGCCATCGGACGAAGCGATCAACCGCAACTGGCCATTCTTGGCGGCCTGGTCAAAATGCTTTTCTTCATAGCTGGGTGCAATCCCGGTTTGATTGGGCTCAATCCAGATTTGCAGAAAATGCACTTCTTCCGACTGCGAATGATTGAACTCGCTGTGGCGCACGCCGGTGCCCGCGCTCATGCGCTGCACATCGCCATAGCGGATCACCGAGCCGGTACCCATGCTGTCCTTGTGCTCCAGAGCACCGTCGAGCACATAGGAAATGATTTCCATGTCGCGGTGGCCATGAGTGCCAAACCCTTGCGCAGGCTGCACCCGGTCTTCGTTGATCACCAGCAAAGGCCCGAACCCCATTTGCCTGGGGTCGTGGTAATTGGCGAAAGAAAATGTATGGCGAGAACTAAGCCAGCCATGATTGGCAACTCCACGATCCTCGCTCTTGCGGACTTCCAGCATGATTATCCACTCCTTGATGTAATATATTCAATAATTTCGAACAATAAAAATTCAACTAACTTCGATGTATCAAGTATGAAGCAATAGGAATGAAAATAAAAACGGAAAATTTACCAATCTATGATCGAAAATATCGAATGTTTAAATTAAGTCTGGAAGCATTGCTGATTATTGACGCCATCGATCGCACGGGGTCCTTTTCCGCCGCCGCCAAGGAACTGCATCGCGTGCCTTCCACCATATCCTATACGGTCGCCAAACTTGAAGATGACCTGGGAGTGCAGGTTTTTGAGCGCGCCGGGCCGAAAATCAAACTGACTCCGGCCGGCCGCGAACTGCTCAGCGAGGGCCGCTACCTGCTCAAGGCGGCCGAAGACCTCGAACAGCGCGTGCAGCGTGTCGCCTCGGGCTGGGAAACCGAGTTCGCAATCAGTATGGACGCCATGTTCTCGCCCATTTCCTTAAGCGAAGACATCAAGGCGTTCTACGCCGCCTCCGGTAAAACCCGCTTGCGTTTTACCCAGGAAGTCATGTCTGGAACCTGGGAGGCTTTGCTGGACCGGCGCGCAGATATGCTGGTTGGCGCGGCGGGCGACGGCCCGTCGGGAGGCGGCTATGTGGCAGTACCCATGGGACGCATCGGCTTTACTTTCGTGGTGGCGCCGACACATCCCCTGGCGGGCTTGCAGCGCCCTCTTTCAAAAGCCGATCTGCATGGGCATCGAGCCATTGCCGTGGCGGATTCGGCGCGCAAATTGCCCTCCCGCACTGTCGGACTGCTATTCGGACAAGATAACCTGACTGTCCCCGACATGCGCAGCAAGCATGAATTCCAGCGCGCCGGACTCGGATTCGGTTTCCTGCCCGAACCTTGCGTGCGCAAGGCGATAGCAGCCGGTACGCTCGTGGCAAAAGAGGTGGAGGAGCCCAAGCCTCAAGAAACGTTCTACCTGGCCTGGCGTACCGGAGAAAACGGTGCCGCACTCAATTGGTGGAGAAAACAGTTGAGCCGGAATACAGTTTTGGAGCGGCTGTCCCGCGCCACGGCCGAACAGTACGGCGCATAGCCGGCCCAGAAACCCGCATCGTTTCTCATCAATGCCCTGTCAAAACACCCCTCTGCTCCAGCAGCACATCGTAAAAGGCCCTGGCCGCGCTCGACAGGCTTTTCTCGCGCCGCCGGATCAAATACAAAGAGCGCTTCAGGCGGTTCTTGGGCGACAAGGGAATCACGGCAATATCGGGGTGCCGGAACTGATACAGCGTCATGGCCGGCACAAGGCTCACGCCCAATCCAGCGACAACCAGGCCGGTGACCGAAGCCAGATGATCGACCTCCAGAAATGTGCTCATGTCTGAAAAGATACTGTTTTGCGCCAGGCTCCGCCGAATACTGCTGGTTTTGCCCAACTGAATAAACGAATTTCCTTTCAATGCCTTCAAGGTAATTGAGGAACTGCCGGCCAAAGCATGATCGCGCCGACACACCAAATAAAAATAATCCTCGCACAAGGGCTCGGCCATCAGGCCTGTCATATCCTGCCCTTCGGCCGCCACCGCAATATCGGCGCCTCCCTGCCGCACCAGATCCAGACAGGGCTCCAGCAAGGCATCGTGCAACTGCAATTCGATATCCGGATACTGCGCATGGAACCGGGCATATATCGTGGGCAACCAGCCTGCCGCCAGCGACGGCAGGGCGGCGACCGATACCCGCCCCTTGCGCTTGGCCACATGGTCCTGGATATCGGCCATGACAGCATCGAAATCGTTCAGCAGGCGCAATGCCGATTCATTGAACAACTCGCCCTCGGGAGTCAGCTCCACGCGCCGTGTGGTTCGATCGAATAATCGTACTCCGGCAACATCTTCAAGCGATTTTATAGAGGCGCTGAATGCTGGCTGCGTCTGATGGCAGCGCTGGGCAGCCCTCGTGAAATGGCGCTCCTGCACCAAAGCCACAAAGGCCCGCAGTTGTCGCGACGATATATTCATAAAAATACTCGATTAATGGATACAGAATTTCTATTTTACTTATTAATTACGGAACCCTATAGTTGCGTCAAATCAACGACTCTAAGCAGAACGATGGCTTCGACACCATTACAAATAGGCTGCGCCAGCGGCTTTTCAGGAGACCGCACCGATGGCGCCCTGCCGGTCGTGAAGACTCTGATTGAGACGGGAGGCCAGGCACTGATATTTGAAACACTGGCAGAAAGAACCCTGGCGCTTGCCCAACTGGCAAAGAACCAGGATCCCGAAGCGGGCTACGAGCCGCTGCTGAGCGAGCTGTTGAGCCCCATTCTGGCGCTGTGCCTGAATCACGGAATTCAGATCGTCAGTAATTTTGGCGCAGCCAATCCGCCTGGCGCCGCACGGCGCATCGAACGCCTGTCACACGAACTTGGCCTGCGGATGCCTCGCATCGCCACCCTGAGCGGCGACAACCTCGATAGCGCCGAGCAGCGCGCCTTTCTACGCGAACGCCTTGGGGCGGAATTCGATCGACTGGATATCGTAAGCATCAACGCCTATCAGGGAGCCGCCGAGATTGCACAGGCATTGCAGGCCGGCGCTCAGGTGGTTGTCGCCGGCCGCGTCGCCGACCCGTCCCTGACGCTGGGCCCCGCCCTCGCACACTTTGGCTGGCAAGCCGACGATTGGCACAGGCTGGGCTGCGCCACCATGGCAGGCCATTTGCTGGAATGCGGCACTCAGGTCACGGGCGGCTACTTTGCCGTACCTGGCTTGAAAGAGGTGCCAGACATGCACAAGCTGGGATTCCCCATAGCCAGCATTGCCGAATCCGGCGCCTTATCCATTACCAAAGCGCGCGATACGGGCGGAATCGTCACGACCCAAACCGTCAAGGAACAATTACTGTACGAAGTTCACGACCCCGCGGCATACCTGACTCCTGACGTTACCGCCGATATCAGCCGGGTTCATGTTGCGCAGACTGCGCCGGACCAGGTTGCCGTCGACGGAGTGACCGGATGGGCCAGGCCTGAAGAATTGAAAGTGAATATCTGCTATCGCGGCGGCTGGCTGGCCGAAGCGGAAATCTCGTATGCCGGTGTCCAGGCCGAAGCGCGCGCACGCCTGGCTGCCGAAACGGTACGGCGGCGTATCGGTGGGCAGCTTGAATTGCGCATTGATCTGATCGGCACCTTGAGCATATTTGGCGATGACGCCGGCGAACTATTGCGGCAACACGCGCATGGCCGCGGACAGGATATACGCCTGCGCGTTGCCGCGGCGCATCCCGAAAAAAATGTCGCCGAACGCGTATTGCGCGAAGTGACGGCGCTGTATACCTGCGGCCCGGCGGGTGGCGGCGGTGTACGTACATCGCTGCGCCCACGCCTGAACAGCATTTCCAGCACGGTGCCCCGCGATCTTGCGCCGGCTGGCTGGCAATTCCTGAGGCCTGACCAATATGCATGACAACACCACGGTAATCGTGCCCTTGTACCGATTGGCGCATAGTCGCACCGGCGATAAAGGCGATATTTCAAACGTCAGCGTCATTGCCTGGCAGGCCGATTACTACCCATTGCTCAAGGAACAACTGACCGAGCAGGCCGTATCGAAGTGGTTCTCACATCGGCAACCCAAAAGCGTACGACGCTATCTGGTGGAGTCGATAGGCGCCATGAATTTCGTACTGGATGGCATCCTGGACGGCGGCGTAAACGACGCCCTCAATCTGGATACGCACGGCAAGGCCCTGTCTTTCTATCTGCTCGATTTTCCCATTCGGGTCGATGCGCACCTGGCATCGACTTTGCCCGATATTCAATCCCTATAAACCCAAGGAGACAAACCACTATGATTCGCCGCTTTTTGAATAAAAATATTCTGCTTGCCCTGGCACTGGGCGCCTGCCTTCCATGGCAGGCCCAGGCCGCTTCCTACCCTTCCAAGCCGATTACATTCGTTGTGCCTTTTGGCGCCGGCAGTGCTACCGATCAGTTGGCACGGGCCCTTGGCCAGGGCATTACGGAAGAAACCGGCGATGTGGTGATCATTGAAAACAAGCCTGGCGCCAGCGCCATGATCGGTGCCAGCACTGTCGCCCGCGCCGAAGCCGATGGCTATCACGTGCTCATCACCACCAACACCTCGCAGGCCGCCAATCCGCATTTGTACAAAAAACTTTCGTACGATCCGGTGAAAGACTTCGAACCGGTTACGCTGCTCGGTACCGGCGGACAAATCATGGTGGTGAACCCATCATCTCCCGCAAAAACAGTAGAAGAATTTATCGCTCTGGCCAAGAAACAGCCCGGTAAAATGACTTTCGGCAGCGGCAGTTCAAGCAGCCGCGTGGCCGGTGAGCTATTCCAGCAAATGGCGGGCATACAGATTCTGCATGTGCCTTATAAAAGCAATCCGGCGGCCATTACCGATGTACTCGGCGGCCAAGTCGACATGATGATGGCCGATATGGCCACAGGCCTGCCGCAGGTGCAAAGCGGCAAGCTGCGGGCTCTGGGCGTCACCATGCTGACACCGTCGGCGCTGGCGCCGAACGTGCCGACCATCGACAAGGCAGGCGTACCCGGCTACGAAATGGGCTACTGGTTCGGCGCCTATGTGCCCGCCAGGACTCCCGCCGCCGTCGTCGATAAACTGCACGACCTCCTGGTAAAGGCGGAGACGCACGCCGCCGCGACCCGTTTCTACACACAGACCGGCACGCACCCGGTAGTCTCGACACCGAAAGAATTGCTGGCCTTCCAGAAAGCTGAAACGGAAAAATGGGGTGTAATCATCCGCAAGGCCGGGATACAGCCGGAATAAACCATCAAAACGATGGAGCAAGACCAAAGGACCGTACACAGCACTGGCGCTGCATACGGTCCTTGACGCGCGGCAACGTCTTGTTACTCGGCTGGTGCCGTTCAAAATTCATACAGACTCCAACACCTTATACAATAAACGACCCGATCGGGAAAACCGGAGAATGTATGTCTGTTCCAAACTTCGATTATGAAGCAAAGCTTGTTGCATGCGCCCAGGGCGACCGCAAGGCGTTCCAGGAATTATTCCGGCAAGAATCGCCACGCATGCTGGCATTGGCCACGAAAATGCTGTCGCAGCGCGCCGACGCGGAAGAAGTGGTGCGCGATTCATTTGTTCTGATCTGGAAAAATGCGGCCAGCTATGAAGCCAGCCTTGGAACGGCGCGGGCCTGGATATACAGCATTATGCGATATCGCATCCTGAATCGCCTGCGCCAGTCGGGACGGCACGTTCCCGCCGATGCCGAGTGGATAGACACCCTGCCCGACAATCCCGCTGTCGAGCCCGAGGGCGCGAATCACCTGGCTAGCGATCTGGCGCAACTCGACGATGTGCAACGCCGCCCCATACTCATGGCGTTTTATAACGGCTTCACCTACGAACAAATCGCCGCTCGGCTGGCCATTCCCGCCATTCAGATAAAAACGCATGTACGCGCCGGACTGCGCACGCTTCAGGAGACTCACCAAGCATGAGTATCGAGCAACTGGCCGATGACGACCTCCTGATCGCCGAATACACTCTGGGGCTATTGAATCTGCAGGAAACCGCGAAGGCGCAGGCCCTATTGGGCAACTCCCAGGATGCCGTAGTGGCGGCGCTTAAATGGGAAGACCGATTTTTAGGTCTTGTCGATCAGCTCCCGCCCCTTGAACCATCTCCTCAGTTGTTGCAGCGCATACAAGCTGCCCTGGGACAGGAAATCACGCTTATCGAACGTCGCAGCGTCTGGCCGCGAGTGTTCAAAAAAATCATTTCCGGAACATGGGGATCCATCTGGCTCTGGCGCCTGATCTGCGTCGTGCTGGCGCTGGCGGCAACAACCTTTGCGCTCAAGCCCAAACTGTCGATCCTGCAAGTAACCCCCACGCAAGCCGCAGTGCTGCAAGCCCCCGGCCAAAGTTCTACACCCGGTTGGGTGGCAACCACCGATCATCAGCATAATCTGGTATTGAAGCCTCTGGTGCGGATCGACGTGCCGGCCGACTCTTCCGTGCAGCTCTGGACGCACGCCACTGAAAGCGAACCGCCTCGTTCACTGGGGGTGATCGATCCAAATCAGGCCATCACGGTTCCAGCCGCCACGATAGGCCAGGTAAAGCCCGGTCAATTGTTTGAGATTACCCTCGAAGCCAAGGGCGGAGCCCCTTCGGGCAACCCGAACGGCCCTGTTCTGTTCATAGGCCGCATGGTTGCAATCGGCCCTTGAACCAGGGCTCGTACAAAAGACCAATCTACTTCAGGCAATCAGCCTGAGGGCTACCAATGTCAAGGTCGTAGCCAGCGTCAAACGCACCATTCTCTCGGGCAGGGTGCGGGAAAGCCTGGCTCCGAGCCAGATTCCAGGAACCGAGCCCAGCAACAGTGCACCCAGCAGGTCCCAGTGCACATGCCCAAGCCATAAATGCCCCAAGGCTGCCAAGGCGGTCAAAGGCACGGCGTACGCAATGTCCGTACCGACTATTTCCGAAGGCTTGAGCGTCGGATACAGCAGAAATATCAAGGTCGCACCCACCGCGCCCGCGCCGATCGAAGAAATGGTGACCAATGCGCCCAGCACCGCTCCGACTGCGATCGTAGCCAGCTTCTGGCCGCGGCCTTGCAGGGGATACCAGGAGCAGTGTCGCAAGAACGCGAGCAGGCGCGGCCGCAAGGCAATTGCCATGACCGTCAGCAGGACCGATACTGCAATGGTGATTTTTATGAATTGCAACAGGGTTTCGTTGGCCGATCCTACGTAACGAAGGCACAGCAAGGCCATCACGGCCGCCGGCAGGCTGCCCAGGCACAAGCGGCGGACTACGGGCCAACGCACTTGCCCGTGTATCCCGTGAGCCAGTGTGCCGGCTCCTTTGGTAAGTGCGGCAAACGCGAGGTCGGTGCCGACGGCGACGGTCGGGGCGTATCCAAACACCAAAGTCAGCAGCGGCGTCATGAGGGAGCCGCCTCCCACGCCTGTTACGCCTACCAGCAACCCCACTACAAAACCACTAATGACTTGATATTCGCTCATCGGAGCATCATAAAGAGTCGTCGCGCAAAACCAAACGATTTAAAAATTACTTATTTATGCGGTTTGGATCTTGTCTCGGCCTGGTGCATTTTTGGTTCGAGTGTTTACGGCATGGGGTACGTTTCAGTAGTTTTGTTTTTTGAGTCGTTTTAAGCTTGAGGCGTGAATTTGAGCTGCTTGTACTGGCTTGAACGATGACTTTGGACTGTGTTGTCTGTGTTGCCTGTGTTGTCTGCGTGGGGCGGGTGTAATTCTATTAAGACGCCGCAGGGTGGGCGGTGCTGTGTAGTCCGGCACGTCCAGCGGTCGTGGTGCTGCGCACCCCGACTGCCCGGGTCTGCCTCGTCCAGGCGGGCGTCGGGCCAACTCACTGCGCCGCTGGCGCGGCTCCGTTCAAACAGGGCCCGCCGAAAGCCCCCGCCTTCCCTTCGTCAGCACCCGGCGCTGGACTACCGCCGGACTACACAGCACCGCCCACCCTGCGGCTTGCGTTGAGGGAATGCATTGAGAGAGGCATTGGGGGTCATGCACCGAGAGAAACGTTGAGGCCATGCGTCGAGGTATACGTTGAGGCCGGCAAGTAAATTCCAGGCATGCCCTAACGTGAGCCGTCTATCGGGGCTTGGGGTCAGGACCGGCGTAAGGCGTGCGCCGGATGCTACCGTAGGGAAGGCGGGGGCCTTCGGCGGGCCATGTTTGAGCGTAGCCGCGCCAGCGGCGTAGCGAGTTTGGCCCGACGCCCGCCTGGACGAGGTAGATCCGGATCAAGCACGCCGTGCCGGGCCTGACCCCAAGCCCCGATAGACGGCGGCTTTAAATACCAAACCATAAATACCAAAGCGACCAAAACGTCAAATGCCGTAAACACCCCGGCCAAAAATGCGCTAACACACAACGACATTCACAGCCAGCCCACCCCGCGAGGTTTCCTTATATTTGGTACGCATGTCGGCGCCCGTCTGGCGCATGGTTTCAATCACGGCATCCAACGACACATGATGCTTGCCATCGCCCTGCAAAGCCAGGCGCGATGCGTTGATCGCCTTGACGGCACCCATGGCGTTGCGCTCGATACAAGGAATTTGCACCAGGCCGCCCACCGGATCGCAGGTCAGGCCCAGATTGTGTTCCATGCCGATTTCAGCCGCATTTTCAACCTGATGCGGTGTCCCGCCCAGCACGGCGGTCAGGGCGGCCGCCGCCATGGAACAGGCTACGCCGACCTCGCCCTGGCAACCGACCTCGGCACCCGAAATCGAGGCGTTTTCCTTGTACAGAAAGCCTATGGCCGCCGCCGTAAGCAGAAAATCAATCACCCCCTGTTCGGAAAACTCGGGAACGAAAGATTGGTAATACCGCAACACAGCCGGTATCAGGCCCGCGGCACCATTGGTAGGAGCAGTCACCACCCGGCCGCTGGCTGCATTTTCTTCATTGACGGCCATGGCAAACAGATTGACCCAGTCCATGGCGAACATGACATCTTTTTTGGCGGTGTCGCGCTGCAGTTCCCGATACAAAGACGGTGCGCGGCGCCGGACCTTCAAAGGTCCGGGCAGCGGCTGATCGGCTTGCGAATTATGCAAACCGCAGCCACGATCGATACAGGCGTTCATGACCTGGGCAATATGCAGGATTTTTGCCCTGACCTGGTCGGGAGGCAGCAGAGTATGCTCATTGGCCAGTACCAGTTGAGCTACCGACAGGCTCGTGGAATCGCAAAGGCCGAGCAACTGCTGCCCCGTTGTGAACGGGTAGGGAATGGGACCGTTTTGCGGGACGGTTTCATCGATATTGATTGCGTCGAGCGAGCGAATAAAACCGCCACCGATCGACAGATAGCGTTCGGCTCGCAGCAGATGTCCGGCAGTATCGAATGCGCTGAAGCGCATTCCATTGGGATGTTCAACCATGGGCCTGAGCCGATAAACAAAGGCCTTGCCGGGATCGAACTCGATGGGGTGCGAGCCCCAAAGCGCAAGCTGGCGGCTGCTGTGTATTTGATCGATCAAAGTCGCCACGCCGGTGGGGTCGACAGTATCGGGCGCCATCCCGAGCAAGCCCAGCATAATGCCCATATCGGTGCCATGGCCACGCCCGGTTTCAGCCAGCGACCCATATAGTTCGATGGTAATCTTGCGCACCCTGGCAAGGTCGCCGCTGGCCTCAAGGCTGCGCGCAAAATTGCGGGCCGACCGCATGGGCCCCACCGTATGCGAGCTGGACGGCCCTATGCCAATTTTAAAGATATCAAATATCGAGAGCGTCATTTTGCAAAGCCTGTAATTCCTGGTCGCTAAAACCTGCGGCCCGCCTGGCCTCGAAATTAAAAGGCCCGCGCAACCGTGGAGCACGATACTTTATTGCCAGGGCCTTGTATTCGGCGATGGGATCCAGTTCGTGTTTACCGCAAAGATAACGATACCACCGGTTGCCAATGGCCACATGGCCAATTTCATCTTGCAAAATAACATCAATAATGGCGGCTCCCGCCGCATCCCCGGCCCCGGCCAGCTTATTACGCACAATGGGCGAGGCGTCCAGCCCTCTCGCCTCGAGCGTGCGCGGCACCAATGCCAGACGTGCCAGTACTTCGTTACGGGTGCGCTCGGCCATTTCCCACAGGCCGTCGTGGGCCGGAAAATCGCCATACCGGTAACCCAAGCCAAGCAGATGCCGGTCAAGCAAATCGAAATGGTTTGCTTCTTCACGAGCCACCTGCGCCCAGTCCCGATAAAACGGCTCGGGCATGCCGGCAAAACGCCAGATGACATCCAGGGCCAGATTAATGGCGTTGAACTCGATATGAGCAAGGGAGTGTATGAGCGCGGCCCGGCCTTGCGGCGTTTGCATGGAGCGCTGCCTGACCTTCAGGGGCAGCACCATTTCGGGCCTGGCCGGCCGTCCGGGAATGCCCACGGGCTCGGGCAGAATGACGGTCGGATCGACGATGAGCGATTCGTCGAGAAGCTGAACGGCGGCGAGCTTGCGCCTAGGGTCCCTTTCGATCAGGGCCGCCAGCGCGCCGGCCCGCAAACAAGACGGGAAATCGCTCACAGCCAGACGACGTCAGGCTCTGGTGGAAGGCGTGGCGCCGATAGCCTCGGACAGCAGATCGCGCACGGCGACCAGATCGGCCCGCAGGGATTGCAGTTCCTGTCCGCTCAGGCGCACGGCGGCATCTTGATCGCGCGGCACTTCGCGCGCGTCGCCCAGGCGATTGCGCGCGCCGCTGATGGTAAAGCCCTGTTCGTAGAGCAGATCGCGTATGCGACGGATCAGCAAGACTTCGTGGTGCTGATAATACCGGCGATTGCCGCGTCGTTTGACCGGTTTGAGCTGCGTAAACTCCTGTTCCCAATAACGCAGGACATGGGGCTTGACGCAACATAAGTCGCTGACCTCGCCAATCGTGAAATAACGCTTGGCAGGAATCGGCGGCAAGGTAACTGGGGGTTCGGTTGGGCTCATGTGCGGATTGTATGCCGATTAAATAACAACACAAAAATCGAGTCTGGTACCCTCATGCCAAGGCAAAGAGGCCGGTCGTTCCTCGAGTCAGTCGACGGCCACGGCATCGGAGACTGCTCCGGACTGCTCGACCACTCCCTTGAGCTTCTGGCTGGCATGAAACGTGACCACGCGTCGCGCTTCAATGGGTATGACTTCGCCGGTCTTCGGGTTGCGGCCCGGACGAGGCGGTTTGTCGCGCACTTGAAAATTGCCGAATCCCGACAGCTTGACTTCAACGCCACGCGCCAGAGATTCGCGAATTTCTTCGAAGAAGGTATCGACAATGTCTTTGGCTTCGCGTTTGTTCAGGCCTACCCGGTCAAACAGCAATTCTGCCAGCTCGGCCTTGGTCAGGGTACGAGGATCTTGGGTCATTGGTTTCTAGCTCCTTATGCGCGCTGGCGCACCCCATGAGCGCTGATCAGCGCTTCTAATAGTCGATTTATACACTGTTCTACCCTGGCGTCGTCCAACGTCACCTCGGGATCTTGTAACCAAAAGCGAAATGCCAGGCTTTTTTCCGCCGCATCGGCCTGAGCCGATTTGTCGCGCCAGACATCGAACAGGCGGATATCTTTGACAATGGCTAGATTAGCATCAGATGCGATGGTTTGGGCAAGCGTATCGAGCAAGTCGCGATAAGCAACTCCGGCATCGGCCCATACGGCAAGGTCGCGCACCACGACGGGCTGGCGCGACAATTCAACAGGCGCCGGCAGACGGGTCGTTGAAATGGCCGCGACATCGACTTCGAACACAACCGGCGCATGGTTCAATTCGGCCTGCTGCACCCAGCGCGGATGCAACTCGCCCATCCAGCCTATGGAGTGCCCCCGCAGCAGCAACCGCGCCGAACGGCCAGGATGCAAGGCCGGATGCGCCTCCGGCACACAGCGCAGATCCGCAACCTGCGCTCCGAGCAAGATTTCGACATCCTTTTTGACATCGTGAAAATCGATCTGGCGCGTGGGCACGCCCCACTGCTCTTCCACCGCCGGCCCCCAGGCAGCGCCGGCCAGATGCTGAGGCTGGCGAACTCCGGCGACGGCAAGATCGCCATTGGACACGGCTGCATCGCGCATGAATACCCGGCCCAGCTCAAACACACGTACACGGCTCTGCTTGCGATTGACATTGTGCCGGATATTGGCCACCAGGCCGCCGATCAGGCTCGAACGCATTACGGCCAATTGGCTGGCTATAGGATTGAGCAGTCTGATTGGGTCGACGTTCGCCGCATAATCGCGTTCCCAGGCATCTTCGACAAATGAAAAATTGATGACTTCCTGGTAATCCAGGTCGGCCATGCTTTGGCGCAAGGCGTGCGGTCCGCGCAGTGTTTCTGGGGCTGCGCGCATTTGGGCACGCGCCACGGGCGGCAAATCGGGAATGCGCTCGAACCCATAAATCCTTGCCACCTCTTCAATCAAATCCTCTTCGATGAACAAATCGAAACGATATGAGGGCGGCGTCACGACAAACGTGCCGTCCTGCACCGTGAATGCCAGGCCCAGGCTATTGAAAATCCGCTCGATTTCCGCTTGCCCGACAGGAATGCCCAGTACGCGGTGGCAACGATCGAGGCGCATTTTGACCGGCTCGCGAGCCGGCAAATTTATAATTTGATCGTCGATGGGACCCACCTGGCCGCCGCAAATATCCAGCAACAGCCGCGTCATGCGTTCAAGATGTTCCACCACCGATTCGAAATCCACCCCGCGCTCGAAGCGATGGCTGGCTTCGGAGCTGAACTTGTAGCGCCGCGCGCGGCCCATGATGGCTTGCGGCCACCAGAACGCCGCCTCAAGATAGATATCGCGGGTATCCAGGGTTACGGCCGTAGCTTCGCCGCCCATGATGCCCGCCAGGCTTTCGACTGCATCGCCCGCGGTGATGACCCCCACATCGGTATCCAGGGCTACCGTCTGCCCATTCAGCAGTTCCAGCGATTCGCCCTGGCGCGCCCAACGCACCGTCAAGCCGCCCTGTATGCGCTGCAAATCGAATACATGCGTAGGGCGGCCCAGTTCCAGCATGATGTAATTGGAAATATCGACCAAAGCGGAAATCGAACGCTGGCCGGCGCGTTCCAGGCGCGCTTTCATCCAGGCCGGCGTGGCAGCCCGTGCATTCACGCCTCGCAGAATGCGGCCGGCAAACCTGCCGCACAAATCGGGGGCTTGCACCGACACCGGCAAACGGTCCGCCAGCGTTACGGCTACGGGCTCGAAAGTCGGGGGAACCATGGGTGCGCCGGTCAGCGCGGAAACTTCGCGCGCCACGCCCAGGATCGAAAGGCAATCGGCCCTATTTGGCGTGAGTTTCAGGGTGAACAATGTGTCATCCAGATCCAATGCCTCGCGCAAGGACTTTCCCACCACCGCATCGGCGTCGAGTTCGAGCAGGCCCGCGTGATCCTGCGACAAACCCAATTCCCGCGCGGAACACAACATGCCGGCTGATTCCACTCCGCGCATTTTTGCTTTGCCGATTTTCATCCCGCCCGGCAACTCGGCTCCGATACGGGCCAACGGAACTTTAAGTCCCGCAGCCGCATTGGGAGCGCCGCAGACGATTTGCAACAATGAGCCCGAGCCATCGTCGACCTGGCACACGCGCAGCTTGTCGGCATTGGGGTGCGGCGCGATGCCGGCGATATGAGCCACCACAATGCCGCTGAACGGCGGCGCAACCGGCCGAGTCTCTTCGACCTCGAGTCCCGCCATAGTCAGGCGATGCGCCAAAGCCTCGGTATTGAGATCGGGATTGGAGATAGTGCGCAGCCAAGATTCTGGAAATTGCATAATGTGTCGTGGTTCGTTTAACGTATAGAACAGCGGGACGCCAGGCGGCGCTAGCGATTGAACTGGCGCAGGAAACGCAGGTCGCCTTCAAAGAACTGGCGCAGGTCATTGACGCCGTAGCGCAGCATGGTCAGACGCTCCAGCCCAGAGCCAAAAGCAAAACCTATATAACGTTCGGGATCCAGCCCGAAATTGCGCACCACTTCCGGGTGAACCTGGCCAGAGCCCGATATTTCAAGCCAGCGGCCCTGGTTCGGGCCTGACGTGAACATCATGTCGATCTCGGCCGAGGGTTCGGTAAACGGAAAGAACGAAGGACGAAAACGCACCGACAGATCATCGGTTTCAAAAAACGCCCGCAGGAAGTCGGTGTAGACGCCCTTCAAGTCGGCAAAGGAAATATCTTCAGCTATCCACAAGCCCTCGACCTGATGAAACATGGGCGAGTGAGTCGCATCGCTGTCGACGCGATAGGTGCGTCCCGGCGCTATCACCTTGATGGGAGGCTTGTGCATGCGCGCATAGCGCACCTGCATGGGGCTGGTGTGCGTACGCAGCAACAGCGGCAAACCATGCTCGTCCTGCATATCGACGTAAAACGTGTCCTGCATCGATCGCGCGGGATGGTTTTCCGGATTGTTCAGCGCGGTGAAATTGGTCCAGTCGTTTTCGATTTCAGGGCCATCGGCCACATCGAACCCGATCGAGCTGAAAATCGCCTCGACCCGCTGCCATGTTTGAATGACAGGGTGAATGCCGCCAATCCCGCGACCACGCCCTGGCAGGGACACATCGATGGTCTCGGAAGCCAGACGTTTGTCGAGATCGGCTTGCGCCATGGCACTGCGCCGCTGGTTCAGCAATTCCTCGATCTGTTGCTTGAGCTGGTTGATGCGTGCGCCTTCGGCGCGCTTCTGTTCGGGATCGAGCTGCGCCAGGCCTTTGAGCAGCGCCGTCAAGGCACCCTGCTTGCCCAGAAACTTGGCTTTTGCATTCTCGAGTGCCGCGGCATCGGTGGCTTCGGCAAATCGTTCTTTTGCCTGAACGATCAGGTCATCAAGCGGAGGAGTCATGAATTATCGCTTTTCCAAATGCAAACGGAGCCCAGATCGAGCCCCGTTCGCAGCAATACAGAATCGAAATCGATCAGGCAGCTAAAGCGGATTTAGCTTGAGCAACGACGGCGGCAAAACCGGCTTTGTCGTGCACAGCCATGTCGGCCAGTACTTTACGATCCAATTCAATAGAGGCTTTTTTCGTACCGGCGATGAACACGCTGTAAGAAACACCGAGTTCACGGCAAGCCGCATTGATACGCGTGATCCAAAGAGCACGGAACGTGCGTTTCTTGTTGCGGCGGTCGCGGTAAGCATACTGACCGGCACGCATGACCGCCTGCTTGGCGACCCGGAATACATTACCGCGGCGACCGCGATAACCTTTAGCTGCTTTAATAACTTTTTTGTGACGAGCACGGGCAGTAACGCCGCGTTTTACGCGAGGCATAGTGGATCTCCGTTAATCAAGCGAAAGGCATCATTGCCTTGACCGAGGCAACATTGGTTTTGTGCACTGCGGCCGAGCCGCGCAACTGGCGCTTGCTCTTGGTCGTTTTCTTGGTAAGGATGTGACGCTTGAACGCCTGACCCCGCTTGATGGATCCGCTAGCACGAACCTTGAAGCGCTTCGCGGCGCCCCGTTTCGTTTTCATCTTGGGCATATTGAAAGCTCATTCTGATTTATGACAGCAGGTGATTGCCAATCTGCTGGCAACGCTTGCACGACCCGACTCATCACTTATTAGATTTCTTCCCGGGGCACGGCACCATGTTTGGTAAAAATGCCAGGAAAGCCCTTGATTATATGATGATTTTCGAGCCATTGTCTAATCGATTGCCGACACAAGGCGCAAAAAGCGCCCCATCGCGGCCTTTATGCGGGTCGTAAACAACACACCAGGGCGGCGCGCGCCCCGCTCGTGGCTTGCAGCGGAAGCTTCCGGCCTCAATCATGGGGGCGGCTTCCCCATGGCTGGCGATATTGTATCGCCTCTGCAATGTGCATTGCCCCGATGACTTCGAGCGAGCTCAGGTCGGCCAGCGTGCGCGCTACCCGCAGCACACGATGCACCACGCGCGCCGACCAATTCCAGCGCAGCATGGCCTGCTTGAGCAGTGTTTTGGCACCCTCTTCCAACACGCAATATGTATCCAGATCGCCAACACCGAGTTTGGCATTGGGTTGAGCCTGCCGCATGATCTGACGCTCGCGGCAGCGCTCCACCCGCTCGCGCACCGGCTCGGAGGCTTCACCTACAGGAGCTTCCAGCCAGTCGCCATCGGCCGCAACCAATGCTATTTGCAGGTCGATACGGTCGAGCAAGGGCCCCGACAGTTTGCCGCGATACTTTTCAATTCGATCCGGGCTGCATACGCAACGCATCCTTTTATGTCCCAGCCAGCCGCAAGGACAAGGATTCATGGCCGCAATCAGTTGAAAGGAAGCGGGAAACATAAGTGTTCTCGATGAACGGGCAATCGAGACCCAGCCTGTTTCGATGGGTTCGCGCAGGGATTCCAGCACGCGCCGCTCGAACTCGGGCAACTCGTCGAGGAACAGAACCCCGTGATGAGCCATGCTGATTTCGCCCGGTTTGGGATACATGCCCCCGCCCACCAAAGCCGCCGCGGAGGCGGAGTGATGGGGCGCTCGAAATGGCGGAAAATTACTGATGGAGTGCTCGCGGCCGCTGATACTGCTCAAGGCAGCCACTTCAAGGGCCTGCTGCGAGTTCAAGCGCGGCAGCAAACCCGGCAGGCGGTGCGCCAGCATGCTTTTCCCGGTTCCCGGAGGCCCCGCCATCAGCAAGCTATGCCCTCCCGCCGCCGCAATTTCCAGCGCGCGGCGAGCCATGGTCTGCCCGCGCACATCGGACAGGCATGGCGCCTTGGGTGTACCGGCAGGCAATACGGCGGCCTGGGCCACTGGTAAATTGGCCATTCCCGAGAAATGCGCGACAACATCCAGCAGACTACTGGCCGCCAACACCGTCAGGCCCGGCACGCGAGCCGCGACGCCTGCGCAGGCTGTCGGCAATACAAGGCAGGCCGAGGGCTCAGTGCGCGCCACGGCCAGCGCTATGGCCAGCGGCGCACCGACAGAGACCACCGCGCCGGTCAGAGACAGCTCGCCGGCAAATACGTACCCGGACAGATCGATTTCAGCCGCCGCTCCGGACGCACCGCCGTCGGAGACGGAAACCTGGCCCGAAGCCAGCAGAACTCCAAGCGCTATGGGGAGGTCGAAACGGCCCGATTCCTTGGGAAGATCGGCGGGTGCCAGGTTGACCGTGATGCGCCCGGCCGGAAATTCCAGTCCGCTGCTGATAATCGCCGAACGCACACGCTCGCGGCTTTCCCGCACACCGGTATCGGGCAGGCCCACGACATTGAAGGCCGGCAGGCCTGGCCCCACATGGACCTCAACGCGTACCGGCAAGGCCTCGAGGCCATATAAAGCCCGGCTCGCCAACACTGCCAAGGACATACGCTTCCCCCGTCGGCCGAATGCCGCATATAGATGAGGAAGCAGTATCGGCCATTGCGTGCGCCCCAGGGTGGCAAGGCGACTGTTTTATCCTGGGGTATTCAGCAAGCCCTCAGCGCGGCCGGTCGCCCTTGAGCGTGATCCGGAGCATGGAGCGTCGAAAGCCGTGATAGTCATTGACCGGATTATGCATGGCGCAGCGATTGTCCCAGAACGCGATAGCATGCCGCGTCCACACAAAACGGCAGGTGAATTCCGGCCGGATCTGGTGCTGGAACAAAAACTGGAGTATGGGGGTGGATTCCTCGTCGGTCATGCCTTTGATGCCCGCCGTGTGCGCAATGTTCACATAAAGGCTTTTGCGTCCGGTTTCGGGATGTGTACGAACAATGGGATGCTCGGCTATATAGTCTTGGCGAATGTCGTTCTTGCCGTCCGTTCTGATACGGTCCTCACGCGTACGCGAGACATCGGCTTTGGCCGATGTGCTGATGCCGATGAGGCCATCGAGCAGGCCCTTCATGGTGTCGGACAAGGTCTCATAAGCAAGCTGCTGATTGGCGAAAAGCGTGTCGCCACCGTAGGGCGGCACTTCGCGCGACAGCAGCATCGAACCCATGGGAGGCACTTCGAGATAAGTAGTGTCCGAGTGCCAGACCCCGCCGAAATTCACCTTTTCGTTTTCAAGCTTTTTGACTTCGATGATTTGCGGAAAACCTTCTATTCCCCTGACGAACGGATATTCGACTGGTTCTCCCATCGCCCGCGCAAAATCCAGAAATTGCTGCGGCGTGAGATCCTGCTCACGCAGGAAAATAACCTGGTGATCCAGCAGCGCCTGCCGGATATCCCCTGCCTGCGCGGGCCCAAGTCCGGCGGATAGATCGATGTTCGAAATCTCGGCGCCCAATGCGCCCGCTATTTTCCGTATTTTCATTTGAATTCCATTCTATTGAATTTGACTTTCCGGCTGTTACCCGGATTTTTCAGGATTCAGGGCGTGTTTTGACGCCCGCTAGCAAGGCACAAGCCCGCAGCCGGCGCGTGAGCGAATGGAGAGACAGGAAATAGTTCTGATGAAAGGAATCGTAATGCGAACAGCGTCCATGCTGCCACCCCCAGGGGTTTCGCGCCCCAAAAAATGAAATAAAGAATACAACGTCCGGGTCTGACTTCCGGTTGATGTGCAACCGGTAACAGTGGCGCGACCGCGCTGGATTTACACCAGCTTCCAAACGTTATGACGCGGTAACGGCATGGACTTAGTGGCCGGAATGAGCCTGCAGGCATTGATTTCAATTCGGTCTCATCAATTGAAAGCCACTAAATTATGTTCATGCACGGAAACGTATACAAAGTTGTGTATTGTCAAAACTAAAAATCACACATACAACAATTTCATTATATAAGATATTTGCAATAAATAATTCTATATACAGAATTGAAACCAAGGCAATCGAAAACGAAATCAAGGCATATTGACGACTGGCCTGGCGAATATGTAGAATGTCCAACAACCTACAACTGCCTCCCAAGGAATGTCTCCGTGAAGCCACTAGAACGTTTTACTGTCCTGGACCTGACTCGCGTCCGGTCGGGGCCCGCCGCGGTGCGGCAATTTGCGGACTGGGGCGCCAATGTCATCAAAATCGAAGACCCCAGCCTTAAAGAAGACGACAAACCCGGCGGCTCTGCCCAGGTTGCCGACTATCAAAACACGCACCGAAATAAAAAAAGCATCACCCTGAACCTGAAACACCCTCAAGGCAAGGCCTTGTTTCTGGAGCTTGTGAAAAAAGCCGATGTAGTCGTGGAAAATTATCGACCCAGCGTCAAGCATCAATTGGGGATCGATTATGAATCCCTGAAGAAGATCAACCCCCGCATCGTCTACGCCAGTGTTTCGGGTTTCGGCCAGGATGGCCCCTATAGCAAACGGCCCGGCCTGGATCAGATCGCGCAAGGCATAGGCGGCATGATGTCCGTCACCGGAGAACCCGGCCGCGGCCCCATGCGCGCCGGAATCCCTGTCGCCGATCTGACTGCCGGCCTGTTCTGCGCGATAGGGATTTTTATCGCCCTGTTGGAGCGCGAGCAGTCGGGCGAAGGCCAGTGGGTACAGACCTCACTCCTGCAATCGCAAGTCTGGATGATGGATTTTCAGGCTATGCGTTGGTTGATGAAGAAGGAAATTCCGGCTCAAAGCGGCAACGATCACCCTACCAGCAGCCCGACAGGCGTATTTCCTACTCAAAACGGCCATATGAACATTGCCGCCATGGGCAACGATATGTTCGCTCGCTTATGCAAAGTGATAGGGGCGGAAGAATTGACGAGCGATGCGCGGTTCGTAACCGTTCCCTTGCGCGCGGCAAACCGCAAGGCGCTGGCCGAGGCCATCGCACAGCGGACCCAATCGAGGCCAACCGAGGAATGGATCGCCTTGATGAACAGCGAAGGCGTCCCCTGCGGCCCCATCCTGACGATGGATCAAACATTCCAGAACGAGCAGGTACGGCATCTGGAGATGGCCCAGCATGTGAAACACCCCAAGCTGGGCGATATACAAATCATGGGACAAGCCGTGAAATTCAGCCGCTCAACAACAGGAGAATTGACACCGGCTCCGGAACAGGGCGAGCACAATGACCAGATTTTCGCCTCGCTTGGCCTGTCACCCGAACAAATCAAGACGCTGAAAGTCGACGGAGTGATTTAATCCGGTATCCGCAACTTTTACGAGCTGAATCATGTTTGCTGCATTCGATCGACCCAAGAACCTGCCCGACGCCATCGCACGGCAAATCAGGCTGAGAATTATTGCCGGCGATTTCAAGGAGGGAGAGAAGCTGCCCACCGAATACGAGCTGTCCGAAAGCTTCAAGGTCAGCCGCAATGTAGTCAGGGAGGCCATTGCACGACTTAAGCTCAATGGCCTGATTGAAACCCGCCGCGGCATGGGATCGTTTGTCGCCGACAACGCGGGCGCAAAAAAATTCGAAGTATTTACAGAAGACCTGCTCAATATCGATCAGTTAATGCAGATGTACCAGTTGCGCATAGAAATCGAATCCGGTGCGGCGGCCCTGGCGGCCGAGCATCGTACCGACGAGCAACTGGCCACGCTTGAAGCATCCCTGATCAGAACGGACCAGTCGGGCGGAGACTGGGAACGAGGCACCGATGCGGCGGTGAATTTCCATCTCGCGGTCACCAAATGTTCCAACAACCCCTACTTCATCCGGCTGATGGAGCACTTGAGCTACGTGATCCATAACGCTGTCCGCACACTCCGCCACAGCTCCACTGGCACGGAGCGTATCGGTCACATCGAAAACGAACATCACGCAATTTTCGAGGCCATCAAGCGCCAGGACGCCGAACAGGCCCGGCGGGCGATGCGCACGCATTTAAGCAATGGCATGACCGGATACAGTTATTTGAAATCGAAGGATAAACATGAGTAGAGTACGTTTGTTTGAAGGCCAGATCACCAATCAATTGATCGTCGAGCGTGAGGGCCGAACCGGGTGGATCACCTTCAACGACCCCGCCAAACACAATGCTGTTTCATTCGATATGTGGGCGGCACTGCCCAAGGCCCTGAAAGCCTTCGAGGACGATGCCGATATACGGGTGGTGGTCCTCACTGGCGCCGGCGAAAAGGCTTTCGTAAGCGGAGCCAATATTTCCCAGTTCGAAGCACTGCGAACCGGCGTTTCAGCCGTTGAAGAATATGAAATCGTGGCCGAAGCAGCGCAGTTGGCCATCCAGAATTTCAGCAAACCCATCATTGCCCGGATCGACGGCTACTGCATAGGCGGCGGACTGAACATTGCGCTGTGCTGCGATATCAGGCTGGCGAGCGATACATCGGTCTTTTCCATTCCTGCCGCACGCCTGGGCCTGGGGTATCGCTTTACGGCCATCCAGAACCTGGTGCGCGCCACCGGTATCGCCAACGCGCTGGACATATTCATTACCGCGGCCAAATACAACGCTGAAGAAGCCAGGGCAAGAGGTCTGGTGCACGCGGTTTGCGCCAAAGGGGAGCTGCATGCCCTGGTCGACAGCTACTTGCAGAAAATCAATTCCAACGCGCCCCTGACGGTGGAGGTAGGCAAGAAAATGATCCGGTTATTGGCAGACCGCTCCGCTCATATCGATCCCGATGAAATGAAAGAGCTGGTCCTCAAGTGTTTCGAAAGCGAGGACTACAAAGAAGGCAAGAACGCGTTCGCACAAAAAAGACAGCCTCAATTCAAAGGCCGTTAATACCCCCAGCAAAGGAGAAATAAATGAAGGTAGGCAAATATATATTGTCCGCAGCAGCATTGGCGTTCAGCGCTTCAGGCGCCTGGGCCGCCTATCCGGACCAACCCATACGGATCATCGTCGGATACGCGGCCGGCGGCACCACCGACATTCTGGCCAGAGCGCTGGGCGAGCAATTATCCAACGAATTGAAGACCTCGGTGGTGGTTGAAAACAAGCCGGGAGCCGCCGGCAGCATCGCGGCGGCTTATGTTGAAAACTCAAAGCCCGACGGCTACACCGTATTCATCGCTACCGTTTCCAGCCACGGCATCAACCCGGCTTTGTACAAAAAACTGGGCTACGATCCCGTCAAGGGATTCGCTCCGATCTCCATGCTGGCGTCCATCCCTCTGGTGCTGGTCAGCAATCCGAAATTAAAATACAAATCCGTCGACGATCTGGTCGCCGCGGCCAGAGCGAAGCCGGGCACATTCAATTACTCATCGAGCGGGAATGGCTCGCCGGTCCATGTCGCCGGCGCGATGTTCGCCAATCAAGCCCATCTCGATGTGGTGCACGTTCCCTATCGGGGCGGCGCACTGGCCAATACGGCCGTGATGAGCGGCGATGTGCAATACAGTTTCGCCACACTGCCGGCCGCCCTGCCGCAAGTCAAGGGCGGCAAGCTGACTGCCCTTGCCGTAACCACTAAAACGCGCTCTTCTGAATTGCCCGATGTCCCTACACTCGCGGAAAACAAGAATTTCCCAGGCTACGATATCAACACCTGGAATGCATTGCTGGCCCCCGCGGGCACTCCAGACTCGATTATCAAGCAGCTCAACGCGGCGGTGGTCAAGGTCATGGGATCAAAAAAGCTGCAAACCAGCTTCAAGTCCGAAGGCGCTACGCCGCAAAGCAGCACTCCCCAGGAACTGAAGGCTTTTATCGATAGCCAGCTCAGCGAATGGTCCGTGGCTATCAAGAAATTGGGAATTCACGTCAATTGATTGGGGAGCGGGATGCCAAACCGCATCCTGCGCAGGCTCGGCGGGAAGCAACCGGAACAGGACTCGAAGCCTGATGCATTTTTGGTTCGAGTGTTTGCGGGATTCGATGTTTTGGTAGCTTTGGTATTTACGGTTTGGTATTTAAAGCCGCCGTCTATCGGGGCTTGGGGTCAGGCCCGGCACGGCGTGCTTGATCCGGATCTACCTCGTCCAGGCGGGCGTCGGGCCAAACTCGCTACGCCGCTGGCGCGGCTACGCTCAAACATGGCCCGCCGAAAGCCCCCGCCTTCCCTACGGTAGCATCCGGCGCACGCCTTACGCCGGTCCTGACCCCAAGCCCCGATAGACGGCTCACGTAATGGCATGCCTGGAATGAACTTGCCGACTCAGCGTATACCTCGATGCATGACCTCAACGTTTCTCTCGGTGCATGACCCCAATGCTTCTTCTCTATGCATTGCCTCAACGCAAGCCGCAGGGTGGGCGGTGCTGTGTAGTCCGGCGGTAGTCCAGCGCCGGGTGCTGACGAAGGGAAGGCGGGGGCTTTCGGCGGGCCCTGTTTGAGTGGCGACCCGCAACGCGGGGCGACGCGAGTTGGCCCGACGCCCGCCTGGACGAGGCAGACCCGGGCAGTCGGGGTGCGTAGCACCACGACCGCTGGACGTGCCGGACTGCACAGCACCGCCCACCCTGCGGCGTCTTAATAGAAAGAACCGTCCGCACAGACAACACACCAATGCACAGCCAAAAGTCATCGCTCAAGCCAGTACAGGCAGCCCAAACTCACACCCCAAGCCTAAAAACGGCTCAAAACAAAAGTCACTGAAACGCGTCCAGCACCGCAAATACCTCAACCGAAAATACGCTAATTCGGCTTGATCCCATAGCGCTGAATCAGTTCTTTATAACTAGCCGCTTCAGTCCTGATCCGGGCGGCAAACTGCGCACCGGGTATGGCCTGCACCTCGGTGCCCAGTTTGGCCATTTTTTCACGCACCTCGGCTTGGCCTAAAACCGTCTTGGCCGCCTGCTGCAAAGCATCCGTCACAGCGGAAGGCGTACGAGACGGCGACAGCAAACCGTACCAGGTCGCGAAAATATCCAGACCGTCAAGCCCTGTGGCTTCCTTTGCGGTCGGCACATCGGGCAAAAGCGCCGAACGCCTGGGCTGCAACACGGCAAAGGCTTTCAACTTACCCGATCGAATATATGGCAATACGGGCGGAGCTCCGACAATCGCCATATTGACCTGGCCGCTCAATACATCGATCGTTGCCGGCGCGGCCCCCTTGTAGGGCACGTGCATCATGCTGACCCCGCTAAGATGCTTGAGCGCCTCGAGTGCGCAATGATGCGGCGTACCGATGCCCGCCGTTCCCACCGATAAAAGAGCCGGGTCGTGTCGCCCGAGCTCCAGGGCATCCCGCAATGTAGCTGCCCTGAGTGAAGGATTGCCAACTATAACCGTAGGCGACTCTGCCACCAGCATGATGGGTGTAAAGCTCTTGATGGGATCGTAGGCGGCCTTTGGGTACAGCTGCGGGCCAATGGTCAATTCCGAGTTGCCGGCAAACAAAAGTGTATAACCGTCGGGATCGGACCTGGCAACCGTTTCCGCGCCTATCATCCCCCCTGCCCCGGGCTTGTTCTCAACGATGATTGCCTGTCCCAGAACTTTCGACATTCCGTTGGCAAACAAACGCGCCGCGGTATCGATGCCGCCGCCGGCAGAATACGGAACAATCATCCGTATCGGTTTGGCCGGATAGACACCTGCGTATACGGGCTGCGCGCAGGTGCTGAACAATGCCAGCAACATTCCTAAATATAGCTTGCGTCTCATGTTTGTCTCTCTTTTGAATTATCGAACGTGCCACTGTCGATACGTCGATCAGGCACAGACCGGGCGGGCCCTACCCCTTGCAAATCATGCCGCATCGCCCGACACCGGCGCCGGTGTCGCACCCGACGCACCCATCGCGGCCGCCCGTTCAATCCCCCCCAGGCCTGCGATCATATTCTCTTGATCCCGCCTGGCCAGCGCATCGATCGCGCCCGGATCACATATGTTCAGCAGCTCACCGTGCATGGCTTGGCGCACGGCCGCATACGCGGGATCGTGGCCCAGGTCGTTGAGCTCTTCGGGGTCATTTTCCAGATCGAACAGTTCTGGAGCGTGGCGGACATAATAGTGATACTTCCAGCGCCCCTTGCGCAGCATGAACCCGGCGCTGTTGCTGCCTGCCGCATGGTACTCGCTGAAAATCGGCCGCTCGGGCTCAGGCGCCGAACGCGCCAGCTCAAACAAAGAACGGCCAGGCCGGCCGGCCATTTCGGCGGCGGGATCCAGCCCCACTGCCTGAAGAATCGTCGGATACAGGTCGAGAAGATCGACCGGCGTTTCGCAAACCGATGGAGCGAGCCCCGGGCCGGCAACAATCATGGGCACGGAAACGCTCTCCTGATACAAGGTGGACTTGCCCCAAACCCCCCGTGCGCCCAGATTATCGCCATGGTCCGAGGTATAGATGACGCACGTGTTCTCCTGCAGGCTCGAGCCATGCAATGCGGCCGTAATCCGCCCTACGTTGTAATCCAGCCAGCTGCACAGGCCGTAATAAGCGGCAAAAGCCATGAGACGTTCTTCGGCATTCTTGAATTGACTTTCCGAATCCATGAAATCGACATACTCCTGAACCCATGGATGGCGCCGATATCCGGTACGGGGATGCAGTTTCGGTTCCGGAATACGGTCGAGCGGGTAAAGCCGGTAAAACTCTTCGGGCGCCACCAAAGGGAAATGCGGAGCCACCAGGCCCACATACAGCACAAAGGGGCCGTAATCGTCCCGAGCTGCGGTACGCAGCCATTCCGCGGCAAGCTCAGTCACCGACTGATCGTAGGCCGTATAGGAAGATGTTCCCGGGCCTATGGTCTTCCCCAGCATGCGGCTGCCATCCTGGCGCGGCCGATAAGGGTCCCGGATCGAAGCCCACACCATGCCATGCCCTCCCACCACATGCATGGGGAGATGCTCGACATCGAAGCCGGCGGGATCTTCTGTCGCGCGGTAATGCAGCTTGCCGATGCTCTCAACCCGGATTCCACGTTCTTGAAGAACATGGCCCCATCCGCGATGCTCTCCGGTATAAGGCATCGCGTTGTCCCAGTGTCTGATTTGGTGTACCCGCTTTCCCGTAGCGAAGGCGGCGCGCGCGGGCACGCAAATCGGGCTTGGGGTATAGGCATTGGGGAAACGCACACCTCGCGCGGCAAGCGCATCCAGATTGG
Source organism: Paralcaligenes sp. KSB-10 (assembly GCF_021266465.1). Classification (NCBI taxonomy): domain Bacteria; kingdom Pseudomonadati; phylum Pseudomonadota; class Betaproteobacteria; order Burkholderiales; family Alcaligenaceae; genus Paralcaligenes; species Paralcaligenes sp. KSB-10. The sequence continues at coordinate 343,982 of NZ_CP089848.1, read as the reverse complement.
GCGTATGTATAAAAGGATGGCGCGCACACCCCATCATCCGGGGATCATGCTCATCGGACATGATGACGACAATATTCTGAGGACGCATGCGCTTTCCCTAAGCCTGGCTGGGGTTTGACCAAGCTCCATTATCTAAAGCGCTGGAATATTCAACAAATATAATATTGTTCTAGAAAATATAAGAAAAATCTTATAGATCAAGCAATAAACTGGATTTCATGACTGGCCTTTTTCTTCCACAGTTCTGGCGGCCTTGATCAATATTTTTTTCACGGCCAGGGCGGCGGAGCTCAGGGATCGGTCACTGGGCCAGACTATGGACTGCACGCGAGTCAGGCCCGGATGAGTAATCAATCGGGCGCGTATCGGCCCCGCCCGAGGGAAATCCGGATACGTGCTGCGTGGCAAAACGGCGCAGGCCAGGCCTTCCCTGACTACCGACAGAATCATGGCCGGGCTATTCAATTCATAGCGGACATCAAGACGAAGATTTTGCGCGGCAGCTTCACGCTCTATCATTTTGCGCAGGTCGTGCGTACGGTCCGGGGCGGCAAGAGGCTGAGCGCCGATCTCCGCGAAAGGAATCGGCCCTGTGTCGCCACCTAATAAATCGACAGAGCCAAACAGGTACAAATGTTCAGTCAGCACCGGCAGCGATTCCATTCCTTCTATTTCGGAGGCGCTGGGAAACAAGGCCAGATCGACCATGCGCGACTCGATGAGGGCCGCCATCTCGGTAGACAGGCCATCTGTCAGGCTCAAGCGTATAGCAGGATACTCCAACTCGATGCCGCGCAATACCGGCGCCACCATGACACCGGCCAGCGCACCCGCTATCCCCAGGCGTACCTCTCCCCGTGGCAAGTCGCCGCTATCGCGTATATCGTCCTTAAGAAGGCTGATCTGGCGCAGAATCGATCGGGCACGTTCGTAGAGCCTGACACCTTCCGCGGTGGGCTTCATGCCTCGGGCATGCCGCTCGAATAGCTTGACCCCCAAAACCTCTTCCATCGCCGCGATATGCTGGCTCAGTGCGGGCTGCGCAATGCAAAGGCTGTGTGAGGCGCCAGACAGGCTTCCCGACTCGACTACCTCCACGAAATACTTCAATTGCCGCGGCGTCGCGTCCACCATTTCTCCCTATTTTTTCAGCACCGGGGTCAGAACGCTTCCATGCTTGAAATAATTATCCAGATTATCCAGGGTCAGCTGCGCCATTTTCAGGCGCGTTTCGGCTGTCCCACTGGCAATATGCGGAGCCAGGACGACGTTGTCGAGGGAAAACAGTTCGGCGGGCGCCCGAGGTTCGTCTTCGAACACATCCAGCGCCGCGGCCCCCAGCATGCCATTGGACAAGGCGTCGACCAACGCCCGCTCGTCAACCACCGAACCCCGCGCCACATTGATCAAAGTGCCCTTTTTCCCCAGAGCCTCGAGAATTTCGCGGGAGATCAGATGATGGGTGGCCGCTCCGCCCGGGCATGTCAATACCAGGAAATCGCTCCATTGGGCCAGCGCCGGCAGAGATGCCTCGTAGGCATAGGGGCTCGCGTCCTTCTTCCTGGGATTATGGTAGCGAATATCCATGCCGAAGCCCGCGGCGCGCGTGGCTACCGCCACGCCAATTTTTCCCAAGCCGACAATACCCAGCTTCTTGCCCGCCACGCTGGCGGCCAAAGGAAACGCTTTGCCGCTCGCCCAGGACCCTTCGCGGACAAAACGATCCGCGGCGACCAGCTTCCTGGCGCTGCCCAGCAGCAGAGTCATGGCCATGTCGGCCACGCAATCGTTCAGGACGTCGGGAGTATTGCCGAACTGGATATTCTTTTGATGCAGCGCATTGACATCGATGGTGTCGTACCCTACCCCGAAGCTGCTGACCGCTTCCAGCTTCGGCATGGCATCGAGCCAGGCCGCGTCGAAGCCGAATCTGGCCGTCGTCACAACACCACGGATATCTGCCCCGCGGCTCTTGATATAGGCCGGCTTGTCGGCCTGCTCCCACAAGCGCAGGACTTCATAATTTTGATTCAACTGATCGTCGACATACTGATTGATGCTGCCGACTTGCAAAATCCGTACTTTGGACATTGTTTCCTCATCTGGTCGCCTGGGCGGGATTGCCTACCTTTCACCAGGCATGGTTTTTGGGAGTGATATTCTGACTTTTGATTACCGTAGAGTAGCTCTTTTTAGGAACGAATCAGGGCCAGGCCGCCGGGAGTTTCCTTGACTTTCTGCAAGACCATGTTCGAGCGGATATCCATGACGCCATGGGTACGATGCAGTTTATTGACAATGAAGTCGGTATATTGCTTCAAGCTGCGGGCCTGCACGCGCAAAAGGTAATTGCTTTCGCCCGTTACGATATAAATGGCGCTTACCTCGGGCCATTGCCTCACCTCGTCGATGAACCGGTCGTGCCAGCCCTCTTCGTCTTCGCGCATGGACACCTGCACGAACGCCTCGATCTCGACGCCGAGCCGCTCGTTATCGAGCGCCACGTGGTAGCCCTGTATCACGCCGCTTTCTTCCAGCGCCCGCAGGCGGCGCAAGCAGGCGGATGGCGACAGCGCCACTTTATCGGCCAAGTCCTGATTGCTGATCCGGCCATCCTCCTGCAGGCATACCAGAATGCGTAAATTAATTGCGTCAAGTTCCATGTTGATATTTTATTGTGCGCTCATCAGTCAAGTTCGCATTTTATTGGAAAGCAGGCCAGGCCTTGCATTAATTTTGCATGCTCATTTCGCGACATTTTCTATACCATGAGCATCGAAACAGCCGATTTGGCCAAGGAGATTCACCGTGTGCCCCGATTCCAAAGACCCCGCCTCCAAATGGCATGATGCCACTATGGATTTTTCCAAGAACATGAGCTACAGCGACTACCTGGCGCTCGATCAACTGCTTGATGCGCAGCATCCGCTCTCGCCCGAACATAATGAAATGCTGTTCATCATCCAGCATCAGACGACAGAGTTGTGGATGAAGCTCATGCTGCATGAATTGCGGGCCGCGCGAAACAAGCTAAGCCAGAATCTGCTTGGCCCTTCATTCAAAATGCTTACGCGCGTGTCGCGCATCATGGACCAGCTGGTGCAGGCCTGGACGGTGCTGGCCACCATGACCCCGCCCGAATACACGGCGATGCGGCCTTATCTTGGCATGTCTTCGGGCTTTCAATCATTCCAGTATCGAGAGATCGAATTCATCCTGGGCAACAAGAACGCGGCCATGCTGAGCCCCCATGCCCATCATCCCGAGCGCCTCGCTCATGTGCAAAAAGCCCTGGAAACCCCCTCGCTGTATGACGAGGCCATACGCCTTCTGGCACATCAGGGTCTGAGCATCCACCCCGACCGCCTGGGCCGCAGCCCCACCGAACCCACTGTCTACGACGAATCGGTGGAAAACGCGTGGCTGCAGGTGTACCGCGACCCTTCGCGCTACTGGGAGCTGTACGAACTGGGCGAAAAGCTCGTCGATATCGAAGACTCGTTTCGTCAATGGCGTTTTCGTCACGTGACCACGGTAGAGCGCATCATCGGCTTCAAACGCGGCACCGGCGGCACCGAGGGCGTAGGCTATTTGCGCAAAATGCTCGACGTTGTATTGTTTCCGGAGCTATGGCGCCTGCGTACCGTGCTATGAACCCGGCTTGGTGCCGGACTCCAGCGCCTTGACCCGGGCTTCGAGTGCATCAACGCGGCTCAGGGCCCGCTCGAGCAAATCGGTCTGCACATCGAACTCTTCGCGGGTAATCAGGTCGAGCCTGGAAAAAGTTTGCGCCATCATGGCCTTGACGTTGCGCTCGATATCGGCGGCCGGACTTTTGGCGATCAGGTCGGACATGTTTTTTTGAAAATCTTCGAACCAGTCTGGACGGTTGGTCATGGCAAGCTCCGGATAGTAATCGGCATTCCGCTAGTGTAATGAAAAACGGGCCGCAGTGATGAGCTGCGGCCCGTTTTTCATGCCTGTACCCAGGCTCCTTATTTGGAGGGAGGCGGAGGAGAGGCGGGATTGGGGGTGGCCGTACCATTGCCGACTTTATCCTGGATGGCCTTGTCGGCCTCTGCCGCGCCCTTCTTGATGGCATCACCCATCTGGCCAGCCTTTTCGACAGCGCTGTCCTTGAGCTCGCCAGCTTTGTCGGCAACCTTGCCGGCGGCCTCTTTCGCGGCATCGCCGGCCGAGCTGCTCGATGGGGCCGGTGCCGAAGACGATGGCGAGGAAGACGACGGCGCAGGTGCAGGCGCTACAGTCCCCGAAGTCGTATCTGCCGGCTTGGCATCTTCGCTTTTCGAGCATGCGGCAAGCAAGCCCAGCGAAGCGGCGATAGCGATAACAGCAAGATGTGTACGAGTTTTTTGCATGATAGATCCCTCACTTGTCCAAAGTCGCGAAAACACAATACTGACCCCGATGCGACTAACGGTTCAGCAGCGAGCTTGTTACAACTGGCTTGGTTACAATTCTAGCCATAGAATGCTGGAGACAAACGGCCTTAGTGTAAATCCTGATTTCAATAAAAAGAAATTTCTGGCAGCTTTTTCCGCCACGAGCCTTGCACAGCCCCACTCTCGCCCCGACCAAGGCTTCCTGCATGTGTACACAAGGAAACAAAACCAGCCTGACACCAAGGTTTTGTAACAACTCTCTAAGGTAGACCGACGCTAAATTGGCACGGCTCTTGAGCCGGAACGCCCCAATTTGGTGCATAAACACCTGCTTTGCTCCGAAACCGTGCCGAAGCAGATCAGACAGCCCCGCCTCGAACAAAAAGCAATCGCGTCGAGGGCGCCGGTACCGTCCTGGAAATCAAGAGGCCGGGCGTACCGGCGGACCTTTGCGGCAGCCCGCCGCTGGCGCATCAAGCTTGGCATGGAATTTGCTTCAGTCAATCTGACAGCCATCTTTTAGGAAGCCGATCATGAAACTGATTACCGCCATCATCAAGCCTTTCAAATTGGACGAGGTACGGGAAGCCCTTTCCGAACTCGGCATTCAAGGCATGACCGTCACCGAGGTCAAGGGATTTGGACGCCAGAAAGGCCACACCGAGCTCTACCGGGGCGCCGAATATACCGTTGACTTCCTGCCCAAGCTGCGTCTGGAAATGGCAATACCCGACGATATGGTGGAGCGGGCCATAGAAAATCTGTGCGCCGCCGCTCATACCGGGAAAATCGGTGACGGAAAAATTTTCATCACCCCGATAGAACAGGCCATACGAATCCGTACCGGTGAGTCGGGCGATCTGGCCCTATAGCCGAAACGCAGCGCTCCAACCTGCCACACAGCGAATACGCATCACACAGGAGTCATCATGGATAAAGCAGATTTAGTATGGGTAAGCCTTTCAACGATATTGGTTTTACTGATGATCGTGCCCGGGCTTGCATTGTTTTACGGCGGCCTGGTCCGCAGCAAGAATGTACTGTCGATCCTGATTCAGGTGCTCTCGACCTGCTGCATTGCGGTCGTCATCTGGTTCGCCTACGGATATACCCTGGCGTTTACTGAAGGCAGTCCGGTTATCGGCGGATTCTCCCGCCTGTTCTTTAGCGGCATGGTCAATTTGGCAACCCAGAAATTTTCGCTTGCCGGAACCATTCCGGAAGTGACTTTTGCCTCTTTTCAGGCAACTTTTGCCGCTATCACCTGCGCCTTGATCGTTGGCGGTTTTGCCGAGCGCATCAAGTATTCGGCGGTAATCGTATTTACCGTTATATGGATGACGCTTGCCTATCTGCCTATCGCCCACATGGTCTGGGCTCCCGATGGCTGGCTGTTCAAACAAGGCGCCCTGGATTTTGCCGGCGGCACCGTGGTTCATATCAATGCCGGTATTGCCGGCCTGGTTGGCGCCTACTATATCGGACCTCGCATCGGCTACAAGCGCGAATCGATGCAACCTCATAGCCTGCCCATGGCCATGATAGGGGCTTGCCTGCTATGGGTTGGCTGGTTCGGTTTCAATGCCGGCTCTGCGTTGGGCGCCAACGAAACTGCCGCTCTCGCCTTCTTCAATACCTTATTGGCAACAGCGGGCGGAGTTATTGCCTGGACGGCAGTGGAATGGATGTACAAGGGCAAGCCTTCGCTTCTGGGAGGGATCTCGGGCATGGTCGCGGGGTTGGTCGGCATTACCCCCGCCGCGGGCCTGGTCGGGCTCACCGGAGCATTGATTATCGGCCTGCTCAGCGGCGCCATTTGCGTCTGGGGCGTCAATGGCCTGAAGCGCATGCTGGGCGCCGACGACACCCTGGACGTATTCGGCATTCATGGCGTGGGCGGGATGGTAGGAGCCCTCCTGACCGGTGTATTCAACGCCCAGCCCCTGGGCGGGCCCGGCTTGAAGACCCTGTCGGACATACCCCAGCAAGTATGGCTGCAATTCGAAGGTATCGTAACCACCCTCGTTTGGTCTGGACTCTGCGCCCTGCTCGCCTACTTTATTGCGGACAAACTATGCGGGCTGAGGGTTGGCAGCGATATCGAACGCGAAGGGCTGGATATCCAGTCGCACGGTGAATCGGCGTACCACCGCTAAGATTCGGCTCAAGTGGCGAGATCGGCCAAATCGATGCGTTCCGCACGATTCAGCGCCGACGCCACTTTGACCCGCAAGGCATTGGTATGCGCCAGGCGGACCTCTTTTTTTACATCGAGCAGTTGCTGAGGATGCATGGAGAATTCTTTCAGGCCCAACCCCAGCAACATGCGCGTAACCCGCGCATCGCCCGCCATCTCGCCGCACACCGAGACCGGTTTGCCCGCACGTTCGCCGGCATTGATGGTGTGGGCAATCAGACGCAATACGGCTGGATGCATGGGATCGTACAAGGCGGCCACATCGTTGTCGCCCCGATCGATGGCCAGGGTATATTGGATCAGGTCGTTGGTGCCTATCGACAGGAAATCCAGATTTTCCACGAACGGATCGATGGCAATCGCGATGGCGGGAATTTCCACCATGGCGCCCAAGGCTATGTTGCGGGAAAACTCCTGGCCTCTGGCTTCCAGCTCGGCACTTGCCGCGGCAATCGCCTGGCGCGTCGCATGGACTTCATGCATGTGCGAAATCATGGGGATCAGGATACGAATCGGGCCATGCGACGAGGCGCGCAGCAACGCCCGCAACTGGGTTGCAAACAATTCCGGATTGGCCAGGCAATAACGAATGGCACGCAGGCCCAGTGCGGGGTTGGTGGCAACCGTCACTTCGCCATCGAGGGTTTTGTCGGAACCCAGGTCAAGCGTGCGTATCGTGACGGGCCGCCCTCCCATCGTCTGCACGACCGAAGCATAGGCCTGATATTGCTCTTCCTCCCCCGGCAAATCAGGCCGGCCCATAAAAAGAAACTCGCTGCGGAACAGGCCGATACCATCGGCGCCGGCCGCCAGGGCCGCAGCGGCCTCTTCGGGCAATTCGATATTGGCTTCGAGCCGAATGGCGATTCCGTCCAGCGTAATAGCGGGCGCATCGCGCAGCAGGCTCAATGTTGCCCGTTCGTCGGCATACGCCGTTTGCCGCTGGCGGTATTCGTTTAGCACGGACTCCGAGGGGTTGACCAGCACCGCGCCGGTCGAGCCATCGGCGATGAGGATATCGCCGTCGCGCACCAGTGTGCGCACATGACCCAGACCAACTACCGCAGGCACGTTCATGCTGCGTGCCACGATCGCCGTGTGCGAGGTCGGGCCGCCCAGATCGGTTAAAAATGCGCCGAAACGTGCTCCACGCAAGCGCAGCATATCGGCGGGAGAAATATCGCGGGCGACCACGATCAGTGATTCGTCGGCATTATGGGTATCCAGGTGAGGCAGCAATACAGTGGAACCCGACAACACACGCAGCACACGCTCGATGACCTGGCGCACATCGGTGCCGCGTTCCCGCAAATATTCATCTTCCATGGCGGCGAACTGCTCGCCAAGTATCTGGCCCTGAGTCGTCAGGGCCCATTCGGCGTTGTAATGCCGCTCGATAATAAGTTCGCAGGTTTGCTGCGACAGCATGGGGTCGTCGAGCAGCATGCTGTGCACGGTCAGCAAGGCGGCCAACTCGCGCGGCGCATCGGCGGGCAGGCTATTGGCCATGCTCTGCAATTCATCGCAGGCAAACGCCAGGGCTTGTTTCAGACGCTCGCATTCGGCTTCGATATCGTCTGGCTGAATGCGATAATGCGCCACTTCGAGCGCGGCGGCCCCCATGACCACGGCCCTGCCGATGGCGAACCCCTTGACGACTCCCTGCCCCTGCATGCACAACATGGAGCCATAAGAACAGGAAGGGATATGGGTCGGTGCAATCATCGGAGGCCCCACTTGGCTACAACAAGCCTATTCTTGTTCGCCGAATTTATTGTCGAATAAAAGTTGAATATCACCCAATGCCTGGTCGGCGTCCGGGCCTGCCGCATCGACCTTGACCGTCACGCCAAGACCGGCAGCCAGCATCATGACTCCCATGATACTCTTGGCATTGACGCGCTGAGCCCCGCGTGCGATAAAAATATCGGAACTGAATTTGCCCGCCAATTGCGTCAATTTGGCAGCGGCCCGCGCATGCAAGCCTAATTTATTGCGTATAACGATATCGATAGTTGGCATAGGATTATTAACTATTCAAAACGCGAGACTAACACACGGTGGATCAGGGAACCTGATCGGCATTCACGATCCCTTTCAGAGCCCCCTTGCGCACAGCCTCGCTGAGTTCATCCGGATTTTTTTCCTGGTCGGTCAGCGCCTTCAAAACCATGCATAAATTGGTGCCTGTAATCAGATGCCCCGAAATACCCTGCTGAACGGCAAGTTTAAGTGCGCGGCTGGCAATATTAAACGGCGTAGCCCCAAATATATCGCAAAGTATCAACACCCCTTCTTGCCGGCCGGCCGCCAGCAGCTCGACCAGACGCGAAACCTGCTCGTCAGGAGAGTCGTCGGGGTGAACATCGAAGACCTGAAGATCCGATTTACTTCCCAGGACGTGCTGTGCACATTCTGAAAAAGCGGTTGCGAGCGGTGCATGCATCACCAGCACGATGCGGGCCATTTAGAGTCCTGTAGCTTGTTCCAGCGCCGTGGCAAAGAAGTCTGCCACATTAAAATCGGTCTGCTCGGTGATTTCCACAAAACAGGTGGGGCTGGTGACGTTGACTTCAGTCAGGTAATCGCCGATGACATCGAGCCCGACCAGCAGCAAGCCGCGCGCAAGCAGTTTCGGCCCGATTGTTTCGGCAATCTCGCGATCACGGGCCGACAAGGGCCTGGCAACGCCGCGCCCGCCCGCAGCCAGGTTGCCACGGGTTTCACCTGCCAGAGGAATACGGGCCAGCGCATACGGAACCGGCTTGCCGCCTATCAGTAAAATACGCTTGTCGCCATTGACGATTTCCGGAATATAACGTTGCGCCATAATAGTGCGTGCGCCATTATCGGTGAGCGTTTCAAGTATCGACCCCAAATTGGGTTCCACTTTCTGCAAGCGAAAAATACCCGTCCCGCCCATGCCGTCCAGAGGTTTGACAATGACATCCTGGTGGGTGGCATGAAAGGCCCTTAGGCGCGCCATATCGCGCGACACCAGGGTGGGCGACGTAAAGGACGAGAATTCGGTAATCGCGAGTTTTTCAGGATGATTGCGTATGGCCGCGCCGGAATTGAAGACCCGGGCCCCTTGTGCCTCGGCATATTCGAGCAAATGCGTGGCGTATACATACTCCATATCGAAGGGAGGATCTTTGCGCATCACAACAGCGTCGAAGCCGGCCAGAGGGCTCTCGGTTCTGGAGCCTCGCTCGTTCCACCAGGCATGGCCATGCAAATCGGCCCCCGCCGGCAGATCGATGGCGACGGTAGCCGCCTTGACCGTGCCCTCGTCGATGTACATATCGCCCAGCAAGGCCACGCTCAAGGCATGGCCCCGAGCCTGCAGCGCCCGCATCATGGCAACGGAAGAGTCTTTGTAGGCCTTTAACGAAAGTAAAGGATCAATCACAAACAACACATGCATAAAGACACCTGCGAGCGCCCGCTGGTCAGCAGCAGGCCGAAGTTGAAGCCTGGGGTTTTATTACGTTGCGGCGTCCTGCTTGCCCGCCGCTTTTTTACGCGGGGCCAGGACCATCACCATTTGACGCCCTTCAAGCTTGGGCATGGCTTCGACCAGGCAGATCTCGGCCAGATCGTCGCGCACGCGCTCAAGCACGCGCATGCCCAATTCCTGGTGAGCCATTTCCCGGCCACGGAAACGCAAAGTGACCTTGGCCTTGTCGCCTTCGTCGATAAAGCGGCGCAGGTTGCGCAGCTTGACCTGGTAATCGCCTTCGTCGGTACCCGGACGGAACTTTATTTCTTTGACCTGTATGACTTTTTGTTTGGCACGCGCCTCTTGCTGGCGCTTTTGCTCTTGGTACTTGAACTTGCCGTAATCCATCAGTCGACAGACAGGGGGTTCTGCATTTGGCGCGATTTCGACAAGGTCGACTTCGCTTTCTTCTGACAAACGGATAGCATCAAAGGTTTTGACAATGCCCAGCTGCTCGCCGTCTACTCCAATAAGTCGCACTTCTGGTACGCGAATTTCACCATTGATGCGTTGAGCTTTTTCGGTAGCGATGTCTAAGACTCCTAGAATTAATAAAAATCAAGCCAATCAGGCTTGCCCGGCATTACGCCGTTGGTTGATATCTTGCTGCAGCCGGTCGGTAAAGTCGTTCAGGGACATGACTCCGAGATCGACGCCGCCACGGCCACGGACTGCCACGGTGGCGGTTTCGCGCTCTTTATCGCCCACCACCAGAATGTACGGCACCTTCTGCAGGCTATGCTCTCTGATTTTACGGGTGATTTTTTCCCCACGCAAATCGGAATTTGCTCTAAAGCCTTGTTTTTTCAGGCTTAGGGCGATTTCAGCCGCATATTTGGCCGACGGTTCCGAAATACAACATACCACAAGCTGTTCCGGGGCCAGCCAAGGCGGCATGGCCCCGGTGTGATGTTCGATCAGCATGCCGATGAAGCGCTCCAGCGAACCCAGGATGGCACGATGCAGCATGACGGGCGGACGGCGCAGGTCGCTCGCGTCGACATATTCGGCGCCCAGGCGCTGCGGCATGGAAAAGTCGACCTGGATCGTGCCGCATTGCCATTGACGGCCTATGGCGTCTTTAAGCGTGTATTCGACCTTGGGGCCGTAAAACGCCCCTTCCCCCGGCGACACATCGAATTCGCAGTTCGTCCGTTTCAGGCTTTCCATCAAGGCATGCTCGGCCTTGTCCCAGACTTCGTCCGAGCCAATGCGCTTGTCAGGGCGGGTCGCCACCTTGTACAAAATTTCGGTAAAGCCGAAATCGGCGTAGACCTTCTGCAGCAAAGCTGTAAATGCCGCGCACTCGTCCTGCAACTGGTCCTCGGTGCAAAAAATATGACCATCGTCCTGGGTAAAGCCGCGCACTCGCATCATGCCGTGCAGCGACCCCGAGGGCTCGTTGCGATGGCACTGCCCAAACTCCCCGTAGCGTATCGGCAATTCACGATAGGAATGCAGGCCGGCATTGAAAATTTGCACATGGCCCGGGCAATTCATGGGTTTCAGGCCGTACGTCCGGTTCTCGGACTCGGTGGTGAACATGTTTTCGGCGTAATTATCCCAGTGTCCGGTTTTTTTCCAGAGGGATAAATCGAGTATCTGCGGCGCCTTGACCTCCTGATAGCCGTTGTCCTCGTACACCTTGCGCATGTACTGCTCGACTTGCTGCCACAAGGACCAACCCTTGGGATGCCAGAAAATCAGGCCGGGCGCTTCGTCCTGAAAATGGAAGAGATCGAGTTCGCGGCCCAATTTGCGGTGGTCGCGCTTTTCGGCCTCTTCGAGCATCATCAAATAAGCGGCCTGCTCTTCTTTGCTTGCCCAGGCCGTCCCGTAAATGCGCTGCAGCATCTCGTTCTTGCTGTCGCCGCGCCAATAGGCGCCAGCCACTTTCATGAGCTTGAAAACCTTCAGCTTGCCGGTGGAAGGCACGTGCGGGCCGCGGCACAGATCGATGAAATCGCCCTCGCGGTACAGGCTGATGGGCTCGTTCGACGGTATCGAGGCGATGATTTCGGCCTTGTAATTTTCGCCTATGCCTTTGAAGAAGGCGACGGCATCATCGCGCAGCCACTCCTCACGCGTTACGGGTTCGTCTTTTTTCGCGAGTTCGGCCATTTTCTTTTCAATGGCCTCGAGGTCTTCCGGTGTAAACGGACGCTTATACGAAAAATCGTAATAAAAGCCATTTTCAATGACCGGACCGATGGTGACCTGCGCCTCGGGGAACAGCGACTTGACGGCATAGGCCAGCAAATGCGCGGTCGAATGGCGAATCAGATCGAGACCATCGGCATCTTTGGCGGTAATGATGGCCAGATGCGCATCGTGTTCAATAAGAAAACTGGTATCGACCAGCTTGGGCTCCGCCCCTGCTACCGTCACGCGCCCGCCCAGCGCGGCGCGCCCCAGGCCGGTCCCGATAGAGTTGGCGACATCGCCGACCGACACTGGGCCGGCAAACTCGCGCTGCGAGCCGTCTGGCAAGGTAATGTGAACCATAAAATATCCTGAAAAACAAAAAACGCGGCACTAGCCGCGTAATTTTGGTTTTTTGAATTTGCTGGTTAGCTGATGAACAATACGCGGCAACTGTTATCTGGTCCGGATGGTAGTTCGCGTCGCGTTCAGGCTCATACAAATCAAAAATTGCTTATTAAGTTGCTCCAAGTGTAACACCTGTCAGCTTCCCACTGAGCCCAAAGACCGGCAAAGCAAGCCTGGACGGCATTTTTCTTGCAAGTTTGTTGTGAAAAAGCCGAGATTCAAGCCTGACTGACCCTGAAGCCGCCGTATGAACACCCGTTCAAGCGGAACGAAGGCTGTACTTCCTGTGTCCGGAAATAGCACCTGCCTTTGCAAGGCCGCGTCTTTGACAAGGCCAGATTAAATACGCTAGAATCACGTTCTTTCTAGGCGGTTAGCTCAGTTGGTTAGAGCGCTACGTTGACATCGTAGAGGTCGCTGGTTCGAACCCAGTACTGCCTACCATTACCTTGCTTTCAGTGCGCTTGCACAAGCCACCATAAAAGCCACACAACCCGCATCGAGCCCGGCTCTGCGGGTTTTTTTATGCCAGGTCCAGCGCCTGGGCGCGCACTGCATCCCCCTCGCGCACTCCGCGCATGAAGGCCTGGATTTTCTCGGCGGACTTGATGCCGGGAGAGGCCTCCACGCCGCTGCTGACATCGACGGCATAGGGGTGCACTGACCGGATCGACGCCGCCACCGATTCGGCAACCAGGCCGCCGGCCAGAACTACCGGGCGGCTATCGGGCGATTGCCGAACAGCGTGCAACAGGTCCGTATCCAGCACTCGGCCGCTGCCCCCGTAGCCGGGGCTGTAGCTGTCGAACAACCACGCGGCCGCCTGCGCATAAGTCTGACACGCGCGCAACACAGCATCGGAGCAATTCAGGTCGGGAGCTCCCAGGCGGAAAGCTCGTATATAGCGGTGATTGAAGCCGGCGCAGTATTCCGGGGGCTCATCGCCATGAAACTGCAGAAAATCGGGCTGCACATGATCGATGACCGCCTGAACTTCATCGGGCATGGCATTGACGAACAAGGCCACCACATCGACAAAAGCCGGCGCCGCCTCGCGCAGGCGCCGTGCCTGCTTTAGCGAGACCAGGCGCGAGCTTTTGGGATAAAACACCAGGCCAATGGCATCCGCGCCGGCCTGTACGGCGGCGTCGACATCTTCAGGGCGGGTCAGACCGCAAATTTTGACCCGGGTACGCAGGGGAACCATCGTTGTATACGCTCTTGACTAAATAGGCTGGGCAATGCGCAGGCACAAATGTATTAAACACCAAATTGCCGATTCCTGGCTTATTTGAAAGCGGCCCCCGGATCGGTCACCGCACTGCTCCCCGCATCGCCATAGCCGTACGAATCCGAACCATAAGCGCTGGTGTTGCCGAACTGCACCTTGGAGGCATCGACGGTGACCGCGCCGTCTTTGTAATGCGTGACCATCCGGGGGAAAACCAGGACAGCCGCCACCATGGCGATCTGAATACAAATGAAAGGGATGGACCCCCAATAGATCTGGCCGGTGGTAACCCGGGGGATCAGCTTGCCGGTAACCCGGTCGTGATAGTCTTCCTTGGGTGCCACGGAACGCAGGTAGAACAGGGCAAAGCCAAAAGGCGGATGCATGAACGAGGTCTGCATATTGACGGCCAGCAATACGCCGAACCAGATCAGGTCGATCCCCATTTTCTCGGCCACCGGCCCCAGCAAGGGCACGATAATGAACGCCAGCTCGAAGAAATCCAGGAAGAATGCCAAAAAGAAGGTCAGCACGCTTACCACGATCAGGAAGCCCCATTGTCCGCCAGGCAAGCCGATGAGCAGGTGCTCGACCCATAAGTCGCCATTGACGCCCCGGAAGCTCAGGCTGAACACCGTCGAGCCCACCAGGATGAACACCACGAAGCAGGTCAGCTTGGTGGTGGTATCCATGGCCTGCTTGAGCAGGGAAAGCGAAAAACGGCCGCGCGAGACGGCCATCAGAATGGCTCCGACAGCGCCCATGGCCCCCCCTTCGGTGGGCGTGGCCATGCCTATAAAGATAGTGCCCAGAACCAGGAAGATCAGGAATAGCGGCGGTATCATGACAAACGTGACACGCTCGGCAATTTTCGACAACAAGCCCAGCCGGAATACCTTGTTTACCAATGCGATGGCCAGCGCCGTCAGGCCCCAGACCATCAGCATCACCACGACACGCTCGTCGATGGGCACATTGGCGTGGGTATGAAAGTAATGTTCTGAACCGAAGTACGACACAGTACAGGCAATCAGGGTAAGGACAGCCAGGGAGCGCAGGCCGCGCCGGCCATTGGCCTGCCCATAGATCCGGGCTTCTTCGGGGAGCGCCGGCGCTGCAGCGGGATTGATGAACGATAAAACCACGACATACAGAATATAGGCGCCCGCCAGCACAAAGCCGGGGATCAGGGCGCCCCGATACATATCGCCAACCGACCGGCCCAGTTGGTCTGCCAGGACAATCAGCACCAGGGACGGCGGAATGATCTGCGACAAGGTACCAGACGCCGCGATGACCCCGCTGGCCAACCTTCGGTCGTAGCCGTAGCGCAGCATGATGGGCAGGGAAATCAGGCCCATGGAAATGACCGATGCCGAGACTACCCCTGTGGTTGCGGCCAGCATGGCTCCCACCAGCACCACGGCTATCGCCAACCCGCCGCGCACGGGGCCAAACAACTGCCCTATGGTTTCGAGCAAGTCTTCGGCCATGCCGGACCGCTCGAGCACCAAGCCCATCAGCGTAAAGAAAGGCACCGCCAACAGGGTATCGTTGGACACGATGCCAAACACACGTTGCGGGAGAGCTTGAAACAATGCGGGCTGAATCATTCCCAGATCAACCGCCACCAGGCCGTACAGAATGCCGTTGGCCGCCAGCGAAAAAGCCACCGGGAACCCCAAGAGCAAAAATACGATCAGGTTGATGAACATGATCGGAGCCAGGTTATCGACAAAAAACTCCATGATCAATGGCCCTTGCTTGCGATGTGGTTGGCAGGCGTCCGCGCCCGATCGAGTTCGGCCTGGCGCAGGATTTCCAGGGCCAATTCTTCTTCGGCGCTTTGCGCCTTTTCACGTGCGGTCGGATCGGGACAGGCGCCACGCAGATACCCCACGCACTTGATCAGGTGCGACAGGCCCGCCAGGATCAACAGGCCAAACCCCGCAGGGATCAGAAGTTTGGCCGGCCAGCGTACCAGCCCGCCCGAGTTGGACGACTGCTCGTTCAACGCAAACGCTTCGTAGAAAAAAGGAATAGACAGCCAGAAGATAATCACAGCGGCGGGCAGCAGGAAAAACAGGACGCCGAAAATCTCGATCTTGATCTGGGTGCGCTTGGAGAAGCGCTGCGCCAGCACGTCGACACGTACATGCTCGTTGCGCAAGAACGTATAACCCGCCGCCAGCAGGAATATGGCTCCAAACAGATACCACTGGAGTTCCAGCCACGCATTCGAACTGATATTGAACAGTTTGCGCACAACGGCATTGGAGGCGCTAACCACAACCACGATCAGGGTCAGCCACGTGACGGCCTGCCCTACTTTGGTATTTATGTAGTCTATCGTTCTTGATATTGCTAAGAAAAATTTCATGGATCACACTCTGTATGGCGTCAATCGCCCTCGCGCCGGCCGATTTTTGATCAGCCGACTCAAAAAAGAGGCTTATGACATATCGAGCCCGGTGCGCCCCGCGGGAGCCTGGCGAGCAAAACGATACGAAGGGATTGCCTTTTCTGCACGACCTGCGAGCGGTAGCCTGATATGACAAAAAATCAGTTGAACGCACAAGCCGGCGGTGAATTCTATACGATCCGCCTGCGGACGGCCGCTAGTATATACCCCGGTATCACCTTAAAAACCGCAAGATCCCAGGTGCGATGCAAACAGAGTTTGAAGCGTCGAAGACGGCAGGTCGAACTCGGCCGGGTATTCGACCTGAGCCAGATACAGCCCATCGGGAGAAAAAGTGGGCGCCGCAAGACGGCGATCCCGCTGAGCCAGCAAAGCCGCCATCCATTCGGGAGGCTGCCTGCCTTGCCCTATATATAACAGTGCACCAATCAAGTTGCGCACCATGTGATGCAGAAATGCGTTGGCCCGGAGAGTAAAAACAAAGATTTCGCCGCGCCGCTCGATATTCAATTCATGCAATGTCCGCACTGGACTGGCCGCCTGGCACTGCGATGATCGGAAGCAGCTGAAGTCGTGCTGGCCAAGCACATGCTGGGCCGCCTGTTGCATGCGCTGCAGATCCAGCGCTTGATGCACCCAGCCGACCCGGGCGTGAGCAATCGGCGAGCGAACACGGGCATTGCGAACCACATAGACGTAAGTGCGGGACACGGCCGAGAAACGGGCGTGAAAACTGTCAGGCACTGTGCAGGCCCACTGAACCGAAATGCTCGCAGGCAGCAGGGCATTGAGCCCGCGCACCCACGATTCATGGCGGCGCTGCGCGACCGCATCCAGATGCACCACCTGGCCCAGGCCATGCACACCCGTATCGGTACGCCCGGCGCAAACTGTTTTCGTCGGCTGCGCAAGAAAGCGGGACAAGGCAAGCTCGAGCGTGTCCTGGACAGTGCACCCGTGAGGCTGCGTTTGCCAGCCTTGCCAGCGGGCGCCGTCGTAAGCCACGCCTAAGGCCGTGCGCGACATGTCAGCTCTTGTTAGGCTCGTCGCTGGGAGGCTGGCTAAGATCGAGATTGATCTTGTCGAGTTTTTCCTTGACCATGGCTTCGGTGATCGCCGACGGGTGATCGTCGCTATCGTCGTCGCGCGCCACGTTGGCCCGGCGCAGCAGCCAGGCGATGATCAGCACGACAAATGCCAGCAAGGCGGTAACCACGCCCAATAAATGTTCCTGGAACCACGACACGGATTGTTCTGCCTTATTTGAAGCTTGTTTTGCCGGGTTTGCGGCGTGATCGGCGGTATTGCCGGCCTCGCCGGCAAGCCCCGGATTATTCGTCGAATTGCCTGACAGGCCACGATTGCCGGCATCGGCACCGGCGGCGGCCGCCTGCCCAGCGTGTGTATCCGAAGCCTTGTCCGAAGAAGATGGAGATTGACCGCCAGGGGCGGCCGGGGAAGAATGCGATGCCGCGCCCGATGCTTCCGCCTGAACCGCGGCAGACGGCGAACCAGGCGATTGGGCGGAATCGGCCGCGGACTTCGCAGAGCCCTCTTGCCCGGCTGGCGCTTGCGCGCCATTCGACGAGCCGTCGGCTCCCCGGCCTGCCGAATCGCCCGCACCCGCTATCGCTCCGGCCGCACCGGCAATTGTTTGCCCCAAGCCTTTGGCACCATCCACCACAGCATCTTTAGCCGCCTCGCCCTGCCCCTGCAACGCCTGGTTGAGGTGCTTGACGTTTTCTTCAAGTTGCGACACACGACTTTGCGACTCGGCAATACCCTTGCTTGTGGCCAGTCGATTATCCGCTTTCGCGTCGGCGGCCGACGAACCGCCGCTGGACAGCTTGAGCTGGTCGCGCGGTGCTGCTTTATTGGCTGGCGGCACAGTCTCGGAAGCTTGCGATACGGTGCCCTTGTTTGCCGCGCGAGGCTGGACAGCCGGCGCCTTGCCGGCCGCCAGGCCCTGCCGGTAGCTGGCAAACTCCAGCGCCTGCTCCTGGAAGATGCGGCGGGCTTCGCGATCGCTGACCGCCGTAAGCGCCTGGGCGTCGGGAACGCCAAGCGTGGCGCCCGCCTTGACGAGATTCATATTGCCATGGATGAACGCCTGGGGATTGGCCCGTTGCAAGGCCACCATCATCTGATAAACGGTTACGCCGGGCACCGCATGATGCCGGGCAATGGCAAACAGCGTATCGCCGCGCCGTACATGGATCGACTGCCGCGAAATGCGCCGGGCTCCCTGATGCACGCCCGCACCCGCCGACCGTCCCTGCGCGGTGTCCATGTCACGACGCACCGGCGCCAATATGCTGACCTGATACTGCTGCTGGCCGCTGGACGTGTGCACCTCCAGCAATAAATCGGCGACAGCCTGGTCGAAAGGCTGGCTTGAGCTGATCTGTGCGATTCTGGACTGCGGGCTCGGCCCATTGACCAGGCGAACCCGCAGGCTGGACAAGTCGACCGGGGGCGTCAGGCCAGCCTGCGCCCAGGCCGCGGCCGGAGCGGGATTGACCCGCAAAGACTGATAGTCGTCGGTTCCAAGCTGGTTGACAGGCACGTCGATGCGCAATGGCTGGCCGGGCTCGGACACGATGCGGGAATGGCCAAGCGTTGCCGCATACACGCTTGAACACATCAGCATGGCGACCGACAGGGCCGTGACCAGCGGTTTGGTGCGCGACAACAATGCCGATATGGCCACACTGCGGGACATAGTCATGTTCAGAGTTCACCCAAAGTGATGCGCAGCATGCGCCGCAAGGGCTCGGCCGCACCCCATAACAGTTGATCGCCCACCGTAAACGCGCTGAGATATTCGGGCCCCATGGACATTTTTCGCAAGCGGCCAACAGGAATATCGAGCGTTCCGGTAACAGCTACCGGCGTTAATTCGCGCATGGTAGCTTCGCGCGTGTTGGGGATGACCTTGGCCCACTTGGAGCCCTGGCGCAGAATATCGGAGATTTCGTCCAGCGGCACATCGCTCTTGAGCTTGATAGTAAGAGCCTGGCTATGGCAGCGCATGGCGCCAATGCGCACGCACAAACCATCGATAGGCGTAAGCCCGGAACCAAAAGCCGGGCCGCGACCCAGAATTTTATTGGTTTCAGCCTCGGCCTTCCATTCTTCCTTCGACATGCCATTGCCCAGGTCTTTGTCGATCCAGGGGATAAGGCTGCCGCCCAGCGGAACGCCGAAATTGTCTTGCGGCAGGCTGCTGTCCTGCTGCTTCAGCAAGACGCCGCGATCGATTTCCAGAATTGCCGAGGCGGGATCGTCAAGCAAAGGCCTGACGGCTTCATTGAGCAATCCGAACTGTGTCAGCAGTTCGCGCATATGCTGGGCGCCACCGCCCGACGCCGCCTGGTAGGTCATGCTGCTCATCCAGTCGATCAGATTGCTGTTGAACAGGCCGGCCAGACCCATGAGCATGCAGCTTACGGTGCAATTGCCACCTATGTAGTTCTTGATGCCGCGTTGCAGCGCGGCGTCGATCACCGGGCGGTTGACCGGGTCGAGCACAATGATTGCGTCATCTTTCATGCGCAAGGTACTGGCCGCGTCTATCCATATGCCGTCCCAGCCCGCCGCGCGCAGCTTGGGGTATACCGCAGAGGTGTAGTCGCCGCCCTGGGCCGTTACGATGATCGGCAATTTTTTCAGGGCATCGATATCGTGGGCGTCTTGCAGCGCCGGTGCACCGTCGGCCCACTTCGGAGCAGGGCCGCCCGCATTGCTGGTGGAAAAAAACACCGGTTGGAATAAAGAAAAATCATTTTCGTCGCGCATGCGCTGCATGAGGACCGAACCCACCATGCCTCGCCAACCGACCAAACCTACTGCCTGGTTCATTTCAAATCACTTAAAAAAATAAAAATCACGCGTAAAGCATTATAAATCAAGCCTAAAGCATCATTTTAATGCTTTCAATACGGCATCGCCCATTTCGGAGGTCGACACCTTACGGGTGCCTGGCTCGAAAATATCGGCCGTGCGCAGGCCCTGCTCCAGCACGGCTTGCACCGCAGCCTCGACCCGATCGGCTTGCGCGGCAGCGTTCAGCGAATACCGCAGCAGCATGGCCGCCGACAATATGGTGGCCAGGGGATTGGCGATGTTTTGCCCGGCGATGTCCGGCGCCGAACCATGGCTGGGCTCATACAGGCCCTGATTCGAGGCATTGAGCGAAGCCGAGGGCAGCATGCCGATCGAACCTGTCAGCATGGCGGCTTCGTCGGACAGGATATCGCCGAACAAATTGCCGGTTACGATGACATCGAACTCTTTGGGCGCCCGCACCAGTTGCATGGCGGCATTATCGACATACATGTGCGAGAGCTGCACATCCGGATAGTCGCGAGCCACTTCGATCATGATGTCGCGCCAGAACTGCGAGGTCTCGAGCACATTCGATTTATCGACGCTGCACAGCTTTTTATTGCGCTTTCGAGCAGCCTCGAAGCCGACCCGCCCGATGCGCCGTATCTCGGATTCGGCATAGTGCATGGTGTCGAAGCCCTGACGCTCGCCCTTGAACGGCCCATCCTGAACATCGCGCACGCCGCGCGGCTGGCCAAAATAGATATCGCCGGTCAGCTCACGGACAATCAGTATATTCAGCCCGGACACCACCTCGGGCTTCAGCGACGAGGCATTGGCCAATTGCGGGTACAGAATGGCCGGACGTAAATTGGCAAACAGCCCCATGGCCTTGCGCAAACCCAGAATGGCCTGCTCAGGCCGGAATTCACGCGGCAGGCTATCGTATTTCCAGTCGCCTACCGCGCCAAACAGCACCGCCGCGGAGCCTTTCGCCAAATCGAGTGTCGACGGCGGCAAGGGATGCTCCAGCGCATCGAATGCCGCCCCGCCCACCGGGGCGATCTGCGTTTCAATACCCAGGCCCAGGGCATGCAGTACGCGCACGGCCTGTTCGGTAATTTCAGGGCCGATGCCGTCGCCCGGTAATACTGCTATTTTGTGACTCATGATTTATCCTGATAGCTGCCAAGGCAAGGCGGCGGTAGACATACCGCCGCCTTGCCCAACAGTCCTTTATAAAGTGAATGAATGGCAAAGCCAAGCTTCGCCGCGCCCGTCAGGGCGAAAAAAGCCGAAGTTGTGCGATTCATGCAACTGGGGCCGCTGAATATGGCAAAGGCCGCGGTAACGCGGCCTTGTCCGGGCGCAAAGGCCCAAACCGGAATCCGACCCTATCGTGCCTGACTGACCGGATGCGCTTCAAGCCAAGGAAACCGCGTCAGGCGCTCGGCCTCGAACGCACGAATCTGATCCGATTTCTGCAGCGTCAGGGCGATGTCGTCCAGGCCATTGAACAGGCAATGTTTGCGAAACGGCTCAATGTCGAAACTCAGTTCGCGCCCATCCTGGGCAATGACCACCTGACGCTCCAGATCGATGCGCAACTGATAGCCGACAAAGGCTTTTACCTCGTCCAGCAGGCGCGCTACCTCAAGTTCGGAAAGTACAATCGGCAGCAGGCCATTCTTGAAACTGTTATTGAAGAAAATGTCGGCATACGACGGCGCGATAATGGCGCGAAAACCGTATTGCGACAGCGCCCACGGCGCATGCTCGCGACTTGAGCCGCAACCGAAGTTCTTGCGCGCCAGCAGAATCGAGGCCCCCTTGTAGCGGGGCTGATTCAGGACGAAATCGGGGTTGAGCGGACGCTTGCTGTTATCCATGCCGGGTTCGCCGTGATCCAGATAGCGCAGCTCATCGAACAGATTGGGGCCGAATCCCGAGCGTTTGATGGACTTCAGGAATTGCTTGGGAATGATCAGGTCGGTATCGACATTCTCACGATCGAGCGGGGCCACTATGCCTTTATGGGTGGTAAATGCTTGCACGGTAATTCCTTAGCGAAAATTTCTGACGTCGACAAAATGCCCGGCAACCGCCGCTGCTGCCGCCATGGCCGGGCTGACCAGGTGCGTGCGCCCGCCCTGGCCCTGGCGCCCTTCAAAATTGCGATTCGAGGTCGAGGCGCAACGCTCGCCCGGTTCCAGGCGATCGGCATTCATGGCCAGGCACATGGAGCAACCCGGTTCGCGCCACTCGAAGCCGGCCGCAATAAAGATTTTGTCCAGGCCTTCCTGCTCGGCCTGTTTTTTAACCAGCCCCGAGCCAGGCACCACCATGGCTTGCCTGACATTCGCGGCAACGCGCTTGCCGCGCGCGACCAGCGCCGCGGCACGCAAGTCTTCGATGCGGGCATTGGTACAGGAGCCGATGAATACCTTGTCGATGCGAATATCGACCAGAGGCGTATTGGGCTTCAAACCCATATATTGCAAGGCGCGCTCCATGCCACTGCGGCGCAGCTCGTCTTTTTCCTTGTCGGGATCCGGAACACGGCTATCGACCGACAGAACCATTTCAGGCGAAGTGCCCCAGGTCACTTGCGGAGTAATCTGGCGCGCGTCGATTTCAACGATGCGGTCGAACTTGGCGCCTTCATCGGAATGCAGCGTGCTCCAGTATTGCACCGCCTGGTCCCACACTATGCCAGTGGGCGCGTAAGGACGTCCGCGGAAATACTCGATGGTTTTTTCGTCGACCGCCACCATGCCCGAGCGAGCCCCCGCCTCGATAGCCATATTGCAAACAGTCATGCGGCCTTCAACCGACAGGGCGCGAACCGTGCTGCCCGCAAATTCGATGGCAGAGCCGGTGCCGCCGGCCGTGCCGATCTTGCCGATGACATAAAGCACCAAGTCTTTGGCGGTGCAGCCGAAAGGCAATTCACCTTCGACGCGAACCAGCATGTTCTTGTTCTTTTTCATGAGCAAGGTCTGAGTTGCCAGCACGTGCTCCACCTCGGAGGTGCCGATGCCGAACGCCAGGGTCCCCAGAGCGCCGTGAGTGCTGGTGTGTGAATCGCCGCATACGACCGTCATGCCAGGCAAGGTTGCACCCTGCTCCGGCCCAATGATGTGCACAATGCCTTGACGCAAATCATTCATGCGAAATTCGGTAATGCCGAATTTCTCGCAGTTGTCGTCCAGCGTATCGACCTGCAAGCGCGAAACCGGATCCTGAATGCCTTGGCTGCGCGCGGTGGTGGGCACGTTGTGATCGGCAACCGCCAGATTGGCTCCAACCCGCCACGGCTTGCGGCCCGCCAGGGTCAGGCCTTCGAACGCCTGGGGGCTGGTAACTTCGTGCACCAGATGGCGATCGATGTACAGCAGACAGGTACCGTCGGACTCTTGATGCACGACATGTGCATCCCAGAGTTTGTCGTATAAAGTTTGGGCCATGGCAATGCTCTTAGAAAGGACAAATTAAAGGTATAAGCCATGCGATTTTCGCCATGGCTGCGGTACCCCCGGGATTACAGCCCGAACACCACCGATCGGTGCAGCGCTGTATAAACCCAAGTGTTTCCGGGACGATTTTTATTTATTATGCCACCGCCAGAACCTAGTACAAGAAGAGATTTTATACTGGTATAAAAAGTGATATCTTGCAGATAAAGAGCCTACCATCACGGGGAATCGGGATGGGATAGGAACGCTCCAAACAACTGCGGCACTGTTAAGCAAACACTAGAGGGTGCCGCCCCTGCCCGGGCCGCCACCCCCGCGTCTTAAGAACGCGAACAACAGGTACCCGCATGAAGAGGCGCCACCTGCGATTTGACGGGGATCAGCCCAGCCAGACCCTGGCATTGCGGAACATGCGCATCCAGGGGCTGGCATCGCCGCCGCTGTCGCGGGCGCCCCAGCGCGGCGGCGACCACGACAGCATTACATTGCGCGTGACCCGTTCAGCATGCGGCATCAGCACGGTAAAACGGCCATCGGCCGTGGTAACCCCAGTCAGGCCTTGCGGGCTGCCATTGGGATTGTACGGATACACCTCAGTGCGCTGACCATGATTATCGACAAAGTTGAGCGCGCTGCGCACTTTGCCGATGTCGCCCTGCTGCGCAAAATTGGCAAAACCTTCACCATGGGCCACCGCAACCGGAAGCCGGGTTCCCGCCATGCCTCGCATGAACAGCGACGGGGAATCGGGAATTTCGACCAGGGAAAGGCGAGCCTCGTATTTTTCCGACACATTGCGTGTAAAACGCGGCCAATGCTCGGCACCCGGAATCATGCCGGCCAGAGCCGCCATCATCTGGCAGCCGTTGCACACCCCAAGCGCAAAAGTATCGGGGCGGGCGAAGTACCCGGCAAATTGGTCCGACAGCTGCTGATTGAAGCGGATCGTGCGGGCCCAGCCCTCGCCGGCGCCCAGTACATCGCCATAGCTGAATCCACCCACAGCCACCAGGCCCTGCACATCGTCCAGACGCACGCGGCCCGACAACAGGTCGGTCATGTGCACATCCCAGGCCTCGAAGCCGGCCTTGTCGAAAGCCCAGGCCATTTCCACCTGGCTATTGCAGCCCTGCTCGCGCAAGATAGCCACGCGGGGCCGCTTGCCTGTGGAGATGAACGGCGCGGCAATGTCTTCCTGCGGATCGAACGCAACGGCCGGTGTAAAACCCGGGTCGCCTGTATTTTGCCAAGTATCGAATTCGGCCTGCGCGCATTGGGGGTTGTCTCGCCGGGCCATGATCTGGCGGCTGACCTCGCTCCATTGTTGGCCCAGATCGAAGCGGGTGTGCTTGTAAATGCATTTTCCGTCGCGATAAATCTGGATTTCGTCTTGGGTATTCAAGCCACCCAGCACGTGCGAATAAGCCGACAGGCCCGCTTCGCGCAACTGCTGCATAACCCTATCGCGCTGCGCCAGCGGCACCTGTACGACTGCCCCGGCCTCTTCGGCAAACAAGGCTTTCAGTGTCAGCTCGTCACGCTGCACCGCAACCTGCTCAGTACGTATTTTGTAGTCGCCCCAGTCCGATGCGCGGGGATCGATCGTCAGCATATCGAGATTGATCGAAACCCCGACATGCCCGGCAAACGCCATTTCACATAGGGTAGCCAGCAGGCCGCCGTCGGAGCGGTCGTGGTAGGCCAGGATATGGCCATCGGCCGCCAATTGGCGCACGGTGCTGAAAAAAGCCTGCAGGGACTCGGGCTCATCCATGTCCGGTACGGCCTTGCCGACCTGGTTGAACACCTGGGCCAATATCGACCCGCCCAGGCGATTGCGCCCTCGGCCCAGATCGACCAGGATCAAGACCGTCTCGCCCGCGTCGGTGCGCAATTGCGGAGTCAGGGTGGCGCGCACATCGGCCACTGGCGCAAAAGCCGTAACAATGAGCGAAACGGGAGCGATCACCTCGCGCTTGTCGCCGCGCTCGTCCCAGGAAGTGCGCATGGACAGGGAGTCCTTGCCAACGGGAATCGACAGGCCCAATTGCTGGCACCAGGTGCTCACCGCAAAAACGGTGTCGTACAGCGCCGCATCCTGTCCGTCCACACCGCAGGCCGCCATCCAGTTGGCGGAAAGCTTGATGTCTTCAAGGCGTTTCACATCGCTGGCAACCAGATTGGTCAGGGCCTCGGTGACCGCCATGCGGCCCGAGGCCGCGGCGTCGATAACGGCCAGCGGCGTGCGCTCACCCATGGCCATTGCCTCGCCGCGCACTCCTTCGAAATCCGCGAGAGTCACGGCACAATCGGCCACCGGCACCTGCCAGGGTCCCACCATCTGGTCGCGGCTGCTCAGGCCCCCTACAGAACGGTCGCCTATAGTGATCAGGAAATTCTTGTTCGCCACCGTTGGGTGCCGCAAAACCCGCTGTATCGCATCGTCGAGTGTCATGACGGTCAGATCGACCGGCGCAACAACGCCGGGCAAACGCTGTACGTCGCGCGTCATGCGCGGCGGCTTGCCCAGAATCACATCGATGGGCACATCGACCGGACGAATGGCGGAATCGGCCTTGGGAACAAGCTGCTCGCTAACCCCGGGCAAACCTTCGCCATGCGTCACGCGCAATTGCCGCTCTTCGGTCGCCACCCCGACCACCGCGTACGGACAGCGCTCGCGCCGCGCGATGGCGTCGAAGCGGGCCAGGTCTTTGGGCAATATCGCCAGCACATATCGCTCCTGGGCCTCATTGCTCCAGATTTCGGCGGCCGACAAGCCCGATTCCTCAAGGTGCACCTGCTGCAGTTCGAACACGGCGCCACGGCCCGCATCGTTCACCAGTTCGGGAAAGGCATTGGACAGGCCCCCGGCGCCCACATCGTGAATCGCCAGCACCGGGTTGCCGCTTCCCTGCTGCCAGCATCGATCGATCACTTCCTGGGCGCGCCGCTCGATTTCGGGATTGCCGCGCTGCACCGAATCGAAATCGAGCTCGGCGCTATTGGCTCCGGCGCTCATGCTGGAAGCCGCCCCGCCACCCATGCCGATGCGCATTCCGGGCCCGCCCAACTGGACCAGCAAGGCACCCGGCGGAATAGGATCCTTGTGAGTAAGCCTATCATCGATGGAACCCAGGCCGCCGGCAATCATAATGGGTTTGTGATAGCCCCAGCGAACGTCGCCCGCCGTCTGTTCATAGGTACGGAAATAGCCCAGCAGATTGGGGCGCCCGAACTCGTTATTGAACGCCGCCCCTCCGATGGGGCCGTCGATCATGATATCGAGGGCGCTGGCGATCCGCTCGGGAGACCCATGCGAGTCTTCTTCCCAAGGCTCCAGGCCATCATCGAAACGCAGGTTCGACACAGTAAAACCCGTCAGCCCCGCCTTGGGCTTGGAACCCCTGCCAGTTGCTCCTTCATCGCGAATCTCGCCTCCGGCACCGGTGGCGGCGCCGGGGAACGGGGCAATGGCGGTGGGATGGTTATGCGTTTCAACCTTCATCAAGGTGTGCACGACCGCGTCTGTGTGGCCATAGCGGGCCGCGGCCGTTTCACCGGGCAGCGCGGCATAAAATTGCCGGGCCCGGCCACCCTCCATGACAGCCGCGTTGTCGGAATAAGCCACCACGGTGCCTTGGGGCTGGGCCGCATGCGTGGCACGTATCATGCCAAACAGGGTATGGGTCTGCGCCACGCCATCGATGACCCACTGCGCATTGAAAATCTTGTGGCGGCAATGCTCGCTATTGGCTTGGGCGAACATCATCAGCTCAACGTCGGTGGGATTGCGCCCCAACTGCCTGAAGGACTGGTCCAGGTACTCGACCTCGTCTTCAGACAAGGCAAGGCCCAGATTCCGGTTGGCTTCCAGCAACGCGGCCTGCCCTCGCTCCAGCACGTCTATGGTCTGTATGGGTTTGCCGGCCAACGAAGCAAACAGCGCCGCACCGTCGAAAGCGGCATCAACCACCGTTTCAGTCATGCGATCATGCAGGCACGAGGCTATTTGTGCCAACTGCCCTTCATCGATATGCCTGGGCCCCAATATCCCCCGGCCAGGATGCACAAGGTAGCGAATACCCCGTTCAATGCGGCGCACGGCCGGCAAGCCGCAGTTATGCGCAATGTCGGTAGCTTTGCTGGCCCAGGGCGATACCGTTCCCAACCGGGGCACGACACGCAACACCAGAGCCTGCTTGTCGCCTTTCAAGGCCTGGGCCGGTTCGCCATAATCGAGCAGCGCGGCCAGCCTTTCCCGGTCTTGCCCGGATAATTCGGACTCGCTCCACACATAGTGTTCAAACTGGCCCTGGATATCGGACACCGGCAAGTCAAGCTGGGCAAAACGCTTTAGCAGGCGCTCGCGGCGAAACGACGACAAAACCGAAGAACCAAGAAAATGCTGGATAGAATTCACGATGAAGGCGCAGGCTGAATGATGTAAAACCGCATTTTAACGGCTTAAGCACAACTCGGCTGACGCATGCCGGAAGTATATTTCCCACTCTTTCGGACAAGCGCGGCCCCAGCCCTGCCATCCCGGGAAAAAACGGCTTGCCGTTATAAGGAAGGGTAGCTGATTTCGATAATATCCAGCTCGTCGATGCCGGCCGGCGTACGCAAATTGACGGTGTCGCCCTCGCGGGACTTGATCAGGGCCCGCGCAACAGGCGAAATCCAGCTGATTTTCCCCTGCAAGGGCTCGGCTTCGTCCACACCCACGATCGTTACCCTGTGCTCTTCCCCCGCCTTGTCGGCATACAACACGGTCGCCCCGAAAAAAACCTGATCTTTATTGGGCTGGAAAGCGGGATCGACCACCTCGGCAATTTCAAGGCGTTTGGTCAAAAAGCGCATGCGCCGGTCGATTTCGCGCAAGCGTTTCTTGCCATACAGGTAATCGCCGTTCTCGGAACGATCGCCATTGGATGCCGCCCACGACACCACCTGTACGACCGAGGGACGCTCTTCGGTCATTAAATGCGCCAATTCGGCACGCAGCCTCTGATAGCCCTGCACCGTAATGTAATTCTTGGTGCCCGCCGGCAAAGGCGGGGCCTCGGTGCCCGGGTCCTCTTCGTCATCGTGATCGGATTCTTTTACAAAAGCTTTATTCATGGAGTGAAAAACGTAAACCTGCACAAGGGCTTGAACTTCAAGTTGGACGAGCTTGTTAAAAAGGCCTATTGAGGCTTATATAAGCTATGACCCGTATCGAGCCATTTTGTTCAGGCCATTCGATGGGTCACGCATCAGACCCAATCGTGCCAGACCGCTCTTAAGTCGGCGGGCAGCAACGGCAGGGATCCCAGATCCTTTCTACTTTCGCCCGGGCTATGAAAATCGGAGCCGCAGGAGGCCATAAAGCCGTATCGACGCGCAACGTCGGCGTACTGCCTGTATTGATCGACGCTGTGGCTGCCGGTAATGACCTCGATGGCCTCGCCGCCCAACTGCTTGAACTCGTCGAACAAAGCACCAAACTGAACCGGCGTGTAGTTGTAGCGCCCCGGATGCGCAATGACCGCCCGCCCGCCCGAATCGTGGATCCAGGCCAGCGCGTTTGCCAATTTTGCCCAGCTTCCCGACACATTGGCAGGCTTGTGATCGCCCAGGTATTTATCGAAGACCGCCTGCATGGTTTTACAGTACCCGCGCTCAACCATAAAACGAGCGAAATGCGTGCGGCTGATCAGCAAAGGGTTGCCGGCATAAGCCAGCGCGCCTTCGTAGCTGTCGGGGACACCCAGGTCCCGCAGACGATCGGCAATTTTACGGGCGCGCTCGACGCGGCCTGTGCGTATCTCGACCAGCCCTTGATTGAGGGCCGCATGGCCGGCATCGATGCCCAAGCCCACGATATGCACGGTTTTCCCCGACCACGTTACGGAAATTTCGATTCCGGGGACGAATTGCATGCCCAGTTCACGCGCCACCTGCCCGGCTTGCGGCAGGCCGGACACCTCGTCGTGATCGGTAAGAGCCCACATCTGTACACCGTTCGCATGTGCGCGCCGAGCAAGCGCATGCGGCTCGAGCACGCCATCTGAAACGGTGGAGTGGCAATGCAAATCGACATTCAAGTTTGGGGCTGACGGCATGTATCGGGATATATCCTGGGCATTTTCAAATACGTATCGAAAAACAGCATACTCCGCTGTCAGTCGTCCAACAAAAATCGTTCGACCGGGTCAATTTGATCGTCGTTCAAAAAAGTGGGCGCATGGCCGACTCCCGGAACTTCGAACAGGCGCGCATGCGGATTACGGGCCAGCATCTGCTGGGCAACCTCGGCGGGCAGCAGATCCGACAAGGCTCCCCTGACCAGCAGGACAGGCGTCGCGATACTTTGATAGGCTCCCCATAACAGAACCTCGGAAGCCTGAACGGCTTCGGGCGTTTGCGAAGAAAACGGTTGTGACATGGCCAGATCGTAATGCTTGACCCAATGCCCGCCCTGATGATTGAACACGTACTTGGTGAGCTGCTCCCATTGGGCCTGGGTGTGGGGCCCGAAAGTTTCGGAAACAGTGTGCACATAATCGACGGCCTGGGCAAAAGTATCGAACTGCTTTGCTTCCGCCACATATTCACCGATACGCTTGAGTCCCTCGAAGTTCAGGCTGGGCCCGATATCGTTCAACACGATTTTACCCAGGCGCAAGGCCTGGCTGGCCGGCAGTCCGAATTCGCCCCGATCCGGACGAGCCGCGGCCGACATCGCGATCGAGCCGGCCAACGCCAGCAAAATCAGCCCTCCCATGGAAGTACCCAGGCAATCCAGTTGCGAAGCCTGCAGGCGATTGATCAGGGTCAGCACGTCGGCGGCATACTGCGGCACCACATAGCCGGACGGATCAAGCAGCCAGTCGGACTTGCCGCGGCCCGCCACGTCGGGGCACACCACCCGATAGTGGGCGCTCAGGCGAGCGGCCAGATTATCGAAATCCCGCCCGGTACGCGTCAGGCCGTGCAGGCACAACAACACTTTATCGTTCTGCGGATCGCCCCATTCCCAATAAGCCATGCGATGCAAGCCGGCAGGGCTCGCGCAGGTTACATAATCGAGACGGGGTTCTGTCATGACAAGGAGCTCGCTTAAAAAATACCATAGCCGCGCTTCAATGCAGGAATGCACCATGCGGCACAACCGGAGAGTGGATGTGGATGTATTACAGGATGGTAAACCGATTCGGAACAGGCTTCCAGTTTCGAACCGGTTTGGCTTACTCTACAAACATGGTGGCCGGGCATTCAAGATAGCCGCGCACCACTTGCACGAACTCCGCGGCATGCAGGCCGTCGACCACGCGATGATCGAATGAGGAAGACAGATTCATCATTTTTCTTGCGACCACCGCTCCGCCAAGAATGACCGGCCGTTCGACGATGCGGTTAATGCCCACTATAGCCACTTCCGGATGATTGATCACCGGGGTGGACACAATGCCGCCCAAGGCACCCAGGCTGGTGATGGTGATGGTTGAGCCGGAAAGCTCTTCGCGCGAGGCCTTGCCGGCGCGCGCCGCTTCGGCAAGGCGCGAGATTTGCGCGGCGCAGGCCCACAAATCGCATGCTTCGGCATGACGCAACACCGGCACCATCAAGCCATGTTCGGTTTGAGTCGCAACCCCCATATGTACGGCGCCGTAGCGGGTTACGACGCCTTTTTCGTCGTCGAAACGCGCATTGATCTGCGGAAAATCCCGCAAGGCCAGCACCATGGCCCGGATCAGCAAAGGCAGCATGGTAAGGCGGCCACGCTGGCCGCCCCACTTGGCATTGAGCCGCGCCCGCAATGCCTCGGACTCGGTCACATCGACTTCTTCCACATAGGTGAAGTGTGGAATATGACGCTTGGATTCCTGCATTTTTTGCGCAATCTTGCGGCGCAGACCTATGACGGGAACAACGGTTTCATCGTGCCGCCGGCCATAGCGTGGCGCAGTGGCGGTTGAAGCGGCCGGGGTGGCCGCATGGGCATCCAGGTCTTCATGCCGGATGCGGCCGGCCGGACCGCTGCCCCGCACCTCGCTCAGTTCAAGCCCAAGCTCCCTGGCATGCCGGCGCACCGATGGAGAAGCCAGCGGCTTTTCACCCTGAGTCGATACCTGTTCGGCCAAGACCCCAGGCTCCCTTCCCGCCTGCGGCATCGAGGGCGCCGGCGCAGAATCGGCGGGCCGAACCTGGCGTTGCTCTTTTTTCTCGGGCGCATCCGGGCTGGAGCCGCCCTCGCCTTCAAGCTCGATACGTATCAATTCGGCACCCACGGCCAGCACATCGCCGACCGCACCGCCAAGAGCCACCACCGTACCCACCACAGGCGACGGCACCTCGACCGTCGCCTTGTCGGTCATGACTTCGGCCAGCACCTGGTCCTCGGTAACGCTCTCGCCCGGCTGCACATGCCACTCGGCCAGCTCGACCTCTGCAATGCCTTCGCCTATGTCCGGCATTTTTATGATGTGAATAGCCATCATGCCCCCGGGCAACAAGCCGGAATAGACAGGGATGCGAAAATCATGTCAATCCTCCATTGCACGCTTGAAGGCTGCGCCGACTCGCGCCGGCCCGGGAAAATATTCCCACTCTTGCGCATGCGGATAAGGTGTATCCCACCCAGCGACACGCTCGATCGGGGCTTCAAGATGATAGAAACAATGCTCCTGGATCAGCGCAACCAATTCGGCGCCAAAGCCGCTGGTACGCGTGGCCTCGTGCACCACTACGCAACGGCCGGTTTTTTTGACCGAGCTGACGATTGCATTCAGATCCAGCGGCCAGATGCTGCGCAAGTCGATGATCTCGGCATCGATGCCGGTTTCCTGCGCCGCCGCTTCAGATACAAAAACCATGGTGCCGTACGTCAGTACGGTGAGATCGGAACCGTGACGAAAAACCGACGCGGACTCCAGCGGAACCGTGTAGTAGCCTTCCGGCACTTCGCCCAAGGGATGCTTGGACCATGGCACCACAGGCTGGTCGTGATGGCCGTCGAACGGACCGTTGTACAAGCGCTTGGGTTCCAGAAAAATGACTGGATCATCGTTTTCGATCGAAGCGATGAGCAGACCTTTGGCATCGTAGGGATTGGACGGCATCACCGTGCGCAGACCGCTGACATGCGTAAACAAGGCCTCCGGGCTCTGGCTATGGGTCTGGCCGCCATATATGCCTCCACCGCAGGGCATGCGTATCGTCAGCGGCGCGGTGAACTCGCCGGCCGAGCGGTAGCGCAGCCGCGCCGCCTCGGAGACGATTTGATCGGAGGCGGGATAAAAGTAATCGGCAAATTGAATCTCCACGACCGGACGCAGCCCATAGGCTCCCATGCCCACGGCGGCTCCGACTATCCCGCCTTCGGAGATCGGGGCATCGAATACGCGCGACTTGCCATACTTGGCCTGCAAGCCTTCAGTACAGCGAAACACGCCGCCGAAATAGCCGACATCCTGGCCGAAGACAACCACGTTGCTGTCGCGCTCGAGCATGACATCCATGGCGGAACGCAAGGCCTGGATCATGGTCATGGGCCGTGTGGGTAGATTGCTGTTCTCTGCCATGATCACCCCTGAAGCTGCTGGCGCTGCAAACGCAAATGCTCCGGCATGTCTTTATAGACATCCTCGAACATCGTCGCGGCACTGAAGGTGTGGCCGGTGGCCAAGGAACCGTAGCGCTCCGCTTCTTTCTGAGCGGCAATCACCAGCGCTTCCAATTCTTTTTGCGTCGCTTCGTGTTCTTTGTCGGACCAGGCATTGATGTTGATGAGATGCCGCTTGAGCCTGGGGATTGGGTCGCCCAGCGGAAACTGGGCCCAATCGTCAGCCGGACGATACTTGGACGGGTCGTCCGATGTTGAGTGCGGGCCGCCCCGGTAGCTTACCCATTCGATCAGGGTAGGTCCGAGATTGCTGCGGGCGCGCTCGATAGCCCATTGCGACGCGGCATACACCGCCAGAAAATCATTGCCGTCGACACGCAGGGAAGCAATGCCGCAACCGACTCCCCGCGCAGCGAACGTAGTGCTTTCACCACCGGCCAAGGCCTGGAAGGTGGAAATAGCCCACTGGTTATTGACAACGTTGAGGATGACCGGCGCACGATAAACATGCGCGAACGTCAGGGCGGTATGAAAATCGGCCTCGGCCGTAGCGCCGTCGCCTATCCAGCCGGAAGCGATTTTGGTGTCGCCCTTGATGGCCGAGGCCATGCCCCACCCTACCGCCTGGATGAACTGCGTGGCCAGATTTCCGGAAACGGAAAAAAAACCCGCCTTGCGCACGGAGTACAGCACCGGAAGTTGCCTGCCCTTGAGCGGATCGCGTTCGTTCGACAACAACTGGCAGATCAGGTCGACCAGGGGAACATCGCGCACCATCAACAGGCTTTGCTGGCGATACGATGGGAAGCACATATCGCCTTCGGAGAGCGCCATGCCATGAGCGGTGCCTATCGCCTCTTCACCCAGGCACTGCATGTAGAAGGATAATTTTTTCTGCCGCTGCGCAATCAGCATGCGGGCATCGAAAATGCGCGTTTTCATCATGGCCCGCATCCCGGCGCGCAGCTGTTGCGGATCGAGATCGGGCGCCCAGGGGCCGACGGCATTGCCATCGTCGTCGAGCACCCGCACCAGCGCATAGGCCAGATCGCCGGTTTCGACAGGCGCCACATCGATGGGGGGGCGGCGCACCTCGCCGGCGGCGGACAGGTGTAGATACGAAAAGTCGGTTTTGTGCCCCGGACGCCCAGTGGGCTCCGGCACATGTAGCCGCAGGGGTGATGTGTGTCTCATTGCTTTTTGCTCGCTTTCGAAGAATCTTGTGAACGCTTCGCTGTCGAAAATATCTTATGGATAGTTAAGCAATCATCGCGCATCCTGGAAAAATCCGCAAGGCTGCCTGCTCGGGAGGAAAAATGGGCAGCCTACAAAAACCGGCAAATGCGGGCCATGCCTGCCCATTTGCGCAAGGCTGTGTCGAGCCTCATCAGCGGCCCTGCCAATAGCGGCGATATCGTTGGCGCGTGCTGTCGACCTGCAGGCCTGAACTGCGCGACCGGGCCAAAATGGCGCCTTGCAGATCGGTGCGCCAAAACCGGGCTCCCGCGTCCTGCCAGCGCCGCTGAACCTCAGGACTGGGATGCCCGTAGCGATTCCACAAACCGGCCTGGACCAGCACATGCCCAGCCTGCACACGGCTTACGAAACCTGGACTCGATGAATACCGGGACCCATGGTGCGCCGCCATCACGACATCGACCCGCCCCAGGCCGCGGTCCAGCAGGGACGCTTCTTGCGCATGCCCGATATCGCTGGTGAGCAGCAGCGAATGGTGACGGCCGCGAATCAGCAGGACACAGGCCTGGTCGTTGCGCCTGGCGGACGGATCCGGCCGGCTTGATTTGAGCGGCCACAAAAATTGAAATTCGACCTCATCGGTCGACCACGCTCCGCCCCGCTCGCAGGACGACATGGCCAGCGGCAGCCGCGGCATCTCTTGCGGTTTGCCAAGCAGGCCCGCCTCGCGCCGCAGATAGGCGGACAAATCGAAAGAACTGTAAGACTGCCCCACAGGAACCGACTCAAGCACGCTGCGAACGCCTCCGGCGTGATCGATATCGGCGTGCGATATCACCATCACGTCAAGCTTCTTGATTCCCGCGGACTGCATAAATGGCCACACCGTGCGGGCGCCTTCATCCGAAGCGGCGCTCGTGCGCAAACCGGTATCGAATAACAGTGCGTGACGCGCAGTCTGGACCACGATGGCGCTGGACTGCCCGACATCCAGCGCGAACAAGTCCCACCCCCCTTGCGGCGGCCGCTCCGGACGCCAGCACAAAGCAGGCAACATAAGCAGCCAGGCGCAACGGCGGGCAGGAAAGCCATAAGGCATGACAGCCAGGAGCAAGCCACACAATGCCAAAGCCATAAGCCACCATGGCGCTTCGGCCACATCGAAACTGGCCGGCCCGAGCTCGGCGAGCCAGACCGTCGGCCCCATCATCAGGTCAAGGCTGGCATGACCGAGCCACGCCAGGCTTGCGGCCAGCCACTCAAGGCCAGGCACGAAAGCAGCGGCCGCCAGCAACAGGGACAAGGGAGTCACCACCAGGCTGATGACAGGAATCGCATAGGTATTCGCCAATGGAGAAACTATGGAAATCTGATGGAAAATCAGGGCCAGAAACGGCATCAAGGCTACGGTAATCGCCAGTTGCAGACGGCTGGCGGAATGCAGGAAACTGAGCATGCGGCGCGTACGGGTCATTGCGGCCGCGCGCAGGCGCTGTCCCGCCCAGGACGAACTGGCCATCAGCACATAAACGGCGCCGAACGACAGCCAGAACCCGCTGGCGAACAAAGCCCACGGATCCAGCATAACTACCGCAAAGACCACCATGCATAACAGCCTCGAACTGTTCAGGGGCAAGCGCACCACATGCGCCACTGCCACCACCGCCAGCATCAGGAATGTGCGCCGCGCAGGAACCCCCCAGCCGGCCAGCAGGCAATAAAGCCACGCTACCCACAAAGCCGCAATAGCCGCGGCAATCTGGGCCGGCATGCGTTCCGCCAGTGCCCGGCCGCGAAACCGCAATCGGCGCCAGATCCACAGCATTGCCATCCCGCCCAGGGCCGCAATCATGGTGATATGCGAACCACTGATCGATACCAGATGAGTAATTCCGGTGCGATTGAAAACCTGCCAATCCCCAGCGCCGACACTGGCCTGGTCGCCTATGGCCAGTGCCAGCAGCACGGCGCCATAGCGCATGCCATCGAGATGGGGCCGCATAGCTTCACGCACGTAGTGGCGGGCTCTTTGCGCAACAATGGACAAACTCGCCCAGGCCTGGTCGCCCAGATACTGCGGCGTGCCACGCACGCTGCCCGTTGCCCGCAGCCCCTGCGCAAACATATAGGCTTCAAAATCGAAGGCATGGGGGTTGCGGGCGCCGTGGGGCTTTTTCAGCGTGAGCGCCATGCGCCAGATCTGGCCGGGGATCAGGTCCGGAAAATCGGCCGGCTCTTGGCCAAAGCGCCCATACGGTCCGGTTTTCCCCGGAGCCACCCAGGAAACAAAAATCCTCGACGGCACACCCGCCGGCTGCGATGAAATGACCTCGGCCTCAAAATGGCGACTATCCGGATTCAGCTTGACCAGGCTGGCCACGCGCAGCACCACCCGCGATACGCGATTTTCGTTTCCCTGGCTCAATTCGTCTGCCAGCCGATATTCAATCCTGGCGGCGGCCAGCACCAGGCCCAATACTGCCGCCCACAGCGGCCACAAAACCTGCCACGGACGGCTGGTTTTCAGTATCGGCAAGGACACAAGCACGGCAGCCAACACCACGCCCGCCCAGATGGCGTAACCCGGCATGGCGGCAAGGCACTGTACCGCAGCGGTTGCCAGCACTACAGCCAGCAGGCATAAACGCCCAGTCACGTTTCGCACTCCCAAAACGGGAAAGCGTAGCGGCGGCGGTTCGACAAAACCGCCGCACGGCGACATATTCGAGATAGTGGATACTACCTGGACTGCGGGTTCCGGCAGTCCGTGAGGCTCAGGCTTGCAGCAATTGCTCGAAAATATCGGCGGACCCCATTTGTCCGCCCTTGAGCATCAGCTCCATGCCGT
The DNA here is from genome assembly GCF_021266465.1 of Paralcaligenes sp. KSB-10. Classification (NCBI taxonomy): domain Bacteria; kingdom Pseudomonadati; phylum Pseudomonadota; class Betaproteobacteria; order Burkholderiales; family Alcaligenaceae; genus Paralcaligenes; species Paralcaligenes sp. KSB-10. Next base: position 306,718 of record NZ_CP089848.1, on the reverse strand, counting down.
TCAGCACCGGATCATCGCTATGCGCTCGGCACAAGGCAACCCCCGGGCTCAGTACGCGAACAAAAGACAATGCCCATATGTCCAGTGCCTTGGCCGCGCGGCTGGAGGTGTCGCCTCCGGCAACACCCAACCGCAGCAAGGGCCGCGGCCCGGCGGCCTGCCGCTCTACAACCCGCTTGACCAGTTCGGCGGTTACCAGCGCCAGATCGTCGGAGCACACGTCTGGAGTGCGCGGCCCACCGGCTTCCACGTAGGCCAGTACATGGCTGCCCGCGTCGAGCAGCCCGGCGATCGACTCAATCTGCCTGGCAAGATAGGACGGGTCGGAGATCAACTGCCGGCTGCCTAGCGGCAGACGCCGATAAGAGCCCGCCTGTTCCACCTGCCTGGCCGTAACCGGCGACATGCTGCCTGCAAAAACAAATACGGCGCCAGGGTCTTTACGCCCGGCGGGCGGCGCGGCGGGCTCAATGCCAGGCCCCCAGTGAGCGGCCAGCGCCTGCACGACGCTGCTTGGGCCGGCGACCAGCAATGACCCTTGCCGTGCCTGCCGCCAAATCTGCCGGCCCAAGGGTCCCAGGTGCGATCTGTCGGCTATGTCGAACAGCACTGCGGCTGGACCGGCTCCTTTCAAATCCTGCAGCGTTGCGTCGACCTGGCCATCGAACTCATCCTCAGGCAAGCCATAACTGGGGTAATGCACGGCCTCGATCGGCGCCGCCCATTGCTGTCCCAGGTGGAGGCGCAAATCGGCCTCACCCATGGGCGTAACAGGGTGCTGCGTCATGGTGGGATGGCGATCCAGCCGGCAGACCTTGCCGCCTGCGCCGGCCGCGGCAAATAAATTGCTGAAACAGCAATAACGGCCTATGTCAGGCTGCCCTCCCACGACATAGGCGGTGTCACGATCGACGTAAGCATCAAGAATGGACAGCGCCGCGCCAATGCTGCCGATCTTTGGCGAGCTGTCAAAAGTGGAACAGCATTTGTAATGCAATACCGAAACTTGCAGCGTTTTGAAAAACGCTCCGATGCGAGGCAGCTCTTGCCGCATTGCCTGCGGACTCATGGTGCGCGCCGACCCGGCTATGCCCAGCGCGTCCAGCCCGCCCATCCGGATCATCTGCCGCGGTTCGGGAATATCCAGGAACAGCGCGCAACGCAGCCCGGCTTGCGCCGCAACCGCCAGCGTATCCGTGGCGCCGGTAAAATCATCGCCGTACCAGCCCAGTCTCATTATCTGGAATGTCCAAAGAACTCAAGCGCCGCCTTCAGCTCCGGCCTGGTCTGGCTATAGTGCTCGAGCGTTGCGCCCTCGCGTCGGGACTCCCAGGCCTGCCGTATGCTGACGACACCCGCGGCCGGCCCGCCCGGGTGGGCGAGAATGCCCCCACCGGACATGAACAGCAAGTCCTCGCTTTTGATGGCCGACCAGGTCGCCGGAACGGTGCCTGCCCATTGGCCCGAGGAAAACACGGGCAAGACACGGTCGTCCTTGTCTGCGGACATGGCGGTATAGCAGTCCGCGGCCGCGCTCACCACCTCTTCATCGCTCTGTGAAAACTTGCCCTGCAGGCCGTGTACGTGCATGTGGTCGATACCGCTCAGGCGCCACAGAGCCTGGTATGCCTGAAACGACATGCCCAGCATGGGATGGCGCGACAAGGCGCCAAAGCCATTTCTGTGCCCGTGCAAGGCCAGCCCGGTGCTTCTCCTGAGGCTTTGCACCGCCGAATAGCCGCACCAGTTCAGGCTGGCCATCACGCAACTGCCGCCCTCTCGTTCCACCAGCTCGGCATGGCGCCTCATGGCGTCGGTTTCGTCGCTGATATTGAAAGCCATCATGACATGCTTGCCGCTGCGCTCGGCATGTTCCCGGATAACGGACATGACAGCCGGCACACGCTCCGCCAAAGGCGCGTGCCGCGGATTGGCGCAAACTTCGTCGTCCTTGACAAAGTCCACACCGGCTTCGCACAGAACCTTGACCAATTCGGCAGTCTGCTTGGCGGACAAGCCCACATTGGGTTTGATGATGGTGCCGACGAGGCAGCCCGACGCGACGCCGATTCTGGCGCGTGTCCCTTGAATGCCAAGTGCGGGCAAATCATAGAGCATCCGATACCGGGATGGAATCGACAAAGACTCCAGCCGCAGGCCCGTCAGTTCGCCCAAATCGTACAAATTCCCCGAGACAGTGGCAGCCAGTGTCGGCAAATTGACGTCTATATTTTCAATCGGAAACGACACGTCCACTTTGGCCCGGTGCCAGGGCCCGCCTATGCCGCGTTTTTGCAAATAGGCATTGGGCAGGCTTGGCTCATCGCCCGGCGACAGCGCCTCGATTGACTCTACCGTTGCCCTGGCGCGCTCGCGCAATTCATCGGTTTCACCCGCCACCCGGGCAAATGTGCCGCACGATTGTTCTCCCGCCATGACCTCGGCAACCTTTTCGGGAGGGAACGGTGTTTCTATCAGATAACTGGCCAGGATGCGCTCGGCGTTCATGACATCTCATTCATATAGCTGGGAAAGGTCCTGCTCACAGTGTGTTCAGATCGGGGAAATCGCGGATCGGGTCCTGCCCGTTCCAGCCCACCGATGAATTTCTGATCAGGTCAAACAGCTTGCCCTTGGGGCCGGCCACTTCCGATAATTCGATGACCGTGCCCGGATGAAACTCGGTATCGAAATAAATGAACCGGCCACGCTCTCCGACCTCGCCGCTCATTTTCGGTGTAAAGCCCTGCGCGACCAGACCCTGCAGATCGGCATCGTAATCTTCGGTCCAGTAAGCCACATGCTGCAAACCCGTATTGCCCGCCTGCAGAAAATCCCGGTACATGGATGGTACGTCGTTGCGCACCTGAATCAACTCGACCTGCACAAAACCGGAATTGGCCAGTGCCACCGAGTTATGCGGTTCGTACTGCTTGCCATCGTAGCGATAGTTGACGATGGGCACCTTGGGGTTGTAGTACCAGGGCCCGACCCCCAGGGTGCGGCTCCAATGCTCCATGGCTTGTTCGATGTCCCGAACGACATAGCCCAGTTGACGGATTTCTCCAAAAAAACGGCTCATAATTTTTCCTGATACACACTACAGTTCATGCCGGAAAACCCGGCGTGCTATTTAAGAAATCCGATCGACACCCACGGAACAGCGGCCACCACCAGCAAGCCCAGCAAAAGCGCAACGATATAGCCCCAGATGTGGCGTATGCCTTCGCTGGGATCGACGCGGCTGATTGCACAGGCGCCGTAGTACCCCACCCCGAAAGGAGGAGAGAACAGGCCTATGCCCATGGAAAAAATAACGACCATCGAGTAATGAACTTCGTGTATGCCCATCTGCTTGGCAACAGGAAACAGCAAAGGCCCGAACAGGACGATCGCCGGGATCCCTTCCAGGACGCTGCCCAGGATAATGAATGTGACGACCGATATGGCCAGGAAGCCATAGGCCCCGCCCGGCACCCGCGACATGAAGTGCGCCAGATCGCTGGAAAAACCCGACTGCGTCAGCGCCCATGCCATGGCTGTGGCACAGCCTATGATCAGCATGATGGCGCCGGCAAGTGATGAAGTCTCCACCAGGATCGGCACTATCCGCTTCCAGGCGAATTGCCGATAGATCAACAGGCCGACGAAAATCGTGTACACGATGCCTATGGTCGAAACCTCGGTGGCCGTGGCAACCCCCTCGACCACCGATGCCCGAATGACAAAGGGCAGGCATATGGCAGGCAAGGCTATCAGCATCAATCGGCCGATTTCCTTTTTGCCTACACGGCTGACCTGGCTGAGGTCCTCCCTGCGATAGCGCCACCAGACAACGCTGCACAAGGCAATGCCCAGCACCACGGCCGGAAGAATGCCGCCGGTAAACAAGGCCGCGATGGAAACTCCCGTCACCGAACCTATCGTGATCAGCACGATGGACGGCGGAATGGTTTCGGTCTGCGCGCCGGTCGCCGCCAGCAAGGCGATCAATTCCCCTGGCTTGGCGCCGCGCTTTTGCATTTCCGGAAACAACACGGGAGTAATAGCGGCCATATCGGCAATTTTCGAGCCCGATATGCCCGATACCAGATACATGGCTCCGATCAATACATACGACAGCCCGCCGCGCACGTGTCCCAACAGGCTGGCCAGGAACTGGATCATGGCCTTGGCCATGCCGGTCATTTCGATCAGGGCGCCCAGAAATATGAACAAAGGAACGGCCAGCAGGATCAGGTGCGACATGCCTTCGTTCAGACGCCCAACCATCACCACAATGGGCGTCTGGGTCGTCAGTGCAAGGTAGCCGAATGTGGCGAGAGCAAAAGAAAATGCAATCGGTACACCTGAAAATACATTCGCGGCCACCAGCACCACAAAGAAAATGACCAGATTGATATCGCCCAAACCGTTGAACCAGGGCTGGGCAAGCCAAAACGCCAAGGCCAGGACTGCCGTGCACAAGACACTCAGCACGGCAGACTTCCCGTCGCGAGTTCCGATCAGCCGCAACAAGGACACCAGCACCATCAAGACGATGCCTATAGGCAAAGCCGCCGCCCGCCAGGCATTATTGATTTCCAGCGCCGGCGTCACAATGAACGACTCTTCATACGCATAGTCGTAGGCGGGAAAGACGATCAAAAGCAGGAATGCCAGAGAGGCCGTCAATGCGAACATCTCCAGCAATGCCTTGGTGCGCGGCCCAACGCGGTCGATAAAGGCCGTCATGCGCATATGTTCGCTCCTGCGCAAGGCAACCACCGACCCAAGCATGGACAGCCACAGAAAAAGCATGGAAGCCAGCTCGTCGGTCCACACCAGCGGCACGTGCAGCACATAACGCGCCACCACGCCGCTGAACAGGATCACGATTTCGCTTACGAGCAGCAAAGCGCACAACAACTCGACGACAGTGCCTATGCAGACATCCAGCCGTTGCGCGATTTTCCCCGTGCCTGAAGCCGCATCGGGCAATACGACGGTCGATGTATACGCATAAGACATGAGTTTGCCGCCGCTACACCAGTTTACCGACGGCCTGCTCCAGCACGCCCCATGCTTCATTACCGAAGCGGCCCTTCCACTCTTTGTAAAAGCCGGCGCCGCGCAATTTGGCACGGAAACTATCGGAGGCCACTTTGTTGAACTCCAGCCCCTTGGACTGCAAGTCGGCCTGTACGGAATCGTTCAGTTTCTTGATGTCGTCGCGCTGGCGCAGGCCGGCGCCGTTAATTGCCCCGGCAACGATGGCTTTCAAATCTGTGGGCAGGCGGTCCCAGGCACGGCCATTGGCAATAAACCAGAACCCATCCCAGATGTGATTGGTCAGTGAACAATACTTCTGGACTTCATACAATTTGGCGACCTGGATGATCGGCAGCGGGTTTTCCTGGGCATCGACGATCTTGGTCTGCAGGGAAGAATAAACTTCGCTGAACTGCAAGCTGGTTGGCGCGGCTCCCAGGCCTTTGAACATCGATATGGACAAGGGGCTGACCGGCACCCTGATTTTCAAGTCGGCCATATCGGCTGCCGACTTGATGGGAGCCTTGCTGCTGGTGGTCTGCCGGAAACCGTTATCCCACATTTTCTCGAATGCATGCAAACCAATTTTGCTGATGGACGAACGGACATAGGACCCCACTTTGCCGTCCATGGCACTCCAGACCTGCCCGTAATCCGAAAAGGCAAAACCCACCGCATTGATCGCGGCCACCGGCACCAAGGTGGCAATCACCAGCGATGAAGGTGTAAAGAACTGTATGCCCCCGGAACGAACCTGAGCCAGCATATCGGTATCGCCACCCAGTTGATTATTGGGGAAAATCTTGATTTCCACACGGCCCTTGGACTTGTCCTTGATTTCATTGGCCGCTTCCTGGGCCCTTACATTCAGCGGATGAGCCAGCGGAAGGTTATTACCGTACTTATAGGAAAATTCGGCTGCCCGCGCGACCATGGGCAACGCGCTGACCACACCCGCGAAAGGCAGCACGGCCGCGGCTTTCAACATACTGCGTCGAGTATATTTTTGCATTGTTGTCTCCTGATTAAATTTGATGCTATTTGATTAATAAAAATATCTAATTTTGTGAAACGATATAGTGTTAAGATAAACCAGTCAAACAAATTTAATGATCGTTTTTGATGTATGAGCAAGCTTCCTCCCGAACCATTCCATCATGGCCGCGCCACGGTTCTTGACATCGCCGCCGCGGCCAAAGTATCAACGGCGACTGTCGATCGCGTACTGAATCGCCGGCCCGGCGTGCGGGATGCAACCGCGCAAAAAGTGCTCAGGGCCGCGGCCGAACTCGATTACCTGCCGGAAAACGAACTCTATGCAGCCCTGGCCCCAAGCCCCATGCGCATTTCCTTTCTGCTGCCCAAGGGAACCAATCGCTTCATCAACATGTTGGGCGACACCGTGCACTATTCCCAGGAAAGCTGGGCGCCGTACAACGTAAAAGCCCGTGTCGAATACATAGAGGGGTTCAATCCCAAACTGCTGGCCGCCAGCCTGATGCGCCAGGCCGAACGCGCCGATGGCGTGGCCTTCATGGCCATCGAACACCCGCTGATTCGCGACGCCGTGAACTTTCTGACGGAAAAAGGCGTGCATGTCATCACGCTCATTTCCGACATTTCCAACTCGGGACGCGCTGCCTACATAGGGCTGGAAAACCGGTCGGCGGGCCGCACGGCCGCCTATCTGATTGCCCGGTTTATCGGGCCGCACCCGGCAAAGGTCGCCATGATCGCGGGAAGCCTGAGCTACCGCGCCCACGAGGAGCGCGAAATGGGCTTTTTGTATCTCTTCAAGGAATTATTTCCAGGCATCGAAGTAGCGGGACTACGCGAAGGCCAGGACAACGCAGAAGAAAACTATCGCCTGACTCGCCAGCTGTTGAAGCAATCCCCCGATCTGGCCGGCATCTACAATATAGGCGGCGCCTCGGACGGCGTTGCCCGGGCCCTGAAAGAAACCGGCCTCGAGCACAAAATCGTGTTTATCGGCCACGGCCTGACCCCCGACACGCGCGCCCTGCTTATCGACGGCACCATGGACGCGGTGATTACCCAAAACCCTCAATCGGCCACTATGAGTTGTGTGCGGATTTTTGCCAACCTGCGCGACCATCGCGGCGTCATGAGCGGCGTAGACCCGGTTCAAAGCCAGATCATCTTCCGCGAAAACCTGCCCTGATCAAGGGGGTGCGGGCGAACACAAGGAGTCTCCCGGCTGAGCGCATGAAAGGGCCGTTCCCGGCTGGGCACATAAAAGGACCATTCCACCTGAACACATGGCCTATCCCGGACGTCCTATAATAAATGCTCAACCAGCTTGACGCGGTATCTATCACGCAAGCCATCATTTCGTCACGCACGATAAACCACTTGTCCATGGTTCTTCAGATCGATCAACGCCACCAGGCCGATCAGTCTGCCGTGCAGGATTTTTTCGGGAAGTCTGTCATGTCCTTAAGCAAGCTGTTCACAATTGGCGCCATCGCCCTGCTCGCCTGCGGCTCCGTCCACGCGCAGGAATACAAGGCGGGCGGGCTCCAGATTGAACACCCCTGGGCCCGGGCCAGCGCTCCGCAACAAAGCATGGGCGCGGGCTATATGCTGATAAAAAATACCGGCAATGCCGACGACAGGCTGTTGTCGATTTCCAGCAACGCCGCCAACATGACCGAGGTTCACCAGGTCACCAGCGAAAACAATATGGTGAAAATGGGCCCTGTCGACAGCCTGCCCATCCCCAAGGGAAAAACCGTGCAGCTCGCACCCAACGGCTATCACGTCATGTTCATGAATATCAAGGCGCCTTTCAAACAAGGCGAGAAAATTCCCGCCACCCTGACCTTCGAAAAAGCCGGCAAGGTGCAGATCGAATTCCAGGTGGAGCCCTTGACCTATCAGCCCGGCCAGGCGCACGGCGAGCCTATGCATATGAATATGGATACGATGCATCACCAGCACGCGAAATAAAGCCGCCCCGGCAATATGCGGCAAATCCGTCTCAGATCGCGCCGGGATCAGCCAGGCGCGGCAGCACGCGTCGAGCGTTGAGCGCCGTGGCATTGGCAATAGAATCGCCTTCTTGACGACGCAAGTCGGCAAGCACCAAGGCAATACGGGCAACTTCGGCCGGTTCGTTGCGCGGGCGTGCCTGGCCGGGCCCGCCCAGCCAGGCCGGCGCAATATCGGGAGCATCGGTCTCCAGTACCAGCGCTTCCAGCGGTAATTGCTGCGCCAGGCGCCGTATCTGCAACGCCCGGGTAAACGTCATGGCACCGCCCATCCCCAGCGCAAAGCCCAGGTCGACGAACTGTTTCGCTTGTTGGAAACTGCCGTTGAAAGCATGCGCAATGCCGCCTGTGCAAGGCCGTCGACGCAAATGTTTCAGCAAGGTGTCCTGCGAGCGGCGCACATGCAGCAAAACCGGCAAGCCGTAACGCCGCGCCAGATCAAGCTGGGCAGCGTAAAACGCTTCCTGTTTCAGGCGCAGCGGGGGGGTCGTGAGTTCCGGTACGAAAAAATCCAGGCCAATCTCGCCTATGGCCACAAATCGGGAATCGTCCAAAGCCGCCTGTATCCGCGACTCGAGCTCCGTCAAATCGGAATCCTGCGCTTGCGGCACATACATGGGATGGATACCCAGGGCGTAGGCTCCGCCGGCAAAAGAATGGGCCAGGTGGCGCACGGCTTCAAAATTCGCGCGTTCCACGGCCGGAATAACAATCGCACCCACACCTGCACTGACCGCTCGATCTATGACGGCCGCGCGATCGGCGGCAAATTCGGAGGCATCGAGATGACAATGAGTATCTATCAGCACAGCCCATTCCTTGAAACCTCGGCCCGCCGCGCACTTGCCGGCCGAGTACGGCTAATCGGGTATATCCTCATCGGCCAAGCGGCCTTTATTCATGAAAAGCTGCCGGTGCGCCAGAGCCGCCAAAGCCGGGTCATGGGTCACGATGGTCAGGGCCGTGCCAAACTCCTGGTTGACGCGCACCAGCAGCTCGAACATGCTCTCCGCGGTATAACGATCCAGGTTGCCGGTAGGCTCGTCCGCCAATATGCAGCTTGGCCGCGTCACGAGCGCGCGCGCCAAGGCAACGCGCTGCCGCTCTCCACCCGACAACTGCCCCGGAAAATGATGAATGCGTTCTGCCAGGCCTACCTGCTCCAACACACTGGCCGCCTGCTCCCGCGCGGCACCGCGGGCATCGCGCCTTACGATCAGGGGCATGGCAACATTATCCAATGCCGAAAATTCAGACAACAGGTGATGGAACTGATACACGAAACCCAGGCTGCGGTTGCGCAACTTGCTGCGCTGGGCTTCAGTCAGGCCCTTGGCCGATGCGCCATTGACAAATACCGAGCCTGAGGTCGGTTCGTCGAGCAGGCCCAGAGTATGCAGCAGAGTGCTTTTGCCCGAGCCCGATGCTCCCACAATGGCCACGAATTCGTTTTGCGCCACATGCAGGCTGACATCGCGCAGCACTTCAACCTTGGAGCTGCCGTCATCGTAGGTCTTCACCAAATTCTTGGCTGTCAGGACGTGGGTAAGGGAAATATCAGTCATGGCGCAGCACCTGTGCGGGTTGCAGGCTGGCCGCACGCCAGCTGGGGTATAAGGTAGCCAGCAAGGAAAGTATCAGGGAAGTGACGGCGATCGTCACGATATCGGACATCTGGGGGCTGGACGGCAGCTCACTGATGAAATAGATCTGTTGCGGCAAAAAGTGCACTCCCAGCAAACGCTCGATAAAAGGCACGATCACGCCGATGTTATAGGCAATCAGCATGCCGAAGCCCACGCCCAGCGCCGTTCCTACGATACCGATCAGTGAGCCCTGGACCAGGAAGATTTTGGCAATTTCACGCGGACTGGCTCCCAGGGTGCGCAAAATCGCAATGTCGGACTGCTTGTCCTTCACGGCCATGACCAGGGAAGACAGCAGATTGAAGGCCGCCACAGCCACGATCAGCGCCAGAATCAGAAACATCATGCGCTTTTCGGTCTGGACGGCGGCAAACCAGGTGCGATTGTTCTGGGTCCAGTCGCTGGCCTGCACCGCCGGCGGCAATATCTGCATCAATTCATGCGCCACCTGAGGCGCCTTTTGCATATCGGCAATGCGCAAGCGTACGCCGCTCGTGCCGCTGTCGCGGAATACCTTGGACGCATCTTCATAGTTGATGAACGCCAGGGATGCATCGTATTCGTAATAGCCCGAGGAAAAAATACCGGTCACGGTAAATTGCCGCATGCGGGGAGCAAAGCCGGCTGGTGAAATCGAGCCCTGGGGAGCCAGCACCAATACAGTATCGCCCCGCTTGACCCCCAGGGTACCGGCGATCTGGTTGCCCAGCACAATTGAAAAGCTGCCGGGCTGCAGAGTATCGATATTGCCGTCGATCATCTGTCCGCCCACATCGGAGACCGCCGCCTCGAGCTTGGGGTCGATTCCGCGGATTTGTACCCCGCTCAAAGCCTCGCCGCGCACCACCATGGCTTGCGCGGCGACAAACGGCGCGGCCCCTACGACTTCCTTGTTCTTCCTGGCGTCCTGGGCAATTTCCTGCCAATGCTGCAGAACCTGCTCCGGCGCCATGCGCGGCACATAGAGTTCTATATGCGGCAGGACCGACAACATGCGATCCCGCACCTGGGTCTGGAAACCGTTCATGACCGACAGCACGACAATCAGGGCCGCGACTCCCAGGGCAATGCCTGCCATCGAGCTTGCCGCGATGAATGAAACAAATCGATCGCGTCGCCCGCTGCCGCGCCTGGCACGAGCCAGGCCCGCGTAGCGCGCACCTATCCACAATTCATATGAGGTCTTCAATCAGTCACCGTTTTCACATTAACACTACAATCCAGGAATGCAAATCGTACTCCCTGGCTCCCTGCCCGACCCTCGCGAAGCCCGTGAACTCACCCCGCACATGCTCAAGGCAGCACCTACGCTGGGAGGCTGGCTGCAGCTTGGACTCGCCTCGGCCACTGCGGCCAGCCCCGCTGTGGCCGGCTGTACCCCCTACGAGCGCTGGCAGCTTGCCGCGCGAGGGTTCAAGCCTGGGCGCGGGCAAAATCTTAGCGCAGGTTTAGGCCCTTTATGGGGCGACAAGGTCACCAAACGTGACCAACCCGTCTGGCTGGCGGAACTGGTTCATGTTTCGCCATCGCGTGAAGGAGCCCGTTTGCTGGCCGCGCGTGATTTGTCGATTACGACGGCTGACAGTGTAGCCTTGTTCGACTCAGCACAAGAATTATTCGCGGGATCGACCTTTACCGCGCACCCTCTCGACACAGAACACTGGCGCATCGAAATACATGGCGAATTCGCGCCGGTATGCGCCAGCCCCAGCCTGGTGGCCTTGTCTTCGGTCAACGATTGGTGGCCGCAAGACCGCGAGGCGCGCCCCTGGAGAAAGCTCGTCAATGAACTGCAAATGCAGTGGTTCGAGCATCCCGTCAATCAAGCGCGCGAAACGCGGGGGCTTGCCCCCATCAACAGCCTCTGGCTATTTGGCGGCGCCAGGCCCGATCAACTGGCCGACCCAATCCCTGGAAAGCAGCCACAGGTTCACGATGCCTTGCTTGCCTCCTTCCATGCGCATGACTGGGGCCGCTGGCTGCAAGCCCTGGAAAGGCTTGAAGCAACACTCTTCAAGCCGCTGTTGCGCAAGCAGCCCGAATTGGTGCTGATCGGCAACGACAAATACGTCGAGATCCGCCCCAGTTCATGGCTCGGATTCCTCAAACGCCTGCCCGGCACACGCGACTCGTGGAGAACATGGTGGTCACCCCTAGATTAAGCACCCGGCCGGCTCAGGACCAGGCAGCCCGAACACTCGAAGCGGCGGGCATACATCCTTTGCTCGCGCGGCTCTGGGCCTCCAGAGGGGTCAGGAACGCCACCGAAACCTTGCTGGCCTGGTCTGCCTTGGTGCCGCCCGGGCAACTGACCCAGGGCGAGCATGCCGCCAGGCTGCTGGCCGATGCCATCAGCGACCAAAAGCGATTGCTCATTATTGCCGACTATGATTGCGATGGAGCAACGGCATGCGCGGTGGGCATCCGGGCCTTGCGCAGCATGGGCGCCAAAGTTGACTTCCTGGTCCCCAACCGGTTCGAAACCGGCTACGGGCTTTCACCCGCGGTCGTCGAACTGGCGGTGCGCCATCCCAGCGGCAAGCCCGATATCCTGATTACTGTCGACAACGGCATCGCCAGCGTGGATGGCGTTGCCGCCGCCCGGGCATCAGGCATCGACGTCATCATCACCGACCATCATTTGCCGGGCGACACCCTGCCCGACGCGCTGGCCATCGTCAATCCCAACCAGCCGGGCTGCGGCTTCCCGTCCAAGAACCTGGCTGGCGTGGGCGTCATTTTCTATCTGATGCTGGCCCTGCGCGCCGAATTGCGAACCCGCGGCATCTATGCCGCCAACGCCGGACCCAGGCTCGATGCGCTGGCCGATCTGGTCGCGCTGGGCACCGTAGCCGACGTCGTCAAGCTCGACGCCAATAATCGCCTGCTGGTCACGCAGGGCCTGCAAAAAATGCGCTCCGGCCGCATGCACGCCGGCGTGCGCGCCCTGTTCGCCGTGGCGGCTCGCGAACCGAACCAGGCCAGCGCCTTCGACCTGGGATTCGCCATCGGTCCGCGCATCAATGCGGCCGGACGTCTGGCCGATATGAGTCTGGGTATCAACTGCCTGATTTGCGACGACGAAAGCGAAGCGCTGAGGCTCGCCCGCGAGCTCGACGCCATCAATCACGAGCGGCGCGCCATTGAGACCACCATGCGCGAAGAAGCCCTGGCCACCATGGAGCTTCCTGAAACGGAAATCCGCGCCGGCGTATGCGTTTACGACCCTCAATGGCACCAGGGTGTGGTCGGACTCGTGGCATCGAAGCTCAAAGAAGCCTATTGGCGCCCTACTTTCGCTTTTGCCCGTTCCGCCACCGGCGAACTGCGCGGCTCGGGCCGTTCGATTCCCGATGTGCATCTGCGCGATGTCCTCGACCTGGTATCCAAACGCCATCCCGGCATCATCATCAAATTCGGCGGTCACGCCATGGCCGCCGGGCTGACCTTGCGCGAAGACGCTTACCCGGTTTTTATCGACGGCTTCGATGAAGCCGTCAGAGAGCTTTGCGGCCGCGCTTCCTTCGACCCGTTGATCGAAACCGACGGCTCGCTGGAAACCGGTTATGCCAATGCCGAAGTCGCCGGGCTGCTGCAGCAACAGGTTTGGGGAGCCGGCTTCCCGGCCCCCATCTTTCGCGACACTTTTTACGTGCGCCAGCAGCGCCTGCTGAAAGACAAGCATCTGAAGCTGGCGCTGGAACGCGGCCATCAACACTTCGATGCGATCTGGTTCGGCCACGCCGACATGCTGCCCGAGCACATCGATGTCGCGTACCGCCTGGATCAGAACGTCTGGAATGGCAAGGTGTCGGTGCAACTGATCGTGGAATATGCCTGCGGGGTGGGCGCTGACTCGAGCTCCTGAGCACCCGACAAGCCCTGCAGCTGCCACCTCCTTGATTACCTACAGGCAGTGCCTGTACGGTACCGGTGTTCTCCGCTACTGTTCAAGCAAGCCTTGGTCACGGCCATTACTGGGAAAATGCAAAGTACGGTCGTTAGGCGGGATAAACAGTTCCTGATAGTAAATTGGACTATTGCTCCCGACAAACGCATATATTTTCAAGCACTGGCCTATCGTTTTCAAGGAAACACCCAGCAATTTGCAGACCTCGGGCTCGAACTTCACCCGTACCATGAATTGATTGATGCGGCCCATTACCTGCTTTGTTTCCTGCATGATTATTTCTTTGAAATTTTCCGACGAAAGCTGTTTAAGCGATAAATTCAAGAAAGCGGGAATACGGTCCGGATCCATATAGAAACGCGAAAAAACGGAAAACTCATTGCCAATGGCCAGGACGCGCTCTATGCAAAGCACCTTGGTACAAACCAGATGATTCATCCATGCGCCTGGAGTATCCAGCGCATAGCGGGCCACCACTTTGGGGTGCACCGGCAAATACCCGGTGCCGTCATCATTGATGAAGCGGCAATGCATGGGGGCATGCATGGCGCTTTCACCACGTCCGGCAATAAATGTTCCGTTGCCCTGCTGGCGCACCACGACGCCATCTTCAGCCAGCATTCTCAAGGCCCGCTGTATGGTGCCCAGACTCAATGGCAGCTCCGCCGCCCACTGCACCTCGGTGGGTAGCCGGGTGCCCGGCACCAACGCTCCGGTAGCCACGCCATTCGTGATGGCATCGCGCAAGGCCATGTATTTGGGAATGCCGGGCCGAATGTAATGCGATATGCGGCGACTCAGGTCGTCTAGAAAAAAACTTGAAGGTTGATTCATTCTGCCAATAAATTTCCTATGTCCGTGAACTGCCAATCAGCCGAACTACCAAGCATGTTACTTGATTCAAATAATAGAGTTGCACTCTATAATTACTATATAGTAATATAACAATATATCAATAGAAGTGGAACGGCAATGAAACCTTCAAACCTCGTCATCGTCATGTCCGATGAACACAATCCAAAGGTAATGGGCTGTGCGGGCCATCCGGTCGTCAATACGCCGAATCTCGATGCTCTGGCAAAAAGCGGCACGCGGTTTTCCAGCGCCTACACAACCAGCCCGGTATGCATTCCGGCCCGCGCCGCTTTTGCTTGCGGAAAGTATATTAATCAAATCGGATTCTGGGATAACGCGGACGCCTACGACGGCTCGATCCCAAGCTGGCACCATTTGCTGCGCCAGCGCCAACATGATGTGGTATCCATCGGCAAACTGCACTTCAAACTTCCCGGCGAAGATCACGGCTTTACCGAAGAACAGATCCCCATGCACATAATCGACGGCAAAGGCGATCTTATGGGGCTCATCAGAGACGACTTGCCCAGGCGCGGAGGAGCCAAGAAAATGGCCGCCATGGCAGGCCCCGGAGAAAGCTCCTATACCTTTTACGACCGCGAAATTGCCGCCCGCGCCCAGGTCTGGCTGCGAGAACAAGGCACTCGCGCACACGATAAACCCTGGGTACTGTTCGTATCGTTCGTAGCCCCTCATTTTCCGCTTACCGCCCCACCCGAGCACTATTACCGGTACTGGAACCAGGACCTTCCCATGCCCAAACTTTATGCGCGGGAACAACGCCCTACCCATCCCTATCTCGAGGATTACCGCAACAGCTTCTGCTACGACGACTATTTTGAATCGGAAAAAGATGTGAAGCGTGCTCTGGCCGGCTATTTCGGGCTGGTGTCCTTTCTTGACGAAAACATCGGAAAAATTGTCAATGTCCTGGATGAAACAGGCCTGCGCAGCAATACCCAAATAATTTATACCAGCGATCACGGCGACAACCTCGGCGCACGAGGCCTATGGGGCAAATCGACCATGTATGACGAAATCGCAGGTGTACCGCTGATCATGAGCGGCCCCGGGGTTCCCGTCGACACTCGGATCGACACACCGGTTAGCCATGTCGATTGCTTCCCCACGATTCTGGAAAACGCCGGGGTGGCATTTGACACCGTCCGCGACGGGCACCCCGGAGTCAATCTGTACGAAATTGCACACGGCGCCGAGCCTGAAAGAACGATCCTCTCGGAATACCACGGAATGGGCTCTACAACGGGAGCATTCGCCGTCAGGATGGGACGATATAAATATATTTATTACCCAAAATATACGCCGCAGCTATTCGATCTGGAGCAGGATCCCGATGAAACCAAGGATTTGTCCGCGGATCCCGCCTATGCGGAAACATTGCGGCAATGCCATCAGAAGCTTTTGACGGTGTGCAATCCCGACGAAGTCGACAGGCGCGCCAAGCAGCGCCAGGCGGATCTGTTGAACGAAAACGGCGGCAGGCAAGCCGTTATAAGCCGCGGAGATCTGGGATTTACACCGGCACCCGGCTGTGCCGCCGACTTTCAATAGCGGCACCTATATCAACGCATCATCACAATGGAGACAAGCCATGCAATTCAAAAAAACAATATTCAATGCCCTTAAACTGATTCTGCTCACCGGCCTGCTTACACCGGCAATCGCGGCCGAACCCTGGCCAACACATCCCGTTCGCGTCATTGTTCCCTACCCGGCTGGCGGAGGCGTGGATTTCGTGGCCAGGCTCATCTCGCTGGAGTTATCAAAAAAAACCGGCCAAAGCTTCATAATAGAAAACCGCTCCGGGGCGTCGGGCACAATAGGCGCCCAAGCGGTTGCCCAAAGTGCGCCGGATGGATACACCGTGCTAATCGCGTCCCCCGCCGAAGTGCTGGTGGGCCAGATCGCCGGGCAACATACCCCCTATAACCCGCAAACCGATCTGGTGCCTGTGACTCTTGCTGGTGAAACACCCTTGGCCATTGTCGTCAACCCCGCCACACCGGCCAATTCCCTAAGTGAATTAATAGCCTTGGCCAAGAAAGATCCAACACGGCTGTCTTATGGCTCACCCGGCGCCGGCAGCTCGATGCAATTCGCGGGCGAATCCTTGAACCTCAATGCTCATACGTCCATACTGCATGTACCGTACAAAGGCGCAGCGCCCTGCATATCCGATTTATTGGGCAACCAGATCCCCATAGCCATTGTAGGCATGCCGCCAGTCATTACCCAGCATAAAACCGGGAAACTGAAAATCCTGGCTGTGACCAGCGATCATCGCTCCAGCGCCTTGCCCGACGTTCCCGCCGTGGATGAATTGCCGGGGTTTTCCGGATATCGCTTCACCAACTGGATGGGTGTGTATGTACCCAAAGGTACACCTCAACCCATTGTCGATAAACTGGCGAAGCTTGTCGGCGAAGTCGTTCATCAGAACGGAACCAACCAGCAATTGCGCGATCAAGGCGTGGAGCCCGTAGGCAATACCCCAGCCGAATTCACCCAATTTCTGCAGGCGGAGCGAAGCAGGTACGAGGCCGTCAAGGAAAAAAGCCATATAAAGGTGAACTGACCGCTGCCGCAGGGCGAAGTTTCAGCCCTGGCCGGCTGCGATCTGACGCAAGGCCTGCTCGAACACCTCGACAGGCTGCCCACCCTGGATCAAATGGCGATCGTTGATAATCACTGCCGGCACAGAATTGATGCCTTGCTCAAGGTAAAAATGCTCGCGGCTACGCACCTCGTCGGCATATGTGTCCGACGACAGGATTTCCTGGGCTCGCTCCGCATCCAGGCCAACCCTGGCCGCCAGGCGCACCAGTACTTCGTGCGCGCTCGGATCCTCGCCGTCGGTAAAATAGGCCTGAAACAAGGCATGCTTCAGAGCCGCCTGGCGGCCTTCAAGTTCCGCCCAATGCAGCAGGCGGTGGGCATCGAAGGTATTGTAGATACGGCTGCGCTTGCCGAGGCCAAAAGTGAATCCCACCTCGGCCCCGCGGGCACGGATCGCCTCGCCGTTGTGCGCAATCTGCTCGGGCGTCGAACCGTACTTCTGGCTCAGGTGCTCGACGATATCCTGGCCCTTGGGCGACATCTGCGGGTTAAGTTCGAAGGGCTGGAAATGCAAGTCGACGCTTACCTGATCGCCCAGGCGGCCCAGCGCTCTTTCAAGCGAACTCAGCCCGACCGCACACCACGGGCAGGACACATCGGAAACAAAATCTATCTTGAGCCGGGTAGTCATGGCCAATACCTTATCGTTGCTGGTTTGCAGCGGCGTGATTCCTCACAGCCTCATCCAGAAACAGTTTAATCCGATTCCATGACGCTTCGTCGGAATCGGCGTTCGGCCTGGGCTGCCCTCCGCCCGTGCTGACTTTGCCCGATACGGGGTGGCTATACACCACCTGAGTGGTGGGAATATACGGAAACACTATGGCATGCCCTCCACCCTCGGTATCAACCCACTGCACATCGTAGGGATACTGATGCGCTTTCAGGGATTCCACCACCATTCTGCTATAGCGGCTTGAAGGCCAGGAGCCATCATCGGTAGCCGACAACAGGATGATCGGAGCTTGAATTTTTTCAACCGGGATACGGGCTCGCTCGACAGCCTGCGGATCCTGCAGCGCGGTCAGGATTGCTCGCTCATGCCGGTGCGGAGCGGGCCCCTGGTCGAACGGCGCCCAGCTTGCGGTACGGTTATTTTCCCATACATGCACGACAGGTTTGCCGTTCAATAACCAGGCCGGGCCATCGCGCCCGACTTTGGGGTCCGCGGCATTTTGTCCACTGTGCACCACGGCTCCGGGCACGTAGGCTACCACCGCCGAGACATCTTTGGGGTAAATCGACGCCAATAGCAGTACAAGCTCTCCCCCACGGGACTGCCCATTAAGTGCAACGAAATCGTTTTCCGGGCGCTGCGTTTTTCTCAGCCAGTCCAGGCCCTTCTTGAAATATTCCAGGGGTGTATTGGAAATATAGTCGGACAAACCGGGCGCCTTGAAATACGCCAGGGCAAAAGCGATATAGCCTCTCGATGCATACAAAGCGGCGCGCGGCTCATTGGCCCCACCGCCCGAGCCATTAAGGATCATGACCGCCGGATGTGGGCCTGGCGAAGCCGGCTTGAACAACGTTCCCACCAGCCCTTCACTGCGAATTTCCTCGCGCGTAACGCCGGGCGCCATCAGATGCTGTGTCAGGATGCCTGTCAACTCGACACCATTGACCTCGACGTTGATGCGAGTAAGCAATGCCTCGGAGACATCCAGCGGAAACACCTCGCGGGCTCCGTCCTGCTGGGGGCATTGCGACCATATGAGGCCCATGGCGGACACGCCGGAATAGTCGCCCGATAAGGGCGCCGACTCGGTCAGATCGACAACGCCGTGTGCGTCCGCCTGAAAACAGGCACTGCTGCGCCAGACCACCCCATGCGCCCGGCGCGTCTGCGTGCTGATTGTGACTGCCGCATTCGGAGCAACATGCTCAAGCCGGATTCGACGCGCCACGTCGATCAGATCGTCGGCTGGGGTGATTGTCAAACGTGCTTGAGCCATGTCCGCGCCTTCTCTACTTTTTGTCATCAGCCTTGCTGACCATCATCGCAACCGTGCGATCGCTGGTCCACGGCACCACTTTCAAGCCCTTTTTGGCCGCCCATATGTTCTTGTAATGATAAAGAGGCAAAATACCGACATCACCCATGACTGTCTTGGCCGACTCGCGCAAGATCGCTTCGCGCTTGTCCAGGTCGAACTCCACAGTGGCTTTTTGTAAATCGGCATCCACCGCAGCGCTGCTGTAGTGTCCCCAGTTCGATGCGCCCAGGCCCTTGCCGGGTGTGACGGTTGCCAGGATGTTCACCAGCGCATAGCTGGCTTCGCCCGTGCCGTTGCCCCAGGCTATCATGCTCATGGCGTACTCGTTCTTTTTGGCCTTGCCGGCGTAAACGGCCCATGGCACTACCTCAACCTTGGTTTTGACTCCGATGCGCGCCCAGAACTGGGCCGCGGCCTGCGCTGTTTCAGGCCCCAGAGGATAGCGGTCCGAGGGCACATGCATGGTGAGCTTGAAGCCGTCGGGAAAACCCGCTTCTTTTAAAAGCGCCTTGGCCTTGGCCGGATCGAAGGGAATGTCTTTGAGTTCCGGGTTATAGCCGAAGGTGTCCTTGGGCATCCACTGATTGGCCACCGTTGCAGCATCCTGCAGAATCCGGTCGACAATCGCCTTGCGGTTGATCGCCATCGACAAGGCTTCCCGGACACGCACGTCCAGCAAGGGATTTTCCGCCAGTTCCTTGCCATTGTTGTCGGTAATGAATGGGTTGGGGCCTTTCCGGAAACTGGGCTGCAGCAGCATCACACGCAAGCCATCGTAAGGAAACAGCGTTACCTTGGGCGATTTCTTGAGGCGCGGAATATCCGACACCGACACCTTGTCGATCACATCGACATCGCCCGACAGCAAGGCCGCCGTGCGCGACGCCGCATTGTTGATATAGCGATAGTTCACTTTGTCCCAGGGCTGTTTGCTGCCCCAGTAATTGTCGTTGCGCGTCATGATGACGCGATCGCCCGGTGTATATGAAACCAGTTTATAAGGCCCCGTGCCGACAACCGCCTTGCCGCTGTTGTAGTCTTCGGTGTTTGCCGTTTCGCCGATATGCTTGCTGACAATATGAACCGACGCCAAATTCAAGGGCAGGTCCGGATTGGGGACCGTAGTTTTGACTATCAGGGTATGCGGGTCTTTGGCTTCGGCGGAGGCGACCGTGCGCAGATAGCCCGCGAACGTGGCAACCGTGCCCGGTACGTTTTTTGCGCGCTTATAGGAAAACACAATATCATCCGCGGTGAACGGCGTACCGTCCG
Organism: Paralcaligenes sp. KSB-10; assembly: GCF_021266465.1. Taxonomy (NCBI): domain Bacteria; kingdom Pseudomonadati; phylum Pseudomonadota; class Betaproteobacteria; order Burkholderiales; family Alcaligenaceae; genus Paralcaligenes; species Paralcaligenes sp. KSB-10. The sequence goes on along the minus strand of NZ_CP089848.1, from coordinate 286,359 downwards.
ACCATTTCACATCGGGGCGCAGCTTGAATTCCCAGGTTTTATCATCAAGTGCCTTCCAGCTTTCCGCCAGCGCCGGCTTGACCCGGTTGTCCCGGATTTGCGTCAGCAGATCAAAAAAATGCAGATCGACGGAACGATCGCCCGCGAAATTATTCAACTGCGGGTCCAGTGACGATACGGGATCGGCAAATCCGATATTCAAGGTCTCGGCGTGGGCCACACCGGCCGCAGCCAATACTCCGGCGGTCAATGCGCCAAGCAAAAGTCGTTTCATGATGGCTTCTCCAAAAATAAGACGTTAAAACAGATCAGTTGTTGTCGTTGAGATGACAGGCACTCAGGTGATTCGCCCCTATGCCTTTCAGTATGGGCACTTCGATCTTGCATCGCTCCATGGCGTAAGGACAGCGGGGGTGGAAATGGCATCCCGACGGAGGCGCCAGAGGGCTGGGAATCTCCCCCTTGATTGCCGTATAGGTTTTACCCCGCACGTCTATGCGCGGCACCTCGTCGAGCAAGGCTTGGGTATAGGGATGCGCGGGCTTCTGAAAGATCTCCTGTACCGATGCCGTCTCTACAATACGGCCCAGGTACATGACAACCACGCGATCGGACAAATGTTCCACCACGCCCAGATCATGGCTGATGAACAGGTACGTCAGCTTTAATTGTTCACGCAAATCCATGAACAGATTCAGAATCTGCGCCTGGATCGATACATCGAGCGCCGCCACGGCCTCGTCGCATACCAGCATGTCGGGATTAACGGCCAAAGCACGGGCAATACCGATGCGCTGGCGCTGCCCTCCGCTGAACTGATGGGGATAACGCCCGCGCAGGGCTGGGTCCAGGCCTGCCCGTTCAAGCTGCGAGCATACATACGCATCCAGTTCTCCAGCGGAAACCAGTCCGTGTATGCGCGCCGCTTCACCGATAATTTCGGCCACGCGCATGCGCGGGTTAAGGCTGGCATAAGGATCCTGGAAAATCATCTGGATTTTCAGGCGGGCTTGCCTGGCGTCCTGCGCATTCATGGCTTGCGGCGCCACACCGTTGATTTTCAGCGTTCCCTCGCTGGGCTTGAGCAGGCCGGCCGCAATGCGCCCAAGCGTCGACTTGCCGCAGCCGGACTCGCCCACCAGGCCGACCACTTCGCCAGGACGGATGGCCAGGTCAACGCCATCGACCGCATGGGTGACCGAGGGCTCGTCGGCCAGTCCGGCCCGCATCAGCGCGCGTTTGACAACTCCCGCGGGCTGCTCGCCAAAGCGATGGCTGACACCGCGCAGTTCGATCAGAGGAACGGGCGAGGTCATGCGCCCACCTCATGCGAGCTGGGGTGAAAACAGCGAACCGCGCGGCCCCTGGAAAAAGTCGTCAATGCCGGAGGCTGGCCACAGGCCTCGGTCCTGCGCGCGCAACGATTGGAAAAGGCGCATCCGGCGGGCAAAGCCAGCAAATCCGGTGTCATGCCCGGAATTTGATTCAGACGCTGTCCGTGCCGGTTGTTGCTGGGCAGGCTATTGAGCAGCCCCAAGGTATAGGGATGCAAAGAATGATCCAGCACTTCGGCGACTGATCCCTGTTCAACAATGCGTCCGGCATACATCACGGCTATCTCGTCGGCCAGGCCCGCCACCACCGACAGATCATGCGTAATCCAGATCAGCGCGGTTCCGTTGCGTCGAGTCAGGTTCTGGACTTCCGACAGAATCTGGCCTTGAATAGTCACATCCAGTGCGGTCGTGGGCTCGTCGGCAATAATCAGTTCAGGCTTATGCAGCAAGGCAATGGCGATGGCCACGCGCTGGCGCATGCCACCGGACAATTGATGCGGATACGCCATCAGGCGTTCTTCGGGACTTGAAATCCCCATCATCCCCAGCGTGTCCCGGGCGAGCTCGCGCGCCTGCGCTTTGCCGACCTTGCTGTGCGCCTGCACGGTTTCAATCATCTGCACATCCACGCGCAATACAGGATTCAATGTCATCATCGGATCCTGGAAAATCATGGCGATGCGATTGCCGCGTATATGCTGCAGCTGCTTTTCCGGAAGACGGGTCAAATCCTGCCCATTGAACAGGATTTCCCCCGCCACGATGCGCCCGGGTTCGTCGACCAGCCCCATGATCGAGAATCCGGTTACCGATTTGCCGGAACCGGACTCGCCCACCAGGCCGAGAATTCTGCCGCGCTCCAATTGGAAGGACACATCGTCGACCGCCGCCACCGCGCCCGCACGAGTAAAAAAATGGGTGCGCAAACCACGCACATCCAGAAGTATTTCCGCGCTCATTTCTGCAGCCTTGGATTGAATACGTCCCGCAAACGGTCCCCCACCAGATTCAGGCAGACAATAGTCACCAATAAAGCAATGCCGGGGTAGAAGCTGATCCAGTATTGGCCCGACAGCATGTATTGGTAGCCATTGGCAATCAGCAGGCCCAGCGAAGGTTCGGTAACCGGCACTCCCAGCCCAAGAAAGCTGAGGGTTGCCTCCAGCGTAATGGCGCGCGCCACTTGCAGAGTTCCAATGACAATCAGAGGCGGCAGGCAATTCGGCAATATATGCTTCAAGACAATGCGCCACTGGGGGATGGCCAGGCACCGAGCTGCCTCCACGTATTCGCGCTGGCGCTCGACCAGCGCCTGCCCGCGCGCCGCCCGGGCGTAATAGGCCCACTCCAGAATCACCAGGGTCAGAATGACGTTGCCGACACTTTTACCCAAATAGGCCAGGATCATCATGGCCACCAGAATAGACGGAAATGAAAGCAGCAGATCAACCAGGCGCATGATCAGGGTATCGGTTTTGCCGCCGAAGTAAGCCGCCATCAATCCCAGTACTGTGCCGATGATGCCGGCAATGACGGCGGAGCCCACACCCACCATCAGGCTGATGCGCAAGCCGTACAAAATGGCTGAAAACAGATCGCGCCCCTGCCCGTCCGAGCCCAGCCAATAGGAAAACGTGCCCATGTCGCTGGCGGTGCCGGGAGCAAGCCGGGCATCCAGAATGCTGATCTGTGTCAGGTCGTACGGGTTTTGCGGGGTGATCCAGGGCGCGCAGATGGCGGCGGCAATGAGCAATAGGCCGACGACCAGGCCCAGTACCGCGCTTTTCGACGAGAAGAAATCAGCCAGATACCGGGCCCAGGGGGATTCCAGCTTGACGGGTGCGGAAGCGTGCGATGCGGTGCTCATGCCAGTTTTTCCAGACGAACGCGCGGATCGAGTAGGCGGTACAAAATATCGACAATCAGATTCAAGCTAATGAAAAGACAGACTATGACAATCAGGTAGCCGACAATCACGGGCCTGTCCAGCGCATTGATGCTGTCCAGAATCAGCTTGCCTGCGCCAGGCCAAGAAAAAATGCTTTCCGTCACCACGGCAAAGGCAATGGTCGAGCCCAGTTCCAGGCCCAATACCGTAACCAGGGGTATAAGAATATTGCGCAGTACATGAACGCCGATAATTCGCAACGGAGACAAGCCTTTGGCGCGGGCGAATTTTATATAATCCAGCGGCAGCGTTTCACGTACGCCGGCGCTGGTCAGGCGTATTACCAGAGAAATCTTGAACAGGGAAAGATTGAGGGCGGGCAGAAGCATGTGCTTCAAGCCATCCCAGGTCAGGAACGACCATTGCGCCCCCAGAAACTCCACGGTCTGCCCGCGCCCGCTGGCCGGCAGCCAGCCCAGGGTCACGCTGAATGCCATGATCAGCATCAGGCCCACCCAGAATGTGGGCAGGGAAAAACCCAGTATGCTTCCCGCCATGACGGCTTTGGACAAAGGATGCTTGGGTTTCAGGCCCGCCAGCAGCCCCACCGGCAAACCCACCACAACGGCGATCAGCAGCGCCGCAATGGCCAGTTCCAGCGTGGCGGGCAGGCGCTGCATGATGAGTTTGATGGCGGGTTCGTTATAGACAAAGCTGTTGCCCAGGTTGCCATGCATGGCACTTGCCAGGAACGAGACATATTGCCGCCACAGGGGCTGATCCAGCCCCAGCTGCGCAATGATGCGGGCACGATCCACCTGGTCGACATCCTGGCCGATCAGGGTATCGATGGGATTGCCTATCGCGTGCAGGCCTATGAATACGATCAGCGTCATCACCAGAACCACGACGACAGCCTGCGCCACGCGCTTCAATAGCCAAAATATCATGCTGGCACGCTCACTGGGCCGTCAGGAAAATCCAAACTCGGAATGATCATGTTTCGCCTTGTGTCTCCGGCAAGCTGTACAAGGAACCAAGCGCCGCCGTCAGGTCTTGAGGATCATGCTCGATCAAGTTCGCCAAGCGCAAATGAGCCTGTTTTTTCAGGCTCTCCACCAGGTCTTTCACATAATCGCTGGATACCTGGCCGCGAGCCGTGATGGCGCCGAACAAATAGGGAATATGGGTATCAATCGGCCGGATCACCACGTCATCCATGGAGCCGCCCAGAATGGTAACGGGTTCGATGATGGAAATACCCATATTGCTGCGCACCAGTGTCAGTGCGTTCAGGGTCGAATTCGTTTCGATGGTTCGCGACGGGTGTATTTCCTTTTCAGCCAGGGCCTGATCCAGGCGATGCTTGAGGCGGAACGGGTCGGCCATGGTAATAATGGGTGTGTCGCCCAGCGACGCCAGGGAAATGATTTTATGCCTGGCCAGGGGGTGCCCCTTGGCCAGCGCAATGACGCAGGAAACTTCGGCGATCCAATGGATATGCGTGCCGTGGCTCTGAATGGGCAAGCTGGTAATACCGACATCGACCCGGCCATTGACGACGCTTTTAACCACATGCTCCGGCATCAGGCTTTGCACCCACAAGCGCCCGGGCAAGTCTGCCTCTTTTGCGTCGTGCATCTGTTTTAGCGCGTGCGGCAGCAATCCCGACGCCAGGGCGGCGGTGGCGGCAATTCGCACAGGGCGGTTTTCGCCGCGGCCGATTTCTTCTGAACGGATCCGGATCTGCTGCAAGCCGCTTAGCGTGCGTTGCACTTCCTCGTAAAACAGCAAGCCTTTTTCCGAAGGCGTCACGCATGGCCGGCTGCGGGTGAACAGTATGTACCCGATTTCCGTTTCCAGATCCTGGACCAGCCGGCTTATGGCCGATTGAGAACGCCCCAGCAGTTGCCCTGCAGCCGTCAGGCTACCAGCAGACATTACCGCGGCGAAAGCTTCCAGTTGGCGCAGATCCATTATTTTTATAATATGCGTTTTACGCAAATAAGGCTATCAATTATTTAATTCTAAGATAAATGGCCTTTTTAGAAAACTACTAATTGCTTATGAGGTTATGCCGCTTGCCGGAATCCGCCGCTCGGGCGGCCATTCAAGGCGCCGCGGGCCGCTTTGCCGCAGTGGTGGCCAGCAGCAAGCCCGTCAACGCCAGGGCAAAAGCCATGATCTGAACGCCGCTCAACGTCTCGCCAAGAATCAATACCCCCACCAGGGCGGCGCTGATCGGCAGCATGACGGTAAACACTCCTGCCTGGGACGCAGGAACGGATTTAAGCCCCGTCATCCATAACCAGACGGTCCAGACACTTGCGGCCAAGGCATAGAACATCAGTAACAGCCATATATCCATTCTTACGGAGGCAAAATCGAAGTCCAGCGCCACATAGATGCCCATCGGAGTCATCAGCGCGAATCCCCATAAATTGATGACGGCGCTAATGCGCTTGGGGCTTAGCACGGCAGTCAGCTTTTTGCCGATCACGGCATAGGACGCCTCGCAGAGAACAGCGCCGAATATCAGCAGATTGCCCAGCCACGCCGGCCCGGTCGTCTGCAACTGATCGGCAACGCCACTCCCCTTGGCCAGCGACAGCAGCCCTATGCCCAATGCCCCGCAGGCCACGGCCGCCCACACCCGCGCACCAATATGCTCCTTGAGAACCATCCAGCTCATCAGCGCGACCATGGCCGGTATGGCCGACATGATGACGCCGGCGGACACGGCGCTTGTCATGGTCACTCCGTAAATCATGCAGATCGTGAACAGAAAATTGCCAAGAAAAGACTCCAGAAACACCAGTTTCCGGGTTTGCCACGTCATCGCCGGCTCGGCGCTCGGCTTGCGCAGCCAGCGCAGCATGGCAAGCCCTCCTATGCCGAACCGCAGCCACGCCAGCAAGAAGACCGGAATGGCGGCCGCAAGGGGCTTGGACAGGGCAACGTAAGAGCCAACCAAAGACATGCTCAGGGCAAGGCAGCCATAGGCCGCCATCCGGCCGGGGGTGTAATTCGTCAAATTCGTCGTTTTCCAATAATGCACACGCCCCGCTGTGGCGGCTGCCCGATGTCAGGCACAAATTGTACGGCGATCGGCGCCGCCGGGAAATCGGCGCTATTCAAATGCCGGACATTTCCGCGCCTCATGCAGCAAACATAAATGGCCACGGCCGAATACAACTTTTTACCGAGCGCCGGGGCCCGGCAGCAACGCCATAAGGCATACAATGAACAGAACAGACATCGGAGGAGTAGTACGCACATAACCATAATGAACAACGGGATGCTCAGCAATGCAAGAACACACCATATCACCGCCGTTCTGGAATCTTGATCAGGTTCCCTTCGCCACCATAGACCTGGCGCAAGCCAGGGCCCAGGAAGATCTGTTTTATCTGACCGCTGCCGCATCGTTTGTCGAGATTGCCACGGATCTCTACGCCGATAACCTGATACAGTATTTCAGCGGCAGCGACGACGTTGTCGACTGGCTGCAAAACACCTGGAAAAACGAAGAAGTGCGACATGGCCGCGTTCTGCGGGAATACGTGCGCCACGTATGGCCGGAGTTCGACTGGGAACATGCATATGCCGATTTTTTCGCCGATTATTCGCGCCGCTGCACCGTTGACGCGCTGGAGTCGACCCGCAGCCTTGAAATGGTTGCCCGATGCGTGGTCGAAACCGGGACGGCGACGTTTTATCAGGCCCTGGCCACACAAGCCTCCGAACCAATATTGTCAGGCATTGCCGCACACATCCGGGCCGACGAAATCAACCATTACAAACACTTCTACGGATATTTCGGCATGTATAGCGCCAGCGAATCGCCCCGGCGCCTGCAGATCCTGGGAGCCCTCAAGAGGCGGGTGCTGGAAGCCCGCAACGACGACGCGGACTGCGCTTTATGGCATGTCTTTATCGCCAGCCAAACTCAGAAAAGCACAGACAAAGCAGCGTTTCGAGCCTTGCGCGCCCGGTTGCGCGAACAAACCCGACAGCACTATCCTGTTGCCATGACCGCCAAAATGCTGCTCAAGCCATTGCATCTGCCCGGAGCAGTCACACGCTTGATACACCCTTCCCTGACATGGATAGCCAGGCGGCTGATGTAGTATCGGACGCAATACCCCTTATGTCATACCCATCTTTCATACTGCGAGCCTGACACCATGACTACGGTTTTCCCCGGTTTTTCGTCCCCGGCTGCCGGCCCCGAGGCTCCTCTGGAAATGCTGGCGGCCTGTCATATACGCATTGAACGCCAGTGTTCGACCTTGAAGCGCCTGGCCGTGCATCTCGCCGATCACGGCACCGACGAAGAGGCCCGCCATGCGGCCGCGGCCGTGATGCGCTATTTTGATACGTCGGCACTGCAGCATCATGCCGACGAGGAAAAAGATCTCTTTCCCGCGCTGATTGAATCGATGGCCGGTTCCGACGCGGTCTGCCTGCGCAACCTGACCGAAGGATTAAGCGCCGACCACCGTACGCTGGAGGCCAGTTGGCAGCGCTTGCGGAAAATACTCGAACAAGTGGCGGCGGGCGTGCCGGCCACGCTGCCCCACAGCGAGGTCGAGGCATTCGCCGATCTGTATGAGCGCCATTTGCAACGTGAAGAAGACGAACTCCTGCCCATGGCCGCGCGACTGCTCAGCGACGACGACCTGACGCATATCGGCCGCGCCATGCGCGAGCGGCGCGGCATCCCAGCGGTATAGCCATTGAAGGCCGGCCCCGGGCGCGGCTTTTTTTCACAGGCCCGGCGCAGCGGGGTCGGATGCGGGCAGCGTAACGGCGCTGCTGGCCGGCAGGCTGGGCCGCGCGGCTTCCGCCAGCAACATCGTGGGAGGGTTCGACAGTGACAGCCCCGCGTCCCGCAAGCGTTTCAACACATCGAACAGCAAATCGCTGCGCACTCCGGAGGCCGAGCGCGGCGAACCCACATAGCCTGTAGCGCTGAACATCAGGCCCTGCGCCTCTATGCCTTCCAGCAGCACATTGGGTGCCGGCTGTTCCAGAACCTCGGCATGGTCGTGAAACGCGGCGAGTATCAGGCCACGCGCCAGCTCCGCATCGGTAGTCACCGGCATGGGCAGTTTTATCTGCACCCGGCCGATCGGGTTTGCATGAGTGACGTTCCGCACAATCTTGGTAATGAATTCGGAGTTGGGCACAATTACCGTGGAACGATCGCCCATCTGAATTTCAGTGGCTCGTACATTGATGCGGCGAATATCGCCTTCGATTCCGCCCAGCGACACCCAATCGCCTACTTTGACGGGCCGCTCGGCCAGCAATATCAGACCGGAAACGAAATTCTGCACTACCGCCTGTAGCCCGAAACCTATACCGACCGATAATGCGCTGGCAATCCAGGCGACACGCTCCAATCCGATACCCGCCGCCGACAAGGCCAGCGCAACAATCAGCACATAGCCCGCGTAGCCGGACAAAGTGGCCGCCGACACCCGCATGCCGGGATCGAGGCTGGTCGTGGGCAGATATCGGCCGACCAGCCAGCGCTGCAGCACCTTCACGCTTCCGAAACCAAAAACCAGAACCAGTATCGCCAGCAACACGGCTGTCGGACGAATCTGGGCTTCGCCGATCGAAATGCCGGTATACAACTGATCGGCGCGACTAAGCCATTCGGAAGGCCCTTCGCCGAGCGGCACCAGCAACAACATCAGGGTAAACAACACGACCACCAGGCGGCCCAGACCAGAAAGCAACACCACCGCCTGGCTGCGTGCACGGGTCATCGGCCGCACCGCGTTCTCATCGCCGGCATTGCGTTTCACGGCGGCCAGAAGGCTTGTGCAGCCGTCTTCGATCAGCACAGTCAGCAAATAAGCCGAACTCAGCACCGTGGCGATCCAGATTACTTGCCTGGCAACAAAGCTGCCAAATGCCACGTATCCCACGAGCAAACAGACAACGCTGACCGCCAGCGCCAGCCAGGTCAGGCTGACCAGGGCCGTGAGCCACAGGGGATTGGCCAGCACCTCGCTCTTTTCAGGCTTTTGCAAAAACTGCTTGCGCAAACGGCTGGCGCGGATCAGTCCGGCGCCCACTGTTGCGTTGATCAGAAGCCCAATGACACAATCGAACGCCACAGTCGTAATCAGACTGGCATTGACCAGGGCCGCCAGGTGCTGCACCGACCAGCCCACGACAATCACCACAGCCAGCGCCAAGGGAATCCAGCGCAGACCCAGCGCCACCGTATCCAGCATGGGCGGCAGCCGCCATGACGGACGGTCGGCCGCCAGCAACGCCTGCCCCAGGCCAGCCACCAGCCCCCCGAAACACACCAGGCCAATCAGCCAGCCGAACAGGGCCGCCAATGAATCGGACGGGCTACCCGTCCAGTCAATGCCGACGCGCAGCAGACCGGTAATCAAGCCTGGCACGGCCACCGCCAGCAGGACCTGCACGGCCGCGTATAGCGAGCGTCTCAGCCGCCCCGGCGGCACACGCGAAGTGGTCAGTTGCATGAGCAGGCGTCCCGCCCATAGTCGCAATCCCAATACAACAACGATAGCCAGCAACACACCCACCCACACCCCGGTGGGAGCCGATCCGGCAAGCTCCGCCAGTTCTGCGCCCAGCGGTGTCAGGCGGCGCGCATCTCTGGGCCACTCCGCCACCAGTTCGGTCCAGAAAGGCTGTGCCAGAACCGATGTGGTGCGTTCACCCAGGCGAGCCTGAAACTGCGATCGCCGCAACGTCTGGATTTGCTCGGTGGCCTGGTCGGCCTCGACAGTAAGGAGGCGAGCCAATTTGAGCTGTGAGTCGAGCTTGCTGCTGCCTTTGCTTAACTGGGTACGCTGCGCCGCCACATCTGGTGCCTCGGGCGCACCGGCGGCCGGCTCACCCAGCTCGGCCAGGCGGGCTTGCACGCTGGTGAGTTGCGGCTCGATCGAGGCCGCCGCCGCCTTGGCCTTGGTTTGCGCATCCAGCACGGCCGCACGCAATTGAACCAGCTCCGCGTCATCGAGCGGGTCTTTCAGGCTTTTCTGTACTCTGTCGATCTGCGCACGCGCACCATCCAGAACGGCACCGACATCGACAGCCGCTGCGCCACTGCCCTTGGCATCGCCCGATTGAGCGTAGGCGGGGGCGGTCGAAAATGCCATCAATCCGAAAAATGCCAGGCTGCCAAGCAAACTACGAAGGAAAAAGCGGGCTCGCATCGAGAAGACCGGACGAACAAGTGATGACAGCGCGTTCATTTTTATGCTCGGCATTAAGGTTCATTATTATGACGCGAGCGGACGATTAACGGGTTATTACATGAAGAACCAATCCACCACGGTCAATCGCCCGAATCGGCACGGAATCGCCCCATTCTGGAGCATTATTCGCACAATATCGGTGCAAAACCGCTTTTATTTCATTCTGACCGCAATCAGCCGGTAAATTCAACCATTCGTAAATCAAGCGCCCGTAAAATAATTTTTCAAAAATACATTTCCGCATAAAAAACTGAAGTCCTACTTGCACAACTACAGGGAGTCGATGAGCGTGGACAGTCACAAAAATGGTGCCGATGCTTTGTTCATACTGCTCGGCGCGATAATGATCCTCGCCATGCACGCGGGCTTTGCTTTTCTGGAACTGGGAACCGTACGCAAAAAAAACCAGGTCAATGCACTGGTGAAAATTCTGTCCGATTTTGCCGTTTCCACAATCGCCTATTTCTTCGTTGGCTATTATGTTGCCTACGGTGTCTCGTTCTATAGCGGCGCGGCCGTCCTGGCGGAAAGAAACGGTTTCGAACTGGTCAAGTTTTTCTTTTTACTAACATTCGCGGCCGCCATTCCGGCCATTATTTCCGGTGGCATGGCGGAACGCGCAAAGTTCTATCCGCAATTGTTTGCAACCGCAATACTGGTTGGCCTGATCTACCCGTTTTTTGAAGGCATAGTCTGGAACCATCATTTCGGCATCCAGGCTTGGCTGCAATCGGCCTTCTCCGCCCCGTTCCATGATTTTGCGGGGTCGGTCGTGGTACATGCCGTGGGCGGCTGGATCGCTTTGCCGGCGGTATTGCTGCTTGGCGCGCGGCGCGGCCGTTATTCAAAAAGCGGCGCCATCGCGGCGCACCCTCCGTCGAATATCCCTTTTCTCGCCTTGGGAGCGTGGATACTTACCGTTGGCTGGTTCGGCTTCAATGTCATGAGTGCGCAAACCCTGGACAAGATGAATGGCCTGGTCGCCATGAACTCACTGATGGCCATGGCGGGCGGCACGCTGGCAGCACTGGTGCTGGGCAAAAACGATCCCGGCTTCATACACAACGGTCCGCTGGCTGGCCTGATTGCAATCTGCGCGGGATCCGATCTGATGCATCCGCTGGGTGCGCTTCTGACCGGCGCAATCGCCGGCGGCATTTTCGTCTGGATGTTTACCTTGACGCAAAACAAATGGAAGATCGACGATGTGCTTGGGGTCTGGCCTTTGCATGGCCTGTGCGGTGCCTGGGGCGGGCTCGCCGCGGGCATTTTCGGATACAAGGCGATGGGCGGAATAGGCGGCGTGTCTTTTATATCGCAACTGATCGGCACCCTGCTCGGTATCGCCGTGGCATTGATTGGCGGAACCTTGGTCTATGGCGGCTTGAAAAAATTCGTGGGCATCCGCCTTGAGCCCGAACAGGAATTCGAAGGCGCCGATTTGTCGATTCACAAAATAACGTCAACGACAGAGCGCGAAACCAGCTGGTAATCGCTCCCCAGCCCAGGCATTGCCGTCATCCTCTTGCCGCACGATGACACGCAATGCGGTTTGGCCATGTTCCACCATGAACTCACAACATGGATTTTGCTGAGGATAGAACCGTATCGCAGACTTGCTTGGTGGCAGCCGCCTTCAGGCCGCTGCCGCTCAAATCAAGCGACTTGCCATCGCCGCTGTGCAGGATGCCCCTGGCCCCATCGCTAAAGCCGCTACTGGACGGGGCGGACCCGCCGCCAAGCTTCCCCATCAGCGAGTCCTTGACCGAAGACACGCCATTGCCGCTGAGATAATTGTTCTTGATGCAATATTCCAGCACACCGGCGATATTGTTGATATTGCCCGTGCCCAGAGACTGGCCCGACAGCATGCTGCCCGCACCACCCAGATTTCCCAGACCGCCCGACTGCCCCTCAGTCATTCCTTTCTTCAGCAAATCACCGAGCTGCGCATGCGCGGCTCCGACGGGCAATAGCGCCGCAAGCAAAATGCCCATAGCCATGGTGCGATAAGTGCAGTTCATAATAAGCTCCCCCTTCGATCAAATAAAGCCAAATCCCACTATAGTTCCTTTTCGAATGTCCGGCCGACAAGACGCCGTGAAAATGCTTGCGGACGGAAGCAACAGGCGTAAGATACCCAGACAGGTAAAACTTCCCACCTTAAAACAGGCATTCATTACCATGAACGATCTGAACCAGGCAGTGGAAAACCCGGCCTTCCCCAATCCCGGCCGGCGGCGTTTGTTGGCAAGTCTGCTTTCGGCTTATACCGCGTCGCTTATCCCATGGGCAACAGCCCAAGCAATCGTCAACGACAATCAAGGCGCGTTTCTAGCCGTCTCGGCCATACTGGCCGGCCGCCAATCGCTTGATACTGTTCTGGCCAGGCGCCTCTATGACGCTCTTGTCGCCGACGATCCCAACTTTCCCGCTGCGGTCAGCGCACTGCTCAAGCAGATCAACGAACAGAAGATCGCTCCCATGCAATTGCAGAAGACACTGGATACGGAACACTCAAGGCTGGCGCCTCTGCCGCGCAAAATCGTTTCCGCCTGGTTTTTGGGCATAGTCGGTGAAGGCGAGGGCGCGCGTTGCATTGCGTACGAAACCGCGTTGAACGCCGTGGTCGTCGAAGATGTTCTGAAGCCGCCCACCTATGCATATGGCGCATACGGAAGCTGGGCAAGAAAACCAAACTGAGGAGTCCAGGATGCCGGAACAGTTGTCCGCTGACTTTGTCGTAATCGGTTCGGGAATCATAGGTTCATTGGCGGCACTCAAGTTCCTGAAGCAAGGCGCCTCGGTCATTATTCTCGAGGCGGGGCCGCCCGTCACCCGAGGCGAAATCGTAGGCCGTTTCCGCAATTCCCCGCGCAAGGGTGACTGGATGTCCCCTTATCCGCCGTCGCCCTGGGCGCCGCACCCAATCTACCAGCCCAAAGACAACGGCTATCTGGTGCAGGCCGGCCCGTATCCCTATCCGGCCGAGTACATACGCCAGGTCGGCGGCACTACCTGGCATTGGGCGGCACAGGCATGGCGCGTGGTGCCGAACGATCTGCGCATCCACAGCCTGTATGGGGTTGGCGTGGACTGGCCAATCAGCTACGAAGAGCTGGACCCTTTTTACCAGGAGGCCGAGGACATCATGGGGGTTTCGGGCTTGCCGAATACCGGCTCGCCGCGCAGCAAACCGTTCCCGATGGAGCCCGTTGCCGAAACGTGGGCCATGCGTCGCATTCGCGAACGGCTTGCACCGGGCGGCTACGAAGTCGTGGGCAACACCACCGCACGCAACAGCCGGACCTACGACGGCCGCCCGGCCTGTTGCGGCAACAACAGCTGCCAGCCTATCTGCCCGATCGACGCCCAGTATCATGGCGGCATTGCGGCCGCCGATGCCCACGCCGCAGGCGCGCAATTGATTCCGAATGCGGTAGTCTACAAGATCGAACCCGATCCGCAGGGCCGCATAGCGGCGGTTCATTATTACGATCCCAACAAGACTTCCCATCGCGTCACGGGCAAGACCTTTATTCTGGCCGCAAATGGAATCGAAAGCCCAAAGCTCCTGTTGATATCGACCAGCGACAAATACCCCAAAGGCCTGGCCAATAGTTCCGACATGGTGGGCCGTCATCTGATGGACCATCCCAGCACGTCGATAACCTTCGACGCCGACGAAGAACTATGGCTTGGGCGCGGCCCGCAAAGCCCGAACTCCATCAATACCATGCGCGACGGCGCATTCCGTTCCGAATACTCGGCCTATCGTCTGGACTTCACCAATATTTCGCGGGTGCTGGGCGCCACGCAGGCTCTGATCGACGCAGGCGTGTACGGCATTGAACTGGAAAAACGGCTGCGTCACAGCGCAGCCTTCGAGATGAGCCTGAAAAACGTACTGGAAGTTTTGCCTCATCCGGAAAACCGCATCACGATCAGCGCCGAAAAAGACGCCATGGGCATTCCAAAACCCGAGGCGCACTACTCGATCGACAACTACACGCGCAAAGGGGCCGAGGTATCCGGGAAGGATTTCGCGCGCATTGCCGAGCTGATGGGAGGCACTAATTTACGCTACAGCAAAGAAGGCAGCTTCGCCAACAACCAGCATATTACCGGCACCATGAGCATGGGCATGGACCCCAAAACCTCGGTGGTCGACAGCTACGGGCGCACGCATGATCACGAAAATCTTTTCATCGCCAGTACCGGCATCATGCCGACCGCGGCGACCTGCAACTCGACCATGACCGGCTTGGCCCTGGCATTGCGTACTGCAAAACACATACTCGGGGCTGCGGAAAACAAGCCCTCGCCGAATACGTCCGCGTCGAAATCCTGACCCGCAAAGGTAGGCCTCAATGAAATTAATGACATGCCTGCAATTTGATCTGGCCGCTGCCGTGATGGCACTGGCGAGTCTGAACGTATACGCCGCGGCGACGGCCGATACCACCAACACCGAATTGATTCAGCGTGGCCAGTATCTGGCAACGGCGGGCGACTGCATAGCCTGCCACACGGCGGCCGGTGGCAAACCGTTCGCGGGAGGGCTGGTGGTGCCCACACCGGTGGGCGACATCATATCAACCAATATCACGCCTTCAAAAGCAAACGGTATCGGCAACTATACGCTTGAGCAGTTCGCCGCTGCCTTGCGCCAGGGCGTGCGCGCCGACGGCCAACATCTGTATCCAGCGATGCCTTATACCTCTTACGCCAAAGTCACGGACGACGACATCAAGGCGATGTACGCCTACTTTATGCACGGGGTGGCACCGGTCGATGCCTCCCCTGCCGCAACGAACCTGCCATTTCCCTTCAGCATCCGTTTGTCGATGGCCGCATGGAATTTATTGTTTCTCGACGACAAGCCGTTCAAGCCCCAAGCGGACAAAGGGGAGCTATGGAATCGCGGCGCCTATCTGGCTGAAGGGTTAACGCATTGCAGCACCTGCCATACGCCGCGCAATATGCTGATGGCGGAAGATTTTTCGCGCACCCTGGGCGGCGGCGACGTCGGCACCTGGCACGCACCCAATATCACTTCAGATAAAAACAGCGGAATCGGCGGCTGGACCGCGCAAGAAGTCATCGACTACCTTCAATCCGGCCATGCAGGCAGCAAGGGCCAAGCAGCCGGCCCCATGGCCGAGGCCATCGACCACAGCCTGCGTCACCTCAACAACGCCGATCTGAGCGCCATCGCCGCATACCTGAAGACAGTTCCTCCATTGCACGATGCCGCGGACACCCGTCCGGCCTATGCCTGGGGCACGGCGGGCGATGACTTGAACAGCATACGCGGCGTACCCCTGCCCAAGGACCTCGACGCAATGACCGGCCCGCAACTCTATGACGCCAATTGCGCGAGCTGCCACCAGGCACGCGGCCAGGGTAGCCCGGACGGCGGCCTGCCGGCGCTATTCCACAACACTGCGCTAGGCAGGACCAACACCAACAATCTGGTCATGGTGCTGCTTGACGGAATAGCACGAAACCCTGACGCTGCGGATGTACTCATGCCCGGCTTCAGGGCGCAATTGTCCGATATCCAAATCGCAACGCTTGGAACGTACCTGACTCAACGCTACGGCAACCCTGGCGCCCATGTCACCGTCGATCAGGTGAAAACCCTGAGAGCTGGCGGCGAGCCCTCCCATTTGATCTGGTACGCGCGTGCCGGCCTGATCCTTGCCGGCCTTTTGATTGCCGGCCTTTTCGTATTCAGCGCGCGCCGACGCAGGAAAATGGCATGAATGTTTGACAGACCCGTGCATCGTCGGTACATTCTCCCTACACAATAGATATAAAAACATCAGGGAGACAATCATGGAGATGAAAACCTCGCGGCTTTTTGCTGCCTTGGGCGCAACCATCGCACTGGCCGTTTCGGCGTCGGCGCTCGCTCAGCAACCCATTATCATCAAGTTCAGCCACGTAGTCGCTGACGCCACCCCCAAAGGCCAGGGGGCCATCAAATTCAAGGAAATCGCCGAAAAGCTCCTGCCTGGCAAGGTCAAGGTAGAAGTATTCCCTAATTCGCAGCTGTTCGGCGACGCCAAGGAAATGGAAGCGCTCCTGCTGGGCGATGTGCAAATCATCGCACCATCGCTATCCAAATTCGACCGCTATACCAAGAAAGTGCAGTTATTCGATCTGCCCTTCCTCTTTAACGATATGGATGCAGTCGATCGTTTCCAGAGCAGCCCCGAAGGCAAAGCCATGCTCAACACAATGATCAGCAAAGGCATTAAGGGCCTGGCCTATTGGCACAACGGCATGAAACAGCTATCCACCAATAAAGACAAGCTGACTCGCCCTGAAGATGTGAAAGGCCTGAAATTCCGCATCCAGGCTTCCGACGTACTCGAGGCACAATTCCGCCAGCTCGGCGCCAATCCGCAAAAACTTGCATTCAGCGAAGTCTACCAAGCCCTCCAAACCGGCGTGGTCGATGGCCAGGAAAACACCTGGTCCAATATTTACTCGCAAAAGTTCCATGAAGTGCAAAAAACCATTGCCAACACCAACCACGGCGTGATCGATTACATGGTGGTCACCAACGCCAAATGGTGGAAAGGTTTGCCCGACGACGTACGCACCGGGCTGGAAGAAGCCATGAAAGAGGCCACGGCATACGCCAACAAAATGGCGGCCGACCTCAACGAACGTGATCGCCAGCGTATCGCCGATGCTCATAAGGCCAAGATACAAACTCTCAGCAAAGAAGACGTCGCCGCATGGCGCGCCGCCATGGAGCCTGTCTGGAAAAAATTCGAAGGCCCCATCGGGCCCGAGCTGATCCAGGCTGCGCTTAAATCCAACCAGTAAATCCTGGCAAACCCGATTACGACATTCGGAAAGACTTCATGAAACCAGCCCGGCTCGATCGGCTGGAAGAGGGGCTGATCGCCCTTCTTCTTGCCGCCATGACGCTTATTACTTTCGGGCAAGTGGTGGCACGCTATGTGTTCAACTACAGTTTCGTCTGGGCCCTCGAGCTTACGACCTATCTTTTTGGAGCTCTGATTTTCATCGGAATGTCGTATGGCGTGCGTGTCGGAGCTCATATCGGCGTCGATGCATTGGTAAAAATCCTGCCAGCCAGGATAGCGCACCGGGTCGCCATCGTGGCCTGCGCCCTATGCCTGGCTTATGCGGGTATTGTTTTTGTAGGAGGCTGGATTTATGTCGACAAGATCTATGAAGTCGGCATCATGGCGCAGGATATGCCCATTCCGCAATGGGTCCCGCGCCTGGTATTGCCTATCGGCTTTGCATTACTGTTCATCCGGTTCGCCGGGGTATTAATCGGCTTGCTGCGCGGCAAAGAGGCTCATCTTCTGGGTGACGAAGTCGAAGATGCGCTGAAATACCGATCCGACACCGGCGGTTCCTCGACACAGGAAGAAAAATGACCACCGGCGCCCTGTTTGTGATGCTGTTCGTCTTCATGTTCATGGGCATGCCTGTCGCCATCGCGCTAGGTTTGTCGTCCATACTTACAATCCTGGTATTCGGCCACGACTCGCTGGCGTCGATGTCGCTCAAGATGTTCGAAACGTCCGAACATTTCACGCTCATGGCGATCCCTTTCTTCATTCTCGCGGGCGCGTTCATGACCACCGGGGGCGTAGCCAAGCGCATGATCCGATTCGCCGTCGCCGCAGTAGGCCATCTGCATGGCGGATTGGCCATCGCGTCGGTTCTGGCGTGCGTGCTGTTTGCCGCGGTTTCGGGTTCTTCGCCGGCCACCGTGGTTGCCGTCGGCTCGATCGTGATAGCCGGCATGGTTCGTTCCGGCTATCCGCAGTCCTTTGCGGCCGGCGTCATTTGCAACGCCGGCACACTGGGTATCCTGATCCCACCATCCATAGTCATGGTGGTGTATGGCGCCGCAACGGAAACCTCTGTAGGCAAGCTTTTCATGGCCGGCGTGGTGCCCGGGCTTATGCTCGGACTGCTCTTGATGGTCGTGATCTACGTCGTCGCACGCGTCAAAAACCTACCGCGCCAGCCACGCGCCAACATCAAAGAAGTCATGATTGCCGGCCGCGATTCGTTCTGGGGCCTGATGCTGATCATCATCATTCTCGGCGGCATCTATGGCGGAATTTTCACACCCACGGAAGCAGCGGCGGTAGCCGCGATTTATGCATTCATTGTGGCTGTCTTCGTCTACCGCGACATAGGCATGCGCCAAGTTCCATCAGTGCTGGTCGACGCCGCCAAAGTTACGGTGATGCTCATGTTCATCATCGCCAACGCCCTGCTGTTCGCACATGTACTCACCACCGAACGCATTCCACAAATGATTGCCGAGCAGATCGTGGCCTGGAACATGCCTGCCTGGGAGTTCCTGATTGTCGTCAACATTTTGCTGCTGATCGCGGGAGCCTTCATGGAACCCACCGGCATCATCCTGATTCTGGCCCCCATCCTGTTTCCCATCGCCACGAAACTCGGCATAGATCCCGTACACCTGGGCATCATTATTGTGGTGAATCTGGAAATCGGCATGGTAACGCCGCCCATAGGATTAAACCTGTTTGTGACAGCCGGAATCACCAAGATGTCCATAGGGCAAGTAGTGCGCGCGGCCATGCCCTGGCTGACTGTATTGCTGGCCTTTCTGATCCTGGTCACCTACGTGCCAATCATTTCGCTATGGCTGCCGAATCTGGGTTTTTCCTGACCGCATTCGCATAAGATAAAGCCAGAGGCTCCAGGCCAATCACATAATTATTTTTGCTGCTGTCCGACGGACCGGACGCACAACCAGCGCCATAACTTGACCAGCCAGGCCAGGAACGTTGTTACCCACGCCACCAGCGCCATATACAGAAAAATCCTACCCACGATCGCCATAAAACCAAATCCCATGGCGACGTCCATTTGATAGGTGCTGGCCGCATACATGCCCAGGGGAAAAACAGCCCCCCAGTAAAGCGCATCGTATTGCACTGGAAAATGCTTGTACACATGGCGCCATAACTCAAGCACAACCAGCAGCGGTATCCACCAGGTGCCGGTAGCCCAATAAAAAATGGTGAACCCCTTGATGAACGGCAAAAGCGACGCCAGATAAGGCGCGCCCGGGGCATTGATGATCAACAAGGCACCCACCAGAGACGAAATCGCCATGGCACCCATATTGATCCAGTAGGGAGGCACCAGGTCATCGGGGGCGAACCGGAAAAAAGTATCGCGATAGAAAATCAGCGACACCATCCAGATGTAGAGCATGCCGCCCCACAGCCACATCGATAGCGCAAAGAAATTCATTTCAAGCTTGTAGGGATGGCCAAGATGATCTGCCAGCAAGACGCTTAATGCCGCTATCGATTGAGCGGCCACCACCGCCAGTAGCCAGCCGCCGTTGATCCCACGCTTCAAGGCGGGTTTGTGCGTTTTTATAAAGAGCGCGGTAAAAATTATGTAGGTCAGGCCAATCCAAAGCACGACAGCTGTCACCCACAGCACCCAGGCCACGGCGTCATTGCGGGCCAGCACTACGAACTGCGTTCCAAGAATGCCCGAGGCCGCTACGGACGTAAAAAACCCCCACCCCTGCAAATGATCGAACATATCGCCAAAGAACAGCCGCGGATAACGGATCGCGCGCACAACGGTAAGTACCCATAGCACGCCGTAAAGAACGATATTCAGCCAGAACAAGCCATGCGCCAGGGTGGTCATGGCCAGTTGATTGGCCGCCAGGGAGACAATCCCCGTTGCCATGACCATGCCGAAATAAGCCGGCGACAAGGCGGCCAGCACACCCAGATGGGAGTAGCGGATGCGAACCTGCATGCGGGTCGGCTCAGCATCGTGATCAGGAAAAGGCGTAGTCATGGTCCGGTGCCTGGGCAGCTTGAATCGGCATCGACAGTGCTTACCCAGGTTCGTATTATTAATCTACGGATAATTCTACGCCCTTGCCCGCCGCGTTCAGGTTCATGCATCGATGGAAACAGCCGGTATTTGTCCTGGCCATTGGTACACATAAATGAATCCAAAAAATAATGAAGCCAAAAGAAATTTGTACTGATATCAATACAAGTATATGATTTACCCAGCCGAAAAACATCACCACTCATCCAGGGAAAGGAGAATCTAATAATGCACAACAGAATATTTCGTCTTGGCGCAATCGGATTAACACTGGCGCTGGCGCTGCCCTTTTCAATTTCCGCCCGCGCCGACGGCAAGCCGCTGGTACTGGTTGTCGGAGCCTCGCCAGGCGGAACGACCGATCGTGTGGCACGCGGAATCGCCAAGGAAATGGCGAAAACGCTCAAGCAGACGGTCATTGTCGACAACAAGCCCGGTGCCGGCGGAAATATAGCCGCCGAGTTCGTTGCCCGCGCCGCCAAGGACGGCAATACCCTGCTGGTCAGCTACAGCAGCTTTTCGGTCAATGCAAGCCTCTACAAGCATTTGCCGTTCGACCCCGAAAAAGACTTCAGCCCCATCAGCATGCTGGCCCAGGTGCCCAGCGTGCTGGTAGCCCGCAAAGATTTCCCCGCCGACGACGTCGCCGGCGTGATAAAGCTGGCCAAGGCATCGCCCGGAAAATATTCCTTTGCGATCGGCGGCGTGGGTTCCTCCTTGCATATGGCCACGGCCAGCTTCGAAATGGAAGCCGGCATCAAGGGCCTGAACGTGCCCTACAAAGGAACAGCGCCCGCACTCCAGGATTTGCTGGGTGGACAAGTCGACCTGATGTTCGCCAGCGCCGTGAATGTTCTGCCGTTCCTGAATTCGGGCAGGGTAAAGTACCTGGGCGTAACCAGCCTGCAAGCCATGCCGCAGTTCCCCAAGGCGCCTCCCATCTCGAACACCATAAAAGGCTTTTCATCCAAGGCATGGTTCGGCATGTTCGGCCCGGCAGGCATTCCCCAAGCCAGGATCAAACAACTGAACGCGGCGGTGGTCGACGGTGCGAAGCATGAAGACTTCACAAAGTTAATCACCCCTGAAGGCGGTTCCGTCATTACAATGACGCCTGACGAACTGGCCCGATTTGTTGCCCAGGACATTAAGCGCTATGCAAAAGTCGTAAAGTTTACGGGTGCAAGCGTCGACTGAATGCTCATTCATGATCTCGAATCCCACGCCGCGTTATTACAGAATCTACCGCCTGCTCAAACAAGGCATCGAGAATTACGAATTCCGCAATAACCTGCCGCTGCCGGGCGAAAACGCCCTGGCCGAGCGGTATGGCGTATCCAGGCTTACGATCCGGCGGTCCCTGGAACTGCTGCAGCGCGAAGGGCTCATAGAACGTCGTCAAGGGTCGGGGACGTTCCCCGTCGGCAATAGCGTCAAGGTGCAGCCCCTGTCGGCGGATATCAACAAGCTGCTCGCTCATCTGGATCGCATGGGCGCCACCAGCCAGGCCCGGCTATTGGAGTTCGCATACGAAACCCCCAACCCCGATGTGCAAAACAGGCTGGAGCTTGCCGCCAATGCCAAAGTGCAGAAAGCCATCAGGGTTCGAGACTATGACGGAGCTCCGTTTTCCTATCTGCTCACCTATGTGCCCGAGCACATAGGCAGACGCTTCTCGGAAGACGACCTGGTCCGCCAGCCGATGCAAACAATCTTCAAGAAACTCAAGATAAAACCGGCATCGGCCGAGCAGTCGATAACAGCCCAGTTGGCCGACGTGCATCATGCCGAAGCGCTGGATCTTGAAACCGGGTCGCCGCTGCTATGCATCCGGCGCGTCATACGCGACACTAGCAATACACCTGTCGAATATCTTATTGCCGCGTACAACCCCAACCGTTTCGAATACCGCATGACTATGTCCAACAAACACCTGAAGGGGCACGATTCATGGGTCATGGACGAAAGCCGGTAAGGCATGGCGTACCAGCCCCTCGCTTACTCGTAGCGCTTGCCCAGTTCCAGCAGCTCGGGCGTTTCGATCAGCTTGTTCAATTCGTTGAAATTGAGCATCGCTCCCGCTGAAGCCTTGGTCGAGCCGTTTTCGCGCAAAAGCCCATAATAGCTTTGCAGGCTGTGCGCCACGGCGCGAGCGGCTCCGCCCGGGAAGATGACAATCCTGAAGCCGATTTCGCCCAAGGCCGCCGCCGATCGTAGAGGAGTCATGCCCCCTTCGACCATATTGGCCAGAAGCGGTATGCGGTCCATGAACTGGTCGCAGGCGCGGCTCATATCGCCCAGCGTTCCGAGGGCCTCAATGAACAGAACGTCGGCACCGCACTCCAGATACGCCTCGGCGCGCTCCAGGGCGGCGTCCATGCCCTCGACGGCCACGGCATCGGTGCGCGCCAGGATGAGCGTGCTGTCGCTGCGGCGTGCATCCAGGGCAGCTTTCAATTTGCCGCACATCTCGGGCACCGGAACGACCGATTTGCCGGCGAGATGCCCGCATCTTTTGGGGAAAGTCTGATCTTCCAGCTGGATCATGGCCGCGCCGGCCTTTTCAAGCCCTTTCACAGTCCTGATCACGTTCAGCGCATTGCCGAAACCGGTATCCGCGTCGACGACGACCGGCAACGCGATCCTGTCGGTAATGCGCGCCAGGGTTTGTTCGACTTCGGTATAGGTCGTCAGCCCTACATCGGATCTGCCAATCCGCGTATAAGCGATCGATGCCCCGGATAAATAAACCGCTTCAAAGCCAGCCTGTTCAGCGATCAACGCCGATAAGCTGTCGTACACGCCCGGTACCAGCAGGCAATCTTGTGATTGAAGCCGAGCTTTCAAATTATTCATGAGTTTTGCACGGAATACTTCCGTTCCAGTTGGTTCAACAAGCCGCCCGCCGATGCCATCTCGATAAGGAAATCGGGAATTTTCTGGCACTCGAGCGATATACCGGATTCAATTCGGATACACGAATTCCGGGCATCGATTTCGATCAGACTGCCCTCTGCGATCTGTTCCGCATCCGGACACACAATCGCCAGCAACCCAAGATTGAACGCGTTGCGAAAATACAGGCCGCTGAACGATGGTGCGATAACCGCCCCTATGCCCAGTTCCACGAGAACGCCCACAGCCTGTTCCCTGGAAGAACCTATGCCGAAATTCGGCCCCGCCACCAGGACATCGCCCTTTTGCACGCAAG
The DNA here is from genome assembly GCF_021266465.1 of Paralcaligenes sp. KSB-10. Lineage (NCBI taxonomy): Bacteria > Pseudomonadati > Pseudomonadota > Betaproteobacteria > Burkholderiales > Alcaligenaceae > Paralcaligenes > Paralcaligenes sp. KSB-10. Next base: position 262,761 of record NZ_CP089848.1, on the reverse strand, counting down.
CCGCCAGATCGGGATACCGATTCTCCAGGCAATGACGGGCGATCTCCTTGATCTCCAGTTTCATATAGGCGCCGGGAGCCAGGGCATCCGTATCGATGTTCGCGCCTACGCGCCAAACTTTATGTCGCATGGCTTATCGGGCCTCCGCTAAAATGGTCCGTGGGTCTGTAATATGCCCAGTCAGTGCCGAGGCTGCCACGGTATAGGGCGACGCCAGATAAACATTGGTCTCGACCGAACCCATGCGACCCTTGAAATTCCTGGCGGTACTGGAAATCACATTGCCCGCCCCTGCCAGCGCATTGCCATAACCCGAACACGCCCCGCAGGACGTAGCGAAGATTTCAGCCCCGGCATCGATCAAGGTATCCATGATCCCTTCTTTTTGCGCCGCCTGCTGGTCCAGCTGCGACGCGGGAGCCACCAGAAGCCTGACAGCCGGATCGATTTTCCTGTTTCCGAGTACACGGGCAGCGGCCCGTAAGTCGTCCAGCTTGGCACCTGTGCACGCGCCGATATACGCGATCTGGACGGGCACCTTGTCGAACTGATCTACCGCATGCGAGTTGCCCGGGCTATGAGGGGCGGCAACCATCGGAGCCAGCACCGATGCGTCAAACCGATGTATCTCCACGTCGGCATGGGCATCCGTTTTCCAATGGGCCAGGTCGATCTCTTCCGCGACTCCGGCCACACGCAGGAAATCCACGGTTGTCTGATCCGGTGCAATCAGGCCAGCCTGCGCACCCAGCTCGGCACTCATATTGGACAGGGTCATGCGTTCCTGCATGGACAAAGCGCTGACCGCCGCGCCGGTAAACTCGACGGCGTTGTAATCGGCTCCGTTGGTTCCGTACAGGCCTATCATGTGCAGCATCATGTCCTTGGCGGTAACTCCGGCCTGCAAGCGGCCCGACCATTGCATCATGATGGTTTTAGGCACTTTCACCCAAATCTGGCCTGTCACGACCACCCCCAGCATTTCCGTACTGCCCACGCCGAACATATAGGCGCCGAAGGCTCCGCCCGTGGGCGAGTGGGAATCGCCGCCCACGCACAGCATCCCCGGCTTGACATGCCCTTTCTGAGGCAGGACGACATGGCATATGCCGATTGAATCGTAGACATTGGGCAATTGCTGTTCGGCGGCCCAATCGCGGGCGATTTTCAGGATTCTCCTGGAGTCGTCGTCCTCTTCCGGCACATAGTGGTCCATGACCAGCACGACTTTTGATTTATCCCAGATTCGCGCCCCCAGCTTCTCGAGCATGGGCTTCAGGCGCCGGGGGCCGCTGGAATCATGGAACATGGCCAGATCAACGCGGCACGTCACAATCTCGTTCACGGCGACCGACGGCTGGTTGCACGCCTTCGCGATGAGCTTCTGGGCTAGTGTTTGAGCTTGCATGGGCATGCCTGGCATCTGTGATAATCGATTTTATTGTATACATGTATTTATGACAATACAAATTATAGTTGAAGCAGTGCATGATGGCGGCCCGCCCATCGGCCGCACAGCGCCAGCCACGCCTACAGGGTAAAATGCCAAGTTGATTCGAAAAAACACACTCAGGAATATCATGGAAGCTGAACGCCAAAACCACCTCGCAGCCCGTCTGGACGACTATGAAGAGCGGCAATTGGCACTTCGGAGGTATCTTTGACTACGATGCCAAGTCAGAGCGCCTGCAAGTCGTCAATGCCGAGCTGGAAAGCGCGGAGGTCTGGAACGATCCCAAGCACGCCCAGGACCTAGGCCGCGAAAAGAAAAGCCTGGAAAATGTAGTGCATACATTGTTCGAATTGGGCACGGGTCTGGCCGACTCAAAAGAACTCTTCGAACTGGCAGCCGGCGATCACGACGACAGCACACTGGAGGCCATTGAACACGATTGCGATGCCTACGGTGAACGGCTTGAAGCGCTCGAGTTCCGGCGCATGTTCTCGAACCCGGCCGATCCCCTGAACTGCTTTCTGGATATCCAGGCCGGGGCCGGCGGCACCGAAGCGCAGGACTGGTCCTCGATGCTGCTGCGCCAGTATCTGCGCTACTGCGAACGCAAGGGCTTCAAGGCCGAAGTACTGGAAGAGTCCGATGGCGAAGTCGCCGGCATCAAATCGGCCACCATCAAGATCGAAGGCGATTACGCCTTTGGTTTCCTGCGCACCGAAACCGGCGTGCACCGGCTGGTGCGCAAAAGCCCCTTCGACTCGGCCAATGGCCGGCATACTTCATTTGCCAGCGTTTTCGTTTATCCGGAAGTCGACGACTCGATCGAAATCGAGATCAACCCTGCCGACCTGCGGGTCGATACATACCGCGCCAGCGGGGCCGGCGGCCAGCACATCAATAAAACCGATTCGGCAGTGCGCATCACGCACATACCCAGCGGCATCGTTGTCCAATGCCAGAATGACCGGTCGCAACACCGTAACCGGGCCGAGGCCATGCAGATGCTGAAATCGCGCCTGTACGAGCTCGAGCTGCGCCAGCGCATGGCGGAGCAGCAAAAGATGGAAGACGCCAAGACCGACGTGGGCTGGGGCCACCAGATACGCTCCTATGTGCTGGATCAAAGCCGCATCAAAGATTTGCGCACCAATGTCGAAATTTCGAACACGCAGAAAGTGCTGGATGGCGATCTCGACCCGTTCATTCAGGCCAGCCTGAAGCAAGGCGTCTAATGCCCAGCCCAGCCATTATCACTGCGACACTGGCGCCGCGCGGGGCACACTGTCCCGCGCCGCCATATATGTCTTTGGAGACCTTCTTATGAGTCTATCAACTGTTGCCATTATCAGCGGAGCTTCCAAAGGCCTAGGCCAGGCATTGGCGCTGGGCCTCATGAAGCCGGACACGCAAATCATTACACTGGCGCGCAACCATCACGCGGCGCTTGCGCAGCGGGCATCCGAAACCGGCTGCTCCCTGCAGCAGATTCAGGTTGACCTGGCCAGCCCCAGTGCGGCGGAACACTGCGCCGAACAGGTAATGAATGGCCTTGCGGCCGGTGCGCAACGCTATCTGCTGATCAATAACGCAGGCACCGTCGAACCCATACTCCCGGCGTCGAGCCTGAACAGCGCAGCTGGCATCACGGCCGCCTTCAACCTGAATGTAACCAGTGTCATGCTCCTGACCGCGGCATTCCTGCGCGCCACCGCGGCATCCAAGGCCGAGCGCCGGATTCTGAATATTTCTTCCGGAGCCGGGCGCAATGCCACCCCGGGCTGGGGCGTTTATTGCGCGACCAAGGCCGCACTGGACCGATATTCGCAAGTCCTTGCCGTCGAGGAAGCCGACAGCGCGCGTATTGTGTCGCTGGCCCCGGGCGTCATCGATACCGGCATGCAAGAACGTATCCGCGCCAGCGATCCCAAAGACTTTCCAAACCTGTCCCGCTTCGTCGATATGCATGAGCAGGGCCAATTGGCCTCACCCGCAGCAGTGGCTGCAAAAATCCTCCAATACATCGATCGCGACGATTTCGGCGCTACCGTACTCGATGACATACGAAATTACGCCTGATACCAATAATCATGACTGAACCTACGCCCACTACGCCCGCATCCGACGAAAATCACCTGATCGCCGAGCGTCGCGGCAAACTGGCCAGGCTGCGCGCCGAAGGGCTTGCCTATCCCAACGATTTCACACCCGACAGCTCGGCCGCCGAGCTGCATCAGGCTTACGACGCGCTCGACAAGGAAGCGTTGGCCGCCATAGGCAAAAACGTCAAGATTGCCGGCCGCATGATGCTCAAGCGCGTCATGGGCAAAGCCAGTTTCGCCGCCTTGCAGGACGGTTCGGGCCGCATCCAGATTTATCTCGATCGAGGCAGTCTCGGCGAAGACCACTATGCGGGTTTCAAGACCTGGGATATCGGCGACATTATTGCGGTCGAAGGCAAGGTATTCAAAACCAATAAGGGCGAGCTCTCGGTGCATGCCGACACAGCGCGCCTGCTGACCAAATCACTGCGCCCCCTGCCCGACAAATTCCACGGCGTGGCCGACCAGGAACTGCGTTACCGGCAGCGCTATGTCGACCTCATCATGACCGAGGAAACCCGCCGCACCTTTACGGCGCGCAGCAAGGCCATAGGCAGTATCCGCCAGTTCATGCTCGACCATGGGTTCCTGGAAGTCGAAACACCCATGCTGCACCCCATCCCCGGCGGAGCCAGCGCCAAGCCTTTCGAAACGCACCACAACGCCCTGGACATGGACATGTTTCTGCGCATTGCGCCCGAACTGTACCTGAAACGGCTGATCGTCGGCGGATTCGACCGCGTTTTCGAAGTCAACCGCAATTTCCGGAACGAAGGAGTCAGCCCGCGCCATAACCCCGAATTCACCATGATGGAGTTCTACGCGGCCTATACCGACTATCGTTGGCTCATGGACTTTACCGAATCCCTGATTCGCGCAGCCGCCATGGCTGCCTGCGGCGGCACGACCCTGATCTACCAGGAGAAAACGCTGGATCTGGGCCAGCCCTTCGACCGCCTGACAATTGTTGAAGCCATACTGAAATATGCGCCTGGCTACACCCGGGAACAACTACGGGACGAAACCTTTTTGCGCGCCGAGCTGAAAAAGCTGGGAGCCGACATTCATGGCCCCGTGCTGGCCAGAGCCGGCGTCGGAGCCTTGCAGCTTGCCCTGTTCGAGGAAACCGCCGAATCCAAATTGTGGCAACCCACCTTCATCATCGACTATCCGGTCGAAGTTTCGCCGCTGGCACGCGCCTCGGATACACAGGCTGGGATTACCGAGCGCTTCGAACTTTTTGCCACCGGCCGGGAAATCGCCAACGGCTTTTCAGAGCTGAACGACCCCGAGGACCAGGCAGCGCGCTTCCAGGCCCAGGTGCAGGCCAAGGATGCGGGCGACGAAGAAGCCATGTATTACGATGCCGATTACATCCGTGCCCTGGAATACGGCATGCCTCCCACCGGCGGTTGCGGCATAGGCATCGACCGCCTGGTCATGCTGTTGACGGACAGCCCCAGCATACGGGATGTCATCCTCTTCCCGCACCTGCGCCGCGAAGATTGACGCATTCCACGGTATCAGCCTTCCGACGACAGTAGGGGCGGCCCCGACGGCCGCCCGCCACCGCACCGATCCACCCGGGCAGGCACAGGGCCTGCCCCTTGGGCCCCCTCCCCTGGTGCTGCGACCCTAGGCCAGGCCTTCCACCGCTTGTGCCCATTTATGGGCGACAACGGGCGATGTGGCGCAGGTGGCAATGTCGGTCACCACGCGAACGGCTCTTTCAAGCAGTTGTATATCGGCTTCATGCTGGCGTGCAACGTGAGGGTCTTCAAAGAAAATAACCCGCTGGCAACGCTGTTCCAGCACCAGCTCGGCGATCTGCGCGTCGCCGCCCAAGGGCCCGCTTAAATAAGCCTGCACCCACGGTTGCCCGCCGGGCCATCCGCGCGACCAGGCAAGCTCATTCAGGCGTCCGCTGGTGGTGCCCGTGCCTATGCGCGACTCGAACCTCGACAAAAGGTCGAAATGGCGGCTCGCAAAATCGACCATCTGGTCTTTGAGAGCGTCGTGCGCAATCAGGGCAACCGTTTTTTGCGAAAAATCAAACAACCGCCTGGTTTCGGCCGTAGGAGCCAGGCCCGCGTGCAGGCGCTCCACCTCGATCCACTCGACAGCACCGGCAACGGTGGAAATAAAGGGTCGGCCGTGAGTAATGCACTGGCGCTTCAAGGCCAGGGCCTCTGGAAAGATGGATGAAGGATCCACAGGATCGATGAGATAAATGGCGCCATCGAACGGCGGCGCTCCGTCGCGGCTCTCGGTAACCCGGGCCACCAGCTTCATCAGGCCGCCGTCACGGCCGTAGGGATAGCGGACCAGCCCTGCATAACCGCGCAACAAGCCGGATTGCTCAATCGCATGATAGGTGCGCCCGACGGTATAGAACTCGATACCCAGCTCTTTGATCGCCGGGCCGGATCGCTCAAGCCAATTGAATATCGCCGCATCGGGAGTTTCGTGATGCAAGCGGTTGGCCGCCAAGCCAAAACGTAACGTAGGAAGAGCCATGGCTGTCAGGACGGGAAGAGTTGGGCGAAGCAATAATATACCCGAGAGCCATGGGCATCCGGAGAACCACGCACATCCCATCGCCCATCACGGCCTGAAAAGAAACACAGGCGGCCCTGCGGATCATTGCCGCGTTTACAACTCGTCGATCCACGTCATCTGGATGGCTTCGAGTATCCGCTCGCCGCAACGCGCAGGATCATCATCAAAGCCAGGCAAGGCTTGTATCCAGTCGCGCAAATCCGTAAAACGCACTTGCCTGGGGTCCACATCGGGGTGGGCTTCCTGCAAGGCCTCGACGATCTCGTAGGTATCGGTCCAGCGCATCAGTGGCTTTCCTTGGCGTGGTTAACGGAGTATTTGGGTATTTCCACCACAAGGTCGGCATGGCCCACCTTGGCCTGGCACGACAGGCGTGACACGGGAGTAAGCCCCCAGGCGCGATCCAGATAGTCTTCTTCGTTGTCGGTGGCATCTTCCAGCGAGCCGAAGCCTTCACGCACAATGATGTGGCAAGTAGTGCAGGCGCAGGACAATTCGCACGCGTGCTCAATCTCGATCTGGTTGTCCAGCAAAACCCGGCAAATCGATTCCCCGGCCGGCGCGGTTTCGATCACGAAACCTTCCGGACAGACCTCGGGGTGCGGTAAAACTGTAATCTTGGTCATGACAATTCTCTTACTCCGTCAGCTCGTCGAGCCTGCGGCCCGACAAGGCGGCACGTATGCTGCGATCCATGCGCAATGCGGCAAAGGCATCGGTCGCAAGGCTCAAGGCCTTGGCCGCGGAACGAACCGCCTCGATATCGGCCGAAGCCTGAGCTTCGGCGGCTTGGGCCAGACGCTGAACAATTCTTTCGTGCTCGGCAGGGCTTAATAAATCGGCATCGGCAGCCAATGCGACCGTCACCGACTCGATCAGTTGTTTGATTTCCACCTGCTGCTCGCGCAATGCGCGAGCCTTGGCATCGTCATCGGCATTGGCCATGCCATCGGCCAGCATTTGCGCCACCTCGTCATCGGACAATCCGTAGGACGGCTTGACGGAAATCGTAGCTTCGACTCCTGTACTTTCTTCGCGGGCCGCCACGTTGAGCAAGCCATCCGCATCGACCTGGAAGGTAACGCGAATACGGGCGGCGCCTGCCGTCATGGGTGGAATGCCGCGCAATTCAAAACGGCCCAAAGAACGGCAATCGGACACCAGCTCCCGCTCGCCCTGCACGACGTGTATGCTCATGGCCGACTGTCCATCCTTGAACGTTGTGAATTCCTGCCCCCGTGCAACTGGAATCGTGCTGTTGCGCGGTATGACACGTTCAACAATGCCGCCCATGGTTTCCAGGCCCAGAGACAGCGGAGTCACATCCAGCAACAGCCAGTCTTCGCCCGCGGCCCGGTTTCCCACCAGCAAATTGGCCTGCAAAGCCGCACCCAGCGCCACGACCTGATCGGGATCCAGATCGATCAACGGCACAGTGCCGAACAGACGTCCTACTTCGCGATGAATTACCGGCATGCGTGTTGCGCCGCCCACCATCACCACGCCTTTAATCTGCTCTTTGTCGAGCCCCGCATCGCGCAGTGTGCGTGTGGCGCGATGCAGCGTGCGCTGCACGAGGCCCTGCGTCCAGCCTTCAAACTGTTCGCGGCCAATGGTGCAGCGAATCCGCCTGGCATCGGACAAATCGGCGTTGAACTCGACTGCGGATTCGGTCGACAAGGCCTCGCGAGCCGCACGGGCGGCCAAACGCAAGGCACGCTGATCGCCCTTGCCCAGATTGCCCAGGCCCTGGGCCGCAACGACGCGATTCACAATCTCGGCATCGAAGTCGTCGCCTCCCAGACTGGTGTCGCCGCCCGTGGCGACGACTTCAAATACACCCTGGGCCAAGCGCAGTATGGAAATATCGAAGGTGCCGCCCCCCAGGTCGTAGACCGCATAAATACCCTCGGCGCCATGATCCAGGCCATAGGCGATAGCCGCCGCGGTCGGCTCGTTGAGCAGACGCAGTACCGTGAGACCCGCCAAACGGGCTGCATCGCGTGTCGCCTGGCGCTGCGCATCGTCGAAATAGGCGGGGACCGTGACGACCGCCCCCACCAGTTCGCCGCCCAGCACGCCCTCGGCGCGCTTGCGCAAGGTTTCCAGTATGCGGCTGGAAACCTCCACAGGGCTGAAGTCGCCCTGAACCGTGCGCAGCTTGACCATTCCCGGCGCGTCGACGAATTCGTAGGACACGCCCTCGCGGCGGGCCTCGTCGAGCGACCGCCCCATAAAGCGTTTGACCGAGGCCAGCGTATTCAAGGTATCGTCGGCCTGATATTCAATCGCCGCATAACCGACGTCCACAGCCCCCGAATCCCTGTACCGTACGACTGAAGGCAACAGGGCCCGGCCATCGGCGTCGCGCAATATTTCGGGAACACTATTGCGTACCGATGCCACCAGAGAATGGGTCGTACCCAGATCGATGCCGACAGCCAGCTTACGTTGATGGGGAGCCGGCGATTCGCCTGGCTCCGAAATTTGCAATAAAGCCATAGTGTTTAATTCTTACGGTCGTTTAGATCGTGATGTGCGGACTGCACTTCCTGGGAGAATTTCTCGACGAACATCCATTCGCGCACTTTGTCCGACGCCTGTTCATAATCGTGCTTCTGATCGATCAGGCGGATCATGGCGTCGTGCATTTCGGCGCGGGAGCGGCGTATGTCTTCTTCCAGGGAATCAAAAACATCGACACGATGCTTTTCGCGAGCATGATCGAGCCGCTCGCGCCATTCCATTTGGCGCATTAGAAAGCCATCATCCATGCGCGTATTGCTTTCAGCCTGCAGGTCGCAGCCCGAAAGCTCGCACAGATAGCGAGCCCGGTTCAAGGGCATTTTAAGCACCCGATAAGCCTCGTTGATCGTCGACGCCCACTGCATCGCCACCCTGCGTTCGGCGGGGCTTGCCGTCGCATAGCGATCAGGGTGGACTTTGGCGGCAAGCTCGCGCCATGTCTTTTCTAAAACCGAATTATCGAGTGCGTAGCGGGGAGGCAGGCCGAACAACTGAAAATAATTGTCGCTCGCCACATTACACCGTAAAGGACTCGCCGCACCCGCAAGTGGCCTTTTCGTTGGGATTGGAAAATTTGAATCCTTCGTTCAAGCCTTCGCGCGAGTAGTCAAGCTGCGTGCCCTCGAGGTAAGGCAGGCTCTTGGGATCGATATAGACTTTGACGCCAAGCGATTCGATCAGGATGTCTTCCGAATCGGGCTCATCGACATATTCAAGCTTGTACGCCATGCCGGAGCAGCCGGTAGTACGAACGCCCAGCCGCAAGCCAACGCCTTTGCCGCGTTTCTCGAGATAACGACCGATGTGGTCGGCCGCTTGTTGTGTAAGCGTGATTCCCATGATTACTCCTGGTGCTTCTCTTTGTAGTTGCGAACGGCTGCCTTGATCGCGTCTTCAGCCAGAATCGAACAGTGAATCTTGACTGGCGGCAAAGCCAGTTCTTCGGCGATCTGCGTATTGCGAATGTCCATGGCCTGGTCGAGCGTCTTGCCCTTGACCCATTCAGTCACCAAGGAACTGGATGCAATGGCCGAGCCGCAGCCGTAGGTTTTGAAGCGCGCATCTTCGATAATACCGGATTCGTTGACCTTGATCTGCAATTTCATGACGTCGCCACAGGCGGGAGCACCCACCATGCCGGTTCCGACACTGTCATCGGATTTATCGAACGCGCCTACATTACGAGGATTTTCGTAATGATCAAGTACTTTTTCGCTGTAAGCCATGTGTGCTCCTGATTAATGTGCGGCCCATTCGACCGAATTCAAGTCGATGCCGTCCTGGGCCATTTCCCACAGCGGCGACATATCGCGCAGCTTGCCGACGCGGCTGGCCAGCAGTTGAACCGCAAAGTCGATCTCTTCCTGGGTTGTAAAGCGACCGAGCGTAAAACGTATGGAACTGTGGGCCAGCTCGTCGTTGCGGCCCAGGGCGCGCAATACGTACGAGGGTTCCAGGCTGGCCGAGGTGCAGGCCGACCCGCTCGATACGGCCAGCTCCTTGATTGCCATGATGAGCGACTCGCCCTCGACATAATTGAAACTGACGTTGAGGTTATGGGGTACGCGCTTATCCATGTCGCCATTCAGATAGACTTCTTCTATTTTCGAAAGCCCGTTCCAGAGGCGGTCGCGCAACATGCGTATCCGCTCGTTTTCAGTACCCATCTCTTCGCGGGCCAGACGGAACGCCTCGCCCATGCCGACGATTTGATGGGTGGCCAGCGTGCCCGAACGAAAACCGCGCTCGTGGCCGCCGCCGTGCATCTGCGCTTCGACGCGGATGCGAGGCTTGCGGCGAATATACAAAGCGCCTATGCCTTTGGGGCCATAGGTTTTATGTGCCGAGAACGACATCAGGTCGACCTTGAGCTCTTGCAGGTCGATCCCGACCTTGCCGGTTGCCTGTGCCGCATCGACATGAAAAACAATGCCCTTTTCGCGGCAGATATCGCCGATTGCAGCAATGTCCTGAATAACACCGATTTCATTGTTGACGAACATGACCGACACAAGAATCGTGTCGGGACGCAATGCCGCTTTAAACGCGTCGAGATCGAGCAAGCCGTCGTCCCGTACATCGAGGTAGCTAAGCTCGAACCCTTGCCGCTCAAGCTCCCTGCAGGTATCGAGCACCGCCTTGTGTTCGGTTTTCACCGTAATGACATGCTTGCCACGCCCGGAATAGAAGCCCGCCGCGCCCTTGATGGCCAGATTGTTCGACTCGGTTGCCCCTGAGGTCCACACGATTTCGCGCGGGTCGGCATTGACCAGTTTTGCGACATCGGCGCGCGCCTGCTCAACGGCCTCTTCGGCTTCCCAGCCGTAAGCATGGCTGCGCGAAGCGGGGTTGCCAAACTGCTCGTACAGCCACGGCACCATTTTGTCGACCACACGCGGATCTACTGGCGTGGTGGCAGAATAGTCTAGATATACAGGACGTGAAAACATTGAACCAACTCCCAAAAATCCTTACGCCGCCACTGACGATGCGATTTTCACATCGGGCGAACGGTTAAGACGAACTTCGGACTGCGCCTGCGAGGCCTCGTGAAGCAAACGCATGCGTTGCTGATCGACCAGATCTTGCAGGGAAACGGAATCCAGGTAATCAACCATTTTACGATTAAGCGTAGACCAAAGTTCGTGTGTCATGCATTTGCCGGTATTGCCGATTCGGCCCACCGTGCAGTCTTCTTTGCCACCACAACTGGTCGCATCCAATGGCTCGTCGACAGCGAAAATAACGTCGGCCACCGTAATATTCCGGGCCAGCCGCGCCAGCGAATACCCCCCGCCGGGACCACGCACGCTTTCGACCAGCTCGTGTCGGCGCAATTTGCCGAACAGCTGCTCGAGGTACGACAGCGAAATGTTCTGACGCTGGCTGATGGCAGCCAAAGTAACCGGGCCGCTTTGTTGCCGTAACGCCAAATCAATCATGGCTGTCACCGCAAAACGCCCTTTAGTCGTTAAACGCATGGTGATTTCCTTGCCAAAGCCTGATGTACACAAGTAAACAGATATAGCCGGCGACTTTATACCCGACTAAATGAGTCAAGTATAGCAAATTCCGGACTAATTTGGTACAGATTCAGGCATGAGGAGAAAATCGGACACTTCAGATAAAAAAAACCGCGGCAATCGCGCGGTTGGCTGAGGGGCTTTTAAGCCGCCTGATATTGAGTCGCGCGCTTGCGCACCAGTTCGAGCACACCCTGGCAGGCGTCTTCGAGATAATCGAGCACCTTGCCAAACCCTTCGGGCCCGCCATAATAAGGATCGGGTACGGTAGCTTCTTCGAATTCGTTGGCAAAGCGCATGAGCAGCATGAGCTTGTGCTGGTAAATTTTGGGGCATTGCTGTTGCAAGGCGGACAGGTTTTCCCAGTCCATGGCCAAAATCAGGTCGAACTCGCGGAAGTCGTCGGCCGTAACCAAACGGGCCGTACTGCCGGATATTTCGTAACCACGCTTGCGCGCCGCCGCCTGGGCGCGCGCATCGGGAGCTTCGCCGATATGAAAGCTGTGGGTACCAGCAGAATCGACGCCTACAACCCCGGATAATCCGGCATCGTCGATCAAATGGCGAAATACGCCTTCTGCGCTCGGCGAGCGACAGATATTACCCATGCAAACGAAAAGTACCTTAGTCATCATAGGTGAAAGTGTGAGGGAAAACCCGAGATAAGGCAAGGCCTTTTTGCGATGTCACAATTCATCAAAGGCTACACATTGACAAAAATAAAAACGCAACTACATTAAGGCCTTATCGATGTTTCAAGGTCTTTTGAAGCAGGCGATTTAGCCAATTTACCGGCAATGAAGCGGCCTTATTCGTGCACTGCAACAATTGATCTTCCACCCATTCGAAAAACACCCGATATCAAGGTAAACCCCTAGATAACACGTGGTCATCATAGAATTGTTACATGACGGAGTCACGTTCGAATTGCCACGTCCAAAAGCCCTGCAATGTTGGTATTTTGCAACATACTGATTCAAACGCGGCGCAATATCATCTTAGCCAAATCCAATACTATTCGTAATAAGCCGTCCGGCCACCCTTCAACTCAGCAAGGCACGTTGCTTGAGCCGGTTGAGCGAGTCGCGCGCGGCGGCCGCCTGCTCGAACTCCAGGTTTTTGGCATGATCCATCATTAATTTCTCCAGGCGCCTAATTTCCTTGGCCAGCGATTTTTCGTCGACCAGCACATCCGGCGAAATATCATCGGCCGCCGAAACGGGCTGAGCGGCAGCCATCACGCCGTCAATCATTTCGCGAACCGCCTTGTCCACGCCCCGGGCGGTAATACCATGCTCTTTATTGAAAGCCGTCTGTTTGATGCGCCGGCGTTCGGTTTCGCCCATTGCCCGCCGCATCGAATCGGTAATGCGATCGGCGTACAAAATGGCTCGCCCATGCAGGTTGCGAGCCGCTCGCCCAATGGTTTGTATCAGGCTGCGTTCCGAGCGCAAAAATCCTTCTTTATCCGCATCCAGAATCGCCACCAGGGACACTTCAGGTATGTCCAGCCCCTCGCGCAATAGATTGATCCCAACCAGCACGTCGAATACACCCAGGCGCAGATCACGAATGATCTCAACCCGTTCGACAGTATCGATGTCCGAGTGCAAATAGCGTACCTTCAAGCCGCTTTCATTGAGATAATCGGTCAGATCCTCGGACATGCGCTTGGTCAGCGTAGTCACCAGCACACGTTCCCGTACCTCGACACGCAGCTTGATTTCCCCCAGCAGATCGTCGACCTGCGTCAGGGCGGGCCGGACCTCAACCACGGGATCCACCAGACCCGTGGGCCGCACCACCTGCTCCACCACATTATCGGCGTGTTCTTTTTCATATACGGCCGGCGTCGCGGAAACAAAGATGCATTGACGCATGCGCTGTTCGAACTCTTCAAGCTGCAAAGGCCGGTTATCCAGCGCGGAGGGAAGCCGAAAACCAAATTGCACCAGCGTTTCCTTGCGCGAACGGTCGCCCCGATACATGCCGCCCAGCTGGCCCACGGTGACATGGCTTTCATCGATAAACATCAAGGCATCGGCAGGCAGGTAATCGATCAGCGTCGGAGGAGGTTCGCCCGGAGCCGCACCCGACAGATGGCGCGAGTAATTTTCGATGCCCTTGCAAAACCCAAGTTCCTGCAGCATTTCCAGATCGAAGCGGGTACGCTGCTCGAGCCGCTGCGCCTCGACCAGCTTGCCGTCCTTGACCAGGAAATCCAGGCGTTCGCGCAATTCCAGCTTGATGGTCTCGATAGCGCGCAGCACCGTCTCGCGCGGCGTCACATAGTGCGAACTGGGAAAGACGGTGAAGCGCGGCACCTTTTGCTTGATCTTGCCGGTCAGCGGGTCGAACATCTCCAGGCTTTCGATTTCCTCGTCGAACAAAGTAATGCGCAGCGCCAGTTCGGCATGCTCGGCCGGGAACACATCGATGGTTTCGCCACGGGCGCGAAAGTTGCCGCGCACGAACTCCACGTCGTTGCGCTCGTACTGCATGGCCACCAGCCGCGCCAGCAATTCCCGGCGCGGAATCGTATCGCCCGCCCGCAGTGTCAGCACCATTGCATGGTAATCGCCCGGATTGCCTATCCCGTATATGCACGACACCGTACCGACAATAATCGTGTCGCGCCGCTCGAGCAGGCTTTTGGTGGCCGACAGGCGCATCTGCTCGATGTGCTCGTTGATGGACGAGTCTTTTTCGATAAAAAGATCGCGAGCGGCGACATACGCTTCCGGCTGGTAGTAGTCGTAATACGACACAAAATATTCGACCGCATTATTCGGGAAAAACTCGCGCATTTCGGAATACAACTGCGCCGCCAGGGTTTTATTGGGAGCCAGCACGATGGCAGGACGGCCCGTGCGGGCAATCGTATTGGCCATGGTGAAGGTTTTCCCCGAACCCGTGACGCCCAGCAGGGTCTGGAACATCAAGCCGTCGTTGATACCGTCGACCAGCGAGTCGATGGCCGCAGGCTGATCCCCCGCCGGCGGATAGGGCTGGTACAACTGAAAGGGACTATTCGGATATTCGACAAAGCCGGGAGCGTTCATGCTGGACACGATAAGGGTAAACCCCTTATTATCTCACCATTGCTCCTATTCTCTCTACCCCCACCCACTAACCTCCCAAAATGAACTCACTTTTCGAATCAGTCGAACTCGCTCCACGCGACCCTATTCTTGGCCTGAACGAGCAATACAATGCCGATACCCGTGGCAACAAAGTCAACCTGGGCGTGGGGGTCTACTGCGACGATCAAGGCCGGATTCCCCTGCTGAATGCCGTTCATGCCGCTGAAGTCACCCGCATCGAAGCCGCTGCCGCTCGCGGCTATCTACCCATAGACGGAATCGCGGGCTACAACAAAGGCGCGCAAACGCTGCTGCTGGGCAAAGACTCCCCGCTGGTTGCCGAAGGCCGCGTGTTGACGGCTCAGGCTCTGGGTGGCACCGGCGCCCTCAAGATCGGCGCCGACTTCCTCAAACAATTGCTGCCCAACGCCAAGGTCCTCATCAGCGATCCCAGCTGGGAAAACCACAGGGCCCTGTTCGAACGGGCGGGCTTTGCGGTCGATACATACCCCTACTACGACGCCGCCACCCACGGCCTGAATTTCGATGGCATGCTGGCCTGCCTAAAGGCCCTGCCGCCACAGACAATCGTGGTCTTGCACGCTTGCTGCCACAACCCTACCGGTGTCGACCCCAGCTTTGCGCAATGGCAGCAAATCGCCAAAGTCGTCAAGGATAAACAGCTGGTTCCTTTCATGGACATTGCCTACCAGGGTTTCGGCGACGGCCTGGAAGAAGACGCGTCGGTGGTGCGCATGTTTGCCGAACAAGGCCTGAACATGCTCATCAGCTCCTCATTCTCCAAATCATTCTCGCTTTACGGCGAACGCGTCGGCGCCCTGACCATGGTGTCGGCCAGCAAGGAAGAATCAGGCCGGGTTCTAAGCCAGCTCAAGCGTGTAATTCGCACCAACTATTCCAACCCTCCCACCCACGGTGGTACCGTGGTTTCCATGGTGCTGAACTCGCCCGAACTCTTCAAGATCTGGGTTGGCGAGCTTGCCGGCATGCGCGAACGCATACGCGCCATGCGCACGCAACTGGTCGAAAAGCTGAAATCCCATGGGGTCAAGCAGAATTTCGATTTCGTGCTGTCGCAGCGCGGCATGTTTTCCTACTCGGGCCTGACTTCCGCACAAGTCGATCAGTTGCGCGACGAACATGGCGTTTACGCGGTCAGCAGCGGCCGCATCTGCGTGGCGGCCCTCAACAGCCGCAACATCGACTACGTGGCGCAAGCCGTCGCCGAAGTATTGGCAAAATAGCGGTCCATTTAGCGGTCCATTCGTTTTTCCGGCGGCAAACACTTGATTTTTTGTATTGTTTGCCGCAGAATCCAAGCTGTACATAAATACAGCTTATTTCGCAATGGCCGCCAAACTCACCGAGCGTCAACAACAAATCCTCGACCTCATCCGGGCCGAGATCACGCGCACCGGCTTCCCGCCCACCCGCGCCGAAATCGCGCGCGCGCTTGGCTTCAAGTCGGCCAACGCAGCCGAAGACCATCTCAAGGCGCTGGCTAAAAAAGGGGCTATCGAGCTCACCGCAGGCGCCTCGCGCGGTATCCGCCTCAGGGACGATGCAGCCGCCTCCGTTCAGTCGCCGTCCTCCATGCTTGCGCAATTATTGCTACCCATAGTCGGCCGCGTGGCCGCCGGCAGCCCTATTCTGGCTACCGAGCACATCGAGCGCGAAATCGGTGTAGAACCAGCTTTGTTCAGCCAGGCGCCCGACTACCTGCTGCGCGTACGCGGCTTGAGCATGCGCGATGCCGGCATACTCGACGGCGACCTCCTGGCTGTCAAAAAAACCCCTGAGGCGCGCAATGGCCAAATAGTGGTGGCCCGCCTGGGCGACGATGTCACTGTCAAGCGTCTGTCCAAATCCGGCAGCCGCATCGAACTCCTGCCCGAAAACCCCGATTTCAAACCTATCGTGGTGGGGCCTCAAGATGAGTTCTCCCTGGAAGGCATTGCCGTGGGGCTGATACGCACTACGCCGCTGAACTGAAGCCTCGTACTCAGGGCGGCAGCCGCAAGTCTTTTCCAGCGTATTTTCGGTTCGAGTGTTTACAGAACTGAACGTGTTTCAGTCGATTATTTTTGAGCCGTTCGTTCAGGTTTGAGCTTATTACTTTGTACTTTGGACGGTAGTTCTGTAAAGACGCCGCAGGGTGGGCGGTGCTGTGCAGTCCGGCACGTCCAGCGGTCGAGGTGCTACGCACCCCGACTGCCCGGGTCTGCCTCGTCCAGGCGGGCGTCGGGCCAACTCGCAGTGCCTCGCGCGCGAGGCACTGCTCAGACAGGGCCCGCCGAAAGCCCCCGCCTTCCCTTCGTCAGCACCCGGCGCTGGACTACCGCCGGACTGCACAGCACCGCCCACCCTGCGGCTTGCGTTGAGGTAATGCAGCGAGGTATACGTTGGGGAGCCCGTGTTTAGTCAATCGAGTCGTACATCGAGGTATACGTGACCACGTGATGGAGGCATGGGTGCGGGCACGTTAATTCCAGACATCCCGTAACGTAATTCCAGGCATGCCATTACGCGAGCCGTCTATTGGGGCTTGGGGTCAGGGCCGGCGTAAGGCGTGCGCCGGATGCTACCGTAGGGAAGGCGGGGGCTTTCGGCGGGCGCTGTCTGAGCCCAGCCTCGTGAGGCTGGGCGAGTTCGCCCGACGCCCGCCTGGACGAGGTAGATCCGGATCAAGCACGCCGTGCCGGCCCTGACCCCAAGCCCCGATAGACGGCGTCTTTAAATACCAAACCGTAAATACCAAACCGACCAAAACGTCAAACGCCACAAACACTCGAGTGCCCTAAACACCCGAATCAAAAATGCTCTAATGCTTCCCGTCTTTGCTATCGAGCCAATCCATGATTGCCCGACGCGACCCATCCAGTTCCGGCACCGACATACTCCTTTCAGGCAAGCCTGACGAAAAGCGCACGGGAAATCCGGCCATCATGCCACCGCCGTCCGGGGCGGCGCTCAGCAGGCCTCGGTCCAGCACGTGCGGGTCGGCAAATACTTCTTCACGATCGAGCACAGGCGCCCACGGAATATCCGAGCCATGAAAGACCTGCTTCCATTGCGCCAAGGTCTTGCTGACAAAAATACCTTTCAGAAGAGTGTGCAATTCACGCTTGCGCCGCATGCGCTCCGCTCGCGTATCGTAAACCTGCGAACCTATTTCGGGGAACTCCGCCCGCAATCGTTCCCTCAGGTTCACCCAGAATTTTTCTTCCAATATTCCAAGCGCCACATAACGCCCATCAGAGGTCGCAAACAAGTCATTGTCCGGCATAATATGAGCCATTCCATCGATATCATCGCTCGTGGCCCGCCTCAGGATATCGATACCGGGCGCGGTCCACGCCATCATTGCATCGTGAATCGACACGTCAAGATATTGTCCGCAACCCTCCTGGCGCGCCGTCATCAATGCCACAACCATGGCCAAAGCGGCATACATCGAAGCGCAATAATCAGACAGGCGCACGTGTGGACGGCCGATGAGATCATCCACCTGCGACGGCACGGCCCAATAGCCGGCCAGAGCGAGGAAATTCAGATCGTGGGCCGGGCGTTGCGCATAAGGGCCCGTTTGCCCAAAGCCTGAAATTGAACACATCACGAGGGCCGGGTTGGCCCCCCGCAACTCAGAATAGCTCAGCCCAAGCCTGTCCATCACTCCAGGCCTGAAGCCCTCAATCAAGGCATGGCTGTGCCGCACCAAACGCAACAGCGTGACGCGGTCGTCGGGATTCTTGAGGTCCAGTGCGATGGAAAGTTTGCCGCGGTTGTATTTGGCGAAGGTGTCCGCTCCCAACGCACGGGCCGGATCGCCTCCGGCACGCCGCTCGACCTTGATGACTGTTGCGCCAAGCTGGCCCAACAGCATTGCCGTATGGGGGCCGGGATGCAATTGACCAAGGTCGAGCACCACAGTGTCGGACAGGCAGGTCATTTCGGGCATGGATGCGCGGGCTCAGGCGAGAATAGCTTTGGCTATGGTATTGCGCTGAATCTCGCTGGTGCCTGTCACGATCCGGTAAAGCCTCAAGCGGCGGAAGATGAACTCCACAGGATGATTCTTCGTAACGCCTACATTGCCATGAATCTGCATCGCCTTGTCGGCAATCTCGAAACATTTTTCAGAGACAAACAATTTGCACATTGACGCTTCGCTGCGGACGTCGCCGCCCTCGTCCGCCTTGTGCGCGGCGGCCATCACCATACTCTCGCAGGCGTAAAGGCCCGTCGCCATGTCCGCCAGCATGTGCTGGATCGCCTGGAAACGGCTTATCGGGCCGCCGAACTGTTGGCGATGGTGTGCGTAGTCGATAGACATTCGATAGGCCTGGCGCGCCAGGCCTATCATGGTCGGGCAATGCAGCAATCGATTCACACTGACCCTATCCATCGCAATCCTGAAGCCGCCCCCCTCCTCTCCAATCAAGTTGGCGCAGGGAACACGGACTTGCTCCAGTTCAATATCGGCATCGACGTGCTGCCCGGTCATGGGCAGATAATCGTATGTCAATTTGACCCCGGGGCGATCGAAGTCGACCAGAATGGCCGAAATGCCGTCACGGCCCTTATCCGGATCGGTAACGCACATGGTTACCGCAAAGTCCGCGAACGCGGAAGCGCTGATGTAATGCTTGCGGCCTGTGATGACGTAATCATCCCCCTCTCTCACCGCTCGCGTTCTGATGCTGGCGGCATCGGACCCCGACGCCGGCTCCGTCATGGCAAAGCATGAACCCTTCTCGCCGCGCACTACAGGCAGCATATAGTTTTCAAGCTGGTACGGACTGGCGTACCTGATCAAGTTCCCAATGCGCGACGGGCCGCCCCAATCACCCAGGACGTGCGGAAACAGAATTGCGCCAGAAGCGGCCACATCGTCTTTCAGGACGCACAGCTCGGCCACATTCATGCCTTTTCCACCGAGATCCGGCGGCAGTTGAAGCCCATAAAACCCAAGTTCCCGCGAACGCTTCCATATCGCACGCACGGCATCTTTCGAAAATTTGTCCTCATAGGTAAAGCCGGAGGCTTTTTCGTAGGGAATCAATTCCTCGTCAAGATACGACTTCAACTTTTCCCGAGTCTGGGCAAATTCCGCGCCAGGTAGTGTGCTGCTCATTGAACCCACCTCAATCAAATGGTTTATACAACTCATATTGACAGCATCGGCACAGATAGCGGATTATCCATTTAACGATCTCAATAACCTGCGGGAATGACATGCGCCTCGAAGACCTGAACTACTTCCTTGCCGTGGCTGAAGCCGGGCATGTCGGCCGCGCATCGGAACGGCTTGGCCAGAGTCAGCCGGCCCTGACCAAAGGAGTACAGCGCCTGGAAAAAGAACTGCAGTTGCAGTTGTTCGAACGCACCCCGAAAGGCATGGTGCTCACCACAGTAGGACAAGCTTTCTTCCAGCGCGCCCGCGGCGTCCAGTTCGGACTGAGCGAGGCCATCAAGGAAGCCAATGACCTGCATCTGGGCAAGCTGGGACTGCTGCGGGTAGGCGTTCCTCCCAACT
Source organism: Paralcaligenes sp. KSB-10 (assembly GCF_021266465.1). NCBI lineage: Bacteria > Pseudomonadati > Pseudomonadota > Betaproteobacteria > Burkholderiales > Alcaligenaceae > Paralcaligenes > Paralcaligenes sp. KSB-10. The sequence continues at coordinate 242,461 of NZ_CP089848.1, read as the reverse complement.
ACACCAGCTATTTCGGCGATGCCTGCGCCATACTTCTGCAGCAACGGCCAGCGGCCCGCGTACACGTCACGATAGGCTTGAATGACAAGTTGTTCGCGGCGCTGCGCCTGGGCGATCTCGATTTAAGTATCAGCGCGATCCTGAATCAACCCCAAACGGAACTGGAACAGCATGCCTTGTTCACCGACAATCTGCATGTTGTTGCGCGTGAGGGGCACCCGCTTTTCTTTTCACGCAATCTGCGCTTTTCCGATCTGGCCAAAGAATCATGGATCCTGCCCGGACAAAGCGTAGTGGCCAGGCGTTCCATCGACGCGCGTTTTGAGGAACACGGGCTGCCTGCGCCCAATGTGGCAGTCGAGTCGAGCTCATCCAGCATTTTTCTCATTGGCATGGTGCGAGCCACTGACTTATTGACGGTCTCCAGCGCATCAGCCATGAAGCAGGCCGGCAGCCATGGCCTGAGGGCATTTCCCTTGCGGGAAGCGGTATGGCCGCGCACTGTGGGAATCACCACCCGGCGCGGCGCTTATTTGTCCCCGCTGGCCCTGCGTTTCATGGAACTGCTCAAACAGCACCCGCATCCGGGCATGGCCGCGCAATAAAGAAGTGTCCGATGGCCCGGCCACTGATTCCATCGATGAAAGGCCGCAAAGGCCTAGGCAACGTTGCGTTGATGCCCAAGCCAGTGCGGATCCTTCAATTCCTTGCGCGAAAGCTTGCCGTTGGCATTCTTGGGCAGCCCGGCAACAAAATCGATCGAACGCGGCTTCTTGAAATCCGCCAGCCGGGATTTGCAATAGGCAATGAGTTCGGCCTCGCTGGCATGCATTCCCGGCTTGAGCGCTATGACCGCCTTGACGGATTCTCCCCACATATTATCGGGCACGCCAAAAACGCAGGCCTCATAGACAGCGGGGTGCTGGTACAGGGCCTGCTCGACCTCACTGGGATAGACGTTGAAGCCGCCGGAAATGATCATGTCTTTCCTGCGGTCGACAATATAGAGAAAGCCTTCCTCATCCATGCGCGCCAGGTCTCCGGTATGCAGCCAACCCTCTTTCAATGCCTGAGCGCTCAACTCCGGTTCCTGCCAGTAGCCGGCGAATACGTCCGGGCCTCGAACGGTGATCTCGCCTATTTCGCCCGCCGGAACCTGCTGCCCCTGTTCATCGACAAGCCGCAATTCGGTTTCGCCAAAGGCACGGCCGCAAGACATCAGCAGTTCCGGGTATTGATCGATGCCCCGCGCGTGATCGTCGGAACTGAGCATGACCATGCCGCCCGTCGTTTCCCCGGCACCGTATCCCTGGCTCAGTATCGGCCCCAGGCCTTCCCAGGCCTCACGGATGCGCGCCGGCGCCATCGGCGCCCCGCCATAAGAAATCTGCCGCAGGGAGCCGAGATCGTAACGGTGGAAGGCGGGGTGGCTAACCAGCATGTTGAGCATGGTGGGAACCATGAAGCTGAAGCGGGCATGATGTTTTTCCACGGAAGCCATGAATGACTCAGGATCGAAATGATCATGCAGCAGGATGGCACCTCCCTGGAACAGGAACGGCTGCATGAACATGCCGCTTGCATGGGTGATCGGCCCCGCAAGCGCCAGCACTTCGCCCGGATTGGCTCGCATCCGGCCCATCACTACTTTGCGCAGAGAGGCCATGCGATTTCCCACGGTCTGCATTGCAGCTTTCAACTTTCCGGTAGAACCCGAGGTGAAATGAAGCACGGCAAGATCGCTTTCGCTCATTTGCGCGTCCGGATTCGAATCGGTCGCCGCGGCCAGGAGATCCTCGTAGCGCCGCCCGTGAAGACCGCCGATCGTAATCATGGTTTCGACCGAATGGAGATCCCCCGCCACCGATACGAGGCTTTCAAAATGAGCTTCATCCACCAAAAGGATGCGGGCCCCGGCATTATTCACCGTGTCGACGATCTCTTGAGGCGACAATCTGGCATTCAATGCGACCTTGACCAGGCCGGCCTTATACAAAGCGCACTCCAGTTCAATGATTTCCGGCCGGTTCCAGGCCTGTATAGCCACGCGATCGCCTTTGGCCAAACCCAATCCCAGCAAGGCATTGGCCAAGCGGTTCGACCTTGCGTCAAGCTGGCCGTAAGTGATCGAGGTGTCTTTGAAAATGATTGCCGTCCGGTCGCGCCAATATCGCGCGTTACGACTGCAGAAACGTCCCTGGTTCATGAAGGCTGATCTCGTATGATTGATGTAGGCCTATAGTGGCTCCATGTTGCAAGGGACGGGATAACTTGACCACGATTTCCGATGACGGGCTGTTATCGACCGGGATCAATACCGCCTCATGCTTTATGGTTATCGGGTAATGCAAGTGCGGAATCGGACTGGGCGCCACGGCACGGTACAACTAGAGTCAAGGCTGTTGTGTATCAACAGACCACACACGACTTGAAAACAGGAGACATCAATGAAAACTGGATCGCGCGCCTTACTCCATGCCTTGGCGGGACTGCTGATAGGCACAGCGGCAACGCTGCCCTCGCTTGCCGCAGGTGCCGAATATCCTTCCAGGCCAATCCAGCTTATCGTGCCCTTCAGTGCGGGAGGGCAGTTCGATTTTCTGGCTCGCCTGGTCGCGAAGGCGATGAGCAAAGATTTGAAAGAAAACATCATCGTGGAGAACGTGAGCGGCGGAGGCGGCAATATAGGCGGTGCGAAAGCGGCCGCGGCCGCACCCGACGGCTACACACTGCTGGAATACGGCGGCAACTTCGCCATTGCCAAATATCTGTCACCCAAGCTGGCCTATGACCCCATCGGTGATTTTCAGCCCGTGGCGGCCATCAGCATCGCCCCGCATGTGATCCTGGCCAGCAATACCTTTCCGGCAAAAACCTTCAAGGATATGGTGGCGTACGGCAAAGCGCATCCGCAGGCGCTCAGCTACGGAAGTCCGGGAGTCGGTACATCCATGCAGCTGACATTCGAAGAAATCAAAGAACACTTCGGGTTCGAGGCGGTACACATACCCTACCGGGGAGGCAGCAACACGTTGAATGATCTGGCGGGCGGACAAGTAGGGCTGGCCATTGTCGCCGTGGCCCCCGCCCTTCCGTTTATCCAGGCTGGAAAGATACGCGCCCTTGCCGTTACCGGCAAGCAACGCGCGCCCTCGCTGCCTCAAGTACCCACGGTGGCGGAACTGGGATACACGGGGTTCGACAGCGGCAGCTGGGCAGGCATTGCCGTACCGAAAGGGACGCCCGACGCCATCGTAAACCGCCTGAACAAGGCCGTTCAATCAGCCTTGGACGATCCACAAATACAGCAGCAGTTGCATGCTTTGTCTTTTACCCTGTTGCCGGGACCGCCTAAACAACTGCGGGATCTGATTCATCAAGAAGCGGCGAGGTACAAGCCCATCATCGAAAGGCTGCACCTGAGCACTAAATAGCAAACAGCTGACGTGGGCCCCATGCAGGAGAATTTTTGGGTCGAGTTGTTTGCGGGATTCGATGCTTTGGTAGCTTTGGTATTTGAAGACGCCGTCTATCGGGGCTTGGGGTCAGGACCGGCACGGCGTGCTTGATCCGGATCTACCTCGTCCAGGCGGGCGTCGGGCCAAACTCGCTACGCCGCTGGCGCGGCTGCGCTCAAACATGGCCCGCCGAAAGCCCCCGCCTTCCCTACGGTAGCATCCGGCGCACGCCTTACGCCGGTCCTGACCCCAAGCCCCGATAGACGGCTCGCGTAATGGCATGCCTGGAATTGCATCACGGGATGCCCGGAATTTACCTGCTTGCACCTACCGTTAATGGGCCTGCATCCATAGAACCGTTAACGTGCGTGCACCCGTACCTTTATCGCGTGGCCACTACACCACGATGTGCCAAACCCTGGATTTATTAAGCGCCCGATGCCTCAACGTAGCCTGTGATTGGCTCAACGCGGCTTCCCCAATGCATACCTCGATGCATTGCCTCAACGCAAGCCGCAGGGTGGGCGGTGCTGTGTAGTCCGGCGGTAGTCCAGCGCCGGGTGCTGACGAAGGGAAGGCGGGGGCCTTCGGCGGGCGCTGTCTGAGCCCGGCCTCGCGAGGCCGGGCGAGTTCGCCCGACGCCCGCCTGGACGAGGCAGACCCGGGCAGTCGGGGTGCGTAGCACCACGACCGCTGGACGTGCCGGACTACACAGCACCGCCCACCCTGCGGCGTCTTTATAGAAATACCATCACGCCTACACAGACAACACAGCAATACAGCCCACAGCCATCGCTCAAACCTAAACGGCTCAAAAACATGACTGAAACGCGTTCAGTGCCGTAAAACACTCGAGCCGAAAACGCACTAGTGCTTCATCACCCCCGACGGATCATCGCTAGGCTTGGCATTGGCCACCGACTCGGCCGCCAGCCTGGCAACCTCTTCATCCGACAAAGGCGTCGGCATATGCTGCAGCGCCACTTCAAGTACCCGATCGATCCAGCGCACCGGAATGATTTCCAGATGATTTTTCACATTATCGGGAATCTCGGCCAGATCCTTGACGTTTTCCTCGGGAATCATGACAACCTTGATCCCGCCGCGATGCGCCGCCAGCAGCTTTTCTTTAAGGCCACCTATCGGCAGGACTTCACCACGCAGCGTGATTTCGCCCGTCATGGCCACATCGGCGCGAACAGGGATGCCCGTCAGGGCCGACACCATGGCTGTAGTGATTGCAATACCCGCCGAAGGGCCGTCTTTAGGGGTTGCCCCTTCCGGAAAGTGCACGTGCAGATCACGCTTTTCAAATGCCGTATTGGCAATGCCCCAGCGCTGCGCCCGGGCACGCACAACCGTTCGTGCCGCCTCGACCGATTCTTTCATCACATCGCCCAGAGAGCCCGTACGCTGCACCACGCCTTTTCCTGGCATATCGGCAACTTCGATGGTCAGCAGATCGCCGCCCACTTCAGTCCAGGCCAAACCCGTAACCTGGCCGACCTTGTTCTCTTTTTCGGCCATGCCAAAGCTATACCGGCGTACGCCCAGAAAGTCGCTGAGATTTTCAGCGTTTACCGTGACGCCGACCGCAGGCTTGCCCGAACCGGCCTTTTTGCCGCCGCCTGCCGCATCGGAAGACTGCGCCAACATCTGCTTGACCACTTTACGGCAGATCTTGCTGGCTTCGCGCTCGAGCGCACGCACCCCGGCTTCACGAGTGTAATAACGCACAATATCGCGAATGGCCGATTCTTCAATGGTCATTTCGCCTTCGCGCACGCCATTGTTCTTCATGAGCTTGGGCAACAGATGGTCGAATGCGATATGCACTTTTTCATCTTCGGTGTATCCCGACAATCGTATGACTTCCATGCGATCGAGCAAGGCAGGCGGTATATTCAGCGTATTGCTCGTTGCCACGAACATGACATCGGAAAGGTCGAAGTCGACCTCGATGTAATGATCCTGGAACGTGTGGTTCTGTTCGGGATCCAGCACCTCGAGCAGGGCCGAGGAAGGATCGCCACGGAAATCGGCGCCCATCTTGTCGATTTCGTCGAGCAGAAACAAGGGATTGCGCACACCGACCTTGGTCATGTTCTGCAAAATCTTGCCCGGCATGGATCCGATGTACGTACGGCGATGCCCGCGAATTTCAGCTTCGTCACGTACCCCGCCCAACGCCATGCGCACGAATTTGCGATTGGTGGCGCGAGCAATGGATTGGCCCAGGGAAGTTTTACCGACTCCGGGAGGCCCGACCAGGCAAAGAATAGGCGCTTTAAGCTTGTCGACCCGCTGCTGTACGGCCAGGTATTCGACGATGCGTTCTTTGACTTTTTCCAGACCGTAATGATCGCTGTCAAGCACGTGCTCCGCATTGGGAATCGAATTATTGATGCGATTCTTCTTGCGCCACGGCAAACCGATCAAGGTATCGATATAGTTGCGGACCACGGTGGCTTCGGCCGACATCGGCGACATGAGCTTGAGCTTTTTAAGCTCGGAGTCGGCCTTTTTATGCCCTTCTTTGGACATATGGGCAGCCACGACTTTCTTCTCGAGCTCTTCAAGGTCGGCACCCTCTTCGCCTTCGCCCAATTCTTTCTGGATCGCCTTGACCTGTTCGTTCAGATAGTAATCGCGCTGGCTCTTTTCCATCTGCTTCTTGACACGGCCGCGTATGCGCTTCTCGACCTGCAGGATATCGATTTCGCCTTCGAGCTGGGACAGGAGATTTTCAAGGCGTTCCGACGTTGCGACGGACTCGAGCATCTTTTGCTTTTGCTCAAGTTTGAGCGGCAAATGAGCGGCGATCGTATCGGCAAGACGGCCCGCATCGTCGATACCGCTTAACGAGGTAAGGATTTCCTGAGGTATTTTTTTGTTCAGCTTGACGTATTGTTCGAACTGGGCAACGATTGCGCGCCGCAAAGCTTCGGACTCCGCACCTTGTTCGGTGTCGGGTTCGACCGGAGCAACCTTGGCCATAAAATGCGTTTCGGCATCGCTGACCTCCTGGATACGGGCACGCTGCAAGCCTTCGACCAGCACCTTGACCGTGCCATCGGGCAATTTGAGCATTTGCAAAATGCCGGCCGCGCAGCCGATTTCGTATAAGTCATCGGGAGTGGGATCATCTTTGCTGGCTGATTTCTGGGCCACCAGCATGATGTTGTTGCCGGCTTCCATTGCCAGTTCCAGCGCCTTGATGGAACGGGGCCGACCCACAAACAGGGGAATCACCATGTGCGGAAAAACCACCACATCACGCAAAGGCAAGAGGGGCAAGTCCATGGGTTCTGAAGAGAGAATCTGGCTCGCAGACATAGTAATTTCCTTAAAAAACACCACTTTGGAAACGAAAGGGAAGCATTAGCCTCCCTTTCGTAGCACTACATGTAGGTGTATGTATGGACGATAGCCAAATTTTCAAGCCCTGACGTCTATAAACCTACTTTTTACAAGGTTATTCAATCATGGTGCTCAAGCAGCCGCATCCTTGAGTTTCGGTCGATCCGACTTATGCTCGGGAGCGAGCTTGGTATCTTGATCGGCGAAAATAAGTAATGGCGAGCCTTTGCCTTCCACTGCATTTTCGTCCAGCACCACCCGTTTGACATTCTTCTGCGAAGGAAGTTCGTACATGGTTCCCAGCAAAGCCTGTTCGACGATGGAACGCAAGCCGCGGGCACCCGTCCGGCGTTTGAGCGCGCGACGGGCAATGGCGCTAAGCGCCTGCGGGCGGACATCCAGTTCGACATCTTCCATTTCAAATAATTTCTGGAATTGCTTGATGAGCGAATTCTTAGGCTCGGTCAGGATGCGGATCAGGGTGTCTTCCTGAAGCTCTTCAAGAGTGGCCACAACCGGCAAGCGACCAACGAGCTCGGGGATCAGTCCGAACTTGATCAAATCTTCGGGCTCGACCTCGGAGAACAACTCGCCCACGCTGCTTTCGGCCTTGGCATGCACCGATGCTGAAAATCCGATGCCGGACTTTTCGGTACGATCGCGTATGACCTTTTCGAGGCCATCGAAAGCGCCGCCAACAATGAACAGGATATTGGTGGTATCGACCTGAACGAAATCCTGGTTGGGATGCTTGCGCCCGCCCTGCGGCGGTACCGACGCGACAGTCCCTTCGATCAGCTTGAGCAAAGCCTGCTGCACGCCTTCGCCGGATACATCACGGGTGATGGACGGATTATCGGACTTGCGTGAAATTTTGTCGATTTCATCGATATAGACAATGGCGCGCTGCGCCTTTTCCACATCGTAATTGCAGTTCTGCAACAGCTTCTGAATGATGTTTTCGACGTCTTCACCAACGTAGCCCGCTTCGGTCAGCGTGGTTGCATCGGCCATGACAAATGGAACGTCAAGCATGCGCGCCAGCGTCTGGGCCAACAAAGTCTTGCCCGAGCCGGTCGGCCCGATCAGCAAAATATTGCTTTTTGAAAGTTCGACGTCGTCGCCTTTGACTTCTCCGTAGCGTATGCGCTTGTAATGGTTATAAACCGCTACCGCCAGATTGCGCTTGGGGGTATCTTGCCCGATGACGTAGCCATCGAGAAAGCTCTTGATTTCGTAAGGAGTGGGCAATTCATTACGAATCGCGTCCCGGGCTGCCTCGTGGGTTTCCTCGAGGATGATGTCGTTGCACAGATCAATGCATTCGTCGCAAATAAAGACCGATGGTCCGGCGATAAGTTTGCGAACCTCGTGCTGACTTTTATTGCAAAACGAACAATGCAACACTTTTTCGTCTGCCGATCCTTTTTTTTCAGGCATAAAACTCTTCGATTAGTATCTATCTATGGACAGCACGAACAGAAACCATTCGACTATCGGATAATCGCCGGCCAACAGGTTGGATCCCGCCAGCCGACCGGCTGGTCCTCAAGCCTCGTCGGAACGAGAGACCAGTACTTTATCTACCAAACCGTACGATACCGCATCTTCGGCCGACATGAAATTATCGCGCTCGGTGTCGACCTCGATACGGTCGATCGGCTGCCCCGTATGCTTGGCCAGAATACTGTTCAGGCGCTCCCGCAAGCTCAGGATCTCGCGGGCCTGGATCTGGATATCGGACGCCTGCCCTTGCGCACCACCCGAAGGCTGGTGAATCATGATGCGTGAGTTGGGCAAGGTATAACGCTTGCCTTTGGCGCCGGCCGCCAACAGAAACGCGCCCATGCTGGCTGCCAGACCGGTACACAGCGTGGACACGTCCGGCTTGACGAACTGCATGGTGTCATAGATGGCCATGCCCGCATAGACTGACCCACCCGGCGAGTTGATATAAAGCGAAATATCCTTATCGGGATTTTCCGACTCCAGAAACAGGAGCTGGGCGACCACCAGGTTTGCCGACTGATCGTTGACCGGCCCGACAAAAAAGATGACCCGCTCGCGCAACAGGCGAGAATAGATATCGTACGAGCGCTCACCACGCCCGGACTGTTCGATCACTATGGGCACATAGCCCAAGCCTGTGGGCGCAACCGAATCGCCGCCATGCATCGCCGCGTAAAAATCAGTAAACCGCTGCATTTATGCAGTCCCCATGAGTTCGTCAAAAGCCACTTTTTCGTCGGCAACCTGCGCCTTGGACAAAACGTGATCCACTACGTTGTCTTCCAGCACTATAGCTTCGATTTCGGCGCGGCGCTGGCGATCGGACAGATAGTACGCCACGACCTGGGCCGGCTGTTCGTAATTTTGCGCAAACTCTTCAATGCGCGCGCGAACCTGTTCGGGTTTGGCTTGCAAATTGGCGTTGCTGACCAGTTCGGAAACCAGCAGGCCTAGACGCACGCGGCGCTCGGATTCGGCCGTGAAGGCTTCAACCGGAATAGGCACCGACTCGGCATTGGGTACGCCACGCTGCTTGAGTTCTTCGCGGGCGGCAACTACACGGCCCTGGGCGTCGTTTTCGACCAGTGCCTTGGGCACGTCGAATGTGCAGGCGGACACCAGGGCATCCATGACGCTGCCTTTGGTGCGGGCCTGGGCACGCGACTTGACTTCGCGCTGGATGTTGGAGCGTACGTCGGCCAGCAGTTTTTCCACATCGCCTTCGGCTTGACCCAAAGATTTGGCAAACTCGGCATTGAGTTCGGGCAACACGGGTTCTGCGACTTCAGTCACGGTAATGGCGAACTCGGCAGTCTTGCCAGCCACTTCCTTGCCACCGTAGTCGGCGGGAAAGTTGAGCGGAAAGGTTTTCTTGTCGCCGGCTTTCATGCCGCGCACGGCCGTTTCGAACTCGGGCAACATGCGGCCCTGGCCCAGGACGAAAGGAAATTTTTCGGCCGAACCGCCATCGAAGGGTGTGCCATCGATAGTACCGGCAAAATCCAGTGTTACACGATCGTCGTCTTGCGCAGCGCGGCCATCGCGGGCCTCATAATTGGCACGCTGCTTGCGCAGGATATCAATGGTTTGCTGGACCTCGGCATCGCCGACTTCGGTCGTGGCGCGCTTGACCTGCAAGGCGGACAGATCGGGCAAAGACACCTCGGGGTATACCTCGAAAGTGGCCGAAAATGCCATGGAACCCTCTTCCACGCCTTCGGTTTTTGGCTCGAGATTCGGAACCCCGGCAACACGAAGCTTGGCATCCCCGATGATCTTGTCCAGCGAGCGGCCGACCTCGTTATTGATAACGTCGTAGCGTATGCCGGGACCATGGCTGCGTTCGATCATGGCAAGCGGAGCCTTGCCAGGCCGAAAGCCCTGAACCTTGGCGGTACGAGCCACGCGTTTGAGTTGCGCCTGGACTTCTTTTTCTACATCGGCGACCGAAACGATCAGATCAACACGGCGCTCCAGGCCGGACAAAATTTCAACCACGGGCTGCATTAGAGACCTATATAAATGAGTAATTGAACAAAAGAACAGGGTATTTTACCGGAAACTGCAAAAGCCGATGTAACCAGTGCCTCGGCCTATATATAGCCAGCTTTGCCAAAACAAATCCGGAAGAAGTGTTTCATACCGTTTCCAAGCGGAGCCGCACGACCGGGCACGTGGTAGCATGGGCCCAGGATGTAGCGCTTACATCCTCCCGCCTCTCAAGGGCATCCGCAAGGAATGCCCCTATTAATGAAAAACAGCACACAAAACTCCCTGACATCGGGCGTGCTTCGCATGCTCTCCGCCCTTCCCTACGGTCTTGTTGCCCGCTTTGGTGAAACCCTGGGTTCATTGCTATACCTGCTTCCAAGCAGGCGCAAACGCATCCTCGATACGAACTTGCGCCTCTGTTTTCCCGAAAAGGACGAGTCCGAACGCAAACAACTGGCGCGCTCTACCTTTCGTCATGTAATACGCAGTTACATGGAACGCGGGGTTCAGTGGTACGGCAGCGCCAAGGCTTTGTCGCAGCTTGTCGAGCTGGAAAGCGCCATCAAACTGATGGATACCTACGAGCAGCCCACCATTTTTCTCGGCTTCCATTTTGCCGCGATAGAAGCCGGCTGCATGTACTACTCTATTCTTCACCCGGTGGCCTCGATATACACCCCCATGTCGGATCACTCCACCGACGATATCGCGCGCCTGCAGCGGGCACGCTTCGGCACTGAAATGATTCCCCGCAACGGCAGCGCGCGCCAGACATTGAAAATACTCAAATCCGGCAAACCGATCATGCTTGCCGCCGATATGGATTTTGGCCTGCGAGATTCCGTCTTTGTGCCCTTTTTCGGCGTGCAAGCCTGCACCCTGACCGCCGTTTCCCGCCTTGCGCAACTCAGCGGCGCCCGAGTCGTCCCCTTCGTGGCCGCAGTATTGCCTGGATACCGCGGCTACAAGCTGAGTATTTTTGAGCCTCTTGAAGCCTTCCCCTGCGGCGACGCCGGCATGGACGCCCTGCGGATGAATCAATTCCTGGAAACCCAGATTCGCCTTATCCCGGACCAATACTACTGGGTTCACCGCCGCTTCAAACGACGCCCCGCGGGCGAAAAGCCCGTATATTGACGTAATGCCGGAACACCACCGGCCTTTCGCGAACAACTCCAGGCGGGCTTGAAGTCGCCCCTCGCGGCAAAGACATTCCGGCTGAAACCGGACTTGCCGATTCTCCGCCACCCCCTTCTTTTGCTCTTGTCAGAAGCCTTTTATGCTATTAATTTGAACTGAAATCATTTTATGATGTACTATTTCTTTAGATACAATTGATGGCGAAACAAGAAAAGGAGACCCATCAGCAGCTTCATTCAAGACAAAGGACATGCACTATGAACAAAACCTATCGGCTCAAAGCCACCATCGCGGCCATGACGCTTGCGCTCATGGCCGGCGCCACCAGTGCGGCCAACTCGGCAGACTTGAATCAAATCAGGAAAAACGGCCAAATACGCATCGCCGTAGCCAACGAAATTCCGTACGGATATATAGATTTGAACGGGCATGCCAAAGGCGCAGGCCCCGATGTCGCCGCCCATGTGATGAAACAGCTGGGCATCAAGAAAATAGACTGGATAAGCACCAATTTCGGCTCGCTGATACCCGGCCTGAAGGCTGGTCGCTTCGACATGGTTGCGGCGGAAATGGCTATTCTTCCCCAGCGCTGCCAGGAAATATTGTTCTCCGAACCCAATAGTTCGTATGGCGAAGGCCTGCTGGTAGCCAAGGGCAATCCCAAACAGTTGCACTCTTACAGGGATTTTGTAAAAAAAGGCGCCAAGGTCGCGATCATGGCGGGGGCCGATCAGCTCGAAATGATGCAGGCACTTGGCGTTCCCGATAATCATATTGTGACGATCTCCAACAACGCCGACGCCATTTCCACAGTTTCAACGGGCCGTGCAGACGCCTATGCGGCGACCGGCCTGACAGTCAGCCAGCTTGCGGGTAAAAGCCCAAAGGTGGGCATGGCCAAAAATTTCACCGATCCGGTCATCAATGGCGCGCCTGCCCGCAGTTGGGGGGGATTTGCCTTCGCCCAACAGTCGGCGGGCTTGCGCGACGCGGTCAACACCGAATTGGCAAAATTCAAGAAAACACCGGAATGGAAGAAAATCATGACCCAATATGGATTCACAGCCACCGACGCCGAAGATTCCTTCAACAAGACCACGGCCCAGCTCTGTGCCAAGTAAAGCGCCTCAAGGGCGGCGCAGACCATGAACTGGACAAGCTATAGCGAGCCCTTGCTTCAGGGTGCCTGGGTAACAGTGCAACTGACGGTATTTTCGACCTTGCTGGGTGCCGTTGTTGCCTTTGCCCTTGGGGTGGGAAAGCTTGCACGCAACAGACCCTGCCGGCTGGTGTCGATTGCCATCATTGAAGTATTTCGCGGTACCTCGCTGCTCGTGCAACTGTTCTGGCTATATTTTGCCTTGCCTATCCTTGGCCAGGCCATAGGCATGGATCTGCGCCTCCCGCCGGTCGCCGCAGGCGTACTGGCGTTAAGCCTGAACATCGGCGCCTATGGGGCGGAAGTAGTGCGCGGCGCCATCCAGGCTGTACCGCGAGAGCAATATGAAGCCGCGAAGGCGCTGGATTTCACTCCCCGGCAAATTCTGTGGCGCATTGCCATCCCCCAGGCCGTTCCCGAAATGATGCCCAGTTTCGGCAATCTGGCGGTTCAGAACCTCAAGGACACGGCACTGGTCTCGCTGATCAGTCTGGGCGACCTGGCCTTCCGCGCCGAGCAAATCCGTAATTTCACGCAGGACAGCACAACGATCTACACCTTGCTGCTGTTCATGTACTTCGGCATGGCGCTGGTCTTGACGGCCATCATGAAACTGCTTGAACGCTCCGTGGGGCGCTGGCGCACCACAAAGGCCTGAACATGTTATTTGGCATCCATTGGGACACCAGCAACAACTGGGCGTTTGCCAATTCCATTCTCCCTATCCTGCTGCGGGGACTGCTGGTCACTATCGAGGCCACCGTGCTCGGCTTCGCCGTTGCCGCCATCGTGGGCCTGGCTCTTGCCGCGCTGAAGGGATCCCGATTCCGCAGCATAGCGTGGCCCGCCCGGATAGTCTGCGAATTCATCCGCGACACCCCGCTGTTGGTCCAGCTGTTTTTCCTATATTACGTGCTGCCCGACTACGGCATCGTGCTGCCCGCCTTCCTGACCGGTGCGCTGGCGCTGGGACTGCAATACAGCGCCTACACCTCCGAAGTGTACCGGGCTGGACTCGAGGCCATCGTCCGCGGCCAGATCGAGGCCGCGCGCGTGCTCGATCTTTCAGCCTTCCGGACCTTCAGCTTCATTATTCTTCCGCAAGCCTTGCCGCGCATTATTCCGGCGCTTGGCAATTATCTGGTATCAATCATGAAAGACGTACCGGTACTGTCGGTCGTATCGGTCTTCGAAATGCTCAATGTCGCCAAAATCATCGGCGACCGCACATTCAACTATTTGATTCCCCTTTCCATGGTGGGGGCGCTGTACCTCGTGCTGACGATTGTGGCGTCCGCCGGCGTGCGCTACATCGACAAGCACCTGCCAAAACAAGGATTACCCCTGCGATGAACGACTCTATTATTCAGCTCGAAAAAGTCAGCAAGCGCTTCGGCGATGTCACGGTGCTGGACTCCCTCGATTTCCAGGTTGAAAAAGGCGAAAAGGTCACGATCATCGGGCCGTCCGGATCGGGAAAATCCACCGTGCTGCGCATTCTGATGACCCTGGAAAATATCGACGAAGGGATGATCCACGTAGCGGGGAAACCGCTGTGGCACCAGTACCGGAATGACGAGCTGGTACCGGCCGATGAAGCCCATCTGCGCGAAATGCGCAAGGAAATGGGCATGGTTTTTCAGCAGTTCAATTTATTCCCGCACATGACAGTGCGCCGCAATATTACCGAAGCTCCGGTGCAGGTGTTGGGCCTGTCCAAGGGCAAGGCAAGGCAGCGCGCCGATGATTACCTGGAATTGGTGGGACTGACCGACCAGGCCGATAAATTTCCTGGCCAGCTCTCGGGCGGCCAGCAACAACGCGTTGCGATTGCCCGTGCCCTGGCCATGCATCCGAACATTATGCTGTTCGACGAACCGACTTCGGCCCTCGACCCGGAACTGGTGGGCGAAGTGCTCAATGTCATTCAGCGCCTGTCTGAAGAACACGACCTGACCATGTTGCTGGTGACCCACGAAATGCAATTCGCCAAACAGATTTCGGACCGGGTCTGTTTTTTCGACCAAGGCGTCATTGTCGAAGAAGGGCCACCTGAACAGTTGTTCACGCAGCCCAGGGAAGAGCGCACACGTGAATTCCTGAAAGCTTTCATCAACCCCAATTGACGCCATCGAAGCGCCGGACCGGATGCATCCCGGTCCGACGCCGGCTTCAGGCTGTCGAGACGTCCAAAGGCTCGATCACCGCATCGCCTTGCCGACTGGCAATGTGCTCGGGGCGCGGCTTCAAGCCATATTTTGGCGGACTCAAACGATTTTCCACGCTGTTGTAAACCATGAAGACATTCGCCCTGGGCCATGGTGAAATATTGCCGTTCGATCCGTGCATGGTGTTGCAATCGAAAAAAACCACCGAACCGGCCTTGGCTGTAATGGCCCGGATTCCGCCTTGCTCAACCAGCAATTGCAAGCTGACGGGATCGGGCACACCATATTCCTGCTTTTTGAGCGACTGACGGTAGTGGTCCTCGGGCGTGCGGCCCTGGCAGGACACAAAATGGCGATGCGAGCCCGGAACGACCATCAACGGACCGTTGCATTCGTTGTTGTCGGTCAGTAGCACCGAGCAACTCAAGGCTCGCATGCCTGGCATGCCATCCTCCACATGCCAGGTTTCAAAATCGGAATGCCAATAGAATTCCTTGCCTTTGAAGCCAGGCTTCATGTTGGCCCTGGATTGGTGTATGTAGACTTCAGAGCCCAAAATCTGCCGAGCCACATGGGCCAGACGCGGATCGCGCGCCAGGCGCTGCACCATGGGGCTGAGCTCATGCACTCTGAATACCGAGCGTACGGCATCGCTGCCCGGCTCGGCAATAGCCACCTCGCTGCCGGCAATCGACGGGTCGCGGCTCATACGCTTGACCTCGGCCAGCAAAGACTCCGTTTCCTGCGAACCGAACAGATCTTCCAGCAGCAAAAATCCATCGCTTTCGTAAGCTCTGATCTGCTCGGCCGACAAAACATCGGCGTAATGGCCGTCGCCATGCACGACCGGGTCGCGCCGCGCAATGATTGCCGAGCTCCGGTCAGTGCGTGAATCGTAAATATCACTCATCATAATCACCGTTACTTGACCCTGCAGTTCAAGCTGCGTTCGACAGGAATGGGTATACCCCCTTCTCGTCATGCACTTCCTGGCCTGTCAGGGGCGGATTGAATACGCAAATCACCCTGAGCGGAGCCTTGCCGCCACGCAGCCAGTGCTCATCGTTCTCGTTCAGGGCATAGACCACCCCGGGCCCCAAGGCATATTTCTTCCCGTCGGCAATCGTTTCGACTTCGCCGTCGCCTTCGATGCACCAAACCGCTTCCAGGTGGTGCTGATAGTGAATATGCGTTTCCGTGCCGGGGAAAATAATAGTTTCGTGAAAGGAAAAACCCATGCCGTCTTTCTGCAGCAACACGCGCCGGCTCAGCCAGTTGCGAGTCTTCACCTCGTATTCGGTTCCAATCACATCATTGACATTTTTGACTATCATCGACGCTGCCCTCCAAATTTCAATACCTTGGCATTGGCCTGCCCGGCCAGGACCTCCGCCGTGCTGCGCTCGATGACTTCAAGCCCGCGCTCCAGCAGCTCGTCCTCGATGGTCAGCGCCGGCAATACCTTGAGCACCTCGTCATTTGCGCCGGAAGTTTCTATAACTACACCGTGCTCGAACGCCCGTGCGGCAATTTGGCCGGCCAAGCCGCTATCGGCCGGCGTTGCCAGGCCCTGTATCAGACCGCGCCCGCGAACGCTCAAACCTGCCGCCGGATAACTGTATGCCAGGTTTTCCAGCCAGTCGCGCACCAGCCCTTCCTTGCGCTGCGTATCGGCCGCAAACGCTTCCGTGGCCCAATAGCTGTCAAGTGCCTGCGCCGCGGTCACAAACGCCAGGTTGTTGCCGCGGAACGTACCGCTGTGCGCTCCCGGCTTCCATACATCGTGTTCGGGCTTGAGCAATACCAGGGACATGGGCAAGCCGAATCCCGACAGGGATTTCGACAGCGTGATGATGTCCGGACGAATACCGGACGGCTCGAAACTGAAGAAGCCGCCAGTGCGTCCGCAACCCACCTGGATATCGTCGACGATAAGCAACATATCATGCCGGCGGCAAAGCGTTTCCAACTGCTTGAGCCAGCGCCAGGTTGCGACGTTGACGCCCCCCTCTCCTTGCACCGTCTCCACGATGACTGCGGCAGGATGATCCAGGCCGCTGCTCGAATCATCGAGCAGGCGCTCCAGATAAGCCGCCGTGTCGACATCGGGGCCCATATAGCCGTCGTACGGCATGAATGTGGTGTTGGCAAGCGCCACACCTGCCGCCTTGCGGAACTTTGAATTGGCAGTGACCGCCAGCGAACCCGCGCTGACGCCGTGAAACCCGTGCGTAAACGATATGATGTTCTGCCGGCCCTTCACCAGGCGCGCAAGCTTCAGGGCCGCCTCGACCGCATTGGTCCCGGTCGGGCCGGTGAATTGCAGGGTGTATTGCCAGCCGCGCGGCTTGAGCAGTACCCGCTCAAACGTTTCCAGAAAATATTTCTTCGCACTGGTGGCCATATCAAGGCCATGCACAACCCCGTCGCTGTCGAGGTAATCAAGCAGCCTCTTTTTAAGAACCGGATTATTGTGGCCATAATTCAGGGTTCCGGCGCCACTGAAAAAATCGATGTATTGCTTGCCTGCTTCGTCAAACAGCAGGGACCCTTTCGCCTGATCGAAAATTACCGGGAACGACCGGACGTAGCCGCGCACCTCAGACTCCATCCGGTCAAATATTCTCAAGTCCATCATTTTCTCCCTCTGGGTTACGAGGCGTTCTCCAGGGCGGCTTACTCACAACCCTGGCGCCTCTTTGGTGAAATGCCCACCGGCTTGAGCCTGACGCGGCGAAGCATCAAACGGACCGATACGCAAAAGCCGCTCGTCGGCATGTTCGCCGGCGCCGAAAAGTTCGCGTTCAAACAGTGGGCTGTCGACGACGGGTGCCCGCAATTGCCGGGCAATTCCCGCAAACACATTGCGAGACGCGGCGTTGTCGGGGCCGACCGTGGTTTCGATATATCGAATCCCGCTCAAGCCAGGGCGCTCGAGCAAATTCCATAACATAAGGCGCGCCAAGCCGTGGCCCCGCGCACGGGAATGCACGGCAACCTGCCAGACAAACAACACCTCCGGCCTGGCTGGGGGCATATAGGCCGAAATAAAACCGTTCACGACACCCGCGTTTTCGGCAAGCACACAGGTGTCGGAAAAATGTTCGCTCAAAAGCAGATACACATAAACCGAATTCAAATCCAGGGGCGGACACTCGCCAACCAAGCGATGGACGGCAAGCCCATCAACCTTGCTGAGTGGACGCAGCTCCATCAGCCTTTCCACAAACCTGCCGGCATTATGGGATTCGACGCAGGAGCCGTTCTTGCATCGCGCTTCATACCACCAACCCCGATTCTGGAGGCGCACCGCCAACACCGACATCAAGAATAGGCGAGCCCGGCTCCTCCGGCGCTTCTGGCGGAAGCACGCCCTGCGGCTCCATCAGGCCGACAATGCGCTCCAGCGACATCGTGATGGTGAGCTGCTCCAGTTCCGGCAAGGCGTTGAGCGCATCAGCCAGTTTTTTCTGCAAAGGCGAAGGTGTATCCCTGGCCAGCACAACACCCGCCTCGGTAGCCGAGACGAAAACGATGCGGCGGTCTTCGCGGCTGCGTTCACGGCAGATCAAGCCCTTGTCTTCGAGGCGGTCGAGGATCCCCACGACGGTGCTGGGGCTGACATGGATCTCGCGGCTGATTGCCGTGGCAGTGAGCGGCCCGCTGTCGATGACCGCCCGCAAACAGATCAGTTGCGGTGCCGTGATGTGGCTGCAAGCTGCCAAATGACGCGAATGCAAGGCAATAGATCGCGTTATGCGGCGCAAGGCACGCAGAATGCGCAGATCGTAAGCTTGTGTGGTTATCAGAGGTTCGTTCATAGCACGCGCAATAAAAAGTATTCAGTTAAATTAATTTCTACTCAAATAATATGATTGCCAATCAATATTGTCAAGCTACTGCCGGCTCCCGGGTAATCATCAAGGCGCAGCAGGAAGGGCCTTGATAAACTGGGTCCCGCCACCCGCTAACAGGCTCTTGCAAAACCATGGTCAATCCGGTTCATTTCGATATCCAGTCATTACGTGTTTTTTTATATGCAGCCCAGGCAGGCAGCCTTACCAAGGCTGCGGAACGCTCGCACATGACGCTGTCGGCGCTGAGCAAGCGTATTTCCGAGCTCGAAAAGACCATAGGCTGCACTTTGTTTGTTCGCTTGCCGCGCGGCCTGGCATTGACGCCCGCGGGTCAAAACCTGGCCGATCATGCGCAAAACCTGCTGAACAGCGTGAACCGCATGGCCCTGGACATGAACGATTACGCACTGGGCGTACGCGGCCATGTGCGCATCTGGGCCAATACCTCCTCCATCATCCAGTTTTTACCTGTCGATCTTGCCGTACTGATGGAACAGCACCCAGGCATCCGGATCATTCTCGAAGAAAAAATCAGTGAAGACGCCATCAATGCAGTGGCTCATGGCATTGCCGATATCGGCATCTTTGCGGACAACACCCCCTCGCTGTCACTGGAAAAGCGCCTGTATCGACACGACCAGCTCGTCGTGCTGGTTCCCGGAAGCCATCCCCTCGCAGGGCGGGACATCGTCGACTTTGCCGATACGCTGGACTATGATTTCGTCGGACTTACCGAAGGCAGTTCCCTGTTGGTCCGCATGCACAGCGCGGCCGCCGTCCTGGAACGCGCATTGAAACTGAGGGTCCAGGTTGCCAGCTTCGATGCCATATGCCGCATGATCGAAGCCGGATTGGGCATAGGCGTGCTGCCACGCGGCGCGGTTCGGCAGGAAATACTGGGAGCGGGGCTGCGCGCCATCCCACTTTCCGACGGCTGGGCTTCACGCACCTTGTGGCTCGGTGTTCGAAGCGCCAAGGAACTGCCTGCCGAAGCCCTGCATGTCCTGAACTTTCTGGCGTCGCGACATGCAACCGTCCAGCCGGAGCCGCAGATAGAAGAACAGGACGCACCAGAATGATTGGTAGGGGCGGCCTTTGCGGCCACCCGTATGGATGCCCCTTGAACGAAACGGGCGGCCACAAGGACCGCCCGTACGTTAATAGCACGAACCCTCTTAATAGTGCGGACCATCGTGATAATACCCTCGGTGGTAGCCCCCATGACGATATCCGCCACCCGGAACAACAATACAGCCAACGAGCGCAGAGACAAGTGCGATAACAATAAGAATCTTCATAGGGATCTCCAATAATTGCCTATCGATTCTAGTCACGCAGACACGGGGGCACCTTGCAAAAGGTATCAGCATTTCATTGCTTGTTAACAGCTCTCGCAGCAAAATGCGATTTCGCGTTTGTGATAACGCGCTTGCAGGTCATTGGGAATGATGCGCCGCAGCCAATAACTTTGGCTGCCACACTTATGCGTACGGGTGTACAGGGCCGGTTTCTCGCCAGCCTACATAAAACCCATATATTATTTTGCACTTGTTTTTTTATTACTTGTTTTTTATTTTCAGGCCCATGATTCACAAAGCTTTGTTGTAAATCAGGGCCTTATAATGGTGCGAACGGAGAGACTCGAACTCTCACACCTCTCGGCGCCAGAACCTAAATCTGGTGCGTCTACCAATTCCGCCACGTTCGCTAAAAAAATTCAAGCCAATAAGTGTAGCTTCATTTAGGGAGGGTCGCAAGCAGCCGCTGGCACCAACAGCCCTTTATTGAATCTGAACTTTGCTGTATCCGTTGCCAATTGCAATCAATCTCCCGTCAAATCCATAAATCGGCCAGGCACGGCAGAATCTCCGGGGGCTTGCTAAAATCAGCGGCTATAAATCCGAACTCATTGGCGGCCATGAATCCCAGACTACGTGCTCTGCACCCCTATCCTTTTGAAAAACTGCGGCAATTGATGGCCCAGGCACCCACGCCACCGGCCGATCTGCAGCCCATCAATCTTTCGATAGGCGAACCCAAGCACCCAACCCCGCCGCTCATTGTGGAAGCCATGAAAAATGCCATGGCTGGCCTGTCGGTCTATCCGCCGACCAAGGGTGATTCGCCATTGCGCAACGCGATCGCCGATTGGATTGCGCGGCGCTACGGTATCGCGCGGCCCGACCCCGAAACGCAGGTATTGCCCGCGCTGGGCTCGCGCGAAGCCTTGTTTGCCTTCGCCCAGACCGTCATCGACCCCTCCGCCGGATCGCTGGTCGTGTGCCCCAATCCGTTCTATCAAATCTACGAAGGGGCCGCCCTGCTCGCCGGCGCCCAGCCTTATTTCATCAACGCGCAGGCAAGCCGCAATTTTGGCTTCGACTGGGCGTCGGTTCCAGACGACGTGTGGCGTAAAACCCGGCTGCTGTTCGTATGTTCGCCAGGCAATCCGGCGGGCAATGTCATGGCCCTGGACGAATGGAAAACCCTGTTCGCCCTGGCCGACAAATACGATCTGGTCATCGCTTCGGACGAATGCTACTCGGAAATCTACTTCGACGAAGCCAAGAAGCCGCTGGGCGGCCTGCAGGCGGCCAGCCTTCTCGGGCGCCACGACTATAAGAACCTGGTGTGCTTTTCGAGCCTGTCCAAGCGCTCAAACGTACCGGGCATGCGCTCTGGCTTCGTGGCCGGCGACGCGGCGCTGATAAAGCAATTCCTGCTTTACCGTACGTATCATGGCAGCGCCATCAGCCCCGTGGTCTCGCAGGCCAGCATCGCCGCCTGGAACGACGAGACCCATGTTATTGAAAACCGCCGCCTGTACCGTGAAAAATTCGAGGCGCTGATGCCGCTCCTTGGGCCGGTACTCAATGTAGAATGGCCTCAGGCTTCGTTTTATTTATGGGCTGAAACCCCTTATGCCGATGCCGATTTTGCTCGCGACCTGTATGGCCAAACCGCCGTTACCGTCCTGCCGGGAAGCTTTCTGGCACGCGAAGCCCAGGGCGTCAACCCGGGCGCAAACCGGATTCGCATCGCTCTGGTAGCACCCAAAGAGCAATGCCTGGAAGCCGCAGGGCGCATTGTTCGGTTTCTTGAAAAAACAGCGTAATCCAGCATGCGCCAGATTCCGCCTCGGTACCCGTTGAGCATGCCAAATATCATGCGCCGCGTTTTTTTATATTGATTATTACTTCTAACCAGACTAAACGACTATGACTCTTGACCTACAAAGCACCATCGATCATGCATGGGAACATCGTGCCGAAGTCGCTCCAGGCGCCGAAAGCGCCGCCGTGCGGGAAGCTGTTCAGCACACGATACATGCCCTGGATACGGGCCATCTGCGGGTTGCCGAAAAGATCAACTTCGAATGGGTCGTGCATCAATGGATCAAAAAAGCCGTGTTGCTGTCGTTCCGGCTCGAAAACAACGAAATCATGGGTCAGGCGCCCATGCAGTTTTACGACAAGGTGCCGCTCAAGTTCGGCGAATACGGCGCCCAGGCGTTCGCCACTGGCGGATTCCGTGTGGTACCGCCGGCCGTCGCCCGCAAAGGCGCCTTCATAGCCAAAAACGTGGTGCTCATGCCGTCCTATGTCAATATCGGCGCCTATGTCGATGAAGGCACCATGGTCGACACCTGGGCCACTGTGGGCTCTTGCGCCCAAATCGGCAAGAACGTCCACCTATCGGGCGGTGTAGGCATAGGTGGCGTACTCGAGCCGCTCCAGGCCAATCCCACCATCATCGAAGACAACTGCTTTATCGGCGCTCGCTCCGAAGTAGTCGAAGGCGTTATCGTCGAAGAAAACTCGGTTCTGGCCATGGGCGTGTTCCTTTCTCAAAGCACCAAGATCTTCGACCGGGCAAGCCGCACCATCACGTACGGACGCATTCCATCGGGCTCGGTCGTGGTACCCGGCTCCCTGCCATCGGCCGACGGCTCGCACAGCCTGGCCTGCGCTGTCATCGTCAAACGGGTCGACGCGCAAACGCGCTCAAAAACCAGTATCAATGACTTGCTGAGAGCCTGATGAGCGATTCTGCCGTTCTGCGTCTGACCAAAGATCTGATCGCACGAAACTCGGTCACCCCGGCCGATGCCGATTGCCAGGTAAAACTGGCCGGGCATTTGAGTGCGGCGGGTTTCAATTGCGAAACCCTGGTGTTCGACGATGTCACCAATCTGTGGGCGCGGCGCGGCACTTCGACGCCCCTGGTCGTTTTTGCCGGCCACACCGATGTGGTTCCCACCGGCCCGCTCGACAAATGGGCCAGCGAGCCCTTTGCGCCGACCGAGCGGGACGGAAATTTATACGGCCGTGGCGCGGCGGACATGAAAAGCTCGATCGCCGCCTTCGTAGTGGCGGCCGAGGAATTCGTTGCCGCTCACCCTCAACACAAGGGGTCGATCGGCCTGCTCATCACTTCCGACGAAGAAGGCCCTTCGATCAATGGCACAGTCAAGGTTTGCGAGGCCCTGACGGCACGCAATGAAGTACTGGATTACTGCATCGTCGGCGAACCCACTTCGGTCGACCGCCTGGGCGACACCGCCAAGAACGGCCGACGCGGCTCCCTGTCGGGCAAGCTGACCATCAAGGGCAAACAGGGGCATGTGGCCTACCCTCATCTGGCACGCAATCCCATCCATCTACTGGCGCCGGCCCTGGTGGAACTGGCGCAAACGGAGTGGGATCAGGGTAACGAATATTTCCCGCCCACCACGTTCCAGGTATCCAATCTGCACGCGGGGACCGGAGCCACCAATGTGGTGCCCGGCGAGGCAATAATCGACTTCAACTTCCGCTTTGCCAGCATCAGCACTCCCGCGCAGATCAAAGAAAGAGTTATCCAGATACTGAACAGGCACGGGCTCGAATTCACACTGGACTGGACCCTGGGAGGCGAACCCTTTCTGACCCCCAAGGGCCGCCTGAGCGAAGCGCTGAGCCAGGCCATACAAGATGAAACCGGCGTAGCTACCCAGCTTTCCACCACCGGCGGCACCTCGGACGGCCGTTTCATCGCCAAAATCTGCCCGCAAGTCATTGAATTCGGTCCCATCAATGCCAGCATTCACCAGATCAACGAACATATCCGGCTCGACACTCTGGAACCTTTGAAAAACATCTATCGCCGCACACTCGAAAATCTTTTGCTCGATTAAGCGCACTGCCATCCGTGGCGCTCTTGCCCCGATGGCTTTGACCAGCCCGCAAAACAGACATTCGATTCCTCTTACTGGAGCCAGCATGTACGAATCTGCTCATCAAGAATTGCGCACTCTGCGCGACCTGCTGCGTTTTACCGTCAGCCAATTCAACTCGTCCAGACTGGCCTTTGGTCATGGCAGCGACAACGCCTGGGACGAGGCCGTCTACCTCTTGCTGCACACCCTGCACCTGCCGCTCGATACGCTGGATCCTTTTCTCGATGCCCGGGTTCTGCCCGAAGAGCGCAAACGCTACCTGAAACTGGTTGAACGGCGCATCAACGAACGCCTGCCCGCCGCCTATCTGACCGGTGAAGCCTGGCTTCAAGGGCAACAGTTCTTTGTCGATCAGCGAGTCATCGTGCCGCGTTCGCCCATATCCGAACTGCTCGCCCAGGACCTGGCGCCATGGGTAGCCAATCCGGAAGACGTGGAATTCGTGCTCGACCTTTGCACAGGCTCAGGTTGTCTGGCCGTGCTGGCGGCCCTGGCTTTCGACAATGCTCAGGTCGATGCGGTCGATTTATCGGAACATGCTCTCGAGGTAGCCGATCAGAACATCGAACATTTCGGCCTTGACGGGCGGATCACCACGCATCGCAGCGATCTATTCGATCAACTGCCGCAATGCGAATACAACGTCATTGTGTGCAACCCGCCCTACGTGAACAACCACTCCATGGAATCCCTGCCGCCTGAGTACCGGCATGAACCCACAATGGCGCTCGCCGGCGGCGAAGACGGCATGGACCTCATTCGGCGCCTGCTGCGCAATGCTCCAGATTTCATGGCCGCCGACGGAATCCTGGTGCTTGAAATCGGCAACGAATACGAGAATTTCCTGGCGGCTTTCCCCGATCTCGATCCGGTCTGGCTCAGCACCGAGCATACCGAAGACCAGATTCTGCTGCTTACCCGGGAACAATTGGCATCGTGATTCGTGCTACAGGCTTAACGCTGCGCCGCGGCACCAAGGTATTGCTGGACGAAGCCGATTTTGTGGTCAACCCTGGTGAGCGTGTCGGCATCGTCGGCAAGAATGGAGCGGGAAAATCAACCCTGTTCGCCCTGCTGCAAGGGCTTCTGGACGCCGACGCCGGAACGCTGACCATTCCTGCCGGCTGGCGCATTGCCAGCGTGGAGCAGGAAATCAGTGACAACACACTGGCGGCGCGCGAGTTCGTCATCGACGGCGATACTCATTTGCGATTTCTACAGGCCGAACGCCTGGCCACACCCGACCATGATGGCCACCGCATTGCGGAACTTGAGGCAGCGCTGGTCGAAGCCGACGCCTGGAGCGCCCCTTCACGCGCAGAACAATTGCTGGCCGGACTGGGTTTTGCACCGGGGCAGTGGCTTAGCCCGGTCAGCAGTTTTTCAGGGGGCTGGCAAATGCGCCTGGCGCTGGCGCGAGCCCTGATGGCGCCGTCGGAACTGCTGCTCCTGGACGAGCCCACCAACCATCTGGATCTCGACGCCATGCTCTGGCTGGAACGTTGGCTGAATGCGTACCAGGGTACAGTGCTGCTGATTTCGCACGACACCGAATTTCTGGATGCCGTCGCCAAATCGATATTGCATTTCGATCAGGCCAAACTGACCCGCTATCGCGGCGGCTATGAAGACTTTCTGACTCAGCGCGCCGAACGCCTGCGGCAAACCAGACTGGCCTGGGACAAGCAGACGCGCGAAACCGCCCGCCTGCAAAGTTTTATCGATCGTTTCAAGGCCAAGGCCACCAAAGCCAAACAGGCGCAGAGCCGCGTCAAGGCTCTGGCCCGCATGGAAACCCTGGCTCCCTTGCATGCCGAGGCGGGCATAGACATACGCCTGCCCACACCCGAGAACATGCCCGACCCGCTCTTGATTCTCGACAAAATCAGCACTGGCTATCGTCTGGCTACGGGCGAAACCAAAACGGTTCTGCGCGACGTGCAACTGATGGTGCGTGGCGGCAGCCGCATAGGCGTTCTGGGTGTCAACGGGGCAGGCAAAAGCACTTTGATCAAAACACTGGCTGAAGAACTGCCAACGCTGGCCGGCGAGCGCCGTGCCTCCAAAGGCCTGGAAATCGGCTACTTTGCCCAGCATCAACTGGACATGCTCGATCTGGATTCAACGCCCTTGCAGCATCTGCAGCGTCTGGCGCCCCAGACACGCGAACAGGAACTGCGCAATTACCTGGGAAGCTTCGGCTTCAGCGGCGACACCGTCACCAGCAAAATCGCCCCCATGTCGGGCGGCGAGAAAGCTCGCCTGGCTCTTTCCCTGATAGTCTGGCAAAAGCCCAATCTGCTGTTGCTGGACGAGCCCAGCAACCACCTGGATGTCGATACGCGCGAAGCCCTGGCAACCGCCCTGGCCGAATTCGCGGGAAGCGTGCTGCTGGTGTCGCACGATCGCCATCTGCTGCGTACCACCGTGGATAGTTTCTGGATCGTGGCCGATGGCGCCGTACACGAGTTCGACGGCGATCTGGAAGACTATCGCGACTGGCTGGTTGCGCGCGCCGCCGAGGCCCGGGCGGAAGCCCGCAGCGAAGCGCAGTCGGCGGGGCCGGATACCGGCGCCATCGACCGCAAGGCCCAACGCCGCCTCGAAGCGGAAGAACGGCAACGCCAAGCCGCATCACGCAAGCCTATCGAGGCGAAAATAAAGAAAGTCGAAACCCAGCTCGATGCCGCACGACAGCGCATGCAGATTCTCGACGCACTTATAGCCGACCAGGACTTTTACTCGGATGCGCGTCGCGACGAGCGTCTGAAAGTGCTCAGCGAGCACGGTGAGCTGAATAAGAAATCAGGTGAACTCGAAGACCAATGGCTGAGTTTGCACGAAGAGCTCGAAGAACTCGAAAAACCTTCCTGCGCTCAGCAATCGTAACTGACCAGCACCAGGTCGACCGCCTGCTCCCGTATGGGAATCAAGGCTTGGTATTCAGGCGAGCCATGCCAAGCCTCGATCGCCCGGGCATCGGGAAACTGGATCACTACCACATCGGTATGGGTATGCTCGCCGCTCAAGACCGAAGAGCGCTTGCCGCGCAATACCAGGCGTCCACCCCAGGGGACAATCGTGGCAGGTACCTTGCTGCAGTATTCCGCCCATCTGGCTGCGTCCTTGACCGTCACATGCCCAACTATGCAAGCTGCCGCGGGCAAGCCGGATTTTGAACCATCGTTCTGTTCCATTTTTTCTCATCAAAATAAATCTGCGACCCGGGATGCGATAGTATCCGGACACTATTCGCGCGACATCCAAACAAGGTTTGGCGGCAGCATCTTCATTATACGAGTCTGGAATTTACTTGACGTTTATGTACTCAAGGGGGCTAACACGCGCCGCTAGAGCATTTTTGGGTCGAATTGTTTACGGGATTTGATGGGGTGGTAGCTTTGGTATTTTAAGACGCCGTCTATCGGGGCTTGGGGTCAGGACCGGCACGGCGTGCTTGATCCGGATCTACCTCGTCCAGGCGGGCGTCGGGCCAAACTCGCTACGCCGCTGGCGCGGCTACGCTCAAACATGGCCCGCCGAAAGCCCCCGCCTTCCCCACGGTAGCATCCGGCGCACGCCTTACGCCGGCCCTGACCCCAAGCCCCGATAGACGGCTCGCGTAATGGCCTGCCTGGAATGAACTTGCCGGCCCCAGCATATACCTCTATGCATTGCCTCAACGCAAGCCGCAGGGTGGGCGGTGCTGTGTAGTCCGGCGGTAGTCCAGCGCCGGGTGCTGACGAAGGGAAGGCGGGGGCTTTCGGCGGGCCCTGTCTGAGCAGTGCCTCGCACGCGAGGCACTGCGAGTTGGCCCGACGCCCGCCTGGACGAGGCAGACCCGGGCAGTCGGGGTGCGTAGCACCACGACCGCTGGACGTGCCGGACTACACAGCACCGCCCACCCTGCGGCGTCTTTATAGAACGAACCGCCCGCACAGACAACACCACAACACAGTCCAACCCCACAGATCAAGCCTAAAAATAGCTCAAACGAAAGCCACAGAAACACGTTCAGTGCCGTAACCACACTTAAACCGAAAAGACACTAGGCGGCTATCACTTCCAGCCTGGCGATGCCCAGGGCCAATGTCTTGGTGCCGACATCGCGAAACTGGATTTGCGCCTGAGCGTCTTGCCCCATGCCGCTCAGGCTGATGATCGTGCCATCGCCGAATTTCTGGTGGCGCACACCCTGGCCAATGCGAAAATGCTGCTCCCCCACAGTCACTCCCGACGTCAGACTGCGCGGCACACGAGGGGCAATCGCGCCACTGGAAGGACGGCCATAAGCATCCCCGCGGCGATAGGCGCCTGACCAGGTATTTTCACGTGCGCCAGCACCCGCATTCGATCCCCACCCTTCGGAAACCGGCACACGTACTTTGGGGCTGAGCCACTTGAGATGCTCCTGGGGAATTTCATCCAGAAAACGCGAACGCATGGCATAGCGGGTTTGCCCATGCAGCATGCGGCTTTGCGCCAGCGTCAGGTACAGACGTTCCCGGGCCCGGGTAATGGCCACATACATCAGGCGGCGCTCTTCTTCAAGCCCTGCCTGTTCAAGCAAGCTGTTTTCATGCGGAAACAAGCCTTCTTCGACACCGGTGATAAATACAGAATCGAATTCCAGGCCTTTGGCGGCATGTACAGTCATAAGTTGGATCGCATCCTGACCTGCCTGAGCCTGATTATCTCCGGCTTCGAGCGAGGCATGCGTCAAAAATGCCGCCAATGGCGACATGGCCTGTTCCAGCTCCTGACCGACGTCCGGCGTCTGGGGATCCGAGGCATCCCGCAGATCCGATGCAGTTTGATCCACAGCGGGAGTCCCAAAGGGAGGTATCGGCTGCTCGATAATGCGCCCGGCCGGCAAGCCCTCAAAATTTTCCTCACCAGCAAATATCACCGCCGCGTTTACAAGCTCCTGCAAATTCTCGAGCCGGTCCGTGCCTTCTTTTTCGCCTTGATAGTAGGCGAACAGACCGCTCTGATGAATGACATGCTCGATCAATTCGGGCAGCGACAGCACCTGCGCCTCATGGGCCATGCTCTCGATGAGTGCGGCAAATTTCAGCAGATTGCTGCCGCCCTTGCCGCTCATCAGTGGAACAGCCTTGCACAGGCTGACGCTTTGCTCGCGCGCCAGATCCGCCAGCTGTTCAAGGGTACGAGCCCCTATGCCGCGCGTGGGGAAATTGACGACACGCAGCCATGACGTATCGTCATGCAGATTATCCATGAGCCGCAAATAAGCCAGGGCGTGCTTGATTTCCTGCCGTTCGAAAAAACGCAGGCCGCCATATACCTTGTAGGGAATTCCACTTGAAAACAAGGCGTGCTCGATGACTCGCGACTGCGCGTTGCTGCGATACAGCACGGCAATCTCCCGACGCAAACGGCCGTCGTTGATCAAGGCCTTGGCCTCCTCGACTATCCACTGCGCTTCAAGCAAATCCGAAGGCTGTTCCACGACGCGCACCGGCTCGCCCTCGCCGTGTTCGGTCCACAGGTTCTTACCCAGACGCGACGTGTTGTGAGCAATCAGCGCATTGGCCGAGTCGAGAATATGGCCATAAGAGCGATAGTTCTGTTCCAGCCGGATCACTGTGCCGTGGGCGTAATCGCGTTCGAAATCAGCCATATTGCCCACATTGGCGCCGCGAAACGCATAGATCGACTGATCGTCGTCACCCACGGCGAAAATCGAAGCGCCGCCGCCCGCCAGCAGTCTCAGCCAGCGATATTGCAATGCATTGGTATCCTGGAATTCGTCGACCAGAATATGCTGGAAGCGCCGCTGGTAATGTTCGCGTATGGGGGCATTGCGCTGCAGCAGTTCATAAGAACGCAATAACAGTTCGGGAAAATCAACGACCCCCTCGCGCTCGCACTGGGCCTGGTACAACTGGTAAATCTCGATCAGACGCCGACGATGCGCATCCCAGGCTTCGATATCGTTAGGACGCTCGCCCTGCTCTTTGGCGCCATTGATAAAGCGTTGCACATCGCGCGGCGGATATTTTTCATCGTCTATTCCGGCGCCCTTGAGCAGACGCTTGATGGCCGCCAGTTGATCGGAGCTATCCAGGATCTGAAAGGTTTGCGCCAGCCCGGCATCCCGATAATGGGCCCGCAGCATGCGATTGCACAGGCCGTGGAAAGTTCCCACCCACAATCCGCGGGTATTGATGGGTAGCAGGCTGGATAAGCGCGTGAGCATTTCACGCGCCGATTTATTGGTGAATGTAACAGCCAGCAGGGCAAATGGACTGGCCTGGCTGGTTTGAATCAGCCAGGCCATGCGGGTCGTGAGTACCCGGGTTTTGCCGCTCCCCGCACCGGCCAGAACCAGTGCGTGCTGAGGAGGGAGTGTGACCGCTGCTTGTTGTTCGGGGTTGAGCTTGTCGATCATGCCGCGTAGCGGCGCAACCGGTTAGCAAACTGCTCCAGGCCCTCTATGCCGCTTTGCTGGGCGCGCAGACACCACGCTTGCAAATCGCTAAGCAATTGCTCGCTGCTGGCGCTCGAGCTTTCCCACAGGCGAACCAGCTCGCGGCGCATCTGCACCAGCGTGGAAAGTGATTTGTTATCCGCCAGAATCGTGTCGAGTTCGATACGCTGGGCGGGCTCAAGGGCGTCGTCGGTGCGGCTGAGCGCTTCTTTGGCGCGGCTTAGTATGGACCACCGGCAATCGGCGCTGCCTTCGTTGCGGATCGGCTTGAGTTTGGCAAGCTCTTCGCTGGCGGCGCGTTTTACCAAATCGGTGTAGCGAGCCAGGATTTCGTAGCGGTGCGTAATCACCCCTTGCAAGGTGCTCAAGTCGACCGAAGTTTTGGCCGAGGCGGGTTCCAGCTTGAGCTTGGGCGCCAGTTTCTTGACCGTAGCCAGGCCGAAGAAACGCAGCACCGAAATATAGCCCCAGCCTATGTCGAACTCGTACCATTTGGTCGAAAACTTGGCCGACGTGCCGTAAGCATGGTGATTATTGTGCAGCTCTTCGCCACCGATGATGATGCCCCAGGGCGACACATTGGTGCTGGCATCGGGGCAGGCATAGTTGCGATAGCCCCAGAAATGGCCAAGGCCATTGACCACGCCGGCCGCCCAGAAGGGAATCCAGGCCATTTGCACAGCCCAGACGGTGAGGCCGAGCAAGCCAAACAGCGACAGGTCGATGGCCAGCATGATGAGCACGCCCAGCAAGCTGTGACGGGTGTACACATGGCGTTCGAGCCAGTCGTCAGGCGTACCATGGCCGAAACGCTTCAGGGTTTCGGGATTGGTCGCTTCTTCACGGTAAAGTTCGGCGCCACGGAAAAAAACTTTGCCTATGCCAAACACGACCGGCGAATGAGGATCGCCTTCGCGTTCGCATTTGGCATGGTGCTTGCGGTGAATGGCTACCCACTCTTTCGTGACCATGCCCGTAGTCAACCACAGCCAGAAACGGAAAAAATGCATGATGGCCGGATGCAGGTCCAGCCCCCGGTGCGCTTGGCTGCGGTGCAGGAAAACGGTAACGCCCACAATCGTGATGTGGGTCAACACCAAAGTAACCAGAACAACCTGCCACCACGACAGCTGCAGCAAGCCACCCGAGAGAAAATTAAGTATGTAGTCCATAAACCTTGTTAAGGCCTCGCTTTGAAGACACCTAGCAGTTTAGCCCACTTGGTATTCTTATGACAGTGAAACCTCAAAATAGTTTTTGAGGAAAATCAATGACTAAGCAAGGGTTTCAGAGGGTACGGAGCGCTCCAGTACAGCGGCAAAAAAGCCATCGGTGCCGTGCCGGTCGGGGCGCATGGACAGATAAGGACCGTCAAGTGTCAGATTTTCGCAACGATCAAGTACGATTTTGCTGGCATCCAGCAGTTTAAAGTCGGGATGTTCAGCCAAAAACACCTCTATTTGCTGCTCGTTTTCTTCGGGCAGGATACTGCACGTCGCATAAACCAGCCGCCCTCCCGGAGCGACGCAGCGCGACGCCTGCTTGAGAATGCGTGCTTGCACCTTTTGTAATTCAGCCAGGGACTCGGGATGCTGGCGCCATTTCAGGTCGGGATTGCGGCGCAGGGTTCCCAGGCCGCTGCAGGGAGCGTCGATCAGCACACGATGAGCCTTGCCGCTCAGGCGCTTGACGCGCTGGTCGTTGTCGGCACTGATCACCACCGGCACCACATTCGACAGGCCGCTGCGGGCCAGGCGAGGCTTGGCTCGAGCCAGGCGGGCCGCCGACACATCAAAGGCGTACAAGCGTCCGGTAGATCGCATCAGCGCCCCGATCAGCAAGGTTTTGCCGCCGGCGCCGGCGCAGTAGTCTATGATCATCTCGCCGCGCTTGGGTCCCACAAGCGCCGCCAGGATCTGACTACCCTCGTCCTGAACCTCGATCTCGCCGTTCTCGAACATGGGCCATCGATTCACGGGCGGACGTCCCTGCAGGCGTATGCCCCACGGAGAATAAGGCGTGGGCTCCGGATCGTAGCGCAAAGCGCCGCCTTCGCGCATTTTTTGCAGCATGGCGGCACGGTCGGTCTTGAGTGGATTGATACGCACATCCAGCGGCGCCGAGCGGTTCAAGGCTTCGATCAAGGCGTCGGGGTCATCGAGTTTCGCCAGGCGCTCGTCGAGCCAATCGGGCAAGCTGTCGCGCACTGCTCGCGGCAGGCTTTTGGGATCGATGCTCTGCACCCGCGCCAGCCATTCCTGCTCGCCCTCATGCAGGCCGGCATACAAAACATCTTTGCTGAAAACCGAGGCCAGGCCCAGGATGGCAAGGCGCCGCGCCGCCGGACCGAAGCCGCTTTCCGCAAAATGGCGATACCGGCGCAAATGGCGCAACACGTCGAATACGGCTTCGGCCACCTCGCCGCGATCGCGCGAACCCAGCTTGGGGTGCGCACGCAGCCAATGCGACAAGGCCGCATCGGCCGGGTATTCCCATTGCAGAATTTCACCCAGTACGCTGCGCACCTGATCGATGCGCACGGCAGCCATGACATAGCGCGGCGCCTCGTCGGCCGGCGCCGTCTTCCGCGCGACAGGGCGCTGTCCGCTTTTTGCGTCGCGCCGCGGACGATCCGCCGCCGAACCGCCACGGCTCCCGCCATCGCGGGTTGTGGAGCGCTTTGTGAAGATGCGCCCGGATTTTTCTGCCTTGTTCATTTTCTACTCTTATTCTGATTGGCCGTTATCGGGCATCATTACAAACGACCGGCTACCCACCCCGTGCACGTGTACGCGCTGCATTGTATCCAGGGTGACCCGGCCTTCCGCGAGCCAGCGCACAACTCGGGCATAAACCAGATGCTCCATGCCCAGCACCCTTTCGGCCAGACTCTCGGGAGTATCCCCGGCCAGAACCTGGACAGCGCCCTGGGCCACAATGGGACCGTGGTCGAGCACCGGGGTCACGAAATGAACGGTGCAGCCATGCCATTGCACTCCGGTCGCCAGGGCCTGCTGATGCGTATGCATGCCTGGGAAGGCCGGCAATAAAGACGGATGGATATTGAGCAGGCGGCCATTGAAGCGTTCGACGAACTCGGGCGTCAGGACACGCATAAAGCCTGCCAGCAGGACATAATCGGGTTGGTAGGTATCGATGACTTGCGCCAGCGCCTGATCGAATTCGCTGCGCGAGGCGTAATCGCGATGAGCGACCAGTTTAGCCTCAATTCCCTGGGCGCGCGCCCAATCGAGGCCCAAGGTGCTGGCCTTGTTGGCTATTACCGCACAAATTTCAGCCGGCAAATCCTGCTCACGCACAGTATTGACAATGGTTTGCATATTGGAACCACGCCCGGAGATGAGCACGACAAGACGGCGCGGACGAGAAAAAGTGGCAGGCAAAATAAAAATTCCCAAGCGTAGGCAATCTAAAATTGTAAACTCTCGGATGTGAAAACCACTCAAAGAATTTATCGTTCCCTGCCCCGCTTCGATTCCCGCTGCCCCAGCGCGGTAACGATAGGCAATTTCGACGGTGTGCATCGCGGCCATCAGGCCATCCTCGCCCGTGTCGGCGCACTGGCTGCCGAACGTGGCTGGGCGCCGACGGTCATGACCTTCGAACCGCATCCCCGCGCCTATTTCGCTTCGCGCGGGCAGCGCCCCGAACTCGTCCCCACGCAAATCAGCAGCCTGCGCGACAAAATCTGGTCCCTGGCGCATCACGGCATAGAACAGATCGTACTCGAACGCTTCAACCGGCAACTGGCCGACATGTCGGCTGAAACCTTCATAGAACAGCTGTTGGTGCGCGGCTTGAATGCCCGCTGGCTGTTGGTCGGCGAAGACTTCCGCTACGGCCACAAGCGCAGCGGCGATATCGATCTATTACGGCGAATGGGAAAGCGGCACAATTTTGACGTCGAAACCATTGCCGACGTAGCCGATGAGCATGGGCACCGGATTTCAAGCTCCGAAGTGCGCACCGCGCTGGCCGTGGGCGACCTGGAACGCGCCGAACACCTGCTGGGCCACACTTACCACATAAGCGGCCATGTAGTGCATGGGCAGAAACTCGGGCGCACCATAGGCTACCCAACCCTGAATCTTCGCGTCCCGCCCCTGTGTGCCGCGCGTTCCGGCGTTTATGTGGTGCGCGTGCATGGCCTGGCCGGACAGGCCATCAACGGCGTAGCCAGCCTGGGCGTGCGGCCTACCGTCAGCAACAGCGGCGTTGTAACCCTCGAAGTGCACATGCTCGACTGCCGGGTCGACGCATACGGTAAACTCATACGGATCGAGTTCCTCAAATACTTGCGGGACGAAGAAAAATTTCCCGACCTACCCACTATGATCGCCGCCATCGACAACGATGCGCAAAGCGCTCGTAATTATTTCGCCTTCCATGGACTATAGAAACACGCTCAATTTGCCCGAAACCCCATTCCCCATGCGGGGCGATCTCGCCAAGCGCGAGCCGGGATGGATTGCCGAATGGGAAGAAAAAAAAGTCTATGCGGCGATACGCGAGGCCAGCAAAGGCCGCCCCAAATTCGTGTTGCACGACGGCCCCCCCTACGCCAATGGCGACATCCATATCGGCCACGCCGTCAACAAGGTCCTGAAAGACATTATCGTCAAAAGCCGCTCGATGGCGGGCTTCGACGCACCCTATGTGCCGGGCTGGGATTGCCACGGCATGCCGATCGAAATCCAGATCGAGAAGAAATACGGCAAGAACCTGCCGGTTGCCGAGGTGCAGGCCAAAGCGCGCGCTTACGCGCTCGAGCAGATCGACCGCCAGCGCAAGGATTTCAAGCGCCTGGGCGTTCTTGGCGATTGGGAAAATCCCTATCTGACCATGAATTTCAGCAACGAAGCCGACGAATTGCGCGTTCTGGCGCGCGTGCTCGACAAAGGCTATATTTATCGCGGTCTCAAGCCGGTGAACTGGTGTTTCGACTGCGGCTCGGCGCTGGCCGAAGCCGAGGTCGAATACGCCGACCGCAAAGACCCCGCCGTGCATGTGGCGTTCAAATTCAGCGACAAGGCCAAGCTGGCCCATGCCTTCGGCCTGCCCAGCGTCGACGACGGAGCTGTCGTCATCTGGACCACCACCCCCTGGACGCTGCCTGCCAACCAGGCCTTGAATGTACACCCCGACATCGACTACGCACTGGTCAGGCTCGATCAACCGCGCGCCACTGGTCCCGTTTTACTGATAGCGGCGGATCTGGTCGATGCCTGTCTGAAGCAATGGGAGCTGAGCGGAACGATTCTGGCCACGGCCAAAGGCTCGGCCCTGGCCAACCTGGAATTCAAGCACCCCTTATACGACCTGGATCCCGGCTATCAGCGCATGTCGCCGGTCTATCTGGGCGATTACGTAACACTCGACGCCGGCACCGGCGTTGTGCACTCCTCTCCCGCCTACGGCATTGAAGACTTCCTGTCCTGCAAAGCCCATGGTTTGACCGATGAACAGATCGTCAACCCGGTCCTGGGCGATGGCCACTATGTTGAAAGCCTGCCCCTTTTCGGCGGCCTGATGATCTGGAAAGCCAACCCAAAAATTGTCGAAGCGCTGGAATCGACAGGCAGCCTGCTCAAGGTAGAACAGCACAAACACAGCTATATGCACTGCTGGCGCCACAAGACGCCGATCATTTACCGCGCCACCAGCCAGTGGTTTGCCAGCATGGATCGCCAGCCAAATACCGGCAAGCCATTGCGCGAAACAGCCTTGGCAGGGATCGATAAAACCGAATTCTTCCCAGCCTGGGGACGCGCCCGTCTGCATGCCATGATCGCCAACCGGCCCGACTGGACCTTGTCGCGCCAGCGCCAATGGGGCGTGCCCATGGCCTTTTTCG
The DNA here is from genome assembly GCF_021266465.1 of Paralcaligenes sp. KSB-10. Lineage (NCBI taxonomy): Bacteria > Pseudomonadati > Pseudomonadota > Betaproteobacteria > Burkholderiales > Alcaligenaceae > Paralcaligenes > Paralcaligenes sp. KSB-10. The sequence continues at coordinate 206,271 of NZ_CP089848.1, read as the reverse complement.
TGCACAAGGAAACCGGCGAACTGCACCCGCGTACCGTGGAGTTCCTGGAACAAGTCGCCCTGCGCGTCGAAAAGCAGGGCATAGAAGCATGGCAGTCGCTCGACCCCAGGGATCTGCTCGGCGACGAAGCCGACCAGTATGTCAAGAATCATGACACCCTCGATGTCTGGTTCGACTCCGGCAGCACCCATGCGACTGTACTCGGTGGCCGGGACCACGGCATCAAAGGCTCGCATGCCGATGCACTCAAATGGCCCGCCGACCTGTATCTCGAAGGCTCGGATCAGCACCGCGGATGGTTCCATTCTTCACTGCTGACCAGTTGCATGCTGTACGGCGAACCGCCTTACAAGGCCTTGCTGACGCACGGCTTTGTGGTCGACGGCCAGGGCCGCAAAATGAGCAAGTCGGTCGGCAATGTCATTGCGCCGCAAAAAATATCCGACTCTCTGGGCGCTGAAATCTTGCGCATGTGGACAGCGACGACAGACTACTCCGGCGAACTGTCCATTTCCGACGAAATCCTCAAACGGGTTGTGGAAGGTTATCGCCGCATCCGCAATACCTTGAAATTCCTGCTGGGCAATATCCACGATTTCAACGCCGGCGCCGATGCGCTGCCGCTTGAGAAAATGTTCGAAATCGATCGTTATGCCCTGGCCATGACATCACAGATGCAGGCCGAGGTACTCGCCAATTTCGAGCGCTACGAGTTTCATCCCGCGGTTTCGCGACTGCAAATTTTCTGCTCGGAAGATCTCGGCGCTTTCTACCTCGATGTGCTCAAAGACCGCCTGTACACCGCCGCTCAGAACAGCGCGGCGCGGCGCTCGGCGCAAACCGCGCTTCACCACATCACGCACGCGCTGCTCAAGTTGCTCGCCCCAATACTTTCCTTCACCGCCGAGGAAGCCTGGAAAGACCTGCATGCCGGCCGCGAAGTCGCCACTATTTTTACCGAACTCTTTCACGCGCTGCCCAACCAGGTCGACGCGCACGTGCTGATCGAAAAATGGTGCCGGCTGCGCGAAATACGGGCCGATGTCATGCGTAAAATCGAAGATGTACGCGGCACGGGCGATATAGGCTCGTCGCTGGCGGCCGAACTCGATGTATACGCCAGCGGCGACGACTATCAATTGCTTGCCACGCTGGAAGACGATTTGCGTTTTGTCTATATCGTGTCGCGCGCCACACTGCATCAGAGCGAAGGCGGCCTGCGCATTGAAGTCAACGCGACGTCCAACAAGAAATGCGAACGTTGCTGGCATCACAGGGCCGATGTGGGCAGCGATCCCGAGCATCCGGAAATATGCGGCCGCTGCGTCGACAACCTGTTCGGCAAAGGCGAGTCGCGTCATCATGCCTAAGCCCGGTTCCTCAGCCCCGGCCCGCCCGAAAAACGCGCGACGTTTCTGGGGCTGGCTGCTTGGAGCCCTGCTGATTGTGATCCTGGATCAACTCAGCAAGACATACTTCAATACACACCTGCAATATGCGGAACGCTGGCATTTGCTGCCTTTCTTCGACTTCACCCTGCTGCATAACAACGGTGCGGCTTTCAGCTTCCTGGCCGAAGGGCACGGTTGGCAACGCTGGCTATTCACAGCTATTGCGCTGGGCGCGGCGGCCCTGATCATCAATCTGCTGCGGCGCGATCCGAACCAATGGCTGTTTTGCTGCTCGCTCATGGCCATCCTGGCCGGCGCGGTCGGCAATGTCGTTGATCGTATCCAGCACGGACACGTAATCGATTTTCTGCTGTTTTACTGGAATAATTGGTATTTTCCGGCATTCAACATCGCCGATGTCTCCATTACCTGCGGCGCGATATTGCTCATACTGGACGAATTGCTGCGTTTCCGGCGCGAGCGTCGTCGCCTTTCGTAGGCAAGGGGGTGATCCCAGGAAGCGCGGCGTAGAGGTATGATCAACTCTTGTACCAACCGTTAACCAACGCCTCTGCACACCCCTGGACCTTATTACGAGCACACCTCTGTGATACAAGACCTCGCACAAAAACGGATTGTTTTAGGTTTGACCGGCGGCATTGCCTGCTACAAGGCCGCCGAACTGATACGCCGCGTGATCGAACGGGGCGCCATTGTCGATGTCGTCATGACCGAAGCCGCCACGCACTTCATTACGCCAACGACCCTGCAGGCCCTGTCGGGACGGCCGGTGTACGTCGAAGCCTGGGATGCCCGCATACCCAACAGCATGGCCCATATCAACCTGACTCGCGGGGCCGACGCCATTCTGATTGCGCCAGCCAGTACCGATTTCATGGCCAAGCTGGCTCATGGCCTGGCCGACGATCTCTTGTCCACGCTTTGCGTGGCCAAGGGCGAGTGCCCGCTGCTGGTTGCTCCGGCAATGAACCGCGAAATGTGGCTGCATCCGGCCACCCAGCGCAATGTGCGTCAACTTCGGGACGACGGCGCCGCCATCCTGGGCCCGGGAGTCGGCGACCAGGCCTGCGGCGAGATCGGCAGCGGCCGCATGCTTGAACCCGACGAGCTTCTCAGCGAACTGATTGCATTCTTCCAGCCCAAGATTCTGGCAGGGCGGCATGTCGTCATTACCGCCGGCCCAACCGCGGAAAAAATCGATCCGATCAGGGTCATCAGCAATCGATCATCGGGCAAGACAGGATATGCCATCGCCCAGGCGGCGCGCGAAGCCGGCGCCGAGGTTACCCTGATCTCGGGGCCGACGGTGCTGGCCTCTCCCTACGGAGTAAGCCGGATCAATGTGGAAAGCGCCAGAGACATGTACGCGGCGGTCATGAACTCGGTAAGCAGAGCCGATCTGTTCATTTCCGTTGCCGCCGTCGCCGACTGGTACGTAAGCAATGCCAGTAACAGCAAAATCAAAAAAACCGGCACGGCAACCGCACCCGAGATCGAGTTTGCGCCCAACCCCGACATTCTGGCCGAGGTGGCACAACTGGCCAACGGCCCATGGTGCGTGGGTTTCGCCGCCGAAACCGAAAATTTGCATGAATATGCCGAAGCCAAACGCCAGCGCAAAAAAATACCCCTGCTGGTAGGCAACCTGGCGCAGTACGCCATGAACGCCGACGACACCGAACTGGTGCTGTTCGACGATCAGGGCCAGACAGCCCTGCCCGTGCTGCCTAAAATCGAAGCCGCACGGCGATTGATCGAAGCCATTGCCCTTAGATTGCCCCACGGCCTGAAGGCCGTTACGGCCCGCAAAGCGGCTCAGTAGGGGCTTGGCCATGGCGCAACATATGGGTCCTCACGATGGCGATTACGCCAAATACATCGAAAACCTGGGCAAGCACAAACCCGTAGACACGCCCGGTACTGAAGAACCCGTCCAAACAGGCCACTCCATCCGCGCCGGGAAATCGCCTCAGCCGGGAAAAGCCGCAGGTAAGCCAGCCGCCAGGGTCGATTCCGGCGCGACACTCAAGGCCCCGCGTCGCATAGGAATACTGTTGAGCATAAGCGCCTATGTGCTGCTTTTTGCCGCCTTGCGGCAAGGCATTCATATCATGCAAACTTCTCCCGCCAGCATCGACGACTGGATTCCAGTCGGCTTCATGCTCATTGCCGCGCGCCTGCTGCTTGGCGCGGGGCGCGCCGCGCGCAATCCCCGCACCAAGCCTCAGGACCCAGGCAAAAGCTTTCCGGAACATGTCGATTACTGATTGGACAACGCTACGCGCCATCGAGCGCATACCGCAATATCGGCAGATCCACCCGGAGCCCAAGTTGAACTCCTGTTTTTGAATCGCCACTTTAAATTATCATTACCCCGAATGTTGAAGCCCTAGATCGAGGCTGCTTTTTTTGTTCGCAACGATCAACGCCGAACCTGAACCACCCTCCGAATATCAGCCAAACCGAGTCATCAATTGAAAAAAATTGCATTGAAAATTCTAGACCCCCGCATGAACGATTGTTTGCCGGCGTATGCCACCGGAGGCTCTGCCGGCCTTGACCTGCGCGCCTGCCTGGATGCGCCAATTACCATAGCGCCAGGCGCAAGCGAACTGATACCTACCGGCTTATCCATACATATCGCCGACCCAGCCTATGCCGCCATGATCCTGCCACGCTCCGGCCTCGGACACAAGCATGGAATCGTGCTCGGCAATCTGGTGGGATTGATCGATTCGGATTACCAGGGGCCATTAATGATTTCGGCATGGAATCGGAGCCAGCGCGAATTCGTGCTGCAGCCCATGGAGCGTCTGGCGCAGCTCGTGATCGTGCCCGTGCAGCAGGTCGAATTCGATATCGTCGACGATTTCCAGGGCAGCGAGCGCGGCGCCGGCGGATTCGGCAGCACCGGCCGCGCCTGAGCGGTGGCGGCCACAAGATCGCTTCGAAGCAACGAAGGCTAGTGCATTTTCGGTTTAGGTGTTTACGGCGCTGAACGTGTTTCTGTGACTTTTGTTTTGAGCTTCTTTTAGGCTTGGGTAGGCTGTACTGGCTTGAGCGATGACTTTGGGCTGTGCGTTGCGGTGTTGGTGACGGTTAATTCTATAAAGACGCCGCAGGGTGGGCGGTGCTGTGTAGTCCGGCACGTCCAGCGGTCGGCTAGCTGCGCTAGCCGACTGCCCGGGTCTGCCTCGTCCAGGCGGGCGTCGGGCGAACTCGCCCGGCCTCGCGAGGCCGGGCTCAGACAGCGCCCGCCGAAGGCCCCCGCCTTCCCTTCGTCAGCACCCGGCGCTGGACTACCGCCGGACTACACAGCACCGCCCACCCTGCGGCTTGCGTTGAGGCAATGCATAGAGAGAGGCATTAGGGTCATGCACTGAGAGAAACGGTGAGGTCATGCATCGAGGTATACGCTGGGGCCGGCACGTTCATTCCAGGCATGCCCTAACGTGAGCCGTCTATCGGGGCTTGGGGTCAGGACCGGCGTAAGGCGTGCGCCGGATGCTACCGTAGGGAAGGCGGGGGCTTTCGGCGGACCATGTTTGAGCGTAGCCGCGCCAGCGGCGTAGCGAGTTTGGCCCGACGCCCGCCTGGACGAGGTAGATCCGGATCAAGCACGCCGTGCCGGCCCTGACCCCAAGCCCCGATAGACGGCGTCTTAAAATACCAAACCGACCAAAACATCGAATGCTTCAAACACTTAAACCGAAAATGCCATAAATATGCACAAGAGGCGTCCTTGTGAGGCACCTTCGCCCCGATCAGACAAGCTCTTCTTCCCCCAGATAAGCAGCGCGCACTTTGGGATCGTTGAGCAATTGAGCGGAAGGCCCCTCCAGGATGATCTGCCCCGACTCCATCACATACCCGCGATGACTGGTTTCAAGAGCCAGCTTGGCGTTTTGCTCGATCAGCAAAATGGTGACCCCCTCCGAAGCAATGGCACGCACGACCTCGAAAATCTTTTCAACCATCAGCGGCGCCAGCCCCATCGAAGGCTCATCCAGCAACAACAGGCGCGGCCGGGATATGACCGCGCGCCCCATGGCCAGCATTTGTTGCTCGCCGCCCGAAAGCGTGCCCGCGGATTGCTTGCGGCGCTCCGCCAGGCGCGGGAACAAGGCAAACACACGCTCGGTATCCTGCCGCACGGCATTCACATCCTTGCGGCTGTATCCCCCCATGGCCAGATTTTCTTCGATGGTCAGTTGACCGAAAATCCCCCGGCCTTCGGGCACCATGACCAGTCCCTGGCGCACCAGCGTAAACGACGGCGCGCCGACAATCGACCGACCGTCGTAACTGATACTGCCACCCACCACCGGCACCAGGCCGCAAATCGCCCTGAGCGTTGTACTTTTACCGGCCCCGTTGGCACCGATCAGACTGACGAGCTCGCCCTTGCCCACATGCAAACTGATGGATCGCACGGCACGTATGCCTCCGTACGCCACCTCAAGCTTGTTCAGCTCCAGCAGCCTTTCCACCTGACTCATTGGCGAACCTCCCTGTCGTCGCTCGCGCCTTGAACAGTTGGCGGCACGGCTTCTGCCGAGCCGGCCCCCAAATAGGCTTCAATAACCTTCGGATTGCGCTGGACCTCGGCTGGCCTGCCTTCGGCCAGGACCTTCCCGTACTCCAGCACCAGCACCCGGTCGCAGAGGCCCATGACCAGTTTCATGTCGTGTTCGATCAGCAGCACTGTGACTCCGTCGGCGCGAATTTTTTCGATCAATCGGCGCAGCACGATGGTTTCCGATGCATTCATACCCGCCGCCGGCTCGTCGAGCGCCAACAGCATTGGGTCCGTAGCCAATGCCCGTGCAATTTCAAGCCGGCGCTGGTCGCCATAAGGCAGTGAACTGGCCACATCGTTCGCGCGATGGCCTATTCCCACGTAATCCAGCAGTTCCTGCGCGCGCCGCTCAACCGCCGCTTCTTCGCTGCGCGTGGATTTGTTGCGGGTGATCGCACCCCAGACGCCGGCGCGAGTACGAATGTGGCGCCCGATCATGACATTTTCAATAGCGCTCAAACTGCCGAACAGGCGAATGTTCTGGAAGGTGCGGGCAATGCCGACAATGGCGATCTCGTGCGGTTTTAGCCGCGTAAGCCGATGACCCATGAAATTGCACGTTCCCGATTCGGGCACATACAGGCTGGTCAGCACATTGAACAAGGTTGTCTTGCCCGCCCCGTTGGGGCCAATCAAGCCATAGATATCGCCCTTGCAAATGGAGAAACTGACGTCCGACAAGGCCTGCAGCCCGCCAAAGCGCTTGCTCAGCTTGCTGGCGACCAGCAGCAGATCGGGCATGGATCGGGCATCCTGATTAATGCTCGCTTGCGTCATGCCTGGCCCTCCTTGTCGTGGCTGAGTTCGCGGCGCCGCACGGCCGAGGGCCACAAGCCGGCCGGCCTGTAGATCATCACGCACACCAGGGCCAAGCCAAAAAGCAGCATGCGTATGCCGTCCGGATCGAACACCACCGAGCCAAAGATATGCTGCTGCAATGGCACCACGACCTCACGCAAAAATTCCGGAAAGACCGACAGCAGGACAGCGCCGAGAATAACTCCCGGAATGTGGCCCATGCCGCCCAACACGACCATGCACAGTACGGATATCGATTCAGTCAGGCTGAAGCTCTCCGGGCTGACAAAGCCCTGCATGGAGGAGAACATGGCACCAGCCACACCGCCGAATGTGGCGCCCATGGAGAAAGCCAGCAATTTAATATTGCGCGTGTTGATGCCCATGGCCTTGGCGGCTATTTCGTCTTCGCGTATGGCCTGCCAGGCGCGGCCAATGCGCGAATTCTGCAAGCGCACGCATATGATCACAATGATGATCACCAGCAAGAGCAGGAGGTAATAATATTTTTCGGGGCCCGTGATGCGAAACCCCAGCAGCGTCTGGGTGCGCCCAAACGCCATTCCCCCCACGGAAAAGGAATCGACGCGGTTGATCCCCTGGGGCCCGTTGGTGATATTGATGGGCGCATCCAGGTTGTTGATGAAGATGCGGATAATCTCGCCAAAGCCCAGTGTCACGATGGCCAGATAATCGCCACGCAGCTTCAATGTGGGCGCGCCCAGAATCACCCCAAAGAACCCCGCCAGGCAAACGGCGGCGGGCAGGATCATCCAGAAGGGGTAGTGCAGATTGAAATGCGGCGACGCCAGCAGCGCCCAGACGTAAGCGCCAACGGCATAAAACGCGATGTAGCCCAGATCGAGCAGGCCGGCAAAACCCACCACAATATTCAGGCCCAGCGCCAGCATGACATACAGCAGCGCGAAATCGATCGTGCGCACCCAGCTTTGCCCGGCCATGCCCAGCACAAAAGGCAGCACGGCCAGAGCAGCGGCAAAGAGCGCGATACCAAACCAGACTTTGGGCCTCGTGCCCTGCTGGGAGCTGGAGGAAAAAGAATTCATCATGCGCGGTCTCCAACCCGCTCACCGAGCAGGCCCGATGGGCGAAAGACCAGGGCCAGGATCAAAACGATAAAGGCGAATACATCCTGATAATTGCTGCCGAAAACACCGTGCGTCAGGTCGCCGATATAGCCAGCCCCGAGCGATTCGATTATTCCCAGAAGCAGGCCGCCCAGCATGGCGCCCCCCAGATTGCCGATTCCGCCCAGCACCGCGGCCGTAAAGGCTTTCAGCCCCAGCAGAAATCCCATGGTGTACTGCGCCACGCCGTAATAGGTAGTCACCATCACGCCGGCAACAGCGGCCAGCACCGAGCCTATGATAAAGGCCGCCGCGATGACCGTATTGATATTCACGCCCATCAGGCCGGCCACCTCGCGGTTTTGCGCAGTGGCTCGCATGGCCGTACCCAGCCGCGTACGGTGCACCACCAGCAACAGGCCCGCCATGATGGCGATCGCCGACAAAATAATGGCCACTTGCAGAAAACTGATGCGAGCCCCGCCAATCTGATAGATCGTGGGCTTGATGATATGCGGGAAGCTTAGGTAGTTGCGGCCCCAGACCATCATGGCCAGCGTCTGGATAATGATGGATACCCCAATCGCCGAAATAAGCGGAGCCAGACGCGGCGCGCGGCGCAAGGGCCGATAGGCGAAGCGTTCAGCGAGCCAGCCCAGCGCGGCGCACACCGGAATGGCCGCAGCCAGCGAGACGGCAATGACAAGCCATGGCGACATGCCGCCCGGATCGGCGCCGACCAGGGCGGTTACCACCGTGGTGGCTACCATCGCCCCCACCATGACCACATCGCCATGAGCAAAATTGATCAGCCCGATAATCCCGTAAACCATGGTGTAGCCAAGCGCCACCAGGGCATACACACTGCCCACGGTCACCCCGTTGATTAGCTGCTGGAGAAGAATATCCATGCTCTATGACCTGCACGCAAGACCGGCCAGGCCAGCCTTGCTCGATTGAAATTGAAAGAATTCATGCGGCTGCGCAGTCGCCGTCGGCGAGCTGCGCAGCACAGACGGAGCAAGAATTACTTGGCCTGGCTAACCATGGTCTTGACCATTTCCCACTTGCCATTCTTGACTTCATAGATGGTGACTGAAATTTCTTTCAGATCACCCTTCTTGTCATAGGAAATATGATCGCTGGTGGCGCCGCTGCGTTTCAGGCCGGCCAGCTTGGGCAAATAAGCGGCGGGTTTTGCCGAACCGGCTTCTTTCATGGCGGTAATCATGTTCCAGGCGCCGTCATAGGCGTAAGGAGCGTAAACGCCAGGGTCTTTCTTGAATCGGGCCTTGTAATCGGCTTCGAATTTTTCACCCTTGGCCATATTCTTCAAAGGCACGCCGGCCAGGGATGCAAAAGTGCCATTGGCCGCATCGCCGGCCAACTTCAAGAAGGTATCGCTACGCGTCATTTCGCCCGATACCAAAGGCGCGGTAAGTCCCAGAGTCATCATTTGACGGCGCATGGGGCCGGACTGGGCATCAAGGCCGCCAAAGAAAATGGCAGCCGGCTTTTTCGCCTTGAGATTGGTCAGGATGGAAGTGAAATCATTCGCCTTGTCGGTCGTGTATTCGCGAGCAATTACCTTGCCGCCCGCAGCCTCGACCGCCTTGGCAACCTGATCGGCCAATCCCTGGCCATAAGCGGTGCGATCGTCGATCAATGCAACCGTTTTGGCTCCGAGATCCTTGACAATGTACTCGCCATCGGCTGCGCCCTGCTGGGTATCGCTGGTCATCATGCGGAAGGTCGTGTTGTAGCCCTGCGCCGTATATTCGGGCGATGTGGCCATGGCGATCTGAGGCAGGCCCGCGTCGTGATAGACGCTGGATGCGGGAATGGTGGTACCCGAGTTGAAATGGCCCAATATGCCTTGTACACCCTCGTCGACGATTTGCTGAGCGACCTGCACCGCGGTGCGTGGATCGGCCTGATCGTCACGCTTCACCAATTCGAATTGGGCTGTTTTTCCATCAAGCTTGATGCCCTGCTTGTTGGCCTCTTCCAGGGCCAGCGTCAGGCCATTTTCCATATCCTCGCCATAATGCGACTGAGGGCCGGTCAACGGCGCGGCAAAACCCAATTTGACCACTTCGGTATCGGCGGCATGCGCCGGCCCGAATGCAAAACCGGTCATCACCGCAGCAGTGGCGGCCAAAAGTTTAAATTTCCTGCTGGACTGCATGTCACTCTCCAATATATGTGTGAAGCCGGATCATCTCGTGGATGCCGGCCACCAAAAGCATGGCCCAAACCGAATAAGCCCTGAAAACCATGTACAAATTGCACCACTACAACCGCAACAAGCGATACGACCCGGAAATCAAATCAATACGCGCTTAAGATTTCCGGCAATCAGTTGCACCCCGCATTTAAACAAAAGTACAACCTTTTTTTAATTGGTTGTAACCCTTAAAAGCCGATTTGCACCTAACCCACCATCATCAAGCTGGCATTGCCGCCCGCGGCCGCCGTATTGATGCACATGGAAACCTCGCGCACCAGGCGATCCGGTACATACTCGCGCCCCGCCATAATTTCATCGGAACTCAAGCCCTGGACCGAGATGATAGGCCCGCCGCGCGCGGCAACACGCTGATTGATCTCGCGCAGCGTATCGCTATCGCCTTCGAATAAAACACTTTGGTAATCGCCTTGTTCGATTTCATTTTCGGAAACCAGGCGGATCCGCTTTTTCCCTTCGGCATCCAGGCCCGAGAAAAAAGCCCTGCTTGCCTGGTTATCGAGCAGGCTTGCCATATTCCCGGTGGCGAAACAGGCTGCCGACTGGGTTTGCGCACCCAGCTCCGTAGCGGCAATACATAACACCCGCCCACACGGCTTCAGACGATATAGATTGCTTTCTCCGGTTGGCCCCTGCAATACCAAAGACGGGTCGTGCGCGGCGCGCATCTCGCAGCCGGCCGGCAGCCCCGACGGCCGCTGCGCAAGCAGACGCCACAGATAAAGCGGCCCTCCCGCCTTGGGCCCGGTGCCCGACAGGCACTCGCCGCCGAAAGGCTGGACCCCCACCACGGCTCCCACAATATTGCGGTTGACGTAGAGATTACCCGCCCGTATCCGTTCGGAGACTCGCGCAACGGTTTCGTCGATGCGGGTATGCACCCCGAAAGTAAGTCCATACCCCGTGGCATTGATGCTATCGATCAGGGCATCGAGATCGACGCGCGCGTAACGGACTATATGCAATACGGGGCCAAAGACTTCCTTCTTCAGCGCCGCCACATCATTGATTTCGATCAGAGTCGGAGGCACAAAGGAGCCCTGCCGGCATTCCGGGCCGAGGCCGAGCTGATCAATGCGGTGCCCCGCTTCGCGCATGGCCTGGATGTGCGTTTCAATCGCGGCCTGGGCCTGTGCATCGATGACCGGCCCGACATCGCTTGCAAGCGTATCGGTATTTCCTACCCGCAGTTCTTGCATTGCGCCGCGCAGCATGGTCAGTACATGATCGGCACAGTCTTCCTGCACGCACAAGACTCTCAAGGCAGAACAACGCTGCCCGGCCGAATCGAAAGCGGAGGCAAGCACGTCGAAAACCACCTGTTCGGCCAAGGCCGACGAATCGACCACCATCGCATTCTGGCCACCGGTTTCGGCGATAAGGGGGATCGGATGCCCCGCGTCGTCGAGCCGGCGTGCAAGCATTCTTGAAATCAGCTGGGCCACTTCCGTGGACCCGGTAAACATAACTCCGCGAACCAAGGGACTTTCCACCAGGGCCGCTCCCACGGTTTCGCCGCGGCCCGGAAGGAGTTGTATCGCCGCGGCAGGGACTCCGGCGCGGCGCAGGATGGCAACCGCCTGGGCCGCGATAAGGCTGGTTTGTTCGGCGGGCTTGGCCAATACCGGATTACCCGCGGCCAGGGCGGCCGCGACTTGCCCGGTAAAGATCGCCAACGGAAAATTCCAGGGGCTGATGCACAGCACCGGCCCCAAGGGGCGGTGCGTGTCGTTGGAAAACAATTGCGTGATCTGGGCGGCGTAGTAGCGCAGAAAGTCTACCGCCTCGCGCACTTCGGCGATGGCATTGGGCAGGGACTTTCCCGCTTCTCGCACGATGAGGCCCAGCAGGGGCTGCATTTCGTCTTCCAGCAACTGAGCCGCACGGACCAGGCATTGCGCCCTTGCCTCCACCGGAGTCGCTTGCCAGATCGGCGCCACATGCATGGCTTCGGAAAGAGCGGCCTGCACCTCCGACTGGCTCGATTCGATGACATGGCCAACGATGTCGCGATAATTTCCTGGATTGTGCACGGCCTGGGCGCGCGCCTCATCCCATTCGAAGCCCCGCTCGCCAACCAAGGGCACGGCACGCCAATCGTTTGCCGCGCTACCCAGCAAGGCCGCCGACAAGGACCCCAGGCGCTGTTCGTTGCTCAAATCCAGCCCGGCCGAATTCAGGCGGCCATCGGACAGGCGATACAGATCGCGCGGCAGGGGAATCTTGTCGTGGGGCGCGCCCAGGGGCCGGATCCGCATGGCCGCCTCGGCCGGATCGCCTATCAGGGTATCGACAGGAATTTCGTCGTCGCCGATCTGGTTGACAAAAGAGGTATTGGCCCCATTTTCAAGCAAGCGGCGCACCAGATACGCCAGCAAGGTTTCGTGCGTACCGACAGGCGCATAAATGCGGCAGGGGCGATTCAGCTTCCCCTCGGCAATCGGCCCCGTGACTTCGTCATACAAGGCCTCGCCCATACCATGCAGGCACTGAAATTCGTACTGCCCCGGATAATAGTTTTGGCCGGCGAGATAATAGATGGCCGCCATGGTATGCGCGTTATGGGTGGCAAATTGCGGATATACCGCCTGGGGATCTGCCAGGAGCTTGCGGGCGCACGCCAGATAAGAAACATCGGTGTAGATTTTCCGCGTGTATACCGGATAGCCTTCCAGGCCATCGACTTGCGCCCGCTTGATTTCGGAATCCCAGTAGGCCCCTTTGACCAGGCGGACCATCACGCGATGCGAGCTGCGCTTGGCCAGGTCGATGATGTAATCGATCACAAAGGGCGCGCGCTTTTGATAGGCCTGGACCACAAAACCTATACCATTCCAGCCGGCCAATTCAGGGTCGAAACACAGAGCCTCGAGCAGGTCCAGCGAGATCTCCAGGCGATCCGCCTCTTCGGCATCGATATTCAGGCCGATGTCGTAGCTGCGGGCCAGCCGGGCCAGCGCCGTCACGCGGGGCAGGAGCTCGGTCATGATGCGCTCGCGCTGCGATCGCGAATAGCGTGGATGCAAGGCCGACAACTTGATGGAAATACCCGGACCCTCATAGATGCCGCGACTTTGCGACGCCTTGCCTATGGCATGGATGGCCTGTTCATAGGAAGTGTAGTAGCGGCTCGCGTCGTTGGCCGTGGTGGCCGCCTCGCCCAGCATATCGTAGGAATAACGAAACCCCTTGACCTCGAGCTTGCGGCTGTTGGCCAGCGCCGCGGAAATGGTTTGCCCGGCCACGAACTGCTCGCCCATCATGCGCATGGCCGTATTGACGCCCTTGCGTATCAGCGGTTCGCCTCCCTTGCCTATCAGACGCGTCAGAGCCCTGGACAGAGACTGCTCGCTGTTGACACTGACCAGCTTGCCGGTCAGCATCAGGCCCCAGGTTGCCGCATTGACGAACAGTGACGGCGACTCGCCCATATGCGATTTCCAGTCGCCGTGGCTGATTTTGTCGCGGATAAGCGCATCGCGCGTCGCCCGATCCGGGATGCGCAACAAGGCTTCGGCCAGGCACATGAGCGCCACGCCTTCCTGGCTGGACAGCGAAAACTCCTGGATCAGCCCTTCAACCCCTCCCCCCCTGCGTTTACTGCGCAAGGACTGCACCAGGCGACCGGCCAGCGAGTGGACATCTTTTGTGTGGGCCGAGCGAGCCTGATCCACCAGCATGGGCACACATTCGGTCTCGGGCCGCCGGTACGCCGAGGTAATGGCCGCGCGCAGCACCGACTGTGGCTGCACATCTTGCGCAAATTCGTAAAAAGGCGGCAATGCCTCCGGCCCGGGCACAGGCTCGCCTCCCCCATCCGTATCTACCCCGTTCAGATAAGCGAGCTCGGCCGGCATATGGCCTCGTTCAATGGCATCGACATAGGAAAGAATGGCCTGCTTGTGCAGCCAGTGCGGCGTACGCCCCAGTTTCTGGGCCGCATTTTTAAGCCGCTCGCGCAGCGCCTCGTCAACCTTGACGCCTAATGTGGTGGTTGCCATCAACGTAGTCCCGTTGTGCTGTTGCCGGATATATCGTCTGCTCGAAGATTCGGAAAGCGCCGCCGTGGACGGAAACTTCAAGCGATAGGCCGGAATACTAAACGGGTTGCAACCATTGGAATATTAAGGTTAACCCTATACTCGAAAAACCGTAATCAAGTACAACCCTTCATGCGCAAGGCCGTATCAGCAGGCACGGTTTGACCGGCGATTTGCGCTGCGATCACCGCGGCCAATTGATGCAAGGCGGCCTGGTGAGCCTGAATCAGCCCGGGGATCCCATTGCTGGCCGGCAGACGGACCTCCGCCTTGCAGATCATGGGCGTCCGCTTGCGCTGATTCACAGGCGTCAAACGCCAGGTCGCGTCCAGCACCACACCTTGCTGGTAGATCGAATCGAACCGCTGCACGGAAAAATCGATTTTCCAGAGAGCGAGCGTCTTGGGTACCGTGCGCGCGGGTATATCGATCACCCCAAGCCGTTGCGATAGATCGTTGGCCAGGGCATTGCGGATTTCATCGCTCAGCGGAGCCGCCCATAAAGAATTGTTCAGGGGGGTGACCTCGGCGCTACCTTTGCTGCCCAGGACAATCTGAGGCCGATCCACCTGCGCGGGCACCGACACGGGCTGCACACTGATTGCATACGAAGCCGGGGCTGAATTGGAGCGTGCGGCTGGCGCCTGCCTGGCCTCGGGCAGCAAGGTGTAGTAACGGCTCGCAGGTGTGGCGCAGCCGCCCATCAGCAACAGCAAACTCAGCGCAAAACCCGGTCTAAACAGATTCATCACAATTTTCCTTGTTCTAGTGGCCCGACGGGAGCACATCGGCGGGACGTCCCCGCAACAAAGCGCTCGGATGCGTCTGCAGATAATCGGCCAGATCGCGCAAGGACTTCGCGGCCTTGCTCAGCTCGCGCAAGGTTTGCTCCATATTGCCATTCAATGGAGAATCTTCGGCCAGCAGATTATTGACCCTTCCCAGCGAATGCTGCGCCGCCTTGAGCGTGGCCGTGGCCTGAGGCGCGACCTCCGACTGAAGGCGGTTGATCAGCCTGGTCAGGGACTTGAGGCTATCTCGTAAATCCCGGCCTATCCCGTCAAACGGCACGGCATCCAGCTTGGTGACGATACTGCTTATCTGCTGCTGCAAGCGATCGAAATTCCCTGCGATAGTGGGTAGTCTTACGGGCGTGGCCTTGCTGTCGAAATCAACCGGCGCCGCATCCGGGAAAAAATCCAGCGCAATGTACTGCTGTCCGGTCAACAAATTAGCCGACCTTATTTGCGCCCGCAGGCCTTTGGCGACCAGAGGCCCCAGTAAAGACTGGCCTTCATAGCCTTTCTCTTTGCTGTGGGCGAAAAGCTGCTGATAAGCCTCGCCAAAGCGCGAAGGATACACACTGGTTTTTACCAACACCACAAATTGTTCGATCTTCGGATCGTATTCAAGGTCAATGTCGATGACCTTGCCCAGCTCCATGCCATGAAAATCGACTGGCGCGCCCACTTTCAAGCCACGCACAGATTGATTGAATACCAGATCTATGCGAAATGGCGGCCCATCGGGTTCAGCCATGGCTTCGCCCTCGGTGGCCGTTAGCGCGAAAATCGCGCCTGCGGGGGCCGGTTTGGTATTTTTTTCATCGACAGATCTGAACGAAATGCCTCCCGCCACCACGGACGCCAGGGAACCCGTCTGTACGACGAAACCGTCTGCGTTGAGCGACACATTAATACCACTGGCATTCCAGAAACGGGTATCGGAAGTAACGAATTTGTCGTTGGGCGCATCGATGAACACCTGGATATCGACCGAGCGGCCACTCGGATCCAGGTCGTAACCTATGACCCGCCCTACCTGTATGCGCCGGTAATAAATAGGCGAGCCTATTTCCAGGGAGCCCAGATCCGGCGCTGTGAGCGTAAATCGGGTGCCCGGCCGGTCGCTGGTAATTTCAGGCGGCTTTTCCAGCCCGACAAATTCATACTGGGCCGCGCTCTGGCCGTCCTTGGATTGGGTCGTATCCACCGCAATATACGCACCGGACAGCAAAGTACCCAACCCCGATACGCCGCTGATGCCGAGCCTGGGCCGCACCACCCAGAAACGCGTGCCTTTCTGCGTGATGTACTCGGACCCATCGCGGTTCAGATCGATATGCACCAGCACTTTATGCCGATCCGCCGACACATCGATGCCGGTGACCATACCGACGACCACATCTCTGTAACGTACCTTGGTCTGCCCGACTTCCAGCCCCTCGGCCGATTCAAAACTGATCGTGACGGACGGCCCGGTATGCAACCAGGCTTTGACGACCAGGGACAAGCCTATTGCTGCCGCCAGGAGAGGAATCAGCCATATCCAGGAGATTTTTGCCTGGCGTTTGGGCGTAACGCGTGGTTGCGCCGGTTTCTGGCCTTGCGCGGCGAGTGCCGCCTGATCATCAGGGCCGGCGGAGCTTGACTCAGGTGAACCGGCGGCGTCGGAGGGAGGATTGGGGTCAGGCGGAATCTGCGGTTCGGTCATGCCTTTCTCTATGCGCCTTGTTGTAGGGTGTTGGGTGCAGCAGGCTCTGGATGACCCGGCATTGCCTCCGTTTCGTCGAATCCCCGGGCGATGCCCGCGTCCCAGCCCGAACGAGGATCGTAACTCATGGCGCCGAACATCGTCAGCACGACAACCAGCCCGAAACTGGCGGCACCCGGCCCTGCCGTCACCTGTGAAAGCCCCGGAAAATTAGCCATAGCCGACAACAGGATCACCACAAAGACGTCCAGCATCGACCATTGGCCTATGAACTCGATCAATTCATATAAACGGGTGCGTTGCCGCTGTATGACTGCACCGCGCCAGCCATCCCTGATCAGCAACACGATCAAGGCAAACAGCTTGGTCATGGGAACCACGACACTGGCGACGAATACTATGACGGCAAGATCCCAGGAACCTAATTTCCAGAGCTCGATGACACCGCCCAAAATGGTATGGCCAGTCTGGCCGGTGGGCGTGCGGATTTGCATGACCGGCAGAATATTGGCGGGAAAATACAGGATGCTGGCTGCAATGACAAATGCCCAAGTTCTGGCCGATGAATCCGGTTTGCGAAAATGGATGCGCGCCCCGCAACGTGAGCAGTTGTGGGGAGAGTCATGCTCAGTGGCGTTTTGCACATTTCCGCAAGACAGGCAAGCCTCGACGGGGTGCCCGGCGGCCAACTGCGCCCCCGACACCGGAACAAGCCCCTCATCTTCGGCATAGCGCCACAAACGCAGGGCTGTTACACGGCTAAGGCCCGTAAGCAAAAGGGTCAGCGCGCCAAACGCCCATAAGCCAAACCCGGGTTCCAGCCTGGCCAGGCCGGACAGCTTGACAATGGCAACCAGGATGCCCAGCATTAGAACCGGCACCATGCTCCAGGAACACATGGCGCGCAGCACGCGCATGCCGTAATGAAAGTCGGCGGGCAGGCGTTGTGAGATTATCGCCAGCAATGCCCAAAGCAAAAAAAGCAATTGCATCAGCGGCAAGGCAAACCCAAACAGCCCCGTCATCAGGGCTACGACTTCATGGCCCTGCCGCCAGGTCAAAATCAGTGCATCGGGCAAAGACGCCTTGATATGCAAGCCGCCCATGCTGAGCGTTGCGATGGGGAAGTAATTCGCCATTGCAAAAACCAGCAGACCCGTCAGGGTCAGTGCCAGCCAGCCAGTCGGGGGAACGCCGCTATGACGATACAATGTATACCCACAGCGTACGCAATTGGCCAATGCCCCTTCGGGGATGAACGTGCGCTCATGCAGGCACGCGCAATGCGGACAAGCTATCAGCGGCCGCCGCGCCATCAATCGACGAGCTCGGCTTCCGACTCGACAGCAGGGTGCGCTTTGGGTTTAACCGCCTTGTCGGTGAAAGACAGTGCAACCTTGCCTTGCTCATCGAGATCGACCGTAACATTACCGCCGCCAACCAGCCGCCCGAACAGCAGTTCGTCGGCCAGCGCCCGGCGTATGGTGTCCTGGATAAGCCTTTGCATGGGGCGAGCGCCCATCAGGGGATCGAAACCCTCTTTGGCCAGGTGATCGCGCAGGGCCTGCGCAAACACGACTTCGACGTGTTTTTCGTGCAACTGGTCTTCGAGCTCCATGAGGAACTTGTCGACGACACGCAGAATGACTTCGCGCGACAAGGGCGTAAAGCCAATAATGGCATCGAGACGGTTACGGAACTCAGGCGTGAACATGCGCTTGATATCGACCATTTCGTCGCCGACCTTGGTCTGCGACGCAAAACCAATGGAAGCGCGGTTCAGCGTGTCGGCACCCGCATTGGTGGTCATGACAATAATGACGTTGCGGAAATCGGCTTTGCGGCCATTATTGTCGGTAAGCGTACCGTGGTCCATGACCTGGAGCAGGATATTGAAGACATCGGGATGCGCTTTTTCGATTTCGTCGAGCAACAGCACGCAATGCGGCTGTTTGCTGACGGCCTCGGTCAGCA
Source organism: Paralcaligenes sp. KSB-10 (assembly GCF_021266465.1). Classification (NCBI taxonomy): domain Bacteria; kingdom Pseudomonadati; phylum Pseudomonadota; class Betaproteobacteria; order Burkholderiales; family Alcaligenaceae; genus Paralcaligenes; species Paralcaligenes sp. KSB-10. The sequence continues at coordinate 187,639 of NZ_CP089848.1, read as the reverse complement.
ACCCGCCCTGATCGAAACCCACGTAACCCGGAGGAGCGCCTATCAGGCGCGATACAGTGTGGCGCTCCATGTATTCCGACATATCGAAACGCAGCAGTTCGATGCCCAGCGTAAACGCCAACTGACGGGCCACCTCGGTTTTACCAACCCCCGTGGGGCCCGAAAACAGGAATGAACCTATGGGCTTGTCGGGCCGCCCCAAACCGGACCGCGCCATTTTGATGGCGCCGGCCAGCGCATCGATGGCCGCATCCTGGCCGAACACCACCGTTTTAAGATCGCGGTCGAGCGTAGCCAACTTGTTGCGGTCGTCGCTGGACACACTTTGAGGCGGTATGCGGGCAATCTTGGCCACCGTGGCCTCGACCTCTGCCTTGCCTATCAACTTCTTTTGCCGCGATCGCGGCAAAAGGCGCTGCGCCGCCCCCGCCTCGTCGATGACGTCGATGGCCTTGTCGGGCAGGAACCGGTCGTTGATATGCCTTGCCGCCAGTTCGGCGGCCGCTGTGATTGCGGCAGCCGAATACCGCACCCCATGGTGGGCCTCGAAGTGCCCTTTCAGGCCGCGCAGGATTTGTATCGTCTGTTCGACGGTAGGTTCGGCCACGTCGATTTTTTGAAAACGACGCGCCAGCGCGTGGTCTTTTTCGAAAATACCGCGATATTCGTTATAGGTAGTGGCTCCTATGCATTTCAGCTGCCCCGAAGACAAGGCCGGCTTAAGCAGATTGGACGCATCCAGAGTGCCGCCCGAGGCTGAACCGGCACCGATGAGGGTGTGAATTTCATCGATGAACAGAACTGCGTTGGCGTTGTCCTTGAGGGATTTGAGCACGGCCTTGAGACGCTGCTCGAAATCCCCGCGGTATTTGGTACCCGCCAGCAAAGCCCCCATGTCGAGCGCATACACCTCGGCATTGGCCAGGATGTCCGGCACTTCGCCCTTGGTAATACGCCACGCCAGACCCTCGGCGATGGCAGTCTTGCCGACGCCGGCCTCGCCAACCAGCAAGGGGTTGTTCTTGCGCCGGCGGCACAGGACCTGTATGACCCGTTCGACCTCGTGTTCGCGGCCGATCAGCGGATCGATCCGGCCCTGTCTGGCCTCGGCATTGATGTCGAGCGCGTAAAGCTCCAACGGCGATTTCTGCTGATCGGACTTGTGTTCGGTTTCGTTGCCAATTTGTTGCTTGACGGGCTCGACAGGAGATTCTTCGGAAGCCTTGGTAATGCCATGCGAGAGAAAATTGACGACATCGAGGCGCGTAACCCCTTGCTGCAACAGGTAATACACAGCGTGTGAGTCTTTTTCACCGTACATGGCAACCAGCACATTGGCGCCGGTGACCGTATTTTTGGCGGAATTACCCGACGAGACATGCATGATCGCTCGTTGAATCACACGCTGAAAACCTAGCGTGGGCTGGGTGTCGACCTCGTCGTCGCCAGGAAACACCGGAGTATTTTCAGCGATGAACTTGCGCAGATCCTGGCGCAGAGTATCGAGGTTGGCGGAGCAGGCGCGCAGCACCTCGGCTGCCGCGACATTATCGAGCAAAGAGAGCAGCAAGTGCTCTACGGTGATAAATTCGTGTCTTGCGGTACGGGCCTCTACAAAGGCCATATGCAAGCTGACTTCAAGCTCTTCGGAAATCACGCTTCCTCCATGACATATCGAAGCGGACAAAACAATTTTGATAGATCCTATTCTATGACTAATTCAGGCCCGCGTATCGCCCTGTGGCCATAGATTGTTACCGGATTGCATCAAAACTCGATATTTATCTGCTTACCGGTTCAAGCCGGACAGCATATTGACTGCCTCGACCCTTTCAACATGGGGCCGAAACCCTCGAATTCAAGCATCCGGAGCGGGCTCCATGACGCATTGCAAAGGGTGCTGGCGGGCACGCGCCATTTGCCGGACCATTTCCACGCGAGTGGCGGCGATGTCTCGCGGGAACACTCCGCATACGCCGCGCCCCTCATGGTGCACAAGCAGCATGATGCGCGCGGCCTCATCTTCATTTTTACCAAAAATTCGTTGCAGGACATTGACAACGAACTCCATGGGCGTGTAGTCGTCGTTCAGCAGGACAACCTGGTACAGCGGGGGCGGGGCCAGCTTGCTGGCCTGCCTGTCAAGCACTGTATCACGCTGGTTTTCGGTTTGAATAGCCATAAATAAAACAGTTTAAATAAGTGTGCTCTTGCCGCCGGCGACCCGTTCACCGGCCTTGCGATTCATGCCGGCCCCGGCATGGTCATGCCTGGGCCGGGCCGATTTATAACAAACTGGGCAGCCAGGCACCGAATAATCGTGAAAATGTGGCGTCAAAGTCTATATAAGTGCTTTCCATAGTTGACTAGGTTGGGGTACATTAAGCATTATCATAATATTCTGAATGTTTTCATGTATTTGTCAGCATCAACAGAAACAGGGCTGAAGCCAGCCCAATAGTCGAGCATTCAAGTCAACACTATAGTCGAGAGGCAGTCCGCATGTCAGATTCAACCACAACCTCCGCTCCTGGGGATACCCAAAAGCTAACGGGGACCGTTAAATGGTTTAACGACGCCAAAGGTTTCGGCTTTATTACCCCCGATAACGGTGGCGAAGATCTCTTCGCTCACTTTTCATCCATACAAATGAACGGTTTCAAAACGCTCAAAGAAGGCCAGAAAGTCGCGTTCGAAATTGCTCAAGGCCCAAAGGGGAAACAAGCTCTCAACATTACGGCTGCCTAGTCGCGTAACTATTAACCACAATAATAAATGTCTGATTCGTATACGTTCACGGGGCCCTCGGGCCCCGTTTCTTTCATTTGCGCCGCATTGCTAAGCAGCTGCCTGCTGTGCGGCCCGGCCCGTTCGCAATCCCTGCTGCTTCTGCCCACCACCGAACTCACCGTCGGCGCGCAGCCGGTACAAGCCGAAATCGCCGCCACGGAAGCCAGCCGCGAGCAAGGTCTGATGTATCGGCAATCGCTGCTTCCCGATCACGGCATGCTGTTCGTATTCGAGCGGGCCGAGCAGCAATGCTTCTGGATGAAAAACACTCTTCTGCCGCTGTCGATCGCTTTCATCGCGGCAAACGGCAAAATTCTGAACATCGCCGATATGCAGCCGCAAACCGAAGATGCGCATTGTCCATCGGGGCCGATTTTATATGCGCTGGAAATGCAGCAAGGCTGGTTCGCCGAGCACCGCATACAGGCTGGGCAGGCTGTCTTGGGCCTGCCCAAAAAACCCTAGCGCGTTCGAATAAACTTCGGCAGGGAAATTAAACCCGCTCCAGCACCACGGCGATGCCCTGACCCACCCCTATGCACATGGTGCACAGCGCATAGCGGCCGCCGGTCCGATGCAATTGATTGACCGCGGTAATAGCCAGCCGTGCGCCGCTGGCCCCCAATGGGTGGCCCAAGGCAATGGCGCCGCCGCCGGGATTGACGCGCGGGTCGTTGTCGGCAATGCCAAGCAGGCGCATGACGGCAAGCCCCTGAGCGGCAAAAGCTTCATTCAGCTCGATCACATCCATTTGATCTATTGTCAGGCCCGCAAGCGCCAGCACTTTCTGCGTAGCGGGGGCCGGCCCTATACCCATGATGCGCGGCTCGACGCCGGCCGTTGCCATGGCAACCACCCGCGCACGCGGCACCAGCCCCTGCGCCTTGGCCATCGCCTCGGAAGCCACCAGCAAGGCGCACGCGCCGTCGTTGACGCCCGAAGCATTGCCAGCCGTGATGGTGCCATCGGGACGTACGATGGGCTTGAGGCGAGCCAGGGCTTCGAGCGTGGTTTGGCGGGGATGCTCGTCGGTATCGACCACCACAGGATCGCCCTTTTTTTGGGGAATCACGACCGGCGTGATCTCGGAGGCAAACACGCCCGCCTTTTGAGCCGCCGCTGTTTTGGTCTGGCTGGCCAAAGCGAAAAGATCCTGGTCTTCGCGGGACACCTTGAATTGGACGGCAACGTTCTCGGCTGTTTCCGGCATGGAATCGATGCCATATTGGGCTTTGAGCAGCTTGTTTACAAAACGCCAGCCTATAGTGGTGTCGTAAATGGCGGCGCTGCGCGAAAAAGCCGACTCGGCCTTGCCCATGACAAACGGTGCCCGGCTCATGCTTTCGACGCCGCCGGCCAATATGAACTGCGCGTCGCCGGCACGTATGGCGCGAGCGGCTGTGCCCAGCGCATCGAGGCCTGAGCCGCACAGGCGATTGATCGTGCCGCCGGGAACATCGACCGGCAAGCCAGCCAGCAGGGTGGCCATGCGAGCCACATTACGGTTATCTTCGCCCGCCTGGTTGGCACAGCCGAACAGAGCGTCGTCGAGACGAGCCCAATCGACGCCGGGATTGCGCTGGACCAGGGCCTTGAGCGGCGCCGCGGCCAAGTCATCGGTGCGAACCGGAGCCAGAGCGCCGCCATAGCGGCCAAAGGGAGTGCGAGTAGCGTCGCAAATAAATGCTTGAGTTGTCATAAAAAAACCTGGGCTTCAAGATAGGTGGGAGTCTGGCAAGCCAGACTGCATGGCAGACTTCAACGCTTATCTTATCGCATTCAGCCCGGTTTTCCGGAATCAGCCCGGAGCTCGTCCACGCTACGGTCAGTCGCCGCCCCGGTTCGCACTGCGGGGGTATTCGATGCCGGCGCCTTCATGGATTGGTTGTACTCGTGAGCGCGATGCCGATAACGGCCGGCGGCATTGTGGTAAAACGCATGCGGGCCGAACTGCCGCGACACAATGGACGCAAACAAGGAGCCTACGAGCAGCCAGAACAGCATAGGCTGGCTGCCCGTCATTTCCATGACCACCACGCTGGCTGTCAGGGGAGCCTGCGTGGCGGCGGCCAAAAAGGCAGCCATCGATATAAGCACCAGTACGCGCGGATCGACCGCCGCGCCCGCAAGCTCGCCCAATTGAGCGCCTATGCCCGCTCCCGCCGTCAGGGCCGGGGTAAAAATCCCGCCGGGGATTCCAGCCCAATAAGAAGCAACAGTGGCCAGCAGTTTGCCTACCCCAAAGCCTGGGACCTCGGGCGGATGCCCGGCCAATGCCTCCGAGGCATGTGCGTATCCTGTTCCGTAGACCGAATTATGAGTCAGTAAACCGAGCACCGCCACCGCCAGTCCCATGATGAACGCCAGGCAAACCGGATGGCGCCGAATCCAGTTGCGCCAGCGGGCTGGCGCGAACGACGCCGGCCCTTTGCCCAGCAGTTGGGAAAACAGGCCTCCCAGAATTCCGCAGGCCAAGCCGCAAGTCAGGGTCCAGAGCAGCATGTTCTTGTTCAGGGCGTGGCCGGAGAACGTGCCGAAATAAGGATTGTTGCCCACCAGCGCCACGACCAGGAAACCCGACGCCAGCACCCCGATCAGGACCAGCCGGTGCCAGCGCAGGGCCGTGCCCCTGCCCAATTCTTCAATGGCGAAGATCACGCCCGCCAACGGCGCATTGAACGCCGCCGCCAAGCCCCCTGCCGCTCCCGCGGCAATCAACTCATTGACTTGAAACCCCTTGAGCGGAACTCCCATTCTTTGCCAGAAACTGCCCCAGGCCAGCATGACGGCCGCCCCTACCTGCACCGAAGGCCCTTCCCGGCCGATCGAGGCTCCGAACATCAGGCCGGCAAACGTCAGTGGAATCTTCCATACGGCCTGCGCCAGCGACGTCAATTGCCGTCGTCCGGGACTCGGCGGCAGGGAAAGCGAAGCAATTACCTGGGGAATTCCGCTGCCGGCCGAGTTAGGAGCGAAACGCATGGTCAGCCAACGGATCAATGCCATGCCAAAGGGCAATAGTATCCACCCCAGCCAGGGCCATCTGGCCATCCAACTTCCGTTCAAATGCAAAGCCAGGTCTGCCAACCTGGCAAAACCCAGAGAGACCAGGGCAACCAGAGCGGAGCCGCCCAGCAGCAGGGTGAGCTGCAAGGTTTTGCGCGACAGGCGCCGCAACTGGCGGGTCTTGCGCCGGGCGGCCTGGCGCAGGCTCGAATAGGCTTGCCGCAAAGGAAAGAGAATGCTCATGGCAAACATATAAAAACCCTCGGCAAGCGAGGGTCTGATCCGATAAATTGTCTGGAAGCGATTAGCCGAGATTGGTTGCGGCAAACTTCCAATTGACCAGGTTCCAGAAATTTTCCAGATACTTGGGGCGGGCATTGCGGTAATCGATGTAGTACGCGTGCTCCCAGACGTCACAGGTCAGCAGCGGAACATCGGCTGTGGTGAGGGGCGTTGCGGCGTTGCTGGTGTTAACGATATCGAGCGAGCCATCTGCCTTTTTGACCAGCCAGGTCCAGCCTGAACCAAAGTTGCCCGCGGCCGATTTGCTGAAAGCCTCTTTGAAGGCGGCTGCGCTGCCCCATTTGGCATTGATCGCATCCAACAGCTTGCCGGCCGGTTCGCCGCCGCCATTGGGCGACAAGCTGTTCCAGTAGAACGTATGGTTCCAGATTTGCGCCGCATTATTGAATACACCGCCCGACGCCTTTTTCACGGTATCTTCGAGCGATGCCGATTCGAATTCGGTTCCGGCGATCAGGTTATTCAGATTGGTGACATACGACTGGTGGTGCTTGCCGTAATGAAATTCGAGGGTTTCTTTCGAAATATGCGGAGCCAGGGCGTCCAGCGCATAAGGAAGAGGGGGAAGCGTGTGTGCCATATTCAATTTCCTTCAAAAAAACAAAGTTAGCTCGTTCATTGTATCGGGAACGAGAGAATAAATCGTGACGAATCCCGAATAAGTATATAGGGCCACAAAAAGTTAGATTAGTCCATGTGCCTGCAGAACCGCAACCTCCGCTCCGCCTTGACTCAATTCCAGCTGCAGATGCTCGCCGGGGCTCAAGGCACTTGCATCTTTTACCAACGCACCCTGCTGGTTGCGCACGATGGCGTAGCCGCGGCCAAGTATTTTTCTGGGATTCAAGGCTTCGAGGGTTTGAGCGGCCGCCGCCAATCGCGCCTGTTGCCGCACCAGCATGCCTTGCCCGGAACGCGACAGGCGCGAGGCGTACTGGCCCAGATCATGCCGTCGGCGAACGACGTCGGGTTCGGCGTGAGCCAGGCGGCCTTGCAACTGACCCAGACGCGCCGCGGGGCGTTCGGACAAACCGGTGGCCACGCGCACCAAACGATTCATCAAAACCTGCAAACGCTCACCCTGCTGCGCCAGGCGCTGCTGCGGCGAGGCCAGCATGGCCACCGCCCGATCCAGCCGCAAGGCGGCACGCTCCAGCAAGCGATGCTGCTGTGCCGTCAGCGTCGCCAGCGCCGACCGGACCTGGGCCAGGCACTCCTGGCGAGCCTGGCAGCAAAGCTCGGCCGCGGCCGTGGGGGTGGGCGCACGCAAATCGGCCACAAAATCGGCAATCGTAAAATCGGTTTCGTGGCCAACGCCGCTGATCACGGGAATGGGGCTGGACGCAATCAGGCGGGCCAGCGCCTCATCGTTGAAGCTCCAGAGGTCCTCGAGGCTGCCCCCTCCCCGCACCAAAAGCAGCGTGTCGACTTCATTACGCTCACAGGCGACGCTCAGCGACTGCCTGAGTTTCCCGGCGGCATCCTGGCCCTGCACCGGCGCCGGATAGACAATAACCTGAACGTGCGGCGCGCGGCGCGCCATGGCCGACAGGACGTCGTGCAAGGCTGCCGCGGCCAGCGAGGTGACCACGCCGATTGCGCGAGGCATGGTTTTGATCGGACGCTTGCGATCCGCATCGAACAGGCCTTCGGCCGCCAACTTGTCCTTGAGCATTAAAAAAGCTTCATGCAGGTCACCCCGGCCGGCGCGCCTCAGCGCTTCGACCTGCAACTGATAGTCGCCGCGGGCCTCGTACAAAGTCACGCTGGCGCGAAATTCGAATCGTTCCCCGGCCTTTGGCACAAAACCCACACTCTGGGCCCGGCCACGAAACATGACAGCCCGTACGGCGGATCGCTCATCCTTGATCGTAAAGTACCAATGCCCCGACGCCGCCTGGGTAAAGTTCGATATCTCCCCCCTTACCCATATTTGCGAAAAATGCCCGGCGAGCAACTGCCCGACCTGCTGGTTGAGTTGGGACACCGACAGGATGGGATCGCGAGCTAAAACCGGATTATCTGTATACATGGCTGGAGGCTGATTTTTAAAAAAATGATGTTCGATTTACTGCGAAATTCCGGCAAACAGGCAACTTTCTTTGAATTGCTGTCCACAGGGAAACATGTTTTGTCAAACTACTGAAATATCAATCCAATTTGATCCAAAGATACAATCATTCTTTAAATTAATCTTGTAAGTAATTGATATATATAAATATACGAGAATTTCTAACATTGACCTCAAATTGACCAATCGACCTCTAGACCCAATGAATAGCGCCTTAGCCGAAAGTTTTACACATAATTATCCACAGATTCTGTGGATACTCTCGGGAAACCAAGGCCTCAAGCCAATTTGCCTCACGCTTTTTAATCTACATGCGCGTCTTCAGCCCGTCGTAAGCGCCAAGGCAAGCTACAAGCGCTGTTTAAATTCCGTATGTCCCGAAGCCGGCCAAATACCGGAACGGAACTCCCATTAACCGGGATACACAACAGGAACATCGCACCCGGTGGCTTCCGGTTTATCTGGCAAGTAGAACACTTGCCCTTAAAATACCAGCTTGTTCATCACTGTTTCACTCTGGCGGAGACGCATTTTGCTCGAAATCATTCATGAAGCGGGCTGGCCGATATGGCTGCTCATTGCTACATCGGTGCTAGGCCTGGCATTGATTATCGAACGTTTCCTGTCCCTGCGCACGAAGCTGATTCTACCGCCGCGGCTTGCGGCCCAGGTCCTTGAGTTGATCCGGCAACGCAACGACACACCGGAGGCCATCACGAAGCTGGCCGCCAGTTCGCCTCTGGGCCGGGTACTGGCCGAAGCACTCCTAAACCGCAACGACGACGAGGCGTATCGCACTGCCGCCATCGAAGAGGTCGGCAAAGATGTGGCGCACCGCCTGAATCGCTACTTGCCCGCCCTGGCGACGATCGCCGTGATAGCCCCATTGATGGGCTTGTTTGGCACCGTGGTCGGCATGATCGAGATTTTCGCGTCATACAGCCCGACCGGCGGCGATCCGGCCCAACTGGCCCGAGGTATTTCGATGGCCTTGTATAACACCGGGTTTGGTATCATCATTGCCATTCCCGCCTTGATCTTTCACCGCTACTTCCGCTCGAAGGTCGAGCACTGCCTGCATCAGATGGAACGCGAAGCCAGTGCGTTAAATCGCATGCTGGCAAAGAAAACACAAGCCGGCCCGGAGGCCTCGCGATGAATTTCCGCCCATATCCGTCCAGCGACGAGCCGGAAATCAATCTGATTCCCCTGATCGACGTACTGCTGGTCATTCTGATATTTTTGACCGCCACGACCTCGTTTACGCGACTAAGCCAGCTCAAGATCTCGCTTCCACAGGCACAAGCCGAAGCGGTGGACACAACGGCCATCAATATCGCCATCAGCCAGGAAGGCATCTATGCCCTCGACGGACAATTGCTGTCCGGCCAAAACACCGAAGATATCGTCCAGGCACTGGTTTCGGCAGCGCGCAACAAAAACGACCCGGTACTGGTAATCAACGCCGATGCGCAAAGCACGCACGAGTCGGTGGTGCGCGTCATGGAAGCCGCGCAGCTGGCGCATATCAGCCGGGTTAACTTTGCAACCCGCAGTTCCCCTTGAGACCGCCGCTTTTCTTTACACAGGCCTTGCAGGGGCTCTGGCGCAGCAAAGGGATCGCCAGCACGCTGCTGCTGCCCCTGTCCTGGCTGGCCGGTCATTACGTCAAGCGCAAACAGCAACGCTATAGGCAAGGCACCCGACGCGGCGCCTCATCGCCCCACCCCGTGATTGTCGTCGGCAATCTCTACGTCGGGGGAACCGGCAAGACTCCAGTCGTGCTGGCCCTGATTCACGCGCTGCAGGCTCGTGGATGGCGGCCGGGAATCATCAGCCGAGGCTACGGCGGCCATGCCGGGAATGAGGCCAGAACAGGCCACGGGCAACTCGACCCACGTGAATTCGGCGACGAACCATCGCTGATTGCGGCAAACGGCAATGTGCCCGTTGCCGTGCACTCCGTGCGAGCCTTGGCGCTGCATGCGCTGGAACAGCACTATCCCGATGTAAATCTCATTATCGCCGACGATGGCCTGCAACACCTGGCTCTGGCGCGAGACATTGAAATCGTCGTGCAGGACGCACGCGGCCTGGGCAACGGCCGGATGCTGCCCGCCGGCCCCCTGCGCGAGCCTGCCAGCCGCCTGGCCAGCGTCGATTACCTGATTACCAACCTGACCGCGGGCCAAGATGTCCCAGCGCCGCTTGCCCTAGCCACCCGCCAACTGACAATGCGACTGCACCCGGATAGCGTGCGCCATCTGATCTCGGGCGAAAAGCTCGCGTGGAACGATTGGCGTGAGCGCTATCGCCATGCTTCCCTTGGGGCGATGGCGGGCATCGGCCACCCTGCGCGCTTTTTTGCCATGCTGCAAGAATGCGGCCTCGATCTCGATAAAACGGTAGCCATGCCGGATCACGATCCCTACACGCGCTCTCCCTTCGAGCAACTCGATACGGATCTGATCCTGATCACGGCCAAGGACGCGGTAAAGTGCATGCATTTTCAAGACGAACGCCTGTGGGCTGTCGATGTCCTTCCGCAATTTTCCGAATCGGACTGGCTCGACGAATTGCACAGGAAACTCAGTCTGATTGCCGAGGCAAAGTCCCGCCAGCCCTGCGGCGTGGAATAATCCGCGCCTGGCGAAACGGGCTTGACATCGCAGGACGGCTCCAGTGATTTCTAAAAACCCGCGGGGCGAATTACACTTCAGGGCTTGAACCTATTATTGCCAGGAGTCTGCCATGGAATCCCGCCTGCTTGAAATTCTGGTTTGCCCTCTTTGCAAAGGGCCCCTGCACTATGAACGTGAACACCAGGAACTGATTTGTTCCGCCGATAAGCTGGCCTTCCCGATACGCGACGGCATTCCTGTCATGCTCGAAAACGAGGCCCGCGACCTGCATGCCAGCCCATCCGGCGCGAGCGCAGCGTGAGCTTCATTGCCATTATTCCCGCTCGCTCGGCGTCAACCCGGCTGCCCGGCAAACCCTTGCTGGATATCGCGGGCAAACCCATGGTGGTGCGTACCGCCGAACAGGCAGCGCGTTCGCTGGCCGACCGGGTCATCGTCGCCACCGATGATGGCCATATTCAGGCCGTAGTCCAGGCCCACGGTTTCGAAGCGCTGCTTACCCGGTCCGATCACCCCACCGGCACCGACAGGCTGGCCGAAGTCGCCAGCCGTTTAAGCTTGGCGGGCGACACCATAGTGGTCAATGTCCAGGGCGACGAACCCCTTGTCGATCCGATGCAAATCAATGCGGTCGCAGCTCTGCTCGCACAGGACCATGACGCCGCCATCGCCACCTGCGCCAGTCCGATTACCCAGGCCGATACGCTGTTCAACCCCAACGTCGTCAAGGTGGTATGCGACCAGCGCCAGCACGCCTTGTATTTTTCGCGCGCCCCGATACCCTGGGCACGCGACGCATTGGCCGATGGCCAGCAGAGGCTGGCTGCGGATATTCCAGCGCTGCACCATATCGGCCTGTATGCCTACCGGGTAGGCTTTCTTGAAAAATTTCCCTCCTTGCCGATTGGGCAACTTGAGCGCTTCGAATCGCTCGAGCAGCTTCGCGCCATGGAAAACGGCTATTCGATCGCGGTATACATCACTCACGAACATCCCGCAGCCGGGGTCGACACTGAAAGCGACTTGATCCGGGTACGCCAGGCTTTTGTAAATCGGTTATAAATCGTCTTCCAATTCCATTTCTAAATTAACCGCGCACTTGGTGGGCTTCACGTCCCGCCGCTTGTGTACCGTCCGTGTTTCGCGTACACGTGCACGATCAATTTGAAAATGTAATCGTTCCCGCCCCATGCAGAAATTGCTGCGTTGCGGCATAATCGGAAAAAGTTAAAAAACTCCAGGAGAGGAATTCATGCGACTGATTCTACTCGGTCCCCCCGGCGCCGGAAAAGGCACCCAGGCAGCGTTTATCACCCAAAAATTCGGAATCCCCCAAATTTCGACCGGCGATATGCTGCGTGCCGCCGTCAAGGCGCAGACCCCCTTGGGCCTTGAAGCCAAGAAAATCATGGACACCGGCGGCCTGGTATCGGACAAGATCATCATAGGCCTGGTGCGGGATCGCCTGCAGCAAGCGGATTGCGACCCCGGTTATCTGTTCGATGGATTTCCCCGTACCATTCCACAGGCCGACGCGCTCAAAGAAGCGCATGTTGCGCTCGACTACGTTGTCGAAATGGTGGTTCCCGAAGAAAATATCATCGAACGCATGAGCGGGCGACGCGTACACCCGGCCAGCGGACGCAGCTATCACATCCTTTTCAACCCGCCCAAGACGCCGGGAATCGACGACATAAGCGGCGAACCGCTGGTGCAGCGCGACGATGATCGCGAAGAAACCGTGCGTCATCGTCTCGCTGTTTATCGCGAACAGACACGGCCTCTGGTCGAGTACTACTCTTCCTGGGCCCGCAGCGGCGCGGCCGCGGCGCCCGCATTCCGGCAAATTTCCGGCTTGGGCAGCGTCGACGAAATCAGGGCGCGGGTCTTCGAGGCCCTGCAGTCGCAACCACAACCCATCGCCTAGCGGGCCTGGCAACCGCAGACAGACTACAGACACAAAAACAGAGACGAACTCATGGAAATCAAAAATAAAGTATTCATCGTAACGGGCGGAGCATCCGGGCTGGGCGCCGGCACCGCCCGGATGCTGGTGGCCGAAGGCGCCCGCGTCGTGCTGGCCGACTTGCAAGACGAGGCGGGCCAAAAACTTGCCGCTGAACTGGGTCAGGTCTACGTACACTGCGATGTTACCCAGGAAGCCGATGGGCAGGCCGCCATTGCCGCGGCCCAAAAGCTCGGCTCCATTTTTGGCCTGATCAATTGCGCGGGCGTCGCCCCGGCCTCGCGCATAGTCGGTAAAAATGGCCCGCACCCTCTCGATCTGTTTCAAAAAGTGGTCATGATCAATCTTGTCGGCACGTTCAATATGTCGCGCCTGGCCGCCGCCGCCATGAGCGAGAACACGCCCGAACCCACCGGCGAGCGTGGCGTGCTGATCAATACCGCCTCGGTCGCGGCCTACGACGGGCAAATAGGCCAGGCTGCCTATGCCGCGTCCAAGGCCGGAGTCGTGGGGATGACCTTGCCGGTCGCTCGCGACCTGTCCAAGGCGGGCATACGATGCTGCACCATCGCACCGGGTATTTTCGGTACCCCCATGATTTTCGGCATGCCTCAGGAAGTCCAGGACTCGCTGGCCGCCAGCATCCCTTTCCCCGCCCGTTTGGGCCGGCCCGAAGATTACGCCAAGCTGGTCAACAGCATCATCACCAACGATATGCTCAACGGAGAGACAATCCGTCTCGATGGCGCGATTCGCATGGCCCCCAAATAATCGGGCCATCTTTTCATGAGCCTGCTCCGGTCAGCCGCCACAGTTAGCAGCTTTACCCTGTTTTCACGGATCACCGGCCTGATCCGTGATGTATTGATCGCCAGTGCTTTCGGGGCCGGCCCGCTCACCGACGCCTTCTGGGTCGCGTTTCGCATTCCCAATCTGCTGCGACGCCTCTTCGCCGAAGGAGCGTTCTCGCAGGCCTTTGTCCCCATCCTCGGCCAGGCACGCAACAAAAACTCGCACGAACAGGTACGCGTTCTGCTTGATCGTGTCGCCTTGCTGCTCACCGTTGCGCTGATGGCGGTTACCCTGCTCGGTATAGTTGGCGCCCCCTGGGTTGTCAGTGCCATGGCCAGCGGCATGCGCGGCGCGGCGCGGCAAACCGAATTTCAGGCCGCGGTCTGGATGACCCGGCTGATGTTCCCCTACATTGTGTGCATGTCGCTGGTGGCGTTCGCCTCGGGCGTGCTCAACACCTGGAGCCGTTTTGCCGTACCCGCGTTTACGCCGGTCCTGCTGAACTTCGCGATGATAGGGGCCAGCCTGTTTTTGACCCCATACTTCGACATCCCCATCTATGCCCTGGCCGCCGGAGTCATGATCGGCGGCCTGGCCCAATTGCTCGTGCAATGGGTGGCCCTGGCCAGGCTAGGCCTGTTGCCGCGCTATACACCCAGGGTACGGCAAGCCTGGCGGGACCCTGTGGTCAAGCGCATCATGCGGCAAATGCTGCCCGCTGTCCTCGGCGTCTCGGTGGCGCAGGTTTCCCTGTTGATCAATACCAATATCGCCACCTGGCTCACGCCGGGAAGCGTTACCTGGTTATCGTTTGCCGATCGCCTGATGGAATTTCCAACGGCGCTGCTGGGCGTGGCCCTGGGCACGGTCCTGCTGCCCAGTTTGTCGGCAGCCCATGCCCGGCAGGATCATCTGGGCTATAGCGCCCTGCTCGACTGGGGCTTGCGCCTGGTATTGCTGCTGGGCCTGCCTGCGGCCCTGGGCATGGCGCTGCTTTCCGATGGACTGGTTGCCACCCTGTTCAATTACGGGGCCTTCAACGGCCACGACGTCCTGCAAACACGCATGGCCGTCATGGCCTACTCCGTGGGCCTGATCGGACTGCTGTCAATCAAGATCCTGGCCCCGGGTTTTTACGCCAAGCAAGACATACGCACCCCCGTCAAGATTGCCGTATTCGTACTGGTCCTGACCCAGATTTTCAACCTGATTTTTGTACCGCGGCTGGCGCATGCCGGGCTGGCCCTGTCGATAGGCCTGGGAGCCACCGTCAACGCCCTGTGCCTGCTCGTCATTTTGCATCGTCGCAAGGTGTATCAGCCCGGCAGGGGCTGGGGCCGTTTTGCGCTGAGAATAATTCCAGCCCTGGCCGCCCTGACTGCGGGTCTGCTCGTCGTCAATCACAGCATCGACTGGGTCGCCCTGGCCCCCCACCCGGGGCGCAGGGTACTCTGGCTGGCCGGGGTCTTGCTCGGCAGCGGCCTGCTATATTTTGGAACCTTGCTGGCATGCGGCTTTCGACCGCGCGATTTTACACGGCGGCATCGGTAGCCTGTGCTTATGTGCTGCTTTACATAAAAAGCCTGCTCATATATAATAGCTGTCTTTGCTGAATTAAACCAATATTTAAGTAAGTAACAATATGGCCAATACTGCCCAAGCTCGTAAGCGTGCCCGCCAATCGGTTGAGCGCAACAAACACAACGCCAGCCTGCGTTCCATGCTGCGCACCTCGATCAAGCGTGTGCGTCAAGCCATTGCCGCGGGCGACAAAGCCGTTGCCGGCGAGGTTTTCCAGAAAGCCAGCAGCGTTATCGATCGCATTGCCGACAAGAACATCATTCACAAAAACAAGGCTGCTCGCCACAAGAGCCGGCTTGCAGCCGCTGTTAAAGCGCTGGCCTGATCGGTTTCCGGTTTAAAAAGCAAAGCATACTGGCCGAGTTTCCGCTCGACAGAAAAAAAGACGCTCCGGCGTCTTTTTTTTGCCTTGAATGTTCTGCCCTGGAGGCGACGGCCGCGCAACGGATAGTCCGGCCAGGCGGCATGTCTTGCCGCGAGCCGCGCCCCTATTGCGCCGAAGGAGGCTCCTGGATCTGTTTTTCGCTGGTCTGCAACTGGTTATCCTGCGCAAATTCGCAGGCGAATTTCCACGCCAGGGGCTCGAGTTCGCGCAGGCGCAGATCGACCACCACACAGCGCACGCCGTCGATCAATGTCGGCAAGGCGTAGGGCGAATAAGTCAGGTGCCCCCCCGCGCAGCCGGCCGGGCGAAACTGCGACAACACGCCGGCCAAGCGTTCGGCCCAGTCGCTGGGACGAAAAGATTGACCAGTCAGAGTAATGCCGTGAATAATGAATTGTTGCACAATAGCTGTCATAGACTTCCGCGGACGGATTGTACCCAATTTAAGCGTACCGAATTTCCCCTGCGCTGCGGATTGTATATGATTGATACTTTCCGACGATAAACTTTTATGGGCATTCCCGCATGGAACGCCGGCATAGGTTTTTTCTCCCAGGGTTCAACATGTCTTTCGTTACACCACAAACAGGTCCTCTCAGACATTTTCTGCAATTTCGCGATCTTTCCAAAGATGAAATTCACTACGTGCTGAATCGCGCCCGCCTCATCAAAGACAAATTCAAACGATACGAGCCGCACCATACTCTGCACGACCGGAATCTGGCCATGGTGTTTGAAAAGGCCAGCACCCGCACGCGCGTCTCCTTCGAAGCCGGCATGTACCAACTGGGAGGCTCAGTCATACACCTGACCACCGGCGACTCGCAACTAGGGCGCGCCGAGCCTATCGAGGACACCGCAAGGGTTATTTCACGCATGGTCGATCTGATCATGATCCGCACCTTCGAACAAACCCGCATCGAACGCTTTGCATCTCATTCCCGCGTGCCTGTCATCAACGGCCTGACCAACGAATACCATCCCTGCCAGATCCTGGCCGATATTTTTACCTTTATCGAACACCAGGGCTCGATCGAAAACAAGGTCGTGGCCTGGATCGGCGACGCCAACAATATGGCCTACACGTGGCTGCAGGCCGCCGAAATACTCGGCTTTCGCCTGCATGTCTCGGCCCCCAGCGGCTATCGGCTGGATCCCGAACGCATAGGGCAGCCATCCGATGCCATACTGCGTGAATTCAACGACCCTATGGAAGCCTGCCGTGGCGCGCACTTGGTCACCACCGACGTGTGGACCAGCATGGGCTACGAAAACGAGAACGAAGAACGCCGCCTCGCCTTCGCCGACTGGTGTGTCGATGCCGACATGATGTCCCAGGCCGACCCGCAAGCCGTCTTCATGCACTGCCTGCCGGCCCACCGCGGCGAAGAAGTAACGGGCGACGTCATCGACGGGCCTCAAAGCGTGGTTTGGGACGAAGCCGAAAACCGCTTGCATGTGCAAAAAGCCCTGATGGAATTTTTACTTCGCGGCCAGGTGGCGCAAGCATGATTCTGGAAACCTGGCTGGCACTGGCGGCCACCTCCGCCGTCCTGCTCTTTATCCCGGGGCCCACCGTACTGCTGATGGTTTCGTACGCGCTCGGCCAGGGATGGCGGCCAGTGCTGCCTCTGGTTGCGGGCATCCTGCTGGGCGACGTAACCGCCATGACCTTGTCGCTGCTTGGCGTGGGAGCCTTGCTCGCGGCCTCCGCGACTCTGTTCACCGTTCTGAAATGGACCGGTGCCGCATACCTGGCCTGGCTGGGACTCAAACTCTGGAAGGCCAGCGGCACACTCGAGGCCCGGCCCTGCACCGAAGCAAGCTCTAGCGCCAGAATGTTCGGCCACGGATGGATAGTAACGGCACTGAACCCGAAGTCCGTCACTTTCTTCATCGCCTTCCTGCCCCAGTTTTTCGACCACCGCAGCGCCTTTCTGCCACAACTGCTGATCACCGAAGCGACATTCCTGACACTGGCCTTCTGCTCGTTGATCACCTACACATTCATCGCCACGCGCGCGCGCCGCTTCATGCACAACGCCAAAACGATCAGCGCCATCAACAAAACCAGCGGAACCCTGCTTATCGCCGCCGCCGTTGCAAGCGCCACATTGCAAACTACCGCCCGGACCTGAGGACCGCACATGTCCGGCACCTATCCCTTGCGTGAAGCCAGACACTTGCAGTATCCCGCTTGCCCGCGCCGGGCCCGGATTCAACATTGGGAGTAAGCACCATGTCAGACACGATTCATGTCCGGCCCGTCCTCGCATCCGATTTCCCCGCCTGGTCGGAACTCTGGGACGGCTATAACGCATTCTACGGACGCGCCGGCCCCACCGCTCTGGCCGCGCATGTCAGCCGAATGACCTGGTCGCGCTTTTTCGACGCCTACGAGCCCATGCACGCACTGGTCGCGGAATGCAACGGCTCGCTGCTTGGCCTGGTTCATTATCTGTTCCATCGAAATACGATCACAATAGAACCAACGTGCTATCTGCAGGATTTATTCACGGCCGAAGGCGCGCGAGGCAAAGGAATCGGGCGAGCATTGATCAACGCGGTCTACGATCGCGCAAAAGCGGCGGGATCGACGCGCGTGTACTGGCAGACGCACGAAACCAATGCAAGGGCAATGAAGCTGTATGATGCGCTTGCCGAAAAACCCGGATTCGTTATATACCGGAAAGCGCTATAAGCAGATCCGCCAGGCACGACACGCCCCATCGACACGAGAACAAAGACCCGACACATGTATCAGCTTTATTACCATCCGGGAAACGCCAGCCTGGCGCCCCATGTAGTGCTTGAAGAAATCGGTGCTCCCTACGAGCTGCTGTTTGTCGACCGTGCCAACAATCAGCACAAAAGCCCGGAATACCTGAAGCTCAACCCAAGCGGGCGCATCCCTGTGCTGATCGATGGCGATTTGGTGCTTTACGAGACGGCCGCCATTTGTTTGCACCTGGCCGACCATCACCCGCAGGCAAAACTGATGCCGCCGCCCGGCAGCGCGCAGCGCTCGGAATGTTATAAGTGGCTGATGTATCTCGCCACCACCCTGCAGGCCGAATTGATCAGCTATTTCTATCCGGAGCGGCTGATCGATGATGCGGCGGGCGCAGCCCAGGTCAAGCAGCATGCCGAAACCAGGGTCGGCCAAATGCTGGACATCATCGAGGCCGAACTGGCCTCGCAAAATCGCGACTATCTCGCCGGAAACAATTACAGCCTAGCGGATATTTACCTCATGATGCTCTGCCGCTGGACCAGGGGAATGTCCCATCCGGCAGTCAAGCGCCCTCGCCTGGGCGAATACCTGGAACGGATTGCGGCCAGGCCGTCAGTCCGGCGTACGTTCGCCGACGAAGGCATCAAAGCCCCCTTCTTTGCAGTTTCAAATTGAAAACCCTGCTCGCCCCGCTGTCCCGGCTCGCCGATTTCGACGAAATCGTCGATGTCCGGACACCGCTGGAATATGCCGACGACCACATACCCGGCGCAATCAACGCGCCGGTATTGAGCAACGAGGAGCGGGTCGTCATCGGCACCATGTACCGGCAGGTGTCGCCCTTCGAAGCCACGCGGCTGGGCGCCGCCCTGGTCGCCAAAAATATAGGCCACCATCTGGAAACGCTGTTTGCCGACAAACCGCGCCAGTGGCGTCCGCTGATCTACTGCTGGCGCGGCGGCAAGCGTTCCGGTTCCATGACGACCTGGTTCAACATGATAGGCTGGCAGGCACGGCAACTCGAAGGTGGCTATAAAACCTATCGCCGCTGGGTCCTCGATTCGCTGGAAAGCCTGCCGGCCCGCTTTCAGTACCGCGTCCTTACAGGACACACCGGCACGGGCAAGACCCGCTTGCTGCAAGCGCTGGGTCAGGCAGGCGAACAAGTGCTGGATCTGGAGCATCTGTCTCGCCATCGCGGCTCGCTGCTGGGCGCGCTGCCAGGCCACAAGCAGCCATCGCAAAAACGTTTCGAGTCGGATTTGACATCCGCCCTCAGTCATTTCGACCCCGCACGGCCGGTATTCGTGGAAGCGGAAAGCTCCCGTATCGGCGTAATCAGCGTGCCCCGGCCGCTGCTCGACGCCATCCATCGCGGCGCCTGCATCGAAGTTGAAGCATCCATTGAAGACCGCATCACCTTCCTGCTGCAGGACTACTCGCATCTGTTCGACGAGCCGGAACACTTCAAACAACTGCTGGACCGGCTTGCCGGCCTGCACAGCAAGCAGACTATCCAGCACTGGCATCAGTTGATCGACAGCGGCGCCCGTGCGCAATTGTTCGGCGAACTGGTGGAACAGCACTACGACCCCGCTTATGCGCGCAGCAGCCATGCGCATTTTCAGGAAATCAGCCGCGCGCTGCCTTTCATCTTCAGGCCCAATGGAGTCGACGGCCTGCCACAGGCCCGGCTGCTACTTCAACAAATTACGGCAGCCCACGCGGGCGATACGCCTTGCGCGCCCGCGGATGCTGCATGCGGAAAGCTCACACCATGACCACGACCTCTATTCCCCCCCGCCTGACCGAACTGTCTCACGGAGGCGGCTGCGGCTGCAAGATTGCGCCGGGCGTACTGGCCGACTTGCTCAAGAACATGCCGGCCCTGCGGGGATTTCCCGATTTGCTGGTAGGCACGGAAAGCTCGGACGACGCGGCGGTGTATCGTCTCAATGACGAGCAGGCTATCGTGGCAACGACCGATTTTTTCATGCCCATCGTCGACGATCCTTATGATTTCGGCCGGATTGCCGCCGCCAACGCACTCTCGGACATCTATGCCATGGGCGGCAAACCCATACTTGCATTGGCCCTGGTGGGCATGCCCATCAATGTACTGCCTCACGACACGATAGCCCGCATACTGGAAGGCGGTTCGGCAATCTGCGCCAGTGCGGGCATTCCGATAGCCGGCGGGCATTCGATAGATTCGGTCGAACCGATATACGGGCTGGCCGCGCTCGGCCTGGTGCACCCGCAACGGATCGTCCGCAATACCGGCGCTCGTCCGGGCGACGTGCTGGTACTTGGCAAACCCCTGGGTGTAGGCGTACTGTCGGCGGCACTGAAGAAAAATCTTCTCGGCAAGGCCGGCTACGAAGCCATGATTGCCGCCACCACACAATTGAACCGGCCCGGCACGCCGCTTGCCGCCCTGCCCGATGTGCATGCCATGACGGACGTCACCGGCTTCGGGCTGCTGGGCCACTTGCTGGAGCTGTGCCGCGGCGCAGGCTTGACGGCACACATTCGCTATGCCGACCTGCCCTGGCTCGATGGCGTGCGTGAGTTTGTCGATGCCGGTATATATACCGGCGCGTCAGGCCGCAATTGGGCATCCTACGGCAGCGACGTCGAACTGGACAAGAGCCTGCCGGCCACTGCCCGCACCTTGCTGGCCGACCCCCAAACTTCGGGAGGCTTGCTGGTTTCGTGCACGCCTTCGGCCGTGAACCACGTGCTGGATATATTCCACAACGACGGTTTTGAACGTGCGACCGTGATCGGCTCAATGGCCGCAGGCGAGCCTCGGATCGTTGCCGCATGACAAAGCGGCAACGATCCGCACCACTCCCGGCTTTTTGATAATGCAGGCAAGTTAAAGCCGCTGTGCCGTTTTTTTACTTGCTCAATGGCCGCCTGCCAGCAATATATCCGCAAGCTGGTCTATGCCGCCCACGGCTAGGTCCCAGTCCTCTTCGGCATTCAGATCTTTTTTCTGATCCGGGCCATATTCCGTTGGCCGGTTGATGTAGGCGGTACGCATGCCGTGCAGGCGGCCATGCCGCAGGTCGTTGTTATGGGCCGCCACAAGCATGACTTCGTGCGGCCGCAGGTCGAAAAAGGCTTGCACGCCCAGATAGATTTCAGGATCAGGCTTGAAATGCCGCACCACATCGGCGGAAAAAACGGCATCCCAGGGGATTTCGCCATGTTTGGCCATACCGACCAGGCATGCAACGCTGCCGTTGGAAAAAGTGGAGATAATATAACGCCGCTTCAGGCGCGTAAGCCCCGGCACGCTGTCCGGCCAGGGGTTCAACCGATGCCATACTTTATTTACATGCTGTATTTCGGTTTCGGACAGGCCCGAAAGCCCAAAATCTCCAAGCAATTCATTCAAGCGCTCACGGTGCAGGACATCGATATTTGCCCAAACCCGCCTGCCGCTGCGCACACCATCCATGGCCGGCACATACCCCGCGCGCCAGGCGTCGGCAAAGGCCAGCCAATCGGCCTGGATACCCTTCGCCGCACCGAATTCGGCCATTTCGCGGGCAATGGATGCGCGCCAATCCACTACCGTGCCAAATGTATCGAAAACCAATGCCTTGACTGATTCAATACCCACCATGCCCTCCTGGCGCTATGCCGATCAAGAAAAATTTCGGAGACTGCTGCCGCGATGGTTCGACAAATCCGCCGCTTGCCAGCAATCTCATATAAAACAGATACGATTCATAACGAAATAAATAGAATTTTCTATTTACTTTTTATTTACTTTGTGTAAGTAAAAGTTTTAACATAAAGAAAGCGGGCCATCGCCGCTCCCCTCATGACGAAGCCTGCATCTCTTTACTTAGGAGACAGCCATGGCTAACGATACACAAAAAGGCTGTACACGACAGAATACCTCTGCCCAGCCTGTCCGGACCAATTTGCATAGGCGACACATTCTCCAGGCCGTGGGCGCGGCCGGATTGGCTACCAGCATCGGTCCCTTCTTTTTCATCAACAAGACTTATGCGGCAAACCGCAGCCTGAAAATACTTCAGTGGAATCACTTCGTGCCCGCTTACGATCAGTGGTTCGACAACACCTACGTGAAGGAGTGGGGTCAAAAAAACGATACCAGTGTCATTGTGGATCACGTTGGCATCCCGGCATTGAGCACCCGCGCAGCGGCGGAAGTGTCGGCGCAAAAAGGGCATGACCTGTTCATGTTCCTGTCGCCACCGCCTGTCTATGAAGACCAGGTCATCGATCATCGGGAAATCTACGAGGAATGCGAACGCAAACACGGCAAACCGGTGGACCTGGCCGTCAAGAGCACCTACAACCCGAAGACCAAAAAATATTTTGCTTTTTCCGACAGTTTCGTACCCGACCCGGTCAATTACCGCAAGGACCTGTGGGACGATGTCGGCATGGCAGCCCCGAACAGCTGGGATGATGTATTGACCGCCGGACGCAAGATCAAGCAGAAGCACAATATCCCCGTTGGAATCGGCCTATCGGCCGAGCTCGATACCGCGATGGCAATGCGCACTGTGCTGTTCGCCTTCGGCGGATCCGTACAGGATGAACATGGCACGGTGATACTGAACTCCAAGCAGACCCTGGAAGCGATCAAGTTCGTCAAGGCCTTGTATCACGACACGATGACCGCCCAGGTCCTGGCCTGGGATGCCTCTTCCAACAACCGCGCCATGCTGGCTGGCAAAATCTCGCTCTGCCTCAACGCTATTTCGGTAACCCGGGAAGGTGAAAACAAGAACATCCCGATCACGCCGAAAATCCAGCTGACGCAAGCCCTGCAAGGCCCGGGACGGCGTATCGGCATGGAACACGTCATGGATTGCTATGTGATCTGGAAATTCGCCGAGAATATCGACGGGGCCAAGAAATTTCTGGTGGACTACATCGACAATTTCCGGCAAGGCTTTCTAGGAAGCCAGTTTTACAATTTTCCCAGTTTTCCCAGTACCGTGCCGGATCTCGAAAAACTGATTGCCGACGACCCCAAAGCCCAACCCCACGACAAATACAAAATACTGGGCACACTGATGCATCAGGCCACCAATGTAGGTTATCCGGGATATGCCAATGCGGCTACGGACGAGATTTTCAATACCTGGGTGCTCAATACCATGTTCGCAAAGGCGGCCACCGGGAACGAAACACCCGAGAATGCCTTGAAGCAGGCCGAAGCAAGCTGCAAGCGCATATTCGCCAAATGGCACGAGCGCGGCATGGTGTGAGCAAGCGCGCCGATGGGGCCAAGGCTTTAGCTCAAGCCTGAACGCCTACGCGAGAACCAAGAATAATGGCCACTGTAGAAACCCGCTCGCTCTCCAAACGCTTCGATGGCGGCAATGCCGTCGACAGCATTGACCTTGCGGTACGCGAAGCCGAATTCCTGGTGCTGCTGGGGCCGTCGGGATCGGGAAAAACGACGCTGCTGCGCATGATCGCCGGGCTGGAGACCCCCACGTCCGGCGATATTCTGGTCAATGAATGCAATGTCACCGACTTGCCGCCCAGAGCCCGCAACATGGCCATGGTATTTCAAAGCTATGCACTGTACCCGCACCTTACCGTGTACCGCAATATCGCCTTTCCCCTGCAGGCACAAGGTGCGCCACGCGACACCATCAACGGCAAAGTCGAACAGGCGGCAAGCATGTTCGGCATCAGCCACTTGCTCTTGCGCAAACCGCGTCAATTATCCGGCGGAGAACGCCAGCGGGTCGCGCTGGCGCGCGCGGTGGTACGCGAACCCGTGGTCTTTCTGCTGGATGAACCCCTGTCCAATCTGGACGCGAAATTACGGATCTCGGCGCGCGACGAACTGCAGCAGTTTCAACGCAGGCTGAAAACGACCACCATCTATGTCACTCACGACCAGACGGAAGCGCTGGGCCTGGGCGACCGCATTGCCATTCTGGATCATGGCCGCATTCTCCAGCTCGGCTCTCCGCATGATGTCTACGAACATCCCGCCAACACCTTTGTCGCGACCTTTATCGGCTCGCCGCCCATGAACCTGATAACCGAAGCCGACAAGCCGACGACCGGCTTTCGTCCTGAACACTTCCTGCCACGCGAGGCCTACCCGGTCGACGCAGCCACAAACACGTTTCCATTGCATGTCACCCGCATAGAAAACCTGGGCTCGGACCGTTTGGTCTACGGCGTACTGGATTCGCCTCTGCCCCAGGTCAAAGTCATTTCACGCATCCCCTGCACAGTCGAGACCTCGGTCGAGGCTGGCGCGCGCTACACATTCGCCGTGCGCCGCCGGGACCTGCGATGGTTCGACCCGAAATCGGGACTGAACCTGGGAGAAAATCCGGCATGAACCAGGCCCACGCCATGCCCGCGCCGCGCATAAAACGCCATCTGCTCGAAGACGACAAATGGCTGGGCCGCTGCATGCTTGCTCCTGCAATCGTCTACATTACGCTGCTGGTCGGTTTCCCATTCCTGCTGTCGATTTACTACAGCCTGTCGGACGCCACAGTCGGCACCCACGCGCTGCATTTTGTCGGCCTGGAAAACTTCCGGCGCGTCATGGACAGCGACACCTTCTGGCGCTCGATGCGCAACACGCTGGTATTCACCCTGGCCTCGCAATTGCTGGTCGTGATCCTGGCCAAGATTCTGGCCATGGCCTTGTACCGCGACTTTCGCGGCAAATGGCTGGTGAGGCTGTTGATCCTGCTTCCCTGGGTGGCTCCGATTTCGCTGGGAACCATCGGATGGCTCTGGATCTTCGACCCGGTCTACAGCGTCATCAACCGGACTCTGCAAATGACCGGCCTGCTGAGTCCGAACGCGTGGCCCATCTGGCTGGGCCAGCCAGACCTGGCCATGATCTCGATCGTCATGGTGGATGTCTGGCGCCTGCTGCCTCTTGCGACTGTGATTATTCTGGCCGGCCTGAGCGGCATTCCTCAAGATATACACGATGCCGCAGCCATGGACGGGGCAGGCTTCTGGCGGCATCTGTTTCGCATCAACATCCCGCTGGTCATGCCCGTCATGCTGGTGGCCCTGCTGTTCGGGATCGTATTCACATTTACCGACATGATCATCATTTATGTCCTGACCCGCGGCGGCCCCTACGACACCACCCAGGTCCTGGCCAGCCTGGCCTTTTTCAGCGGAATACAGGGCGGCGACCTGGCCGAAGGCGCGGCCATATCGCTGTTCCTCTTTCCTTTGCTGGTGGCCGTCGTCGTGCTGTTGCTGACCATAGCGCGCCGCACCGAGGTAAGTTGATATGGCCATGACTGTGATCCACGCAAAACGCTGGGGTGCCCGAGCAGGCCATTTCGGCATCATTGCCGCCTTTGTGGCGTTTACCGCATTTCCCTTCTACTGGATGTTGATCACCACATTCAAAAGCACGCTGGACCTGGTCAATACGGCCAACAACCCGTTCATCTTCAATAGCGCTCCGACCCTGGACAATCTGCGAGTGCTGCTGTTCGACACGCAATACGTGCGCTGGATACTCAACACCCTGCTGGTCGGCGTTCTGGTAGTGATCATTACCCTGGTGCTGGCGGTGCCCGCGGGCTACAGCCTGGCACGCCTGTCCGGACGCTGGGGCAGGCAAATGGCCATCGGCATTTTCCTGACCTACCTGATACCGCCCACCATACTGTTCATTCCATTTTCGCGCATCGTCGGAGCGCTTGGCCTGCAGGATTCGCTCTGGTCGCTGGTTCTGGTCTACCCCAGCTTCACAGTGCCTTTCTGCACCTGGCTGATGATGGGATTTTTCAAGGCGGTTCCGCACGACATCGAAGAGGCCGCCATGATGGATGGCCTGAGCCGTTTTGGCGCGTTCCTGAAAGTTGTGGTGCCGCTATCGTCGGCAGGGATATTGACGGTGGTGATTTTCACCCTCACCCTGGTCATGCAGGAATTCATCTACGCGCTGACCTTCATAACCAGCTCGTCCAATTACACGGTCAGCGTGGGTGTGCCCACTTTTCTGGTGCGCGGTGATGTCTATTTCTGGGGATCGCTTATGGGAGCGTGCCTGATCGTCAGCATACCTATTGCCGTACTGTATAACTTCTTCGTGGACCGTTTCGTCGCAGGATTTACCGTCGGCGCCGTGAAATAGGCCTCCCGCACTGCCCCGCACAGCAGCCCTCTAACCCTTATTGACAATGTGGTTCAGGCCGCGTCCAAGGGTTCGGCTACCTATAATAAAAACTCTCATGCCTTTCAACCTGTTCAAGGACATCCATCGTGGCAAATGATTCCGCTATTCCCGTGTTCGCAGAAAACCTATACCCCTTTGACGCGCGCGGCGTTGCCAAGCGATTTCGTCATGCCGCAATTTTCGGCGCCCTATCGGCCTTGGGCCCGGGTGAAACCATGCGTTTTTGCAACGACCACAACCCACTGCCGCTGCTGTCGCAGATTGAAAGCCATTTCGGCGACAAGGTACAGATCAGCTATGTGTCGCGCGAGCCGGGCGAAATCGTGATCGACTTCCTGGTAACACGCTGATCAGTCCGCGCCGCGCGCTGTCGAACGCCCCCCCCGGAAGGTCGAGGGCGTTCGATTCACACAAAGCAAATACCTGTTCAGGCCGCCATCTGGCCAAAACGCCCGCTATTGAAATCCTCGATCGCCTGAACGATTTCATCGCGCGTATTCATGACAAATGGGCCATGGCCAAAAATGGGCTCGTCTATCGGTTCGCCGCTGAGCAACAGCATGCAGGCGTCGCTGTTGGCCTCAATCGACAACTCGGCGCCGGCACGATCGAACAACACCATCTGCGCCTCGCGGGCCACATGCTTGCCATTGACCTGCACGGTACCGTGCAGCACGACCACAGCCGCAACATGGCCGTCCGGCACATTCAGCGTAACGCTGCGCCCTTCAAGCAAACGCATATCCCAGACATTCATTGGCGTGAAAGTGTGCGCCGGCCCTTTGCTACCCTGATAGTCGCCGGCGATTACGCGCACGGTTCCCGCGCCTTCGGGCAAATTCACTAGCGGAATATCGCGATCAAGTATTCCCTGGTAGCCCGGAGCCGCCATTTTGTCTTTCGCAGGCAGATTGACCCACAACTGCACCATTTCCAGCGTTCCGCCCTTGCGAGTGAACTCTGTGGAGTGAAACTCCTCATGAAGAATGCCGGACGCCGCCGTCATCCATTGCACGTCGCCCGGGCCGATCACGCCGCCATTGCCTGTTGAATCGCGGTGCTCAACCTCGCCCTTGTAGACAATGGTGACTGTCTCGAAACCGCGATGGGGATGTTGCCCCACGCCACGAGGTGCAGCGGCCGGAGCAAACTCGGCCGGCCCGGCATAATCCAGCATGAGAAACGGGCTGGCCTGCTTTCCCAGCGAGTCATAGGCAAAAAGCGTGCGCACGGGAAAACCATCACCCACCCAGTGCGAACGGGGATTACCGTAAATACCTGACACTTTTTTCATATCTGCTCTCCAGTTCGACGCCTTAACCATAAAAGGCCTGTCTCGATACATCCATCATAAGAATAGAACGACTTCTTGAATAGATGGCAAAATCCCCACACATTGTTCTATAAATAGAACTATAGAAACCAGGATGTCGATAACCATGGCATCGGAATAATCGCATAAGCTCCATCACAAGACCCAATCTCGAATACCGGCATTGGCCCGACGAATCCGGCCTGCCTGCGGCGCGCCGGCCAGATTTCCGGCTTTCGGCGGGAATGCGCAGCCCCCCGTCCCGACAAATGTTTCTACCCTGGCTAGACAATCCATTAAGCCATGCGCAACAAATGGCTTTATACTAGACCAGCTAGTACCATTCAGCTTCTACAACACTTAAAAGGTGAAACCATGACTTTTCGTTTAACGAAATTTACCTGTCAAACCCTGGCTGCGTGTGCGATGACAGCAGGGTTGTTTTCATCAGTTGCTCTGGCGGCGGGCAATAAATCCAGTGCCGACATTCAGGCGCAATACCGGGCCGATGTCGCACATTGCAATAGCGGCCAGTCCACCCAAGGCCGGGCCACCTGCCTCAGGGAAGCCGGTGCCGCGCGCGAAGAGGCCTTGCGCAATCGCCTGGTTATGGGCAACGAAAATTACCAGCAGGACGCAAGCAATCGCTGCAAGTCCCTGCCTAGCGGCCAACAGCAGCAGGATTGCATGATGCAAATGTCCGGCCAGGACACCGTCACCAAAGGCAGTGTCGACAGCGGCGGCATTCTTAGAGAAACCACCATAACAGTGCCGGCCGGCCAATAGCATATCCAACGGTTCGCGGAACTGCCGTGAACTGTCTTTCAGGAGCGCCTCGACGCGACAATACGAGAAGAATTACCGGCAGGCCCCAGAAACGGAGCCAAGATATCGTACTATTGAGCCTGATTAATTCAGACTTTTGTAAGCATAGATGTCGCTGATTTTTATTCTCGCCTTGCCCTTCGCGGGCAGCCTGGTGGCAGCCCTGCTGCCATCCAATGCGCGCAATCTGGAGGCCTGGCTGGCTGGCTCAGTCGCTCTCGTTTGCGCCGCATTGGTCGCCTTTGAATTTCCGCAGATCGCCCAAGGCGGCGTTGTGAAATTCGTTATCCCCTGGATTCCCGCCCAGGGCATCGACATCGTGCTGCGCCTCGACGGTTATGCCTGGCTATTCGCCCTGCTCATCACCACCATGGGCGCCTTGGTCGTGCTGTATGCCCGCTATTACCTGTCTCCCCAAGACCCGGTACCGCGTTTTTTCTCTTTTTTCCTGATATTCATGGGCTCGATGCTGGGCCTGGTGCTATCGGGCAATCTCGTGCAACTGGTCATATTCTGGGAACTGACCAGCCTGTCTTCATTCATGTTGATTGCCTATTGGCATCACCGGCTCGACGCGCGGCGCGGCGCGCGCATGGCCTTCACCATTACGGCAGGCGGGGGCCTGTGCCTGCTGGCCGGCGTCCTTATGCTGGGTCATATCGCCGGCAGCTACGATCTCGATCAAGTGCTGGCGTCGGGCGATCTGGTGAGGCACCATCCATGGTATTCGACGATACTGATTCTGATTGCGCTGGGAGCCTTAAGCAAAAGCGCCCAATTTCCCTTCCATATCTGGCTGCCCAATGCCATGGCGGCCCCCACTCCCGTATCGGCCTATCTGCATTCGGCCACTATGGTGAAGGCAGGCGTATTTATACTGGCGCGTTTCTGGCCCGTCCTTTCCGGCACCGAAGAATGGTTCTGGATCATAGGCGGAGCCGGCCTGTTCTCTTTGGTCCTGGGTGCCTATGCCGCTACCTTCCAGCAGGACATGAAGGGCGTACTGGCCTACTCCACTATCAGCCACCTGGGCCTGATCACCCTGCTATTGGGCATGAACAGCAAGCTGGCGCTGGTGGCGGCCATTTTTCACATGGTCAATCACGCCACATTCAAGGCGTCCCTGTTCATGGCCGCCGGCATTGTCGACCACGAAACCGGCACGCGCGATCTGGGCCGCCTGTCGGGCCTGTATCGCAGCATGCCGATCACCGCCACACTGGCCATTGTGGCGGCCGCCTCCATGGCGGGCGTGCCGCTGCTTAACGGATTCATCTCCAAGGAAATGTTCTTCGCCGAAACGGTCTTCATCAGCGGCGACTGGATCAGGCAATTCGGCCTGCCCATTGCCGCGGTCATTGCCGGCGCATTCAGCGTCGCCTATTCCATCCGTTTCATCGCCCAGGTTTTCTTTGGGCCGCCGGCAGTCGATTTGCCGCATGCGCCTCACGAACCGCCGCGCTGGATGCTGCTGCCCAGCGCCTTGCTGGTATTGGCCTGCCTTCTTGTGGGAATGCTACCCGGCAAGACGCTGGGGCCTTTGCTGCACGCGGCAGTGTGGTCGATTCTTGGACAAGAGACTCCTCGTTACGACCTGGCCATCTGGCACGGATTCAATCTGCCGCTGGCCATGAGCTTCCTGGCTCTGGCCGGAGGGGTGGCCTTGCTGTGGCTGCTCGGCGCCAGATTGCAAGCCCGGCCAGGAAAAACGCCGCTCATCCATCGCATCGACGGCCGGCACATCTACGAAACCCTGATGGAACGCCTGGGCGAATCGGCCAATGCCGTGATGAACTGGATCTACTCGCCCTACCTCCAGCCCCAACTCCTGCTGGTCATCGTCGCCACCTTCTGCGTCGCCCTTTTGCCGCTGCTTGGGCAAACATGGTTAAGGCCGGAAATAGCAACGCCCATCGATCCTGCCTTTGCCCTGATGTGGGTGGTCGGCGCCGCCTGCGCAATCGGTGCAGCCCGCCAGGCAAAATACCACCGCCCCGCGTCCCTGGCGCTGGCGGGGGGCGCGGGCCTCATCACCAGCCTGACTTTTGTCTGGTATTCGGCCCCCGATCTTGCGCTGACTCAACTGGCCGTCGAAGTCGTCACGACGGTACTGATCCTGCTGGGCTTGCGCTGGCTGCCGCGCCGCATCGAAGAAAGCGGTACGCCGGCAAAAATAGCGCCGCATGCCCGCTGGCGCCGTTTTCGGGATTTGATGATTGCACTACTGGGCGGGGCCGGCCTGGCGGCCCTGGCCTATGCAGTCATGACCCGCACCGCAACCAGCACCACGGCAGCCTATTTCCTGAACAAAGCCTTGCCCGAAGGCGGCGGCACGAATGTCGTCAACGTGATTCTGGTGGATTTCCGCGGATTCGACACCTTGGGCGAAATTACCGTGCTGGGCATCGTGGCCTTGACCGTCTATGCACTGCTTCGGCGTTTCCGTCCGCCACCTGAGAGCATAGACATGCCGCAGCAGCAAAATCAGGAAGGAACCGCGCCGACCGAGCCGGATCCCGAAGCGCCGATTCCCCAGGGAGCTTTGAAGATACCCGCCGTGCTCGTGCGATTGCTCTTGCCCATAGCCGGCCTGATTTCTTTCTTTTTCCTGCTTCGCGGGCACAATCTGCCCGGAGGCGGGTTCGTGGGTGGGCTCATCATGGCCACAGCCATCATTTTGCAATACATGGTCGGCGGGGTCCTGTGGGTGGAGTCGCGCACACGCATACACCCGCAATACTGGATTGCCGTGGGCCTGCTGACCGCCGGGGCGGCGGCCATGTCCGCCTGGTGGTCCATGCGGCCCTTTCTTTCGGCGCGTTCATGGGAGCTGCTGCTGCCGCTCATCGGGCACATACATTTATCCACCGTTCTGTTTTTCGATATCGGGGTATACATGCTCGTGATCGGAGCCACTGTTCTGATCCTGCTGGTGCTGGCCCATCAATCGCTGCGGTTCCACCGCAAGCCGGCAGCGCCCGGCAGGCAAATTGCGCCGCCCGGCGCGGGGGCTGTGTGATGGAAATCGTTATCGCATTGGCCATAGGCGCGCTGGCGGGCTCGGGGATCTGGCTGCTGCTGCGTCCCCGTACCTTCCAGGTCATCATGGGCCTGTCCCTGCTTTCTTACGCGGTCAATCTTTTCATATTCAGCATGGGTCGACTAAGCCAGGGCAAACTGCCGGTCATCGATGCCGGCAAGGGGGTCGACCCAAGCCTTTATGCCGACCCTGTGCCGCAGGCTCTGATTCTAACGGCCATTGTTATCGGATTCGCCACCACCGCCCTGTTCCTGGTTGTCCTGCTGGCTTCGCGCGGCCTGACCGGGACCGATCATGTCGATGGCAGGGAGCCGCCACCATGAATGGCTGGCTGCAGCACTTGCCTATTTTCCCTGTCGCCGTCCCGCTCATGGCCGGCGCTCTCATGCTGCTGTTCAAGGAAACCCGGCGCCTGACGCGACTCGGCATAGGCCTGGTATCGGTCCTGATCCAGCTCGCGGCAGCCGTGGGACTTTTATGCCTGACGGCCGGAGCCGTACCGAATCTGTGGCCCGACGGCATAGGCGTGTATCTGCTTGGCGACTGGCCCGCGCAATTCGGCATCGTTGTGGTCGTCGACAGGCTTGCAGCCATCATGCTTACCCTGAGCGCCGTGCTGGGAACCGCTACGCTGGTTTATTCCAGTGTCCGCTGGGACCGTGCGGGCGTGCATTTTCATCCCCTGTTCCAGTTTCTGCTGATGGGGTTGAATGGCGCCTTCCTGACGGGCGACCTATTCAATCTGTTCGTTTTTTTCGAAGTATTGCTGGCAGCCTCTTACGGATTGATTCTGCACGGATCCGGGACGGCCCGCGTAACGGCCGGCCTGCACTATATCGCGGTCAATCTCGTGGCTTCGCTCATGCTGCTGATCGCAATTGCCCTGATATACGGCGTCACGGGCACGCTGAATATGGCGGACCTGGCGGTACAGGCCGGCCGGCTGGCAGGGCCGAACCGACGCCTCTTTGAAGTCGGAGCGGCGATCCTCGGCATGGCATTTCTCATCAAGGCGGCGGCATGGCCCCTGAATTTCTGGCTTCCTGCCGCGTATGCCAACGCATGCGCACCCGTGGCCGCCCTTTTTGCGATCATGACCAAAGTAGGCATTTATGCCTTGCTGCGACTCGGCTCTTTGCTGCTGCCCACCGGAGCGCCCGCCGCGTTCGGCGGCGACTGGATGTTTCCTGTGGGCTTGCTCACCCTGCTCTTTGGCACCGTGGGGCTATTGGCGGCACAACAAATAGGACGCCTGGCTGGATATTGCATCATCATTTCATCGGGCACCTTGCTGGCGGCGCTGGGCATGCCGGGTGTCACGCTGACCGGCCCCGCCTTGTTTTATTTGATCAACTCGGTACTCGCCCTGGGGGCCTTTTTCATGTTGATCGAAATGGTCGAGCGCACCCAGACATTCGGCGCCAACCTGCTGGCAGTCAGCCAGGAAGCCTTCGATCTGGACGATCCCGAACCTCCTGATCATTCAGACGAGGTTATCGGTGTCGCCATCCCCGCCGCGCTGGCCTTTCTGGGCCTGGCCTTTATTTGCTGCGCCGTGCTGATCATCGGCTTGCCGCCCTTATCCGGATTCGTCGCCAAGTTTTCGCTCCTGGCAGCCGCGCTCGATATGTCGAGCACCGGCATGCCCTCGTTCAATGCCTGGCTGCTTGTCATAGCGGTATTGGCTTCCAGCATGGCGGGGGTTGTCTCCCTGGGCCGCACAGGCATCCGCACTTTCTGGAGCACCGACGACGCAATTACCCCACGCCTGCATATCAGCGAAGCCGCTCCGGTAGCCGCATTACTCATGGCTTGCCTTGCCTTGGCCATCTGGGCAGGCCCGGCCAGCAGTTACCTGAACGATGCCGCACGCTCGCTCGACCGGCCTGAATCCTACATCGGCGCTGTACTTGCACAGCACACTCAGCGCGCACCGGCACATGGAGGCCAGCCATGAAACGCCTGCTGTATCGCCTGCTCATGCCTATATTTTTAACTGTCCTGTGGCTGGTGCTGAACGATACCTTGTCGTGGGAGCAGGTTTTGCTGGGCGCGACGCTCTCGATCATGCTGGTATGGGCCGGATCCCGATTACGCCCATTGCGGGCAAGGCCCAAGAAACCATTTGTCATGATCCGGCTGCTTTGCGCGGTCATCGCGGATATCACCCGATCCAATCTGGCGGTAGGACGGCTGGTCTGGACTGGAGCACCCGCCACACCGGGCTTTATCGACATTCCACTGGATATGCGCGACCCGCACGGCCTGGCAGCCCTGGCCTGCATCATCACCTATACGCCCGGCACCGTATGGGCCAGGCTTTCCGAAGGCGAAAACCTTCTGACGCTGCACGTGCTCGACCTCAAAGACGAGTCGCACTGGATCAGAACGATCAAGCAGCGCTATGAACATCCCCTGATGGAGATATTTGAATGAATACCGTACTTATCTGGGCAAGCACCTTTGCGCTGTACTGTTTTGCGCTGGGAATGATATGCGCGGCGATACGTCTGCTGCGCGGACCAACGGCCGAAGATCGTGTGCTGGCGCTCGACACCATGTATATCAACGGCATGCTGACCATTCTGGTGCTGGGCATCCGGTTTGGAACCAGCCTGTATTTCGACATAGCTTTGCTGATTGCGCTGTTCGGCTTTGTCGGGTCGGCCGCCATGGCCAAATTCCTGCTTCGCGGCGAGGTCATCGAGCCATGAATACACTGCCATTATGGGTATCGATTCCTGCTTCCATTCTGCTGGTGTCAAGTGGCATACTGGCCTTGACCGGCTCGCTGGGGCTGCTGCGATTCAAGAATTTTTATTCGCGCATTCATGCCCCCACCATGGGCAATACGCTGGGAACCATTGGAGTATTGCTGGCATCGATGCTGGTTTCTTCAAGCACAGCTCGACATCTGATACTGGATGAAATTCTGATCGTCCTGCTTCTGGTCATCAGTTCGCCGGTAACGGCCATACTTTTGATGCAGGCAGCCATTCGCCGCGATGCCCGCCGCAACCCGGGCGACACGTAATCCGGGCCACGGCGGCGAGCAAGCAATGCAAGAACCTTAGAACCTGTGAGTGACGCCGGCCATGTAGCGCGTGGTTGTGCCTTGCCCCTGGACCACTTGCTCATCGAGCGAATAGCGGCTGGCCAGGCCCGCCATGGCATACAAACTGGTACGAGGCGACAGGCTGTATAGGTAACCCAGGGTTGCCACCTGCCCCGATTTGGCCTTTTCACCATCTTGCCAATGCCAGTGGGGTTGCACAAAAGACCATTGCGCCAGGACAGTGCCATGTGCTCCGACGGGCACAGCGACACCAAGCAGATAGGCATCCAGATGGCCTCCATTGGCAAACTCGGCGGCTCCCAGACCCAGGCCCAGCCCATCGGGATCACCGCCGTCCAGGCCGGCATAGCCATTTTTCATGCGGCTCCATGCCGCAGATACCTTGGCGACCTGAAAATCGTAGGAAGCGCCCAGTTGCCACGCTTCGGGATTTTTACCGTTAGGCAATACGGTATCGGATAAATAAGTTTTGTCCCAGGTGGCCACCAGCAATAAGGGGCCTTGGCTATATTGCAGGGCTGCGCTCACCATGGGCGACTTCCGGCCATTGATCTGGCTGCCGCTTATGTCGAACGCATAACCCGCGCCAAAGCTGAAGCCCGACAAGGACGGCGATACATAATTGACGGCATTGTTCACCCGATAGTTGTCCGAAGCCTTGAGCGTGGAGCCCATGGCCATTTCCTTCCAGGATGCGATTTCAACCTGGCTGCCGAACTGCTGGGCAATCGTGTGCTGGCGTCCCAAACGCAATTCGCCCAGATGTTCGCTGTTCAGGCCTACCCATGCCGAGTTGCTGAACAGATTATCCTTGTCCGAGAGGCTTCCTGTATTGACATCGAAGAGCGATTCGAGCTGAAAGATGGCCGATAAATCGTCGGTCAGCTTTTCCTGGCCCTTTATGCCAAACAAAGAATCGGTGAATCCGCCCGAAATCACTCCGGTAACCGAGCTTTTGGCGCCATTGGGGCCGGATACATGCGTCGACCCAATGCCCGCATCCACGATGCCGTATAAAGTTACCCCCGATTCAGCCGCATAAGCGCCGTTCGCGCACGCCGCAAGAACCACTGCCCACAATAAGCCAGTCTTCATTGATCACTCATTCCATAAATTCAAAACTAACCGCGGTGTAACGAAAGCCCAAAGCCGTAGCCCGCGTCGATGCCGGCCCAGAGGGGATTTACACCATGGTTTATCGATTTTTGCTATTTAAACACAAACAAGAATCGTTTTTATTCAATTTATATATAAATCATCAAAAAATTTTGGCAGAGTCGCAGCCACTATCGCCGCAGCAGCCCACTACAACTCGAACTGCATGCCCATTTCGACCACGCGATTGGGTGGGATTTTATAGAAACGGGTACTGCGTGTGGCATTGCGCGCCATAAAGGCGAACAGGCTGCGGCGCCACCGCAACCGAAGCGGCAGCCTGCGCACCACGATTACCGTTTGCCGCGACAGGAAGTAGGAAGTCTGCATGGGCTCGAGATTCAGTTCCGGGTGCACCTGTGCAATCTGCTCGAGCAGCTGCGGCACATTGGGCTCCTGCTTGAAACCCCATGTCGCGACGGCCTGCCAGCTGGATCGGCTGAGCCGCTCCAGTACAAAGCGCTCGTTGAACGGCACATACGGCACATCGGCGCTTTGAACATTCAGGAAAAGGACCTGCTCATGCAATATTTTATTGTGCTTGAGGTTATGCAAGAGCGCAGGCGGCACGGTATTGACGATCATGCTCATGAACACGGCCGTACCATTCACACGCGTCGGAGGGTATTGTTCAAGCGCTTCCATGAACGACTTGAGCGGCTGCTGATCGCCCGCCAGGGTATCGTGCATTGTTTCGCGCCCCTGTTTCCAGGTAATCATCAGCGTCAGGATACTTAGGCCCACAACCATAGGCAGCCATCCGCCTTCGAATAGCTTCAGCGCATTCGACGAAAACAGCAGAGTGTCGAGAATCAAAAACACACTGAGCAGCGAAAACCACAACACGCGCTTTGTGCCTGTCGATTTTCTGGGCAATACCGCGAAAAGCAGCGTGGAAGTCATCAGCATGGTGCCCGTGACCGCAAAGCCATATGCCTGGGCCAGGCTATCGGACGAGCCAAAAGCCAGCACCAATACCAATACCGCAACGAACAACAGCATGTTGACTCGCGGCAGATAGATTTGCCCCTCTTCACGCGCCGAGGTATGCAAGATGGCCATGCGAGGCCAGAACCCCAATTGCACGGCCTGGCGGGTAACGGAAAACGCGCCTGAGATCACCGACTGCGAGGCAATCACCGTTGCTACGGTAGCCAAGGCTACCAACGGCACCAGCCCCCAGGACGGAGCCATTAAAAAGAATGGGTTCTTGAGAGCTGAACGATCGGCCAGCAACAAGGCACCCTGGCCAAAATAACACAGCACCAGTGCCGGCAGCACCAAGCCGAACCAGGCGCGCTGTATGGCCGGCCGACCGTAATGCCCCATGTCGGCGTACAAGGCTTCGGCACCGGTAAGCGCCAGGACAACCGCCCCAAGCAAAAGAAACGTGCCCCAAGGCGCATCGGAAATAAAGGTCAACGCCCACATCGGGTTCAGGGCCAGGAGTATTTGCGGCGTCTGGATGATGCGCCATGCCCCCAGCACTCCCAGCGTGACAAACCACAAGAGCATGATGGGGCCGAACAATTTGCCCACCGCTCCGGTGCCGCGATACTGAATCAGGAAAAGCGCCGCAAGCACCAGCACCGACAAAGGCACGACCCAGTGATCCAGGGTATGCGAAACGACGCCCACCCCCTCGATGGCCGACAGCACCGATATGGCGGGTGTAATCATGCTGTCGCCGTAGAACAGGGCGGCGCCGATCAGCGCCAGTACCGTCAGAATCCATTTTTTCCGCCCCGACACGCCGCGCACGGCCAATTCCATCAGGGCCAGCGTTCCGCCTTCCCCGCGGTTATCGGCGCGCAGCACCAGCATTACATACTTCAATGACACCACCACCATGAGCATCCAGAACAGAATCGACAACACGCCCAGAATATGCTCGTCATCGAGAACCTTGAATTCGGAAAGCGAAGCCCGTATGGTGTACAGGGGACTGGTGCCGATATCGCCGTACACCACACCCAAGGCTCCCAGCATGGCCGCCGCACCACGCGATCGGCCGGGCTTCGAGTCTTCATGCGCTGCCGCTGTTTTACTCATGCAATTACTCTTGTCTCGTTAGTTTGGCGCCAATGCGGGGGCCAGGAAATACAATACCGATCCGCGTTCCCGGAAACGCGGGCCGGCTGAGCAGGCTCCACCAGGCACCATGAGCTCGGGCAATCTCGCGCACAATAGCCAAACCCAAGCCCGACCCGGCGGTGTTGGCTCTGGGAGAACGGTAAAATGCCTCGAAAACCCGATCGCTGTCAGCGGAGTCGATGCCCGGCCCGTCGTCTTCCACTGCCAGCGAAGGAGGATTGGCCCCCACTTGCAGGCGTATATTCTTGGCACCGATACCGTAGCGTAATGCGTTATCGATCAGATTGCTCAACATTTCTTCCAGCAGCAGCGGATCGGCGTCGACCCATACCGGCTCTTCCGGAGCCACCAGATGAATCTGCACCTGACTGGCACGCGCAGCCGGAATCCATTCGGCGCCGCTGGTGCGCGCCCATTCGCACAAATCGACGGGGATGAAGCTGTCTTGCGGCTGGGTGGACGAATCGACACGCGCCAGAACCAGCAACTGCTGGCCAAGCCGTATCATCCGGTCTGTCACACTCTTGATGCGCTCGGCGCGCTCGCGCACGTCATCGGGCAATTGCCGCGCCAGCATCAGCTCGGATTCGAGCTTCAGGCCGCTCAGCGGCGTTCTGAGCTGATGCGCGGCCTGGCCTATGAAACGCTTCTGGGCCTGCATGGAATCGTCCAGGCGCACCAGCAGATCATTGAAGTGAGTAACCACCGGCGCGATTTCCGTTGGCAGCCAGGAGGGATCGAGCGGTTGCATATCGTCGATGGAACGCTGGCTGATTTCCTCGGAAAGGCGGTTTATTGACTCCAGTCCCGAACGCACACCCGAAATCAGCACCCAGGCAAACAGCGACACCAGCAAAACCTGGCTCAGTATCATGGACCAGAATATATCTTCAAGCAGCCACGCATCCAGGCTGATCTGACGCGTCATGACCCAGGTGGCGATCAAGTCCAGCAAAACCAGGAAAATCACCGCCGGCAGCAAACGCGACACCAGATGGCGCGCCAGCGAGCCCTGCGGCATCAATGCGCCTAGCCGGCCCTGTATGGTTCGAGGCCTGGATGATCGTGGAGAGGGGAAATCATTTGACATTGAATGCGGCACCAAACCAGCTACCGCCGGCCTTGTACATCAGGACCATGAGCCGCCGGCTCAGGCGGCACTTTCCACATCGAGCAGATAGCCGAAGCCGCGCACAGTTTGTATCCCGGCACCGGTGCCTTCAAGGCGCTTGCGCAGGCGGTACACATAAACCTCGACAGCATTTTCGCTGAAGTCGGCGTCCCAGGCCGACAGGGAATTGACAATCTGGCGCTTGGTGACCACGCGCCCGGCGCGCCCCATCAGCATTTCAAGAACCGACAGCTCCCGCACCGAAAGCGATAAACGCTCGCCATTGACGCGCACTTCTCGCCCCACCGTATCGAATACCAGCGGGCCCGCTTCGATAAATGGCTGCGCCTGGCCCGCACGGCGGCGGGCAAAGGCCCGCACCCTGGCGGCCAGTTCGGGCAGCTCGAAAGGTTTTGTGACGTAATCGTCGGCCCCGGCATCGAGGCCGGCCACGCGATCTTCGATCCCGTCGCGGGCCGTCAATATCAGCACCGGAATTTGCTGGCCGTTCGTGCGCAATTGACGCAACACTT
The DNA here is from genome assembly GCF_021266465.1 of Paralcaligenes sp. KSB-10. Taxonomy (NCBI): domain Bacteria; kingdom Pseudomonadati; phylum Pseudomonadota; class Betaproteobacteria; order Burkholderiales; family Alcaligenaceae; genus Paralcaligenes; species Paralcaligenes sp. KSB-10. Next base: position 148,038 of record NZ_CP089848.1, on the reverse strand, counting down.
CCAGGCCGCTCAGGCCAGGAAGATTCAGGTCAAGAAGCAGGAGATCGTAGGCCTGGCCCGCCGCCGCGCCCAGCACTTGATCGCCATCTTGCAGCCAATCGACCGCGTATCCCTGCTCTATCAGGAACTCCTGTAGAGCATGGCCCAGGGTGGTGTCGTCTTCGATTACTAGAACTCGCATGCCGTGATTCTATATCGAACCGAATTTTTTTTGTAAAACGATACGGTCAATCGTAACCAAGTTACAAATTAGAAGGCCAAAACAGCCCAAAGCGACGACGGCCAAGGCAGCCGACGCCCATCTGTGCCGGCGCCGGCTTTATTTCGCCGGCACCGGGTCGGGCCGGGTCATGAACCCAAGGTGTTTAATACCGGCCCCGCGCGCGTAGCCCATGATCTGGGCCAGTACTTCATAGCGTGTATTCAAATCCGCGCGGATTTGCAGCCGGGGTTGCGGATCGAGCCGGGCCTCGCCGGCGAACCGCGGCGCCAACTGTTCCATGGCAACAGGCTGTTCGTTCCAGAACAGTTTTCCCTGGGCATCGATCGCCAGATCGATCGCCTTGGGCTGTTCCTTGACCTGTTCGGCGCTGGCCTGGGGAATATCAATCTTGATCGAATGGCTCAGCAAGGGTGCGGTAATGATAAAAATAACCAATAGCACCAGCATGACATCGATCAGGGGAACCATGTTTATCTCGGATACCGTATGACTGGTTCCTTTGCTGTCGAAACTCCCGAAAGCCATCGCTAGACTCCTTTGGATGCAGCCAGCTTGCGCACTTTGTTGTCGGACGTGCCTACCTGCTGGCCTGTGGACAGGAAGGTGAACAGATCATGCGCGAAAGCGTCCAGGCGGGCCAGATAGACACGGTTGCCACGAACAAAGCCGTTGTACGCCAGCACCGCGGGAATGGCCACGGCAAGGCCCAGCCCCGTCATGATCAGCGCCTCGCCCACCGGACCGGCGATCCGATTGACAGTCACGCCGTCTGACAGGCCTATGCCCACCAGCGCATGATATACCCCCCAGACCGTACCGAAGAGCCCCACGAAGGGCGCGGTCGAGCCGATGGAAGCCAGCACGGTCAGGCCGTTTTCCAGCCTGGCGGTTTCCTCGTCGATAACCTTGCGTATCGTACGCGTAACGAATGCCCCCGTGGACCCTTTTTCCTCAAGCTTGAGCGCACCGTACTTCGCATGATGATTCTGGGCATGAATGGCGTGGCTGGCCAAATGGGCAAAAGGTTCGGTGGCGCCATGCGTGCTGATTTCGTTTTCGACCTGCTCGAGCGAGCTGGCGTTCCAGAATTCGACCAGGAACTTGCCGGATCGATGCCGGATCCGCAAATTCAAAAGCGATTTGGAAAAGATCAGATACCAGCTGGTAAGCGACATGAGCAGCAAAATACCGAACAAGGATTTGCCCACCAGGTCGCTTTGCTCGACAAAATGCAAAATGCCGCTGCCCTGCGTAACGGCCGCCGCCGCGCCCGCGGGTGCCGCGGTGGCGGCCGCCTGGGTGGCCGATGCCGCCTCGCCTACTTGCGCCAGTACTTGCATGGCACTATGAAATAAATCAAACATGCGTCGTTCCTATAAAACAAAATCAAAGGGGATATCGGCCATGGCGGAGTAGGCGATGCCATTTTCGGTGTAAGGCTTGAAGCGTGCCGAACGTGCGGCATCCAAGGCCGCTTCGTCGAGCCGGGAGTATCCCGACGAAGTACGCACCGATACCTTGGAAACCAGGCCTTGAGGGGAAATCACCACGCGGACGACCACCCGCCCCTGCTCCCCACGACGCTCGGATACGCGTGGATAGATTGGACGAGGGCGCTGGCCCAGGTAGTCGACCCGGCCAATCAGGCGCGGCCGATCCGGGTCCACCGGTTTGGCGGGGCCCTCGGGAGCCGCGTCGGCAACGGCCTTGCTTGGAGAGTCCGCAGGAGCGGGCCGCGACACAGGCAGCGTTTTGGGCGGCTCCGACTTGGGCCGTGGTTTGGGTTTTGGCTTCGGCTTGGGTTTGGGCTCGGGCTTCGCTTGTTCTTCCGCCGGTTGTTCGACCACCGGCGGCTTCTCCACTTCGGGAGGCGCGGGCTCGACGACAGGCTCGGGCGGCGTCTGCGCTACCGGTTCGGGTTCCTTTTCCGGCTCCGGTGTAGGCTGCTCCACAGGAACAGGGCTCGCCGCGGCCTCGACCGGCTCGGGCGCGATCTCGACAAATCGCATATCTGCCGCATCGGCCTGTTCAATTTCGGGCTTGACCGCCGGCGAGGCCAATATGGCCCCGACCACAGCAAGATGCAGGCCCAAAACCAACCCAACCGCCGTTACCTTGATGAGCACGGGGCGATTTTTCGTAGCAACTCGCAAGCGCGGCATGAATCCAACTGAAAGAAAAATTGAACAATCGGAGCATCACAATACGCCATGGCATCGTGCCGCTCTACATCGAGGCGACACGATAACAGAAATGGGAACTATTCGCAATACGAAAACATCCTCTCTTGCCCAATATGCTCATTCGCCGCGCGCAAGATCGCGGCAATATTCCGCACGAGTAGCGATAAGAAAAACTTGAACTCAGGGCGCCACGCTGGCATCGGCCTGGCCGCTACGTTCCAGTGCCGCGGCAACAAAACCGCCGGCCTTCATGCTTTCGATAAATGTTTTCAAGAATTCCCAGCCATGCGTACGGCCCTTGGGCGTAACCATGGCCTGCTCGATAGCCGTAAAACGTCCATCCATGACACGCAAGCCGCCATGTCCGGCGGCATAGGCCACCAGAGGCTGCCGGACACCGGCCACCGCATCGAGCGATTGTTCCACGAACAGGTCAATGGCCGCAGCCGAAGTGGGTGCCCGGGCAATTTCCGCATGCTGCAGGCTGCGGGTCAAAAACAGGTCGTAGGCGGCGCCCTTGCCTACCGCAACCCGCACGCCGTCATGATCGACGTCGTCAATATCCTTCAAGGAAGAATCAGCCTTCACCATGTAGGTGCCTTCGATAATGACGTAAGGCTTGGTGAACTGGACTTTTTCAGCACGCACCGGGTCGATTGCCATGAAGGCGATATCCCAGGCGTCGCTCTCGGCCGCGGCAAAGACTTTGCCGGCCGCATCGAAGGTCGTGAACTCGGCATGCAGCCCCAATTGCCGGGCAAGCTCATTGGCCAGATCGACCGATATGCCCACGGGCTCCCGCGTTTGCGGATGCGACTGCGCCAGGACCGAATTGCCGAGGTTGATGGCAACGCGAAGCTTGCCGTAGGGAGCCAAGTCTTTGGCGACGGTATTTAACGTATCCATTTTCACCCTGAAAAACGATTGATCGAGGTTAGCAACAGGCGGCAAGGAATTCGGTCCGACCTATGGAATCAAGATAGACTCGATTGTATTACCGGTCCAGCACAATGCCAGTGTCTTTAATGATCTTTCCAAATTTTTCCGATTCGCTGGCACGAAACGCCGCGAACTCTTCGGGGCTCATGGGTGCGGGTATGGCGCCTTGCAGCTCCAGCGTTTTCACGAATGCCGGGTCTTTCAGAATATTGACCGTTGCCGCATTCAATTTATCGATGATGGCTTTAGGCGTTCCGGCCGGGGCAAAAAGCCCAAACCAGTTGACCAGATCATAGCTCTTGAATTCCGGCGTTTGCGCCAAGGGTGGCACTTTTGGAAACGCGGCCATCGGGGTGGTCGAGGTTACAGCGATCGGCCTGACTTGCCCGCTTTGCACAAATGGCAAAAGCGCGGCACCGCTGGCAAAGGTCATGCTGACATGCTTGGCCGCGACATCGGCTATTTGCTGCGCCGACCCTTTATAAGGGATATGGCGAATTTTGGTGCCGGCAATTTTATTGAACAGCTCGCCGGATATATTTTGTATGTTTCCCACCCCGCTTGACGAATACGTCATGTCGTCGGGGTGGGCCTTGGCGTATTGCACCAGCTCGGTCACCGTCTTGACGGGAATATCGGGATTGACCACCAGCAGATTGGGGATTTTGGCGACCAGGGAAACAGGTGCCAGATCTTTGGCGGGGTCATAAGCCATATCCTTGTACAGATGCGGATTAATGGCCGTCTCACCCGAGCTGGCGAGCAGGATGGTCAGGCCATCCGGCTTGGACCGGGCCACATACGCAGCACCGATCATGGCGCTGGCTCCTGGCTTGTTTTCAACGATCACCGACTGCTTGAGTTCTTCGTTCAGTTTCTTGGCAAGAAAGCGCCCTACGATATCGACGCCGCCGCCAGCCGAAAACGGCACTATCAGTCTGATGGGCGCATCCGGATAGGCGCCTTCGGCCGCCTGCGCACTCAAGGGGCCGAGCATAGCCGCGCACGTGACGACGGCCAAGGCTTTAAGCAATTGTGGTTTAAGGATAATCATGTCTCTACTCCTGTATATATTCATTCGAAATTTACTCATGGTCACTTACTCATATGTCCGGACCTATATCGTCCTGAACACGATGCTGACGGGGCTCGTCACAGGGGTAATATCACCGACCTGAGTCAAACCTCCGGAAATGGGATCCCGCAAAAACGTGACAATGCTGTCGCTGTCTTCATTGGCAACGAACAGGAATCGGCCCGACGGCTCCACGGTAAAAAACCGCGGCGTCCTGCCCAGGGTTTCCTGGACTCCCAGAAAAGTCAGCCAGCCCGAAGCCTGATCGATCGAAAAAACAGCAAGGCAGTCCAAGCCGCGGTTGGACGCGTATAAGAACTTTCCCGATGGATCAATCTCAATGCTCGACGCGCGGCTGTTGCCGGTAAAGTCCTGCGGCAAGGTCGGAATGATCTGCATTGGCTGCAGGCCGCCCTTATCGGGATCGAAGCGGTAGGTGGCAACGCTCGAATCGAGCTCATTCACCACATAGGCCCGACTCAATTTCGGATGAAACACCAGGTTGCGCGGCCCCGCATGTTCCCGGCACTCAACAAATGGGGGATTCGACTCCCGCAGGCGGCCGTCGATAAATTCGAAACTGAAAATCCGGTCCAGCCCCTTGTCGGGAACCATCACGAACCGGCCCGAGGGATCGAACAAATTGAAATGCGGCTTGGAATGCGGCTGTTCGCTGCGATGCGGCCCCACTGGGCCGTGCAGCACGAGCCGTTGCACCGGCGGCTCGATCAGGCCGTCCGGCGTCACCGGCAATACCGCCAGCGACGAGGACAGGTGATTCGAAACCAGCAGAAAGCGCTCGGAGGCGCTTAAGGCCAGATGGACCGGATTCTTGCCCTGGGTTGTCTGCGAACCCAGGTATTCGATCATGCCGGACTGCGCATCGATGCTGAACGAACTGACCTGGTCGCAATCGCCGTGCACCGTGTAAAGATGCCTGCCGGCCCGGTCTATGGCAAGAAACGAGGGATTCACCAGCCCGCCCTGTTCCTGAACCAAAGCCAGCCGGGCGCTATCCCGGTCGAAATGAAACACGCTGATGCCCTTGCCCCGCGCATTTCGCTCCCTGGTGGTACGGCTGCCTACATATATATACACGTTGCGCAATCCCGTTCAATGCGTGGCCGGTGTAGCGGCGGTCTGCGCAAGTTGCCGCCCGTCGCTGCGCGCCAGCATTTTGCGTATTACAAAGGGCAAGACCCCTCCATGATCCAGATAACGAATCTCCTGGTCGGAATCGATCCGCAGCACCAGAGGCAAGGAACGCAGCGTTTGGCCGGCCCTGCTGATGGTCAGGACAAGTTCATTGACGCCAGGATGCAGAACTCCCAAGCCATCGAAATCCAGTATTTCATCGCCTTGCAGCACCAGCGATGCGGAATCGAAATCCGCCATGAATTCGATGGGATAGACGCCCATTCCAATCAAGTTGCTGCGGTGTATGCGCTCGAAGCTTTGTGCGATCACGGCCCTGACTCCCAATAGCGACTGAGCCTTGGCTGCCCAGTCGCGGCTTGAACCCGCGCCGTAATTGATGCCGCCGATGATGACCAGAGGAATATTCTGTTCCAGGTAGCTTCTGGATGCTTCGTAAACCGGCAGGACCTGCGATCTCGACGCGTTCCAGGCCCAGCCGCCAGGGCCGGCATTCCCGGTACCGGCAACCTTGTTGTTGACCGCCTGATTGGTGTAGGCACCGCGCAGCATGACCTCATGATTGCTGCGGCGCGTGGAATATTGATTCAAGTCGGCCGGGTCCTCGCCGCGCTCCAGCAGCCACTGGCCCGCCAGGCTCGCCGCGGGGATGGCTCCCGCCGGCGATATATGATCGGTCGTGACGTTGTCTCCCAGATGCATGAGTACCCGCGCGCCGCGCAAAGACCCGGAGGCACCGGGCTGTCTGGCGACCGCTTCCAGATACTGAGGCCGGCGCAGGTACGTAGAGTGGGAGTCCCACTCAAACTGCGTGCTGGCCGCCGCATCGAGCGCGGCCCAATGAGGTGTGCCGTCCCAAACAGTCCGGGCCCGGGCCCGGAAATCCTCTTTGCGCAAATAGGTATTCACGGTACTCCCTACCTGCTCGTCCGAGGGCATCAGGTCGTGCAAGTAAATATCCTTTCCCAATGCATCTTGCGCGATCGGATCGGCTTCGATATTGATATCGACCGTGCCAGCCAGGGCATAAGCCACAACCAGGGCCGGCGACGCCAGATAGCCCGCCGGCACCTTCGGATTCACCCGGCCTGCGAAATTGCGGTTGCCCGACAGCACGGCAACCCCTTTGAAGCCCTTATCGGCCAGTTTCTCGACATGGCTTTCCAGGCGTCCTGAATTGCCGATGCAAGTCATGCAGCCAAACCCGGTCAAGTCAAAGCCCACGGCGGAAAAATCCGCCATCAAACCCGATGCACGCAAATAATCGGCCACGACCTGCGATCCGGGCGACAGTGAAGTCTTGACCCAGGGTTTGGGAAGCAAGCCATGGCGACGGGCGTTCCGCGCCAACAAGCCTGCCTGAATCATGGACTGCGGGTTGGAGGTATTGGTGCAACTGGTAATCGCCGCAATGACCACTGCGCCGTTATCGAGGCTGTCCGATGAACGGGGCCATTGCAGTTCAAGCGGGCCGCGGCCCTCGCGCCGGGCAAAAGCCGTCACCTGTTTATTGAACGACGGCCCTACCGTAGACAGATCCTGGCGCTGGTGCGGCTGAAAAGGCCCTGCCATGCTGCGCTTGATGGAAGCCAGGTCAAGTTCGATGATTTCGTCAAACTCCGGCTCCGGTGCGTCGTCCCGGCGCCACAACGCTTGCACCTGCAAGCAACGATCCACTTTTTCTATGTGCTCTTCCGAACGTCCCGACAAGTGCAAATACCGGTGCGTTTCATCATCAAAGGGGAAAAACACAACCGTGGCGCCATACTCGGGCGCCATGTTCGACACCGTGCCGCGCACCCCCCAGCCCAGCCCGGAAAGCCCAGGCCCGAAAAACTCGACGAACTTGCCGACCACCTTTCGGGCCCTCAGGATTTCCGCAACGCGCAAGGCCAGATCGCTTGCCACCACGCCGCCGGCCAATGAGTTTGTCAGGCGTATGCCTATCACCTCCGGGTACGGAATCGGCACCGGTTCGCCCACGAGAGCGGCCTGCCCTTCCAGGCCGCCCACTCCCCAGGCCAGAACGCCAATCGCATTGATCATGGGAGTGTGGCTGTCGGTAGCCACCATGTCGTCCGGATGCAGCAGCTTGCGGCCGTCGGCCAATTCAGCCTCGCATACCACCTGCGCCACCACTTCCATGTTCATCTGGTGAATGATCCCGGTACCAGGCGGAATGACTTTAAAGTTATCCAGGCTTTTTTCCGCCCATTTGATAAACCGATAGCGTTCGGCATTGCGCCGGAAATCGATATCCAGGTTTTGTTCGGCCGCCTCGGGGCTGGCATATTTCTCGACGATCACCGAATGATCAATCGTCAGGACCGCGGGAATTACCGGGTTGACATCCTGCGGCGTGCCGCCCAGGGCCTGTACGGCATCTCGCATCCCGGCAAAATCGACCAGCGCCGGCAAACAGGTCGTGTCGTGGAACATCAGGCGATTCGGGTAAAAAGGCACCTCGCAATCGCCCCCGTTGAAACAGGCGCGGGCCAGCACGCCGTCGAACGCCTCGGGCGCGCAGCGCGCCACATTTTCAAGCAGCAGGCGGATCGAATAAGGCAGTTTTTGCAGGCACTCGCCGCCTACGATTTTTGGAAGATCGACGTAGTGGTACACCTGGCCGCGAATGTCGATCTGGCCGAGGCTTTCTGGAAGGGGGTTGATAAACATGAATGGGCCTGGACTTTCTCTTCAGGAAACGTTGCACTGGAAACGTGGATGCACGTCCGTTACCCGAATGCTACAAGGCCCTGAATACGGGAACAATTGATCATTTGCCATTTCTGCGTTCTCGAATCGAGAACGTATGGAAAAATACATCGTCGACAATCCCGATAGGAGCCCGCGCGCAACCGAATCAGCCCTGGCGGCCCAGACTATCGATCAATGCCCGAACGGTAGGCGAAGCATTCTGAAAACTCCGTATGCCTATAAGAAGATCGCGCCTGGACCACGGCTCATCCAGGGACAGGATCTTGAGCCGGCTGGCCTTCAAATGGGGCCGGGCCAAGGCCCTGGGCAAAATGGCAAGCCCCAGACCCGCCTCGACCATCTGGCACATGCATTCGAAACTGCTGATGCGAATCTTGAAATCCAGCCTTTCACCGAGCTTGCCGGCCTCGCTCAGCAAAAGCGCATGAACGGAACTGTCGGCATGCGGCCCCACGAATTCATGAGCAAGCACCTCCATGAACGTCACGCCATCTTTTCCGGCCAGGGCGTGGCCCTGGGCAACCAGCACAACCAGTTCGTCCTGGCGGTAGGGAAATACTTCCAGGCCCTGGGCTGGCGTCTGTTGCGCAAAAATGCCCAGGTCGGCATGGCCCTCGCACACCGCCTGCACCACGGCCGAACCCACACGCTCTTCAATATCGAACTTGATCAGCGGATACACACTAACGAAACGGGCGATATCCCTGGGCAAAAACTGCGCAATGGCCGACGTAATGGCATGAATGCGCACATGGCCCTTGATACCGCTGCCAAACTCGGCCAGCTCGTTTTCCATGTGTCCCAGCACCCCCTGCAACCGACGGGCATAAAACGCAATGGACTGCCCTGCCGGCGTAAGCTCCACGCCGCGGGAATTTCGAACCAGCAAGGCCGAACCCACCTGGTCCTCGAGCTCTTTGATTCTTTTGCTGATGGCCGATACCGCCAGATGCTTGCGGCGCGCCGCCCTGGTCAGGTTTTTCTCTTCGGCCACCGCAACGAAAATATCGAGGGTCGTCAGGTCGTAATTCATCGATGTCCTTCTTTTGTACCGGCTCGAAACGAGCCTGCACGGTACCATGCACTGTGTGTATTTATCCGCCGGCAATCGAGGCTGCCTCGAAGTGATTGCAAACTTCCTTGAAAATTGCCGCAAAATTCTGTTCCGCAGAAACAGGCGTCTTGCGCTTGTGCCTGATAAAGCTGATGGGGGGCAATCTTTCCTCAAACACGAAAGGAACGCGCGCTATCTTTTCGTTCCGGCAGATATCAATCGCGATTTCCTCGGCCACCAGGGACACGAAGGAGGTGGACGTCAACAGCAGGTCTTCAATGACATCGGCCGAATAGGTTTCGATTTTCGGGAAAGGCAGGGCCACCTCCGCCTTGGCAAAAATTTCGATAATCATCTTCCCCGTGGGAGTGGCAAAAGACGGCAAGATCCAATCCATCGAGGCAAGAGTGCTCAGGGAAATTCTTCCCTTCCGCAACCTTGCGACCAGCGCCGCATTGGCTATCAGCACAGGGCGCTGGGCATACAACACATCCTCGGACAGATTATCGCCAGCTTCGATAACGGTGGCCCGCCCTATCATGCAGTCCAATTCGCCTTGCCGCATAAGCCTCACCAACTGATCGCTCGTCGCTCTATGCAAGGAAACCGTGACCTTGTGCAAAGCATATATCTGCCCTATCGCCCTGGACAATAAGCGGCCCGAAACGGAAGGTATGGCGCCTACATTCAAATGCGCCGTGTGCCCGGTCAGTATTGCCTCGGTTTCGTGCCCCCAATTGTCCATATCCTGAAGCACGCTCCGCGCCCGGCGCAACGCGAGCTCACCCAAAGGAGTCGGAACCAGGCCGGTGGCGGACCTGACAAAAAGCGGGGCTCCGAATATGTCTTCCAGCTCTTTCAAGGCCTTGCTTGCCGCCGGCTGGCTAAATCCCAGCGCCTCGGCAGCACGCGTCAGTGAGCCTTGCCTGGAAATCTGCAGTACCAATACCAGGTACCGCAGCTTGAGCCTGGACAGAAGCCGATCGACTATATTTTGCATTCTCCGCCACCATAACCAATAAGTTATTGCTATATAAAGAATAGCAATTTTTAGGTTATTTTAAAGCGATATACTCGATTTCATCTCTTTGTCCGAGGCTCACCTCTCATGCCAGATGCGTTCACCACCCGACCGGAAATCAGGGGAACTTTCGGCGTTGTGTCATCGACCCACTGGATTGCATCCCAGGTCGCCATGGGCGTCCTGGAAAAAGGCGGGAATGCCTTCGATGCCGCTGTCGCGGGCGGCTTCGCCTTGCAGATCGTAGAGCCGCACCTGAATGGCCCCGGCGGCGAAGTGCCTATTCTTTTCTGGAGTGAAAAAGAGAAAAAGCTGCTTTCTTTATGCGGGCAAGGCCCTGCGCCGGAACTTGCGAATATTCAGTATTTTCGAAATATGGGACTGGACCTGGTGCCCGGCATAGGCCTGCTGCCCGCCTGCGTACCCGGAGCATTCGGAGCGTGGTTGACCTTGCTGCGAGACTACGGCACCTGGGAGCTGGAAGAAGTTTTACGGCCGGCCATAGATTTGGCAAACCAAGGATTCCCGCTCGTCCCGCGCATCGTGCAGGCCATTGTTGCCGTGCAGGATCTATTCAGGCAAGAATGGCCCGATTCCGCCAAAACGTGGCTGCCGGATGGAAAAGTGCCTGACTTGAATCAGCTCTTTCGCCTTCCTGCAATCGCATCGACCTACACGCGCATCGTCAGCGAAGCCAACGGCAGATCGGCCGACAGACGGGAGCGAATCGATACGGCGCTATCCATCTGGTATGAGGGTTTTGTCGCCAAAACCATAGACCATTATTACAGGACCAAGGCCGTTCGAGACACAACCGGACAGCGCAACCCCGGCCTGCTGCGCCTGGAAGACATGGCCCACTGGCGACCTGCCTATGAAACCCCTGCAACCTTGCAATATGGTCGATATACCGTCGCAAAATGCGGCGCGTGGTCCCAAGGGCCGGTATTTCTGCAACAACTGTCCATCTTGCGCCATTTCAACGTATCCGGAATGGATCCTGGATCGGCCAGCTTCGTCCATCATCTGAGCGAGTCGGCCAAGCTCGCGTATGCCGACAAGCTGGCCTGGTACGGCGATCCCAACGCGGTTCATGTCCCATTGCAAGCCCTTTTATCCCTTGAATATTCGCAGGCCCGGGCAAAACTGATCGGTGCCCAGTCTTCCCAATTTCTGCAACCGGGAAGCCCCGAAGGGCGTGCTCCGGTCCTGCCCGACCTGAAAGCCGCGGACCGGACCCTAACAAAGGCCGACACCCGCTTCGGCGTGGGCGAGCCTACCTTCGCGGCATTGCCTCCGGTAGAAACATGGGCCGACAAAGAGATCTTTGTGGGCGACACATGTCATCTGGACGTGATCGACAAACACGGCAATATGGTAGCGGCGACGCCCTCGGGCGGCTGGCTGTCTTCGAGCCCCGTCATTCCCGAACTTGGATTTGCCATCACGACTCGTTTGCAGATGAGCTGGCTGGACGACAAAGTGCCCGGAGCCTTGCGGCCTGGCTTCAGGCCTACCACCACGCTTTCGCCAAGCCTGGCGCTTCGGGATGGCATACCTTACATGGCCTTTGGTACACCCGGCGGGGATCAGCAGGACCAATGGTCACTTGCGTTTCTGCTGCGGCACATCGAAATGGGCATGAATCTGCAAGAGTCGATCGAGGCGCCCTCCTGGCACATCAACCACTTCCCCGGTTCATTCTGGCCACGCTCGACAATCCTGAACCGTATAACTCTCGAATCCCGCTTCAGCGAAGCGTGCATCGCCGACCTGAAGGCAGCCGGCCACGAAGTCAAAATCGGGCCGGCATGGTCCGAAGGACGAATAAGCGCCTGCACACGGGAATTCACGAAAAATGGAAGCCTGCTTTTGCGTGCCGCCGCCAATCCTCGCGGCATGCAAGGCTACGCGGTCGGCCGCTAATATTCTTTCTAATTAAAAGGACGGAGCAATGAACATTATGAAGTGGAAACTGCCCATAGCCATTCTTTTCGGCTTTCTGCTCGCCCCTTCGCTAGCCTGCGCAAAATGGCCGGACGAAAAGCCGATCACCATCGTCGTGCCATGGGCTCCGGGAGGCTCTACGGATATTCTTGCCCGTCTGCTCTCGGAAAAACTCACCAAAGCATTGGGACAGTCGGTCATTGTCGAAAACCGATCGGGCGCATCCGGCAATATAGGCTCGCAAATCGTCGCCAAGGCAAAGCCGGACGGCTACACGCTGCTTGTCGGTTCCATGAGTACCCACACCATGAACCAAGCGTTATACAAGAACATGCCGTTCGACGGAGTCAAGGATTTCACCCCCATAGCGGAACTGGCGCTGGTCACAAACACCATGGTGGTAAACGCCTCCTTGCCGGTCAATACGGTCGCCGATTTCATAAAATATGCCAAAGCCAGGCCAGGCCAACTGGCGTTCGCATCGGCCGGAATCGGGTCGACCAATTACTTGAGCGCAGCCCTGTTCGACAAGGGTACCGGCATAAAAATGACCCACATTCCTTACCGGGGCGGCGCCCCGGCCGTGCTCGACACGGTCGCCAACCGAACGCAAGTGCTGTTCAGTGCGGCCACCCAAACACTGCCTTACGTCAAAGCCGGAAAATTGAAACTGCTGGCGGTTACAGAGGGGAAACGCTCTACGCTGTTTCCCGACGTCCCGACAGTGGGCGAAACCGTGCCTGGCTATGAGCTCGCAGTCTGGTACGGATTCTTCGGCCCCAAAGGCATGGACCCGGCATTGGTCGCCCGCCTAAACAAAACAACCAATCAGATTCTGGAACAACCCTCAGTCGTCAAGGCCATGAATAACATCGGCGTCGTACTGGTTCATTCAAGCCCGCAACAGTTCGCCCAGACTCTTGCGCACGATGCAGATAAATATGGAAAACTGATTCGCGAACTGGGGATCACTGTAGAATGATTTCACCGAAACCCGACTCAGGGAACCGCCTCGACCTGCCCAAGGATGGCTACACCAACATAGCGGCATTGTCCTTTGGGGCCACTCCGGGCGATCTGTTTGCGGCGGCCGACGCGTGTGCTTTCCACGTGCTTGAACACTCGCATTGCACTGTCAATCGGTTCAATGCCGAAAAAATGGAGCTCACCCGGCTCTACAGTTCAAATATGGAAAAATATCCGATAGGCGGCACCAAGTCCAAGTCCGGCACGAATTGGGGCCGCCACGTGCTGCTGAACAAGCTTTTGTTCGTTGGCCAGGGATTGGCGGCCATCAAAAACTCGTTTGAAGATCATGAGCTGATTGCATCCCTGGGCCTGCGCTCGGTAATCAATGTCCCCTTGGTCTGCGAAGGCAACTGCCTGGGCACCTTGAACTTTCTGTCGCGCGAAGACCGTGTCACGCAAAGGCAAATCGACTTTGCACAAAGGCTGGGGTTATTGATTATTCCGGGCATGCTTGCATCAGAAATTTGACGGCGTACTTTTGCTGCCCAGACCGCCACTGGCGTGTTTGTGCGCATGGACCTGCCATTTCGTCCCACTGTTTGAGAAAAACCGGTAAAGCACATATCCATACTCTTGTATTGTCCCAAGGGTTGGCAGAACAATAGGGCCACGACTTCCCTTCTGCTTATTCACTAACACAGGTTTTCCCGCCTGAGGACACATCATGAGTTCCAAAAAAAACAAACCGGCCGTACTTTCGCCCGCCGGCTCCCTCTCCGACCGCATTGTCTGGGTCAAGGTATCGCTGGTATTTTTACCGCTGGCGGCCCCCATCAGTGATGCCAAGGTACTTACGGGCCGCCAGAAACCGCTAACGGAAATTGCCTTTGTCTTCGCCGAGATACGGACCGAAAATGGCCACGAAGGCATAGGCTTCGGCTACTCGAAACGCGCCGGCGGACCCGGCATGTACGCTCACGCCAAGGAAATCGCTCCGGAACTGCTTGGCGAAGACGCCAACGATATCGCACGGATCTGGACCAAACTGGTCTGGGCAGGCGCATCGATGGGCCGCAGCGGGCTGACCACGCAAGCGATTGCACCCTTCGACATCGCCCTCTGGGATCTCAAAGCCAAGCGCGCCAAACTGCCGCTTGCCAAGCTGCTGGGAGCACACCGCGATTCCGTACGCTGTTACAACACCTCGGGCGGCTACCTCTCGATGCCCTTGAACCAGGTGCTGAAGAACATCGACAAATCGCTGGACAATGGCATTGGCGGCATCAAGATCAAGGTGGGCCAACCCGATACCGCCACCGACCTCAAGCGCGTGACCGCAGTACGCAAGCGCCTTGGCGATGCTTTTCCGCTCATGGTCGACGCCAACCAGCAGTGGGATCGTGCCACCGCCCAGCGTTTTGGCCGCGTGCTGGAACAATTCAACCTGACCTGGATCGAAGAGCCTCTGGATGCTTACGACGTGGAAGGCCACGCCGCCCTGACAGCCTCGCTCGACACGCCGATCGCAACGGGCGAGATGCTGACCAGCTTTAGCGAGCACGCGCAACTGATTACGGCTCACGCCTCGGATTTCGTTCAGCCCGATGCACCGCGTGTTGGCGGTATCACGCCCTTCCTGCAAATCATGAGCCTGGCCGATTTCAAGGGCTTGAAGCTGGCGCCCCACTTTGCCATGGAAATCCACTTGCATCTGGCGGCGGCGTACCCGCAAGAGCCCTGGCTGGAACATTTCGAGTGGCTCGAGCCCATGTTCAACGAACGTCTTGAGCTGCGCAACGGCCGCATGATGGTGCCCAATCGACCTGGGCTTGGCTTCAGCCTGAGCAAACAAGCCCTGGCCTGGACAGCGGACAAGGCAGAATTCGGCAAGCGCCCCTAAGCGCCCGCTTGCCGGCCGGCAAGGCAGCTCGAAGAGCATCGATGGCGTGCCCATTTTTTCGGGCACTCGTCATCGATGCTCTTGCGCAAAAAACAGGCTGATGGCGTCAATAGTCGGTATTGAGTGCTTTTGCTGAGGGGGCCATGACCGCATTCCAGCTTCTGTGCCACAAATGCGCCACCCAAAGCGCGTAGTACCGACCCTTACGTACGAGAATGTCGTTTGCGGTACGTCCCAACCATTCTTCAGATCTGCCTTTTTGGCGAACCGCTTCGCGCCAGAGTTTCGCGACAGAGTTGATGGGCGCTCCGGCGGCATCGATCAGCGCAGATGGGCAATCGTAATAATGCAGGTGCGCCATTTCATTCATGGAATTGTGCGCCAGTTGCCCATCGATCGTGTTCAACACATCAAGGCAAATCATCCGCTGCCCGTCTGCATCACGCCGCCGCACCGTCCAGAGATGGTTTGCCCTGATCTCATGCGTAACCAGCTTCCAGCCCGGATGCCGGGCCAACAGTATTTCAGTGACGAATGCTTCCCTGGTAATTTCGTTGCTCTTACGCCAACCCATGACTGCCTCCTCAATAATGTTGTGTTGTCTGTAGTTGTTATCGGTACTTATAAAAAAACCGCTTAAGGAATAATCCGTAAGCGGTTGATTTTCTGCATGGAAATGTGGTGGGTGCTACAGGGTTCGAACCTGTGACCTACGCCTTGTAAGGGCGCCGCTCTACCAACTGAGCTAAGCACCCCTTTAACTTGGGGCCACTTCACTTCATGCAAAACGCGTTGGGCATTATAGCCCACTTGTATTTGAGCAGGCAAATACAAGTGGAACCTATTAGTTGACTGCGTCTTTAAGAGCTTTGCCTGGACGGAATTTAGGCACTTTGGCTTTCTTGATTTTAATGGCTTCGCCGGTGCGAGGATTACGGCCTGTGCGAGCAGCGCGCTCGGACACGGCAAACGTTCCAAACCCAACCAGAGTAACCGTACCGCCTTTCTTTTTGAGCGTAGATTTAACGGCGCCAATAAATGCATCGAGGGCACGGCCGGCGTCAGCTTTGGACAAATCGGCTTTGGTGGAGATGTGTTCGATAAGCTCTGTTTTATTCATTAAGGATTACCCCTCAAAATTATTAAAACCAGACGCCACTCACGGGTATCGTCTGGCGCTCAATTGAAAAGCACGTTGCACTCGAGTGCGCCACGTACTGCCCAGTTCAATCAAATACATTGCAGCCAAGCGGCATCATTTGCAATGGTTGACACGCTTGGCTGACTAATGCGTATTAAGCCTTTTAAAAATAAGGCTGTCAAGCGAAACACCCCTCAAAACCCGCATAGCCACTAGCTTTTTGTTTTTGCGCAGCAACATCTTTAAATTTTATAAATTTTTTCGATGCGTCAATCCGCGATGCGCGAAAATATGGTAACGCCCTTTTGCAGAAGCCTGCTGCGGGAAAAAGCGCGAGCCGCGCCCACGAGCCTTTTATGCGGGCGGGACTCGGGCCGAGCTGCTAGGCAAGCGCCTGGACAAAGTCGCCGATCAGATCCTCGGTGTCTTCTATGCCAACGGACACGCGCAAGAGGTTATCGGAAATCCCCATCACAGCTCGCTGCTGCGGCCCCATTTCATAATAAATAGTATGGGCCACCGGCAGCACCAGAGTACGGTTGTCGCCCAGGTGAGTCGCCAGAATCAACACTTTAAGCTTGTTGAGGAAATCGAAGACATCGAGATCGTCGACCAGTTCAATACCCATCAAGGCTCCAAATCCCCGGCCAAACAAGTCGACCGCCCGCTCATGCTGCGGATGGCTGGCCAAGCCGGGGTAATGAACCTTGGCCACCTTGGGGTGCTGGCTTAAAAAGCGTGCCAGGGCCAGGGCATTGCCGCAGGATTTTTCCATGCGCAGGGCCAGCGTTTCGGCTCCGGCTGCAATGCGGTGCGCAGCCTCCGCGGAAAGTGTCCCGCCCATGTCGCGCAAACCCTTTTTCTTGATTTGAGTCAGCCCCCAGGAGGTCGGCTTGCCCTTGCGATAAGGTTCGGCGATGTTTGCGTAGTCGGACCAATCGTACAGGCCCGTGTCGGTCACCGCCCCTCCCAGCGCGTTGCCATGCCCGCCTATGTGCTTGGACAATGAATTAATGACGAGGCTGGCCCCCAGGGCCACACCCTGACAAAGCCAGGGTGTGGCCAGGGTATTGTCCAACACATAAATCAGGTTCTTTTCCCTGCACCAGTCCCCTATTGCACGCAGGTCCGCCACCTGCGTGCCGGGATTGGCGATAGCCTCTGTAAAGACCATCTTGGTGCCGGGCCGGTAAGCCTGTTTCACGCTGTCGATATCGGTCGCGTCGACCAGAGTAACGTCGACACCCATGCCCTTGAGTGTGCCCAGCAGGCTATTGGTGTTGCCAAAAATATACTGGCTGGAAATCAGATGATCGCCGGCCCGCAACAAAGTCAGGAACGTTGCAGCCAGGGCAGCCATGCCCGTGGCAAAGCTTACGGTACTGACCCCGCCTTCCATCTGGGTCACTTTGACCTCGAGTGCCGCGGTGGTCGGCGTGCCTTGCCGGGCATAGGTAAACCCCGCTTTGCCCTGAAACACGGCGGCCAACTCGTGCGAGTCGGAAAACGCATATTCCGTTGACGGGTGCATGGGCTTGTGTATCGCCCCGTGTTCCACAGAAGAGCGCCGGTCGGAATGAAGAATCGTAGTGGTAAAACCGTTTTTATCAGGCATGATGAAAGTTACACATAGTAAGAGTTGATCGTACTAAAAAAACACCGAGGCGCTCAGGCGCGCCTTGTATGGCGTCCTTATCAAACATAGCCAAAGCTAAGACTGGCGTTGGCGCACCGACTCGTACAGGCACACCGCACTGGCCACGCTGACATTCAGGCTTTCGACCGCGCCCAGCATGGGAATGGTCACAAGCTGATCGCAGGTTTCCCCGGTCAGGCGGCGCATGCCTTCACCTTCGGCTCCCAGTACCCACGCCATGGGCTGGCGCGCATCGACCTGGTACATGCCCTGGGGCGCCTGATCGTCGGTCCCCACCAGCCAGACATTGCGCTCCTTGAGCTGACGCATGGTCCGCGCCAGATTGGTAACGGTAATATAGGGTACGGTTTCCGCGGCGCCGCACGCAACGCGCTGGACCGTGCTGTTCAGGCCCACCGCGCGATCCCGCGGCGCGATCACAGCGTGTACGCCGGCGGCATCGGCCGTCCGCAAACAGGCGCCAAGATTGTGAGGATCGGTCACGCCATCGAGAATGAGCAGCAGCGCGGGCTGATTTTTATCCTCAAGGTAGTCCAGAACCTCGTCCACATCGACCGCCAGCTTGTCGGCTTCGGCCAATGCCACGACCCCCTGGTGCCTGATGCCGCGGGCCAGGCCGTCGAGCCGTTCGGCCGACACGGGATGGACACGGATGCTGGCGGCCTGCACCTGCTCGATGAAAGTCTGCATGCGCTTGTCGCGGCGCGAAGCCTCGACATACAGCTCTTTGATTGAAGCCGGAGCACGCCGCATACGCGCCACCACGGCATGAAAACCCGCCAACACCTGATGAGAAGCCATAAAACCATCCTTGGATTATTTTACCGATGAGTAAAGCCGCCGGACGCACGCCACCGACGATCGCGGCTCAAACGCTACCCACCTTATCGTTTCGTATTTTATATCCACGCAGAAAACCGGCCCGGCATCGCAGTGCTGTAAACAACAGACCGCCGAAGCCGGACCGCAGGCGGCCTGATGCCTTAGTGCCGGTTCCGCCCTGGTTTCCGGGAACTGGTGCCGGCTTTCTCGCTACGCTTGGCCGCCGCCCGCCGTTCACGCGAGGTGGTCCCCTTCAAGGCTTCAGGCTTGGCGGGAGCGGCTCGTTTTGTACGTCGCTGCCCAGCCTGATCAGGCTGGGCAGCGACGGCTTTGCTCAATTCCTTGAAGCCGGTGCCCTTTACCAACCGGAACTCGATGCGGCGCGCCTCGAGATCGACACGCGATACCTGAACCTGCACCGCATCGGTGAGCCGATAGCGAATACCCGTACGCTCGCCACGCAGTTCATGCATGGCTTCGTTGAACTGAAAATAGTCGGAACCCAGTTCGGACACATGCACCATGCCCTCGACGTGCAGGGTCTCGAGAGTGATAAAAACACCAAAGCTGGCCACACCCGTAACCCGGCCGCTGAAGACCTCGCCCACATGCTCCTTCATGAACCAGCATTTCAACCATGCTTCCACGTCGCGCGAGGCATCGTCAGCTCGACGCTCCCGGGCGGACAGCAACACGCCGAGCTTCTCCCAAATGGCGTGTTCGCGCTCACCCCGTGGCAGCGCCGCCGAGGCAGCCACATCGTCGATCTGCGGAACATACTGTTTACCCGCAAGAATCGACTTGATGACCCGATGCGTCAAGAGATCGGGATAACGACGGATGGGCGATGTAAAGTGCGTGTAGTGCTCATACGCCAGGCCAAAATGCCCCATTTGCTCGGGGCTGTATATGGCTTGCTGCAAGGATCGCAGGCACATCGTCTGCAACACTTCAAAATCGGGCCGGCTACTGGCTGCCTGGACCAGTTGAGCGTAATCGTGCGTGCTCGGATCATCGCCGCCGTTAAGAGTCAGGCCCAGGTTGCGTAAATATTCACGCAAGGCTTTCAGTTTTTCGGGAGTGGGCCCTTCATGCACCCGGTACAGACCCTGGCGCTTGTTGCGCACCATGAAATCGGCCGCGCACGTGTTCGCGGCCAGCATGCATTCTTCGATCAGGCGATGCGCATCATTGCGCGTATAGGGGACGATTTTTTCAATCCGGCCCAAGGGATTGCACAGGATCTTGGTCTCGACCGTGTCGAAATCAATGGCGCCGCGCTTGACTCTGGCGGGAGCGAACAGCAGGTAAAGCTCATAAAGATTCTGCAGATGCGGCAGGACATTCAGCATGGTTTGAGCAGCCGGCCCGGTTGGCTGCTGCAAGGCGGCCCAGACATCGGTATAAGTTGTACGGGCGTGCGAATGGATAACCGCTTCGTAAAATTGATAAGCGCTGACCGTCCCGGCCTTGGCGCCACTGGCGTGGATCACCATGTCGCACACCATCACCAGGCGATCGACCTTGGGATTAAGCGAACAAATTCCGTTGGACAGCGACTCGGGCAGCATCGGAATCACGCGGCGCGGAAAATACACACTGGTGCCGCGTTCGAGCGCGTCATCGTCAAGCGCATCGCCCACGCGCACATAATGGCTCACATCGGCAATTGCGACCAGCAAACGCCACGCAGTTTTTTTGCGCTTCTCCGTGCCAACATCGATGGGCATGCAAAATACCGCATCGTCAAAATCGCGCGCATCTTCGCCATCTATCGTCACGAACGGCACATCGCGCAAATCGATGCGGCCTTTTAGTTCGCCCGCTTTTACCGTGCCCGGCAGCTTGGCCGCCTGCTTCACGGATTCTTCGGAAAAATCCAGCGGAACATCGAATTTGCGCACCGCAATTTCAATTTCCATACCTGGATCATCGATTTCACCCAGCACTTCGACGACACGCCCCAAGGGCTGGGTATGGCGCGTAGGCTGCTGAACGATTTGAACCGTCACAACCTGCCCATGTTCGGCGCCCGCTGTATCGGCAGCCGGGATCAGGATATCGTGCTTGATGCGCTGATCCTCGGGAGCCACGATAAGTGCGCCCCGCTCTTTCAGGAAGCGGCCAACCAGCTTGTTGGTGCGCCGTTCGACCACTTCGACAATGGTCGCCTCGGGCTTGCCCCGGTATTCGCCATCGGGCTTGGCCAGCACCCGGTCGCCATGCAGCACTTTCAGCATTTCCCGCGGCGATAAAAACAGGTCGGGACCGCCATCGTCGCGCATCAAAAAGCCAAAGCCATCGCGGTGGCCCTGCACACGCCCGGCAATAAAATCGGGCTTGCTGCTTATCGACACCTGGCCTTGAGGCGTAAAGAACAATTGCCCGTCCCGCTCCATGGCTTTGAGGCGGCGCTCGAATCCAGTGGAAACAGGCACCGACGCGCCCACAGACTTGGCAAATGCATCCAGCGCTACAGGCTGTGCCGACGCGCGCAATTGCTTCAGAATCACTTCGCGGCTAGGGACATCAGGGTCAAAATCGGGAGGCAATTCAGACAAACCGTTAGAGATCTCGTTCTTATTAGCTTCGTTTTTAGATCGTTTGGTCAAAAGATAAATTTCCGTTTAATTAAAAAATAAGTTATACTTGCGCCTCTTAACGAATTGGCTCAGGCCAAAACGTTTTGCCCAGGTGGCGGAATTGGTAGACGCGCATGGTTCAGGTCCATGTGCCGCAAGGTGTGGAGGTTCGAGTCCTCTCCTGGGCACCAAAAATGATTACAGAGCACCCCGTAAGTCGTTGATTTACGGGGTTTTTTGTTGCCTCGTGGGGACAGCCTTGGGGACGACTTGGGGACAGTATAGCTTTTTGGCGTTTTGCCCCGTGTTTTTCTGCCCAATTCCTGAAACTCCAAAATCACCATCTTTGGGGACGGCATCGTCCTAAAATGTCTGGAAACCGCATGGATAAAGAGCATTGCGCCCCCTGCCAAGCATCGCCAGATTTTAGAGCATATTCATATGCGCCTCAACGAAAACCGATGGATACGGCAACACGCTGCAACACATTTCCCGGCGGCTTTCGCTTTCGCATCAGGCCGCAATCAATATCCGCCGCATGGTGATGTGTTCAATGCCAGCCTCTATATAGGTTTCGCCCTGGGCCACGAAGCCGTGCGCTTCGTAAAAGGCACGCGCATGAACCTGGGCCGACAGCACCACTTCGGGGTACTGCCGCCGGCGAGCCTCGTCGACCAAGGCTGTCAATAGCCTGGAACCCACACCCAGACCGCGATGCGTGGCACGCACCGCCATGCGGCCTATATGGGCGTTGCGCAGCAAACGCCCAGTGCCGACAGGCCTGCCGTCCCGGCCGAACGCCACGGCATGCACGCAATGGGCATCCTCCTGATCGCGTTCTTCTTCGACAGGCACATGCTGCTCCTGTACGAAGACCTCGTACCGGACTTCCATGGCCGGCTCTTGGTACGTTTCCCAATTGCCTAAAACCAGTGTGATTTGCTCGATCAAGAAAGACTCCCCGCGCGACATTCGACAGTACTAGGCGGCGTGGCCGCTACGCCGCGATTTTAAGCCCCACTATGCCCAAAATAATCAAACCCACACTGATCAATCTGGGCAGGCTGGCCGAATCGCCAAACAGAATGATTCCCAGGATGACAGTTCCGACAGCCCCCACGCCCACCCAAACCGCGTAGGCGGAGCCCACCGGCAGAGTTTTCATTGCAACTCCCAACAGGGCAACGCTAACCACCATGCTGGCGACGGTACCCACAGAGGGCCACAAGCGGGTAAAACCTTCGGTATATTTAAGGCCAATGGCCCAACCGATTTCAAACAGGCCAGCGACAACGAGAATAAGCCAAGACATACTGTGCTCTCTAAGCAAGAGGGTCGTCCCTGTTTAAATATTGGAGCGGTGAGGTCGTCCTCACTTCCTGAAGAGCTGGGATTTTACTACTATCAACCATTTATCCACCGCCGCGCCAACCGCATTCTCAAGTCCTCCATGACAATTCTCTCCGCCGCCGCAGCCCTGGCCATATTTGTCGGCACACTGTTCTTGGTGATCAGGCAACCCTGGCAAATAGGCATAGGCTGGAGCGCCCTGCTTGGAGCGGCAGCCTGCCTGGTACTGGGTTTGATACACCTGAGCGATATAGCCGAAATCTGGCGGATTGTCTGGAATGCCACCGCCACCCTGATCGCCATCATTATTACCAACTCCATTCTTGACGAAGCCGGTTTCTTCAAATGGTTCGCCCTGCACGTCGTTCGATGGGGCCGCGGCAGGGGAATCGCACTTTTTATCTTGATAACTCTATTTGGAGCGGGCATTTCAGGTCTGCTGACCAACGATGGGGCCGCGCTGATACTGACTCCCATCGTCATCGAGATTCTGCTGGCTCTCGGGCTTTCCGGCGCCCCTCTGTTCGCCTTTGTCATCGCCGCCGGTTTCATCTCGGATACGGCCAGTCTGCCGCTCAGCATTTCGAACCTGGTGAATATCCTGTCGGCCGACTTCTTCAGGATAGGCTTTGGCGATTATGCGGCCGTCATGCTGCCCGTGAACATGGTGGCAATCGCCATCAGCCTGATCGTGCTGTGCCTGTATTTCAAAAAACTGGTGCCGCACCGCTACGCTATCGGGAACCTGCCTGCGCCCGCATCGGGAATCCGCGACCGGCAAACCTTTCACGCCGGCTGGATAGTCCTGCTTCTGACTCTTGCAGGGTTTTTCACACTGGGCCGTTTCCACATTCCCACCAGTGCCATCGCGGGAACAGGGGCATGCGTTCTGCTTGCCGTGGCGGGCCGCAACCACATCGTCGGCACACGCCGCCTGCTGCGTCTGGCGCCATGGAATATCGTTTTTTTCTCCCTGGGCATGTACTTGATCGTGCTGGCCCTGCGCAACGCCGGACTCACCGCGTGGCTTTCAGCCTTGTTCCAGTTTTTCGCCGACTCGGGCTTATGGATTGCCACGCTGGGCACCGGGTTCATGGCCGCTTTTTTATCATCGGTAACCAATAATCTGCCCGGTGTACTGCTGGGCATGCTGTCGATACAAGACACCCACGCGCCCGAGCTGGTGCAGCACGCCATGATTTACGCCAACATCATAGGCAGCGACCTGGGGCCAAAAATTACCCCTATCGGCAGCCTGGCAACGCTGCTTTGGCTGCATATACTGGCTCGGCGCGGCATTAATATTGGCTGGGGCGCTTATTTTCGCACAGGCATCGTGTTAACGTTACCCGTTTTGCTGGTCACTCTTATCGCCTTGGCGGCATGGCTGCAAATTACCTACTAACTATGCTATAAATTTTTATATAATAATTAGCTATAAGAGAATATCCATATATTCGTTTTAGAATAAGCCTCCTGCCGCTAGACTCTGCTTTCATGGCGAATCCGCCTCGC
Organism: Paralcaligenes sp. KSB-10; assembly: GCF_021266465.1. Taxonomy (NCBI): domain Bacteria; kingdom Pseudomonadati; phylum Pseudomonadota; class Betaproteobacteria; order Burkholderiales; family Alcaligenaceae; genus Paralcaligenes; species Paralcaligenes sp. KSB-10. Next base: position 123,787 of record NZ_CP089848.1, on the reverse strand, counting down.
CCCACTTTCAGATCCCCTATATGAATACGTTAGTCTCCGCGTTGAATCCCGCTGCACCCTCTCTGTCGTCGCGCATCAACTACAAGCCGCTAATCGTATCGTTAGTTTTGCTTGCCATCGGCGCCAATTACCTGAATCAGGAAGTCGGCTGGCGCCAAAGCTCGCTGTGGATCGTGGGGGCCTTGCTGGGCGTCACGCTCTACCATGCTTCATTCGGGTTTACCCAAGCCTGGCGAGTCTTCGTTTCCGATGGCCGCGGCGCGGGCTTGCGTGCGCAAATGGTCATGCTGGCACTGGGCGTCGTGCTGTTCTTTCCATGCCTGGCGCAAGGCAGCCTGTTCGGCCAGCACGTTTCGGGAATTGTCGCCCCCGCCAGCTTGTCGGTGGTGATTGGAGCCTTCGTTTTCGGCATAGGCATGCAGCTGGGCGGCGGCTGCGCCTCGGGTACGCTGTTTGCCGTGGGCGGCGGCAGCACCCGCATGATCATTACCCTGTTCAGCTTTGTGGCGGGCTCGGTACTGGCCACGATCAATTTCACCTGGTGGGCCACGCTCCCCTCATTGCCACCAACCTCTCTGGTCAAAGAATGGGGGTGGCCGGTCGCCCTGGCCGCCAACCTGGTGGTGTTCGCGCTCATCTACTGGCTTACGACCCGCATCGAAAAACGCCGCCACGGCGCGCTTGTCAAGCCGGCCGGCATCGAACGCAAGCCGTTGTGGCAGCTTATCCGCGGCCCCTGGCCGCTGGTCTGGGGCGCGATCGCACTGGTACTGCTCAATTTTGCCACGCTGGCCATCTCCGGGCGCCCATGGGGCATCACCTCGGCCTTCACGCTGTGGGGCGCCAAGGCACTCGATGCGGGCGGATCCGATGTCGCTTTCTGGCAGTACTGGGCCAATGATCAAGACACGCTGTTTGCACCGATACGCCAGGACGTCACTTCGGTGATGGATATCGGCATTATGCTGGGTGCCCTGGCGGCGGCCTCGCTGGCGGGTCGTTTCGCACCCATATGGAAAGTCCCCTTTCGGTCGCTGCTGGCGGCCATATTGGGAGGCCTGATGCTGGGTTTCGGCGCTCGCCTGGGATGGGGCTGCAATATCGGCGCCTACTTCAGCGGCATGATTTCAGGCAGCCTGCATGCATGGATCTGGTTGCCCAGCGCCTTCATGGGCAGCATCCTCGGCGTACGGCTGCGTCCCCTGTTCGGCCTGTCGGTCGAAAAAACCCAGCGCCTGAGCGCTTGCTGAGCCGGCGGCGTCTCCAAGGGGAGATGAGCGGCAGAGCCAATGGGTGTTGGTGGGGACGGCCCTCGCGGCCGTCCAATTCTGGTATGGTTCGACACAAGGAACCTCTAGGATCAATCCATGGATCGCTTGCTCACACGCTACACCGCATTTTACCTGGCCATACTCGGCACATTGGTCACCCTGGGCCTGGCATTGGCCTTCACCGCATGGTGGTTGATCGCAACCCTGGTTTTCGCCGCGCTCGTGGCGGTGGGAATCGCCGACCTGACCCAAACCCGCCACGCCATCCGGCGCAACTACCCCATCATCGGCAATCTGCGTTTCATATTCGAATTCATCCGGCCGGAAATACGCCAATACTTTCTCGAAGACGACACCCAGCAATTGCCGTTCTCCCGCTCCGATCGATCGCTGGTCTATCAGCGCGCCAAACAGCAGATCGATAAACGTCCATTTGGCACCCAGCGCGACGTCTACGGCACCGACTACGAGTGGATCAATCATTCCATGGATCCGGCACATCCGAAAGACAGCGACTTTCGCATCGATCTGGGCGGCCCCGACTGCACCCAGCCCGTTTCCCTGTCTGTGCTGAACATTTCGGCAATGAGTTTCGGCGCGCTTTCGGCCAATGCCGTCATGGCCCTGAACAAAGGGGCCGCGTTGGGCAATTTTGCCCACGACACCGGCGAAGGCGGCGTCAGCCGCTACCACCTGGCCCATGGCGGTTCGCTGATCTGGAATATCGGTTCGGGCTACTTCGGATGCCGCGACGAACAGGGCAATTTTTCAGAGCAGGCGTTTGTCGAACGGGCGAAGCAGGACAGCATCAAGATGATTGAAATCAAGCTGTCGCAAGGCGCCAAGCCTGGCCATGGCGGCATCCTGCCCGGCCCCAAGGTGACTCTCGAAATCGCCGCCGCCCGGGGCGTGCCCGCCTGGCAAGACTGCAATTCGCCATCCAAGCACAGCGCCTTCAACACCCCCGTCGAACTGATGCAGTTCGTCGCACGCCTGCGCACGCTTTCCGGTGGAAAACCCGTGGGCTTCAAACTGTGCGTAGGCCACCCGTGGGAATGGTTCGCCATCGCCAAAGCCATGCTGAAAACCGGCATCACCCCCGACTTCATTGTGGTGGATGGCGCCGAGGGAGGCACCGGCGCGGCACCCATCGAATTCGTGGACCATGTGGGAACGCCCTTGCGCGAAGGGCTGCGCCTGGTTCACAACACGCTGGTCGGCATAGGCCTGCGCGAGCAAATCAAACTGGGGGCTTCCGGAAAAATCATCAGTGCTTTCGACATGGCGCGCACACTGGCCATGGGGGCCGACTGGTGCAACAGCGCCCGCGCGTTCATGTTCGCCATAGGCTGCATACAGGCCCAGACCTGTCATACGGGCAATTGCCCCACTGGCGTTACGACTCAAGACCCGAAGCGGCAGGCAGGCCTGGTGGTCGGCGACAAATCCGTACGGGTAGCCAGCTTCCACAAGAACACATTGAAAGCCCTGGGCGAATTGCTTGGCGCAGCCGGGCTCGAACACCCCTGCGAGCTTCGCCCGCATCATATTGCCAGACGCATACCCAGCGGTGAAGTCCGGGTGCTGTCGGCCCTGTTCCCCGACCTGGAAAAAGGCGAGTTGCTGGACGGGAAGTTCCGGCAAACCATATTCAGGGTCGCCTGGCCCATGGCGCAGGCCGAATCGTTTGCACCAACCCACAGCCTAAGCGCCGCGTTATCCGGCAACATCACGCCAATGCCTGTCGATGCATCATGAGACGGTCCAACGGCCTGGCCACGGCCCAGCGCCCTAGCGCGAAATTCGCTGCGAACCGATTCCTGCATCGATGGTTCCATAAAACTCGACCCCCGACCGAGGCGACGCATTCGACGTTCCCCTTGCTGTCGTGTCCGGCGGCGAAGACGGGCTGGCGCAGGCGGCAAGCAGTGCCGCCAGAACGCAAATTGATAATATTTTCATACCTAGTATTTGCCCTGAGTTGCCAAATAAAAAAATTGGTATTATCGTGAAGTCACTGCCTCAAAGGCAGTTCAACTACTCTCAAGGGTAGTTCATAAAACACTGCTTTTTAGCGGTGTTCACTGCCATCCAGGCAGTAAGGCCCTGCCAAAAGGTGGGGCCTTTATATTTCCACCCTCGTATGTCACCAGGCCATTTTAGCCATTCCGCCCGGGCTCGCCGGCTTGGCGAAAATCCAATTGAAAAGCGGCCCCTCGGCCCGCACATCCATCTTAAATTATGCTATAGTTCTGGGCTTTGGCGCATTAGCTCAGCCGGTTAGAGCGACGGAATCATAATCCGCAGGTCCCCTGTTCGAATCAGGGATGCGCCACCAAAGATATCAAGGGGTTAGCAACAGCTAGCCCCTTTTCATATCCGCCATTTGTCAACAAAGTGCCAACCGCGGAAAGACTTCAAGCCTGGGAACGCTGATGCCGCCAAAACAAGCGCCGGCCTCATGGTTGCAGAGTGGAAAACCGGCAACATCAGCAGTTCCCACCAATCCGTCAACAAGACGGCTATGTGCCTTCGCCAAGGAAAGTGTATTGCAGGGATTTTCTCATTGTTCCTTGCCAGACTGCTTGCCCAATACCTTACAGAGCGCTTTGCCAAAGAGATCCGGTGTCGCGAGCGGGCCATCCGCACTCGGCCAACGATGAATCTGCACTACACCTGATCGGCGCTCCCCTGGCCGGAAAAAACAAGGTTCGGCGGGAAAGGCGGCATCTCAATATAGACGAATTCGCGAAGTGGGCTGCCGTCCACTCCGCTACTATCATCGCTGACAATGTCATCCACCTGCATAGCTAAAAACGAGAAGGAACGTCAGCAGACAGACCGGAGAAACTACAGCATATTTTGACTTGTAATGATTAGTTATTAAATAGGGCTTTGTATTGTTGCAATTCACACTTTTTGCTACCCTAATTTACCTGATTAGATCAACGCTATGTATCAGCTGTTATCTGGGACGATGTGGAGCGATGTGCAGCGCCACAACATTTCGACACGAATTGATCTCCTTCGTCGATATAAGCTGCACGGTCGCTAACAACGTGTGTTGTGCGGTCATCGGCGAATAATCGCCAGCCGAACGATGGGAGTCAATCAGGCTAACCTATCTTTGAACATAAAGGAGAATCTCTTATGTCAGACGGCTGCTGGGTGCAATTCTGGGATCACAATGACTTTGCAGAGCCAACTCGTCGTATCGACGCCGAAGGGCCTACGAAGTCAGTCAATAACATGGACGACTATAAACAGTCGGACGGGGACAAACTAGGAGACGAACCGGATTCATTGAAGACGGGTTCACGCACTTGGCTGTGGGTTTACACGAAACGTGACTTCCAGGGGGTTGCTGTAGGTTTTGGCCCTAGTTCTGAAATAGGAAATTTAGATGAATACGGCGTGGGGGGAGATATTGAAAGTTTCAAAATGTATGATCACTATCCACCGGGGTTCGTTGACGCGCGCAAAGGTGGCGTGACGCCGATTGCCATAGAGTTAGCCGAAGATGACGACATTGTCAGTGCCGAAACGGTCAATTCCTACTTACGCAACGTTATAGCCTATGGCATTGAGCAAATCCCGGTGATCGGCGGCCTAATTACTGCCACCATAGGCGCTTTCTGGCCGAGCCCCAATAACAATGATCAATTGTGGGGCTGCGCTCAAAATTATCTGAACCAGGCTATTGCCGGTGTCTACTGGCAGATAAAATATGACGGGCTCCAGAATTCACTCGACACCCTTCGGAAAGCCGCAATTGCTTATGTGGAGGTTCCCGAGGAGGATCAATCGTACAAAACATGGAATTTCCGCAATCTGTACGATACTATCAACAATCTAGAATCATTCTTCATGCCTCCAGACAAAAATCCACAAAACACGTACTTGTTTGTGGTTCCGTATGCCACTTTGCGATTGGCGACGCTGCGGGAGAACCTAGAGCATTATGTCTATTACTACGGTAAGGAACCATCGCCAGAAACTCGCAACAAACTAATAGAAGGAATACAAAGTTCCATTGCTAAATACCAAGAACATATAAATACCGCACGTGACAATATCCTTTTGGCACGCAAGGATCAGATAATGATTCGAGAAGAAGGCGCGTCAAAGACGTCATATCTGATTGATCTGTACAACGGGTACCGAGACAGCGGGTACCGATCATACGATCCAAACTGCAATAATCTGTTGTACCTGAAAGAGCAATATTCGGACCAAGTGCTCAATAAGCTGGCGCTAACCTTGGACACTCACAATGCCATTGGACAGCTTTGGAAATACTTCGATCCGAATGCTTCCACAGAGCCCATCACACCTCCCACATTGAACTATGCTGTGGGACCTTATGGCGCGTACCAGAATGTTCCAACATTTAGCCAAACGGCGGAATCAGGCTCAATCAGCCGTGCCACCTTGTGGACAGGCACCTTGGTGGATGCCCTTGAACTGACTATAGACGGAGCTCCGCAAGGGCGTGTTGGGTCCACAGGCGGTGGCGGCGAGAAGCCTTTGGAGCTAGCACAGGGAGAACGTATCGTGTCAGCGAAAGGCTACGAAACCGGCCTTATCAATGCTCTGGGCTTTACCACCAGCACGGGCCAGTCAATCTACGGTGGTGAGAGCGGTGGCGGCTGGCAGTTTGACGTGCAGCCATTGGAAAATACCAGTAATACCCGATTGACTGGGCTATCTGGATACGCTGGCACAGGCTCAGCAAGCGACAAGCGCAACAACATCAAGGCAATAACCTTCCACTGGGAATGTGATTTATCAATTACACGGGAGGAAGGCAGCGAGTAACAAAACGATTGTCACCCAGGAATTGCAGGCCCTTCGAGAAATCGGGGGGCTTTTTCTTGCTCCGCAAAAATAGGCCGGCTCCGCAAAAGCATTCAAGGTTTCGTGGAACGGCCAAGCGCGTAACCCCGACACGCGGTCGCGGCCACGCCAATAAACGAAACTTGCTCTTTCAAATTGGCAGTGCTAGCGTGCCACAAATGATAGCGCTGTCATTTCGACGCGACAAAGACAATATTGGAAACATACTCATGGCAGAACAACAGCCTCGCTACTTTCAAGCCGACGCTTTGACGGCATTGGCAACCGGCCTGTTCACAGCGGCGGGGCTGGCATCGCCACGGGCCGCATGTGTGGCCCGGCTGCTTGTACTGACCGACATGATGGGCCGCACCACCCATGGCCTGGCGCAATGCAAGCCCTATCTGGACCAACTGGAACAAGGCGGCATGTCTGCCAGCGGCGACTACACGGTGGTCAAAGATACCGGCCCGACCGTCGTCTGGGACGGCAACTATCTGCCCGGCCTCTGGCTGGTGGAAACCGCCTTGCAGACCGGCTTCGAACGCCTGCCGCAGCATGGCGTGGTCACCTTTTCCATCCGCCGCAGCCACCATATAGGCTGCCTGGCCGCGCTGGTGAAACAGGCAACCGATCGCGGGTACTATGCCATGCTGCTTTCCTCCGGACCGCATGGCAAATACGTTGCGCCTTATGGCGGGACGGTGCCGCTATTCAGTCCCAACCCCATTGCCATTGGCTACCCCACCGCGCAGTCCCCGGTACTGGTGGATACCTGCGCGTCGATCACTACCGTCTCGATGACGCGGGAAAAAGCGCAGGCGGGCGGACTATTCGAGCAGGCTTGGCTTCTCGACCCGCAGGGCAAGCCCACTCACGATCCCCGCTACCTTGAGCAAACCACGCCCCGTGGCAGCCTGATGCTGCTGGGTGGTGTCGAAGCCGGCCACAAGGGCTTCGGCCTGGCACTCATGGTAGAGGCGCTGACCCAAGGACTGAGCGGATTCGGCCGCAAAGACGCGCCTGAACGCTGGGGCGCCAGCGTCTATCTGCAACTGATCGATCCGGACGCCTTCGCGGGCCGTGAATCCTTCGTCGAGCAAATGGAATTCCTGGCGCAAGAGTGCCGCGCCAATCCGCCGATCGACCCAGATCAGCCGGTACGACTGCCAGGCGAAAAGGCGGACAGGAACATTGCCCATGCCCGCAAGCATGGCGTACCCGTTAGTCCTTCGACACTACAGGCATTACGAGATTACGCGGCCAGGCTCAAGGTCGACGATGAAATACTCGCTCCGAGTTAGCCAGACCTTTTATACCCATCACCAGCTAGTAAAGGAGATAGCCATGGCCGATCCGTTTTCCCGCCCCACATTCGGCGCTGCATTGTTTTACAAAGACCCTTTTGCCGCACTCGACTGGCTCGAAAAGGCCTTCGGTTTTGAGCGTTCAATGGTTATCACCGATACCGAAGGCCAGCTTGGCCACTCGGAAATGAAATTCGGCGACGGCTACATAATGATCGGCAGCGAATGGGCCGAACATGCAGCGAGTCCTGTGTCCGTGCATGGCAAGAACACTCAGTCGGTCCATGTGCAGTTAAAGGACGGCATCGACGAACACTGCGCACGTGCGCGCGCGGCCGGCGCGGTGATCACGCGCGAGCCGGAAGACCAGTTCTATGGCGACCGCGTCTATGCCGCGCGCGACCCGGAAGGCCACGTGTGGAGTTTCGGCCAGACCGTGCGCACCGTGACCCGCGAAGAAGCCGAGCAGGCCAGCGGCCTGAAAATCGACGGATGGGTCTGAATCCATGGGTATAAGGCCCATCGCCCCAAAGAACCCAAGGCGTGGCTGGAACAAACCGGGCAATTGCGGTCTACGCTTCTGAAATAAATTTTGGCAACAAACGTGAAACATATTTATAATATAAGAAAGTTTGTTACAGCCAATATAGTGACAATTCGCAGGCATGCAATTCGAATGGTCACCTTCCCGGGACAGACGCAATGCCAGGCGGCCAGTTTCATGAAGAAAGCCATATTGAAACTCCGCCATTGCTGCGCCACTGGCGCGGGCTAGGCATCTGGAACCTGTATTTTCTGGCGAAGTTTGCGTTGCTTTGGGGTGGCTTTCTAGATTTCCACCCACTCGCCAACTTGACATTTGCAGCGGCCTTGCTTGTGCCGCTCCCTCCTGTCTGGCTACATCGGCTACGCCATATTGTTGCCATCCCCGCAGGCGTGGCGCTGTTTTATTACGACACCTGGCTGCCGCCGGCAAGCCGTCTTCTGACCGGTGCCGAAGAAATTTCCAAATTTTCCACTGATTATTTGCTCGAATTGGTGCAACGCTTCATTGATGTACCGATGATAGGCGCAGCGCTGGTGCTGCTGGTTGCCTATTTATTTCTGTCCCAGTGGCTCAGGGCGACCGTGTTTACAGTAGCGGCACTTTTATACGTGGCACTGCCCAGCCTGCCCAAACCTATCGTCACACAAGCTATTGTCCATGCGGCCGTAAACACCCCTGCCCAGACAGCGGCGCAACTTGCCACCGCTACCCCTGCCTCAGACGCGACAGCAAAAGCAGCGCCGCTACCCCCCACCAGCGCCAATCTCGAAGCACATCTACAGGCATTCTACAAATACGAAAAAACACGCAAGACGGCGTTTCCGCCGATAACAGGTCATGCAAGTCCATTCGATCTCTTGATTTTGAATATCTGCTCGCTATCCTGGGCCGATCTGGAAGATGTAAATCTGAGCAATCATCCATTATTCGGAAAGATGGACATCATTTTCGATAATTTCAATTCAGCGACATCGTACAGCGCCCCCGCGGGAATCCGGCTCTTGCGAGCCAGTTGCGGGCAAGAGCCTCACTCGGCACTGTATAAACCGCCCGCCTCCGGCTGTTTCCTGCTCGAAAACCTGCACGAGCTCGGCTTTACAACATCGCTGGCGCTTAACCACGATGGCAAATACGGCGGCTACCTGGACACGCTGCGCACCCAAGGCCAACTACCGGCGCCAACAGTCAAAACAGCACAATTGCCTCGTGCACTGAATGCTTTCGACGGTTCGCCCGTATGGCGCGACCTCGATGTGTTGAACGCCTGGTGGCAACAGCGGCAGCAAACTCCGGCACAGCGCGAAGCCTTGTTCTACAACACAATTACGCTGCACGACGGCAATCGATTCATCATCCCCAATGGTGGCAGCAAACGGGCGGAATATCAGCCCCGCCTGCAGGCTTTGCTGGATGACCTGAGCACTTTTCTAGCCGAGCTTGAACGCAGCGGCCGGCCTGTAGTCGTGCTGATCGTGCCCGAACATGGGGCCGCGTTGCGCGGCGACCGCCTGCAGATTGCCGGGCTGCGCGAGATCCCAAGCCCCGACATTACGCACGTTCCCGTTCTGGTCAAACTGATTGGCGTCAAAACACCACATCAAGGCGGGCCAATCCAAATCAGCGACCAAAGCAGTTTTCTGGCCCTGTCTGAAATAGTTTCGCGCCTGCGCGACGGCAAGGCCTTCTCTGCACCCGATTTCGACTGGCAGGCCCTGGTGAAAGACCTGCCGAAAACCGAAAGAGTGTCGGAAACGGATAGCTCCATCGTCATGTTCTATCAGAATTCGCCCTACATCCGCCTGGGAGATTCCGGATGGCAGGAGTACCCGCATTAACAGCCTCACCGACAAAAGAAAAGGCCGCCATGAATCAAGCCACGCTTACCGCATCGAAAGACGACATCGAATCGTTGATGAAAAATTTGAATCTGCCAGGGCTGCAATACAAAGAGCTCACAGACCAGGAGGATCGGCGTGCAATTTTGGAACGCTGGCCCCTGCTGGCAGAACTTGCCGCCTTGCCTGACAAGCAGGCGGCAACATGATGCACGCCGCATTTCGCGGCATACGAGGTGGTGTGGGAACCACCTCGACAGTGGCGGCCATAGGCAATGCGCTGCATGCCATGGGTGAAACCGTGCTGATGATCGATCTTGCTCCCGAAAACCTGCTGCGCCTGCACTTTGGCATTCCATTGACCGACCCAGGCGGCTGGGCCACAGCCCAGGTAAACGGCGGCGCCTGGTATGACACCGCCCGCGAGATCAAACCAGGGCTTCATCTGCTTCCCTTTGGGCAACCGGCCCGATCGGAGCGCTCCAACACGTCTCATGCCTTAAACACATTATGGGAAGCCTGGCCCAACCATTTAGCCGCATTATCGAACCGCTATGGCATGATTCTTGTCGATCTGCCCGTGTCCGAACCCGCCGCTTTGCCGCTCATGTCCGAATGCGAACTGCGCATCACGACCATGGAGGCTGATCCGGCCAGTTGCGCCCTGCTGCACAACCTCCCGCATCGGGACGACTGCCAATACCTGATCACCCGCTTCGATCCCCTTAGTCATTTACAGCGCGACATACGGCTGCTATGGCAGGGTCAACTGGGTAATGCAATGATTCAGCAAGTGGTGCATCGCGATGAATCCATACCCGAGGCCCTGGGCCAAAAACAACCAGTTGGCGATTATCGCCCGCAAAGCCTGGCTGCGCAGGACGCAGCGAGCCTGGCATCGTGGTGCCGGGCATGGCGGGGGACGAAGTCATGATCGGCGTTCGCCTGCAGCTGCTGCTGACCCGACCGGCATGCCACGCGCTGGCGATTCGCTACAAGCATTTTCAACAAAAGCGCCAGGCTTCGACGCCTACCGCCGCTTTGCTCACGCTTGGATATCTGTTGGCGTACAGCCTGTTGCGGCTCGATTCACCATCGTGGCAAGCCGTGCTGGACCCACAGCATGGCGGATTTGCACATCTGTTCCGAAGCCGTCCAAAACCGGCCGATCCCTTGCGCTATTTTATTCAAAGCCTGTGGCTGATCTGTGTCAGGCAACCCTTGCTGGACAAGCCATCGCCGGCCGGCGGAAAACCACTCATATCAGCAGCGAAGCGCCTGCTGGCGCGCTGCCGCGCCTGGTATCTCTTGCACATGGAACAAATTCCAGAGAGGATTTCGCGCAATCGCGGTGTGGAAGCCAGCCTGGCAGCGTTGGGACACATGCGCGCCGGCAGCCGCCACATCATACTCGGCGCGACTATCGCCGTAACCGCGGCGTTGGCGGCACTGTGTATTACCCAGCCATTCAACTGGAAAGCGCAGCTTGTTTTTGTCTTGATATTGTGGGCTGTAGCGATGGTCGTGCGACGCATGCCGGGACGCTTCTCCATCATGATACTGGTTGTCCTTTCGGTTATTGTGTCGTGTCGATACTTGTGGTGGCGTTATACCGCCACGCTGAACTGGGACGACAACACTGACCTTTTTTTCGGCATAACTTTGCTGATAGCGGAAACCCATGCCTGGGTCGTATTGATGCTTGGATATATCCAGACGCTATGGCCCCTGGACCGCAAGCCAATGCAGCTCCCGCAAGACAGCCGTACCTGGCCCGTGGTCGATGTGCTTATCCCCACCTACAACGAAGATTTGAGCGTAGTGCGCCGCACCGTCCTTGCCGCAACGGGGCTGGACTGGCCCAAGGACAAGCTGCATATCTATATTTTGGACGACGGCAGGCGCAGTGAATTTCGCGAGTTTGCTGACCAGGCCGGTGTGGGCTACATCACGCGCCCCGACAACCGACATGCCAAAGCGGGCAATCTTAACCATGCGTTGGCCCAAACCCATGGCGAACTGCTGGCCCTTTTCGACTGCGATCATATCCCCACCCGATCGTTCCTGCAGTTGACCACCGGCTGGTTCCTGCAAGAGAAAAACCTGGCCCTCGTGCAAACACCGCACCAATTCTTTTCACCGGACCCGTTCGAGCGCAACCTGGGCAACTTCCGCAGCCAGCCCAACGAAAACATACTGTTCTACAGCCTGACGCAAGACGGCAATGACACCTGGGATGCCACCTTCTTTTGCGGTTCTTGCGCCGTGCTGCGACGTTCGGCGATCGACGCAATAGGGGGTTTTGCCGTTGAAACCGTAACTGAAGATGCCCACACAGCGCTGCGACTGCATCGTGCCGGCTATTCCTCGGCTTACCTGCGCATTCCACAAGCCGCCGGGCTGGCCACTGAAAGTCTTTCGGCTCATATAGGGCAGCGCATACGCTGGGCTCGTGGAATGGTGCAGATTTTCCGCACAGACAATCCCATGCTGGGTAAAGGATTATCGCTGTGTCAGCGGCTTTGCTACCTGAACGCCACCCTGCATTTTCTGGCGGGCCTGCCGCGGCTCATCTTCCTGCTTGCCCCACTGGCATTCCTGCTGCTTCACGCCTACATCATTTATGCGCCGGCCATTGCCATCGTTCTGTATGTGTTGCCGCACATGATCCACGCCAGCCTGACCAGCTCGCACATGCAAGGCCAATATCGCCATTCATTCTGGAGCGAGGTCTATGAAACTGTCCTGGCCTGGTACATAGCCTGGCCTACCACTGTTGCCCTGATCCGGCCAAGCAAAGGTCTCTTCAATGTCACGGCGAAGGGAGGACTGATCGATAAACAATATTTCGACTGGGCCATATCCCGGCCGTACCTCTGGCTGGCCACACTGAATCTGCTGGGCATTGGATTCGGCATCTGGCGGCTGGCGGCTGGGCCTCGAGATGAAATCCTGACGGTCATCGTCACCATGCTCTGGGTTGCCTACAATCTTGTCATCATTGGCGCGGCGGTAGCCGTCGCCGCGGAAACACGCCAGGTACGACAGTCGCCGCGCGTTGCCACGGAACTGCCGGCCGCCCTGGGCCTGCCCAACGGCCATTTCTACCCGGTTGTATTGAACGACTACTCCGATAATGGCGTCAGCCTGACGACGAATGAACCCGATCTCGTCAACAAGGGGACTGCCATCACGGTGCTATTGCAGCGCGGGCAGCGGGAATTTGCCTTTGCGGGAACCATCGTACGTACGCAAGCCAACAATATTAGCGTGCTCCTCGAACGGATGGATGAGCATCAATACCGCAATTTCATGCTATGCACATACGCTCGCGCCGACGCATGGCTAAGCTGGTCGTCCGGCTTTCAGACGGACAAACCTCTGCATAGCCTGTACAACCTGGTCGCAACCAGTGTACGCGGCTACATCCGCCTTGCCACATACACCCCTCGCCCGATCCGCGCACCATTGAAAGGCATCGCGTCACTTGCTCTTTGGATCATGTCTTTTCTGCCGCGCCCCATCTCGGCACCTTCTTCATCCTTATCTTACAGGCCGGCTCCCAAATGAAAAGTGCAATTTCAATCAAATACTGGCTGGTCGTGTCGGCATTGATTTGCGCACAATTGCTGGCTTGCGGAAGAATGGCTATTGCAGCCGAGATTTCTCCGGGCGCGTTCAAAAACACGATAACATTCGAGCAGCTCGGCAAGGCACAAGACTTGGCCTTGCAAGGCATACATACCAGCGAACAGATCGATTTCAGCCTTCAACGCGATCGTATCGCCACCGGCGCAGCGCTAAACCTTATCTACACGCCCTCGCCCTCTCTCGTGCCCAGCTTGTCTCAAGTACGTGTTTTCCTGAATGACGAGCTCATGGCAGTGCTGCCCATCACTCAGGATCAATTAGGCAAGCAGGTCAAACAGCGTATCCCCCTGGATGCTCGCCGCATTATCAACTTCAACCGCGTACGGCTGGATTTCATAGGGCACTACGCCATGGTATGCGAGGATCCGGCAAATTCAGCTTTGTGGCTGAACATCAGCCGGGAAAGCAGCATAGATCTTGATCAACAGGCTCTGGCTTTGAAGAACGACCTGTCATATTTCCCTGAACCCTTTTTCGATTCCGGAACCCGCACAACACTGGAACTGCCCTTTGTATTTGCCGGCACGCCAAGCACCGAGGAACAACGCGCCGCGGCAATTCTGGCTTCGTATTTCGGAGGCAAGGCTGGCTGGCGAGGCGCGCGCTTCCCCGTTGAATTCAACACCTTGCCACGGCATCACGCCATCGTGTTCGCCACCAATGACAAGCGGCCGGACTTTCTGCGCAACTACCCTAAAGTCCAAGGCCCTGTCGTCGACATGATAAGTCAGCCGGACAATCCCTACGCGAAATTGTTGCTGGTGCTGGGGCGCAACGATGCGGATCTCGTCCAGGCGGCGACCGCTCTGGCGCTGGGCAGCCCATTGTTCCGAGGAAACAGCGTCAGCATAAACAGCGTGCAGGTACTCGAGCCTCGAGTCCCTTACGATGCACCGAACTGGGTACACACCGATCGCCCCACCCCTTTTTCGACACTCATCGATTATCCCGAACAGCTGCAGACTTCGGGATTACGTCCGCACCCGATTGAACTGACCCTGAATCTGCCGCCAGATCTCTTTATCTGGCGCAGCCCAGGGATTCCGATGGAGTTGAAATACCATAACACTCCGCCGTCAACGGTCGACGAATCACGGCTAAATATCAGCGTCAATTCAAAGTTCATTGCCAGCTTTCCTCTGGCGCATGCCTCGCAACGAACCATAGTCGATAAGCTGCACATCCCGCTGCAGTCGGGCCAGCCGTATAACGCAGACGAAAACGTGTCGATGGCCGCATTAAGGCCCGGCATGAACAACACAATACGATTCGATTTTGCGTATGCCAGCACGATTGCGAGCGCGCAGCGAGACCGCTGCCAAACCTCGCTGCCGCCGGACATCAGGGCCGCGATAGACGACACGTCAACCTTGGATTTTTCCGGCTATAGACACTATATTGCGTTACCTAATCTCCAGACATTTACCAACTCCGGATTTCCCTACAGCCGCATGGCCGATCTTTCGGAAACGGTTATCGTCATGCCTGCCAAGGCCGGCCCCGCGCAAATCGGGACCATGCTCGATGTCATGGGCAATATCGGTGCTCGCACCGGTTACCCAGGATTTGGCGTCACCATCACTTCAGACTGGGATACGGCGTCGAAGAGGGACGCGGACTTGCTGGTTATCGGCTCGATGCCCGCCGATTTGCGCAACCGCCCCGATGTCAACCTGATACTGGATGCGGCTCACAGCCAACTCAGTCAAGCGCGTTCGCACAATACCGTGCCCGACCTGCTCGCGACCAATACATCAAGCGAACCCAACACAGCAGCCACTACTCGAATAGGCGTGGCTTCGACGGCTCCCATTGCTGCCATTGTGGGTATGCAGTCGCCATTTCACGAGCAGCGCAGCATTGTCGGCTTGCTGGCAAGCACGCCCGAAGACTACACCTTGCTGAGAACTGCTCTCGGCGATTCCGGCAAACGTGCGGCAATCAGCGGCTCGGTAGCCCTGGTACGCGATTCAGGCGTCTACAGTCAACAGGTAGGCCCCGTCTATTACGTCGGATCGCTGCCTTGGTGGGCACTGATATGGTATCGCCTGTATACACATCCAATCCTGATGGCCGCCGCATCGGGAATCGCCGTCTTTCTGATTGCATTTCTGCTCTGGTGCGCAATGCGTCGAATAGTTCGTCGCCGGTTGCCGGAACATAACAAGCCCTGATCCGTGAAAGCCATTGGCCTGATCCTCGCATTGCTTCTTCCGCTCGGCTCGAGCCTGGCGGGTGAATGCACGTGGGCGGGCTGGGAAGCATTCAAGCAGAATCTGATCTCATCGGACGGACGAGTGATGGATCCCTCGACGGCCACTCTGATGACCACATCCGAAGGCCAGAGCTACGCCATGTTTTTTGCCCTGGCTGCCAACGATCGCGTGATGTTTCGACGATTGTTGCGTTGGACCGAGGACAATTTGGCTGGCGGCGATATGACTTCGCGTTTGCCGTCCTGGTCCTGGGGCAAGCTCCAGAACGGCAACTGGGGCATCCTGGACCATAACAGCGCGTCGGACGCCGATCTATGGATCGCTTATAGCCTGCTGGAGGCCGGCAGGCTCTGGAACGAACACGGTTATGCGGCGCTGGGCACTCTGCTGATCCAGCGCATTGCACGCGAAGAAGTTGTGGAAATACCAGGCCTGGGCGTCATGTTGTTGCCAGGCAAAACCGGTTTTGCTTCGGACGGGGCCTGGCGCCTGAACCCCAGCTATCTTCCGCCTCAGGTGCTGGCGCGCCTAAGCTCAGTACCCGGGCCATGGGCTGCGGTAATGCGCAATGCATTCAAATTGCTCGAAGAAGCGACACCCCGCGGGTATGCACCCGACTGGGTTTCCTGGCAAACCGGGCGTGGCTGGCAAACCGATGCTCAAGATGGAAGCAGGGGCAGCTATAACGCGATTCGCGTCTACCTCTGGATCGGCATGCTGCACGCCGGAAGTGCCGAGAAAACCCGCCTGCTCGCGCACTTTGCGCCCATGGCCGAACTTGTCTCTCACAATGGCGTACCCCCTGAAACCATAAACACGCTTACGGGACAGGCTTCCGGGGTCGGGCCATCCGGGTTTTCCGCCGCACTGCTGCCATTCCTGGCCGGAACACCTGCCGCGGCAATGCAGCGAACACGCCTGGCGCGACGCCCGCCTGGCGCCCGCGCCTACTACGATCAGGTTCTGACACTCTTCGGAGAGGGCTGGGACCGGCACCACTTTCGATTCGACGAGGCGGGCCGGCTCATACCGGCCTGGACAACATGCGCGCATTGAATATCCTGATTATTGCGCTATGCGCCGTGCTGTGGCTCGGCATTAGCTACGCACAGCCGGCAAACACGGACCCCAGGCAATGGCTACTGGGCCAAATCCGGCTGGGAGAAGCCTTGTTTCGCGACGATATGATCCATGACTCTCTGGCGCGCCTCTATCAAATATCCCCCAACGATCCGCTCGGTCTGGAAGCGGAAATCCGGCTGGCGATACGCCACAACAATCTGCAAGGCGCACAGCGCCTGCTCGATCAGCTCCAGCGCAGCGCTCCGGATTCCGAAGCTTACCGACGGGCACGCTTGCTGCTTACCCTGCAGGGGCCGAAAGGCCACCAGGCACTGCAACACGCCAGGCTGCTGGCTTCCGCCGGCAGGCTCGATGAGGCAAGCGCTGAATACGATAAATTGCTGAATCACACCTTCCCTACGCCGGAATTGGCGCTCGAATACTGGAAGCTGCAAAGCCGCCTGCTCAAGGGCAGCGCACCTGCGCTGGCAGCGCTCTTAAAGCTGGACCGGGAATATCCTGGCAATATCCCCATCCGCCAGACATTGGTAAACCTGCTTTTTGCGGCAGACCGCGACGAGGAAGCCTTAAGCATGCTGCATGCACTTGCGACGGAGCCAGCCGCGCGCAACGCGGCGGCCCAACGCGAGTTCGACTATCTGAGCGCGCAACCGCCAAATCTCCTGACGGCAGGCCGCTGGGAAAAGTTCATGTCCCTTTATTCCGGTACGCCGGTCTACAAGCAGGCAGGCCAATCGCAAGCCGCCCTGCAAACGCTGCTGGGCAACCCGGCATGGCAAGCGGGACAACGAGGGCTTGCCTTGCTAGAGCAAGGCAAGAATACTCAGGCGGAAGCCGAGCTCAAGCTGGGCCTTGCAGCGTACCCCAACGATGCCGCGCTGCTTGGCGGACTGGGTATGGCGTATATGCGTACCAAGCAACGCGCGCAGGCTTTGGCCTACTTCAAACAGGCTCGCGATAAGGAAAGCGATGCGTATCGATCGGAAAAATGGGCCGACCTGATCGCATCGACAAACTATTGGCTGACCCTCGATCGCGCCGACACAGCCGCCAAGTCCCGCAACTGGCGCCTGGCCGAAAACCTGTACCGCCAGGCTTATGAACAGGACAAGAGCAATATAGAAGCGATACTGGGACTGGGTGATGTCGCCTGGGGGAAAGGCAATTCTGCTCAAGCAGAGCATTATTACCAACAGGCACGCCGTATGGAGCCCGCCAATACCGAAGCCTTGCGCGGATTACTGCGCATTTACGAAAAAGAATCGCCCCAGAAGGCAATCGCCTTTCTCGATACCCTGCCCGCCAAGTCCCTCAGACCTTTCTTGGCACTGCGCACCCGACTGGAGCTGGACCAATTAAAAACGCAAGCCGACAAAGCCACCGCCGACCGGCAACCGGCGCTGGCGGCCAGCCTTCTGGCGCGCGCGCAAAAACTGGCGCCCGACGATATCTGGCTTAGCTATCATCTGGCCCAGGCATACCAGGACCAAGGTCAACCCGTACTCGCCGATAAAACCTTTGAACAATTGCTGCAGCATCAAGGTCAAAATCCGGTAGCCCATTATGCCCAAGCGTTGTTCCTTTCCTCGCGCGACCAAAATGAACAAGCCCTTGCGACATTGCATGCCGTGCCGAAGGCAAGCTGGAATGCCGACATGCACACGCTTTCCCTGCGACTGGAACTTGACAGGCAATTGGCCTATGCCGATTCTTTGCGCGCCGCCGGCAACGAAGACAAAGCCATTGCAGTGCTGAATCAACACCCGGCCAACGATGCCATCGATAGCCGGCTGGCAGACTGGGCGGAGCAGCGCCACGACTATGCCCAGGCCCATGCCGCCTATGCCAGAATGCTGGCGCGCGACCCTGCCAATACCAGCGCACGCCTTGGGCAAATCGAAATCTGGATTGACGAAGGCAAGATCAAGCAAGCCCGGCATGCCCTGAAGACGCGCCCTCCGGCCATAGAACCTGCGGATACAAACAACCGGCGACGGCTTGCCAACGCCTGGGCAGCCGTGGGTGATGTCGAACAGGCAAGAACCATCATGAACCATTTGGTCGCGACACAGCAAACGCCGGATGCGCTGCTAATGCGCGATGCGGCACGGCTGGCGCGCAGGAATGATCCCCAGCGGGCACTGAACCTTTATGCCAGGGCCATGCAGGACAACGGCCTGATGCCGGCAACGGCGGCTCCGACCCGGGATGATTCCGCGCTCACGTACGCGACCCGGGCCAACGACAGCGACGACTGGTTGCGTCGCAGCCTGCGCAGCGATGTCGAAACCTTATATCAGCAACAAAACCCCATAGTACATTTGCACAATGAATTCTGGGGCCGTAACGATGGCACACCTGGCCTGTCGAACCTCACGGCCAATACCACTATTCTCCAGGCAGATCTGCCCTACAAGGGCGGCCAGGCTTTTTTCCGTACAGAGCAAGTCATCATGGATGCCGGCCGTTTCGATACCCGCGCCGACAACAGCTACGATGAGTCGTTTGGTACCTGTGCACTGCAGGCCTGTACCAGCGGCCAATCGCAACACGCTCAAGGCACGGGTCTGGCGCTGGGTTGGCACAACGACAGGATCGCAGCCGACATCGGCGTCACGCCTCTCGGCTTCAAGGTGGTGGACCCAGTCGGAGGAATTACCTACAAAGGCAGCTTGAAATCGCTAGGGTGGTCAGCCACCCTGTCACGCCGCGCCATGTCCAACTCATTGCTATCGTATGCGGGCGCTACAGATCCCAATACCGGAATAACATGGGGTGGCGTGCGCGCCACCGGCGTCAACCTTGGACTTAGCTGGGATCGTGGAGGACCGAACGGTGTCTGGGCCAATCTGGGATACCATCACCTTACTGGCAAAAACGTGGAAAGCAATGACCGTTTTCGGCTGATGGCCGGCTACTACCGCAGGTTGATCGATACGTCCAACCAACAGTTGACTATCGGGGTCAATACCATGCTGTGGCATTACTCCAAGGACCTCAGCGGCTATACGCTGGGCCAGGGTGGCTACTACAGCCCCCAGCACTATTTTTCGCTGTCCCTGCCCATACAATATGCTTGGCGCAATGATACATGGTCGTATCGGCTGAACGGATCGGTATCCTGGTCGCATGCGCAAACCAGTGCAAGCCCCAACTATCCAATCCAAAGTCTGATACCCAGCCCCATAGGAGCGGGAATAAACGACAGCTCCACCAGCGGAAGCAGCTCAGGCTTTGGTTACACTCTGGGCGGGCAGATCGAACGACGGATCAGCAGCCATGTCGTGATCGGCGCGGCCGTCGACATACAAAGGGCGAACGACTACAACCCCAGTCGAGCCATGCTTTACCTGCGCTATTCGTTCGAACCTTGGCATGGCAATCTTCCTCTGCCTCCCCAAACGCTCATTCCCTATGCGGATTTCTAGCGAATTCATCTCGATGCCTGAAAAGCTCCATCGACCGGCTCCGCAAAAACCCTCAGAACTGCCGATTTATCCCAACCAATGAGACAAACCGGCTTCTTGGGTGGGGTACCGGTTGTCAAGAAATCCGCTTTCTCCCAGAATTGATTCAACGATTTCAATACGGGGCAAGTGCTCGGGCTGAAACCATGCCTGGCTCATTATGCCGGCACGCCGAAGGCCGTATTGGCATTATCGACTGGTTCAACAACAATCTGGAGACTAGAATGTTTCGTAAAAAATTCGGCATTGCCGCCGCACTGGCCCTGGGGCTTGGAGCCTTGAGCCCCGCCTTCGCCGCTACCGATGCCGGCAATTACCCCGACCGTCCGATCAAGATGATTGTTCCCTTTCCGGCCGGCGGCACCAGCGACATCATGGGGCGCATTGCCGCCGATATCATCGGCAAAAAACTCGGCCAGACTGTGGTCGTGGAAAACCGCGGCGGCGCGGGCGGTGTGATCGGCACCGAAGCCGCCTCACGGGCAAAGCCCGATGGCTATACCCTGCTGCTTTCGGGAGTGGGCTCCAACGCCATCGCGCAAACCCTGTATAAAAAGCTGCAGTACGATTCGAACAAAGATTTCATACAGATTACACAGATCAACGCGGGCCCGAACGTACTGGTCGTCAACCCCAAGTTCCCGGCAAAAACACTCAAGGAATTTGTCGAATACGGCAAGGCGCATCCCGGCGAAGTCAATTTTGCGATGACCTATGCGGCTTCCGGGCACCTTGCCATGGAAATGCTGATGCAGGCCGCCAACAAATGCCCCAACCAGCCTAAAGATTCCGCTTGCAAGCCGCTCAAGATTGTCGGTATTCCATACAAAGGCGGAGCCCCTGGACTCACGGCGGTTATCGGCGGCCAGGTACAAACCATGTTCATCAACCAGGAT
Organism: Paralcaligenes sp. KSB-10; assembly: GCF_021266465.1. Classification (NCBI taxonomy): domain Bacteria; kingdom Pseudomonadati; phylum Pseudomonadota; class Betaproteobacteria; order Burkholderiales; family Alcaligenaceae; genus Paralcaligenes; species Paralcaligenes sp. KSB-10. The sequence goes on along the minus strand of NZ_CP089848.1, from coordinate 102,678 downwards.
GCGGCACTGCCCTATGTACAAAGCGGCCAACTGCGCGCCCTGGCTGTCTCCAGCGCCGAGCGCAATCCAAAGTATCCGGGAGTCCCCACCGTTGCCGAGTCCGGCTATCCCGGCTTCGTGGCTACCTCTTGGGCAGGTATCTCAGCCCCCAAAGGCACTCCTCAACCCATTATCGACAAGCTGAACAAGGCTCTGGTGGAAGGCTTGAACTCGCCCGACGTCAAGCAAAAACTTGAAGCGCAGGGCTTCGTGGTGGTTGCTTCCAGCCCGAAACAGTATGCCGATTTTATGCGTGACGAAATCAATCGCTGGGGCGAAGTGATCAAATACGCCAAGATCACACCTCAGTAAGCACTCGGTAAGCGCCAGGGAGGTATCGATGATTCGATACCTCTTTTTTAATGGCCGGTCGAAAATCAGTGCGTATTGATCGACAGCAGTTTGCCGGACAAGGGCGCGCTCAAAACGATGTCCATGGGCACCCACTGCCGTGAAGTGGTGACGAACAGCGTTTTCCCATCCGCCCCGCCAAAAGCCAGATCCGTCGGACACGGCACCGACAGCCCCACGACCTTGTCTATGGTGCCGTCGGCCGATATCCGCACAACACTCCAACCATCTTTTAGAGCCAGCCAGATATCCCCGCTTTGTTCGATCGCCAGCCCGCTCAGGCTGCCCGAGCCGCTGGGCACGGAAATAAGCCTGCGTACTACGGGCGACCCAGGACTCAGAATATACACAGCCCCGGATTCGGGGGCCGTTGCATAAAAGCAGGCTTGCTGACGGTTCCAGCGCAAGCAGGCTATAGGCTCCCTGAACGACCAGGAGCGTTGGAAATAGCCATATTTGCCGACGCAACCGACCTGCCATTCCGACTCGGCGACCCGGATTGCCACCCACATCTCGGTTTCTTCCGCCTCGCACGAAGCAACGATATCCTTCACAAAAAAAGGAAAATTCGTGCTGACCTTGCCTGTGGGGCTGATCATCAACTGCCCTGTTTGATGCGTTACCAATATATTGCAGCCTGACAGCGCCATGCTGGTAACAGGCGAATCAAGCTTCAGAAGCTGGCTGTCGCGGCCGTTTTTCATGACCCGCACCGAGGCGGCCAGGGTATCGGCCCAATACAGGCACTGGCGCGACTCGGACCAGACCGGATGGGCGCCGTGAAAAGCCCAGGACCCTTCCACCGGAACCACATCGTGATTCCGGTCCACGGTCGATCTGACACCCAGTTGCATGCCGATGCGATGCGCTGTTTGAATAAGTTCGGGCCCCAGCAAATCGAGCCGCTCGCGAGTCAGGCGATAAGCCGGCCCCGCCAGGCTGATGGCTCCCTTGACCTCGCCCTGCGCGTCGCGGATCGGGGCTCCGACACACCGTACTCCCGGCACGATTTCTTCATCGTCGATGGCGTAGCCTCGTGCCGCGGTCAAGCGGATTTCCGCATTCAAACGCCGGCGATCGGTAATCGTAAACGGTGTGATGCTCTTCAAATATAGATCTTTGACTATCGATTCGCGTGTGCCTTCATCCAGCGCCGACAAGATCGCCTTGCCTTGGCTGGTGCAATGCAAGGGTTTGCGTTCGCCCAAGGCGGTCGACGAGCGGCGTGCATGCACTCCTTCGACACGTTCCAGCAGAACGGCTTCCCCACCTTCCATCGTAGCCAGGTAAACGGTCTCGCCGGTCAGATCGCGCAAAAGCCGCATCTCGGACAAGGCGGCGGCCACAAGATCGGGCATGGCATAGGTTTGCCGCGCCATTTCAAAACAGCGCAAACCCAGGCAATAGACCCGGCGCAAAGGATCGCGGCGCACCATGCCACGGGCCACCAGGGTCGACAACAATCGATAAAGCGTAGCGCGCGGCACATCCAGCCTGGCCGACAGCTCGGACTGACTCAAGCCTGCCGGAGTCGAACCAATCGCATCCAGCACATCCAAAGCCTTTTCGAGAGCGCCCGTTCCTTCCGCCGATTTCATGATTTTCTCCCATTCAATGCTGCTCACTTCAATAGAGGCTCGCAGTCTATGTGTGGAAGCGCCTTGATTAAAGTACAGAACTTCGGGCACGTCAAATGCCCGGCGGATCAGGCGGGGGACGGGCCAAGCCCGTGATTGCACGGTCGCTATCGCGGCGCCTGCTTGTGTGCACGCGCGTCGGTCGCGGCTTGCCCATCGTTGCGCGCCAAGGCCGGATTGCCCATCAGTTCCTGAGTCGAGGCAATTTCGCTTTGCAAGGTGTTCAGGAATTCCGCTGACGAAGTGCCACTGGGATTGAATCCCTGGATGGCAAATTGCTGCTCGACCTTTTTCAAGCCTATAACATGGTGGACCTCGGCCTGAAGCCGTTTCACGACAGCGGCAGGAAGTCCGGCCGGACCGATCAAGCCGATCCATGGCACATATTGGTAACCCTCAACCCCCGACTCAGTCAGGGTCGGCACATTCGGCAAAGACGGGACGCGTTCCGCGGTGCTCACGGCCAGCGCCCTTATGGTGCCTGCCTTGATCTGTGCCTCGGCGGTGGAAATGGCCAAAAAGGCTGTCTGCACCTGCCCGGACATCAGGTCCGTCGTCAAGGCATTGCCCCCACGATACGGAATATGCATAAGTTTGATATTGGCCTTCTTTTCCAGCATCAGACCCGCGATATCCAATGCGCTGCCTGGCCCGGAGGAGCCGAAATTGATGGCGCCCGGCCTGGCCTTGGCTGCCTTGAGCAAATCGCCCACGGTATGGAACGGGGAATTTTTAGGTACCGTCAACACCACCGGAACCGATCCAATAATGGTGATGGGAGTAATATCCCTGACCGTGTCATAAGGCAGGCTGGCATGGGCGCTTGGATTGATCGCATGATTCGACGACACCAATCCCAGCGTATAGCCGTCGGCTTTGGAAGTCACGATATCGCGGGTTCCAGGAATACCGGCTGCGCCTGCCTTGTTTTCGACGACGACCGATTGCTTCAGCACCCGCCCCAAATCGGGAGAGATAGCGCGCGCCACGAGATCCAGGCCGGAACCCGGAGCGCTGGTCACAATCAGGCGAATGGGGCGGTCAGGATAAGTGCCGGCGGCAAGGCTGGGCGCAACAGCGGCAATACAGCCCAGGCCCAGCACGGACGAGGACACGATTCGGTAAATCAATTTCATTTTGTCTCCTTATTTAATGGGCGCGATAATCAGGGGCGCCTGCCGATGAATATCGAATCGCAAATGTTCCCCAATAATCGCCTTCGATTCTAGAAGGTCGTTATCGAACCCCGTAGAGTTAATTGGTGATGCCCCCTATCTCCAATCGCGATGCCGATGCCCGCTGCGCTAAACTGCACTGCTCGACGCCCATAATCTCAAGATCTGGAAAACCCATGGCTCGCCGCATCGATCCGTATAGCCTCCGCCTTTTTGTCACGACTGCTGCCGAAGGATCAATCGCGCGCGCGGCGGCCAGGGAAAACATCGCGCCATCGGCGCTGAGTCGCCGCATAGCCGATCTGGAGCACGCGTTTGGCGTCAAACTGCTGGTGCGCTCGCCCAAAGGCATAGAGCTGACTCGAGCGGGGGCTGTGGTGCGGGAACGAGGCCAACTGATCGACAAGGATCTGCAAGCTTTGGCACGCGAGGTGCTCGAACTCGATGGCCAGATCAGCGGGGTGGTTCGGTTATTCGCCAACATGTCGTCCATGATTGGTTTTTTACCCGAACGGCTCAAGGCCTTCAGCGCGTCCCATCCGTCCGTGCAGATAACGCTCGCGGAACGCGACACGCGCGATGTCGTACGCGCCTGCCTGGACGACGAGGCGGACATCGGCGTGTGTGTCAAGACGGATTCGTCCGCCGGGCTGGAATCGTGGCCGTTTGCCAACGATCCCTTGATTGTCGTCCTGCCCGGCGAACATCCCTTAAGCAAAGCAAACAGGCTCGATTTTGCCAAGACCATGCAGTATCCCCTGATCTGGGTTCATCCAGGAGGTGCTCTGGACACGCTGCTTACCGCCCATACCGCCAAGATCGACAACCAGTTCAAGCCCGCCGTGGTGGTCAGCAGCTTCGACATAGCCTGCCGCATGATCGAGGTCGGCCTAGGAATCGCCATCATGCCGCAAAGCGCCGTCACGGCTTACGCCGGCTCGCGCAAGTTTGTACGGCGTCCGCTGGCCGAAACCTGGGCATCCCGCGAATTGTGCATTTACGCTTTGCGCAAATCACCCCGGCACCGCGCCGTGCAAGAGCTGATAGAAGCCCTCAAAGATTGAGCCGTCGCCATCCGCGATGACCCCTGTCATGTCTGAGCACTTGTTCACTTTACGGGTTCGCGACACAATTCAACCATGACGACCGCAAGCTTTCCAAAACCGACGCCATTTGGGCGCATCCTGTTCCTGTCCTCCAGGCCTGGCGCTATTGCGGCGCAGCTCGATGGATGCAAGTTGCGCCTGTCCGACGCCCTGCCACTGCGCGACGATATTTCCACCGACGAAATCACGCCCATGCCCGTTCTGGCGCATTACGACGAGAAACTCGGACGCTACCCTTATACCGGCGTACAGGCAAACAACGAGACGCCCATTGGTCCAGACGCCATTCTGAATGGCGGCTTCGAGGTGACCGTGAGCGGCAAGCGCTATGGCAAGGGCTCCTCGCGCGAACATAGTCCTGCCGCGGAAAAGCTGGCGGGCATCAGGCTTGTGATCGCCGAAAGTTTCGAAAGGCTTTACCGGCAGAATGCCGACAACATCGGATTGATCACGTCGACCGATTTCGGGCTGATCGAACGCATCCAGAACGGCGAAGCCATTTCGCTCGAAGAACTGGTCAAAGATCGCGAAGCGCTGGCCGCCAATATCCTGGCCTGCGGCGGCTTGCTGCATTTCGGCCGCAAGCACATGGAACACGTCGTCAGCGTTACGCCATCATCCAGCAAAAAACCGCAAACCCTGTTCGAGAAAATCGTCGCACGCCATATGCTTGAAACCGAACATGCCAGGTTCACGACTACGCCCGGCGCCGGTATTTTTATACGAGCCGACTGGCGTTTCATACACGAGTACTACACCGGCATGTGCGCCCACATGCTGCACTCCACGTTCGGCAGGCCGGTCATTCTGCGAGACAAAGAATCGATTGTTGCCTTCGAAGACCACACCTCGTACATAAATACCAGCGTTGCGCACGTGTCGCGCGGCCTGGTGCCGAACATTCTGCGCATGTGCGAGGCTCATCGCGATTTTGTCGCCGACTACAATTTACGATCGCACCGCACCCTGAGCGAATCCGAAGTCGCTCATAGCGACGGCGGCAATGTCGCCGGCATTTCGCATGCCATGATGAGCGAACACTATGCCCTACCCGGCCAGGTCGTGGTGGGCACCGACTCTCATACCCCGCACAGCGGCGCGCTGGGCTGCGCGGCATTCGGAGTAGGCACCACGGACATGGCCAATGCCTTTGTGACCGGCGCGGTTCGCCTGACCGTGCCCGAATCCCTGCTGATCAGGCTCGACGGCACGCTTCCTGCCGGCATTACCGCGAAAGACATAGTCCTGGAACTGCTGGCACGGCCGGAAATCCGCAGCGGCCTGGGTATAGGCAAGGTCTTTGAATTTGCGGGACCGGCAATCGAATCATTGTCGATCGACGAACGCGCCACACTCACCAATATGACGGCAGAACTGGGCGGCCTGACTGGAATCGTGGCTCCCGATCAGGAAACGATTCGTTTTCTGCGCGAGCGCCGGGGCGTTGAATTTCCGATCGAACCCTGGATGCACAGCGACCCAGACGCCCATTACGCTGCTAGCCTGCATATCGATTGCGAACAGATTTCACCCATGATTGCCCGCCCGGGCGACCCGGGCAACGGCCTTTCGATCAGGGACCTGCGGGAACATGTTGCGATCGATATTGCCTATGGAGGCTCATGCACCGCAGGCAAGCGTGCCGACTTCGACCATTACCATGCCGTCCTGGCCTGGGGGCTGGAACACGGCTTGCGCATACCCCCGACAGTGACACTTTACCTGCAATACGGCACCACCGCTGTCCGGGATTACTGCATAGGGCGCGGCTATGATCGCGTGTTCAGCGCCATGGGAGCCCGCATGCTGGAACCGTCTTGCGGCGCCTGCGCCAATTGCGGCCCCGGCTCGTCGAGCCGTGCCGATCAGGTTACGGTCAGTGCCATAAACCGAAATTTTACCGGCCGATCGGGCCCCGGCAAAGTCTGGCTGGCCAGCCCTCCTACCGTGGCAGCCAGTGCCTTGGCTGGAGAGCTGATATCGTTTGAAGAATTGCAAAAGCGGGCCGCCACCCGCAACGCAGCCCCCAGGCCTTAGACCTTCACGCCCAGATACTTTTGAATAATGCTGTTTTCGTGCTGCAGTTGTTCCGGACTGCCTTCGTACACCATGTGGCCATTGTTGATGATGTAGCAGCGATGCGCGAACGATAAGGCTGCGCGCACGTTCTGTTCAACAATGACAATGGTATGCCCGCTATCGGCCAGCTTGCGGCATACCTGCATCAGATCGCGCACGATCAGGGGCGCCAGCCCTTCGAAAGGCTCGTCAAGCAAGATAATGCGCGCATTGCGTATCATGGCCCTGGCAATGGCCACCATTTGCTGCTCGCCGCCCGACAGCTCCTTCCCACGATTGCGCCGGCGTTCGGCCAGACGCGGGAAAGTCTCGTAGATGGCATCGAACGACATGGGGTTCTCGGCCGACATGGCCGCCAGCTGCAGGTTCTCGTGCACCGTTATCGAGCCAAAGACACGCCGTTCTTCAGGCACGAGTTGAATCCCGAGCTTGGCCAATTCATGCGGAGACATGTGCTGCACCTCGGTGCCATTGTGGCGTATGACTCCGCTTTTAGGTTTCACGACTCCCATCAGGGACTTTAGCGTAGTGCTCTTGCCGGCCCCGTTGCGGCCCAACAGGGCAATCACCTCGTTCTCTTCGACGCGCATGGAGACGTCGAAGAGAATGTGGGAATCCCCGTAATAACTATTGATTTTTTCAACCTCAAGCAGACTCATGCTCGTCCATCCCTCCGAGATATGCTGCCTGAACTGCGGAATCAGCCCGAATTTCATCGGGAGTGCCTTCCGCCAGCTTGCGGCCTTCATAAAGTACAGTAATGCGCTCGGCCAGCTCGAACATGGCATCCATATCGTGCTCGACGATTACCATGCTGCGGCCCTTGCGTATCGATTTAAGCAACGCCACGACATGCACGCGCTCTTCTGGTCCAAGACCCGCCAAAGGTTCGTCAAACAACAGGACGTTGGCCCCGGTGGCCAGCGCCAGGCCGATTTCCAGGCGGCGCTTCTCGCCATAAGGCAATTCCGACACCAGGGAGTCCGCCCGATGCGACAGCCCGACCAGTTCAATCGCCGCCATGACCTGGTCGTCAAGGTTTTTGACGCGATGCAGGCCACGCAACATATCCGGGCGGAACCGCCCGCGGTTGCGGGCCAGTACCGGAATGACCGTATTCTGGCGCACTGTCAGCGACTCGAACAGTTGATTGATCTGATAGCTTTTGCTCATGCCCAACTGACAAACCGCCGTAACCCCGATACCGGTGATTTCCTGTCCACGGAAAAATACCTGGCCCTGGGTAGTGGCCAGCTCGCCTGCCAGCATGGCGAAAAAGGTGGACTTGCCCGCGCCATTGGGACCGATGACGCCACGCAGTTCGCCTTCCGCAAGGGAAAACGACACATCGCTGACCGCCGTCAGGCCACCGTACTGCTTGGTGATGCCGCGAGCCTCGAGTACGGGCGCATTTGCGTCCTGGGCCTTTGCGGGGACAATCGCCAGGGGAGCAACCGGCTGCTTGCCCTGGGCAAGCAGCTCGTCGGATTCCGTCGGCGAGCGCTTCCGCATGAAAGCCTGGATCAGGGCTCCGCCAACCCCGTGGCGAAAGACCGTTACGAGTATGACGAATATAACCCCCAGGATTAATTTCCAGTAGGCGCCGATACTGGAAATATTCTGCAGCCCTTCATATAAGTACAACCAGATCGTCGCACCCAGCAATGGGCCCAGCAAAGTGCCGGCCCCGCCCATGACGGTCTGGATAACAAGTTGCGACGAGGTGTCCAGCGAAAAAGCGTCGGGTGGCATATAGGCCTGGAACACGCCCAGCAGGCCGCCCGCCAAACCGCCATACGCGGCGGCAATCACAAAGACAGTAAGCTTGTAGCTGTTTATCGAGTGCCCAAGCGCGACGGCGCGCTTCGGATTCCCGCGAATGGCCTTGAGCACCATGCCAAACGGCGACCGCACAATGCGGCGCGCAATAAGGTAGCCAACGTAGAAAAACACCGCCACGAAACAGTACATGGGCCAGCCGCTGGAAATATGCAGCGTCGTGAATCCCAACCCTATCTGCGGAGGCGGCACGCCGGCAATTCCGTTTTCGCCGCCGGTGTAATTCTTGAAAGATGAATTTTCAAGAAAGAAGAACATCTCGCCGAAGGCCAGAGTACTCATGGCGAAATAAATGCCCGTGCGACGCAAGGTCAGGTAGCCGATGATCAGGCCCGCCACCGAAGCAAGTATGGTGCCGACCAGCAATGCCAGCAACATGTGGGGAACGATACCTGATGTCAACAGATAAGCGGTCACGAAACCGCCTGTGCCGTAGAAGGCCGCCTGGCCGAACGATAGCAAACCCGTATAGCCGAACAACAAGTCGAAGCCCAGGCCGAACAGGCCCCATATCAGTATGCGCGTCATCAGGTCGGCGCCGATACCTAAACTGGGCAGTATGAAGGGCGCGGCAATCAGGCAGACTCCGACGACCATTTCGGGAATTTGCCGGCGCAGCAACGCGCCCGGTCGATTAAGAGCGTTCATTCGCGACCCTCCTGCCCCATAATGCCTTGAGGCCGGAAAATCAGAACCAGCGCCATCACAACAAACAACATCACATCGGAATAAGCAGGATCAAACATGGAAGTAAGACTGAGAATTTCGCCGGCGATAATGCCACCGACAATAGCGCCAGGGAACGACCCCACGCCACCGATGACAACCACAACGAACGAATCGACAAGTACCCGGAAGCCCATATCGGGCGCCAGCGTAACGATGGGTGAGTCGATGACGCCGGCATAGCCGGCAGCCATGGCCCCAATACCGAACACCAGCAAAAAGATACGCTTGACGTTAATGCCCAGGATATTGACCATAAGGGAGTCTTCTATCCCGGCGCGCACGATCAGGCCCAGGCTGGTTCGATACAACACGAAATAAAGCGCTATCAGGGTGCCGGCGGAAATGGCCAGGGCTTCGAGACGATAAAGCGGGTAAATCAGGGAGCCTATGTGCACAATGCCAGTGCCCCAGGTGGGCGTCGGCACCGACAGGCTGACCCCGCCGTAAATCCCCCGAACAATCTCCACCAGCACAATGCCTATGCCGAAGGTAACCAGGATCTGGTCTTCCGGCGGACGACCGTAATAAAGGCGCACCACACCGCGCTCGATGAACAGACCAATCACGAGCGCGACCAGTGCGCCAACCACAATGGCTATCAAAAACGAATTTGTAAGACCATAAGCCGTGAAGCCGGCATAAGCCCCAACCACAAACAGGGCCCCGTGTGCAAAATTAACAACGCCAAGCGTGCCGTAGATAATAGTTAAGCCAGTGCTGATCAGTGCCAGCAACAGACCCGTTGCGAGCCCGTTAAACAGCTGCGATAAAAACAACGACATGCTTGGCATTCAATCCTCCCTTTTTGTTATGTGTATTGCACTAACGGCCGTCGCCGACCTTAAACGTACGAACCCAGCTTGCAGCCGAAATGACCGACCGGCGGTACCACCGCGGCGCCATCGACAACCGCGACGATGTCAAACAGATCGGACTTGTCTTTCATGTCGGCCGGTTTCTTGCCTCGAACGATCGGGAAATTGATGACCCCCTGATGATCTTCAGGACGGAACCAGACTTCTCCGACCGGGCCTTGACGCTTTTGGCCTTTTTCGTACGATTTGATGACGTCGGGCGGATAGAAGGTACCGGCACGCTCGATTGCATCGGCCCACAGAGCTGTGTTCAGGTAGGCGATATAGGCGGAATCGTGCGGCTTCTGTTTGAATTTCTTTTCAAACGCCGTAACAAAGTCTTTGGCTATCGGGTATTTGTCTTGCAGTGTCCACCAGAATCCCGTAGCGCCGTATACGCCTTGAATGATTTCAGGCCCGAGCTCTTCCCCGAGGAACGGTGCCATGTATGGCACAACCAGGCTCATTTTGTCGAGAATGCCGAACTGCTTGGCCTGTTTGATCGAGTTGGCGGCATCCGCACCGTAATCGATGACCACCAGCGTATCGGCTCCGCTATTGGCGATATTGATCAGATAGGAGCTGTAGTCTTTGGCGCCCAGGGGATGGACCTGTTGACCGACGGTTTTCCAGCCCTCTTTTTCGGTGAATTCTTTCATCGAATCGTAGGTGGTGTGACCGTAGGTGTAATCGGGAACCAGGTACACGGCCTTGCGATTCTTGCCCATGGATTTGGCCAGTACAGGCGAAATCGCCTTGGCTGCCGAATAGGCAAAATAGCACAGCCGGAAGCCATAGCGCTGGCAATCCACGCCAGTCGTTTCGTTGGAGCCGCTGATAGCCGCGAGATAAATGGTTTTTTCACGATCGCAGACTTTTTGCAGTGCGATCGCCACAGCGCTGCTGACGCTGCCGGAGATCATCATGGCCTTGTTTTCGTGAATGAAGCGGGTGGCCGCCTGCACCGCCGAATTAGGCTTGGTCTCGGCGTCGATGACGCCATATTTGACCGTTTTTCCCAGGATGCCTTTTTTGGTAAGAGGCGAAATTTTCTGAATTTCCGGAGCCCCGGCATTGAGTTGCTCGATGGCAAGCTCGTAGCCCTTTTGCTCATCAGCCCCTTCAGCCGAATACGGGCCGGTCAGATCAAGTGTGAGCCCCACAAAAACCGAGTCGCCACTTACGCCTGCCGGGTAATTTCCCACCGGCGCCTTGTCTGCGGCCAACACCAAGCCCGGCGCGCCCGCAATCAATGCCCCGCCCGCGGCACCCAGACCCATCTTGAGCATTGTGCGGCGATCAACACCGCCTTGCTGGCTGTCCATACCCTCTTTGTTGTCATCCATCCTAATCTCCTTTGTGTGTAAACAAAATTGCTCTGCAAAACTTGACGCCGGTTTTGGCAACCGACGCCGGAGCGGTGCGATAGCGCGGCAAGCCAACAGCTTTTGAGCTTGCGGACAGCACGCATACCCGGTTATGTGTTTCACATTTACCGCCACGCTGCATTTATATCTGGTTACGATATTTTCTTTTCAATATATCGTGCCGAGATAAAAAAACATAGTGTTTTAATCATAGGGAAAACCTTCATTCGGTCCCTATTGGGCAATGCGATTTCGGAACCACTTACAGCGGGCATTTTCGTGCCAGATACTATATGTAAGCGATGTATCTTACGCAGACCTTACGCAGGCAAATAAGCGAAGGCGGCCAATTCCCGGCTCAGACAAGCTTGATTTGGCTCGCGTACTCCCGCAGCGCTTCCAGGCCAGGCTCCTTGCGTGGCCAGATCAGGCCGACTCCGTCATCCTCGTAACGCGGCAATACATGCAAATGCAAATGCGGCACTGTCTGCCAGCCGGCAGGTTTATTGGCCTGCAGAATTGTCATGCCTTGCGGCTCGAACGCCGCCTGCACCGCGCGGGCGATTTTATGGGCGGCACGCATCATGGCCGCCGCTGACTCCTCATCGGCATCCATAAGGGTTTCATAAGGCTTCTTGCTTGCAACCAGCACGTGGCCCGGATTGACTTGGCCCGCATCCATGAAGGCATACACATAATCGTCTTCGTAAACTTTGGCGCAGGGAATTTCACCGCGAATGATTTTCGAAAAAACAGTGTCCATGATTTGCTCGCTTTGCCGAAGAAATTTTGCCGAAGAAACCGAGATAGGCGAAAATGAGGGGCCGTTGCAGCTTTCAGGCTGACGCGAACGCCATTTTCGCCCTGTCCCATAATATCGTAAACAACCCGGACATTACTTCTATCGTGCCCACTACCACCTCCTTATTGCATTTGAATGCCGGCCAGGCCGAACTCGTGCTCGCTCCGCAGATCGGTGGATCCATCGTGGCTTACCGCGACCTCCGCCGGGGCGAAACCGTCAACTGGCTGCGTCCTGTGCCCATGGACGCCGTCACCGCCGGAGCGGTATCGGCCATGGCCAGCTTTCCGCTGGTCCCCTGGAGCAGCCGCCTGCGCAACGGCACGTTCATGTTCGAAGGCCGGCAAATAACGCTGCCGCCAAACAGCCCGAGCTCGCCTCATGCGATTCACGGCATAGGCCGCTACAAGCCCTGGCAAATCGTGCATGCAACACCGTCAAGCGCCTTGCTGCGCTACGAACACGTCCCCGATGCCTGGCCATTTTCATTCGTGACCGAGCAAGAGTTCGCCTTGAATGAGCATGAGCTATCGATAGTTCTGCGCGTACGCAATACCGGCGACCAGACCATGCCGGCGGGAATCGGCCACCACCCTTATTTTCCTCGCAACGCGCATACGACCCTGACGACAAGCGTCGGGCAGGCCTGGTTCAACGATCAGGAAGTCATGCCGCTGTATATCGCCCCCCATCCGGCCGCCTCCGAACTGGCCCATGGAACCCGCGTCGACGACCACGTACTGGACAATGTATTTCTCGATTGGTCGCATCACGCCGTGATCCACTGGCCCGATCAGGCGCGTTTCCTGACCATGCATACCGATACGCCCTTTGATTATGTGGTGCTCTACAGCCCTTCCGGAGTCGACTGGTTTTGCGTTGAACCAGTCAGCAACACAACGGACTGCTTCAATCTGATGAGTCAATACCCACGACACGAGGTCGGTGGAACCCTGCTCCAGCCCGGCCAGGAACTTGCCGCCCGCGTCAGCCTGCGCACCGAATTTCACGAGGACCGGCGCTAGTGTATTTTTGGATCGAGTTGTTTGTGGCATTCTTTGATGGATGAGTATTGGTATTTAAAGACGCCGTCTATCGGGGCTTGGGGTCAGGGCCGGCACGGCGTGCTTGATCCGGATCTACCTCGTCCAGGCGGGCGTCGGGCGAACTCGCCCAGCCTCGCGAGGCTGGGCTCAGACAGCGCCCGCCGAAAGCCCCCGCCTTCCCTACGGTAGCATCCGGCGCACGCCTTACGCCGGCCCTGACCCCAAGCCCCGATAGACGGCTCACGTTAGGGCTTGCCTGGAATGAACGTGCCGGCCTCAACGTATACCTCGATGCATGACCTCCACGTTTCTCTCGGTGCATGACCCCAATGCCTCTCTCTCTATGCAAGCCCGTCACGCAGCCGCAGGGTGGGCGGTGCTGTGTAGTCCGGCGGTAGTCCAGCGCCGGGTGCTGACGAAGGGAAGGCGGGGGCCTTCGGCGGGCGCTGTCTGAGTGGCGCCCCGCATCGCGGGGCGACGCGAGTTCGCCCGACGCCCGCCTGGACGAGGCAGACCCGGGCAGTCGGGGTGCGTAGCACCACGACCGCTGGACGTGCCGGACTGCACAGCACCGCCCACCCTGCGGCGTCTTTATAGAATTAACCGCCGCCTACACAGCCAACACAGCAACGCACCGTCCAAAGTCATCGCTCAAGCCGGTATAGGCAGTTCAAATTCACACCTCAAGCCTAAAAACAGCCCAAAACAAAAGTCACTGAAACGCGTCCAGCCCCATAAACCGCTAGAACCGAAAATACGCCAGGGTCTGTTGGCGCTAAAAAGGAAGCTGCAAACGACACGGACGAAATAAATAAAGCCGTTGCCGGCTACTCCTTCAGGTTAGGAATCCGGCCTCCCATGAGGTTCAATTTGTCACATTTTTGTCGCGAATTGTTTGCTATTCTAAGCACGCCGGGCAATCGATCTGGACTCCGCGAGCCCCCGGCCAAAGCAGTAAAAAAAACGTATAAACAAAGACAAAATTCTCATATAAACAAATAGAAAACTCCATATAAACTGGGTTTGTCCTGCAGGAGCAAGGACCACAACCTGTTCCCGACCACTTCGCCGCACGCTGCACACAGCCGACCGCTCCCCGGCACCGTTCCAAGCCCGTTATCGATCAAGGGTCAATACCGCACAGGACTGCCATCACAAGCCCTGAACCTGCCTAGAACCACGAGCCGTCAACAGACCCGCTCGACATCGATCCAGGAGGATCACATCATGAACGAAATCGTAGAAAAATACTCGGCCTACGCGCTCAGACTTGCCGCTCAATATGAGAGCGGCCAAGTCGCTTTCGCCGATCTGACCGGCCTGGTTGAAGAATTTGCGGCAAAATTTACCGAACACCTTAACGACCTGCCGGAATCGCAGCGCGCACCCACCAGTTCGGCGCTGGAAGCTTCGCTTGACACCTCGCTGAAAACCGTAAACCAGGACAGCAATACGGCACAAGCCCTGAACGAAATACTCCTGTCCCTTAACCGCACCCCTATTTATTAAGCAGCGCCAAGTCTTGAAAAAGACCCTCCGGCCAGGCCAGTCATGAGGTTCAATGACTGGCCTTTGCTTTCAGTATTTTCTCCTGTTCCAAACCCGGTGAAGGATACGTGAACAGCAAACGCCAAAGCCTCGAGGCACCGCAGTGCCATCGCAAATCGCGATGGAGTCCATAACCAAGATGTACTTATGAACCCACGATGATCCCGCTAGACTAGCTCCTGAACCATACACCAATAATTATCACGGAGACAGTTCCATGCGTCACATCACACGCCATTTTTTAAAGGCAGTCCTTGGACTCGGCTGTATCGCCCTTGGAACCGCCAGCCACGCGGCAAACTCGTATCCCGATCATCCAGTTCACCTCATCGTGCCGAGCTCGCCCGGCTCCACACTGGATCTCGTTGCGCGCACCTTTACGCCCGCCCTGAGCACTGAGCTGAAGCAGTCCTTTGTTGTGGAAAACAAGGCCGGAGCCTCCAATATTACCGGTACCCGCGAGGTGGTCATCGCCGCCCCCAACGGCTACACCATAGGCATGATTTCGTCCAACCACGCCGTCAATCCCAGCCTGCACAAACACCTGCCCTACGACTCAATCAAAGACATCACTCCCATCACGATCATCGGCACCACACCGCTTGTACTGGTGGTACCCAAGAATTCGCCATACAAGACGGTAGGCCAGCTCATCGCCGCCGCCAAGGCGCACCCCGGTAAAATCAACTACGGCTCGGCCGGTACGGGTACGGCCCTGCACCTGGCCGCACTGCTTTTCACGTCCAAAGCCAATATCGACGTCGTGCATATTCCCTATAAGGGCGGCAACCCGCTTATTACCGACCTGATGTCCGGTCAAATCGATTTCGCCTTTCTGGGAACGCCTTCGATATTGTCGCAAGTCAAGGCGGGCACGCTGCACGCCCTGGCCGTCACAACCCTGAAACGTTCCTCGACGCTCCCCGAAGTACCTACCCTGAATGAATCGGGGTTGGACGGCTATGACTACGATCCGTGGATCGCACTGTTTGGACCTGCCAAGCTTCCAGCGGCCATTACCCAGCTGCTGCAAAGCAAGGTTCACGAAATCCTGAATCGTCCGGACGTGAAAAAGCAGTTTGCCGTGCAAGGCTTTGTCCCGACCGGCAGCAGTTCGGCCGACGCGCTGGCCACCATCCAGAACGATATAAAAGTCAGTGCGGATCTGCTCAAGGCCGCGCATGTCGAGGCAGTCGATTAACAAAACAAATTGCGCGGCTGTCGGCCGGAAAACGCTTACGCACCGTCGACCACATCTCCGTCTCTCGCCTATACTGCTATTCATCCAAACCCGGCGCCGCAGTACGGAGATCCAAACGTGTGGAAAGTCGATCCGACCTCGCTTTACTTGTTTATTGCCGTTTGCGAAGAAGGCAGCATTGCCCAGGCCGCCGAGCGTGAAATCATGTCTTCGGCGGCGATCAGCAAGCGTATCGCCGATATAGAAAAATCCATAGGCACCTCCTTGTTGTCCCGAAGCCAGAAAGGCGTCGTTCCCACGGCGGCGGGTCTGGTCCTGTTGCGGCATGCCCGAAACCTGATCGGCAACATGAACAAGCTGCACAGCGAACTCAGCGAGTACGCCTGTGGCGTAAAAGGCCATGTGAGGCTGCTTGCCAACGTCTCCTCGATTACCGAGTTCGTGCCGGAGGAACTCACGTCCTTCTTCAAGAAATACGAGCATATCCGGGTCGATCTCGAAGAACGGATCAGCCCGGAAGTGGCGCGCGGCGTAATGGATGGCAGCGCCGACATCGGCATTTGCCGCGATTTTATTTCCACCGGGGAGCTGCTCACGATTCCCTACCGGACAGATCACTTCGCCCTGGTCGTCCACGATACGCATCCATTGGCCGGCAGAAGCTCTTTGTTATTCGAAGAATCCATACACTACGATCAGATCGGCTTTTCGCCCAATGCCGCCATCAATGTCCTGATGTCCCGCATTGCCGCCGAAAAAGGCGTTGAACTGCGCTATCGGACTCACATCACCACCTTCGACGCCGCCTGCCGTTTCGTCCAGGCCGGCCTGGCCGTAGCGGTGCTGCCCCTGGAAGCCGTGGTGCGCTACAGCCATATCTATGGATTGCGCGTGCTCCCGCTGGAGGACGCCTGGGCCACTCGGCGTTTCATCATCTGCAGGCGCCGGACCGACAGCCTGTCCATTCCGGCGCAGCGCCTGCTCGATCATCTGCTGGAGCGCCTGCCGCCGGAGTCCTGAGCGCGCGCCATCGCCATCCGCGATGGATGCCATCGCGGACAAGCCATTATGCCGCGCCGCGTATTTCTATAGACTCGAATCCACGCACCACTTATTGATAGAGTCCATCATGATTCAAGCAAACCCTCGGGTCATTGTCCAGGAGGTCGGATTGCGCGACGGCCTGCAAAGCGTGGCCCAAACCATGTCGACCGAAAACAAGATCCGGTGGATCGATGCCGCCTATCAATCGGGCATACGACACATGGAAATCGCTTCGTTCGTGCCACCCAAACTGCTGCCGCAGATGGCCGACGCCGCCATGGTCGTCGCCTATGCCAAGCGCTATGCCGACCTGGCCGTCACCGCGCTGGTGCCCAATGAAAAAGGGGCCGTGAATGCCGTCGCGGCCGGAGCGGACCGCATCGTTGCGCCGATCTCGGTCAGCATGGCCCACAGCCTGGCCAATGTGCGCCGCACGCCCGACGACATGGTGGCTGAATTCTCCAGAATACGCACATGCCTCGATCGAGAAAACAGCTCGGTAAAACTGATCGCCGGCTTGTCGACGGTGTTCGGCTGTACTCTGCAAGGCGTTGTAACCGTGCGCGCAGTGTGCGACATAGTCAGGAAATGCCTGGATGCCGGTGCCGATGTCATAGCCCTGGCAGACACGACCGGCCATGCCACCCCCCTGCAGGTCGGACAAGTCATAGAAGACGTAAAAGAAATTGCCGGGCCGAAATTCACATCCATGCATTTTCACGATACCCGCGGCATGGGCCTGCCCAATACCCTGGTTGCGCTGGAACACGGCATCCGGGAATTCGACGCCTCGCTGGCCGGCCTGGGGGGCTGCCCTCATGCGCCGGGCGCTACCGGCAACGTGGTCACGGAAGACCTGGTGTTCATGCTGGAAAGCATGGGCTACGCCACCGGAGTAGATCTGGCGAAACTGATAGCCAGCCGGCATATTCTCCAGGAAGGCCTGCCCAACGAGCCGCTGTACGGATTTATCGCGCGCGCCGGCATTCCCGAAACCTATCTCCTGTCGCCAGTCCAATAAGCCATGACTCATCCGCAACCCACATCAACTCCCGCTCTCCCGCTGGCGGGGATCCGCGTCGTCGAAATGACGCATATGGTCATGGGCCCGACTTGCGGCATGATTCTGGGCGACTTGGGCGCCGAAGTCATCAAAGTCGAGCCGCCGCAAGGCGACCGCACCCGCACCTTGCTCGGGGCGGGGGCAGGCTTCTTCCGCACTTTCAACCGCAACAAGAAAAGCGTTGCCCTGGATGTGAACAAACCGCAGCAACTCGAGGCGCTGCGCAAACTCATCCATACCGCGGATGTCTTTGTGGAGAACTTCAAACCGGGGCGCATGGCCGCACTCGGCCTGGATTACGCCACGCTCAAGCTCGATAACCCTGGCTTGATTTACGCATCGCACAAAGGTTTCCTGAGCGGTCCGTACGAAAAACGCCTGGCGCTGGATGAAGTCGTACAGATGATGGCCGGCCTGGCCTATATGACGGGGCCGGTCGGACGCCCCCTGCGGGCGGGCAGTTCAGTCAACGACATCATGGGCGGCATGTTCGGTGCGCTGGGAGTCCTGGCGGCCTTGTTCCAGCGCAACAATACCCGCATGGGCAAAGAAGTCCAGAGCGCACTGTTTGAAAACTGCGTGCTGCTTTCGGCCCAGCATATGCAGCAATACATAGTGACAGGTCAGGCCGCCGCCCCCATGCCCGAACGCATCAGCGCATGGGGTATATACGACACCTTCGAGCTGGCCGGCGGCGAACAGATGTTTATCGCCGCCACGGGCGATGCCCAATGGAAGACCTTATGTGAAATCGTCGGCCGCCCCGATCTGCATGCCGATGCCCGGCTCGCCAGCAATAACGATCGCGTCCTTGCGCGCGACTGGCTCATCCCCGAACTGCGCGCCACGCTGAAACAGTTCGACGGCGTTCGACTGGCGCAGGAATTCGAGCAAAAAAACATACCTTTCGCTGCCATAACCCGGCCCGAACAGCTCTTCGACGACCCTCACCTGATTGCCAGCGGCGGGCTTGGCAAACAGGAGCTCGAAGATGGCTCCGTCACCGACATGCCCCTGCTACCCATTTCGCTCGACGGCGAGCGCCTGCAGCCGCGCACGCCCATTGCACGCATAGGCGAGCACACACGCGAAATCATGGAAAGCCTGGGATATGAAGCCCAGGACATACAAAAAATGACTCACCCCGGTTGAACGGCAGCGCTCGTTCCTCCGGAAAAACCGGTGGGTGGCTAAAATAAGGCATGAAAGCTGGAATATTCTTAGTTAGCCTTTTGGCCATGGCCGGCTCCTGGTACTGGATCAGTCATCGCCAGGGTCGGTCCCTGCCATTGCCGCAACAGCTAAAAAATGCCCTCAAAAGCGTTGTCATCGGCATTGCAGTGTACTTTTCCCTGCTGTTTGTCGTGTTGGTCTATTTGATGGCGAGCACGCTTTGAGGCTTTCCGCGCAGGCTCAGCCAAATGGCCAGGTTCCTCCGCGGCAGACAGAGGGGTCTCCGCCAACCGGCCGAGCCGGCTCACCTTGCTAAAAAGCAAAAAATGAAATGTAATAGCAGTTACACCTTTTGTATTTTTTTTCCAGGCATTTGTAACAAAGTGCTCGTTTATCGACGTAATATTTCAGCATAAACAGCATGCCATGCGTCATTACCTTGTGACCTTCTCTCGGCTCCTGAACATCGCCGTGCTTTCCCTGGCATGCGGATCCAGCTGGGCAACACCGGCCGATTGGCCGATTGCCCCTTCCCGGCTTACCCTGCCTACGCCCTATGGCACGCTCAGCATCAAAGCCAGCGACTACATCTATGAATCGCGGCTTATGCTCGATAACGTCGAACTGCAGCCGAAAATCGAAGGCTTGCTCAATATTCCCTATGCATTCGCCATGCCCAAGGCCCTGGCAGCGCTGGTTTCCATTAATAGCGGCAACAGCATATGCCCCATCGTGTACCGATGGATAACAGTGCGCAAGGGCGGATATAAAATGTCGGCGGAATTCGGTTCCTGCTCGAGCCAGATCAAAGTATCGGTAAAAGGCCATAAATTCACGCTTGCCACACCCAACAGCCAAAAGCCGGATAAAATCGATATCTACGTTTACGATGGCAAAACCATCAGGCAAGGCAGACAGTAAGCCGGGCCGCCTCCAGATCCGGCCTTGTCGTAGTTTCCAGACCCTTACTTTTTTATTTAAAGAACGATTTTGACTTCTGCAGCCAACCAAACTTGGGGCTTCTTGCACCCTGACTGCTTCGGCCAAAAGGCCCTGATGTTTTTTAGCTGGGATTTGGCCAAAACCATCGAACAGCAATTCGAACTGCATTCGGCCTCAACACTGTCGACTCAACTTTTCGAAGCCCAAAAAGCCGTCGATCGCCTGTTGAACCAGTATGTGCAAATTCAGGCCAATCCTGCCGCCTTCGAAGGACAAAGCATTACCCTGCACCTGGAACGCGACGATTCCGATGCCAGTTCGACACCGGTGCTCGCTTTGCACACCTCACCCCACCTCGAACAGCTTATTCTCGACATGCAAACACAGCAGGCATCGCACACCATTAATTAGGCCCGACATGACAACACCCCAATGGGGCTATGAACGCCCCGAATGCCGTGGCGATTTTGCACTGAGCCTGTTTCTCGACGATATGGAGCGTTTGGTAACCCATTACGCGACAAAAACCGACACCCCCGAAATCCGGCAATTTCAGGCACAGGCCGCCGCCAACAAGCTATTGCAGGCCTACCAGAAAAACGCCCGGGGAACTCAGGCTTTTACTCAGCAGTCCATAGAAATAAAATCCATTATTGATGAAACCGGCCGCCTGCAATTTGTGCCGATCTTTTCCTCCGGCCTGAAGGCCTGTCTGATGGATTTGCTGAAACGCTCCAACAAGACTCACTTGCACTGACATCAGCCGGCATCGCCGACGGGATCAATTCGAATGTCCACGAGCAAACATACCGCAATGATTCGCGTCTGGGATCTTCCTACCCGCCTGTTCCACTGGGCCCTGGTGTTGTGCGTTATCGGCTCTTTTATCACGGTCAAGCTCGGTGGCCTATGGATGGACTGGCATGTGCGCTTCGGCCTGTGCATCCTCGGCCTGATCCTGTTTCGAGTTATCTGGGGTTTTTGCGGCCCCCGTTATGCCCGATTCACCCAATTCATCCACGGCCCCCGCTATATCCTGAGCTACTTGCAGGGCAAAACACCGCACATAGCCGGCCACAACCCCCTGGGCGCGCTCTCGGTGGTGACCCTGCTCGCTGTATTCGGCTTCCAGGCCTTCAGCGGCCTGTTTGCCAATGACGACGTCATGACCACCGGGCCGCTCGCGTATTTAAGCGACGCCTGGTCCAACACCCTGACCGAGCTGCATGACATGAATCAATGGCTCATGATAGCCCTGGTCAGCCTGCATGTCGGCGCCATCGCCTGGTACCGGCGGCAAGGCAAGAACTTGATGGGCCCTATGATTCACGGCAACGCGCCCGTCAATGCCGAACATCAGGCATGCCTTCCGGGCGCGCGCGACTCGTGGCTTGTGCGGCTGGGTGCAACTCTGCTGGGGCTGGCCATCGCCGCGCTTGTGTGGTGGATACAAACCCTGGCGCCGGCGGCCGATTTTTCATACTGAGCCGGCGTGCGGCACCAGCCAGATCAGGTAGGAGATGAACAAGCCACAGACTGCGAGTCTATGCCAAGCTGTTCCTTGAAACCGGCCCATCCTTGCGGCGTCACCCGAATCAGGCGAGACGATTTCGAACGCCGCAGCCACCCTGACGCGCACAAGGTCGCCATGAATTGAACACCCAGCGGTCCCGCCAGATGATGGGAACGCTCCGTCCAGTCCAGGCATTGCCGGGCAATCCCCCGCCGAGTGGGCTTGAGCGCCGGCATATCAATTCCCATTGCCTCAAACCACCTCGCACCAGCGGAGGTCACGTCATAACGCTTTTCCTCCGCGGGAACAAGAAAGCCGCGCAGAACCAATGCCTGCGTCACAGCCACCCCTAACTGGCCGGCCAGGTGGTCATAACAACAACGGGCCATATGCAGATCTTTGGCAAGCCGGCTCAGGGGTTTGCGCCGGATCGAAGGCCTGATCACCGCCAGACTTTCAAGTGCCTGGGCCACATGCGGGCCCGCCAGCCGATAGTAACGGTGCCGCCCTTCTTTCTCGCACAAAAGCAGGCCGCCTTCCAGCATCTTGGACAAATGCGCACTGGCAGTTTGGGCGGTAATTCCCGCGGCATACGCCAACTCGCCCGCCGGCCGGGCGCGCCCGTCCAGCAGGGCCAGCAGCATGGCCGCCCGGGTCGGGTCGGCAATCAGGAAGGCTACCGAGGAAATACTAGGCAGGGAATTCATTTTCGATCCTCCGGGAAGAGCTTTAAATCTTACGCCCGAACAGGCGTACATGCTTCGATGCGCAACGAAGCATTCAAGCGCGGCATCCAGTTACTGTAGGACTCAATCCTCTGGACATAAACGGCTGCCATGAAACACAGGAAAACATATTCGAAATCGATTTACTCGCCCGTTCCAAAGGCTCATTTGAGCAATCGCGGGGAGCTGGCTCTCGCAGCACTATGCATGGCCGTGCTGATCGCCCAGATCGACACGGCTGTCGTCAATCTCGCGGTCGGGCCGATTGCCACGTATTTCAGGGCAAGCGTTGCGGCCATGCAGTGGGTCGTCGACAGCTACAACCTGGTTTACGCCATTTTGCTTCTGACGGGAGGATTGCTCGCCGATCTGTATGGCCGAAAGCGGGTCTTCATGGCCGGCATTGCAATTTTCACGGTGGCCTCGCTTCTGTGCGGCTTTTCCTCAAATGTTGCCTTGCTGGTCGCCGGACGCACTCTCGCCGGAGCAGGAGCAGCGCTGATGACTCCCGCCTCCCTGGCAATCCTGCGAGTGGTCTGGCCCGATAGCAAGCAGCGTGGCCGGGCCTTGGGAATTTGGGCCGCCTGCAATGGCCTGGCATTTGCCATTGCGCCGACTCTCGGCGGCTTGTCGATCAAATGGTTCGGATGGCGCAGCATTTTCTTCCTGGTGGTTCCTGTCGGCTTGCTCGCCCTGGGGCTGGCCATACCGGCCATTGCCGAATCTTCCAGTCCCGAAAAGCGCCATTTCGATCCGGGAGCCCAAGTGCTGGGAGCCTTGGCTCTGGGCGGTCTCGCCATCGCAGCCATCGAAACCCACCACGACCGCACTGCGGCACTGGGAGCGCTAATTATTGCAATCCTGTCGCTCCTGCTATTCATCCGGATCGAAACAGCGAAAGGCCCTACAGCGATGGTTCCCTTGGACATGTTTCGCGCACCCGCGTTTCGCGGCGCGATCGTCGCCACCGCGGGCATGACTTTCGGCATGTACGGCGTCCTGTTTCTGCTGCCATTGATCTGGCAAACCCAGGGCACTTTTAGCGCAACGCAGGCGGGGCTCGCGCTGATGCCCATGGCCCTGGTCTTCCTGCTTATGTCGCCTCTTACAGGCAAACTTGCCGAAAAAACAGGCATGCGCCTACTTGCTTGCGGCGGTGTCGCGATGATTGGATGTGGCCTGCTGCTCCTGGGCGTCACCGCCGAATGGACATCTCTGGCCTACGCCGAGTCGGGCCTGCTACTGGCGGGCGCCGGCATGGGATTGGCCACCGGGCCGCTGATGGGAATGGCGATGGGCGCCGTTTCTGCGGCGCGATCAGGCACGGCTTCGGCACTGATCAATGTCGCCAGAATTGCGGGAGCCACGCTGGGAGTGGCGGTCCTGGGCGCCCTGTTTGCGAGCGCAGGAACCCCGGTCGCCGGGCTGCGCTTCGCCATGCTATTGGGCGGCTCGATTCAAATCGCCTGCGCTGCCGCCGCCTGGCACACAACGCGGCCGACTATTGAATCAGGCAAGAATCAGGCCACAGCCGACAGCACCTGACGAGTTCCATTCAGCTTGCTCAACTCTTCTCCTAGATACCGGGCAATCGTACGCATGCCGAACAGGCCGGCTTGAGCTTCGGCATCGCTGTTGTAATTGGTATTGGTGTTGACGTCGTAGGTGTAGATCTCACCGCGCACATCGGTGATGAACTCTATGCCTGCAATGCCTATGCCATTATTGGCAATGAAACGGCTGTAGCGATCG
Source organism: Paralcaligenes sp. KSB-10 (assembly GCF_021266465.1). Taxonomy (NCBI): domain Bacteria; kingdom Pseudomonadati; phylum Pseudomonadota; class Betaproteobacteria; order Burkholderiales; family Alcaligenaceae; genus Paralcaligenes; species Paralcaligenes sp. KSB-10. The sequence continues at coordinate 78,693 of NZ_CP089848.1, read as the reverse complement.
ATGATCGGGTCATTGAATTGCTTGATGATCTGGAAGCGCGGCGCGGCGGCCACGGGCGCCGTTTCTCCGACCGGACAGAATGCATCGCCTACCTGGCAAACATCGGCGGGACAAAGCTCGAATCCAAGCGAGGTATCGACACGCACCGCATACATGAATTGCCCGCCGACAAATTCGACACGGGTGATATAGGGTTCAGGGGCACGGATGTATTCTTGAATCAGGGTAATGCCATCGACGGAATCTTCGAACTCCGCGCTGTCGACATGGCTTTCCAGTGCCTCAACCGTATGAAACAAATGCACACCCAGGCCTTTTCCAGCCCGATTATGTTTGGTAATGAAGGCGCCATTCATTTTTTTGGCTGCCGCAACAATGTTGTCGCGCCCCACCGCGGCGATGGTATATGGCGTGCGGATGCCGAAATTCGACAGCGCCGCATATTGGGCGATTTTGCTGACCTCAAGCTGCAACGCGCGGCTATTGTTGACCACACGACGGCCATGCGATTCAAGCCACGCCAATACGCCCGCCGTATATTCCGGCGCATAACGATGATCGCGAGTATGCGAAGACGCACTCATGCGGTTGTAGAACACGCCTTGCGGCGGAGCGCTGGACAGATCCAGCAGGCCCTCGCTGAGAAACCATTCTTCGTAAGGCAGGTCGAGTTCCGCAAATGCGCTGCGTAAAGGTTCGACCCAGGCGTCATTTTCGTGGATCACATGGATTTTTTGCATGGCTGCTTCTGGCAAAGGCATAGGGCGAACCCCTATGCAGAGTAATTAGTTAATGTCAGCTTAACGGTAGGGAACCCTATTGAGAACGAATGAATGAGCATATCGTTATTAAATAATGATATATAGAATCCACCGCACGTCCATGCAATTTCAAAGATGCGATCCTCGGCATCACGGCAAAAGGCGCCGCCCGGCGACTTTGAGCATGGGTACCGCATGCCAGGGGTCAACTGCGAATACGCCTCGTCTATTGAAAAAATCGAACGATCGTTCTATAATTTTTTTCAGACAGCAAACAAATCAAAGCAGCAAAAAGGAGACATCAATGCCTGACAAGTTCAGCCTGGCTGGAAAAGTCGCATTGGTCACAGGAGCGGCAGGTGGCTTGGGAGCGCATTTCGCCCAAACCCTCGGCCGCGCGGGAGCCAAGGTGATACTGGCGGGGCGGCGGCAAGAGCCGCTGAATCAATTGGCACGCGGGCTGAAAGAATTCGGGATAGAGGCCCATGCAGTGTCTATCGACGTCACCGATGAATCCAGTATCCGGTCCGGCTTCGAACAGGCACAGGCGCTTTGCGGCCTGATCAATATTGCCGTGTGTACGGCCGGGGTCACCGCCAACAAAAATGCGCTTTCTCTTTCCACCGAGGAATGGGGCCAGGTGCTCGATGTCAACCTAAAAGGCTGCTGGATGGTCAGCAAGGAAGCCGCCCGGCGGTTGATTGACGCGGGGCAGCCTGGTTCCATCATTCATATCTCTTCCATCCTCGGGCACCGGGTGGCCGGCCATGTGCTTCCCTACACGGTTTCGAAAGCCGGCCTCGAGCAAATGACCAAGGCCCTGGCGCTGGAGTGGGCTCGCTACGGTATCCGTGTCAATGCCTTGGCGCCCGGCTATATCGAAACAAACCTTAACCGCGACTTTTTTGCTTCAGAGCCCGGGCAGACCCTGATCAAGCGCATTCCCCAGCGCCGGCTGGGGAATGCCTCCGACCTGGATGGCGCATTGCTGTTGCTGGCTTCCGACGCCTCGGCCTACATGACGGGCAGCTCGATTGTCGTGGATGGCGGCCATCTGCAGTCCACTCTATAAGGAATACAACACTATGGACTTCACACTTTCAGATGTAGGCGAAGCCTATCGCAAGCGCATCAGGGAATTTGTCGACAGCGAACTTATCCCGCTGGAAAAGACCCCCGGGTCATACGATGAACACGAGAACATTGATGAAGCCTTGCTGCAGACTTTAAGAAGCAAGGCAAAACAGCACGGCTTGTGGTGCCTGCAGATGCCGCGCGACCGCGGCGGCCAAGGCCTGCAAGTGACAGACATGGCAGCCTGCTACGAAGAAATGAATCGTTCGATTTTCGGGCCGGTGGTGTTCAATTCCGCGGCGCCCGACGACGGCAATATGATCATACTGAACAAGATCGCCACCCAGGCGCAAAAAGACCGCTGGCTGCAACCGATCATCGATGGCCAGGTGCGTTCATCGTTCGCCATGACGGAGCCCGCTCCCGGCTGCGGGTCCGACCCGTCCATGATGCAGACTCGCGCCGAACGCAAGGGCGACCACTGGGTGGTCAACGGAACCAAGCATTTCATCACAGGGGCCGGAGTCGCGGCGCATTTCATTCTTATCGCCCGCACCTCCGACGATAGCCGCAAAGGCTTGACGGCCTTCATGTTTCACAAAGACGATCCTGGCTGGGAAGTGGTGCGCCGCATTCCCATCATGGGGCCCGAGGAACACGGCGGCCATTGCGAATTGCGCTTCGATGGCCTGCGCATTCCCGATGAAAACCGTTTGATGGAAATCGGCGACGGCCTGAAATTGACGCAGATACGCCTGGGTACCGCGCGCCTGACGCACTGCATGCGCTGGCTCGGCCTTTCCAAGCGGGCTCTCGAAATCGCCGGCGAATATGTATCGCAGCGGGAATCGTTCGGCGTCAGGCTGGCCGACCGCGAAGGCGTGCAATGGTTGCTGGGCGAAGCAGCCATGAATGTCCAGATCGGCCGTCTGCTGACCATGCACGCGGCCTGGAAGCTGGATCAGGGCGATTTTGCCCGCAAGGAAGTCTCCATGGCTAAAGTCATTGTGTCGGAAACCTTGCACAAATCGGTGGATACCGCCATTCAATTGTGCGGCGCCCGGGGTTATTCCAAAGATACGCCTCTCGAATGGATATACCGGTACGCCCGCCAGGCTCGGCTGGTGGATGGTGCATCGGAAGTCCACAAAATGGTGTTGTCCAAGAACCTGCTGGCCGAGGGTGGCGATTTCTGGCACTGGGGATAAGGCATGGAGCTCGAAGACACCGCCAAGGCCCTTGCGCAGTTTGTCAGGCTCCAGACTCACGCCGACAAGGTGGGCGTGCTCGAGTTTTTCCGCTTGTCGGGCGGCGCAATACAAAACAATTATGCCCTGACGGTAGATCTCGCCGGCGGCCGGAGCCCCGGGCGCAAAGAACTGGTAGTGCGCAGCGACGCCCCGTCGCGCATAGCGGCCAGCCTGAGTCGTCCGCAAGAGTTTCATGTGCTGGCCGCCGCATACCGGGCTGGAGTAACCGTTCCGCAGCCCTTGTGGCTATGCGAAGATGAATCCCTGGTCGGCGAGGCATTCTGCATCATGAGCCGGGCTCGTGGCTCGGCCTCGCCGCGCCAATTGCTACGGGGAGCACTCAACGAAGCGCAGGCACACACCCTCACGGTGCAACTGGGTGTCGAACTGGCCCGCCTGCATCAAGTCAGGCCACCTCATCCCAGCCTTGATTTTCTGCCCATACCCCAGGCGAGCCCCGCCCTTCACCGCATCCAGACCTATCGTCAGGCGCTGGGCTCCATACCCGAGCCGCATCCCGTCCTGGAGTGGTCGCTTAATTACCTGCAGGATCACGTACCGGGCGGCAGCGAGCTCGTCTTGTGCCACGGCGACTTTCGTACCGGCAACTATATGACGGAAAATGGACAGCTGACCGCAATCCTCGACTGGGAATTTGCCGCCTGGAGCGACCCTTACGAAGACCTGGGATGGCTCTGCTCGAAAAGCTGGCGATTCGGAGTCAATGATCGGCAAGTAGGGGGCGTGGGCCACAAAAATGAACTGTTCGAGGGCTACTCGAGCCTTTCGGGAAAGCCTGTCGATACCGGCAAAGTCCTGTATTGGGAAATCATGGCGATGACCCGCTGGGCGATTATCGCCCTGCAGCAGGCGCAACGCCATTTATCAGGGGAGCAGTCCTCGCTTGAACTTGCGCTGACCGGACGCATGCTGCCCGAGATCGAATCCGATCTGCTCGCCCAGATCCATGAAATTGGGAAAAGCCATGATTAACCTGCCGCACGGCCCCGAACTGCTGCATGTAGCGCGGCGCACCCTGCTGGATGAACTGCTGCCACTGCTGCCGCCCGAAAAAGTCTATGAAACACGCATGATAGCCAATGCAATGGCCATTGCCGCACGCGAACTGACACAGCGGGACGCGGCGGAGCAGGAGAGCACCACGCGGATACGCGTTTTCCTACAAAGCATTGCTGCGGATCCGCATAGGGCCGCCACCGAAGAAACCCTGGCCGCGCTGATCAAAGAACGCCGCATCGGGCCGGCCGCACAGGAACCGCTGCACGAGCTGCTTACGGATCTCACCACAGCAAAGCTGGCCATCAGCAACCCGAAATATCTTTCAGGCAACCAAGGGTAGACAGACATGGAAAACAAATATGAGCACGGCCTCGATCAATGTCCGGCGAACTATTCGGCGCTCACCCCCATCAGCTTCCTGAAACGCGCGGCCCAGATATTCCCTGAAAAGACGGCGGTCATAGACGATGACACCCGCCTCAGCTATCTTCAACTCCACCAGCGCTGCCGTCGCATGGCATGCACTTTGCAGGAAATCGGCATCAAGGCCGGCGATACCGTGGCTGTGCTGTGCTTCAACAGCCACGAGCTCCTGGAAAGCCACTATTCCGTGCCCATGGCCGGAGCGGTGCTCAATGCCCTGAATACCCGGCTCGATGCGGCAACGCTGCGTTTTATTCTCGGGCATGGCGAAGCGCGCCTGCTGTTTTACGATACTGAATTCGAAGCCCTGGTTGCCGAAGTTGTAAAGGGCCTGGAAAATCCCCCTTTGCTCGCCAGCATCGAACGCATTGCCAAATCGGCTCCAGGGTTTGCCGCGCTGACCTATGAAGACATGATTGCGGCAGGCGACCCCGAATACTCCTGGCAAAAAGTCGATAACGAATGGAATGCCATATCGCTTAACTATACGTCGGGCACTACAGGCAATCCAAAAGGCGTTGTGTACCACCATCGGGGCGCCTATCTGGCAGCCATGAGCAATGCCATGGCTTTCAATATGAATCCCGATACGGTGTATTTATGGACCCTGCCCATGTTTCATTGCAACGGCTGGGGATATCCCTGGGCGATCGCGGCTGTCGGCGGCACGCATGTCTGTCTGCGAAAAATCCAGGCTGAAACAGTGCTGGCGCATATTGAGCAGCATCGGGTCACGCATCTGTGCGGCGCGCCGGTGGTATTGAACCTGCTGCTCAGCGACTTCGACAAACGAGGCACGGTGTTCGCCAACCCGGTCCAGTTCGGGCTGGGCGGCGCCGCGCCGCCCAGCCCGGTGATTCAGCGCGCACAGAAAATCGGATTCAGCATTACCCATCTGTACGGGCTCACCGAAACCTATGGGCCGTCAACCCTGTGCGTATGGCAGGACGACTGGGAAGGCCTGGCGCCCGACAAGCTTGCTCAGAAAATGGCGCGCCAGGGCGTCGCCAATTTCGCGATCGACGAAGTGCAGGTCCTGCACCTTGCCGAGGGTATTGCCGTGCCTGCCGATGGAAAAACATTGGGCGAAATCGTGCTCAAGGGCAATACCCTGATGAAAGGCTATCTGAAAAACGCAAAGAGCACACAGGAGGCCTTTAAAAACGGTTGGTTCCATACCGGCGATCTGGCGGTGATGCACCCAGACGGCTATGTTGAAGTCAAGGACCGGAGCAAGGACATTATTATTTCCGGCGGTGAAAACATTTCCAGCCAGGAAATCGAAGAAGTGCTGTATCGGCACCCTATGGTGTACGAGGCGGCTGTGGTTGCGCAGGCCGATCCGCACTGGGGCGAAGTCCCCTGCGCCTTTGTCTGCCTGAAAGAAAATGCCGGCGCCGTAAACGAACAGGACATCATCGAATTCTGCCGCGCCGGCATGGCCTCATTCAAGGTACCCAAAAGGGTTGTCTTTGGCGAACTGCCTAAGACATCGACCGGGAAAATCCGCAAGAACCTGCTCAGGGACCAAGTCAGCCAAACAGGCCAGGACCTGTCGGCATAAACAGGACCATAGTGTGCAAAAAATAAATGTGATTGCCCGCAAAGACGATCTCGATCCGCAGCGGGCGCCGGGCAAGGTGGCCATTGTGCTGGATATCATCTTTGCCACCAGCACCATTGTCACAGCGTTGCAACAGGGCGCCCGATCGGTCGTACCCGCATTGGACGAGGCCCAGGCCAGGCAGCTGGCCGGTGTGCGCGAACCGGAGGGCTTCGTCCTTGCCGGCGAATATCACGCCGACACGCTTTCCGGATTTCATGCCTACAACCCTCTGGCAATGCGCGCTTCACTGCTTGCCGGCAAGGATCTTATTTACTCCACAACCAATGGCACCGTCGCATTGTGCAAGGCGCAGGCATGCCGGCATGTATACATCGGCGCCCTGCTCAATGCCCGCGCGGTGGTAGACCACTTGCTGCGGCACTTCCAGACAGAAACCATACTGCTCGTATGCGCAGGCTCGCGCGGCACCTTTTCGCTGGAAGATTTCTTTGCCGCCGGCTACTTCGTCAGCCTGCTTTTCGAACTGGGAGGAAAGAGTCGAATAGCACTGAGCGATTCGGCCATTGCAGCCATGCGTCTGGCTCGGCAAAACGATCCGCTCGATATACTGCTGTCGTCAAAAGTCGGGCTGCGCATGCTCGATCGCGGCATGCAGGCCGATATTGAGCATTCCGCCGCCCTGGATACCTGTTCCATTATCCCCGTTCTGACAAATGGCATAGTGGTTCGCGCATGAAGCGGGAGCGCCAGTCAGAGCCGCGGGCAAACAGGCTGTCTTTTGCCGCCGAACAAGAAGTGGACAAACATGATTTCTGATTTTGAATCGTTCAAGATCGAACTGAGTCTTTCCAAAGATGAAATCTATCGCGAGCTGTACCGTAAAAACAAGGATCGCATTCGCATTAAAAAGGAATATGTAGCGGTCAAGAACCTGGCCCGCATTATTGAATCGACCTTGCGGCTGGCCAGTTCAAAAGGCTTTCACGCCATGTCGCTGCGAGACCTGTGCGCCGACTCGGGCTTCAGCATTGGCGGCCTGTATGCCTACATCAAGAACAAGGACGATCTGATCCATCTGATCCAGAGTCACGGGTTCATCCTGACCCGGCGCACCATGCTGGCCTACACACAAGGCATCGATGCCGCCCGGGACAAATTATTTGCGGCAATCAAAACCCATTTATACCTCAGCGAACTTATGCTGGCGTGGTTCAGCTTTTCATTCATGGAAGCCAAAAGCCTGCCCGCCAAAGAAAAAAAAGAAGCCATCGCGATCGAACTTGAAATCGAAAATATTATTTTCGACATCATTGAGCAAGGCGTTGCCGCGCAGGCTTTCAAACCCATCGATGCACGCCTGCTTTCTTCTGTCATCAAGGCCATGATGCAGGACTGGTACCTGAAGCGGCGCAAATATCGCAACCAGGCCGTCAATGTGACCCAATACGCCGAATTTGTCATGGGCATTCTGGAAAGCTACTTGCTGAGATGATCGCGGCATCCGGGCAAGCCACATACCGGATCAGTTGTACTCCACGATCTCAACCCAGTTGGCGCCCTTGCCGCCCGGGTATTGTCCTAGCAGGTTCAGGCCGCCGGTTTTCCGGTCGATGGCATACACCCCGACCTTGTTCGATTTTTCCCCGGAAACCACCATATAGTTGCCGCGCGGATCGATATTGAAACCACGCGGCTGCTTCTCTACCTTGGTAGTGGACAGGTAATCGAGCTTGCCGGTCAGCGGGTCGGCGGAAAAAGCGGAAATCGTACTGCTGGTGCGCTCGGACACATACACAAAGCGGCCGTCGGGCGTGATATGCATGTCGGCGGCCCAAATACGAGGGGTGGTATCGCCGGCCGGCGTCGGGCCCGTCAATCCATTGGGCAATTTCAACTTCGGGTCCAGCCCCGATATCGAACTCACCTGCGTCAATGCTCCGCTCGACGGATCGATACGATACGTCGTGACTATGCCCATCAACTCGCTTATTTCATAAAGGAAACGGCCATTGGGCGATAGCGCCGGATGCCGCGGGCCGGATCCTTGCTGCGTTCGCACATATCCCGGGCCTATGGGCTCAAGCCTCCCGGTTTTTTCATCGAAGGAAAACTGCAGCACCTTGTCTGCCCCAAGATTGGCTACGTAGACAAACCGGTTGCTCAAGTCCGGCAGAATCGAATGGGCATGAGGCCCTGTTTTAATAATCTGCAGGCTTTCTCCCTGGACCACTCCTTGCGGCCCAATCGGATTCACCGCAATCACATCACCCCCGTACGAGGCGCTGAACAGGTAACGGCCGTTTCTGTCGGTCGACACATACGCCATGCTATCGGGCAATGCCGACTTGCCAAGCTGAGTCAAGGCTCCGGTTTTCGAATCGATCAGATAGGAAATGACCGAATAGGGCTTGGACCGGATCGAAGCATAAAGATAGCGACGATCGGGGCTGATGGCCATGGGCATTACGGCCATTCCGGCTGGAGCCGTACCCAGTGCTTGCAAAGCGCCATTGCCGGCATTCAGTTTGTAGACTGAAATATTCCCATCGCCCGCGTTGGAAACATAAACAAAGGTTGCCGCGTGGGCCGTCAGCGACAGCAGGCCAGCGGCAAAAGCGCCCGCCGCGGCAGGGATGGACAACGTCATGAGAGCTCCTTCGGCGTCGCATACCGCGATGCATCGTTGCAGATATATCGGCCAAACGATAGAAGCTTTCCATCCATGTAGCGATAGGCCCGGACATGTAACGCAACTGCATTTCCCAGCGGTTGAGACATTCCGCATCATTTCGGGGAAAACCCGAACGCGGGAATAAAGGATTTGCAGTTCGTCAACACGCCTTGCATCCAGCAATTCGATGAACTGCAAAATCGTTCAGACAAGCAATGTGTTTCAGCGTCGGCGCAGACCGGCGGCCGTCCACAAAATCCTTGACAAGCTATCTCAAAAAGGTAGTATGGATATAGCATATCGATATTCAAGTATCGGTATGCGATACAACAAAAACACCAGACCTTATCATTTACGCGGCTCCGAAAGCGCTGCGTCGAGTGATAACGCCCATCACCAAAGGAAAACACATGCGAGCAATTTCAAGAGCTTCTTCAGGCATATTGGGAGCCGTCCTATTGGCCGGCCTGACGCTAACCGTACCAACTGTCAATGCGAAGAACAAACCCGACAAGATAGTCGCCACGGCTTATGGCGGGATCTGGGCCGATTCCGTCAAAAAGAATTTTGTTTCGTGTTTTGAAAAGAAGACCGGCGTCAAGGTCGACGTGCTGACGGGCGAATCGGCGGCATGGTTGAATAAAATCCGCGCCAATCCATCCAAGCCGCCGATCGATGTGATCACGCTGGCCGAGGCAGACAGTTTTCGCGCCGGCCGCGAAGGGCTGCTCGATAAAATCACGCAGGCCAAAGTGCCTTATCTGAAAGACATCCCCGACTCCTTTCACAAACCCTGGAATGATTATTCGGTCGTCCTGAATTTTGGCGCCATGGGTGTCATGTACAACAAGGAAGCGATCAAGAATCCCCCCGCCTCCTGGAAGGATCTCATCGAAGGAATCATTGCAGGCAAGTATGGCAAAAAAATAGCCTGGCCATCGGGCACGTACACCTGGGGACCTGAATTCATCTGGTTTGTCGCTCAACAATATGGGGGCAGTATCGACACCGCATTCCAGAAAATCAAGGCCATGCAGCCTTATATCGTCAAATTCTGGAATACGCCCGTCGAAGCCCTGAATCTCTTTGGAACCAAGACCGCCGACATTGTCCTATATTGGGATGGGCGCGCACACAGCTTCATCGACAAAGGCAATCCATGGGCCGGTTTCTATATACCCCAGCCCAACACCATTGCAGGATCCGTATTGATTTCAAAGGTGAAAAACTCGCCGGATATCGCCTGGGATTACCTCAACTGCGCCCTCTCGCCCAAAGGGCAGCTTGGCCATGCCGAAACCATCCTATACGGAATTACAAACAAGACCGTGGTCTACCCACCCGACATCAAGAACAAGGTGACGTCGGCCGACCGTGTCATTATTCCGCCCTATTCCGAAATCATTGACAAGATTCCCGGCTGGGTCGAACGCTGGAACAAAGAGATTCAATAAGCCACAACCCTCATTATTTTGGATGAACGGCAATGGCCCAAAGTCGGAAAGTATCGAACACCGTCTTTTCCGGGCAAGCAAGCATGTGGCCCGCCTTCAAGTGGAAGCCACTTGTTTTGCTGGCGCCCGCCGTGCTGTTCCTGCTGGTTTTTTTTGTCGGCCCGCTGCTGATCAATTTTCAGCAGAGCCTGAAGACGCCCGATAGCGGGACGCTGACCGCCGCCTACTATATAAAAGTCGCCAGCGACCCATACTATCTGCGAGTACTCGGACAAACACTCATGCTGGGTGTCGTCGTCGTTGCCATATGCCTGATTACCGGGTATCCCCTGGCCTATGCCATCGCACGGGCTAGGGGGGGCTGGAAGGCCGCATTGGTCTTCGTGTTGGTGGCCCCCCTGCTTGTCAGCGTGGTCGTCCGTTCTTTCGGATGGATGGTGATACTGGGCAGCAACGGCGTGATCAATGCCGTCTTGCGCGGCCTGGGGCTGCCAAGCGTCGACCTCATGTACAGTTGGACGGGCATCACGATCGCACTCGTCCACGTCCTTTTGCCCTTCATGGTGCTGGCGATTGCAAGCACCATCGAAACGCTGGACGCAAGTATCGAAGAAGCGGCCCAGGTGCTGGGCGCGCATCGCGCGCGGGTGTTCTACCACGTCATGCTGCCGCTCTGCACGGAGGGCATCATCACGGGCTCCATCCTGACATTCACACTGACCATAGGCAGCTTCGTTACCGTAATGCTGCTTGGTAAAAATTCCACAATGGTACTGCCGCTGCTCATTTACCAGCGTCTGACGGTGGCATCGGATTGGCCGACGGCGGCCGCGCTCGGAATTATTCTTCTGGCGGTTGTACTTGCCCTTTTATGGCTGCAAGCGCGTTTGCGGCACACGGCGCACGAGGCCCGGCCATGAGCCATTTCAGCATCCTGCTCAAAGCCTATATCGCCGCCATGGTGTTCTTTCTGCTGGTTCCCGTCCTGATTGTAGTGGCCGTGGCGCTCACCCCCGGCGATTTCGTCACATTCCCTCCGCCTGCCTTGTCTTTGCGCTGGTTCAACAAGGTATTGTCCGATCCGCAGTTTCTATTGCCCCTGTGGAACAGTTTCCGGCTTGGCTGCGCCTCGACGTTCCTTGCGGTAATCCTTGCCGTACCCGCCGCCATAGTAATGGTGCGCCATCCCATGCGCGGCCTGCGCGAAATCCAGATGTTCCTGCTCTCGCCACTGAGCCTGCCCACCATTATTCTAGCCACCGGGCTATTGTTTTTTGTGCCAAAAATCGGCATGGATAGTTCCTTCGCGGCGCTGGTGGCGGGACATACTGTAATCATCGTGCCTTATGTCATGCGCACCGTTTTTGGCGTTTATGTCAATGCCAATCAAGAAATCGAATATGCCGCGGCGGTACACGGCGCGGGGCCATTGCGAACCTTCTGGTACGTAACCCTGCCTTTGATCCGGCCCGGAATTTTGGCGGGAGCCATCTTCGCATTTCTGATGTCCTTCGACGAGGTGGCTGTCGCGTTGCTATTGACGAATACAGATACAACGACACTGCCGGTCATGCTCTTGAGTTATCTCATTTACAACTACGATCCCGCCGTAGCGGCCATTTCAACAGTCCAGATTTTCATAGTGATTGTTGCGCTGCTGCTTCTGGAACGTATTTTCGGGGTTGGCAATATGATGTTCGCGTCCAGAGAAAGCCAGGCATGAAAATGACTGATCGGAACCTGCATGAGTCACCGCGGCACAGAGGGCATCTGGCCATTATCGGGCTGGAAAAATCCTACCAATCACAAACGGTTGTGTCGGATATGAATCTCGAGGTACAGCCTGGCGAATTCGTTGCCTTGCTGGGGCCATCCGGCTGCGGCAAAACAACCGTGCTCAGGAGCATAGCCGGCTTGGTGACGCCCTCGGCCGGAGACATTCGTATCGATGATGCCTCGGTCTTGAAACAAGCTATTCATAAACGCGATCTGGGCATGGTGTTTCAAAGCTATGCCTTGTTTCCTCACTTGACCGTATGGCAGAACGTTGCATTCGGCTTGAAGATGCACGGCACACCCAAGCGGCAGATAGCGCCTCAGGTCGAGGGCGCGCTTGACCTGGTACAGATGCGTCATCTCGCCGAACGGTTTCCTGCCCAACTTTCCGGCGGCCAGCAACAACGCATCGCGCTGGCGCGCGCCATTGTCACCAACCCGACCGCATTATTGCTCGACGAGCCGTTCAGCGCTCTGGATGCCAAGCTGCGCGAATCCATGCAGATCGAATTGCGGCAATTGCAGCGGCGCCTGCGGATTACCACGATTTTCGTAACGCATGACCAGCACGAGGCCATGGCCATGGCCGACCGGATTGCCGTGATGAATAACGGGCGAGTCGAGCAATTCGATACCCCGCAGGCAATCTATGGCAGACCGGCAACGCTTTTTGTGGCCGAATTCATCGGTAAAACGAATCGCATGCCAGGGAACATGATCGGACGCGAGAATGGCTGCGCGCTGATACGCATCGAAGGCCGCGAGGAGGCCTGCCTGGCCAGGGACAACCCGGACATCGAGGTGGGAGATCCAGTTCTGGTGGTGCTGAGGCCGGAAAAAATTGAACTGGTACCGGAGGGATCGCATATCAACGGCTATACCGGCCTGCTTGATGGGCGGGTGTCCGAAGTGATTTTCACCGGAGAGAAAAGCATGGTTTTCCTTCAATCCGCCTGTGGAGACTTCACTGTCGCATCCCAGAACCGCAGTTGCAAAGGCGTAATCCAGGCCATGCCCGGCAGCGCCGTGAAAATGGGATGGAATGCCGCCGACATGCTGGTTTTCCCCCTACCTGGAAACTGACAAGCGCAAATATCTTTTAAAAATCGGCAAACACGCAAAGAGAGAGACAGTACATCATGACCGACACCAGACAACAGAACAGTGCCCTCTATGAAATCGGAGTGGATATCGGAGGCACATTTACCGATGTGGTGTGCCGCAGCGCCGATGCGGAAGTGCGTTTGGTCAAGATCCCGACCACCCGCGCCAACCCCAGTGCCGGGGTGCGCCACGCCGTCGAATACATGATGCGGGAATGGGGTGTGCAGCCCGGGCAAATCGCCCGCTTTGTGCACGGTACGACCGCCGCGACCAATGCCGTCCTGGAACGCAAGGGGGCAAAACTCGGCCTGCTGGCCACACAGGGATTCAAGGACGTGATCGAAATTGGCCGGCAGAACCGGCACGCCATGTACGACCTGGCACTCGTGCCGCAAACGCCCGTATTCCTGGTTCCGGGAGCATTGCGCAAAGAAGTGCGTGAACGAATCACCGCAAGCGGCGACATATTGACCGCACTCGATGAGGAATCGGTCCGAATGGCGGTGCAAGAACTATTGCATGCGGGGGTTCAAGCGATTGCCGTCTCTTATTTGTTCTCCTTCCTGAATCCGGCCCATGAGTTGCGCACCCGCGAAATTATCCATGAAATTGCGCCAGACATCATGGTCTCTATTTCCAGCGAAGTGGATCCGGCATTTCGCGAATATGAACGCACATGCATCACGGCGTTCGATGCCTACATCAAGCCGGGCGTGGACCGTTATCTCGCCGAGATGGAACGCGATCTGATAAAGATCGGAGTCAACGCTCCTCTGCAATTGATGCAATCGCGCGGTGGAATAGCCTCATCCCACGTTGCCAGGCGACGTCCGGTGCGCTTGTTTCTATCCGGGCCGGCCGCAGGCGTGATCGGCGGGCGCATGGTCGGGCAAGAGGCTCACATCGACGATGTCATTACAGTCGATATCGGCGGGACCAGCTCCGACATCGCGCTGATCAGCCAGGGCAAGCCCATGATCGCCGCCGAGGGCATCATCGATACTTACGCAGTCCGAGTGCCGATGGTCGACGTCAATGCGATTGGTGCCGGCGGCGGAAGCATAGCCTGGATCGATGGGGCCGGCGGCCTCAAGGTCGGCCCCCTCTCGGCGGGATCCGAACCGGGGCCGGCCTGTTACGGACGCGGAGGCGACAAGCCAACAGTGACGGACGCCTCGGTGGTGCTCGGCTACGTGAATCCCGATTATTTCGCAGGAGGCATGCTCAAGCTCGAACCTGAACTGGCCTGGCGGGTTATCGAACAATCCATCGCAAAACCTTTGGGAATGTCGGTCGAGCAGGCCGCCTTCGGCATCCACCGCGTTGTCAACTCCAATATGGCCGAAGGAATCCGGCTGGTATCTGTAGGACGAGGAGTCGACCCGCGCCAGTTCGCGCTGCTGCCCCTGGGCGGAGGAGGTCCCATACACGCCAATGCACTCGCACGTGAACTTGGCATGCGCCGCATCATCGTGCCGCTGCATCCAGGCGTGCTATCGGCGGCAGGGCTGCTCGATGCTCCGGTCGAACACGAAATGGCCATTTCGTTTCCGTATCCGCTCGAAGCGCGGGCTCTTGAGCCAATGAAAGCGGCATGTCGCAATCTGGATGAGGAATGCCTTGGCCTGATGGCCGCCGAGGGCATAGAGCGCAGCAAGGTGAAGATTTTCCATTTTGCCGATGTGTGCTATGTGGGCCAATCTTATTATCTTGAGATACCAATCGATACGGATGACGCGGATCCCATCGGCCGCTTGCGTACAGACTTTCTCGCGGCACACAACCGGGTTTATGGTCACAGCACCGATTTCCCCGCCCAGATCGTCAATCTGCGCACGATACATCAGGCTTTTGCCCATGCCGAAAGCCCATCTCCGGCGTATCGGCATAACAGCATGCAAGCCCGCAAGAACAACCGCAAAATCATGGTGAGTACCGATGGCTATGTCGATGCGCAGGTATTCGAGCGCGAAGCGCTGGCACCTGGCGCCCTGATCCAGGGTCCCGCCATCATCGAGCAAACCGACACGACCATCGTCGTGGAACCTGGCTGGCAGGCGCGGGTGGTCGAGGGCGGCAATCTTTTAATCACTACAGTTTGATTTTCAAGGAGCGTGACATGGATATGAACGCCAAGCACCGGGAAATACCTGCGGCCGGTCCCGCGGACCTGGACCCCATTACAGTTGAAGTCGTGCGCAACAAGCTGGAAGGTATTGCCAATGAAATGGAAATGACGCTACTGAAGAGTTCGTTTTCACCCATTGTCAAAGAAGGGCTGGATGCCTCGGCCAGCCTGTTCACTCCGGACGGCACGACGCTCGCCCAGGCCTGTGCGATTCCAATTCATCTGGCCACGCTTATTCCAGCCGTCGCCGCCATTATCGAGGCTTATCCGGTGGCAACCATGCAGGAAAACGACAGTTATATCATCAACGATCCTTATTGTGGCGGAACCCATCTCCCTGACATCGCTGTTGTGGCGCCGGTCTTCCATCGCGGCCGCGTCATTGCGTTGAGCGGCGCCATGACGCATCACGGCGATGTGGGCGGCATGACGGCCGGCTCGGTTCCGACCAATGCCACTGAAATTTATCAGGAAGGAATCCGCATCCCGCCTCTGAAATTGCGCGTGGCGGGCGCTTATAACGACACACTGGTGAAAATGCTGCGACAAAACGTACGCACGCCAGATGCCTTCATGGGCGACCTGAACGCCGAAATCGCCGCCTGCAACGTGGGTGCCCGGCGTGTCGCCGAGCTCGCCGACGTCTACGGCGCGGGCCATCTCGAGCGCATTTTCCACGATTTGTTGACGCGCTCGGAAATCATGACCCGCAAAGCCTTGCTGGCTATACCTGCGGGCTCATACCATTATGTCGACTACCTCGACAACGACGGTATCGAACTGGACAAGCAGATTCGCATCGAAGTGACCGTTACCGTCAAGGACGGCAATATCGGATTCGACTTCGAAGGGACCAGCCCGCAAGTAAAAGGGCCGATGAACTGCGTGCGGTCCGGCACGCTTGCCGCGGCATGCTATGCAGTGCGGGCCCTCACAGACTCGACCATACCGAACAATGGAGGTTGTTTTCGGCCAATATCGTTGCATCTGCCACCCGGTAGCCTGGTCAACCCGGTGGAGCCCGCTCCGGTGAATGCACGTACCGCGACCATTAAGCGCATTGCCGGCTGCATGCTGGGCGCGCTCGCTCCCGTCATGCCCGGGACGGTGCCGGCGGCTTCGGCCGGCGAGCTGCTGGTCATGGCCTTCGGTGGCCGCAAACCGAGCGGCGAGAAATTCATCATTGGTGAAACGATAGCGGGAGGTAGCGGCGCCTGCATGGATCGCGACGGAGTCGATGTAATCGAGACCGATGCAACCAACTGCATGAACATACCGGCTGAAGCCATTGAAATGGAAGCTCCAATGCGAGTGCATCGGGTTGCGCTGCGCAGTGGATCCGGCGGACCCGGGCTTTTCCGCGGAGGATTGGGTGTCGTGCGCGAATATGAAGTACTTGACGGCGAAATTTCCTTGTCGCACCGCGGCGAACGACATTTCAGCGCCCCCTTGGGGATCGACGGAGGCGGCAATGGCGCAATGGCGCGTTCGGTAATCCATCGCGCCGACGGCAGCCAGGAAGTCATTCCATCGAAGGTGGTTACCCTGTTGTGCAAAGGCGACCGGCTGATCATAGAAACGGCGGGCGGAGGTGGATACGGCGATGCCATGGCCCGTGACCGGCAAAAAGTCCAGGCCGATATAAACGATGGAAAAATCAGCCAGGACATGGCCGATGAGATCTATCGGGCCACACAGTCTTAGGCCCAAAGACACCGTCTCAACCGAAACTGGAGAGCATAATTGGACGCCGCGAAACTCATCAACCACCCCGACTCGGTTTGGGCCGCCACAGCCAATCGGCGCCCGGAACTCCCCTTGCTAAAGGGAGATGTCGAAACCGAAGTCGCCATTATCGGGGGTGGATACAGTGGACTTTCGACGGCTCATCACCTTTCCAAATCCGGTGTCGATTGCGTGGTCATCGAGGCCAACGATGTCGGCTGGGGCGCCAGCGGCCGAAACGGCGGAATGGCGGTGCTGCGCTATAAAAATGGCTATTCCACGCTGGTTGCGCAATTCGGCGACGAGGTCGCGATGCGGCTGTATCAGCTTGTGCTCGAAGCCGTCGACACTCTTGAATCCATCGTTCGCGAATACGGCATAGACTGCGACTTTGCCCGCTACGGCCACATCACGGCAGCCAACGGACGCAAGAATCTGGCGATGCTTCAAGCCGATGTCGATTGGCTGAGTCGGAATAGAAAAGACAACGCCGCATCGATGCTCGATCGTGAGCAAATGCGCGAACAGGTCGGCACTTCCGTTTATCCGGGAGGGTACCTGGATCCCCGATCTGCGGGTATTCATCCGCTTAATTATGCCCGCGGGCTGGCCGCGGGCTTGAGCCAAAAAGGAATTCCGATTTATGTGGGAAACCCGGTCGACTCGATCAGGCGCGAGCCCACGGGCATAATCCTTACAACACCCGCCGGACGTGTTCACGCCAAGAAACTTGTCATTGCGACCAATGCGTATACCGACCTGATGCAATTGGGGGTCAATCTCAGCCGTCGCATCGTTCCTGTATCCACATCGGTGCTGGCGACCGCCCCGCTCGCTCCGGAGCTTGCGAGCCGCATTCTGGCCGGAGGCCGCCTGGTAACCGATACCCGTCATCTGGTGAACTATTTCCGCATGCTTCCCGGCAACCGCCTGCTCTATGGCGGACGGGGGGATATCACCGGCAAGGAATCGCCGGATATCTATCGCGGGCTGCATAAAGCGCTCATCAGGACTTTCCCGTCCTTATCCGAGACGGACATCGAGTTTCGATGGTCGGGAAAGGTAGCGGTGACATTAGATGATTTCCCTCATTTCGGCAGTCTTGAAGAGCGGATTTTTTACGCGATCGGGTATGGCGGCCGCGGAGTGGCGCTTACGAATCTGTTCGGCAAGCTGCTCGCACGCATGGTACAAGGTGAAGCCATAGCTGCCGGCCCCTTGAATTCGGCACGTTTCGAACCTATCCCATTTCATCGTTGGCGCATTCCAGGGATGCAGGCGGTAGCCGGATATTATTGGCTGCTGGATAAACTGGAGCAGTAGCTATGAATGCATTTGAAATCATCCCGCCCGAAGAAGGCCGCGATCAAAAAGAGGATACTGCTTTGGATATGAAAGAATCGGCACTATTCAATCAATCATTGGAAAAAGGGTTCGCCGTGCTCCAGGCGTTCGGCGCCGAGCATCCCTCTATGAACTTGCCCGAAATCGCCAGTGCCGTGGGCATTACAAAAAGCACTGCGCAGCGGCTGGCATTCACGCTCGAGGCCTTGGGATACTTACGCAAGGATCCGCAGACCAAGCGATTCTCGCTCGCGCCCAAATCCCTCGGATTCGCCTACCGCTACCTATTGGCAAGCCCCCTGGTTGAACGGGCGAATCCCTACCTGCTCGAGCTGAATCAGAAAATTCGCGAAACCGTAAATCTGTCCGAACCGGAAGGGTTGGAAATGGTGTTCGCCGCCAGATTCCCCAGCCCCACGCACAGTATCGTCCATATGCCTGTGGGCAGAAGGCTGCCCATGTTTTGCACCGCTTCGGGCCGCGCATATATGTCGGCCCTTCCCGACGCCGAGGCACGAGCCATGCTGGACGCTTCGGACCGGATCAAATACACGCCCACGACCAAGACCGATGTCGAGAAGCTGATGGCTTTGGTGCTGGAAGCCCGAGAAAACGGGTATGCGTGGGCGAACCAGGAATACTATCGCGGCGACCTGAATATCGCCGTGCCATTGCTCGATGCTTCCGGGCGCCCTGTCGCGGCGATCAATGTCTCGGTCGCCTCAAGCCGCTGGACTCTCGAAACCTTACGCGAAAAAGGCGCGCCCATGCTTATCGAAGCCGCACGAAAGATTTCCACGTCGCCGCCTACCCGCAGCGCATTGGCGCCATTCCATCGCGGCTACGGAATATCCGACCCACCCAGGTCCAAACGCAACAAGCCCGTCTGATGGCGGTTGCCCGGCTCACTATCGATACGGCGATTTTGTGAAATCGACTGACGATATCCCTTCCTGGACCACGTATCTGTTGCTGGCCATAACGGTTTTCGCATGGGGGGCAAATTATCCCTTGATGAAGCTGGCACTGTCCGATATGCCACCATTGGCCTTCACCGCACTACGACTATGGGGAGCCTCCGCCGTGCTGGCCGCGGTGTTGCTGGTATCACGGACGGGGCCATTGCTGCCCATTCGCGGAGAGCGTCTGCCGCTTGCCATTGTCGGCCTCTTCCAAGTTGGGGCCATGCTTGGCTTGACCATAGTGGGAATGGGCAGCGTGCCAGCCGGACGAACTGTATTGCTGGTTTACACCATGTCGCTTTGGGCTGTCCCCATCGGACGAGCCTTGCTCGGCGAGAAAATCAATTTCCTGCGGCTCTTGGGAGTACTAATTGGCTTGATGGGTCTGCTGGTTTTTTTCAACCCCTTGGTTATCGATTGGCATCGAGGTGGCGCCGTGCTGGGCAGTGGTTTGATACTGGCAGGGTCGATGTCATGGGCGTTCGGCTCGTGCCTGTATCGCCGCAAGCGCTGGTCATCGGGTTTCGTATCGCAGACCTTATGGCAGCTTCTTGTCGCGTCCGTACCTATTGCCGTGCTGAGCCTCGTTCTGGAGCGCACCGAGGCAATGAACATCACTGCCCGGCTATCGCTTATCGTCGCCTATAACTGGGTGGTGCCCACCGCGCTCGCAATGTGGTGCTGGAACCGAGTTCTATCTGTCATGGCGGTATCTACGGCCGGGCAATTCTTGTTATTGACTCCGCTTGTCGGGTTCTGGTTAAGCATAGTCTTTCTCAACGAAACCATGTCCCGCGCATTGATTGTCAGCGCGATATTGATCATGATTGGTTTATTTGTCACGATACGCGCCGAAACGCCACACCAGGACAAAAAGCACCGGCCCTGAGCAGCAAGTTCATCATCCGACGTGTATTTCCTTAGACGTAAAAAAAAAAGCCGCCTCGCGGGCGGCATTCGGATGAGAGTCCAAACCAAACAATGGCTACCCTCAGCAATTCCCTTTTTTGGCCTGCCCCGGGGGACAGAAACCGCCATTACGATTGTCGTGCGGGTTTCGATCATAGTACCCATCATGATCGCGGTAATGGCCGCGCTCATAGGCCACGCAGCCCGACAAGGTCGACAGCATGACAGCGATTAGCAAAAGTTTCATCACATCCTCTTTGTGTGTTGTTATCTGTTTTCAGTTTACCGAAATGACACGTTCGGATGCCTTGCAAAAGGTAACGAGACGATTCGAAGCCTGGGATCTGTTTATTTATGGGGGACTGATTCCTCAATTATGCCAACCCAACGCAATTACGCCCACTCGCTTTGGCTCTATACAATGCCTGATCGGCTTTCACCAGCAGTGTTTCTAATGAGTGGCCCTGAGAAGGGTCAACATGTGCCACAGACGATGAACTGCACCTTCATTAAAGGAGCTGAGTATGCTCGAAACCTTTGAAAAGCAACATTACAGCTATGCCGAGTGGTCGCGAGGACTATTCTCGGAAATCGTGACGGTGAAAGGGCCCGGCAAGTTATTGTTTCTTTCTGGCATTGGTGGGGAAGATAGTAATGGAAAGGCTGGCACAATCATGCATCTGGGCGATGTGTATAGTCAGACGCGGATAGCCTTCGAGAAAGCGAGCCACGTCCTCGCCAAGCATGGAGCAACACTGGCGGATGTCGTCAAGATCACAGCGTATTTGCTGGATACCCGAGAATTTCCAAACTACCACCGAGCGCGCAGCGAAGCATTTCAGAATTCACCGACTATTCCAGCTCATACACTATTGGCCGTAAACGGCCTCGCCTGGCCGGGCATGCTAATGGAAGTCGATATCACTGCGGTTATCGCCGATCAGTGACAGAAGCCATAAACGCAAAAAGTACCACCAGCCTTTTCACGGGAGGGGCTGGCTGTGTTGTTTTGACGGGGCGTGGTTACCAATGCGACTGGCCAAATAGCCGGACGGCTATTCAACATGCGCCTGAAAATCGGCGCTTGATGAATGCCGGACATGCGGCAACATCTCATATCGCGTCACACACAGACGAAAAAGCGGGCTGCGTAAAAACTACGCAACCCGCATGGATACTTGGTGGGCTGTGAGCGGCTCGAACGCTCGACCTACGGATTAAGAGTCCGCTGCTCTACCAACTGAGCTAACAACCCGATTTGACCGGATGCCTGTCTTTACAGAACCATAAAAACCGGTCAAGGCCGAGATTATATTACAAATCTGGCAATCGTTTTAAATCAGGCTATTTTTTCTTGCGATACGAGTCGTGGCAGGACTTGCAGCTTTTACCCACATCGCCGAAAGCGACCCTGAACGCGTCGAAGTCTCCCGCATCGGCCGCGGCTGTCAGCTTTTTCATACTGGTATGCAGCTTATCTTCCGCCTGCTTGAAACCTTCGGGATCCAGCCAGATATCGTCCTTTGCATCGCCGCCCTCAGTGCCGGGACCAAACCCCGCCCAGGGCAAAGTGACCAGAATATTCAGCAAGGCCACATTTTCTTTGATCTTTTGCTTATCGTAAGGAATTTGGCCTTTGACCACCGGAACCATGCGCCCGAAATGCGAACCCATTAATGTCATGGCCGATTCGCGATACTCCCTGGCATCCTTGCTCTTGGAAAATTGCGCCACGGCAGGTGTGGATAGGGCTGTAACCAACGCTGCAACGGCAATTAAACCAAGCTTCTGTGTCATACGAAATCTCCTATACCAAACAAGTGAAAGGAAAAATGGATCATTGCATAATCTTGCGGGGCCGATGCTTGACGGCTTGCCTAAGCTCCTCGGACGAAGCATCGCCGCCCTTTTGCCCGGCTGCTGTCGGCAGCAAAGCATAAATCAAGGCAATGACTCTTTCCGCGGCCGGAGACAAGGTGCGGCGTTCGCGATGAATAATACTGTATGTCAAGGTGCCGGACGCGGAATAGGCCAATGGCAATGGCTGCAACAGTCCTGCATCGATCTGGTGTTGAATGGCTTCGTGGGTGGAAAATAACACCATATCACTATTCAGCGCCACATCCCGCAGAGTCGCCACGCTGTCGCACTCCAGACCTATAGGTAAAAGATCAGGGCTTGTCACCCGATACAAGCGAGCCAGGTGCTCGCGCGCGCGCAGCGGCAGATCTGTTGCAGCAAGACGATACTGGTTCAGCATGCCGCGCAAATCAGCTCGGCGCACCTTGAGCAGCGGATGGCCTCGGCGCACAAACAAACCCCCGTGCTGAGGAGGCAGGGGCCTGGCAGTGAACTCGGATGATGGAGGCAGGCTATGCGTCACGGCCACGACAAAATCCAGCTTGTCTTGCCGCAGTTTATCGAGCAATCGCTGCCAGCTTTCGATTTCGACATGCACGCTCAGGCCGGGATGCTCGCGTGCCAACTGCATGAGCAGCGGCGACAGAAAGCCGTCCGCAGGAAAAACGCCGACTCCAAACACCACACGTCCTGTGTCAAAGCCGCGGATCAATTCAGCCTCGCGTCGCAACGCGGCGGCCTCTCCCAAAATGCGACGCGCATATTCCATCACCATCTGGCCCGTTTGGGTCAAGGCCATGCCGCTGGATGTGCGATCCACCAGCTTAAGCCCCAGTGCATCTTCCAGGGACTGGATACTACGACTCAGCGCAGATTGCGTCAGATGCAGGCGCAAAGCCGCCCGCGAATAATTTCGCTCTTCGACCAGCGCTGAAAAGTGTGTCAAGGCCCGCAAACTGAGCATTATGTATTTTTCTCATGAAATATAGGATAAATATGCATTTGATTTGAGATTTACGCAAGAATAAAGTTGTTTCGCCGATCAGTTGGATACTGACCTGTCCAGCTCGACACAATGCAAAATGACACGACCTGTCGGCAGGCATCACTACTACCTTCAAGGAGGAGACATGAATAGTAAATTCCTTAATACGACAAAACATACTTTCATCAGCTGTGCCCTGGCCGCCCTGGGCCTCCTGACCCTGCAAACGGCAACAGCAGAAACATCGTGGCCCGCCGCAGGCAGGCCCATCAAAGTCATCGTGCCGTTCCCGGCAGGTTCGGGTTCAGACACACTGGCGCGCATGCTGGCCCAAAAGGTGTCGGAACAGACGGGATCGTCCGTTATCGTTGAAAACAAGCCCGGGGCAAGCACGATCATCGGTGCCACCGATGTGGCTCGCGCCGCTCCAGACGGCTACACGCTGCTGTACACCATCGTCGTTACCCATACGCAAAATCCTCATCTGTACAAAAAACTGCCGTACTCCCCCTTCAAGGACTTCACCCCCATCGAGCAGTTCGTGCGATCCGCCACCATTCTGGAAGCGAACAAGAATGCGCCCTTCAACACGACCAAAGAGATGATCGCCTACGCCAAGGCACATCCGGGGAAATTGAACTTCGGCTCCTACAGTATTGGCTCAACCTCGCATTTGAACGGTGAGATACTGAAAACGCAGGCTGGTATCGATATTGTTCATGTGCCCTACAAAGGCACTGCCGATGCCGGCCGCGCCCTTCTTGCCGGCGAAGTTCAAGTCTATTTCGACGGCACCGCCACCGCCGTCGAAAACTTTCGCGCCCACAAAGTCAAGCTGTTGGGGACGGCAACCCCTCGCCGTCTTAAAGTCCTTCCCGATCTACCTACCTTTGACGAGCAAGGCATTCCCGGTCTGGATGTCGTGGGATGGCAGGGCCTGTTCGGCCCCGGCAATATGCCTCCTGAATTGGCCGAGAAAATCGCCGCGGTGTTTCGCACCGCCTTGAAATCGCCCTCCATCGTCAAAATGGTCGAATCTCAAGGCAATGACATCAGTGGCGCGGGTCCAAAAGAATTCAACAAAATTGTGCACGACGACTACAAACGCTGGGGCGAAGTCATCAAGCACGCCAACATCACACTCGACTGAACATCCTGGAGAAATTAGCATGCATGACCTTGCCATTCGCGGAGGCACCCTGGTCGACGGCAGCGGCAATGCCTCGTACACCGGCGATCTGGCCGTCAATGACGGACTCATCGTCCAGGCGGGCTCTAAAATCGGGCAAGCCAAACGGGAAATCGACGCCACCGGCTGCCTGGTTACCCCGGGCTGGGTCGATATCCATACCCATTACGACGGGCAGGCTACCTGGGATCCGTATCTCAGCCCTTCCACCTGGCACGGGGTGACCACAGCCATCATGGGCAATTGCGGTGTCGGGTTCGCCCCGGTCAAGCAGGAACGGCGCGAATGGCTAATCAAAGTCATGGAAGGCGTGGAAGATATTCCTGGAAGCGTGCTGTCGGAAGGCATTCAATGGGACTGGGAAACCTTTCCCGAATACCTTGATGCGCTGGAACGGCGTCCCAAGGCACTGGATATCGGGGCGCAAATCCCACACTCGGCCGTACGAGCCTATGTGATGGGGGATCGCGCGATTCATCACGACGAAGCTTCGCCGGCCGATCTCGTCGCTATGCGACAAGTCGTGCGCGAGGGGCTTGAGGCTGGCGCGGTGGGGTTCTCGACCGCACGCACTTTTTTGCACAAATACGACGAGCGTAAATATCCACCGGGTACTTTTGCGACGGAAGAAGAGCTCATGGCTCTGGGCAGCGTACTAGGGGAAGTTGGCCATGGGGTCTTTCAGATGACGGCCAATCATCCCGCCATGGAGCAGGAAATCCCCTGGCTGGAACAACTGGCGCGGCACAATCGCTTGCCCGTCCTGTTCAATTTGCAACAAACAGACCCCGCCCCCGATGTCTGGAAACAATTGCTTCATACGCTGGACCGTGCTCGCGATCAGGGCGTCCAGCTAATGGGAGGAATCAGCGGGCGCCCCTTGGGAATTCTGTTTTCCTGGCAAAGCACCCTGCATCCCTTTATGTCGCACCCCACATACCAAGCTATGCAGCACCTGCCGTTCGATCAGATTCTGACTCGTCTGCGCACCCCTGAGGTTCGTCAGAGAATCATGAACGAGCAGGCGGGCCTGCGGGATCGCCGAGCCGAAACGCTATTCAGCAGCTTTCACAAAATATACCCTCTCGGTACAGAACCCGATTACGAGCCTTTGGCGGAAAACAGTGTCGCGGCCATGGCCGAGCGTAGCGGACGCCCTCCACTCGAGATCATCTACGATCTGATGTTGAACAATAACGGCGAAGCGATTCTGTACTACCCGTCATTCAATTATTCCTATGGGCACCTTGACCACCTCCATCAGCTTTTACAGCATGACAATACCGTCAATAGCCTATCCGACGGCGGCGCTCATTGCGGCTATATCTGCGATGTCAGCATGCCCACATTCATGCTCAGCTACTGGACCCGGGATCGGACCCGAGGTCCTCAGTTGCCGCTTGAGTTCGTAGTCAAGCGCCAAACCGCCGACACGGCGCGCGTATATGGCTTGCACGACCGTGGCTTGCTTCAACCGGGGTACAAGGCAGACATCAACGTCATTGACCCTCGGGCTTTGAAACTGCATGGCCCCGAAATGCGCTTCGACCTGCCCGGCGGCGGGCGCCGCCTGGTACAACGGGCCGATGGCTATGTGGCTACCATCGTCAATGGAGAGCCCATATTTGAAAATGGGCAGGCCACCGGCGTGCTGCCGGGCCGCCTGCTTCGAGGCCAAAAGGCGAGGCATGCCTGACATGAATCCGCCCAATTCCCTCAGGCATGAAAGCCAAGACCACAACTCTGAACGACTCGATGATCAAAGCCTGAATCGGTTATTCCGCCATGCGCGCACGCACCGCGCATGGCAACAACGCGGCATACCCATGCCGCTGTTGCACGAATTGTATTCTTTGATGGTCCAAGGACCGACCTCCGCCAATTGCCTGCCCGCGCGAATCATCTTCCTATGCAGCGCCGAAGCCAAAGAGCGGCTATTGCCGCTAATGGCCGCGGGCAACCGGGAACAAACAAGGCTTGCTCCGGTAACCGCGATTGTCGGTTATGACCTGCGGTTTTACGAGCAGTTGTTCAAACTATATCCGCATCAGCCGGAAGCCAGCTCGTGGTTCAGCGCAACGCCGGTTACGGCGCGCGAAACAGCCTTGCGCAACGGCAGCCTGCAAGGCGGTTACCTTATATTGGCCGCCCGGGCCCTGGGCCTGGATTGCGGACCTATGGGAGGCTTTGATGGAGAGGCGGCAGCACGGGAATTTTTCCCCGGCAAGCCCTGCGAAGTGAACTTTATATGCAATTTGGGATACGGCATGCCGGCACGCCTGCACCCGCCATTACCCAGACTGGCCTTCAACGAAGCCTGTGCCATAGTCTGATCACACCCGCTTGGCCAGCTCCGCCGCCAGGCCCACATAAGAACGCGGTGTCATGGCCAGCAGGCGCGCCTTGGGCTCGGGCGGTAGATCGAGCCCGGTGATGAATTCGCGCAAGCCTTCTTCATTGATGCCTTTGCCGCGAGTCAGCGCCTTGAGCTGCTCGTAAGGCTGAGGCAGCCCGTAACGGCGCATCACGGTTTGCACAGGCTCTGCCAGAACCTCCCAGCAGCCATCGATGTCGGCATCGATGGCACCCGCGTTCAGCTCGAGCTTGCTCATGCCCTTCATACATGCATCCCATGCGACAGCGCAGTAGCCGAGCGCCACACCCAGATTGCGCAACACGGTAGAGTCGGTCAGGTCGCGCTGCCAGCGCGACACCGGCAGCTTCTCGGACAGATGGCGCAAGACAGCATTGGCCAGGCCCAGGTTGCCTTCGGAATTCTCGAAATCGATGGGATTGACTTTGTGCGGCATGGTGGACGAACCCACCTCGCCTTCTTTCAGTCGCTGTTTGAAGTAGCCCAGCGAAATATAGCCCCAGATATCGCGATCCAGATCGAGCATGATGGTATTGGCGCGCGCCACCGCATCGAACAGGGCGGCCATCCAGTCGTGCGGTTCAATCTGTATGGTGTAGACGTTTTGCGTCAAACCCAGGCCCGACAGGGTCTTGGCGCTGAACGCGGGCCAGTCGATTTCCGGATAAGCGGACAAATGAGCGTTGTAGTTGCCCGTGGCGCCATTGAGCTTGGCCAGCGGCTCGACCGCCTGGATAGCGGCAATGGCCCGCTCCAGCCGAGCAGCCACATTGGCAAACTCCTTGCCCAGCGTGGTGGGGCTGGCCGGTTGGCCATGCGTGCGCGAGAGCATGGGTTGATCCGCAAACTGCCGAGCCAGGGATTTCAGGCGCGCATGCACGTCGTTCAGGCGCGGCACAATAAAGCCGGAGCGGGCCCGCGTCAGCATGAGCGCATGCGAGGTATTGTTGATGTCCTCGGAGGTGCAGGCGAAGTGGATGAACTCGCTGGCGCCGGCAAGTTCGGCGTTATCGGCCACACGCTCTTTTAGCCAGTACTCGACCGCCTTGACGTCGTGGTTGGTGGTTTTTTCAATCTCTTTGATCAATGCGGCATCGCGTTCGGAGAAATTCTCGACGAGCTCGCGCAGCTCGGCGCGAGCGGCTTCCGAAAATGGCGCCAACTCGGGCAAACCGGCGTCGGACAGGCCTATCAGCCAGGCAACCTCGACCTCGACGCGATGAGCCATGAAAGCCGCTTCCGACAGCACGCCTCGCAGCGCCTGCCCTTTGGCGGCATAACGCCCATCCAGGGGGGACAAGGCGTTCAGGTGACTAAGTTGTTCGGCAATCTGCATCGAGGACTCGCGTAGGGGAAAAATCAAACGGAAATTTTAACATCGACCTAATTATGGGATTTTCCGCAGCCTTTGCCGGCAAACCGCATATAAACCACACATTGACACTTTCTGACATACCTCGTACGGCTTAGTTCGCGCTCCGTCACAAATTGGCGGCGTTATCCTGCTATACTTTTTTCGCCCATAACCATCCCCGCGTCCCCATGAAACTGATTGGTTCCCTGACTAGCCCGTATGTACGCAAAGTGCGCGTCGTCATGGCCGAAAAAAAGCTCGATTACGAATTTGTGCTGGAAAATGTGTGGGCGGAAGATACAAAAATCCAGGAATCCAACCCACTGGGCAAAGTCCCCTGTCTGCTGATGGACGACGGCGGCAGCCTTTTTGACTCCCGCGTCATTGTCGAATACCTGGACACGCTTTCCCCGGTGGGGCGCCTGATTCCCCAGGCCGGCCGCGACCGCACCGCTACCAGGTGCTGGGAAGCCATAGCCGACGGCGTGCTCGACGCGGCGGTTGCCATCAATATCGAAACCAACCGACGGGCCGCCAATTTACGCAGCGAAGACTGGATCGATCGCCAGAGCAAGAAAATCTCGGCGGCGCTGGAATTCATGGATCAAGGCTTGAACACCCAGGCATTCTGCATGGGCGTCAACTTCAGCCTGGCCGATATCTCTGTAGGCTGCGCGCTGGGTTACCTGGACCTGCGTTTCGATCACCTGAACTGGCGCAAACAATACGGACACTTGGCCCGCCTGGAAGAAAAACTGGCAATCCGCCCGTCTTTTTCCGGTACGCTACCGCCTCAAAAATAGCCCGCGTGTGCGGGCTGCCTTCCAGCCCGAAAGCCATCATTCAAACGCCCTATACGCACCGTACAACATATACGCAGCCAGGGAAAACAACAGGCAGGCAAAGACCCGTTTCAGGGTGGCGACCGGCCAACGATGCGCGCAGCGCGCGCCGAGCGGGGCGGTCAGCACGCTCATGGCCGATAAAACGAGCAGCGCAGGCCAATATACATACCCCAGCATGCCAGGCTGGCCCTGCACTTCCTTGAGACCGGAAAAAATATAGCCAAGGCTATTGGCCACTGCAATGAAAAAACCCAGCGCCGCCGACGTGGCCACGGCGTGACGCACCGCCACACTGCAGCGGGTCATGAACGGTACCGATAAAAACCCGCCACCGGCGCCCAGCAAGCCCGAGGCGAAACCGATAGCCACACCCACCCCCGCCGTCGCCGCCTTGCCAGGCATTTGCCGTGGAATGGCGGGTGGCTTGGCCACCAGCATGCGCAGCCCCGAATAGCCCACAAACAGGCCAAAAAACAAGGACAGCCATGCACCGCTGAGATAGGAAAAAACCGCTCCGCCGGAAATCAGGCCGCCCACGATCATGCCCGGAGCCATGACCCCCACGATGTCCCAGCGAATTGCCCCCTTGGCGTGATGGGCCCGCACGCTGGAAATCGAGGTAAAAATAATCGTGGTCATGGAAGTGGCAATCGCCGCATGCACGACCAGCGAATCGGGAACCCCAAACAGCGGGAACAGCATGGTCAGAAAAGGCACCAGCATCATTCCGCCGCCTATTCCCAGCAGCCCTGCCGCAAAACCGACAATGCATCCGAGAAACAGCAAGCTGATAATAAAGACCAGATCCATAATTACCCTGAAGATTCAACACATCGTGGTTTGGGGCGCGGCAGTTCAAGTCGCGATTCGACGCGGCTCCTGAAAAACAGGCGCCTGCCTAGGGCGATGCAATAAAACCGCCGCCCAGACACACATCGCCCGCATATAGTACGGCAGATTGCCCGGGGGTCACGGCCCACTGCGGGTCGTTAAAACTCAAGGCAAACTTGTCCGAGGCAGGCCCCCGCAACACACAGGCCGCATCGGCCTGCCGATAGCGGGTCTTGGCCGTGTACGCGCCTGGTTCGGGAACCTGCCCCGACACCCAGCTCGCTTCCTGCGCTTGAAGCTGCTGCGCCAGCAGCCAGGGGTGATCGTGCCCCTGCACAACATACAAGGTATTGTTTTCGAGATCTTTGCGCGCCGTATACCAGGCGTCAGCCGTTCCGTCGTCGCGCTGCCGCCCCTTTACGCCACCGATGCCCAGGCCTTTGCGCTGGCCCAGGGTATAAAAGGACAGGCCATGATGCTGGCCCACAGTCGCGCCCTCCGCGGTCTTGATGGGGCCGGGCTGGGTAGGCAGGTAGCGATTGAGAAACTCGCGAAACGGACGCTCGCCTATGAAGCAGATACCCGTGGAGTCCTTTTTTGCAGCATTGGGCAAGTGCAGCGACCGCGCAACGCTGCGCACTTCCGTTTTGGGCATTTCGCCCAGAGGAAACAGCGTTCGGGCTAATTGCTCCTGATTGAGCCTATGCAGGAAATAGCTTTGATCCTTGGTCAAGTCCAGGGCCTTGAGCAATTCGTAACGCATGCCGTGGCCCGTTTCCACACTCCGCACTCGCGCATAGTGTCCGGTCGCGATCAGGTCCGCCCCCAAAGACATGGCGTGGTCCAGAAAGGCCTTGAACTTGATTTCCGCATTGCAGAGTACATCGGGATTGGGCGTGCGGCCCGCCGAATATTCGCGCAAGAAATCGGCGAAGACGCGATCTTTGTATTCAGCGGCAAAATTCACGGCCTCGATATCGACGCCGATCAAATCGGCAACACTGGCCGCATCCAGCCAGTCCTGACGCGTCGAACAGTATTCCGAATCGTCGTCGTCCTCCCAGTTTTTCATGAACAGCCCAAGAACTTCATAGCCTTGCTGTTTCAGCAGCCACGCCGTAACCGAGGAATCGACCCCTCCCGACATGCCAACGACTACGCGCCCTTTCGATTTCGATGCAGATAATTTAACCATCGAGGTATTTTAAACTTATCCGGCCCAATATCGGGCACCGGCCTATGCCGCGGCTTTCGCCTGTGCAAGAGCCTGGTCGACGACTTCGACCCAATGCCGCACAGGCGTGGCCGTTCCGCTTTGCAAGTGTCCAATACAACCGATATTGGACGAAACGATGCAATCGGGCTGGGCCGCGGCCAGGGCCTGCAGCTTGCGATCTCGCAAGGCTTTGGACAACTCGGGCTGTGTCACGGAATACGTGCCGGCCGACCCGCAGCACAAATGCGATTCGGCGAAAGCATGCAGCTCGAAGCCCAGGTCCGCAAGCAGGCGCTCGGTCAGGCCGCGCAGGCCCTGCCAGTGCTGCAGCGTGCAGGGGGGATGGAAGGCAACGCGCTCGGGCAAGCCAAGCATGGCAGGCTTCAAGGCCTCCGCGTGTGGCGCAACAAGCTCGGCAATATCCCGTACTTTGTCGACGACACGCAAGGCCTTGACCACATAATGCGGATCGAAGCGCAAATGATGAGCATATTCTTTGACCATCGCCCCGCAGCCCGACGCATTCATGACTACCGCCTCGACGGCGCCGCTATCAAGCAGGGGCAGCCACGCATCGATGTTGGCACGCATTTGCGCCAGCGCAGCCTCTTGTGCGTCCAGATGAAAATTGATGGCACCGCAGCAGCCGGCGCCCGCGACGACCTGGGTACCGATCCCGATCGCATCCAGGACGCGTATCGTGGCTGCATCGATCGTCGGCATCATGGCCGGCTGCACACACCCGGCCAGCATCAGAACCTGCCGCGCGTGCCGGGAGCCATCGGGCAGCACGCCCGCCGGGCGAGCCTCTGGAATCTTGTTTTTCAGCGTCTCGGGCAGCACGCCCCGCACCAGTCGGCCCAATTTGTAGGCTGGCTCGAAAACCGGCGAATTCAGTGTATGGCGTAAAACGGCACGCGTGGCCTTTTGGGCCAAGGGGCGCTCAACCTTCTGATCGACCAGATTGCGCCCGATATCGATCAGGGCGCCATATTCGACCCCGGAGGGACAGGTGGTTTCGCAATTGCGGCATGTCAGGCAGCGATCCAGATGCTGCTGAGTCGCCACAGTGGGCTCGACGCCTTCGAGGACTTGCTTGATCAGATAGATGCGCCCCCGGGGACTGTCGAGTTCGTCTCCCAGAATCTGATATGTAGGGCATGTTGCCAGACAGAAGCCGCAATGCACGCAGCGACGCAGAATTTCTTCGGCCTCTTTGCCCAGTTCGGTATCACGCGCCCATGATGCTAAGTTTGTTTGCACAGCTAAACCTCAAAATTCGGGAAACAGACGTTTTGGATTGAAAATACCCATTGGATCGAGTTCTTGTTTCAGACGGCGGGACACACTCATCAAGCCGGCATCGAGGGGGTGAAACACGGGAACATCGAGCCGTGCTGGATCATAGCGAAACACAGTGGCGTGCCCGCCCAGCCCGGCTACCTGCTCGCGCAGATCGCTGCCCGATGCAACCTTCGATAACCAGCGCTGGCCGCCATTCCACTCAATCAGCGTGGGTCCAAGACCCAAAGGCGAAACCTGGGGAGGCACGGCAACGCGCCATAACGGCACTGCCTGAAAGAAAGAATGCGTCTGATCGCGCAGGCTATTCCAGAATGCCTGCGCCTCGTGCGGGTCAACAAGCTGGCCGCCGATTTTTTGCAAGCCGCTGGCGACGGCGGGCGTGCTTCCCGATACTCGCACCCAAAGCCGGCCTTCTTTTTCGTCGCCCGTTGCGTGCCAGCACGTGGCGGAAATAGGTAAAGGCTGGCCACGCCAACGATTAAAGGATTCCAGCGCTTCGGTTTCCGTACACGCAAGCACCACCGTACTTTCCTGGAAGGGCTTGGGCGCAACTTTGAGGGACACTTCGACCAAGGCTCCAAAAATCCCCATTGATCCTGCCAGCAGGCGCGATACATCGTAGCCGGCCACGTTTTTCATGACCTCGCCGCCAAACTCGAGCACTATGCCTGATGAATCGAGCAACTTGGCTCCCAAAACGAAATCGCGCAGGCTACCCGCCGCCATGCGCCGCGGGCCCGCCAGGCCGGAAGCCACACACCCACCCAGCGTGGAAGCAGGGCTGAACCGGGGCGGTTCGAATGCCAGCATCTGGTTCTGCTCATCGAGTGTCCGTTCGATATCGGACAGCAGCGTTCCCGCCCGAGCCGTGATGACCAATTCGGAAGGCTGGTAGTTGACTATGCCGCAGTAGCCCGATAAATCGAGTACTACATGGCTGTTGAGATCTTCGAGATCGGTGGCTTCGCCATAAAACCGCTTGCTTGCGCCGCCACGAATATGCAAGGGACGTTGCGCGGCACGAGCGGTCATGACCTGTTCGCTCAATTCCGATAAAACAAACTCCATTTGTGACTCTCAAAAACGAGGTAATTCGGGAAAACGGATATCGCCGCCATGAACATGCATCTTGCCGTACTCCGCGCAGCGCGCCAGCGTCGGAATGACTTTTTCGGGATTCAGCAAGCCATACGGGTCGAAGGCGGTCTTGACCGCTGCAAACGCATTGAGCTCTTCGCGTGTGAATTGCACACACATTTGATTGATTTTCTCGATGCCCACGCCATGTTCGCCTGTGACCGTACCGCCGACCTGCACGCACAGTTCAAGGATTTCAGCCCCGAATTTTTCGGCCCGCTCGACCTCGGCAGGCTGGTTCGAATCGAACATGATGAGCGGATGCAGATTTCCGTCGCCGGCATGAAAAACATTGGCGCAGCGCAAACCGTATTCATCTTCCATCTGCTCGATGGCACTGAGCACGCGGCCCAGGTGGCGGCGCGGGATCGTGCCATCCATGCAGTAGTAGTCGGGCGAAACCCGGCCAGCCGCGGGAAATGCATTTTTCCGGCCCGCCCAGAAGGTCAGGCGTTCGTGATCGGTACGCGACACTTGCAGGCGGGTTGCGCCGGCATCCCGAAAAACCGCTTCCATGCGTTCGATTTCGTCATCGACCTCGGCAGCCGTCCCGTCCGACTCGCATAACAGGATAGCGGCGGCCTCGAGATCGTAGCCCGCCTTTACAAAGGGCTCGACCATATGCACGGCGCGCTTGTCCATCATTTCGAGGCCTGCCGGAATGATTCCGGCAGCAATCACATTGGTTACCGCCCTGCTGGCCGCTTCAACGCTGGCAAAACTGGCCATGATGACTCGCGCGCATGCCGGCTTGGGAATCAGCTTGACCGTTACCTCGGTGACCACCCCGAGCATGCCCTCCGAACCTATGAAAGCCGCCAGCAAATTCAGGCCTGGGCTGTCGGGTGCTTCCGAACCCAGCTCGAGTATGGCGCCGTCGATGGTGACAACGCGAACCCGCAAAACATTATGAACAGTAAGGCCATATTTCAGACAATGTACCCCGCCCGAGTTTTCGGCGATGTTCCCACCGATGGAACAGGCAATCTGGCTGGAAGGATCGGGCGCATAATACAAACCGTATGCCGCCGCCGCTTCGGAAATGGCCAAATTGCGCACTCCGGGCTGCACGACAGCCGTTGCCGACGGCAAGTCGATTCGCTTGATTTGATTGAGCTTGGACAGGCCCAGCAGAATTCCTTGGGCATGCGGCATGGCTCCGCCTGACAAGCCTGTGCCGGCGCCGCGCGCAACAATCGGGATATTCAGCGCCTTGCATGCCTGCATGACGGCAATCACCTGCTCTTCATTTTCAGGCAATACCACTACCGGCGGCAGAGACCGGTACAGCGACAAGCCATCGCACTCGTAAGGTCGGGTGTCTTCGATTCTGGACAAAATGCAGTGTGCCGGGATATTTGTTTTAAGTCTTGCCATCAGCCCCACAAAATCCGGCCCGGTCGACTGTGCCGATGGCATCGCGTTATCGTTCATGTATAGTTTTCCCTCAAGCTATAAATGTAACGCGAATGCCTCGGAAATACATGACCGGGACTACCCTAAGACATCCTTTTGTCGATACTCGGGCGATACGTAAGCAGCCATGACATAAACTAAAAAAACAAGACAATCATGAAAACATGCGGCCTTACTTCGTGGGAATAATTTTCCCCGGATTCAGGATGTTGTGGGGGTCGAATGCATGCTTCAGGCTACGCATCAAATCCAATGCATCCTGTCCATGTTCAGCCAGCATGAACTCCATTTTGTGCAAACCGATGCCGTGTTCGCCGGTGCAGGTGCCATCCATATCGATGGCCCGCCTGACCAAGCGATGATTCAGGCGCTCGGACTCGTCCCAGTCGGACTGGCTGTCGGGATCAAGCAGCATCAGCACATGAAAATTGCCGTCGCCCACGTGGCCCACGATCATATAGGGGAAGCTTGCCTGATCCAGCTCTTTGGCGGTCTCGGACACGCATTCGGCCAGGCGTGAAATGGGCACACAGACGTCGGTAGTGCTGGCCCGTGCTCCAGGCCGCAGTTGCAGACCTGCAAAGTAGGCGTTATGCCTGGCCGTCCATAAACGACTGCGGTCTTCCGGGCGCTCGGCCCATTCGAAATCCATGCCGCCGTTATCGCGCGTAATGCTTTGCACGGTCTCGGCCTGTTCTTTGACCCCCGCCGCGCTGCCGTGAAATTCGAACAGCAAGAGCGGCGATTCCTGCAAGCTAAGCTTGCTGTAGGCATTCGTCGCCCTGACGGCGGCGCTATCCATGAATTCGACCCGCGCCACCGGAACCCCCATCTGTATGATTTCAATCACGCTTTGCACGGCCGCATCGAGCGTGGAGAAATTGCAAATCGCGGCCGAAATGGCCTCGGGCTGCGGATACAAGCGCACCGTTACTTCGGTAATGATGCCCAGCGTACCTTCGCTGCCTACGAAAATCCGGGTCAGGTCATAGCCCGCCGACGATTTCTTGGCGCGATTCGCAGTTTCAATAATGCGCCCATCCGCGGTGACCACTTTCAGATTCATCACATTTTCGCGCATGGTGCCGTAGCGCACCGCATTCGTACCCGAAGCGCGCGTGGCGGCCATGCCTCCCAGGCTGGCATCGGCTCCGGGGTCGATCGGAAAAAACAGGCCAGTGTTGCGGATCTCTTCGTTGAGCTGCTTGCGGGTTACCCCTGCCTGCACGGTGGCGGTAAGATCTTCGGAATTGACCGCCACCATCTGGTTCATGCCGGACAAATCCAGGCTGATACCACCATGTACAGCCAATAGATGCCCCTCAATCGAGGAACCGGCGCCATAGGGAATCAGGGGCACCTTGTGCTGATGGCAGAGCCGGGCCACCCAGGCGACCTCGTCGGTACTGGACGCAAACACCACGGCATCGGGCAGCATGGGTGGATACGGCGATTCGTCGCGCCCGTGATGTTCGCAGACGGCATGAGCGGTGGAAACACGCTCTTTGAACTGTGCCTTTAACGCATCCAGAAAACCTGCCGGAATCGGGCGTCGGGCACTCTCGAGAAAAACTGGGGCATTCATCGATCAACTCCGGAAGTAATTTAGCTACGATACAACATTCAACCATTAGCTGACCGCGGAAGCCTGAGCGGCAACTTCTCGACGATGCCTGACCGCCTGCGCCAGACGCTCCATAACCTGCACCGAGGTATCCCAGTCGATGCATCCGTCGGTAATGCTTTGACCGTACACAAGAGGCTGGCCTTCGACGAGGTCCTGCCGCCCTCCGACCAGATGGCTTTCAACCATGACGCCGAAAATGCGCTCGTCGCCACTTTCCATCTGCTGTGCGATATTTTCAATTACCGCAGGCTGATTTCTGTAGTCTTTGTTACTGTTGGCGTGGCTCGCGTCTATCATCAGTCGGGCGCGCAAGCCCGATTTGGAGAGAATCTGGCATGCCTGCTCGACATTGTCGGCGTCGTAATTAGGCACTTTCCCGCCTCGCAGGATTGCGTGGCAGTCTTCATTGCCAACCGTAGACACAATCGCCGAATGGCCCCCCTTGGTAACCGACAGGAAATGATGCGGCTGAGACGCCGCCTTGATCGCGTCAACGGCGATTTTCACATTGCCATCGGTGCCATTTTTAAAACCTACCGGACACGACAGGCCCGAGGCAAGCTCGCGATGCACCTGGCTTTCAGTGGTACGCGCACCGATAGCTCCCCAGGACACCAGGTCGGCAATGTACTGCGGGGTGATCATGTCAAGGAACTCGCAGCCCGCGGGCAGGCCAAGATCATTGACATTGATAAGCAGCTCGCGCGCCGTGCGCAAACCCTGATTGATGTTGAAACTGCCATCCAGCATGGGATCGTTGATCAGCCCCTTCCAGCCAACCGTAGTGCGGGGTTTTTCGAAATAAACCCGCATGATGATTTCAAGCTCGCCCTTGAAGCGCTCGCGTTGCTTCTGGAGGCGCTTGGCATATTCCAGCGCGGCCTCCGGGTAATGAATCGAGCATGGCCCTATTACCACTGCCAAGCGATCATCGGCGCCCTGCAGAATATTGTGCAGGGCATGGCGAGCCTGGTACACCGTATTCGAAATCTTGGTCGTACACGTAAATTCGCGCATGACGTGAGCGGGCGGGCTCAACTCTTTAATTTCTCGAATACGTAAATCGTCGGTATTGTGTAACACGGATCAGCTCCAGGGTAATGTCCATCTCGGCAAGCGGTACAAAAAAAGCCGCCTAGCTAAGCTGGCGGCTTTTTGGGAATTTGGTTTTTTTACTGCGTACTACGCTTCCCTTCCTCCACCAGCGGTCTTGGAAAGGTATAAAAATAAAAGAAAAATTGGCTTGCGCAGTGCATAGTTGTAAATCCTAGCACAGAGTCGGCGGCATGCCAAATAAAATCAATGGCAATTTGCGACTCTGTGCAAAAAAACCGGGCTCAGGCAGTGCCGCCGACCGTCAGGCCATCCATGCGCACCGTTGGCATCCCAACTCCAACAGGAACGCTTTGCCCCTCTTTGCCGCAGGTTCCGACACCGGAATCCAGTTGCAAATCGTTGCCTATCATGCTCACCCGGTTCATGGCGTCGGGCCCGTTGCCTATCAAGGTGGCTCCCTTGACCGGATAGCTTATTTTGCCGTTTTCGATCACATAGGCCTCGGACGCCGAAAAAACAAACTTGCCGCTGGTGATGTCGACCTGGCCACCGCCAAAATTGACCGCGTAGAGGCCTTTTTTAACCGAGGCGATAATTCCGGCCGGATCTTCCTTGCCTGCCAGCATATAGGTATTGGTCATGCGCGGCATGGGCAAATGCGCAAACGACTCACGCCGGCCATTGCCGGTAACTGCCGTTTTCATCAGGCGTGCATTCATGGAGTCTTGCATATAGCCACGCAAAATGCCGTCCTCAATCAGCACATTGCGCTGGGTGGGGTTGCCTTCGTCGTCGACATTGAGCGACCCGCGGCGATCGGCCAGGGTTCCGTCATCGACCACAGTAACCCCTTTGGAGGCCACCCGTTCGCCCATGCGGCCGGCAAAAATGCTTGAGCCCTTGCGATTGAAATCGCCCTCCAGGCCGTGCCCCACCGCTTCGTGCAGCAAAATACCGGGCCAACCCGAACCCAGCACCACTGTCATTTCGCCGGCAGGCGCCGGCCGCGCCTCGAGATTGATCAGGGCCTCGTGGGTTGCGCGCTTGACGTAGGAGCGCAGAATTTCGTCGGAGAAATAGGCCAGGCCGGTACGCCCGCCTCCGCCGCCGTGCCCCATTTCGCGCCGGCCGCCACGCTCGGCAATCACCGTAAGAGAAAGCCGCACCAGGGGGCGCACGTCGGCAACCAGACGGCCGTCGCTGCCCGCGACCAGGATCACATCGTATTCGGCGCCCAGGCCGGCCATGACCTGGATAATATGCGGGTCGGCGGCGCGCGCCATGGCTTCGACGCGCTCGAGCAAAGCCACTTTGTCGGGCGCCGACAGAGTATTCAAGGGATCGATCGCAGGGTATAAATCGTGGTTGACCCGAGCCTGCCCGGTGACGACCTTTTGGCGCCCGGCCCCTTGCCGGCCTATGCTGCGCACGGTTCGGGCGGAAGACAACAATGCTTCGGCGGACAAAGTATCGGAATACGCGAAAGCGGTTTTCTCGCCACTGATGGCGCGCACCCCCACGCCCTGGCCGATGGAAAAACTGCCCGTTTTGACTATGCCCTCTTCGAGGCTCCAGCCTTCGCTGCGCGTATATTGAAAATACAGATCGGCATAGTCGACTTTATGCGTAAAGATTTCGCCCAGGGCACGTGCCATATCCGCTTCGCTCAAGCCCCAGGGGTCGAGCAGGACGGATTTGGCCGTGGCCAATGCATTAATCGTAGGGTCGGAAAGTTTCATGACAAGTGGCGCTACCATAATTAAACAAGGATTACATCGTACGATGTTTCAAGGCGGGCAAAGCTTCACGCACATCGGCCAGGCGTTGTTGATCTACGGCGCCTATTGCGAAACCAAGCCCTTCGGGGCATTCGTCGACTATATCGCCCCACGGGTCAATTAGAACAGAATGCCCCCAGGTGCGGCGACCATTTTCATGCTTGC
Organism: Paralcaligenes sp. KSB-10; assembly: GCF_021266465.1. NCBI lineage: Bacteria > Pseudomonadati > Pseudomonadota > Betaproteobacteria > Burkholderiales > Alcaligenaceae > Paralcaligenes > Paralcaligenes sp. KSB-10. The sequence continues at coordinate 39,387 of NZ_CP089848.1, read as the reverse complement.
CGCCTTGTGCAGCCGCCAGGACGTAACATTGATTTTCAATGGCGCGGGCACGCAGCAGAATTTCCCAATGGGCGGAGCCGGTGGTGTAGGTAAATGCCGAGGGCACAATAATCAGGCTGACTTCGCCCAGGGCCCGATAAAGCTCGGGGAAACGCAAATCGTAACAAATCGACAGGCCGACCTTGCCGCAGGGAGCGTCGAATAATTGAGGGGTATTTTCGCCGGGCCGAATCGAAACAGATTCGTCGTAGGATTCGCCGCCCTTCCTGAAACCGAACAAATGGATTTTGTCGTAGCGTCCGATGCGGGCGCCGGTCGGATCGAAAACCAGGCTGGTATTATAAATGCGTTGATTATCCGGGCTTTCCAGGGGTAGCGTGCCGCCAACCAGCCAAATACCATGCTGCAAGGCCTGCGCCTTGAGGAAATCCTGTATGGGGCCTTGCCCCAAAGCTTCACGCAGATCGAGTTTATCGCGATCATGGCGGCCCATTAAACAAAAATACTCAGGCAAAGTGATTAATTCGGCTCCCGCGCGCGCCGCCTGCCCAATCAAATCGGCGGCTTGTTTCAAGTTTTCGGTCAGGTCGGTGGTCGAAACGGTTTGAATAGCCGCGACACGAAAGTTTTTTGCGGTCATGATGATTTTCTATCGCCATAAAATATATATCAGTTTCTGATTTTCAAAATAGCAAAGCTTGTATGCAATGCTCCAGGCCATTCAGAAAATTAATCAGCAACGATGGATAAACATTAAAAGTTGATGTTATTATTTCAATCGCAAACATCAATACCTGCGTTAACAACGCCGATAATCAGGCATCTGCAAGAAATCGCCAAAACTCCAGTTGCAGCCAGCCAATATGTGCAGCAGCAAGCACCCAAATTCATTATGTACGGCAATCGGCAATAACGCGGCCATGGATATTTGTAAGCAGACAATATCAGACGGCAGGTTTTCTTGACCTAAATACGGTAATCATACATATTCATCAGGAATGCACAATGGCACAAGATACTTACTCTACCCTCAAGTTGAAAATCGAAAAAGAAATCGCCAAGCTGCAAAAAAAGGCTCAAGACCTTCAAGCCAAACGCCGCAACCCTGTTATTGCATCAATTATCCGTTCAATGCGCGAATATGGCATTACACCGCAGGAAATCGCCACAGCCTATAATAAAGGGCCGGGCAAAACCGCCACTGTGCGCAAGTCTGAAACCAAGCCTGCCGTCAAACGCGCCGTGCCTGTCAAATACCGCCATCCTCAAACTGGCGAATCCTGGACCGGCCGAGGCAAGGCGCCTCGCTGGATTTCCGCAGCCGAAGCCGCTGGCGAAAAGCGTGAAAGCTTCCTGATTTCCTGATTAAACCTGCTTATCGCGGATTTCTTTCATACCTGATTTCACGCACCTGGCCATTATTCCCCGGGAAACCGTCAAAAACAGCACGCGCCAAATAAGGCATTACAGGCAAAAGATTATCTCCTCCGCTGAAATTCACAGCACTGGAACGATATACTTCGGCGCCATGATTGTGACGATCCTTGATCGAAACAGTCAGGGAATTCTTGTAAACCTGCACCGGCACATTAACAATGGACGGGCCAAAATACACCCCGCCTCCCCAGCCTCGGTTATAGGGGCCATAATAGCCACCCCAACCAGGTCCGAATCCATTATAAAAAGGCGGGTCGGCATATTGTTGCACCCAAGTCTGGGTAACTGGATTTCCATAAGTGAAGGTCACATCGAATCTGGCGGGCTGGTTTTTAATGGCCTCGACCAGGCCAGTAGGGCCGATCGCTGCGCGAATCATATCGGCATAGGTATCGAACTCGAGATTATTGGTTTGAGTCGGGCCAGGCACAAGACGATACGTCTGCCCGGCAACTCCGGCCGGCCATTGCTGGTACGACGTGACTCGAGCCGATATGGTCGACGCGCAGCCCGCCAGCAACAGCGTGCACGACAGCAGCGCCCAGCGTCGCCATGAGGCAAACCAGCCCTCGGTCATTTTCTGCAACATAATACTCACCTCATTGTGCCTTCTGGAAAATCATGCATGTCCCGCCATGCAAGAAAAACCCTCCGCCTATCATTAAAACAGCATAATGCCATTTATATACGATAAGACAATGAACCGCGGAAAAAGGTTGCACACGCCCATCAAAACAGCGGCTCCCGCACACACTACAATACGGCGTATTGAAAATACTTTCAGGCCTGCGCCATGCATACCAATATTGCTTCCACTGTTGCCCGCCTCGATTATCAGGCCTATCCATACCGCCTGCCCAATGTAGAACTGCATTTCGATCTCGATGCCGAGCAGACCCGTGTGAGCGCACGCCTGCATCTGGAACGCGCCACGGAAAGCAATCTGCCCCTGGTCCTGAACGGGGAAAACATACAGATGGAGTCGGTGGCCATCGACGGCCAGGCACTACGTCCCGACCAATACCGCCTTGACGAAAAATCGCTCACCCTGTTCCCGACGACGGCTGTTTTTGTCGTCGATGTGGTAAGTCTGTGCAAGCCCGCCGAAAACTCCACGCTGATGGGCTTGTATCTGTCGGGCAATAGCCTGTTTACCCAATGCGAAGCCGAAGGGTTCAGAAGCATAGTATGGTTCCCCGACCGCCCCGACGTCATGTCGCGCTATCGGGTAACGCTATGCGCCGATAAGACCCTGTATCCCCTGCTGCTTTCCAACGGAAACCTGCTGGAAACCAGCGATCTTGCCGATAACCGGCACACTGCCGTCTGGGAAGACCCCCACCCCAAGCCGTGCTACCTGTTTGCCCTGGTGGCCGGCCATTTCAGTTGCAGAGAGCAAACCGTCCAGACACGCAGCGGGCGCCAGGCCCTGCTGCAGGTCTACAGCGATCTCGATTCACATTCCAAGACCGAGTGGGCGCTCAACTCACTGGTCCATGCGGTCAAATGGGACGAGCAGCGCTTCGGCCTGGAACTCGACCTCGACCGGTTCATGGTGGTCGCCGCGCGCGACTTCAATATGGGCGCCATGGAAAACAAGGGCCTGAATATTTTCAATTCCGCCTACGTGCTGGCCGACCCGGACACGGCCACCGACAGCAGCTACCAGGCTATCGAATCCGTCATCGGGCATGAATATTTCCATAACTGGACCGGTAATCGCGTCACCTGCCGCGACTGGTTCCAGCTTTCCCTGAAAGAAGGGTTGACTGTATTTCGCGACCAGGAATTCTCGGCCGACATGATGTCCCAGGGCCTTGCTCCCGCCGAGGCCAGGAGCGCGCGCGCCGTGAACCGCATCGACGACGTCAGCACGCTCAGGGTCGCCCAATTTCCCGAGGATGCCGGCCCCATGGCGCATCCCATACGCCCCGAGAGCTATCAGGAAATCGGCAATTTCTACACGGCTACCGTGTACGAAAAAGGCGCTGAAGTCATCCGCATGCAGCACACGCTGCTGGGCGAAGCCGGATTCAGGGCCGGGATGGACGAATATTTTCGGCGCCATGACGGGGCCGCCGTTACGTGCGACGATTTCGTCAATGCCATGGAATCAGTCTATGTCCGGCAGAACCCTGGCAAAAACCTCGATATATTTCGACGCTGGTATTCGCAGGCCGGTACGCCGCGCGTCAAAGTAGAACTCCACTACGACCAGCAAAAGCAGTCCTGCTCCATTACCCTGAGCCAGCACTGCGATCCGGTAGGCATCGAAAAGCTTCTTACTCCGCCGCAAGTCAAGCCGCCTTTGCACATTCCATTCGCGCTGGGCTTGCTCGACCAGGCAGGCAAGCCGCTCCCCATCCATCATCAAGGCCACACGCACGACACAATACTGCTTGAATTGTGCGCCGAACAGCAAACCTGGGTTTTCGATAAGCTTCCTGAAGCGCCCATCCCTTCATTGCTGCGAAATTTTTCAGCGCCGGTAATTGTCGAATACCAGCGTTCAAATGCCGAGCTTGCCCTGCTCGCGCAGCACGATACCGATCCGTTTGCGCGCTGGGAAGCCGGCCAGGAATTGGCAAGCCGCCAACTGCTGGAAATGGTCCAGGCCTGCCAGGCCAAACAGCCGCTGACCGTGCATCCCGACTTCATCGAAACCTGGCGCGCCCTGTTGGAAGACCCACAGCTGACTCCCGCCTATCGCGCATGGGCATTGACCTTGCCAGCCGAAAAAATCCTGCTGGAAAAAACCACACCTATGGATCCAGCCGCGGTAACCACCGCGCGGACAGAGCTGCGCAGCGTACTGGGCTCCACCTTGGGGCCATTATGGCTAAATGCCTATCACCAGGCCACCACCCCAGCCGGCGACTATCGCCCCGATGCGTTGTCGGCGGGCCGAAGGGCCTTGAAAAACCTCTCGTTGTCCTATCTTATGGCAGGTGCCCACCCCCAGGCGGCAACGCTGGCGCTCAAACAATATTACGACGCCAAGAACATGACCGACCGCATGGGGGGCCTGTCGGCCCTGGTCAACTTTTCCGATACCCCCGCGGGTTCGCAGGCCCTGAGCCATTTTTACGAACAGTGGCAACAGGAACCGCTGGTTGTGGATCGCTGGTTTGCATTGCAGGCCGCGGCTCCAAGCACCACGGTAGACACCATACGTGCCCTGATGTTGCATCCGGCTTTTACCTTGCGCAACCCCAACCGGGCCCGCTCGCTGATTTTCCAGTTTTGCATGAATAATCTGCAAGGTGTTCACACCCCGGAAGGCTACGCCTTCTGGGCCGAGCAGGTCATTGCCCTGGACCAGATCAACCCTGAAATCGCGGCACGCCTGGCACGCGCTTTCGATAACTGGGCCCGCTTCGTTCCGGCCAGCCGCAGCGCAATCAAACAGGCGCTCGAACATATACAAGGGCAAGCCACCCTGTCGAGCAATGTTGGCGAAATCGTATCCAAAGCCTTAAAAATCTAATCTCGGGAGCCCATCTTGAAACGCAAAACCCTAACGCAATACCTGGTTGAACAACAACGCAAAAAACAGGCCGTCTCGGCTGAAGTGCGCCTGCTGATCGAAACCGTTGCCCGAGCCTGCAAGGCCATCGGACACGCCGTGGGCAAAGGCGCGCTGGGCGGCGTATTGGGCAGCCTGGAAACCGAAAATGTTCAAGGTGAAGTCCAGAAAAAGCTCGATGTGCTATCGAACGAAATCCTGCTGGAAGCCAATGAATGGGGCGGGCACCTTGCCGCCATGGCTTCCGAAGAAATGGAAACCATCCACCGGATTCCTAATCGTTATCCCAAAGGCGAATACCTTCTGCTGTTCGATCCCCTGGATGGCTCTTCGAATATCGACGTCAATGTATCGATCGGCACTATTTTTTCGGTATTGCGCGCGCCCCATCATGCTTCCGGACGCGAGGTCGACGAAGAAGATTTCTTGCAGGCCGGCACTGAACAGGTTGCCGCAGGCTATGCCGTATACGGCCCCCAAAGTTCGCTGGTGCTGACCGTCGGCACGGGTGTCGTCGGCTTTACCCTGGATCGCGAAATGGGCTCATGGGTACTGACCAGCGAAAGCATCACCATCCCCGAGCAAACTTCCGAATTTGCCATCAATATGTCCAATATGCGTCATTGGGAAGCTCCGGTAAAACGCTATATCGACGATTGCCTGGCTGGAAAAGACGGCCCTCTGGGCAAAGACTACAACATGCGCTGGATCGCCTCGATGGTGGCCGACGTGCATCGCATCCTGACCCGCGGCGGCATATTCATGTACCCGCGCGACCAGCGCCCGTCGGGCAAGGCCGGCAAACTCAGGCTAATGTACGAAGCCAATCCCATGAGCTTTATCATCGAACAGGCGGGCGGTGCCGCCATCGACGGCGGTGAGCGCATTCTGGAGGCCAAACCGTCAGCCCTGCATCAGCGCATAGGCGTGATCCTTGGATCCAAGGCCGAGGTAGAACGCGTGCAGCGCTATCACCGCGAGTCAAAATAGCAGACTCTCCGATCTCTAGGGGGCGCCCCTTTGTGGGCGCCCGAGACGCCAGTGGCCATTGAATTGGCCAAGAGCAGGCACAAAGGCCCGCTCCTGCTGTACCTCACTGCGCAATGGATTCGACGGCAAGCAGCAATTTGCCGATATTTTCGCCTTGCTCCAGGCGACGATGCGCGCTATGCGCCTCGGCAAGCGGGTAGACCTCACTGATCACCGGTCGGATGGCCTCACCCAGCAAGGGCCAGACGTGCTCCTTGAGCGCCTCAGCGACCTTTCTCTTTCTGGCCGGCGCCAGCGGCCGCATCAACGACCCCGTAATGCGCGCCTCCTTCTGCATCACTGCTCGCAGAGGCACCGGAAGAGGGCCGCCCGGGCCCTGTGACAAATGAACGATCCTGCCGCCGTACGCCAGCACCGCCAAGTTTTGATCGATGTAACGCCCGCCCGACATATCGAGTACCACGTCGACCCCGATACCCGCTTCGGCCATGCGTTTCGCGAAGTCATCCGTCCGATAGTTGAACGCATCGTTCGCGCCCAGCGAACGGGCAAACGCCACTTTCTCATCGCTGCCGCAAGTCGTGTAGACCGCGTGCCCCAGAGCTCGCAGCAACTGGATCGCAAACACTCCCACACCGCTGGTCCCGCCATGAATCAACGCGGTTTCATCCGGCTGCATCGCGCCAACCGAAAAGAAGTTGTACCAGGAAGTGAAGGCCGCCTCGGGCACGCTGGCCGCTTCGCGCAAGGATAGATGGGCGGGAACCGGGAATACATTGGCCGCATCGGCGATCGCATATTGGGCATACCCGCCGCCGTCGACCAAGGCGCAAACCGGTGAGCCAACTTCGATACCGCGGACGTCGCCACCCACCGATTCGATATGGCCTGATACCTCCAGACCCGGGATGTCCGACTCATGCGTATTGGGCCCCCTTGAACGCTGGCCGCAGTCATGCCGGTTGATGCCAGCGGAATGCACGCGAATCAATACCTGGCCGGAGGCCGGTTGCGGCCGGTCGCGCCGCGCCATGGTCAATACCTCCGGGCCGCCCGCTCGCGCAATAGCAATGACATCCTGAGACATCGATTCAATGTTTCCCATATTTGATCAACCTTATTGTTTACCTGTCGGACTCTGGACCACGGGTGCCCAGCGCGTGTGTTCCTGGGCGAGAAAGGAAGCAAAGTCCTTGGCGCCCAGGTAGGCCGGCCGAGAGTCCAACTGTGTCAAATGATGGATGACAGTAGGATCGGACATGGCCTCGCGCACACTTTGCTCGAGTCTTGCAATGATTGCCGGTGGAGTCTTCCGTGGCACCTGCAAGCCGTACCATGACGAAACATCGACCTTCGAATAGCCCATTTCCATCAGCGTGGGCACCTCTGGATGCTTGGGTGAGCGTATATCACTGCTGCTGGCGAGCAGCCGCAACTGCTTGCTCTGAGTATGGGACGCCACGTTGGTCGCCGCTACCGCGGCAATGGACAGACGGTTACTGATCAGATCGATGAGGATCGGCGGCGCCCCTTTGTACAGAATCGGCGTCAGGCTGATTCCAGTCGCGGAAGTCAGCAGGCTCATGACCAATTCCTGGGTCGATCCAACTCCCGTGCTGCCATAGAACATGCCCGGTTTCTCATGCGCCATTTGCACATAGCTCTGGAGGGTCTTGGCCGGAGAATCGAATGCCGTCACCAGATAGTTTGGCGATTTTGCGAGTCGTGCCACCGGCGCCAGATCTTCTTCACGCCAGCTCAGGTTTTTTTCGACGAGCGGATTAAGCGTCAGCCATTGGCTGGTCGCAAGCACTGTGTAGCCATCAGGCGCCGCCCGTGCCACCACTGCCGCCCCGATATTCGAACTGGCTCCCGGGCGATTTTCCACCACCACAGGCTGGGCCAATGTCTTCGAGATGCTCGCGCCCACCGTACGCATGATGATATCGACCGCGCCACCGGCCGGATATGGCACCACGATATGAATCGGCTGGCGAGGCCAATCGGCGGCGTTTGCCGAACCGACCACCAGGCATGCCGCTGAAAACACAAATGCACTCGATATTTTCATGTTTGTCTCCTCGTTCTGTCCAGACCAGGCCGGTCTGTGGATTGCAAGCCCATAACTCTTTCGTGAAAGCAGATGCCGGCTAGGTTTCTTTAAGTTTTTCGGCGGCCTCGGCAATCTGCAGTGCGAACTGCGCAGTGGACAGCGTGACCTGCCTGGCGGCCTTCGCTGCCGCCCAGGCATCGCCACGCTGCATGGCCTCCAGCATCGCCTGCCATAGTCGATTCGACTCGCGTCGACGTTCGACGGTCGACTGGCCCAGGAAGCAGTAGTACCAAAGCAGCTTCTGCCGAAAGTCCGTCACCATCGCGTGCAAATACCGGTTGCCCGCCAAACTCGATGTCAATGTGCTGATGGTCGCCGTCTGCTGCTTGTAGGCACGCTCGTCCCTCCCCGCCTCGGTCAGTTCAATCAGCTTGCCGATTTCCTCGCTCACCGCCGCAATCTTCTCGGGCGAGCCGTCTTCAGTGATCCTCTGCACACAGATAGCCAACAGATCGGCGCGAATCTCGAACAATTCGCGGATCTCTTCCAAAGAGTGCCGGATCACGCATACGCCGCGCCATGGAAAAATTTCAATCAGGCCTTCGCGCTCAAGTACCCGGAATGCTTCTCTAAGTGGCGCCCGGCTGGTGCCAAAACGCAGCGCGATTTCCTGTTCCTTGAGGCGTTCGCCGGGGCTGTAGACGCCCGTCACAATATCATTGGCCAAGCGCGAGGCGATTTGATCGACCAGGGACTGGGGCTGCACTCGCTCGTGCGGCAAAGAGGAAGAAGCGGAATATGACGTCATGATCCGGAGGTAAAAGAGTTGAAAGGGGCAATGCACAATAACATCAGCGATCGATCCGATAAATTGCCAGCTTGGCTTCATCGACGATCAAGCCGATGCCCGGACCATCGGGCAGTGTCAGGCACCCTTCGCTGATAACGAGGTCGCGATCGCAAATGTGGTCGCAAGCATCCAGAAACGTACTGAATTCATGTTCGTGCTCTGAAGGATAAGAACATGCGAATTGCGCCGCCGCACAGGCCGTGATGTGCATATCGCCCTGGCTGCCGCTATGCAGCGGAAGGTGAAAGCCCCTGCACAGCGCGACGATGTCGCGCGCCTGCCGATAGCCATTGCGGGCAACCTTGAGAACTACCGCGCGAATGGCGCCAAGCTTGAGCTCATGCAACACATCGTCCGGGCTGAAGCAGCTGTCGTCGCCGCTGATCGGAATACTCGTACGCCCGGCGCACAGGCTCTTGCCCGCGGCATCCCTGGCTGCCAGCGGTTCTTCGATCAGCGCTATGTCGATCTCTTCCAGGGCGGGCAACGCCTGGAGCAGCATGTGCGCGGTCAAGGACTGATTGAAGTCTATCGAGATAGAAACGGTATCGCCACACAGCCGGCGCAGCTTGCGCAGGAAGGCGATATCGTTCCGGTATTCGTGGGAACCTTTCACCTTCAATGCGCGAAAACCGTATTTGCCCATCATTTCATCGGCATCGCGCAGCATGTCCGTTTCAGACGCCATGCGCAGGCGCCAACTGACCGGCAGCGGCCGGTGAATGGCGCCAAGCAATCGGGCGCAGCTTATACCCAGACTCTTCGCCTGCGCGTCGTGAACCGCCATGTCGATCGCCGCTTTCGCGACCTGATTGCCGCCGAAGCTCCCAAGTATGTTCCATATCGCATCGAGATCGAAAGCGTCGATCCCTATCAACCGTGGCGTGAAGTGGTCGTCGATGATGGCCACGATCGATTTCTGCGTGTCGCCCAGTATGGTCGGCCGCGACGGCGCATCGGCAATGCCCTGGGTACCATCCGACAACGTGACGCGTACCAGCACATTGTCGACGTCCGTCATCATTCCGCGGGCCCAGGCAATGGGCCTCGCCAAAGGAATCACATAGGGAATCGCTTCGATACGGCGAATGACAAGATGGTCTGGGCCGGCGGCAAGGGGCGGGTTCATACTTCTCGCAAAAGACACTGCAGGGATGGAAAGCTCATCTGACATCATGGCGCGTTAAGGCGTGATTCCCAGTTTATTGACCAGGCCGCCCCATTTCTTCACCCCTTCGGTGATTGAACGGCGCGCTGCTTCGGGCGTACCGCCAACTGGCTCGGCCCCTTCCTGCGCCAGGCTGGCCTTGACTTCAGGTAATTTGAGAATGCGATTGACCTCGACATTGAGCCGGTCGATGAGCGGCTTGGGAGTGCCGGCCGGCACCATCAAGGCGAACCAACCCAGCGCCTCGTAGCCAGGCACTCCCGCTTCGGCCACGGTCGGCGTATGCGGCAACAGGGGATGGCGCGTGGCGCCCGTCACCGCAAGTGCCTTGAGCCTGCCCGTAGCGATCTGCCCAATGACTAATGGAAATGGCGCAAACGACAGCTGAATCGTACCCGCCATGACATCATTGATCGCGGGCCCACTGCCTTTGTATGGCACGTGCGTCATGTCGATATGGGCCATCGACGCGAACAATGCTCCGAACAGATGGTTTGACGACCCGCTGCCTGAAGATCCATAGTTCAGCTTGCCGGGATTCGCCTTGGCATAGGCGATCAGGCCTTTCACATCATTGAAAGGCAACTTGGGGTTGGCCACCAGGACAGTCTGCGGCGTCGCGAGCAGGGCGACAGGTGCCAGGTCGGCTACCGGATCGTACGGCAGGGTTTTGTACCAGGCGGCCGCGGTAAGGATATTGCCAAAGCTGGCGAGCACCATCGTGTAGCCATCAGGCTTGGCTTTTGCAACCGCGTCGACTCCAATGGTGCCTGCGGCCCCCGGGCGATTCTCCACCACTACCGTCTGGCCGGTGGATTCGCCGAGCCTCTGCGCAATCATGCGGCCCAGCAGATCGGTGTTGCCGCCAGGCGTATAGGGCACGATCAAGCGAATCGGCCGGTCGGGATACACGCTTGCTCCGTGGGCCAATGCCATACAGGCGGCCAAGCCGATGGCTGCAATCAGTCTCTGAATCATTGAAGCATCTCCCCTTTCATTCGCCCTATACACGGACGATGAATTCATGGTAATGAGACGCCGTTGCCATCGAACCCGGGATAGATCGATTTCAACGGCATCGGGCGGTTAATTCAGGCATGGGCATCAGCGGGTTCGCCGTGCCGTCTGGCATACGAGGTGCTGAATTCGCGCGTCTGTGCGAAAACAGGCGGCAGCGGGCGTCCGTTGGGCAGTGTGAGCCAGGCCCGCAGGAGATGGCGGCGCCGCGCGGGATCGTCGTCATCCTGGTATTTGGCGCGCGCATGCAGCACCGCGTAGTTGCTGGCCAACTGGATATCGCCGGCCTGCATGTAGAACGATAGCTGCACCTCGGGATCGATACAGAGAGATTCAATCAGATCGATGGAGTCCTGCTGCGCCGGAGTCAGGCGCGGAACCTCGGGAAATTCCTGGGCCGTGCGCAAATAACGCCTCTTATAAAGAATGCTGAGCCGCCCCGCGAAGAAATTGAAAATGGGCACGGACTGGACCTTCAGGCCGCCGCGATGCTGGCCACGCGTATCGAAATGGAAGGGCTGCTGCAGTACCTCAATGAGATCGGGACGGCGACGCAGCACTTCATTGTATAAATGGGCGACGCTCACCAGTTTGCTTATCCCCCCTGATTTTGCCGGCCTCAGGCAGAGCAGCATGAAGGCATCCCCGCCATCGTTGTGAAAGGTCAGCTCATCGTCTGTTTGATAGCTTCGGACCGAATTATTCTTTTCGACTCGCAGCCCTGTGTTGGTCACGCTGTGCAAGCGATTGCCCGCACGATCCTGTTCTTGAGGCTCTCCAAGATGAACCGACAAGCCCCAGAAAAGAATACGGCTGTCTTCCAGCGAGTAGCGCTCGACGGGCAAGCCGCGCAACAGGGCGAACCCCCTGCCGCCCTCGAGGTCGTTACGCACCGCGTCGAGGCGGCGCGCCATCAAAGGCATGGGGAAATCGTCGCGCGTGAGGCTTGTCAGTTCCACACCCATGGTTTTCACGTGCTTTACAGCTGCATCGATTTCATCAATTTCGGCGGGGCTCAGGTGACTGATCCATTGTTCGCTGCCGCGCAAACTGGCGCCGCTCCATACCTCCGGGCCAGAAAGAAATCCGGATTTCTGCTGTTCCATAGCGTCTCCTCGGCCGCAGCCTATATTGAATAACGTAAGATTTACCTATTGTCGACAATATAACAATAAGTGGAAACCCGTAAGGCGAGCGAGAAAACTGAGCTAGCCCATTGGGGCGTTTTCGGTTCTAGCGTTTATGGGGCTGGACGCGTTTCAGTGACTTTTGTTTTGGGCTGTTTTTAGGCTTGAGGTGTGAATTTGAGCTGCCTGTACCGGTTTGAGCGATGGCTTTGGACGGTGCGTTGCTGTGTTGGCTGTGTAGGCGGCGGTTAATTCTATAAAGACGCCGCAGGGTGGGCGGTGCGGTGTAGTCCGGCACGTCCAGCGGTCGTGGCGCTACGCACCCCGACTGCCCGGGTCTGCCTCGTCCAGGCGGGCGTCGGGCGAACTCGCCCGGCCTCGCGAGGCCGGGCTCAGACAGCGCCCGCCGAAGGCCCCCGCCTTCCCTTCGTCAGCACCCGGCGCTGGACTACCGCCGGACTACACCGCACCGCCCACCCTGCGGCTTGCGTTGAGGCAATGCATAGAGAGATACGTTGGGGAAGCGGCGTTGAGCCAATCACAGACTACATTGAAGCGGTGGGTGCTTTTAGTACATCCAGTCGTCAAGCCATCGAGTCGTCAATCGAGGTAGATGTGGCGACGTGATGGAGGCATGAGTGCGGGCACGTTAACGGTTCTAGGGGTGCAGGCCCATTAACGGTAGGGGCAAGCACGTAAATTCCGGACATCCCGTGATGCAATTCCAGGCAGGCCATTACGTGAGCCGTCTATCGGGGCTTGGGGTCAGGACCGGCGTAAGGCGTGCGCCGGATGCTACCGTAGGGAAGGCGGGGGCTTTCGGCGGGCGCTGTCTGAGCCCAGCCTCGTGAGGCTGGGCGAGTTCGCCCGACGCCCGCCTGGACGAGGTAGATCCGGATCAAGCACGCCGTGCCGGGCCTGACCCCAAGCCCCGATAGACGGCGTCTTTAAATACCAATACCCATCCACCACCGAATGCCACAAACAGAATGCTGCAAACAACTCGACCCAAAAATACACTAAACAAAAGTTGGGCAGTTAAAAAACCAGGTCGGGCACCAGACTCGCCGCTACGTTAGCGTCTGGGAATTTCCCAGACGCTATTTACGAAATATCGACGTAATCCAATTATTTAACGCGGTCGAGTTTTAATCACGGTCGAGTTTTAATCACGGTCGATTTTTTGATCGTCACTCAATTATTTGACCTTGGTCACGCTCTCGGGCAAATCGGCGCCGTGATATTTTTTATAAATCTCATTCAATTTGCCGTTTTTCAGATTCGCCACAACCCAGGCATCAACCCATTCTTTTAACTTGGGATTGTTTTTAGGCAGAGCGATGCCAAGCATGTAGTTCTGCATCACGAATTTCGTTTCGAAGGGCTTGCCCGAGGTTTTCTTGTTGATTTCCCCGATCAGAGGCGCCTGGGTCGACACCACGCCCACCTGGCCCGACACCGCGGCGGTAATCAAAGTGGCATCATCTTCGAAGCGCTTGATATTGGCACCTTTGGCCATTTTCGTAATGGTGCTGTCATTCACCGTGGCACGAGTAACCCCTACGTCCTTGCCGGCCAAATCGGCATAACCGTGAATACTGACTGCTTTTGGCGCAGCAACTATTGTTTGCAGAGCCGCGTAAGGCGTAGAAAAATCAATGACTTTCTTCCGTTCGTCGGTGACCGATAAATTAGCTACGGCCAAGTCCGCTTTTCCGGTCTGAATCGTCGGGATACGCGCCGCGTTGGTGATCTGAACCAGCTCGAGCTTCACACCCAAGTCTTTGGCCAACAGCTTGGCCGTATCGACATCCGAACCCGCGGGCTGCAAATTGGCATCGGCATAACTGAACAGCGGAACGCCCATCGCCACAGCGATACGGATTTTCCCCGCCGCCTTGATCTGGTCAAGCTCGCCCGCACTGGCCAGGCCGACGGCGGAAACCAGCGTCAGGGCAAAGAGCGAACCAAAAATTGTTTTTACTCGTTTCATGTTGATATCTCCGTTTGTGGAATTTTGATCAATTTTCAAAGGCCATTGCCGACAAAACGCCGCAGCTCTTCCGTCCTGGGGTTGGCCAGAATTTCACTGCCCCCGGTTTCCCACACTTTGCCTTCGTTCATATAAATGATTCGATCGGCAATTTTTTTTGCAAACTCCATTTCGTGGGTTACCAGGATCATGGTCATGCCACCGGCGGCCAGATCTTCGATCACCTTTAGAACCTCGCCGGTCAGTTGTGGATCGAGCGCCGATGTGACCTCGTCGAACAGCATGACTTGCGGCTCCATCGCCAACGAACGGGCAATCGCCACCCGCTGTTGTTGGCCGCCCGACAGCTGCTCAGGATAATTAAGCGCTTTTTCGCTCAGGCCTACTTTCCGCAATACGTGTGCGGCCACTTTTTCACACGATTTGCGATCCATCTTCTTGACATGCTTCAGGGCCAGCATAATGTTTTGCTCGACCGTGAGATGCGGGAAAAGGTTATAGCTCTGGAAAACGATCCCGACGTCCAGCCTTAGCTTGTGCAGATTCAGGCCGGGCGAATTCAGTTGATGGCCGCACAGGTCAATGGCACCCGAATCAATCGTTTCAAGACGGTCCAGACAGCGCAATGCCGTGCTCTTGCCGGAACCGCTCTGCCCTATGATGGCAATCACTTCGCCTTTATTGACTTCGAACGACACCCCCTTGAGCACATCGACATGTCCAAAACGCTTGAAGATGTTATCGACTTTAACGACTACCGACATTTAATTTTTTCTCCATATAACGGCTCCAGCGCGACAATGGGTAGCACAGCACGAAGTAGAAAATTCCGACCAGAACAAAAATCAGGAAAGGCTGGAATATAGAATTATTGATAACCTGCCCAGCCCGCGTCAGTTCGACAAAACCGATAACCGACGCCAGGGAAGTCCCCTTGAGCACTTGAACCAGAAAGCCCACGGTGGGTGGCAGCGAAATACGTACGGCCTGCGGAATGATTACCAGGAACAGTGTCTGGGATCGCGAGAAAGACAGGCACTCGGCGGCTTCCCATTGCGTCTTGACCACAGACTCCACGCAGCCGCGCCAGATTTCCCCCAGAAACGCGCTGACATAGAACATCAGTGCCACGCCGGCGGCCACCAGAGCGGGCAATTCCAGGCCGAATATCCCCAGGCCGTAATAAACCAGGAATAAAATCACCAGCAGAGGAATCCCCTGCAAAAGCTGCACGTAAACCAGCGATGCCCAGCGCAGATATTTATGCTCGGATATGCGTGCCAGCATTACAAAGAAACCGGCGAAACCTCCCAGCACAAACGCCAGCAGAGATAAAACCAGCGTCCAGACCACACCATCGAGCAGATAATAAAGATGAGCCAGGGTAAACGAACCGAGCATTACACTCCCCTTTGATAAGTCAGCGGTTTGGCTTGCTGGCTCTGTCTTCTGAGCGCATTTCTTATGGCTCTTTTTCTTTTGAAGATCAAATCGCCAGCCAGCCAGAAACCCAGCTTCAACAGTATCGCCAGGATCAAATAGAACGCCGCCACGACAATATAGGTTTCAACCGACAGGAAAGTTTCCGACTGGATCTGGTTGGCCACCGCAGTCAATTCTTCCACCGATATCTGAGAGGCTATCGATGACATCAGCATCATCAAAATAAATTGGCTGGTCAGCGCCGGATAAATTTTTTCGGCAGCGGGCTGCAGGATCACGTGCCAATATACGCGGGGACGGCTCAGGCCCAGGCATTCGGCCGCTTCTATCTGCCCATGCGGAATGGCATCCATCCCGGCCCGGATGATCTCGGCGCTATAGGCGCCGACGTTGATCACCATGGCTATCACAGCGGCCACCATCGCCGGTAAACGCAGCCCAATACTGGAAAGCCCGAAATACAATAAAAAAATCTGAACAATAAAGGGTGTATTGCGGATAATTTCCACATAGGCACCACAGACGTTGCGCAATACCGCAGCATGACTGCGCTTGCCTATGGCGCACAAAGTGCCGATGACCAGCCCAAAAGCGGTAGCGAAAACGGTGAGTTCGAGCGTACGCTCGACGCCGCTAAGGAATAAATCCCAATACGGCAACAAGCCGAGGAAATTGAACGTGTAATGCATGTTTCATGCACAGACCTCTAGCCTGCAGAGATATCTGTGTTTTATGTTGTACGATGTTATACATCATATTCATAACCATCATAAACACCAATCATGAATTACCCTAATAAAGCGCCCGCGCGAGATTCCGCAGAAAGTGCACCAGGCCACAGCAGGGAATTTAAAGCACGGTATACAGCAATTTGCGCGAAATAGCACGGCACGGCGGGGGCCCTGGAATGATTGTCATGGGTCAGCCGCGCATAGGCCATCCGTGGCCGGACTTAGTCATCCGACCACGTAAGAGGTATGGCAATAAGGGTCAGTCCAGCGTCAGGATGGTGCCGCCGGTAGTTTTACGGCTCGCCAATGCGACTTGCGCGGCGCCCGCATCCTTCAAGGCAAAGCGCTGGCCAATACGCACGCTGATTTTCTTTTTGCCTACCAGGCCAAAAAGCTCGTCGGCCGCCGCCTGCAATTTTTCGTACGTGGGAACATGAGTTCCCAGTGTAGGACGAGTGACATACAGCGAGCCTTTACTGGCGAGAATTCCCAGGTTGACGCCATCGACCGGCCCCGAAGCATTCCCGAAACTGACCATCAGCCCGCGCGGCTGGAGGGAGTCGAGCGACGCCAGCCATGTATCCTTGCCCACGCCGTCGTAGACCACGGGGACTTTCTTGCCGCCGGTCAGTTCCAGGACGCGCTCGACCACATTTTCACGGGAATAATCGATAACTTCCCAGGCGCCATTCGCCTTGGCCAGAGCCGCTTTTTCGGGGCTGGATGCGGTACCGATCAGCTTGACGCCCAAGGCTTTTGCCCATTGGCAGGCAATCAGCCCCACTCCACCGGCCGCCGCATGGAACAGTATGGTTTCGCCGCCCTGCAGGCGGTATGTCTGCCGGAACAGGTATTGCACGGTCAGGCCTTTCAACATCAGCGCGGCCGCGTCGTCGAAGCTTATGCCTTTGGGAAGCTTGACCACCTGATGAGCCGGCACGTTGCGCGCTTCGGCATAAGCGCCCAGAGGGCTTTGGCCATACGCCACCCGATCGCCCGCCTTGAGGTGCTTTACCTCCGCTCCCACCGCCTCGACGATGCCCGCGGCTTCGGCACCCAGACCATGGGGCAAGGGATGCGGATACAAACCTGATCTAAAATAGATATCGACGAAATTCAGCCCTACCGCCTTTTGACGTATGGTGACTTCGTTTTTTTGCGGTGCGGGCAGTACAACTGAAACTAATTTCAGCACTTCAGGGCCGCCATGCTCCTCAATGCGTATTGCTTTGACTTGGTTTTCCAAAACAGACTCCTTGTGTCTAGACTTTGCTGGCAAATCGAGTTCCTGTAGTTTAATTCCAGATTGCATATAAATACTTATAAATATGAATCGTAGGCACGCTCTTTTTTCGATTCATATCGCAGCCGTTTTATTTGGCCTGACCGGCATATTCGGGGAACTCATCAAAGCCAGCGCCATCCTCATTACGGCGGGCCGCGCCGGCTTTGCCGTTCTGGCCCTGTTTGTATTCATGCGCGTCCAGGGCGGTTCCGTCTCCCAGGGCTTGAAGTCCAGGCAATTCGGCGTATTGCTGGCGGCAGGCAGCCTGCTCGCCATCCACTGGATTACTTTTTTCATAGCGGTAAAGGTGGGAGGCGTTGCCATCGCCACCTTGGGATTCGCCAGCTTCCCGGCGTTCATTACGCTGAGCGAGCGCTTTTTCTTTCATGAAAAAGTCAGTTTGAGCGAATGGACCATTGTGCTGCTCGTGACACTCGGACTGCTCCTGGTGACGCCCTCGTTCGACTTCCGGAACCAGGCCACCATCGGCCTGGCCTGGGCGCTTGTATCGGGCCTGGCTTTCGCCTTGTTCACACTGATCAATCGCCGCGCCGCCGCACATATTCCAGCCCAGCAAGTCGCCTGCTGGGAAAATCTGGTGGTCGCCGCACTCACCTTGCCATTTGCCTTTGGCGAATTTCTCCACCTCCCAGCCATCAACTGGCTGTGGATTGCGCTGCTGGGGGTGTTTTGCACGGCCTTATCGCATTATTTGCTGGTATCGAGCCTGACGATCCTGAACGCACGCAGCGCCGGTATCG
Source organism: Paralcaligenes sp. KSB-10 (assembly GCF_021266465.1). Taxonomy (NCBI): domain Bacteria; kingdom Pseudomonadati; phylum Pseudomonadota; class Betaproteobacteria; order Burkholderiales; family Alcaligenaceae; genus Paralcaligenes; species Paralcaligenes sp. KSB-10. The sequence continues at coordinate 21,006 of NZ_CP089848.1, read as the reverse complement.
TCATCGCTCTTGAACCCATTTATGCCATTTTTTTTGCCGCCGTGCTGTTCGCACAATACCCGTCCGTGCGCGCGCTCTTCGGCGGCGCCCTCATGATAGGCGCCATCGTCTGGTCGGGGCTGCGGCAAACGGGTAAAAAAGCTAGGCTTGCGCAATAAGTTCAGCCACGGCCTTGCCGACTTCGCTGGTGCTTGCCTTGCCCTTCATGTCAGGCGTGCGCGGCCCTTGCTCCAGCACGGTTTCGATGGCCTTCACCACGGATTGCGACGCCTCGGGGTAGCCCAGGAAATCGAGCATGAGCGCCCCGCTCCAGATTTGCCCTATCGGATTGGCAAGCCCCTTGCCGGCGATATCGGGCGCCGAACCATGCACTGGCTCGAACAAGGACGGAAACAGACGCTCGGGATTGAGATTGGCCGAAGGCGCTATGCCTATGGTGCCCGTGCAGGCCGGCCCCAGGTCGGACAGAATATCGCCAAACAAATTGGACGCCACCACCACGTCGAACCAGTCCGGGTGCTGGACAAAATGAGCGCACAGGATATCAATATGATATTTGTCCCAGCGCACATCCGGATAATGCCCCGCCATCTCGGCGACACGTTCATCCCACCAGGGCATGGAAATCGAAATGCCGTTGGACTTGGTGGCGGCCGTAACGTGTTTATTTCGTTTTTTAGCCAGTTCAAAGGCAAACTTCAGGACGCGTTCGGCCCCCACTCGGGTAAATACACTTTCCTGAATCACCACTTCGCGGGAAGTGCCTTCGAACAGGCGTCCGCCGCTGTTCGAGTACTCGCCTTCGGTGTTCTCGCGCACAATGTAGAAGTCGATATCGCCGGGCTTGCGATCGGCCAGGGGCGATTTGACGCCCGGCATGAGGCGCACGGGCCGCAAATTAATATACTGATCGAACTCGCGCCGGAACTTGAACAGCGAGTCCCATAGGGCAATATGATCGGGCACGGTGGCCGGCCAGCCTATGGCGCCAAAAAAGATGGCTTCATGGCCGCCAATCCGCTCCTTCCAGTCTTCAGGCATCATGCGGCCGTGCTTGGCATAATGATCGCAACTCCAATCGAGTCTGTCCCAGTCGAACCGGATGCCGTAGCGATCGGCTGCGGCCTCCATTGCGCGGATGCCTTCGGGCATGACTTCCTTGCCTATGCCGTCACCGGCGATAACGGCTATTTTGTGAGTTCTGGACACTGTTTTCCCTTTTTCAAGTATGACGAAACAATAGATTGATACGGAACCATTTTATTAATAGCCATGATCCCTGGACACCAGTCCAGAAACCGGCAAGCCCTGTTCCAGGCTATGTATTTTATTGACGATCTGCTCCACGGTATGTTCGCGCAAGGTAATCGCGGCAATATGCGGGGTCACCGTTACCTTTTCATGCCGCCAGAATGGGTGGTCGGCAGGCAGCGGTTCGACTCGAAACACATCGAGCAAGGCGCCCTGCATGTGCCCCGAGTCCAGCAGATCGAGCAAGTCTTGCTCGACCAGATGAGAGCCGCGAGCCACGTTGATCAAATAAGCGGGGGCCCGAAGGCGTTCAAGGTTTTGCCGATTCAGGATGTTTTCGGTGTCGCCGGTAAGCGGTAAGACATTAACCAGCACACGAGTGCGTGCCAAAAACGCGGGCAACTGGGCAAGGCCGGCAAAGACACTGATACCGGCGATATCCCGATGGCTGCGAGCCCACCCGGCCACGGGATAGCCCAGCCGGGCAATCGCTTGCGCCACGCTCAAGCCGATCGCTCCCAGGCCCATGACGCCAACCGGCCACTGCTCGCGCTCGACAGGCCGCAATGGCTTCCAGGCCAGAGCCCGCTGCTGCGTCTCATAAGCTGCAAACTCACGAGAAACCCGCAATAACCCGTGCACAACATATTCGACCATTTGCTCGGTCATGCCGGCATCTTCCAGGCGCACAACCGGCAAGCCCACGGGAAGATCGGGCAGGCTCAGCAGGCCATCGACCCCGGCCCCCAGATTGAACACCGCCTTGAGGCGAGTCTCGCGGCGGAACAGCGCGCCCGGAGGCTTCCAGACAAGCGCATAATCCGCGCGGCTGTCCTCATCGGCCTCATTCCAGGGGATGAGCCGGGCGCCGGGCAAGGCTTGCTCGAAGGCCTGGCACCATACGTGTGTACCGCGATCAGTGTTTGCCGCGACGATGATTCGTGCCTTGATTTTCTGTACGCTCATGTCTAGCGGCGCCCTATCAGAGAACCCAGTACGCCGCGAACCAGGCTGCTTGCCGTCTGGCGCGCCACACTTTTGACCACAGACTGCACCACCCCTTCGCGACGGCCGCCGCGTGGCCCGGTGGAGCCGAAAAGAAAGTCGTTGACGGTTCCCAGCAGTCCTCCCGTGCCGGCCTGGCCCTGCCGTGCACCGGACGCGGGCGCGCCTGCGGCGTCACCGCCAGGCGCCGAGCCGCCTTCGACACGCTTCTGCAAAACCTCGTAGGCCGATTCACGATCGATAGCCTGCTCGTACTTGCCACCCAGCAAGGATGAAGCCCGTACCGCCTGGCGCTCGGCATCGGTAGCCGGGCCAATCCGGCTGCCCGGGGCCAGCATCCAGGCACGCTGCGTCACGCAAGGCCGCCCCTTGGCATCCAGCATCGACACCAGCGCTTCACCCACGCCCAGCTCGGTAATCGCGGTTTCGATATCGAGATCCGGGTTGACACGCATGGTCTGGGCCGCTGTCTTGACCGCTTTCTGATCGCGCGGGGTAAAGGCTCGCAAAGCATGCTGCACCCGGTTTCCCAACTGTCCCAGAACGGTATCCGGAATATCGAGGGGATTTTGCGTCACAAAATAAATGCCCACGCCCTTGGATCGCACCAGGCGCACGACCTGCTCGATTTTTTCGAGCAAGGCCTTGGGCGCATCGTTGAACAGCAGGTGCGCTTCATCGAAGAAGAAAACGAACTTGGGCTTTTCCGGATCGCCTATCTCCGGCAATTTTTCGTACAGATCAGCCAGCATCCACAGTAAAAACACAGCATACAGACGCGGCGCCTGCATGAGTTTGTCGGCCGCCAGCACATTGACGACACCCTGGCCTTTTTCATTGACGCGGATCAGGTCGAACACATCGAGCATGGGCTCGCCGAAGAACTGATCGGCCCCTTGCGATTCCAATTGCAGCAAACCGCGCTGAATCGTGCCAATCGATGCCGCCGACACATTGCCATAACGCGTTTTGAGCTCCCCTGCCCGATCGGCCACATTTTGCAACATGGCCCGCAAATCTTTCATATCGAGTATCAACTGCCCTTCGTCGTCGGCCACTTTGAACACCAGGCTCAACACCCCTTCCTGGGTTTCATTGAGTTCCAGCATGCGGGCCAGCAACAAAGGCCCCATATCGGAAATCGTGGCTCGGATCGGATGTCCCTGCTGGCCCAGCACGTCCCAGAATACGGTCGGGCAGCCCCCCCAGGCCGGCTCGGGCAAGCCCAGCTTCTGAAGTCGTTCCTGCAGTTTTGGAGTGTTTGCGCCCGACTGGGAGATTCCGCTGAGATCGCCCTTGATGTCGGCCATGAAAACCGGCGTCCCCATGCGGGAAAATGCCTCGGCCAGGACTTGCAGCGTGACCGTCTTGCCGGTACCTGTCGCACCCGTAATGCACCCGTGCCGATTGGCCAGCTCGGGAAGCAGGGAGAGTTCGATATGGGCATTTTTTGCAATGAGAATGGGATCCGCCATTTTTTTCCTTTCTATTCAAGCATCGAGCACAAACCCAAGTGTAATGGGACGAACCGGCCAGTGCACGCGGCAAAGCCCGGCACGCGGTAAAATTGTTTTCCTTTTAAAAACGAAGATACTCCATGGCCGGACACAGTAAATGGGCGAACATCCAGCACCGCAAGGGTCGCCAAGATGCCAAACGAGGCAAACTCTGGACAAAAATCATCCGTGAAGTCACGGTTGCCGCACGTGCCGGCGGTGCCGATGCCGATGCCAACCCGCGGCTGCGCATGGCCTGGGATAAGGCGACGGCGGCCAATATGCCCAAGGAAAACATACAGCGCGCCATCATGCGGGGCGCCGGTGGCGCCGACGGAGCCAACTACGAAGAGATCCGTTACGAAGGCTATGGGGTGGGCGGAGCCGCGGTCATTGTCGACTGCATGACCGACAACCGCATTCGCACCGTGGCCGAAGTGCGCCATGCTTTTTCGAAACATGGCGGCAATCTGGGCCAGGAAGGTTCGGTTGCCTTCATGTTCAAGCATTGCGGGCAATTCCTCTTCGCTCCCGGCACCTCCGAGGACCAGGTCATGGAAGCAGCGCTCGAAGCCGGTGCCGAAGACATCCAGACCGATGACGAAGGGGTCATCGAAGTCATTTGCCCGGTCGGCGACTATGCGGCAGTCAAGAGCGCTTTCGAATCCGCCGGGCTTGTGCCGGAAGTTCACGGCATTATCATGAAAGCGCTGAGCGAAACCGAGCTGGACGGCGAAGACTCCATCAAAATGCAAAAACTGCTCGATGTTCTGGAAGGGCTGGACGACGTCCAGGAAGTCTATACCACCGCAATTCTCGACGAATCGGACTGACGCTGCCCCACCTTGATCCAGATCAAGCCTTTTGACTTTGTCCTACAGCAAACACAACAACACCCCAAAACCATGAAACTTCTCGTAATAGGCAGCGGTGGCCGCGAACATGCCCTGGCCTGGCGCTTGGCGCAGTCGCCCCGCGTACATAAAGTGTATGTAGCGCCAGGCAATGGCGGTACGGCCCGAAGCAATCGCCTGCAGAACCTTGCATTGACACAAATCGACGAACTCGTCGCCTTTGCCAAGCAAGAAGGCATAGCCCTGACGGTAGTCGGCCCCGAAGCGCCGCTGGCGGCCGGCGTCGTCGATGCTTTTCGCGCCCAGGGCCTGAAAATTTTCGGTCCCACGCAAGCCGCGGCGCAATTGGAAAGCTCCAAGGACTACGCCAAAGCCTTCATGGTGCGTCACCGTATCCCGACCGCGGCCTATCAAACCTTTACCGACCCGGCTCCGGCCAAGGCTTATATCGATGCCCAAGGAGCGCCCATCGTCGTCAAGGCCGATGGCCTGGCCGCAGGCAAGGGGGTCATTGTCGCCACTACCGTGGCCGAAGCGCACCAGGCCGTCGACATGATGCTGGGCGACGGCTCGTTTGGCGCCGCGGGCGCGCGCGTGGTCATTGAAGAATGCCTGCTTGGCGAAGAAGCGAGCTTTATTGTCATGTGCGACGGCAGCAATGTGCTTGCGCTGGCAACCAGCCAGGACCATAAGCGCCTGAAAGACCACGACCAGGGGCCGAATACGGGCGGCATGGGAGCCTATTCCCCCGCCCCTATCGTCACCCCCGCGCTGCACAACCGCATCATGCGCGAAGTCATCCTCCCCTCCATTCAAGGCATGGCCAAGGACGGCATACCGTTCACAGGGTTCCTGTATGCCGGCCTCATGATCGGCGAGGGCTCCGATGCCAGCCGCCCTCTCAAGGTGCTGGAGTTCAATTGCCGCATGGGCGACCCCGAAACCCAGCCCATCATGATGCGCATCAAAAGCGATCTGCTCGATGTGTTCGAAAAGGCTGTAATCGGCAAACTGGACCAGGCCAGCATTGTCTGGGACCGCCGCACGGCGCTGGGCGTAGTCCTGGCGGCTCATAATTATCCCGGCACGCCGCGCACGGGCGATGCCCTGACGCAACTGCCGGACGACACCGAGGAGTGCATGGTATTTCATGCCGGCACCCAGCTGGAAGACGGGGTCATCAAAACCTCCGGCGGACGCGTCTTGTGCGTGACGGCGCTCGGCGACTCGGTCAAGCGGGCCCAGGCCGCCGCCTACGCGGCAATACAAAAAACTCATTTTGACGGTCAGCAATACCGTACCGATATCGGTTGGCGGGCCTTGCCTCACGGGGAAGCCCCGTCGTAATTTTTACCTGCAAAAGCAGGAGTACTCAAGGAAGTTGCCATGGTTGTGCCCATTTCATCCGCCTATGATTATTTTCTCGATCTGCAGGCCCGCATCGTAGCGGCCCTGGAACAGGCGGACGGCACAGCCTTCCAGGCTGATCGCTGGGTCCGCAACGAAGGAGGGGGCGGCATTTCGCGGCTGCTCGAAGGCGGCCCTCTGTTTGAACGCGCCGGGGTCCTGTTCAGCCACGTCAAGGGAAACACCCTGCCGCCTTCCGCCAGCGCACATCGAAGCGATCTGGCAGGCCGTCCCTGGGAAGCCATGGGGGTTTCCATGGTTTTGCATCCGCGTAATCCTTATATTCCGACTGTCCATATGAACGTCCGATTGTTCGTTGCGCCGGCCCCCAAAGACAGCAATGCCGACGACGCCTTCTGGTTTGGCGGCGGCCTGGATTTGACCCCTTACTACGCCTTCGATGAAGATGCCCGGCATTTTCATCAAACCTGCCATGCCGCCGTGGCCCCGTTCGGCACAGACAAATATCCCGCCTACAAAAAATGGTGCGACGACTACTTCTATCTGAAGCACCGCAACGAAACCCGCGGCATAGGCGGCCTGTTTTTCGACGATCTGAACGCCCTGGGCTTTGAAAAAAGCTTTGCCCTGACGCGCTCGGTTGGCGACAGCTTCCTGGCCGCCTACATGCCTATTGTCGAAAAACGGCGCCATATCGAATATGGCGAACGGCAACGTGAGTTCCAGGCCTACCGTCGCGGCCGCTATGTCGAATTCAACCTGGTATTCGACCGGGGAACCCTGTTCGGCCTGCAATCGGGAGGCCGCACCGAATCCATTCTGCTTTCCATGCCGCCGCTAGCCACCTGGCGCTATAACTGGACCCCCCAGGAAGGCACTCCCGAAGCGGCACTGCAGGATTATTTAAAACCACGCGAATGGCTCTGAAAAAAATCGGCTTGCTGGGCGGAAGTTTCGACCCCATTCATCTGGCGCATATCGCTCTTGCGGAAGCGGCCTGCCAGGCCCTGCGGCTTGATCAGTTGCAGCTCATCCCCGCTGCCGATCCCTGGCAACGCGCACCGCTGCAAGCCACCCCGCAGCAACGCCTGGCCCTTGTCGAACTCGCCATCGCAGGCCACCCTCGTTTATGCGTCAATCCCGCGGAAATCGAGCGCGGCGGAAAAACCTATACCATCGACACCCTCAGGCAACTTCCGGCGGGCGCAGACTATTACTGGATACTGGGAGCCGATCAACTCAGCAATTTTTGCTCATGGCACGAATGGGAAGAGATCGCAAGGCTGGTTTACCTGGTGGTCGCTCAGCGCCCAGGCACGTCCGTCAGTGTCCCGCCGGAGCTTGCCCGGCATCTGGACACTCTGGGCCGGCGCATCGTCGAACTACCCTTCGAACCCATGCCCATATCGGCGTCGGACGTACGCCGGCGCCTGGCCGCCGGCCTGCCGGTGCGGGAATTGCTCGATGTTGCAGTCGCGCACTATATTCAGCGACACAAGCTCTATCATCCCCCTCTTTCATAGCGTCTCACGTTATAGTTCAGGTTATGGACATACAAAAACTGCAACGCATCGTCATAGACGCTCTCGAAGACGTCAAGGCGCAAGATATCAAAATCTTCAATACCACCCACGTTACCAGCTTGTTCGACCGGGTGGTCATCGCCAGCGGGACCTCGAACCGGCAAACCCGGGCTCTGGCATCGAGCGTGGCCGATCGCGCCCGCGAACTCAAAATTCCGGTTATCGCCTACGAAGGCGAGGACACCGGAGAATGGGTACTGGTAGACTTGGGCGATATTGTCGTGCATTGCATGCAGCCTTCGATACGCCAGTATTACAACCTCGAAGAGATCTGGGGCGGCAAACCCGTGCGCATCAAACTCCTGCCGCAGTCCACGCAACCCGGCAGCGTTGGCGCGTCGTACGACTTCGACGCGGACTGACCTCCCGGCACAGGATCCCAAATCATGCCAGGACATAATCTCCACAACCTGGCCAGGCGCCTGGCATGAAACTTTTTGTGATTGCCGTCGGAGTGCGCATGCCGCAATGGGTGGAAGCCGCCTGGCAGGATTATTCCAGGCGATTGCCGGCCGATTGCGCCCTCGAACTCAGGGAAATCAAGCCCGAATCGCGCACGACAGGCAAAACCCCGGCGCAGATGATGCAGGCCGAAGCAAAGCGTATCGAGGCGGCCCTGCCCCTTAATACGCTGCGTATCGCTCTTGACGAGCACGGCCGCGACCTCAGCACCATGAAGCTCTCGGCCGAACTCGAAAAGTGGCGCGCCGGCGGCCAGGATATCGCCTTTCTCGTAGGTGGCCCCGATGGCCTGGATGCCGAGCTGAAAAAAAGCTGCGGCGACCTGCTGCGGCTGTCCTCCCTGACACTTCCCCACCCCATGGTACGTGTTGTACTGGCCGAGCAGCTCTATCGAGCCTGGACTATCATGAACCACCATCCCTATCACCGCGCCTGAACGCGCAGCACTATTTCGAGCGATCAATCCATGTCGAAACGTCGTACCAAAATTGTTGCCACGCTGGGCCCAGCCAGTTCCAGCCCTGAAAAAATCGAACAACTGATTCTGGCCGGAATGGACGTGGCCCGGCTGAATTTCTCGCACGGCAATCCGCAAGACCATCGGCAACGAGCCGAAACAGTCCGCGCCCTGGCCGCCAAACATGGCCGGTTCGTCGCGCTGATGGGGGATTTGCAGGGCCCGAAGATACGTATAGCCCGCTTCAAATCGGGCAAGATCACGCTGGCTGTCGGCCAGCCATTTACCCTATCCAATAAATACCCGCCCGACGAGGGCAACGAAACCATCGTCGGAATCGATTATCCCAGCCTCGTCAGCGATTGCCGCCCCGACGACGAACTGCTGCTCGATGACGGACGGGTCGTGCTGAAGGTCGAGAAGGTCGACGCCCATGCGGTGCACACCCGCGTCACCGTGGGTGGCCCCTTGTCGAACAACAAGGGCATAAACCGGCGCGGCGGCGGCATCTCGGCGCCCAGCCTGACCGATAAAGACAAGCTCGATATCCTGCTGGCCGCCGAACTCGAACTCGACTATGTCGCGGTATCGTTTCCCCGCTACGGCCGCGACATCGACGAAGCACGCAAGCTGGTGCGGGCCGCGGGCAGCCCGGCCTGGCTGATCGCCAAGATCGAGCGCGCCGAGGCCGTCGCCGACGACCGTGCGCTCGACTCCCTGATCAAGGCCAGCGATGGCGTCATGGTCGCACGCGGCGATCTGGGCGTGGAAATCGGCGACGCCAGGCTGGTCGGCATACAAAAACGCATCATCCAACATGCGCGCACGCACAACAAGCTGGTGATCACAGCCACTCAAATGATGGAATCCATGATCAGCAGCCCCTTGCCAACCCGGGCCGAGGTGTCGGACGTGGCCAACGCCGTCCTCGACTACACCGATGCGGTCATGCTGTCGGCCGAAAGCGCTTCGGGCCAATACGCCGTGGAAGCCGTGGAAGCCATGGCCCGCATCTGCCTGGGCGCCGAACAGGAACCCACCACGACCCATTCGAAACACCGCCTGGGCGAAACCTTTACACGCTGCGATGAAACCATTGCGCTGTCGGCCATGTATGCCGCCAATCATTTTCCCGGCGTCAAGGCCATCATCAGCCTGACCGAAAGCGGCCATACGCCGCTCATCATGTCGCGCATCCGCTCCGGCGTACCCATTTACTGTTATACGCCCCACCCCATGACCCAGCGCCGAGCAGCACTGTTCCGCGGGGTGTATACGGTTCCTTTCGACGCGGCCTCTATCGATCCGGCCAAAGTCAGCGATGCCGCCATCGATGAATTGAAACAGCAGGCGCTTCTGAAAAAAGGCGACTGGATCATCCTGACGAAGGGCGACTATTACACCAACAGCGGCGGCACCAACGGCATGAAAATACTCAAGGTCAGGTAATCCGCCCGACGGACGGATTTCAATAAACGCGCAATGAATATCCCGATGATCTATCTCGCTTCGGCCAGTCCGCGCCGCCACGAACTCCTGCAGCAGATACGCATCCCGCACCAGGTGCTCGATGTCCCGTCACCGCCCGGTGAAGATGAGCCCATACACGAGAACGAATCCGCAGCCGCCTATGTGCGGCGCACGGCCAGGGACAAGGCGCTGCGTGCCATAAGCTGGATTGCGGCCCAATCCCTGCCGCCACGGCCCATATTATCGGCCGACACCACCGTCATACTGGACCAGGCCGTGCTCGGCAAGCCTGCCGATCTGGCCGAGGCGCGTAGCATGCTGGAGCGCTTGTCAGGCCACACGCACGAAGTACATACCGCCATCGTCCTTGCGCACCGCGGCCAGCTATATGAAGATGTGTCGATCACGACGGTGCGCATGAAAGGACTGTCGCATGCTGAAATCGAGGCCTATTGCCAAACCGACGAACCTTTGGGCAAAGCCGGAAGCTACGGGATACAAGGCGCCGCAGCCATTTTTATCGAGCATATATCGGGCAGCTACACCGGAGTAATGGGACTGCCCCTTTTTGAAACGCACCGGCTGCTGGCACGAGCGGGTCTGGATAATTGAGTTTTTATATTAAGGACACTTCAATGAACCGCAGAACGCTATTGCGCACGGCAGTCCTGGGCACCTTGTCCACGGCTATTGCCCCCCGCGTCCGGGCTCAAACCCAGGACAGTGCTTCCATTGAAAAATCGCTGAAAGAATTCGGCACTCTGTCGCCCGACAATACCGCCATCAGTATTTCGATTCATGGCAAGAACGGCGAAAAGAGCTATGCCTTCAATGCCGAGCGCCCGTTATTCATAGGCAGTGCCGTCAAGACATTCATCCTGGCGCAATACCTGAAAGAAGTCGAGGCCGGCCGCCTTTCCGAAAACACACAGCTTCAAATCGGGCCTAAAGTCTGGTCGCCCAGCAGCCCTGTATTCATCCATCTAAAAGGCAGTACCAGCGCAAAAAGCGTGCTGGAGGCCATGATTGCGCATAGCGACAACACAGCGACCGATGTCGCCTTGAATGCTGTGGGCGCCGATAATGTCCGTACGCTGATCAAAAATGCCGGGCTTGGCAAAACACGCATTCCCGACTCCACGCGCAAGCTCTTCTCCTATCTGGCGGGCGCGCCCAGCGGCACCGACATAGGTTGGGCCGGTATGGAGAAAATGCAAAATGGATCCATGCCAGGCAAGCCCCGCTCGCCCATGAATGATCATCAAACCATGCTCAGCACGGCCAGCGAAATGACGCGTTGGTACGATCAGGTTCTAGCCGACAAATATTTTGGAAAACGCGAAACCCTGGCGGAATTCAAGCGCATCTCGGCCATGGCCGATGCCATGCCCTTGATAGTGCCTGAAGATACGATGGCTTACGGCAAAGGCGGCAGCATAGATTGGGAAGGCTTCCACTGTTTCTGCGTAGCCGGGCAGATGGTACAGCCCGCACAGCGCACCAGCTTCTGCCTCATCGTCAACTGGAAGGGAGCGGACGACAGCGTGCCTAAAGTGTTTGCCTCATTCAAGGAACAGGGGCAGCGCTTGCTTGCCCAGGTAGCCGCCCGCTAGGAAAGACTAGTCCGACCTTGAATTCTGGGTAAGCGTCTGCCGAATACACATTGACGAACGGCCGCAGTTGCGGCCGTCAGTTTTTAGTCATCGGGTTAACGGCGTTAACTACGCCGTTTCTGGTTACCAGCGATGCGGCAACAGTTCCTCGATCCGGTTATTCGGATGCGTGGGCAGACGCGTGAGAATGTCCTTCAGATAGGCATACGGATCGTGCCCGTTCATCTTGGCGGACTGGATGAGACTCATCACGGCAGCCGCACGCCGGCCCGCTCGCTGGGAACCAGCGAACAGCCAGTTCTTGCGCCCAAGGGCGATAGGCCGGATCTGGTTCTCGATCCAGTTGTTATCGATGGGTAATCGACCATCAACCAGGTAGCGCGTCAGCGCCGTCCAGCGCTTCAGGCTGTAGTCCAGCGCTCGGGCAATGCCGGTGCCATCGGGCACCTTCAGACGATGGGCCGTCATCCAGGTATGCAGTGCCTGGGCAATCGGCCTGGCCTGTTGCTCACGTAGACGCTGGCGCTGCTCAGGAAGCAAGTCTGCCGCCTGGACTTCGATCTCATAGAGCTGCCCGATGGACTTCAGTGCCTGTTCCGCGATCAGACTTTTGCCCGACTGATGCAGTTCGAAGAATTTGCGTCGGGCGTGCGCCATGCAACCGACCTCGTCAATGCCTTGCTCGAAGCACGCTTTATAGCCGCCATAATCGTCGCAGATCAGCTCACCGCGCCAGTCACCTAGGAAGGCCCGGGCGTGTGCCCCGCTGCGTCCTTCGGTAAAGTCGTAAACGACGGCGCGCAGATCCTGGAAGGCGCCGGGGGCATAGGCCCACAGATACGCGCGATGGGTCTTCTTGCTACCTGGCTGCAGGACTTGAACCGGTGTTTCGTCCACATGCACCACCGGTTCATTCAGGATGGCTTCGCGCAGGGCATCGACCAGCGGCTGCAAGCGCACCCCACACACGCCTACCCATTCAGCCAGCGTGGAACGGGGGATCTTCACGCCGGCGCGCGCAAATATCTGTTCTTGGCGGTAGAGCGGGAGATGATCCGCATACTTTGCTATCAACACGTGAGCCAGTAGCCCCGAGGTGGCCAAGCCCTTGTCGATGACCTGTGCCGGCATGGGCGCCTGGGTGAGTGTTTCGCACTGACGGCACGCCCACTTGCCGCGGACATGTTGCTCGACGCTGAACACCCCAGGCACATAGTCCAGTTTCTCGGTGATGTCTTGGCCGATGCGTTGCATCGGGCAGCCGCAAGTACACGTGGTGGAGTGCGGTTCGTGACGCACTTGGAGACGGGGCAACTCCGGCGGCAAGGCCTGACGCTTGGGCTGAGAGGCCGTCTTGTGCGCAGGCGGCTGCCCGCCCAGGCTGATCAGTTCCTGCTCGATGGCGGCGATGTCGGCATCGACCGCGTCTTCCAGCAACAGCCCCTGCTCACCGCCGAGTTGTTCGCTCTTTTTGCCGAAGCGATAGCGGCGCAGCATCGCAATCTCATACGTGAGCTTGCGGATGTGGGTTTCCTTAAACTGGATATCGTGAGCCTGCTTGGCCACCAATTGGCGCGTTTCATCCAACTCGCCCATCAGTTGCTGGGCCAAGGCCCGCAGGGCATTGGCATCAAGCTGATCGAGGTGAGAAGCCGATTTTAGAGACATGGTCGCCATGATGCCATGCCGGTGAGCGGCGCACCATTCGGAATGCACCGGATTGCAAATCCGTGTTCATAAGATGGCGATCGACTCGTGCTCGCCCAAGCGTTGCCACGGCAGGCCGATGACCAGGGCGCGCGCCTGTTCAGACGTCAGTTCGATCTGGGTGTCGCCGGGTCTGGGCCAGTGCACACTGCCCTGGTGCAAGCGGCGCACGGCCAGCCAGAGGCCGAAGCCATCGCACACCAGCACCTTCAGTCGTGTGCCCCGGCGGTTGGCAAACACATAGGCGTGATGCGGCTGTGAGGCACCGAAGACTTCCACGACACGAGCCAACAGCCGATCCATGCCACTACGCATGTCCACGGGTTCGACGGCTAACCAGATTCTCTCGATGCGGATCACCGAAACAGTTCCCGCAGCCAGGCGGCGCACTCGCCAGCGGCCTGTGCGGGCCAGCTCACCCGCGCTTGCAAGCTCCCCCATTGCAGTTGAACCTCGATGGCCACCGACGCAGTCTGTGCGCTGTGGTGTGTGCTCATCGCGCAGCCCGCCGTGGCAACGACAGGAATAAACGCCGGCGCGTCCGACAGTGTCAGTTCACCGCGCCTGGCTTCGCGGCGCCAGCGCTGCACCATGTTCGGGTTCAGGCCGTGTGCAATGGCGATGCCCGCGACCGAAGCCTCAGGCTGCTCACAAGCCTGAAGAATCTGTGCCTTGAGAGCCTTGCTGTGCTTGCGCCGCGCGGGCCGCTGGACTGAAGGGTTTGGATCCATGAATAGTCCCCACTAAAAACAAGTGGGAACTATCGTCCCGATCGCTACGCTCCATCAAGGTGTGTTCGGCAGACGCTTACAGTGCAGCGCGCATCGAGACCGTGAAGGAGCGTAAGACGATCAGGCTTCAGGATCAAGAGGTCCAGGCCGGGCGCTTGCAGCCCAAGAGCGAGTCCCGGATACTTTTTTATAAGTGGTGTTGGGATAGGGGCCCGGCACGCGCAGCCGAGTTGCGGCTACAGGTGCGGAAAAGGCAAACGCCCCGGCAGGGTTGAGCCTGTCGGGGCGATTGGTACAGATAAGAGCCTGACGATGACCTACTTTCACAGACGTACGTCCACTATCATCGGCGCAAAGGCGTTTCACGGTCCTGTTCGGGATGGGAAGGAGTGGGACCACCTCGCTATGGTCGTCAAGCGTAACCGGGTGTTGGTGCGGGCGGTTACGCCCACAGCCAACGAATCTGGGAAGAAGCACCCTCGAAGGCCGCGCCTTCAAGGTGATGTATGTCTGGATAGCGGTACGGGCCGCGATACTGAGCCGCAGCTCAGTGTGTGCGTACCGGTTCACCTCACGGTACGACTTTTCTTTGTTTGAACGGCACTCTCACGTATAACCAACAGGGTTATAGGATCAAGCCGCACGGGCAATTAGTATCAGTTAGCTTAACGCATTACTGCGCTTCCACACCTGACCTATCAACGTCCTGGTCTCGAACGACCCTTCAGGGGGTCTAGCCCCCGGGATACCTAATCTTCAGACGAGTTTCCCGCTTAGATGCCTTCAGCGGTTATCTCTTCCGTACATAGCTACTCGGCAATGCCATTGGCATGACAACCGATACACCAGCGGTACGTCCACTCCGGTCCTCTCGTACTAGGAGCAGGCTCCGTCAAGTATCCAACGCCCACGGCAGATAGGGACCAAACTGTCTCACGACGTTTTAAACCCAGCTCACGTACCTCTTTAAATGGCGAACAGCCATACCCTTGGGACCGGCTACAGCCCCAGGATGAGATGAGCCGACATCGAGGTGCCAAACACCGCCGTCGATATGAACTCTTGGGCGGTATCAGCCTGTTATCCCCAGAGTACCTTTTATCCGTTGAGCGATGGCCCTTCCATTCAGAACCACCGGATCACTATGTCCTGCTTTCGCACCTGTTCGACTTGTCAGTCTCACAGTCAAGCACGCTTATGCCATTGCACTATCAGCACGATTTCCGACCGTACCTAGCGTACCTTCGAGCTCCTCCGTTACACTTTAGGAGGAGACCGCCCCAGTCAAACTGCCCACCATGCACTGTCCCCAACCCGGATAACGGGCCAAGGTTAGAACCGCAAACAAACCAGGGTGGTATTTCAAGGTTGGCTCCACGACATCTAGCGACGCCGCTTCAAAGCCTCCCACCTATCCTACACAGGCCGGTTCACAGTCCAATGCAAAGCTACAGTAAAGGTTCATGGGGTCTTTCCGTCTAGCCGCGGGTAGATTGCATCATCACAAACACTTCAACTTCGCTGAGTCTCAGGAGGAGACAGTGTGGCCATCGTTACGCCATTCGTGCAGGTCGGAACTTACCCGACAAGGAATTTCGCTACCTTAGGACCGTTATAGTTACGGCCGCCGTTTACCGGGGCTTCGATCAAGAGCTTGCACCCCATCACTTAACCTTCCGGCACCGGGCAGGCGTCACACCCTATACGTCGACTTTCGTCTTAGCAGAGTGCTGTGTTTTTAATAAACAGTCGCAGCCACCGATTCTCTGCGACCCCATCATGCTCCAGGCGCAGGCCCTTCACACTACCGGGGTATACCTTCTCCCGAAGTTACGGTATCAATTTGCCGAGTTCCTTCTCCTGAGTTCTCTCAAGCGCCTTGGAATATTCATCCCGTCCACCTGTGTCGGTTTGCGGTACGGTCTCGTAGAACTGAAGCTTAGAGGCTTTTCTTGGAACCACTTCCAATCACTTCGCGAACCAAAGTTCACTCGTGCAACACCCTTGAATTACGCGCCCGGATTTACCTAAGCGCCTTCTTCGATGCCGCAACGGGGACGTCCAACACCCCGATGATCTTTCGCAATCCGTCCCCCCATCGCATTCTACGACGGTACAGGAATATTAACCTGTTTCCCATCAGCTACGCATCTCTGCCTCGCCTTAGGGGCCGACTCACCCTGCGCCGATGAACGTTGCGCAGGAAACCTTGGACTTACGGCGAGGGGGCTTTTCACCCCCTTTATCGCTACTCATGTCAGCATTCGCACTTCTGATACCTCCAGCCGCCTTCTCAAGCGACCTTCACAGGCTTACAGAACGCTCTCCTACCACGTATGTCCCGAAGGACACACATCCGCAGCTTCGGTCTATGGCTTAGCCCCGTTACATCTTCCGCGCAGGACGACTCGATCAGTGAGCTATTACGCTTTCTTTAAAGGATGGCTGCTTCTAAGCCAACCTCCTGACTGTCTATGCCTTCCCACTTCGTTTCCCACTTAGCCATAGTTAGGGACCTTAGCTGGCGGTCTGGGTTGTTTCCCTCTTGAGTCCGGACGTTAGCACCCGGTGCTCTGTCTCCCGCGCTGTACTTGCAGGTATTCGGAGTTTGCCATAGGTTGGTAAGTCGCCATGACCCCCTAGCTATAACAGTGCTCTACCCCTGCAGTAATCACGCGAGGCACTACCTAAATAGTTTTCGGAGAGAACCAGCTATTTCCAGGCTTGTTTAGCCTTTCACCCCTATCCACAGTTCATCCCCTAATTTTTCAACATTAGTGGGTTCGGTCCTCCAGCACGTGTTACCGTGCCTTCAACCTGACCATGGATAGATCGCCTGGTTTCGGGTCTACACCCAGCGACTGAATCGCCCTATTCGGACTCGCTTTCGCTACGCCTCCCCTATTCGGTTAAGCTTGCCACTGAATGTAAGTCGCTGACCCATTATACAAAAGGTACGCAGTCACCCCATAAATGAGGCTCCTACTGTTTGTATGCATACGGTTTCAGGATCTATTTCACTCCCCTTCCGGGGTTCTTTTCGCCTTTCCCTCACGGTACTGGTTCACTATCGGTCGATCACGAGTATTTAGCCTTGGAGGATGGTCCCCCCATCTTCAAACAGGATTTCACGTGTCCCGCCCTACTTGTCTGACGCTTAGTTCCACACCCACGATTTCATCTACAGGGCTATCACCTGCTATGGCCGGACTTTCCATTCCGTTCGATTATCGTGTGTGTTAAATCGTCAAGGCTGTTCCGAGTTCGCTCGCCGCTACTATCGGAATCTCGGTTGATTTCTTTTCCTCGAGTTACTGAGATGTTTCAGTTCACCCGGTTCGCTTCGCCACACCTATGTATTCAGTGTGAGATACCGCATTGCTGCGGTGGGTTTCCCCATTCGGACATCAACGGATCAAAGCTCGTTTGTCAGCTCCCCGTCGCTTTTCGCAGACTACCACGTCCTTCATCGCCTGTGATCGCCAAGGCATCCACCATATGCACTTAGTCGCTTGATCCTATAACGCTATCGGCTATAGAACGTCGCTATATTTACTACTGAGTATTCGCGTTTGTGCCGTTCATCATTTCAACGCCGCTCATGGATTCGCACCCACTCGCGTATTGAGAACTATTGAACAAAAAATATAATGCAATCACAACCCGTACTTTCTGCGCGCGCATCGCCTCCCTACTTCAGAGACCATGCACCCATAAATACATTTTGTTGTGCTTCTTCCAGATTGTTAAAGAACAAAACAGCCGTCAGGCTCCAACGCCTAACGAACAACCCCCTGACTCTCACGAACCAGGACGCTCTTCGTTATCCGCTCGGATAACCCGCTTCCAACATGACTACCTTCCCTCACCCCACAACCCCAAATTCAGTGGTGGAGGATGACGGGATCGAACCGACGACCCCCTGCTTGCAAAGCAGGTGCTCTCCCAGCTGAGCTAATCCCCCCTCTCTCAAATCCGTGGTGGGTCAAGTTGGAATCGAACCAACGACCCCCGCCTTATCAAGACGGTGCTCTAACCGACTGAGCTACTGACCCAACTTCCCGTGGATGGGTAACCATGTCTTGCTGCTAACAGCCGATAAGCGTGGACGCTTTCGCTTCGTGTGCGTCGCTCTAAAAGGAGGTGATCCAGCCGCACCTTCCGATACGGCTACCTTGTTACGACTTCACCCCAGTCATGAATCCTACCGTGGTAATCGCCCCCCTTGCGGTTAGGCTAACTACTTCTGGTAAAACCCACTCCCATGGTGTGACGGGCGGTGTGTACAAGACCCCGGGAACGTATTCACCGCGACATGCTGATCCGCGATTACTAGCGATTCCGACTTCATGGAGTCGAGTTGCAGACTCCAATCCGGACTACGATCGGGTTTCTGGGATTGGCTCCCCCTCGCGGGTTGGCGACCCTCTGTCCCGACCATTGTATGACGTGTGAAGCCCTACCCATAAGGGCCATGAGGACTTGACGTCATCCCCACCTTCCTCCGGTTTGTCACCGGCAGTCTCATTAGAGTGCCCTTTCGTAGCAACTAATGACAAGGGTTGCGCTCGTTGCGGGACTTAACCCAACATCTCACGACACGAGCTGACGACAGCCATGCAGCACCTGTGTTCCGGTTCTCTTGCGAGCACTCCCTAATCTCTTAAGGATTCCAGACATGTCAAGGGTAGGTAAGGTTTTTCGCGTTGCATCGAATTAATCCACATCATCCACCGCTTGTGCGGGTCCCCGTCAATTCCTTTGAGTTTTAATCTTGCGACCGTACTCCCCAGGCGGTCAACTTCACGCGTTAGCTGCGCTACCAAGGCCCGAAGGCCCCAACAGCTAGTTGACATCGTTTAGGGCGTGGACTACCAGGGTATCTAATCCTGTTTGCTCCCCACGCTTTCGTGCATGAGCGTCAGTATTATCCCAGGGGGCTGCCTTCGCCATCGGTATTCCTCCACATCTCTACGCATTTCACTGCTACACGTGGAATTCTACCCCCCTCTGACATACTCTAGCTCGGGAGTTAAAAATGCAGTTCCAAGGTTGAGCCCTGGGATTTCACATCTTTCTTTCCGAACCGCCTGCGCACGCTTTACGCCCAGTAATTCCGATTAACGCTTGCACCCTACGTATTACCGCGGCTGCTGGCACGTAGTTAGCCGGTGCTTATTCTGCAGGTACCGTCAGTTGCGCCCCGTATTAAAGAGCGCCGTTTCTTCCCTGCCAAAAGTGCTTTACAACCCGAAGGCCTTCATCGCACACGCGGGATGGCTGGATCAGGGTTGCCCCCATTGTCCAAAATTCCCCACTGCTGCCTCCCGTAGGAGTCTGGGCCGTGTCTCAGTCCCAGTGTGGCTGGTCGTCCTCTCAAACCAGCTACGGATCGTCGCCTTGGTGGGCCTTTACCCCACCAACTAGCTAATCCGATATCGGCCGCTCCAATAGTGAGAGGTCTTGCGATCCCCCCCTTTCCCCCGTAGGGCGTATGCGGTATTAGCCACGCTTTCGCGTAGTTATCCCCCGCTACTGGGCACGTTCCGATATATTACTCACCCGTTCGCCACTCGCCGCCAAGAAAAAGCAAGCTTTCTCTCGCGCTGCCGTTCGACTTGCATGTGTAAAGCATCCCGCTAGCGTTCAATCTGAGCCAGGATCAAACTCTTCAGTTCAATCTCTGTATAAAAATCGTAATTTCCATCCGGCCCCCAAAGGAGCCAGTGGTCATACGTCGCGTTTCGCTCAAAGAAAAAGACCGGTTCAAATTTCTTCAAACCTTACTTCTTCATTTGTGCGAGCACTTGATATAAATTTCGCGACCTCTCGTGAGAAAGGCTGCACACTCATTCCAAGCGCCCACACTTATCGGCTGTTAAATTGTTAAAGAGCAATGACATGAAATCGTCAAACTTCCTGTCCATACTACGGTACTGCGTATTCGGTACTATGTATTCAGTCCTGCCGCCTGACCCAGCCCCGCGTTAATCGCGGCGTTGTTCCAGAAGCAGAGAAACGAGATTATGAAGGAGTTTTTTAAGCCTGTCAAGTCGCTGTACCGCGCCTCGAATCGTTTGGCCTGCTGGCTCATCCCGATCCCGGGCGTACGTCCCACGGCCTTGACTCCTGCTGCCGTCCCCTCCTTCCCCCGCCAGGCCGGGCCGCTTCGAAAAGCCTGCCTGGCACTCACCGGGTCCCGCTGCACTGCCTTCCCGCAACCGCCTCATTTAAGGGTTAACCCTGATGTGTGGGCTGCGAAAGAACGCCACTATAGCACGCCTTTTAACCCCCGCGCAAACCCAGTTCGCCCCCGCCCCGTCCCGACCCCCTTGCGCCGCACCTAAGCCCTTGATTTGAAACCAATCCACGCACCTAAAATCTTTTTTTAACCAGTCCGCAAAAAACCACCCCGCCGCGAACAGTTTCCACGGCTACCCCCACGGACCGGCCCTGTACGCTCACCTAGAGCCACGCTAGCGTGCACTCGCGCAAAATGCCCCGACGCCAGCGGGGGTGGCGGCCCAGGCGGGGTGGGCGAGCTTGAGTCCGCCGCGGCCGGCGCCTGGATCGGGATGCAAGGGAGGGCTGTTTGAGCGTCAAGGGTGTCCACAGCCCGGGGGGCTGTGGACGACGCGAGTTCCGCGACCGCCCGATCCAGGCGCCGGCCGCGGGCAGTCCTGGCAAAGCCAGGACCGGACGAGGCGAGCCCCACCCCGCCTGGGCCGCCACCCCCGCGCCTTAAGAAACCCAAATAGGCACCACAAAAAACAGCCCCACGGCCAGCCACAATAAACCGCCCAACTTCAGCCGCGCCAGCTCATAACGGCCACTCCCACGTACCGCTCGAGAAAGGCCTTGTCCAAAATCCCCCCTTCAGTGGTCAAGTCATTCCAGACACCGCGATTATTCTTTTTACTGCCGCATTTACTGCGGCAGGCCGTTCGTCATGTACGAGCAGGGTCTATCCCAAAGCGACAATGCAATCGTGCGCCGCTCAAAGCGCCAG